>NZ_CP016285.1:2372885-2707016 GCF_001679765.1 Bacillus sp. B25(2016b) | reverse complement strand
CGCTCTTACAAAGGGACAGTTGGGAAAATTGCACCAAATATTTTAAATCGCAACTTCCAAGCTGAAAAACCAAATGAAAAGTGGGTTACAGATATTACGGAGTTTAAGTTATTTGGGGAGAAGTTATACCTATCACCAATGTTGGATTTATTTAATGGTGAAATTATCACGTATACAATTGGTTCAAGACCGACCTATTCCCAAGATTCAACGATATAGTATGAAAAACCTTATTATATCAAGGTTTATAAGTGTTGATTTTCCTTGATGCTCACATTTTGCTCACATTAAATCTTTTCATTTTTTATCAGACGTTTTCATTAGATTTTATTATGCTCTCGAAGTTTTCTGCTGCTTGTTGCTGCATGTTCTGTGTGATGTGGCTATACTTGTCTAAAGTCATTTGAATAGATGAATGTCCTAAGCGATCTTGTACGATTTTAGGATGTTCTCCAGCCTGAAGCATAAGTGTAGCATGAGTATGGCGTAAGTCGTGTATACGAATCCGAGGAACACCAGCTTTTTTATAATGATCATTCAAAAAGCGATGAGGAGCATCTATATGTAAGGGCGAATGTATCGTATTGCCCGTGAAAATAAAGGCCTCTTCATTCAAGTGTATACCCCAACGGAAAAATTCTTTCTTTTTATAGGAGTAGTAGGATTGTAACTTTCCTATAACAAAAGAAGAGATACTAATGCTTCTATTTGAAGATTTAGTTTTTGTAGCAGCTTTAAATAGTCCTTTTTCTGTTTTTACAAGTGATTTATTAACCAGGATACGTTTATTATCAAAGTCAATATCTTTCCACGTTAGTGCAAGTAATTCTCCACGTCTCATACCTGTATAGATCGCGAGTAAGAAGAGCATATGGTACTTAATATTTTTTTCTTTTAGATATTGGAGGAATCGATTACATTCTTCACTAGACCATGTTTTCATTTCGCCATGCTCTTCACGTGGTTTTTTTACTTTATTCATTATATTTTCATGCATGATTTCCCATTCTACAGCATGTTTGAATATGCACCTGAAACAGCGATGGATATTGCTGATTGTACCATTTGACAGGCCTTTTTCTTTAAGTTCAGCATAATAGCTTTGAATCATTACAGGTTTAATACTTTTAATTTTTTTATAACCAAAAGGGGGAAGGATATAGAGTCTAATTAAGCTCATGTCTTTTTCATAAGATGTAATTTTTAATTCAGCTTTTCTAAGAGGTTTTAGTTTTTCCCATCCATCTAAAACAGTTAATTGTTTGTCATCAAAATATATGCCTTTCTCTATCTCCGTAATCATAGTTGCAGCAGCATTTTGGGCTTCTTTTTTTGTTCTAAATCCACTCTTACTTTTTTGCTGGCGTTTTCCTGTGGCCGGATCTATACCGATATCTATTGTAAAAGACCACGTATTTCCACGTTTACGAAAACTTCCTTTCATATTCAACACCTCCTGAATCGTTATTTCTTAAAATTACAGTATTTTGATATTTGATTCTGTAATTTACTTGCTAATAATTGATTTTCATAATGTAAAAGCCTTTTTTCAGCAAACTGTGTTGTTACATTGAATTTTTCTGAGATTATATATGCTTTTAACTGTAGGGGAGGGAGCTTTCTTAACATAAAAGTAGGTACACAAAATTGTTGTGCGAAGTTTTTAGCCTTTGCTTCTTGATAATCTAGAAACATTTGATGCATTAATAATTGATTACCAGAATGAAATAGGATGTGACAGGCCTCATGGCCAAAATCCTCCCATTGTTCTTGCTGAGAGATACGATTATCAATAACTAAGTTAGCTATTTGATTTCTTTCCATTGCATGACTTCCAAACGGAGCAAAGTACAGCAAAATGTTTAGCTTTTTCGCAATCTCCATCATATCAATTTGCTCGGGAACAAAAATAGATAAGGATTGGTACAAGTGCTGGATATAGTCTTCAAGTTGTGTATTGTAATAGGGTTGCGATTGAAACAAAATTTACACTCCATTCAAATAAAATAAGAACATTCGTTCTTATTTTATAATGGAAAAGTAAAAATTGGAAGGCAAACTTATAAGATAGGGTATCGATATAATTATAATCCACTATCTATTAACAACTTAAGGAACTAGCTATATGTGAGAGGAAGCATCCGTTATGCGAACCGTAATAATTCCTCAATAAGAATATAATTATACAGAAAGTAGGAGTAGCTTTAGGTATATTCAAAATTTTAAATCATTTAGAGTTTTATATATATTAGACATAAGCTTGAATTCAGGTAATTAGCAGATAAAATGAGGGTAATATTAGAGCTGTAATACTTGTCCTATCAGATTAGTACATATAACTATAAAATGTTATATCCTTATTTAATAATTTAAAAAGGAAATGAATAAACAAAAATAACTACACTTATTGAGTTTTTTTGCTTATTCATATAATTAACGTTTGTTTTCTTTTTGTTTGATAAATTCCCAAAATTGTTTAAGTTCTTCTTGTTTCTCTGGAGAGGCGTCTTTAATATCTTTAAACCAGAGACCTAAGTTTTGATCTTCAAAAAGATTTTCCACAAATAATCTATTATTAGAATCACTTTCTCTTCCTAGAAGATAGTCAGAAGAAACGTTAAAAATGTCAGCAGCTTTGCTAATTAAGGAGTCCTCAATAGGTCTTTTTCCACTTTCAATTCTGGATAGCACACTGTTATTAATCCCCATTTTTTTTGCGAATTCTATTTGTGACCATTTTCTTTTTTCACGTAATTGCTTTATTCGATAGCCAATTGTGGATTCTGACATTTTTTCACCAACTTCCTAAAAACATTATTATGTCAAATTTAAGATTATCTAAAGGTATTTTATCATTTTTTCCAAAATGGAAAAAGCGATTTGTTGAAATAGCAAAAAAAGCTTGACTTTGCTGTAATAGCAAAATATTATATAGGTATACATTTGCTGTTTTAGCAAAAAAAGGAGGTGGAAGTTTGAAGAAGTTGAATTTGAATTTTATTCAAAATAGACGTTTGGAACTACAGATTACGTTGTTAGATCTAGCAGAAGTGCTTGGTTTTAAGAATGCTTCCACGTATATGAAATACGAAAAAGGAAAGTATATGTTTAAGGCAAATCATTTGCCATTCATAGCAAAAGTATTAGATTGCAAAATAGAGGATCTTTTTTTAAAATGAAATTTGCTAAAATAGCAAAAAGGGGAGAGAGCTATGATCAATTTCGACATTGAATCATTCCGTCAAATCATCCGTGAAGAAGTAAAAAAAGCAACCGAACATCTTCAACCATTGAAAGAATTACCACCATTTTTAACTATTACGGAATTAATGGAACTGTTACATATTAAACGTACTAAAGCATCTGAGTTATTAAATCGTTCTGATTTTCCAGTATGTCGTGAAGCAGGGGTTCTTATTCCTACACACCTTCTTTTTAAGTGGATGGAGAATCACACTGAATGGGTAGAAAACAATACGGAGTATTACAATCCATTTAAAGAATCCGTCTAATAACAAATTACCATAGTAAGTTGTCACAAATAAATAATGCTTTAGGTACGAATGGGGGAAGTAAACGATGTCCATAGGAAAAGAAGTTGCTATGGCACGAAAACGAAAGGGAATCATCCAAGAACAACTCTCCTTAGAAATCCCAGTGAGTCGTGAGTCACTAGCAAAATATGAAACTGAACAACGACGGTTACCAAAGATTTACGAAAATGTATTACTGAAGGAATTGATGATCCACAGTTGTTTTTTAAAATGTGGAGTGAAGCAACAGGGCATGCAAGTATCCCGTTCTTCAATGGAGAGGATATAGACCTTCATCCTACAAGTATGAGATACATGGTTTATCAAGAGACAAATGAAGCTTTGGAACAACTCGATACAGTATGTTGGTTTAAGCCTTCACAAACTTGGTCCGAAAGTGAGAAAGAAGATTTGAAAAAGGTAATGCATGAAATCTTGGATGCTACAGGTTCGATGATGAGCCTCGTAGCGGTCCTATGTGATCAATATGGTATTTCAATGAAAGAAGTCTTTAAGTACTGGAAAGTATCATTACGAGCTAGGAAGTATATAAAAGCTTAATTATTTTATTGGGGAGGTTTAAGATATGACGATTGATTATGCAAGTCCAACTTTAAATCAATATAAAGCTCTAATTCGTAAGGAATCAAATTTATATGGTGATATTCGAATTGCATCAGTTTGTGGAGACTATAGGAAAGCAAAAAACTTAAAGCAAGAGAAGAAGTTGATGGAGATAAGGATTCGAATTATAGAAGCAGCATTTGTTTTGAAAAACAAAAATAAAAAAGAAGAGACTACCGCATAGCCCGCGGCGATAGCCAAGAAAATTAATATATGAATTATAGCATACTTCAATTTAATGCGACAAGCAATTGTGCTTGTCGTTATGATCAGAAAGGCTGAGCCCCCATCTTTTAATAGATTCTGCTTTTTCTTTCTGTTCATAACGATGCGTACAGTATCAAATTACTAGAAATGAGGAATAAGTCATGAAATCAGAATGTAATCGTCTGTTTGATTTAGTTCTACCAGGTGATTTTACCTTTGCAAATGAATTACATAATTGCATGGTTACATGTCTTCATAATCTGTTCAATGCTGAATCGTTGGATGAAGCAAATCGTTGGGAGATGGAATTAAATCGATGTACACAGGAGTTTAAAATTCTACGTAATGCAAAAGAGGAACATGAAATATCTAAGAGCTATCGTGTAGTTATTAAAAGGTTTCAAGAAAAGGGATTAACGCATCATTAGTTAGTCGTAAAAAATAAAAAATCTATCACTTTGCAGAGTGATAGATTTTAGACTCTTATAGAGAGTCTGTCTAAAAATAGAATTGGATTAAGTATATCAAAGCAAACCAAGTAAAACAATGGAGGATGAATAATATGGCAGTTTATAGACCTGTTCAAGTTTCATATTGGCAAGATGCTTTCGTTTTAGATCTTACACCGGAGGAGAAATACTTCTACTTATACTTAATGACTAATAGCAAAACTTCACAGAGTGGTATCTATGAGCTTCCATTACGAGTGATAGAAATGGATACAGGGTATAACCGTGAGACGGTTGAGAAGCTGCTAGAGCGGTTTGCTGATTACGGGAAAATTCATTACAACAAAAAGACGAAGGAAATTATGTTGATTAATTGGCTTAAATTCAATGCTATTACAAATATGAATATTGAAAAGTGTGTGTTAAAAGAAATCCAGAATATTAAGTGTGAAGATTTTTTAATTGATTTTTATGAGACATGTTTAGATTTAGAACAGCAGCAAGATTTTAAAATTCCTCGTATTAAGGAATACTTCCAAGCTCGTTTTGAGTGGCTTATAAGGGGCTTCGAAGACCCTATGAAGGAAAAAGAAGAAACAAAAACAGAAACAAAAGAAAAAGAAGAAACAAAAACAAAAGAAGAAGCAGCAAGCTGCTCAAGAGATAAAAAAGTTGCAGAAGAAAATCCAATAGCATTTTATGAGCAAAACTTTGGAGTTCTTAAACCATTTGTAGCTGAAGGGATTAATGCGTGGATTGAAGATTTGAATGCACAGCTTGTTATCAAAGCAATGAAAATAGCTTTAGAAAAGAATGCACCTAATATGTCTTATGTACAAGGTATTTTAAGAGATTGGCATGCTAAAGGGTATAAAAGCATTAATGATGTTGAAGCCGTACAAACTCAATTCCGTAAGAAATACCAGTCTCGTGGTGGCAGAAGTAATGCTCGAAAAGAAATTGTTCCTGATTGGTTACATACACAAGATACAGAAGTGCAATCTCAGCCTGTAAAGCATGATGAAACGGATTTAGAGGGTGAACGTAAACGTTTAGAACAAGTTTTAGCTAAATATAAAAAAGAGGCTTAGGAGGATTGTAATGCCAAAGCAGTTAACAATATTTGATGTTGAGCCTGTAGTAGCATTCGATACGGAGAAAGCAAACATTCATCGATTAAATTCTAAAGTTCGTTTTACGGATGTAGTTGTTCAAGTGCCAAAACAAGCAAGAGCTACTGATGAATTAAAACCAACAACAGCGCCAGATGATCAGTATGAATTATTTGAGGAATATACAATTGGAATTTGGAGATTTAAGCGAGTGGAAGATAAGCAGTTCGATTGGGAAGAAGTGGAGGAGCTTTGCAAGTCTGCGAGAGATAATAAAGAACCGATTTCAATACGACTTTATTTATCATTAGAACAATTATTTATTCCTGATAATGTTGTGGAATATCTATAACAAAATAAACAAGTCGAGATTACTCCCGACTTGTTTCGACAAAATAATCATAACATACGGGAGTGGTCCTAATGGGAATTATTAAAGAAAATCTTGTAGAAATGACAGCTGAAATAGATTTGAAAATAAACGGAATATATGTTGTTAAAAATGGTCAGGTCCAACTAATAGAACCACCACAAAGTGGATTTGGTGAACAATCATTTGTATATCAAAGTGGAAAAGTAATTCGTATGGAAGAACGAAAAACACAGTTACTTTAATCAAATTTGAATTTTGTTAAGAAATATACACTTTGTTTATGATATATATATATTAACTTTCGGATATCGGATTTGCTTAGAAACTAAAAAAGTCTCTACAATCAGAATTGAAGAGACTTTTCTTTCACATATCATAGCAATTTAGCTCCTATTAAAATAGGATTTAAGTTCTTTTTAAGGTGTACCGATAGTTACTGCCAGCAATGCAGCAATTCTATCTAGAGCTTCCTGCACTGTAGTAGGAGGAAGAGGAGCCCAATTTGCTGGATTAATAGGTGTATAAGCTAAATCGAAAGCATCATCAACTCTAATCAAAGATGTATTTGTTCCTAAAATATTTATCCGGGAACGAATAGGTAAAGAATCAACTGTTGCTCTGACTCTTGTAATAACGTCATTAACGCCATTGACAATTAAATTCCCTGAATTAGGGCTGGGATTGAAAATGTTTTCTGTAATAGCGAAGCTGGTTAAATTTAAGGGGTCAATTGGAATATGACCAGATTGCACATTAATAATGACATTACCATTTATTCCTCCACCAACTAAATTGACTTGGGTATCTGTAGTAGCTTGTGAATTAATAGTAATATTTCCACTAGAAACGAATGAAGCAAACATCGCCATGTTAATTCCATTTTGAGTATAACCACCGGATAACATTGAATCACGGATATTCACTTGGTTCACAGAAGTCGATAAAGCTGTGAATATAGGAGTAGGGGTTACATTAACGCTAACAAAGAATAATTTACCTGAAACACTTTGCGCTGTTTGAAAGTTAAAATCCAGAGGCCCACTTAGTAATGTCAGATCGACAAACCCAGATCTAGGATCTTGTGAAAAGTTCAAATCAAACCAAGACGGATCATTTATATCGAAAGGAATTTGTAATCTAGTTAATAAAGTACTAGTTCCCACTAATTGAACGTTAGCTTTTAAATGAATTAATGGTTCAATATAGTTACCAGGTCCAATAGAGATAGCATAACGTTTAGTTATATTTAAAGGATCCGGAAATGGCGCAATAGCATCCGTTATTGATGCCATTGCTGCAGTTACTGTTAAAAATGGTGCGCATTCAGAACCATCAGCAGTAGCGTCATCACCAGCTTTGTTTACATAGACGATTTGAGTGAAAGTTGGTAGAGGTTCTATGCATCCAGGTCCAGTGTCCCCGGTAGGTCCAGTGTCTCCGGTAGGCCCAGTGCCCCCGGTGGGTCCAGTGTCTCCGGTAGGCCCAGTGTCCCCGGTAGGCCCAGTGTCCCCGGTAGGTCCAGTGTCCCCGGTAGGTCCAGTGTCTCCGGTAGGTCCAGTGTCTCCAGTAGGTCCATCGGGTGGTCCAGTAGGCCCGGTAGGTCCAGTGTCTCCAGTAGGTCCATCGGGTGGTCCAGTAGGCCCGGTAGGTCCAGTAGGCCCGATGTCCCCGGTAGGCCCAGTGTCCCCGGTAGGTCCAGTGCCTCCGGTAGGTCCAGTGCCTCCGGTAGGTCCAGTGCCTCCGGTAGGTCCAGTGCCTCCGGTGGGTCCAGTGCCCCCGGTAGGCCCAGTGCCCCCGGTAGGCCCAGTGGGTCCGGTAGGCAGTGTGAATGGTGGAATAGCTGGTAAAGTAGGTCCGAGTAAATCAGGATTTATTGAAGCAAAAGATAAAAAATCATCCATTATATTTTCACCTCTGAAAAATTCGTATTACTAATAGTAAATGTGAAGGTAGAGTAAAGTGAAATGGACAAACGAGGAATTAGGCAATGGGATTTTAAAAAAAGCGTTATTTGAATAGAAAAGGAGCAAGAAAAGATAAAATAAGACCGCTCCTTTTATAGGAACGGCCGTACAAATATCATGTGCTGGAGGTCGCTCCAAATGGCATAAGATGTTTTCTCTCAAAAGTATGGACAAGAAGTTTTGCGATTATACGTAAAAACGGCAGGTAACTAATTAAGTTACCCGCCTGTCCTCAAGTGGTACGGAGGAGAGAGCTCCATTTGGAAAGAGTACAGCCGTGGGAAATCGGCTTGCAGATAGTATGTACGATATAAAAAAATATTCGTAATATGAAATATGAATGATTTTTTAATGAAAGTATTATTTTGTAGGACATTAATTAAATCGGAATTTTGTTAAGAGATGAAATGTTGAACAAATGTGAGTGATTAGATGATACTAAGGTAAAAGAAAAAGAACCCTTTATAAGGATTCTTTTAGGGGAGTCAATCTAACATTCACATTCGTAATCACGGTAATATTCATCGCACGAATCATTTCTATCATTGCAGCAGATACAAAATGTCTTTTTAATCAATACTTCAATGAAATTAAGGAATTCGGTATTATTTGTGAGAGTAAGGCTTTGAAAATCTTCTACTTGAAATACTCTTGTTTCATTTGTAGCAAGAGTCACGATAATTGGTGTAGGAGATTTTCTTGTTTGAATAGTGACTTCGATGGGGGAGACATCTTCGGGAACAGATATTTGAAGTAATGTTTTGTTGTGATTATTAGTTAAATCTTCAAAAACTCTTCTTGAAGTGTCAGGGGGTACGATAATAGTTAAAGGTGCATTTTCGGTTGGGGTAGTTTCTGAACCAGCTACGGTATGAGTTTCGATGAAACAGTTATCTTTTTGATAGTGAGAATTTAATTGTTCTTTATAATATTTGTTACGAGAATCATTTTGATTATTGCAACAGATACAAAATGTTTTTTGAATGAATATACCAATATTGCTATTGATATTAGTATTATTTGTGAGAGTGAGGCTATGGAAATCCTCTACTTGGAATACCCTGGTTTCACCTGCAACTATTGTTACATTAATCGGCAGACGAGAACTTCTTGTTCGGATAGTTACTTCAATTGGTTGGGAAGTACCGGGAATGCGAAGATCAAGTAATGTTTTATTGTGGTTATTGGTGGAATCTTCAAAAGCAGTTCTTGTAGTGTTAGCTGGTACGTTGAAATTTAAAGCTGTATTCGAACCAGTTATTGTATGGGTTTCGATAAAACAGTTATCTTTTTGATGGTGAGTGTACAATTGTTTTTTATAATACTTTTTACCATCTTTATAAAAATAATCAGCCATACTTATGTCGCTCTCCTTTCTTTGAGATATCTATATATTTTATTAAAAAAAGAATAGATTGCTTGTACACAATAAGAAAATCCGCTCTTGTAATTAATTAAAAACATTATTTGATATGTAAATGTAAGAGCACTTCGGGAAAGTGCTCTGTAAAGACTATTCATTCTAAAAAGAAAAGGATATAAAATATTCTATAAATTTATTTTTGATTTTTGGTGTATTCTTTGTATAAAAATTTCATTGGAAACTTAAAACTAGATGCCATAATAGCACCTAGTTTTAAAGGAGTACTGATACTAGTTTAATTTGATAATGTTTAATTCTAAAGCATTTATTCCATTATCGCATGTACGAATGTCTTTTTCGCCTACAGAGCTATTATTGATAAGTTGAAGTGTTGAGTTGGCTGGGACTGATAAAATAGTGTCCCCAATGAGTTGAGCACAATCTACATCCTCTGGATCTAGTATTGAAAGGCCGAAAGTAGCTTTGAAATTTGGAATCAGACTGTTATTTAATAGTATAGAAATGGTAGGCGAATAAGGGAATGTAAGGGCTACAGTCAAGTTAATCGAGGAAATGAAAGTAATTCGATAATCCCCAGCTTGTGTGATATTAATTGTGGTTGGATTTAACAGAGAAATCCCCCCTACCATAGGGTCAGCCTGATCAAAAGAAAAAGGGGATTCGAAAGGGACTGTAATGATTTCTGTTTGCCAAAAAGTTCCGTAAGCTACTGATAGTAATCCAGTGGGTCCAGTCGGCCCAGTCGGCCCAGTAGGTGCAGTAGGTCCAGTGGGTCCAGTCGGCCCAGTAGGTCCAGTTGGTCCAGTTGGTCCAGTCGGCCCAGTCGGTGCAGTAGGTCCAGTTGGTCCAGTCGGCCCAGTCGGCCCAGTCGGTGCAGTAGGTCCAGTGGGTCCAGTCGGCCCAGTCGGTCCAGTTGGTCCTGTAGGTAGTGTGAATGGTGGAACAGGTGGTAAAGTGGGTCCAACTAAATTAGGGTTTATTGCAGCAGAAGATAAAAACTCGTCCATTATATGTTCACCTCTGAAGAGTTAGTATTACTAATAGTAAATGCGGGGGTAGAGAAAAGCGAAAGGGACAAGTGAGGAATTAGACAATGAAATTTTCATAAAAGCGTTATTTTATCATAGATAAATAGGTGACTCGGCAATTGTGCTAGCCGAGTCACCTAGAATCATCGAACCAAATAATGTTCTTTTTCTATATGTAGTTATGTGGAGTTCCTAGAGGCTAGCCCCAAAAAACAGTTAAAGAACAAAGAAAATCATTTTAGATTTTATTATGTTAATGCTACAACAGCAAGAGTTAAGCCTAACGTATTTAATGTATTAGAATATGGTCCTACATTAACAGTAAGAGTACTTGTTATACCTAAAGGTGTAGTGAAAATAGCGGGTGCTGATACAGAAGTGAATCCTGCAGTATATCCCAGAGAAGTACCAGAGCCAATGATTGGATTATTATTAAGATACATAGTGATACCTGCCGAATTACCTCCTGGTTGAATGATAACTTGCACTTCATAGATTGCCAAATAGGTTCTTCCACCTTCAAGTAAAACAGTTGTTGGTGGTGTGAATGAGATTGCCGTACCATTAGAATTTACCACGGTATCTAGTGGAATCGCAGAATTTACAGAGACTATTGATGGGGTAGTTTGAACAACATTTAAACTGTTAGCCGTGGGGGATGGACAAGTGCAAGATTTGTGAATGTTTGAGTTATTATCATTTTGGTAATTCACAAATAATCAAACTCCTTTGTGTAAGATAATTTTTTATCTCATATAAAACGTAGCTTTTTTGTTTATCTATGTTATTTTTAATAAGTTTGTAAAATTTAGCCGAATAGTATTGGTCAGTCAATTCTTAAAAGTATTTGATACTGTAGAGATTTCAAAGTGCATTCGATAAATATATATGAATGTTTTTCAAGGACATTACTGTAAGTTAGGAAACATAATAAAATAGTTATTGTATAATGACAAAAATTAAAGAACCTGTTAGTAATAACAGGTTCTGTGTACAAGGAGTTCAAGGAATACAAGGAAACCACTCCAGGGAAACCTGTGTATTTCTTGGCTTAATAGTAATGTATTCAAAATAAGCAAAAAAATGAATGAAAGTTAAACAAAAGTTTTTTATGACCAAAAATAAAATAACCCACTACTTAAAATAGGTTATTTCGATGAGGTGTGCAAGGAATTCAAGGAAACTGGACCAGAGAAACCTATGAAATTCCTTGTAATAATAATGTATGCAAAGGAATCAATAAGGTTGATGAATTTTAAACAGAATTCTTATTTAATAAAAAAATCGCGTACAAAAAATGTACAAGATTATCTAAAAACTTTGTCTTGCATGCTCGTTGCATTCTACGTTTATTGTATGTAAAACGTGATACATTGCAATACATTAAAAGAGCACTTTTGACAGTGTTCTCTGACCAAAACTAATATGGAAAAAGGATGCCCAAGATATTATATGTATGTTTTTTAGATAAGTGCAATTTTAAAACAAAATCTTTCTTTTGCACAACAAAGCAGCTAGTTAATAAAACTAACTGCTTGTTGTACAAAAGAAACGCTGCGCTTACAGAAATAGTTTGTAACTTTAAGTTACAAAAATAGTATGAACAGAGTTGAAAATGTTATTCGGAAATGAAAGAAAATAAAAAAGAGCACCATGCATAAGTGCTCTTTAAGATAGGAGGTAACACTTTGAGCTGGAGCCAGGTTAGAAGTATTTGGTGTAAAAAAGAAATAAGACCTAAATTTTATTATTAAATCAATATAAAAGAGCAGCTAGCAAAAGCTAACTGCTCAGCCCTCAGAGAAAGGGGAAAAGAAAATTACAGAGGTCACTGTTAATTCAAGCTGTATCAGCCCATTTATAGTATTGGACAGAATTTAGAATTTTATTCGGGCAAACTAAAAACGAGCAGTTATCATAGCTAACTGCTCTCACAAACTCTGCAAAAATGGACTACTTTTGGGAAAAAGCAGCTTGTACTTAGTATTAACGGAATATAGGATTTTATTCTAGGGAATGAAAATTTGAATTACTTATAAATTCCTAATAACTAAAAGAGCAGCTAGCAAAAGCTAACTGCTCAGTCTTAAATAAGATCTAACTGGTTACAGCACATTAAAGATGGGTTATCTATAGTATGAACGGGATATTGAGTTTTATTCAGTGGGTAGCTGCATTTAATGAAAGAATGTAGCCCACCATATTCCGAATAATCCAATCCAACCAATGCTAAGTAATATGTATTTCAAAATTTTCATAATTACTCCTTTTAAAAGAAGCGGTATGTAACTTAAAGTCACAGTTAGAGTATAAACGGAATCGGAAGAGTTATATGGGAATAAAACTTAATAAAAATTTCATTTTAAAAGAAAGTGGTGATACAAATGTATATCTGTTCAAGATGTTTAGAATGTTTCACTGATCAATATGAGCTTTTTGAACATTTTACATTATGTTGAGCGGATAATGAATCTTGAGTATTTTAATAAGTTCAAAGATGTAGTCGGTTTATAAAGTTGGTTTAGTAATATGTATAAAAGCAATATAGAATTACGTTTAACAAATACGTATAATTCCTAAAAAAATACTTTTATAAGACATTATTATAAAAAGGAGATGACAAAGAGACATTTAAAATTATTAACAGTGAGATGAGTAATTGAATAGGATTATATTAATTACTTAATGCTGGGATATGTTTTAAATGGAGAATCAATTTAAAGAGATATTTGGTGCATGGGTTACAGCAATAGGAACAATTACTTCCGCTATTGGAAGTACGCCTTTTGATTTTATAAGCAGTAATGTAAGAAAGGATTTAAATGTTTATGGAAACGTATTACAGGCTGTTGGAAATGCTTTAGAGGCTGATGGTCAAGAAGAAGTGTCTCTTGAAAAAATCGGTAATGAAATCCAATCAATTGGAAATGTCACTGTAATATCTGGATTGATTATCGATTTTAAAGAAGAAACACAAATTAAATTAGTGATTGCCGGGAATTGGACACAGGCTTTGGGTGGACTTACAGCATTAGCAGATGAATTTGAGGATATATCCGATAAAGATGAATCCTTAAATATTATAGGAAACTTATTGCAATCAATTGGGAATTCATTACAAGCAATAGGAGGTATTAAGGAATTAAAAAGTATCAGAAATAAGGAACAGTCTAATAAAGAACGTAGTGTAAATGATGTGGAGAAAGATACAGACATTCAGGTGGAAAACGAAACCAATGAAAATGAAGAAGGAAAGCTAATAGATATTATAGGAAGTTGGGTTCAAGCGGTTGGTTCTGTAATTTCATTAATTGGACAAATACGTGAAGAGAGTGAGGAATTGGAGGGGGACGATGAATAGAGTAATTTAATAGAACAATTAAAATAATAATTCTTTTAAATTGAAAGCAAACAGAATATAGTCCGGCTAGAAAACTAGAGGACACCAATTCATTAAAGCAGTAATTTGAGCTGTTTTAGGAATAGGTGTCCTTTTTATTTTGAAAAGGGAGATGAGGAAATGAAGGTGCTGAGAGATCAATTGCGCAAATGGAAAAAGCAATCAAAACAAGCTAAGAAGAAAAACAAGAAAAAACGAACAGAAAAACTAAGCACTCGTGACATTGAAGATTTAATGGGAATTCGTGGTCCACGTTATGAACGTAGACGTGGAGCTTTAAGACAAAAGTAATTTAAAAATAAAAAGGAGTGGTCTTACATGACTAAACAATTATCTTTCTTACCAAAAATTGATAGAACAGCAACACAGGAAGAATTAGAAGGTGTGCTGGAAAGCGTACGTATACATAGGCAATTTGGAATGATACGCAAAGAAATGAAAGTCACTCCTTCTTATGAAATGCGTGAGCACGGTCCTACACATGCAGTCGGTAAGCCGTTAGAAGATGTTGCTATAGCAAATATTCAACAAAGTAAGCGAGAAGAGTGGCTTGAAAGAATGTCAGTACGTATTGATCAGTTTCTAAATCGATTAGGGAACGGACGTGCAGGAAGCATTCAAAGAGATATTATTTATAAACGTTATTTAGAAGAAGAGGACGTATGTGATTACATGGTTTATAACGAAATAGGGATGTCAGAGCGTACTTATCGACGTTGGAAGTCTAAAGCGTTTTATAAACTTGCTTTTGCACTTGGATTAGAAGTTTACGAGACAGAAGAAACAGGAGGGAATGAATAATGAATTTTGTTCAACCGATACGTGATCCAGAGCAAATACAACAGCTAAAAGAGTACTTTAAGGAAAAAAGCTTACGTAATTACATTCTCTTCATTATGGGTATTAATACAGGTCTTAGAATCTCAGATATTTTGAAACTAAAAGTAGGGGATGTCAAAGGCAGTCATATATCTATGAGGGAAAAGAAAACAGGGAAACAAAAACGAATACAAATTACTGCAGCACTGAAAAGAGAACTTAAAAGGTTTATTGAAGAAAGAGAAGACAATGAGTATTTACTACAAAGTAGACAAGGGAAGAATCGTCCAATTGGTCGTAGCATGGCATATAAGATATTAAGTGGAGCAGCGGCAGAGTTTGGGTTAGATGAAATAGGAACCCATACGTTAAGAAAGACGTATGGGTATCATATGTACATGCAAACGAAAAACATAGCATTACTTATGGAGATATTCAATCACTCGTCAGAGAAGGTCACGTTACGTTATATAGGTATAAACCAAGATGCAATGGATAAAGCAATGACTAGATTTAAAATCTAAACATTGCTTTTTCTTTTTAAATCTTTACAGTTACTCATAAATTCCGTACTGTGTAACTCGAAAGAGAAAGTTTAATTAAGTCAATGATAGCAAGGGATTCAGCGATAGGATCAGTTACACACAATATAAGATATGGGTAAGTGGCAGTATCAAGGTATCGAATGGTGTATATACATAAATATAAAATGCAAGGGGGAGGTAATTGTGATTCATGTTAAATGAAGAACTATTAGAAGTAATAATTAAATACAAAAGGAATACTGGAAGAAATCCTGATATGTTAAAGCTAAATCCAAATTATTTTAGAAATATTCTAGAAGAATTGAATTATCCACATTGGATTATTAAAAAGAAAATGACAGAAATGAAAAAAAGTATATTCGGAGTACCAGTGGAATTAACAGATGCAGTGGAAAAATTTGAGCTATGAAAACGTTGGCAGAGTCGTGACCGCTTTTTGGCAGGAAATGTGTCGGTTATTTTGGAATTAACGTGTTATATTTGTATTGTGGGAAGTGGCGGAAAACACAACTCACACTATGTTGTTTTTAAAATTCTAAACGGTTCCGTAATGACGGCACATAAAATCCGAAACCAGCAGATGGTAGTGGTTGAATGATACCGTTATTAAGGAGAGCTTTTGCTCTTCTTCCAGTTACTTAATAATGCATAAAAAGATTGGTGCAGCAATATTAGGTGATTGGAAGAAGGGTAAAACTTCATTTACCGTAATTAAAATACAAATAAATAATTGATATCAGAGCATCCATAACGGTTGCTTTTTTCTTTGTTATATAGAAATTACACATTAAACGTATTTAAATACTGTTTTAGGTATAACATGAATTGACATCAATGGTACAGATATTAGATGTTAAATGTACCGTGAAACTCTTGGAAATACAATGATGGGAATTTATAATGATATTGGTATATTACGGGAGAAGGCGGAATTGTAGGAGTAAAGGGAATGTGCCCAGGTTGCATACCATATTGACCATATGAATGATATTGAAGTAAATGTTGCCAAGTCGCAGCTGGAGCTACAAAAGCAATCCTCAAAGGGAAGGGATTCATAATATAATCACTCCTAAAGTAGTATTCATGTAATAGGGTATGCGCTTACTGAATATAGATGTGCACAATCTAGGTCTATAAACATAATAATCAATGAACAGAAAAATAGGGTTACTAATCTTATGATGTGTCCATTATGGTTGTTTTATTTTACTATATAGATAGAACAAACATGTGTATAGCAATTATAGCAGGCGCTGCCGTGTTCTGGTTGGCGTCTTGTTTGTGGTTTAGGAAAGGTCAGCCCAAACGTGTTGCATTTTACAAAACAAACTCAACACAAACCAAATAGTGTAAAGAAGTTTCAAAAAACCATCTAATGTAACACATCATATATTTTGTTACGTAAATTTCGATAAAAATAGAGATAGTTAACTAAGTGAAGTTTATGCAAGGGAAAGGAGGGATTTTGGAGTAAAAACAGCGTAAAATCAACAATGTATAAAAAATGTTGTAAGTGGAAGTTCTTGAAAGTACCATAAATGTTGATATGACGGTGTATTTCCCGGAAACCTTGTTTACATAAGTAACCTTATGATGCTAAAGAATTACTTCAGAAGGGAAGTGCGTTAAAATGAAAAAAGTACTAATAGGATTTTTTAGTTTTGCTGCTGTTTTAACTATTGGAAGTTTTACAGAATCTTTTACATCACAAGCTGATCAAGGTAGACCACCTGCGCCGGCATACGAATACGGCGATACTTATATTGATCATGGTGAGCATATCTAAAACAAAAAGAGGACGAGATCTTGATATGATCCCCTTATAGTAGACAGGAAAAAGAAAGCGCATTAACCTGTTTACTATGGAGGGGATTTTTTTATGGGGAAAATTAGAGTCACTTACGATGTAGAATTTAAGAAAAAAGCTATAGATTTATACTTAAAAAAAGGCATGAGCTATAAAAACATTGCGAAAGAATTAGGTATTCATCACTCGGTTGTAGTCGTTGGGTGAAATACTTTGAAGCTGAAGGTATCAAAGGACTAGAAGAAAAACGTGGAAAAGCGAAAGGGCCAGGTATAGGAAGAACAAAACCAAAAGATCCAGAAGCTAAGATTAAACGATTAGAAGCCGAGAATGAAATGTTAAAAAAGCTCTTAGGGATGTAAAAGGAGGTATGCAAGCTATATCCAAAACGAGAAAGTTTGAAGCTATACTTGAGATGTTAGAAAAGGGGTATACGGTTAGCCTATTATGTGCCATCGCTGGTGTAACTAGAAGTGGGTATATAAGTGGACAAAGCGGCACTTAGTGCCTTCTGAAAAACAACTAGAGGACGCTAAAACCAAGAAAAAGATATTGAAGTGTCATAAAAAACTAAGAGGGATTTATGGATATAGAGGAGTGCAAGTGTGACTGAAAGTCACCTATAACCTTCATTTGAACCATAAGCGCATACAAAGATTGATGAATCAATTAGGCATCAAAGATTTCAAAAGAAATTAAATAATCTGAGTCCATATAAATATAGAACTCAGGTTACTTAGTTGCGCTTTTTAAATCCTGTCTACTTGACAGGGGTCACTGCAGGCATCAATTCCTTGTGTTTCGAGCTGTTTTTTCCAAACAGAAATCGTTGAAGGGGCAGGAATATTAAAGATAGCTGCCGTCTCAAATAAGGACATACCGTTTTCAATCATAAAGTTTAGTACGTCTAGTTTAAATTGTTGTGTGTAATTTGTACATAGTTTTAGAAAAGTTTCCAGACCATTCTGTTTATATTGGTTTACCCAATTCAAAATGATTGTGTCACTTATACCGAGCGATCTACCCATTTCTCGATAACTTTCATTTCCGTTCAAATAACGTAGAACGATTTGTATTTTTTCATCAGCTGTAAATTTAGCCATAGAAAAACTGCACCTCCAATTGTTAGACACAGTCTAACAATTGGAGGTGCAGTTCATTATAGGGTACTCTTTTATGAATCAGTACACCATTCATATATTGTTAATGTTTGTGAGTCATGAACAATTAAATGGTTTAACAAGTAAGGATTCAAGATAATGTATGTAAGATGAGTATAAATCGTTATAAAAAAATAAAGAAGAGCACCATTATATAGTACTCTTCTATGAATCAGTACACCATTTATATATTGTTGATGTTTGTGAGTCATGAACAATTAAATGGTTTAACAAGTAAGGATTCAAGATAATGTATGTAAGATGAGTGTAAGTTGTTACAAAAAATAAAAAAGAGCACCATTATATGGTACTCTTTTATGAATCAGTACACCATTTATATATTGTTGATGTTTGTGAGTCATGAACAATTAAATGGTTTAACAAGTAAGGATTCAAGATAATGTATGTAAGATGAGTATAAGTTGTTACAAAGAAATAATTAGTCAGCAAAAGCAAAATGATTAGCTCTTAATGGAAAATGAAATGCATTATTAGAAACTCATGATATAAACAACTAGGTTGTGAAGATTAAAGTTTTTCAAAAAACTTCATTTGGTATTACTCTAGAATGGCATTATTGAACTTATAAATTAATATGCCTTTTCGTTTATTGACAAAATAAACGCGTTGATAGGAGTAATAACGTATTTCTTTAAAAATACGCTTTTTCATTAGGGAATTAATCTAAGCACTAGATAAATAGATGCGTATACTTATATTATGTGAGTTGTGAATGTAATTAAACTGAATTTTTATAGTTTAATTATTAGTAACTATTTTTATTCTAAGAAAAATGGATATTTAAAAATATTCAACACCATTACAATTGAGTGTTTCTTAGTATAAGAATATTCTCTCAAAATTATTAAATAAGGAGGAAATATATGAAAAATAATGGTTGTTTTGATCATAATAACTGCAATCCGATTGTTTTTTCAGCAGATTGTTGTAAAAATCCACAGTCAGTTCCTATTACTAGGGAACAATTAAGTCAATTAATTACTTTACTAAACTCATTAGTATCAGCTATTTCAGCATTTTTTGCAAATCCAAGTGATGCAAACAGAGTAGCGTTATTCAATTTGTTTAATCAATTTTTAATTTTCTTAAATTCCTTATTACCTTCCCCAGAAGTTAATTTTTTGAAACAATTAACTCAAAGTATTTTAGTTTTATTACAATCTCCAGCTCCTAATTTAGGTCAATTGTCAACATTATTGCAACAATTTTATAGCGCACTTGCACAATTCTTCTTCGCTTTAGATTTGATCCCTATATCCTGCGACTCAAATGTCGACCCTGCAACTTTACAAATTCTTTTTAATTTATTAATTCAATTAATCAATGCTACTCCAGGGGCAACAGGCCCAACAGGTCCAACAGGCCCAGCAGGAACCGGAGCAGGCCCAACAGGCCCAACAGGTCCAACAGGTCCAACAGGCCCAGCAGGAACCGGAGCAGGTCCAACAGGAGCAACAGGAGCAACAGGAGCAACAGGAGCAACAGGTCCAACGGGTCCAACAGGTCCAACAGGTCCAACGGGTCCAACAGGTCCAACAGGTCTAACAGGTCTAACAGGCCTAACAGGAGCAACAGGCCTAACAGGTCCAACAGGAGCAACAGGTCCGACAGGTCCAACAGGTCCAACAGGCCTAACAGGTCTAACAGGAGCAACAGGCCTAACAGGAGCAACGGGAGCTGGAGCAGTTATTCCGTTTGCATCAGGTGGGCCAGTAGCATTAGCAACTGTTTTAGGTGGATTAGCAAACACAGGAGCACTTCTTGGATTTGGAAGTTCATTCTTCCCTGTAATTGTCCCACCTGGTGGCCCGATTACTATAGGCCCTGTACCTCCAGTATTTGATTTCGCATTTGTAGCTCCTCGCGCAGGTACAATTACTTCGTTAGCAGGATTCTTTAGTGTAACTGTAGCGGTTGCTTTAGCATTAGGAAGCATACAAATTCAAATGCAGTTGTACAGCGCACCAGCAGCAAGTAATACTTTCACTCCAGTAGGTACGCCGTTACTATTAACACCAGCATTTAGTGGTCTTATTGCTATCGGTAATACCGCGAGTGGTATTAGCGCACAAGCAATTGCGGTCGCTCCACAAGATAAGATATTACTTGTTGTTTCATCGACTACACCTGGTTTTGATATAGCTACTGCTATTACAGGATTCGCAAGTGCGGGTATAACATTCGTATAATCAGTTATAAGTTTTGTAGTTGAAAATTTTGATATAAGAAAAGAGATTGTCAAAAAAGTATCCACAGATTAACTTTTGAAGACAGTCTCTTTTCTTTAATTGTTTTTATACTTTATGTCTGGTGAAAATGATTAAATATACTATGAGAATGTAGTGTAATTGCGTCAAGTTAAATGATCACTACTAGTAAATTACACAGTAATAGGCATAAGAAAATGAAGGTTTCCAACCCATTTGGGATACAGAACTAATTTCATATACATACAAAGGCATATATCTAAAAAATTTTAAATTTTAGTCTTACATATGTAAGGATTGAGAATTGGTTTAAATAACCAGTGCACCAACAGCAAAATGTGATTCATATATTTGCGCACATTTTGTTCACGTACTATATAAAAAAGTATGAAAATCTATAAAAATAATTATTTTAATAAAATTTGTTCTAGATATTAAAAAGTGCCGAAACCCTTGTGGTATAAGGGTTTTGGCACTTTTGTTTTTTTTATATTTTATCAAATAAACAACCCTAAAACTGCTCATTCTTCTCTCTTGTTTCAACGATGTTGGACCAAGCCCTTTATTGTGTAACCGATCCGGATAAACTCCTCATTCACTCTGATCAAGGTTGGCACTATCAAATGAAACAATACCGTCATTCTCTTAAGAATTGTGGCATAACTCAAAGTATGTCTCGCAAAGGAAACTGTTATGACAATGCCGTTATTGAAAATTTCTTCGGTATCATGAAATCGGAATTTCTGTATCGAAAAGAATTTGAAAGTATAACACATTTCAAACAAGAGTTAGCAAAGTATATAGAATACTATAATCATAAAAGAATTAAGGCAAAATTAAAGGGTATGAGCCCAGTACAATACCGGGCTCATACCCTAGAGGCTGCCTAATGAAACGACCTGTCTAACTTTCGGGGGTCACTTCACAGTTGTTATACGGCTTTTCTAAAACAGTAAGTCGTGTTTACTTAAATATTGATGAAGAACGAAAATTTTATGATGCGGTTAAGGAAAAGTTAAAACATGAGTAATAGTGCTGTTAGTTGCATAAAAACAAATGAGCTTCCGTTAGAAGTGAAAAAATATGAAACATGGATAGTGAAAAACTCTTTCTAAATAAGAAGGAGTTTTTATTATGTACTTGTATAAACCATTATATAAAAAACTATATACTTCTTTATCACTACATAAATGGATATAATTGAGGATAGAACTAGCATAAGGGGAAACAAAATAATGAATAAGTTACTTACATCGAAAATTGAAATTATAGAAAGAAAAATCCGGTATAACTCAACAATAGTAGATCACAATTGCTTATTACTTGAAAAACAATCACAAAGTATCGTTTTGTTTCACGAGGTGCAGTATTCATTTACAATGACTGCAAATGATACTAAGTTAACAATCCCAAAAGGGAGTTATACAATCGCATATTACTGGAAAGATCGTCCGTACAATTTATACGTATGGAGAGATATAAAAGGAAAGTATTTAGGTTCATATTTTAATATCGTAAAAAACACACAAATAAAAGATGAAGTGGTTTCCTTTGAAGATTTAATCATCGATATTATGGTACTTCCAAATGGAGAATACTTCATATTGGATGAGGATGAAGTACCAGAACCATTAGGAAATTTCGAAGGTGGTTATGTGAAGAAAGCTCTTTATGGATTAAAAGAAATCATTCAAAAAGAGCTTCCATCAATAGTTTTGGAGACAGCCAGGGTGCAGAGGAAATAAAATTAAATTACATAAATATTTTGAATAGGAATGAGTAGTCTTAAGTTATACGATCTAACTTTTTTGATAAATCTAAGGTTAGTAGCATATTTCTTGAAATTACTCTTTTTTTGTAGAAATTTCGTCGCTTAGTTATTAAATCCCATCAAATGCATTTAGCGTGTGAGTTTTCTTATTGGTTACAGTGGATTAAAGATCATAAAAAATAGTAAGTAAACGATACCGTTTAAATAAAAAAAAGTAAAATGTTCAAACAAATCATATGTATGTTTTAATAAAACCTAGTTGACTTATCGGAAATATTTGTATAATATGTACTTAATTCCATAACATATTGCTGATTGGAGAAACCAAAGGCATTTTATCTGTTGATAAAATGCCTTTGGTTTTTTTATTGCACAAATACTGAATCTGTTCATTTATATGAATCATTTTAAGGAGGGAAAGAAATGACTGTTTCAATTGATGAGGTATCAAAATATTTTTTGAAACAAACTGGTATTGTTCAAGTATTAGAGAATATTAATGTTCAATTAGAGAAAGGGGATTTTGTTACAGTAATCGGTCCGAGTGGGTGTGGAAAAAGTACATTACTAAAAATTGTTGCAGGTCTAGATAATGATTTTGAAGGTGAAGTTGTTATTGACGGGGAGCCTATTTTAAAAACCAGCAAGAAACAAGGTTTTATTTTTCAAGAACATAGGCTTTTTCCATGGTTAACAGTTGAAGAAAATATAGCGGCAGATTTGTCGTTAAAAGATAAGTATGTGAAAGATAAGGTGAGAGAATGGGTTGAAATCGTTCGGTTAGATGGCTTTGAAAAATCGTATCCGAAAGAAATTTCAGGCGGGATGTCACAACGTGTTGCGATAGCAAGAGCGTTATTAAGAGATCCCAATATATTATTACTTGATGAACCTTTTGGAGCGCTGGATGCTTTTACTCGAAGTCATTTACAAGAAGTATTGCTAAATATTTGGGAGCAGAAGAAAACAACAATGATATTCGTTACACATGATATAGACGAAGCGATATATCTTTCAAACCGAATCATCATTATGAGTACAAAGCCTGGAAAAATACATAAAGTAATTGAAAATAATTTGCCTTATCCGCGAAATAAAACTTCTCAATTATTCCAACAACTTCGAACGAAAGTATTACAGCAGTTTGAATATGGAGGATTGATTCAAACAAGTATATAGGAAAAGGGTGATTTTATATGTATAAAAAATTTAAAGTTCTTTCTTTTGCTTTAGCTATATCAGTATGTTTATTAGGATGTGAAAAAAGTACAGTAAGTAGTAAGAAAGAAGATGTAACAATACAAATTGGTATACAGCAAGGATTAAGCCCGCTATTACTAGCAAAGAAAAAGGGGTGGTTTGAAGAGGAGTTTAAAAAAGAAGGAGTTAAAGTGAAATGGACAGAGTTCCAAAGTGGACCTCCTTATTTTGAAGCAATTGCATCAAACCGATTAGACTTTGGTGAAGTAGGGAATTCTCCAGTCATTTCAGCGCAAGCAGCAGGTATTGGATTTACCGAAATCGCCAATACAAGTTATGCGAGAAAAGGAACTGGAATTCTCGTTCAAAAAGATAGCAAGATTGCGAGTGTAAAAGAGTTAAAAGGTAAAAAAATTGCAGTAGCAAAAGGAAGTAGTGCCTTTAATTTATTATATCGAGCACTCGATAAAGAAGGTATCGATGCAAAAGATGTAAATGTCATTCAATTACAACCAGATGAAGCGCAGCCTGCATTTGAATCAGGATCAGTAGATGCATGGGCGATTTGGGACCCTTTCATATCATTACATACATTAAATAAAGGTGCGAAAGTGATTGCAGACGGTGAAACATTAAATGTCTCTTCACCAGAATTTTTAATTACGAGAACAAAATTTGCGAAAGAACATCCAGAATTAGTTGAGAAATTCCTCAAAGTTTATGAGAAAGCACGTGTATGGCAAGATGCTAACTTAGATGAAGCAATAAAAGTATATACTTCTGTAAAAAAGATAGATGCGGAGATCGTAAAAGAAGTGTTTAATCACGACAAACCAATTTTAGTTCCGGTAACGAAGGAAATAATAGCAGAACAACAAAAGACAGCGGATTTTCAATATAAGCTCGGTTCTATAAAGAAAGAACTTAAGACGGAAAAAGTTGTAGATAATTCTTTCGTAGAAAAAGCATTGAAAGCGAAGTGAAAAGAGGTTTTGTAAAGTGGAAAATACGAAAGCTGTTATTAAACCAGCGAGTATAACCATTGAGAAAAACAGCGTCAAGAAGGTGCGAAAGTTAAATGTAAAAATTTTAGTAAGGGCGATTACTATACCGGTTATTATATTAATAATTTGGCAGTTGGCTGGCGTATTCGGTCTTGTTTCTAAAACAGTCTTACCAACACCATTAGATATTTTTCTAGCTTTCCAAGATCTTATTAAAACAGGAGAGTTATTCGGCCATTTAAGTATTAGTGTATTTAGGGTTGCGGCTGGTTTCTTTATTGGCGGAGGCTTAGGAATCATTTTAGGAACGATTGTTGGATTTTCAACGAGAAGTGAGCAATATTTAGATCCATCTGTGCAAATGTTAAGAACTGTACCTCATTTAGCTGTTGCACCGCTTTTCGTATTATGGTTCGGTTTTGGTGAAACATCGAAAGTGTTATTAATTGCAGATGGTGCATTTTTTCCTTTATACGTAAACGCATTTTTAGGTATTAGAGGTGTGGATTCAAAGTTATTTGATGTTGCGAGAGTGTTAGAGTTTAGTAAAAGAAAATTAATCACGAAACTAATTTTACCAGCTGCATTGCCTAACCTTTTACTAGGAGCAAGGTTATCGTTAGGTGTTGCATGGGTGAGTTTAGTAGTAGCAGAACTTATGGGGTCTACAGAAGGTATTGGCTATATGATTATGGATGCAAGGCAATTTTCAAATACAGATATCGTATTTGTCGGCATAATTATATTTGCATTTGTTGGGAAGTTTTCTGACTCTCTAGTACGTTTACTAGAAGTGAAGTTTTTAAGATGGCGAGATAACTTTAAAGGTGAGACAGGGGATTAACATATAAATTATTAGGGGTAATTTATATAGAATGTGTTAGTATACGATTCAAAATAAATAAGGGGTGTGTAAAGGTATGGAATTATTATGGTTTATTCCGGCTTATGGAGATGGTCGATATTTAGGAACGACAAAACGAGGAAGAGCAGCTGAATATGGTTATTATAAGCAAGTTGCTGCGGCAGCTGATTATTTAGGATATACGGGTGTTTTACTTCCAACTGGTCAAGGATGTGAAGACCCTTGGGTGTTAGCTTCAGCTCTTGCTGCTGAAACAGAAAAACTAAAATTTTTAGTAGCAGTGAGACCAGGACTAATGTCACCTACAGTTGCAGCGAGGATGGCATCTACATTTGATAGAATTTCAGATGGGAGACTACTTATCAATGTAGTAGCTGGAGGAGATCCAGTTGAACTACAAGGAGATGGATTATATCTTGAGCATGATGAAAGATATGAAGCAGCGGATGAATTTTTAAAAGTTTGGAAATCGACATTGCAGGGTGAAACGATCTCTTTAGAAGGAAAACATATTAAAGTTACAGATAGTAAAGTTGTCTTCCCACCAGTTCAAACGCCCTATCCTCCTATATATTTCGGAGGATCGTCAACTGCTGGAAAAGAAGTAGCAGCTCAACATAGTGATGTATACTTAACGTGGGGAGAGCCGCCAGAGCAAGTGAAAGAGAAAATAGAAGAAGTAAGAAAACTTGCAGAAGAGAAGGGGCGTACAGTACGATTTGGCATTAGATTACACGTAATTGTAAGAGAGACAGAAGAAGAAGCATGGGAAGAGGCCGAACGTTTAATTCAATATGTGGATAATGAAACAATTGAGCTTGCTCAAAAGACATTTGCAAGATATGATTCGGTTGGTCAAAAACGGATGACACATTTAAATAAAGGTACGAGAGAGTCGTTAGAGATAAGCCCTAATTTATGGGCTGGAATCGGACTTGTAAGAGGTGGGGCAGGTACTGCACTTGTAGGCGATCCGCATACAGTAGCAGAAAGAATAAAAGAATATGAATCGTTAGGAATTGATACGTTTGTTTTATCAGGATATCCACATTTAGAAGAAGCATATGAAGTGGCAGAATTGTTATTCCCATTATTGAAAGACGAGAAGAAAGAAGCAAATAAAATTGTTGGTGAAATGATTGCTGATGCATATGCATTAAAAAAATAGTCAGAAATAAAGTTTCATCTATTTATTGCTTCATTTTGTTTATTGCCTGTTAATACGGGATAAAAAATCCGCAAGTTATTCGCTTGCGGGTTTTCATCGTAAATTATTAGAAAATATGGTAAAATTAAAGGGTAACTTAAGGTGCGGTTGGTTGTTCAATTATCACTTCTCCGAGTAGGAGGGGGGTGATAATACGTGAGTGAAATAGCGTTGCTACTGCAGGGTGGACTGTTTCTCGTTGCATTGTTAACGTTCGTCGTCGTTTTAATAGACAAGCTCAAAAAATAACAACCCACCTATGCCTATAGAATGTGGGTTGTTTTGTTTGTAAGAAACAAATAGGATAAATGAACAATCCAATCTGCTAAGTTACGTGGACTAGTGTGTAGCCGCACACTAGTCTTTTTTATTTATATACAATTTATAATTGGTTTATGTGATTGTATTGTTCTTTTCATACTCATTATAACACAGTGTCTTTTCATCAAGAAAGGAGACCGTATGTTCTGGTCCTTGTTATATAGTAGGTGCTTTTTCTTTAAACAGCCCATCCATATACTGTTTTAAACTTTGGACATGAAATTTCTGTGTATTCACATTATTTACACCGACAATGGGTGATGGAAGGTCAAATCTTTTTTCTGATAAATGAACGACAACATCAAAGATGTCAAACAAACGAATGAAGCAAAACAGACCGTCTTTATCGCTAAGTAAAATAAAGTAATGATTTTCACTACTTGTATTTAGCGTATTCCATAAAGAACTTTTGCTTAAATCACGTACAATGCTTTTTTCTTTTAGTTCCACGAAATCTGCATTTGAGAGAATGGTAGAGATATCAATTGCATCTTGATTTTCAAAGTAGCCATCAACTGTTTGTACAGCGAATGTATAAGCCATTTTTAATATACTCATTTTATATTTACGGTTATCTAATAGCAATTCACGTTGAATAGAACTCGCTACTTTCGTTACACGTTCCTCTTTCCAAATTTCATTATGTAAGGAAATATCGTGCTTTTTACATAGTTTCATAATTAATGCATTAGAATAAAGAATTTCGTCGCTTACTTCGACAACATCAGTCTCAGCAGCCGCAAGTTCTTCGCCGTGCTCATTCGTATAGAGTGGGGAATCAATTTGTCTTTTCATTTGTTCAATCTTAAATTGACTCAATTTATGCCTAATTAAAGGACGATCAATATTTGTTGTCATTTGTTCATGGCAAGTATCACAAATTGAGTTTGTGAAATAATATCCACATAATATTTCTGGAATGACATATTGTTCACTAAGTTCTTTCGTATCTTTTCTGCAAATGATGCATTGTGTCATTTTTATCACCTTTACCTGCAAATTTGTATGTAATCTCATTGTAGTGTATTTATCGGTATTTTGGAATATTGTAAAGGAAAATATTATGTGAAATTCATACTTATTTTGGTACAATGAAGAGAAGTGCTAGTTTAAAGGAGGCCATTTTTTTGAAATCAAAAGTGCACTTTTGGACATTAGAAGTGCTAATGGTTGTAGGAATCATATTTATTTGCACAAAAATATCATTTTTATTTCAACCGATTGGTATCTTCATATCAACATTATTTTTCCCAATCTTAATCGCGCTTTTTTTATACTTCATATTTAATCCTGTATTAATCTTTTTGGAGAATAAAAAAGTACCTAGAAATTTAGCGATATTGCTGTTATATCTTTTTATCATAACATTAACTGCGGTTGGCGTTGGAGTAGTTGTTCCTACGATTTCACAACAGCTAATGGACTTAGTAAAAAATATGCCAGGCTACATAAAAGAGGGAAAAGTATACATACAAGAATTATCACATCATAGGTTGTTTGAATGGTTATCTACACAAAACTACGTTTCCATTGAAACAATTGAAAAAAATGCGATTGAATACTTAAAAGATATACCAAATACAATTACGTCGAGTGCAACGGCTTTATTTGGTATTATCACGAACGTTGCGTTAGTTGTATTTACTGTACCGTTCATTTTATTTTACATGTTTAAAGATGGACATGCCTTTCCAGGAAAAGCGGTAAGTTTATTACCAGAGTCTTACCGTGAAGAGGGACTTCGTATCATTAAGGAAACGAACGAAACATTATCTGCATATATTCAAGGGCAAGCGCTCGTTTGTATATTTGTAGGTGCTTTTACTTTTATCGGTTATTTAATTATCGATTTACCGTACGCTTTTGTTTTAGGAATTATAGCAGCATTTACAAACATCATTCCTAACTTAGGTCCATTTATCGGAGCAGCACCAGCTGTTATTGTAGGACTGTTCGTATCTCCGATGCAAGCCTTATACGTAATTATTATCGTAACAATTGTACAACAGTTTGAAAGTAATATTATTTCACCACGTATTATGAGCTCAAAATTAAACATCCACCCATTAACAATTATTATCCTAATTTTAGGGGTAGGTAACTTTGCTGGAATCATCGGAATGATTTTAGCAGTACCAGTTTATGCAGTAACAAAAACAGTTGTTTCGAACTTAGTGAGATTGTTTAAGACGAAGAGAAGTAATCGGAAATAGTAAAACCTGAGAAAGATACACCTCTTTTTAAGTGGTGTATCTTTTGTTTATAAAAAAATAATTAAAAGCGGGTTGATTTGATTTTATTATATATTTTTTATATATCAAATTCAGTGATGAACTTGTGTGATATAAGCTCTATAAAACTATGTGGAATCCCTCTGAACTATCCAAATCATTTCTTTACAGCGTGCTATTAACATCATAATCTACTCCTTTCAATTCTATATAGTTAAACGATTAAAGATGAGTGTAGTATTTGCTTCTACGATCTCGAATTTCATTAATAACTTGTTTATATTGTCTTTCTTGTTTTAATTCATTTTGAGATATTGTTTCTTTTTGAATCGTAATCGTTAAAAAGAAAAGGTGAAACTTCATATGTGAATTCCTCCTTTCGAATTGGAATTACAGATGACTACAGTAATGACTTTGTCTTTCTTTTACAGAATCCATAGCCTGATTAATTTGTCGTTCATGAAGCATTTCAGACTCAGAAAATTTATTTTTTTGAATGGTAATGGTTAAAAAGAATACTTTAAATTTCATAAAATAATTGCCCCTTTATAAGTGATTTAGAAAAAACGAGTGTAATAAGAAATTAAAGATGACTACAGTAATGACTTTGTCTTTCTTTTACAGAATCATAGCCTGATTAATTTGTCGCTCATGAAGCATTTCAGACTCGGAAAATTTATTTTTTTGAATGGTAATGGTTAAAAAGAATACTTTAAATTTCATTAGATAATTACCCCTTTATAAGTGATTTAGAAAAGGCGAGTGTAATAAGAAGATTGGCGCTCTTTTACTTCGTCCATAATGTTTTGGATGTGTTGCTCGCGTAAAATCTCTTTCTGTGAGAGCTTACGTTTTTGAATGGTGATTGTTAAAAAGAATGCTTTAAATTTCATGAATATATTACCCCTTTAAAATATATTTTTAATACATTTGAGTGTAGTGCGAACTTTTAATGTCAGTTATTTTATCAGTCAGTCGTTTTAACTGTTGTTTACGATTGATTTCAGTTTCAGATAAAGTATTTTTTTGAAGCACAGTCGTAAAAAAGAAAATATGAAAAGTCATAAATGAATTCCTCCTTTCGAAAAGGAATTACAGGTGATCACAGTAAAGTGCTTGGCGCTCCTTAACATCATTCATAGCTTTTTCAATTTGCTGATTATGAAGAATTTCATCTTTGGAAATTGTATTTCTTTGAATCGTAATACTTAAAAACAATACGCTAATAGTCATTGAATGTTGCTCCTTTCTTAGAAAAATAATGTAAGAGACTAAAAAAATCGCGCAAAAAAACCACAGGAAGATACAGTTCTCCTATGGCTGGGCGTGAAAAAGCCACAGGAAAGTATACGACCTCCTGTGGCGAATTTATGAATTAAATGAAATAAAGTACGATTTTCAATTCTCCATTAGGGTGGTCGAATTCATATTTAATTGTCCAGAAAACACAGGTGCAGTTAACGCTAAAGTTAATGCATGTAATTGTAATTTCATCATTTCCTTCGACCTCCTTTTAGAATTTTTTTCTTACGTTAGTAAGTATATACAATTAATGGATAATTGTAAACATAAAAAATGAAAATTTTTAATTTTGATTAAAATGCGTATATTTAAAAAGGGATTTGAAAGTAAATATTGTAATTAACGAATATCGATAAAAATGGGGGATGCTAAATGAAATATATGCATCATAACATGATCGTTATGCTAACAATTTTTTTATTCATTGCGGCTTGTTCTGACGGAGAAAGAATAAAAGATATATATGATGTTAGGTCAGATGATTTTAAGAAATATACTGGGACATACGTTGGTAATAATTCAGATGTGGTTGCAATTGTTAATCATTTACCCGGTGGTGGAACAGTTCAAAGTATTCGTTTGGAGAATGAAAGTATAAAGGTAAACTATGGTACAAAAGGAAATGGAACTCTGACAGAAGACATGGTTGAGACGTATTGGTTTGATGGCAAGGACACAATGGAGAAGAATTTTCTCTTTAACGTTATTTATCTAGCGATTTTAGTACCAAATGCGAAAAGTTACGAGTTTCAAGTAGAAAATAAAAATTTCACGATAAAAAGAGAAGATATATTATCAATCTTATATGAAAAATTTGATGATTCCCCAAAAGAAAATGATATATGGGATAAAAAGAAAGTAGTAAGGTTCCTTAACGATAATAACGAAAAAATTACAATGCTCATAAATGATAAAAAATTTCGGAAATCTTTATTTACTAAATATCCAGTGCAGCAGTTGAAATGATGGGAGGAAAAAAGGTGGGGTTAGTATACAAAATTACTTATCATCGAATGCAAGATCATTATTTACCTAAGTTATTACAGGCAATTAGCCTCGTTAGTGAAGAAGATTTGTGGAAACAAAGGGACTCTATTAATTCAATTGGTGGAATCGTACTGCATATTTGTGAACATTTACAGAGAAATACAAAGCGTTATAAGAATCCAAATATAGTATTTGAAAATGGAATTGAGGAGTATTTTCCAGTAAAGCGACATAGTACTGAATTTTTGCTACAGTACGTTGAAGAAGTATTTGATGAATGGGTAAAAGCATATATACAAGCATGGGAAGAAAAAAAAGTATATGGAGCTTCATAGTTTATTACATTTAGTGGAGCATACAAGTTATCATTTAGGGCAAGTAGTAGATCGTACAAAGTTTATAAAGGGACAACAATTTAATTTTTGTCAAAATGGTATAAATGAAATGAATTTGAGAACGAGAGTTGAAACTTCGAAATTTTAGAAAGAGAGTCATTCTTAAACGAACGACTCTCTTTTTTTTGTAAAAGAAATTTATGGAAATATACATTTTTATGTGGTATGGTTAATTACATAAGTAATGAACCTATGAACCTAAGGTGGTGAAATTGTGAAACCTACTCTGGAGCAAAATAAATTAATATACTTGCAAATTGCAGAAACGATTGAATCTGATATTTTAAAAGACATATTACTTGAAGAAGAACAAGTACCATCAACAAATCAATTTGCGAAGATGTTACAAATAAATCCAGCTACTGCAGCTAAAGGGGTGAATGTATTAGTGGATGAGGGGATTTTATATAAAAAGAGAGGGATCGGAATGTTTGTTGCAAAGGGAGCGAAAGAAGTCGTACTAAAAAAAAGACAAAATACTTTTATGACTGAATATTTACCTAAAGTGTGGGAAGAAGCGAAAGTACTAGAAATATCAAAAAATGAATTGATGGATATGATTCAAAAGATTACGAAGGAGGGGAAAGAGGGATGATTGCACTTGAAACGAAAGATGTAACGAAAAAATATAAAAAGAAAATAGCTGTAAATGAAGTAACGATTTCATTGGAAGAGCATAAAATATATGGTTTGCTTGGAAGGAACGGAGCAGGGAAAACGACACTATTAAATTTACTTGCAGGTCAAATTACTTCAAGTAGTGGAAGTGTATCAATATTTGGTGAAAATGTATTTGAAAATAGTAAAGCAATGCAAAATATTTGTTTTGTTAGAGTTAAAGAAGCTGCATATTTAAATGATAAAGTAAAAAATATTTTTAATTTATGTAACATGTTTTATAAAAACTGGGATCAAGAGTTTGCTGAAGAACTTGCTAGGAGATTTCAACTTAATTTGAAAGACAAATACCATAAATTATCACATGGAATGCAAACTGTAGTAGGAATTATTCAAGGATTAGCAAGTAGGGCGCCGATTACAATTTTTGATGAACCGACTACCGGTTTAGACGCAGCACATCGAGAGTTGTTTTATAGTTTACTATTAGAAGATTATGGTGAGCATCCAAGAACAATTATATTATCAACTCATTTAGTAGAAGAAGTAACCCATGTTATCGAAGATGTAATCATCATAAAAGAAGGTGCACTTGTTGTTCAATCATCATTGGAAGATTTATTACGACAAGGTCATATTATTTCAGGGAAAAAAGATAAAGTAGGTAAGTTTTCAATTAATAAAAAAGTTATAAATCGAGAAGTTTATGGAAATAAGGGGATTTCTGTTATATGGGAAGAACTTTCTAATGAAGATTATTACTCTCTTGAAAAAGAAGGGTTATCAATTGATAGAATTACATTACAAAAACTATTTATTCATATAACTGGTGGTGAAATAAAATGACGATGTTAATGAAGCAGTTGAAGTTACATATAAAATATCAGTATAAAGTCATTCTTATCTTTTGGACTGTGGCATTACTTATAAAAGGGACAATGACTGCAACTGATTTAAAGGGAATAAAGGTAGCATTTTTACATGATATTTTCAATAATTCATCAATTGTAATCGTAATGTTTATTGTGATAAGCGTGTTTCTTATTCAACTTGATATTTTTCCTACAGTCGTCTCGTTTGGTGTCACTAGGTTGCAATTTTTGATTGGTTCAATATGTTTTAATTTATTGCAATCAGCATTGTTTTCATGTCTTCAAGCTTTGTTTTTACAGGATACATTTTATAAAACAGAACATGTAAATTTAGGAGCATCTGCAATTGAACAATTCTTTGTACAATTCATATTTTATAGTACATTAGCTTGTTTATTCCAATCAACAACTATTGTTCAGAAAAGATTTAATTGGTTCGGATTGGCCTTTAGTATAATAGTTTTATTCGGATTGGCGAGTACAATGTATGCAGGGATAGGTATAAAAGAGTTGGTGTTTATTAATAGTAAAATGTTACTAGAAATACCTAATTTCATATTAGTTTCGATAGTTCTTATTTGCATATATATTGTAATTAGCGCTCTATTTATTCGTAAGGTTTCGTTTGAAGATACAATTTAAATACAATTATTTTAGGGGAGAAGGAAGAGTAAATGGGAGATACTTCTTCATTAATAACCGTTTTTTTATGCATTGCACTACTAATATTTTGGCGTCGTTATCGCTCCATGTATAAGCCAATAAAGGGATCGGGAAAACGTATTTTATGGCCATTACTATTTTTAACACCAGGTATTGTATGGTTTTTAGGTCCCGTACATCCAGCTGTACTACAAGTGGCTATAGCAGCATTTATTGGGATTCTTTTCTCTGTACCACTTATAGCACTAACAAATTATGAGCGAAGAGATGATGGGAATATTTATACGAAAAAAAGTGCAGCTTTTTTAATTACTTTTATTGCACTTGTCGTTTTAAGATATGGTTCAAGACAATTTATCGTTGATTTAGATCAACAAACGATTGGTTTATTATTTTACGTTGTTGCTGTCTCGTATATTATTCCATGGAGAATTGCTTGTTATATAAAGTTTAGGAAAGTTTGGCGGGAAAATAATAATCATGCTATATGAAAACTTCTCATTTGAGAAGTTTTTTGTTTTTATGTGTAAGCGAAATAATTTGTTGAAGTGCAAGCTACTATTCAATATGATAAATATAAAAACTTCGCGAGAAAGTGGGAAGTATAAAAATGCGTACAATTTTACTTTTTCTAAACAACATGTCCATCGATAAAATAGAGAACATTAGACATAAACATGATCCTTTATTTGGATTAATTCTACCGCATATAACAATCGTATTCCCATTTAAGAGTAATATTTCAAATGATGAATTAAAATCTCATATTTTTAATGTATCAATAGGGGGAGGCAAAATTGAAATTGAGTTTGCAAATCGTATCACTAGTGTAGGAAACTATTTGTTTTTAGAAGTTGATGGAGGAAGAAAACAAATAGAAGAACTACATGATAGGCTGTATACAGGACCTTTATTACAATTTTTGAAAGAAGACATTCCGTACATCCCGCATGTAACAGTCGGAAGAAAAGAAAGTGCCGAATTAGCTGCTGAAGTAGTGAAGGAGATTCCTAGTTTTCATGGGAAGTTAAATTGTGTGATTGATAGAATAAGCGTGGAGCGAATTGGAGAGAACGGGGAATCAATTATTGAATTTGAAGTGCCATTTCTAAAAAGCTGACAAAAGTCAGCTTTTTATTTCGTAGCATGAAGTAATGCACCAATTGCACCGCTATTACCACCATCTTGTAAAAAGATTGGTGTTTTATTTTGATATTCGGTGTAGCTACTAATAATATGTTGAAGTTGTACGTTATTACATAAAGTCGAACCAATATAAATAATATGTTCAATGTTTTTTGTTTCAGCGAATTGAAGGCTTAATGCAGTAACGACTTCACCGACAAGTCCTTGCACAGTAGCTAGTATATCGGAGCTACTATTATTTGATTCTGTAATGGCTGCTTTTCCGAAGTTGCTAGCAGTTAAGTTATTATCGATAGGGGAAAGAATACCACCATAAATATCTCCAACCGTAATATCTAGTTCTTTTCTAGATCCTACTTTTGTTAGAGGTATTATATCTTCAAAATGATCTATATTTGTTAACAATTTTGAAAGTCCCATAATAGTCCCACCGCCAACTCCGGTTCCACCAGCGCGAATATATTGTTCATTATAAACATAATGGATAGAAGTACCTGTACCGATATTGGTTAAAATAAAATTGTTTATAGTGTGTTTTTCTTCTTTTAATATGTATTGGACACCTGCAAGAGTAGATTCAAATTCGTTTAGCTCTATTATTTTATATGAACCTGTAAGCAGTTGCTGTAATAATTTCGATTTACCACCCGTAATACATATTTGTTTTATGCCATTGTTGTTTTTAATCCAATCTATTATTTTATGTTGTTCATGAGAATAAAATTTTTTAAAAGTTAATAGCTTTTTTTCGTTAAAATAAGCTATTTTCGTTAATGTGCCTCCAGCATCGATACCAATAGTACGTTCCATTTTCCTGCTCCTAACTACGTAATATGTTTTCCTATTTACTTAATTGGTTGAGAATAGATATTTCCAACTGATATAAGGAACACTTTAATCTGCTTGATATATTAATAGTTTTTCTATAGTTACAATAGGCTGGTCGTTGACAGTTGCAATACCTTTACCAAGAACAAAACCTCGGCGATTGCGCGTTAGCTCATAATGTAAATCAAGTTTATCACCGGGATATGCTTTTCCGTGGAATTCAACTCCATCTAAAGAGGAGAGGAATCCTAGTCCTTCAGAATCACTTGTATGTACAAATGCACTAAGCTGAGCAAGTGCTTCTACAATTAACATATGAGGCATATGTTTTTGACTATCATTTATAAACCATTCGTTATTTGTAATGAGTTTATATCCTGTAACGAATTCATCTTGTTTTGCATTTGTTACTTTATCAATCATTAAAAATGGATAACGATGGGGAAGTGTGTCTTTAATATGCATATGAAAGTACCTCCAATTAATAATACCCCTGCTAAAGTTAAGCAGGGGAGTGGGAACTAATTTTTAACTAATTCATTTACTTTTTCAAGGACGAAAATGCCGCTATTTCTAATGTTTTCAACAACTTGTTGCAACACTTCTTTATTTTGAACGAGTGCAATACGTACGAAGCCTTCTCCGTGAGGTCCAAATGCATGACCAGGTGTAACAACGACATTCGCACGATCCATTAATGCATAAGCGAAGTCTAGAGAAGTCCATCCTTGTGGAATTTCAGCCCAGACAAACATACTACCAGCTGGCTTATCGACATTCCAGCCAAATGTTCGGAATCCATCGATTAGTGTATCTCTACGTTCTTGATAAATTTCACGGTTTTTCTCACAAAACGTAGCACCGTTTCTTAGTGCAGCACATGCCGCTTTTTGAATTGGTAAAAATACACCGTAATCGGTATTAGATTTAAATTGAGTAAGTGCACGAACAATTTCTTCGTTTCCAATCATATATCCAATACGGCTACCTGCTAAACTATAACTTTTTGACAAAGAATTGATTTCTACACCAACTTCTTTAGCACCAGGTACAGAGAGGAAGCTAATTGGCTTATTACCATCGAAATAAAATTCAGCATAAGCAAAATCATGGACAACGATAATATTATGCTTTTTCGCGAATGCGATTACTTCTTTAAAGAAATCTTCATGAGCTATTGCTGGAACGGGATTCCCTGGGAAGTTTAAAATCATCATCTTCGCTTGATCGGCAATTTCTTCAGGGATAACTTCTAAGTCTGGTAAGAAATCATTCTCTTTCGTTAAAGGCATGTAGTAAGATGTTGCACCAGCCATTTGAATACCTGTTTCATAAGCTGTATATCCTGGATCAGGAACTAATATAATATCACCTGGATTTGCATAAACCATAGGTAAATGAACGAGCCCGTCTTGTGAACCCATTAATAATAAAACTTCTTTATCCGCATTTAATAAAACGTTATGAGTGTTGTTGTAATATTCAGTTACAGCTTCGTGAAATTCTTGAATACCGGATAATGTATACCCGTAGCTCTCTTTTTCACTCGCTGTATGTACCATTGTTTCTCTTACAAAATCAGCGGGCGGCATATCAGGATTTCCAATGCTCAAATCAATCATGTTATGACCTGCTGCAATTTTTTCTTTTTTATAGGCTCCTAATTCACTAAATATAGAAGATTGGAATGCTTTCATTCTAGTTGCTAACGTGTAAGTCATCAAAACCCCTCCTAAAACAGTGCTTTCATTCTGCATTTTTAATTATTCTGAAAACACATGTTTATATTTTATCATTTTTTTATGAAAATTAAAACGATTGACAAATTTAGAGGAAGGATCAGCCTATTTTGAAAAGTATCGATGTAAATAGCGTAGATGTGTTAATTGAAATGTGTATTATATGATTCATTTTATATAACTTAAGGTATTTTCTAGTTTTTATTAAGCATATTTCTCATGTTTTGAATGAAAAAGAATACGAAAACAAGGGCTATTTTTGTGGACGATTTCTAAAGTGAAATAACGCAGAAAATATTTTCTGCGTCTCCTCTGAAATGTAATCATTTCTTTTTATATGTGCATAATTTTTCGGCTGTCAAAAAGTATACATTTAATGTACCGTCGGCAACTTTTAAAGTTTGGTCCGATGTAAATGAATTACCATAATCAATGTGATATACATTAGAATTTTTTACAAATGAGCCTTTATATAAATCGTCTTTATTCTTTGTTGTTTGCATTTCTACTAAATTTTGCACAATTTTCTCTTTATTTTCTTTTTTGACAGCTGTTTCAAATTTATAATATACAGGACATTCACCTTTTTTATTGTCAACGACTTCCCAAGAACCGTATATATCGTTATTGCTGCATCCACTAAGTAGGATAATTAGTATAGGAATTGTAAGTAGAACCTTTTTCATTTTGTGCTCCTTTCTTTTAAATTTGAATAAACGTGCGAATGCGATAGGGATATTATAATAAATAAAGTTTAAATTTTTTTAAAGAATTATTTAATTTCATATAAAAATTTAGGAGAAATTAAATAAGCATGAATCTAGTGTAAAGTCAGATTCATGCTAGTACTATAGCCTATGTTATGTCTTTTTTGAGGATAAATAAAGAGGAAAGCAGAATTACTATTCCATTTAATATATATATGCTTGCGATCATAAAGGCTAACGTACCTGCGCCAAATCCTGCTTTATCGAATATAGAAGCAAATGTTGCGATAGTCAAAAAGATAATGGGAGTCAGTAGTAAAAATATGAAACCTGCCACGATTCTTTTTTTTAAACTATGTCCAGATAAGGAAATGGCTAAAAAGTTTAGGATGCTAAACAGAACAATTGCAAAGAGCAGGATAATAAATACTTCGATGCCATCAGACATTTTACCACTCCTTTTATAAAGAGTACTTTTTATAATCTATTCGAAATAAAAGGGGGATACTCCTTTAGGTAATTTCAATAAACGTAATAAATAGGCGTATTATAAAACAAAGAAGTATGGATTCAATATTAGATCCATACTTCTTTGTTTATTTTATAAATTCGCAGATTGCGAATGCTGTTTTTCATAATGTTTCTGCTTAGAAAGGGAAATAGAAATAATCAATAATGAAACGACTCCGAAGATGAGAACCATATATTGTAACCCAATTGTATCTAAGAAGAAGCCTGTGCCAAGTAAGACGATTTGGAACATAACCCTCTCAAACATATTACGGAATGAGAAGAGGCGACCGTGATAACTTTTTTCCACTTTCGTTTGGAAAATCGTCGACATAATAGGGAAGAAGCAGCCAACACTAAACCCAAATAAACCAAATGATGTAAGAGCCATCCATTTTATATCGCTAAAGAACAATGACAGATGTGCAAAAGCAGTACAAACTGCGAAGAAATATAGTAATTTTTCAGGTTTGAAATGATCAGATAGACGTTTAATTACGAAGGCACCTAACATAAATGCGACACCTTCAATTGTATATATGAACCCTTTAATCGTAGGATCATGTTGCATTTCGCTAATGTTAATAACCATTAAATTAAACCCAGCTATAAATAATAGAGGGATGATACTTAATATAAGTGCTGTAAAAGCAATAGGAATTCCTTTTAAAATACGAAATACTTCCATAAAGCTATTATCTTTTGCAGCTTGTTTACTTGGTGTTGTTGATTTCTTGTCTTCGAATTGTAGGAAGAAAGTCGAGAGGAATAATAAGGCGTATGCTGCCATTGAGAAGGCATACATGTACTGTAAACTCATCACAACTAAAAGAATTCCACCTAGTGAAGTACCTGCAATACGAGCAATTGTACCAACATTCATATGTACACCGTTCATTTGTAATAACTCATGCTCACGTACGATGAGTGGAATTACAGATTGTAATGCAGGGAAATAAAATGCTGCTGAAATTTGAAGAGCAACCATAAATGCAATCATAAATGCGATACTTTCAAATTGAATAGCAAAAAACATGAAAATAACACTTAAAACTCGACCAAATCCAGCGTAAAGAAGAACTTTTTTCTTTTCATACTGATCGATGACACGGCCAGCCATAGGTCCAACTAGAACACCGGCTAATAGTCCGATAAATAATATAACTGATTTCATGAAATCAGAAGGGACATATTTTTGCATAAATTCAAGGTTGCCAAGAATACCAAGCCATAATCCTAGACCTGCAATAAACTCCCCAATTAGAACAATCCAAACGTTTTTATTACGCCACATAACATAAAACCTCTCCGTCTTTTAAAATGAAAAACTCGTATATAAAACCTCCTTATTTATGTATTATTTTCATACGAACTTTTTTAGAGTCAGAGTCTATATTACGTGTTTCATAATTGGATTTCAATCTTTTTGATTTGTCAAAAATTTGATGTGTTAATTGCTGAAATAAGTGAATCAAAACGTAAAAAATTTATGATTAAAGCTAATAGAAAGTAAAGGTACATATAAAAAAGCAAGAACGTATAACTACGCCTCGCTTTTCTCAAGTACAAAATTAAATATTAGATTCACTTAGCAACATTTACGCTCTTGTCCAATAGCTAAAGCGCTAAAAGCTAGTGGGCCAACAACTTCTGCGCTTGCACCACTAGTAAGGTTTTCTACAGTTAATGAATATTCGTGTGTTCCACTGCCAACGTTTTGATCTATAGCTTGAAATGTTTGTACGTACAATTGCTTTATTTGGAGAAAATGGGACTGCAAAAGTTGTTTCATCAGTTTTACTTACAGGATGAGTAGTTTGGACAAATACTAGAATATTTTAATAAAGTCGAAAACAAGTGTTGGAAAGAAGCAATTCACATAAAAGCATCAAGAATATATCCCAACTAAATGATATTTTTCTTAATGCTTTTTGTAATTAAGCAGAATATTCTTCTTTACGTACTTCAAAAAATTCATTACGTCGTAAGTAATTATAAATTTTCTCTGAAACCTCTTCTTCTTCAGACACTAAGAAACGATGATCAAAAGCGTAGAAAGATTGACCTTTAATTAATTTTACGTAATACATATTAAACGCCTCCTGACACTAGATTATTACTTGCTTCATATTATGATGGCCTATATGTCTGCTAAAAATACTTGGAGTTTCAAAGGGGATAAGTAAAGGGATAAAAGAGCTTACAATTCTGTAAGGTTTATGTCACCTTTTTCGATAGTTTGCATTTACCAATTTCTTCTATAATGCAAATAGGTTACATAAAATAAGGGGGTAAAAAGATGGATGAAATAATTGGAGAAGTTGTAGCTGGTATTTGTGAATTTGTAGTGGAAGTAACAGCAGATGCTATAGGAAGTTTAGTTTCCGGAAATGATGAGGAAAAAGAAACATTATAATAATTTGTAAAAGAATAAAGTTAATCAAATTATAAAGGCTGATTTCTAAAGGGAATTCAGCTTTTTATTTTTTACATTATATTAACTTAATTTGAATATTCATTTGTTATCATATTTAAGAAGCCTATATAAGGAGGTGAATAAACAAATATGTCGAATTCAGGGCCTGATTTATCTGTTTCTCGTTTGATTGTGGTAAATATAGAGGAAAAAGAATATCATTTTATTGTTCGTGAACATCCGATTGTAGGGAAATTTATTTCGCTATTTGAAAATGGAAAAGAATACGGTTTAATAGATAAACAAATCGCTAATAAAGATAAATTTATTACATCGGAGCTTACTAAGTTAGATTATTTTAATATAGATGTTTTATATCTTACACCTGGGTGGATATGGATTGGTATGGATCAATTCGGTTTACATGCTCGTGAGGCTACTTATAACGAAGTAGATGTTATTATGAAGTTGAAAGAGGATTTATATTATATAGATATATACGAAGAAATAAAAATGTAGTAAATATTTAGTCAGGTTAGGGGGCAAGTTCCCGTAGCCTTTTTTTGTTTAATGGAAGAACGTGTAATCATATTATTTTGATTATAAGGGAACATGATGAGAAGTGAGATGAAAAGAGGATTTGAAAATACATGAAGAGAATTGTAATAATTATATGAGTCGTATATGTAAATAACAATAGAAAGAAGATGATAATATGAGTAAAGAAGAGCTTGTGAAAAAACAGTTTGGCAGTAATGCAGATAAATATGTAAATAGTAAAATACATGCTAAAGGACTAGATTTACAATATGTAGTTCAACAAGTTGAGTCTCGTCATAATAATCGTCTTCTTGATGTTGCTACTGGTGGCGGGCATGTGGCAAATATGTTAGCACCTATGTTTGAAGAAGTAGTTGCACTTGATTTAACAGAACAGATGTTAGAAAAAGCAAAAGTTTTTATAAAGCAGAATGGTCATGAAAATGTATCATTTGTAGCAGGAAATGCAGAGAATTTACCATTTTCAGACCATTTTTTTGATACAATTACATGCCGGATTGCAGCCCATCATTTTACGAGTCCGGCTCAATTTATTTATGAAGTAAATCGTACGTTGGAGGATAATGGATTATTCATCTTAATAGATAATGTTTCGCCAGAAAATAATGAATATGATACATTTTATAATTTTATAGAAAAAAAGCGTGACCCAAGTCATGAACGAGCTCTAAAAAAGACAGAATGGCTTACTTTATTAGAAAAAAACGGTTTGCAAATGCAGTCATGTCTGACTTTTGATAAGAAGTTTGATTTTGACTGGTGGTGTAATATGATGGATGTCCCTGTACAAAAGCGTGAAAAGTTAACAGAATGTATGATGAAAGCACCAAACGAAATGAAGGGATATTTTAATATTCAATTTAAAAATAATAAAGTAGAATCGTTCTATACTGAAATGGCTATGTTTATATGTAAAAAAAGTACAACGTTAAAAAGATAAATGTGTTGCAGTCTTTCTGAAGTACGATATACTTAGTACAGAGAAACTGAGAATTGAGGAATAGTTATAATGATTCGTGTACGCATTGAAGGTACTGAGGAAGAAATGCTTGAATTTATGGGGAAAATGCCAGACATTCCTGGATTTGAAAAGACACATATGAGAGAGCCGAGAAAAGGAAATAACCCGAAATACGATTCAAGTAAAAATGTACTTGCATATTTGTCTTATAAAAAGATTGAAGTCGCCAATAAATAGGCGGCTTTTTTAGTTTGCGCTGTTTCACCGCCTTGTCTTTTTCACATAATAATAATAGTAGATTATGCTCAAGAGGGGTGAGAATAGTTAATAAGAAAATTATCTTTTTTGGAGACTTTGGTATTGATGACGCCGTAGCGTTAATTTATGCAAATAAAACATGTAAATTAGATATTCTAGGTATTGTTGCTGAGTACGGGAATGTATCACGAGATATCGTTACGGAAAATGTTTATTTTTTAGAAAGGTATTATGCTACACAAGTGAAAATTATTGAAGGTGCGAGTAGACCGATGACAGCCGAAGAGCCTTTGTTTTTCCCTGAAATCCATGGGGATCACGGTTTAGGTCCTATTATTCCACCTGAGATGAGAATTTGTAAACGAGAAAATTTTTGTGAATTAATCAAATTAATCGAACCTTGTCCAGAAGATATTATAATTGTGGCGACAGGGAGGCTAACGACGCTTGCTACGTTATTTTTATTGTATCCAAATATAATGGATCGTATTTGTTCGTATTATATAATGGGCGGCGCTTTCCTATTTCCAGGTAATGTTACACCAGTATCTGAAGCGAATTTTTATGGTGATCCAATTGCAGCAAATATTGTTATGAAATATGCGAAAAATGCTAGTATATACCCGTTAAATGTAACACAGGGCGCGCTTATTACGCCTGAAATGGCCAATATAATAGATAAACAAGGAACTGGACAGGCGAAACTCATTAAACCAATGATTGATTTTTATTATGAGAATTTCTATAAAAAAGAATATCCGGGTATTGGTGGAAGTCCTATACACGATTTACTACCGTTTATCTCGTTTATAAATGACAGTATTTTCGAATATAAAAAATCGGCAGTGTGGATTAGTACGACAAATGATGTGACTAGGGGCCAAAGTGTAGCAGACTTTAGAAAAATAGCTGAGCCAACAAGGTTTGATGATCGGCCGATTCAAAGAATTGCTGTTGGTTTTAACTATGCAGCTTTTAAAGAAGAGTTTATGCGAACAATATTGAAGCCAGATTGTCCTTAATGTGTGTAATAACAAGTCGGATAAATTGTTAGTTCAAAAAAAGGTTTAATCTGTGTGTATTATTCTCAAAAATCTTAAAGTTGAACAACATGAATAACTTATGAAAAATGTCACATAACTAATGGTAAGCAATTGTTTCTAATTATATTTTGATTGGTGAAATGTAAAGGAGGTTATTATATGATTTGGTCTTTAATCGTCGGTGGTATATTAGGATGGCTTGCGAGCTTAATTACTGGAAAGGACGTACCTGGTGGTGTAATTGGTAATATTATTGCTGGTATTATCGGTTCTTGGGTTGGTTCGAAATTACTTGGTAGTTTTGGTCCAGTCATTGGCGGATATGCAATTATTCCAGCTTTAATCGGTGCGATCATTTTAATTTTCATCGTAAGCTTCTTATTACGAGCAATGCGAAAATGAATGTAAGGACTGTTTACATTTGTAAGCAGTCCTTTTTATATGTTATGCTAGTATTATACAATCAGGAGGTGTCAGCATTGAAAACATTTACAGTAAATTTCCATCAAGAAGATAATGCTAAAGCGACAACAGTACATAAATTAAGTGAAGAGGACTTTAACAAAGCAACAGAAAAAGGCACTCGTCATCTATTTGATTTAGATACAAACGTTGGATTCTTCGTATTCTTTGACGCAGAAGATGCAGAAGGAAACGATCAATACTTAATGTTACAATACGAAGGTGATCATGAAGAGCCAACTGCGTGCTACGGATTTGATTTAAAACTATACTATCAATTTTTAGCACTGTACTTAAACGATCTTGAGTTCCAAGGTGAAACAGATGAGGAAGAGGAAGAATACGGTCCAATTCATCATTTAGCGCATTTACTTTATCATATTGTTGAAGATGGTAAAACGGTGGAAGTGTAATATACATATTTGAAGCTGCCCTTTTTGGGCAGCTTTTTTATATGACATTGGAATGGTGTACTGTGAGCTAAATAAGTGAAACTTTAATCAGTGGGGGTTTTGTTCATCCCCACTGATTATCAGCCCTCACCAATCGGGCTTTTACGGACAACAGGGCCCCCACCTAACTTCTTTGTTTCCGCTGAATTTTGAGGTGGGGATCTTACTGCCCGGCAAATAGCGGGATAAATTAATAATAGAAATGTATTTATTACTTTCATGTTAGCATCGTAAAACACCTGTTATAATGATTGTAATTAAATTCATGGAGGCTAATTCTATGCTTGTAGATGTAAAAGCTTTTATTAAAGCTGCAGGTTTAACATGTATTTCATCATTAAGTGGAGACAATACGTTTGCTTATAATTTTGAAACTGTAAAAAACACTATCGTTATATTTTTTAAGAAGCTAAGATTTACCGTTTAATTTCATTTCAACCAGTAGGAAAAGAATAATTATTTCCTACTGTTTTTTTTTCTGTTTCAAGGAGCTGTTGTAACAGCATGTTTTAAGTATATAGATAGAGGATATTATCATTGAGAAGAGAAGGTTTAAATAAGGAGATGAATACGATGATTAACAATATAAATCCAAGTTTTTTAAATTATGGGAAAGTGACGATTTAGAATTAGAAGTCCTTAATCGATATTATACTTCGCATCCGGTTGGTTATCGAAATGAATAAAATACAATAGGGGGTAAAAGTGATGAAGGTATATTGGAAAATAGGTATGATATTCCTCACTTTTACATGCACATTTGCATTAGCAGCATGTAAAGGGACAGACGAAAGAAAGGAAACAAATCTAACCTCGGAAAATAATAAAAATGAACAAAGCAATTCTTCAGAAGAACAGAAAAATCCTGAAGCAAAACCAAGTAATGAAAAAACAACAAACCCATCACCTGAGTCAGATTCGAAAAATAGAACACTTAATCAAAAATCAATTAACCACGTTAAAGATTTGTTTGAACTCGCAAAAGAAGGAAAAGTACCTAATGTACCATTTGGAGCCCATACAGGGGATATTGAAGAAATTGAAAAAGCGTGGGGGAAAGCAAATAAAACCGAACAAGCAGGGAACGGAATGTACGCAACTTTTACAAATAAAAATGTTGTTTTCGGATTTAATAAAGGATCACAAGTTTTTGATGTACGCTCATATCATGCAGAACTAAAATCGATTACATTACAAGAAATTGAAAAAGCATTAGGAAAACCATCTTCAGTTAAAGAGAATGGTGAAGACAAAATATATGTATACAAAGTAAATAACCAGTATGAATTGAAATTTGTCATTCCAAAATCGACTGGTAAGGTAGATCATATTTCCGTATTTTCACCAGAGGATAGTATTAATAAAATGGCAGGATAAGAAATTAAGTGATTTCAAAAACACCTCACTTTCTTTAAGTGAGGTGTTTTTAGTTGTAAATAAGGAACGTCTCCTGTCATATGCGAAATACTTTTAGCATTCATCCAATAAGAAATGTTGATCTACTGAAAAAGTAGTAACCTATAAATTATGTGTAGGATGGTTCACGATTTTTTTACGTTCCAAATTTTGAACAAATAGCGCTTGAACAATACCTCCAATTAATAAGAAACTAGCACAAATATAAAACAGCATACTTCCATTTAACTTACTTAATAAAACTGCACCAATAACTGGTCCACACGTTCGAGATATATCCCAGTGTATACCGTAAATTGAAAAATATAAACCACGTTTATCATGAGGTGCAATTTCTGAAACGAATCGTAATAAATGGTTTAGAGCAATACTTTCTCCAATGACTAAAAAGAGTAAGGTGAAGAACAACGACAATATCGTCGTTGAATAACTAAAGCCAACTGCAGCTATTGTATAGCAGGCGTAAGAAATAAGGATGATTTTCGCCATAGAAAATCGTTCAGACCATTTTACGAGGAAGATTTGTAGAATGATTTCCAAAATGGCTTTGCATGTTGAAATAAATGCGAGTATGAATACGAGATTAGTAAATACATGTTCTGCAAAAATACGATAATTCGTCTCAGTTTGGGCATAAAAAAAGCTAATAGGAAGTGTAGAAACCATAAGACCGAATATGGCATAATGTTTAAAAACAAATTGTTTTGGTGAACTTGCCTCAACTGTTTGTTTCGACTTACTTATAGGTGGAACGGTTTCTGGGAGCTGGGTCCAAACAACAACGGCATATATCGTAAGGGTTACACTTTGCACGATAAATAAATATTCTGGGTGAGTATTATAAAAAATTGCACCGATTAAAGGGCCGACTACGGATCCAATTGCTCCCATCGTTTGTAGGAGAGCAAAAATCTCTGCTTGCTGCTCTTGTTTTGTTAAATCAGCAATTTGTGCACGCTGAGCTGGAATGTATAAGGAACGGCCAATACCATTAATGACATATAACAGTGCAAATATAAAAACGGATTGAGCGAAAACAAAACTACCGATTGCAACACCTTGTAGTAATAATCCGAGTAACATAATCTTTTTTCGACCATATTTATCAGTAATTCCTCCAGCAATAAGTGTAAATAAAATGTCTGAAAGTGGCTGTAAGCCGAAAATCAGCATAGTTATTATTACATTGCCGTTTAACATTTTATTGACGTAAATAATCATAATGAGAGCTAACATAGATTCAGTCGTTCGGGTTAATAATTCACCGCACAGTCTAATAAAAATAGGTTTATTGTAACGAAGTAAGAGATAATTCAATATTAATTCCTCCTTTCTATATTGAAATGATAAGATGAAAGGAGAGTTGGAAAAAGGGTAGAAAGAATAGGGAGTATTTTTCACCTTTTAGGGGGATTTTGATGTTTATTTTAGATCAATACATTGAACTATGGATTGCTTATGGAAAAGGAAAAAAAGAGGGAGAACGTTTGGAAGTAACAGTGCAAAATATATCTGAAACTTTATTTTGTACAGAGCGTAATAGTAAATTAATTATAAAAAAATTAGATGATTTAAATTGGATTAAGTGGTTTCCAGGTCGCGGTAGAGGAAATCGTTCTAAGTTAATATTTCAAAAGCACCCGATTTCTTTAATTTTAGATAGAGGAAAAGAAATAACGAAAAAAGGGGATGTGAAAAGCGGAAGCATATTTGTGGAACGCTATAGCTCGCATTTTCCATCGGTAAAGGGAGAATATCACTGCTGGGTGGATTCAATATTTGGTCATAAGGTTGAAATGACATCTGAAGGGAGAAGAGATGTACTCCGGTTGCAAGTACAAATGAATTTAGATATCACATTAGATCCTGTATACGCTACAATGCGCTCAGAATGCCATATGGTAAAACATATATTCGACACACTCGTGTATGTAGACGGTAATACAAACATTATAGAGCCAAGACTTGCATTTCACTGGGAATATAATGACGCTAAAAAAATATGGACGTTTTACTTACGAAAAGGAGTTCACTTTCATAATGGAAAACAACTTACTGCACATGATGTTATATACTCGTTGAATCGATTTATGAAGCTGGAAAATAATGCACACGCATGGATGTTACAACACGTTGAAAGTATCCGTTCAGTGGATGACTACGTTTTCGAAATTCAATTACATACAGAAAATCGAATGTTTTTACATATGCTAAGTGCAGAACAGTGTTCTATCGTGAATGAAGATGAAGCAGGAGGGCTAATTGGAACAGGGCCTTTTCAATTATATAAAAGTAATGAAAATCTGTTCATTTTAGAAGGACATCCTTTATATTTTCGTGAAAGACCTTTTTTAGATCGTGTTGAGTTGTGGAATGTAGAACAAGGTGTAAGTACATACGATGTTTTAGTAAAGGCGCAGTATAAAGATAAAGAAAAACATAATAAAGAATTGTCTCGGCTTGAGTCGAACGTGACATATATAACATGTAATCTTACGAAAGAAGGACCAATGCAAGATGCGTTATTTCGGAAAGCGTTATACAACATCATTCATGGTTATACAATCGTTCAAGAACTCGGCGGAGAACGTGGAGAAGTGGCAAAAAAACTAATATTAGCAGGTGAAAGCATTGTAGAGATTGAGGAAGATGTAGAAAGTTTAATTAAAAGGAGTACTTATCATAATGAAGTGCTACAACTCTACACATTTACAGGACGAGATCATGTTGAAGATGCACAGTGGATACAAAAAGAGTGTGCGAAATACGGGGTTCGTGTAGAAAATAATTTTCTTGATATAGAAGAGCTATTGGAAGTAAGTACGATACAAAAGGCCGATATGATGCATGATAGTGCCACAATTAGTGAACGAATAGAAGATAGTCTATTATATATGTTTCTTACAAAAAATAGTTTTATTCATGGACAAAGCAGCATGGACTTTCATGAAAAGTTGTCTCCTTATTTTAGACAAGAAGAATTAGAGAAAAGAGTTACACTGTTACGCGATATCGAGGATACTTTGTTACGTCAAATTCATATTATTCCTTTATATCGTAATAAACAAGAGGTAAGTACACATGAAAAAGTTCAAAATATAATGATTAATTCACAAGGTTGGATTGATTTTTATAATATTTGGTTTAAGTCTTGATATATAAGGGCTTTTGCACATTTTCATAAGGTGTGTAAGAGCCTTTTTTGTATATAGGAATAGGTTTGTTTTACACATTGTTACGCTACTTGTGATAAAAGTTTATTTACAACGTAACAGTGTTATGTTACATTGTTGTCAGGAAGGAGTGTTGTACAGTTGAGTACAGATTTAATTTCAAAAAAAGATTTATTAGAATTAACTGGTATTTCATACGGACAGTTATATAGGTGGAAAAGAAAAAATTTAATTCCGGAAGATTGGTTTGTACGAAAATCAACATTTACAGGTCAAGAGACATTTTTTCCGAAAGAAAAGATATTAGAGCGTATCGATAAAATCCAAACGATGAAAGAGGATTTATCACTTGATGAACTAGCGAACATGTTTTCGCCGAGTGTGAGAGAAATTCTTTTAACAAAGGAAGACATTTTATGCAAGGGGATTGCATCAGAACCAGTTTTACAATTTTTCATAGAACAAACGAATAAAACAGCAGAGTTTCAATTTGTAGACATTCTTTATGTGTACATGTTAGAAGAATTACTACAATCAGGAGAGATTAGTTTAGAAGAAGGAAAAATGGTCTTGCAAGTTTTACGTGAAAATTATGAAGCAATTAAACATAAAACTTGTGATTTAATCATTGTCCGAAAGTTAGGGATTTCTACATGTTTATTAGTTTCAAACGTGGACGATTTAATTTTTGAAAAAGGCACCAAAATCGTTTTACGCGAAGCGATTATGAAATATACCGAAGCATTAAAAACTAAATTGTTGTAGTGGAGGAGAAAGTATGCGTACAGATAATTTGATTATAAATGGTTACGGTTCATCGAATGGTGGCGAGTTTCATAAAGTGCAATTAAACGGAAAAGGAACTGTGAATGGAAATGTTGAATGTGAGCAATTTGAATGTAACGGTTACGGTGCAGTTACTGGCGATTTGAAAAGTAGCAGTGCACGAATTAGCGGATCTGGTAAAGTTGATGGCACAGTTCAAGCTGAAACGATGCGAATTGATGGAAAAGCAACAATTACGCAAAATGTAAAAGCAAACAGTTTGAAAATTGCAGGAAAAGGTACAATAGGTGGAAATGTCACTGGTGAAGAATTTAAAGTCAATGGTCAAGCTACAATTGACGGTAATTGTGAAGTGGATACTTTTTCTTCAGAAGGACAATTTACAATCGGTGGTTTATTAAGCGCAGATGAAATTAATATAAATATTCACGGTACATGTCGAGCGAAAGAAATTGGTGGTCAAACGATTAAAGTAAGACATAGATCAGGTACATTTAGTAGACTATTTAAAACAGTGTTTGGCTTGCAGTTAGAAGCTGAACTATTAGAAGGTGACAATATCGATATTGATTATGCTCACATAAGAACGGTAAGAGGAAACAATGTTACAGTAGGAGCAAACTGTGAGATTGAACTGATTGAATATACTGGTGTTCTTACTGTTGATAAAAATGCAAATGTAAAAGAAATTAAGCAGGTTTAACGGAAGGGAGAAATCAGTATGGAACATCCACATAGTCTCACAGTAAATGGTTCTGGTAATTCAGCAGGCGGAGATTATAATAAAGTGAAGATTCGCGGTGAAGGAACAATTACGAATGATATGAGTTGCAATGAGTTTAAAACGTACGGAACGAGTGATGTACGCGGTAATATAAAAGTGAAAAACTATGTCGTGTATGGAGATAACGAAGTACAAGGAAATGTAGATGCGGAATATGTAAAAGTATATGGTAATACACAAATTCATGGTGATGCTCATATTGAAAAAACAAAAGTTAGAGGTATGATAGATATTGAAGGAAAGTTTTCAGGTGATTTCGTAGATGTAAAAGGTGCTTTAAATGTAAAGGGAGATATTGAAGTAGAAGATTTATCATTAACTGGTGGTCTTGAAAGTGATGGATTACTTAATGCTGAAAATATTCAAATCTCACTTCGTTATGAAGGCAGTAAGGTAAGAGAAATTGGTGGTAAAAAAATTACCGTTCGTAAAAAAGCGAGATTTATTCCTTTTACTAGTCATGCTGGAAACCTCCAAACTTCGATTGTTGAAGGAGATGATATCTATTTAGAACATACGATTGCTGAAGTTGTAAGAGGCAACAACGTCACAATTGGTCCTGGATGTGAAATTAGTGTTGTAGAATATCATACTAGTTTTAATCAAAAAGGTAATGCAGTCGTAAAAGAACATAAACAAATATAAGTAGTATGAGGGAGAGCAAGAGATATGGTTGAGAAGAATAGTAAGCTCGGCTTTGTTGTGGCGGGCTTATTGCTAGGTATTTTAATGGCATCGATGGATAATACCATTGTCGTAACGGCGATGGGAACAATCGTTGGTGACTTAGGAGGCCTCGAAAACTTTGTATGGGTCGTTTCTGCCTATATGGTCGCAGAAATGCAGGCATGCCGATTTTCGGTAAGCTATCAGATATGTATGGTAGAAAGAGATTCTTTATTTTCGGTTTAATCGTCTTTATGATTGGTTCGGCACTTTGTGGTACTGCTGAAAATATTACACAGTTAGGTATTTATCGTGCTATTCAAGGTATTGGCGGCGGGGCATTAGTGCCGATCGCGTTTACTATCGTTTTTGATATTTTCCCACCTGAAAAACGCGGGAAAATGGGTGGTTTATTTGGAGCTGTATTTGGATTATCTAGTATTTTCGGGCCATTACTTGGCGCATATATTACCGATTACATTAGCTGGCACTGGGTATTTTATATTAACTTACCACTTGGCATTTTAGCACTTATTTTTATTACATTCTTTTATAAAGAATCACGCGTTCATAGAAAGCAAAAAATTGATTGGTTTGGCGCAATTACTTTAGTTGGTGCAGTAGTTTCTTTAATGTTTGCGCTTGAACTAGGCGGACAAAAATATGATTGGGATTCTAGCTTTATTTTAAGTTTATTTGGTGGATTCGCTATTTTAATCATCGCATTCATTTTTATTGAACGAAAAGTAGAAGAACCAATTATTTCATTTGAGATGTTTAAACAGCGCTTATTCGGAATGAGTACAATTATTGCATTATGTTACGGTGCTGCATTTATGTCAGCAACTGTATACATTCCGTTATTCATTCAAGGTGTATACGGCGGGACTGCAACAAACTCAGGATTATTACTTTTACCGATGATGTTAGGGTCAGTCGTAACAGCGCAGTTAGGCGGATTTTTAACAACTAAGCTTAGCTACCGAAACATTATGATTATTTCTGCGGTTATTATGCTAATTGGATTATTCTTATTAAGCACGTTAACACCAGAAACAAGTCGTGCATTATTAACAGTTTATATGATTATTATCGGATTTGGAGTCGGTTTCTCATTCTCTGTACTAAGTATGGCAGCTATTCACAACTTCGGTATGGAACAGCGCGGGTCTGCGACTTCAACGAGTAACTTCATTCGTTCATTAGGAATGACACTAGGCATTACAATCTTCGGAATGATCCAAAGAACAGGTTTCCAAGATCAATTAGAAGAAGTGTTTAAAGGTATGAGCGGGGGAATGAATACAAAATTAGGGGATTCAAGAGCCATTTTATCAGAATCGGCAAGATCTCAAATCCTTCCGCAAATATTAGATAAGATTATTGACGCTCTTTCTAGTTCAATTGTTCAAACATTCATGTGGGCATTGGTACCAGCTGGATTAGCATTCATATTCATTTTCTTTATGGGAAATGAGCGTATGGTAATTAAGAAAGAACAAATGAATAAAAAGAGTGAAACATCAAAAGCGTAATGAAAAAGCTCCTTTCCAATTGGAAAGGAGCTTTTTCGTATGTACGGTGTTAGATTAGCCTTCGATAATTTCGTATTCTTCGTCTGCAAGTAATAAAATTTGCGTTTTCTTGCCTTTGTTTTGAACTTCGATTACATCGTATGCGCCTAAGTCTCTTACTTTGCTTTGAGAAGCGTTAACCATAACTTCAATAGAATCAATTAAGATATCTTCTTCAATATATGATTCAGGCAATGCCATATCTTCAGTATCTAATACACACGCATATAGATTTTGTAAATTTTCAGCAGTTGGGTTTTGTTCCTCAACATCAATGATATTTTTTACTGCATCCATATTTTCTTCTTTTGCTTGGTACACTTTAATTTTAGCCATAGTTTTAATCTCCTTTATAACGTAATCGTAGAGGCTACACCTTATTATAACGTTTTTTTTATGAAAGATGAAATTGTTATATGTATTTATAGTAAAAATTATGTGTCCTTACTCAAAATTGGTGTAATTTCCATATAAATGTACGAGTAGGTAACGATAATGTTACGTTAAAGTTATATTGTCCAAGCTTTTCTTATTTGCTACTCATATATATGTAGTAGCAATTCTATATAGAGAAGGGATGGAGTGTAAGTGGGTTGTGAACCGAAACGTGATTGTGGGTGTTGCCAAAATAGTATATGTGAGTTTTTACAAAGTCTAGAACCGTATACTAAAGTTGAAAATATCATAATAGTAAGAAAGGAAATTGTTGTATCTTATTTTCTTTCATTTAATAAGAAAACAGGTATCGTATCATTCGTACAAGAAGAGGTTATATTTGTCGATTGTTCAAAGATTGATGCGATTCGAATAGGGAAAGTATGTAGTTGCAAAACAAAAGTTAAATATATTGAAGAGGACTTTAGCTTGCTAGGAAATGTGTGCCCGCAATGTTTAACAGAGGGTAGTACAATCTTTTTCGATTTTCATAATGTAGAATTAAATGTATCTTTACAAGCGAAAACAATAGATACACCTATATGTACTGAATTTACAGATGAACTTGGGAATGTAGTAAAGCAAGTTGCAATTGTAGGTAAAGCGATTGTTTCTAAGGACTTTGTTCAAGTACCTGAACTGTTAGATTTTCGATTAGTTTTATCCGATACTGCTGCGAACCCTTTAAAGTTTGGAATACTGTTCATTAATTTTCCTGATATTACATTCATTATTCTTTTCGCATCTAGTGGATACTTAAACATTTCAAATTGTTTAAAAGTAGAGAGTGGAACTGGTAATATCGAAATAGAAGAGTTGAAAAAAATTATAAGGGATGAGGTTAACACGTACAAGTCAGTTGTTAAATTGACTAAAGTATATAAAAATGGTGAAATGGAATCTTTTATTTCTAAGAAGGAGTTGTAACGCATTTTTTGATAAATCCTCATACATTATGTTGAGGGTTTATACATACACGATGTATATTCAAAAGTTTAAAAAGTGAGATACTCTTTTTTATTAGATGTTATAATAATTTTATATTTGTGAATAATTTATAATTATATAAAATTTTAGTTTAATAGGTGTTTGCTTATATAACAAGCGGTTGAGTGAAAAATTATATAAGTTGATTCTTAAAGATTTAGAATACGATTGATTTTAAAGAAGGCGGGAATGTAAATGATATATGAAGCGAATATACATACAAGAAAAAAACTAGTTTCTATGTTTGAGGATTTCAATAACGTTGTTTTACTTTCTTATTTACAAGGGCATATGGGTACTGCTTGGGTCAATGATCTTGAAAATCCAACAGTAGCACAAGTTACGGTAGGGATTTTTACATTTTACGCTGGAGACCCAAATGTGAAAGAAACAGAAGAGTTATTACGTAATATTCCAGAAAGAATTTTAGTTATCGTAAATAGTGAAGAGTGGAAACAACGCTTAGAAACATTCCATGAAAGAAAAATAGATAAGTTTTTACGCTATAAGTTCAAACGAAATCCAGAAGTTTTTAATCGTTCAAAATTACAGTCTTTTATATCAACACTTCCAAAAGAATATGAGTTAAGAAGAATAGATGAGCATATCGCAAATAGACCCACATTACATAAGATATCTGAAGATTTTACAAGTCAATTTCATTCGGTAGAAGATTATATAAAACGTGGTATAGGTTATAGCATTTTATATAACGGAGAAGTTGTATGCGGTGCATCCTCCTATAGTATTTATAATGATGGGATTGAAATTGAAGTTGCGACTGATCACAATCATAGAAGAGAGGGCTTGGCAACTGTAGTAAGTGCAGCTCTTATATTGGATTGCTTAGAAAGTGGAAAGTATCCAAATTGGGACGCAGCGAATACTACATCTGCTAAACTAGCAGAAAAGTTAGGATATGAATTTGATAAGGCATATGATACTTATTTTGTGGACAATAGATGAGTGAAGGAAGTTCATACTAAAAAATAAATGCGCCCTAGTACGTAAGTCTAGGGCGCATTTATTAGTTGGTAAATATCTTCATAACAATCTTATCACATTTTATCTTTTGAATGTTTGGAATTAAAGATATTTATGTGACTTTTTGAAAAAATAAAAGAGCAGCTAGCAAAAGCTAACTGCTCTTCTCCAAGGGAGAATGGAGAAATACAATCATGTTACCTATAGTATTAACGGAACATTGAGTTTTAATCAACCATTTATAAAAGGAGAGATAAAATATCTTTGATTAATCCTTAGCTCCGATTAGGAGTACGGATAGAAAAGCAATTGAGAATATATTTTTTTATTACATTTACAATTTGAAGAGTAGAACGTGTTTATCGTAATTCTCCAAACACCAATTATATTTTTTTAGAATAATTGGATGGACTACTTCTTTCGTAGTATCGACTTCAGTATAGCCATATTTCTTATAAAAGTTTTCTAATTCCTCAAAAGGAAGACAATATACATCTTGTATTTGTGATTTTTTCGCAGTTTCTACTAAAAATGAAACAAGCTCACCAGCTAATTGTAGCCCTCTAAATTGAGGCAGAATAAAAATCCCGCCCATTTCTAAAGTATCTTCATCTATTTGGACTAATCGGCCAACACCTGCATACTCGTTGTTATATGTAATAATTGCAACTTTATCTCTCTTTAAATCACTTCGTACAAATCCTATCGATTCATATTGATTATTAATCCATTCTAGATCATTAGATGTAGCTAGTTGAATACTCATGTGCATCCTCCTTCAGGCGACTTGTGCTATTTTCATTATATCGAATATAATATCAGGGAAAAAGTGGTTGGAATCACATGATTTTCATTAATAGTTCAAGTTTTGAAGAATAGTGCATACAATATAAAGTGTTTTCCTTTCTTCATTTAAGTTTTACGTATATAATTTAAAAGTACTATTTTTATTTTATTATTTTATATTTATAACAGAATAGAGGTTTAAAAATGAGTGTTAAAATCATTACGGATAGTGCGGCGGATTTACCAGTAGAATTGCTGCAAGCATATGATATTGATTTAATTCCACTCCGTGTATATGATGAAGCAGAAACAGAGTATTTAGATGGAGTAACATTAGAGTCAGTTACATTATTGCAAAAAATGAGAGAAGGCGCTGTTTATAGAACGTCATTGCCTTCACTTGAAACTTTCCAAGAAAAATTTGTTTCTTATGCAAAAGAAGGTAATCCTTGTATATATTTAGCTTTTTCATCTGAACTGTCTGGTACATATCAATCATCAGTTGTCATTAAAGAGGAAGTAAAAGAAACATATGCAGATTTAGATTTAGAAATTATTGATACGAAATGTGCTTCGCTTGGTCAAGGTCTTGTCGTTTTAGAAGCTGCTAAAATGGCAAAAGACGGCGCATCAAAAGAAGATATTTTAAACCGTGTCGCTTTTCTAATGAACCATATGGAGCACATCTTCACTGTAGCTGATTTACAGTACCTTGTTAGAGGTGGACGTTTAAGTAAAGTAGCTGGTTTTATCGGTGGTTTACTAAACATTAAGCCTATCTTAAACGTGGAAGAAGGAAAACTTGTACCACTTGAAAAGGTAAGAGGGAAAAAGAAAGTATTAAGCCGAATTGTTGATATTATGGAAGAGCGTGGTAAAGACCTTAAAGGTCAAACAATCGGTATAACTCATGGTGATGACATAGAAACAGCTGAAGCATTAAAATCATTAATTACGGAAAGATTCGGCTGTGAAGTATTTATCGTAAATACAATTGGTGCAGCAATCGGTGCACATACAGGACCTGGCGTTATAACGTTATTTTTCTTAAATGAAGTAGAGTAAAGGATTGATCATTTGATCAGTCCTTTTTTCTTTAATCTGTGATTACCGGTCGATATGGTATTGGTGAAGATAAAATCTTTGAAGTTTTCCTATATCAATTGCTCTCTTGTAGAGGGAGTATTTTTTATATGTGGAATGATACTTAATGGTAGAAGAAAAGAGTATAAATAAGAATGTATTTATAGGAATTTAAATATTTGAAGATATCAAAATTTTTCCATTTCATATATAATTGTGTAGGAAGAAATATCTGTAACTATTTGTAAAAATAGGAGGCGGCTATAAAAATGCATGAAATTGCTAGATGGGATTTAAATCGCTTGTATTCGAATGAGGATATTCTATTTCAAATTTTGGAGTTGAAAGAGCAATATTTTGTAACAAAAGATGTAGAGGTTCTTTCAAAGCTTATACAAGCTATTGAAAAAGCAGAATACTATTTGTACTGTAGATCAGTTGAAGAAAGTGTACCACCTGACCTTACTAAATTGACCGTGAAAGTGAAGGAACTAAAAAATGAATTACAGCAAGTAATAAAACATAATGAAGTGGGAACTTCAGATAATACTAAGTTTATAAAAAATGAACTTAGTGCGTGGGAAAATATGTACATACAATTACGGGATAGGATCGAAATAGAGCACAATAATAAACAATTATCCTTTGGACAAGCAAATACTATTGCAATGAATAGTGATAATGAAAAGGAAAGATTAGAAGTATTCGAGTTACTTACAAGTACTTTACATAAGGAAAAAGAAATCTTTGCTACTGTATTAAATCAAATAGGGAGATTGCGTAATGCAAAGAGTGATGAAATAGAAGATAGAGAGATTTTAACACAATCTTTTCATGCGAATGGCATTTCACAAACTGTATTTATGAAAAATGTAAAGAGGGTTCTTTAAGTGCTGATGAAATTGAGAAATTATCTATAATTGCACAAAAAGAAGCTTATGGAAATGCTTTAAGTGAATACCAGCCGTTTGTATGGATGAAATATATTCAATTTTATATAGCAGATGTTCCTTTTTACAATTATCCATACACATTTGGATATTTAGTAAGTTTTAGTTTATTAGAAATAGTTCAAGAAGGTAAAAGTACTTTTCATTCGAAATATAAAGAGTTTTTACGAGAAACAGGAAAGGCTCCAGTAGATGAGCTTATGAAAAAACATTTTGAAATAGATATAAGAAATTATGAATTTTGGAATAAAGCTTTTATTCAAATTTCTAAAGACATTGATGAATATTTGCAGTTTATGTAAGGGGAGAGTATAGTGGATCAGCAGTTTATAAAAGGTATACCTTTTTCAACTTTAGAATATGCAAAAGCTATAAGTTTATTAAAAGGTTGGCTACATGAACAACAAGAGAAACCAAGGTTTGTAGTAACTGCCAATCCTGAAATTGTTATGTCTGCAAAGGAAAATACGGAAAAATCAAAACAGTTTAAAAAGATGTTACTATCTGCGGATTTAACTCACGATTTAATAAAATATTGTAACGACAATGAATATCGTGTCTTTCTGTTTGGAGCTGCGCCAGAAAGTAATAAAAAGGCATTAAAAAATTAAATGAGCAGTTTCCAGGAGCACATTTTAAAGGACAGCATGGATTTGTAAATGGTGAAGAAATAGAAGAAATAAAAATGAAAATTAAGCAGTTCAAGCCACATTTACTACTCGTAGGACTAGGTTCACCAAAACAAGAAGAGTTCATCTATGAAAACATACAAACATTAAACGTCCCGCTATCTATTGGTATCGGAGGCATGATTGATATAATATCTGGTACTGTAAAAAGAGCACCAAAAATAATGAGGGATACTGGAACTGAATGGCTGTATAGGCTACTCTCACAGCCGAAAAGATTAAAGCGACAACTTGTACTTCCGAAATTTTTATTATCGGTTATGTCTGAGAGGATTAAAGGGATTAATTAATAAAGGGGACTACATACATGAACAGAATCGGCATTATCGGAGCAATGCAAATTGAAATAGATTTACTTTTAAAAAAGCTAGTAATACAAGAAGAACAGACAATTGCGGGAATGCCATTTTATATTGGAGAATTCATGGGAACAGAAGTAATTATTACACGTTCTGGTGTAGGGAAAGTAAATGCTGCTGCATGTGTGCAAACATTAATTCATAAATTTAATGTAGACTTTATCATCAATACGGGCGTTGCTGGTGGATTACATCCAGATGTAAAAGTTGGCGATTTAGTTATTTCAACGAATGTTACCCATCATGATGTAAGTAAAAATCAAATGAAAAAATTATTCCCGTTTCAAGAGGAGTTTATTGCAAGTAAGGAATTGATAGAGTTAGCACGTAAAGCATGTAACAGTAATAGTTCAAATATTCAAGCTCACGAAGGAAGAATTGTAAGTGGTGAATGTTTTGTTGAAGACTCAAAGTTAAAGGCAAAATTAATAGATGAATATGCACCTCATTGTACAGAAATGGAAGGGGCAGCAATTGGACATGTCGCCTACATAAATGATATACCGTTTCTTGTTATACGATGTATTTCTGACAGCGCAGATGATGAAGCTCAAGTTTCTTATGATGACTTCGCGAAAACTGCTGCGAATTATTGTTCAGAAATTATTATTGAGATGCTTAAAAATATATCTGGTAAAACTATAGTCCAAAAGGAGAGATAGGAATGTTACAAGCATTAATTTTTGATATGGATGGAACATTATTTCAAACAGATAAAATTTTAGAATTATCGTTAGATGATACTTTTGATTACTTAAGATCACTTCAATTATGGGATACGGTAACACCGATTGAAAAATACCGTGAAATTATGGGTGTGCCGCTACCGAAAGTTTGGGAAGCTTTATTACCGGACCATTCTATTGAAATAAGAGAACAAACAGATGCATATTTTTTAGATAGACTAATTGAAAACATAAAAAGCGGAAAAGGCGCTTTATATCCAAATGTAAAAGAAATATTTACATATATAAAAGAAAATAATTGTTCAATTTACATTGCTAGTAATGGTTTGAAAGAATATTTAAGAGCAATCGTAACTTATTATGCTTTAGACAAGTGGGTGACTGAAACGTTTAGTATTGAACAAATACAATCGCTAAATAAAGGTGACTTAGTTAAAAGTATTATGAACAAATATGATATAAAAGAGGCAGCGGTAGTTGGTGACCGGCTATCTGATATAAATGCAGCGAAAGACAACGGTTTACTTGCAATTGGGTGCAATTTTGATTTTGCGCAAGAAGCGGAACTTGCTCACGCTGATATAGTAATAGATGATTTAATAAAGTTAAAGCGGATACTGCCTGCTGTACAGAGATAAATAAAGTGTGTGCATTTTTTTCGAGTCCTATATGTCTTATTTTATGGAGGGGAATATGCTTAAAAATAATTTTAAAATTAGTAATATTCCTGCGGTTTTGTGGGGAGAGAAGAGTGAAAAAGTTTTTATTGCAGTACATGGAAATATGTCAAATAAGGAAGATGCAGTTATTCAAATATTAGCTGAAGAAGCCAATCGAAAAGGTTATCAAGTATTAAGCTTTGATTTACCTGAGCATGGAGAAAGAAAAAATGATAACACTCCTTGCAAAGTACAGTTTTGTGTTAATGAGTTATCTATAATTATGAACTACGCAAAAGATCATTGGAAAGAAATAAACGTGTTTGCATGTAGTATGGGGGCGTATTTTAGTCTTTTAGCTTATCAAAATGATGTGCTAGAAAAGGCATTATTTTTATCACCAGTAGTTAATATGGAACGAATTATTGAAAATATGATGAAATGGTTTAATGTAACACCGGAGCTTTTGCAAAAAGAAATGACTATAGAGACACCTATTGGTCAAAAGTTATATTGGGATTATTTATGCTATGTAAAAGAGCATCCTATTAGTACATGGAATACAGATACATATATTATGTACGGAGCCAAGGATGAACTGTGCGAATTTGAAACTATTAACTATTTTACAAAAAAACATCGTTGTGAATTAGAAGTTATGGAGACGGGTGAACATTACTTTCATACTGAAGAACAGTTAAAGATATTTGAACAGTGGTTACACAAGCATATCAATTAACAAATTATAATTTAACTTATACCTGCTAGAGAAGAATGGTGAATTTATAAACTGATATTATATTTGAGAGACATTATAAATATAAATGTATTTATTTAAGCAAACAGGTGCTTTAGTTCAATAAGACTTAAACAACTATATTATCGATTTACATATCAAGTGAAGTATATGCATACTATGAATTAAATAAAGTAACAACCATAAAAATGCTCAGAATAAATGATTCTCGAGCATTTTTATGTGTTTTCGTACTTAGGGGGATTGGACTTGAAAGATATACATATTCAACAAATAGAAGATTTAATGGAATATGAATTCAGTCATCTCGTTCAAGACAGTGAAGAAGAATGGTTTAATTTCCTTATAAGACTAATAAATGAATATAAAAACAAAGTAAATGTATTCAATAAAACTGGAGAATGTTTATATGGTATTTTCCAAGGGGATATGTTAATCGGAGTTGGAGGTTTAAATAAAGATCCGTACACAAAAGACAATAAGATTGGGCGGTTGAGGAGATTTTATATTTCCAAGGATTATCGGCGTATAGGGTTAGGGAATTTATTATTAAATCAACTATTATGTCATGCGGAAAAGTATTTTGAAGTGATTGTTTTACATGCTGACACGAAGCAAGGGGATGTGTTTTATACTTCAAATGGATTTGTAAAAGGGGGATTATATAAGGGATCGAGTCACTACAAACTATTATAGAGTTTGCTATCCAAACAATAGCTACGGAAAGGTATTTTCGTTGATAAATCGATATATCTTAAAAAATCGCTGATATATATGAAGGTGCGATCCTTATATTAGAAACAACTTTTATAATTTCATTTACCAAATTGTTATTATAAAAAAGAGCACCTTAGCTTTTAAAATTTAGCTTATAAGGTGACTCCTTTTCAGTCAATTACGTTTTAACCTTCATTTGTTTCAATAATAATCCTGGTTTACCTTTTACATAATAAAAATGCGGATTATTTTCATCATCATAAAGCATAATATAAGGCTTATCTTTTAGTGGGAGTAGTATAAGTACTTCGTCTATTGTAGTGTGTAACCATTGATTAGTAATAGAAACCGGCTTAGATAAAGGGATTTTTATCATATAGCCATCTTTTGGAACGACATTTAAGTTTTTAAATGGACCAGTAATTGATTTAGCGTATTGAACTGCTTCTTTTTGGATTACTGGATCTAAAGATTGTTTTTGAATGACCATTTCTTTTTGACAATCAAATACTTCAATTTGTTGATTTGTATTTGCGAACGCATTTGTTGATAATAGAAATAGAAGAAGAGAAATGACCCCGATTTTTTTTATCATAGTACAACACCTCACCATTACTATCCCCTCAAAAGCTTTAAATATTTTTCTGTCACATTCATGTAACAAAGATGTTGTATGATACAATTGGTTTTTGTTTAAAAGCAATGGAGGAAAAAATATGAAAGTTTTAATTGCAGATGACGAACAAGATATGTTAAGGATTTTAAAAGCTTATTTTGAAAAAGAAGGCTTTGAAGTATTATTAGCGAAAGACGGAGAGGAAGCACTTCAAATATTTTATGATGAAAAAATTGATTTAGCTATTTTGGATTGGATGATGCCGAAACATAGTGGTATTACTGTCTGTCAGGAAATAAAAAAGAATTCAAGCGTAAAAGTATTAATGCTTACGGCGAAAAGTGAAAGTGAAGATGAATTAGCAGCGCTTCAAAGTGGGGCAGATGAGTACGTAAAAAAACCATTTCATCCAGGAGTACTAATTACACGAGCGAAAAAACTTATTCAGCATGATGATATTATTCAAGTACAAGATGTAAAGATAAATTTCGCCAAAAATAAAGTATATAAAAATGATATAGAGTTAGAAATTACAAAAACAGAGCTCGAATTAATAAAATGCTTTTTAAATCATAAAGGAACTATTTTAACTCGTAAAAAATTGTTAGACATTGTATGGGGATTTGACTATTTTGGAGAAGAGAGAACGGTTGATACACATGTAAGAAGGCTGCGTAAAAAAATTGGAGAAAATATTATTAAGACGCATCGTGGGCTGGGTTATAGTTTGGAGGAACAAAGTGAATAAACTTGGGAAAAAGCTATTTCTCAGCATTTCTTTAACCGTTATTCTTATATTTACAATTTCTTTATTGTTAATTAACTATCTCCTGCCGAAATATAATATTTATAAAACACGTGAGAACTTAAATGAATTTACAACTCAAATACAAAATGCGCCAGTCAATGACTTAGAAGATGTTATCCATATAATTGAAAGTGAAAATAACGTTACAATTGCGTATACGCCAATTAATCAGTCAGAAGATGCTATGAACGACGCGTTACGCATGCAACTTACGAAAAAGAAAGTAACGTTAAATAAGCTTTGGATTACGAAAGACGAAGTCATGAAAGTGAAAACGGAAGGGCAATCGAATAAACTGTACGATCAAGGAAAGGTAAAAGCGAGTTTTTTTGCTAAATATATTGCGAAAGATGATACGATAATTTTAATTGGTACTTCCATTGCGAATTCAAATGAAATTATAAATACGTTAAATACATTTTACTTATACATCGTATGTTTCTCGCTGCTTCTTATTATTTTACTTGTGTGGATACTTTCAAAAATAATAACGACGCCACTGAAAGAGCTAAGTGATGTAGCTCAGGATATTTCACATTTACAGTTTAAAAGAACGAAAGTGAAAACGAATGATGAAATAGGAGAGTTGGCCAATAGTATTAATATCATGAGCGAAAAACTACATGAAGCACATCAAGATTTAACTGATCGTAATGAACATTTAAAACGATTTATGGGTGATGTAACGCATGAATTAAAGACACCGATCGCATTAGTAAAAGCATACTCTATGGGGATTAAAGATGGATTAGATGATGGGACTTATGTAGATACAATTATTAAACAAACAGATCAAATATCAAACTTAATTGAAGAACTATTACGATTTTCTAAACTAGAAAGAGATATTTTACAAAAAGAAGAATTCCCCATTGAACCACTGGTCCAGAGTATATTAGATAAGCACCAGATTGAACTGGATTCGAAAGAAATTAACTTGCAAGTAAATTGTAATGCGGGCGATACAATCGTTTATGCAGATTTAAATAAAATGAGAATGGTGTTTCAAAATTTAATTTCTAATGCGATAAAATATACAGCAAATCAAAACATAATAATTACATTAGAAGATAGAAATAAAAGTATATATTTCCAAATAAAAAATGGCATTCCTACGGATAAAATTAAGGATATCGAGAAAATTTGGGAGCCTTTTTATGTACTAGAATCTTCTCGTAGTAAAGAAAAATCAGGTACAGGATTAGGTTTAGCGATAGTGAAAAGTATTTTAGAAAGGCATGGTTTTGAATATGGAGTTTCCTCTATAGATGGAGAAATTCAATTTTATATAAATGTGAAAAAGGACTAATGAAAATATTAGTCCTTTTTGCAGCTTTAGAGATTAGCGATACAGGATGAATCACCATAATTTTCAAAAGTGATGTATTAAATGGAGAATTAGCAAATGTTCTACTTGCATTAAATTCACGTGAAGTTCACAGGAAAACGTTATATTTAAATGGTTATATTTGAATTTAATGAAGTGAGGTATTCAGATTTGAAAAGAAAGAAATTAGTAATTGGTAGCATTTTAATGGGTATGACGTTATCTTTATCTGCATGTGGTTCATCAGATAATATTGTAACGACAAAATCAGGAAGCATTTCAGAAAGTGATTTTAACAAAAAATTAAAAGAAAACTACGGTAAACAGAATTTATCTGAAATGGTAGTAGAAAAAGTATTAAATGATAAATATAAAGTTACGGATGAAGAGGTAACGAAACAACTAAAAGAATTAAAAGACAAGATGGGCGATAATTTTAATACATATATGGAATCCAATGGTGTGAAAAATGAAGATCAGTTGAAAGAGAAATTAAAGCTTACTTTTGCTTTTGAAAAAGCCATTAAAGCAACCGTAACGGAAAAAGATATTAAAGATCATTATAAGCCAAAGCTTCAAGTTAGCCATATTTTAGTAAAAGATGAAAAGACAGCAAAAGAAATTAAAGAAAAATTAAATAGTGGCGAAGATTTCGCGGCATTGGCTAAACAATATTCAGAGGATCCAGGTTCTAAAGAAAAAGGTGGGGAACTATCTGAATTTGGACCTGGTATGATGGTGAAAGAATTTGAGGATGCTGCGTATAAGTTAGAAGTTGGTCAATTGAGTGAACCTGTTAAATCTTCTTTCGGATATCATATTATTAAGCTAACGGATAAAAAAGAGCTTAAACCGTATGAGGAAGAGAAAGAGAATATTCGTAAAGAATTAGAACAGCAACGTATACAAGATCCTCAATTCCATCAACAAGTTACTAGAGAACTGCTTAAAAATGCAGATATAAAGGTATCTGATAAAGACTTGAAAGATACCTTTAAAGAGTTAGAAAAATAATAAATGGAATGTAAGGCAAGCGATAGAAATATCGGTTGTCTTTTTCTCTATTTATCCCGCTATTGGCCGGGCAGTAAGACCCCACCTCAAAATTCAGCGAAAGCAAAGAAGTGGCCCTGCTGATCGTAAACGCCCAATTGGTGAGGGCTGATTAAAGTTTCACTTTATAAAGAAGGAGGAAGTGGGAAAATACTTTCATACCTGCATTAAATTTTACTTAATAAGAAATCTTTGAGTTTCTCAACTTTTATATAAAATAAAACTGAATTTTCAGTTATTTTGTTATATAGTAAAAGAGAACGAATAAGGGGAGGGAACATTTTGAGTAAAAAGAAAATGGCAATTACACTGTCAGCAATGCTATCTGCAACAATTATACCTAGCTTTACTATGGATGTGCATGCAGAGAAGAAGGAAGAGACTAAAAGTACGAAAATTGAATTAGAAAATGGGATGACAAAACCGATTTATTCTCTCGATGAAGCTATTATCGAAAATTTATATGTAGAGACAGAAGTTGATAGTGATCGAGACGGTAAGAAAGACAGAGTATCGATAAAAGTTATGCGTCCAAAGACAGATCCGAATGTGAAAGTTCCTGTTATTTATGAAATGAGTCCATATCGATCTGGATTAAAAGATGTTCCTGTATATAATGTAGATGAAGAATTGTATGCGTATGAAGGAAAACCGTATGGAGCGGTTAATCTTGGTTCGTATGGGAACTATTACGTGCCAAGAGGTTATGCAGTTATTCTAGGTGAAAGTATTGGTACTGGAAAATCAGATGGATGCCCTACAACTGGAGATGAACAAGAGATACTCGGGACAAAATCTGTTATTGATTGGGTAAACGGTCGCGCGAAAGCATTTACAGAACAGGGTGAGGAAGTTCAGGCAAATTGGTCTACAGGAAATGTAGGTATGACTGGAGTTTCCTATAATGGTACATTACCAAATGCTGTTGCGACTACTGGAGTTGAAGGTTTAAAAACAATTATTCCAATCGCAGCAATTAGTAGTTGGTATGATTATTATCGTGCAAATGGTGCAGTCATTGCTCCAGGCGGATATCAAGGGGAAGATACAGATAATATGGCAGAAGCAGTACTGACAAGGGAAAACCCTGAAGTTTGCGGACAAGTTATAAAAGAGTTAACGGCTGGACAAGACCGAAAAACAGGTAATTATAATGATTTTTGGGATAAACGTAACTATGTAAAAGATGCTAAAAATGTAAAAGCGAGTGTATTTGTTGTTCATGGTTTAAACGATTGGAATGTTAAAACAAAACAGTTCGCGCAATGGTGGGAAGCACTTGGAGAAAATAATGTTCCGCGTAAAATGTGGCTACACCAAGGTGGTCATGGTGGGACATCAAGTAATAACTGGCAGCAAACACAAAATAAATGGTTAGATTATTGGTTGTACGGAATTGAAAATGGAATTATGGATGAACCAATGGTTGATGTGCAAAGAGAAAATAAAACGTGGCAAAAGATAAAAAATTGGCCAGATCCATCAGCTGTACCTTCAAAAATCCGTATGTATTTAAGTAATAAATCAGTCAATTTACCATTAAGTATGGGATCGGCTAATAAAGTTTTCTCATTCTTAGATGATGCACAAATGAAATCAAACCAATTAGTAGCAAATCCAGAATTAGAAGTAGCAAATCGATTAGTATATACAATGCCTGTACTGCAAAAAGATACGCGTATAAGTGGTACACCAAAGATTTCAATTACAGGAAATATTGATCGATCTGTATCAAATTTAACAGCATTACTTGTTGACTATGGAGGAGCGAAGCCGGAAATCGTAACGAGAGGCTGGATGGATCCACAAAACTTAAAGAGTATAGAAAATTCAACAGCGATTCAACCGGGCAAAGATTATACATTTACATGGGACATGCAGCCAGATGATTATGTATTTAAAGCGGGGCATCAAATCGGAGTTGTTTTAATTGCAAGTGATTATGATTATACAATTAGACCGAAAGCTGGCACGAAACTTACAGTGAAATTAAGTGAAGTGACATTGCCGATTGTGAAATAAATACTTTTTCTGAAGAGCCTACTAAAGTAAGCTCTTTAATTTGTAGTCTGAATTTTTAATTTTTATATTTCAAATTGGAAGGTTATGTAATACAATATCATTATATTCTATGGAAAGTGAGTGATATATTATGACAGTCAGCTCTTTCGAAATCTCATTAAAATTAGAGGTACAGGAAGATTAGTTGAATTGAAATCTTCCGTACGTAAAAACGGAGGAGAAAATAAATGTTTAGCTTTTATAGTACACTTTGTACGGAACTATATGATTACACAAAACCAGTCGGTTATTCTTTAAATGGTGATATTGAGTATTACAAAGAACGTTTAAAAGATTGTAGAGGAAGAATCCTCGAAGCCGCAGTAGGTTCAGGGCGTGTCATCATTCCGCTTCTAGAGGCTGGTTTTAAAGTGGATGGGATAGATTATTCACCTGAAATGCTAGATTCTTGTCGTAAGCGCTGTAAAGAGAGAGGCTTACATCCTAATTTATATGAAGGAAGCTTGCAACAATTTTCACTTCCGTATAAATATGACGCAATTATCATTCCTACTGGATCTTTTTGTTTAATTGAAAATCGTGTGGATTCTATAAATGCATTGAAATGTTTTTATGAACATCTTAATCTAGATGGACGATTAATCGTAGATATTATGCTTCCGCATGACTGGAAGACTGGGGAAATTCATACATCGACTTTCTCTTTGCCGAGTGGAGACGGAATCACATTAGAAAATAAATTAATTGAAATAGATTGGCTGAACCAAGTTACTGTATCATATTTGAAATATGAAAAGTGGAGTAAAGGACAGTTAGTACAAACAGAACTACAACGCTTTGCACTGCGTTGGTATGGAATAGAAGAGTTTAAACTTCTGTTAGAAAGTATAGGTTTCTCTAACATTACTTGCTCTGCTGAATATGATTATGAAAAAGAACCGTCAAATGCAAATCAAATGATTACTTTTGAAGCTATGCGAAAAGAATAGAACTAAAAATATGAATAAAAAATAAGGCAATCGATTTAAAATCGGCTGCCTTATTTTTAATTTTATGTAATGGTTTATAGAGAAAGATTGGAGGGAAATAAATGAAACTTATATTAATATTTGGCTCACAAGCAGTTGGAAAAATGACAGTGGGGCAAGAATTAGCAACATTAACCGGTTTAAAACTTTTTCATAACCACATGACAATTGATTTAGTAAGTCCAATTTTTGATTACAGTACGAAAGAAGCAAAAAGACTAGTAAGTTTATTTCGTAATGAAATATTTGAAGAAGTATCTAAAAGTGATTTATCTGGAATGATTTTTACGTATATATGGGCATTTGGCCTCCAAGCGGATTGGGATTATATACATAATGTAGAAAGTATTTTTGAATCAAAAGGTGGGACAGTGTATTTTGTAGAGCTGGAAGCGGAATTAGATGAAAGATTAGAACGAAATAAAAGCCCGAATAGATTAGAACATAAACCGAAAAAAAGAGATATTGAGTGGTCTGAAAATAATTTGAAAGAAACGATGAAAAAGCATAGATTAAACTCTCTTCATGGTGAAATTGAAAAAGAAGAGTATATAAAAATTAATAACACGTATTTGAGTGCAAAAGAAGTGGCGGAAATGATTAAAGAGAAGTTTCAATTGTGAAATTTTTGAAGTCTATTTCGTTTTCGTTGTCCAAGCATTCTCCTACTAATTACATATACTATTTATGTTAAAGTCGGCTACTATTTAATATAGGGCTGTTATTTTCCTATAAATGCTATTTTAGTGAAGTGGGAGGAATCAATTTGGAAAACGTAGAACAAGATAGAATTGAAAATCAAGTGTATTCAAATCGTGTAGTAAGATCAGAATTTGATTCGAATTGGGAAACTTGTATATCAAAGAGTGGTTATGTAATTTATGTAGCAACAAGTAATAATGCTGAAGTAATAGTGCTTCTTGCAGATGGTTCAAGTAAATTATTAATTTTCGAAAAAGGCGGTAAAGTAGTAGTTGGTGGCGGTGGAACAAGTCATTACAGTAAGCCGCATATTGCAAGAAATATTTAAGATAGAACATGTTAATTAAGAAGAAGCTGGAAAACGGTTGTCATTCATGTTTAGGGCATGATAGACGAACCGTTTTTTATTTGTTTATAAATTTAGAAGAACTTCATTGATTACAAATACATCAGGATGAGCAGCGAAATTAGAAGAAAACTTGGCGGGTAATGGTACAAAATATTATGTACGTTTGCAAGAATCTTACAGCGATATAAAAAAGCATTTCCTATTTGGGGAAACACTACTTCTATGTTATAGTATAATAGTGTTTTTAGATGGTGCTATTTTAATATATCTATAGTTTTGTTATGTATTATTTTTATATTAAATTAGCACCTAAAGTATTTTTTTATAAGGAGTAGTAATTAGAGAAATGAAAAATATAGACTTTATACTAGAAAGTGACGAGGCATTAAAACCGTCTGAACGATTAGTACTATTATTATTAGAGAAGCATAGAATGTTATATACAAACGATCTATTGGCATTATCAAATTTATCATATAAAACATTAACAGATTCATTAACGGCGCTAGTTTTAAAATCGTATGTGTTAAAGGAAACAGGTAAGGGAAGAAGACAGAATTGCTATAGATTAGTATGATAAGGCAGCTGTTTTAGAAATTTTTACGTATGTTTTTTCAATTGTAAGGTGAAATTGTATTTTTGTTTTCAAACGAAAAACTTACTATAAGAGGGGCTAAGATAGTAGCGTTTCATTTTTGTAAATGTAATTATTCCATCATTGAAAATACAAAAATAAAATAAACCGCATAAAACAGAAATAAAAAAAACAATCCATTTTAAAAATGGATTGTTTTTTTATTGGAATAATATTATTTGATATGTTGAAAGCATAAATAGCAGAATAAACATTACCTGTTTTATTTCATGCAACTGAACAAATATGATGAAAACTATGTGTATAGTTTTTTGCTTGCTTTTTCAGTAACTCTAATGAAATCATGGTCTTCATTGTTTAAAGGCAGTATTTTTAACATTATTGCTATTCAGCATTAAGCACAAAAAGGGATATATAATATTATTATGTAAACTTAAGGTTTTAAAAGGAAAATGTAATAATTAATAGAACATGTAGAAGGAGATGCTTAAATAGTTTGAAGGATGGGAGATTATTATGGAGCATTTACAATCAATAGCACAAGCTGTTATAAGTGGTCATAAGGGAAAAGTAGTGAAGTTTATAAAGGCGACACCACTTCATTTAGCAGCTTATTTTGGACAAAAAGAAATAGCGAGTTTTCTTTTAGAAAGCGGTGCAGATATACATAGTAGAGCGAAAAACGAAAATGAAAATACGCCTTTGCAAGCAGCAATCGCGAACAAGCAAAGTGAACTTGTTGCTTTCTTAATTGAAAAAGGATCAAATGTAAATATTATGCAAAGTGGTGGCTGGACAGGACTTCACGAAGCGGCATTATTAGGAAATGAAGAAATAATTATGCTACTCCTTAAAAATGGAGCTAATAAGATGATAAAGAAAAATGATGGGAAAACAGCGTATGATATTGCATTAGAAAAAGGATATGATCACCTTTTACATCATTTGAAACAGGAAGTGAACTTATGATGAATAAATGGAGTGTTGGTATATTTTTATTTAATGAAGTAGAAGTGTTAGATTTTGCAGGACCATTTGAAGTTTTTTCTGTAACTGAGGTGAATGAAGAAAAACCATTTACTGTTTATACAGTTAGCGAGAATGGAGAAATGATTACAGCAAGGAATGGATTGAAGGTACAGCCAGATTATAGTATTGAAAATTTACCACCAGTGGATATTTTAATAATTCCGGGTGGGCTAGGTGCTAGAAAATATGAAATAAAAAATGAAATAGTAATAAAATGGATTCGCCAACAAATGAAAGAAGTAAAGCTGATGACTTCAGTTTGTACAGGAGCGTTATTACTGGCGAAAGCAGGTTTACTGGAAGGGTTAAAAGCAACAACACATTGGGCTAGTATTGAAAAGTTTAAAAATGAGTTTCAAAATGTTGAAGTTATAGAAAATGTAAAGTTTGTAGATGAAGGACATATTATAACATCTGCCGGAATTTCAGCTGGAATTAATATGGCATTTCATATTGTGAAAAACTTGTTAGGTGTGCATGTTGCGGAGGACACAGCGAAGCGAATGGAGTATGATATTAGTTTGCCAAATTAAAAAGCCCGGATTGGGCTTTTTATATTGAATGAATATAGTTAAGCTCTTCATCACTCAAAATAGGGCGAACAGATGCATTTGCATTTTCTTGTGCTTGCGTTCCTGATTTCGCACCAGGAATTACAACACTTACTGCCGGATGAGAGAGTACATAGCGAAGTGCAAGTTGCCCTAGGGTCTGATTTTTTTTTGAGAGCAACCGAAGTTTCTCTACGGTTTGTAAGTCTTCTTGAAACCAAGTTTCATTTGGCCAATCTTTGCGTAAATCTCCATCTGGAAAAATTGTTTTATTTGTAAATTTTCCAGTTAAAATGCCCATTTTTAATGGACCACGAATAACAGCCCCTAGATTTTTCTCTTGTAAGAATGGTAATATATCTTTTTCTGGTTTTCGATTTAATATATTGTAATCAAGTTGTACGATATCAATTTCGTTGTTGTTATTGAAATGATGAATGTATTGTAAATCATGAGTCGAAACACCGACTGCTCTTACTTTGCCATCACGTTTTAATATGTCAAATGCACGTAGAAATGCTTCTGTTTCTCTACGATTATGCCACCAAATATGACAAAAATAAAGATCAATATAATCTGTTTGAAGACGTTGTAAACTTGTTTCAAATACGGCGATGATTTTTTCAGGAGTATCATATACAGGAACGCCATTAGGGTCGTAGTGATGTCCGATTAAACCACCTTTCGTTGATAGTATAATATCATTACGATGTCCTTTAATCGCGGTAGCCACCAACTTTTCACTATGTCCTAAACCATACACATCCGCAGTATCAATAAAATTCACACCACACTCAATTGCTTTTTTTATAGCAGTTATAGATTGTTTATCGTTAACAGGTCCCCATTCATCACCACCGATTGCCCATGCGCCAAAACCTATTTCAGAAACAGTTATTCCAGTTTTACCTAATGTGCGGTAATGCATATTCCCCTCCTTGTAAGCATGTTATAACATGGATATGTAGGGAAGGAATTTTGTGTGTGAAAAAACTCTTCTACAATAGTAGAAAAAGAATTACAGAAACTACTATTTTATAGCAGCATGTATAAAAAAAATCGGTGTAAATATGGAAATGTCGTCGAATGCTATCTTTAATTGGTTAATTTATGGGATATTTTTGTGAAGGAGTTTATTTTATAAGAATAGAATTTAGTTTAGTAAGAAAACGTGCCGATGGTAGTGAAAAATATGGGTTAGGGGGATTTGAATGAGGAAACTCAAACGAGTAAATGTTCCTAATATACCAGAGCAGTTATCACAACCTAGTGACAAGCGTAGGATAAATAAAAAGAAGTTAAGGCGACTTATTTTAATGGTCCTTTTTATTGCAGCAACTACTCTGTACGTTCAATATATTTTAACGAAACAACAAGAAGTAATTGATAAGAAGAAAGGTACGATTACGGATCAAAAGGAACAATTAGTATCTTTAAAGAAAGATAAAGATTCTTTAAAGACTAACATAGAAAATTTAACAGACGATGAGGAAGAAATTTTGAAGTTTGCGAGAAAAGAGTATCAATTTTCTAAGTCAAATGAAACTATATTTGTGATGCCCAAGTAATGAAAAAAATAGTTAGCCGTCGCTAACTGTTTTTTTATGTATGAATGTAATGGTACAAGGAATAATCACATATTGTAAAAATGAAGAGTTTAAGCTATTTTCATAGATATGGAATATGCACTAAAATAAATGTTGTTAAAATTCTGTCAATTATATTATAATACAAGGTAAGTGGATACATTTTTTAATCAACGTTGAGTTCCTCGCTCATACGACTATTAAGAAACCCGTTATCCTCGTATACGAAAGGAAGATAGCTGTGTACGCTTCAAATACAATTTATATCGTAGGGGATGCGAAAGCACCTCAAAATAATCCCATTACTGAAAAGTTTAAAAGCTATTTCGTAGCATTTGTACTTGTTAAGGATACAGGGGAAATTGTAGATGCAGACTGCTCAGCGACAATTGCATTAACATCTCAATTTGTTAAATATTTATTTCTACATAAAAATATAAATGACCCGGCATTAGTAATGGAAGTAAAGAACCGATATTTCGGTTCTTCTCAAAAAGCGTTACTTGTAGCGCTAAAAGATGCACAGAAAAAATATAATCAGATTGCTGCTTTGTCTACTCAATCATAGACAAAATCCAGCCGTAAGAATCATTCTTATGGCTGGATTTTTTTATTTCACATTATCGTTCTACATCAAAAGTAAACGAAAACAAAGTAGAGTGATAGAAGAGTAAATGTCCAATGGGTTTACCTAATAATTCGTGGGTATAAATCTCCGGTGGATTAAGATTTCACTTCATTGGGGAACGAAAGGATGAACAAAATGAAAATTACAGATGTAAAAGTAAATCGTAGACGTGTAAAACTGCATACACCGTTTAAAACCGCACTTCGTACTGTAACAGAAATTGAAAGTATAGATGTTTATATTCATACAGACGAAGGAGTGATTGGTAAGGGGGCTGCAGCCGCAACGCCAGTTATTACGGGGGATTTCACCAGCGGAATGGAAGAAGCGATTTTAGGACCGATGCGTTCATGTTTAATTGGTCAAAATATCATTCAGTTTCAGCAGTTACTACAGGGCATTCAAATGAGTTGTATTGGAAATTCAAGTTCGAAAGCAGCGGTAGATATCGCTTTATATGATGTATATTGCCAATATCAAAATGTGCCGTTATATGCATTGTTAGGCGGGAAGAAAGAAATTCATACCGATATTACAGTGAGTGTAGATGAGCCTGTATTAATGGCAAAAGAAGCGAAGAAACATATAGAAAAAGGATTTCAAACATTGAAGATTAAAGTGGGTAAAGAGGCGCATTTAGATTTGGAACGTATTGAGGCAATTCGAAATGTGGTACCAAGAAATACGACATTACGTTTAGATGCGAATCAAGGTTGGAGTCCAAAAGAAGCGGTCTCTATCATTCAAGAGATGGAAAATCGTAATTTAAATATAGAATTTATTGAACAACCAGTACACGCGAAAGATTGGGATGGGTTAAAGTACGTCAAAGATCGTGTGCAAACGCCAATTATGGCCGATGAAAGTATATTTTCAGCAAGTGACGCATTAAAGCTCGTTCAAGGAAGATATGCAGACTTCATTAATATTAAATTAATGAAATGTGGTGGCATACGTGAAGCATGGCGTATTGCAGATATCGCAGAAACAGCTGGTGTGAAGTGTATGGTGGGCAGCATGATGGAGTCTTCACTTTCCGTTAGTGCTGTTGCGCATTTAGCGGCAGCGCATCCTAATATTCATTATTTTGATCTTGATGCACCGCTTTGGTTAATGGAAGAGCCAGAAGGAATGACTTATTCTGGATCAAAGATAAACCTTCAATCGACAGTGAATAGTAAGTTTTAGGAGAAGAGACTAGTAAACTATCTTTTAAGGGGGATAAATATGAAAAAAGTAGGAACTGCATTTTTAACAACTTTATTTATATTTTCATCGTTTACATCGGCAAATGCTGAAGAAAAGAAGGATAATAAAGCATTTATAGATGTATCTGCTGCAACGTTATGGACAGTACCTGATTCATTAAGGCCAATCGATACACCGAGTGCAACAAATCCAGTGGATCTATGGAAATGGACGAAATCAATGACACTTGACGAGAAACTATGGTTAACAAATGCAAATAAATTAGAAACACAAGCGTTACTCGGTCAAGAAGTAACTGTTATTGATAAGAAAGGTGAATGGGTGAAGGTATTAGTGCATGGACAGCCAACGCCACGAAATGAAGAAGGTTATCCGGGCTGGATGCCTGAAAAGCAATTAACATATAATCAAGAATTTGCAGATAAAACAAATGAACCTTTTGTGTTAATAACAAAGCCAACAGCGATTTTATATATAAATCCTTCTGAAAAACATAAATCACTTGAAGTCAGTTATAATACAAGACTGCCGCTATTAAGTGAAGACACAATTTCATACCGTGTATTGTTGCCAAATGGTCAGAAAGCTTGGCTACGAAAAAATGATGGAACGGTTTACCGTTCTCAAAATGATATTCCAACCCCGGCGGCCGATGATTTAATAAACACAGGGAAAATGTTTTTAGGTTTACCGTATATATGGGCTGGTACAAGTGGTTTTGGATTTGATTGCTCTGGCTTCACGCATACGATCTATAAATCGCACGGCATTACAATTCCGCGAGATTCTGGACCACAATCAAGAGCAGGAGTTGCAGTTGATAAAGAAAATCTACAAAAAGGAGATTTAATTTTCTTTGCACATGATCAAGGGAAAGGTAGTGTCCATCACGTCGCAATGTATATTGGTGATGGCAATATGATTCACTCACCAAGAGCTGAAAGATCGGTAGAGATTATACCGCTAAATACACCAGGATATATAGAAGAATACGCTGGTGCTCGTCGTTACTTACCTTAAAAATAGAGGGGGTTTTTAAATGAAAAAAGTTGTTCGTTACTCATTAGTTAGTACTCTATTAGTTTCTTCATTTTTAGTTGGTTGCGCAAAAGAAAAAACTGCAACAAAGCCCAAAGATAAGAAGAAAGTATTACAGTTACTAGAAACGGGTGAAATTCCGTCGTTAAACTCAGTGAAAGTCACAGATGCAATCTCGTTTAACGTTTTGAATAACGTAATGGAAGGACTATTCCGTCTATCGAAAAATGATGAAGTAATTGAGGCAGGCGCACAAAAATATGAAGTGAGTAAAGATGGAAAGACATATACATTCCAATTGCGTGATGCGAAATGGTCTAACGGAGATCCAGTAACCGCCCATGATTACGTATACGCTTGGAAGCAATTGATTAATCCAGATACAGCTTCTCAATATGCATACATTGCGTACGATGTAAAAAATGCTGAGAAGATAAATAAAAAACAACTAGGTCTAGATGAATTAGGAGTAAAAGCGAAGGATGATAAAACATTCGTCGTAGAGCTAGAACATCCTGTACCGTATTTTACGAAATTATTAATTTTACCATCCTTCTATCCAATTAACGAAAAATATGCGAAAGAGCAAGGTGATAAATATGGATTAGAAGCAAATAAAGCGGTATATAATGGACCGTTTACATTATCAGAGTGGAAGCATGAAGCTAGCTTTACAATGAAGAAAAACGATAAGTATTGGGATAAAAAAGAAGTGAAGTTAGATGAAGTAAACTATCAAATTGTAAAAGAAATTTCAACTGCGGTAAATTTATATGAAACAGATAAAGTTGATAGAGCTGTTATTTCTACAGAATTCGTAGATAAATATAAAAATAATAAAGAGCTAAAACAATATACAGATCCAGTTATGTACTTCTTCCGATTTAATGAAAATGTACCGATTCTTAAAAATAAAAATGCACGTCTTGCGCTAAGTACAGTTTTTGATAAGAAGGGACTCGCAGATTCATTTTTAAATGATGGGTCGGTTGCAGCAAACTATTACGTACCAAAAGGATTCTTAAAGGGCCCAGATAAGAAAGATTTTAGAAGTACGGCAGGTGAGTTTAATAAAACTGATGTAAAAAAAGCGAAAGAATATTGGGAGAAAGCAAAACAAGAGACAGGTACAAATGAAGTGACGTTAGAACTATTAAATTATGACTTAGAAAACTTTAAAAAAGTTGGAGAGTACATTAAAGAGCAGCTTGAGAAAAACTTACCAGGCTTAAAAGTGAATGTGAAATTACAGCCACATACGCAAAAATTAGCACTTGAGAAGAAGAAAGAATATGAAATGTCGTTATCACGCTGGTTACCGGATTATCCAGATCCAATGACTTATTTAGAAGTATTTCTTTCTGGAAGCAGTGTTAATAATACAGAATATGCAAACCCAGAATATGATGCGTTAATTAAGAAGATTAAAACAGAATTAGGTAATGATGAAAAGGCTCGCTGGAAAGCAATGCAAGATGCTGAAAAAATGCTACTTGATGATGCAGTAATTGCACCGGTATTCCAGCGCGGATTATCTTACTTACAAAAACCATATGTGAAAGATTTATATGTACATCAATTTGGTCCAGCTACAAGTTTAAAATGGGCAGATGTACAAAAATAAAAGAATGGGGAAACAGACTTCACGTATGTGATAGTCTGTTTTTTTGTACAGTTCCGAATGAAATATAGACATTTCATATGTTTTTTTACGACTTAAAAATAAAATTATTACTAAAATTCCAGTGTGAAATTTATGTAGAATCTTGTATAATTAACGTGTTTCTATGGAAACATTTTCTTGCGCTATTTCTATAGGATTTAATAGAACAAGGAAGGAAATACATACATGTATATAATAGACAAATAGAATGGAACATGTATAGAGAAAAAGGAGAGAAAAGATGGCGTGTCAAAGACAAGGGTTACAAGTTAATAACGATAGAAAGAGGGACAGAAGATGAAAATGAAGCATGCTTTTGGTCCTATAATTTTAGCGTGTGTGCTTTTTTTCATTATCATTCTAATCCCATCGAAAAGTTTAGTATCGCTTATTAGTGATAAGAAGGTAGAAGATGCGGCTACTTCTTTACAAAAAGAGAAATTACAAAGTGTTTTCTTACAGCAAAAAATGTTAGAGAATTCACAGTATTTACCGATGTACGGTTCATCAGAATTTTTACGAATGGATGCATATCATCCGTCTAATTATTTCAAAGTAAATCCAGCTGGTTTTACACCGTTTTTAATTGGAACTGGTGGTACACAAAGTTTAGCTCATATTTTAAATATGACATCTACTATGGATGAATTAGAAGGTAAAAAAGTAGTCTTTGTTCTTTCACCACAATGGTTTACAAAGACTGGTGTATCACAAGGGGATTTCACTAATAATTTCTCCAAACAACAAGCATATCATTTTATTTTTAATGATGAGATAAATCCAGAAATGAAGAAGCAAATCGCGAAACGGCTATTAGATTATAAAGTTGTTCAAGAAGATGATATATTAAAAAATTCATTAGAAGGTATTGTATATAATGATACGAAACATAACATAAAAGCAGGTTTAGTTAAACCACTTGCTTATATGCATAGAAATATTTTAGATCATAGAGATTTATTTAACTCTTTATTTAAAATCGAACCGATGAAAGAGAAAACAAATATCGGACTTCGTTCAATTTCTTGGGAAGACGCACGTAAACACGCAGAACAAGAAGGGAAAGCAGAGTCTACTACAAATACATTCGGAATTGAAAATCCGTATTATCATAAGAATAATCTGAAGAAAAAACTAAAAGGTTTAAAAAACTTTAGAGCAAATGAAACATATGATGAATCACCAGAATACGATGATTTACAAATTATTTTAGATTTATTTAAAGAGAAAAATGTCAAACCACTCTTTATTTCTGTACCTGTCAATGGGCCTTGGTATGATTATACTGGATTCCCGAAAGAACGCCGTGAAGTGTATTATAAAAAAGTTCGAGAACAGGTTGAGAAAGCAGGATATCCAGTAGTTGATTTCTCTGGTCATGAATATGATAAGTATTTCTTAAAAGATACGATTCATTTGGGCTGGAAAGGTTGGATTTATTTTGATGAAGCAGTGCAGAAATTTAATTCTGAGAAATAAAGTATAGAAATCGGAATGGCTATGAGCCGTTCCGATTTTTTTAGTATAGAGGATTTTGGTGAGGACAATTTGGGAATGCATGTATATCTTGAATCTGTCTATAATCATAATGTTTCATTGCGAACTGGGCTTGATAAAGGTATTCATACACATATAATTGACCATCATGAGCTGAACATAATACACCAGAAGTTCCTTGCCCATTTATGAAGGAAATACCGATAGGGCGTCCGATTAAGTATAGTATTTTTTGCTGCCAATGCATAGGGGAATCACTCCTTTTTGAGATAATATACGAAAGAAATGATCAAACGGTTGCTTATCCATGTAAATGTAGATGGAAAAGTGTTATATAATTCTTGAAGATTAATTCATATATAAATAAAAAACCGCTATAACTCCGAATGAATTTATAGCGGTTTTTGTTATATTCTTAAGCAAGATTTTTACGCTTTTTTGTCCATTTTTTTATAACGAAGTATAAAAGTATAAGTACGACGCCACCAATTGCGAATGATTTCACATAAGGACCAGCAATATCGTTAATATTTTCCCAATTTTCACCTAGTTTTTCACCTAAATAAATGAAAATAATAGACCAAGGGATAATCGCAAGTGCTGTTAATGTAGTGAAACGTAGTAAAGGCATTTTTGTAATACCAGCAGGAATTGAAATCGCATGACGCACTACTGGAATGAAGCGTGCTGTAAAAATGACGCCAGTTCCGTAACGATTAAACCAATCTTCTGCAGCATCTATTTGTTTTTTATGTATGAAAATATATTTTCCATAACGTTCTAATATAGGGCGTCCGCCGTATCGTCCAAGCCAATAAATAAAGATTTGGGCAATAACACCGCCAATTGTACCGAATACAACTGCGCCTATAAATGAGATACTTCCATTGAATACTAAGTATCCTGCATAAGCAAGGACAATTTCACTTGGGATAATTTCAATCATAAGTCCAAGCATAATGCCCCAATAACCTAATCCTTCAAAAAACGTTAATACTGAATGAATAAAACTACTTAACATTGTTGCACCTTCTAGTTTATGAATTTTTGAGTATAAGAACCTTTTATTTAATTACGTAAAAGGTTCACTATATGTAGATTATACCTTATTTACATAGGGGATTGCTATTTCAATTCTTTTATGTCTCTCATAAGTATTATAGTAAAGTATATAAGCTACGTTTTAATGAAGGCTTAATGAAAAGATTATTAAAAATTTCTCATATATCAATGATAATAGACTGAAAATTAAGTATAATGATATAGGTCTTTCATTTACAAAAATAGGAGGAGAACGTATGTATATTACAGATCCGATTTATGGACCAATCTCTATTCGTGATAGAGATATCCTTCGATTGATAGATACAAAAGCATTTCAAAGGTTGGCGAATATTAAACAACAAGGACATAATTATTTTTTACATGAGAACGCAATACATACGAGGAAAGAACATTCGATAGGTGTATATGTGCTAGTAAATAAAGTGATAGAACATCTTACTGAGATTGGTGACATACATTTATCGAAATATGAACGAAAGCTAGTATCTACTGTAGCCCTTCTACATGATGTTGGACATGGGCCATATTCACATTGTTTTCAGCAAATATCGGGTGAAGATCATAGTGAGTGGACGGTACGAATCATTCAAGAGGACGAAGAAATACGTACGATTTTAAATCAAACACCTAGATTATTAGATGATGTAACGAAAGCTTTAACAGAAGATGGAGTTTTTCCAATTATAGATGAGCTCTTATTTAATTCATTAGGAATGGATCAATTAGATTTTTGGAATAGAGATTTATATTACTCGTCGCTTGAATTAGAAGGTTTACAGATAGAAGAATTGATTGCTAACATGCGTTTAATTGACGGTAAACTTGTTATTGAAGAATCGGGAATCCCCTTCATCGAACAATTAATGAAAATGAAAGAAGGGCTTTACAATAATGGATTTGGCCACCCGTTTGTGATAGGAAAAGACATATTGCTGCAAACAATTTTTAAAATGATAGAGGAGAAAAATCTTTCGTTCTATACTCCTGAACTTCAAAACTTCTTTCATAAAGGAGAGAAGTTAGAAGTAGAAGACTTTCTTCCGTTACAAGATGAAATGATTTTAAATGAAATACAGTGCTTTGCAAAATCAGGTGATGTTGAAATAGGATCTTTAATTCAACTGTATGTTTCAGCAACCAAAAGTTTATCATTTCAAAAAGGAGTGGAGGGTGATTTTAAAAAGGAAAATAACAATTTAACGATAATAACTGAGAAAAAGGCGTACAGTTCATATGTAGGGAGTATTTACGTTTATAGTGAGGGGCAGTTAGAGGATATTTTAGAGAAATCAAATTTCATTCAAAAGATAGTAAAATTGCCTAAAAAAGAATATGCCTATTCTTTTTAAAGTGGTTTGAAAACATAAAATAGATGGGGTGGAAATGTGAACTGGAAAGAACGTCTTCTAGAATTAGATGATTTATCAATTATATTAGAATGGTATAACGATGAAGAATTACATAACATAGCAGATGTGAAACCATTTAAGCGATATACAATAGAAGAACTTCGGGAGTATTGGACTGAAAAATTAGCGCGGTCTTATGCAAGTTATCATGTAATAATAGTGAGAGATGAAGTAATAGGAAGAGTCGGATTAAAAAAGACGAAATATGATGATACCTATGTGATGGAATACTCTATTCTTATTGGCGTTTCGAATTTATATTCAAAAGGACTTGGAACAGAAATTACAAAGTATTTCATAAGTAAATCGTTTTTAGATTCCGATATACAAGCAGTTGTATTACAGGTAAGAGAAGACAACAAAAGGGCAATTCGTTGTTATGAGAAAGCTGGATTTAAAAAAGTAAAATCATATATAGAGAATGAAGTGAAAGTGTATGATATGCATAGAATTAAGAATGAGAAAATAGCACGGTAAAAAACAGTTAATTCTGAATGTAATGAGGGTTAGGGGGATATATGGAACCTTAAATGACACTACTTATAGATATGCGTAATACTACGGTTTTATATGAAACTTAAATTTAAATAAATCAAGCAAGCATTTGTTGTATATTTGGAACAGATGGTTGCTTGTTTTCGTTGTAAAAAAATAGAAGCATTTCTGCTCCTATTTTTTAAGGCTTCACATCTAAGTTCTGTAAAAATAAAGTTGCTGTTACGTAACGCTTTGCTAACATTTGTACATAAGCGGTATGTACAGAAAGGGTCGCAATAATAATAGCGTTACGAATTGCTTCGCGTTGTTCGTTATTAATTTGATCGAACTTACTTGCGATTTTATCAGCTTTTTCTTTTACGATGTTTTCAATTGTATGAACGGTATCTGTTGCATTTAATTGTAAGCAATTCCCTTGATTGAGTTCTTCAAATAAAGAAGAGTATGCTACATATAAATGAACAGGATTGATTAAATCATCACTTCGATCAGCTGGATCATTTACAATAAGGCGTAATAGCTTACGAATGGATTCAAAATCAAGTGCTGTTTTTAAATCTTCGACAATAAATAGTAAGGCTGCTTGTTCAATTGAATATTTTTTCCCTTTTTGAGGAGAGCCAATCATTTCTTTTATATCTCGTTTCACCCAGTTTTGCATAGCAGTTACAGAGAAACTTGTGTTTTCAATCTGATTGCCAAGCGCAACTATTTCATTTAAAGAAAAACCGACATCAGTATCGTCAATTTTAATCAGCTTTTCAAAAATAGGTGAAAGTGCGGTAGTAATAAAAGCTGTAACGCTTTGTCCGCTTTCAATATCTTTTTTATGTGACTTTGCCCAAGCTTCTTGTAAAATACCGAGAGGCTTTTTCGTATTCCATCCTCTTAGTGATAGAAGAAGGGTAGCCATTTCGTTTCGTGTGAGATGAAATGTTTCCATCTTTTCACCTCCAAAATAATAAAAAGTTCTTATGAACTTATAATATGTTTTGTTTCATTTAAAGTCAATTCTGTTTTGCTTAATTTTTCCTTTGTGACCAAACTGTTGAAAGTAAATAATACTTGCATATTTCGACAAAAGTTCATATAATAAGTTCATAAGAACCTTTAAAATGTTCTTAAAAACAAATCTATCATTCTGAATTTACTAGAAAGATAGATTTCACATATATCTATATAAAAGGAGAATGGATATAATATGTTGAAAAAACTTGTAGCAGTAATGACAGCATTCATGGTTATCTTTGGGGCTAGCAGCTTTATGTTCGTAGATCATGCAGCAGCGAAAAGTTACAAATCTGGTAAAAAATCATTTACACCAAGTTCAGGTCAAAAGTCAAAAGTTGATTTAAACAAAAAAGACTCAAATGTAAATTCTCAAAAAACGACTCCAGATTCGAAAACGAAAGCAACAAACACAGCACCAAAAAGTAATAAAGGAAGCTTTATGAAAGGTTTATTACTAGGTGGTCTTGGTGGTTTACTAATGGGTAGCTTATTTGCAAATATGGGAGCTCTTGGTTCTGTATTAGCATTTATGGTAAATATGTTAGTAATGGCTGGTATCGTAATGTTAGCAGTTCGTGCATTTAAATACTTCAAAGACCAACGTAAGAAGAAGGCAGATGAAGTAGCATGGAAACAATAAAAATTTCTGAACAAGAGCTTATAAATGCGCTTTGTATATATATCGCTGAAAAAAGACAAGTGGGTCCAGAAGAAGTATTAGTTGAACTCATGTATGATGACGACTACGGTTTCTCTGCGGAAGTAGAGGTAAATGGTCGCCAGCAAATTTTAATTCAAGCAAACTTAATCGAAGCTTTACGCTTATTGCTTGACAGAGAATATAATGTCAATCCATTCGCAGCGAGATTACAACTTGAATTAGATGATGAAGAAGGCATTTACGCATTAGCGAAATTTAATAACTCAGATGAGTAGAGAAGAGAGCTGTTGAGAATAATCTCAGCAGCTCTTTTTAGTATGTGCATATGTAGATGAGTAATCACGCCAAATTTCATTCATTTTTCGTCTACCGATATCTACCATCGGATTAAACTGAATTGCAGCTTTCTGACGAATAAAGCGAACGTTTTGAATGGCGTGAGATAATTGTTGGTCGACTATATCACGTTTTTTGCTTGCATATTTAGCAATAGATAGACCTGCAACTGTTCCTTGCGCCATCGCAATTTTTCCGCTTTCAATGCCTGTAATATTGCCGGCTACAAATAAACCAGGAAGAGGGGTTTCCATTGTTTCGGAATGGAGAGGAACGTGTCCGCCTAATTCTGAAATGTAATGGAAGGGACAACCAGCTACAGCTGCAAGTTCGGCAAGTGGGTATAATCCTCCGGCAATACAAACAAAATCTGCTTCATATATTTTCTCTGATCCATTAATAACATTTCCTTTAGAGTCAATATTAGCAATACGTACACCTTCAACTTGATCTGTTCCGATAATTTCAAGAGCTGCTTTCCGAAGGTGAAGTGGCGTTCCGTTTATTTTCATTCCGTTGTTTGGATAGAATGTTAATCCAGCTTTTCGAATCCAATCAAATTTCATAAAGTGGCTACCTATTCGCAAGAAAGCAGAAGGAGCGAGGTGAGCTGCATTTAAAAGAGAGTTTAAAACTTCTTCAGGTTCACCAGCTTTTTGACTTAACTCGCTTTTCTCAGGGAGTACAATATGATCCACTGTAATTCCCGCTAATTGCAATTCACTTAAAATGGCGAAAGACAAAATGTTAGCACCAATAATAATTCCTTTTTTTCCAACTTGCACGCGATGAACATTTGTCATAACTTGAGCTGCTCCAATTGACATCACTCCTGGAAGTGTCCAGCCAGGAAGGGGAATAGAATGTTCCGCAGCTCCAGTAGCAAGTAGTACGAAAGGTGCTTCTAACGTACCGATATTAGTATGTACAAACCAATTGTTTTCATCTCTATCTAAATTATAGACCGAAACACCGCACCTGATATGTACTGAAAGTGATTCTGCTTCTTCATGAAGTCGCTTCGATTCTTTTATTCCGTTCCACCATTCTCCAGTAGGCTCTTGATGCAACTGTCCTAACAATCTCCCGCCCGGCTTCATAAATTCATCAATAACGAGCACTTTTAGTCCGAAACGAGCACAAGAAATAGAAGCAGATAATCCCGCTGGCCCTGCACCAATAATAATTACATCACTCATCGTTTTTTCACCATCTCTCTCACGATATTCGGATGCTGTTTCCCGCTTTCAACAACCATGTTTTCTTCTACAACAGTTAAGCATGCGCGCACATTTGTTTGATTATTTACTGTCATGCGGCATTCGGAACAGTGCCCGATATTACAATAAATACCTCGCGGTGCTCCGCTATCTTCATGAACTCTTAATGTCCGTATTCCATTTGCTAACAGGGCAGCAGCTATCGTTTCATGTTCATATGCTCCGTATTGATGACCGTTAAATTGAAAGGTAATACGCTCACTACTTTGTAAAGTACCTAAAATAGGGTGATGTGTAATTCTACTCATTTACTTTCACCTACCGATCCAAAAGTAACTGCACGTATTGGTGGTTGATATTTTAACGGTAGTTCATTAAGAGTTACGTCAGGATTCGCATTTTCAATCATTCGATCTATCATTATTCTGCATGTGCGACCACCGCAAAATCCCATGCCAGCACGTGTTCTTAGTTTTAATTCTCTTGCCGAGCAGTTATATTCAGCAATTGTCGATTGAAGTTGCCCATATGTAACCTCTTCACAACGACAAACGATTAAGTTGTTTTTATTTGTCATATGTATTCCTCCTCTAGTTCGGTTTTCACAAATTATATATGCAAAAATCATGCCAATATAGAGGAGGGAGAGAGGGCTACCTGTAAACGCCTGATCGGTGCATACTGATTCTTTATTGAAGTCCAAGTTTCTTTAAACGGTTATATAAAGTAGCCCTTGTTACACCAAGTTGTTTTGCGCATTCTAATTTATTCCCATTTAAAATTCGTAAAGCCCTTTCAATAACTTTTTTCTCATGCTCATCCATCTCTTCTTGTAAAGAAAGGATTGTATTATTGTTGCTGAGTAATAGGGAATGGGCTGTATGGTTGTCTAAAGTTTCAGTCGTATGAAATGGTAAATATTCTTGTTTTATAATTCCGTCTGTTGCGAATACCACAAGCCGTTCAACAACGTTTCGAAGTTCGCGAATATTACCTGGCCAATTGTAATGAAGCAGTTCATGCATAATGCTTGAAGGTAAGTCACGAATTGGTCTGTTATAGTTGATTGAAAAATCGTTTAAGAAAGAATAGGTTAATTCAATAATATCCTCGCGTCTTTCGCGCAGCGGTGGAATCTGCAAGCTAACTACATTTAAGCGGTAATATAAATCTTCTCGGAAAGTTCCTTTTATCATTTCTTCTTGTAAATCACGATTTGTAGCAGCGATAATACGGAAATCAATATTAATTTCTTTTTCACCACCAACTCGGTAATACTTTCGCTCTTGCAGTACACGTAACAGTTTTACTTGCATATCAAGTGGCATTTCACCTATTTCATCAAGAAATAAAGTACCGCCTTGCGCGAGTTCAATTTTACCTTTTTTTCCTTTACTATTTGCTCCAGAAAACGCCCCACGCTCGTAACCGAATAATTCACTTTCAAATAATGCTTCTGGAATTGCCCCGCAGTTAATCGAAATGAAAGGCGCCTTCGCTGCTTCACTTGCTTCATGAATTGCTTTCGCAAATACTTCTTTTCCAACTCCGCTTTCCCCAAGTATTAAAACAGTTGATTTTACCGAACAAACTTTTCTAGCTAATTGTATCGTTCTTTGTATAACAGGACTTTTTCCATTCATCGCAAGGAATGGATCGGATTCATCTTTATACTTTGCCACTTCTTGTTCTAAACGGTGCATTTCATGTGACATATTAAATAGTTTTTCATTTAAAGCGACTTGATTTGTAACATCTGTCTCTGAAACGACTGCTCCTATAATTTCATCATTACAATAAACTGGATTTGAATTAATTAATACGAATAAACCGGGGCGAGGCTGATGGAACTGAGCGACTATGCTTTTTCCATCATGTAAAGATTGTAAAATTTCCAAGTCTTTATAATCAAAAAAACGAGTAATCGGTTGCCCAATAATCTCATTATGGTTGACTGAAAATATTTTTTCAGCACCATCTGTCCAAGTTCGAACGCATTCTTTACTATCAATTACTGTAACAGAAGAGTCAGTTGTTTGTATTACAGTGTCATAAAATGACTGTAGTTCATTGTAGGACTTATAAAGAAATGGAATCATTTGCTGAGAAGTTATACAGCATATCGGCTCATCGTTTTCGTTAAGGATGATAACAGCTAATTCATAAGAAAAAGCGTCAATTAATGCAGTGAATGAGTCATCTACATAAATAATTGCGCAATTATATTCTTCTGTAGTAGAAGGGAGATAATAAAACCTTTCGTTTATTTTCTTAATGCGATCAAGGCAACATGTATGATTGATTAAAACGCTTTCCAAAAATTCTTGTATAGTCGGAAATGAAAATTCCATAATGTCCTCCTGTTATGTATAAAAATTTTGACAGTGATAAAAAAATAATACACCTACTTACTATAAATTTAAAATATTTTTACAAATAAAAATATCATTTATAAAAATTGTATATGTACAGAATTGGCACGTCAATTGCATGAAAAGAAAGTGAGAGGGCTAGGAAAGGAGGAGTATATTGTGAGGCACTGCGACGTTTTAATTATAGGTGGTGGAATAATAGGGTGTTCTATCGCTTATTACACTTCAAAATACGGAAGAGACGTAACAATCATTGAAAAAGGGGAATTTGTCAGCGGGACGTCTTCACGGTGTGATGGGAATATTTTGGCCATTGATAAAGACCCGGGATTTGATAGTCAAATGTCTTTAGTAAGTCAAAAATTAGTAACTGATTTAAGTGAAGAATTAGAGCATTCATTTGAATATAGGGCACCAGGAAGTATTCTCGTATGTGAGTCAGACGAAGAGATGGAAGCTGCGCAGCAATGGGTAAATCGGCAAAAAGAAGCTGGATTACCGTTTCGAATGCTTGATAGGCAAGATATAAGGGAAGAGTCGCCTTTTTTTGCTGATGATTTATTAGGCGGTTTAGAATGTGCGACGGATTCAACTGTGAATCCATATCTCCTTGCTTTCTCGCTTGTGTCAGAGGCACAAAAGTTTGGCGCAAAAGCTTTTAAGCAGACGGAAGTAAAGAGTATGGAAATAGAGACGGATGGTTCATTTGTTGTAGAAACTACGAATGGAACTTTTACAGCACAACAAGTTGTAAATGCAGCCGGTGTGTGGGCTCCTAAGATTGGTCAGATGTTAAATATAAATATACCAATTGAACCGAGAAAAGGGCATATTATTGTAGCTTCAAGGCAACAACACGTAGGATGCCGTAAAGTAATGGAATTCGGTTATTTAATTTCTAAATTTGGCGGAAAACGAAAAGTGGATGCTTTAACTGAAAAATACGGGGTTGCGCTCGTATTTGAGCCTACTGAAAGTCAAAATTTCTTAATTGGTAGTAGTCGTGAATTTGTAGGATTTCATACGAGGATAAATAATGAAGTCATTAAATGTATCGCAAATAGAGCAATTCGTTTTTATCCGAAAATGGCAGATATGATGGTAATTCGTTCTTACGCTGGTTTACGTCCGTGGACCGAAGATCATTTACCGATTATTTCACGAGTGGAACATATTCCGAATTATTTCATTGCCGCTGGACATGAAGGTGATGGGATTAGTCTTGCAGCAGTTACTGGAAAAGTAATTGAAGAGTTATTAAATGAAAAAGAGACAATTATTCCTATTGAACCACTTCGTTTGAGTCGTTTTACAGAAAGGGTGTTAAACGGATGAGGTCACAAAGAGCCTTTACGACGATTGATACACACACAGGTGGGAATCCAACGAGGACATTAATTAGTGGACTTCCAAAGTTGATTGGAGAGACGATGGTAGAGAAGATGTTACATATGAAAAAGGAGTATGATTGGATTCGAAAATTGTTAATGAATGAACCGCGTGGTCATGATGTAATGTCAGGAGCATTATTAACAGACCCGTGTCATCCTGAGGCTGATATAGGTGTTATATACATAGAGACAGGTGGATATTTACCGATGTGTGGTCACGATACAATCGGTGTATGTACAGCGTTAGTTGAATCAGGTTTAATTCCGGTAGTTGAACCGATTACTTCTTTAAAACTAGATACACCGGCTGGCTTAGTTGAAGTAGATATTGCTGTTCAAGATGGAAAAGCAAAAGAAGTATCTTTCTGTAACATACCAGCTTTTTTATTGAAAAATATTACTGTACAAGTGAAAGACATTGGAACTATAGAGGCTGATATTGCGTATGGAGGGAATTTTTATGCCATTATTGATGCGAAATCAGTAGATCTAGAATTAGTACCAGAAAATGCATCTACAATCATCGATAAGGCGATTCATATAAGGAACACAATTAATGAGAAGTTTGAAATCACTCATCCAGAGTATTCGTTTATAAGAGGATTAACACATGTTGAATTTTATACAGATCCTACTCATGAATGTGCGCATGTGAAAAATACAGTTGTTGTACCACCAGGCGGAATAGATCGATCTCCATGCGGTACAGGAACATCTGCGAAGCTAGCTGTATTATACGCTCAGAAAGAAATCGAAATTGGTGAAGAGTTCATTCATGAGAGTATCGTTGGTTCTTTATTTAAAGGATATGTCATGAATACGACACATGTTGAAAATATTGAAGCTGTCATAACGAAAATTACGGGATCAGCTTGGCTTATGGGTATGCATAGATTTTTTTACAATGAAATGGATCCACTTAAAGAAGGATTTTTGCTAATTCCGCCGATGGAACATGAAACGGAGGATATAAAATGAACATTCAAAAAATGTATACAGCAGTAGACGTACATGTAAATGGCGAGGCATTTCGTGTAATGAAAGACGTACCATGCAAATACTACTACAGTTTGGAGCAATTAAATGAACAATTTTCAGGTGAATTAGCAGAAGAGATGAAGCTTTTATTAAATGAACCACGTGGTTTTATCGGTTTGAATGGGTGTATTGTCGTTCCATCTATCTATAATGAAGTGGATGCAGCTGTATTATTTTTTAATCATGAAGGTTCGATTCCGCTTCATTATGGAGGCATTGTTGCAGTAATAACGATGTTACTCGAAAGTGGGTATTTAAAAAAGAGAGAGTCCAATCAATACAAAATTGAAACGTTATGTGGAATATTTTTAGTTCATGCGTATGTAGAGAATGATGAAGTTATATCGGTTTCGTTTGAAAGCAAACTATGCTATATGATTGAGAAAAATTTACAGGTTGGTAATGTAAGTTATTCTCTTATACAAGCAGATAAAGTATATGCAGTTGTAGAAAAAGGTGCGTATTCGCCAGAAATTCGCATGGAAAACATTTCTGAATTGAAAAGATGGGGAGAAGCTACACTGCAGGCTATACAAAAACAGTCGCTAATAAAAAGGCTTATTTTAGTAGATCCTTCGCAAAAAGAAAAGAACCATATAAAATCGATTACATTTCATGAAGATAACTTTATCGTACGTTCGCCAGGTTTTGTTTCTACTATTGTTTCCTATGTTCATGCGTTATTTAAAAATGATTATATGGCGGATAAACCTTTTAAAAATGAAAGTATATTTAATAGTTTTATAACTGTGGAGAAAGTGAAGAAGGAGGAACTAGGATACATTTTCCGTTTTGAAAGTAGAGGGTTTATTACAGGGATGCAGACGTTTCTATTAGACCCTACGGATCCGTTTCCGGCAGGTTTCTTATTAAAATAAAATGTGATAGGGAGAGATAAATATGCAAAAAATTAAAGGGGCATTTCCAGTATTAATAACACCGATGGATGAATTTCAGGAAATTAATTGGGATGGGGTAAAGCAAAATGTAAATTACTTTATCGAACAAAACGTTGCAGGTATCATCATTAATGGAAGTACAGGAGAATTTGTAAGTTTATCAAAAGAAGAACGATTTAAAATGGTAGCAACCGTGTTGAAAGAAATTGATGGCCGTATTCCAGTTATTGTTGGAACTGCAGCAGAGACGACGAAAGAAACAATTGAATATACGAAACATGCAGAAGCGCACGGAGCGGATTGTGTATTAATTATAAACTCTTACTATTGTAAACCGAAGGAAGAGGAGATTTATTTTCATTTTAAAGAAATCTCAAACTCTGTAAATATACCAATTATGTTATACAATAATCCATTTACTTCTGGTGTTGATATGAGTACAGAGCTAATGCTCCGTATTGGAAAAGAGTGTGAAAATGTTACACATATTAAAGAATCTAGCGGAGATATTCGAAAAGCGAGAGATTTAGTAAGACAAAGTGAAGGGGCTTTCCTAGTCTTCTGTGGTTCTGAAGATTTAGTTATGGAATCATATTTAGTTGGTGCCTCGGGATGGGTTTCAGTAGCAGGAAATATCGTTCCCGGTCTCGTTACAAAAATGTATGAGCATTTTCAAAATGGTGAATTAGAAAAGGCGTGGGAAATAAACGATGCTATTTTACCACTTTGCGAGTTTCTTGAAGGATCAGGGAAATATGTTCAAATCGTTAAACGTTCTATGGAATTACATGGGCAAGCGGGAGGACCTTCTCGCTATCCAAGACTAGGGTTAACTGTAGAAGAAGATCAAAAGCTTCAAACGATTTTATCAAATATTGCAGCTCATGCAGCTGTTTAAATAAGGAGGAGAACATAATGTTAAAGACAAATATTGAGCTGAAACCAAAAGTGGAAGCGTTTTTAAATGAAGAAATTAAAATGTTTATTAATGGCGAATTTGTTTCTGCTATTGGCGGAAAGACGTTTGAAACGTACAATCCAGCAACAGAAGAGGTTCTAGCAGTCGTATGTGAAGCGCAAGAAGAGGATATTGATGCTGCAGTAAAAGCGGCAAGATCTGCATTTGAATCTGGCCCGTGGGCAGAAATGACTACTGCTGAAAGAGCGCATCTTATTTATAAATTAGCAGATTTAATTGAAGAACATAGAGAAGAATTAGCGCAACTAGAAGCTTTAGATAATGGAAAGCCATATCAAGTAGCGCTTGATGATGATATTTCAGCGACTGTAGAAAATTATCGTTATTACGCAGGATGGGCTACAAAAATTATTGGGCAAACAATCCCGATTTCAAAAGATTACTTGAATTATACGAGACATGAACCTGTTGGTGTTGTAGGACAAATTATTCCGTGGAATTTTCCGCTTGTTATGTCTTCTTGGAAAATGGGAGCTGCACTGGCGACAGGTTGTACGATTGTATTAAAGCCAGCAGAGCAAACGCCTTTATCTTTACTATATACAGCGAAACTCTTTAAAGAGGCTGGATTTCCAAACGGCGTTGTAAACTTTGTATCAGGCTTTGGTCCTGAAGCAGGGGCTGCAATTGTAAATCATCATGACATTGATAAAGTTGCTTTTACAGGATCTACTGTTACAGGAAAGTATATTATGCGTCAATCTGCAGAAATGATTAAGCATGTAACGTTAGAGCTTGGCGGAAAATCACCAAATATCATTTTAGAAGATGCGGACTTGGAAGAAGCGATAAATGGTGCATTCCAAGGTATTATGTATAACCACGGTCAAAATTGTAGCGCAGGATCACGTGTATTTGTTCATCGTAAACATTATGAAACTGTAGTAGATGCACTTGTGAAAATGGCGAACAACGTAAAACTTGGAGCAGGTATGGAGAAAGGAACGGAAATGGGTCCACTCGTATCTAAGAAACAACAAGAGCGTGTGTTAAATTATATTGAGCAAGGGAAGAAAGAAGGTGCTACAGTTGCGGCTGGTGGCGAACGTGCGCTTGAAAAAGGTTATTTCGTTAAGCCAACTATATTCACAGATGTTACAGACAATATGACAATCGTTAAGGAAGAAATATTTGGACCAGTTGTTGTCGTACTTCCATTTGATTCGACAGAAGAAGTAATTGAACGAGCGAACAACTCATCCTATGGCCTTGCTGCGGGTGTATGGACGCAAAATATCAAAACGGGTCATCAAGTAGCAAATAAATTAAAAGCAGGAACAGTGTGGATTAATGATTATAACTTAGAAAATGCAGCTACACCATTTGGTGGATATAAACAATCTGGTATTGGCCGCGAATTAGGTTCATATGCGCTTGATAATTATACAGAAGTGAAAAGTGTTTGGGTAAATATAAAGTAATAGGGCGTTTTACTGATAAAAATTGAGGGATGAAATAATGAAAGATGCGGACAACTAGAAAGTTTGATAATAGTTGTCCGTTTTTTTTATATACAAAATTGCTTTTCCAAAGAATGATAAGGGGGATTTGGATGGAGAATTTAGTAGAATGGTTAGTAGGGCAAGTGTGGGGTATCGGTTTAGTTGTTTTTGCATTAGGGGCAGGCGTATATTTCACGATTGCAACACGCTTTTTGCAAATCCGTTATTTTAAAGAGATGATTAAACTATTATTTGAAGGAAAGAGTTCAGAGACGGGAATATCATCTTTTCAGGCATTTTGTTTAGCCTTATCAGGAAGAGTTGGAATTGGTAATATTGCAGGGGTAGCGACAGCAATTGCTTTCGGCGGTCCTGGAGCTGTATTTTGGATGTGGGTAATGGCTTTGTTAGGGGCAGCGAGCGCGTTTGTAGAATCAACATTATCTCAAGTATACAAAAGTAAAGTAGGGAATGAATATCGCGGCGGTACTCCATATTTCATTGAGAAAGGTTTGAAAATGAAATGGTTTGCAGTCATTGTAGCAGTAGTTGTAACACTTTCATATGGCGTGTTATTACCAGGTATTCAATCTAGTAGTATCGCAGTTGGATTTGAAAACTCTAATGGTATTAGCAAATATATAACTGGTATATTTTTAGTCGTGTTACTAGCAGCAATTATTTTTGGTGGTGTAAAGAGAATTGCTGGCGTTTCTCAAATGCTTGTTCCATTTATGGCAATTGGTTATGTAATTGTTACATGTATCATATTAATTGCGAATGTAACGGAGATTCCAAGTATGTTTGCTTTAATTTTCTCTAGCGCATTTGGTGTAAATGAAATGTTTGGTGGAATTGTTGGTGCAGCTATTGCATGGGGCGTAAAACGCGCTGTATTTTCAAACGTTGCTGGTGTCGGAGAAGCGACGTATAGTTCGGTGGCTGCTGAAGTATCGCATCCCGCAAAACAAGGATTAGTTCAAGCGTTTTCCGTATATATCGATACAATTGTCGTATGTACAGCGACAGCTCTTATGATTTTAATAACAGGTATGTATAATGTTATACCTGAAGGGAAAACCGCCATTGTACAAAACATAGGAAATGTGGAAGCTGGTCCAATTTATACACAACAAGCAGTTGAAACTGTGATAACAGGGTTTGGTCCAATATTTATTTCAATTGCGATTTTCTTTTTTGCATTTACAACGTTACTCGCTTATTACTATATCGCTGAAACGACACTTACTTATTTAGATCGTCAACTGAAGTATGGCTGGTTAAAACCAGTTTTAAAATTTGGATTTTTAATTATGGTTTACATCGGTAGCGTTGAATCAGCGTCGCTTTTATGGAATCTTGGAGATTTAGGAATCGGTAGTATGGCATGGTTAAACTTAATCGCAATCTTACTTTTAAGTAAAACCGCATTAAAAGTGTTAAAAGATTATGAAACGCAGAAAAAAGAAGGGAAAGATCCAGTATTTAATCCTAAAAATGTGGGGATTGAAGGATTAACATTTTGGGAAGAAAGAAGTAAAGAGGTTGAAAGAAAAAGTTCTAGAGAAAAAGTTATTGTCGATGATAATTTAAAATTATAACTAAAATTAATTGAAAATTCTTAATTTAAAAGAAGGTATATTGCCTCCATTTCATCACATACTACAATAAGTATGGATAATATGACTGGAGGGAATAAGATGGAACATGAGCAACATAGTTCGATAAATGATATTTTACATCATTATAAAGAAGGTATAGGTAGTTTTACAAATCAAATTCCTGAAATCGCTGAGACATATAATGCGTTCACGCAAGCTTGTTTTCAAGAGGGTTCTTTAACAAAAAGAGAAAAACAACTTATTGCATTAGGAATTAGTTTAGCAACGCAAGATGAGTATTGTACAATTTATCATACAAAAGGTTGTCTTGATCAAGGATGTTCGGATAAAGAGATTCTAGAAGCATGTGGTGTTTCAGCAGCATTTGCTGGCGGAGCTGCGATGAGTCAAGCGGTAACTTTAGTGCAAGAGTGTTTAACAGAATTGAAAAATCAAAAGCATTGAATAAAAAAACGTTTTAAACTTTATGTTTAAAACGTTTTTTATGTGAAATTAAATTTGAGTATAAAAATTATCTAGGATGGGTTCAATTTATGGTTATACAATAATGGGAGAATTTTAAATTTAGTAGGAATGAGAAATAACAACTATTTATTTAATTTTAAGGTTTTGTAAAAAGCTTCAATTGCTTCATATAATCAATGGCTTTTGTTTTATTTTTCTGTTTAGAAACATAATGTGCCTCATTAAAATCTCTATAGTAACTGTTAACTACTTCTTCAGAAAGAGCACCGTCAGAGATAGCTCTTTTAACCGCGCAGTTTGGTTCGTTTGTATGTGAACAGTTAGAAAATTTACATCTTATAGAAATCTTTTTTTATATCTTCATATCCAAATTCAAAATTCCCCTCAAGGTTTATCAAGTCAAATCCTATTTTACTAATAAGAAATCCCTCCATTTTTGAAAGAGTCTTTTAGAAACATACATACAAAGTTTATCGTTTTCAATTTGTATTTACTTTAATATTCTATATCTTCATAAATAGATTTTTCTACATCAGGAAGAACTGTGTATATACTCTTACCGATTAAAGCTTCTAATTCTTTCTTAATCGCATAAAACCCTTTCCAATGTAAAGATGTATGAGATGTTGTACCATGACGCAAACCAACAGAAATTAATCTTCTTTCCAACGTAGTAAAGCCATCCGCATCAGCAAGAGCGTCACAAAGAGTAATTACTTTATTGTATAAGTCGTAGTTACAATGTTCATTTAATATTTCAACTAACCGGCTTCTCATATGGTCAGGAACGAGACTCCATTCCGCTGCGATATCTATATGTTCATTTTTGCATGGGAATGAGTGTGTCACACAAATAACAGCGTTTCCTGTATACCCTAAATCATTCATATACATATAACCATCATAGGAATGAATGACCGATTTGGTAAAACCTTTGTATCTTCCGATATCATGCAAAAGGGCAGCGTTATATGCTATGTCAGCATCTAGCTTGTACCCTTTTTTTATAAGTTCTATAATTATGTTTTCAGTTGCATGAGCAACATGTAGTGAATGTTCAAACCAAGGGCCCGGGTTTTGTTCATATGCCCATTCGAGTAATTCTTTTGCGTACGTTCTATCTAATATATATTTCATATCGTTATCCTTTCACAAAAAATCATATCTTAACTATAAATTCCTCTTATTATTTCATTATTCCTTCTTTAAAAATTGTTACAATGAAACAAAAGGGGGAAAAGTAATGCGGAATTTAGTAATTGAAGAAATTAAGAAACTAGAAAATGATATAGAAGAACTTTCGAAACTTTTGAAAATGGTTGTAAATGATGGGGCATCAATTGGTTTTTTGCCTCCACTGGAACAAAAAGATGCAACAAAGTATTGGCAAACAGTATTAGCGCCAGAAGTGATATTGTATGTGGCTAAAATAAACAACGAAGTAGCAGGGAGTATTCAATTACAATTAGTTACTAAGCCTAACGGAATTCATAGAGCCGAGATTTGCAAATTAATGACTCATCCAAACTTTAGACGAAACGGTATTGGACGATCGCTTATGCAAAAAGCAGAGGAACGAGCAAAGCAAGAAAACAGGTCTCTTTTAGTATTAGATACAAGAGAAGGAGATCCTTCCAATAAATTGTACAAATCACTAGACTACCAAGAAGTTGGAACAATACCAGGGTATGCAATTTCTACGAATGGAAAGTTAGATGCTACGGTTCTTTATTATAAAAACATTTAAGTTATAATCAAACGGGGAGAGTGCTTAATTATTAGTAAGTGAATAATAAACGACTATTTTTAACACCGTCTATATTTTTCTGGCGGTGTTAAAATAGTTAATTATAATCTAATTAACGCACTAAATGAATTTGAGAAAGTTTTTAGAGGGTTCTTTTAGTAATGATTCTCGTCTTATAATAAATGTAGAGAAGATGACTAGCCAACTATAGTTATTTTCGCTTTATTATGGGAAGGGGATGAAAAAATGAAAAAGAATAGTTTACAAAAGATGAAGAAAGTTATTTTAAGTGGTGGCGTATTACTTACGGGATTATTAACATTTGGATTTTCAGAAAAGGCTTCAGCTCATGGATATGTAGAATCACCAGCGAGCCGATCTTATTTATGTAAGCAAGGGGTAAATGTAAATTGTGGACCGATTCAATATGAACCTCAAAGCGTAGAAGGAATAGGTGGATTTCCGCAACTAGGACCTTCTGATGGACAAATTGCAGGGGCTGGTCATTTTCCCGCTTTAGATGTTCAAACTGTAGATAGGTGGAAGAAAGTTACGTTAAATGGCGGGACGAATACATTCAAGTGGAAACTAACGGCTCCTCATAGTACGAAAGAGTGGAAATACTATATTACGAAAAAAGGTTGGAATCCCAATAAACCTTTGACGCGATCAGATTTAGATTTAGTGCCATTCTATGTGAAAAATGACGGTGGAGCTAGACCAGGGACAACAGTTACGCACGAAGCAAATGTACCAACTGACCGTAGTGGATACCATCTTATTTTAGCTGTTTGGGAAATTGCAGACACTGGAAATGCGTTTTATCAAGTTATAGATGTAAACCTTTTGAATAATGGCTTATCCTCAAAATTCGCTTTTAACAATGTAGTGCAAGCTCCTACATTATTTTAATTGAAACATACATTTCGATCATCTAATTCATTTTAGATGATTTTTTTTATGAAAATGATGAAAAATATAGAAGAAAGTGCAATTATTTATAAAAAAATATGCTTTAAATATTGTCATATTTGCTTCTTTAAGATATCCTTTTCATGAAGAGGTGGAAAACATGGAAAAAGTACTAGTTTTCGGGCATAAAAACCCAGATACAGATGCAATTTGTTCTGCAATTGCTTATGCAGAATTGAAAAAAGAATTAGGAATGAATGCTGAGCCTGTACGTTTAGGCGAAATCAGCGGTGAAACTCAATTTGCGTTAGACTATTTTAAAGTAGAAGGACCGCGTTTTGTTGAGACAGTAGCAAGCGAAGTGGACAACGTTATTTTAGTTGACCATAACGAGCGTCAACAAAGTGCTAACGATATCGAATCAGTTCGTGTGTTAGAAGTTATTGACCATCACCGTATTGCTAACTTTGAAACAAGCGATCCTATATACTATCGTTGTGAGCCAGTTGGCTGTACAGCTACAATCTTAAACAAAATGTACAAAGAAAATGGCGTAACAATTCGTAAAGAAGTTGCAGGTTTAATGTTATCTGCAATCATTTCAGATTCTTTACTATTCAAATCTCCAACTTGCACAGAACAAGATGTAGCAGCTGCTCGTGAATTAGCGGAAATCGCTGGTGTAGATGCAGATAACTACGGCTTAGAAATGTTAAAAGCTGGTGCTGACTTAAGCGGAAAAACAATGGAGCAATTAATCTCTCTTGATGCTAAAGAATTCCAAATGGGTAATGCGAAAGTTGAAATCGCACAAGTAAACGCTGTTGATACAAACGACGTTCTTGTACACCAAGCGGAACTTGAAAAAGTAATTTCTGCAGTAGTAGAAGAAAAAGGTTTAGACCTATTCTTATTCGTTGTAACTGATATCTTAACTAACGATTCTGTCGGTCTTGCGATCGGTAAAGCAGCAAACGTTGTTGAGAAAGCATACAACGTATCACTAGAAAACAATACAGCTACTTTAAAAGGTGTTGTATCTCGTAAAAAACAAATCGTACCAGTATTAACAGAAGCATTCCAAGCTTAATCGTATTGCGTACAGATGAACAGTAAGGACAAGTAGTCAGATTGGCTACTTGTCCTTTTTTATTTATAATAAGCAGAAATTTTTAACTTTTAAACAGTCGCATTGTGTATGCTTAATGATATGGAAGTATTGAAAAGTAAATTACAGGGGCTTTTTGAAAAAATATTGCATCTGTTTCAAAATTAGAGAGCTGGATTTCGGAGGAACTGCGTTTAAACGCTGAAATACAGATGTTGCGTTTAACTTTTTAGAAGAAAGGATATAAAGTTTTGATTAACGAATTAAAATAAGGATAGCGTTAGCTATCCTTATAATCGTTTATTCGTAAGATTTTTTCTTGTTTATATAAAATGTGATTATCGTAGTAATGAAGAAAATAGGTATCGCATACACTTGCCCAACAAATAACTTCCAGCCGACATAATTATAGCCTTCAGATGCTGGGATGATAACGGAAATAACGCAAACGATAAAATAGACTAATAGTGCAGGGATAATATTTTTCATTTTTATGAACCTCCCTTATTGTTTTATTAATACATACTTGTATTATAATTTAGTTTCATTATTTTGAAGAAAAAATGAAAAATTTTTTATGGTATTATAATATTTGCAATGAGAGTAATCTATAGTACGCATATGGTAAAATGTGTAATTTTAACTTTCAGAATTATTATATAGTATTTCGAGAAAAAAATGTACAAAATAACGAATTTTATTTACCAAAGTAAAGGGAGTAGAAATATATATGAAAAGGCTATGTATAATTCCATGCGGAAAAAAGAAAATTTGGGATAAACATTCAGACTACGGACCGCTGGAAGCAAAAGATGTATATATTAGTCCGTTCGGAAAAGCATGTCAGGCGTACGCAACTATGTTTTTCGAAAACTGGGTTATATTATCAGCGAAACATGGATTTTTAAGACCAAGTGATATTGTATTAGAAAACTATGATCTTGCATTTGATTCAAAAAGCGATGAGGTAATAAGTATAGAGCAATTACAAAAACAGATGGTAGATAAAAGTTTACTACAGTTTGACGAAATCGTCTTACTAGCAGGGAAGAAGCATAAAAAAGTAGTGACAAAGTTATATCCAGAAGAAATGATTACATATCCGCTAGAGGGGTGTAAAGGAATTGGGTATATGTTGCAGAGGTTGAAAGAAGCTGTGAAGGAAGGGGAAGAAATATAGGTGTAGTTTCAGTGATTTTAAACTCTATTTATTTAGGGAGCTGAAAAGTAAAATAGAGTTTTTAGGCATCGCCGAAAGGGTGATGCTTTTTTGTTCGTGTCGTCATTCATGTAAAAGTAATTTAGAGAATAAATCATTCGATTTATGAAGCGATAGCTTTTTTATATCGAAAACAAATTGCGTCACTTTTAGAAAATATAGGACGTATGGGCACAGTTAAGATTGTAAGTGGGAATAGCAATAAGACAAGTTTTGAATAAGATATTAAGAAAGGAGATGTTGATGAATAATGGCTAGATATAGTTTGCACGGAGGACACAATAGTATTGTTCAAGGTGCTAATTTCGGGAATCGGAAAGAACACGTTCTAGATAGGCAAGTTAAAGATGCCGTGGCGGCTAAGTTAAGAGCCCTAGGACACACGGTTTATGACGATACGGACGAGGTAGGGGCAACTCAATCACAAAATTTAAATAATATCATTCGGAATAGCAATTCCCATGCTGTGGATTTAGTTATTTCTTTTCATCTTAATGCAAGTGATGGAAATGGACAGGGTGTTGAGGTTTTATATTATGATCAGAAAGATTTGGCGGCTAAAATCTCAGCTCAACTAGCAAAAGATATTGGATGGCGTGATCGAGGTGCGAAACAACGTACAGATTTAGCAGTATTAAATGGAACGAAGGCACCGGCTATTCTTATTGAATTAGGGTTTATTGATAATGAATCCGACATGGCAAAATGGAATGTTGATAAAATCGCTAATTCTATTGTATTTGCTCTTACAGGACAAACTGGAGGAGGTGCAGCGAATTTGCTCAAAGTAAAAACTGGTGGTGTAGCATTTAGTAATTTACAAGCTTTGGCTCAAGCTATGGTTGATGCGGGTATTGATGGACAAATTGTCGTTCAAAAAGATGGCATTGGTTATGCTATAACGAATGGCTATCCGTCCGGGAATATCGATAAATTTACAGCTTGGTTAGATGCACGTAAATGGTACTATGAGTACGTGAGATAAAACGAAAATTGGTTTGATTAAAAACTAAAAATTGTCTTATTTTTAGTTAACAAGTATATTAAGTAACTATAAAAATATGGACAATTTATATGTAAATTAGTACACAAAACCACCTGTCAGAAAGGTGGTTTTATTTATCAAGCTATTTGTGGGCGGTAAAATTCTCACCTCAAAATTCGGATGAAGCTAAGAAATTAGGTGGGAATTACACTGCTCGTAGCCTCCTACTAATTATCGTTTCACTTTATATAGTTTAGAGTTTTGTAAATCTTTACTTATTAAACCCGTAATAATATTTTGTTTTCTCAATACATAAGCCGAATTTTAAATTATTACCCAATAATATAATACCTCTCATACTATTTATTAGTTGATAATAACAAAAAAACAAGCTTTGAATATAATAATGAAAAAGGAGATGTTAAATAATGGGTTATATTGTAGATATTTCGAAATGGAATGGCGACATTAACTGGGATATCGCAGCACCACAATTAGATTTCGTAATTGTACGTGTGCAAGATGGTTCAAACTATGTAGATCCTTTATATAAAAATTATGTACAAGCAATGAAAGCAAGGAATATTCCGTTTGGTAATTATGCGTTCTGTCGTTTCGTTTCAGTAGAGGATGCACGGATAGAAGCAAGAGACTTTTGGAACCGTGGTGATAAAAATGCAACAGTTTGGGTAGCTGACGTAGAAGTAAGAACAATGAACGATATGAGAGCGGGTGCACAAGCTTTTATTGATGAATTACGCAGATTAGGAGCTAAGAAAGTCGGTTTATATATTGCTCATCATATGTATGCTCCATTTGGAATGGCAAATGTCAATTGTGATTTTGTATGGATTCCTCGTTATGGTGGTAACAAACCGGCGTATCCATGTGATATTTGGCAATACACAGAGACAGGCAATGTGGCTGGTATCGGCAAGTGTGATTTAAATAAGCTGATTGGAAATAAGCCGTTAGCTTGGTTTACAAATCAAATTGTTGAGCCGATAAAAAAACAAGAAGGGGTTGGAATTATAGTGAATAAATATAACAAAGTAGTTACTTATGAATTTGGTGTAAATTTAATTTCTGACATGATTCAAATGATGGATAAGCTTGGATATACTTCTAAAATAATATCTCGTGGAGATAACCAAGGGCTTGTGTATTTCGAAACAGATTATCGTCAAGGGAACGAACTGGACAAAGCAACTGCTTGGTTAGATATGAAAGGAATTAAATATTTTTATTTAATCTTTTAACTCTACTTATAATATGGAGAAAATAGACTAATAAACAAGCCTTTGTATACTTTCAAACATAGAATATGATGAATTCTATCAAGGAGGAAGCATATTTATGAGAAATACTTGTCATTGTGGACATTTTCAAGATTGTAATAAATTTTGGGATGATTTAATGTTTGGGAGATGTAGATGTAAGCGCAATGATTTTCACGAGTGTTGTTGCAAAGAGAAACCGAAGTGTGAGTGTGAAAAATGTCATTGTAAAACAAAAGCGAAATGCCATTGTGGGCATGAAGAGGAAGGGTATTAATAATAAAAAAGAGTACGATGCGTACTCTTTTTTGGGGTGATTATATTCCATCTTGAACAGATTTCTTTACAATTACCCATGTGTCTTTCTTTTTAACCGTTATAGCTACATTAGTTCCATTAGATTCCTTATAAAAGATATATCCATTGTTTGAGTTTACATATGTAACTGGTTCACCTATGCAATCTCGCGAACAGGATTTGTTGACTAGTTCAATTAAGGATAGTTCACTTGGATCGGTTTTACTGGCTTCTATAACAGCATCAAGGCTTGTTTTTCGATAACCTTGCAAGTTTATATGAAAAAGCTGCTCTATTTCTCCTGTAATGCTAGTGTTCATTACTTCTACTGAATTCTTTTTTTCTTGAAGAAAGCCGTTTTCATAAAGTAATTTTGTATAGCCAATCCATGCTATTAACACTAGCATGAAAAACATACCCGTCATTTTAAGTATTCGAAGTCGTTTGCTTATAATTGTTTCTGAGTATTTCATTCACTCTAATCCTCCAATGTTTTTAATTTAAAATATGCTTGGATACAGACTTTTAGAAGAGTATGAAAGTTAATGAATTTTCAATAAAAAAGAAAACATCCAGAGTTAGATGCTTTCTTTTTTGTATTTTTGGCTATCTGTTAGTTACTTGTTTCATAAGTGGTCTTATTTCTTTAACTGGTGGTTTCTTATCATAGGCATCAACGTAAGAAAAGTAGTAGTTTAAGTTTCTTAGAAGACCTTTTCCTATTTTTGCACTTAAGAAAGGAAATACTTGTCCAGTATAATCATCGAGAGATTTACAGTAATATTTCTCATCTAAATATATACTGTATTTACATGTTAGTTCTACTAAAGGATTCCCTTCATCATCAAATACTTCTTTAGAATCAATAATATCTATTAGTGCAAATTTTTCATTTAAGTAAACTTTCTTTTTTTTCTCGTGTTTATTTGTAAGTATAAAAACTAGACCAATCGCGTTAATCAAACTATTTCCTCCTATAAAAAACGGATATTAATAAAATATATCGATATAAGCTAAATGTAAAGAGGAGAGGTGAAATATCATGGAGAGAAAACTAAATAAGCCGATTTATGTTGGGAAATCGACTTATTTTTATCAAGTATTACTTAGTAGTAATACCTACTCTGATTAAAGTTTCACTTTATTGAAATACTTGCGGGAATTGTTTTACGATTGCGTTTGTTATCATGTCGGCCATTTCTAATGCTTCTTTTTCAATTTTATCGTAAAGTTCTACTCCTGCTTCATAATCTTTATTTAGGAAGGCAAGTGCTTCTGCTTTCGTTAGTGCTAAATGTTCATAAAACATTTTTCTAAATTCTTCTTTATCTATATATGGGTTGATACTGTTAAGAAATTCAATAATTGCGTCACCATTAGCGTACCATTTTTTCTCTATAGCGGCCGCTGCATTTTGATTACCAGCTTTTGCGGCTTTAACAAGATCCGCTGCAATTACTAAGTGATCTTTAATTAATGCACTATATTTTTTCACTGCATCTTCACCGTAAAATGGTTCAAGTGATAGTCCCATATGTGTTGCGTTTTGTAGAAGTCGCCCAACAGTAACGTTAACATCTGGTAAATTAAATACTATACTTACAATAGCCAATCTCGTCCAAGCGACGTGTTGTTCCCATAAAGAACGCATATACCCTTTTAAAAAATTCTCATTTTTACTAATTCGGTAGTTCCGTACGGATAAATCATAGTTTACATAAGGGTTATGGTAGGGGGAGTAATACGATTGCCAATAAGAATACATAAATAGTAACACTCCTTTGAACATGTATAACTCAAAGTATGATGAAGATTTATTTTTAGTTACGTGTCCTAGATTATTTTTAGGGAATTTGAAATGGAGAAATTAGGTGAATGATGTTGTGGTATATATGAATAAAGTGAATATAAAGTAAAATAGGGTCTGCAAGGGAAGTTGCAGACCCTCAAAAGGGTATTGCCGAGATGTCGGACTCGACTACGTAATGTTATCATAAAATTCTTTTGAAAAAACCTGGTAAATGTGTCCAAATGAAATTGGTACCTTAATACAGTCAAAGGGACCTGCTTCCCGCGGCAGGTCCCAATAACTAGATAATGTCGATGAGCAAAAACTCATCTGGAGTACTTTTATAGTAACAAGTAAAATGACTTTTGTGTATTGAGAAAGAAGAATTGCATAATTATATGTGAACAATTTAAATCCCAACAATTTATGATTATCATGAATTGTTGGGATTTAAATATGGTTATAAAATGGAGAAAAGAAGTGGAAGTGAGATTGAGGTGCACAGAAGTATGTAATCATGAAAAAGACCTGCTAATATAAGCAGGTCAACTTAAGGGGTTTATCCAACAGATTATTATATATGTTAACAATTCAATTGTAGTAAGTCTATACGTTTAATATTGAGAAAACTTCTGTGAATAATATATTTTTTGTGCATATATTAACGTCTAAAAAGTTGAGAAAAAAAATTAAAAAGCTTTTTATAAGAGAATAATGCCTGATACTTATAGTATGATTCATATTTCCACGCATCATTATTAGAGAATTGGGGCTTTTGTGTTTTCGTTTTTGCGTTGATGGAACTCATATTACGATGATTCATATAGTAACCTCCTGAATTTATATGTATACGATTAGTAGTATTCAAGAAAGGGAAATAAAATGAACATTTAAATTGAAAATCTTTCTTCTTGTGTACTGGATTTACGTTATAAATGCTGTAAAACATATAAAATAATGATGCTAATTCATATTAAATAAGTGAAGAAACATAGAATAATGAAAAAACAATAAGCATCTAATCATCCCTTTCAAGTCGCATAAGTGATTGATATAATAGAAGTAGATGAAAGATAAAGAAAAGCAGGTGACTCTTTTTTGTTTACTAAAGCACAAGAACTTTTAGCGTCCTACTTTGGTTATTCTTCGTTTCGAAGAGGACAAGATGAAACAATTAAAAATGTACTAGATGGGAAAGATACGGTTTGTATTATGCCAACCGGTGGCGGTAAGTCGATTTGTTATCAAATTCCGGCATTAGTATTTGAAGGAACGACGTTGGTTATATCGCCTCTAATATCACTTATGAAGGATCAAGTAGATACATTGGTACAGAATGGCATTTCAGCTACATATATTAATAGTTCTATATCTATTGCAGAAGCAAATCAGCGAATTCAATTAGCGAAACAAGGACATTACAAGTTACTTTATGTGGCGCCTGAGCGTCTTGATTCGATGGAGTTTGTTGACCAACTTATCGATATGAAAATCCCTATGATTGCGATTGATGAAGCACACTGTATTTCACAGTGGGGACATGATTTCCGTCCAAGTTATTTACATATACATCGCATATTAGATTATCTTCCAGAAAAGCCGCTCGTATTAGCATTAACAGCAACAGCAACACCGCAAGTACGTGATGATATTTGTAATACACTTGAAATTAATCAAGAAAATACAATTATGACAACGTTTGAGCGTGAAAACTTATCGTTTTCTGTTATTAAAGGGCAAGATCGAAATGCATATTTGGCGGATTATATTCGTCAAAATCAAAAGGAATCTGGGATTATATATGCAGCTACTAGAAAAGTAGTCGATCAGTTATATGAAGATTTAATGAAGGCAGGAGTTTCTGTATCAAAATATCACGCTGGTATGAGTGATATTGATCGAAATGAGCAACAAGAACTCTTTTTACGAGATGAAGTAAGTGTAATGGTAGCAACATCTGCATTCGGGATGGGTATTGATAAATCGAATATTCGTTACGTAATTCATTATCAGCTTCCAAAAAATATGGAAAGTTACTATCAAGAAGCAGGACGTGCTGGTCGTGACGGATTAGATAGTACATGTATATTGTTATATTCTTCTCAAGATGTACAAGTACAGCGTTTTTTAATTGATCAATCAACTGGAGAATCACGTTTTTCAAATGAACTTGAAAAATTGCAAAATATGACCGATTACTGTCATACAGAACAATGTTTACAATCATTCATTTTGCAATACTTTGGAGAAGAACCGAAAGAAGATTGTGGACGCTGTGGTAATTGTACAGACAATCGCGAGAGCATCGATGTGACAAGAGAATCACAAATGGTTTTATCATGCATGATTAGAACGAACCAACGCTTTGGAAAGCAAATGATAGCGCAAGTATTAACTGGGTCGAAGAATAAGAAAGTTATTGAATTTAATTTTCATACTTTACCAACGTATGGGCTTTTATCGAACCGTAGTGTAAAAGAGGTCAGTGAGTTTATTGAGTTTTTAATTTCAGACGAGTTAATTGCAGTTGAACATGGCACTTATCCGACGTTAAAAGTAACTGAAAAAGGGAAAGAAGTATTACTTGGTAAAGAGAATGTTTTACGAAAAGAACGAGTAGAGACAAGACAAATTGTTCAAGACCATCCTTTATTTGAAGTGCTTCGTGAAGTACGTAAAGAAATTGCACAAGGAGAAGGTGTACCGCCATTCGTTATTTTCTCTGACCAAACATTAAAAGATATGTGTGTGAAAATGCCGCAAAGTGATTCCGAATTGTTGACGGTAAAAGGTATCGGAGAACACAAACTTGTGAAATATGGCTCGCACTTCTTACAAGCAGTTCAGCATTTTATTAAGGAAAATCCAAATTATGCTGAAACGATTAAGACAGAAGTAGTTTCAGAGCGTAAAAAGTCAGGAAAAGCGTCCGCAAATTCTCATTTAGAAACGTATGAAATGTATAAACAAGGTATTGATTTGAATGAGATTGCAAAAGAACGTAACTTATCAAGACAAACAATCGAAAACCATTTAATTCGCTGCTATGAGGATGGAATGGAAGTAGATTGGCAAAGCTTTGTTCCAGCAGAGTATGAATCTCTTATTGAAACTGCCGTTCAAAATGCAGATGGTGGTCTGAAATCTATTAAAGAACAGCTTCCTAATGAAGTGAGTTACTTTATGATTCGTGCTTATTTACAAATAAGAAAGTAGAGGCATATAAAGGGGATAAGAATTTATGTATCATGTTTTCGTTTATGGAACGTTAAGAAGAGGACAAACGAATGCTCATTATATGCTAGGTGCAACATGCATCGCAGACAGAGCTTGGACATATGGAAAATTATTTGATACGAACGAAGGATATCCGGCCATGACTTATTCGATTGAAGAACAGGTGTATGGAGAAATTTATGTAGTAAATGATGAGATATTGTGTAAGTTAGATGAACTAGAAGAATATAAAGGTAATGCGGAGACTGATTTATATAATCGAATCACGCAAACAATATATGTTGCTTATAGGGAAATTGAGGCATATGTGTATATCGCTCAGGATAAAAAGATGTTAAAGAAAGTGATAGACTCTGGAGACTGGCTTATGTATCAAAAAATATAATAAGGTAGTTTTAAAAATTGGAAAGCAGATAATGACGAATTCATTATCTGCTTTTTATTGTGTGAATAATTGTCGTTCTCTTTTTATTCTTATAGTTCTTAGTACGATTCCAATTCCGAGAAATAAAACAGTAGCAGCGACCCCGCTAGTAGGATTTAACCAAAAATCACTACTGTTTGTAAGAGTAATAATCCCTGTTATTGTAACTAAAACAGTAGGAACAGCATCCTCGATTGCATGCATGATAACACATGGCCAGACGGATTTTGTAAGTCTATATATTTCAACATACATAATTGACCAACAAACCATAAGGATACAGCCAGATAGAAGCATATTTAATCTTGAGATAGATTCAAAATATTCATTTGAAGAGCCTCCTTTACTTTTATTTATCCTACTATTTGTGGGCAGTAAAACGCCCATTGATTAAAGTCTTTAATTTTTACAATATTTGTTAATAGATAAATTAAATAGGAGACAAATAGAAAGTAGTATCTTTTGTATGCATCACTATACTATATGTGTATTTGTGTGATTTAGATGTTGCATATTCTTTTTAAATTAGAAAGATGAAAAATAAGTTTTTTCGGAAAATTTAAACAGAAACTATTGACTTTATGATTGGGTTTTTAATACAATGATACTTCGACTGAAAAATTAGAACGGACAGGAGGGAATCGTCGAAATGAGCAACATATTTGAAGGTGAGTTACAAAAAATGAAGGATACTTTACATACGATGGATGAGCAATTGGATAAGCTTGAAAAAACCCCGGTTTATTATGGAGAAGATTTTAAAGAGCAAATTCTTGAAAGTATGAGGGAGTCTAATAGACAAAACTTACGTATTGGTGTGCAAGAGCCGTACTTTGGAAGGTTAGATTTTCAGGAAGATGGAAAAGAAGAAGTTATGCCGATTTATATCGGAAAAGTAGGGGTTTCGGATATGGACACGATGAAGCCAATCATTATTGATTGGCGGGCGCCTGTCGCAAGTATGTTTTATTCATTTACCGGTGGAGAAGAATTAGCATTTTATCAATCACCAGATGGGTTAGTAGAAGGTGATGTGTATTTAAAACGAAACATTTCCATTCGAAAAAGAGAACTTGAACGTGTTGTTGATACATATGTAAAAGGAAATGAAGATGTATCGCATGCCGATGATTTTCTTCTATATCGATTAGGTGAGAATAAAGATAATAAGCTAAAGGATATTGTTTCAACGATTCAATCGGAACAAAATGATATTATTCGAGCGGAAAGAAATTTACCATTACTTATTCAAGGGGTTGCAGGGAGCGGAAAGACAACAATTGCTTTACATCGCCTTGCTTTTTTAATTTATGAATATCGTGAACAACTAGAAGCAGAAAGAATGATCGTATTTGCGCCGAATAGTCTGTTTTTAGACTACATTTCGAGTGTACTTCCTGAATTAGGTGTAGGGAATATTAGTCAAACAACGTTTCTGGATTGGGCATTACGTACGTTAGATGATTCAGTGAAACTAAAGCAGACAGAAGAAAAATTGAAAGAAGCATTTTCAATTAATCGTGATCAAAAGAAGGTAATGCTAGGTAAATTAAAGGGTACGTTGGAATTTAAGAAGTTTATTGAAGAGAGAATGATCCAATTTGAAAATGAGTTAGTTCCGACAAAAGATTTTGAGGCGTGGGATAGAGCGATTATTCCAGTAGAAGATATTAAAAAATGGATGCAAGTTGAATATAAACATTATCCTTTACAGAAAAGAAGAGAACGATTAGTAGGACGAATGAAGCGCTGGATTGAAATTGAACTTAAAAAATTCGGGGAAACAAACGAGAAAAAATTACTTAAAAAAGAAGCGACTAAGAGACTGAACGCATATATGAAGTTTTGGCCGAAAATGAGTGCTCTTTCACTGTATAGTTCAATAGTAAAAAGTAAAGAAATACTCGAGGTATTACCTGAAGAACTTGTTAAAGAAACAGAAAAGAGTTGTCGTAAAAAAGAAGTGTATGTAGAAGATTTACCAGCTTTAATATACATACATCATCGTATAACAGGGATTGAAATCGGGCAGAAGTTTCATCACGTTGTTATTGATGAAGCGCAAGATTTTTCGCCTTTCCAAGTTTATGTATTAAAAGAAATTACATTAGGTAATTCTTTCACTATATTAGGTGATTTATCGCAAGCGATTTATGATTACCAAGGAATTGAAGATTGGAATGCTTTTAAGGAAGTATTCCAAGAAACCGGTTATTATGAATTGACAAGAAGTTATCGTTCTACAAAAGAAATTATTGAATTTGCAAATGAAATAATTAAAAATGCAGAAATCCCAGTAGGACTCGCAACACCAGTCTTCCGCAGTGGAGAAGATGTGAAAGTAATTCATACAGAAAATCAATTTACTGAAATTGTGAAGACGGTAAAACATTTGCAAAATGCAGATGTGAAAACAATTGCGGTAATCGGAAGAACAGAAGATGAATGCCGTGATATATATGTGAAATTAACAAATGCAGGATTAACGGTAAACGTAATTGAAGCAAACCAAAGTAAATATGAAGGTGGTATATCAGTAGTACCTGTCTATTTAGCGAAAGGTTTAGAATTTGATGCGGTGCTTTTAATTGATGTGGATGAGGAACATTACAAAAACACAAAGCATGATGCAAAATTACTATATGTCGGATGTACGAGATCACTTCATGACTTATGGATTTTCTATAGTGGAGAAGCGTCACCTTTAATTAAAGGATTAAAATAAAGTGAAACTATAATCAGTGGGGATTTTTACTGCAAGCTAATGTGAGATAAATATAAAAAGAGGATTTCTATTACTGTCTACTTAACAGGGAGATGACTATGAAGATCCTCTTTTTATATTGAAATTAGTGTTCGATTTTAAACGAATAAAGCCATTAATATTAAATTTTAATAGCTATCATCCAATTTTATACCCTTTGCTTTTCTACCCTCTTCAAAGAAGCCTAGATTCTTATATAACTGGATTGCACCTAGATTATCTTCCATTACCTCAAGACAAACTTTTTCAATCTTACTGTTATTTTTAGCCCAATTGATTAACGTTTCTAGAAGAGCTCTTCCAATACCATAATTTCGATATTCAGGTAGTATGGTCATCGCAAAAGCCCCTTGATGACTAATTTTTTCTTTGTTTCCGTTCTTAAAATCTATTGCACCGACTAACTTACCATCAACTTCAGCAATAAACTGTACATAATTTGGATTTTCAAGATAAGCTTTTAACGTTTTTTGAATAGCATCGATACGCACCTTTTTTACATCCTCAACCGTACTTAGCATGTATGGAGCGTTTATTAAAGCTTTTGAAGCAGAATCTAGTATTCTTTCTGCATCCTGTTCTTTAGCTTCTCTAATTATTACTGTTTTTCTATCCTTAGATTTATAAGTAAAAACATTAGTTGATAAGATACTACACACACCCTTTCGGAATATAATTAGTTGAATTTTTTAACTATCGTACGATTATTAAGTAAGAAAAAGTCGTATCACCTTTTGCTGCAATCGCTCTGCTTCAACTTAATGACGATTATTTCAAATGTTTTTAATTTTCACAAGTATTTATTCCGTTATATAGCCCGATTGTTGAATAACATGACTGGCGTTTTTTAAACAACTTTATTATCTCTGTACACGATGAATTAACGACTTGAGCTGTTGTGTAAATAATATACAATGACCTTTTCTAATTCCTTAGTTTGTCCTTTTTCCCGTACACGAACGGCATCTACTGGAGTTTGTGTATGTTTTAACCAATCTAGAATAAGGTGTAGTTGTTCTTGTATTTGCCCAATGTTTTGCTCCTTTATGTTCTTATTCTGAATTCTATTAATTAATTGCAGCATATAGGGAAGTTTTTCTATACATTCGCTTAAATCTCCGCAATAACCTGAAGGGAATTCATTTGTACCAAATTCTAAAGTATTGATGTAATTAGAAACTAGGTATATCATGGCTTTTTGTTCGGTATCACCACCTAATTCAATCGCTTTTCGAAGGAATTTTTCTAAATCGTCTTCTTTATTGCTAGAGTCCATATAAATTCCTATCCATCTAAAAGGTCTTGAATCAAATGGGTTGTTTTCTGTCCATCTATATAGAATGTCAATTAGAAAACTATTTAGTGAGAAAGTTAAGATCCCATCTTTTTCGTTTAATGCATCTAAAATAGTAAACAGCGAAATGGCAAACTCTTCTTGATCTTTTGATTCCCATTTCTTTGCATTTGAAATAAATGTCTCTAAATGTTTAAAAGCTAATTTTCGAAGTCCCGCTTCGCGATGCTGACAGTAACAAATAAAATCATGCCAATGCTCATTTTTATTCATATGTATAATAATAGTTTGTAATGTATTGAGAGGTTTATCCATTATAAGTCCCCAATCTATTAAGCACGTGTTGAAAATTTAGTGTTATTATATCATTACATAAATTAAAAAGGGAGAGTCACTATGATTACAAAAGTAATTACGAAAAGTAATTGGGAAATCGCAAAAACAACTGGAGAAATTAATGAAGAATCACTTATAGAAGAGGGATTTATTCATTGTTCATTATTAGATCAAGCTTTAAAAGTTGCAGAAAAATATTTCAAGCATGAAGAAGATGTTTTATTACTTACAATTGATCCAGCTCTATTAAAAGCAGAAGTAAAATATGAACTTGCTTCTAACGGTCAAGAATATCCGCATGTTTACGGAGTAATTAATGTTGAGGCGATTGTAGAGGTTGTTCAATTTTCTAAAGAAAAAGGGGAATTTATATTACTTAAATCAGTTCGACTTTAGTAATAGGTGATGGAGTTCGCTATAATCGCTATATATAGCTAATGAATCCTATTGATAAACGAGGTTTTTTTGTTTATCAGTAGGATTTTGAATTTTATTCGAACGGACTTAAAAAGAGCACATTTGAATTGTGCTCTTTAAGAGAAAAGTGAATTAGGATTTTTTACTTCTAGATAATGTATGAGTGATTCATCATAATGTGACGATGAATCACAAAAGAGCAGTTAGAGTGGGAAGAATTTAAGATGGTCACGGGATCCAATCGATAGGTAATGCAGCGGTTCTAACAGGACTCATTATAGACTTTGAAGATGAAACGTAAAAAAGTTATTGTTTTTATCTGAATATTGAAGGAATACAAGAGTTTTATTTATTTAATTTTTTAGAAAACATAGACTACAACATTGGTAAATGGTATAATTTCCTTGTTATTGGAATTAAAATCAAAATATTTGAAAATAAAGGATAGGGTTGGTTTTAATGGGGGATTCTGATCACAAAGAAACAAAGGCAATATTAAAGTTATGGTTTATTTATATACCACTTGCATTTGGAGAATTTGTCTTTTCGAATATCATAGGTTATTTAAAAAAATAAAGATTTTGTATTTGAAAAACAATTAACCTAATTTAATTGTTTTTTTATTTTTCTCTAATAAACCAAACAAAAATAAAGATTTTGAACAAGATGAAGTTTATGAAGGAAATAACGTTGATTAGGTGCTGAAAACAGTGTGAAATTAACAGCGCCTAAAGAATAAAACAGGAATCATTCAACTATGGTAATTTTCCGTTTTATTAGCTTCCTATAGTGAGGTGTTATGTTCAAATCATATGTATACGATATTTGTAGCTTAATATAGTATTACTGGAACTGCAAAATTAGTAGTTAAGGTTGCTACCTTTTAGAGTGATATATATAACTTAGCTAAAAAAGCACAAATCATATAATTTGCGCTTTTCATTATCCGTTTTTTGGTAAAAAATTATAGTTTTTGTCACACTAATACTGTACGATACATAGTATAAAACACATACTGTATGACATATAGTAATGGAAATGAGGTGAGTGAATGGATACTTTATTAAACTCGTTAATTACTGAGTTAAGAAGAGGGACATTAACGTTAGCCGTTTTAAGTCAATTAACAACGCCGCAGTACGGATATTCACTTGTCCAGTTATTGGAGCAATCAGGAATTACAATTGATCAAAGTACTTTATATCCGCTACTTCGCCGATTAGAAAAGCAGGAATTAGTGACGAGTAGTTGGGATAAAACGGAGAGTAGACCTCGTAAGTATTATGTTTTAAGTGAATATGGATTAGAAATATTTTTGCAGTTGAAAAAAGAATGGATAAAGGATTCAAAAGAACTGTATAACTTATTAAAGGAGGAGGACGATAATGAGTCTAATTGATATCTACGTCCATGAAGTTGCAAAAAGATTACCTGAAAAAAATCGTGAAGATATTACACTTGAAATACGGTCAACAATAGAGGATATGTTACCTGATAATTATAATGAAGATGATGTAAAGAGCGTTCTTGAAAAATTGGGAAGTCCAGTTTCATTGGCTAATGGATACATGGATAGACCGATGCATTTAATTGGACCACGTTATTTTGATGTATATATGACATTATTAAAAATGATTATACCAATTGCAGTTGTTATTGCACTTATTTCAATGGCTGCAGAAAGTTTTATTAGTTATAGTGGTGAGCAGGCAGTAGTAAACGTTATTTTAAAATTGATGGGTGAAGGAATTGCAAAAACATTTGAAGTAGGTCTCCAAGTATTTTTTTGGATAACACTTGTTTTCGCTGTTTTAGAAAGAACAGATAAAGAAAAAGACCCACAACCATTGACAACAAGTTTAAAAAAATGGACACCAGATGATTTGAAAAACATCTCGTATATCCCAAAGAAAAAAGCAATCTCGAAGTTTGAAGTTTTTGGAGGTTTAATGTGGACAGCAGTTTGGGCTACACTTTACTTTTATGCGAATTATCTTGTTGGCGTATATAACGGTACGGCAAATGGACTGAAGTTTATCTCGCCAACTTTTAATCAAGATGTTTTATTGCAGTACTGGCCAATCGTTGTAATTATGATCGTTTTTGAAATATGTATATCCCTTTATAAATTAGTGCAGGGACAATGGACGCAAAGATTGGCGATTGGGAATGCTATTCTTCAAATAGCTGGGACGATAGTATTCATTGTAATTGTAGTAAATCCACATGTATTTAACGCAGGGTTTATTACGTATTTGGCAAATGCATTTACTATTTCCTCAGAGGAGTTTAAAACGTGGCTCATTAGGGGAGGAATTTTCTTCTACATGTTATCTGCTGCAATAAATATATTTGATGGTTTCCGAAAAGCTAGTATTCGTATGTAGATAAAAATCGGAAATTTCGATAAAATAAAACTATTAAAAAGATAGTAAAATAAGGTGAACATGATGAAAGGAAGAAAATAATGATAAGGGAAGCAACGAAAAAAGATTTAGCATACATTTTAGATATTTATAACGATGCGATACTTTATGCAACAGCTGTATATGCGTATAAACCTGTAACCCTTGAAAATAGAATAGATTGGTATGAACAAAAAAAGGCTGAAGGGTATCCAATTTTCGTATATGAATTAGATAATAAAGTAGTAGGATTTGCGACATTCGGTCCATTTAGAGCGTGGCCTGCTTATAAATATTCAGTTGAACATTCTGTGTATGTAGATAAGGCATATAGAAAAAGTGGCATTGGGTCTTCATTAATGAAAGAATTAATCAAAATTGCAAAGGAAAGAGAGTATATGACCTTAATTGCTGGAATTGATGCAGAGAATGAGAAAAGTATTGCCTTGCATCAAAACTATGGATTTGTTCATGCGGGGACAATTAAGAAGGCTGGTTATAAGTTTAATAGGTGGTTAGATTTAGCTTTTTATCAATTGGAGCTTAATGGTCCTAAAAGGCCTACGGAAGAATAGATATTTGCGTTTTGCTTAGTATGTATTTTAGAAAGGTAGCATGGGAAAATTTCATGCTATCTTTTTTATTGTATGCATACATATCAAGTAACAAAAAAGGTTTTATACATTCTATATCGAAATTAAAGAATGTAATAAAACAATATAAAAAGAGGTGCGAATATGCAAACTGTCATTGAAGGAATGAAAGAAATACAATCTGGTCAAGTTGGAGTGATTGTGTCTTCTACAAAATTTGAAGATATAATTGCCTCCTATAATAATGAACTATATGTTCCTTTAGCATCAGCAGCAAAAGTGGCAATTGGATTTGCAGTAGCAAACATGGTAAAAAACAAACAAATTAGTTGGAATGATATGCTTCACCAAATTAAATTTAATCCAAAAGAAGATAGTGCACAATTATATCCACATTTGCAAGGAAGAGATACAATATCACTCAGTAAAGCTGTTGAAGTGATGATAGCGTGTCATGACAGTTATATTGCAAAGGCGATTGTATTGCACTGCGGAGGATGGGATACTATTAGAAAGCATGTTTCAACGTACTTCCCTAACATACATGTTCAAGAAAACCCTAGAGATGAACAAAATGTTGGAGAGTTAAATGAAATACATTCACTTTTAGTGCAAATTTTTCGAGGGTATAAAACTGAGCCGGAATTATGGGAACCAATAATAAATGGAATGGTAAGGCAGCAAGGAGAATATGAAGGGATACCGTATTATCATATAGCTCATATGACAGGTGGATTGCCTACAGCAATAATAAATATTGGTATAATAGGGGTGTTTAACGAATTCCCGGTTCTTTACGTTATTGGGGGGGAAAGATTTACCTAATCGAAGTGAAAATAAAGAAATAGATGAAGTTTTTGCAGTATCGTTGAAATACATATACAAAGAATATAGTGAAAGCATGCTAGGAGTGAGCGATTGAAAAGAAACTTAAAGACTTTAACAATCATTATTTTAATTTTAACGATTATTGCTCTTGAAGTTGGAATCGCCCTATATGATCACAATTTGTCATTAGATACAATTTACTTTGCAGCGATCCTTATTTGTATTGTATTGCTTTTTGGCACACGTGTTTCTGAAGAGAAAGAAAGTACATCGAAACGAGGGCGAAGAAAAATAGCTGTTATATTTTGGCCATCTATTTTATTGTCTATCGCTTGTTTTGCAGTTATAAGTTACATAAGGGTAGGCTATGTCTCTGTACCAGGGATAATTGGCTTTTCATGCTTTGTTACATATGGTGGATTCGTTTTGATTAGTATTTTAAAGGGGAAAAATAAAATGTAGCTTACTAAGTTGAAAGGAAGCAATGTATATGAAACATATAGAGAACGGTACACGTATTGAAGGAGAATACATTAAAAATAAAGTCATTCAATATAATATGTCCATCTTAACAGATGAAGTAAAACAGCCGATGGAAGAAGTAAGTCTCGTAGTAAAAAATGAAGAAGGAAAAATATTTGGTGGTGTAACAGGTACGATGTATTTTTATCATCTTCATATCGACTTTTTATGGGTTGATAAATCAGTTCGTCATGACGGTTATGGTAGTCAACTGTTACATAAAATTGAAGAAATTGCGAAGGAAAAAGGGTGCAGATTAATATTGCTAGATTCATTTAGTTTTCAAGCGCCAGAATTTTATAAAAAGCACGGTTACCGAGAGTATGGTATCGTTGAAGATCATCCGAAAGGTCATAGTCAGCACTTTTTTGAAAAGAGATTATAATAATATTATGTATACTGATTGATGGGAGAAAGCATATGTACACGTATAAATTGCAACAAGAACAACCAATCTGTGCAGAAAAAATAAAGAAGCTTTATGATTCTGTCGGTTGGTGGCCAGAAAGAAAAGAAGTCGATATTGAAAAAATGTTAAAGAATAGTATAGCCATTGGAGTATGGGAAGAAAATGAATTAGTTGGATTTGCTAGAGTCGTTTCTGATGGTGTTTTTCGATCATACATTGAAGATGTTGTCATACATGAGAGTGTAAGAAATAAAGGTATTGGAGAGAAGATGCTTACAATATTACTTCCAGAAATATCTCATATTGTTAGTCTATTTTGCGGAGAGAAGCTAATAAAGTTTTACGGTGAGCAGCAATTTCAAGCAACGAAGCAAATTGTGATGCATCGTAATCAAACAGGGAAAGAATAAGAGGTGCCAATTAAAATGAATGCAACAAGAGCGTACTGTTTATCGAAAAGAAAAGCGACAGAAGATTCTCCAGGTGGCTGGAGTGCAACATGTATGAGGCTTAATAATAAAATATTTGCGATAGTAAATCATGAAGAAGGCGAAAAAGCTGCGATTACATTGAAGTGTGATCCAGAAGTCGCATTAAGAATAAGAGAAGATTATCCAGAAACAATTATTCCAGGGTATCATATGAATAAAAAACATTGGAATACTGTTTATATTCATAAGGATATAGAGCAGGAGCAAATTAATAAAATGATTGATTGGTCGTATGATTTAGTACTACAATCATTTTCAAAGAAAAAGCAGCAGGAGTTAATGGATTAATATGTATTAGGAGTGTGTGTAATGAAAGATTCGATTAAAGATACGTATGATAAATTAGCGAGTACATATAAAGAAAATCTAGATTTCGCAAATCCATATAACAGTTATTATGAAAGACCGGCGATGATGGAGCTTATTCCAAAGGAACTAGAAGGAAAAAAGATATTAGATGCTGGATGTGCAGCTGGATGGTATACTTCTCAATTCATAGGAAGAGGAGCAAATGTTACAGCAATTGATGTAAGTCCTGAAATGGTAAAAGCAGCAAAAGAAAATATAGGAGAAGAAGCGACGTTCCTTTGTCATGATCTGCAAGAAACATTGCCATTTGAAGATAATACGTATGATGTGATTGTAAGCTCATTAACTCTTCATTATATAGAAAATTGGAATCAAGTATTTCAAGAATTTCGTCGTGTATTGAAGCCAGGTGGAGAACTTATTTATTCTATTCATCATCCTTTTATGGATTTCACAAAGTTTCCATGTGAAAATTATTTTGAAAAACAGTTATTAATAGATACTTGGGTTAAACCGAATATTACTATTGAAGTCAAGTTTTTTAGAAGATCATTACAAGACATACTAAATGAAACTACAAATTATTTTGTATTAGAAGAGATAGTGGAACCGAAGGCAATTGAAAAAATGAAAGAAGTAAGCGAAAAATCATATTATTATTTAAATATGAATCCACATTTTCTTATCATAAAAGCAATCAATAAATAGCTAGTAAAATAACTTTGTTTTACTAGCTATTTACAGTTTTACATTACATATTAGGAGACTTTAAAATGAATACGAAACGAAATAGAGTAGTATATGCACTATTTACTATAGTTGTTATTATTTTAGGTCTTAGCTCAAGAAAGTTTGCTTTTGCACTACCACATCTATTAAATGATTATTTAGGTGATGCATTATGGGCATTAATGATTTTCACTGGCTTTGGATTTTTGTTTCCTAAAACAGAGACGAAGAAGTTGGCTTTTATTAGTTTAATGTTTTGCTACGGGATTGAAGCGAGCCAATTGTATCATGCGGAATGGATAGATAGCATTCGTGCAACGACTTTGGGCGGACTCGTGTTGGGATACGGTTTTTTGTGGAGTGATGTAGTGGCTTATACAATTGGTGTTGGAGTGGGAATACTGTGTGAGGTTATTTTTCGGAAGAAATAAGAATTGTAAAAGGGGTATTTGTAAATGGAACAAGCACTGGAAATTGCAAAGCTTTGGTTTCGAAATGAACATGTCACAGCTACTGTAATGCAACCAAAAGTAGCGAAGGTTTTATGCAAGAATAAAGAGTACATTTTAAAGAGAACGGGATCGATAAAGCAACTTCTAGTTGAATTCGATGTTTTGAAGCAACTGTATGAAAAGGAAATTAAAGTACAGAGAGTAGTAAAGACAGAAAATGATGAACAATATGTATTATATAAAGAGAAATGTTATTGCTTATATGAGTATGTTGCCGGAAGTGTTTTAGAAATTAAAGATACGGATAAGCTGGAAAGGCTAGCAAGTACAATTGGAGAAGAAATAGCTAATCTGCACAAAGCATTACATTCGGTGAATAGTGACCATGAGTTAATAAAAAGAGATTTATATAAGATGGTATTTGAATGGGCTATACCAATTTTAGAAAAGAATGAGTATGTTCATCGAGAGGTAATTCAAAAGATGGAGCGAATGCACGCAGCTTTCAAGGAAACGGTCCATTCATTACCGAGACAAATTATTCATCGTGATATGCATCTATCAAATGTAATCTTTAAAGATGATAAACTGGAAGGGTTTATAGATTTTGAGATTTTAGAAAATAATGTAAAAATATTTGATTTATGTTATTGCTGTACAAGTATATTAAGCGAGCTATTTAGTGATGAAAGATTAAGAGGGAAATGGTTACATATCGTTAGCAAAGTCTTTGAAGGTTATTATAAACAAAATGATTTAACGAAAGAAGAACGAAAAGCCATTTGGTATGTTATGCTTTCAATTCAAATTATCTTTATTGCTTATTTTGTCCAGTTACCAGATTTATTAAAGTTAAATGAAGAAATGTTCTTCTGGATTTTTGCTAATAAGGAAGCTATTGAAGAAGTTATAGAAGGTATCGTAAAGGTATGAAAAAAATAATATTAAATGGTTCTGGTGGTTCAGGAAAATCTACATTAGCAAGGCAGTTAGGAAATAAATTAAATATTAAGGTGCATCATCTTGATGCATTATTTTGGAAACCGAATTGGGAAGGTGTTCCGAGAGAAGAACAAATAGCAGTTCAAAATAACTTAATTAAAGATGAGAAGTGGATTATTGATGGGAATTATGGCGGGACGATGGATATCAGACTGAATGCAGCTGATACAATTATCTTCCTTGATATTCATAGAACAATTTGTATTTATCGTGCGTTTAAAAGAATTGTAAAATACCGGAATAAAACAAGGCCAGATATGGGCGCGGGATGTGAAGAAAGATTTGATTTGCAATTTTTTTAATGAATATGGAAATATCCTAATGCTAAACGACCTACAATTTTAAAAGGGTTAGAGCAATTGTCCGAAGAGAAAAAGGTTATTGTTTTAAAATCTCCAAATGAGGTTCGGAAATTTATAGAGCACATATAATAATAGAATGTGACACAACAATTCTTTTTGGATCTTACCGATTAGTTTAATTAAACTAATCGTTTTTTATTATGAAAAATTTAACGCTTTTTGAAAATTGTATTTTGTAATGAGTATATGACTATAAACTCATATAAAATGAACGTTTGGAGGAATAGAAAATGACTAATGATTTAATTCAAACAATCGATTCATTAATGGTAAATATTCCAGCTGGAGAGGTAGTATTAAGAGATGATCGAATAAAAAAAGAATGGCTAGTGCAAATTCAACCATTTCTTCTTGCGAAGTATGCTGTAACAATCAAACTATATGATGCTATTACAAATAGTCCATTAAATAATTTTGATAAAAATCATAAACCAGTTGTCAATATTTCATGGAACGATGCCATTGCGTTTGGTAATGTACTTTCAAAAAAAGCGGGATTAAAAGAATATTATTCTATTTTTTACATTTGTAGGTCAGTAATAAATATAAAGTTATACATGAAAAAGTGTCTATATTAAATGATATAGACACTTTTCTGTTGTAAAAAGAGAAGAATTGTTTAAATGGAAAAAATGAAAATACTAAATGTGAATTTTGAGAACTAAGTCTACAATTTCTGCTGCACACTTTTATTTTATCCCGTATTAACCGACCGTAAAACCCCAACTAATTAAAGTTTTACTTTATGATTTCAGGATGTGGTTTTATATGTTAGTAATAATTTCACTGTTTCTGCACAACTGCTGCACATGCTTAGGCGAGTTCTATGTCATGATATATTCATAAAGTGAAATGTTTCACAAGGAAAAAATATATTTTCACTGCGGTGTATGCATAATTAATACATACATCGGTACAAGTTTGTCTCTTGTTATTCTTTTACATCAAAGCCCACATTCCACTACAAAGTATAACAAGAAGGAGACATGAGCATGAATAATCGATTTTTAAAACAACTACAAAATATGAAAATGAACAAAAAAAGTTTAGGAGCTGTAGCATTAACAGCTGGAATTATTAGTACGACACTTATTCCTCAAAATGCTTATGCGCACGGTTTTGTTGAAAAGCCCGGTAGCCGATCCGCTTTATGTAGTCCAACTTATGGTGCGCTAAATGTAAACTGTGGAAGTGTTATGTATGAACCACAAAGTTTAGAAGCTCCAAAAGGGTTCCCACAAGGTGGTCCAGTAGATGGACAAATTGCTTCAGCAGGCGGAAAATTTGGTGGTATTTTAGATCAACAAACAGCAAATCGTTGGTTTAAAAATACAATCACTGGTGGGGAAAATACATTTACTTGGAAGTATACTGCGCCTCACTTAACGAGTAAGTGGCATTACTATATTACTAAAAAAGGATGGAATCCAAATAAAGCGCTAACAAGAGCAGATTTCGAACCAATTGGAACTGTACAACATGATGGTTCTGCAGCTTCAAATAATTTAACTCATAAAATCAATGTACCTACTGATCGTAGTGGATATCATGTGATTTTAGCAGTATGGGATGTAGCTGATACAGCAAATGCATTCTATAATGTAATTGATGTTAATCTTATTAATGATGTGAAACCAGACATAGAAGCGCCAAGTAGTCCAAATGGACTTCAGACGCAAAAAGTAACAGCGAATAGTGTAGAACTAACATGGAACGCTTCTACGGATAATGTAGAGGTAAAAGGATATCAAATCTTCCGTAACGGAGAGATGATTGATACAGTACCAGGGACTCATTTTATTGATAAGAAGTTACAACCAAGTACAGATTACTCTTATACTGTAAAAGCAATTGACGCAGCTGGCAATGTATCAAAAGAAAGTACAGCGCTTACAGTAAAAACGTCAGTTGAGACTCCTGATACAGAAGCACCAACACAACCAAAAGGATTACATAGTATGGGAACGACAGCGTCAAGTGTGGATTTAATGTGGAGTCCATCTGACGATAATATTGGTGTAGACCATTATGATATTTATAGAGAAACAGAAGGGTCAATGAAAAAGATTGCAACATCCAATACAACTTCTTATTTGGATAAAAATCTGCTCGCTAATACTACTTATAAATATGTAGTGAAAGCTGTTGATGTAGCTGGAAATGAATCCGTACAGAGTGATATATTCACAATTACTACAAAAACTGAAAGCGCTTCATATGAAGTGTGGGATGCAAAAAAAGCATATAAAAAGGGAGATAGAGTTCTACACGAAGGAAAAGTATATGAAGCAGTCCAGAGTTATCAAGGAAATGGTGATCCAAACTGGATTTATGCATTATCATTATGGAAAACAGTGTAAGTTTTACCTAGGTATGAACTAAAAGATGATGGGCTTTGATGCAAAAGGTAATTTTGAGAATTCACTTTTCTATTAATAAAACAGGGTAGTGTATGAATACATAAGATTCATATACTACCCTTTTTATTATGATAACACTTTCGTCATAAGTATGTGCGGAATGCCATCTTCCATAAATATATCAGAAGAAGTTTGATAGTCTAATTTTTTATAAAATCCTTCAGCTTGTGTTTGACCGTGTAGCTTCACTTTTGTAGCTTGTTCGTTACGAGCAATTTCTTCTAACGTTTGAATGATGACTTTACCTAATCCATATGTACGATAATCTTTTAAAATACAAATACGTTCTAATTTTCCGACACCATCAACAAATCGTATACGCCCTGTGCCTACAGGAAGATCATGATAATAAACTAAAATATGTTTACATTGCTCTCCGATTTCATCGAATGTATCGAATTCATCTGTAAGAGGAACACCTTGTTCTTTTACAAATACTTCTTTTCGAATATGAAAGGCAGTTTCTAAATCAGTAAGTTCTGTTATAAGTTTGGATTGCAAAATGTTCAGTCCTTTCTAATGTAATCAGTTTGCGTTTTCCTAGTATATCATAATAAAGCACTATTAAGAGAAGAAGAACATACTAAAAAGCCAACTTTAAAAAGTTAGCTTTTATTACAATTTCTTTATCCCATTTTTAGTGCCAATAATTGCTGTACTCGTCATACTTATAAACAACCCTGTTTCAACTACACCAGTAATCATTTTTAATTGGGTGTGTAAATGGGCAGGATTAGAAATATGATTAGGGAATATACAATCGATAATCATGTTATTGTTATCGGTTATATAGGTTTCATTATTTTTTAAACGTAACGTTGTTTGACACCCTAAAGACTGAATTTTATTTTCGGTTTGTTTCCATGAAAAAGGGATGATTTCAACAGGTAATGGAAAATTACCTAAATGTGTTACAAGTTTCGATTCATCAGCAATGATAATTAGTTCTTTAGAGGAAGAGGCAACGATTTTTTCACGAAGTAATGCACCGCCACCGCCTTTTATAAGCTGTAAATTTGAATCAATTTCATCCGCTCCATCAATTGTAAGATCAAGACTTTGTACGTCGTTTAACGAAAGTAGGGGGATATTTAGTTGATGTGCTAATGCTTCAGTTTCCTTTGATGTTGGTACAGCTTGAAATGATAATCCTTCTTTTACACGCTCACCTAATTTTTGTATTGTCCAATATACAGTAGAACCTGTACCAAGCCCAATCTTCATGCCATCATTTACAAAGTTAGCGGCATATTCGCCAGCGAGCTGTTTTAAATTCATCTCTTTATTCCGCCGGACGCGGCCCGGCATCAAGACCTGAATTTTCAACTGTAAGTACCGGACGAACGACTATATCTTTATGTACGCGCATTTGACAAGATAATCGTAAATGATCTTCAATCCCTTTTTCCGTCATTGCATGTTTCTCATTCGCACTTGCTTCACAGAAATCACCTGCTAGTATTTCTACTCTACAAGTTGTGCAACGTGCATTCCCGCCGCAACGATGAAGAATGTTGACACCGCTATCTTCAATTGCTAATACTAACTTTGTTCCTTCTTTCACATCAAAAGTTCCCGCACCTTCAATTGTTAATTTTGGCAAATTTGTTCCTCCTCACGTAAAATTGTACATAACATATTTATGACCGCGAATTATTGAACATAAACATTATTTTTTTATATCCCCGTAACTTTTTTTTATGTTGAATCGTTTATTAAGTAAGCGCTGAAAAGGAGTGGTTATTTTGTGCACAAAAGTAACTCATGTTTTAAAGAATCATATCGATATGAATCATTCAAATATAGACTTTTTAATTGAGCAATATGGAGAGTTGAAAAGGTATTGTACATTTTTAACGAAAAACAAATGGGACGGCGAAGATCTTGCCCAAGAAACAATTTGTAAAGTTCTTCAAAAATATAGTAATAAAGATATTTGTATGACGCTTGTATATAAAATAGCTCGAAATCGTTGGATAGACCAGATGAAATCAAAATCAGTTCATGAAAAAATAAAGGAACAAATTACTTTTGAAGAACCACATGAGAACATTGCAGATTTGCATGAAATGGTAGGGAAAGTATTATCTTCATTAAATGTACAGCAATCCGCAATTTTATTATTAAAAGATGTTTTTCAATATAGTATCGCTGATATTGCTAAAGTGTGTTCTGTATCAGAAGGTGCAGTAAAGGCTTCTTTATTTCGGAGTAGAAATAGGCTGAAAACTGTAAGTGAAGAAGGGATTGAGATAGTCGAATTCACAGAGGATATTGAAGTTGTTGTAACATCTATTCGTGAGGAAAGACCAGAATTATTAACGAAGCTTCTTCCGACAATAGATTTTACTAAGTTACCATCTAAACAGCCAGTCTTATTATTTAATGTGAAAAACCCTTCTTCCTACAGTTATATGCTTTACGCAGCATAACAAGTATTGGAGGGATTTAAAATGAATGCAATTCCATATGTAGTAGAACAAACAAAATTAGGAGAACGTTCCTATGATATATATTCAAGGTTATTGAAAGACCGCATTATTATTATCGGCTCAGAAATTAATGATCAAGTAGCGAGTAGTGTCGTAGCGCAATTATTATTTTTAGAAGCAGAAGATGCAGAAAAAGATATATTCTTATACATCAATAGCCCTGGCGGTTCAACGACAGCAGGTTTTGCAATATTAGATACGATGAATTTAATTAAACCAGATGTGCAAACGCTATGCATGGGCTTTGCGGCATCATTCGGTGCATTGTTATTATTATCAGGAGCAAAAGGAAAACGGTTTGCGCTCCCTAACAGTGAAATTATGATTCATCAGCCGCTTGGTGGTGCACAAGGGCAAGCAACAGAAATTGAAATAACTGCGAAAAGAATATTAAAGTTAAAGCATGATATTAATAAAATGATTGCAGAAAAAACGGGGCAACCGATTGAAAGAGTAGCACATGATACAGAAAGAGATTATTTTATGACTGCAGAAGAAGCGAAGGCATATGGGATAGTAGATGACGTTGTTACGAAAAAATAAGTTAAAAACAGGCTAGAGGATATGCTAACCCTCTAGCCTATTTTATTAATCTTTTACCCATTCATCAACTAGCGCTTGATTCTTCTTAATCCATTTTCGCGCCGCGTCTTCAGGATCTTTCGTTTTATTTAACTCGACCATTAATGTACCAAGCTGTTCATCGTTCATTTTCCATTTGTCAAAGTATTTTATGATATCCGGATGATCTTTTTCGAAACCTTTACGAACAGAGTAATAAATGTCATCTTTTTCACCATATACTTTCTTAGGGTCTTTTAAATATTTCAAGTCAAATTCCGAAAAGCCCCAATGTGGATTCCAAAGCGTAACAGCGATTGGTTTCTTTTTCGTATATGCTTTCTTTAATTCACTCATCATCGCAGCCTCAGAAGATTGGACAAGTTTTAGTTTAATATCATATTCCTTCATTGCTTTGTTCGTTAAATTCATAAGACTACTACCGGGTTCGATTCCGACAATTTTGTTATCTAGCTCACCTTTATGTGCATTTACATCTTCGATACTGTTAATGTTTTTCATATAAGAAGGGACGACTAGGCCAAGACCAGTACCTTCATACCATTTTGATTTTAAAACAATATCATCTTTATAACGATCGTTTAGCGGTTTATCCGTAACGGGTAGCCACACTTCTAAATTAGCATCAACATCACCGCGAGCGACACCAGTCCAAATTGCGGCTTTTTCTAAATACATAAGTTCAACTTTGTAGCCTTTTTCTTCTAATAAAACTTTCCACATGTTTGCGGTTGCAATATTTTCTTTCCAACTTGTTACACCAAGTTTAATTTTTCCTTTCGAATTTGCATTTGTTGCATTACATGAAGTGAAAATCATAGTAATAAATAATGCAAGGCATATAAACCAAATTTTCTTTCGCATCGAAAACCTCCTAAGTAACGTTTGCCTTATAAAATAAATGTATAAGTAAGCATTCTTATTATGAACGGAAACGAGAATTTTAAAGAAATCTTATGAATGTCATTTTTATGTAATATTTCTTTGTAAAATCGCAACACTATGTGAATAGATGGGTAGAAAAGGAGTAGTGACATGGATAATACAAAGGTGCGTGTTGAAAACGTAACAAAAGTATTCGGGAAACATCCGCAAAGAGCCCTTTCCTTATTAAAAGAAGGAAAAAGTAAATCGGAAATTTTAAAAGAGACAGGAATGAACGTTGGGGTGAAAAAAGCAACGTTTGAAGTTTACTCTGGAGAGATTTTCGTTATTATGGGTTTGTCTGGTAGCGGGAAATCTACGCTAGTTCGTATGTTAAATCAATTGATTAAACCAACTGCAGGTCATATATACATAGATGGTGAAGACATCGCAACGATGGGAAAAGAAGAGTTACGGAGAGTAAGAAGAACGAAAATGAGTATGGTATTTCAGAAATTCGCTCTATTTCCGCATCGTACAGTTATACAAAATGTTGCATATGGTTTAGAGATTCAAGGAGTTCCGGTTGAAGAGCGAGAGAAAAAAGCGTTAGAATCGCTACAGTTAGTAGGACTCGATCATCATAAAGATAATTACCCAAGTCAACTTAGTGGTGGTATGCAGCAGCGCGTTGGAATCGCAAGGGCACTAACGAATAATCCAGATGTATTACTAATGGACGAGTCATTCAGTGCATTAGATCCACTTATTCGAAAAGAAATGCAAGATGAATTGTTAGAGTTACAAGATAAAATGGAAAAAACGATTATATTTATTACGCATGATTTAGATGAAGCGCTTCGAATTGGAGATCGTATCGCATTAATGAAAGATGGAGAAATTGTCCAAATTGGAACACCAGAAGAAATTATGATGAGCCCCGCTAATGAATTTGTAGAAAAGTTTGTTGCGGACGTGAATTTAGGAAAAGTAATTACGGCTGAGTCTATTTTAAAACGACCAGAAACTTTATTAATTGATCGTGGACCTCGTGTAGCCCTTCAAATTATGAGGAATGCAGGTGTCTCAACTGTATATGTTGTAAACAAAAAGTATGAGTTTTTAGGTATATTAACTGCGGATGATGCGAGTAAAGCAGTACAAAAACAGTGGCCGATTGCTGATTTATTACTTAATGATATTCCGCATGTGTATTTGGATACTTTACTGGAAGAGACATATGCAAAAATGGCAGAGATGAAATATCCGTTACCAGTAATCGATGAGAAGAAAAGGCTAAGAGGAATTATTAAACGTGAAAGTGTCATTCAAGCTCTTGCAGGAAACATTGAGGAAGAGGTGAAAGACGATGAATAGTATACCGCGGATTCCATTAGGGGAATGGGTCGACTCATTTGTTGCAAGTTTATATGAGCACCTTGAAGGCTTATTCCGAGGATTCTCTTATATTATCGGCGGATTCGTTGATTTACTCACTAATTTTTTAACAATAATACCGGCCATATTGATGATTATCATCCTTTGTTTCCTCATTTGGTACACAACGAGAAAGGTATCTTTAATTATTTTTACACTGATCGGTTTATTATTTATTTTAAATATTAACTACTGGGCACAGACGATGCAAACATTAGCACTCGTACTTACGTCTGTTATTATTTCAATTATTGTCGGAATTCCAATTGGTATATTAGCATCTCAAAATGAACGTTTCTCAAAATTTTTAAAACCAACATTAGATTTTATGCAAACAATGCCTGCATTCGTATACCTTATTCCAGCGATTACATTTTTCGGAGTAGGTGTAGTACCTGGAATTATTGCATCAGTAATCTTTGCAATGCCACCGACAATTCGTTTTACTGACTTAGGAATTAGACAAGTTCCAGAAGATTTAATTGAAGCAGCGAATGCGTTTGGATCCACGGCATCACAAAAACTATTTAAAGTACAATTACCACTTGCAACCGGAACGATTATGGCTGGTGTGAACCAAAGCATTATGCTTTCGTTATCGATGGTTGTAACAGCATCACTTGTAGGAGCTCCAGGACTTGGAGTTGATGTATATCGCTCTGTAACACAAGTTAATATCGGAATGGGATTTGAAGCTGGATTAGCTATCGTAGTAATCGCAATTATATTAGATCGAATTACACAAGGGTTCCATACGAAAAGAAAATAATGAATAAAAAACACACTTTTATAATACAAAGTGTGTTTTTTATTGCATCCAGATCACATACGAACGATAACAGAACCTCCAGCTGGTGCACAAACTTGGTTTTTTTGTTGTTCCATTGATTTAATTAATTGATTATTTTCCTCGATTAATGAGATTAATTTAGTTAATTGATTTTCAAGACTTGCAATACGCTGCATCATATATTGTGAATCATGATGCAATGTATTCCTTGCGGGATGAGGGGAATAAACATACTGTTGATTTATATTTGGATTCCAATGAGGATACATTTGAATCGTTCCTCCTTCAATAAATTACGAAGCTTTCTTATAGTAAATGCCTATGTATAATTAATAGTTACTTGAAAATTTTCCAATATAAAAGGAGTATGTACAGAAAATGGAAAATATTATATGTGAAGTTACAGTACATTTTTTGGAAATATTTAAGCGAGATAGTGCGTATATTAATACATTCAAGTAAATGTATGTTATTTAGGGAGAAATGATGGGAGGAGATGTAATTTTGGCTAAAAATAAAAAAAGGAATGATGCTTTGGCAATAGGTGTCGGTATAGGAGTTGTAATTGGTGTATTTCAAGGGCACTTTACAAATAATTTAGTAATCGGAATTGTGATTGGGATTATAATTGGGATTGCGTTTTTGAAGAAATAATGAGATGTAAATTCATTTCAAAAATTGTTGTATCAAAAGAATGAAAATTCGGAATACGAAACCTGTTTTTCCTTTTATTGTGATATTATATATGAAAAGGAAGGTGATGGATATGTCAACAAACAATCAAATAGAACAAAACTGTTTCATTTGCAAAAAACATATAGGAAATATTATAGTTCCAGGTGGAGCTATTTACGAAGATGAACTCGTTTACGTTGGACATGTCCACTGGGATAGTGAAGAAACATACCTGGGTTATGTAATGATAGATATAAAAAGACATGTACCTGACCTTGCTGAATTAACAGATGAAGAAGCGAAAGCGTTCGGACTTATAACAAGTAGAGTAAGTAAAGCGTTAAAAGAAAGTGAGGGAGCAGAACATATTTACACTTTTGTTTCAGGAAATGGTGTACCACATATGCATATGCACATTATTCCGCGTTATCCGAATACACCAAAAGAGTTTTGGTCACCGACTGAAGTAGCGAAATGGACTGGCGCACCATATGGTGACGAAGAGAAAATAAAAAAACTATGTGAAAGAATACGAAAGTATATGGTAAATGAGTATGCATACAACAAATAATACAGAATATTCATGGGTTGGAAATATAGAAATGTGTTTAGGAGAAATTTCAGTTAAACAATATGGTGATATTGTACTTGGTAAATATGGCGGGAATAAAAGTGCTGGAGCGAAAAAGAATGAAGATGGTGCATTAGTTTGGTCAAATGGTGAATGGGAATTTGCAGCTATTCTAGATGGACATAATAGTGCAGAAAGTGTTGAGTTAGTAGTAAATACAATCCAAAAAGAATATGAAAATATAAAAGTAATTTTGAATGAACCAATTAATTCAGTATTTCAGTCTGTTGAAAATCATATACTTACAATTTTTCAGTCATCTTCATTTAAGGAAAAGTGCAAAAAAATTAAAGGTGAAACAGCTTGCTTACTATGTGTAAGGAAAGAAAATTATATATGGTGGCTTTCTATCGGTGATTGTTTAGTGTATGTATTTCATGAAGAGTTACATAAGTTAGGACAATATGCATTAAATCAACGTCATTTTTACGAATGGATTGGAAATGTAAACACATTTGATTTACCTGTTCCTTGCTATTCATCAGGTATTCGTGAATTACGTACTGGAAAGACCCGAATTGTAATGGTGACAGATGGAGTATTAGAATGCGGGGAACGCCGATATGAAATACCTGTAAATTTGTATAATGCTATGAACAGAAATGATAAAACACTTAAAGAAAATATTCACAATGTTTTAGAACACGTGCATCATCAGTTGGGACGTGATAGTGCGACAATTATTAGTTGGGACGTAGAAAATAAAAGGAATGCTACGTATCCGAGTGATCAGCCGGAGAAAAGGTAAAGGAGGAAACATCACTGTTTTGGGTTAAAGGAATTTTATTAATAGTATGGATTATATCCTTAGTTGTTTTTGAAAAAGTAGTGAGGAAAAAACAAAATATACCGAAACAAACAGACTGGAATAGTAAATATGTAAACAACTTTCATAAATGGGGCACTAGGGCTCTTATTATTTCTTATATAATTTTTACGATGATATGTGCTACTTTAAATCCCGTTTATATTAGTAATTTACCCATTTTGTTTTTAATAACTTTATACTGCTTTCAATCATTTATGGAGTGGAAATTTGATAAAGAATCGAGGGAATATGTCATTTCTTTAGGAACGGTTCCGCTATTAGTAATAACAGGAATTATTCTTAATTTTTTCTTTTATACCTATTGGATTTAATCATATGTGGAATGAATGGGGAGACAAAATGAAAAATCCTAAATTACGTGCTGAAGCAATGATTTTAAATGAAGATCATTCTAAAGTACTTGTACAATGCGATGAAAATGAATCATTTTATCGTTTTCCAGGTGGCTCTATTGAATTTGGTGAAACGTCAAAAGAAGCAATAATTCGAGAGTTAATAGAAGAATACGATTTGAAAGTTGATGTTCAAGAGTTAGCAATTGTAAATGAACACATTTTTGAGTGGGACAACGAAAAAGGTCATCATTGTACATTGATACATTGGGGGACTGTTGAAAAAATCATTACAAATGAAATAAGGCATAAAGAGCATGAGGATATTATATTAATTTGGAAAAGTCTAGAGGAATTACAGGAGAAGCCGACATATCCTGAAGGCATCATAAGCTATTTAGAAGAGGATAACCGTAATATAGTCCAATTTATTTCAAGTAATTAAATGAAATAACTAATAAACAAGAAACCATTTACTACTAAATGGTTTCTTGTTTATTTAAGCATTTATTTTAGTTAATATAGATGTAATGAAATTAGTTTTATCCTCTGCATACTTATGTTTATCAGTAGGATTAGCTTGTGAAAGTTGAATCTTTAACTGTTCATACTGCATCCGTGCAGTTTTATTGTCTATTAAGTAATCACGAAATTGTAATTGTTCTATTAAATATGTATTCCCTTGTTCATACATATGAATTTGATGAGTTCTTGGTTCACCTTTATTAAAATAGTATCTTTCGGGTAATACTTCTTTTCTATATTTATAGTTTAGTAGTTCTAACTTTTTAATACAATGTATACCGTCCGTATAATTTTCTAATTCAATTGCTATATCAATAATTGGCTTTGCACTTAAATATGGAATAGAAGTACTACCAATATGGTGTATCGCTAAAATATGTTCGCCAATTTGTTCCTCAATGAGTTGTTTCTCTTTCATAAACTCAATTTCCCATTCTTCAGTCCACGGCACTAAAAATACTTTCCCATACGGTAAACCTAACATTTAATTAGCATCCCTTTCAAAAAAGTTTATTACATTTTCTTAAAGCTCCTCAAAACAAGATATTCCCACAATCTCCAAGGAAGAATCTTCTTCGCAAAGATCATAAATTTCACACCTTTACCGATTGGATATCGTAAATTTGTACGCTTAGATTCAGCAATTTCTACAATTTTATTAGCAACATCTATCGGATTACCAAATGTATCACTACCGCTATTAATATGTTTTTGTATTTTATCCATATACTCTTTGTAAGGAGATGTTGTATCAGATTGGTTTTCAGCTAGTTGTTTCCCAACCTCCCATATGTTTGTGTTATAAGAACCTGGTTCAATTAAAGCAACATCTATTCCGAAAGGTTTTACTTCTAAGCGAAGCGATTCACTCCAGCCTTCTAATGCATATTTTGAAGATACATAAGGAGATAAACCAGGGAATCCAACTTGGCCGCTAATGCTGCTTATATTAATGATTTTTCCACTTCTTTGTTTTCTCATATACGGTAAGACAAGCTGGGTAATTGATATAGCTCCAAATAGGTTCGTTTCAAATTGTTTACGGTATTCCTCTACTGGAATTTCTTCTACAAAGCCGCCATTTGCATATCCTGCATTATTAACAAGTAGGTCTACTTTTTGTATTTCTTTTAAAAATAATTGGAAGTTATGTATAGAGTTTTGATCGGTTACATCTAATTGTTGAATTTTTATGTTTTGTTGTAAGTTGAGTTGAGTAGCTTGAGATAGTAAGTTCACTTGTTTTTCAAGGTTCCGCATTGTAGCGATAACTAAATAATCTTTTTTTGCGAGTTCGAGTGTAGTTAATAGTCCAAATCCACTTGAGGCTCCTGTAATTATTGCGATTTTTTTATTCATTTTCCGCCAGCTTTCTTTTTCTTTTATCATAACGAGTTATGATAAGAAAATCTATTATTCTTACATTCAGTATGAAATCAATTTGTATGTAAAAAAGGGGATTATAGGGAATGAGCGTATATAGAGTAGTGTATATTAATATGATAATGAAATGAGGGAAGAAAAATGGTCCATGTGAAGGATGTATTAGCAGATCAATTGTTGGCGAATGCAAACGATCCTAGTTGGTATATCCCATTTTCAGATGCAGTGAAAGATCTATCTGAGAGGGAAGCTTTCTGGAAACCGAATGAAGAGAGTAACAGTATAGCTGAAATTGTACAACATTTATTGTATTGGAATTCTACGTGGCAAACTAGATATAAAGAATCGAATGTGAATGCTGTGCCCGCTATTGGTGATAATAACAAAAGTTTTATGCTTTCAAATAATCAAACTTTCGATGAATTACGGGAAAAACTACTAGAAAAACTGTTACAATGGCAAAATCTTATAAATGAAGAAAAGGTTGAAAGTGATGTAGTAGGACTTCCTGTTTCTGCAAAGTGGTGGGAAGTGTTAGCGAATGTAACAACTCATAATGCATATCATATTGGGCAAATTATTTACATCCGAAAATTACAGCAGAGCTTTGATAATGAATAAGATAATAGTTCTCAAATTAGGTGAACAAAAGTGGACAAAACGAGACAAATGTCTCATTTTGTCCACTTTTTTATTATGAAAGAAAAGAGAAAACCTATTAAAGCAAGGATTAGAATTTGGCACGGTACTTGCAATATAAAAGACGAACAAGAAAATAGGAGGGCTGGACATGTTAAAAACAACTGAAAGTAAAGGGAATGAAATTACGAAAGAACAAGCTCGTTGGATGTACGAAAAAATGTTAGAGATTCGTAAGTTTGAAGATAAGGTGCATGAATTGTTCGCGCAAGGCGTTTTGCCAGGTTTCGTTCATTTATACGCAGGTGAAGAAGCGGTAGCAGTTGGTGTATGTGCCCACTTAACGGATAGTGACAGTATTACAAGTACACATAGAGGTCATGGACATTGTATCGCAAAAGGTTGTGATTTAAATGGTATGATGGCTGAACTTTTCGGGAAAGCGACAGGATTATGTAAAGGTAAAGGCGGTTCCATGCATATTGCGGATTTAGATAAAGGAATGCTTGGTGCTAACGGCATTGTAGGCGGGGGTTTCCCACTTGCTTGCGGTTCAGCATTGACAGCTAAATATAAAGGAACGAAAGATGTAAGTGTTTGCTTCTTCGGTGACGGAGCAAATAATGAAGGAACATTCCATGAAGGGGTTAATTTAGCGGCGATTTGGAAGTTACCAGTTATTTTTATTGCAGAAAATAACGGTTACGGTGAAGCAACTACCTTTGAATATGCTTCAAGTTGTGATTCTATTGCGGATCGTGCAAAAGCTTATAATATTCCAGGCGTTCAAGTAGATGGAAAAGATCTTCTAGCTGTATATAAAGCTGCTGCAGAAGCAGTGGAACGTGCGCGTAATGGTGATGGTCCAACAATTATTGAATGTATGACATATCGTAATTACGGTCATTTTGAAGGTGAAGCGCAAACATATAAAACATCAGAAGAAAAAGAAGAACATTTAAATGAAAAAGATGCGATTGTGAATTTCCGTAAGCATTTAATTCATGAGGGTTTATTAACGGAATCTGAACTTGTTGATATGGAAAAAGCAGTAGATGATGCAGTACAAAGATCCATTGAATTTAGTGAAAATAGTCCATACCCAGACGATGAAGAATTATTAAAAGATGTATACGTTTCTTACAAATAAGAGGAGGGTGAAAAAATATGACTAGAACAGTAAGTATGTCAACTGCAATTAATGAAGCAATGAAAATCTCAATGCGTCGTGATGAAAATGTAATTTTAATAGGTGAAGACGTTGCAGGCGGTGCACAAGTTGATCATCTGCAAGATGATGAAGCTTGGGGTGGTGTTCTTGGTGTTACAAAAGGGCTAGTACAAGAATTTGGCCGGAATCGTATTTTAGATACACCAATTTCTGAAGCAGGTTATATGGGAGCTGCGATGGCAGCTGCTGCAACTGGGTTACGTCCGATAGCTGAGTTAATGTTTAATGATTTTATCGGTAGTTGTCTTGACCAAGTATTAAACCAAGGTGCGAAATTCCGTTATATGTTTGGAGGTAAAGCAAAAGTACCCGTTACAGTACGTACGATGCATGGCGCTGGTTTTAGTGCAGCAGCTCAGCATTCACAAAGTTTGTACGCATTATTTACGAGCATACCAGGTATTAAAGTTGTTGTTCCTTCCACGCCGTATGATGCAAAAGGCTTATTATTAGCAGCAATTGAAGATGATGATCCAGTAATCTTCTTTGAGGATAAAACACTTTACAATATGAAAGGTGAAGTGCCAGAAGGATACTATACAATTCCATTAGGAAAAGCAGATATTAAACGGGAAGGTTCTGATGTAACAATTGTCGCAATCGGAAAGCAAGTTCATACAGCGCTTGCAGCTGCAAAGCAATTATCGAAAAAGGGGCTTGAAGTAGAAGTAATCGATCCACGATCTTTATCACCGCTTGATGAAGATACGATTTTATCATCTGTTGAAAAAACAAATCGTCTTATCGTTATTGACGAAGCGAATCCAAGATGTAGTATCGCAACAGATATTGCGGCAATTGTAGCGGATAAAGGTTTTGATTTGTTAGATGCACCCATTAAACGAATTACAGCACCACATACGCCGGTTCCGTTTTCACCACCACTTGAAAAATTGTATTTGCCAACGCCAGAAAAAGTAATTGAAACTGTATCAGAAATGATTGGAGACCAATCTTTATTACATGTGTAATAAAACGATGTGAAGGGAGAGAGAAACATGGCTGTAGAAGTTGTAATGCCGAAGTTAGGTATGGCGATGAAAGAAGGTATTATTACGAGCTGGAATATTAAAGCAGGCGATAATGTAGCAAAAGGAGAACTGATTGCTAGTATTAATTCAGAAAAAATTGAAACGGAAATTGAAGCGCCAGTTGATGGTACGGTACTTGATATAGCTGTAAGTGAAGATGAAGGAGTGCCGCCTGGTACTGTAATTTGCTACATCGGTAAACCGAATGAAAAAGTAGAAATGCAGGAAAGCACACATGTTGTAGAAGAAAAAACATCTAATATAGAAGTACAAAATGTACAAAATCAAGAACCAAATGGGAAAGAAGTATCGAAGCAAAGAATTAAAATTTCACCTGTAGCGAAAAAAATTGCAAAGTCTGAAAATCTGGATATCAAGGCATTAGTTGGTACAGGTCCTGGCAGAAGAATTACAAAGGCAGATGTATTAAAAACACTTGAGGTAAGAGGAATCGTCCCGGAAATATCTGAAAAAGAAGAAAGTAAAGCCATTCCTGTTACTGGTATGCGTAAAGCAATCGCAAATCGTATGCACGCAAGCTTACAAAATAGCGCACAATTAACGTTAACGATGAAAGTAGATGTAACAGATTTAGCTGCTTTACATAAAGAAATAGCGGAAGTTGTACAAAAAAGATACGATAATAAATTAACCATTACGCATTTCGTCTCGCGTGCTGTTGTATTAGCACTTGGAGAGCATAAAGAAATGAACAGCGCTTATATAGATGATGCAATTCATCAATTTGAACATGTGAATTTAGGCATAGCAGTCGCATTAGAAAAAGGATTAGTCGTTCCAGCTATTCGCTTTGCAAATAATTTATCTTTAGTAGAGTTGTCTAAAGAGATTAAGGATATGGCACAAAAGGCGCGAGCAGGTAGCTTAAGTAGTGATGATATGCACGGAACGACATTTACAATTAGTAATTTAGGTAGCTTTGGTATTGAATATTTCACACCTGTATTAAATACACCTGAGACTGGTATTTTAGGTATTGGCGCAATTGAACATGTTCCTGTATATAAAGGGAAAAAATTAAAAAAAGGTAGTATGTTACCTTTAAGTTTAACATTCGATCATCGTGTACTAGACGGTGCACCAGCAGCTGCATTTTTACGCACAATTAAATATTATTTAGAAGAACCTATAACAATTCTTTTATAAAGAGAAGGTGAGAGAATGAGTAAATTAGTTGTAATTGGAGGCGGACCAGCTGGATATGTAGCGGCAATTACCGCGGCTCAAAATGGAAAAGAGGTCACTCTTATTGATGAAGCTGACCTTGGCGGAACGTGTTTGAATGTTGGGTGTATGCCGACGAAATCATTGTTAGAAAGTGCAGAAGTGCATGACATTGTGAGAAAAGCGAATGATTATGGGGTTACGCTTAATACAGGAAGTATATCAATTGATTGGGATCAAATACAGGCAAGGAAATCACAAATCGTAATGCAACTCGTCCAAGGAATACAATATTTAATGAAGAAAAATAAAATTAAAGTTGTAAAAGGAAAAGCGAAATTCGAAACGGATCATCGTGTGCGAGTTACATACGGTGATAAAGAAGATGTAGTAGATGGAGAACAGTTCATTATAGCGGCAGGTTCAGAACCGACTGAATTACCCTTTGCTCCATTTGATGGAAAGTGGGTTTTAAATAGTAGCCATGCAATGTCCATAGATCATATACCGAAATCATTATTAATCGTTGGCGGTGGTGTAATAGGGTGCGAGTTTGCAAGTATTTATAGTCGTCTTGGAACAAAAGTTACAATTATTGAAATGGCACCACAATTATTACCTGGTGAAGATGAAGATATCGCACATATTTTAAGAGGAAAACTAGAAACTGATGGCGTAAAAATATGTACAGGGGCAGCTTTAAAAGGATTAAATAGTTATAAGAAGCAGGCATTATTTGAATATGAAGGAAGTATCCAAGAAGTTAATCCAGAATTTGTTCTCGTTTCAGTCGGCCGAAAACCACGTATACAACAATTAGATTTAGAAAAAGCAGGCATTCAATATTCAAATAAAGGAATTTCTGTAAATGAACATATGCAAACCAATGTATCACATATTTACGCAGCTGGTGATGTAATTGGTGGCATCCAGCTTGCTCACGTTGCCTTCCATGAAGGAACGACGGCAGCATTACACGCGAGCGGAGAAGATGTAAAAGTTAACTATCATGCTGTACCTCGTTGTATGTATACCGCTCCAGAAATTGCTAGCGTTGGTCTAACAGAAAAAGATGCAAAAGAGCAGTACGGTGACATACAAATTGGAGAATTTCCTTTTACAGCGAACGGAAAAGCGCTTATTATTGGAGAACAAACGGGGAAAGTAAAAGTTATTGTGGAACCTAAATATCAAGAAATTGTTGGGATTTCTATTATCGGTCCACGTGCAACCGAACTAATTGGTCAAGGAACTGTAATGATTCATACGGAAGTTACTGCCGATATTATGAGAGATTATATTGCAGCGCATCCGACTTTATCTGAAGCGATTCATGAAGCGCTATCGCAAGCAGTAGGGCATGCTGTACATGCTTAAATGGAATTATAATAAACCACTATTCTCTAAATGAATAAGAGAATAGTGGTTTGAATTTTTACGGAAGAAATTGAATATCCTATTATTTTTTTACGTCAATAGCTGAAGTTTTATCGTTCCATTCAGGAGCTAAATTAGCAGTTTTACCATACCAATCAGCGTGTTTAAATACAACACCTTTTCCATATCCTTGTGTAGAAGTATGCTCCCAAAGTGTCGTTGAATAACTTGCAGAAGGTGAAGCCGTACTTACAGAAGAAATTCTGTCGTTCCAGCTAGAAGGTAAGTTTTTAAAGCCACTGCTCCAGTAAATGTATTGTCCACCTTTATTTATATGTTCATAAAAATCAGTACTACCAGCGCCGCTACCTAAAGGATTAATTTTATTTTTAAGTGCTTTTTTATCCTTTTCAATATAAGCATCCAATGTTTCTCTACTAGTAAAACCGTAAGCTAACCAATCTCCATTTTCATTTTGCTCTGGTAATACCATAGTAATTTGGATGTCTTTTTTATCTTGATCACTTAATTTTGTAAGTGAATTAACGTTCTGTTCATCCACTTTTAAATAATCAAAAGACTTAATTGTGTTACTTTTTTCTTCAGCACTTGCTACTCCTAGTCCTCCAGTTAATGCAAATCCCGCTACTAATGTACCTGCTACTAATTTCTTCAACATATAACCATCCCTTTTTGTTTGGATTTTTGTACAGGTGAATCTTGTACAGCTAAAATGTATTATAATTTTATATTTTTGTAAATATTCTGAAGTTTTAGAAATAATAGGCGTAATATTTACAGTTTTACATTTTTTCTTTAGAAAAAATAGTTATTGGAATGATATAATAAGTGGATATATTGTTTTTACTGGATGTAAAGATGTTTTAGGAGAGGTGTCATTGAAATATTTTACAAGAGATTGGTATAAAAAAATAAATTTTTAGAATTTTTAAGTTTTATAGAGTCTATAAAAGAATGGTCGGAAATGGATATACAAAGTTTAAAGGAAGAAATAGAGGAAAGGAAAATAGATTTATTAAAATTCCTTCCTGAATCGATATACTCAATTATACAAAACATCACAATTAATTCAGAGTACCCATCAGGTGAATTGAAAAAACGTATGCGAGAGTGGTCAACAGATTATGAGAAAAGAGTGGAATAATTAGATCAATCATACGTAGAATATTTTAATTCCATTGAGAAAAAACTTCCGTCAAATGTTGCTCAGTTACACAAGACATCACTACAAGATAGTGTAATTAAAGTAGTAAAGAGAAAGTCAGAAGATATTTTGTCTATCATATTAGATTGCATTGGTACTTTTAGTGAATTTGATAAACTTGAAATAACTTTTATCCCGCATTAACGGGCAGTAAGACACCCACCTCAAAATGCAGCGAAAGCAAAGAAGTTAGGTGGGAATTAACTGCCCGTAAAAGCCCGATTGGTTAGAGCTAATAATCAGTGGGAGATGAACAAAACCCCCACTGATTAAAGTTTCACTTTATAGGAGTAACAAAGTGTTCTATGCCGGAAAACTTTGAAAATGCTTGGTGGTTATATCATGAAATAGCTCTTACTGAAGATGGTTTTGAACTAGGTGTTTTATTTGACTCTCCATTTAGAGAAGTGACGATTTGCGCGGCAGATGTATTACTTGTGAAGAAATAATGTTGTATGGAGTATTACAAACGTTTGACATAATAAAAAAATAAAGTTATTGTAGATACATGAAGTCTACAATAGGAGCTGTATTATGAAATATTCTAAAGCTACAAATTATGCTCTTCATACAATGCTTTTTCTGGCAAAGGCTACACTAAATAAGTTAGTTAGTGTTCACCAATTAGCAGAAATGCAAAATGTTTCACCAACGTACTTGTCTAAAATACTAACTAAGTTGACGAAGGAAGGGATGATACATTCATCATCTGGTCCAAAGGGCGGTTACTCGCTTAGTAAGAATTGGGAAGATATTTCATTTTTAGATATTATACATGCAATTGAAGGTAAAACATCATTGTTTGAATGTTGTTTACATGACAAACCTGGATGTTTAATTAATGAAGTAATGCTTGCAGCAGAAGAGAAAATGGAAGAAGAGTTACGAAATCAAAAAATCGTAGATCTTGCGAAAAAAATAAAAGTGGATTTTTAATCTGCTTTTATTTTTAAATTAATTAAGGATAAAAAGACTCTTTGATATCTTTAATTGTAGTTAGAAAATGATATGAAGAAGGAGAGAAGATGATGACTAAATTTTGGAATGATCGATATAAATCAGATGAATATTTTTACGGGGAAGAACCTAATACATTTATTAAAGAACAAGCATTTCGTTTAGCAAATCACAATAAAGTAATAGCTTTCGCGGAGGGAGAAGGTAGAAATGCTGTATTTCTAGCAAGACAAGGGAACGAAGTAACAGCTATTGATTATTCGGAAGATGGATTAGAGAAGACAAAAAAATTGGCAGAGAAGCATAACGTAAACGTGCATACAAAAAAAGTAGATTTATTAGCTGATAGTTTGCCAGAAAATGAATATGATGCAGCAATTATGGTATTTGGACATTTTCATGATGATTATAAAAAAATGATATTAGGTAAAATGATACAAACGATAAAGCCTGGTGGTTTAATTATGTTTGAAGTTTACTCAAAAAAACAAATAAACTATGGTACTGGTGGACCAAAAGATGTTGATATGCTGTATGATCCAATTGATATCCTTACTTGGTGTGAAGAACATAAGGTAATTCATTTCTTTAATGGCGAACAAGAGCGAATTGAAGGGAAAGGGCACACTGGTTTAGCTGATGTTATTCAAGTTGTTATTAGAAAATTATTATAAGTGTTAATGAAAGTTAAATGTATGAATGTAAAAGACCAGTCATGTAAGACTGGTCTTTCTATTTAGATACTAAATTATCAAGCTTCCAATATGTATCTGTTAACGGCGCTGCTTTGCTATCTATGTATAAATACATATTATTTAAATCTTTTGGTGAAGTTTTCATATTAAATTCAATGTCAGTAGTTAAAGAAAATTCAGATGGAACTTTTTTAGCATTTTCATTTTGTATAACTTTACCTTCGTATTTTTCACCCGTTTTGTCATCTTTTATGAAATATTTTATTTCTGAAAGATCTATCGTTTGTCCGTCAACACGAGCGTTATTTATAGTAACGCGAGCTGTGAGACGCCACTCTTTGTCTATTTTTTCGAATTTAGCATTTTCAACAGTTGCTCTATAGTATTCGTTTTTAAATATTTCCCCATAGTGCATTGCATTCTTTTCGAGAGCGCTCTTTTCTTGTTTTGATGTAGTATTGCTATTACATCCTGTTAATATTCCAGTAAATAATAATGCTGTACATGTCGTTTTGATTAATGGTTTCATAGTAATCCCTTTCTGTATTAAAAAGTAAAACATAGGAATAATTTTACATCAATAGGAAGGTGAATGGAAGTGTTTTTGCGTAATATACAGATATATATTTATTTGGTTGTCAAGTTAACAGGATAGAAAGAGGGAGAAGACTGTATAAAACGGAATAAATAAGAATTGAAAATATTGTAAAATGGAAGAGGCATGCATATAATTAAAATAAAGTTTAAGTTTCTGAATCTTCAATAACGGTGGTGATGACATGTTTACTGAAGAGCGTCGAGAGAAAATTTTAGAGCTACTTAATACAGATGGAAGAGTAATCGCAAAGGATCTTGCGGAAAGATTTGATATGTCTATTGATTCTATAAGAAGAGATTTGTCTATTATGGAAAAGGATGGTTTATTAAAAAGAACGCACGGAGGTGCAATTGAACTTACGCGAGTGAGAAACTTAGCTGCGGAACCAGCTAAACGTTATAGTGATAGCTCAATGTATGAGGACACAATTGCAAGAGTTGCGGTATCTTATATACAAGAAGGTGATTCAATTTTTATTGGTGGGGCTTCCGTTCATAATGCGATGCTGAAATATTTACCAGAAGTATCATTTACGGTTATTACGAATTCTATAGAAATAGCTGGTTATCTACGAGAATATAAGAATATTGATACGTATTTAATTGGCGGAAAAGTAAAACCTTCAGGGAATATTACTGATACACTTGCCTCTGAATTGATAAGTAGATTTTCTATTGATCTTTATTTCTCTACAGGTGGAGGCATTTCATTACAAGGTATTAGTACTGCAACACCTGAAGTTGCTTATTTTAGTAAAAGAGTAAGTGAAATTGCTAGAAGAAATATTTGTTTAGTTCCACATAATAAACTTGGAATAGATTGTTTTATAAGAGGAGAGTCTCTAAAAGAAATTGACATTATTATAACTGACGAAGAGGCTAGTAAAGAAACTGTTCAGGACTTTGAGAAACAAGGTAAACAAGTTGTAATAGCGCCATTATATTGATTTGAAAGGAGTTTGACATGATTGTAAAAGAGCAAGAGTTTTATATAAATGGATTAACTTATACAATTCGTTCTGCAGCTGAGAAAGATGCTGAGCAGTTATCGAAAATTAGAGTTCAGATTGATGGAGAAACTGAAAATATGGATAGAGATGCTGGAGAGGGATTTATAGATAATCTAGGATTTCAAAAAATAATAAAAACAGATAGTGAAGAGACTAAGAATCTCTTTTTAGTTGCAGAAGTGCACAATCGAATCGTTGGATTTTCAAGATGTGAAGGATCAAATTTTAAGAGATTATCTCATAAAGTGGAGTTTGGCGTTTGCATTTTAAAAGAGTTTTGGGGATATAGAATGGGGAAGAGCCTATTACAACAATCTATTAAATGGGCTGACGAAAATGCAGTGAATAAAATATCTTTACAAGTATTAGAGACAAACGAGAAAGCTATTCATCTTTATAAAAAATTAGGTTTTGAAGTAGAAGGCATTTTGAAAAATGACAAAAGACTATCGGATGGAAAGTATTATAATACGGTAGTGATGGGAAGATTTACTAATACTTTTCATGAAAGAGGTGAAGAAGTATGTTTTACAGAAGGAAGTACTATGTAGTGAAAAATGAATCCATAGAAGTATTTAATGATCATTTCAATCACACAAACTTACCTAATCAGTTAAAGCATGGTTCTAGGCTAATAGGACGCTGGATGAAAGATAATAAGAATGGTACGTATGAAGTATTTGCCATATGGGAATATGATAGTTATGAACAGTATAAAGAAATAGAATCGAAAATTAGAAGTGACGAGAGGCATATTAAAAGAATACATGAACGGTATGAAAAACATGGTGGGAAAGAATATGTTTTACAGGAGTACATAGTAGAGATGAAAAATGAAGAGTTAGTATGTACTGTAAAGTAATAGAGGGGTGAGGGATAATAGGAATGAAAACAAAATTATATTTTAGTTTAGCATCCACTATTTTATTTGCAATAGCCGTGATTGTTTTCTTTATAAATGGTAATCCACAAAAGTGGTTTTGGTTATGTATTTTCTTTGCGTCCATTATACAAAATATAGTGCTACTAAAAAAGAATAAAGAAATGCATTAGGATATTCAAATTATTAACATATTTGTGTCGTCTTTCTAGTTTTATTGAAAACGCTTTTATTCAGTTTTATAATAAAAGTATGTTTTATAAATCTCCAAAACAATTAAAAGGGAGATGATACAATGTTAGCTTCACCGTTTTACTTACATACATGGAAAAAGTTTATTGATGAAGGAGTCCTTGATTCGAACCGTATAAACGAAAGAATTTCAGAATCATGGTACCGATGTAAACAAGCAAATGTGAATCCTCATATGAGTAAAGGTCAGAAAATTTTGTCTTCTGTTTTTTTTCAAGAACAAAAGAAAAAGAGTGAAATTTTCCTTGATATAGCATTACCTCAAATACAAAATATGAGAAAAACCATTGATGAACTACAAATGATGGCATTATTAATCGATCCAGATGGTTATGTTCTATCGTTAAGTGGAAATAAACAAACGTTAAAGCGAGCGAAACATATTAATTTTATTGAAGGTGTAAAATGGACGGAAGCAGCTGTTGGCACAAATGCAATTGGAACAGCGCTAGAAATTGAAGAAGCTATTATGATAAGTGGTACTGAACATTACTCCGTGGTATCTCATAGCTGGAGTTGTGCGGCCGCTCCCATTCATAACGATGACGGGAAATTAATTGGTGTTCTAAATTTCTCATGTCCAATTGAATTTTCGCATCCATATATGCTCGGTATGGTAACTTCAATGGCACATGCAATAGAACGTGAATGTAGCATAAGAGTTCATCAAAATGAATTACACTTAATCCATCGTTTTTTAGATGTCATTGATAGTGATGAACAAGTAGTTATTTGTAATCATCGAGATGTTATCGTTTCTGCGAGTAAGAGCGTTCGTGAACGAATAAATAATTGGTCAAGAATGAAACTTGAAGAGTTAATGTACCATGGATTGGAAACTAAATTAGAGATACCAGTATATAGTAATGAAAGAATGATCGGGAAATGTATGTATTTAAAGGAAAATAAACAAATGAATACATATTCTGCTCTCACATTTATAAAAGGGATTACTTTTTCAGGAGTTACCGGGACAAGCAGAGCATTTCAACACACACTAGAAGAAATTAAGCTTGTTTCACCGACTGATGCTAGTGTGTATGTATGTGGTGAGACAGGAGTAGGAAAGGAATATGTTGCGAGAGCGATTCATGAAAATAGTCCAAGAAAAGACGGGCCCTTTATAGCTGTTAACTGCGGTTCTTTGCCTAAAGAATTAATGGAAAGTGAATTGTTCGGTTATGCTGAAGGTGCATTTACAGGTGCGCGACGTCAAGGATATAAAGGGAAATTTGAACAAGCAAACGGAGGAACATTATTTTTAGATGAAATTGGTGAAGTACCACCAGAGATGCAAGTAGCATTATTGCGTGTTTTACAAGAACGCACAATAACTCCAATTGGGAGTTCAAAATTGGTACCAGTAAATATTCGTATTATTACTGCCACACATAAAGATTTACTACGGTTAGTAGAAGAAGGGAAATTCCGTCAAGATTTATATTATCGTTTGCACGTTTATCCGTTATATGTTCCATCGTTAATAGAAAGAAAAGAGGATATCCCATATTTTATACAACACTTCTGCGAACAGAAGAATTGGAATGTTGTATTTCCAAAGAGTATATACAATCAATTTTTACAACATACATGGCCCGGAAATATTCGGGAACTAGTAAATGTATTAGAACGCATTTACATTTTGTCGCAAGGACGGGAAATATGCGAAAAACAAGTAGCTTTTTTGTTACAAACAATGAGGGGAAATCAACAACAACTTGAGTTACAAGTTGAAAATAAAACAGAAGATACATTACATTTTCGCGAAAAAATACAGCGTGATAGCATGATTGAAGCATTACAAAAGACAAATGGAAATGTTTCGTTAGCTGCAAAACTATTAAATGTACCCCGTAGTACATTTTATAAACGAATGCAAAAATATAAGTTATAAAGTAGATTTTTGCAATCTACTTTTTCTTTGTGGGCTCATGTTCTGTCGGAATGTGCGCTTACCGGGGAAATAATAGAATTGTTAGAAATTAATTTCCGGAAGGGGGACTTATGTGAAGTATATTGAAATTGGCATCGGGAATAGGTGGTTTGTTCGAACGGAAACTGAAAATAAAGATGGGACTGAATTTGAAGAACGAGGTATTATAAAACCTATTTATTTTGAGTCTTTATACGTACGTATTTGGTTTCGGAAAACTTGTTTTATTTTTGATACGAAAGAGGGTTTTAAGAAAGATAAGAAGAGAAGGGTTGAATATAAATTTATTGTTGGAATTGTAAGTAGACTGAATAAAGAAAAAGTGGGCTAACATGCGTAGTTATATTGGACAGGAAATTCTTTTGACTTATATCAAATTCATGAAAAGCACATTTACTAAATATAAATTGTTAATAAAACCGCTAAGAAAACTTAGCGGTTTCTTTTTAAAAAGGGAGGGTTTGCGTATGAATAGGATCGTAACTGTTTTACTTGCAATTATTATAATGGGGTATTCCATTTATAGTTGGAATGATACTTCGGAACTGAGTATGCTAATTTTACAAACGCTTTTAGGGTTTATGTTAGTTAGCTTAGGCGTGCAAAATTTAAAAAATAACGAAAAAGAAAATAGAAGTATAGGGATTGCTTTACTACTCGTGGCTTTGTTTTTAATTGTTGTATCTTTAATAAAATATTTTGTATGAATAAGTTTTTAAATTAATAAAAAATGATTATTTATTGAATCCCCCTCACAATAAAAAGTTAAAATTCTACTTGTATTTCACTATATAAAATATGGCATAATGATTTAGTTAAATAGAAATGGATAGGGTATTTGAGAGGGGCAGTATAATGAGTTTTGCAATTGGAATAGTAATAAAAGCACCAATGGATATTGTATGTGACTATATAATAGAAGATGAAAAAATAAAAGAATGGAATACGTTTATAATAGAAAATCGCTATCCTTCAAATATGGATAAAGAGAATCCACGTGTAGGAGATAAATATATTTCTGTTCAAAAAGTAGGTAAGAAAACATTTGAGGCAGAAGTAGAAATTCTTGAATACGATACACCCCATATTATTTCACTAGGTAGTGAAATGAAGCAAGGATATTCAGCAATGACTTATATGTTAGAAGAAGATGAGGAAGGTACAGCACTAACATTAATTTCAGAATATGAACCTAGTAATTTTTATTATAAAATGATGTATAAGTTAACAGGCTGGATTTCACGAGGTTTAACTATAGAACAAATGGAACGTCTAGCAGAATGTGTAGAAGCTGCTTATCATAAAGAAGATTAATATTAAAAATATATTAAGGTAAAAGCGTTACTCAATCTCATGAGTAACGCTTTTACTGTTTGAAAATTTTTTCATTGAAAATCTCAATAGCTCTTTCATATATTTCTTTATAAACACAAAATCTTTCTGTTATCCAATAATTAAGTTCAGAAGATGTAATGATTTGTTCTCTTTTCTTACCTTGGAAATATCGTTTTAAAACATTATCATTAATAGAAGTTGGAATACCATCGATATAACCGAAAATCTGAATTTTCTTTAATACAGGAGATGTACGCCAATCGTTAGACCTTGAAATAAGTTCTTTCATATTTGATAAGTGTATTGGTTCTATGTGTAAGGTTTTTGTGGGACCTGGATTTCTAGTAATTTCAATCTTATTATTTGAGACTTCATAAGTGAAAGTTTCTCTTACATTACTTACTTGAAATGATTCATAAAGTGGGTAAGATTGGAATAAAGGTGCACAATAACCAACATCAACATAATAAGGTTGGTCTAAGTTAACCCGTAAGCATAAATGTCCGGGATCCATATACATATAATGAACATTAAAACCAAGATTTGATAATAACCAATGAAATCCAATTGAGTGCGTCCAACAAGTACCCCCGAGACCTTTTGTTGTAATACGGTATATGTATGTCTCAATGGAAGGAAAAAAATGACCTGTTTTATTACCTTTTTCCCAGTCAATTATTTTAGTAAGAGTTTCCCACTTTACTTTTTCTTGATGAGCTTTAATAAGTTCATTTAAAAACCTTAAGCTAGTATGCTGTTTTGTAGCACCTAAAAATGATAGAAAACTATTTATTAGTTGTTCTTGAGACATTTTCTTGTCCTTTCTATATAGGAATTGTTATTGGTATTATTATACAATAGATGTCAGGAAATAAAGGTATTTACTAATGAAGTGGGGGAGAATTTTATGTCTATGTCGCTATATTATAAAAAAATCCGTGAGCAATTAGGACATGAACTAATATTCATGCCAAGTGTAGCTGCTGTTATAAAAAATGGGCAGGGAGATATTTTGTTTCAATATCCTGGCGGGGAATACTGGAGTTTGCCAGCTGGAGCAATTGAACTTGGGGAAACTCCAGAAGAAGCAGTAATTCGGGAAGTTTGGGAAGAAACAGGATTGGAAGTACAAGTAAAAAAACAAAAAGGAGTATTTGGAGGAGAAAAGTACCGCCATATATATCCGAATGGTGATGAAGTAGAATATATTGTTGTTGTGTTTGAGTGTGAAGTTACTAGTGGCGAGTTGAAATCGATAGATGGTGAATCGTTAAAACTAAAATATTTCTCTTTATCTGAAAAGCCCCTTTTAGCATTGCCTTACCCAGATAAAATATTTTTATAGTTGTAAAATAGCACACCGTATTTATTGCAGGTGTGCTATTTATATAACCCCGTCGTATACATCTCCGTCAACGAATACACAATTTCCTCTAAGTTAATCTTTTTGTCGTTTTGCATAATAGTCCAAAGAAACGATTCATTCATCGCGAACCAACCGCGTGCTACAATCTCTTTATTTAAATTCGGTTGTGCCAATCCACTTTCTTGAGAGTATGTAATATCCTGTTTAATGCTTTTTATAAAACGTTCCCGAATCTCATCCCATTTTTGCCGTATTTCTCTTGATAATCCTATCGCTTCCTCTACAACTTGCAAAATAGCGCGTTCTTCATTTGCTAATTGCAGGAATGCTCTAACTTGATTTTGGATCATTATACGTGCTTCTTCTTTTGTTTGTGGAGAAAAAGAGCGTTCAGCGATATTATAAAAACGATTCATAACATCTTCCATTAAACTAATTAGGAAATCATCTTTGTTTTTGAAGTATACATATGCTGTACCATATCCGGTTTCTGCATGTTTAATAATTTGTGTAATTGTCGTTTTTTGAAATCCGTTACGTATAAAAATAGTGTAACCAGAGTGTAATAGTTTCTTCTTCGTTTCTAAGGAGCGGTGTTTTCTTGATGAAAGGGTACTGTTTTTCAAAGAATCACCTCTTTATACTGAAATATCTGAAAATATAACTGTATTGTAAAAGAAATTCATATATAAAGTCAACTGACATAATATCATTGACGTCGTATCAATTGAGGTGATATATTTCAATTAGTTAGAATAAAAAGAAAATTAAGAGAAGGTGACACCATGTATAAAGAACCATTTCAACCGAATTATGAATATGCGCTTGAATGTGATAAACATGATGAACTGAAAGATTTTCAAACTGAATTCTATAAAAAAGAAGGAACGATATATTTAGATGGAAACTCATTAGGACTACTTTCAAAAAGAGCAGAGAAATCGTTACTTATTTTGCTAGATTCATGGAAAGAGTATGGCATTGACGGCTGGACAGAGGGTGAGCATCCGTGGTTTTTTCTCTCGGAGAAATTAGGTGAGTTGACTGCACCTCTTATTGGAGCTTTACCAGAAGAAACCATTGTAACCGGTTCTACGACGACGAATATACACCAAGTGATTGCCACATTTTATGAGCCGAAAGGAATACGTACAAAAATTCTTGCGGATGAATTAACATTCCCATCAGATATATATGCACTTCAAAGTCAAATTCGTTTAAAAGGATTAGATCCAGATGAGCATTTAGTAAGAGTGAAAAGCAGAGATGGTAGAACACTTTCTGAAGAAGATATTATCCATGCGATGGAAGATGATATCGCTTTAATTTTATTACCTTCTGTTTTATATAGAAGTGGTCAAATTCTTGATATGAAACGTTTAACAACGGAAGCTCATAAATGCGGCATTCACATTGGATTTGATTTATGCCATTCAATAGGATCTATTCCGCATCATTTCAAAGATTGGGATGTCGATTTTGCTGTTTGGTGCAATTATAAATATTTAAATGCAGGACCGGGTAGTGTTGCAGGCCTTTATGTAAATAGTAAACATTTTAATAGACTGCCAGGATTGTCTGGATGGTTTAGTTCTAGAAAAGATAAACAGTTTGATATGGAGCATACATTAACAGCTGCTGATCATGCAGGTGCTTATCAAATTGGTACACCGCACGTATTAAGTACAGCACCATTAATTGGTTCACTTGAAATTTTCAAAGATGCTGGTATTGAACGTTTACGTGAGAAATCTTTACATATTACGAGATACATGCTGAATTTAATTGGACATGAATTAAAAGATTTCGAATTTACAATTGGAAATCCATTAGAGGATGAAAAACGAGGCGGGCACATTTATTTAGAGCATGCAGAAGCAGCACGTATATGTAAAGCACTAAAAGCAAATGGAGTAATTCCAGATTTTAGAGCGCCAAATGGGGTGAGACTTGCGCCGGTCGCTTTATATAACACATACGAAGAAGTGTGGAAATCTGTACAAATATTAAAGAAAATTATGAAAAATGAAGAGTATAAGCAGTTTGAAAATAAGCGAGAGGTTGTGGCATAAATATGAAAACATCAGAGTGGATTGATATTTCACAACCGCTAAATAATAATATTGCAACGTGGCCAGGAGACACACCGTTCTCGTATGAAGTTTCATGGTCAAAAGAAGAAAGTGGCTCAGTAAATGTCGGAAAGTTAACGATGAGTATTCATACAGGCACTCATATTGATGCACCATTTCATTTTGATAATGATGGAAAGAAAGTATTGGATTTAGATGTTCAAGTTTATGTTGGCCCAGCACGGATTATTGACGTTTCTAATCTTGAAAGCATCGGGAAAAAGGAATTAGAAAGCTTTCATTTAGAAGGTGTAGAACGATTATTATTACGTACATCTTCACATGGAAAAGCTGAAGAATTTCCAGAGGTGATCCCTCATTTACGTGCAGACATAGCATCGTTTCTTTCAGAGAAAGGTATTCGTTTAATCGGAGTAGATGTACCATCAGTTGATCCGCTAGATGATAAAGAATTAGCAGCGCATCATCAATTATTTAAACATGGAATTCATATTTTAGAAAATGTCGTACTAGATCATGTAGCAGACGGTGATTATGAACTTATTGCATTACCACTTGCATTAACTGATGCAGATGGAAGTCCAGTTCGAGCCGTTATTAGACCAATATAAGTAGAATCATATAAAAGGGGCGTTTGGCTAATATGAAAGAAAATGAAAAAGTAATTATGGAAAAAGGGATTCATACGGATTTTAAAGAGAATATGACGTATGGGGAGTATTTACAATTAGATAGTTTACTATCTTCTCAAAAAAGATTATCGGACCATCATGATGAAATGTTATTTATCGTTATTCACCAAGCAAGTGAGCTTTGGATGAAGCTCATTTTACATGAGCTAAATGCGGCGGTTGAATCTATTAAACAAGATAAATTACAACCAGCTTTTAAAATGTTAGCACGTGTATCAAAAATTCAGTCTCAAATTATTCAATCTTGGGATATTCTTGCGACATTAACACCATCAGAATATATTGAGTTTCGTGATTCACTCGGTCAAGCTTCAGGTTTTCAATCGTATCAATATCGTATGATTGAGTATGCACTTGGCTATAAAACGCCACACGCATTAAAAATTTATGAAAAGGATCCAGAATTACATGCACGACTTCATAAAGCGCTACATGCACCAAGTCTATATGATGTCGCGATTCAAGCATTAGTAAAAGAAGGATTCCCTATTCATAAAGATGTGTTAAACCGTGATATTACGCAGCCTTATGAAGAAGATGCAACAGTAGAAGCAGCATGGTTGGAAGTGTATGCGGATGTGAAAAAATATTGGAATTTATATCAGCTTGCTGAAAAATTGATTGATATTGAAGACTGGCTACAACAATGGCGTTTCCGTCATATGAAAACAGTAGAAAGAATTATTGGGCATAAAATGGGTACAGGTGGATCCTCCGGTGTTTCTTATTTAAAGCGAGTACTTGATCAACAATTCTTCCCAGAGCTTTGGAATGTTCGTACGAAATTATAAAAATAAACCTGTCAGTTCATTATGGCTGACAGGTTTATTTTTATTTGAGCACAATTATGTTTAAAATGAAGGAACAAGATATAATAAATGGAGTAACTATTTAAATGGAGGTAAAGTTTTTGGATTTCAAGCAACTAGAAAATAAATTCGAAAAGAAAAAAGTGAATACATTTCTTGTTTATCAAAAAGGGGAATTAACAACTGAGTATTATAAAACACCCGAATGTGCAAATAACTTATATAAAATAAATTCGATTACAAAAAGTATCGTATCTTTATTAATTGGTATTGCAATTGATAAGGGCTATATAAATGATATACATACATCAATTACAGAGTGGATTGAAAATGTACCTGGGGAAAAACATGATTTAACGCTATATCACTTATTAACAATGACTACTGGTGAGGACTGGAAAGAGTTTGGGAATGGAGTAGTATTCCCAAATGACTTTGTAGAATCAGAGAACTGGGTACAGTACATATTAGAAAAGCCAATAATTGAAGAACCTGCTACAAAAATGAATTATAATTCAGGTTCTTCTCATTTACTGAGCTATATTATTCAAGAAGCTACTGGAATTTCGACAGAGCGGTTTGCAAAGAAATATTTATTTGATCCATTAAAAATTAACGAATACGAGTGGCAACAAGATCCGCAGGGTATATATGTAGGTGGCTTCGGTATGAAAATGAAATCTACCGATTTATTAAAATTAGGAAAATTATGTTTACAAAATGGATATTGGAATGGGAAAGAAATTGTATCAGCGCAATGGTTAGAAGAGTCAAGCAGGGCGCAATTTGAAACATATGAACATGTCGGCGCATATGGCTATCACTGGTGGGTATTACATAACGAAAGATTTCCCATACCGTATTGTATATATTTTGCTATGGGATATGGCGGACAATACATTGTTATCATTCCTCAGTTAGAAGTAGTAGCTATTATAAGTAGTCATATGCCAAAACGTGGGCTCGTTCCATTAAAACTATTTATTGAGCATGTACAGGGAAACTCCAATTATATATAAGAAAAGGAGGGAATGTATGAGGGATGAAAAAACTTTATCTTTATTTAGATTCTGTTTAAGTCTTCTAGTATGTAGCGCCATTATTACGCAATTCATAATTAGGGCACAAGTGAAGCCGTTTAATCCAGTTAACTTTTTTAGTTTCTTCACTATCGAAAGTAACATTTTAGTTGCATGTATTCTCCTTTTAAGTAGTATCGTAACAGCTACATTTGGTCGCTCAGAGCAGTTTGGTATACTTCGTGGTGCAGCAACGGTATACATACTTACGACTGGACTCATTTATTTTTTATTATTAAGAGGGTTAGAAGAATCACTTCAAACGGCAATACCATGGGTAAATACTGTGCTACATTATATCATGCCGATTACAATGCTTTTAGATTGGATTTTAAATCCACCTATTAAGAAAATCACTTGGAAACAATCTGCAAGTTGGCTCTTATTCCCGTTTTTTTATGTGGTATATAGCTTAGTACGTGGTCCAATCGTGAATTGGTATCCATATCCGTTTTTAGATCCAAGAATAGGTGGGTATGGTAAAGTACTTTTATACAGTATAGGGATAGCAGTTGTAATTGGCGCTATTTGTATATTGGTAAGATTTTTAGGGAATCGAAACTTTAGAAAAGAATTTTAGAAATGCAAGAACCCCCACTGTGTCTGTTTTTAACAGTGGGGGTTTCACTTTATCTACTCGTCTTCTGAAACGACATCTTTATAAATTTCTCCGTCTTTGTTTCAAATTCTACATCAACAAAAACACCATATTCTTTTCCATCTTCACGTAACCACAATTTAAATTTTTCAACAGTTATTTGAACTGTTTTGGGTTTTCTACCTATATGAAGATAGTCAATAATTTCTGCTTTTGGGTATTGTTCTTTCGTCTTTTCTACGGCTAGCTTACCCCATTTGGCATACGGCGGCTGCGCATGAACAATTGATGAGCCTGTATATATATTTGAACATGTTGTTAGGAACAGAATGACAAGTGCGACACGCTTTAACAATTTCTTCATGATGAACTCCTTTTATCTTTTTTGTATATTGTTTACATATTTTTTCAACGATATTAGTTTGGATTTTTTTGTCTTCTTTACATAAAAGCGAGGCTTTTACAAAACATAACCAAGAAATCATTTCCGTAATTAAGGAGGAAAAATTATGCGCCAAAAGGCTATTTTTAAAATAGCAGTTTTACTTGCGTTCATAGGGCTGTCTTTAATGGTCAGTAGTATACAACTAAAGAATGTAGAAGCTTTTTCTAATCAAGTCATTCAAAGAGGGGCATCTGGCGAAGATGTCATTGAACTGCAATCTCGTTTGAAATATAACGGATTTTATACGGGAAAAGTGGATGGTGTTTTCGGATGGGGTACATACTGGGCACTTCGGAATTTTCAAGAGAAATTCGGATTACCCGTTGATGGTTTAGCTGGAGCTAAAACGAAGCAAATGCTCGTGAAGGCAACGAAGTATGACAAGTCAACTGCTAATAAAGGGACGACAACGAATAAAGGAAATAGTGGTGGCACTGCACAGGAGAATAAACCACCTCAAAATAAAGGGACAAATGTTCCGAACGGTTATTCTCAAAATGATATTCAGCTTATGGCAAACGCAGTATACGGGGAATCACGTGGTGAACCGTATTTAGGACAAGTTGCAGTAGCTGCTGTTATTTTAAATCGTGTTACAAGTGCGTCGTTCCCAAATACTGTTTCAGGTGTAATCTTTGAGCCTAGAGCATTTACAGCGGTAGCCGATGGACAAATATATTTAACGCCAAATGAAACAGCAAAAAAAGCAGTTTTAGATGCGATTAACGGATGGGATCCAACAGGAAATGCTTTATATTATTTCAATCCAGATACTGCGACTAGTAAATGGATTTGGACTCGTCCACAAATTAAAAAAATCGGTAAACATATTTTCTGTAAATAGAGTGGAGGTGGGACAATGTTAAGAGGTATTATCATTGTATTATTAACAGTCGGTGTAGTAGGAACAGGATACTGGGGCTATAAAGAGCACCAAGAGAAAAATGCGGTTTTAATTCGAGCGGAAAATAGTTATCAACGTGCATTCCATGATTTAGCATACGAAGTCGATTTATTGCACGATAAAATTGGTACAACACTTGCGATGAATTCACGATCATCTTTATCACCTGCACTAGCGGATGTATGGCGTTTAACATCTGAAGCTCGCTCGGATGTAGGGCAACTTCCTTTAACATTAATGCCATTTAATAAAACGGAAGAATTTTTAGCGAATATCGGTGATTTTAGTTACCGTGCAGCCATTCGTGATTTAGAAAAAGAACCGTTAAATGAGCAAGAATATAAAACGTTGCAAACTTTATATTCAAATGCAGGAAATATACAAGATGAACTAAGAAAAGTACAACATCTTGTTTTGAAAAATAATTTACGCTGGATGGATGTAGAAATGGCACTTGCATCAAATCGCGATCCAGCAGATAACACAATTATTGATGGATTGAAAACTGTAGAGAAAAACGTAACATCATATTCTTCTACAAACTTCGGACCGACCTTTACAAGTGCGCAAAAAAATAAAAAAGGTGGATTTGAAGCGGAAGGAAAGGCAATTTCTAAAGATGAAGCGGCGAAAATTGCCAAATCGTTTTTGAATTTAAAAGGAAATGAAAAAGTAGATGTTGAGAAAAGCGGAAAAGGTGCGAAAGAATCCTTCTATAGTGTGAAAATTAAAGATGAAGCAACGAACAATGAGTTCTATATGGATATTACCGGAAAAGGCGGATATCCAATTTGGGTTATGAATAACCGCGAAATTAAAGAACAGAAAGTTAGTTTAAACGATGCAGGTAGTAAAGGTTTGAAATTTTTAAAGGACCATAAGTTTAATAATATGGAGCTTTATGATAGCTCTCAATATGATAATGTTGGTGTATTTACGTATGTAGTAAATGAAAATGGAGTACGAATTTATCCAGAAGCAATCCAAATGAAAATTGCTTTAGATGATGGTTCTATCGTAGGGTTCTCCGCAAAAGAATATTTAGCGTCACATCAAAAGCGAACAGTTCCATCGGCAAAGCTAACTACAGCAGAAGCAAGAAAGAAAATCAATCCGGATGTAAAAGTCATGGAAGAACGTAAAGCTGTTGTAGTCAATGATTTGCATAAGGAAGTACTTTGCTATGAATTTATAGGTACTTTAGGAAAAGATACGTATCAAATATTCATTAATGCTAATAGCGGGGCCGAGGAAAAGGTAAAGAAAATGCAAGCTGTTGAAAAAATTTATGATTAAACCTTAATAGTGAAGTGGTGAAAATAATGAAAACTCTAATATATATATTGATGCTTTGCTTCGTTATAACTGGATGCAGTATTGGAAAAAAAGACAATCCAAACGAAAAGTCGGAACAAAAAAATGTTTCAATGAAAAATGTTAATTATACGAATAAATCAAATAAGCCAAATGAAAAAGCAGCAGATCATTTAGCATCTTTAGCAGCAAGTTTGCCAGGTGTGAATGATGCAACAGCGGTCGTTTTTGGAAAATATGCTATTGTAGGTATAGACGTAAAAGCAAAACTTGATCGAACTCGTGTTGAATCAATTAAATACTCTGTTGCAGAAAGTTTAAAAAATGACCCTGACGGTGCTAATGCAGTCGTTGTAGCAGATGTTGATACGTATGAACGCCTAAAACAAATTGGAAAGCAAATTAAAAAAGGAAAAACAGGTGAAGGTATACTAGATGAATTAGCGGCTATTGTGGGCCGAGTAATGCCACAAGTTCCAAATGATATGATTGAAAATAGAGAAACGAATCCAATTAAAGATAATGATAAACAATTACCAAAAGATGAAGAACAAGAGTTAAGAAAAGAACAGGATGATCAATCAAATAATCATTTGAATAAATGAAATTAACCTCGTACTTAATTGTACGAGGTTTTTGAATGTAATATTAAATATTCAGTTTATTTTCAAGGGAATATATGGTTTAATTATGATGGGAGGGACAACTGTTATGATGAAAAAAAGCGCATGTATATTGTTTAGTTTATGCTTAGGTTTCAGTATGACAGCGTGTGAACAGAGAAAAGAAGTGAAAAATCAAACAGCAACTTCTTCTACTGTGATGGAAAGGCAACAGAAAGATTCTATTAATATAAATCATTTCTCGAACATAAATGAAGGAATGACTTATACAGAAGTGAAAGATTTAATTGGTTTTGAAGGGGATTTACTTATAGAAGAAGGGGTAGAACATTCTACACAAATTAAACAAATTTTTGTTTGGAAAGGAAACGATCCAAATTCATTTGTTGAAATTACCTTTTTAGATGGAAGAGTGCATTCAAAAGCACAGCAAGGTATAAGTTAATAAGCTAAAAAATGGGAGAGTTTAGCATGAACATACACACAGGGGAAATTCAATTAGTTCCGTATAAGGAGAAATATAAAGAAGTTATACAAACATTTACTTTACCAAGTGAACAAGTCCAGTTTACATCAGATCCAAGCGCATTACTGGAGAAAGAAAAAAGTGATCGTACAAAAAACGTGATTGTTATTTTAGATTACAACGGGTTACCTGTTGGTCTTTTCGCATTGCAAACAGGAGATAGAGTAAAGAAGTTCACTGATAATGAGGATGCTTTACTTTTAACATCATTTTCTATTAATCACAATAGACAAAGAAAAGGATACGCTAAAAATTCATTGTTATTATTAGAAGAGTTTGTAAAACGTTATTTTCCAATAAAAAATGAAGTTGTACTTGCTGTGAATGAAAGAAATATTCCTGCACAAAATTTATATGCAAAAGTCGGCTTCCAAGATAAAGGTTTTAGGAGAATGGGGCCAATTGGCCAACAAATAATAATGCATTTACCTATAATGGAATAACGAGATAAAAAACTTACTCTTGAATATTCATGTAGTAGGTTTTTTTATTTTAACAATATATAATATATGTATATAAAATGAAACAGAAATGAAGGATATAAAAAATGAATCAAGATAGAAAATGGTATATTGTTGGGGGAAGAGTGATTAAAACTGGGATTGCAGTTTTTCTTACAGTGTTAGTTTGTGAATTTTTTAACATCCCAACTATTTTTGCTGTAATAACAGCAATTGTTACAATTGAACCAACTGCAACAGACTCAATAAAAAAAGGACTTATTCGCTTTCCGGCCTCAACAATTGGATCGGCATATGCCATGACTTTCACATTTTTCCTAGACTACCAAGCAATTTCTTATGCATTAGCTGCAATGTTTACGATCGTTACATGTCAAAAACTAAGGTTACACGCGGGTACTTTAGTCGCAACTTTAACTGCTGTAGCTATGATTCCAATTACGGCAGATCATTATTTTACTGCATTTTTAATTCGTTTAGCTACTACATCTACTGGTATTATAGTATCTACTTTAGTGAATTTTTTCATTTTTCCACCCCACTATACGAAAACGATTTTTGGATGCACAGAGGATCTATTTGCTAAAACAGCAAATATTATGGAAGAATGGATTGCTGCATTAGTTGCAGGAAAAGGTATGAAAAATGAGACTGCTCAGGATTTATCTAAATTGACTTTATTATTGCATAAGGCGATACAATTTGTTCAATATGAGCAGAAAGATTGGAAATATCATCAACATACAAAGAAGGAAATGCGAAGCTTTTTAACTATGCAGAAGCAACTTCATATATTACAACAAATCATTTACCATATAGATAATTTAGCTCGAGTGTCAATTGAGACTTGTGACTGGTCACAAAGTGAAAAGGAAATATTACAACGAACAATTCATTCTATAATTGCTATATTGAGAAACCGTTGTAATGAAATTAATGAGGAACATTTTAAACTTATTGCTGAATTAGACAAGCAATTTTGGAGTTATAAAAATGATTTAAAAGATTATAAACCAAATCATTATCATCACCATTTTTCAAGTGAATCTATTATTTTATTTGAGGTATTATCTATTCATGATATGTTAGAAGAATTAAAACAAATATCCGAGAAATATGAGTGGGAAAATCGATTCAATTGATAAGTTCATTTTACTGTGGGGGGGATAATATGACACTTTATATTGCATTACTAAGAGGAATCAATGTCGGTGGCCATAAAGTAATCAAAATGGCTGATTTAAAACGAGTGTTTGAATCAATAGGGTTAAAACAAGTGAAAACATATATACAAAGTGGTAATATTGTGTTCGAATCTGAGGAAGGTATAAACTTTCTAAAGGACCGAATACAATCTGAAATAAAAAAAGAATTTGATTTCGATGTTCCAGTCATGCTAAGAACACATGATGAATTTATAAATATTATTAAACAATGTCCATATGAAGTTCATTCATTGTTAGAAGGAGAAAGTGTTCATATTGCTTTTTTAGCTAATGTACTTTCTGAAGAAGAGAGTAGTCAATTGCTTACATTTAAAAGTGAACTTGAAGATTGCTATATAGATGAGAAGGTCGTTTATTTATTTTTCAAAAATAGCATTCGAAATTCTAAATTAATGAACCAGTTTCAGAAGTTACATACACCAGCTACAGTTAGGAATTGGCGGACTGTGAATAAATTAAAAGCAATTGTAGAGAGTATGTAAATATAAAAAGATGAGGTTTTCTACATGTAGAAAACCTCATCTTTTTACTTATATTGTTTTGCAACTATGAGTTCGACAATAGGATAAATAAAGAATGAAGAGCAAATTGCGATGAACAGGGGGAGGTTTTTTACTCCATCTAAATTAGCCCCCATAGAAAATCCTTCGGAGAAGATTAATAAAAGGAACATTACAACTACAAGCACAAAATACGCAATTTTAAAGCTTTTATATGTAATTTGTTGTCCCATCTCATCTTGACTTTCTTCTGACACACCGCGGGGATCTCCCCATGTAATATGATTAAGGAGGTAGCTAAGTATTAAAGCGCTTGAGAAAATGGTTCCACCTAAAATTACACCTTCATTGATGTATTTATAGGTACCATGTATAAGGACTGCGACTAATGATAAAACGATTGTTATTAAAATGAATTTATTACGATTCATATTAGAACAACACCTCCACTATTGTAAAAAACTATTTACAACTATAGTATAAAATTTGGAAAGTTTTGTGTCAAATATTTTTTACACGCAATGCGTAATTATGTAATATCTTGTTTTTGTAATGAGTAAAAAATTACAATACATTTGAATGTAAAAGAATGGGCTCGCATATATTTGGAAGGGATGTCAGATTAATTTAGGGGGTAGTTATGTCTATACTTTTAAAGGCTGGTGCAGATGCAGGAAACAACGGTTTGAAGTTAATGGTGAAAGGGCAAGACCCTATTTTTATTCCGAGTATTTATTCTTTATATATAGGTGAGCCTACAGGACTCTTAGATGAGGTAGATGTCTCATTATCTGAATTAGAAAACCACATTGATGTGACTATAAGTTCGCCATCGTTAATGTTAAATAATGTACGATACATCGTTGGAGAAAAAGTTATTCAAGATCAATTAAAAGGTACTGAGGTAGAGAAGAAATCGAATAAGTCGACTGATGAGTTAATGGTTATTACAATTCTATCAGGTTTAGCTGTAAGCGCTATGCGTCAAAGTCCAACTTCTAGTCATATTAATATTCGTTATGATTTATCTGTCGCTCTTCCTATGCAGCTTATTACACAAGAAATAGCTGCTGAAAATGCAAAACGTTATATGGGAAATCATAAGGTTATTTTCCATTATCCGAACGGACGTGATGTGACAATTAATGTTTCAATTGAGTATTGTAAATGCCTGCCTGAGGGTGCTTCTGGGACGTGGGGCATTGTATACGATGAAGAAGGAAATGTTGTGAAACATAAAATAGAATGTGAACAAAATAAAGTGTCAGAAATTGATTTTGTTGATAAAACACTATTATCTTTTGATATTGGCGCAGGGACGACAGAAGAAGTAGTATCACTAGGCGTAAACTTTAGACCACAACTAAGTAAGGGTTTATCGTATGGTGTGAAAGAAACGTTACTACAAATTATTACGAGATGGAACCGGAAGTATCCAACAAAGACAATTGATAGTATTACAGAGTTCAATCAAATTTATTTAAATGATAAACACCCTAGAAATGCATTATTAGTTGAGGAATCACAACCAGCATTATTAGGTTTAGCAGCGCGCGTTGCAACGGATATTATAAACAAAATTGATGATATGAAAGACGATCCATACGTGTTTATTTATGGCGGGGGTGCAGTAATTATTAAAAACAGTTTAAAAATGATTTTAAAGCAAAAAGGACGACTCAAAAATGTAATCTTTGTAGATAATCCGTTATTTACAAATGCACGAGGATTATTAGTATATACTTGTTCACCAAAATATAGAGAGCATAAGCAAAAAGAGTTAGGATTTACAAACTTAACGATAAGTTAGTTGGTGGAAGTATGCGATCTAGGCGATATAAACGTGGTGATCGAGTAAAAATCAATATTCATAAATCGGTATCACCTGAAATGCTTGCGTGGCTGAATAAACAATCAAATCCAACTAATTTCTTCTTTTTTGCTGCACAGCAACTATTTAAACAAGTAGGAGATATTGACGTTTCAAAAGCTTTACCAAGCAGCCATGTTTTCTCATTATATGTGGAGCCTTCATCCTTATTAAAAGTCGAAGTAAACCCTTTTAAAAACATGACACTAGACACAAATACATCCACCGAAAATGCAAAAAAAAAATTATGGGAATCTGTTGATCAATTAGATTGTCCATTTTTTTAAACATAGAAAAGTATAAAAAGTCCCCATCACTATACATACGAATACAGTGATGGGTTTTTGTTTGTAACTAGAAGGAGGCACAATACAATTTGTGCCCCTTCCATTAGTTATTTATCTAAATTTTAGATGTATGTTTAGAAACAGCATTAATTATGCTTTCCCAGTCATCTGGATGGTTTTCATGGCCTGCTCCTTTAAGAGTTAATAGTACTGAGTTTGGAATTTCACCAATTAGTGCGAGGCCATGTTCAAATGGGAGTGCTGTATCGTCTGTTCCGTGAATAACTAATGTAGGTGCTTGTATGGATTGAAGTACACCTTCATATGCATCATCACCTTGAAGTAAAGCGTGATTAAACATACTTAATAAATTGTTTGCGCGTTCTATTTCTTGTTTTACTTGTTTATAAACTCTATTTTCATCAAATATTCGTTCTGATCCACATAATAGACGAGATCCTGAAACTAAATACTCTGCCACATCATTTTTATTTGCCCAATCTATACTTGTGCCATTTACATGATGTGTTAAAATTCTTTCATCCATTGGAGGTAAATCGCGAGTATTGTCATCAGATCCTATTACACTAGTCGCTAGTAAAGTTAGCGTCAAAATTCTTTCGGGATGTTTTACAGCGGCAATTTGAGCAATCATACCACCTAATGACATACCAAATAGGTGAGCTTTATCAATATGATAAGCATCTAGTACTCCAATTGCATCTTCAGCCATATCTGTTACTGTATAATTGGAAGTTCTAGGTTCATAGGCAACAGAGCGTCCAACATCACGGTTATCAAAGCGAATAACAAACTTCCCCGTACTAGCCAACAGCTCACAAAACTCTTCGTCCCAATAAACCATGGAACATGTAGCGCCCATAATTAATAAAATAGCAGGGTTCTTAGGGTTTCCAAAGCTTTCTGTACATATATCAATTCCATTTATTTTAAATATCTTTTCACTCATATAGTTAGCCCCATTTCTTTTGAATTTAATTAATAAAACAGTTTTGGATGATTCTAAGATGTGTGTAAGATTCGTATTGTAATTCATCCCGCTATTTGCCATTTGCCGGGCGGTAAGAGTCTCATCTCAAAATTCAGGGAAAGTAAAGAAGTTGGGAGGGGACCAACTTCCTGAAAAAGACCGATTGACGAGGGTTGATTAAAGTTTCACTTTATAATGCTTCTTACATAATTACCCCCAAAAATAATTATATGTTAATTCAAGACAAAAAATTTTGAGAAATAATTGTATGTTATTAAAATAAACAGCAAGGAGGAGAGGAGAGGAAATGAAAGCAATTGTTATTGATCAATATGGCAGTGTTGAAGAATTAAAAGAAAGACAAGTTTTAAAACCGATTGTTAAGAATAACGAAAAAGCTCAACAATAAATAATATCCCATACTATACATTTTCATTTTCGGGTATTATTTATTGTTGGCTAATGTGAGATTGCTTCTAACAAATACTTTTTCGTATTGTATCATGTAATTTCTCTAATCCAATTTCCATATCTTTCTCGTTTAACATTGAATAGCTAATTCTTAATTGGTTATCATTTGTTTCGTAATTTAATAGACAAGCTGTTCCTGGTAAAAAAGAGACATCTACTTCATTTGCTTTTTGTAATAAGGTAAAGGGATCTATCGAATCAGGCAGTGTCACCCATAAATTAAAACCTCCATTTGGTATTTCAAAGTTTAGTTCTTTTAATGGCGATAATATATTAATTGTTAAATCACGTCTCATTTGTAAAGCTGTACGTAATTTTTCTAAATGGTTTTTCATACGTTCCGCACGTAAAAACGGCAGAAGTGCCTTTTGTGTTAATAAGGGACTACCGATATCCATTGAACCTTTCACTGCATATAGCCATTCAAAAATAGGACCATCGGCAATAAGTGCTGCGATACGCATTCCTGGTGCTAACGTTTTACTAAATCCTTTTATATATATTACGTGGCCATCTTTATCAAAACTTTTGATTGGAGGCGGGACTATAGCATCCTCAAAATATATTTCCCCGAAAGAATCATCTTCAATGATAAAAAATTGATATAACTCCGCTAGTTCAATAAGTTCCACTCTTCGTTCTTTACTCATTACTGTACCTGTCGGGTTTTGGAAGGTTGGATTCGTATACAATAAAACGGGATTTTTACTTTGACAAATATCATCAATTAAGTCGGCGCGAACTCCATGATTATCAAGAGAAACGGGAATGATTTGAACACTTTTATTGATGAAAACATCAAGCGCAGCACTGTAACACGGACTTTCTACTAATACAATATCTCCAGGTTTTAATAATGTTTGAGCAATTAAATCAATTCCTTGTTGTGCTCCGCTTGTAATTAATAATTGAGATGGGTCTGTCACTAATTTCTGGTGTTCATGTAAGTAATTTGCTATTTCAACTCGCAGTTCATAATCGCCTTGAACTGGCCCGTAAGTTGCTAACAACATTGGATTTTTATCCAGCAATTTATGCATTTCGTCTGCCAAAAATGGATTTGGTAATAGACGAGGATACAGAATTGCTTGTGAAAAATCATAATATTTACGGTGTTTATTCATTGCATATTGAGAACGCATAACATTAATCGTTTTCGTTTGTTGCCATTTATACGGAATTGGTTTGAAATCTTTCTTTACCCGTTTATATATGTAAGCACCTTTTCCTTGTTCGATGCGTATATACCCTTTGGTTTCTAATTGTTTATACGCTTTGCGAACTGTTAATACATTGATTTGTAAATCTGTGGCCATACAACGTAAAGAAGGAAGAGATTCACCATGTGAAAGCATACCACTTTGTATTCTGTCAACAATTTGCATATATATTTGCTTGTAATACGGTATGTTTGTTTCTTTACGCAATACAATTTTCATAGGTTCACCTATTTTTCTTTTTAACTTAATTAAAGCGAAAAATATATAGGGAATCAACTACAACTTGAAGTAACTGTTATATGTACCGATACACTGTTATACACCATACCCTCTATACTCATTTTAAGAGTAAAAAGGAGGAAGCAAAATGGTCATTTTTAATTACATTTTAGTATGTATTATTTTCGGGACAACATTTTTAACGATAAAAATTGGAATTGAAGCAGGGGCGCCACCGTTGTTTTCAGCAGGAATTCGCTTCTTTTTAGCAGGCATAATCCTTATGATTATTTTTAAATTCAAGCGAAAAGAAATTATGCCACATATATTTTCAAAACGCATTATGTATGCTGGATTTTGTTTAACATTCATGACATTCGCAAGTTTATATTGGTCAGAACAGTATATTTCTTCAGGATTAGCTGCTGTTCTTTCTGCTACGGGACCAATGATGATCTTGTTAATACAAGCAAAGAGGAATAGGGAGAAGCTACAAAAGGAACAACTCGTTGCTTTAGTTATTGCACTAATAGGTGTTATATTTGTTTCTTTACCAGGAATGCATCAACAAGTAAGTTTCATATGGAGTATTGCTTGTATTGTTTTAGTTATAGGGGAGTTATTTTACGGAATAGGCTCTATTCGTTCGAAAGAAATACTTTCAGATTTATCAAATGTATCACCATTTCTTATTAACGGTATTCAAATGTTTTATGGAGGGATTTTACTACTAATCGCATCTATTATTGTAGAACAACCCAATGTAACCGTATTAACTTCATGGAGTGTGCAATGGCCTATTTTATATCTCATATTTATCGGATCGATTGGTGGCCACGGATTATATTACTGGCTCTTATCAAAAACAAATCCAGTATTTCCATCGACGTGGTTATATGTATCACCATTGATTGCAATAATTGTGGGATATATCATTTTAGGAGAACCTTTAAATCCTACAATGGGAATGGGGGCTTGTCTTATATTGATTGGTGTATTTTTGGCCAATCGTTCAACACTACGGACTTATTTCAAAAAAGGGCGGTTATTAGAGAAGGAGATGTAGTTTAATAAAGCAACAGCCCTGTATATTAATTACAGAACTGATAAAATAAAAAACACAGTTGGAAAAATAACCAACTGTGTTTTTTATAATTAATTCACTTTTTTAATAAAGCCTTTATAATGACGTTTTACAAGCTGGCTTTCTAACGTCTTCATAGTTTCTAGTGCTACACCGACAATGATAAGTAAGCTTGTACCACCAATTTGAGCAGAAGGTGGTAACGTAGCAATTTTCGTAAATACGAGCGGTAATATAGAAATAGCACCTAAGAAAATTGCACCGATAAATGTTAAACGGTATAGAATTTTAGTTACATATTGTTCAGTTGCTTTACCAGGACGAATACCAGGAACATATCCATTTTGCTTTTTCAAATTCTCAGCCATTTGTTCAGGATTTACTTGAATAAATGCGTAGAAGTATGTGAAAGCAACAATAAGACCGACATAAAGTGTCATTCCAATTGGATGTGCGAAATCAAGATTTGCAACTAACCATTTTGATACGCTTGAATCAGGGAAGAGCTGCGCAATTGTACGCGGCGTCATTAAAAATGCAGAAGCAAAGATAACTGGTATAACACCAGCACTATTTACTTTAAGCGGTAAATGAGTGTTTTTTGCTCCTTGATATTGATTGTTTCCTGAAACAGCTTTTGCATATTGGATCGGTATTTTACGTACAGCTTGTTGAATGTAAATAACACCAACAACTATCGCTAAAATTACGAGTCCAATTAAAACAATTTTTATTATGTGCATAAATAGCTGATCGCCAGCATTTTGGAATTGTTGTAAATAAATTTGATTTGCAACATTTGGAATGGCGGCAACGAGACCTGCGAAGATAATCATCGAAATACCATTACCAACTCCGTTAGCGGTAATTTGTTCGCCTAACCAAAGTAAAAATGCAGTACCTGCAGTTAAAACTGTCGCAATAAATAAGTATGTAGTCCAGCTTTGATCTGTTATTAATTGTCCACCTGCTATATTATTAAAGCCATAAGACATTCCGATGGCCTGTATGAATGCGAGAATGATTGTAAAGTATCGAGTGAATTGAGCTGATTTCTTACGGCCCATTTCTCCTTGCTTTGCCCATTCCGAAAATTTAGGTATAACATCCATTTGTAGTAACTGTACTATGATGGAAGCTGTAATATATGGTGTAATACCAACAGCAAAGATTGAGAAGTGTTGCAATGCTCCTCCGCCAAATACGTTTAACATACCTAGAACGTTAGCTTGATCTTGTACTTTTAATACCTCTGCGTTAGTATGAGGAACTGGAATAAACGTGCCAATTCGAAAAACGATTAACATCGCTAGTGTAAAAAGGATTTTCCTTCTTATCTCAGCTACTCTCATGAAATTTGAAATCGTACGAAACATTATGTCGCCTCCTATATTTTTATCAGTAAAAAACTGATTATTATACCCTATGAAGTAACCACAAACCTCCTTCCGCACTAAATTCATTTGACAAATGGATTTTCATACACTTTGTAGTTTTCACGGATATAAAAATATAAGGTGTTATATAAGCGACCTATACACTTCACGTAATCATTCAATACCCATAATATATCGAATAAATTAACAAATGTACATACATACGCATTAAAAATGAATAAATAGGGTCATTTTTTACATTTATTTAATGATAAATTGATAGGACATTATATTGGTAAATGCGCTTCGTATATTCCTTTAATCAATTAAAATCCGCCACCTTTTTATTTTCTTACAATTAATATATCGATTTAAAAAGAATGTAAAATCAAATAAAAGTATGAAAGTACATACTACTTTAGTAGTAATAGTAATCAATTATATTTCAATTCAAATTCATCTCCCGCTGATTAAAGTTTCACTTTATATGATTAGAGAATTCTTTTTATTTAAGAAGGAATAAATGTTAAAGAAAGCTAATTAAACAGTGTACATATTTATAGGGGAGAAGATATAAATGAAAGTTGTTATAAAAAAATTACCACCATTAGAAGTAGCGTATATAAGACGAACTGGTAGCTACTTTGAACCGCAAGATCACTGGGGAAAGTTACTGAATTGGTCAATTGAAAATAAACTGTATCCACCAGAGCAATCATTTATTGGAATATCATTGGATAATCCTGAACTTGTTGCAAGTCATAAGTGCCGGCATGATGCATGTGTTACGATTCCTGAAAACTTCGATAAAGAAAAGCATCATGATGTGCAATTTAAAAGATTAGATGGAGGTACATATGGTCTATACCAGTTCTATGATGAACCTCATAAATTAAGTGAAGCGTATCAATACATGTATGCAGAGTGGCTACCAAATAGTGAGTATGATGCAGATTATGATAGAGATAATTTAGAGTGTTGCTTAAATAATGTTGCTGAAGATCTAGACGGAAAGTTAAAGGTTAATTTATTTGTGCCAATTAAAAAGATATAAAAAACAAATAATTTCATTTGTAGCTTTAAAATGAAATTGGAATAGTAGTGAAAGAAAAACTTTTTTTGAAGATAATATTTCTAGCGTAGGAATTTAAGTATGTAGGTTGCAATGAAGGAGAATCCACATGGATACATTTGTAAATGATAAGTTTTATGAAACGAGAGATCAATTAGTTGAGGAAATTAATTTGTTGAGTGATGCTCAATTTAATAGGAAACCAGATAAGGATAAATGGAGTATTGCACAAGTTTGTCATCATTTAGTTTTATTAGATGAGAGAGTTATAACAGTTATTTCATCAGGATTAAAAAAGTTAGATAGTACCCAAAATGAGCGTAAAGAAATTCACACTATTTTATTAGATAGAACGAAAAAGTTTATAGCTCCAGAAATGATTGAACCAAGTATAGAACCATTTGAAGTGGAGCAAATGCTCAATATGCTAAACGAATCGAGAAAAGAATTGATGCGTTTCCTGAGTACAATAGAAGATGAGTCTATATTAGCAAAAAAAGCAGTGATGCATCCAGCTCTTGGAGAATTATCCCTTGATCAGTGGATAGAACTGATTTATTTACATGAACAGCGTCATATTTCACAAATAAAAGAGATAAAATTGCTTTGTGAAATTGAAAAGTAAAAATCATTCCCTATTTATTGATGCGTATTATAAACAGGGAAAACGGTTGATTCATATTGATTCAGAAGAAAACAAAAATAGAATGAAATTAGTTGAAAGTAACCAATAAGCTTAAGAAAATATGAAACTATCCGATTTTCTGTATAAGTGTAACCCCGTCTTAAATGAAGAGCGGGGTTATTTTTTTGGAAGTATTTTCATTGAGAAGGAAATACTTCGACAATGAAATTCAAAAAATAATCATCATAACATATTTTATATGCGAATTTTAGTAAATTGAAATAATGATTTTATGATGATGAATGATATGTCCTTATTTTGAAAGTACTCTTCACACGCTTAAGGAAGGGGTATTCTGTCAGGAAACGATAAAATACAATTCTGTCAGGGGATGTATGCAATTTATTCTCTTTATTTTTGCAACAGAACCCCCTTCAAAATTATCTTTTGTAGTTGAAGTTTCCTGAATAATAAGTTACATTTTTAAAGTTCAAGCAACTTTATGAAAGTACAAAAAGGGGAGAAATATTATTATTATGCAAAAAATGAAATGGAAGAACTATGTATGTTACTTTGTAATTCTATTACTGCTTGGAACAGCAGTAATAGTCAAACCACCTATCTCTAAGGCTGAGGAATCTGAAGTTAATATTACATTGTTAGGTACTGCAGATATTCATGGTAGATTTATGCCTTGGGATTATGCGCTTGATGGAGCAAATATGAGTGGAAGTTTGACGCAGCTTTATACGGTTATAAAGAAGGTCCGTCAAGAAAATCCAAATACCATATTAGTAGATGCTGGGGATACAATTCAAGGAAACTCAGTAGAATTATTCAACGATAAACCACAATCGCCAATGATGGTAGCGATGAATACAATGGGATATGACGCCTGGGCATTTGGAAATCATGAATTCAATTTTGGATTAGATACATTGAAAAAAGTTAGTGAGCAATATAAGGGAAAAACGTTAGCGGGAAATATTTATAAGGAAAATGGAGAGCGCTTTCTTCCTGCATATACAATTGTAGAAAAAGGTGGAATTAAAGTTGGGATTATTGGTATGAATACACCAATGATTAGTGATTTTGAAAAAGGGACAGATCACTTAGATGGTTTAGTGGTGAAAAATCCGGTAGAAGAGACGAAAAAGGCAATTAAGGAATTAGAAGGTAAAGTAGATGTAATGGTAGGAGTTATGCATATGGGATTAGAAAATGAGAATGGTATCCCTGGTACTGGTGTTCAAGATATTGCAAATGCTTGTCCGGAATTAAGCGCTATTTTTGCAGCTCATATGCATAAACTTGTAAAAAAAGAAGTTGTAAATGGCGTAATTATTACGGAACCAGATAAATATGGAACACATATTTCACGTATTGACCTTACTTTTACAAAGCAAGATGGGAAATTGGTTTTAAAAGATAAAACCGCTACCGCTATACCTGTAAAAAATGCTGATGGAACAACGATATTATCTGATCCTACACTTGAAGAAACATTAACACCTTTTCACGAATATGCGAGAGGAGATGCAAATGTCGTAGTCGCTCAATTAAAGGGTAGAAATCTTGTTCCTGAAAATGAAATAAAGGGTATTCCAAGTGTTCAGATTCAAGAAACACCTTTATCAGATTTCTTTCATGAAGTCATGCTCTACTACAGTAAAGCAGATGTAGTAGCCCATCAAATTGATAATGATTATGCCCGTTTAGATACAGGTCCTATTAAGAAAAAGGATATTGCGTACAATTACCAATATGCCTTGGGAGAAATTACAGTATATAAGATTTCTGGAAAAGATTTAAAAGACTATATGGAATGGGCAGCAGGATATTTTAACTCATCTCGTGTCGGAGATGTAACCGTTAGTTTTGATAAAACCCGCCGTGCATCTAAATACAGTACGAACGATTTCTTTGGAGGAGTAAAATACGAAATTGACTTAACAAAACCATACGGAAGCAGAATTACAAATTTACGCTCTATTCGTACAAACAAACCAATCAAAATGAGCGATGTTATGACGCTGGGAATGAATGCATATAGAATGGAGGCTCTTCAGGCAAAAGGAGGAGCTTTAGAGGGGCGTAAGTTTGAACAAATTTGGTCATCTAAACAAGAGAATGCATTTGGAGAAACAGGTGGAACCATTCGTAACCTTGCTATTACATATTTAAAAGAGGTAAAGAATGGTGTATACACGCCAGAAGTTATGCGTAATTGGAAAATTACTGGTGTAGATTTACATTCTTCAGAGCATAAGGCTGTAGTTGATCTCGTGAATAAAGGGATTTTAGAAATTCCAAAAACAGAAGACGGAAAATACACAAATATAGCAACTATAAATACGAAAGACTCAATTTCAAAAGAAGAGATTGTAGCACTCTCACAAAAAGTAAATATTAGTCCAAATGAGTTTATTCATGCAAAGACAAAAGGTGAATTTTACAAAAAACTTAGTAGGATTACTAAAAAAATATAAATTAAAAGGTTTCTTATAGTAATTGTTATTTTAATAGCATGAAACCCACTCTTACAGTAGTAAAGAGTGGGTTTTTATGTTGTTATTTAGATTTAAGTATACTTTTATTAGAATGAATATAGATAATTAATAACTAACCAATTGGATGAGCGCCTATAAGGACTCTCTTTTATTCAAATTAATGTTCATATGTGTTCCATTCATTATTTATAATATTGACCACAATTTATGTAATTTTGCATAATGTTACATAAATTGTGTATTTTCTCTTTTTTCCGACAGAAATAGACAGTATACTTTGTACAAGCTTTCTATTTCAAAAATTATACGAGGTGAAATAATGAAAAACAAAAAGACATTAACTAAGGTAGCATTAACAACAGGATTGGCTTTAACAGCTGTGGCACCATATGGGGTAGGTCATGCAGAGGAAACAGATCAACTACAAGTTCAAATTCAGGAGGAATCGTTCCGTTCGGGTGAACTTACACAGCCGTCACAAAAGGCACCAGAAAATGTAGTAAAGGATGCACTTAAGGAGAAAACAGAACAAGCTCTGTCCCAAAAACAAGTCAATGGAGAAACTGGAGTAGATTATAAAGTCCTTCAAAAACGTGGTTCGTATGATGGAACTACACTTGTGCGTATGCAGCAAACATACGAAGGAAAAGAAGTATATGGCCATCAATTAACTGCGCACGTAGATAATAAGGGTGTTATTAAAAGTGTTTCAGGTGATAGCGCGCAAAATCTAAAACAAGAAGAATTGAAAAAACCTATTAATCTATCAAAAGATGAAGCAAAACAATTTATTTATACGAAGTACGGGAACGATATCAAGTTTATTTCTGAGCCAGAAGTTAAAGAGGTTATTTTTGTTGATGAAAATAATGGACAAGCTAAAAATGCATACCAAGTTACGTTTGAAGCTGCAACACCAAACTATATTTCTGGTACTTATTTAGTAAATGCACAAAATGGTGATATGTTAAAAAATATGGTACAAGAATCTAACTTAAAAGCCAGTGATAAACTAGTTGGCGCTTTAAAGAAAAGTAAACAAAGCAGTCTTACATCATTAACTGGAACAGGAAAAGATGATTTAGGTATTTCTCGTTCATTTGGTATCTCTAAACAAAGTAATGGCAAATATGCTCTTGCTGATTATACAAGAGGGCAAGGCATTGAAACATATGATGTGAATTACAGAGATATTACTAAAGAAGAAAGCTATTATCCTGGTACATTAGCGACTAGTACTTCGGCAACATTTAACGATCCAAAAGCAGTAAGTGCTCATTACTTAGCAACAAAAGTATTTGATTTTTATAAAGATAAATACAAGCGTAATAGCTTTGATAATAAAGGACAAAAAGTAGTTTCAGTTGTACACGCTTGGGATTCTGAAGAGACGAATGATCCGAAAAATTGGCAGAATGCATTAAGTGCTAATAATGGAAGTATGCTTGTATATGGCGATCCTATTGTTAAAGCATATGACGTAGCTGGACATGAATTTACACATGCTGTTACTTCTAGCGAATCTAATCTTGAATATTTCGGGGAATCTGGTGCGATTAATGAGGCGCTATCTGATATTATGGGAACATCTATTGAGAAATACGTAAATAATGGAAACTTTAACTGGACAATGGGAGAACAAACGGGATCTATTTTCCGTGATATGGAAAACCCAGCTTCTGTTCCATCTTCACTAGGAGTACCTTATCCAGATGATTACAGTGAATTTAACGATTTTAATGGATGGGATCAAGGCGGTGTTCATTTTAATTCAAGTATTATTAATAAAGTTGCGTATCTCATTGCAAAAGGCGGAACTCATAACGGAGTAACTGTTAAAGGAATTGGTGAAGATAAAATGTTTGATATTTTCTATTATGCAAATACAGATGAGTTAAACATGACTTCTAATTTCAAAGAATTGAGATCAGCATGTATTCGAGTGGCAACTAATAAATATGGTGCAAATACAGCTGAAGTTCAAGCAGTTCAAAAAGCATTTGATGCAGCAAAAATTAAGTAATTTAGAAATATAGTTCTCATTCGTATATTAAAACATTATGAAAAACAGCTAATATCATTTTAAGGATATTAGCTGTTTTTTACGTAGCAATGTATTGTTGAAAATAAACTGACTAAGCAATAATGAGGCGCTTTACCTTTAAGAAGTAGCGACATATAAATAAGGTTTAAAGTGTATAAAAACAGAAAATTAATAATATATTGACCTCTTGATAGAAAGTCTATAAAATGAAAGCGATAACAAACGATTGCTTTAAAATGATTTCCCTGATCTTTTAGTATTTACAAATATATGAAGGTATAAACAAATCTATTTTTTTAACCATTAATGCAAACGCTTTCGTATTAAAAGGTCATTGAAATACATACGTGAAAATAGCCAATATGGAGGTGAAGTAAAAGAGATTTCTAGATTAATTTAAGCAGTGTTATGTAGTGTAAACATATTAAATCGAGAGTAATATTTGAAGAAAGGGTGTATGTGGTGCAAATTATAAAAAGATTAATTAACAAAACAGTTTTATTACTTACTTTAATCGTTATGTTATCATCTGTTTTCTCCTTTCAGAGTGTGAAGGCAATTTCAAATTCAAAAACAACTGAAATTATCATTCATTACAAAGAAAAGCTTGGAAATACAAAAGACTGGAATCTTTGGTTATGGGGAGAAAATGCGAATGGTACATCTTATGAATTTACTGGTGAAGATGAATTTGGAAAATACGCTAAGATAAAAATAGAAGGTGACTATAATCGTGTAGGATTTATAGTTCGAACAAATGAATGGGAAAAAGATGGTGGAGATCGTTGGATTGAAAATATAAAGGACGGTCGTGCTGAAGTATGGATTCTTTCGGGTGATGAAAAAGTATATAACTCTAAGCCTTCATCGGATCTCTCAATTCAAAAAGCAACTATTGATAGTTTCCATGAAATTACTGTAACGACTAATGTCCCGTTTAATATTAAGGAAAAGAAAATTGAAATTGAAGGCATTAAAATTAAGAATATTACTCCTTATGATATAAACAGTGGAGATGTTACTAATAAGGTTAAAATAATTACGGAACAGAAAATTGATTTAAAACAAACATACAAAGTTAAAATTGAAAACTTAGATGATACGAATACTGAAATCGGTAAAGTCATTCGTAGCGAGGAATTCGACAATTTATTTTATTATGGTGGTAATGATTTGGGAAATATATATACTCCGCAATATACAAAGTTCCGTGTATGGGCTCCTACTGCAAGTGAAGCGAAGTTGGTTACATATAAAAAATGGAGTGATAAAATAGGTACTGAAATAAACATGCAAAAAGGTGAAAAAGGAACTTGGACTGCAGAACTAAAGGGGAATCAAAAAGGGCTCTTTTATACGTATAAAGTCAAAATTGGTGATAAGTGGACTGAAGCAGTTGATCCATATGCACGTGCTGCTTCTGTAAATGGAGATAAAGGTGCAGTTGTTGATTTAGAAGAAACAAATCCGAAAAAATGGAAAGCAAACAAAAAGCCAAAATTTAAAAATCCGGAAGATGCTATTATTTATGAGTTACATGTACGCGATCTTTCCATTCAACCTGAAAGTGGTATTAAACAGAAAGGGAAGTATTTAGGTGTAACAGAAAAAGGAACAAAAGGGCCAGAAGGTGTAAAAACAGGACTTGATCATATAAAGGATCTTGGTGTTACTCACGTTCAGTTTTTACCGATATTTGATTATGCTTCTGTAAATGAAGAGACTTTAAATGAACCGCAATATAACTGGGGATATGATCCTAAAAATTTCAACGTTCCAGAAGGCTCCTATTCTACAAATCCTTATGAGCCAATTGTTCGAATAACTGAATTAAAGCAAATGGTTCAAACACTACATGATAATAATCTTCGAGTAGTGATGGATGTCGTATATAACCATATGTATAACGCTGCTGAATCTAATTTTCATAAGTTAGTTCCAGGTTATTATTATCGTTACAATGAAGATGGAACATTTGCAAAAGGAACTGGAGTAGGAAATGATACTGCTTCAGAAAGAAAAATGATGAGGAAATTTATGATAGATTCCGTCACGTATTGGGCAAAAGAATACAATTTAGATGGATTCCGTTTTGATTTAATGGGTATTCATGATTATGAAACGATGAATGAAATACGTAAAGCTGTTAATCAAATTGACCCTTCTATTATACTACATGGAGAAGGATGGGATTTAAATACACCTCTTGCAGCTGAGCTGAAAGCAAATCAAAAAAATGCAGGGAAAATGAAAGGGATTGCTCATTTTAATGATAATATACGTGATGGATTGAAGGGTAGTGTATTTGAGGAGAAGGAAAATGGTTTTATAAATGGGAAGGAAAACATGGAAGATCGTATTAAAAAAGGGATTACGGCAGGTATTGACTACGATAAAAATTCATCTACCTATCAAGATTCGGAACAGGTATTAACTTATGTGGAAGCACATGACAATCATACATTATGGGATAAACTTGAGTTAACTAATTCAGATGATAGCGATGAAGTGCGAAAACAAATGCACAAATTGTCTTCTTCGATTTTATTAACATCACAAGGAATTCCATTCTTACATGCAGGGCAAGAGTTTATGCGGACGAAATACGGTGATCATAATAGTTACAAATCTCCAGATTCAATTAACCAGATGGATTGGTTGCGCCGTGCAACGTTTAATAATGAAGTAGATTATATGAAGGGTTTAATAGAATTACGCAAAAAGTACTCAGCTTTTCGAATGACATCTGCAGATCAAATAAAAACACACGTATCATTTATTGATGCTCCGAAAAATACTGTCACTTATACAATAGAGGGGAATAAACATGAATACTTTACAGTGGCTCACAATGCAAATAGAGAAGCTGTTGAAATAACACTTCCATTTAAAGGTCCTTGGAAAGTACTAGTAGACGGGAAGCAGGCGGGAAGTAAACCACTTTATGTTGTACATGACAATAAAATTAAAGTTCCTGCACTAAGTTCCATTGTTTTAAAATCAGAAAAACCGATTAAATAAAAGCGAAGAGTGTGGAAATAAATACTGAATTGAGCAAATTTAATAAGGATTGCAAACTTTAAAAGCGAAGTGAAGATTATTCTCACTTCGCTTTTAAAGTTAATGTAATATAATTTCACATACTGTAATTATATTACAATTTAATAAAAAATAAGCAATAGGTTATTGCTATTGTAACCGTAGGAGTAGAATATATCTTTGCGTTTATCGATAAAATTATCTGAAATCCATTCGTAATTTATATAATTTTTATTACATACTCGAACATATAACGAGCTAGATGTTCGAATTGTATTAATTCCTATAAACCGTTTAAAAATAACGAAGGCGCCAAAAGTATATGGAATCAAAATAGAGAAAAGACACCTTGAAGGGTGTCTTTTCTCTATTTTGAAGATGATATGTAAGTAACTTCTTTGTATGTAATAATATGTTGTATTTTTACACTAACTTTTTAAGAAAAATTTAAAGCTCTTTTCTTAATCTATTTGTAATAAAATGAATCATAAAATTTTATCGATATAATAAATAAAACTTTCTCAACATTATTTGATTTAATAACTATATTCAACTGCTCTCCAATCCATTACAATAATTTCACATTGAAAATAAATGAATATTCTCAATGTTATAAATGGCTTATACCTTATTGGATTACTATGGGAAAGGATGTGAAATGTCTAATAAAAAATCATTTTTTGTGATGAAATAAAAAAAAATAATGAGAAAAATGTTATTTTATTATCCCAAAATTCTCTTGAATTACGTGTTATAACCTTCATGAGAGAAATGATGATTTTTTGTAGCTTGGAAAAGTGCATTGTAAAAATAAGTTAAACATTTATGGAGGAGTATATGAGCGAACAAATTTATTACTGGTCTCCGATTAAGCATTGGGAGAAGTTGCATAATGAAGTTTTGATAGGGGAAATGAGATTTACAGGTATTCTGTCTGAGTGGTTTCCTGATTTTTATTTTATGGCTCAAAAAGGTGTGAAAATTAGTGAACTAGTAGAGCGCTTTTCGTTAGGAAATGTAGAAGAGACACAAAAAAACATAGAACTCATGATAAAAAATCGTGTGTTAGTAAGTAACATATTACACCCAAGAGAAGTATTTTCTTCACAAGAAAAGATTTTTCCAAATCCATATAGCAACCAGATTCGCTTTTCTAAAGAAGAGTTAGATAAGTATATGAGTGAACAATTAAATCGCACGCACGTTGCTGCACGGTCAACCGAAATTCAACTTGAAACAACAGATGAGCTACCCACTATAATCAAGGAACGTAGGTCTTGTCGTCAATTTGAAATGGAAAAACACATTGGTTTTTCGGAATTTTCCCAATTCTTATCAACTCTAAAACAGGTTAAGGAAGAAAAAATATACTATCATTACGCAAGTGCAGGCGGGCTCTATCCCATTGATATCTTTGTTTATATAAAACCAAAACGTATAGAGGGTATGAAAGCTGGATTTTATTATTATAACCCATCAAAAAATAGTCTTTTGTTTGTAAACTACATTGATCAAGTGATCAAAAGTGATCATGAGTTAATTAATCAAGATTTATTTACTCAATCTGCATTATCAGTTTATTTGGTTTATAATGCGAACGCTTCCATTCCGAAATACGGTTCAGATGGATATTTATTTGCTTGTATTGAGTCAGGCATTATCACTGCTACCTTAAATATGGTTGCTGAGACATTAAATTTAGGGGTTTGTTCAGTTGGTCATATGAAATTTGAAGAGATTCAGCAATTTTTATGTTTGGATAACCATCAAGTGTTTCTCCATGGGCTTGAAGTTGGCTTGAAAATTAACGAGTAGAAGAAATGAATATTAGGGGGATAAAGATAAAAATGCACATTAAAGATCGAAGTTCGATTCATGAAAATAAAGAAGTAGAAGCGTTTTGGAAGGAGCAATTATCTTCCGAGATTCTCGATTTTTCTGTATTTAATAGCGATTACCAACTAAATAAAGAAACACCTTGTGAGTACGTTCAAGTCATAGTGAATGTAGAAATTAGTAAAAATATACAAAAAATAAGTAAGTCTCAAGATTTATTATTATTTAGCTGGTTTCAAGCCGCTTTAAGGGTTTGTTTGGCACATTATACAGATCAAGAAAGAATTACTATTGGTATTCCTATAATTGAAAAGAATCTTGAACAAAGTGAGAATCTTAATAAGTTGATTCCTTTAGGAAGTGAAATCCATCCGCATCACACCTTTAAACAGTTAGTAAATGAGATTGAACAAACGACTTTATTCGGGTATGAAAATCAGGAGTATCCGCTCTCTGAATTATTAGTTAAACACAATTTAACTCCTTTTCAAATTGTAATCGGGATGGAAGGATTACATAATGAAAATTCACTAGAAGAATATGCAGAGAATAATTTAGTCCTATGGATACGAAGAAAATGGAATGAAATACATAATGAATTTGAATTTCAAATTTCTTGCAAGTCCCGTTCATTCTCTTCTTTGCAACAGTTTGCCAATTCGTATTGTTATGTTTTAAAGCAAGTTTCACAAAATCCGAATTTGGCATTGAAAGATATTTGTATTATTGCAGAAGGAGAAAAAGAGTTGTTAGAAGGATTGAATACTTTTCAAACAGGCATAGACTTGTTTCAATCATTTCAAGATTTGTTTGAAGCGCAAGTATTACAAACTCCAGATCAAATTGCTGTTGTTTGTAATGAGCAATCTTTGACATATAGAGAATTGAATAAGAAAGCGAATCAATTGGCTTCTATTCTTCAAAGTAAAGGTGTTTCAAAAGAAAGTATTATTGGCGTTATGGTAGATCGGTCATTAGAAATGATTATTGGTATGATGGGGATTTTAAAAGCAGGAGCAGCGTATTTACCAATCGACCCTAACTACCCAACTGAACGAATTGAATATATGTTACAAGATAGTCAAGCAAAATATTTACTTAGTAAGCGAACAGAGGAAGTATTGCCACAATTTGCAGGTGAAGTACTGTATCTTGATAAAGAATATCTTTTTCAAGGTGAAGAAAGTAATTTAGTACGAGAACATAATCCTAATGATTTAGCTTATGTTATTTACACATCAGGATCGACAGGAAATCCAAAAGGGGTAATGATAGAACAAAAATCGCTAGTTCATTTTTTAAATGTAATGAGAGAAAAAGTAAAAGCTAATCAATCATTCTTGTTTCTTGCTAGTGTATCTTTTGATATTTCCTTGTTAGAAATATGTCTTCCTTTAACGCAAGGTTCAAAAGTAGTAATTGCTACAGAGGACCAGTTTGCAACAAAAGAATTGGCTCATTTGGTCAAAAAACATAAAGTGGATTTATGGGAATCAACGCCATCGCGAATGGAAGTGATTTTGAGTGATCCAGAAGGGGCAAATTTTCTAAAAGATTTAAAATCTATTTTATTAGCAGGAGAATCATTTTCCATTGATTTGGTTGAAAAAATTCGTTGTATCAGTGAAGCAACAATTTTAAATATCTATGGTCCCACAGAAACAACCATTTGCGCAACAGTAAAAGACTTGAGCACTTCCAAAGAAGTTACGATTGGCAAACCAAATCCGAATTATCATTCCTATATATTGAATAAGTATGGCCAATTAAAACCATTTGGAATTCCTGGTGAACTCTGCATTGCTGGCGTAGCGGTAGCACGAGGGTATCTTGGTAAAAGTAAACTGACAGATGAAAAATTTGTACCGAGTCCTTTTACGGCAGGAGAAATGATGTATCATACAGGTGATCTCGTTCGTTGGTTGCCTAATGGAGAACTTGAGTATTTAGGTCGAATGGATCATCAAGTGAAAATTCGGGGGTATCGGATTGAATTAAGAGAAATCGAAACTCAATTAAGGGAATATCCAGAAATAAACCAGGCTATCGTTGTTGATCAAGTGTATGGAAATAGGAAATTATTAGCTGCCTACTATGTATCGGATAACAAGGTGTCTTTTGGTGAAATCAGAAAATATTTAAGTGATAAACTACCTGAGTTTATGATTCCTGAAAAAATGATTCAGGTAGAAGAGATTCCATTGAATCCAAATGGAAAAGTGGATAGAAAAAGGTTATTGGATATAACACAAACGGATTATGTATCAATCCCATACGTTGCCCCGCGCAATGAAATTGAACAAAAATTAGTGTGTGCATGGGAAAAAGTTATGGAGATTGAGGGAATCGGTATTCATGATAATTTTTTTGCATTAAAAGGAGAATCTATTAAAGCACTTCAAGTAATTAATTTACTAAGAAAAGACTGCTTAAAAATAAGTACAACAGATTTTTTTAAGCACCCTACAATCGCTCAACTGAGTTCTTGTGTAAAGTTAGAGCATAAAGAGGAAAAATTTGAAAGTAGACCAACTCATGTTAAAGATTTATCTAATCCATTTTCCTTAACAGAAGTTCAGACAGCGTATATGTTAGGAAGGAATTCACAGTTTGAATTAAGTGGTATTTCACCTCAAACATATTTTGAATATGAAACAACATTGGATATCAATCGTCTTTCAAAAAGTTTTCAAAAGGTAATCCATCGTCATCCAATGTTGCGAGCTGTAATTTTACCAGAGGGAAAACAGCAAATATTACAAAGCGTTCCTGATTACGAGATTGAAATAGTGAGTCTCATAGATTTAGATGATAGGAATCAAAATGCTCGCTTGCAAGAAGAGCGTTCTCGAATGACTAACCATGTATTCCCTTTGGGACAATGGCCTTTGTTTGAATTGAAAGCTTTTCTTTTAAAAGAAGACACGTATTTATTATGTTTTCGATACGATGCTTTATTAATGGACGGAGCAAGCATGAACATTGTTGGACAGGATTTGTTGCATTATTATTATAAACCAAATCAAAAATTAGAATCTTTATCTTTTGATTTTCAAGATTATATGTTTATCTATGATGAAATGGAACAAAGCGAAGAATATAAAACAGCAAAAGATTATTGGACAAGTAAGCTGCCTGACTTTCCGTTTGCACCTTCTTTGCTGTTAAAAAAGGATCCAGCAGAGATTGCTACTCCTAAATTCCAATCACTTACAAAAATCCTGGACAATGAAAAATGGACAAAGCTACGAAAGTTAGCACAAGAGAAAGAGGTAACGCCTTCCGCTCTACTTTGTACAATATATGGTGATGTGTTGGCATATTGGAGTAATCAACGTCGATTAGCAATTAATTTGACTGTATTTAACCGTTATCCTGTTCATGATGAAGTAGAACAGATTGTAGGAGATTTCACATCGCTTATTTTGTTGGATGTTGATGTAAAACCAGAGCAAACTTTCTTTACTAGAGTAAAAGAAACGCAAGCTACTTTATTAGATGGCCTTGAACATCGTCATTACGATGGAGTTAACTTTATTCGAGATTTTACTCGATATCATCAAATGACGCCAAAAGCAGTTATGCCAATCGTTTTCACCTCGATGTTAGCAGGTGCAGGTGCTTTCTCTTGGGAACAACTTGGTTCTCTTCGCTATATTCATGCTCGGACTCCACAAGTGTATTTGGATAATGTAGTAATTGAAAAAAATGGAGAGTTATTAATTAGCTGGAATTATGTTGAAGAGTTGTTTGATATTGATGTGATAGAAGCAATGTTTTCCCAATTTGTTAACTTATTGGAACAATTGGTGAAACAAAGCGATATAACATCTTTGCAGATGAAAGAATCGGATCAAACTTTAATTGAACAATACAATGAAACAACAAAAAAAATACCTTCAACTACTCTGTATCAATTATTTACAGACCAAGTAAAACGTACACCGAATGAAGTAGCGGTGGTATTTGAGCAAAAATGGTTAACATACTCGGAACTTCATAAACGCTCCAATCAAATTGCCCACTTCTTAAAAGAGCAGGGCATTGGTCTTGGTGACAAAGTGGGTCTTTTAGCCAAAAGACGAGTTGACACAATTGTTAATATGCTAGGTATTTTAAAAGCAGGTGCTGCTTATGTTCCGATTGATCCCGATCATCCTTTAGATCGCCAAACATATATTTTAAAAAATAGCTCATGCAAGCTTTTATTAGAACCTAGTCTTTATGAAGAAAATGATTTGTCATTTTATACAACAGAAGATATGCCCTCTATTGCTGGTCCAGAAGATATTGCCTATATTATATACACTTCAGGAAGTACAGGAAAACCAAAAGGAGTAATTATTACTCACCAAGCGGTTACAAATACTATTCAAGACATAAATCAAAAATATGAGGTAAATGAAGATGATCGTATTATTGGTATCTCTTCCATGTGTTTTGACCTATCTGTATACGATATTTTCGGAGCTTTAAGCACAGGTGCAATGTTAGTAATGATTCGTGATCCGAGAGACATGCAAGAATTAATCCGCACTGTCGAACGTAGAGGGATTACAATTTGGAATACAGTGCCTGCAATCATGGATTTGGCATTGGATCAAGTAGGTTCTCATTTTGAACATTCTTCTTTACGTTTAGTTTTACATAGTGGAGATTGGATTCCGCTTTCTTTACCAGAAAAAATAAAACGACATTTTCCGATTGCAGAAGTAGTTTCACTAGGAGGGGCAACAGAAGCATCGATTTGGTCAATTTATTATCCGGTCAAACAGGTGGAATCACATTGGAATAGTATTCCATACGGGATGCCCTTGGCAAACCAAACGTATTATGTGTTGAACTATGAAAAGAAAATGTGCCCTGTTGGTGTAATTGGAGATTTATATATCGGGGGAGTGGGCCTTGCTAAAGGATATTTAAATGATGAAAAGAAAACAAATGAAGCGTTTGTGTCACATCCTGATTTTGGTCTTATATACAAAACAGGAGATTGTGGAAAAATGCATTCTGAGGGATATATTGAATTTTTAGGCCGCCAAGATTACCAAGTAAAAATTCAAGGGTATCGAGTAGAGTTAGAAGAAATCGCTCATTGTCTTCTAACTTATAAACAAGTCGAACATGCTGTCGTAATTGATCAAACAGATGAGAACGGAATAAAATTTTTAGTTGCATATGTGGTAACTGAGCAAAATATTAGTACAACAGAACTACGAAAGCATTTGCGAGATCACTTGCCAGATTACATGATTCCTTCTTATTTTGTTTATTTGGACCAATTACCCTTGACTCCAAACGGTAAATTAGATAGGAAAGCGCTCCCTGCTCCCGAGAAACAAACAAATGAAGTATTTATTGCTCCAAAAACTGAAATGGAAAAAATATTAACTAGTATTTGGCAAGAAGTACTCAAAATAGATCAAGTTGGAGTAAATGATCATTTCTTCGCCTTAGGTGGAGATTCGATAAAAGCGATTCAAGTGTCCGTCAGACTGTATCGACAAGGATTTGAGCTTGAACCAAAAAATCTATTTTCATTTCCTATATTAAGGGACATGGTTCAATTTGTTAAAAAGCTAGACCATTTTTCAAGTTCACAAACAAATGATGTAAACATAATGAACGATAATAAAGCTACATTACTAAATATTAAAGATAAACAACTTAATCAACAAACACTTACCAAAATACAAGAAAAAATGCCGGATATAAAAATAGAACGTATTTACCCGTTAGCACCTTTCCAAGAAGTTATTTATGAACATGCTACGAATGAACCTGATACAAATGCATATTTTGAACAAACAATTTGGGCACTTGAGGGGGAGTTGGATATTAAACTCTTTATTCAGTGTTTCAAACAATTAGTTGATCGTCATGATTCTTTAAGAACAATAATTGTGCAAGATGAACAAGCAAAACCTTGGCAAGCTGTTCTATATGATGTTCAAATAAATTCAGAAATAAAAAACTTGATTGAGATGACGAAACAAGAACAGCAAGAATTCCTAAAACAGTGGATGAATGAAAATTTAAGTCGAGGATTCAAAAATGATGAACTTATGACACGTCTCTGTATATTCCAACTAGGTAATAATGAGCATAAGGTAATTTGGAGTTCCCATCATCTATTATGTGATGGGTGGAGCGTCAGCATTTTGATAGACGAATTATTCCAGCTCTACGAAACTACAAATGCGGGAACTATGGCGGAGTTACCTATGGTAAAACCTTTTGAAACATTCATAGACTGGACTTTGGCACAAGATCATGAGAAAGCACGTCATTTTTGGCGAGATTATTTATCAGGATACAATCAGAAAATTAGTATTCCTAAAAAGAAAGTCCCATCTAAAAGTGAAGGGTTAAACTTCACTTTTATGGATTTAACATTAGACAAGGATTTGACTGATCAGTTACAGACATTTGTAACTAAAAATAATATAACTATGAATACGGCATTACTAGCTGTATGGGGAATATTGCTTGGCAAATTTAACGGAACGAGAGAAGTAGTATTGCCTAATCTAGTATCAGTCAGACCTCCCGAAGTAGAAGGAATTGAAAATATGTTCGGTCTGTTCACAAATGTTTTGCCTATCCGATTAGCATGGACAGAAACGCAATCTTTTGTGGACTTCCTGCAAAAGGTACAACTAGAGACATTGAAATGTAATGAGTATGCATACTATTCATTTGTTGATATACAAAAGCAAAGTGAATTAAAAACTGAGTTGACTGACCATCTTTGGGTTTTTGAAAACTATCCAACTAATCCAGCAATCTTTTCTTCAAATGAAAACAGAAATTTTGCTATCACGGATTACGAAGTTGTTGATGAGCCACATGTAAAGTATGGAATTATGTGCTTCCCTGAAGAAAAGCTTACAATAAAGTTTGGATTTGATCAAACAGTATATGAAGCAGAGAAAATACAGGGAATATTAAATCACATCCATGGATTAATCAACATGATTCTTCAAAATCCAATACAAGCAATTGGTGATTACAAATTATAAAAAATGAAAAGGCGAGCAAGAACTCGCCTTTTTAAATAGAATAGGAGTAAACCAAATGACAAAAAACTTGCAGTTATCAGCCGAAGAGATGCGTCAGTTAGGATATCAAGCGGTTGACTTGATTGTTGATCATATGAATCATTTAAAAAGTAAACCAGTTTCAGAAACGATTGATAGTAATATTTTTATAGACAAGCTAATTGAAACGATTCCGCAAAACGGATCTAATCCAAAAGAATTACTTCATTTTCTTAATAACAATGTGTTTAATCAAATTACTCATGTGGATCATCCTCATTTTATGGCTTTTGTGCCAGGTCCTAATAATTATGTTGGTGTATTAGCAGATTTTTTAGCAAGTGGGTTTAATGTATTTCCTACAGCTTGGATAGTAGGTGCAGGTGCCGAACAAATTGAATTAACGACAATTAACTGGTTAAAATCAATGCTAGGATTCCCTGATTCAGCTGAAGGACTATTTGTCAGTGGCGGTTCCATGGCTAATTTGACTGCACTTACTGTAGCGAGACAGGTCAAGCTGAATAATGACATAGAAAATGCGATTGTTTATTTTTCTAACCAAACTCATTTTTCTGTAGATCGAGCACTTAAAGTATTAGGTTTTAAACAGCACCAAATTTGCCGAATTGAGACAGATGAAGATTTAAAAATTTCAGTTAGTACTTTAAGAAAACAAATAAAAGAAGATCGATTAAAAGGGAAAAAACCATTCTGTGTTATTGCTAATGCAGGGACAACGAATTGCGGAGCGGTGGACTCCCTCGATGAATTGGCTGATCTATGTGGTGATGAAGATATATGGCTACACGTGGATGGGGCTTATGGGGCTGCAGCAATTCTCAGTGAAAAAGGAAGGGAGTTATTAAGTGGAATTCATCGTGCCGATTCTTTAACGTTAGACCCGCACAAATGGCTTTTTCAGCCTTATGATGTTGGTTGTGTACTCATTCGAAATAGTCAATATTTAAGCGAAACGTTTCGTATGATCCCAGAGTATATTAGGGATACGGAAACTAATATAGAAGAAAAAGTGAATTTTGGAGAGCGTGGAATTGAACTTTCCCGTAGATTTAGAGCATTAAAGGTATGGCTTTCTTTTAAAGCATTCGGAGTTACAGCTTTTCGTGAGGCAATTGATCATGGCATTATGCTAGCTGAACAAGTTGAAGAGTTTTTAAGGAAAGAAAAAGATTGGGAAGTAGTAACACCTGCCCAATTAGGAATTGTTACTTTTCGTTATATTCCATGTGAGCTAACATCTACAGATACAATTCATGAAATAAACAAAAAATTGGTGGAAGAAATTAATCAAAGAGGATTTGCTATGCTAAGTACGACTAAATTAAAAGAAAAAGTAGTAATTCGACTTTGCTCTATCAACCCAAGGACAACAAAAGAAGAAATACTTCAAATCATGATGAACATAAAAGCATTAGCAGAGGAAATAAACACATCGCCTAAACATCTTATATCTGTTTCTCAACCTTGATATATTAGGCGGATTTTAAATATAATAGCCGATTCTTATTTAGAATCGGCTATTATATTTAAATGATAAATACATATATACTATTTATAAGTGTTTCTCTTGTAATGGGATTAAGCCTCAACCTTGGATACTCGTTTGAAACCAGTTTTTATTGCTTGTACTATTTCGTTCACAGCATAAATAGATACATCGGCATTTGGATTTAACCCTTCAAACCAGTGATAGGCATTTGGATATAAATGAAACTCCACATCAACACCAGCTTGTGCTAGTTTGCTTACATAGGTTAATGTTTCGCTGCGGAATGGATCTAATTGACCAACAAATGTGTAAGTATACGGTAAGTCACTATAATCCTCAGCTCGAGAAGGTGCTGCATAGGCAGGGATTTGATCCGTTCCATACATTTCTCCTAAATACATTTTCCAGCCAGCTTCATTTGCCTTTTGGTTCCAAACAAATCCCTCTTTAATTTCATTCGCTGAAGGTGTATCATTTCTGTCATCAATCATTGGATATAGTGGCATTTGTAAACAAATTGAAGGATATTTTCGATCTCGGGCTAATAATGATAATGCTGCTGTTAGTCCACCGCCAGCGCTTACTCCTGCAACCCCAATTCGATTCGAATCAATGTTTAATGACTTTGCATTATCAGCAATCCATTTTAAAGCTGAATAACAATCCTCAATTGGTGCTGGGTAAGGGTATTCAGGTGCTAAGCGGTAGTCTACAGACACGACCACACAGCTAGCTTCTTTTGCAAACCTCATACAAGTATCATCGTTATCATCTATAGACCCTAAGATATAACCTCCACCATGTATCCATAATAAGACAGGTAAAGATTCATGATTTGATTTTGGACGATAAATTCGTAATGGTAACGGATTATCATCAGGCCCAACAATGACTTTATCTGTTAAAGAAAGAGAGTCATCAACAACGGTAGGTGGTCTCATTTGAGCTATTCCTTCTCTGATTGATTGCAAATTTTCTGGGCGTAAATCGAGATCCGGAAACATCTCTAACCCTTGTAATAATTCTGGATTTACTCTAGTTTTCATTTTAGCACCTCTATTTGTAATTGTTTTCAAATAAATGAAGTGTATTCTAAGTAGTTTAATTGTGAAAGAACACCACAATTAAATTGTAAATTGGATATGTTATAACAGTCAACAGAACATTCAGAAATTAAAACCTTTCTCAAGAAGGAGTTTCATGCAATCAGTAATACAAGTAGTGGATTTAAGAGCAAAGTGTTTTAATGTCGTTGTAATTATGTACATTAGAAAAATTTTATAGATAGTTATCTTAAAAATAAACAAAGAGAGAAGAACTAACCAATGTTTCTTCTCTCTTTTCATATGTAATTAGGGTATCCATAACTGTAAATACGGAGGGTATAGATTAATGGATGAATAATTTATTTTTAAATTAATAACGTAACAAATAAAGATTTTTGTATGTAATATTGCATATACAGCGATCACTGGTGAAAATGCTGAGCATTGTTTTTCCATATGGTAAATTAGTTCCTTAGTTATTTATTTTATTTCATTTTCAATCGTGTAAGGCTAGGGGACGAAGATTTACAAAGGTGACTAGTAAAAAATATAACAATATAAGTATAAGATTTTGTACTTAGTAATCTCGCGATTTAAGGCATGACATTGGATAAGGGCGGGGAGTTCAATCGATTTTGAATAAAATCAATAGTATCAGTTGCAATTTTTTTACGTTTAAGAACGATCCCGGCATGCCCACATTTATAAATATATCGTGGAGGTCTTTCCCAAGATTCCCACAAGTAGTCTGTATCCTCAGAATGCACATATAGATCATGCTTACCTGAAATTAATAAAATATTTTCTTTTTTTACTTTTGGCAATGCTTGACTCGGTTCAGTGATTTTCCAATAATCTATTAAATCATCATACGTAACACCATGATGTTCCAAGTCTTCTCTAATAAATTTACCTGGAGTTGTATTCCAAATAGAATAAGAAAGTCGATTTGCATAGAAAATGGATGCTAACACATCAATTTCTTCTTCAACAAGAGAGGTTATCCGCCTAAACTAATTCCTATTAGAATCAGGGGCCCCTTTTTATTTGCTTTAATCCATTTAATCAAAGCCGTAAATCAGCTACCGCTTGTCTAGTTGCTTGTACTGTTCGTTCAATATTTGCACTTACCATATACTCTCCACTGAATAAGGATTGATCGGGTTTTCTTTCAAAATGATAGGGTAGAGTGAAATAATACATATTCCACTTCAGGCTGGTCATATGATCGTGGAATATGTTTTTCACACGTTCGTTAGAATCCATTCTCCAACCGTGAACAAAGATAACATGAGGTGCATTTTCATTTTTATGTAAGAATAATTCCCCAGTTACAGAGTCGTTGCGTGAATCACCGGATTGAACCGAACTTTTATAGTTGAATTGCCCAACCATGTATTCATTTTCCTGCTTTGAATGCTTAATGTCAAAATGAAAATGTGATGGTTTTACTTTATAAAAAGATTCTATGTTCTTTATATTTAATGAAGTGTTAGAAAGGGAAGTAAACTGAAATGCTACACTTCTTTTTTTGTGTAAATCATATAAGGCGTACCGATCAATGAGTTTTGAAAAAATCAAATTAACCTCCTCCAAAATACATATTGTTTAAAACATAAACAAAATTTATGTTTTAAATTAAGTAGGAAATATTTTCTTTTCCTACTAGTAGGTGCTTGAATTATAAAAATAGGTGATGAATTTGTATATTATATTATAAAGCTTACAATAGATAATTTATACTAAAATGTAAGAAGCAAGTTAATATTCTTATCCATATAAAAGAATGTTTACTTGCTTCTTTTCTTATTAAAAGATGTAATTTCTATGAGGAACCTTACAATTCCCCTATAGATATTCACAATCAGCTTCTATATATTTATTGTATAGAAATTATACAATAAATATATCTTTCATGTTACATACATTAAATCAAGCCTTAGCCTCTTTTTCTATAATTCTCTTAAATTGACTACTTCTTACCAATGTTCAACAACGACTGCGTTTTTGAATTTGTGTTCTAGTTTTTCTTGAACAGGTAAATGAATAACTACACATAAACTCCTTATATCTCTCGTTAAACTACCGATTAGCTCCATATAAACTCTAGATAACCTATGTAGAATACAAGATATCAAGGAGGTAAGAAAAAATGAATTTTATGAAACGAGCAATTCTCAGTATGAAAAAAAGGATAGGAACATCATTAATTTTGATGGCAGTTTTTCTAATTGTTACAAATTTGGTTCTTTCAGGTTTCACAATTCAAAATGCATCAAAAAAAGCAGCGGATGCTGCAAGAAAAAAACTTGGTGTAGATGTTACTTTAGGTCTTGATTTTGACAAATTAGGTCAAAAAGCTAAGGAAACTGGAGAAATGCCAAATCCGCCGCAGCTCGATGCAAAAGAAACAGATCAATTAGCGAAGTCCAAGTATGTAAAAGATTATAATTACATAGCTAACACTTTCGGTATTTCTGATGGGCTTAAACTAGTAGGAGCTTCAGAAGGAGAAGAAGAAGGAAAAGGTAAAGTGGGAATGGCGGCTGCGCGAGGCGGTTCAAGCTCTGGTACAGAAATAGATATGAATGCTTCTTTTATGATTGAGGGAGTTCGCAAGACTGCATTACAAGAAAGCTTTAAAAACGGAAAAAGTAAAATCATTGATGGAAAACCAATTACAGAGCAAATGAAGGATCAGAATGTAGCTTTAATGGAAAAACGATTAGCGGAATTAAACAATTTGAAAGCAGGAGACAAAGTTAAAGTGCAATCAGGGGATAAGAAGGAAACCCTTGAGGTTGAAATTATCGGTATTTACGAAACAAATGAGCAAGCAATGGGGCAACAGGCTCCTCCTATTATGGATCCAGCTAATAAACTATATATGCCGCATTCAACTATGAAAAAATTAGAAGTAGACCCTGGTATAAGTAGTGTTCAAGTCGTGTATTTCTTGAATGATCCACAATATATTGATGCATTTAAAAAAGAAGCAAAAAAATCTAATATTGATTTTAATTATTATAAATTAGATGCGCATGATTCATTGTACAAGCAAATGATTGGTCCTATCGAAAATATCTCTTCGACTTCTCAAATGATTATTTATATTGTATCGATTGCAGGTGCAATTATTTTAGGATTAATCATTATGCTATCAATTAAAGGACGTCGTAAAGAAATGGGAATTCTATTGTCTATTGGAGAGAAAAAGTGGAAACTAATGGCGCAATTCGTAGTAGAAGTAGTGTGTGTCGCTATTTTAGCATTTGGATTATCCATAACAACAGGAGCTAAAGTTTCTCAATATATCGGGGATAATTTACTGTCGAATGAAATTGCTACTGCAGGCGAAGAAACAAATACCTCGCAAAATGGTACTGTAATGATGGCTGGACCTGGTGGTACTCTACAAAATCAAAAAGAAGATCCAATTGATAAAATTGATGTAAGTGTAACAGGAGAAGATGTAGGGAAAATGGGTGGAATTGGACTAGCTATTGCTATAATAGCAACACTTCTTCCAGCATTATCTATTCTACGTTTAAACCCAAAACAAATTCTTTTAAAAGATGAATGAGGAGGCTCGATATGGAGACGATTTTACAGTTTAAAAATTTGGATTATTATTATGAAAGTAATGGAAAAAATGTAGCGATACTAGATAATGTTAACTTTTCTTTTCAAAAAGGTCATTTCTACACGATTTTAGGACCATCCGGATCTGGCAAAACCACAACCCTGAGCTTAGGTTGTGGACTGGATGTCCCTAAAAATGGTTATGTACTGTATAATGGCAAAGATATTAGAAAAATTGGTTTGGATCGATACCGTAATCAAAATGTATCTGTAATTTTCCAATCTTATAATTTGATAACCTATATGACAGCTCTTCAAAATGTCTTAACAGCAATGGAAATTACAGGTGTTAAAGTGCAAAATAAAACAGCAAGAGCATTACAATTATTAGAGAGGGTAGGACTCACAGAAGTTGAAGCGAAACGAAACGTCCTGCAACTAAGTGGTGGTCAACAACAGCGTGTAGCAATTGCTCGAGCACTATCTTGTAATGTTGATTTACTGATTGCAGATGAGCCGACAGGAAACCTCGACGAGGAAACCGCAATGGATATAATAGAACTATTTCAAGAACTTGCACATAAAGAGAATAAATGCATTATTGTTGTGACGCACTCACAGGAGGTTGCTAAAAAATCAGATCGTGCAGTGTATTTAAGTAAGAAGAAGTTGGTCATAAATGAAATCTAATATAAACATCGTAGCTTTTTAATTGACATAATTTTCAAGATTCAGACCTTTCAAAAGCTTATATTTGATTTATAATAAAATCAAGCCATAATCAAAATGGTCTCCCTGTACTGAATGTTAAAATAGTTTGTTGTTCCCGTTTTAATAATATAATAAAAAGAACTTGTAGGATATTCTACAGGTTCTTTTTATTATAATTGGTTACCTCTATATCATGGGATAATCACACATAAAAAACGGGACATTACCTAGATGTATGACCTAAATATCGTCCCGTTTACCTACTCTGTATAGTTATTGCAGAATTAAACCTACAATCATAATTAAACTAAATACTATCATCCAACCAAACGCACAATAGCCAAAAATTCTAATCCATTTAGGTAATTGATGCATGTTAATTTTATTTGTGGGAACTCCTTGCATAGAAAACATCATTTTTTGATCTCTATCTCTATTATTTTGTTGTTCATACATAATATCATCACCTTTCCAGAACTATTGTGTTTATAGTATATCAGCCTAAAGAAAATTATGTACAGAATAAGAGGGGATAGCATAAATATTATGTGGTGAATTTTATAAATAAAGACATTTAATTGCCATGGTTCTAAGCGCTAATCCATTATAAATACTGAAAAAGAGCCCTACATAAATACGACTCTTTTTCTTCAAATATTAAGTTGCTGGATATAAATTAGAACCAAGGTAACGTTCTTTTATAATTTGAAGATGATGAAGCTCATGACCAGCAATGATGTATGCTAATGCACGAACTGTAACTTCAGAATTATTCGCATTTCCTCTTTGTGACCAAGCTTCTTTATCTAAGCTTCTAAGTAAATGCAGGGTAGATTGGCGAACAACTATTAAATTCTCAAGAAGATCTTGCATAGATTGCTTATCAAAAGCAGCTCTAAGAACATACATATCATCATTATAGCCTGGAAGTTCTGCTGTCTCGCCTCGAGCGATTGATAGTAATCGATACGCCATAATCCGTTCTGTATCTGCTATATGACCCATTACTTCTTTTATACTCCATTTAGTAGGAGCATACCGGAAAAGTCCCTCACTATCAGAAATTCCCTTTAATAAAAGATTCGTTTCCTTCATTTGTTGTTCTAGAATATGTATGATATTTCCGTCTGATACCAAGTTGGTATACGTTGCATAATAGGAGTTATATTCACTTACTTGTGGTCTTATTTGCATACGAATCATCCTTTATGTTTTATATTTAATCTTTACATATAGCTTACCATAAAAGAATTCCAAATTAATCTGAAAAATGGAGGCAAATATACATTTTTCATCTTCCTTTTCAGTTTCATAGATGAAATGCATCTCAAATAAGAGAATCTAATTTGCTGCTAAGCGGAATGTCGTTTTTTTGCTGCTATAGTAGAAGATAAATATGTAAATTGAATACGGTTTGTCACTACTTATGATAATCGCCATTTAAGAAGCAGCATTTGTCCATTACGTGAAAAACCTGTTAATAAATTTATACTTACTACAAAAACAAACAAACTCGTCCTATTTAAAGGAGAGTTTGTTTGTTTTTATGTTTAGATAATGGAATACTCATGCAAAATTGTACACTATGTTCCATATTTTTTATTGAATACTTTATATCTAGCGTTTCAAGAATTTGTTTAACAATATATAGCCCTAAACCATTTCCTCCAGTATTTCGATTCCTTGATTTTTCAATTCGATAAAATGGTTTGAAAATTTGTTGTATCTCTTCATCTTTAATATTGACACCTGTATTTATAATTTTCATTTCGATTTGACCTTGTTTAGAATCCTCAATTAACTTTATATAGACTTTTTCATTATGTGGTGAATACATAACCGCATTGTGAATAATATTTTTACATGCTTTTTCTAAAAGAGCACAATCGGTATAAATAGAAAGGTCAGAATCAATTTCTTTTATTATTTCGATGCTTTTTTGAGAAGCAAAAAATTCGAGATCTTTTGTGATTGTACCTATTAACTTTGAAGGATTAACTTCCTCTACTTTTAGTTTGAAGGTGTGTTGTTCTAATTTCGATACGCTTAAAATTTCACGAACTAATTGTTCCATACTTTCAATAATTTGATGATTTTTCTTTAAATATTGATCGCGATTTTGATAAGGGCCAATATTGTATATCATTCCTTCTAAGTATCCTTTCATTACAGTAAGAGGAGACTTTAATTCATGTGCTACAATCGCAAAAAACTCTCTTCGTTTTGTTTCTATTTCTCTTTCTTTTTCAATATCATTTTTTAATTGTTCATTTGCTTTTTTTAAATCAAACATAGCTTGTTGCAAGTTAATAGACATGTCATTCAAACTATTAGATAATTCTCCTAACTCATCTGTAGAGCGAACCTCAATTTTTTCGGAGAAATCTAAATTTGCCATCTTTTGTGCACCTTCATTAATATAAATAAGTGGCTTTGTAATAAACCTGGAATAAAAATAAGCACTTCCTATACCAATAACGAGCACAATGATACTAATATAGGGGAGAAAGCGTACTAAAACTTGTGAAGCTTCATCAATCGGTTGAAATGTAGCAAAGACTATAAGCGTTAAACTACCATCTTGGAATTGAATTGGTTTCGTAACGTTATATGAATTGCTAAGGGTACTTGTATTCTCGAATCGTGTTGCTTTAGTAACTACTGTTTTTTGCGTACCACTTTGAATAAAAGAAAATGAAGGAGAGTAAATAATTACTCCTTCTTTATTTTGAAGATAAAGCATCGCATTATTTTTTTTGGCGTATTCATCAAAAAGTGGTATCGCATCTTGAAACGTAAGATTTTTAGACTTATCAATGATTTCGTTTATCCCTGTTTGAAGTTGATCTGTTTTATATTGCTCATAAAATGTAGGGAGAAAGAAGTATAAAGTTAAATAAATCAATACTGCAAAGGATAATAAAATGAGAGATGTAGTCATAAAGAGTTTATAAGTAATTTGCTTCATTTTCATGAGTTTCACAATACTATTCATCAATTTTATATCCAATACCCTTTATTGTTTTAATATAAGGGATAGCTAATTTTTTTCGTAGGTTTTTAATATGTGTATCAATTATTCGTGTTTCTCCAAAATAATCGTAACCCCAAACCTTTTCAACGATATTTTCTCTTGTGAGTACTTTTCTCTCATTTTGAAATAGTAGTTGTAGAATTTCAAACTCTTTTGTCGTTAATATAATTTCAACGTCATTTACATATACTCTATATGCATCCACATCAATACGCACTTCTTTAAATATCAAATGATTATTTACATTTTTATCATAACTTCTTCTAAGTACCGCTTCGACTCGTCTAATCAAAACATGAAATGAAAAGGGCTTTGTTATATAATCATCGATCCCAAGGTCGAATCCTTTCATTTGATCTTCCTCTTCTTCCAACGCAGTTAGCATAATAATTGGTACGTTTGACTGACTTCGAATCATTTTAGAAACTTCAAACCCATTAAGATTGGGCATCATGACATCTAGAAGAATTAAATCAAACGATTGCTTATTAAATTGTGTCATACCCTCTAGTCCATCTGAAGCGACTACCACTGTATAATGCTGTGTCATTAAAAATTGTTTAATTAATTCCTGAATTTCTTGATCGTCCTCTACCACGAGAATATGATAGTTTTTCATAATATCACCTCTGGTAGTCATTATAGCCGTACTATCTGGAGTTTATGTGGAGATACAATAGGAACTTCATAGGACGTTTAACGTATTAGCTTCATTTTCAAGAATGTGTATTCTCCAAAAAAATATTATTAGCCATATTCCTTTTTATGAAAAAATAATTGTATGCTTGAAAAAACTTATCGTATGAAAAGCTGAACGATTTATATTTCTAAAAAACTAATGTATAATATTGGGAACTGTATGTGATTTCTTAAACTGTGTGAACATATACTTTCGCTACTTACTAGAAGGGGAAACGGAAATGAATTTCAATATAAAAAAGTTAGCGAAATTATAGAGTGTACGTCACTAACTTTAGAGTTTTTTTGCTAATTTAGTAAACGCTTAAGGTGTGAACTAAGGATTATTTAAATCATGCGAGAAAGGTTGTGAAATTATTTGATGGGTTATAAAGCGATGCTGTTTGATTTAGATGATACATTACTTGATAGGGATAAAGCAGTAGAGGCATTATTTTTAATTGTTTTAGAAAAGTGTTATGAAAATGTAGATGGTGCGGCTAAAAGCAACATGTTACAGAATTTCAAAGAATACGATAAAAGGGAATACGGCATGAGTGATAAAACAATAGTTTTAGAATCGTTGTTTGATGAATTCCCGCCGAAGTATAGATTGCCACGCAATTACATCCAAGATTTTTGGAATAATAATTTCCATAGATGTTTTTCAATAGACCAAAATACTGTTCATTTCTTAAATCAAATAAAGAAGCACTTTAAAGTTGGAATTATAACAAATGGCTCAACTCAGAGGCAAAAAGCTAAAATATTTAACACGAATTTAAATAGGTATTTTGAAACAATCATTATTTCTGAAGAAGTGGGATTTAGTAAACCTGATAAACGTATATTCGAACTAGCATTAAATAAGTTAAATTTACAACCGGAAAATACTTTATTTGTTGGAGATGACTTAGAAAAGGATATTGCTGGTCCTCAAAATGCAAATATAAAAGGTGTGTGGTTTAACCCTCAGAAAATCAAGAATACTACCAAAATACAACCATATGTCGAGATTAACACTTTGGATAGTTTGTTAAGTTATGTTACTCCACAATATTTTTATAACAAGTAAAAGTAATTCCATATATATATTCAAAAATATAAAAAAAGAGGAACTATCATTAATTTCATTGACCGTATTAGTAATAAAAAAATATATATTTACAACAAAAAATAGAGGCCATTTTAATAGCTGAGGCTAATTTAATCTATGATTAATACGAAGTTTTGTAAAACAATTTTACTCATACTGTGTAAATTATAAAGGGGTGAGACTATGGAAATAAAGAAAGTAGTAATCGATGGAATCAATATTGCGGTTATTGGTATTAATATCGAATGTTCAGTCTGCATTAGATACTATGGCAACAGTTCAATATGAGGTAGATGCGAAACATATTATTATCCATAAATCTTTAATAAGTGAAGATTTCTTTGATCTAAAAACACGGCTTGCGGGCGATATCCTTCAACAGTTTATAAACTACAAGGTAAAGATTGCTATTGTTGGAGATTTCTCTATATATACTAGTAAAAGCTTAAAGGATTTTATTTATGAATGTAATAAAGGGAATGACATTTTTTACTTAGCAACTGAACAACAAGCAATTGAAAAACTAAGTACATTAAAGTAATAATTATATCCTGCTAAATTCCCCCATTTCACTTAGTTAATGATTATATACGATATAGAAGAACTGATGTTTGTGGTAAACTAAGAGATGAATAAAGGGGGAGTTTTTTTGAACAATTTTAATGATACGATCCGAAATTTAAACAATATAGTTTACAAACCTAACAATTTAATGATTACGAATCTAAAAGAAGAAAAGCAAAACGCAGAATATGCAGGATGTTTATTCCACTTAAATAACAAAACCATTCGTTTTAGAAAATCAAAATTGACTCCTAATAAAATTGGGCAATTTGTTTCTTTTTGGGAGAAAGATGAAAATATGCGAAATAGAGCTTTCTCTTATGAAGCTGCTCCTGATTTATTAGTAATCACTTGTATTGCTGATAATAAAGTAGGACAATTTATTTTTCCTAAAGAGATTCTTCTTAAAGAAAAAATATTGAGAACACAAAATCAAACAGGGAAAATGGCAATGAGAATTTATCCTGTTTGGGATACCACCGTTAGCAATCAAGCTAAAAAGAGCCAAACGTGGCAACGTCAATATTTTGTTGATTTAAGTGATAGTAATAATTTGCCTATAGATAAACTATTAAATTTATATTCGTAGCTTTTGGTTTGCCCCGAAAAGAAGTAATTACAGAAAAGATATTTGTAATGACGCCTTCTATTAATTTAACTCGTGAATCGTAATTTTTGTACCGGTACAGTTAAATGAAATGTACATTGTTACAGTGCCCCTTAAAATTTACAATCAGCATATATTATTTAAACTTATAAATTTTTAAGGGGTGCTAATTATGACAAGTTTACAAGATCAGCTTTTCACAAGATTAAATCTAAAAAAACGTAATGAAGTAAAGTTTGAAGAATTACCTACTATACTCTTTTCGTTTGCGCACACTATACCATTTGAGAATTTAGATGTTATAGCACGAAATACGAATCAAATCTCTCTGGAAAACTTACGGGAGAAAATTTTAACTAGTTCCCGTGGTGGACTTTGCTACGAATTAAATACTCTTTTTTACTATTTCTTAAAAGACTGTGGCTATGATGTACAACTGGCATTGGGTACGGTTTATAAAAATGATATAAGTGCATGGGCACTTGAGGATGGCCATATAACAATTATTTTAACTTATGAAAATGTACAGTATTTAATTGATGTAGGTATAGCTTCGTTAGTACCTCTAGTTCCTGTACCTTTTACTGGCGAGTCTGTTTCTTCAAAAAATGGTTCGTACCGGGTGAGACGGAAAGATACGAGTAAAGGAAATTATGTTTTAGAAAGAATAGATACTGATGGAGAATGGAAAGTTTGTCATGCTTTTTATAAACATATTATTGATGAGATAGTAGTAAACGATGTTCAAAGAAGAGTGATAGAAGATGAGAAGTCTATTTTTAATAAAGGACCAATTGCAGTAAAGTTGACGAACTCCGGCCATATTTCATTAACGAATACAAGTTTAACTGAAATGATTCATGGGGAAAAAACTAAGCGTGAAATTACAGAAGATCAATATAGAGAGTTTTTATATACTTTATTTGCTATTAAGTTATGAATAATAAAGATAGCCGGTACTTATTCAGAAGCGGCTATCTTTATTATTTTTGGTGTAAATGGTTTTCGTCTAATATGTTTCGGAAACTGCGGTATAGTTAATGTTTTTAATATTTCCGTAGCTTCTTCATATGTATGAAAAACTGGCTTTTTTGCAGCAGGATAATTTGATTTAAAGTTTGATTTTCTTAATACATATAATACACTAGAACAGTACGAAAAAGTATGTACAATGAATTTTGAATGTAAAGGAAGATTAATATGTCAGTTATTGATAAATTGAAACTTAATAAGTATACAAATATGGTCGTTATTAACGAACCAAGTGATTATGACATTTTTACAGGTAAAGAAACTGCATTCTCAAAAAAACACGATGCTATCTTTATATTTGTAGAAACGCTTGATGAAATGGTGAAACAAACGAATTTTATTATTAGTAATGAAGAATTACTAATTGAAAAAGGTTACGTGTTCTTCGCATATCCGAAAAAAGGTAATGCTCGTTATAGTACGTTTATTCACCGTGATGAGATGTTTCCGGCATTAAACGTTGGAGAAGATGGTTATGTGGGAGAAAGCGATATTAAATTTGCACGAATGGTAAGTATGGATGAAGTCTTTACTGTTGTAGGTTTAAAACGCGAGAAGAAAAAAACAACGAAAACATCTGCTATGAGTCAATGTGTTGCCGATTATGCAGATCGAATTAAAGATGTTGAAGCATTATTAGCTAATCATCCGAATGAACTTAAGTTTTATCAAAGTTTAACGCCTGGATACCAAAAAGATTGGGCACGTAATCTTTTTTCTGTGAAACAAGAAAAAACACGTGAAAAACGTCTAGAGAAAATGATAGAAATCCTTTCACAAGGCTATAAAACAATTGAATTATTCCGTAAAAAGAAAAAATAATGACTAAGAAAGTCACAATGCTGCAACAATTAATTGTGATGAGTACATTGAAAAAAGTATTCCTTCCATTATACTAAGGAATGTTCTTATATTTATATAATTAGCAAAAAGAGAAAAGGTGTTTGAAATGAAATCGTATATTGTAGTTGGATCTGGAATTTTAGGAGCGTCTACTGCTTATCATCTTGCTAAGGCAGGTGCGAATGTTACTATCGTGGATCGCCAACAATTAGGGCAAGCAACTGATGCAGGAGCAGGTATTGTATGTCCATGGCTATCACAGCGTCGTAATAAAGCATGGTATAAAATTGTTAAAGGCGGTGCACGTTACTATTCTTCGTTAATTCAGCAATTAGAAGAAGACGGTGAAACTGACACAGGATATAATCGTGTAGGTGCAATTAGTTTACATACTGACGAGAAAAAGTTAGATCAAATGGAAGAGCGAGCTTATAAACGACGTGAAGATGCCCCAGAGATTGGTGAAATCACTCGCTTATCAGCTGAAGAAACAAAAAAATTATTCCCGGCATTATCAGAAGAATATAGTTCTGTTCATATTAGTGGTGCTGCACGAGTAAATGGAAGATTATTACGCAATGCATTAATAAGTGCTGCGAAAAAACATGGTGCAACTTTTATAAAAGGCGATGCAGTATTAGTCCGTGAAGGAAATCATATTACTGGAGTTACAGTAAACGATGAAACACTTTTAGCAGAAAAGGTTATTGTAACTGCAGGCGCATGGGCGAACGAAATCTTGAACCCATTAGGAATTAATTTCTTAGTTACATTCCAAAAAGGACAAATTGTTCATCTGCAAATCGAAAATACAGCAACAGAAAATATGCCAGTTGTTATGCCACCGAACGATCAATATATTTTAACGTTTGACAATGGGCATGTCGTAATTGGTGCAACACATGAGAATGATACTGGTTTCGATCATCGTGTAACAGCAGGTGGTTTACATGAAGTATTCCATAAGGCATTAGCAGTTGCACCTGGCTTAGAAAATGCTACAATGCTTGAAACGAGAGTTGGATTCAGACCATTCACACCAGGATTCTTACCTGTTATCGGACCACTACCTAACTTTGAAGGAATTCTCGTTGCGAATGGATTAGGCGCTTCGGGTTTAACAGCTGGTCCATACCTAGGAGCGGAACTTGCTAAACTAGCGCTCGGACAAACGATTGAATTAGATTTAAATGATTATGATGTTGCTGGCGCAATTGAATAATATAGGGTACTGCTAACATTTAGAAAAAACCATGCCAAACATATTCGACAGGGAATAAGCAGTTTTTCCTCTGTTAAGAGTAAGCCTGTTTATGAAAAATAAAATTCTTTAAAAATAGAGGGCTGACATTATAAACCTGCATTAATAATGTAGAATTGTGATGTCGGCTCTTTATTTATATTTATTTAAAACTTATTTTCGAGAGGATCTTAAGCAATGAGAGCACCATATCAAGTATTGATATTTCCTTATATAAAAACTGCCGATTCCATTCAATATGCTATTTTCAAACGAAGTGATTATGGTTATTGGCAAGGAATAGCTGGTGGCGGAGAAGACGGTGAGATTCCTATTGAATCAGCAAAACGGGAAGCGTTTGAAGAGGCTGGTATTACAAGAGAATGTCCATATATACAATTAGATTCTGTGTCTTCACTACCAGTAGAGGATGTAGTTGGAGGATTCCTTTGGGGCGAAGAGGTTTATGTAATAAAAGAATTTTCTTTTGCAGTTAAAGTCCCTACAAAAAACATATCATTATCTAAAGAACACTTCAATTATAAATGGTTATGCTTCGAGGAAGCAGTAACGCTTTTGAAATGGGATAGCAACAAAACAGCATTGTGGGAATTAAACAAAAGACTATTAAAACAATAAAAGTTTTTGCTAACAAAGATATTAGTGGAACAAGAATTGAACAATTAAAAAAACCTTGCTACACTTCTAAACAATGTTTTAGATTATAAAATAGAGTAATATAGATTTGGCATGGTTAATGAACTAAGAGAACTTGCACTAAGAAAAAACCTATACAGTTGACTTTGAAAAAATGAAAATAGTTAAAAACATTTTTATGTCGTACGGTTTTTGGCTATGAATAACAGAATAAATATTAAGTATTCAACAGTTCAAATAGAACGATTCAGCTTTTTATTTTAAGAAGAAAGATGAATCGTTTTATGCTAAAATTCGCTTAGTGTAATATTTTCGTTAAAATGTGGGTGGGCCCCCTTTTAGCAAAACCGGAGTGGGAATGATGAGTATAAATAGTTTTGTGGGATTGATAAAGGACGAATTATTAAAAGAGGTAAGAATAAGAAGTGAGGATGAATTCGAGCCTGTAGTAGTTAAAGATATTCCTAGACTTTGGAAGTGTTTAGGAACAGGTAATTATGCCGCAGTATTCATGCACAGAGAATACAAAGATTGGGTAGTGAAAGTTTACGTGCGAGAAGGAGAAGGAATTGAAAAAGAGTCAGAAGTATACCGAAGAATTGGAGATCATCCTTCTTATTCAAAGCTTATATATAAAGGAGAAAATTTCATAGTATTGAAACGTTTAAAAGAAATTACCTTATACGATGCTATTCATAAGGGGATTAAAATTCCTAAGCAGGTAATACTTGATATCAATGAGGCTTTAGAGTATGCGAGGGAACAAGGATTAACTCCTTGTGATGTTCACGGGAAAAATGTGATGATGGAAAAAGGAAGGGGATATGTAGTAGATGTATCTGATTTCTTAAAAACAAAAGAAGATAGTAAGTGGAGGGACCTAGAAAAGGCATATTTCACTTTTTATTTTCCTTTCATTTATAAATTGCCTTTCACTGTTAAAATACCGTATTTTATGTTAAACATTGTTAGACGTTCGTACAGAAAATATAAGAAGTTTAAAAAGAAATTCAAATTGTAAAAGAACCACATATGTTCCTGAAAACGATTTGAATTCACATAAATAACTTTAGAAAAACTTTAAATTTTGTTTAGGGGATACTTCAAGACCTTAGCTTGCTAGGGATATGGTGCTACCTCAAAATATAAAAAGATTAGGAATGAATCCTAATCTTTTTATTTATACATATTTTTGTTAGTTATATCACTATCAATTCCAAAATGGGACATTTTGAATAAATGAAACCGTCAAAATAAGTGTTGATGCGGAACCAGCAGTTACTAAAGTTACTATCTTTCGTCCATTCTGTTCTTTTGAAGGTTTTATAAGTTCTGTAATTAACACAATCCATATTATGATAGAGACTATTGAAATAATATTTATAGACATATGTAACACATCCCTTCTTGTTTTTACATAAATATTTCTTCTTTTATAAAATAAAAGCAATTTAACAAGAAAATAGGTACCGCATTAAAAATCAATATTTTCCTGTTAAACCACCTTTTTTAAATAGAAATACGACTGATAAAACGATAACAACGGCCTTCAAACTGCCCCAATATGGATAAATAGCATGATCTGTTAGACTAGCATGCTGAAAAATATTCTCTAAACCGAAAATTCCTATCATGACTGCTAAAAGGAATGAAGCTGATCCATACGTCCCTTTACGATAGAGGGTAAATAAATAGACTGCGAAAATTAGTGGTAAGATGATTTGTAGTACGATTATCATAGTTCGTCCCCCAGATTATTTATAATTATATTATATACAAAATTGTAATAAAAAGGAATATAACTTATTTGATACTAACAGAACTACTCTAATCATATTCTTCTATAAAAAAGAAGAAAAAGGGGTGTACAGTTAATTGACAAAAGTTAAAGTTAGTTTACGACCCATTGTTCATAACGTAAATTTACCAACTGTATTGAAAACAACGATACTTCCAGGTGAATCGACCGAAAGACTATTTATCGCAACTCAATTAGGGGAGATTTTTTACATAGGGGACGGAGTTATAAAGACATTTTTAGATATTCGTCACCTAATTATTAAATTAGGTACATTTGAAGAAGGTGTTTCTAGTAGCGGTTATGATGAACGAGGATTGCTTGGACTTGCGTTCCATCCACAATTTTATCAAAATGGGTTATTTTATCTTCATTATTCAGTAGCTGGAACTCAAGGGCCAGGTGCATTTTCTGAGCAATTTAAACCGAATCCTTGTGACCCTAAAACGCTAAATTTAAAGTGGGTTAATAGAAATACGCAATATGATCACATTGATACAGTAGAAGAATGGACTTTACAATCTAATGGTCAAGTTCAAAAGCGACGAACATTACTGAATGTAAGAAGACCATTTTTTAATCATAACGGAGTCAATAGTTTAAACTTTTCACCTGAGACTGGAAAACTTGTTTTTACAAATGGAGATGGCGGGTCAGGTTATGATCCATTTAATTTAAGCCAAGATGATTTAGAAATAGCAGGTAAAATAATTGAAATCGATGTAAGTAAAAATACATTTATAAATAACCCTCCTGTAGTTACACGCTTTAATGAACTTCCTTTATCTATACAAGAAACACTTACAGTAATTGCAAAAGGAGTACGTAATATAACCGGCATTTCATTTCAAAGGTTTTATAATCAATATATCAAATACGCCGGAAATGTCGGACAAGATATTGTAGAGTCTATTTTTTCATTTATTCAATATAAACCTATACCGGTTACAGAACTTGTTCAAATGCATTTTATGAGGTTAACTCCCAATCAAGATGGGGTTATCAATTTTGGGTGGCGAGGATGGGAAGGGGATTTACCTACTTCTTTTATACGACATTGTTCTGAGAATCAGACTTTGGATGAGAGAACAATGGCTTATTATGATGAAACAATACAAACTTCAGTCAAGCGTATTCTGCCTCTACTTAGTTATTTTCATAAAGATTCTAGAACAGATAAGTTTGGAGGAACTTCACTTACAGGAGTTCAGCCATATATGGGAAATGCAATTCCAAATTTAACAGGTAGCGTTGTTTTTACTGACCTTGCCAAGAAAGGAGAATCTCAGTCTCCAATTAAGGGTGTTTTAGCCTATACTAGAGCAGGTACAGACGGTAAACACGCTGACTTTCATGCTATTGAAACCAATTATGATTTTGGTACGCAACCAGCTTATTATATGAGTTTAGGAACAAATTCGGATCAAACTAAATTATATTTAGGAGTTTACAGTTCTATGAAAGTAACTGATTTTAACAAAGGTACCATTTTTGAAATTATTCCTTGATACGATATAAATTCTCAGTTTAAAAACATAAAGAGTTTATTCTGCTTCCAAAACGCACAACTTGACTTGTCCCCCTAAAAATCTTCAATCTATAAGTATCTATTATATAGTGATTTATAACTAGTAGAAAGCAACTCATAAACCATAAGTGTATGAATAATATAGAAAGTAATGAATGTGGTATCTTTAGGGGGTATTTTAATGAATTGGTTTGTACGTTATTGGTATCAACTGATGATAGAACATGATACGAGCTTTGTTCATAAAAGAAAATTGTCCCTTGCGAATAAGTTAGTACTTACAGCTTTGATGAGTGCATTGGCCACCATGTTTCAAGCATCTGGGAACTTAGTTCCTGGTATAGGTTTGCTCATTAGTCCATTTTCGACATTACCGATTTTTTTTGCTATTTTCTATTCTATTCGTGAGGGAATACTTTCTTATGTTCTTACTATTTTTCTATTATTTATTATTGAGCCCAGTGAACTAATTGTCTTTCCTTTTACTACAGGCTTATTAGGTCTAGCCTTAGGAGTATCCTTTTTAAAATTAAAGAGGAGAATTTGGATTGTTTCTTTTTCAGCAACTTGTCTACTTATAGGTATTATGATCGTTCTCGATGTTTTCCACTTTCCGGTACTTGGTCCTGCTGTTCATACAACTATGGATATAAAAATTATTTTATCAATATTTATAATGAGCTTTCTATACTGTTGGATTTATGCAGGTTTTTGCAGAATAATGATGAATAGATTATATAAAGTGTTGTATTGACAATGGCATAATGAGGATTGGAGATTGAATTCATGACTAACGTTGCAGTTAGAAGACCGAATTTGAATGATGTAGATGAACTATATTTATTTTTCCGTATAGTTATTACGAATACATACAAAAATGAAGGATTGTCACAATTATTAGATGACATAGAAAATGAAATTAACTCAAAAAAGCAGTATTTGAAAAGTGACTTTGATAGTAACGGAGAAAGTCGTTACTTTTTATTAGCAATTGATACAAGTAACGATAAAATCATTGGAACAATCGAAATCGGTCCAGCAAGTACATTGATTAATAGTTGTACAGGTGGTGTACTTAAAAATTTGTATGAAATAGGAACTGTATTCATACTTCCGGAGTATCAGAGAAAGGGAATAGGGAGTTTATTACTACATACAATGTTTCTTACATTACTTAGCAGAGGGATAACAGAATATTGTTTAGATAGTGGATATAAAAATGCGCAAAGTATATGGATAAAAAAGTTTGGAAAACCTAGCTATGTATTGAAAGATTACTGGGGAGAATCCAGTGATCATATGATTTGGAAGAAAAGTTTACATGATACACCTATAATATTTGAATTATAAAATGAAATATGCCTCTGAACATAGCTTTTCTTACTTATGTATGCTATTATTTATCTTTATAATAAAAGAGGACGTGAATGAACTTGATTAAAATTAATATTCCTGAAGCTGATGTTTCAATTACTGAACGTAAACAAGTTATTAAAGGAGACGAGCCAATCATTACTCCAATTAATGGATTTATCGATTTCCACTTGTTCCCTAGAGATAAAGGCGGCATTTTTATGTTTTACAATATTAATGACGAACTTCTTTTCGTAGGTAAAGCTCGTAAAATTAGACAACGTATTAAGAAGCATTTTGAAGATAATGTTTCACCAATTAAAAACCACCGTGATGAAGTATACCGCATTGATGCATGTATCGTAGAAGATCCAACAGAAAGAGAAATTTACGAAACATATATCATTAATGAATACAAAGCGAAATATAACGTTGATAAAGTATTCTACAAATAATCAACATTAATAAAAAGCAATCCTAGTTAATATGCCAGGATTGTTTTTTATTTAGATTTATTCTTCATATCTTTCTCCTTTTTTCAAATGATTAGCAGCAACAAAACAGACTACACCTATAAATATAAGTACAATACCAATCGTTTTATGTTTCCCCTCAAAGAAAGGAATATCTGAAATAACATTTGTCATACATAGTCCTAAAAATACAAGGATAGGGCCCATCCAAAGTAATACATTACCGAATTTTTTGTGCTTCCACATAATAACCCTCCTCAATTCTCTTTACATATATATCCATAAATTAAAAGTAAATTCATAGAGAAATATAGTTTTTTTCATATCCAAAATTTAACCCTCATATATTGGTACAAGCAAAAGAGAAAGGAGAACATCATGAATTGGTTAGAAGCTTTCATATTAGGTATAATTCAAGGTTTAACAGAATTTTTACCAATCAGTAGTACTGGACATCTTTATTTAGGAAGGCATTTGTTTCAATTGGATGAAGCAGGCTTATTTTTAGATACGATGCTGCATATTGGGACTTTACTTGCGGTGTTTATTTATTACAAAAAAGAATTTATATATTTAATTAAAAATCCATTTTCAAAATTAATGCTGCTACTTATTGTCGGAACGATACCCGCAGTTGTAATCGGATTGTTGTTTAAAGATTTTTTTGAGGATATTTCAAAAACAGGTATTACAATTGGTTGGGAGTTTTTAGTGACAGGATTCTTTCTCTACTTGGCGGATAAACAAAAGAATGGTCGTAAAAAAATGGACGACATTACATATAAAGATGCATTTATTATCGGTTCATTTCAAGCGGCTGCTATTTTTCCGGCAATTTCTCGTTCTGGAATGACAATCGTCGCTGCATTATGGAGAAAATTAGACCGTGAAACTGCTGCTTACTTTTCTTTTTTACTATCGACACCAGCCATCGTTGGAGCTATCATTTTGCAATTTGTAGACGTTTTTCAAGGGAAAGCAGAATCTATTTCTAGTACATCTTTAATTGTCGGAACGTTATCAGCAGCGTTTTTTGGATATATAGCTGTTTCATGGATGATTCAATATTTAAAACGTCACTCCTTAAAAGTATTCGCGTATTACGTATGGGGATTAGGTATTTTAATTTTAATGTTGCAATTTACTGATGTATTTTAAGTATAATGATAAAGAAGTTAATTAGTTTAAGATCCTGTTTCATTCATACAAGGCAGGATCTCTTTTTATTAAGGGGGAAAATATGTTTAATAAGGCTATCGTTATTGGTGGAAGTATGGCAGGGAAGTTTGCAGCAAAAGCATTATCAACTTCTTTTAAAGAAGTAATCATTATAGAAGCTGGTGAAAGATGGGATGGAAAGTCTTCGATAAAAAGAGTTCCACAAAGTAATCATCCTCATGTGTTATTAAAAGGTGGAGAAATCGCAATTGAGGAATTGTTTCCTAATATTACGAATGAATTAATAGAAGCGGGTAGTATTATAAACAACTTTACGCGTGATTTGAAATGGAATCAATTCGGTCTATGGAAACAACCGTTCATAGGGGAAGTACATATGATTCAACAAAGTCGTCCTTTGCTAGAATGGCATATTCAAAAACGAATACATCAAATTTCAAATATTACTATTAAATATGGAACATTGGTTAAAGGGTTATTGGTAGATGCAAAGCTTAACAAAGTGTGTGGAGTAAAAGTTAAATATTTAGAGACAGACACACAAGAAGAAGTTCATGCGGATCTTGTAGTTGATGCGAGTGGATTTGGCTCGAAAAGTATAGAGTGGCTACGAGAATACGAAATTGAAGTAAAAGAAGAGAAAGTTCGTATTGATTTATTTTACGCAACGAAAATGTTCAAACTTAAAGAAAATGAGGAGTTAGACTGTTGTAACATGCTAATGTCTCCGAGTTTCCCTGATAACCCTTATGGTGTTCTTATTCAAACGATAGAAGATAATCGTTATTTTGTTACTTTTAGTGGATACGCAAATGAGAAAGCACCACAAACAGATGATGAGTTTTATGATTTTGCTGAAAACCTATCAATTTCTAATGTTACAGATTTCCTAAATAAGGCTGAGGGAACTACTGATATAAAGACATACAAAATTCCTTATCAAGTACGCCGGCGATTTGATTTAGTGAATAATGTACCAGAAGGATTATTAGTTGTTGGAGATGCGCAATGTCGTTTTGATCCCGTTTTCGGCCAAGGTATTTCAGTTGCTGCTATGGAGGCTCACCAATTGCAATTACTTTTGCAAGATAGAAAACAACTTGATAAAACATTTACACAACAATTTTATAAAAAGGCAGCTACTATAATAGAAACCCCTTGGGATATGACAACAACAGAAATTTCACGTCACCCGCAACTAAAGAGAGAATTAACTACAAAACAAAAATTTCAGCTATGGTATACGAAACAAATATATCGACTATCTGCAAGTAATTCTGATGTTTATATTCGGTTAGTACGAGTGATGAATTTAATTCGTAGTCCATTTCATCTTTTTCATCCGAAAGTGCTACTAACTGTATTACTTAATCGAAAGAAATAGCAGGAATATAATTGATTAAAAAGAATGTATAACATTTAGTAAATCAAGAAGGAGAATACGGGATGGAAATATACATAGAGCAACTAAAGAAACAAGATGCTAAAGATTTATTTACGTTTGAACTTACGAATAAATCTTTTTTTGAAACAATGGTACCAAATCGTGGCTCAAAATATTTTGAATTTGAATATTTCCAAAAACTACTAGACGATTTATTAATAGAACAGGCGGATGGAAATTCTTATTTTTATTTAATTCGTAATGAAGAAAAAGAAATTGTAGGACGAATCAATTTAGTAGATATAGATACAGAAACTCGAATTAGTTCGCTAGGGTATCGGGTCGGAGAAAAATTTACTAAAAAAGGAGTTGCAACAGCAGCCGTAAAATTAATTTTAGATGTAGCGAAAAATAATGAAATTACTGAAGTTCATGCTAAAACAACGACTAATAATCTCGCATCACAAATTGTACTAGAAAAAAGCGGATTTTCTTCTTATCAAAACGAATCAGATGTAACATCTGTAGAATTACATGGAGAACATGTGAAGTTTGTACACTATATTTGGAGAAATACTTCGCGCTTATAATAAGGAGGACTTATTCATGAATGATTTACGTTATCCAATTGGCCAATTTACATACAAACGTCCTATAACTGCAGAAATGATTGATACATGGATTCAAGAAATTGAAGATTTACCTAATGAACTAACAAAGGCAATTAAAGATTTAGATCAGAAGCAGTTAGATACACCATATCGCGTTGGAGGTTGGACTGTACGTCAAGTAGTTCATCACGTCGTTGATAGCCATATGAATAGCTACATACGCTTTAAATTAGCACTGACAGAAAAGAATCCAACTATTAAGCCGTATAAAGAAGAGAAGTGGGCAGAGTTACCCGATTCAAAATTACCGGTAGATGTTTCACTAGTAATGCTAGATTCATTACATAAAAGATGGGTTAACCTGTTATATTCTCTAGAAATTGAAGATTTAGAAAAGACATTTAACCATCCTGAAACTGGTGAAACAAAACTTGCTGTTGCAATAGGACTATACGCATGGCATGGTCGTCACCATACCGCTCATATTACTTCTTTAAGAAAGCGTCTAAATTGGTAACATGGAGATTATATTAGAGAAGGCGACAGAAACTGATGCAGAAGTTATATTTCAAATGCAAATAGACTCATTTAGCTCTTTATTACATAAATATAAAGACTATGAAACAAATCCAGCAAATGAAACTATCGAAAAAACTATTTGTAGAATAAATCATGTAGACGGTGGCTTCTATAAAATAATAGTGGCTATAAATCTTGTTGGAGCGATATGCATTTCACAAAAAGAAACACCCTCTAAATTTTGGATCAGTCCAATGTTTATTCACCCGAGTTATCAAGGAAAAGGAATTGCCCAAAAGGTACTTACATTAATTGAGGAAATGTTTCCTGAAGCAACGAGCTGGGAACTTGCTACTATTTTAGAAGAAGAGAAAAATTGTTTTTTGTATGAAAAGATGGAGTATAAAAGAACAGAAGCTAAAAAGAAATTAAATGATAAAACTACACTTGTTTATTACAAAAAAGAAAGGTAAAGCATACAAAATACGCTTTACCTTTCTACATTATTTAAGATTAAATATACAAAAATAATGTATATTCTTCCAAAATACCCGGGTTAGTAATTTTTGAAATGAATAAAAATACAAAAACCACTACTTTGTCGTAAAGGTTACTAACGCTTTTTGAATGCTTAAAATACTATCGTCACCTTTAAATTCTTTCGTAATTGGATCCTCCATACTAGACACCCAAATTTTAAGTTCTGCATCTAAATCAAAATGCCCAGCCGTTTCGATGCTATATTGTGTAATACTTTTATAAGGAATAGAATGGTATTCTGTTTTTTTGCCAGTTACTCCTTGTTTATCTACTAAAATAAGACGACGATTTGTAAATACGATTAGATCACGAATTAATTTATAAGCATGCTCTACTTTTTCATCGTCTAGCATAATCTTCTCTAAATCACGTTCTACACTTTCAGAACTCGTATTTGATGCATTTCCTAAAATACCGCTAAATAACCCCATATTAAATTCCTCCTTTAATATATGTGGAATGAATTACTTATATTGTAACATGTTACTCTCAAAGATATTATGACTTTACTTTAGTAGTTTCTGGTTATTGTTGTAATTAGTTTATATAACCTCATCTTAAAATCTTATGCTAATATGGAATTAAGAAAAAAGAAGCAGAGGGATATAGCATGAAGAATACCGGTTTAGTATTAGAGGGCGGAGGAATGAAAGGTTTATATACTGCAGGTGTACTCGAATATTTCATGGAAAAGAACTTATTCTTTCCGTATGTAGTCGGCGTATCAGCTGGCGCCTGTATGGGAGCAACTTATTTGGCGCGTCAAAAAGGGAGAAATAAGAAAGTAAATACAGAGCTAGTATCAGATTACAGGTATATATCTTACCGAAACTTAATTCGAAAACGTGAATTATTTGGGATGGACTTTTTATTTGATGAAGTACCTAATAAAATTGTTCCATTTGATTTTCAAACTTTCTTAAACTGTAATGAACAATTTGTTATAGGGACGACTGATTGCGAATCAGGACAAGCTGTTTATTATAATAAAAAAGAACATGGAAATGAAATTTTAAAAATCATCCGTGCATCCAGCTCAGTGCCGTTTATAGCGCCTGCTGTAGAGTATGATAATCGAAAATTGCTAGATGGAGGAATTATAGATCCTATACCGGTTTTAAAAGCTCAAACTGATGGTTATGAAAAGAACGTTGTAATTATGACAAAGCCAGAAGGATATGAGAAGCAGCGAAATAAATTTTCTGGACTAGTTAAAATTCTATATAGAAAATATCCAAAAATCGCAGAGAATTTAGTAGACCATTATCGTTTTTATAATGAGACAATATCTTATATGAATCAAATAGGACAAAAAGATAACTTTTATATCATTCAGCCTAGCGTACAACTTCCAATAAGCGGAATAGAAAGAAATAAAGAAAAACTCATTAATTTATATAATCTTGGCTATACAGATGCTAAATACCATTATGAAAACTTATTAAATTGGATAGAGAAATAAAGGAGGAGAAAGTTGAAGTTGGGAAAACGAATTATTTTTAAAGAATTGCAGAAAATGCATAGTCCACTGAATAAACCGTTTTCTTATCGTGCTACAGCAAAATTGCAACGAGACCTAAAAAGTAAATTTACCGAAGATGATTGTATAAACGCTGATTTTAATCATTATTGGATGCATACAGCAGCTACTTTAAATTCTATACTAAATGGAAACGAACAGAACATTACGTTTCAACAAATAAAGTGGTTAAGAAAATCGTTTTTTGAGTGGTTTCCGCAATATCGTTTTCTAGAAACAGAAATTGTGAATTATCCCATTTTGTATAGAGATTTCATAAGTTATGAGAAGACCAGGAAGCTATTACTTTATTACCTTACTGAATAAAAGCGAAAACGTACAGGTTACATTACTTGTACGTTTTTTTGTTCATAAAACATTCAATATTAACAACTAGTTTATATAGGAATTCTAACGAGAAGAAAGAAGTACACATAATAGAATGATGCAGGGGAGGAGAGAGGAATAGCTGTTTTGCTTTAAGTTATTGTCCAACTCGAATACAGTTAGTTATTTATGTTAAAATATTTCGAGTGAAATCAAGCTTTTAAGGATTTCATTGAACATTAAACAAAACAAGTTAGCAACGTAGAAGGGATAACATTAACATGAAAAACGTATCAAATATAGATAAAGTAGAATCAATAAAATCTTTACAGTCAACAATTAGTAAACTTGAAAATGCCTTATCACAGATGACTCAAAAAGGATCAAATACTACTTTAGTGAAAAAAAGACTCAAAGCAGCTAGTATCGGCTTAGCTATGTTAGAAAGTGTTTGGAAGCAAGAAACTCATAATTATACTCAGGAAGATTTAGCAGAAGCTCGTAATGTTCTGATTGGTTTGCTTCCATCAATTGAAAAGATTTACGTTAAGTCAAAGCTTGGTAGTCCTCAAAGAACGCTTTTAGAAAGAAGAATAAAATCGTTGGAACTTTCTATTCAGGCAATTGATTATTTTTCTAATAAATAACTTCGCTAAACAAATAACTTACGACTACTTTTATATAGGGATTCTAATGAAAAAAACTACATATAGAATACTACAAAGGAGGAAGAGAGGTGACTACAATAATCAGTCCTAAGTTAGAGAAGCTTAAAAATCAATTAAAGAATGGAAACGAAAAAGCTCTTTATACTTTTTTGCATGAAATAAAGTCAAATCACACGCCACTAATAGAACAATGCCCTGCAGATAATCAGTATAAGCTTATAACGTATATATGGTTAGGGGATCAAAACACTGAAAACGTTTATGTATTCGGTAGTTTTCCTGGTTGGGATTTGTCTGTAAATCAATTACAACGATTGTTACAGACAGATATTTGGTATGTAACGTTTAGGACGGATAAGAGTTTTATTTCAACGTACTATTTTTCAGTAAACGATGTTTTCGAAAATGATTGGATAAAGCGTAGTGAACAGTACGAAATAGACCAATTTAATCGAAATACATTTGGAGAAGGTACCAATAAAGCGTCTGTGTTAAACATAGGAATGGAGGTGCAATATAGCAGTCGTTTTCCTTCAAAGGATTATCCATCCGGAAAGATTGAAACATATTCTTTTTATAGTTCGATTTTAAATAACACACGCAAAATTCATATTTATACGCCTCATGATTATTCTCACACTTCACATCTTCAAGAACTTCTCATTGTATTTGATGGGAATTCATTCATCCAGAGCCTTTCAATTGAAAAAACACTTAATTATTTAATTTACGAAAAAGAAATCCCATCTTGCATTGCTGTTGCTATAGATCCTGTTGATCGATTAGAAGAGCTAACTTATAACGATAAAATGAATACATTTTTAACAAAGGAATTACTTCCGTGGATTCAATCTAAGTATCACGTTTATCAAGAAAGGAATCATACAACAATTGCTGGTTTCAGTCTTGGTGGCCTAGCAGCTTTTTATGCAGCGCTTTAAAATCCACATGTTTTCGGAAACGTGTTGTCAATGTCTGGATCCGTGCATTGGAAAAAGGATGGTTATGAAAATCAAATTTCATCTATAGATTTAAATGCGACTCAACCTCATTTTTATATTGCAGCAGGAGAACTCGAAAACAAACCTCTTTTAACGGCTAATAGACGCCTGTATAAAGCTTTAAAAGAAAAAGAGTATCCAGTACTTATGAAGAGTTTCAAGGCGGATATGACGGTATTTGGTGGCGAGAAAAGTTATTTGATGGATTGAAAGCATTGAAACGTACAAAAACGCTACTATAAAATGTAAAGAGGAGAGATTCTATGAATCAAGAAGAACTAGATAAAAAACTAAAAAAGCAAGAGATTTTAGTAAAAGATGAGAAAGTTTGGACATTTACGTATGAGGACCATATTAGTTCTATCGTAAAAGAAGCAAAAAAGAAAGGGTCTTTTGATAATTTACCTGGTAAGGAGAAACCTCTAAATCTAGATAAAGATCTTTCGTACAATCCTGAAAAGCAACTGTATAGAACTTTGAAAAATAATCATGTATTACCTAGGTGGATTGAGCTTTCAAAGGAAATTGATGATTTAAAAGAAAAGCTAAAAGAAAATACAAATACGGCAGAAGCAGCGGAATTAATTCGAACTATCAATAAAAAGGTTTTAGAGCATAATTTACTTTGTCCGCCAAGCGCGCAAAAAATGAGGGTGAAAATGGATTTTTAACGATTTTCAATTAAGCTATCGCTTGCTATATAATTAAGTTAGGCATTTTCAATTCATTACTAAAGGGAGGCAAATGTAGTGAAGAATACGTATCAACTTCAAATTCCGAAAGAACTAGAACAGTATCGTAGTATTTTAGAAGAAAGTGTGAAACCGTATGTTAAAGTGTCTGGAACATTAGCAGAGACAACCCTTTTTGAAAGTAAGTTTGGTGGTTATCCGTATTTACCTATAGATCAAGAGCATCCTAAAGACTCAAACGGACAACCTATGATGCTACTTGCGCAGTTAAACCTTGAAGAAATACCAAACATTGAACATATGCCTCAACATGGAATGTTACAGTTTTTCATAAGTGCTGAAGAAGATCTTTTTGGAGCAGATTTTGATCATCCCACAAGCCAAAAAGACTTTCGAATTGTTTATCATTCTACAATCACAGCGGATTTAACTAAGGTGATTACTGATTTTAGTTATTTAAACACTTTAGATTTAGAGAATTTTATCATACCCGAAGCAGCAAAACTAAAGTTTGAGTTGGCATATCAACCAGTAACATCAAGAGATTATCGATTTGAAATGATTTTTAGTGATAACATTGATTGGGAAGAAATTGTTGATGAAGAAAATAATATAGAATTAGGCGAACTGTATGATGATTTATGTAAAGATCAAGGACATAAAATTGGCGGATATCCATTTTTCACACAGACAGATCCGAGAGAATGGGAAGAAAAATACCAACAGCATGACATATTATTGCTGCAAATCGATACAGACGATTCATTAAATATTATGTGGGGAGATTCGGGTGTTGCTAATTTCTTTATACGTAAGGAAGAGCTGTTAAATCTAGATTTTTCCAATGTCATTTACAATTGGGATTGTTACTAGAAGATATAAATAAAATAATAGCAAACAAAAAATCTTCCTGAAGGTAAGGGAAGATTTTTTTATATTAAAAATAAACGTTATGTTAACTAGAATAAAAAACAATGAGTGTAATGAAAGTCAAGCCTAAATAACAGAAATAACAACAAATAATGTAAAGTTGTAAAACGTGTGCAAATAGCAATCAATTCATTAAGTAAAACATAAAATAAAATCACTAATTTATATTTTGTATAGAAAAAATTTTTCTGTATAAAAATTTCTTGCCGATCAAAAATGATTTGGATTCGTTAAATCTCAAGCGATTATTGATTAAGATTTGCTGTGATGAATTTATAACAAATAAAAACGATAAAAACTGAAGAAATTTGTTTAGATAAGATTTCATGTGAATCTCACTAAAAATCTCTGTTCCGTCTCATTAAGTATAGTTTACTTGTTTTTTGATACCTGTAATCGATTTGTTTCTATAACTTCCTATAATATATATTATGTTAACTGGATAAAAGTAATAAACTTATTATATGTTAGTGAAGATTGTTACGCTTCCCTTTTCATCGGATTCATTCTGTGTAATCGATTGTGTGCTTATTTGTTGTTGTTTTATGAGTTGTTGATGATAATGTCTCCAGATATAAATTATATTTAAGACAATAAAAAATGCAATTCGTTTTAACTGAACGCATTAAACGAATTGCATTGATATGATTACGAATAAGTTCTTAAAATTAGTTTGCTACAGCAATTGCTTCAATTTCAATTAATAAGTTATCTTTAATTAACTTAATCTTTTCATAATCTCTTTTAAATTAATTATCATTTTTTAGCCAACGTTTGAAAGCCGATTCGCTTATTTCTAAATTTGAACAAGTTGTAGCATTACATTTATTTTTCATATATTCTTCAAGGAAATTTTTTTTTCTTTGTTTAACGGCAGTTTGAGTTTGTTTTAATTTTCAATCTTGTAATTGATCTAAACTCAGACTTTCTTTCTGAAACACTTCATATTTTCTATGCAAATAAATATCTTTGTCTTTATAAATCCAATTTGAAAATAGTTGTATTGATTTTCTTTCTGTATAACACCATCTGCTGCTATAAATCCTAAAATATAAGCCATATTATTTGACCAAGTTTTAAAATAATCTTCTTTTATGTCATACTTTCTCTTCCAGCTCCCTATAGCGCGCCTTGGAACGTTGTTGTCTGTTAGAACCATACGAATATACCTTGCAGAAACATTAGCAAGCATCGCGATTTCTGAAGTACTTTCCCCATCTGCATACATATGAATGATTTCAGCTTTTGATAGTTTACATTTTGATTTCTTTTTTCGCTCTATGTGCACTTACATCCTCTCCTTCCTTTCTTTTATTAGAGACATATTTTCTTCTATAACACACAACGAAACGTATGTTCTTTGTTGCGTATAAGAAGGAATTTACTAAATAAAAACAATTTACAACATGTACTTAATATTTGTTTTAGCTGCCACTTTGCGATTTGTACTTTATAGATACGAATAATGAATTTGACGAATTTATGATGAAAGGTAAAATGATATAGTTTAAACTACAAATAGCTACAATAACCACATACGTAAATTGTTAATCGTAAAAAGGAGAACTGATGAATAAGAAATATACAAATCAAATTCATACTGATATGAGTTTTAAACCGAAAGATATTATAAGTTTAATGACGGATTACTTTAAAATGAAATCAAAGCTGCGTCCTATAAAGGAATTGCCTATCGTTTTATCAAATAAAGATAATGAATCGTTTGAGAGTGTTACATGGTTTGGCCATTCTGCTTCTCTTTTGAAAATAGAAGATAAAAAACTATTATTAGACCCTATGTTTGGAGATGCCTCTTCCCCATTTCCTTTGTTTAATAGTAAACGCTATAGTGGTGCTTTTTCTTTAGAACGTGATGACCTTCAAGAAATTGATGCGATTATCATTTCTCATAATCACTATGATCATTTGAATTACAAAAGTATTATGCAGTTAAAAGATCGCGCAAAGCACTTTTATGTTCCAACTGGAGTTGCACAATATCTTATTAAATGGGGTGTTTCACCTAGTAAAATTAGTGAGCATAATTGGTGGGACGAAATTACGTTTGATAATATTAAGTTAGTATGTGCGCCTGCAAGGCATTTCTCTGGACGTGGTATGACAGATAGAGATTGTTCATTATGGTGTTCATGGCTTATTCTTGGTCAAAAGACTAAAATTTTCTTTAGTGGTGATAGCGGTTATGCCCCTCACTTTAAGGAAATTGGTGATAAATACGGTCCATTCGATCTTACATTAATGGAATGCGGACAATATGATCCGAGGTGGTCTGCTATTCATATGTTGCCTGAAGAAACGGTACAAGCCCATATTGATGTTAAAGGAGAATTACTTCTTCCGATTCATTGGGGTGCTTTTACGTTAGCATTACACGAATGGAGTGACCCGATAGAACGTGTTACACAAGAAGCCAACCGTTTAGGAGTGAAAATTACAACACCACAAATTGGCGAATCTATTACGTTAAAATCTACAGACTATCCTTTATCAGCTTGGTGGAAGGAAATTTAATTTTAAAACATAAAAAGAGCGAATCCTCTTATAAAGAATTCGCTCTTTTTTCTGTATTTAAACTTATTTTACTATATTGGATCTCCCACTATCTAATACTCTATTTGCTGGTACACTGGACATTTCAACCACTGTATTCATACTCTTATCAGTCAGTTCAATGAGTTCGTTTTCATGTTTTATTTTATTTAAATCCCACACCATCCCATGAAATTCATTATGTTGACCACTTACCTGTATAACGCTTTTTGTTTTATTTGAAGGCTGTATTTGAAGGTTTGTAAATTGATTCCCACTAATTTCATTTGGCGTAGTTACTTGACTATCCATATAAATCATATTTACACAGTCTTCTAAAGAAAAGTTCATAAAACGATTGGCATTTATCCAAGCTTGTCCGGTGCTCGGTTTTTTCGCTACTAATTTCAGTCCAGTTTCCATTCCTACAACTTTAATATTTTCGAAGTTAACAAACGAAATTTCATTTTCTTTTCCAGCAGAGTATAAAGAAATTCCGGTACCTTTATTCGTTTCCGTCCAATTGATAATATTTATATCTTTTATTTGTGTTTTGTTCCAAGTGTTATAATATTTATTTTTACCGTCTAAATAAATAACTTCAGAGTTAAATTTAGGATCGTCAATAGCTATATACGCTCCTTCAATGGATGCGTTTTTCTCTAGTTCTAAAACTCTAAAGTTTCCCTCAACTACAAATTGGGATCCATAACCAAATAATAATTTCACACCTTTTTTAACAATGATTGGTGACGTGATTTTATACTTTTTATCATCAAGCAATACAGTTTTAATTTTACTAGACTCTGCTTTATTAATAGCAGATTGTATTTTTATTGAATCATTTTCCCCTTTAAAGTTTTCTACATACAAGTTAGTACTTTTAGCTGCATAGTCTTTTTTGTTGTATTGATAAAAAGCAAAAATAATTAAAACTATACCAATGAGTAAAACAATTATTTTCTTCATCGTACTCACCCCATATCGATTAATCTATGGCTTTTATATTTAGGTTATTATTATTTTGCTTTGTATTTCAGATTACCATTGCTGCTTTGTCTATGATTGAATTATATTATGTAGGATTTAGTAAACTGTTTGCTATACTAATACATCATTCTTATAATGTATTAATTTATGATTTCATAAAACAAAAGTCTGCTTGTACATAATGTAATCACTTCCTCTATCCCTAATAAGCTCTTACTGGTGATATAAGATGTACTGCTGCAGATTGCTCTCCTGCTTCAATCAATATCGGTCTCATAGAACCGCCAAAGCTTAAAGTAATCGTTTCTTCTTTTATTGCCCTTAAAGCATCAACCATAAAACGCCCATCGAAAGATATATTTAATTGTTTTTCACCTTGAATCGCATCTATCTGTTGCGTTTCGGATATTTGCCCAATTTGAGAAGCGTTTGAAGAAATTTTAATTGTAGATTCGTTTATGATTTCTAAGTTAACATTGTTATTGGCCCATTCACTTGCTAATAAACTTGATCGATCTACACCTTGTAATATCTTTTTTCTATCTATGTTAATAATCGTTTTAAAGTCATTTGGAATAAGGTTAGAAATATTAGGATATTTCCCTTCAATTAGTCTTGAATATAATGTAGTTGTTCCGAGCGTAAATATAATATGACTCTCTGAAAGGTAGATATATACGAATTCCGAATTGCCGTTCATTAATTTTAGAAGTTCACTAATGGTTGCGCTTGGTACAATACAATTTGCTTTTACATCTGAGGAAAGCAATGTTTCGCGTATAGCTAGTCTATGTGAGTCAGTTGCAGCACAAATGAACTTATTATTAGATAACTCTATATGCACCCCAGTAAGAACAGGTCTAGATTCATTTTTTGCTACTGCAAAGACTGTTTGTTTAAATACTTCAATCAATTGCTCTGTCTCTACTTTGATTTCTGCATGATTATCTATAAGCGGTACATTCGGAAACTCATCTGCAGGAAATCCATTTAAACTTAATGTGATTTCTTCTGATTGTATCTTAATAATTTGCTCATTCTTACTTTTTATTGCTATATCACTTGGCATTTTCTTTATTATTTCAATGAAATACTTTGCAGGTACAACAATAGTTCCTGCCTTTAAAATAGTTGCAATTTTTTCGTCTTCAATTGAAACAGGAATGAATTTTTTAATAAAAATATTCGAGTTACTTGCAATTAAAGTAATTCCAGATTGATCTGCAGTTATTTTTATACCAGATAATATAGGAATTAAAGATTTTGTTGATATTGCTTTGTTGACTTCTGAAAGTGATTGAGTGAATTGTTTGTGATTAACGATAAACTCCATGTTTTCCCCGCCTTACATAAGATAATATTTTTATGAAGATTGATGAACGATTGTTCCGTTAAAAAAATAAGGTACTGTTTCTTTCTTTTGTAATAAATCTAGTAAATGTTCTGGTATGCGTAAATATGGAGCTGCTATATGTAATTCCATCCAAGTAATCTCTTCGATTTCTTTTGGCCTTGATATATATGTCTCTCCGCCGATTATTTCGCCTAGAAAATTAAAGAAAATTGCATGATGATCTCTTTCCTCAAAAAAGGCTTCGCTGATAGAACAAATCCCGTTTACATTTATATGTAACCCTGTTTCTTCTTTTACTTCTCGAATTACTGCTTCTTCTAATGTTTCTCCTAGTTTAACTGCGCCACCTGGTAATGTATAATAAGAACCATTTTCCCCTTTGTTTTTTACCATTAAGATCTTTTCATTAGTTTTATCGTACAAAATCGCGTATGTAACATTAACTTTTTTCATATGTACCTCCTCTATTTTAAATAAAAGGAATTTTCTGTCTTCTATTCATTCTACCATTAACTCCTTTTAATATATATAAGTTAGTTAAGTCTTGCCTTTACCACTATTGTTGGAGTTAATAAGAATAGGCTACTGATATAAAAAAAGAACGTACCTTAGGAAGATTATCCAAAGTACGTTCTTGCAGTTTTAGTATAAAAATTGATTCAATTAATACTGAAATTAATATTAACCTCGCCCTTATTGCATTTGTATTTCAAATACTAACGTTAACAAATTCTATATACTTTTTAACCGTTTTTCTAAATAATAATGATTATGTCCTTTCGGATGATCTTCACTTACTCCAATTACTTTATATCCATGTTTCTTATAAAAATCAGGAGCTTGGAAACTAAAAGTATCTAAATTAATTAACCTACACCCTTTTTCAATTGCAAATTCTTCAATAAGTTTTATTAACTTGCTTCCGTAGCCTTCATGCCTATATTCTTCAGAAACCCATAGAAAGTCAACGTGTACATGGTGCCAAAAAATTATTGCTGTTACCCCACCTACGATTTCTTCTTTTTCATTTCTTACTATGAAACTAACCTTCTCTGAAGGGGTTTTTTCTTCATCTGCAAGATATTTTTGATTGTATTCAATCACTTTCTCTCTTATGTAATCACTATCTTCTTGTACCCACTGCTGTACTATTTTCATTTTAAGTGTCACACTCCTTTTACGATAGCTATTCAACTTCATAATTCTAATGTCCTGTCTAAATAATAGTCGTAGATGACTAATACAATTGTTTCATTTCACTAAAATAAAAAAGCCCTACTACATTTCATCTGTAATAAGACTTATATACGTTGTGTAGAATCCAATTAATCTCAATGAATGTAATTGCTCAAAAAAATATTAAAATTGTTCAATTCTTTTTTATGAAAACTTCCGTTATTTCAACACCTTAGGAGAATAGTCCAATTGTATCACTGCGAAAAAGAATGAACATTCCTAAACCAATTAGAACAATTGGAACAATAATATAACAGTTTTTCTCAAGTACTTTAGCTAGTATAGGAGCTTTTAGCAATTTGTAGCTAATAAAACACCATATCGCTATCATGAAAAAAAAGATAACTAATGTAACGATATTTGTTTCAAGAGTTTGACTAGCAAACATTGGTATATAAATCGAAATATTGTCAGCTCCATTAGCTAATGTAATTGAAGCTACTTTAAATAATGAACCAGTAACGTTATCGATAACTTCATTACTTTTATAAGAACGAAGTGACAACAGTCCTTTAACCCCCATATAAATTGGCACGAATCCTAATAACCCAATCCACGAAACAGGAATGAAAAAAGAGCTTAAAGACCCAACGATACTTAGAAAAACAATCATACTAAACCCAAAATATTGTCCAATAACAATATAAAGTTTTTTTCTCATAACTTTTTCGCGGACAGCTCTACCTTCTTTCCTAATTACTTCTGTTCTTACTTGTGAAAATAAAACAAGCAGTATAAAAATGTCATCAATATTTGTTGTAGCGAATGCCACAACAGAAGAAATTATGGTTGTAATCAATATAAGCCAACTACTTTCATTGTAAACTTATAAGAAAATAATGGTCTATGAATGAAGTGCACATTCCATCACAAAGTTGGTTAACTGTAATTTTCTAAATGTTTTTTAACAACATGTTAGTTCCTTTATAAAACAATATGAATATTCTACGTATCTGCTACTTAGTTCATTAAGAAATAAACAACTTTATTGCTTCTCAAATCATTTCATTTTAAATTAAATAACTCTATTCTCTCTACACAAAAAAAGAGACCTATATTAGGACTCTTTTTAGTATTAAGCTACTTTCCGATGTAAATGTTTTAGTTCCTTTTTCTTTTCTGCATTTGGTGGACGAATTAATATTGAAATAATAAAGGAAATAACACTTAAAACACCGAATATAATGAAAGTTGGTTGAAATCCCCCGAGTATCGCTCCAATAAATGATCCTGCAAGCGCACCAAATCCGAAACCTTGGTAGACAATCCCATAATTTGTACTATGGTTTTTTAATCCAAAGAAATCTCCGACAATAGCTGGGAATATAGTTATATTACCGCCGAAGCAAAAGGCGACACTTGCTACACAAGCAAAATAGATTCCGTAATTTAGCGGAATAAAACTTAAAGTAAAGACTGACAAACCTATAATAATAAACGTTGCAGAGACAATTTTCATGCGGCCGATTTTATCTGATAACGTCCCAAGAATGATTCTACCTACTGTATTAAAGATTGCAATCATAGCAACGGCGTTTGCAGCGGTTGCTGCGCTAAGTCCAACGAGTTGTACGCCGATATCTTTTACCATACTTATTAAATACAAACCACCCATACACGAGGTGAATAACATAAAAAATAGGAGATATACTTGTTTCGTTCGCATCATTTCACGCGGAGTATAGTCATTGTGTAATGTTTCAGTTACAGCATTTCTTACAATTGCCTCTCGTAAGAAGAACGATCCGATTAATACTAAAAGTAACACGATAATACCCCAATATAAGAATGCTTGTGATACACCAAGGTTATCGATAAGATTTCCGTTTATATACCTAAAGATTAAGCTGCCCATTCCATATGCTGATACAGATATACCTGAAATAAGCCCTTTCCGATTTGGAAACCATTTAATTAAATTAGATAGTGATGTAATATAAGCCGTTCCATCCGCATAACCAACAACGACACCAGCTAATAAATATAATAGTGGTAAGGAAGAAACTTGTGAACTAAGTATTAAGCCGAGTCCTAAAACAATTCCTGCAGTAGCAATAAGTTTCCGAAGTCCTAATTTTTTCTGCAATTTTGCTGCAAATAAAGTTGAGAATGATAAAGAAAAACTTGTTATGGAGAAAGTTATCGCTACTGAATTAAGATTCCATCCAAACTTACTTACAAGGGGTTGATTAAATAAACTCCATGTATAAATTGTTCCAAGGCCAATTTGAACAATGATTGTACCTAAAACAATTAGTAACGGATTTATAGAAGTTTGTTTCATACTAACTGTCCCCTTCTTTTATCTTGACATGAATTTTCACAGTTAGTATATCCATCATAAATTGTAAGATACTGTACGGAAAATGGTAATTAAGTTCATATACACAAAAAGACACTTCATAAAGAAGTGCCTTTTTGCAGGTTATATCGAATGTTTCTAAAGAAAGCTTTGTTAAGATAAGACATTTTCAAATGCTTATGTATATATGTTATCAAATAATTTATTATATGTGATGGGACTTAAGACGTATTTTTCATTCATCATATAGTCGGATGAAAAATTAATATTCGATTTCATCAAAATCCTTCGGCTGCGGTACAGTTTGCATATTTGCTGCATCTTTAGGATCGCTGTAAATTGCATTTTGCTCTGTATTTACATCTTTTATATTTTGTTTTTTATTTTTGCTCACTTTATCTTTCACTTTCAATCACTCCTTTTTGTTATAGGATTAATTATGCCCTATTACCGCTACTAAATGTATCAGTGACTAAATTGCTAAATTCACGTAAATAATATAAGTAATTATCACCGCCGTAGTTATATCTTTTGTTATACATTTTTGCAACAACTACATTATATTCAGGTATTACTAAAATAGTCGGTCCAGTAATCCCTAATATTTGATACGACCCTTTTGGAATACGTTCACCAAGCTCACTTAATTGTGCAGGTTCATTTTGGACGAACCAAAACACCCCATTTTGTGGTAGCTCTTTGTTTATAAATGTTGGACTCTGCAAACTCGTAGCGATTTTTATAACTTCTTTTGGAACAATTTGTTTACCGTTTATCACACCTTGATTTAAATGAAGATTACCCCAATAAGCAAATTCTCTAGCTGAGACAAACAGATTTTTTTCAGTACCGTCATCTACTGTACCAATTTCACTAATTGCGTCTTCATTTGGATTATTAACAACGTCAACTAAATTTTCATCTCGCTGAACTCTCCAACCTGTTTCTTGAAAATTAGCAGGTTTAAACACACGCTCCTTTAACAATTCAGGAACACTTTTGTTATATAGCTGGTAAATAAGACGTGTCATCATTCTTACATTAATATCTCTATATGCCCATGATTGTCCCGGTTCAAATTCACGAAAAATTGTCCCGTCATTCGTTTCTTCTAATCCGTGCGAATGTGTTACTAAATGTCTTATCGTTGTTTTACCAAGCAATGCAGAATCAAAGTCTTTAAAATACTTTGTCGCTTCATCATCAATAGAGTTTATTTTCCCCTCGTAAAGTGCGTATGCTACCATTAAACCTAAATAACTTTTTCTCGCAGAAGCAACGTTGAATTGTGATGACGCGGTTACTTTTTTACTTGTAGAGATATTTGAGTGGTAACCACTATAATGCTCTAGTACGATTTTATTATTTTTTATAATACAAAGTGCTGTAGCAGAACTATGATTTTTTTCTTTAATATTTTCTACCCAAGAAATCAACTTATCGTATGTATACAAATAAATCCCCCTTAATACGTTCGAAAATTACAGCATGAAAGAAAAGTATAAACAATGTTTACACCTTTCTTTCATATAAAATATTAATGATGTAATATATTTAAATAATCCACCAGTTCCAGCAATTAAAGCAACCAAAACAACCAGCGCAACCTACGCAACGTCCACCACAGCCACCACATCTACCGCCGCCACAACCGCCACAGCGTCCACCACAACCTCCGCATCCTCCGCATCCTCCGCAACGACGTGCATCGTCTTGAATGTAATAGTATGGATATTGACTTTGTTGTTGATCCCAATACACAACATTACCAGTTTGATAATCATTAAGGTTTAATGTTTGTAGTTCATGTTGAAATTGATTCATTACGAACCCCTCCATTTATAAATTTAAATTCCGCCCAAACGTTAAAGTTTATATATTTTTGTAAACAAGATTGAAACAAGGCTATAGACTAAATACGTACATCAACAAAATATGAACTTACACTAGGTGATGTACCTTGTTTTTGAGCCTATTTTCTTTATATTCATTCGATGGACGTATTTACTATAAATAAAGTGATTTAAAAATTACTAATCCAACAATTTAGTAGTTCATCACTTAACTTTCTTTCAAGTAATTCCTTCACTAAAGGCATTGGCATGATTTCATAATCATTTAAGGATTCTTTATTATAATCTATCCAGTGAAATGCTAAATGAGACTCGCTAGATTTCGGTGGTAAGTCCGTATGTAAATCTTGTGACTCTACTTCAAAAATGTGGTTAATTTCATGATGAAGCACTTCTTTATCTTGCCATTGATTTTCTATGACTCCTAAAAATTGTTGTATACTACAGTTTACTCCAAGTTCTTCTCTTAACTCTCTTATTAATGCATTCTCTGCTGATTCTCCAATCTCAACATGGCCACCAGGTAAAAAATAATGATGGCCAATATATTCAGCAACTAATAATTTTTCATCTTTTATCATGACTGCTCGTACAATATGATGAAATTTACTTTTCAATTGATATTCCTCCTAATTATTCAATGTATAGTTGCTCAAAATAGTCATTTAGTATTGGTATAATATAAATCATAGGTGTTTCATACGGATGAATATCATTAATAACTTCAAGAGCATCTTTTACAAGTTCTCGTTTACACTTTATTTCAACTTTACATTCTTGCCCTTCGCATATTTGACCAATTTCTCCATTAAAAGGAGATGCCTCGTCTAAAGGTCTCCAATATCCTTTCACTGAACTATAGGAAAAACAATGGTCATATTCGCCCGTTTTACATGCTCCAATTTTATTTAATTCATCCCTTAATGTTTCAATATATTCTTCAGGAATGAACACTTCAATTTTCACTTCAGTAAATTGCATATTTCATTTCACGCCTTTACTTCCTAATAGTTAAACGAATAAACGATATACTTGCTCGCCATCATACTCCTGTTCTAATGATTTGAAACTGTATCGTTCATATAGTTTCTTTGCAGAGATATTATCTTTATGTACGGTTAATCTAATTTCTTTACACGCCTTAAACGTATTTTTTATTATATTAATACTTTCTTGTAAGGCTGCTTTTCCATAACCATTACCTTGCTGCGATTGATCAATAATAAATCCGTTAATCCAATACATATCCGATGTCTCTCTTACAACTGCATGTATTACAAAACCAACCATAAGGTCACCATCGTATATAGCGAATGGTATGTACTCTACATTGTCACCATCTGGTTTTATATATACTTTAGCAAGCGAAACTGCTACGGATGGAACAAATTTCAACTGATTTTCTTTAACTTGTAGCTTTAATGCTTCTTCCCAATTTTCTCTCGTAACAACCTTTAACTGGACATTCAATATTGTAAGCTCCTTTATCTAGAGGGATGTATTTTTATATTCAACGCATTGAAATAATTCCCTTTTTCGACAACAACTTATAACATGATTTTTATAAAATCTTGAATGAATTTTTGTTCATCTATTTCTAATGCTATATGGGCCCCTTCAGATATAGAGCTAGGGCGGAAATCAGCAAATGTTTGTCCTTTCGTATCTCCGTATGTATCTACATTTACTGTACGATGCACAAATTCAAAAAAACTTGGATTTACTAATCCACTTATTGCAACCACATCATGTAGCAAAGGTCCTTCGATAGATGGATTAAGTTTTTGGTATGCAGATAAATAGTAATCATACATTGGTTTCATTATCATATGAAATGGATTCTTTGTATTAGCTTGAATATAGCTAAATACATTTGGTGTTAACACAGCTTTGTTTGTTACATTTAAAGGGAATATTAATAAATTCTTTGCTTGATGGAAAACAATTTTACTTGCTATAGGATCTCCATACACATTTGCCTCTGCTAACGGCGTAACGTTTCCTACTTCTAAAAAAACACCACCCATGAAATATATTGCTTTTACATTTAGCATTAAATCATTCCATAAATTAAAAGCAATTGCTAACGAGGTAAATCTTCCTACAGCAACAATCGTTAAATCTTTTCCGTACTTTATAAGAATCGCAGCAATACTGCCAAAATTGTATATTGGAATAGATAATACGCTTTCTGGAACATGGATAGTACCTAATCCTTCTGCTCCGTGAATTTCAGGGTAGTACGTAGTAATTTCTTCTGTAAGTGGTTTTGTTGTACCACTAATGACAGGAATGCCTTGTCTATTTGCTAACTGTAAAATATACGCTGCATTATGTGCAGCATGTATATGCTCAACATTTCCGTATCCAGTTACAATACCGACAATTTCAATTTCGGGATGCAGTAAACCATACATAATGGCAAATGAGTCATCAATACCTGGGTCTCCGAAAAATAATACTTTTTCCAAGAAATACTCTCCCCTCATAAAAAAATTGAGTCATCAATAGCTATTTATATGAAAAAAGCAAGTATACATATGCAAAGTTTAAAATGGATAATGTTTTACAAGATATAAAAAGGAACTAGCGTATGCTAATTCCTTTTCTTAGGTAAATATTCTCAAATTTGATTATTTATCGTATCCTTCATAGATTTCATCATTTATTAGATTTTGTGTTTTTTTATCATCGGGTACAGGCTTCCACCAATTTCCCGTAATAAAAAGCATAGTTAATAGATTGTAACTATCACTAAAATAGCTTTCTCTCTTATTCTTCATCCAATCCCATCCACTATTTACCCACTTTTGATTATTGCTACTCGTTATACTTGCAGCAATAAACGGTGAAACAAATACAGCAGTTGAATAACTACCAATATTAGATCCATTTAATTGATAACCATCCACAATTTTAGAAGGATTTCCATTCGTTTTATTTTGAATCCACGAAGAAACTTTATCAGAAATGACTTTACTTCTTTTCTCGCCGTACATCGCATAGTCCATTACAATTCTCAATGGTACCCGACTAGCATTGTAATAATATGCATTTGTATATTCTGACTCATCTAAGAAGTCTTTAGGTGCGGGTTGTGGTGGGTTTTTTACAACGAAATCTGAAATAAGTCCTGTATTTGGAGAGTACTTATTACTAAATTGCGTATAAACATCGTACAAATTATTAATAACAGTAAGCCAAGTTTTATCACCTGTAAATTCATAAAATGCTCTAAGGTGTGACATCATCCAATCAGATGGTCTCGTATCAAGTGAACTTTTAGAATCCCAATCTCCTAAATTTAGTCGGTTATTATTTGTAACATTACTAGCTTTAATACCTTTTGTAATCATGTCTTGTGCTTCTTTCAAATAATTAACTGTTCCATTAGATCCCCACTGCTTATGAGCAAGAAGAAGAGAATACGCAATATCTAAATCCCCATCAGTAGCAGAATCAAAATGACCTTGTGCTTTTTTACTATCTGCGACAACCCATCCCATTAAATTAGGATTTTGAGAACTTTTAAAAGTTCTTGCTGTTTTAAATAAACCGTCATAGATTTTTTGAGCATTCGAATCATAACCAGCCATTAATACTGTAATTATCATCCCATACCCTTGACCTTCTGAAGTTCCAAGTGGCTTAAATCCATCCGCATCACCTGTAATCTCTCCTTTTACATAATAACCACCAGGTAAAGAAGATAAATCATTTTTCAAATATTTCTTTTTCCAATTATCGTAGTAGCTTCTTACAGAAGCATTTAAGCTTTCTTGTGTAATATGATTCGGTTTTATAACGCCTGCATAATTAACTTGCTGGGGAAATGGTTTCATTTCCTTTGCAGCAGCTACTTGTTGATTAACTATGGGAATAAAATTTTGTACTGAATTGTCCGTTACATTTGCTGCGAAACTAGAATTAGAAAAACTAGCTAGTCCGATTCCTATAATAGAAATACATGTGAAAATTTTTCTTTTTCCATTCATTATGTTGTCATCTCCTTTTAAAATGCTTACTACATAAAATGTAACATACAATATTTAACTGAAATACAAAATATTATATTTATCAACATAAGAAAGAAACTATATAAAAAAGTATCATAAAATCATTATTGAATTACATTATACGGATTGATTATTTGCTAAATTCCTATGTTTTTCTTTTCTTAATACTGGTATATGAGCAATCACAATTCCAAGTATAGTAATTCCTCCGCCAATTATTGAAACTAAAGTTGGCACTTCTCCTAACCATATCCAAGCAATGAAACACGCAGTTATTGGCGTTAAATATAGAGAACTTGTTGCTTCAGAAGCACCAGTACGAGATATAATATAGGCCAATGTAATATACGGGAGTACTGTTGGAAAGACACCTAAATATATAACGCTCAAGTTAACTTCAAGAGGGGCTGCTAGTATTTCTTGATAAACTCCGGGTAAGAAAATAAGCATACATACAGTACTAGACAAAATTGTATATATGGTAAATGGTAAGAAGCCATATTTTTTTAAGTAAGATGTTTGGAAAACGAAAAATAGACTTTCTGAAATCGCCGCTAATAATATAAATAATCCCCCGCTATTTAATTGAATAGCGTCGCCTTGGCTAAGTGAAATTAAGACAATTCCTGCAAAACTCATTACACCACCGATCCAGCCATTTAATTTCATTTTTTCATTCAAAAAAACAGAAGCAAGAATTGCCGTCACTATTGGAGTGACTGAAATAATTAAACTTGCAGATCCAGCATTTACTGTTTTTTCGCCGTAGTTTAATGCGATGTGATAAATAGTAAACCCTAAAGCACCAAATATAAAAAATGCTGGGATATCCTTTAAATCCGGTAGTCGTAGTTTGTATATAAATGAAAATAACAAAAGTATAAATGAGGCGATTAATAAACGTAGTAAAGTAAGGTGTTCAGGCGTATAAGATTCAAGCCCCATACGAATTGCTGGAAAAGCAGTTCCCCATATAAGAATTGTAAAAGCGTGAGCACATATAATGCGTAAATCCCATTTTTTATTATGCATGTTTTCTCTCCTTCCCTAAAAAACCAACCATTTTTAAATTACCAATTATTTCTTTTCATCATATTTAATAGTTGATACAATGTCTTCAACCAGTTATTTATCGGAAAAACCAACCACTTTGAATCTTTTAAATAAACGAGGGAGTTTTTTATATGACAACCGATAAAAAAGTGCCTAAATATTGGCAGATAATAGACTATATAAAAGAAAAAATTGAAAACGGAGAATGGCCAATTGGAAGTAAAATCCCTAGTCAGCGGCAGTTAGCAAAATTATTTCATGTAAATCGAAGTACTGTAATAACTGCGCTAGATGAACTTATGGCAGATGGTTTAATTCAAGGACAAATCGGAGCAGGAACAATTGTAACAAATAATACATGGTCATTATTAGCAACTAATCCCCCGCCCGATTGGAGTGAATATGTAAAGGCCGGTATTCATAAACCAAGTAAGTTAATGGTGCGAGAAATAAATGAAGCGGAAGCAAATAAAACGCTTATTCATCTTAGTAAAGGTGAACTTGCACCTCATCTTTTCCCGCTTGAAACTATGCAATCTATAATAAAAAACGTCAGTGAGGAATTAGATTATTTCGGATACGAAGAACAAAAAGGTTTTTATCCGTTACGTGAAGCAATAAGCAAATACGTAAAATCATTTGGAATACATGCATCACCGGGTTCTATATTAATAGTCTCTGGTGCACTCCAAGCATTACAATTAATATCAATTGGTCTTTTACATAGAAAATCAACTGTTTTACTTGAACAACCTTCTTACTTATATTCACTTCATGTTTTTCAATCAGCAAATATAAATTTATCCGGTATATCAATGGATAATCAAGGTATTTTACCTAACGACTTATTAAAACGAATTAAGTATAGTCAAAAAAATAATATTTTATATTCAATCCCTTGTTTTCAAAATCCAACGGGGATATTGATGTCCAAAGAGCGAAGAAAAGAAATATTAAAAATATGTGAAAAAGAGCAATTGCCTATCATCGAGGATGATATTTACCGAGAGTTATGGCTTGATAAATCACCACCAGCTCCTTTAAAGTCAATGGATAAACATGGACATGTATTATATATTGGTAGTCTCTCTAAAACACTTACCCCAGGACTTAGAATTGGATGGATAATCGGACCAGAACCTGTTATTGATAGATTGTCAGATATAAAAATGCAAACAGACTATGGATCCAGCTCTTTATCTCAAAGAGTAGCTGCTGAATGGATAAATGAAGGTTTTTATGAAGACCATGTAGCAAACGTAAGAATTCACCTGAAAGAACGAAGACAAATAATGATACGAGCTTTAAATAAGTATTGTGCAGATGTTGCATCGTGGGATATTCCTAGTGGTGGATTTTTTATATGGCTAAAGGTTGTGCATAACATTCCGATGAAAAAACTATTTTCAGAGGCACTATCAAAAGGAATTCTTTTAAACCCGGGACGTATTTATGAAGAAGAATCAGATCAGTACATTCGTTTATCATATGGATATGCTTCTCCAGAACAAATGACTTACGGGGTTAAATTACTCAGTGAATTAATTCGAAAGTTAACGGCATAAAAAAATCCTCTTTTGTTTTTGGAGGATTTTTTTACGTATCTTATTTACCACAATTTCATTTCCTGCCCTAATAAAATAAGTTTTTCATAAGGATCTCCGTCAATATTTAATACTTGAGCAAATGCAGGTTCTGTTTTTAAACCTTGTTCCTTTAAGCGAATAACTTCTTCCCTTATATGGGGATGCTGCATTAATAACATGTGCTCCACTATCATATGTCTATATGCATTTTGATTACGCACTGGCTTAGGTTGAGCAAATAATTCAAATTCAAAACCTTCGAATTCAAAATTCACCTTTATCGATTCAGTACCTTTAATTTTTTTCTTTTTAATGTTGAACCCTCCATAAGAACCATATAAAGATCTCATTTCCTGCTCAAAAACATCAAAGTTATATACTTCCATTACAATATCTAAGTCAGATTGAGGAGTATCAATTCTTATCGGGATTGTCCCACAAAGAACTGGATTATATAAAGCTAAATCCTCCATGATGTTTAGGTTATTCAAAACATCATATATTTTTTGTTGCTTGTCATTGCCCGATTGTAAATATGTAATAGATGTAAACATAGAAGTCTCTCCTTCACTTAACGTAATAATCATCTCACTAAATTTAAGAAAACATTTCAATCATTGGATTTTGTTCTAGGAGTACCTTTATTTCAATATATTAAGCCGAACTAACTATATTTTTCAACTTTTCTCCTATACTGCAATACTATAAAAATAAAAAAGGAGGAATTATTATGAGCATTTTTAACATTCTTTTAACCATACACATCCTATTTGGAACAATATGCTTAATCACTGGTATTGTAGCGATGGTTGCCCAAAAGAAGAAAGGAAAACATACCGAATGGGGCGAAATATATCATGCATCCTATGTTGTCATTACCCTTACGGCAATAATATTATCCATTATCAACTGGGATAAAGTCGCATATTTATTTTATGTAGCAATCTTCTCTTATTCATTTGCGATTTATGGATACCTTGCACGAAAAAAACGTTGGAAAAATTGGCTCCATCACCACATCAGAGGTATGTTAGGTTCTTATATAGGTGCAGTCACCGCACTTTTAGTAAATGTCGGCATCCATATTCCTATTATAAATTTACTTCCGCCAATATGGTTTTGGTTTTTACCCACCTTAATTGGTATTCCCCTCGTAGCCAGTGTATCAAAAAAATATAAAAAGCGTAGTTGAAATTAATTACATTTTGATTACTTTCTGATTATTAGAATGAAAAATTATACTCTATGTATCACGAATGATATTATGAGTGCTCGCCCTATGAATATTTAAAATAAAATGCCGCCCAACAGGACGGCTCTTATATTTACTTTATAAACGTAACATATTCACCAGAAACCCATTGATTTCCACCAACATTATACCAACCATCTTTATATCCAAACGATTGATATTTTTCACCTTGATACACGTTTTTCACAATGCCGTAATTTGTTCCTGGGCCGGTACGAACACGCAATACATCAGCGATTATAGTAACTACACCTACACCATCGTTTGATGATTGTGAAGATGTTGGTACATTCCCTCCCGTATAACGAATATATGATGGATCGTTATAAATCCACTGATCGCCACCTAAATTTAACCAGCCATTTGATTTTCCAAATACTTTGTAGGACTCTCCTTTCCCTAATTGACGAATAACGCCGTATCCAGTACCAGGTCCTTTTCGTAAATTTACATTACTACCGTTAATATACGCAACCCCTACACTATCATTCGATGGAGGAGAAGTCACTACGTTTTGAGCACCTTTCCCAAAAGTATCCGTTCCATATCCTTTGTAGTTATATTGCAAATGCGGGCTATCCACGAATCCTTTCCAGTCACCGCCCCATTCAAAGCCAATTTGTTTAGCATAACGAATTGCTGATGCCCACGGTTCTTTATTATAGCCATTCCAATCTTCTGTACCATTCGACTGAATTGGAACAAAATCTAATGCCTGTCCTACTAAGTGATATGAGCGCATCGTTTGTGATGCTCCTTTACGAACATATTCACGTTGTTGCTCGACCGTACGGATTGTTTCATAAATTAACACTTCAATACCATTGTTAATGCAGTACTGATACCACTTAAAAGCTGCAGCTTTCGTATTATCCGCTAATTTATTCAGATTACTTACATTTCTATTGTGGTATTTCAATATGCAACATCTCCTTTTCTATTATCCTATGCAAAATTCATCTCATGGGTTGTACAAATACATAAGAAGCCAATTCATCTAAAAAGGTTTTCACTTCTAGCTTCAAACTTTGTAAACTGAAATGGAAGCAATAAAAAAACCACAACCTAAGTCTTCCAGTTGCGGTTTTTGGTATTTTCTTTTTATATGCTACCTGCCTTCTTGCATTGATAATCCTAGTATACAGGTTGTGTAAATTTTCCCTTTATGAATAACACTACTTATTCATGATTTTTCAAATCCAATATTGAATGTAAATGATCTGGATAATTAGTAAACATTCCATCGACTCCCCATGCAAGCAACTTTTTCATATCATTTTCATTATCTACTGTAAATGGATGAACTTCTAATCCGCTTTTCTTTATTTTCTTTACATAATCTGAATCAATATATTTGTAATTCATACCAAGACCTATGCAGTACATTTTATACTTTTCTATCTCTAATTTTGTTAATTGAACTACTTTTTTATAAGGTAATAATTGTACTATGGATATATTACTATTTAAGCTATGAATCTTTTGTAGACTTTCTTCACTAAACGATTGAATAATAACTTTATCATGTATTTCGTAGTGATTAATAATTTCTAATAATTTTCCTTCCATTCCTGGATATTCATCAGGTGATTTTGTTTCGATATAATAGTTCGCGTTATGCCCAAACGTTTCAAGAATTTCTGTTAATGTTGGGACTTTAACATTTTCAAATTCTTTCTTTGCTAAGTTCGGATATTTTCCATTGAAAAAAGAGCCAGCATTTAGTTGCTTTATTTCTTCTAATGTATGCTCTTTCACCAGCCCAGTACCATTCGTTGTACGGTTTAATGTTTCATTATGCATAGCCACTAAATGTCCATCTTTTGTCATTTGGAGATCAATTTCTATATAATCTCCATTCATTTGTTGTCCTAATTGATATGCTGCTATTGTATGTTCAGGTGCATACGCAGAAGCGCCTCTATGTGCGATATTTTTTATATAATTTGATTGGTTAATAGCCTTATTATACTTATATTCATTTGTTTTCTGAAAAACAAAGATACTTATTACTATAAAGGCACAAATTATTGTAACGAGATATATCTTTTTCATAACGATTTATAAGCTCCTATATAAAGACGATTTAACTTGAATGATTTACTTAATTAAATGTCGATTTTCAAATACAGTCATTTTGCCGATAGCTTGAAATCCCGATTTTTTATAAATATTGATTCCATCGGGTGAAGCTTGTAATACACAATACGTATTTTTAAATTTTTGTGCTTCTTGCAGAAGGAAATTGAACATAATAGATCCGAATCCTCGTCCTCTCATTTCTTCTTTCGTTGCTATGTCATAAATACCAATACTATCTTTTGAACATATCAATGAACCAACAGTTACGACTTCGCCTTCATAAAATCCTAAAAATAGTTTCATATTCTCACTGTTCCATAAATCAAGAGTAGAAATTTGATTATAGAATGCTTGTACATGTATACCTTCCTCTGATGTGCCAAATAGATTAGCTAACGTTTTTCCAAATTTTTTTATTAGTCCAGGTGATGATGCTTGTTGAATTGTAAAACTTACTGGCATGTTTATTGTTGGAGAAATTGTTTTTAAATCTGCTACCATCGCGATATTTTGCTCCGCTTCTTTTAAACCGATTTTAATTAACTCGCTTTTTATATCCCGCTCTTGCTCCTCATCCCATAACCAAACACTCATTGGAAATTTCTTTTGATTATAGTAGTCTACCTCCTTATATAATTTCTCTATCCCTACCGTTAAATTATTGTTTAGTAGAGTGATGATATTAAATGTATCGGCAGGTAATCCGCAATCAACAGCAATATAATCTTTCGTTTCTTTTATACTCATTCCGGTCACAAATTGCGCAACATATGAAGTTTTATATGCAAAGTTATCTATTAGTAGTTGTTTATAATTCATCAATAGTTCTCCTTTTCATAAAAAGTAATACTCGAATTCTTCTATATTAAATATAACATATTAGAAATTTACCTTTTTCTATAAAAAGTACCTCTTTAAATTGTGCTCTATAGTTTAAAATAATTAAAAATGATATAACGTTGTCGGAATGAAAAAAGTGGTATATAATAAATATTAACATTACTAGTAATTATTTTAGGTATTCCTAGAATAAAGGAGCGATACATATGAAAATTACTATTTATTTCGGAAGTCATGAAGATCAAGATGTTCGTACTATGGACTGTCATTTAGATGTAGAAGATACAGAAGAGATTGTTTCTGTATCATAATATAAATAATTAGGGTAAATCCTATTCCCTACAGTGTTTAAGACACCTTTTATAAGGTGTCTTTTTTGTTATATTTTCATTAAAAACCCTTTACTTTATAGCGTTTTAATAGTAAAATATAAATATACGAACAAACGTTCTTTTTTATTTTAAACGTACATGAAGGGATGATTTTAACAATGGCTTCATTAAAGCGCAGAGGAAGAAAAAAGCAAGCACCTATTATTTCAAATACAGGCTTTATCGGCTCTGTCTTTATTGATACATTGGAGTTACAAAAGAAATCCTATTATTTCGCTCGTAAAAAACTTCAAATTGTTCATCACGTATTAGATGGTCTCTCTGGAGCAACAAGCGCTTTGTTTAAAGAACATAACATTTCAGCATACATGTCATGTGTGTATTTACATAAACAAAAGAAAATTGGCTTTGTTCTTTCAACGAAACCATTTGAACAAAGTGATGGCGTTGCTTATTTTGTAAATTATTTGATCGAAAAGAATTTTTACGGCGGCCATGACAAAGATGTAGAATATCAAGAAGTATTTAATACAGGTTTTATCGGTGTAGTATTCGCTGATTTATCTAGTATAGATCGCTTTAATTTCGAGTTTGAAATGGGTATGCTAACGAAATTAATGAAAGATATGATTATTCCGGTTAAAGAACTGTTTTTACGCCATAATGTACCGGCTTACATCTCCACTTCTCATTTAGAAGAACAAAACAAATTAGGTTTCGTTCTCTCTGTAAAGCCATATGACGAACGCGCTGAAGCAGATTTATATTTTGAGGCATATTTAAAAGAACGCGGGTTATTTATCGGTGATGAAGAAGATGAAATTGATAAAATTGTCATTAGAAAAACAGCTGAATTACGATAGATAAGCGCAGGATCATCATCCTGCGCTATTTCGATATTATTTAATTATGTTCAACACTATACCCTTTTGAATGAATTTCTAAATTTAACTTATTTGCTAAAATTTTATTCAAAATAAAAAATACAATCCCCCCTGCAATGGGAAGCATATAGGCTGGCATGTAATTTAATAATAGTCCTGATATTGCAAGTGCTATTGGCTGCATTATTTTACCTATGCTTAATCCAATACTAAGAACTCTTCCTCTATATTCTTCAGGAATCTCATTTTGCATGAAATACATTAAAGGAATATCAATTTGTGCTATCATAAATCCTAAAAAGAACATAATCATGCAATACGTAGTAACATATACCAAATTATTTACTACAATAGATTTAAATAAAACTTATTTTTTTCAATAGATAAGAATAAGAAAAACAATCAGTTATCTTTTTTACTAATATTGCACCAACTATCATACCTATCGGAAATGTCCCTTGAATCATACCAAATTGCTTAGAACTAAGATTGAGAACTGTGTTAATAATGTATGGCAACGGAACAGTTACAGCAAAGCCTAAAAAGAAATTAAGGGAAATTAAAATACTAAAAGTATTTTTTAAGCTTTTCCGCTCCATTAAGTAAGAGTATCCCTCCTTTATATCTTCAATAAAATTAATTTCTCTAATTGAACATTCCTCATGTATGTTTTGCTCGCACAATTTAAAGTTTATAAACAATATGGATATAGCCGAAAGGATAAATGAAATACCGTTAATAATTATAAAAGTTTTCATATCAAAGACTGCAAAAACAATGCCCCCTAACATAGGCCCTAAAATTAAAGATATAGAATCGATAATTTTACTTATAGAATTAATACTCATTAACCGTTCTTTAGTAACCATATTCGGTTTTACGGCCTCTAATCCTATTCCAAAAAACGTTGTAAATACTGTCATAAGAAAGGTAGTAGTATAAATAATGAATAAGTTTAATCCATAATAGTTGCTTAATATATAAACAGTTATTAATAAGCACCCGCTTAGTACATCCATGCAAACGACGAGTTTCTTTTTATCAACCTTATCAGCAATGACACCAGCAAATGGATTCATAACAATCATTGGAATCGTTCCTAATATGAGCGTAATCGCAAAATTCAACGCAGATCCGGTTATTTGTAAAACATACAATCCTAATGCAAAACTATAAATAGAGCTACCGAATAGTGATACTGTTTTTGCAATTGAATATAAACAAATATTTCTTAGTTCTTGGTTTCTATTTTTATTTTCTATATGTAATCGTAAACTTCCCATCACTTTTCCCCCTGCATAACTTTGTATTACGTACATTGTAAGTTCTTGGGTCAACCCAATAGCAATATGTACGATTTGAAAAGTTTTAAGGAAAAATAAATAAAAGATGGAGTTAGCCCCATCTTTTTCCGAAAAATGAATATGTATAAATTTCTTCTCCTTGAACAAAGAAATCCTCGTACTTTCCGCCTCGTTTTAAATAATTTGAAGTACTTTCATCAATCGATTGAAACTGTAAATTTTGGATTTCTTTCGTTACTTTTGCAGATGTAAAATTCCCTCGGAGTCTAGGTACAATTTGGCTATTTATACTAAATTTATTAAATAAAATAAATGAACTTAATAAATAACAATTGTGTTTAAAAAGGGAATTTAATTCGTGCAATAAAAACTCCTCATGTTCAAAACTATAATTACTTGTACCTGATTGATCGATTACAATATCAACAGAATTACTCTGAATAGGTATGTTTAGAAAATCGGCACAAATAAATACAATATTTCTTTTCGCATTTCTTCTCTCAATTAAATCTTTTAAAAGTAAAAGTTTATTCAAATCTCGATCAACAGCAATATATAAACACTCTTCCGGTAGTTCTTCATAAATATTTAGTAAAAAGAACCCAATACCAGATCCTAAATCAAGTAGTATTTTTTCATTTAAATCTAGTTGCATTAGTTTCTTTTTCGCCCATTCTCCTCCTCTTTGAACATTTTCCAAAAAAGCAGTATCAGTTTCATGGATATAATCCGAAATAGAATATTCAAGTGATGTCTTTTCATACGCTTTCAATGAGTTGTCAGCTGTTAAAACCCCTGAAATAATCGCGTATTCTTCACCACAATTACAAATTAACTTTCCCTCAATAATTTGATTTTTATTGATAAAGCCATCTTCAAGAATTAAATTTCCGTTACACTTAACACATTTAAATAAATGGAGTACTTTTAAATCTACCCCTAAAATTGAACTCGAAATTTCAGTTTCTATAGATAAATTATGTAACGCTTCCTTTAATTTATCTTTTCGTTCCTCTAAGGTCTTTATTTCTTGTTCAATCTTTTCATATTTTACTTTAAATAAAGACTGATAAAAAATATCCTTTTCATAGTCTAAAGATTTCCCTAAATTTTTATAAAGAAACAGTTCTTTAATTTCATTCAAGCTAAACCCTAGCCATTTGTACTCTAATATAAGTTCTATATCCTTTTGACAATACTCGTCAAAAAAATAGTGACTTCCTTTTTTCTCAGGAATAACAAGTCCAAGGTCCATATAATGTCTAATCGTATCTATACTTACATTATTTACTTCTGCAAACTTACTGATTTTCATCCTAATCACAACCATTTATATATTTGTTTATACATACTTCTTTATTATTTTAAGAAATCCTTTCATCGCCCTATGCAAAATTATTTATACTATGAAAAAGTTGTAATTAATTTTAGGGTTCCGCCACATACCCATTAAGCTAAACTTATATAAGTTTAGCTACTCCTTTTTCATTGAGTTGAAAATATTTAAGGTTACGTACTTTTATTGTAGAGGACTTGTACTACGCGTTCATATCAATTTTATAGACGTTTAGGATTTTGTTTTATGGGAAGCATTCTTGCTGTGGAATCGGGATTGTAAATATAGATGAACGTGATTCAAATCAAAAAAAAGGTACTCCTAGAAGTACCTTTTTTACTATTCTATATGTGCGAACGCTTTCAAAATTATTGGATATAAATTGACGTACGCATTGTATTAAATGGTGCATTTATAGATGTCTTTTGGTACTCAAAGGTTCCTTGTTGGTGTCCAGAAGCATCCCATTTATAATACCAGCCAACGATTGGTCTTCCGCCAATTATAGTGTAATCAATACTTTTTACATTAGAACCATTCATTTTAGCAAATGGGTTTTGGCCATAGCCCATTTCTTTCGTTGTAATATATAAATATTTTCCCCCGTGGTTACGCGATGTGCTGAAGCTATTCTGATTAATTGTTTCTACCCCGCCTAGCTCAGACTCTACTTGTACGACGTTTAGTGAAGTAAGTGGTGCTGCTGGTCCAGCTGAAGCTTCTGTTGCCATCCCTAATCCGACGAACGCTGTGATTGCTAACGATGAAATCCCTAGTGCTGCTTTTTTAAACATAAAAAACATCCCCTTCCATCTATTGTTTTCTCTTTCATTGTCAATATAATCCTAATAATCTTATATGTAAATAGATTGCAACTGTAGAAATAAAAGGAAGAAAATTCCGATTTATTAACATTTAAAGATAGTCATCAATCTCTAACTACCTAATGACCTCAAATAAACGCTATTCAAGTCATTTTAAGAAGTACAAAAGACCTTATATACTATAAGGTCTTTCCCAACACTCTGAAAAAACCCGTGAATCATTCACGGGTTTTACTTTAATAACTAATTGCTATTGTACCTTCACCTGCATGAACCGCAAATGAAATTGGTAATGGATATAATTTGAAATCCATTTCAGGAAATGCTTGTCTAATATCTGCAATCCATTCTTCAGCTCCAGTTTTATCGTTAGCATGGAACATGTGAAGTACTTTTGGTAATTCTTTTTCAAGTTCATTTTTAATATATTCTCGACATTTTTGGATTTTACGAACTTTTTTTTCAAGTAAAAGCTCTCCACCTTTTACTTCTAATATTAAGTTCACACTTAATAAACTTCCAAGTAAAAATTGAACTCCTTTTACACGCCCACTTGCGTAAAGGCCTTTTAAACTTTTCGGGAATACGTGGAAGGGTCTTCTTTTTTCATCTACTAATGTTTTGTGTATATCTTGTAACGTCATACCATCATTGTATAACGATTTCGCTTTTCTAATTAGTTCATCCATTGGATAACTTGTTGTTTCACTATCCAATACCGTTAATGGGAAACCTGCCATTTCTGCAGCTAACTTCATGTTTTGATAAGTTCCACTTACTTTTCCGCTAATAGCAACTGCAAATCCCTCTTCATATTCTTCTTTGCATTTCGAAAATAACTCTACCATTTCCCCTATGTTAGGCTGTGATGTAGTGACAGTTTTACCTTCGTTCAAAGCGTTATAAACGCGCTCACGCACACCTTCTTCACAATCTTTGTACGACACACCATCAATAATAACTTCAATTGGGATAACAAAGTTATCTCCTTCTGTTTTAAAACTCGCAGTTGTACTATCAGTAATCCAAGCAACACGCTTCATGTTGTTCCTCCCTTAATTCAATTCCTCTTTTCTGACTTTTCTATATATTTATGTTACGAAAAGAGAATATCCCTGTAATAGTAACAGGACTTTATTGTTTTGGCTATAGTAGATGCATATTAATTGTGACTATTTCTTGTCTATTTCACAAATAAAAAAGAAAATCAAGGAATTTGCTCGATTTTCTTCTTATCATATACTATTTAAAGGTTTCATTATCTAAAATTACAACATAATCATTCGTTAATCGGCCAGCTTCTTTAGTATAACTAACAAGCCTTTGTATATTATCACAGCAAATTTTTGCTCCCCATACGAGTAACGGTACACCAATAAAGTCGATATGGAACCTTCTAGAAAACAGACCACCGAAAGTCATTGGTAAAGGTACGGTTGGTGATGTATTAGAAAAAATAATTTTTTCATGACTTTGATAATGTTTTTGCAAGATTTCTCCTAAATGCTTCATCGCAGGTACAACAACTTTTGATGCGCCGCATCCAATCGTATATACAGGATGACCATGTTCATCGATCCCATGAAAAATAATTTTTCCCATATCTTCTGTTTTCAATTTATTAAAGTAATCTACATTCAAAATTTCTTCTTTCGTTAATTTGCGATCCGTTGGTAGTTTATTTAAATGATACGCTGCAGCTAGTGAGGTAGTATGTGTTCCACCAAAATCTGTGTAAATGTATATCATATTATCATCCCTTGTTGTAAAAGTTCAATGTTAATTAGTATTACCGTTCACAGTGTCGTTAAACACAGGATGAATTTATTTTCAATGTCATTTATTAATAAATTCCAGATTACTACCATCATTTTTTTCTGACTTTCGAATATTGAATTTAGTAGATAGTTTTAAAAGTATTTTATAAATACAATATCCAAAAATAGAACCTAGAACATTACAGATCACATCATCAATATCAGTAATACGTCCCACTCCACTAAATAAAGACTGAATTAATTGTAACAATTCAATACTAGCTGATATAGAAAATCCTAATAAAATTGTATTTTTGAATTTCTTATATTTATCCCATAGGATTGGTGCTAAAAATCCTAAAGGCATTAATAATAAAATATTTCCGCCTACATTTCTTACAATTAGACCAATCATAAATAGGGCATCTCCATCATAAGCACTACCAATTTGATTGATGTCTTTAATAATTGATGCAAATGGTATTATATTGACCGAGCGATTCAAATTTTCAAGATTAGAAGGAAAACCGATTGGTAAAGGGAATAAAGTTACTGCAACAACCATGCAAATGTAGACCACGAATAAAAAACTTATTATTTCTTTCCACCAAATCACATGTTTTTTATTTTTGGTAACAATTAATATTCCACGTACAATTAAATAACAAATAACCCCTAAAATAATAAACAAACTACCGTTGATCATATACAAATTACTAACACATCCTTTCATATAAATTAATAGTTATAATTTACAACTATATAGTAATGTTTTTTAATTTAAAAATCCATATAATCATATGTAATTGTGCAGAATTACAAAAACCCTTTATTTACTAAATAAAGGGTTACTCATTAACTAAAATACTTTTCAAAACAGAAACAGTCATAAACCCGTTTAAATTGTTTTCGTATCTCTTCTTTTATATCCATATAATTAAAAAGCTCTTTCGATTTCTGTCAATAATTTTTCAGGCCCTGAACATTTATTTGAAACAATAACCAATGTAATGCCTAAGTCTGGATATACAGCCGAGCGAAAACTCACGCCTGGGTCATAACCCATAACATGGTATTTAAAAATGTTGTTTTCTTGTGTTTCAATCCATATTCCATATCCGTACGACTGTTTATCATTTACTTGAATGTGGGGAGTTAAAAGTAATTTTGTATATTCCTTTCCTAAAATTTCATTATTAAATAGGGCCGCCCAAAATTTCAGCATGTCTGGTGCAGTAACATATGCACCTCCATCAGCTCCTCCTTTTATCGGTATAGAGTAGGCGTTTGTTCTCCAATTTTGGTTGGTTTCGTCCTTTATATATCCTAGAGCTGTATGTCTTGGTAATCTATCTAACGAAAAATAGCCAGAATCATTCATGCCAATCGAATTAAAAATGGTCTTTTCTATATACTCCGTAAATTTAAGTCCCGTCTGTTCTTCTATTATTAATCCAAGTATGATAAAACCTGCATTGTTGTAGTGAAACTTAGTTCCAGGTGCAAACATCATATTACTTTTTTGGAATAATGGTAAAAAGTCTTTTAAGCTCTTTAATAGATACATAGGTGTTTGTTTCCAAAGATCTTCGAAGTTATCCATAATACTTTCATCAAAATAATCTGGTATACCAGCGCTATGCGTTAGTAGTTGATGTATTGTAATATCTTCATCGAAGTTTGAAAATTTTATCTCTAGACAATCTTTTAATTTTGTATGAAAAGAAATAAAACCTTTTTCAACAAGTTGACAGATGCCAATTGCAGTGAAAATTTTACATCCTGAGGCAATGCCAAATCTTGTTTGTATCGTATTGTTTATACATTCACTTTGGTTTGCGTAACCCAAAGCTTTTTCATAGACTAAGTCTTTTTCTTTTTGTACTAAAACTACCCCTGAGAAATTTATTTTCTTTTGTATTTCTTTTACAATTTTATCAATTTCATCTTTTGTTTTTATCACGACAACCACCCTTATCTTTCGGTATTGTTCTTTCCCCTTATTGATTTTTCCATATAAAGGGGAAAGAACCCTTTTATTAAATACGATAAATTGTTAATGAGAACACAAAGTTCATTTCGAATTTATCCCGCTATTTGTGGGCAGTAAGACCCCCATCTCAAAATTCAGCGAAAGCAAAGAAGTTAAGTGGGGACGCTGCTGCCCGTAAAAGCCCGATTGGTGAGGGCTGATAATCAGTGGGGGATGCCCCCCTGATTAAAGTTTCACTTTATTGATTCAGTAGAATACAACTTAGATTGTGATGGGAATAAAGTAAACACACACAAGACGACAGTAATAAATAACATAATCAATGAACCTACAATAATTACAAGTTGTATAGAAATGAACTGAGTCGCAACACCAGATAATATTGTAATAAAGATTGTTACTATCGCAATAACAAGTCCATATATACTCCCAATCCGTCCCATCATATGAACAGGGATATTATTTTGGTAAAATGTATAAAATCCTGTATTTGCATATGCCATTGAAAAAGATAAAATAAAGAATCCAATAGCAGCTATTAAAAATACATTTGAAAAAGCATAAATTAAATAACCAATTGCAATAAATAATGATCCTATTCCAATTAGAAATGAAGGTGCTAATTTCTTTGATAAAATTGTATTTGTTATGGCACCTAAAATAAATCCTGCACCAGCTATACTAACTAGAAAACCGTATTCACTATCTGTTAGTAGTAATACCTCTTTCGCAAACGATAGTTCAAGTGAATCAGTAGCAGTCGCTAATACGAACATACTTTGAAATAAGAAATACACACATACGACATACACATGTTTTCTACTAAAATTTATAACAGTGTTCCAATCTTTTATTAATACTGTAAGGGATAATGTATTACTAGTTGTATCCGAATCTTTTTTCTTATCAAGATTAGGTAAAAGTAATGTAATGAATCCTGATAAGAGAAATGCTATAGCATTTATATATATAGCAAACTCTGATGTACTCGCAATTAATAAAACCCCTGCTATCGCCGGACCAATTAAAAATGCACCAGATCCTATTAAACTACGTAATGAGTTGAAACGTTGTCTTTGTTCTACCGGAATTAATTTCGTCATATACGTCATAGCAGTTGGCTCATATATTGCACTGGCCATACTTATAAAGAATACAAATACATAAACAATCCAAAGTGACGGAAGTAAAGGTAAAATAGCGATAAATAACGCACGATATATATCGAGGTGAATCATTAATTTCCGTTTATTTAAACGATCAATCATACTCCCAGACCAAGCGTTTGTAAATAAAGTGGCTAATGGTTTTATTACATATAAAGCAGCAACAGCTAAGGCTGAGCCGCCCATATGATAGACAAGTACATTCAGTGCTATTAAGTAAATCCATGCCCCTAAATTCGCAATACCAACTCCGGACAATAGTAATAAAGGATATTTCCAATCTTTAAGTAAGTTTTTCATTTTTTGGCCCCCGCTTTCCAAATTGTTTTACAACAATAAAAAAATCCCACCCCCAAGACTTTTAATCTTAGGGACGAGATTTATCATCGCGGTGCCACCCTAGTTTGTTAATATGTCACCATATTAACCTTATCAGGTACTGCATTCTAACTCATGCTTATACCATAGCTCTATAACGGGAGCTCCCGTCACACCATCCCCTAATAATAGGTTCCGATGCGCTGCTCAGAGGCTTGGTTCAATAAAGAATTTTTACTCCTTTTCAGCTAAATGGAGCTCTCTGTGAAAAATTCATTTTATTTACTCTTCTCTTCACTGCATTTGATTTTTACCATATTATCACAATTTTTTTAACTGTAAATAAAAAATAATCAGATATTTATATTTTCGTCATTTTTGCTTTACGACCAATTCGACATACGAAACGCATTAGCTTTTTATGAAGATAAGGAAATAAAGTAAAGAATACGTCCATCGTTTTTTTTAATGGCATTGGACAAATTACTAATTTATTTTTATGAATAGCTTTCAGTGCAATTTCAGCAAACTTGTCAGCTGAAATTGGCTTATTTGTTTTTAGTTGTTTTATAATTTGATTCTTATTCATATTAATTGCAATTGATTTTTCAAATATGGGTGTATCTACAAAAGTTGGACAAAGCACACTTACATTTACACCGTATTCTTCCGCCTCATAATGTAATGAAGTTGTTAAACCTACGATAGCATGTTTGGTTGTTGCATACGCGGTACAAAGGGGAGCTGGTCCTAAACCAGTTGCAGAAGCAGTATTAATGATATGACCAAATCCTTGTTTTTTCATGAATTGGTAAGCCAATTGTGTTCCGTAAATTACTCCTAATAAATTTATTTCAATAATATGTTTCCAATCACCCAAAGACATATCGTATACTTCTCCATACATAGCAATTCCTGCATTATTAAACATATAATCAATTCTACCAAACTCATTAACTATTTTTATAATAAGTTTTTCTACGGATTCAGCGTTAGTAACATCTAAATATTCGAACCTAGCTAGTTGATTATTATTTTTTATATTATTCACAAGGTTCTGGCCACAGACTTCATTAATATCAGCGATAATTACAAATATATCTTTATTTGCTAATTGAATGGCTAAAGCTTTACCAATACCAGAAGCGCCGCCAGTTATAATTGCGACTCTTTGCTCATCCATATAAATAACCTCCTGTTGTTTATACATATAATGAAAACGGACGAGTGTAAGAATTTGAACAATCGTTCTAATTCGCTTGTAACGCTACACATGTTTGTTTGTAATAGAGAGTAAAAAAATTGTAATGGTTTTATCAAATAAAGCTTCTAATTTCTCTGTTTCAATTGAATGAATGAATTGACATAAACCACCAAGCCATGAAGCTAATAAAAGACTGGAGTCCTCAACATTTTCTATATAAAATTCGCCTCTTTGTATACCTTCATCCAAAATTTTATGATATGCCTTTAAAGGGATAGCAGCTAAACCATAAAGCTGTCTTACTGTAGAAGGATTCGTGCTCGGATCAGAGGCAAGCTCTTGCCCTGCCCTTAATAACGGCGTTTTGTAATTATAAAGTACAAATTTAGCCATTCCATATAATTTCCCAGTAGCATTTGCATACTGTTTTTCTACTATTTTCCATTTATCGTGCCAGTTTCTCATACTGTCTTTAGCTAAATAAACAAATAATTCTTCTTTATTTTTATAATGATAATATATATGTCCTTTACTATAACCAGAGGCTTTCGCAATGTTATCAATTGAGGTCCTTGTATACCCTTTTAAGGAAAATAACTCTATCGCTTTCTCTGCTATTATTTCTTTGGCTAAATCGCTATCGTATCGTCTTTTATTCAATGTAGACTCCTTCTGTCGTTTAATATAAAAAAATTGAACAATCGTTCTAATTTCAATATATGTAAGTTTTTTTGTTTTAGTAACTGTTAAAAATCTTATTTATTATTTTCTTAAAAAATACGGTGCGTGAAATTACTCATAAATTTTTAAAAAAGAACCTATTGAATATAGGTTCTTCAACAAGTTTGAATTAATTCGTATTCGCCTCTGTTAACGGTTGTAACGGCGGTTCTAATTCTAGTTCTAGTGTATCTCCTTCTTGTAAATCTTGTCCTTTTTCAATACTTTGGCTCGTTACATAACCTGTACCAGAAGTTTTCAAATCTAATTTCAAAAGCTTAGAGAAATACATAACATCACGCATGGACCAACCTTTTACATTTGGCATTTGTGCGTTATTCCCTAATAAAAATATACGATCACCTTCACTCATTACCTCGCCAGACTGTGGATATTGTTTTATTATTTTTCCTTCTCCTAAAATTACCGGCTGTAGCTTCTCTTTTTCTACACTTTTCTCTGCTGTACCCATCGATTGATTTACATAATTTTGTACTTTTAATTGAGATTGTTTCGCTGCATCAGCTATTTGTTTTTCGGTATACGGTTTCACCTTTAAATATTCAAGGCTGTTTTTTATAACAGGTTTAAATATTTCAGCAAGAGGCTGAGCTCCATACTCATCTCCTTTTAACTTTGGCTGCTTAATAGCTAAGTATACGATTAACTCCGGATCATCAATTGGAGCCATTCCTAAAAAGGAGAAAATGTAATTCTCTTTCCCTTCCATATATCGGCCGTTTTCAGGATTCGGGATTTGTGCTGTTCCTGTCTTACCTCCAATTGGATAACCATCCACTTTATACATTGTACCAGTTCCTTTTGAAGATGTTATAACACGCTCCATTAAGCTTCTAACCTTGTCCGCTGTTTCTTTTTTTATCGGATTCCCAATTTCTTTCGGTTGATTTTCCATAATAACTTCTTTGTTTGTTGGATTTACAACTTTATCAACGATATATGGTTGCATTATTTTCCCGTCATTTGCTATAGCAGTAGCCGCTTGGATTAATTGAATCGGAGTTACTGTAGAACCTTGACCGAAAGAAGTTGTAACCTGTTGAATTTGTGTATTTAATAATAAAGTATTTTTACTTTCTCCAGGTAAATCTATCCCTGTTTTTTGATTGAAACCAAATTTATTCATATATTGCTTAAATTTATTTGGTTTCAGTAACCGATCTTCTAAAATAGAAAAAGCTACGTTTGATGACCTTTCAAAACCTTCATCAAATGTAATTGATCCCCATCCAAATCCACCATTATGGTCTTTTATATCAGAGGAACCAACGGAATATTTTCCAGATTGAAAATATTCTTTTCCGTTATATACACCTTCATTAATGGCAGCTGCTAACGTAAAAACTTTCATTGTTGAACCTGGTTCATATGCATTTGCAATCGGGTCATTTAAAAAGTATTCGATATCACCTACATTAGGATTGTAACTAGGTTTACTAGACATCGCTAAAACCTTTCCTGTTTTTGGATCAGCAATAATGCCAATTAACATAGAAGGATCATAATGTTCTTGCGCTTTGTTCATCGCTTCTTCTAAAAAACTATTAATTTGTTTATCAAGCGTTAAATATACGTTATTCCCATTTTTAGCTGGTTCTACTTTACCTATATCATTTGTAAGCGGAATTCCCCTTCGTGTACCCACATATTCTATATTCCCGTTTGTAGAGCGCAAATATTTATCCAAACTCTTTTCAAGCCCAAACTTCCCTTCCGTATTCCCTTTATCATCTGGTCTAGCAAAACCAAGTATATAGGATGCAAAGTCTTCATTCGGATACACTCTTGCTTTTTCCGACATAAAAGATACACCTGGTATTTTTAAATCATTAATTTTTTCCTTCTTTTCCCTAGATAAGTTCCGACCAATTTTCCCAATTTCAACTTGCGTACGCCCTTCATGAAAGTTTTTTAATACTTCTTCTTTATCAATTTCAAGCGCATCGGCTAATTGTTGTGCGGTTTCATCTTTATTTTTCACTTTATCTTTTCCTTTTAAATTCACAACAACTCGATACGTTGTAGAATCTTGTACTAACACCTTTCCGGTTTGATCATAGATAGTGCCACGATTCGCTTCTAAAACACCTTTTTTATTATGTTGTTCATTCGCGAGATCCTTTACATTCACATTATGCACGACTCCTACTGCCTGAATATAGAATATACGCAAAATCATAATAAGAAACAAAACAATAAAAGCAATCATCATATATCGAGCGCCTTTATTCGTTTGGAGTTTTTGCATACTTATCTCCTCTCTTTTGGAATGGATTCGTACGAAGATCCGTTTTAAAATTTGTAGTTTTTGTTTGCGATACTATATGTTTCGAAGTTTTCTTTTTAATTCCTTTAAAACAATGCAAAACTAACTGTTGTTATTTTGCGTCATTATTTTATATATTGTAAATATGGTGCGTGAAATTTCAGAATATTAATTAGTACAACTTGATTACAGAGCACTCTAAACTCTTTTCGTATTTCCTATAAAAAATTCCCCTCTGGATGTCCAAAGGGGAACTTTTTATAGGAAAATTATGCGATATGGTTATATTTCGCTAAGAAAGGAATTCGTCTCGCTACTAATGCATACATTTTGAATACAAGTTTCGCTATTGGTTCAAACATACGTGTACTTTGCATTACTAAAGCGCTCGTAATAAGTGTTAAGAATGCTGCACCAAGTATATCTAAAGGATAATGAACACCTACGTACATACGTGATATACCGACTAGTACTGCCCATAATAGCGCGATATATTTCAGTTTTTCTCCTCTAAGAATAAATACAAAGGCGATTGAAAATACAAGTACAGAATGATCACTAACGAATGATGAATCTGCTGCGTGTGGTACTAATTGGTGTACATCATGTGATACGAACGGGCGCGGATGGTAATATACCGCGTGTATAAGAACATTTACTACTAATGCAATAATAACCGAAAGCGTCGTATATAAAACTGTATATTGTTTTCTAATTGCCTTCTCTTTCTTTCCATTATTAAACCATAAGATAAACATAAATAGAACGGCTACGTATGCAGCGCTATTTGTAATAGCAATCATTAACGTATCTAATAGTTTGGATGAATCAGCAAAATTATTAAACCACTGAAATACTGTGTAATTCATTAAACTCTCTCCTTACATACAAGTGTTCTTGATTTACACAGTATACAATACCATTATGAAAATAGGCTTAAACTTTTTTCATCTAATTCTCATTTTACTATTACTCATGCGACAATTATAAAACAAATTTTATACGCTATTTATGTATAAAACCGGTAAGCCTTTATAATAAGGCGGTTCGTATTTTTTTCATGTTTGAAATACATAACATATTCATTTAAATATACTAATTGTAAAATCATATTTTTTAATTCATTTGAAGTACAATATTTCCGAATTGTTCCCCATGTTCCATACGGCTTAGTGCTCGAATTGCTTCTTCTAACGAGTAAACCTTATCAATAATTGGTTTAATTTGATATTTTTCAATAAACTTTATCATCTCATTAAATTCCTCACGGCTACCCATGGATGTTCCTATAATATCAATTTGATTATAAAATAATGCGCGTAATGGTAATTCAATTGTATCTCCTGAGCTTGCACCAAAATTCACGATTCTTCCATTTGGTTTTAATACATCAAAATATTTCAAGAAAGTTGCCGGGCCTATACTATCTATTATTAAATCTACTTTTTCACCTTGTAAGCTCTCTTCCCAATTTCCGGTACTATTAAAAGAAATATCTGCACCATATTTTTCAGCATGTTCCCTTTTATTCTCTACCCTTGAGGTAACACTCACTTTAGCACCAATTGCTTTCGCGAATAACATGGCAAATGTAGCAACACCACCGCCTATTCCCGGAATTAAAACATGTTCACCGCACTTCAATCTACCCTTTGTAAAAAGTGCTCTATATGCAGTTAGTGCGGATAAAGATAAAACACCTGATTCTTCCCAAGTAAGATATGCCGGCTTTTCTACTACATTTTCAGCCGGTACAATTACATATTCAGCAAACGTTCCACCTTTCGGTCCACCTAGCACTTCCGGTAACTCTGGTACTTCAGTAGCATGTTCCCATCCAATACTAGGATTAATAATAACTTCTGTATGTAGTGTAATATTTGAAACTCCTTCTCCTATTTCTGTAACAATTCCTGATCCATCTGACCCTATTACTAATGGTAGATCCATTTCTTTTCTATTATTTATAATAAATAAATCCCTATGATTTAATCCTGCAGCTTTTAACTTGACTTTTACTTCACCTGCATTAGGACTTATCTCAGGTAGAAATTTATATTCTAATCCCTCTAATCCTTTTTCATATTGATGTACAATAGCTTTCATTGCTTAATTCCCCCTTAATATTTCCAATGTACTAGAAATATCAAAATAAATAAAATAGTTTGCCTCCAATAATTAGAAATTATATATTTTGACATAAAAAAATCCCCCTCCCTATAAAAAGTATAGGAAGGGGTTTCAAAACTAGTTAGATAGGAATCTATAAATTCATTGAGTTCTAGCCAATTCTAATATTTTTCGAATAAACGGCGCTTTTGCCTTTGTATATGAAACACGATCAAAAGCATATGTAATAGCAAGCCTCTCTTTTAATTCTCTATATTCTTTACGTGCCCATTCATGGCTTATTAGAAAGTCACGAAATAAAATATTGTTTCTCCACTCATCACTATTATAAATATAAATATGCAAATGATGAGTACCCGCTCTCCATTTTCCCTTTCTAAAAAAACGCCAATTCGTTGCATCTTTTGGAACATACTCATATCCAATTTCCGATAGAACTTCAATCCAGTTTTCAGTAATTTGTAAGTCTGTTACGCCAATCATCATATCAATAAGAGGTTTAGCTCCTAATCCTTCTACTGCTGAGCTTCCTATATGTTCAACAGCAATTATTTCTTGTCCTAACAAGGAACAGAATTTCTCTTTTTCTTTTATATACTCTTCAACCCAGTCTTTTTGATATGCTTTAATAACAATTTGTTGATCCATTGTATTCACCTCTTTATAAGTGTTTATCATTATATTTATAAAATTTTATATTATTAGCATAGGATTTCCATAAAATATGTCGAATAGTGGAATGTACAACTTAATTATATTAAATGTGAGGTAATATATGAAAGAAAATTCCGTGGAAATTCAGTTGAATAACGTAACATTCCAATTAAAAGAATATCATAATTTTGATTGGCTTATTAAATTAGGGACCGTATTTGCAGTTTTTGACCAGCAAGACTCAGGTAATATAAGTTTTGGTGTAGAAAAAGATGGGCATAAGAAATTTATTAAATACGCAGGAGCACAAACAATTGCATTTGAAGGAACAACGGGTCACGCTATTAAAAGGTTAAAAAATTCAGTTACTATCTATGAAGATTTAAAGCATGAATCGCTCATAAGACTAATTGATCATTTTCCAGTTCAATCTGGATATGTATTAATTTTCGATTGGTTTGATGGTGAATGTCTTCATTCGCATTGGAGTTTCCCACCTCCTGAGAAATATAAAAATCCAAACTCTCCATTTTATAAATTTAGACATTTATCTGCTATAGAACGAATTCATTCCTTACATTCCATTTTTTCTTTCCATACTTATGTAGAAAAGAAAAACTATGTAGCAATAGATTTTTATGACGGTAGTATTCTATATAATTTTAATACAAACGAGACAAAAATTTGTGATATAGATTTATACAGTAAGAAACCTTACATAAATAAAATGGGCCGGCTATGGGGTTCCTCCCGTTTTATGTCACCAGAGGAATTTGAACTAAACGCTATAATTGATGAAAGAACAAATGTATTTAATATGGGAGCAATGGCTTTCTCACTTTTAGGCGGTGAAAAAGATCGTTCCTTTATAAAATGGGAAGCAAGTAAGGAATTATATGAGGTAGCGTATCGTGCTGTAAGTGACAATCGGGCAGAACGGTATGCATCAGTTATAGAATTCTACGAAGCGTGGTTAAAAGCGGCTAATACAGAAAATATATAACCTTAAATTATTAAAAGAAATATAGAGTTTATACTATACTTGTTTTGTTTTCTTTGCTATTGCAAACTTCAAAAAAGCTGCAAGTAGGAGGAGGAGCGGTATTCCCTGAATAAAGAGACATCCTCCAAAAAAATCAAGCGTAGTGCTATATGGAGAGTCTGTTGCCATCACACCTATAAATAAAGCCATTGGACTTGTGAGTAGATTTATCCTTAAACAGATCATTATCAATGATAGATTTTTAGCCTTAATTTTTGATGAACCAGACAAGAAAAATAAAAATATCGCAGTACCAAATATAAGAAACAGTGTTACATAAAAACTTACCATAATATCCCTCCATGAATATAATTGTACCATTAGCAAGTACAAATTTGAACAAATAGGATATTTATATAAGTCAGATATAGTGTCTCTTTATCAGTTGCAAGAAAAAAGTGGATCCTTACTCTCTCACAAGGAATCCACTCTTTCTATTTCTACAACTCTATTTTTACACGGTCCTCTTCTTGCCCTTACCAGAACCGCAATCACTAGATCATTAACATAATTATCTTTAGCGGAAGTTAAAGGTTTTTATTTGTGTCCTCTAGTTTCCTAGCCGGACTATATTCTATTTTCAAGCCAATTTCTATCTCCCCATGAATAAAACTCAACGTTCTGTTTATACTACAACTACATCTAGAGACACATCACTGTTTAGAGCGGCTAGGTTTTGCTAGCTGCTCTTTTTTGTGTTTTACACAAATAAAATCAATAACTCAGCATATAATATCTATGTAGCTAGACTATTACCTCTGTATCGAGCAGTTAGGCTGGGCTAACTGCTCTTTTATTTATGACAAAATAAAACTTTTAAACAGAATTACTTTCGTATAACATTTTCAATCTCGCTTACACTATAACTGTAACTTTAAGTTACACATCTATTACTTATAGGGCCTAATTTTCTTTTGTGTAACAATTGGTTAGCTCATAAAGTTAACCAATTTGTTGCGTTCAATTTTATTTCTCAATACTTAATACCTGGAATTAATTCTAATTTATTGGTATTAAACTATTGACATTGATTTTCCTCATATACAATTTTTGAAAAGGCCTTTTCTCTCACATCAGGCTCTTTTATTTATTAAAAAAAGATTATTTTATATAGATTACTATAAGCATCCATAAAGCCAAAGCACCAATGATAGCGAGTACTATACGTGTTGAAAGTATCCTTACTTCAAAGTCTGTTTTCTTGGAAGGTTCAGGATATGCAATTATATAAATTCCCTTTAATAATGCAAGCCATGCAATAACTGTTAGGAATCCCTTCCAGTTGAATACCCATACATTATGTAGAATTACAGTACCTAATCCTAGGAAAATTGATAGAAAACCATACATAATACCAAACCCTCTGTCTTCAACCACTAATTTTTTCAAATCACGTAGCACCGATGGACGGACGAAAAGTATTCCTGATACGATAACCGTCATCCATCCCCAGAACAGCCCTAAAAAAGTACTAGTTTCCATTATTATTTCACTCCCCTCAATTATATTTATATTTCAGATATTCCTTCCTTTAGAAAAATTCCAGTACTTTTATATGTAGGTTAAAGTCTACTCTTTTTTTATACAAACATTCCGTATTCAATGCCCATACTTAATCACACCATTTCTCTAAAAAAATGAAGTTTTTATTAATTTTTCATGTTTAAATAAATTTCTTTTACATTGTGATACAAAGATTATCAACTTATAGAATTCCTCTTAAACGCTTCACTTATATAGATGTATTTTTAAAAGAAATAAGTTTCATTACTTACCCTTGCATTAACACAACAATTCATTTGTTAACTTTCAGAAAATATCAACTTGTATTACAGTATCTGCTATCGCGCTTAGCGTAGAAACTGTTACTTTTAACGAGATACTATCCCCTGCTTGGAATGTTGTTGAAATATTATTAGTTATATTAGAAGTCTGGGCACCAGTTAATGAAACTACAAGAGGTGTATCCACACCATTTTTTCGAATAGTCCAAGTATCAATATTTGTCCCTCCAGGGCCAACTCGAGCACGTACCGATAGTGATTTTATAACAGATTTTTGACTTAATCGGATAAATACTTCTGTATTTGAAACAGCCGCTGTTCCTGGTCTATAAAAACGAGTCCCTCCAGTTGGTAGACCCGACGGATCTGCCCAAATAATTGTAGTAGGCTGTAAAACTGTAGAAAAGCCCAAATTATTAGCGTTAGAATTTATAAGATTCGCTGAACTTAAAATCAATGTTCCAGCTGATTGTGATATATCCGCTGTAGTGCCTTGAATCGACGCTAAACGCAAACTTAATTGTGCTCCTATTCGATTTACTTCTGCCCCAATATAAGATCCTGCTCCAACTGAACTAGTAGTGGTTAAATTAACATCACGGCAATGAAAATTATGTGAATTTGTATTAACCAATATGGCTCTTTTATTCCCTAAACCGGCTGATTTTACTGTTATCGTTGTTGCTCTTACAGTACTTATACTTTCATCTGGAATTCCTGTTCCAAAAGAATGAATTCCATAAACATTTGAAGTCCCACTTGTTGATGCTGTAGAATTATCCACAGTTATAACTGCTGTTCTTAATCTAGAAGTTTGTGATGTTGTTCCAGGAAAAGCAATCCCTGTTAAATCCACATGGATAGAAGAGGTTCCTAATACCGTAATATCTTCTACTCTTGTATTTTCTCCCATTGTGAGTACAGTAGTATTTGATGTTGCATTCTGTTGACGAATTATTACTGTCCATAGACTAATTCCTCGTAATGAATTTCCATTAGGGATAACTACCTTTTCGTCATAAATTCCAGGAAACACAAAAATTGTAATCCCTGTAGCTCCTGTAGTATTAATCGCTGTAATCGCACCATTAATTGTTTTAAAAGGGTTCCCTCCAATAAATGCTGTTGAATCATTTCCTGATTTCATGACCACCGCTGTATTTGTTCTTGATATTAGCAGCTCTTGTAAACTCATTTACTGTTATTTCCCCTTTCATCCTTTATTTCGTTTTTTGCCCATTAATATCTTATGAGCCGGGAAACAAATTAGATGCAAATAAAATTTTCATATTAGACCTCGCCTAACAGCATAACAGTTAAATAATTATGAGCTTGCTTTCTACTAGTCACTTTCTTTCTATTATCCGTTATTTTACAAAAGAGGATTTTCTTAGGAAGCACACTCAAATGTTGAGCGCACTCCTGTATTGTTTTAGTACATATTAGCCATTTAGATTTCCCTTATAAATGGCATACTCCTTTAACTCCATTGCTCAACTTCCCCAAAATAACGTTTTCATTTAAATCCATCTTTTTTGACCGTAGCTTTACTAATATTGTTGCGCTAATGAAACACTTGTACAGATATTAAAAAGATTATCTTAGAGTACATATAAACATGTACTCTTTTTTCTTGTTATAAAATAAAGATTTTTGTATAAAACTACACCTATCTAAGAAACATACATACAATATGATGTGAACCTTTTTTCAAAAAAAAGACTTGGTTATAAAGCACCTTCCTCCCAAAGCGCTCTTTTTATTTGTAAATAAACATTTTTCTCAAATATACTCAAGACATATGTATTTACTAGGATAAGCATTATACTAGAGCAAGAATTATTTTATCCATGTTTATAAGGAGGGGTTTTTATTAAGACAACTTTAATTTCCCATTTTTACAATGAAGAGTATCTACTCCCATGGTGGCTAATGCACCACACAAAACTATTTGATCACGGTATTCTTATTAATCGAGGCTCTACTGATCGTTCAGTAGAAATATGTAAATTATTTGCGCCTCATTGGGAAATCCGAGATTCAAAAGTATTAGAGTTTGATGCTATATTAGTTGATAAAGAGATAATGGAAATAGAAAAAGAAATTAAGGGGTGGAAAATGGTTTTAAATACTACTGAATTTCTTTGCTGTTTTGATAAGGAAGCCTTTTTCTCATCTCTCGTCACTTTAAGGAAAAACATGTATGCTATTAGGACTATTCTGATGGTAGATGACCCTACTCATGGTTATTCCAATCCGAGATACGGAATTCCCCTTGTCAAACAGCGTTATCATGGGAGAATACTCGATCCTACTCCACCTGCCCCTTACTACGGAGGTAGACTAATCCACAATTATTCGCATGGTAACTATATAGCCGGAAGGCATTGGTCAAATCATTCATTTATCGTTTACATGTACCCTGCTTTCGTTTTAAAATTCTTTTACAGTCCATGGAACACAGCTATGAAAAATCGAAAATTACAAATTGGCCCAACCCTTTCTAAACATAGCATACAGAAGGGCTTAGGTACGCATCACCTAGTTACACTAGCTGAATTAGAAACAAAATATAAATTCTTTGCAAGTACAACTGTTGACCTTCGATTAATCCCAGAATATCAAGTTTTATTCCCAGATTTATGTTTCCCTAACCATTAATACATCTAAAAAGAACATTTTGGAACTCCCTATGCAACCCTTGCTTTTGAGTGAGAACCAACTCTTATTAAAATAGCGTTTTTGTTAAAATTTCACTTCAATCTTATTCATTTATGGTATAATCTGTATTATTTATTTTTTCCAAGAAAGGCTAAAGTAATGAGGAAATACTTTGGAATCACTTCATTTTTATTAACTTTAATCGTATTTTTTGGTTTATTATCAATGCTTTCAAACATTTATATACTCTTTTTAATACCTGTCTCAATTGTTTTAGCTGTTTTTGCTCCAAAAGGCTCATCACAAAAAAGTCGCTATAGCTAGTTTAATAATTTCCTGTATTATTTACGCTCTCATATTCGGCTTACTTTTTATAATTAGTTGGGGATTAGCAGAATCAAAACTAAACTAATCCCTTTCTACCAATTAAAGATTTCATTAAACCCTTTCATCTTTTAACTGGACAAGCATATGTTATTGAATGGGGGAATCCACTCATAAAAAATCTACCTTTCTTGTCAAAGAGCATGTATATACGTACTCTTTTTGAATGCATTTAAAGACTTCACATTCATTAGAAATGTACATACAATAATCATGATCATCTTATTATTAATCATTTAAACATCTTGGTCATGGAGCGCCTTTCTCCCAAGGCGCTCTTTAATTTTTAAATAAGGATTTTGTTAACGAACTAAATAAAATTTAATACTTTCCCTAATACTAATCAAAATACAATCTGCTTCTTACCCAGGTTGTATCAAATCAAACAGTTATTTGCATTAACTGTTCGATTTTAATTTTTGTTACATAAACTTGATGTTTTTGTCCACACTATATGTACTCCTTAAATTAATGGTTATAATGTTCTCAATGCAGTTAGCCTTTGCTAGCTGCTCTTTTCTATTGAGTTGAAAATAAATTTTAGGTCTTATTTCTACGACATATAATTTTAACCTAAACATCCAGCTCAAAGTGTTACCGCCTATCTTATAGAGCACTTCAATGCATGATGCTCTTTTTTATTTTTTTCTTTCACTTCTGAATAACATTTTTAACTCTGTTCATACTATTTTTGTAACTTAATGTTACAAACTATTTCTGTAAGCGCAACGTTTCTTTTGTACAACAAGCAGTTAGTTTTATTAACTGGCTGCTTCGTTGCACAAAAGAAAAATCTGCACATGTATTAAGAACATACATAAAATATCATGTGAGATTCTTTTTCAATATTAGGCTTGTTCATGGAGCACCTTAAAAAGCGCTCTTTATATTTGTTAATAAATAACCATTTTGCTCAAACATACATACGGTATATATTAGTTAAGCATATATTTACATAGACAAGACATAACTTTTTTTAAACATGCACAATTTTTGTGCATGTTTTTTTATTTAACAAAATAACTATTTTATTATGTTTCCGAACTTAAGGTAATGTCCTTAAAAAAATTTCATATATATTTATCAGATACACTTTGAAATCCCAGAATATCAAATACTTTTAAGAGTTGACTGACCACCAATATTTGACTTATCTTTAAAGACTTATTAAAAATAACTTAGATACAAAAAAGCTACGTTTTATATAGGATAAAAAATTATCTTACGCAAAGGAGCTTGATTATTTGTGAATTACCAAAATGATAATAACTCAAACATTCACAAATCTTGCACTTGTCCATCCCCCACGGCTAACAGTTTAAATGTTGTTCAAACTACCCCATCAATAGTCTCTGTAAATTCTGCGATTCCATTAGATACCGTGGTAAATTCTAATGGTACGGCAATCTCATTCACACCACCAACAACTGTTTTACTTGAAGGTGGAAGAACCTATTTGGCAATCTATGAAGTGCAAGTTATCATTCAACCAGGAGGTAATTCGGCAGGTATCACTATGTATCTTAATAATAACCCAATTATTGGCTCTGGTACTTCTCTGGGATATACTGCAGGATTCACTTCTGTATCAGCACCCGCTATTTTCACTACACCTTTAGGTATAACAAGTACTCTTACTGTTAATGTAGGACCATATTCTAATACATTAAATACGTTGGGCTTAACTCTTGCTGTTGTAGCATTAACATAACAAATTCTAAAACTCTCTAAAATAAATTTCTTTGTTCTTTAACTGCGGTTTTGAGTTAGCCTCTAAGAACTCGCTATAACTACATATAAAAAAGAATATTATCTGGATCGATAGTACTGGGTGACTCGGCTGACACAATTACTGAGTCACTTATTTTTCTATAGTAAAATAACTATATCATTTGAAATTTGCGCATATCCTAGAAACATATATAAAATAAATTACTGCTACATTTTCACTTGATCTGAGTCTTAGTCAAAGAGCGCTTTCCCGGACGCTTTTTTTCTGTTCAAATAAGAATTTTATTTAAATTTTATAAACCTCTCTTTATCCAGATAGGTTTAAAATTATCTATTTAGCATATATAATACTTTTAAACAATTTAAATTCTATACATAAGTAATGGAGGTTTTAAAATGGGGAGTGTCCCAAATTTAACACCACAACAATCAATCTCAAAAAAACAAATTAATCCTAATAAGAATCAACAAACCTCCGCTTGGTTACTTTTGGATTAGTTTATATCTTACTGTTAAAAACTCATGCTTCAAGATGGTTAGCTAGTGTTTTAGCAACCACATGTTGTACTTTTGCAGCTATTTATCAAACGTTTTCAATTTTTTCCATGAACACAGCAAAAAAGAGGCCTTATGGCTCTTTTTTTATTCCTTAATAACAATCTTAATATGGTAAAATATATCCATCTCTCATATGTCCAACTATGTAATTTTCATAGCAGTAAAATTAAAACAAGACTTATACACCATGGCTCAAAATAAAATGAAGGAGTGTTTTAAGCGGAAGGACATATTCGAAAAAGAGGAAATAAGTACCGTATCTTTATTAATATTGGTCGTGATCCAGAGATAGGAAAAAGAAGCCGAAAAAGATTAAGGAGTTAAATGAAGGGGCTTTTGTGGAGCCGACTAAGCTTAGTTTAAAAGACTATATGGTTCAGTGGTTAGAAATTAAAAGGGTGAGTATAGAAAAGTTTCTTATAATAGCAATATAACCCACTATGTTATACCTAGTATAGGAATAATTGCACTTCATAAATTAAATGTTATGCACATTCAAAAATGCTATAAATTAACACTAGATAATGGTATTTCAAATAATTGCATCGAATACTAAAAACAGCTTTAAATCTAGCAGTTAAACAAAATATTATTTCTAGAAATCCTGCTAATTTTGTTGAGTTACCAAAAAAGAAAAAAGCTCCATCCAGACTTGGACGGAGGAAGAACCAGTAAAAAATTTTTGGTAAAAGTAGCTTTGGCTAGCTAATGTTTGCATTTTATAACCAAAATCCAAATAAATCTTCTATTAACAAGGTTTATTCACCTTAACACATGTTATCATGTATAATACATATGAAAAGAAAATTCAGAATAACGAGGCAAATATTATGGACTTTGTTTATATTAATCAAAACGTGTTAAATAATCTTCTATACATTTTATGTAGTATATTTGTTTTTTATTTCATATATGATAGCCGGCACTATTTAAAGAAATATAAAATACTACTGATCACCCTTTGTTCTAGTATCCCGCTTATTTTATGTATGCGATACCCTATCTATATGGATGAAAGTTGTATTCATGATTTAAGACAAATTCCGGTCATAATAGGTACGCTTTATGGTGGATTCCCTGTCGGTATCATATTGTTTGCAATTTTATTAATTACGAGATTTTTATTTTATGGCTTTAACATGTTGACAGTTGTTGTTTACGGAATAATGTTCATCGTTACAGCACTCGCATCTTCAAAATTTAATACATATAATAGAAAACTTAAAGTAGCTTTTTCCATGCTTTTAACCTTTTTCCTAGCAATATTTACAACTTTAATTGTATTAACCTTATCAGATTTTGAAGTGAATAATTTGTATATTATTTATTTCATGGTATTACCGACTACTTTAATGTTATTTATTGTTTATATAAATGAAGTTATTAAAGATGCTGTATTAATGCGCTCAAAATTAATTAAAATGGAAAAAATGGAGATTGTTAGCCAACTCGCTGCAAGTATATCGCACGAAGTAAGGAATCCCTTAACGGTTGTAAAAGGATTTACACAGCTTTTAAAAACACCAAATTTAACTCCCGAATCAAGAGACGAATATATTAAACATATACTTGAAGAGTTAAATCGTGCCCAAGAAATTATCGATGATTACTTAACGTTTGCCAAACCTGCTCCAGAAAAATTAGATCAAATTTCAGTAAAACAAGAGTTAAATCGAGTTATTAATATGATATTGCCATTGTGTAATATGAATACGATACATATTACACAGGATTTTTCTGAGGCAACCATTGTTGGTAATAAACAGCACTTTCAACAATGTTTTTTAAACTTAATAAAAAATAGTATTGAAGCAATGCCTAATGGTGGTACCTTAAATATTTCCTCATCCATCAATAATAGTAAAGTTGAAATACGAATTGAAGATAGCGGAGTTGGAATGTCACAGGAGCAAATACATCGATTCGGTGAACCGTATTTTAGTACAAAAACAAAAGGAACTGGTTTAGGTACAATGGTTGCTGTTAAGATTATTGAGACGATGCATGGAAGTTTAAAAATCAGAAGTATCGTTAGTAAAGGAACGACTTTAACGATTACGTTCCCGAAATATAGTAAGAATACACATTAAAACAAATAAAAAAGGAGCATAGTCGCTCCTTTTTTATTTGTTTCGATACATAAGTATCTTCAATGTTTTTTTAGTTTACATTTGTGAAGACTAATTAAAAATTAGTATCCTCCGCCCCAGCAGCTGCATCCTACAATTATTAATAGAATGAATAACACAACTAATAAAGCGAAACCTCCACCAAAACCACAAGAACCACCGTAACTCATATTTTCTCCTCCTTTTGGTTTGAAAACTAATAGGTAGTTGATCATTTTAACTGGTTCGTATTATACATTATGTGTATATCCCTTTTTTGAGCATGTCTACATAAAAATAAGTAAAAGCACTCGTTTAAAGAGTGCTTTAAAATGGATACCAAAAGTTTTGAAATACGTTTAATTTTAAATATACCGCAACAATAAATATGAAAATACCGGCAAATAAAGCGATGAAATCTTCACGTTTCGCCTTACTTGTATAAAACCATGTACGTTTATCCTTCTTTCCAAATCCTCTTAAATCCATTGCATTTGAAACCGTATCTATTCTTTCTAGAGAATGAATGATTAGTGGCCAGAAAATTAAAACACGGTTCTTCATACGAACCCATAAACTTGCTTCTCCTTTTTCAAAAGCCACTCCTCTCGCTTCTTGCGCGTGTTTAATAATTTTATACTCAGACTGGATGTCAGGAATATAACGTAGTGCAATATTTATTGCATAAGTAATCTTATAATGAATACCCAGTTTACTTAAGTTACTTACAAATTCACTTGGATCTGTCGTGTAAATAAAAAGAAGTGTAAATGGTAATAACGTAAAATACTTTAATGAAAGTGTAGCTGCATAAAATAATGTTTCATATGTAATCGTTGCATATCCAACATGTAAAAACACGGTATATGATTCAGTTAATTCAGATCCATGAGTTGGTGTAATCAATAAAATCATGACAGAGTTTAATAAACTAAATGTAAATATGACACTAAAAACAATTAAAATTTTACGAAATGGAATTTTAGCAATGCTGAGCCCGATACACCCAATAATAAATAATATTAGCAACACCCGAAAATCAAAAAACAAAAAAGTAAGCGTCATACAAAAAATAAATAAAAACAATTTCACTACCCCATCCATACGATGAAAATATGTACTATGCACCTTCCTCCCTCCTATTACTGTCTAAATAAAGCTCCATAAATTTTTCTGGACATGCAATCCCACTAAATTTAACAAGCTTGGTTAAAGAACTCTCTCTTAAGTTGGCTCTTTGTAACGTTTCTTGATCGCCTAATACATCAAACACTGTATTATCCGCAATAATTTTCCCTTCATGTAGAACTACTGCACGGTCTGCATATTCTAGTACGAGATTCATATCATGAGTGATAAAAACAAATGAAATACCCTTTTTAGCTAGGTTTTTAATAAAAGACATAAATTGTTTATAGTGATAATAATCTTGTCCCGCTGTCGGTTCATCTAATATGATAAGTTTAGGATTTGTTGTTAATACAGATGCGATTGTTAATCTCTTTTTTTGCCCATAGCTTAGTGCTTGAATTGGCCAATTACGAAATGGATATAAACCACAAATTTTTAAAGTTCCTTCTACTCTATTCTTAATTTCTTCCTTAGAAAAATTATGTAATGTTAATGTAAATGAAACTTCTTCAAAAACAGTAGGCTGTGTAATCATATGATTTGGATTTTGCATCACGTAAGATATGATTTCCCCACGTTTACGAATAGACCAAGAACTAATATCTTCACCTTTTAACAAGATTTTCCCATTTTTCATTTTGTTTATGCCTATAAGACTATGAGCTAATGTTGATTTCCCTGCTCCATTATGTCCTAACAGTGCCACAATTTCTCCTTCATATATTGAAAGGTTTACATTTTCTAATACTTTTTGTTTATTAGAGTATGAAAATGATAAATTCTCCACTTTAAGTAATTCCTTGTTTTTAGTATTCCCTTTTAATATGACTTGTTTCTCCATCCACTCTTTTATAACGTTGCTTACCTTTTCTTTTTGAAGGTTTTCCATTGGATATATTACGTCATTATTACTATCAAAATGTAATCTCTTTAATGCTTCGATGTAAATAGGCTCTCTTAAGCCGATACGTGGTAATATATTTGACGCTAAGATTTCTTTTGGTGTTCCTATCGCAATGACTTTACCTTCATCAATTAATATAACTTTGTCTAAATCCAGTTTTAAAATTTCTTCTATCCTATGTTCGATAATAACAATCGTTTTATTATATTGTTCATGTATATCTTTCATAAGTTCTATCGTATGTATGGCGCTTAGTGGATCTAAGTTTGCTAACGGTTCATCGAACAATAATATATCCGCATTTGTTGTTAATAAACCAGCAAGGGAAACTGTTTGCTTTTGACCTCCTGATAATTCATGTGGACTTTGTTTATGAAACGTATGCATCTTCACCTTTCTTAATGAGTCCGAAACAATCTTTTTCATATCATCTTGCTTTACACATTCATTTTCTAAATAAAAAGCTACATCTTCTTCTACTGTCAGACCAATAAATTGAGCATCTTGATCTTGCAAAATTGTTCCTACCTGTTTACTTTGTTCAAAAATACTTCCTTCCCTCGGGTCTTTACCGGCAATTAAAACGTTACCTGTACTAGTCCCTTCGTAAGAAAATGGGATTAGCCCATTTATACAATGAGCTAATGTCGACTTGCCTGAACCACTTCGTCCAGCAATTAGCACTTTTTCCCCAGGGTATATATGAAAGGTAATATCACTTAAAGTAGGCTGCGCAGCATGCCAATATTGAAAGGTGAATTGTTCAAACGAAATAATTGGTTGCATGTTAACATCCCTACTTTTCAATTTTTAAATGTGTATGTTTCTTATTGGATTTCGCCAAACCAATTGTAAGTGGCAATCCAAGTACTAAGAAAACGATGACATCGGAAATTGTTGCGCCTAATACTTGTATAACAATTTTGTCAAATGGTTCTCCCATCACAATAATATCGAATGCCCCAGCAAATATAATAGCAATGACAATACCAACTAGCCCAGTAATTGCTAAATAAGAAATATCCCCCTTGTTAAACGACCCGTTTTTCACACTAAAACCAACTCTTCTTTGAATAAGCCCCATTGAAAAACCAATAATTCCTGAACTAATAACCCAGCCCCACCAAATCCCCCATCCAGCAATCGTATCTGTTACGGTATGACCGATAAGTCCGATTAACAGTCCTGCCACTGGACCAAATAATGCTCCAAAAACAGTTAATATAGCTAATGCTGGTTTAATAAATGTATTCGGTGCAATAGAAAATCCCCAAAGCCCTAATATCCCGTATAATGCTGCTCCAATACCGATTGCTACTACTAACTTTGTTGATAATTTGTTCATGACAATTCCCCTCTCATATTAGTCAACTTTTATTACTCTATATTTAATTTAAAAATGAATTATGCATCGACACTCCCTTTCTATACAACAAAAAAATGACCTCTTACATAAGAGGTCATTTTCTGTCACGTTCAAGAATCCTCTTATCTTTCAAAAAACACATCGTGTCCTCTGCGGAATTAGCACCTTCCTATAAAATTGCATAGGGGTTGCTGAGGTTTCTTAGGGCCGTTCCCTCCACCTCTCTGGATAAGTATTAATTTGTAATTCGTATTATGGCACTAAAGAATGTAAATTTCAACACTTTTCTTACTATTTTTATTTTTTGTTAAATAGATCATTTAAATCATTGTATTCTTATCGGAATTATGAAATAATAAATTCAAAATCGTTTCGGGAGGAATGCATTATGAAAGTTATTGGTTTGATTGGAGGATTAAGTTGGGAATCTACATCATTATACTATAAACATATTAATACACTTACACTCTCTCAATACGATCAAAATGCAAAGTTAGTTTTATATAGTATGGACTTTGGTGAAGTAACTACTTTATTACAAAACCATCAATATGAAGAAGTGAAAAATGAACTAGTTACAGTTGCAAAGAAAGTTGAAAAATCTGGGGCTGAATGTTTATTAATGTGTTCAAATACCGTACATCTATTTGCCGAGGAAGTAGAACAAGCAATATCTATCCCGCTTCTTCACATTGGTGATGTAAGTGCTAAAGAAATGGTAGAACAGAATATAAAACGTATCGGACTATTAGGAACAAAACAAACGATGGAGCAAGATTTCTATAAATCACGATTAGCGAAATATAACATTGAGACAATTATCCCAAATGACGAGGAAAGAACTTTTATCCACCATGTCATATTAGATGAATTAAGTAGAGGGATCATTTCAGAAACATCTAAAGAAAAGCTATTACAAATTACAAAATCATTAATTCAAAACAGCGCTGAAGGTATATTATTAGGCTGTACTGAAATACCTTTACTCATCTCCCAAAATGATCTCACTGTTCCCGTTTTTGATACTGCTTTTTTACATGCAAATACTGCTGTACAATTTGCTGGATAAGAATATACAAGCATAAAGGTGAGAACCTCTATGCTTGTATACAGTTACGACTATTTATCCCGCTATTTATGGGTAGTAAAATCCCTATCGATTAAAGTTTTACTTTATTTAAAAGAGATTCAATAACTGCAATTGCTTCTTTTGAACCACCACATTCTAAAAAGCTATCATTAAGTTTTCTTATACCATGTTTATACTTTTCATTTGAAAGAACATCTGTTACGGCCTCTTTTAAAGTGTGCACATTAACATGTTCTTTCAATAGTCTATGTGCCGCTTCAAGCTCAGTTAATCTTTGCGCTATCATTGGCTGGTCTTTATCATGCGGTATTATTACAAATGGGACATTATAATGAATGGCATCGTGTACGCTATTCATACCACCATGTGTAATAAAAACATCTGCTTCATTTAATATTTCTGATTGAGGTACGTATGGAGCAATTATAAAATTATCTGGTGCTTTCTTAATTTTAGAAATATCATTTCTATCACCAATTGCCATTACAACTATCCCATCAAAATCTGAAAAAGTATCAATACAAGTATTAAAGAATGGTTCGAGTCCTTCAAGCAGTGTTCCCATTGAAATATAAATAACTTTCTTTTCTTTAAGTGATTCCAATGGAAACTTTATATTTGTTTTACGCTTTGAAATACTCGGTCCAATAAAAATGTTATTTTCTTCGAATGATTCGCTATTAGGTTGGAAATAACGACTTGTGTATACGAGACAAACATCACCCTTATTATTCATAAATTGAAGATTATTGTTTGGTTTTACTCCAAATTCATGTTCCATCTGGTTTAATAATTTTTCAGAGATCTTCTCTGGTTGGAATGGTATATCTGCATTTGGATGAAAAGGTAATGTCTTCAAAAACTCTGAAGGAATTAAAAATATAGGTGAGGACACTACACCTGGAACTTTTAAATACTCCTTTACTAACTCTCCCGCACCAAATATATCATAAATTACGAAATCAAAATTTATGCTTTCACTTAATTGTTTCGTAATTTCTAATATATATAAAGAAGTTTGAACATGCACATGAAAGAAAGCATTTAACCCAGATGAGGTTTCAGCATCAATAGAAATCCCCTTTAATAGATCCGGATGAGTATGTACAGTAGCTCCTAAATCTTCAATTCTACCCTTAAAGTTTGCCGTTGTAATATAATGTACATTATCCCCTCGTTCAGTAAAGGCTTTTACTAAATTTAATGTAGGGTTTACATGTCCCTCTGCTGGAAAATTAACTACTAAAATATTTAGCACTTATTCCTCACTCCTTACATTTCACTATTTTAATTAAGCATACTGTTATTTGTACATGTAATCGTCCCCTAATAGTCCTAATGTGCTTGCAACATTATGTTGATAAATAATTTTCAGTCATCAACATAAAAAAAGGCATCTACCTATGTAGATGCCTAACCGTGATAAGGAGTGTTCTGTGAGGTTAGAACAAGCTTTTCTGCTTGTCCTATGCTATCAATATATGATTTATTTTACAAAACGTGAATCGTTAATAGAATTATTTTAGCTCATTAAAATAAAAAAAGAGTTATTAATAAATATAATCTCAATTATTATTATGATGTAGCTACCTATGTTCCTCCAATATTTTAGAATAAACAGCTTCATATATACCTCATTTCTAATCTATTCCCAGATAAAAACGCCTCTAGTTCACATGAATGCTAGAGACGTTTCGTCCATTTTAATTCTCTTTAGAGTCATCTGTTTTTGGCGCTTCACCAGTTAATCGCTTATTTTTCAAATCAAAATAAGCATCTAAAACTTCTTTTCCAATATCGGAGTTAATGCCTGATTTATCATTTTTAACCCACGGTACTACAACAGAAAATGCTACTTCTGGATCATCATATGGCGCATATCCAGCTAATGTTAAATTATAACATTCTCTACGGTCGCCTTTCTCATTTCGCCCAATATCATTTTCTCCACCATATACAGTTTGTGCGGTCCCTGTTTTACCAGCTGGTTTATATGGTGCTTTTTGGAACGCTCTTACTCCCGTTCCATCTCCTTCTTGAAATACTTTTCTAAATCCTTCTTTTACTTGATTAATATATTCTTGTTTCATATCAATTCTATTTAAAACAACGGGTTCTATTGATTGTACTACTTTACCAACCTCATCTTTTTGAACGGTTTGTTCTCTAATCTCTTGAACAATTTGTGGTTTCATTCGATACCCTCCATTTGCGATAGTGGAAATATATTGTGCAAGCTGAAGTGGTGTATACGTATCATATTGTCCAATAGAATAATCTAATAAGAAACCAGGCTGATTATCTTTTCTTCCAATTTGTCCTGCAGTTTCATTTGGTAAATCAATACCAGTTTGTACGCCTAGTCCAAATTGCCTGAAATAATACCTCATTTTATCAAAATATTCTTGTTTAATATCTAGTGAACTATTTTTCACATAATCCACGCCAGCAATTTTTAATGCTATATTAAACATATAAACGTTTGAAGAAACTTGTAACGCTCTTAGATCGTCTATATCACCAAAATTTTTCCAAGACTTCTTCTCCTTAGTTCCTTTAAACTTCATAGGTGCATCATAAAAATGTGTTCCAGGAGTTATTGCATTTGTTTCAAACCCTGTTAACACTGTCGCACCTTTAACCGTTGATCCAAGCTCATAAGAACTAGTCAGCGTGCCTAAAGCATAATCTTCTACTTCCATTTTCCCGTCTTTTTCTACAAGCTTTTTCCCAGCCATTGATAATACTTGGCCATTTTTTGGATTCATCATCACTACGAAAGCACGGTCTAACATTGATTCTGATCCTTTATATTGTTTTAATATTTTTTCTATACTCTCCTCTACTTTTTTTTGCAATTCCATATCTATTGTTAAAGTTAAATTTTTACCGCTTTTCCCTTCAGTAACAGTTTCCGTTCTAATAGTATTTCCTTGTTTATCAGCAATGCTTCTTACTTCTTTTTTTGTGCCATGAAGTACATCTTCGTATTGCTGTTCTATATAACTCTTGCCGACCCTATCATTTCGGCTATAATCACGCACTAAATAATAATCTAATCTTTCACGTGGCAATCCTTCATCAGCATTTGAAACGTTACCAAGGACAGAACGGAATAACCCATCATTTACATAGATTCTCTCCCAATCAACTGATGCATCTACCCCTGGAAGGTTCGCTAAATTTTCACTAATCACCGCATATTCCTGTTCACTAACGTTCTTTTTAATAATTTGAGGTGCCATCTGAAAACCTGAGTTCATTTTGCTTTTAATAGCTAACACTTCTATATCTTTAGCCGTTAATTCTTGAAGATTTTTATCTGTAACGCGCTTCCTTTTTAAATCTTCTATTTTTTTGTCTAGCTCTTTTCCGGTAATATCCTTATCTCGGAACTTATCTATTTCTTTTTTTGATACTAAGTCTTGAGTAAGTTCTGGATTTAATTGCATCCAAAAGTCTTTCTTATCAGTCTCCGTTAACTTATCTATATCTTCTTGTGGCATTTCAATAATATCTGCAAGTTGTCTTGCTGATTTTAATATTTCTTCTTGTTTTACACCTTTCACCTTTGTATATGTAATTGTACGTAAAGACTTATTATCAACTACTGGATTTCCTTCACGATCAAATATTTTCCCACGTGGTACAGAAAGACCCACGGTTGTATTTTCTCTCTTCTCTACTTCATTTTTATATGTTTCTCCATCAAAAATTTGTACTTTCCCTAACTGAATAATAATGCCAGAAAATAATAAAAATACACAAAGGAATAAAATATTTAACCGGAGAGGTACTACTCTCCCACTTTTCTTCTCTTGCTTTTTCACCTTGTCATAATCTCCTCCTTACAATATTCCAAATAATAATCACATTTCTATATTAAAAGTAATGTACAATTTCTATACATTGCTTTGTACAAATATTAATATAATGTTTAAAACTTAATAGAAATTAAAACAAAGGTAAAGAAAAGGTAAAGTTTACTAAATTAAATATAAAAAATACCCAATAACAAAAAGCTTAGTTTTCACTAATCGCTTTGTTATTGGGTATTAATTCATTTAAGAATTACTACTAGTGGGTATCGTTATACATTTGTCGTCACAATTAGAAAGAGATTGTTTACTTAGTACTTTCGGTAAGTGAATAGTTACTGTTGTCCCGACACCAACCTCGCTCATGATACTAATTGTCCCTTGATGACTTTCAATAATTTTATAACTTAACATTAATCCAATACCAGTCCCTTTTTCTTTCGTACTATAAAAAGGTTCACCTAATCTCTTAATTCTTTCTTCAGGTATTCCTATTCCTTCATCTATTACATGAATGATGACACCATCATCATTTATTTCTTTTATGTGAATTGAAATTTCCCCACCATTTGGCATAGCTTCGATTGAATTTTGCAAAATATTAATAAATACTTGTTTCAATTGATTTTCTGAGCATTCAATAATTATATCTTTGTCATCCGTAAATAGTTCAACTTGAATATTTGTCATAATTGCTTTTGTATTCATTAACGATACGACATTTTTAAAAATTTGATAAATATTTTTCTTTTCTGTATTTATCTCATCTGTTTTAGCAATTGATAGAAATTCTTGTAGGATTGCTTCTATCCTTTCAATTTCAGAAAGCATAAGATCAAAATATCTTTCTTGATCTTCTTTATTAATTTGGAATAACTGTATAAAACCTTTAATTACAGTTAAAGGATTTCTTACTTCATGAGCCACGCCAGCTGCTAATTGACCAATTGCTGCAAGTGTATCTGTTTTGTTTAACAATTCTTCTGTCTTTTTTCGCTCTGTAATGTCGCGTACAATAATCATAATTTTATCATGTAATAATGGTAAGCACCTCGCTTCAAAGAAATCAATACTTCCATTAAGTGTGAGTGGATATTCTACAATTACATTCGTTCCTTTTTCCTTCACTTGATTAATGGCTTCCTGAAACTGCTGTGCTACTGAAGATGGTAATACTTCGTAAAACTTTTTTCCCATAAAAGCTTCTGCGGGTACGTAAAACTTTGTAGGAGATCCTGCCTTGTAATCTATAATTGTACCATCATCTTCTGTTAAGAAACATAAATCCGGTAAAGCTTTAAAAATTAATTCCAGTTCAGATGTTTGTTGTTTTAACTGCTCTTCTATCGCTTTTAAATGGGTAATATCTACACCAACAGCCCAATAACTATATCCTGTTACAGGAAACTGTTCTGATATATTCGACCACATTATTGTTTTGATTTCACCATTTTTACATGTTAAGTGCATTTCCCAATCTCTGAAATTTTTTCCACAAGTTAAAAATTTCTTTTGTATTTGATGGCGATAATTATGATTAGGATACAATAATTGCAGTGCATTGGGATTTCCAATTATTTCTTCAGCGGTATAACCGGTTACAATTTCACATTCTCGATTCCACAAAACAAAATCTCCATTATAATCAAGCGCATCGACCATAACAGGCATGTTTTGTAAAATCGTATGTAGTTCCTCCTCTTTCCGAGAAAGCAACGTTGTATTTTTACTTTGAAATATTTTTATTGCACCATCTAAAATTAAATTCGAGAGCATTTCAAAGTATTTTTGACAACTGAAAATTTCACTTTTTTTGGACCATACAACAAAAGATCCTAAATGTTGATTGTATAAGAAAATGGGGATTTCAATCTTTGGAAGTTTACTCTTTTTTATCTCATTCATTCCGAATGAAAAAACACACTCTTTTTCAGCATCAAGAAGTTGATGTGATATGTTAGTTAATTTATAAAATTGTTCTGCCATGGTTTCTATTGTACTCACATCAATAAGTTCCATTAGCCGCGAATTCATTCCTTTTTCACCTCAATATGTAAAATTCATACTTCTCCATTATACGAAGAAAGCTAGTGTAGGTATATAGCTGTAGAATAATTATTCGAACAAATTTTATTTTTCAATTAAAATAAGAAAAGAATATATATACTGAATATACCTTTAATTAGTATATATTTCGTTGATTCCTCACTTATTGTCTAGGTAACTTGAATTCCTCCTTATATTCACTGAATTTTCACTTGAGAGTCATACGTGTCACTAATAGCGGTATAAACATGCAATAAATATAAAGTTCACAAAATATTCACAATTTTTATGAAAAATATAAACATTTATTCCAATATATTCTATATAATAAAATGTAATAAGGCTTCTATGAATCTCATAGAATACCTTACCCCTAATAAAAAGAAAAAAGAATCCATTTGGATTCTTTTTTCTTTTTTAATTACATTACATATTTATATAAAGCATGTGCCACACCATGTTCTTCATTTGATAACGTTTCGTATTTGCACATTGCTTTTATTTCTTCAACTGCATTCCCCATTGCAATTGATATGTTTGCTTTTTCCATCATAGAAACATCGTTTAGCCCATCACCTATCGCTACAGTGTTTTCAACCGAAATATTAAGATGTTCTGCTAAAGTATATAATCCATTCCCTTTTTGAGCATCTCGATGATTAATCTCTAAATTGTGCCAATATGAAGATGTAATTGCTAAATCTGTATTATGAAGAAATGTTTCTTTTAGTTTTTTTAATTTCTCAATATCATAAGAAAATGGTAATAGTTTATGCACATATATATCTGTTTCTACAATTGGTTTACAACTTTCCGCACTATGAAACGCTGTATGCTCAAGATATAATGCTGCGATTGTTTCTAACTCTTTCAAGTCGAAATTTTCTTTTGAATTCTTCACATACTCAATTTCATTACGTACACTCTCTACTCCATAATCCGGCACATACACACCTTTATCAGTATAAAGCTGATAATATAAACCATTCTCTTCAAGATATTCTACAATTTCAAGTGCCTGCATATTTTGAATTGGATATCTCTTCATCATTTTTTTATCTTTATATATAAGGGCGCCATTTTCCGCAATGATTGGACACTCTAAATCAACTTCTAACAATAATCGCTCAATGTCAACAATAGAACGTCCTGTACAAATTGCTACAACATGACCAGCTTCTTGACATGTTCGAATTGCTTCTGCATTTTCTTTACTTATCATTTTATTCCCTGAAAGAAGAGTTCCATCTAAATCAATTGCGATTAATTTCATTATTTCTTCACCACTTTCTATAAATACACGAGTTTTAATTAATTATTAGGTATCGTTTTCATACAACCCTCGTGAGGTACTTCTTATTTATAATTTATGAAAAGCATTTCAGGTCAAGAAATAATTAAAAATAAAATCCAAAGCTTTTCTTTTTAAAAAAGCTTCGGATTTTAAACTATGAATTATAACTAATGTATTTTGTCTCACACATGTACACATTTTTTTCTTCAGTTGGGATATATACTTTAAACTTTTCTAACCGTTTTCCATAGACATGAATCGTAATAACGCTTTCATTTTTGCTGATTTCAAGAATATGACAATCCGCTGGTGGAATTACTTTATCAGTTTCTCCTTCTCCCAAATAAAGATTTCCTGTATGTGCTAAATAAACAAGTGAATTTCCAAGTTGTTTCGTTTGTATAAAGTTCTGCACCATTATCCTTCCTGAAAATACGCCTTCTACTCCCCATGTGCCGTCATGATCATGTAAAGGTGTAGATTGTCCATCTTTCCATACGAGAGCTAGTACTTCAAAACGTTTGAGCGGATCTTCATACAATAAATGTCGTGCATATTGAGTCAAATTGGCCTTCTGTTTATCTAACGGAAGCCATGTTTTCTTTTCTAAAAGTTCTTCTAATAATTTTTCAATGCCACACACTATTTCTTCTTCAAATAAACTGTTTTCCATAAGATCTGTAACACCTTTAATAAACTTTTGAAATGATTTACTTCCATTACAAGTCAACATAAGAATCCTCCTCTACGCTTTATATAATTCCATATTAAGGTAATTTCCGAAAACTCACAATTGAGAAACAAAAAAAACAAGATGCAAATGTATGCACCTTGTTATGATTTTTATTTGGCTTTCAATCGAATAGGTAAGTATTTTAATGTTTGTTCATTTTCTAATATACATGTTTCTAAACAGAAAGATGGAGATAGCTCTATTTTTTCAAAAGCATTTATAAAGGTAGTTAATGCAATCTCAGCTTCTAAACGTGCAAGTGGTGCTCCTAAGCAAAAGTGAGGACCTTTCCCAAAGGTTAAATGTTTTTCATTTCCTGTTCGATGTACATTAAATTGAGAGGCTTGTGAAAATTTTTTCTCATCTAAATTCGCTGCACTAACCCACGCAACAATCATCTGATCCTTTTTCATTAAAGGACCAAATATATTTGTATCCTCTGTAATCCTCCGGGCCAATGTAACAGGAAAGCGATAGCGTAATACTTCCTCAATCGCTTTTGAAATTAAGTTAGGTTCTTTTCTTAACTCTTCATAAATTCCAGGTGAATCTACTAAAAAGCAATAAAAGCTATTAATAATTAAATTTGTAGTGGTTTCATTCCCAGCCGCTAGTAAACCTAATGAAAAGGTTACAATTTCCTCATCGGTTAATCTTTCGCCTTCATATTCAGCTCGAATTAAATCAGATATGATATCATCGGTTAAATGATATCTCTTTTCCTGAACAATCGGTAGAAGGTATGCTTTGAATTCATTTAATGCTATCCCTTTCTCGGCATCCAGATCATTAAACTTTTCTTTACTATACGGCATAAATAAAATATCAGACCATTCTTTAATTTTTTTACGATCTGTTGTTGGGACTCCTAATAAATCAGAAATAACGGTAACAGGTAAAGGTGCAGCAAACTGTTCAACGATATTAACTTCACTACATTTTTCGATATGTTGTACAAGTTCATCTGCGATAGCCTGTATTCGAGGTTTCCACTGTCCTAAACTTCTTGGAGTAAATGCCTTAGAAACAATGGAACGTACATTGCGATGTTCTGGTGGATCTGTAGAGTTTATATTTATTCTAGTTTCTAAAGGAGGAATTGAGAATTGTCTGCGCTCCCTTCTACTTGAAAATAAGCGATAATCTGATAAAACACGATTTACATCATCGTATAAAAAAACATTCCATACATCCTGCTCTTCATCATAATGAACTGGGTGATTATCCCTCATCAAACGATACCATTCATATGGATTCCATAACTCTTCTTTTGTTTTCAGCTTTGAAATTTCATGAACTAAAATAACATTTTCAGGTGAAGCCATAGTTCTTTCCTCCCTTTTCTTTTACAATAAAAGTGATAGGTCGGCAGTTCAAAGTTGTATAAACTATCATATGTTATTTTAACATATACAAAAGGAGAGTTTTCATTAGAAAACTTGAGAAATATATAAGGGGGAGTTTTATGTACGTTGACATTTTACTGCTAGCTGAATTAACGACAGGACCAAAACATGGATATGAAATCAAAAAAAATGTTCAAAATCGTTTAGGTGAGAATTTTGAATTAAATCACAACATGCTTTACCCTGCCCTTCGGCGCTTTGAAAATATGGGTGCTATAACGAAAAAAATACATAAACAAGTCGGAAAACCAAACCGAAATATGTACGATATAACAGAAACAGGAGAAGAAATTTTTTCTGAAATGTTACGAGAGTTTCCTGAAAAACTTGCGACAAACAATACAGAATTTCTAGTTCGTATTGCGCTATTTGAAAAACTTGACTATGAGGATAGAAAAGAGATTTTGACTGTACGTCAAAACGTACTACATAATCAGCTTACTGCTATTCAGACTCTAGATGTCACCTCATCTTTTATTACTGAAGTCATTGAATTTAGTAAATCACGAATTGAACATGAATTGAGTTGGATTACATCACTTATGAAAAAAATATGAAAAAATAACAAGAAAAGTTAAAAACAATGAATGAAAATGATATTTATTATCAATACTATGATTAATAAAAGGGCAACCACGATTTGGCTACCCTTAAAGAAATTACACTTCTGGATCAAATGTTTTGCAATCTGTTTCTTCCGTTGTAGATGCATGTTTACCTTTATGACTTACTACGTAAATTGCCTCTGCACTACATTTATTACCGTTTTCCCAAAATTTACAGTTGTTTACTTCACATAAAACGTCTTGTGCCATAGTATCACACCTCCTTGTTCTATTATCATTAACAAAATTCGGAGGTATGATACTATTTGTCATTCATTTTTTATTCCCTTTTTAGCTTTCTTAATGGTTCAATATCTCCTCGGACAATAGCATCAATATTTTCAGTTATTTTTTCAATGTCAAAATGCCACCATTGAATTTGCAATAATTCTTGGATTATTTCATTTGAAAATCTCTCTTTTATTTTATTTGCAGGGTTTCCACCAACAATTGTATATGGTGCAACGTCTCTAGTCACAACAGATTTAGCTGCAATGATTGCACCATCCCCTATTTTTATTCCGGGCATAATTGTTGTATCCATACCAATCCAAACGTCATTTCCTATAACTGTATCACCTTTATAAGGTAAATCAGACAAACTAGGTGTATACTTCTCCCACCCATTTCCAAATATATTAAATGGATATGCTGAAAATCCATCCATTCGATGATTCGCTCCGTTCATAATAAAGTTAATTCCAGATGCAATACTACAAAATTTTCCAATTGTAAGGCAATCCCCTAGAAATTCATAATGATGTAATACTCGATCTTCAAATGTTTCTCCATCTTTCGTATCATAATAAGAATAGTCACCAACAAGTATATTAGGTTTTGTTATTGTATTTTTTATAAATTGAATGTTTTGATTCCCTTCAATAGGGTATTTAACATTTGGATTAGGATTCATTTTGTACAGCACTTCCTTTACCACTTATTTCACTTTCCACCACTATTACTGGCTTTAAATTGTATATAGGTAAAATAAACAATAATCCAATTATAAAAAGTAAAGCCGTCCCTTCATACATCATACTTAATGAAAACATCTCTTTTAAAGAACCGGCAATACTCATCGTTACCACCATTGAACCAGTAAAAAGCGGACTTAAAATACCATTTACACGACCTATAAAATCAGTATCGCTATTTTGAATAATAAGCGTATTAATACCAATTTGGATACAAGGAAGAGCTAAACCACTAAAAAGCTGCGCTGTAAGTGTCACCCATAAATTTGTAGAATATCCTATAATGCCAATACCAATTGCTTGACCAAGCATACCGATAATTAACATCTTTTGCGGAGCAACGTTTTTCGCAAATACCATCGCTAATGCTCCGCCAACAATCATTCCTGCACCATTTACTGTTAATAGCCACTGTAAACTCTCTTTTGATAACCCTAACTGCTCAGTCACAATAAATATACCTAATGGCTGAATTAATCCTATACCTAGTCCTGCAGCCATAAAACAAAGCCCTAGCAAAGTTAATGCTTTTTTCTTTTTGACATACTTAATACCATCCTTCATCTCCTGCAACAGAGTGATATCTTTCTTTTCTACGTCGTTTTCAAGATCTTTTGGAAGAAATAACAATACAACTGCCGCAAGTAAAAACGAGATACCTGTTATGATGATTGAAATATAAATTCCAAAACTATGAAAGATAAATGTCCCTAGGATTGGTCCTAATACCATAAATATTGCAAATATCGTTTGATATATAGACATTGCTAATTGAATTTGTTCCGTTGATAAATGTTGTTTAAACAACTTCATTCCAGATGGTTGTGAAAACTGTGAAAGGATTGCAGAGATGAGTGTCACAAAAAACACAATTTTCCACGTTCCAAACATAAGCGTAATTAATACAGCGAATACTGAAATGGAACTTAACGTTTCACACCATATCATTGTCTTCTTTGGCTTCCACCTATCAGCAAAAGTACCGCCAATAAATGAAAAAATAAAAATTGGAGCGAATTCAGCAACTGAAATCATCGAAATAGCAAAAGCATCACCTTTTGTCATTTCCATTACATATAGTAATACCGCAAAGTTTCGAACCCATATTCCTATTTGTAAAAATAATGCTGATGCTAAAATCCCTTGAACAAACCGATTTTTTAATACTTGTGATACCCCATTGTTTTGTTTCGTTACTACATTTGTCGACATAAAAAAGCCTCCTATTTCATGTTCTGAACAGGAGGCAGCACAAATCATATAAAAAGACTATATATTCGCAGAGCGAAATACATCCCTTTTCTATAAATGTACAGACTAACCCTATTCAGAAGAATATTTCGTTTTTTAACGAAGATCTCTTATAAATAGAATTAGTAGATCATCGGGATGTCTTCACCCTTCCGTTTCGAATTTAAATAATACATACATACTCTATGTAAATCATTTTCGATGTATGCATGTCTCCTTTTAACTATTCTAGAAAGTTAAAGGTAATTCCTCTAAAGAACGCATTAAATAGTTACCTTGCCATTTAATTTCTTCACGATTCCCTTTTATTTGTAGTTCAGGCATTCGATTAAACAAAGTAGTAATAGCAATCTTTGCTTCCAACCTAGCAAGTGGGGCGCCTAAGCAGAAATGACTACCATGACCAAAGGCAATATGACGATTATTTCCCCGAGTAATCTCGAATACTTCTGGGTTTTCAAATACAGTTTCATCACGGTTTGCAGAAGCTAAGGCAATGATAACCATATCTCCTTTTTCGATTGTTCGGTCGTGAATTTGAAATGGCTCCGCTGCCCATCTTGAAGTTGTAACCTCAACTGGAGAATAATATCGTAATCCTTCCTCAATAGCAGCATCAATTAATTTTGGGTTTTCTTTTAATAACTGTAATTGATTTGGATTTTCAAGAAGTGCTAATACCGTATTTGTAATTAAATTCACTGTCGTCTCGTGTCCTGCTACAATTAATAGCATTATCATTGAATATAGTTCCCGAGCGCTAAGTTTATGCCCTTCACTCTCTGCAAGTATTAAAGCACTCACCAAGTCTTCTTTTGGCTCTTTTCTTTTAATATCAACTAAATAATGAAGATATGTAATAAACTCAGATAGTTGCTTTTCAGTTTCTCTTATTTCTTCTGGTGTTTCTGGATAAGCAATGACAGCATGAGACCAAATTCTAAATTTCGCTTGATCTTCTTTTGGAATACCGAGCATTTCACTTATTACAATGATAGGTAAAGGGAACGAATAATCATCAACAAGATTTAATGAACCCTTTCGCTCGACTTCATTTAACAAACCATCTGCAATATCCTGTATTCTTCCTTCCAATTGCGTGATCATCTTCGGTGTAAAAGCTTTTTGTACGAGTGATCGTAGACGATTATGGTTAGGTGGATCTGAATTTAACATATGAGTAGTTAAATAATCACTATTGTCAACCGTAAGAAACACATTCAATGCATCTTGAGGAAATATATTGGCTGGATCTTTTTTTAAGCGACTGTCTTTTAAAAGCGGCAAGGCATCTTCATATCTTGTGACAAGCCATTCCGCTCCTAGTTCAGTTTTATTCACAAATAAGATAGGTTGCATTTTTCTAGATTCTTTATAAATTTCATACGCATCTTCTTTAAATTGAGCTGAAGCTAAATTAATGCCATCCTCTATTTTTAGTCCAACTTTGTTTTTCATTGACATTGTATTCCCTCACTCTCATTTGTTTTTGAAAACCAACCCAACATATGCATTATACTCTAATAAAAACGTGAAAATTGTAAATTTTTAATCAAAATCTTACTTCGTATATTGAAAAATAAAAAAGTGAGAGAGTAAAATCGTTTCACTCTCTCACTTCTCTTTATGCGAAGCACATAAAATTACTAATTTGTTGATAGCGATAACTTACTTTACGACGACGACCACCTTGCCACGTGTAACCTGACACTCCATTTCTTCTCACTTCAGTCGGGAAGAACCATAAATCCCTTCCGAAAGGACCAGGACGATGTAAGCGTAAATAGCCCCATCTTCCTAGACAGTTACACATCCATGATTTCATATTACCTGGTTGTGCTGGAGAAGCAAATGTAGACGGTAACGACGGCGCTTGTGACGGTGGTGGTGACGTTGGAGCATCTTCCGCATCATCTGGTCTGTAATCTTCTTGTTCAATATCTCTCACTTCATTTGTAGGTTCATACCCGTAGTTTTGTGTATTGTAATACATCGCTTGATCATATGGATAATTTTGTTGATTATACATATTAACAAATCACCTTCTTTTCATTCATTACCTTTACCATTCATATGTGATATGCCCTCGCTGGGAAGCTTATGTATAGCCCAAATTCAACTTAAAAAGCTCGTATTATTAAAAATACGAGCCTTTCAAAAATAGAATGTGTTTATTATTTCCTTAACTTCACACTATAAAAACGCATTTCATCTAACGTACCTTCAAATTCAAATACTTCTTGTTTAATTAATTGTTTCAAGCGATATTCTAAGAAAGTATCTCCAACCAATTGTTCAACAAGACCAAGTGCTTCACCAATTACTCTAGGAGCTTTGAGGAACTCTCGATCAGCACCCACACTTTTCGCGCATTCAATTATAAATTGATCAAAATAATCTTCTTGTACAGAATGCACTTCATTTTCTTTCCACACTCTTAAACATTCTATGCTTTCCGATAATCTATCCCACTCATGTTCAAACTTCATTCGCTTCTCTTCAGTTAAATAAGGTAACTTTATAAAACTTTTTTGGAATAAAGCTAAACTTTCAGGTGGTAATTCTCCCGTTCCACGAATATCATACTCTTGTTTTAATATTTCTCTACTTGCTTCAGACGTATTAACAACTCGAATGTTTTTCTTATTCTTTAATTGTGCTATTACAAAACTTAGGCCTACATGTTCATGTGCATTATCAGCCTTCCAAATTGTAATAGGCGTTTCAACAGGAATAGTATGTAGTTCTTCTATAGTTGCTATAAATCTTGATAAATATTCTTCTACAAAATAACTATCATAAGCAGTTAAATTATTTATTAACCACTTCTGTCTTGCTAGTTGCCCCTCATTCGTATGCAACTTATATATCGGTCCAATTGAAAAGAATTCAGAAAAAGCAACAACACTCTCTTCATATAACTCTTCTTGGCTTAACATATATTTTAAGCAACCAGCCGTTGAATCATCAAAAGCAATATGTACGTGCGTACTTTCTATTACATTCCTTTTATAAGTAGGATTACTCGTTAATTGTTTCGGAATATCCATCAAATTTTTAATTGTATCTTCACTATAGTTTTCTTCTAATAAGTTTAACTGTATGAGAATACTTTGAAGTAAATCTTTAGCCTCATCTTCGTACATATCCCCTACAGCATTTTTAATTTTATCTATCACACAAATCCCTCTATTCATTTCAAAAATAACGTAGATTATAGTGTATCATTTTAGTATAGTTCTTTAAAGTCAAATTCACATTGCTACAGCAATCTGGATTTTCAACAAAAGCTCTCCTTATATTTTTGAATTGCTAAATATTTTTACTTTTAAAATCCTTGTATCTAAATGTATAATTATATAAAAATAAAAATATAGGAGCTATATTTATGGATAAAGTACTTACAAATTATAAACATTACTTAAAAAATTGGAGATTTATATTTATTTGCATACTACCTACTATTGCTTTATTCGTTACTTTCGATGTCATCTTTGAACTATTGTTTCATCAAAATTTCTACTTATCTAACTTAATTTCTGCTATCATATTATTTTTAATATTTATTAACATTAAAGATAAATTTAAAATTAAAGGCTAAAGAACAATATTTCAAAATAGCCTTTTATTATTGCATCCTACTATAAAATAAGGCTCGTAGTAGATTTTTATAAAAAATAAGAGCACCCTGCAATTGGATGCTCTTATGTGATTAGAGGTTTTTTCTGAGTATTAAGTAGGACACAAAGATCTTGTCCTACTACATAATATATGCTTATACTTATTATTTCGTGCATGTATTAAGCACCATGTTCAGGTACTTAATATATGCATAGTCATTACTAAAAAATCTACTCAAATATTCACTGTACAATTTCATATTTATAAATTAAAAAACATCCTCAATGGATGTTTTTTATCTAACGATTTTAAGCTTCCATAAACTTAGCCGGTACACCAATTTTTTCAACTACAGAAGATATATTAGTAGGATTAATCATTACATTTTCAATACATACTAATTTATTTTCTAATATCCCATTCTCTGTAGTAATAAGTTCTTCAAACCGATCTAAAGTCATTGAGAATTTGTGTTCACTTCCACCATTCATACTAACTTTTACATACTTCATAGTGTCACCGCCTTTCATAATAATTTACATTTCGACAAGAAGGCGCTTACATCCTTTTATTTACTCTTAGATTTCTCACGTTTACATGTATTTTGAGAAAAGAAACTACTATTATTTACTCACAAAGTTATTGCTAATAAGAAAGATAAAGATAACAATGCACAAAGTGGAATATATAAACCGGTATCCATTCTAGCAAAGTGCGTATTTTTTTGTCGTTTAAAGATACCAAAATAATTAAACTCACTAATTACTCTAATAGAAAAGATGATCATACAAATCTAGGAACCGACTTGAATAATAAAATTAGGAACTGCAAAATGAACAATTTTTGCTTGTTGCAACAAAATTATTGCTACCATACTTAATAATAATGCAATGAACATTGTCATTCCGGCGCGAGGTGTAAACGCCTTTTCCCCTGATTTAGTTGGAATAACACTATTTGTCCCCCAATTACCTCCGAAAGCCCAATATACATGTAAAAAGCTAACTAAGAATAATATACAAGCAGATATATATGTAATGATAAGCATTTTATCCTCCCCTTATTTTAGTTCCTATCTATAAAATATGCTATTCCTCTCCGCAATAGCAACTTTCATTTCATTACATAAAAAAAACCGTAATGATTTATCAATATTAAGATAAGTCATTACGGGGTTATTAAACTTCATTATGCATTATACCTATTTCTTCGGCGTTCCATCCTTGTTTGACCTTGAACTGCATTTTCTTTGTATGGATCTATTTGCTCTGTCATTTCATATGTTGCAACTGGTCCTTCGTACTTATGCTCATTTATCTTTTCTGGCATTTTACTTTTGGATTCTTTCCCACCAAACTTAAATAGTTTCATCTTTAATTTCGGTAATCTTGGAAGACGAATCTTAAATGATAATCTTTTGCGTTTCTTTTTTGGTCCAAGTAGATTTATATTTTCTTTATTATTATCTTTCTCTTTGCGGTGAATGAACATCGCAAGTAATCCTCCTATTACAAGTCCTCCAATTAATAGTAATATATATACATAATGGCTTGTCATTAAACTCGTTATGCGTTCAAGTATGACTAACGACTGTACTTCTTTTATATCCCATAGTAAAGCGGCCCATAATGAGAATAAGCCCAAAGTAAGTCCATATGTACGAAAACGGAATAAACATGGTATTAACGCGACACACGCTGCAATTTTCGCATTTGCTATGATTGAGCTTGTTGAAATATCCTGATGCCAAATAACTAACAGTAATGTTATAAATGGCGCATACGCTATCCAGCTACATATACGTGAATACATCTTTTTAGCAAAATAACTACCGAAACTAGTAAAAAATAAAAGTCCTCCAATATATATAGATTGTTCTAGAGGGATTTGCTTTATAAGTCCTGCAATTGGAAAGAGGACGCTCAATAGCATTAAGAGCACATCTAATTTCTTCACAATTCCCCATTCCTTTCAAATTTTTTCAATTAATAAAAATCGTTTTTCCATATGATATAGTTTTTGTATTTCTAAAAAACATATTAATCCTGTCTGCACATAAAGTAAATATGTAAACGAAAAGATACTTGACAAAGGATATCCTTATTTACATAAAAAAATGACAAATCCTAATCGATATAACGAGCAGGATTTGTTTACTAGTATTTAAAGTAGTGTAATTGAATCTTACTTTTCTACTTTTACTACATCTACATCCAATTCATCATCAAATTCTTTGAACTCTCTTGCGTCTATGTCAGTAATATAACTCTTTATTACCTTTTCCATATGCATGGAATATGTCATGTGTACATTCTTTTTCGAAATCATACTAGAATTACAGCACATGTAATGTATCATTTTAGCGATATAATCCCTTTCTACAGGTTTTACACCTAATGGTAGAATTTCAAGTATATATCGATGAAAAGTCCCACTACAATTAAGTGAATATTCACCAGTGCTATAATACATCCCTTTTTGATCTGCATATAAGCCAATGCTATCTAGAGCATCATAGCGTACTATTACACCGTAACTTGGTACATCAAAACCTGTATTTATTCTAATAATATTTAAATTTGGAACCTTTAACACCTCTGGAACAATATCAGGTAAAATATCTGTATTAATTTCTTTATTTTGTAACTCTTTTATCCAATATTTTCTCAAATTTGCATCTACAATGAAGTAAACTTGTTCATTTTGTTCTTTTGCATATTGTACAATTTCCATTAATGTTTCGAAAACATATTGTTTAAAAAGAGCCCCCATATCATTTCTCTTTGATGGTTGTGGTAAAAATGCATTATGTTTATTTATATTTAATATTACGTAATCAATCGTTTGCCACTCTGTATTCCCATATAATTTATATAAAATTTCTTTTCCTTTTATTTTTGAAAAAATAGGTAAGAAATCAAATTTCGATATTCGTTCAATTGATAAACTAACATATGTACAAGGTAAATTTATCTTATTCCAACTACGCTTCAAAAATCCTTTTTGTTCTAATAGACTAAAAATACTATTTACAATTGTTTTACGAGATACACTTTGGCCTATAAATAAATTAATAAATGTTGAAATACGGTTTGTTCGTGCAAATCCCTCTCTAATGATTTGTTTTGGATCAATTTTTTCGCGTCCATCACAATTTTTCATTGCGATTAATGCTAATGTCGCATCACTGCGCTTACCCGCGGTAGCATAGACAGCTTTCTTAACATCATCTACAAGATTTGTTTTATATTTTTGGCAATATTGCATTTTATATGGATTTTGTAACACCTTTTCAATATTATATCTCACAATCTTTAATAACACTGGAAAATCTGTATTCAATACATAAGAATTTTCACCAACTTTAGTCAAAACAATTTCACTCTCAAGTAATGCTTGTTCTATTTCCAGCGCTATATTTTCAGACCAAACTTCTAATGTTAATGTCTCTAATCCTTTTGGTGCAAATAAAGGAAATAATTCATTTTTGTTATTTGTTGCTATCTTTTTACATTCTGGAAGTATTGTGAAATAAGAGAATTTACGCTGAAATTCTTTAAATAAATACTCTCTTTCCTTTACCTTTATACCCGGTTCTATTTTAGTACCTTGAACTTTATAAATTCTCTCATTGTATGGAAATAACACCCTTTTATTTTCTCCTACAATATAATCTTTCGGATATTGGAGAATATGGTCTAAATCCACCTCTCCCCCCTATTTGAAAATCATCTTTTAAATTTCTAAATATCTTAATCCATTTCATACCGGTTGTAGCTTGTTGTATTTTTAGCTTTACAAACCGGATTTTTTTATTATTTGACGCAAACTCTGAGGTAGAAATCAATATCATGCCTCGTTTCCGTCTTAAAAGTAAAGGAATATCTGGATGATTATATTCTTGATAAAATCTCCGGATCCCTATTGAAATATTTAATAATGGAGCGTTCTCACCACCGCGGGTTATGCATTCGAATCGATATACATAGGAGAAAAAATCTTCTGTTTTTTCATCTTTTATCGGTCCTGACATCGCCTCACAAATATTTTGTGATCTAAGAGGAGAAAAATAGATTTCTTCTTCATTTGTATTTTCTAAATATATAGGGCGCTCACAAAAAATATGTGAGATTAAAGCGGGCACCCACTTAGAATACGTTTCATTATCATGTAGTACTGGCAAATTAGAAATCAAATCGGATTGCCATTCATATTTTGGTGGCTCTACTAATCTATTTGGCTTCCAATCATGAATAATCTCATACCAACTTTGAAAAATATAATCGAGCTGCTCTTGTTTAATAGGTTCTTTCGATACAATCCATGGTGTATTTTCATTTAATACGTACGGATTATGCTGAATAAACAATATATCGGAAAACATATCATACAATCTTTCATTTAAACGTTTCAACTTACTCGTTAATAAAAACGTCTTATAATGTATCTCTACGATGTCAAGCCATTCAATAGGAAAGTATATAAATGATACCTCTTCATTTAAAAGGGGTTCTACTATATTTTCAAATGTTAACAGCCTTAATTTTTTCATAAAATGATTCCTTCCTTTCTGTAGTTGTCTTGATTATCAAAATGCTAGAACAATAGTTACTTAATCTAATCCATTCAAACCAAGTATTTAAAAGAAAAGTAAAAACTGTTTATATAAATAAAATTTTATCAAAACAACTCTTTTAAAAATTTAAAGTAATTATCATTTACAACACCTCTGTATATTTGTATTTCAATACATTTAAATTATACATTTTATGTGATGTATTGTACTTATCATTTACAATAACTTTACAGAAAAACAAAAAAGAACACCTTAAATCGGTGCCCTTTTTACAAATATTAACCTTTATGTAATTGAACATATAGATAACATGAATCCTCCAAATGAAATTGCTCCTAGTAAACCTACTACAAATCCTGTTAAACAAATACAATCAGCAAGACAAATAGAAGACTGCGATAATGGAACAAATGACCTACTTGTACTCGACCCATATTGTTTTATTTTCTCATAATTCATATCTAACATTAAATGTAGACATGTTACACCATCCTCAATAGTATGTAGAGATTCTTTTTCTAACCGCTCCAATAATTTACTATCAAAAGCAACTGCTAGAGGGTACTGCTTATCTAATTTCATATTTTGATAAATTAGTTGCAAACGAGATAATATATTGTTTTTCTTCTTTTCAGATGTTACTGTACATTTCATATTATTAAATTCATTTAATAACAGTGTCAATTCATCTCTTTTTCCGTATAAATCTTTAGCTATTTTTCTCTTTAGTTTATACGAATGGATAATAGATTTTAGTTCAATCATATTCATACACTTCCTAATTACATATTATTTACCCAATTATTTTATAGATAAACAGTACTTTTTAATCTTATTTAAATTACACTCAAGCATCTTCATTTACTATCGATTAACATTACATTAACCTTACAAAGTTGTAATAAATTCATTAGCTAGAAGAAATCAATCGCTAATCTAGACAGATATTTGATAGTAAAACCATAAAAAAAGCAATGATTAGATTTTAAATCTAGTCATTGCTTTATCCATCACATCTTGATTACACCTATATATCTTATTGTTACTTTTTCACTTGAATGATTGAATATATCCATTAATAATGGCTATATTCTTTGTTGGCACGTACATATATAAAACTAATGTTTTTTAATTGATAAAGTGAAACTTTAATTAGTCCTCACCAATCGGGCTTTTACGGACAGCCCGATTGGTGGGATAAATAAAAATTAAAAAATATAAATTCTAGTTTCATATCTTTATACTTACTAAGTTCAATTAATTTCTCAATAATTATGGTGCCATTTCCTATATATTTCCGTCTGCCGCTTAGATTTTTCTGTACTATAAATGCCAACACCTCCTAGTAACCGGTTTCTACGATGGTTAAGAAATTTCTACAAAAAAAAGCCCTGATTAGGGCTTTTTTTTCTATTTCTCCAGCAAAGCTCTCTATGAAATTGCTAATCAAAAAAGACACACTTAGATTGATGCGTCTTTTTGTGATGCCTCTTTTGTGAAATCATATAAAGCAATTGCGCTTAAAAGGACAAGTATACCTTGAGGAACATCTAGCAAAATAGTTTTCCAAATTTCTGGAATTATCCATTTGATATCTGCTGCTGTTTCAAGATATGTTTGGAAATAGCTTATTGTAAAATTAATTATCCCTAAAAACACAAACAAAGATAAACCAAATCGAATTAATTTCTTATTTGTAAACATATAACACCTCTCAAAATTCATTGGATATTCCTGCTTTTGCTTCTTTATATTTCCATATCCCTATATTTAATTTTAACACATAAAGAACTCAAAAAGATACAATATGCATATTTGCATATTGTATGAACAGCATTCCATGATGATTTAGAAATTCCCGTAAAGAAAAAGTAAATCCGTTACAATTAACAGAGCCGGTTTCTTTTCTTATTTAACTTCATACCACCAATCTTTACGTTCTTTGATTGTAAAATAAGTGTGACAGAATTTTATCCAGTTAATTCGTAGACAATTAAATGAGCTAACTTATCGATATTCTATTTCGCCATATCCGTAGCACTAATGACTTTACGCAAATTTAACAAGAAAAAATATATAGATAGGTATGATCCATACCTATCTATAACATTACTTCTATTCTTTATCCAATTACGTCTTTTACGTCTGTATCCACTGGCCACTTTTCTAATGTATAAGCCATTTCCCAAAATGAATATTCATATTGACTGCTAATAATAAAATGCTGTTTCATACGCTTGCGGTCTGCCTCTGTTACTTTTTCAGCGATAGTATCTAAACGTGTAATTTGTTCTTCAACTAGCGTACGGAACCAATCAGATCCATAAGCAGAAATCCATTCGTTATAAATTGGCTCTTCCGGCTGACACTCTTTTAAGCGTTCGCCAATTTCATAATACAACCAATAACAAGGTAAAATTGCTGCAATGATATCTCCTAAATGTCCTTCATACGCAGCACGATACATATGTGAAGTATACGCATATGCAGTTGGCGCAGGAATAAAATTATCTTTTTCTTCTTTTGTTATCCCTAGCTTTTTAGCAAAATTCTCATGTAAAGATAACTCGGCCTCATATGTATTTTGAGCATGGTGTGCCATACGAGCTGTCGTCTCTAATTCAAGAGCTTTTGCAGCTCCTAAAGTTTGCACTCTAGCAAAATGACTCAAATAATATGAATCTTGAAGCACATAATAGCGAAAACTAGCTAAATCTAACGTTCCTTCACCAAGTTTTTTTACAAAGGGATGGTTAAAACTCGCTTCCCAAATTGAATCTACTTCTTTACGTAATGATTGTGAAAAAGTCATTTAAATCCCTCCAATAATGTATAAAATATAAGTATTTATCCACAATTATTAAAGCTGTAAAATAAAAAAACTTTCTTTACAGGCGTAAAGAAAGTGAAATTGACAGTATTTATTTACTCATTAAATAGCAACGTCTTTCCCACTTCCCTACGCTGGCATTAACCAGATCAGGTACTAAGAGTCTCAAAATCACATTTGATCTCAGCCTATAAAAGGCCCCCCTAGTGGATAAATATTTTATTTTTATAATGTATTCATCATAGCATACTTCGTGAAACTGTCAAAAGAATTAGTTATATAATTCCCTTAAAATCCTTCTTCTTTTCTAACTTTTAATGATGTTTCAATAATCATATCTAATAGTTTGCTATAACTAATTCCCGCTGCTTCTGCACTTTTTGGCAATAAACTTGATTGTGTCATCCCTGGTAATGTATTAATTTCCATTACATATGGAATTCCGTCCTTCACCATCATATCAACTCTTGCATAAACACTACATTTTAATGCTTTATAACAAGCAAGTGACGCTTTATTTACACGTTCCTTAATTTCTGCTGGAAGTTCGATAACTTCCTCAACTGTACTAGTATCATCATACTTTGCATTGTAGTCAAAAAACTCGGCTGCATGTCGAATTGAAACTATAGGTAACTCTTTTCCATCCAGAATTGAACATGTAATTTCATCACCTTTTATATACTTCTCAATTACTACTTCAGAATCCCATTCGAATACAGTTTCTAGCATTGAGATCAATTCATTTTTATTGTAAACGATTTTCACCCCGACACTTGATCCGCCAGAGTTTGGTTTTACTACTAATGGAAATCCTAACTTATCTAACTCATCAAGCTTTAGATCCTCCATTTTTGTAAGTTCAATCCAATCTGGTGTTTCTACACCTTCATAACGTAAAATCTTTTTCGAAATATTTTTATCCATACATATACTGCTAGATAACATATTACTTCCGCTATAAGGAATCCCTAAACTCTCCAGTGTTCCTTGAACTGTCCCATCTTCTCCGTATTTTCCGTGTAATGCGAGCAACGCAAAGTCAATGTCTTTCGCTTTTTCAATTAAATCCATTTTTTCATTTAATGTAATTGGAACTATTTCATATTTATTTTTATCTAAATGAGCAATCATTTCATTCCCCGTCATAATTGAAACTTGTTTTTCAGACGATACCCCGCCCATAATAACACCGATTTTCATTTTCTCAACTCCAAATTTCATTTTTTAATGTATCACCAATTATTTTAATTCCCCGAACTATTTCTTCTTCTTTCAAGCGCGAAAATCCTAATCGGAAAGTGTTCGCTCCTTCTCCATCAGAGTAAAAAACATCTCCAGGTGAAAACGTAACGCCTTTCTCATAACACTTTTGTAAAAGTGTGCGGGCGTTCATATGCTCTTCTAGCTCTATAAATAAATGAAGTCCACCATCTCCAGTCATTCTTTTAAAAGGAATGTACTGGTTACATGTCCCGACAGCTAACTCATATTTTTTCTTATAAACAGATCTTGCCTTTTTTAAATATTTTTCAAAATATCCCTCATGTAAATATTGAAACAGAACAGCTTGATCTAGCGTAGATGTGTGAATCGTTCTTGCTCTTTTTACGCTTTCTAAATAATGAATCAGCTCTTTATCTGCAATAATCCAGCCTACACGTAAACCAGGGAAAAGTACCTTTGAAAAGCTACTAATATAAATCACATTATTGCCAGCTCCAGCAAAAGTTAATAATGGAGCTAAATGTGAACCTGAATAACGTAGTTCTTCATTAAATCCGTCCTCTATAATAGGAACGTTGTATTTTGAGAATAACCTCATCAATTCCGTTCTTTTCTCTGAACTCGTAACAATACCGGTTGGATTATGATAAGAAGGAATTAAATAAGCAAAATCAAAATCTTTTTCACGCAAACTTTTTTCAACTTCATTCGTATCAATACCATCCTCATGCATATCAATCCCATGAACTTCAAGTCCATGTAAACGGAAAAGCTTAAGTGCAGCGTGGTGAGTTGGATTCTCACAAATGACACGACCGGATTTTTTTGATAAAGAAGAGAGTACAATATCCAATCCTTCTGTAAATCCATTTGTAATTAGAATATCTTTATTTGAAATGTCTACACCTTTCATTTCCATGTAATGAAGTAAATAATTCATTAACGGTCTATATCCCTTTGCATATCCGTAGTTCAATACGATGTCCCCTTCAATGGACATACGAGTAAGAAAAGCTCTTTTGAAATTTTCAACATCAAATAGCTTCTCATCCGGGGCTATACTATTAAAAACAATCATTCCCTTTTCCCAACGAACACCATGTTTCATTAAATCTAATTCATCCGCTAATGCGGTCACTGTATTAAGTTTATTTTTCCAATCTATTTCAACAGACGAATTGTTAGATATATCCACCTTCGCAACAAAGTTCCCTTTTCCTTTAACTGCATAAATGAGTCCTTCTTGCTCTAAATCTGCATAAGCAGCGAGTACAGTGTTTCTACTCACACTTAGTAATTCACTTAGTTCCCTTGTTGATGGGATTTTTTGATCCCCGAGCAAATGCCCTTTCATAATCATCTTCTTCAAATAATCTTTCAATTGAATATAAACGGGACGATCTTTAACAACTTTAAAATCCTTAAACAATTCCTTACCCCCTGCAATCATTTTTGCATATTTATTTCATTCTCAAAAGGTCCACGACATATGTATTTTTTATAAAGGGCGGTACGGTCTTACAAATCTTTTCGATATAAGTTAATTACATCTTTTAAAGCTGCAGCTGCAGCGCCTCGTGGATTAGAAGCCCCACCAATTGTAGTAACTTGTCCCATCGTATCTGTAAAAAACGTAATTCCTTTTTCGGTCCCATTTACTTTTGCTAACGGATGATCTTTTTCTATTTCGCACGGTTCAACATTTAAATTGACATTGCCACCCTCATCCTTATATGTTGATGCTATTAATTTAATAATTTTATGTTGTTCCTTAGCATTTCTAATTTGTTGTTTTGTAACGTGCTCGATTCCTTTTATATGTATATCAGTAAGTGTTTTCTCTGTTCCCATTAAGCTATTTGCCAAAAGTAACAATTTACACGCACTATCTGAGCCACTTATATCTAATATAGGGTTTGTCTCAGCAATTCCTTTATCTTGTGCTTCTTTCAGTGCTTCTTCAAATGTCATATCTTCCTCATACATTTTCGTAAGAATATAATTAGTTGTTCCATTTAATATTCCTTCTATTTTTTCAATACTGCAACCGGCTAAACTAAATTGTCCGATATCTAGGGTCGGTAGTGCAGCGGCTGTTGCACCGCTATATCGAATTCGTACATTTGCGCCTCTTGCTGCTTCATTTATTTCTCTCCAGTTTGTAACGAGCGCCCCTTTAGAAATTGCTACTATATCCATCTGTTTCTCCATCGCTTGTTTCATATATTGTTTCCCTGGATTTCCATCTTTAAGATTTGTAACTGTTGATTCTACCAATACAGTACCACTTATGCTAGTTGTGGCACGTTCCTTCGGATGATACTCTAAATATTTTTCAATTGCAGCGGTACCACCACCATACATCAATAAATGATGAAGTGATAAGCCGTCTTCATTATGTATTGCAATATTTCTCCCTAATACGCCACTTACAACTAATTGAATCCCATATGTTTCATATATATATGAATATTTTTCATTTAATAATTTTATAAACTCTCTGCCTACTGTTCCGTATCCTGATAATACAACTTGAATTTTCATAATATCCCCCCATATTTTTCTACCAAATCCCTCTTTCAATATAATATAAAGCGCTCTCGAATTCCATCGAGAGCGCTTTATTATTACCTATTTCGGTAAACGTGATAGCTTTTCAGCAATTGTTCTATAAAACTCTTGAATGCTAGAAAAACCTAACGAGTCTGAAACACTTAATCCTACCATATCGAGATGATCCCAATTCGCTTTCGTTTCGATATGATTCCATTTTCCAACCTGTAATGACTCATTATTATTTACAGCAACATTAGAAGTTGGTGCGATCATAGAATTTGTATTTACTACACCATCATTTTGCCACCAAGAAGTATCAACTAACGGACGGTTTTCTTCATATCTCGCATAAGAACCTAAGAAAAATGCATTCCCCATCAACACTTTATTCATCGTAATATACGGTAAATGTAAACCTGTTATAGGTGCTGCTTGTGATGCATGTCCACTATAAGATAAGTAATACACATCCGGTTGCGTCTTTACCCAATTATTTAACTCCTTTGCACCATCTGTACTTAAATCCCATTGACTTATATCTTTTGTATTTTTCCAAAGTGAACTATTTAGAATACGATTACTATATTGGAAAAAGGACTCTCCAGCATTTTTCTTTATACCCCATTGATCCAATTTAAAATCATATAATGATAAATTATTGTTTCCTCCAAAGCTTGCAGCTGTAATGAGTAAATCTTTAACGAACGGCAGTAGAAGACTACCATCCGCAAGTGTTGTACCGTTGTGAGGGGTTGCTAATGTTGTAACACTATGAACATATGATTTTCCGCCTTCAAATAGTGGTGATATTTTGGTGTCTGGGTCATTTTTCACATAATTCTTTTCTTCAAAACTACCTTCTTTTAATAGCTGTACTAATGTTCTAATCGTTTGTCCACCCATGCTATGTCCAACTAAATGAACTTTATTTGTTTCACTCCAATTCGGCGCAAAACCACTATAAGTTCTGCCAAAACGATTATGTCCATGTTTCTCAGCATGTACTGCACCATAGTCTACTGTCCCACCGCTAATTTGTGCATACAATTCACATGCACGATCCCAGTTACTAGAAACAGGTCCAACAGCTGCGGTATGTACCGTATAACCATTGCGTTTCAAATCTTCCTGTATATCATGAACACCACCCCAATATTTTACGCCAAGCATTTCTTCTCTACCCCATCCAGCAAATCCATTCACCAATATGATAGGATAATTATTTTGTTGCCTCTCTTCAGCGTATGATATTTTTGCTGCGAATGAACATACGGTCACTAATGCGAAAAAACATATTTTTAAAAATAACTTCCCCATACTTCCTCCCCCTAATAAAACGTTTACATGTTTCTTTTTTAAAAAATAACAGAATACTTTAACAACTTAAACATAATGTAAAGTATTTTATATACGTTGTATATATAGAAAACATATACAAATGTTGATAAATATTAATTCAAGTAAATATTTACTTTTTACAATACAACTTGTAAATCTATTTATTTGGATTTATAATTAGATATAGTTTCCTCATGTTAAAAAGATTTAAAAACCATAAGAAAACTAATCTCATTGCTTGAAAAGGAGGAAAAAGCATGCAAATCGGATCAAATATTCATACATTATCTCAACCTACTAAAATAACTCCATCTACTCTTGAGCATAATACTATCTCTTCTACTAAACTTGAAAGTACGAAAGTAAATGATCCTATCAAGTTTGATATTCGTTCATCTGAAAAAGAAATGAAACAGCCTGAGCATAAATTTAATGAATTAGATTTATGGAAGATGTTAAAGGATAAAGGTGTTCCTTTATGGATTATCCTTGAAATGCTACAAAAGGCTCGTAAAGAAAAAGAATCCCAAAATAATTCAGTTCAAAATTCAAATGGGATTGAGGAAACAAACGAGACTCGATTAAATGAAGTAATGTAAAGCATAATAATTGATTTGTCTATAAACTAAAAAGAGTTCGAAGCTGATGAAATTTTTATCAACTCCGAACTCTTTTTTAAGGTTTTTCGCCAATCGTTACAAATTGAAAAGATACTTCTCCTTCCAAACCTTTAATTAACTTTTTTACTTTGACATTTTCATTAACCAATGTATTATCTGTCGACATTTTAGGTTTTTCGTCACCTAGTGATTTTTTCAAATGAAGAAGATGCATTTTCATTTCATTTGCCTTTATTTCTTTATAAACACTATTTTTTGCTACAATTATATACCATTCCGTTGAATATTTACGATTGTTACCTATCCAAGCATCACTATCGTATGTAACAGGAATCTCTTCCTCTCCTATTTTAATACTTTTCATAGTCTTATTGTCTTCACTTGTAAATATTAGCGCCCCTTCTTTTGGGAATTTCGGTAACGTATCTATAATATAATTGGAGCCATTATCTTGTTTTCGAAAAAGTTTTTCTTTAATCAATGCTTGTGCTGTAGATTCATTTAAAATTAAGACATTTCCATTTCCAACTTCCCCTTTTTTCACAGAAAACACTTCATTTTCTTCCGTAATTTCCTGATAACGATTAATAATTGGTGAAATATTATTTTCATCTCCAATTATTAATACACCGTTTGCAGGAAATGGATTCTCCTTTTTAGAACATGCACTAAAACTTATTAATAGTAGTATCGTTAACATAAAAATAGTTAAAGTTCTTTTCATCTCGTTTCCTTTCATCATACAGTTCATTTTTCTACATACTTTATTGTAGTCTTACAAGCTAATAAATTCTATTGCTCCATAACCTTATAAAGCTTTTGCAGATAACGCCAACGGGTTATAAAGAAATATAAAACTTGTATACATATAAATGAAATTAAAATAACGATAGAGCTATTTATGATAGAAAAATCGACTAATTGCTGTAATGCTATATAAGCGACTACAGTATGAATCACTGCAACGACAATTGGTAAAAAGAACATTAATAATAACTGTCTCGTTACAACTTTTTTTAACTCACCTTTACTTAATCCCATTTTCGAAATCATTTTATATTGCTGCTGATCGCGATCCAAATCTGTATATAATCGGAAATAAATAAAACTAGCAGCGAATGTAAAGAAGACGATTCCGACTAAAATACTTACCATAAGTAATAAACCATTCTTTTGCTTTGCTTCCAACAAGTTTAATGTTAAAGCTTCAAAGTAGAAATCTCTGTCCCTAAGATCTTTATCGAATATACTCTTTAATTGATTGGAAATCTCTTTCGTTTTTATCCAATCATCTACAACAAATCCGTAAGTACGATATGGAATTTCTTTATTAACTGGGTCACTAGTAAGAGGCATTCCATCATATACCTGATCTTGAACAGCGATATAAATAGTTCTAGAATCGTGTGGTAAAACTAAATTTTCTACAGCTTTTTTCACATGAAATGTCTTTGTCCAGTCACCTTGAATGACTTCTATATTCTTTTTATACTCGCCATTTTTAAATTCTTGTTTTTGTGATACGACTCCAGGAATTAATAAAATTTCATCTTCTTTTTCAATTGTTTCTTGTTGATAACCTAGTGCTTTAGCAAGATCGTTGTATTCACTTAACTTCATTACATTTACGCCATTTTCTGTGTATATATATGAAGATGAAGCCATTCGATACGGAATATTAGCATCAGAAAGGTGCTTTTTTATAATAGAAAGATTTTTATTCAATACTTTGTCATTTTCAAGACTTCCATACAAAAATGTATACGGATTTGTCATCCTTACCAAATCCCTATTTCCAATTGCGGCTGTTGTACCAATTGCTGTAAATGCAACTGCTGAAACAATAGATACTATAAAAAACATCGTTGCATTATCTTTCATACGGTAAATTAATTCAGAAAATGTTAATATATTTGTTCTCTTTAAAAAGAAAGAGTCCCTCCTTTTAGCAAGGCGCAATATATACACGCTACACTGTGTATATAAAAAGTACGTTCCTATAATTACTAGGAGCACACCTATTCCAAGCGTAATAAAATTGGTACTTGGTATGAAGCGAAATACTGAAAAATATCCATACCCTATACTAATTAAAGAAAGTAGCGATAATAAAACTGAAGATTTCGGTTCAGGTTTTGGCTTTTCCTCTGCTCGAATAAGTTCCACAAGTTCCGTTACTTTTATCATTTTAAATGTAAATAATGAAACAATTAAAAACAAGAAAAGAAATGTGATAACTGTTAATAATACAGCCCGCACTGGTATATAAAAAGGTAAACCATTATTAATCATTAATACACTTGCACTTATCAATAAGACTAGTTTAGAAAATATGAGTCCAATGAAAATCCCTATACAAATTGAACCAAGTCCAATCAACATATTTTCAATTAATAATAATTTCTTAAGCTGTCTCATTGACATACCTTGCATCAATAAAACGCCAAATTCTTTCTTACGCGTTTTTAAAAACGAACTAACTGAATATAAAATGAAGAAAAATGAAAATACAAAAATCAATCCTTGCGAAACTGAAAATCCCAATGTACCAAATGCACTTATTGTTGCACTTGTCGATTTCAACTCACCTTGTAAATCAGGATGAAATAATAAAAGAGCATACGTAAAGAAAATCATAATAGAAAATGCACTACTTAAAAAATGGGCAGCATATGTACGCTTATTACGAAAAATATTATTAAATGCGAACTGACGAAAAGTCATGCCTTTTCCCTCCTAACAAAGAAAGGACATCCATAATCTTTTGATAAAAAGTTTGCCTACTTTCACCACAATAAATTTCGTTATATAGTTGACCATCTTTAATAAAGATTACTCGGCTGCAAAAGCTCGCTGCATACGGATCATGTGTAACTAACATCATCGTTGCTTTTTCTTCTTTATTTAGAGTATCCAGCATCTCCATTACATCATTTGAAGATTTAGAGTCCAAGTTCCCTGTTGGTTCATCTGCAAGTAATAATTGCGGCTTATGAACGATCGCACGAGCGATTGCTGTTCTTTGAGCTTGTCCCCCTGATATTTCAAACGTTCTTTTATTCAATATATCTGTAATATTTAACTTCTCTGCAATCTCTTCCAATCGCTTGTTCATTTCTTGCACGGAAACACCATCTAAAGTCATCGGCAATACGATGTTTTCTTTTACAGTAAGTGTGCTAAGAAGATTAAATGATTGAAAAACAAATCCTAATTGTTTTCTGCGGAATAACGCTAATTCTTCTGATGATAATTGAAAAGGATTTGTGCCATTAATAAATATTTCTCCCGATGATGGAGAATCAATAGTAGATACCATATTTAATAACGTTGTTTTCCCACTACCTGATGGACCCATAATTCCTACAAATTCACCTTCTTGAATTGATAAATCAATATCTACTAATGCTTTATAAGGTACTTTCCCTTTATATACTTTACTAATACTTTTAGCCTGTAAAATTTCCATGTATATTCTCCCTTCATTTCCACTGCTCACTATAAAGTGTAAATGAATTATCTTACAGCTCATATTGATTCACCTTTCATTTACCTTACACGCTTGTAAGATTTCTAAAAAAACTGACAACATAATTATTTCAAACTAAAATTAACGCATAACTATCTTATAATAATTGTATAGTAGTAGGAAATATAATGTATAATAAATCTTTATTATATAAATGAGAAAAGACCGATTGCTATCGGTCTTTTACTACCAAACGTTATATTTTTATCCACTCAGATTTTCTCAATATATAATGATTATATATTTGATTTTCTATCCTCTGTTGGCTCTTATAAATAAACCCGCATTTTTCAATAACTTTATTTGATGCTACATTGTTAATTAAAGCAATTGCGTTAAGGACATTTAAATTTGTTTCTTTAAACAATTAGTCAATTAAACCTTTAGTCGCTTTTGTAGCATGGCCATGATTTTGATATTCATTTGAGATAGCATACATTATCTCTCTGTTTGGTGAAGCGAGTTCTTCTTTCATAGCTGTGCAGCACCATCCAATGAGTTGATTTGTAGCTTTCTTAAATATTCCTAGCTTTAACATATGATTATCTATGTTATTCGTAGTTTTCACTGCATCAAGAAATGCTTTGTTTGCTGGTATTTCATAATCTGCAATCCAATCCACCCTTTGTTCTTTCGTTGATTTCCAGTCTGGTAAAAATTTTGCTATTTCCGGTTGATTTGCTATTTTATAAATACTCTCTGCATCTTTGACAGTAAACTCTTGCAAGTATATATCTCTACAATCTATTTTAAATAACTTAGTGAATCTCTCTTCTCCCATGTTAATCCCCCTTACTTACGTTACAGCTCCTTAATCTGCTTCGTAAGTTCAATAAACCGTTCATCCAGTGCTTTATATTCTTTGTCTTTAGAAGTTAAAAAGCTTAATTTTCCTAATACTTCTTGTCTCTCTGTTTCTAACGTTAAACGTAGCTCTTCAATATCATCTCTTGTTTTAGTAGGTTCTTCTAGCTGCTTTTGTATCGTATTGTTTGAAAACACGAGTTTTGTGTTAGTTGTTTTCTCCAGAAAATATCGATCGTGAGATACAATTACTAATGTTCCGTTATACTCAGCTAATGTATTTTCAAGTTGTTCACGTGAAGGTAGATCCAAGTGATTCGTCGGTTCGTCTAAAATGAGTACATCTTTTTCATCTAAAATATAAGCCATTAGCTTACACTTTACTCTTTCTCCCATACTCATATGCTCAATCGGCTCTTTCCATTGAGACGCTTGGAATCCTAAATGTTTCATTAAATTTTGGACTTTTCCTCTTTCTTCAAACGTCTCTTTAAAAAATAAATTTTCTGGTGTTTTATCAAGCGGTAAATCAAAAACTTCTTGTGTTAAATAGCCGATGTTTGCTGAAGGTGAAATCCATATTTCTCCTTCAGCAGTTTCCGTTCCCATAATCATCTTCAGTAATGTTGTTTTCCCACTACCGTTTGGTCCAACAATCGCAACTTTCTCACCGTGCTGAATTGTAAAATTAACGTTTTCAAATAATACTTTCCCATGAAAGTCTTTTTTTAATTGCTTTACTTCTAAAAAGCGTTTTCCTACTTTTTTGTTCGCTTGAATAGAAAACTCAACTGAATACTCTTCTTTCACACGTTCTACTTTCGTTTTCTCCAGCTCTTTTTCGAGTCGTTTTCGTTTTGACTTCACTTGTGCATCCATTCGCTTCGCTTTTACACGATAGAATTCTTTCACACCTTCTTGTTTTGTAGACTGCGCGTGTGCCTTTTGTGACCATGAACTCAATTCTTTTATATGTGTTTCTACTTGTTCTATCTTTTTTTGCTGCTTTTCATATTCACGCTGCTGCGACTTCCTTCCTTGCTCACGTGCTTTCATGTAGCTCGTATAATTACCACTATGCTCAATTAATTTTTTGTCCTCAATTGACCATATTTTTGTTGCGACAACATCTAAAAAATATCGATCATGCGATACAACGATAACTGTACCTTTCATGTTTTTTATTTGTTTAATGAGAAATCCCGTACTGATCTCATCTAAATGATTTGTCGGTTCGTCTAATATTAAGACATTAGGATTTTCAGCAAATCCTTTTGCTAATCGAATTTTCAGCTTTTCACCACCACTTAAAGTATGAAAATCGTTCGTTGGCACACCCCATTTCGCAAGAAGTTCTGCTTCTTTTGCAATTACATCATTACTAATAAAAGATTCTATTTCTTGCTCAACATATACGGTTGTCATATTCATTTGCTGCCATTCAACAATCCCTTTTGAAGGCTCAATCTTTCCATTTATTAATTGAAGTAACGTTGATTTACCAGCACCGTTTTTACCAATTAGTCCGATAACATCCCCTTGTTTTACTGTCACATTCATTTTCTCTAACAACATATTTTCTTTTATTTCAACATAAACATCATTTAATTTTAATAGTTCTTTCATAATACCGATCCCTTTCATTAAGGGAGAATAAAAAAATCCTCCCAAATAAATTTGGCAGGATTAGTCGTTAAAATATTTACACCCAAATAAGCTATTACGTAACATAAATAGCAATACCGTTCTATGGAAATTGGGCAGACTAATCCTATTTTTTAGAAATTGAAATTTATTGAATTTCAACATTTAAAAATAAGATTAGTTAATCATCGTCCACCCATCATTCCTTTCCGTCATTAGTAACCATATTGTACCATGATAATACTGTATGCGTAAATATTATTATTTGTACTACAAAAACCATTATTTTTCATTTCTACAATTTCATGTGCTCGTATCTTTAATTTTTACTAATTTGTATCGTTTATTCATATGAAAACTTTAAAAAAAATACAAAACAAGGCTAAAAAACTTATCTCCAAAGTTCTTTAGCCTTGATCAATTTTTACACATTAAAAAATATTACTCGTACTGCCGTACCTTTATCAACTTCTGAATGAATCTCTACACTATGACCTAATTGTTTTGTAATTTCATATACAAGATATAGCCCCATTCCTGTTGATTCTTTAAAACCTCTACCGTTTTCTCCTGTAAAGAAAGGTTTGAAGACTCTTGGTAAATCTTGCTTCGGTATACCTACGCCATTATCAGCAATTTCAAGTATGACGGTATTACCTTCCTTACAAGCTTTCACTTTAATCTTTTCTCTACTTCCTGATGAATATTTAATCGCATTCGATAGTATTTGCCCAATTAAAAATTGTAACCATTTCACATCACTTTCTACAGTAATGCCTTTATCAATTTCAAGCTCTGGATATACAAAATTCCGGATAAAGAACCGTTTATGCTCATGTACCGAATCATTCACTATTTTATGTAGTTGTACTCTTTCTACATAAAAATCTTGTGTAAATGCTTCTAAACGTGCGACATACAGAGCCATTTCTAATCCCTTTTTTAATCGATCAGTTTCCTCATTTATACTTTCAAAACGTGAATCTACTTCATCCTGTGTAATTAATTCTATTACAGATAAAGGTGTTTTCATTTGATGGATCCACTGATTCATAAAGGTTAAATGGTCATTATTTTTTCTCTCTTGCATTTGCAGCTGATTTTGATAATGTCGATATTGCACCTCAAGTAGTTCTTGAAGAGCAGCCGATACAGCTGCAAAATCAGATTTTTGAACAGATTCATCCAAAGATTGCATCGGGTTTGCTAAGCGCTCATAAAAAGAACGATGTGTAAAATAACGAAACACTAAATAACTTCCCATAAAGAAAACCCCTAGAAACATTGCATATAACGCCGTTGTAATGTGATTATGCCCATCAAACCAATATACGAGAAATATAGCTAGTAGTTGAATTATAGTAAAGCAAATAAGTGGTATATGATCACGTATAAACAACCTTATCATTTTTCTATACCAGTATCCCAAGTAATATGCAATCTATATCCAACACTACGAATCGTTTCAATCGCACCTTCTATATGTAACGTTTGTAACTTTTTACGCACACGTGTTGTATTTACACTTAATGTATTATCATCAACATAAGATTCGCTATCCCATAATTTATTTAACAACACTTCCCTACTCACAACACGCGGATAATTTTTCATTAATGTCTCTAATAAAATAGCTTCGTTTCTCGTTATATCAATCTCTTCGTTTCTAAGTTTCAATACAAGTCTTTCAGGATATAAACAAAGGCCTTGTTGCTCAATCATTCGCTCTTCTAGTTTCGGTGCATAATCTCCATATGCACGTCTTAAATGACTACGAATTTTCGCCACTACAACTTCATAATGAAAAGGCTTCGGAATAAAATCATCGCCACCGTTTTCTAACGCCATAACTTGATCCATCGTACCTTCACGAGCCGAAATGAATAGTATCGGACATGTAGAAACACCACGAATTTGACGACACCAAAAGTAACCATCAAAACTCGGTAAATTAATATCTAATAAAACTAACTCTGGTTGTTCATCTAAAAAAATGTCTAATACATTTTGAAAGTCCGATACAATAACTCCTTGATAACCATATTTCGCAACATATGTTGATAATAGTTCTGCAATTTTCATATCGTCTTCTACAATCATAATTTTGACCATTATTGAACTCCTTTTTAATGCACAATCTCAAATATACTTATATAAAATAAATACTACCTCTTTTCACAAAATCCGTAAATTAAAAAAAGGATGCTTTTATACAAAAGTATCCTTTTTCGTCCCTTATCTATTTAATATGAAATTTACTAAAAGTAAATCCTAGTTTCTCCACATAATCCATCCCTAATTCCATACGCGCCGTTTTCAACGGGTCCACAACTTGGCAAACTTTTAAATTACCTGCTGCCGATAATAAAAGAGTTGCATCAGCTTTAGACATTGCTAATTCTTCATGTAAAAATGTCACCATATTATGTACAGCACGACTTGCTGCATCATCTAACAATTTCTCTGAAGCAATCGTCATCATTTTTTCTTTTTGAATAGCCATTGGTAACGGCCATTTCTTTTCTTTTATAATTTGAACTGTTACAGTTACCTCACCAGCAACCTCTACACCACTAACACCAATTTCACCATCCCCCATCGCTGCGTGTAAATCGCCTAATGCTAATAGAGCACCAGGAACATTTACAGGTAATAGCAATGTCGTTCCTTCTTTTATCTCTTTACAATCCATATTTCCACCATGATCATGCGGGGTGCCACATGAAATGCTCTCTTCTTTCGGCGCAGTACCAATAACACCAATCATTGGATTAATCGGGATTTGTAGTTCACTTGAAAACAAAACATGTTCGTTATGTATTGGGACAATTTTCACTGTATTTTCATTTAACTCATCCCCCATTACACCAAGGTTTGCACCTGTAGTTAAAACGCCCTGCTCTGCAATTTTAATTTTTTCAATCGTTACGACTAATATATCACCAGGTTCTGCACCATTAATAAATACTGGACCAGTCGCTGGATTAATTCGGTTCCAATCTAATTCTTGAAACGCAACATCTTCAGAATCAATTTGATTTTCAAAGCAATCATATGTTTCAAATACAAGACGACTCCCTATTTCTACTTCGATACAAGGCTGATTATCTGGTGACATTGAGTAAATGATATGGTCTTTATGAATTCGATACATAATACCTCTCCCTTTTATATTTATCTACTATTACTAATTAGCTTTTTTTATACAAGCTCCTCTTAAAGTTAATATTATTTTTATGTAAAAAAGCACGCCGATTGTTTTATAACATACAATCTTTACTATAACAGAAAGGTGGTATTGCTATGCCCCTTATTCCATACAACGAAAGTGATGTTGATTTACTAGCTCGTTTAATTCGTGCTGAAGCTGAAGGCGAAGGTCGCCAAGGTGAGGAGTTAGTTGGATGCGTTGTAGTAAACCGTGTATTTTGTGATTGCTTAGATTTCAAACAACTCCGTACCGTACGCGACGCTGTATATCAAAGCCCCGGCGGATTCGAAGCAGTACAATACGGGTATTTTTACCAACGCGCTCGTGAATCAGAAAAAGAAATCGCACGAAAAGTTTTGCAAGGTGAATGGCGCTGGCCCGCACGATGGGCACTTTGGTATTTCCGTCCAGTTGGAGCTTGTTCACCTGAATGGTATAACCAGCCATTTGTAGGACAGTTTAAAAGCCATTGTTTTTATGAACCAAGTGGTGATGAATGTCCGAAAATGTATTCACGATAGTAAAAAAGAAAACACTGAAAGTACCTGCTTTTATATATACTTTCGGTGTTTTCTTTTTATTCAAGTAATCTAATAGTAAGATAAAATATTTAACTCCTATAACATTTTATTAATTGAATATTCAACATGTACTGAAGTTTCTTAGACTAATAGAAACCAAATGGTATATAAGAGATTATCACTAAATAACAACTTTTAGTTTTAATATATATATTTGTTTATAAAAAAATGATAAACTAATTTACGCATTGGAAAAATTTTATAATGATAAAAAGGGGATCACTATGAAATTACTACGTTTATTTCTCATTCTAACTCTTGTTGTATTATTAAGCGCATGTGGTAATACAGCAGTAAAAGTCACCAAGGTTCAAAAAAACGGCGAAACAACTTTAAACATTGGCTCCCTGAAAGGGTATTACGATGTACAAACGATCAAAACTGAACAAGGAAATGTACAATTCCCTTTTGATGCAACCGTTGAAGAGGGTACAATTTTATTACAAATCACTAAAGACGATAAGGTCATTTACGAAGAAGAAGTCACTTCTCAAAAAGAAGGTTTACTTTCTTTTGAAGCACCAAAATCTGGATCTTATAATTTAATTGTACGCGTAAAGAACGAAAAAGAAAAAGAAAAAGGTATACAAATACATACAAAACTATAAAAAAACGGCAAGCGAATTCTAGCTTGCCGTTTTTTTTATAACTCAATTTTCATAATATATACTTATCGATTAAACGAATTGTTTTGTGTATACTTCATCTTTATTTACATTCTATATTTAGACATTATTCTTAAAAAATCTTCTAAAATAAAAATTAAGTTATGATTTCCGGAATTTTAGTTTAATTACCTAAAAAAATTCTTTATCGCTTCTAATTGAATTTTGTGGCTACACTCATCACAACAATATGCCCCTTTTGGTTTCTCTTTAAATCGCTTATATTTTTCACTACCTTCGTAAACACGAAATATATTCTTACAAGAAAAGCAAACAATTTCGTAAAACATCATATGCATTTTCCTCTCCTTGTTTATACACTTTTTTAATCACTTGTGAGAAGGTCATTTTTCTACAGTATAAATCTTAATATCCTCTGACTAAAAGGTTTACCTCTATTCTTATCGAATTATATTAATATCTTATAACGCGAGGTGAACATCTTGTTCAGTGATATAGAATTAGTTTTAGATGCTAAAGCAAGTTTAGCTGAAGGACCATGTTGGAATGAAAAAAAGCAACTTTTATATTGGGTTGATATTATGGAGAGAAAATTATGCATATACAATCCTACCGCTAATACGAACCGAGTAATTGCTCTCAATCAACAAATTGGCTGTGTTGTTCCATATTTAGAGGATGTACTACTCTTAGCTATGGAAAACGGCTTTTATTCTATTAATGTAAATACAGAAAAACTGACACATATTTTTGACCCCGAACAACATTTAATAGAAAATCGTTTTAACGATGGAAAATGTGATCCCGCTGGTCGTTTCTGGGCAGGTACTACAGATACATACGGTATGAATGCTGCAGGTTCCTTATATTGTTTACATAATAATTTAAGTGTAGAGAAAAAAATTTCACATGTAAATACTTCAAACGGAATGGCTTGGTCACCTGATCATACATACCTTTACTTTATAGATACACCTACTAAAAAAGTGGTTCGCTATCAATATAATATACGTACTGGAGAAATTCATAATCCAAGTGATGTAATCATTTTCTCTGAAAATGACGGTCTACCTGATGGTATGACAATTGACGAAGAAGGTTGTTTATGGATTGCACATTGGGGAGGTTCAAAAATAACTAGATGGAATCCCTCTACTGGAGAACAAATATTAAGTATTCCAATTCCTGCGTTATATGTAACATCATGTACGTTTGGTGGGCCTAACTTAACTGATTTATATGTTACAACAGCCAGAACAAGAATGACTGATGACGAATTAAAAGAGTATCCACATGCTGGTGGTATTTTTCGAATTCAAACAAATGTTAAAGGCTGCCCCACCTATTCATTTTGTAATAAAAATATTGGAACTGAAACAATATGAACCGTATCGATTACATAAGACAAGAAGAAAAGAAATATCACGATCTTTGCTATGAACAATATAAATTGTTTGAAGCTGGCTCTTGGCTTTATAAACCGGTTAAAACAGTTATGGACTTAATGAACTACTTTGAAGGGCAAAACAAATTACAAGTACTTGACCTTGGATCTGGCGTCGGTAGAAATAGCATTCCAATTGCACAAATAATAAAAAATTATAATGGCACTGTTACATGTGTTGATTTACTTGATTCCGCTTTAACAAAGCTAAAAATTTATAGTAAAGAACATGATGTATTCGAGGTTATAAAAACAGAACAAGCAGAAATTGAAAACTATCATATTGACTCTAACGCTTATGATTATATCGTTGCAGTATCAAGTTTAGAGCATGTTAAATCAAAAGAAGCTTTTAAAAAAGTGCTCCATTCTATGAAACAAGGGACAAAAAACGGCGGTATTAATTGTTTAATTATTAACTCTAACATACAAGAAATTGTTTTAAAAACGAATGAAGAAGTAAAAGCTTTAATTGAAATTAATCTCCCAACCGAAGAAATGATACGTCTATTAAAAAGCATTTATAAAGGATGGAAAGAAGTAAAAGTTGAAATAAAAGAATTAGCTTATAATATAGTTCGTAATGAAAGACACATTCAATTAAAAACAAATGCTATAACGTTTGTAGTTCAGAAATAATCGTATAATAAAGATATGGTTATTTCTCTCAGATTTATTTTTATTGCACGAAATTTGCAAGTATAAATATTTATGAAACAAAAAAATAAAAGAGCACTTGTTTCCGCAAGTGCTCTTTTGGGGATTTTGAGATACCCTATTAACGAAAGTTAAGGTTACTTAAAGTTAAAAGGTATTTATATTATATGCTTGTCCTTTTTATTTGTGCATAATCAATATATAAACATCTTTAATCATTCTTAATAACTTTTAGTTATCGTTCTTTCTTACATTTTATCATTAAGAAATTGATTGAAGGTTTATTTACTATGTTCTTATTTGGTTCATCAATTTCCGAAACTTGTACTAATCCATATTGATTAAAATCTTTTTTTATAGATTCAGAATCATAGAAGAACATTTTTACACCTTCCATTATCTCATAATAATCTTTATCCAACTGTTTTCCTTTTCCGTACATGGGAGCTTTTTTAGAAACAGTTGTAAAAACCATATATCCACCTGGTTTTAACTGATTATAACAATCTTCAATAAATTTTTCTCTTTCCTGTCCATTCAACAAATGAAGAAGTGCATGACTAAATATCCCATCATACAGTTTATTATCAAAAGGCATTTCGTTTACTGAACCGTGATACATACTAACATCTTCTAGTCCGTTTTCTCTTGCTAAATCGATCGCTGTTTTCGAAATTTCAATACCTGTTACATTTATACTATTTTCGATAAATACCTTTGCGTTTCTACCATATCCAATACCGGGAACTAATATGTCCTTAATGTTCTTTTCTAGAAAAAAATCTTTTGTCAAAATTGCAGATTCTGTAGGTTCAAATCCCCACATTGTTTGTTTCTCAATAAAACTTGATTCCCAAAATTCCATTATGTTTCTATCTCCTTGTTTTCATCTCATTTTTAGTATCACATTAAAAACTTATCAACTTTTACACTGCGGCTACCTATGCCAAATTAATTTTTTACCACATTCACTTTAGGTCCATTGAATATAGCATAATTATAAGTCTATATCTATTATAATGACTGGTTTAAAATCCACCCTATTTTATTAATCCTTACGCTTGTAGAAAATAAAAAAAGCCAATGCTACTTCCATTTAGAAATTGTTCTACCTCCCTTGATTTCAATTCAAAGAAATGAATGATAAGTAGTATGCTTGCAAATATGATAGCCGCGAATATAGATGGGACTACTTTCCTACTTAATACAGGCTCTACAATAATACGCGCAATTGATACTACTATAATGATTTCAACTCTTGTCATTTGGCTAACAGATTTACTACCTGTCATTTTTAATGCAAGAATCCCAGTGAGAATTAAAGTAATGCTTTCAACAATAATATGCATAATAGCCCAATCCTTTAATGGTAAATGTTATTAGCATTCTAGATGCACTTTAAACTTTTTGGTGGAAATTAAAACTTACATATATAGAAAATGGATCTATTTAGATCCACCTTTTTTCAATAAGAATTTGATAATCTATTTTCTATTGTCAAAAAAACAAAAGCACCCAAATGGATGCTTATAGATTAAACTTATTCATTATTACTTTCTCCACTTTTATCATCAACTGATTTCAAGTCTAACATGCTGCCTATATCAGGCGGTAAAGCTAGCTCTATACCAGCTACTGGTTGATTATCTTCATTAAACCATTGTTTCTTAAATTTACTCAATTCTTCATTTTTCTTATTTCCATCCATATTACCCCGCCTTTTATGTACGTGATATTAAATACTTTACTTAATATGTACATTGAGAAAGATAATATACGATTTGTACATAATGAAAGAGCAACAACCCGTTGTGCCTATTAAAAATTAACACGTACATGCTACTCCTCGTTTTATTATCATATTAATGACAAAATATATGTAAGCTACGTGACAAGTACGTTGTCATTTTATTCATATGAGACAAATACTTTTAAAGGAGTAATTATTCCTTGACTTAATTCCTCAAAACATTTTTCAAGTGCAGTATAATGAATTTCATATTGAAAAATCTCTTCTATCCATGGCGTCTGTTCTATTTGACTAAAAAACCAATCTGCATGTTTTTGGTAACCATATCCATCACTTGAACCAATGATTTTCAATTCTTTTCGATAAAATTCGGCGGTTAATGTTAAGTCTTCTATATTACCATCAGAAAGAATACATATCGCTCTATTACTATTAATAGCCTTTTGTAATGTGTGAAACCCTCTATTTGTAGCAGAACATTCCAAACCGTAATTATATGTTTCTATTATTTGTTTTTCTGAATCAAAGAGGTTTTTCGCACCAAACTTCTTTGCAAATTCTCTTCTATTTTTATTTGGCTCAACAACATCCACATGCTCAACACCTACATAGTATTTTAAGAAATAACAAGCGAGTAAACCAATAACTCCCATTCAAAATAAATGCTATACTTTAAAGATATCATCTATTGGTAGTTTATTTCCATTTGAAACAATTATGTCCTAAACAAAAAGAGCACTCAACAATTGGGTGCTCTAAAAAGTATTAACATAACACTTTTCTTCTACTTTTTATAACTCAGTTCTATCACTTTCGGTATATGATTGTTATCATATTTCCTTTTATAGAGGTAACGTCAGGAAGATACGAATATACAACGTTAAGGAATTTTCATTACTTTATACCCATTTTTAAGTTATATTCAATAACCATGCTTTGACATTGTCTAGAGCATGGTTATTTTTTAAACAAATATAAATCTGCTTAGTTGATTTTTTAGTTCAGCAATTTATTGAATTCATTAACTGGAAGAAGTATTCAGGTTTGTGAGTTTTATTTAGGTTATACCATGAATGTAATGTATCTGGTGCAAATACATCTAATTTTTTCAGTACCTCCATTGCAAATTCCAGAGGAGCTATCCCTGATGCAGTAACTAAATTTGCATCAGATACCGCAGATACCAACTCATAAAACTTTTCTCCTTTATAGTTAGGACATACCATTTTAGTATATTCTAAGTTATTACTTGTATGCTTTCTAGTATCCAAGTATCCCATATTCGCTAGGGCATCAGTTGCACCACAAATTGCAGCAACAATAGTGCCAATCTTTAAAGCTTGGCCAATTCTTTCTAAAATAGATTGATGAATTTCTTCACTCCAAGTAGTCCCTCCTGGTAAAATTAAAAGATCTTTACTCTCAAGAGTACATTCATCAAGGGAAATATCTGGTTTTATGCTCAGTCCCCCCATAGTAGTAATCATTTCTTTATTAGCTCCTACTGTAATTACTTTTAAAGGTACTAAATCTTTTTTAAAATATCTTCCTGAATTTAGTTCGGTAATTAAATATCCATATTCCCAGTCCGACATTGTATTAAATACATATAGAAAAACTTTTTTTGTTTGTATCCCATATCACTCCAATCACAATTGATATGGATATTATAATATAACTTCCCTGACAGTTAACGTCAGGGAAGTTATCATACTTCATGAAATTTTATTAATTCCGACAGAACTTCAATAAGTCTTTTCTTAAGACTTATTGGCTCAATAACTTTAATAGATTTATTGTACGGTAAAAGTAAATAAGGTACATATGTATGTATCATATCTTTTTCAAGAAGAAAAACTGCTTGATTTGAAGTCCGCACTTGTAAATAATGTCCTAAAAACCAATGTTGGCAAATATCAGCCAATACACTTTTATCCCCACTAATAACCAAAGAAATAATCCCTTCCTTATCTTCTATAGTTGGAAGAAGATTTTTTATAAAAAAGTCACGTGCTGAAAAATTTTCTGGCCGGTTAAACTTATTTTCGGTTAGCATTAAATTTTCAATTCGATCTACCCTAAAACTACGGATATCATTCCTAAGATGACAAAATCCAATCACATACCACTTATTATTCCAATAGATAATTCTGTACGGATCGACCAATCTATAATTTAATTGCTTTTTCCCACTTTTATAATAAAGAATTTTTACTGAATACCCATCAGTTACGGCCTGCTCCAACTCCTTCAAAAAATGTTCCATAGAGGATGAACTAAATCGACTTATTACTTCTAGACTACTTAAATGTCGGTTTATCTTTGCTTCCTGCTCTTGATTTGAGTATTTACTTAGTTTTGAAATGGCCCTATTTAATGCTTCACCTCCATAATATCCGGCTTCTTCTGCAAAAACAGCAGCGTGAAATAGTGAAGTTTGCTCTTCAAAATCAAAAAAAAGAGGAGCCTCAATAAAATTGTTTAATAACGTGTATCCACCGTTATGTCCTGGTTCTGAAATTATAGGTACACCACTTGTTGAAATTGTATCAATTTAACGATACACAGTCCTTATATTCATCTCTAACTTTTCTGAAATTTGTTTTGCAGTAATTTTTTTATCTGAGCGAAGCATCCATAGAATCGCTAACATATTATCAATTTTAGGCATGTAATTCCACCTCTCTATGGAATTTATCCCTTATTATATATTTCTGATTTTTAGTATAACTCATCAACTGTTCCTTTCCGATAGCTTTCTAAATAATGAGGCCCTAGACACATTTGTAATTTCACAAATTTCATTTACATTCATATCTACCTCTTCATAAAGCTTTACTGCATAATTCATTCCTGCATGATTTTTATGGTATTTCTTTAACCGACCTTTAAATTTTCCTTCTTTCTTATTCAGCTCAATCCCTTTATGTTTCCACGTACGGATCAGATCACGTTCTAATTGGTTTACACCCGCCATAACCTTAATTAAGCATTGGCTTTAGGAATTATCTTCTAATAAATCGTGCCATGTATCTTTGAAGGATTATAATTATCATCCTTATTATAATATTCAGTTACAAAAATAAATTCAATTATTATAGCGATACACACAAACAAAAGAATTATTTTGCGTCTCACAACAAAGCTACTTATTCATTTTTTTCTTTTTTAAATTGGAAGGTTATATGTTCCAATTGTTTGATTTCCTCTATTATTTTACGAATTCCTTCTTCAATCCTATCTTCCTTTACATTCGATACGTTTAACTTTAATAGTCTTTCTTGCGGAAAACCTCTCACATAATTTTTATCAATTGTATCAATACTTATTTGTTTTTCACTTAGTCTTTGGAAAAAAATTTCTGAAATACTCGTTTTATGTAATTTTAAACAAGTATGAATTCCAATTGTATTATGCTTTTTATATGTGAATAAAAGTGGGTTTTCACTATGAGTTCTTTCTAGTGTTTCTGCTAATTTTTTAGATCTATCGTGATAGGAAGATTTAATTTTATTTTTATGACGTTCAAACATGCCACTCTTTATATAAATTTCTAAAGCAGCTTGAGATATCATTGGGCTATCAATATCTAAAATTTTTTTATATGTATAAAAAGCATTCGCAATAATCGGTGGAATAACTGCTACACCAACTCGTAAACCTGGAAAAATAATCTTCGAATAACTTTTCAAATATATGACATGATTATTATGATTCAAGCTATATAACGGATCAGCTTTCGAATCCGTTTCTAAATCTGCTAAGTAATCATCTTCCACTATAAATACATTATATTTCTTAGCCAATAATACGATTTTTTCTTTCTCATCTTTAGAATAAGAAGTTCCAAGCGGATGATGATATCTTGGTATTGTATAAAAGAATTTTATTTTACCTGTTCGAAAAATACGTTCCAACTCATTTAAGTCAATCCCTTCATTCGTACGTTTAATACCAATTACAGGAATTTGGTTTATTTCTAGATATTCAATATATAGATGATATGTTGGTTGTTCAATTAATATCGTTTCATTTTCATTTGGAAATGGTATAGAAGTTAATATTGCTAGCGCCTGCTGTACACCTGACGTTATAAAAATATTTTCTTCTTTAGTGAAGACTTGATAGTTTGCTAATTGTTTTTGAATGACCGGAATTAAAGACGGTAAACCTTTTGGCGTCCCATATACGAACAAGTCATTTTTATATGTATCAATGGCTTTATTAATACAATGTTGAAAATCTAAATATGGAAAAACATCTGGATCTGGTGCTGAAGAGGCAAAGTCAATTATCTCGTTACTTTCTATGGTACTCCCTGATTTTTTAACAACGTAGTATCCACTCTGAGGCACGGAATAAATAATATGACGCTTTTCTAATTCGTGAAGTGCACGTATAACTGTTGCCTTATTACACTTATATTGCATAACGAGTGACCGTATAGACGGTAATTTCTTTCCTTCTTTTATCTCTCCATATTGAATCATGTTTTCTAAATCATTTAAAACATGTAAATACTTATACATTATGACACCTCTTACGTTTATTTTGTACCGGTACAGTTTGTATTTATTCACATTGTAGCACTAGATCAGAAAGATTAATATGTACGTATACTGGCCAGTAAAAAATCAGTTACTATGAGGTGAAATTATGAAACTTACAACAAAGGCATATTTATCAGCTTTACTCTATTCATTTATTATTGGATTTTCCTTTTTATTCGTGAAACTAACACTAACCATTACAAGCCCTCTTGATACTCTGGCTCATCGTTTTACAGTTGCTTTCATAGCAGCAAATATTCCGATTATTTTTGGATTCGTAAAGTTAAATATATCATTAAAAAACATACTTTCTCTTTTACCAATTGCGTTTTTTTATCCAGCACTTTTTTTTGCTTTTCAAGCTTTTGGCTTATTGTATACAAGTTCCTCTGAGGCGGGAATTATACAAGCGGCGATTCCTATATTTACAATGATGTTAGCTTCCTATTTTTTAAAAGAGTATACAAATACATGGCAAAAAATCTCTGTACTCATTTCTGTCATTGGTGTCATTTATATATTTATCATGAATGGTATAGGAACTCATGAAACTAGTTTCATAGGTGTTATTCTTATTTTGCTATCGGCATTATCATCTGCTTTCTATAATGTGTTAGCTCGAAAAATGACGAAGAAATTCAAACTAATGGATTTAACTTACACTATGACAGTAATCGGTTTTATTAGCTTTAATTTAATCGCAATCGCCAGCCATATAAGTAAAGGTACAATAACGGTATACTTTAAACCTTTTACGAATGGAACATTTCTTATCTCAATTTTATATTTAGGGTTACTATCGTCCTTGCTGACGGCATTGCTATTAAACTATTCCTTATCTTATATTGAAGCAGCTAAAATAAGTGTTTTTAGCAATTTATCTACACTTATTACAATTATCGCGGGTGTTGTATTCTTACATGAACAAATCGCATACTATCACATCATCGGAACAATTTTGATTGTTCTTGGAGTAGTGGGCACAAACTTCTTTGTAAAAAAAGGGATTGTAGTAAAGAAGAAGAATACTTCCTTAAGTAAATAAAAAGTGAGGGATATGTCATGCAGCGCTTAAATACAATTGATATTAGTAACGTTCTAGAATTAGAAAAGACTCTTTTTACTTTATTAAATAAAGAGATTTCTTCAAAGCTAGAGCTTGAAAACTGGTTAAAAAAACAATCTACAGTCATTTGGGAAATTGAAGAACAATTAACATCGCACTATATCGCGTTTCAATGTAATACAAATAATAAAAAAATAAAAGATACTTTTGAATATGATCAACAATATGTACGCCCTCTTTTGAAACGTTATCAAAATTCATTTGATAATAAATATTTAGAGTCACCTTTTCGAATGGAACTTGATGTAAAAAAGTATAGCTTACTAGACAAAAGAATTAAGAATGCGCAAACATTATTTTGTGAAAAGAACATTGATTTAGAGATAACTGAAGATAAACTAGTAACCGAGTACTTCGAAATTACAGGTGGTTTAACTGCACAATGGGACGGTGAAGAAAAAACAGTTACTGAACTACAGTCTTACTTACAAGATCCAGATCGTCATATACGAAAAAAAGCAAAAACGCTCATTTCTGCAACATTCTTATCTGTTGAAGATACATTACAACATATATTAAATGAATTAATCGCAATCCGTCATCAAAAGGCTAAAAATATTCAATTAGATAATTATCGTGATTATATGTTTAAAAAACATGAACGTTTTGATTATACGCCTGATGATTGCTATGAGCTTGCTGAATCTATTCGTAAATACGTAGTACCACTTATCGATAAAATATTTAATGAGAAAAAATCTGAACTTCAAGTAGATAGTCTTCGTCCATGGGATTTAAAAGCAACCGCACCAAATCAAAAAGCATTAAAACCAATTGAAGACGCGAGTGAATTAATCGAAAAGAGTTCTTATATTTTACATAAACTAGACCCTGAATTTTCTATACTACTGAATCGTATGCATGAAAATAATTGCTTAGATTTAGAAAGTCGTAAAGGAAAAGCGCCAGGAGGATTTTGCGAATATTTGCCTGCTTCTCGATTATCTTTCATTTTCATGAATCTCAATCATACACATGATGATGTTACTATTTTTCTCCATGAAATGGGTCATAGTATTCATAATGAATGTATGAAGCAGTTAGAGCTACAAAAATATTTAGAAATCCCTTCTGAATCAGCTGAACTCGCTAGCATGACGATGGAATTATTTTCGATGGAATATTGGGGTACATTTTATGATAATAGTGAAGAATTTATAAAAGCAAAATTAGATTTCTTTAAAGATATTGTTAAATATTTACCCCCAATGCTTATCGTTGATCAATTCCAGCATTGGATGTATGAAAATCCTAATCATACTGCTAAGGAAAGAAACGAAAAATATTTAGAATTACATAACACTTACCAATCAAACGTCGTAAATATCGAAGGGTATGAAAATTGGATCGCAACTGGCTGGTTACCTGTATTACACATATTCGAAATACCATTCTATTACATCGAATATGCTATTGCACAGCTTGGTGCGTTGCAAATGTATAAACAATATAAAGAAAATCCTAAACAAGCAATAGAAAATTATAAAAAAGCTTTATCATTAGGTAGCTCTAAATCTTTACCGGAAATATATGAAGCGGCTGGAATTCGTTTTGATTTTTCTGGAGAAACGATTAAAGAACTAATGTTATTTGTAGAGGACGAATTAGAGTCACTTGAACAATTGTAAGAAGTAAGCTGTTCCTATATTTTAGGTTCAGCTTTCTTCTTTATTTTATTTATCAATTCTATGTACTGAGTATCACCATATCCGATTGTTGGAAAAAGATAAAACAACTTTGTTAATAATTCTTGATTTGATAAACCTTTATTTTTAGAGATGAATTTCATTACGATATTATCTTCTTTTAGCATTTCTAAATATAAATCTATAGCTTGATACATTACAGGTGGTACTTTATGATAAGTCTTTTTATGGTTTACTAATACTTCATTGTATATAGTAGAATTATCCCCCAATTCAAGTTCAATTTGATTTACTTTAAATTCATCCTCCCTGAAACTATTTAAGTATACTTTCCCTTCATAGCACGACTGCTCAAGGTATGAAAGTAAAGTAAGTAGATTCATTTGGCAAAACATATCTTCACCGAACCATAAAACAATACATTTATACTTTTTCGCAAATAGATTTTCTAACGGATCTATAACTTTTTTTGCATAATTTTCGACTGAACTGTTATGACCTTCTGCTCTTATTTTAATAAACTCTTCATCAAAAACTTGTGCAGTAGCGCTATTTACACACATGGCCTCGTTAAATGGAGCATAATCAGACTCACCCATTAGCTCCTCCGTTTTAAATTCTTCATACATCATTTGACCATTCAATATGTTAAGTACATCTTTATCAAATAGCTCACTATTCTTATTACGTAACTGTTCAACCTCTAATTTTCTAGAAATATTCATTTTGAACTCCCCTTCTTTATTTATATTGAGTTTAACAAATGATTGAATAGGCATGTTGTTCGTTGGTATTCTCTTGGATTCATTCCAAAAACATTTTTACATATTCGATTTAGCCGTTCCTATTTATAGTGCGATAGAATATTCATTTGCTGGAAATGGGAATATCATTGACTATGAACATTCTATTACAAAAGCACTATTTGAAGGCTACCAAGAGGAAAATGAACTACCAAAAGAGATGATAGACAAGTTTCCATTATTTATTAAATTAAAGGAGATTTTTGAATATAGCTTAATGCATATGTATTGGGATAAAGAAGAATTAACGGAGGAACAAGTACGGATTATGAACCTTTATAGGATGAAGATCGAAAATAAGAATACCTATATCAATATTTAAGAACGCTGTTGTTTAACTACAAGGAAACTTTGGTTAAACAACAGCATTTATTAATTAGCTGACAACCTTTTTTATGACTTATAAATACTGATTCAATAATCTTTTCAAATACACTTCATTTTGCGGTGATACTTTTTCAGAAAATCTAGCTGCAATAATAATAGGAGCCCATTGAAAAACTTCATCTCTTGATATGCCGTTACGACTGCAATATATATGTAAATACATTTCAGCTAATTCTACCGAAGATTGTGAGTACAACAAGTATGTTCGAAATACATCTGCGCGAATATCACCTGAACTAGCATCTACCCAATCTATAACTTTCACTTTCTCTTCCTTACTCAAAATCAAATTAAATGGATGGAAATCTCCATGACATAGCCTAAAATTAAATGTAATAGAATCTAATTTTTGTAATATATTCTTCTTTTTGCTTTCATCCAATTTTTGTACAGATTTAATTTGACGCTCTAACCTTTTCCTCATTAACTCCATTTCATCTGTATTCACACGTATAGCATGGATCTTTTTTTGCTCATTAACACAAAGGCCGATATAACGCTCTGCCTCATTCAAATTATTAAGCAGGAGATCACCAATGTTCTCTCCTTTTACATATTCCATAATAATTGCCTGTCTATCGTGTATCTTTGTCACTTCAAATACGTTTGGAACTGGCAGCCCGCATGAATAAGCATATTTTTGTTTTTTTGCTTCATTCATAGACTCTGTACCTGGAAGATATTCTTTAAATAACTTCACAATCTTATTATCATACAGATAAATTTCCGCTGTATTTCCTTTAGCCATTGGCTCACCTAAGTTCAAGTTTCACCCTCCTTAAACCATATAGTATTCTACACCCCTATTTTAAATTCACTGCAATGTTAGGAAATCCTTCTACTCACATAAATCCTATTATTACAAAAATCTTTGAAATGCTAAAAGAAAAGTACGCATCGAAAACAGCCCTATAATTTTTTAGCATAATTATAGGGCGACTTTAATGATGTTGATAATGTTTTGTTTCGTTTGACTTAAATAATTGTTATTTTTAGTAGAAATTAATATACCAATCGGGATTTTAGAATTAAAGTCCTTAATCTTAAAAGATAGTATTTCTTCATTCAAAATTGTACCTTTCGGGATAATTCCTATCGCATTTTCAAAAAGCATTTCTGGAATGAGGTTTAAAGCACTACAATTGTAAATTCTTTTAAAAGATAAATTGTTTTCTACCAAGAAAGAACTTACAGATTGATAGGAATAACAATTACTTTCTCCTACAATAACTGGATAATCTATAATATCAAATGCTTCAACGGATTCTTTTTGTAACAAAGGATGCTTGGGATTATTCACTATAAATTCAATCTGTTCATCACATATTGGGGTGAATTGTACCTTTGATTTATTTTCATTATTTCCGCACACCGCAAAATCAATCTTATTATGTTCTATCATTTCTGATAAAAGTGCTGTATTTCCCACTACAAAATCACAATGTATGTATGGTTTTTCAGCATTTAAAAACTTTAATATTATCGGTATTAACCTTTTAGCAACGGATTCTAATAGGCCTATTCTCAAACTCCCTTTCTCTTCATTACTAATACGTTGTGCTTGAGTTATTGAATATTCCCAATGTGTTACTAAGTTTTCTACTTCCTCTGCAAAAAGTTTTCCTTCTTCTGTTAATCTTGCATCCCATCCTCTTTCAAATAACAGAAAACCAATTTCATTTTCCAGCTTTTTCATATGTGTTGTTACTGTTGATTGTGCATAGTTTAATTGTTTAGCAGCTTGTGAAAACGTTCCTTCTTCAATAATTTTTTTAAATGTAAGTAACTCTTTCATTTCCATTTCATACACCATCTTCATCGATTTTATTGATAATTAGTTAATATATTTTCAATTATACAAATGGAAACATTGGAAGTAAAATGAAATCAAAAGGAAAGGAGTCCTCTATTATGCCATTTGTCACCGTTTATCATCCTGAAAAATTATCCGATAATAAGTTATTAAAAAATGTAAGCAATCAAATTCACCATTCGTTAATTGAACATTTCAATATTCCTGAAAATGATTATTTTCAAATGTTTTTACCTTATCCTTCTCATCAACTTTTTTATAATTCATCTTATCTTTTAGAAGGTTCATTAAAACGATCCAATAATATGATTTATGTTTCTATTACATGTGGACCTGGAAGAACAATTAATCAAAAAAAAGATTTATATAAAGCTATAGCCACTAGTACAGCTAATATTCTACAAATCTCTACTGCTGATGTTTTCATTACACTACACGAGACACCGATGGAGAATTGGTCATTTGGTCAAGGAATAGCTCAAATGTTAAATCAACATAATAACTAGACTTTAATTTTCCTTAAAACAAAATAAACTTACCGCTTTCTATAACTATATAGAAAGCGGTAAATTTATTTGTTTAGGAATATCTGAATGAAACTCTGGTATATACACAATAGAAAATGTATATCCCTGCTCAATAAATGACACTTCATTATGTTTACATTCAAATGGAACATTATTTTTCTTAAAGTTAATTTGGATTCGCTGTAAAAATGCGGGATCCGGTGTTCCAAAAGAAACGTGCACTTTCGGTGGTAAAGCTTTCATCGCGATTGGAATCCAAGGTCTCTGCCACCAAGTCGCGACGATATATGCAGTGCCACCTATAACAAAGCTGAAAATATCCCCTTCTTCCATCGTTTTCATATTTAAATTTAATTTCAGCCATTCTCTAAAAATAGGTACACTTTTAACAGGAAGACCAATTTCCCGTACGTATAAAATGTTTAAAGGTGAGTGTGGTACTAATACATCCTCTTTAACATAACTATGTGCAATAATTTCAAGAAGATTTCCATCTCCGTCTTTAAAGTATAAATTGAATCGACCATCCTCTTCATCAATTATATGACCATCTTTCCATTTCGCAATGAGTAATCCAGACTCCTCAAGCCATCTTGCTGTTTCATGAAATTTTGAATATGGGATTTCAAAAGCAAAATGTGCAGGTACAATTGGTTCATACACTTCTTGAAAGCTAATTGTTGTATAAGGTGTTACTTCAAATTGAATGAAGGATGCTGTTTCTTTTTTTATTGGAAAAGATAATATGTCCTTATAAACTTGTTTTACCCCTTCTATGGAAACCGTTTGTAGTTTTATATCTGATATATGTGTAATCACTTTACATTCCCCCTCATTTCTTATTATCTATTCGTATTGTATTACACTTATAAATAGATAAAATCAAACGGAAGGGTGGATTTTTTATATAGAAACTACAACTTTAGTATGAATATGTTAGCTCCAATTATTTTTTATTTCTACTATAACAATTTCTGGTTTATCCCCGTGCAACATGTGTGTAGTATCAGGAATTACTTTTACTATACTGTCCGTTTTCTCTTTGAAAACATTTGCTGTCTTATCTCTATAATCCGCCCAAACTTGTGGAACTGTAGCTCGAAGTAATACAATATTAGCCGGCAGCTTCTCATATATATCTATCGTTTCATCTTTATGCATACCTCTTATTATATTACTAGCTGTATTCCCCCTGGCATGCCACCATACTTTATTATCCATTTCGACCCCTAGGTCCTTTACAGCAACTTCTAACAATGAAGACCACCTAGTATAAGCTTCTTTTTCACTTTTGAAAAATTCGTCCCAATTATTAAAAACGTATTCATCAAAGTCCTTTTTATAATAAGCAATTTCTTCTCCCAACGTTTCTTCTTGAAGCCTTTTTGTTTGATATCCACCATCAATAAGAATACTTCCTTGTACTTTTTCTGGATGATGTAACAAATAAAATAACGCTACAAAACTTCCCCATGAATGTGATAGAAAATAAAAGTGTTCGATTCTCAATTCATTTATTATTTCATTTAACCAATTTGCTAAATTGGGCATCTCATAATCTTCCGTTCTTTCAAAGGGCGGTGTTTTACCATGTCCAGGTGCATCAACGGAGATAAATCTATACTCTTCTTTTAATTCCTCAGCAATTTCTATAAAACTTAAACTCGTACTTCCTAATCCATGTAAACAAAAAATAACAGGTTTATCCTTATTCCCCCATTCAGTAATATGTACGTTTAATTTTTCATTGTTAATATAGTAACGTTTCAAAACCTTCATTTCCTGCATTCTTTTCCACACAAAAAGCTGCTTTTCTTTAAATGAAAAGCAGCTTTTACACTAAAATATATTATAATTTAACAGCGATAATCATAAATCTTTTTGAATTTGTACGAATCCCTTTTTCAGAACTATTCGTTTCAATGAACTTTTGTAAAATAGTAAAATCCTCTTCCTCTTCTCCAAATCTAGGAATAATAGGTGTATGTTTTAATAAGAAAATAAGATCTTCAGGCGTACTGTAATAATCAGTAACATCATATTCGCGTACTTGCACGAGATCAAATCCTGCACTAATAAGTTCATCCATATACTTTTCTTTTAAAGTGCCATCTCGTTCACCTAAGCATTGTCCTCTGCCAAATGCTTCTTTCAGGTTTAATTTATCATTCTCACTTACTTGTTGTGTTAAGAAAAAGGCACCCTTTTTCATTACTTTTGCTAACTCAGATGCTAGAAACGGAGCATGACAACTTGAAGCAATATCAAAATGGGCATGCGGAAATGTTAAAGCTTCAGAACCCATTTGAAGAAACTCAACATTTTGTACACCTGATTTTTTCAAGTTAGAATGTGCCGTTTCAATCATGCCGTTAGAATTATCAATTCCAATTAACAATTTAGCCGAAGATGCTATGTTAAGTACATTTTCTCCTCCGCCTGTACCAACATCAAGTAAAATATGTGATGGTTTACACCTTTCTTTTACCTCACTATAAAAGTCCCATGTATCTCCTACAGTTTCACATTTTATTTTGCTAAAATCCCATCCATTTAATCTTCCTACTTTATCATAGAAGCTTTTATACTCTAATTCGTTCATCTTATTACTTCCCCTTTGTAAAAATAAATTAAATATGTAATATAACCTACAACACTGTTTAATTATATATTATAAAATAAAAATTATTAAAACAACATTTAACTTCGCACTACATTTGGTTTACATAATAATTTTATAGTTTATCTTTAACTATATGTTCTAAATGTCTTCTTCCCCAACTACAAATACTATCCAAAACAGTACTGACTGTTTTTCCATGTTCAGTTAAGCTATATTCTACTTTAGGTGGTATTTCTTGATAATGCTTATGAATCTTATAAATCTCTTTCTCTTGTAAAAAGGCCTGGCCATAATAATGAAATTGCACATACTGTTCTATATTTAATGCAAAATAGTTTTACTACGGGTAATGTATTATTTCCAGATGGAGGGTACACATATCATTAAATTATCAGCAACAAAAGCCCCTTATTACAGTGGCTTTTGTTGCTAATTTAAACATCGCTGAAGTAATATAGGATTCTCTTTTATTAGTTCTGCTAAAACAAAAGTTGTGGAAAAGGTCGTAAGATTAACTCTTTATCCAGCAACCCCTTTTGTTCTCGAATCATTCCGCCTCCTCGCATAAAAACCGCCCTAATTTCTATTCCCTACAATTTTATATAAAATCAATATTATAAAGTAGGATTCAACAACTTCTTACAGAATTCTATATTTAATACGTATTGGACGGATTATTTTCAAGTTCCTCTATAAAAAAGGGAGGTCATACAATTGTGAAATTTGTACAAGAACGAAGATTAACTATCAAGACAACTTTTTCAAAAGAATACAAGATTTTTATTTTTGGTTTACTCATTTCACGAATCGGGGATTCACTATATACTTTTGCACTGCCTTGGATTGCCTATCAATTAACTGGTTCAGCTGTAATTATGAGTTCTTTATTTGCTGTTAACGTATTGCCAATCGTTTTATTTGGCCCTTTAGTTGGTGTACTAGTTGATCGATATGATCGAAAAAAGTTACTTTGGATGGCGGATATTACCAATATTATTTTAGTAAGTTTCGTACCAATTTTACATGCATTACATCTATTAGAAGTCTGGCATTTATACGTAATTACTTTTATCTTAGCAGTTATGTCCATGCTTTTTGATGTAACAACTGTTACAGTCATTCCACACATCGCAGGTGCATCATTAACGAAGGCTAATTCTTTATATCAAATGGTTAATCAATTGGCTAGTTTGTTTGGTCCAATCATAGCTGGGCTTTTCATATCTTTTATTGGCGGCTTTCAAGTACTTTGGATTAATGTTCTTTCATTTATTGCTACATTAATTGCTGTGATTATATTACCTTCTATGAAAAACTTAAATAAAAAGAATACTGATAAAAAAACATTGCAAAATGTACTAAATGATTTGTTTGATGGTTTTAAATGGCTCAAAAATGATCGGTTAAATATAGCTTTGTCACTTCAAGCTATGGTAGGTAACTTTGGAGCAAGTGCTGTTTTAGGTGTACTTATGTATTATTTATTATCGACATTAAATCTTACCTCCGCACAAAGTGGCTATAATTATACTTTAATAGGAATAGGTGGGCTTTTAGGAAGCTTAATTGCCGTTCCTTTAGAAAAGAAATTTCGACGTGGTGTACTTATTCCTTTACTCCTATTTTTAGGAGCGCTTGGGTTAACATTTGCTTTGTGGAGTACATATTGGCTTGCTCCCGGAATTGCTTTCGGAATCGCGATGACATGTAATATCACATGGAATACGATTGTTACATCAATTCGGCAGGAAACTGTTCCATCCAATTTGCAAGGACGTGTTTTAGGTTTTTCTCGTGTACTTACACGATTATCTATGCCATTGGGGGCATTAGTAGGTGGAATTATTTCAGCCTACAATCCTGTATTTATATTTGCTTTAGCTGCTTTTACTAAAATAATTGAAGTCTTTATTGCCTTATATAGTCCGATACGAAAACTGTAAAGATTAAGATTTATATATTTCGAGATATTAATAAAATAAAAAAGGCATAAAACATGCCTTTTTTTATTACTTATTTGTTTATTGGATAACAAACTTCTGTAACCCACTTATTAGGATCGGATTCCATTGCTGGGCTCACATGATAAATATTAAACATCGGGCCTGCTAATTTGTAACCCTCTGTCTCAATCCATTTTGCTGCAGCCTCATTTACAGCTGTCATCTGTTCATAACTTCCATTAACTGTTATAGAAGCTACATTGGTTGATTTCATATTTTTAAATGTAACGTCTTTTGTATTTTCGTGCTTACCAAGAATACTTAGCTGTATTTCTATATCTACATCATTTTCTTTGTATTCACGATCATGGAAAACCGCAATACTATAACTCGGATGGGCAATACTAATATTTTTCATTTGAATTTCTTGCATTAATATACTCCATAAATCACCTTCGCAATTATACGATGGAATAATCTTTCTAACACTAGCTACAGTTCTTTCTGGAATTTCTTTTATGGAAACATGATAATTCATCTCAACAACATCCTCTCTCATCGTTTTCATTGAGTCTTCGAGGAGACGTAATTGTTTTTGGAGATTATTCATGTCTTCTTTAATTTGAGCACTACGATTAAAAAATTGCTCTTTTATGGTATCTATATTATCGCATTCTATTATTTCTTTGATGGTAGCAATATTAAACCCCATAGCTTTTAACGTTTGAATTTGATTTACTTTTTTTAATTGGTCTGCTGAATAAAATCGATATCCACTCTGCTCATCGACTTTTACTGGTTGTAGTAATTCCACTTTATCGTAGTGTCTCAACATTCGTATACTAATGGAAGATAGTTTTGAAAAATCCCCTATTTTAAACATGATTTCCTCCTATAAGTTACATCTACTTTGAAGCTCAACTTTATTTTAAACAATGACATTGTGTGAGGGTCAACTGTTTATAACGTTTGAATTATATTTCTTTATTTACTTTTATATCCTCTTCCTTCTTTAGGTTATAAAAATTCACTTATTGATTCGATCGCGACTAGCAATCAATTGATTTACCTTCATATGAACCTCTATTCTTATTTCTCATTAAAAACATATTTGCAATATAATAATTACATAATGAATATTACCTATTATGTAATTATCCTCTAACTTCATGAATCTTACCCTTGTATATTTCAAACCATTGTTGCCATTCATCTTTAGAAAATTCTTTCTCGTCTCCTTCTAAAACGCAAGAAAAAAGATTTAAACAAATATGCCAACCAGCTATATCTCTCGGTGTATGATCTGTTAATTCATTAATGTACTCTTTAAGGAATAAAAGAGTACTATTTTCCTCTTTATGTATTTCAAATCGGACACGGTCTTTATCCCAAGTAAATTCAAGTACTGAGTTTAGTTGACACTCTAAAATATCAATATTTATGAATGAACCGTCCATCATGTCGAACTTTATTATTCCACCAGTTTTAAGGCTTTCAATCTGTAAATTGGACATCCATTTTTTCAGCTTACTGTTTTCTGTTAATACAGACCAAACTTCCTCTACCGTATATGGAAATTCGCGTTCAAATTTTACAATATATCCATCAGTTAGTTTCCCAATTTCAGCTATCATTTTGATTGCCCCCTTATACAGAATATATGTTCCCATTTCATTTTACACGAATATAAATATAAAATAAATATTTATGTCAACGAAGTGTTAATTTAAAGTGAATGACGCTGAGAAAAACTTAAATATTTTCTAAATCGAGTTATATAGTATTGAAAATTAAATATAGATTTACGTACAAATAAAAAAGCCGCATTTGCGACTTATGAAATCATAGAATTAACTCCTTTTTTTGTTGAATGATTAGCGCTTAATCGCATCGACAATTAGCGATGGAAAACCAAGTTTATCGCCTTTATTTCTAGAATCATACCTTTTCGAACGGAAAATAACACCGTCGTTTGCATCCCATTCGTTGTAATAAAACCGACCACTTTCATCACAATATTCAAGTAAAACTACCTCGAATCCAGCAGTTTCAAACATTTTCGTTAATGTTTTATAATTATGAACGATTTTATGACTTGCTGCTGGATGATCTTTTGGACCGGGTCCCCCTATTTGAACTATATTTTGATATACCTCATCCTGAAAGAATGCATCAGGGACTCCGCACCGAATATGACCAGATGGTTTTAAAAATTCATAACAGATTTCAGCTGCTCTTACACCTTCTTCAAAAGTAAGGTGTTCCCATACATGCTCAGCTAAAATAGCTGAAATAGAGTTGTATTCAAATCTTTCTTCCCACGTAGCTTTATCTAGTAAGTTAAGTTCATCTTCTTGCGTTTGAATCCAGCCTGGATTATTATTAAACACTCCAGCTCCGACAACTACTTTAATTTCGTCTTGTTTTATTGCCACCATGTTCACCTCTTAAACATTTTAATTCATTAATATATTCTATGTTTACTATTATCCTTCCTCCTTCAACAAATGTAGTACCATGAGTCCAGTACAATACCGAACTCATGCCCTAAAACTCTCTAACGCAACGATCTGTCTAACTCTATAAAATTAGTTCATAATATACGATTTTTCTTACAGAAATATAGCACACCAAACATTAGCATAATACCAATTACGTAAAAAATTGTTGTTCCGCTCCCACCAGTATTAGGAATTACCCAATTATTCTTCGCATTTTTCACTGTTATTTTTTGTGTCTTTACTGCTTCTGTAATTTCTATTTCTATTGGATCCCTAAGTAACATGTATCCGTTCGGTGCTTTTATTTCTTTAATCGTATACTTTCCAATTGCTAATTGGTTGGAAATTACCTTTCCTTTTTCATCCGTTATTAATCTACTAACTTCTTTCCCTTCTTTATCTAACACTTGAAATACAGCGCCTTTTAGCTTTAATTCACTATCCTTATCATCAACTTTTTCAATTTCAAATTGCCCAGTCGGATCTGGCAATTTCTTATTTTCTATTTTAATTTCTACTACTGTATCTTTTCCTATTTTTACAGCTATTTTATCTTTTACTAATTCATAGCCTTTAGGTGCCTCTATTTCCACTAGGGTATAGTTTCCTATTGGTAAGTCTTTTGATATTACTTCTCCTTTTTCATCTGTTACTAACTCCCCAACTACTTTTTTATTTGAATCTTCTATATGAAACTTTGCCCCTGCTAGCTTTTTATTTTTATCTCCCGTATCTACTTTCACTAACTTCATTTTCCCCATTGGATCGGGCAATTTCTTATTTCCTATTTTAATTTCTGCTACTGCATCTTTTTCTATTTTTACAGTTATTTTATCTTTTACTAATTCATAGCCTTTAGGTGCCTCTATTTCCACTA
>NZ_CP016285.1:2202394-2372785 GCF_001679765.1 Bacillus sp. B25(2016b) | reverse complement strand
TATTTTATCTTTTACTAATTCATAGCCTTTAGGTGCCTCTATTTCCACTAGGGTATAGTTTCCTATTGGTAAGTCTTTTGATATTACTTCTCCTTTTTCATCTGTTACTAACTCCCCAACTACTTTTTTATTTGAATCTTCTATATGAAACTTTGCCCCTGCTAGCTTTTTATTTTTATCTCCCGTATCTACTTTCACTAACTTCATTTTCCCCATTGGATCGGGCAATTTCTTATTTCCTATTTTAATTTCTGCTACTGCATCTTTTTCTATTTTTACAGTTATTTTATCTTTTACTAATTCATAGCCTTTAGGTGCCTCTATTTCCACTAGGGTATAGTTTCCTATTGGTAAGTCTTTTGATATTACTTCTCCTTTTTCATCTGTTACTAACTCCCCAACTACTTTTTTATTTGAATCTTCTATATGAAACTTTGCCCCTGCTAGCTTTTTATTTTTATCTCCCGTATCTACTTTCACTAACTTCATTTTCCCCATTGGATCGGGCAATTTCTTATTTCCTATTTTAATTTCTGCTACTGCATCTTTTTCTATTTTTACAGTTATTTTATCTTTTACTAATTCATAGCCTTTAGGTGCCTCTATTTCCACTAAGGTATAGTTTCCTATTGGTAAGTCTTTTGATATTACTTCTCCTTCTTCATTTGTTATTAGTTCTCCAACTATTTTTCCTTTTAAATCTTCTATATGAAACTTTGCTCCCACCAATTTTTTATTATCATTATTACTATCAACCTTTTTTATTTTCACTTTTCCTATACTAGGCTTGTTCCAATGTTGCCAGTTAAATTTGAAATTGTGAAATTCAAATCCACCAGTTTGTTGTACTGCACCGACAAATGCTTGTCCATTAATCGAACCGCCTTTTGTTTCTAATACAGCATTGGGAGCAAACACACTCCCAACGACACCATATCCCTCTGTTGTAATTTTTTTCGCATTTGGAAAAACCCAAATCATTTTCCCATATAGCTCAGTAAACGGGGAATTAGGCGAATATGGTTGTGATGTAGGAACTATATCTGTAGCCTTTCCAATATTATTCGTGTCATATAGAATAGACCCATTTTTAAATGTAACTTCTATTGCATCTGAATACATTACAATTAAATCTTTGTCCTTAGCATTGGGCAAAAATACATCTCTTATATCTACATTGATTTTCTCTGTCAATTCTGATGAAACATAAATATTAGGATTGTTTATATCTTTTCCGATTCCATGACTCATATTTGGAATTGGGGCATTCGTTTTATATTGACCTGCATTTTTACTAACTTGGTTCACTATATTGCGAAATTCATTAAATTTCGCGTCAATTTCTAGTTTTTCTTTATAAACGATACGATCATAAGAAGGTTGTATGATGCGATCTGGATCACTCTCTTTTGTCATTACGACTATTCCGTTTTGAATGATAAAAGATTCTTCTCTTGATTTTTTTAGTTTTCCAGACAATAACAAGGACGGATATCTCTCATCAACCCATTTTTCACCTACTATATTAGATGTTCCTGCTGCTGCACCTACAATCGTATACCCCGATGCATCCATATCACCTTGAACTGCAATTGCTCCTTCAATGTCGCCACCTATTGCTTTATGGTTACCAAAGATAACAGCATTATAACGCGATATATCTCCTAGACCTTCTAAGGTAGTCGTGGATCCATATGCTTCTTTTGGTACATATACGACAAAACTTACACTTAACATTAACAAAACAATAAAATGAATACTTACCAGCTTTAATCGTAGCCTCAATTCCTTTGTTCCCACCTTTACCGTTTTTTTCTATAGTCGAATAAAATGAATTTTTATTAATGATGATTTACTTCATCCCCTATATACCGTCTTTACTTATCTTTGAATTTCCGGTCCCACTTCCCATTAATGCAGGATAAATACATTCTATCGAGTTAACTTTTTCTTATAAATTACGACTAGAAGCACACATAACAATAGGATTGTAACTATTACAGTCCACTTATTAAATATAAATATCTCTGTACTCACTTTTTGTTTTTCTTTCTCGTTTAACTCCACACGCTCACCTCGAACTAGCAATCTATTGGTGTTTACTCCATAAGGCGTACACGTAATTAAAGTTGTATAATCTTTATTTTCTACAATTTGTAGATCGTCCGTTTCATGTGGTGACACTACTTTAATTTGATTTACTTTATAAGCAAGAACTTTGTCTAAAGAATGAATAAAAAAAAGATCTCCTTCACTCAACTTATCTAAATCTGTAAATAATTTTGCTGATGGTAAACCACGATGCCCTGTTAAAATAGTGTGGGTATTTTCTCCACCTACCGGGAGCGAAGAAAAATCTAAATGACCTATCCCGCGGCTCAATACTTCCTCAGAGGTCCCTTGATAGATTGGCAGTTTTATATTAATTTTCGATATTTCAATATACCCCATTACATCTCCTAAATTTAACGCATCAGCATACGCTTGATGATTACTTTTTTTTTCAGAAAATGGATCTGTAAATGTTTTCATGGAAGTTTGAACTTGTTTATTATATTCGGCTGCTTCTTTTTCCCTACGTTCGACTTCTTTCTTTTGTAGCGCTTTAATCTTCTTATCGTAAGAGCTAATCTCAGAATAATGTGCACGGGTCGCCAACCAATTACTAATAGTAGGATATAAAAAAATACCTAATCCAAATAAAAAAATACCCCCCAAAACAAGATTTCGTTTCATATTTCCACCTCTGTATATGCTTAAATATCGAAAAGAGGAAAGCATTTTGCTTCTCCCCTTTTCATATAGTTACATGTTCCTAAAATCTTAATTTCTAGCAAATTTTTTTCTAAAGAAAACAAGTGCCGCTGTAAGCATTAAAGTAAGGCCTATTACAGTAAAAAGAGTCGTTCCTATACCACCCGTTACCGGAAGAATCCATCCACTTTTATTATTTTCTATCGTTAATTTAACCGTTTGATTATTTTCGCTAATCTTTACATCAATAGGGTCTTTTAATAATTGATAAGAAGCTTTTGTACCATCTTCTTTTGTATATGTCGGTGCTTTCGTTTCAAAAATTTGATAATCTCCATATGGAATGTTAGACCATTTAATAACACCATGCTCATCAGATACACCTGTTACTTCTTTTCCTGCTACGACAACTATTTTTCCATTATGATCTTTAAGTACAAACTCTGCACCTTTTAATTTATTCTTATTAGCACCATCAATTTTTGTTAACTCAATTATTCCAGTTGTTGGAACAACAACTACAGGTTTAGACTCCTTTTCTCCCATTACATCATTTTTATTTGTAAAATCAATTTTTGCTGTATTTAAAATTTCCGAACCAGATGGTACCCCTTCTTTTACTTGGGATTTAATTTGCAAATGAAATTCTTTTTTACCATCTAATTTTGTGAAATCTTTTACTGTAGCTGTTACTTTTTGACCTTCTATAGCTACCTCAACAACGTTTGCATTTACTTCTGCTCCATCAATTTTCACGATTGGCTTTCCTTGAATCACTAAACGATTGTCCAAAGTATCTGTTACCACATATTTTTTGTATTCCTTAATGTCTTCAGGAATTAATGTTTTAATATCATAATTATAATTAGTTAGAGGATTAATTGGTAGCGCTTCCAATTTTGCGTTAATCTTTTTATCAATTGTTGGTTCTTCATAGTTTTTCACTTCTAATTTAACTACTGTACCAGAAGTAATAGTTCCATCTTCATTAATTGTTCCGGAATTCTTAACAAAAAACTCACGTTTAGTTGGATCTATTATATAGCCTTTCGGAGCTTTTGTTTCTTGGAAATAGTATTCTCCATACTCCAATCCTTGCACGCGAATATGACCATTAGCATCTGTTACTAACTCTTTTTTCACTTCTGTACCATCTTTTTTAAATAAAGAGAATACTGCACCTGCTAATGCTTTTTCATTTACACCAGTTTTTATTAAATCCACTGCACCACGTTTAATCTCATTTTTTGGATACATATGAACATCATAGTTTAGCACCTTACCCTCTTTATTCGTTAAAGGAATATCCACTGTATACGTATTGGGATTTAGGTTAACATGTGGAGGTCCTGCTACTTCTTTCACTTCATAACGTCCTAGCGGAAGATCTTTTAATACAGCTTGTCCATTATCATCTGTTACTACTTGATTTGGAGTGGCTCCCATTACAGGTTTCACATCTTCTTTTACGATTTTCCCATCATTTGAAATTTTTTCAAAAGAAGCAACCCTTTTCACTTCAAACGTTACACCTTTTAATGGTTTCGCATCTTTTGGCACCTCTTGATTTGCAGAACCGTCACCTTCTAGTCCCTGCACTCCATCTTTTTCTTGTGCATACTTATGAATCGTTAAAGTACCTTTAGATGGTGAATCTGCCTTTACTAATACACTAGACCATGTAGAAAATGTTAAGAAAAACACTAAAAGCACACTAAATATTTTTTTCATTTCTCTTTTCCCCTTTACTACTTGTATCATTTTAAAAATCTCTTTATTACTATTACCTTCTTACAAGCAATAGTGTGCCAAGTATCAGATTTAAACCAATAACATAAAACATAGTCGTCCAACAATCCATTGTTTACAATCACTTATTCACTTTACTTATCTTCTATTATTACGTTGTCTCTCTGCATGATATATGTAATTTTCTCCCCTGAATTACCCTCATATCTCTACTTCAAGACTTATTACATTGTTACATAATAGCTTTCACTGCTAATTTCGACTAATCACTTACTGTCAATCCATTCATTTCTCCCTTCCTATCCCTATTTAAAATCCAATCTTAATCCTTTTTTGATACATATAAGTAATAACCAACAAATAAGTGTGACGATTCATATTTTACGCTACTGTCCAAAACTATTACCTGTATATTCAAATAATATGTGCTATTCATGTTAAATTATGGTATTATTCTTAGAAGTTTATAACTTTTATTTATATTTTTTATTGATAAAGATTTTCCGTTTCTACTTATGAAAAAAGGAATATATAATTATTCAACTATCACGCATAACTGTAAGGAGGAAGAATATGACTAAAAAGCTCAGTCTAGTTGAGATAGAGTACATTTGCAATATGTTTTTCCAATCTTTCGAAATTCCAGTTTGTTTTTTAGATTGTAACAACAATATTCTTTTAAAATTTAAATCAAAAAATGATTCACATTCGTTGTATACATCAAAAATAGAACAGTTACATATGCTTTTTCAAAGAAATGATACATATAATTCTCCCATCTTCAGAACTCACGAACATCTAGGGCACTTCATTTTAATTCACATAAAGAGTGATTATATGGTGAACGGTACTATTATTATTGGGCCCATGGCACATGTAAATTTTTCTACAAGTAAAGTGGATAGTAACCTTAATTTTATTCCGAATTATAAAAGAACAAGAGACCGTTATTTTTCATTGTCAGTGAAAGATCAAAATTTCTTTGTAAATATAGCAATATTGTTTTATAACATTCTCTATAAAAAAAATTCAGATGTAAGCACCTTTTCAAATAACAGTGACTCAGTTCATATAAGTCATAGCAGAATCTTAAACGAAGATGTATATATTTCAATGCAAAAAGACGAATCCATTTATCATAATTTATATATAGAGCAGCAACTACTTAGATCTATAGAAAACGGGGATAAAGAAACCGTACTCAAATATTATTACGAATTCCAACAAGAGACTCTTTCATCTTTATCTTCATTCCATCAATTAAGACGTCATAAAAACATTTGTATTTCATCCATCACGCTCGCTACTAGATATGCGATAAAAGGGGGACTTCCATCTGGGATTGCTTACAAAATTTATGATTTACATATTCAAAGAACAGAAGATTTAAAAGACAAAGAATCTGTTTGGGATTTATTAAAAAATGCTTTTTCCACCTTTGCAGACCGTGTAAAGGCACAAAAAACACAGCAACATTCACAGACTATTGCTATTTGCAAAAACTATATTTTTAAAAATATTTACAATCCAATATCTGTTAAACAACTTGCTAAATTTGCAAATGTGAATTCAGATTATTTATCTATATTATTTAAAAAAGAGGTCGGTATTTCATTAATTGAGTACATTCAACGTGAACGAGTCGAAGAAGCAAAGAAATTATTAACTTTCACCACCTATCCCTTATCAGACATATGCGCTTCGCTTAATTTTAGCGATCAAAGTTATTTCACTAAAATTTTCAAAAAATTCACCAATGAAACACCTGGTAAATATCGAAAATCTCATGTTGTCATTTAGAGTGAAACTTCCATTAAAACAAAATGTTTTCAGTAACTCATCAATGGCAGATTAGAAGCACTCCCAGATTCATGAACTATAGGATTTATGCTTTTTCCAAACCAAAAAACACGTTACTATTCTTTTATTTTAATGAGAATAGTAACGTGTTTTTTATCTAATGCAGTTTTGTAGACAGAACATGATCCAACTACAAATTTTTATAGAAGCCAAATGCACCGCTTAACTACTAAAATCTTATTAAGTAAAAAATCCATATTTTGTTTTACTTACTTTCTACTTTATTTCTTCTGAATAATGAACTCTTTTCTTCAAACGAATAATCCCTACTATTATTTTTGTATCTTTCTAAATTTGCGAACAAAAGTGAGTACTGTGCCTGTAATAATCATCAATATGCCGATTGCTGCACTGTTATTTGTACTTACACCCGTCTTTGGAAGCTCCTTATATGTATACTCTTTTTTATCGCTATTACTGTTGTTTGAGATATTACTCTTATTTGCCTTATTAGCAAGGCCATTAGCTTTGCTAGTTTCTTTATCTTTCACTAATACTTTTTGTTTTGTATTTACGTCATTACCCATGGAATCTTTGACACTATATATTATTTCATAAGTACCAGCTTTAGTTGTATCTATAGTTCCTTCATACGCTACTTTAGAAGTAAGGTCACCGTCCTCTTTATCAGTAGCTGATACCCCTACCAACGGATCAAATTGATCACCCTCAGTAATTGAAGTTGTAGCAGGTACTTTTAGTATTGGTTTTTCATTTGTAACTTCTTCTCTAACTTTAACCGTTACAGTTTGTTTCGCCGTTACTTCATGACCTTTAGAATCTGTAACCGTGTACGTTAATACGTAAGTACCGACTTTAGATGTATCTACTCCACCATCAACTTTTACTTTAGAAGTAAGATCGCCGTCTTCTTTATCAATAGCTTTTACTTTTATCATTGGATCGAATGAATCTCCTACATGCATTGTCGCTCCAACAGGCACTGTTAATTTAGGTTCTAAATCTAATATTTCTCCATTTCCCTCTACAATTACAGTCTGTCTAGCCGTTGTAGTTCTCCCTTGGGAATCAACAACCAAGTATTCCACAATGTATGTACCTGGTTTTGAAGTATCTACATCGCCTTTATGCTTTACTTTATTTGTTAAATCACCATCTTCTTTATCAACAGCTTTTACATTTCTCATTGGATCAAACGTATCACCTACACGTAGTGTAATGGTAAACGGCACAGTTAACTCTGGAGCTTGATTTTCTGCTGTTTTTTCGTTTTCTTTCACTGTTCCTGGAATTTTTGCCGCATCAAAAGCATTTTGGACTGCTTGAACTTCAATTGAGTTCGTTCCATATTTATTAGTTGCAACTTTAAGGCATGCCAATTTCAATTCAGAGAAATTAGAAGTCATGTTCAATTCATCAGTATTTGCATAATAGAAAATATCAAACATTTTATCTTCACCAATACCATTTATATTTACACCGTTATGAGTACCGCCTTGTGCAATTAAATACGCAACTTTATTAATAATACTTGAGTTAAAATGAACGCCTCCATAATCCTCTCCATTTAAATCATTATATTTACTATAATCATCGGGATACGGTAGTCCTTCTGAAAAATTAATTGCAGTTGGATTTTTCATATTACGAAAAGTCGATCCAGTTTGTTCTCCTATTGTCCAGTTAAATTCCCCATTATTTATGTATTTCTCTATAGCCGTTCCCATAATATCCGATAATGCCTCGTTAATTGCCCCAGATTCTCCTGAAAATTCAAGGTTAGATTCACTTGATGTAACTGCATGTGTAAATTCATGACCGGCTATATCGAACGCTTTTACCATAGGATCTCCATATAAAAGCATACTAATGTTATTAATATTAGTACTAAATGCATTCTCCCAATTTTCAGGATCATTTGTTCCTCCAGAATCCCATGCATGTACCACTGAAACTACTTTTTTTCCTTTATTATCAAAACTATTACGCTTATATTTTTCTTTATAAAAATCATATACCTTTGTTGCTAAGAAATGAGCGCTTACCGCCTTTGGATCATTAAATGTTGTTGAAGCGCTAGTTGCTAGTATGCCAGGATAATAACTTTCTTCATTTGTAATATCTCTATAATTTACATCATATGTCTCAATTCCTTGCCCTCTTGTGTAATCAGCAAGCGCATAATTCCCACTGGTCTGTTTAGAAATACCAAATGTACGAGTTACGCCTAAATCATCTTTTCCTGTTCCAGTTAATGATGTGAAATTGCTAGTTTTATTTTCCTTAACGGATTCAACATACTCTTCACTTATTTTCAAACTTGATTCTTGTACCATATCTTTTAACATATCGCCATTATGAGCATTCACTAAATAAGTTCCAGATACATAATTTGGTGTTGTAGCAGCAAATGTAACTTGATATGCATTGCTAGCCTGCCCATGATTTTCATCAACAAAAATAACCGCCTTAACTTCTGGTTCAGAAATAAATTTAATGTCGTTTCCGTACTTTTTATAAATATATTGTTTCGCTTCTTCTTTTGATAAATTAATAGGTTTCTTTAAATCTTCTTGTGTTAAATTTTGTGCGCTAGCTCCTGAAATGCTTTTAATAATACCTTTTTTATCTACGTGAGCAGTCAACTGGTGGCCATACACTTCTTTTCCTTTATATATTTGTTGCATGCGCACAAGTGTAGTTCCATCATAAGAACCACGTTTTTGAAGAACCTTGTAATCTACTCCTGTTTCTGCACTAACTTGTTTTGGAGACAAAGCATGCTCTGTATTTTCCTTAAGTGCATCTTTCACTACATTCTCTGGCGCCTTTTTTGATGGTTGTGTAAGATCACCTGTACGGAACGAATCCTCTTGAATTTCAACTTGCATTTGACCAGGTTCCTCTGCATGACCTACTCCATATGGTGTTACACTTGTTAAAACGAATCCTGTTGTTAATGCAACTATAGCTATTTCTTTTTTATTTCCCATGATATTTACCTCGTATAAATTTCTATTATTTATATGAAACTGCTAAAATGTATACAATCTATTCCTAACATAAAAAGATGACTTTTGTAATCTACAAAAGCCACCTCTTCAATATGTAATATCCCTAAAATGTTTTTAATACATAATTTCTATACAAAAAAGAAAAAAGCATTCATTAACGAGCATTTTGCAATACTTTTATTAGGTCATTTATATTTTCAACTTTCTGCTGAAACTGATCAAGTCTGCTATGTAGCAATGAAGGATTTTTATCTTCAGTTGAAATAACTTGTTTTAATTCATTTTCTAATTTATCATACATATCAAAGAAATTATCAAATTCTACACTTACAAGTTCTTCATTTTCACGATAGAATCTTTTTGCTTCTATATAAGTCATATATGATTTATTTAAAAATCCTAATGAAATTAAATATTTAGAAGTGTTTTCTTGATAAATAGCAATATCACATGCTATTTTAATATCAGAATAAGTCTTTTGAACGAGACAATGCAATTCAAAAATCTTAAACTTTAATCCATTATTCATTTCATCCCCTCCCATCGTATCTATTCTACATAAAATTAGAATATTATACAAAGAAAATTATTAGCATAAAATTGACAATTAAAAAAATAACTTAAGGATAAACAAAATCCCTCTCATTACAAATTATAATTGCGGAGCATTTACCAACATAACGGCTAAATAAAAAACGAAAAGAATAAATCTTTCCGCTCTTAGAGTAATAAATACATTTCATATTGCGCTAAAGAATTCTTTTCAAATCCACATTTCTTTAAAAAACCCTCCAATAAATTATTGTTAGGAAACCCAATTGATAAACTTGATAAATTTAATTCTTCTCTTGCTACTTGTAATAATTTCATCCCAACACCAATATTTCTATAACCTTTGTCTACGAAAATAAAACTAATTTTACCTTGTTCATTTACGCATAGAGAGCCTTTTAAGTCATTATCGACATATACTAAATCAATATTTACATCACTACACCTTTTATATTGAATCATATAAAATTGCCCTCCAATTGCTTGTATTAAACTAAACATGTACCCATATAATATATTCCATCTATTATAAATTTCAGCTCTTTATTTGAAATGAACGGACATTTCCCTACATATAACTCACTCTTAATTTGTTTTATAACAAACTATCTATTATTTACTACATTAATCTCATAAACACGTAAAAAAGCAATTAAATGCTCACATGCTCTTTCACATGCTAGCATTTTAAAGATTTTTTGCTCTTCTTTCGTTTTATCATTTGCTTGATCTGAAGCAGCTTTTAAACAGAGAAATGGTTTTTTATTTATTTGGCATACATAGGCGAAAGCTGCTAATTCTTGATCAACTGCTAATGCTCCATATACGGTATGGAGTAAATATCTCATTTCCGAACTACGAATACGTTGATCTCCTGATAAAAATGTACCGAAATGGATCGGATCATACGATCGTATTTTTTTTATTCTTCTTACAAGTGATTTTGTTGTTTCAATAGGTGCTGTTCTACCGTTATATAAATTAAAAACATCTTCCCCTGAACCAGCAGCAGTAACATCATGTTGTATTGCGTTTAGTGCGACTACAATATGACCGTTTTTCACCTTGTTTGATAAACTTCCGCATATTCCTGTCATAAACAACTCATCTGGCTGAAACTCACTAATTAACAATTGTACACAACTAGCGCAACTTACTTTACCGACACCAGTAACAACTGATATAATTTCCAGCTCATTAATAGTATGAAAATGAAATTCCCAAGCAGCTCTTTTTTCAACACGTTCACTTGGATAATGTTGATGCAAATACGTCAGTTCTGGTTCCCATGCAGATACAATTGCAATACGTTTCATTACACGCTTCACTTCCCCTATTGTCATTTAAATAAGTTATCTATACTTTCTCGTTCATAATCTGGAATCCATTCTTTGTATTTCTTATATAAATCTCGTATTATTTCTTTATTCTTCGCAATTACTTCACATCCTCTATCATCATACATAAACATGACAATATCTTTCGTTGCATTTATGAGAAATACATCTGGATAAGAAATTTCTTTTTTTCGTCCAAATCGAGGATATAGATCAAAGAAATCCTCATGATTAACAACTTGTATAAGCGATTCATATTTAATATGTTCCGCAAGGCATTGTAAAGAAAAATGATATGTACAATATAAATCTGCTTCTTCATCTTCAAATAAAAACGGTAACGTTTCTTATCTTATATGAAATCTTAAATCTCTTTTCTTAATATATTTATTGTATACATTTATTTTCTGTGGAGTTTTTATATTTTCCTTTTTAAATCTATAAACATTTGTCACTACAAACACTACATCTTCTTTTGAAAATATGTCTTCAAATAAGAATTTATTATATGTATATAGTTGAGAAAAGTATTCCGTATTTAAATTGTCGGTTCCTTCTACAATTTGATATTTATCTTTCCAAAATCAAAATGTAAATGATTTTCCCATTAAGAATATAAGTAGGGTACTAATGTAACTCCTGGAAATGTTTGATTCATATATTCTTTTAATTGCATTTCCTTGTCCTTTCTACTGTACAATTCCTTTTAAATCCCAATATGCTTCTTCTAGCCATGGATGTATAACTTTCAATATATCTTTCCTTTCCCACAAATATGAAATATATACAAAAGCTGCTTTTTCCAAAGATTTTCCCAATCCTTTTTTTATTTCTATTAAATATGGTGGTGTCCCTTTTTGATCCCATTCTATTTTATCTGCAACAAATAATACTAAATCCATCTTCGTTGCATGTTTACGCAACGTTGTGTGGCAACAAATTGCATTTAAAATCTCTTCATCTTCTACTTTAAATATTTCTTTTGCGATTACTCTCGATAGTTTTTGATGAATGATCATAGGAAACTTTCTTTCTGCTTCCACTATTTCTATCCCAAATTCTTCAGCAACTGCAATCCGCTCCTCGTTCGGAAAAATGCCACTAATATCATGTAAATATCCTGCAATTGCTGCTTTTTCTTTATCTACGTGAAACTTTTCTGCAATCTTTTTTGCCACATTTGCCACACAAATTGAATGTTTATATGTAAACTCTTTATTATATTTTAGTAAAAAAACTTGAATATCATTTTCTATTTTTCCCGTTGCAGTAAATGAATATATATCGTCATACAGCATAACAAATCCCCCTCACAACTAACTTTCAGTATAATATAGAATATAAATATCCTCGTTATTTTATATTCGTTATTAATCTTTTTACTCCTTTTTAATACGTTACATGAAATTTTATACAGAATCGTCACTACAAGTACATAAATGTTTGATATTATAGTAATGTTGATGATTTGTAAGGAAAGGAACTACACAATGAATAAAAACATATTAATTATTGATGATGATAAAGAAATTGTTGAATTACTTGCTGTTTATTTGCGAAATGAAGGCTATAACATTTATAAAGCTTATGATGGCGATGAAGCATTACAAAAGGTTTCTACATATAAAGTTGACCTTATGATTTTGGATATTATGATGCCAAAACGAAACGGATTAGAAGTTTGTCAGGAAGTGCGTGAAAATAATACTGTACCAATTCTAATGCTTAGTGCAAAAGCAGAGGATATGGATAAAATATTAGGCCTTATGACAGGTGCCGATGATTATATGATTAAACCATTCAATCCATTAGAATTAGTAGCAAGAGTGAAAGCTTTATTACGAAGATCCTCTTTCCAAAATGCTACTTCGCAAAAGAATGAAGATGGTATTATTCGTATTCGCTCTGTTGAAATACACAAACATAATCATACTGTTAAAGTAAATGGAGAGTATATTAAACTAACCTCTATTGAGTTCGATATTTTATATTTACTTGCAAGTAATACAGGAAGAGTATTTAGTTCAGAAGAAATTTTTGAACGCGTTTGGAATGAAGATGGTTACGGTTCAAATAAGACTGTAATGGTTCATATTAGCAACTTACGGGATAAACTTGAAACAGTAATAAATGGAGAAAAATTTATTCACACTGTTTGGGGAGTTGGCTATAAAATTGAGAAATGAAGCATTTGATATATTAAAAGATATCCCTAAATGGAAACTTATTTTTTGGCTCTTATTAGCTATCACACTCACGCCTATTACTGAATTAATTATTTATCGCCTCGTTACGAGTGTAATTGAGAGTTCACTTACTCTAACCGAACTTGGTAAAGAATTCATTCGAATTTTTGGTTATGAAAAGTATAAAGGGATTAAAGAATCTTTATGGATGATGATTGTATCTTATTTGTTTTTATTTTCTATCTTTTCATCCTATCTTTACATTTTTTATCGTCACGAGAAAAAACTTTATTATGAAACTTGTATTAAAAAAATGATAGAAGAAATTCGTTATATTGCAAATGGAAACTTCAATCATAAAGTTTCTATTGTAAATCATAATTATCTAGAAGAATTAGCAATCGGGGTCAATGAAATTGTTGAACAATTAAAAGTCTCCATTGATGAAGAAAGACAAGCGGAACAAGCAAAAAGTGAACTTATTACAAATGTATCACATGACTTACGCACTCCCCTTACTTCTATAGTTGGATACGTAAATTTAATCCATCATGATAATTATAGAGATGAAGTAGAATTGCGATACTATATTCAAGTCATTTACGATAAAGTAACTCGTCTTAATGCATTAATGAATGACTTGTTCGAATATACACGTGTTCAAAATAAAGAGTTAAGCTTGTATTCTGTCCCTATTGACATAGTAGAGTTACTTGGGCAATTAACTGTTCAATTCCGTATACAATTTCAAGAAGCAAATATAGAATGTCGACCTTCTTTCCCATCTCAAAAGCTCATGGTATTAGCTGATGGTGACAAATTAGTGCGTGTGTTTGAAAATCTTATTATAAACGCTATCGCTTATGGAAGCGAAGGTCGCTATATTGACCTTACTGCTTATGAAAGCAATAATATGATTACAATTGATATAACAAATTACGGACAACCTATTCCTAGTACAGATTTACCTCATATTTTTGAACGTTTTTATCGCGTTGAGAAATCTCGCTCTACAAACACTGGTGGATCTGGACTTGGATTAGCGATTGCAAAAAGTATAGTCGAATTGCATAAAGGAACAATTGAAGTATATAGTGATGATGAAAAAACAACATTCACTGTAAAACTACTCCCATACAAATGTTAATATTATAAATAAAAAGTTCAATTTCTTATCATATAAGAAATTGAACTTTTTCCATTAATGCCCAAAATTTAATAATCCTTTATAATTCTTTAGAAATTCTTTACCTTTTCTTTCTTCCTAATTAAGCATTCCTTTTTACAATACTAGTATTGATGTCATAATAGGAGGATCGCTTATGCAATTCTTAAAAAAATTCGCTATTTTATTATTATCTTTTTTCATTACTGCACTTATCGTTTTATATTTTTACCTTTATGTAAATGGTCCGATTATTCAAGCTAAATCAGCTATTTTAATAAATGCTAATTCAGGTGAAATTGTTTATAAAAAAAATGAAGAAACTCCAGTACAATCAGCTGCTTTATCTAAATTAATGACAGAATATATCGTATTGGAGCAACTAAATGATAGAAAAATACAGTTAGATGACTTAGTACAAATAAGTAACGAAGTTTTCCGAGTAGAAACAAGCCCTATACAAGTAACATCGAATGATAAAACAACGGTTCGTGATTTACTTCATGCATTGCTACTGACAGGGAATAATCGTTCTGCACTCGCTCTAGCAGAACACATTGCTGGAAATGAAGATAACTTTACATTATTAATGAATAAAAAAGCAAAAGAACTAAAGTTATTACAACCATCTCCATTTCTAAACTCTACTGGAGTTAATAATGATACAAATAAACAATCAACTACAACAGCGATAGACGCAGCTAAACTAGCAGCTAAATTAGTAAAAGATTTTCCAGATGTATTGAATATTACGAAACTAACCTCTTACCAATTTACCTTCAAAGATTCCCAGGTTTTCAATACGAATAAAATGATATATTCTCTTAATGAAAACATTAAACTTCAAGGTGTTGATGGCTTACAAACTAGTTTTTCAACTAACGGTAATTATAGTTTTGTCAGTACAGCAAAACTTGGAGATACTAGACTAATTTCAGTAATATTAGATGCAGATGAAGAAAACATTTCATTTATTGAAACAAAAAAGTTACTACAGTATGGTTTTGATCCTTCCTCGTACTCTGCACTCCAAGCTTTTAAAGACACCCTTACATCTTGGACAATATTACTTCAGTTTAAAAATTTAATTATACAAACTATAATGATTTTTTTAATCATTACCACCTTAATGTTTTTACATATACGTCAAAAAAAATCCGAGGATTTCAATTAAGAAATCTTCTTATATATAAAAACCGACTTGCGTTTGAGATGCAAGTCGGTTTTTAATTCTATCATCCTCGTCCAATCAAATTTGCTGAAACAAATTGCAAGTTTAACTCCCTCGCCCATATAGATAGCTGACCAATATGATGAATTTTATATCTCATTACATGTCTTAAAACCTATGTTTTTCGAGGCATACATCCATCTCTGTTTCCGTTCGTTGTGTTCTTTTGTTTAGTATAAATGGGTTAATCTATTAATTCTATTAAATCCAACAATTTAACTATTACATATTAAAGTTCTATCCATATACTATAGTAGATTACTAGAAAGGAGGCTTAACTATGGATAGTTGCGTTGTATTTGTAAACGGGCAACCTTTTTTAGTTCTTTCAGTAGCTGGTATTGAAATTGCTAGATTAGAGATTTCCCTTCAAGTAGCATTAGCTCTAAGAGTACTTGGGATACCAATCTGTGATTAATTACCAAATTAAAAGAAAAAGAGGGTATTAGCCCTCTTTTTTATTTTCTTCTCACCTTTTCTTAACAACAAACAAAATTCAAATTTTAATTTTTATATTGTAATGAAAATCCGAAAAATCAACCCATTCTATTCAATAAAAAAGAGCACCACCCATACCTCTTTATCCGTTTCTATAATATTCAAATTTGATTAATTATAAAAAATTAAAGTATATGAACGTTACATGAAGCACTTGTTAAGATAGCTGTCCTTCACACTATTTATTTCGCCGACATTATATAATCAAAGCACACAATAATTAACTTTTTATACTGCTTATTTTAAGTACGCTAGCATTCTAGGCTAGATGATCATGACTGCAAAAAACCTTCAAGTTCTCGTTTATATAAATCAGATAACGCTTTCACTTTTTGAATCGAATGATAATCTTTAAATTGCGGTTCTTTATCTTCTTCTCCTTGAAGAGCACTAATCCAACTATACTCTACATCTACAATATGAAATAATGTTTCTAAAATACCACCAGTTTGCAAAGTAAATCTTCCTCTGAAAGTTGTTCACACCTCTTAAACCACTCATCTCTTACTTGCCAATTATATTGAAATAAAGTATACACATTTATCTCTCCCTTACTTCAATTATCCACCTAACAGCATCTGTTATACATTTAACCATTGACAATCACTTCTCTTCGGCCAAGTTCCTCTACAGCGTGATTAATTATTTCACTTACAGATAAAGAACCATCCAATATGATATCTGAATTCGGCTTAACAGTATGAATTGCTTCTAAATAAGCTTTTCTCGCATATGTCATATAATGTTCCAAATCATTATGTATTTCATCTATTGTACCTTCCTTAAAATCTCGCAAAATCCTTCTAGCCATCGCAATATCTAAAGGCGTATCAATAAATATAGTTACATCAATGAATTTTCGCATCTCACTATTTAAGTATGCAAAAGGATAATCTATAATAATATAGTCTAAGCTATTATTTTGTATAAGTTGCTCAATATCATGAATTAATGGTGTTAATACCCACTCGTCATAATTCGCCCCATCATCAATCCATTTACAAATATCAGCAGGACAGTTATCAAATGTATAACTATCAAAATATAGAGCTTTTGAGTTCTTAAACTCATGCTTTAACCTTTCTGTAATTGTAGTTTTACCTCCCCCTGAAACAGCTGCAACTGAAATAATTTTTGTTTTATTATCCACTATATCCACCAATCCCCTTTTGTTAACATAATATAATTATAAATCACTATTGTTACTACTTCTTCCATTCATATTCTAACATACTCATTTCCCATAAATTCCAATACGTTTCCCCTACTTTTTTCGACTCTCTTAATAATCCTTCTTTTACAAATCCTATTTTTTCGTAACATGAAATAGCCGACGTATTAAAATCATAAACACCAAGAGTTACTCTATGTAGTTTTAATTTGTCAAAAGCAATATGAAGTACTTCTTTCATCATATGTTTTCCTATAGAACGTCCTCTCATCTTCGTATTACCAACTAATACTTTTCCAATTCTAGCGGACTTGTTAATATTATCTATTTGCCCAAGCGAAATATGACCAATAACGTCTGAAGTCTCTTCATCTACCACTTTGAAAGCGAATGTATTTGCACTTTCTATATACTTCTCTAATTGCTGTTCGTCTAAAGGAAATGTGAAGGCATTACCTGACCATTGTATTAGAAATTCTTCGGAATTAATCCAATTTATTAATTGTTTAAAATCAGATTTTTTAAAGGTTTCTAGTTTAATCACTTCCTTGCTCCTTTCGTACATCATGCTTTATAACCTCAAACTTATTTCTATATAAAGAATATATTCTCCTTTTATATGAAATTAAAATAAAGCCATTCATGTGAATGGCTTTACAAAAAAGCAGCATAATTATGCTTTGTTTGCTACATCAATACCATTAAAATCAAAGTCAGCAGTAACCGTTGTAACAGGTGGGAAAATTGCTTCAATTTTGCAAATGGAAATAATTACTGCAACCGATCCAGGAATAGCCGCAAGCCTAACTACATCACAACTTACAGACGAGACAGTACCTACATAAGTACGTCCCTCTGTATTAATTTGAACTGTTCGATTAATTAATTTCTTAAGTTCATCTCTAATTCCTTGTACACAAGAATTATCACATTTCTCATGCTGTTCTTTTTTACACTCTTCGAATACTTCCCAACAATCATCTTGTTTACATGTACATTTCTTTTTACAATTATTAAATCGAGAACCCAATACCTCACCTCCTAATCCTTTCTATTAGTAAAGTATGTCCATTAGCTTAAAAGGGTACGAGGCAAACACATAAAAAGAAAAAAACAAACAATTGTACCAAACTTTCTTTTCATTATTCATTATAAAAACAGACCTGCCCTAATTAAAAGCTTGTTTAATTAGGGCAGGTGAGTTTAGTCCTACTTCATTTAATGTTTAGACACCACTTTTTAAAATAAATCTTTTTTCTTTTAAATAAGACGCCTCTTAAAAACACACTAGATTTTCCCATTAACTCACATATACATAGACTTTATTCATGGATTTTTCCTTTGTTATCGTAAAATATACATTTTAAAAAACGTACTCGAAAATAAGATATTATTTGTAATCAGAACATTTTCTTCAACAAATGTTTATTGAAAAATACCATAACTAGTAGTAGTTCCCTCCACTATCTCTTAAAAATTAGCATAGTTTGTATGAACTCTATACCGAGTAGAAAACACTCTATCATATAAAAATAAAATAGTAGGTTAATAAACAAGCCATTTTTTTATTAAAACATAGAATAATATGAACACTATTGAAAGGAGGTAGAAATGAATGTCCTGGAAAAATGATTGCTGGAGTTCTCAGAAAAAGCATTGTTGTGATGATTGGTGGAAATCTAAAGAAAAGCGTCATTGTGATGATGATTGGAGTTCTCAGAAAAAGCATTGTAATGATGATTGGTGGAAATCTAAAGAAAAGTGTCATTGTGATGACGATTGGAGTTCTCAGGAAAAACATTGTAATGATGATTGGTGGAAATCTAAAGAAAAGTGTCATCGTGATGATGATTGGAGTTCTAAACGAAATAAGTGTCGTTGTAAATGTTTCTTTATTTGTTGCCATTGTAAAAGAAAAAATTGGTAATATTCTTAATGTCAACTTAAAGGAAAGAATATGTCTTTTGGAACCAATCGGACTTTTCCGGAAAGTTGACCCCTCACCTACTTCCTTGCTTTCGCTGAATTTTTAGGTGGGGGCATTACTGCCTGACAAATAGCGAGATAAATACTAGAATGTAATATATAAAAAGCTGACTGAGTATAGTCAGCTTTTTATATATGAACACGTAAAGGTTTAAACAGACATATAAGCAGTCACGCTTTGTCATCACCTTGTTGTTGTAAAATAGTATTTCTCCATTGAATAGACATTCCATAATATCGTATTTTGATTAAAACTAAAAAACATACTTAACACTAATAGTAAAATTTTTCTTCTTCATCAAATTCACTTTTTTCTTTTTATAAACATAAAAAAGGAGCTCTATTTATATAGAGCTCCTTTCTAATTTTATAATTTACTAGACTGTAACCCCTGAATAAACGGAACTACTTCAGGATTTACAAGTGAAGACAAATCACCTAATTCTTTTCCTAAGTAAGCTGCTTTAATAACACGGCGCATTACTTTAGAGTTACGTGTTTTCGGTAAATCTTCTACAACGTGGATGTCTTTAGGACACAACGCTTTTCCAATATGAGAGTTTACTAAACTCATTAATTCTTTCTTTAATTCTCCTGTGAATGTTACATGATCTCTTAATACTACAAAACAATGACAAACTTCACCTTTTACTTCGTCAGGTACACCAATTGCAGCAGCTTCAATTACATCGTTATGTTTCACAAGAATAGATTCATATTCAGCAGGTCCAATACGTTTACCTGCAATATTTAACGTATCGTCTGAACGCCCTGTGATAATATATTGTTCACCATCGTAAATGACCCAGTCACCGTGGACCCATTTATTTTCAAAACGCGACCAATATGTGTTTACGTAACGTTCATCATCTTCCCAGAAGCTTTTCGTCATACCTACCCAAGGTTTCTCTAAGCATAATTCTCCGACTTCATCTCGAATTGGTTTACCTTGATCATCCAGTACGACAGCTGCCATTCCTGGTAAAGATGCGTTAAAACTAATCGGTGCTATTGGCTTAATAAGAACATTACCGAAAATCCCACCAGAGATTTCAGTTCCACCTGAGTAGTTACAGATTGGGACATTTCCTTTTCCAACTGTTTCAAACAGCCACATCCATGGATTAGGATTCCAAGGTTCTCCAGTTGATGCGAATACTTCCAAACTCTTTAAAGAATGTTTATTGACATACTCATCACCTTTTGCCATTAATGCTCGGATTAACGTTGGCGAAATACCTAAATGAGTAATCTCATATTTATCAACTGTCTCCCATAACCGGTCTGCTTCTGGGAAGTCTGGAACACCTTCGTACATAACCATCGTTGCTCCATTAATGAGTGAACCGAATAATAGAAACGGCCCCATCATCCAGCCCATATCAGTTACCCATAATACACGATCACCTTGTTTAATATTCATTCCAAATCCTGCATCAAAAGCTGCTTTCAAAGGAAATCCTGCATGCGTGTGTACTGTTCCTTTCGGCTTACCAGTCGTTCCTGATGTATAAATGAGCATTAATGGATCATCACTTTGCATTTCCTCTGCATGTATGAATGGTTTTTCTTTTTCTAGCGTACTCCACGAAAAGTCATAGTTATGTGGTGTAAAATCATTTCCTGCATGACGAACGATAACAACTTTTTCAACAGTTGGGCAATGTTCACAAGCTTTATCTACTTCATCTTTTAAAGAAACAATTTTACCTCGGCGTGAAAATCCATCTGCGGTAATAATCATTTTTGAACCTGCCGCTTGCACACGTGTCATAACTGCATCAGACGCAAAGCCTGAGAATATTGGTGAAATAATTGCTCCGATTTTCATTACAGCTAGCATCGCAACAACTGTTTCTGGAATCATTGGCATATAAATTGTTACACGGTCACCTTTCTCAATACCCGCGTGTTTCAAACCATTTGCAACACGGCTTACCCAGTTGTCAAGCTCTTCATATGTAAATGATTTTGAAGTTCCATTTTCCCCTTCGTACTGAAGTGCTGGCTGTATTCTCGTCTCTTCATCCGCAAGCCAGCGGGATAAAGCTGATTCTACAACGTTACATGTTCCGCCATTATACCACTGTGCAAACGGTGTACCATTTTCTAAATCTAACACTTCTGTATAAGGTTTCATCCATTGATAGCCCACTGCTTTTTCTGCCTCTCCCCAAAACCAAGCTGTTTCCTCAATAGATTTATTATAAAAAGTTTCATAGTCTTCATATCCCAATGATTTCATCCAACCATATAAACGTGTTTTTCCCTTGTACTCTTCTGTTGGAAACCAAACTGCTTGTTTCAATGTTTTCCCCTCCTTAACTTTTTGAGTAAGAAAGCCCTAAATAAGGCTTTTAAACTGGATATACAGGATGTTTACGATCCGTGAATACTTGATATTTACTCATATACATTTCGAAACGTCCTTTTAACTCTTCACGTAAATTGTTTGGATGAACAATACCATCAATCACCATCTCTGATGCTAAGTGGTATATATCAATATCTTTCTTATACTCTTCACGTTTTTCAGCAATGAAGCTAGCACGCTCTTCTTCTGGTAAAGCTGCAATTTTATTTGCAAATACAGCATTAACCGCAGCTTCTGGACCCATTACTGCAATAGAGGCTGTCGGTAATGCCAAGCAGCAATCTGGTTCAAATGCTGGACCTGCCATCGCATATAAACCAGCGCCATATGCTTTACGAACAACGATAGAAATCTTAGGTACAGTTGCTTCACTCATTGCAGAAATCATTTTTGCACCGTGGCGAATAATACCGGCACGCTCTACTTTTGTACCAATCATAAATCCAGGTACATCTGCAAGGAATAATAATGGAATATGATATGCATCGCATAAATTAATAAACTTAGCAGCTTTATCAGCTGAATCGTGGAATAATACGCCGCCTTTCATACGAGGTTGATTTGCAATAATACCAACTGGCTTACCATCAATACGTGCTAAGCCTGTAATTAGTTCTTGAGCAAATAATTTTTTCACTTCATAGAAAGAACCTTCATCAATAACTCTATTAATGAGATCTTTCATATTGAAAGGCGCATTTTGATTTTCTGGAATGATTTGTTCTAATGTTTTTTCGAATTGTTTCGGTTCTTGAGGTGTAACCAATGGAGTCTTCTCTAAGTAGTTGTTTGGAAAATATGAAATATATTGTCTTGCTTGTGTAATCGCATCTTCTTCGGTCTTACATAAAACATCTCCGCATCCTGATACAGAGCAATGCATACGAGCTCCGCCCATCTCTTCTAACGTTACCTTCTCACCGATAACCATCTCAGCCATACGAGGAGATCCTAAATACATAGATGCATTTCCTTCTACCATCATTACAACGTCACAAAAGGCTGGAATATACGCACCACCAGCTGCAGAAGGTCCAAATAATAAGCATACTTGAGGAACTTTACCTGATAACTTCACTTGATTATAGAAGATTCTTCCTGCACCGCGGCGCCCTGGGAACATTTCTACTTGATCTGTAATACGCGCTCCAGCAGAGTCGACTAAATAAAATAACGGAACACGTAGTTTTTCAGCTGTTTCTTGAATACGTAAAATCTTTTCAACTGTGCGTGATCCCCATGATCCAGCTTTTACAGTAGAATCATTGGCCATTACACACGCAGTACGACCATGTATTTTACCCGTTGCCGTTACAACGCCGTCCGCAGGTAAGCCTGTTTGTTCACAGTTAGCAAATAATGCATCTTCTACATATTCGCCATTATCAAATAGAAGCGCTAAACGATCTCGAACGAATAATTTTCCTTTTGCTTTATTTTGCTCATGATATTTCGGTGCCCCGCCTTGTTTAATTGTTTCAACTCGTTCTTCAAATGAATTAGATTGTTGTTTTTGGTCTAACATATTTACTCCCCCTTATACATCGGTTTGCGTTTTTCTTTGAATGCCTGTAATCCTTCTATTCGATCTTTCGTATGGATTACACCTTCATACGCTTGTTTTTCCATTTGTAATCCGGTATGTAAATCAACTTGAATACCGTTTGAAATTGCCTCTTTTGCTAATCGAACAGCAATAGGTCCATTACTAGCAATTTTCTCTGCTATTTCAATCGCTTTCTCTTCAAGTAAATTAGCTGGTACAACGAATTCTACTAAACCATATTCTTTAGCTTCTTGCGCTGAAATACGTCTACCTGTATAAATTAATTCTTTCGCTCTACCAACACCAATTAATCTCGGTAAGCGCTGTGTACCACCTGCTCCTGGTATAATTGCAAGTGTCGTTTCAGTAAGACCAAGACTTGCAGTGTCTGAAGCAATTCTAAAATCACAAGCTAAACTTAATTCCGTACCACCACCAAGTGCGATTCCATTTATAGCAGCAATAATTGGCTGTGGTAATTGTTCAACCATTTCCATAGTAGTGCGAATCATACTAACAGCATGGCGAACTTGTTCTTCATTCATGCCAGCACGTTCTTTTAAATCAGCTCCGGCACAAAATGCTTTTTCACCAGCCCCTGTTAAAATAACTACACGAGTATTTGACTCTTCACTTATTTGAGTTAGTATGTTTTGCAACTCTTCTAATAACGCTAAAGATAATGAGTTTGCTTGTCTTTCACGATTTAATGAAATCTTTACAACGTGTGGTGTTACGTAATCAACTGAAATGTTTTGTAATTGTAGCATCTTCTCACCTACTTATCGTTTTATGTTGAAGCGCTCTATACACATGACTCGGTAATTGGATATTTAATTTACTTTGAATAAATTGACTCGCTCTCAATAACTTCTTTTCATCAATATTCGTTTGTACCCCTAACTTATGGAGCATATGAACTAAGTCATCAGTTGCAACATTGCCTGATGCTCCTGGTGCATATGGGCATCCACCAAGACCACCACAAGAACTATCAAATGTTGTAATACCATATTCTAATGACTTAACTACATTCGCCAGAGCCATTCCATACGTATTATGGAAGTGCATTGCAAACTGCGAAGCATCATATTTCTTTAATAAATGTTCTAATACTTGCTCTACTTGTAACGGATTTGCTACACCAATCGTATCACCAAGAGATGCTTCATAAATGCCGTATGAAAATAGCTGATTACATAATTCGTCAACTGCTGCGAGACTTATATCCCCTTCATAAGGACATCCAAATACAGTAGAAACATAACCTCTTACCTTTTTCCCTTCGAATAATGCCTGTTTTGTTATATCTTCAATTACAACTAATGCTTCTTTAATCGATTTATTAATATTACTTTTATTATGAGATTCACTTGCTGATAAAAAAACATTCACCTCATCTACATTTTGCAAAAAAGCTCGTTCCAAACCATTTTGGTTCGGAACAAGCGCAGCATATGTAACATTGGGATCCCTTTTCAGCTCAGAAAACACATCATTTGCATCCGCTAATGCTGGGACCCATTTTGGGTGAACGAATGAGGAAACTTCAACATACGACAATCCTGCTTCTGTAAGTAGTTGAATCCATTTTACTTTATCTTTTGTGCCAACAATCTTTTTTTCATTTTGTAAACCATCACGTGGTCCTACTTCTTTAATGACAGCAAAATTAGGTAGTTTCAATTCGCTTCCCCCTATATCTCCCTATTCAATTTCTAATAATACATCTCCTTCATTTACAAAATCGCCTTCTTGCACATTAATTTTCATAACTGTACCGGCTTCCTCTGAAATGATTGGAATTTCCATTTTCATAGATTCCAAAATGACGACATCCTGCTCTTCCTCTACTGTGTCCCCTACTCCTACAACAATCTTCCAAACGTTTCCTGCCATCGATGCGTATACTTTCGTCATCATTTTTCCCCCTTAATATTGTTAAATCTTATTTTTTAACGAGCTGTTTCGTTACAAAACCCGTTGTATAAATACCCTCTTTGAACACTTCGTCTTCCAAAACTTGCAGTAACATTGGAGTGTTCGTTTTAATACCTTCTACTTTTAATTCTTCTAGAGCATCATGTAATTTCGAAATTGCTTCTTCACGAGTCTCGCCATGTGCAATGACTTTCGCAATCATTGGATCATAGAAAGGTGTAATCGTTACATGATTTTCTAAGAAGTGATCAATCCGTACATTTGACGGTAATGTTAAATCTGTAATTTTCCCAGGTGATGGGAAGAATGTTTTCGGATCCTCTGCATAAATACGAGCTTCAATGGCATGACCACTACGTTTTACATCATCCTGAGTAAATGATAGTTTCTCTCCACTTGCGATAAGGAGTTGCTGTTCTACAAGGTCTAATCCCGTAATTTCTTCTGTCACTGGATGCTCTACTTGTAATCTCGTATTCATTTCTAAGAAATAGAAATTTTTCTGATCATCTACAAGAAACTCAACTGTACCTGCATTTGTATAGCCAAGTGCTTTGGCAGCTTGTACAGCAACTTCTCCCATCGCTCTTCGTGTACCTTCATCTAAAAATGGTGAGGGTGCTTCTTCGATTACTTTTTGATTTCGGCGCTGTACCGAACATTCACGCTCCCATAAATACACTGTGTTACCATGTGTATCTGCTAAAAGCTGAATTTCAATATGATGCGCATCTGCTATATATCGCTCTAAATACATTTCTCCGTTACCGAAGAAGTTTTGCGCTCTTGTTTTATTACTTTCAAACGCTTTGGTGAGCGTTTGCTCAGTTTCCATCAACTGCATACCAATGCCTCCGCCGCCTGCGGATGCCTTAAGCATTAATGGATAACCAATTTGTTTTGCAATTTCAATTGCTTCTTCAGCAGTTTCAATATTTGTAGTAATCCCTGGGACTACTGGGACATCTGCTGCTTGCATTGCGATACGTGATTCAATTTTACTTCCCATCTTCGTAATAATTTCTTCTGAAGGACCGATAAATACGATTCCTTCTTCTTTGCAGCGAACCGGAAAAGACGGATTCTCTGATAATAAACCATAACCCGGATGAATTGCTTCTGCATTTGTCTTCTTAGCTATTTCAATAATTTTTTCAAGGTTTAAATAGCTTTCTTGAACACGCGGTCCACCTACTAAGTAAGCTTCATTTGCCATTTTCACATGAAGGGCATTTTCATCTGCTTCAGAATAAATAGCAACAGTACGGATGCCTAGTTTTTGACAAGTTTTCATAATACGAACAGCGATTTCTCCACGATTCGCAATTAATATTTTTTGAAACATAGTGATTCCTCCCTTTTATCTACATCCTAAATGTCTAGCAATTACGAGACGTTGAATTTCAGAAGTTCCTTCACCAATTTCTAATAGTTTCGCATCACGAATATGTCGTTCAACTTCATATTCACGCATATACCCATATCCACCATGAATCTGTACTGCTTGATTCGCAATACGGCTTGCCGCTTCCGATGCAAATAGTTTTGCCATTGCCGCTTCTTTGCCGAAAGGTTTATCGTTATCTTTTAACCAAGCTGCTTTATGTACTAAATTACGAGCTAACTCTACTTCAGTCGCCATATCAGCCAATTTAAATTGAATCGCTTGGAAATTAGAAATTGACTTTCCAAATTGTTGACGTTCTTTCGCATATTGCAATGCACGTTCAAAGGCTGATTGCGCAATACCAACTGCCAATGCTGCGATTGAAATACGTCCTCCATCAAGTGTATATAAAAATTGTTTAAAACCTTTATTTACATCACCAAGAATATTTTCTTTCGGTACACGAACACCATCAAGTACGATTTCACAAGTATTAGAAGCGCGAACGCCCATTTTATCATAAGGACTAGAAATCGTTAATCCTTCACTAGTAGTAGGTACGATAAATGCTGAAATGCGTTTTCTACCATTCTCTTCAATACCATTGACAGCGGTTACAATAATGGTATTTGCATACTCTGCGTTTGTAATCCAACACTTCTCACCACTGATTACATACTCATCACCATCTAATACCGCTTTCGTTTGAGTACCACCTGCATCTGATCCAGCATTCGGCTCCGTTAATCCGAAGGCACCTAATGTTTTTCCTGACGCCATTGGAACTAAATACTTTTGTTTTTGTTCTTCTGTACCGAAATAATAAATTGGAGAAGCACCTAATGAAATTGTTGCAGCATAGCTTAAACCGGTGCCACCACAAGCGCGACCAATTTCTTCAACTGCTAACGCATACGATACCGTATCGCCACCTGAACCTCCATACTCTTCTGGGAATGGGATGCCTAGTAATCCTAGTTCGCCCATTTTTTGAAATGTTTCATATGGAAACTCTGCAGTTTTGTCATAATATACAGCTTTCGGTGCGATTTCCTTTTCAGCAAAGTCACGTACCATTTCTTTAATCATTTGTTTTTCGCGAGTTAGAGTAAATTCCATTCCGCTACACACCCCTTATCGAATATTGAGTTTCGACAGCGTGCGAGTTTCTACTACAAACATAACAACTTAAAAGACAAAAGTATTAGTTAGACAATTGCTATAATTCTGTCATAACTTAATTTTAAAACAGATTCTGTACTAATGCACAAAAAAATTCCTACATTGTTCTACAACAACATAGGAGATTTTGTGTCGAATTATGTAATTTATTGTTTAATAATCTCTACCTTTTCCTGAATCAGAAATTTCTACTAATGCTTCAGGATATGGTTCGAAATACGTCTGTCTTAATAAATACTTCTCATCAAATCGAATGGCCCATGATTTTAAAATTGTAAGTAAACTACTAAGTGGTATTTTCTTTTCTGCATACTTTTGTAACAGTTCTATAAAATGATCTTTTTCTTGTTTTTTTAGCTTTGTTTTAAAATATCCAAAAATGTGCTCGCATACATTTACATTCGATGTATAACGGGGTGTGCGCATAAATAATTCATATAAAGTCTTCTCATAGTTTTCAAATACCACTTCAATCTTTTCATTTTTGTGATTTGCAATTATACGCCCTAATTCCTTTTGTTTCACCTGATTATATGCCATAAATAAATATTTATTGTCCGACTGAAACGATACAAGGTCTTTCATATTTTTATTATGTTTAATCATTTTGTAATATGCGATTGTAAATAGCCTTGTAAAGAAATGCTCTCTAATAATAAAATTCGACAATCTGCCTTCCTCTTCAATAGGAAGATGCGAAAATTTTTTTATTACTGCTCCGCCAAATAAGCCTGATCCTTTTCCCTTTGCTGGTGCTTTTTCAAAACCAGAATAAATTTTCACATCGCGCGTACCACAACTTGGCGAACGATTCTTTAAAATAAAACCATCCACATCCGGTATCGTTTGTAAAAAGTCATTTGAAAACTGTTCCATTTTTTCAGTTACATCTTCTCGTGTCGACGGTTGCACAAGTCTATTCTCACCATTTTCTTCTACAATTCGTATCGTTTCTCGAGGAGTCCCCAATCCAATCTCGACTTCTGGACAAACAGGTATAAATGTAACAAATGGCTGCAAATTTCGTATTGTTACATCTGGAATCATCTCTCCATTATAACGACAAGCATCAAATTCTAAACATTTACTTACGACGATTGTAGGTTTTGCAAATTGTCGCATCTCATTACCTCCTTATTGCTAGTCCGTATAATATAAATTGTACTAAGATTAACATTTTAAGCAAAGTTTGATGCATTTATTTTTATGAGAAATATATATCCAATGAAATATTAACAATCATTCAACTCTATTTTCTATAAATGTGCGCTCTATTTAATGAGGGTTTAGATATTGTGAAATGAATAATACACACATGCTTCGGAGAACTTAATTATTAAGAAAGGAGGGATTGTTATGAAAAAGAAATTATCATCAATCTTAAGTGTTTTAGCACTATCTATTATGTTTTTAGGTACATCTGCGCAAGCTGAATACGATGGAAATAATATGAACAGAGTTAATAACACTGATATTTCAACTCGAGTAAATGACAATAATTTAGACAGAGTTAATAATGATGTGAGAACTCGAAATGTAAATACAACAAATGATTTAAATGATAATCGTGATAGAAATAATAATTGGGCTTGGCTTGGTTTATTAGGACTAGCAGGATTATTAGGTCTTAGAAGAAGAGACAAAGAAACACGCTGATTTAGAATGTTTTTATTAAACAAGTACTTATTTATCAAAAATATATAATGAAAATAAATCGCCTTTTTAAAGGCGATTTATTTTCACTTAAAAGTAATGTATGTAATTCACACTTCAACGATTAAATTCGTGGAGTTAATCCATACAATATAAATTGAATCGTATTTTCAATTTCCGCTTCATCATCCCATTTTTCTTCAGGCAATAATAAAAATCGTGTTAATAATAAACCTAATACAGCTGATAAAGTAAAACGTAATACGGAAGATGGTGGTATCTCAATTATTTCCCCTTCTTCTTGAAATTTCACAATCAACTTTTTGAAATGTGAAAACAGTTCTGTTTCTACTAATTGCTGTATTTCATTTTTCAGTTCTGGTTGAAATGGTACTTCTTGAATTAATATTTTTATCATAGGAAAGTGTTTTTGAGCAAATTTAAATCTATTATGAATTACAACCCTTAAAAGTCCTTCATACGATTCATACTCCGATTTAAATATTTCTTTTGCAAAGGTTTGTACGAAAAATGGTGCAGCGAACTTAGTTAAAGTTGGCATTACGACCGCTAGTAATAAATCTTTTTTCGTCTTATAGTAGCGGAAGATGGTTCCCTCCGCTACACCAGCACGCTTTGCAATTTCACTTGTTGAAGTTGAAGCGTATCCTTTTTCTCCAAACATATCAACAGCCGCCTCTAATATTCGCATTTGACGTTCATTTCGTTTATCCGTATTAGTTGCAGCTATTAATTCCTCCAGCCAATCTTTCTGCATTTATAAAGCTCCTTTTTGTCATTATTATATTTTGCGATGTTTCTTTAAAGCAAATACATTTCCTACTGCAAATAATAGTGAAAAAAGTAATAACACAGTAAGATCTAATGCAATCTCTGTAAACCCTTGATTCCGAATCATCACTTGTCTTATTGCGTCAGCGCCGTATGTGAGTGGAAATGCTTTCCCTAACATTTGTAGCCACTTGTTCATAGATTCCATTGGAAATAATCCAGAAAAGAAGATTTGTGGCACAATAACAAGCGGTATAAATTGAATCATTTGAAATTCATTATTTGCGTATGTCGATAAAAACGTACCTAATGTTAGTGCAGTTAAAGAGAGCATACATGTAATAAGTAGCGTTAGCCATATGGAGCCAGCTACGTATAAATCTAAAATATAAACGGAAAAGCTTACGATAATAATGGATTGTATAAAGGCAAAGAATCCAAAACCAATAATATAACCTGCGACTATTTCCCATCTTCTTACTGGGGTGGATAATAACCTTTCTAGCGTACCACTTAAACGTTCTCTTACGAAAGATACACCTGATAATATAAATACAAAGAAAAATGTAAAGAAACCAATTAATACAGGACCAAGCCCATCAAACATCGTAAAGTCTTTAGAGCCATGTAAATAATTTACTTCAGGTTTCATAATCGATACATCATTCTTCTCTGTGCTTTTTTGCAATACTTGAAGTACAGCACGATTTTTTGACGAATCACTACCTTCCAACAGAAGTTTCATTTTTCCATTCTCTATACGAAATACTGCATCTACCTTTTGTTTTTCCAACTCAGAAATCGCCTTTTCCTTACTGTATTCATAAATTGACGCTTCTTGATTTTTCATCACTTTTACTATTTGAGCGGGCATATCAACAACAGCAATTTGCGGTATATAGTCTTTCTGTGTAAACACTAGTGACAAAAGCCAAAGTAATAACATCGGTGCTCCAAACATCATTGCTAACGAACGCTTATCTCGAAAAAATTGACGAATAATACGTATAATTACACCAGTAACTCTCATGACGGAGCCACCTCTTCCAGCAAAAAGACATCTTCAATCCGTCCAGATGACACGCGTTTTTTCAATTCTTCAGTTGTTCCAACCGCAACTAGTTTCCCTTCTCTAATTAACCCTAGACGCTCACAAAATTCAGCTTCATCCATAATGTGCGTCGTTACAATAATCGTTGTGCCTTTCTTTTTAAGATCATAAAATTTTTCCCAAATCGTTTTTCTAAGAAGCGGATCTATCCCCACTGTAGGCTCATCTAAAATTAATATTTCTGGTTCGTGAAGGAGCGCTATTGCTAATGATAAGCGTTTTTTCATTCCACCTGAAAATTGTTGTACTTGCTTTTTCATATACTGTGACAATTGTACAAGTTCAAAAACCTGTGCAATTCTTGTCTTTTTACGTTTTCCCTTTAGTCCATACATCGTTGCTATAAAATCTGCATTTTCATATGCTGACAATTCTTCGTATAATGCATCCGCCTGGGCCATATAACCAATTCTTTTCATTTCATTTAAATTAGGCATATTAGTATTATTAACAAGCACTTCACCTTTCGTTGCCTCATTAATACCTGCAATCATTTTAATGAGCGTTGTTTTCCCCGATCCAGAAGGTCCAACAAAACCAAAAATTTCTGCTTTTTCAACTTGCAATGAAAGATTGTGTAACACTTCTTTTTTTCCAAAACTTTTTGATACAGTCCGTAAAATAATTGAAGGTTGTTGCACGTTTCATCCTCCTTTTCCAATGAAATGAGTGAGTACTCACTTTTATTTTACCCTTGCTTAATTATATGTCAAACTTCATTGATTAGTATGTATGTTCAATCAACGATATTAAACAATGAAACAGAGTCGACATTAGAATTTCATTTCCTAAAGCCGACTCTGTTTCATTTAAACTATAAATTTCACTTTACGTTTTTAAATTCATATACTTCCGAATTCTAGCAACATCTAAAGAATATTCAATAACTAATTGCTGTAACGGTAAAATAACTGTGTCAGGATATAAATGTGCATATTGTAATGTTTCTGCATATTTTTCTAATCTTTTTTCTAAATACTTTATTATTTGATCAGGATGACTTACTAATAAACATTTACAATAATAATGTATTTGTTCCTCAATCGCCGTGTATTCTTCAATTTCATATTCTTTATGCATGTGTACACCCCTTTAAGTTTTTTACATGAATTACTTATCACAATTTTCACTCGACAATTTTTAAGTTTTTTGATTATTTACACTATAACAAACAATCAGGGTCAAATTTTGTTACTTTATGTAACGTAGAAAATTTTTAACAAAATTGTAATGTTAACTCCTGCAAAATCCATAAAATCTCTTTACTCACTTTTGTATAAAAAAATCGTACAGCTTAATTTAACTGCACGACTACAATCTCTGGCCTATTCAAAATTCTTTGCGGAATGATACTATTTCCTAATCCTCTACTCACTACCATTGATGTATTTTGTTCTACATATAAACCTGCTGTATATTTAGGTAAAACACCTTGATTTGGAGCAACTAATCCACCGATAAATGGCAATCTAACTTGCCCTCCATGAGCATGTCCCGATAAAACCAAATCCAACCTCTCATTCGTATATTCCTTTATAAATTCAGGCCTGTGGGATAATAACACATTATATCTATCTGGCTGCATTTCAATTTTTGCTTTTTTAATTTCATCTATTATAATATTTCCTTCATCACGGTTTCCAGTACCAAACTCTGGATCATCAATACCTAGCAAGTTTATCTCTTGCTCACCCTTTCGAATGCCTACATGTTCATTCCTTAAAACATTGACACCATATTTCTTCAACTCTTTTTCTAAACTGTTATACTTTCCAGACCATTGTTCATGGTTTCCTGTCACAAAATATACAGGATACTTCTTTACCATTTCTCGTATTAATTGCATACTAACTTCTGCATCGTATGATTTACTGTCAATTAAATCACCCGTAATTGCAATAATATCTGGGTCTATACTTTTTATTTTTTGAATTAACACATCTTGATTATCGCCAAATTTTTTATTGTGTAAGTCTGAAATTTGTAGAATTTTATACCCTTTAAAAGAGGATGGTATTTTACTAGAGGTTATTTTAATCTCAGTTATACTTATTAAATTGTTCTGTAAATATAAAAAGATTGTAAAACCTACTAATATACAAATAATCATTACAATTCTATTAATCTTCTTTTTCATATTTTCTCCTTTACATTCTCATCAAACACTTCTATATGCTAACTGAATTATATTATACTTTCTTGAAATTTATTTAAATTAATAAAATAATACAGTACATGAAATTTCGTATGAGATATGTCATATATATTCGTTATATTTTTACTTTTACCTTTTTAATAATAAGAATACAAAAACGACTCTTATCACAAGAAAAGAGTCGTTTTCTAACTTTATACTTTTAATACTTTCATGTTAAAAATGCGAAAACTAAAATACTATTACCTAAGAGCCTTAACTATAACTTTAGTTGCCTCTGCAATGAGTTGATTATCATAGGTTGCCTCTTTCTCATCTTTACTAGATAAAATTGCGATGATAATTGGTGCTCTATTTGGAGGCCAAACGATAGCAATATCATTTCTTGTCCCGTAACTACCAGCACCTGATTTATCTCCAACTACCCAGTCAGTTGGTACGCCTGCACGAATAAGTTTGTCCCCTGTAGCATTTCCTTTCATCCACTCTGTAAGAATTTTACGTTTTTCAGCTGGAAGTGCATTTCCGACCGTAAAAGCTTTAAGATTCGTAGCAATAGCTTTCGCTGTACTAGTGTCACGAATGTCTCCTGGAATAGCTTCGTTTAATTCTGTTTCAAAGCGATCAGACATAGTAATCCGATCCCCCATATGCCTAAGCGCTTTTTCATATCCTTTCGGTCCTCCTATTTTATTAAATAAAATGTTCCCTGCAGTATTATCGCTTGAACGAACAGCTGCCTCAGCAATTTCTCCTAGTTTCATTCCAGTATCTACATGTTTCTCTGTAACAGGTGAATAATCCACTAAGTCTTCTTTCGTATATGTGATTACTTCATTTAATGAATCAATTGAGTTTTGCTGTAGTAATACTCCCGCGGCTAAAGCCTTGTAAGTTGATGCGAAGGCAAATCTTTCGTTAGGTCGATAAGAGATTGTTTGATTTGTACCAGTATCAATCACATATACACCTAATCGAGCATTAAATTTTTTCTCAAGTTGAGAGAACTCTTTATGCGTTGCCTGATTTTTATGTTTCACTTGTCCAGTCTTTTCTTTCGCTTCAACTTGCAGTGACTCTCCTGTAAAAGCTTCTAGGCTTGTAATACTTAAACCTAATATACCAACGCATATTCCTATTTTTAGCATCCTCTTATTTTTCAAAATCATCATTCCTTCCAAATTTTTAGCACCTTTTTATACGTACACATAATAGACAATCACCGAACCAAATTTGTTCCATAAACTGAAAAAAATTTATAGCTAGTATGAGAGTTATTAACAAAATAAGAGATAGTAGCTATGATCGCCACTATCTCTTATTTCATATTTCATTTTTTTACTTATAAATGGCTTTATATAAACAGGTTCTCTTCCCTGAGAAAAGTATTCTAATTTTGCTTAGAACTACCTGTACTAGTAGATTCAGCATGTATACGTTGCTGTTTCAAATCAAAGTATACATCTAAAACTTCCTTTCCAATTATAGAATTAATTCCATTTTTATCATCATGAAGCCATGGAACTACTACGGAAAATGCTACTTCCGGATTATCATATGGAGCATATCCAACTAACGTTAAGTTGTAACATTCCATACGTTCTCCTTTTGCATTTCTGCCAATCGGGTCATCTCCACCATATACAGTTTGGGCTGTTCCTGTCTTTCCTGCTGGTTTATATGGCGCGTTTTTGAAATATTTCACGCCAGTTCCATCACCTTCTTGGAATACCCATCTAAACCCTTCTTTTATACGATCAATATGTTCTTTCTTCATATCAATTCGATTTAATACGACAGGCTCTATGGAACGTATAACTTTGCCAACCTCTTCTTTTATTGATTGTTCTCGTATTTCTTGTACAATTTGAGGTTGCATTCTATAACCACCATTCGCAATCGTTGAAATATATTGCGCTAATTGCAACGGCGTATACGTATCATACTGACCGATAGAAAAATCTAGTAAAAAACCAGGTTGACTATCTACTTTTCTCGTTTGTCCAATTATTTCATTCGGTAAATCAATACCTGTTGGGACACCTAAACCAAATTGCTTGAAATAATAGCGCATCGTATCAAATGCTCCTTGTTTAATATCTAATGAGCCATTTGGTACGTAATTGACTCCCGCAATTTTTAAAGCTGTCTGGAACATGTATACATTCGAAGATACTTGTAAAGCCCGTAAATCATTAATATTACCAAATCCGGATACATTCCACGATTTCTTAGCTTGTGTACCTTTAAATTTCATCGGTGCGTCATAAAATTGATCTCCTGGATGTATTGCCCCTGTCTCATATCCAGTTAATAAAGTAGCACCTTTTACAGCTGACCCTAGCTCATACGAAGTTGTCATGTTTCCTAATGCCAAATCCTCAACCTCTATTTTCCCTTCTTTTTCTACAATCTTTTTGCCTGCCATTGATAAAATTTGTCCGTTATTTGGATTCGTCATGACAACAAAAGCTCGATCGAGCAGTGGCTCTGAACTCTTAAAAGCTCTCAAGTTTTTCTCTATACTTTCTTCAACTTTCTTTTGTAATTCCATATCAATCGTTAATGTTAAACTATTACCACTTTTTCCTTTAGAGATTATTTCTGTGTTAACAATGTTTCCTGATTTATCAGTAATATTTTTCACTTCTTCTTTTGTGCCGTGTAATACATCTTCATATCGTTGTTCAATATAACTTTTTCCAACACGATCATTACGGTTATATCCACGTACTAAATAAGAATCTAAATTTTCTTTCGGTAATCCTTCTTCACTACTCGTAATATTTCCTAATACAGAACGAAATAAATTACCGTTTACATAATTACGTTCCCAATCAACAGTTGCATCTACTCCTGGAAAATCCGCAAGATTTTCGCTTATCCGCGCATACTCTTCATCTGTTACATCTTTTTTAATGATTTGTGGTGTTAGTTGATAACCTGAACTCATTTTACTTTTAATAGCTAACACCTTTAAATCTTGTGCTGTTAATTCTGCTAATTCTACCTCTGTAACACGACCTCGTCTTAAGTCTTCTATTTTTTTATCTAACTCTTTTCCCTCTATACCCTTTTCTTTAAACTTTTCTATATCTTTCTTAGTAATCTTTGCCTCCGCACGTTTCGAATTCAACTGCATCCAAAAATCTTTTTTATCGATATCTGTTAATTTATTTATATCTTGTTCAGGCATTTCAAGTACTTTCGCCAAGTCTTTTGCTGTTTTTAAAGTATCTTCACTCGTAATTCCCTTCACCCTTGTATACGTAATTGTGCGAAGAGATTTATTATTAACAACTGTTTTCCCTTCTCGATCTAAAATTTGTCCACGTGGAACTGGAATACTAGTTATTGCATTTTGACTACTTTCCACTTGGTTCTTATAAGCCTCTCCCTCAACGATTTGTACCTTTCCTAGCTGCATAATAATAGCTGAGAATAGTACAAATATGCAAAGGAACATTATATTTAATCGAATAGATATATATGTCTTCTGCTTCTTGCCTTTTTGTTCTTTCATAAATCCTCCATTTAATCCTTTCAGGAATTGCTACAAATACTAAAAGCATTCCTTATATATTAGATACCGATAATCGGTTATAAATATCGCCTCAATTTTTTGCTTAATCCTTGTAAGCAACCATTCCTTTTCGTTTAGCTACGGAATTAATAACTCTCCCTTCTTGTTTTCTCTCTATTTTTTTTGCCACTTACATTAGAAGTGCTAAACTGTATAATGACTCTTATTAATCTTACATATAAACTTGCTAGTAAATTTTCATGCTAATTATTCCTTTCTTCATGCTGTAATACTTAATAGACAACCTAAACAATAAAGTTGTTCCACATTTACAAAAAAAATAATTAAATATAAGATGAAATAGGCTACATAAGGGAGGGTTATATGTTACATACAAGAAGATGGAGATTTTTTGCGATTCTTTCTATTGTAGGTTTGATTTTACTGATTTTATTAAAAATCAACTTCATTTCAATTACTATCGCAACTTCTTCAGCTGAAAGAGGAAAGATTTTTGATAAAAATGGTGTAATGCTCGCTACAAATAAGAAAGTTAAGTCTCTATATTGCACTTCTAATGATGAAAAGCTATCGAAACAAGATACATCAAACACATTAGCTTTTTTCAACCAATTTTCAAGCGAGTTTCAACATGATATTTCTACAGAGAACATAAAATCTCAATTACAACAATCTTGTAAAAAGCAGACTATGAATGATATACCGTTATACTCTGATATAAATGAGAATGAACTTGCATTCATAAACAAAAACAAACCCAATAATGTAATAATTAAAGATGAATGGATTCGATATTACCCTAAACACGAAATTGGTTCACAAGTAATTGGGTATGTAGAAAATGACCTTAATTCAAAGCATATGGCTGTTGGAAAAAACGGGATTGAGCTGCAATATGAAAATGATTTAAAAGGAAAACCAGGCAAAACTCTTATTTTTAAATTGAATAATAAAAAGTTCTTATGGAACATTCAAAAAGTACAAAAAGGAAAAGACGTGCGGCTAGCTTTAGACTCTGAGTTGCAGCAAAAGGCAGAAGAAGCATTAAAATCTCAAATTAAGAAAACACCTGATGCTAAAGCTGGTTATGCTATAGTGAGCGATGCAAAAACTGGCGCAATTTTAACTATGGCCAACTCGGTAGTTTTTGATCCAAATATATTAAATACACATGTATCTTCTAGAAAAGAAAACATTAAATCTCTTTCGCAAAATAAAGCAATTCAAAAATTAAAGTATGGTGAATCTTATGTAAATATGGCTTCTACTATAAAACCACTTACTATTTTAATTGGATTAAACGAAAAGCTTTTTCAACCAGAAGATACTTATTTAGATAAAGGTACTTTTCAGTATGATAATCAAAATAACATTACGAATGCGCCTGAAACACCAACAGGGGAGATTACACCGAGGCAGGCTATCATTAATTCATCTAACACATTTATGACAGCAAAAGTAGCTCTGCCCTTATTCAACCAAAATAATGGAAATATAGAAAAAGTGGCACATATATGGACAGATTATTTAATGCAATTCGGCCTACGTTCTAAAACTGGGATTGATTTACCCTTTGAAGAAGACGGACAATATGAATTCCATCCATCTAATAAATTTGAAAATGGGATTTCAGCATTATTAAATGCCTCTTGGGGAGGAAATGAAGTGCATACTCCTCTTCAACTCGCTCAATATGCAGCAACTTTGGCAAGTAAAGGCGACAAATATAAACCTCAAATCGTAAGTGCGATTATTGGTCAAGATGGTAAGGAAACCAAAAAGTTTAAACCCATTTTAGAAAGTTCAAATCGTTACCCGATGAACTTTTGGAGTGTCGTGCAAGGTGGGATGAGTCAAAATATAGAGGAAATTAAAAAGTTGCCCTTTGACGTCGCAGGTAAAACAGGTATTACAGGTTTTCCAAATGAGCAAGCAAGAATGATAAATCACTCTCTTTTCATTGCGTATGCTCCTACGGAAGATCCACAAATTGCCGTTTCTGTCGTTATCCTTGGTAGTAATTCAGAAAAAAACATTGCCGCTCTCGTTACATCAGAAATTTTAGAGTACTGGAATACTCTTCAAAAAGACAATAAAAACAAAGAGGAAGGTTCATTTAAGTGAACCTTCCTCTTTTACCATATAGAATTTATATTTATTATTTTCCATATACCTTCATTATTCTTTTCGAATGTAAATGAATATTTAATATCAGTTAAAACGTACTCTTTCTGTACATATCCAGTATTACCGTTAATTGTCGAAACTTTTATATATCCATTATTCTGTACTTTTTCTGGAATCCAAGCTTTTACCATTTCATTAGATACTTCATATAAAACTTGTGATTCTCGCTTTGGTTCAGCTAAAATTTTTGTTTTATTTCCAGTAACAGTCGCATATATAAAATGCGCTTGGTTTGGTTGATTACTTTCTGTCAATCCACTTGGTACTTTATATACTTGCTTTGTATCTTTGGCAAACTCTCCTCCCATTGTAAGGGCGACTTGCAACTCATGAAAGATATCTTCATCAAACTTCAGTTCATCCTTCTTATAACTCTTCCCTTTAAATAGAACTTCATCATTTAACGCTTTGTACAATTCATTTTCATTTTTTGAGTTCGTACTTTGATATAGTTCATTCATAAATTGTTTTAATGATGAATCTTGAGCAGACTCATCTTTTGTTTTAGGCTTAATTTGAGTACTACTTTGTACCGGCGATTTATTATCATCAAGCCAAGGTTGTTGAACAATGAAAAATAACATCGTACAAACCAAAACAACTACAATAGGTAATGCTTTTTTACGAAATGGTCTTTTATGTTTTACAAAATCCACTTCATTATTTTCATATATAGACTGCTTTATTTTAGAAATAAATTCTTCTTCATCTTTACGATTCTCCATTGGCCCTTTTTTTATTTTTCTATACCAGTCAGGATTTTGTTTATTGTTCATCACTACTACCCTCCCCTATTAATTTTGAAACCTTACTTCTCGCTCTACTTAATCTCGATTTTACAGTTCCAATGGATACTCCTAATGTTTCAGCCATTTCTTCATAAGATAATTCATATTTTGCGTCCAATATAATTATTTCACGGTGCTTTTTAGGTAGTTCTAATACAACCTTCCACACATCATTCATTTCTTCTTGCTTAAAAAATTCTTGTTCTGCTGACAGGGATTGCTTATCGTCACTAAAAAATCCTATTAAAGATATCCTTTTAAAATAGGAGGATTTCAAATAGTTTATTGCCGTATTTCTTGTGATTTTTAATATCCACGTTTTAATAGATGACTCCTTTCGAAATGAATTCCAATTTTTAAACACCTTTATAAATACATCTTGCGTGATATCATCTGATAAGTGTGGATCTTTCGTAATAATAAATGAATAATTCCATACATCTTGCCAATAGTCTTTTATAACATAGTCCAGCTCATCATGATTACACTTTTCAATAAACGTCTGTTCCATTTCCACACCTCAAACTTATTTGAATAAACATAAAACTGCCCTCACTTTTATTATGGTTTCAATATATAGACAAGATACAAGTTTCATTTGTTCCATTGTTTATCTTTTTTCAGGTAGAATAATACTACTAAAAAACAAGTAAAGCATACAATGATAAAAATCCACTCATGAAAATCTATTTTTTTGAATTTAACGTAACAATCTACTTGTCCATTTCAATTTACTATACTCTTCTATTTACCATTAGCAATGCCAACTTTTCAGAAATGAAAATAAAGATAAGGTATCAATTTTCTATAGTCGCAGCAAAAAAGCATTCTCGATTAGAAAGAATGCTTTTTTGAAATTTAATTGTTCTATATTTTCCCCAACTTATATCTTTGAGTTAAGCAAACATATAATAAAGTGAAACTTTAATCCGCCCTCAACAATCGGGCTTTTACGGGCAAATAGCGGGATAAATGTAGTGAAAAAAATTCACCTTATAATTAAGTTTTATTTCTGAAATACATGTTTTACTTTTTCACCTGGAACGTTACTTCCTCCTCTTCCTTTTACACCTTCAATCATCATGGTAACAATCATGTCTGGCGCATTTGCATCGAAAGCTGCGAACCATCCCAGTTCTTTTCCGTCTGCTTCTTTAGACTCTTTCAGTTCTGCCGTACCGGTTTTACCAGCAAGCGTAACACCATCAACCTTTGCAATTCTCCCCGCGCCATCAGGGTCATTAATGACTTTGATTAATGCACTCTTTAATATCTCTTGATTCTTTTTAGAAATCACATTTTCTTTCCAATTCCCCGCTACTTTTACTTCTTTTAAAAGGTGTGGCCACGGAATATTCCCTTCATTCACAATCGGTGCATATGTTAATGCTAAATGAAGTGGCGTCATTAATACTTGTCCTTGTCCATAGCCCGTGTCTGCTAGTTGAATATCGTTTTTTATCCCATCTTTTGCAATGATTGAAATAGGAAATTCGTATTCGATTGGTAATTTTTCATGAAATCCGTACTTTTTAAATTCATTTACATACTGATCTTTTCCCATTTTCAAAGCTTGTTGAGCAAAATAAATATTATCAGAGTACTTCATTGCCTTCTCAAAATTAATTGGACTTGCATCCTTTACACGCGTGACATAGTAATTTCCCCAAGATGAATCTTTTGTCCACTTCAATCCTTGAATTTTAAATTCTTCCTTTGGATTTATTGTTTTTGTTTCCAAACCAATTGCACCTGTAATCGTTTTAAATACGGAACCTGGTACAAATGCTTGCGTGAAGCGATTCATCATTGGTAGTTTCAAATCGTTACTCCATGCTTCTCGTTGGGCTTTCGATGCTCCTCTAACTATTATATTTGGATTATAAGCAGGGCTACTTACAAGTGCGATTGTTTCACCCGTTTTAGGGTTGACCGCTGCACTAGATCCTGCTTCAGTTTTCATCTCATTAAAGATTTTTTCTTGAATTGCAGCATCAATTGTTAACGTAACAGTTTCTCCTTCTTTTGCTTCTTTTTTTGCTACGTTTTTAATCTCTTTCCCCTTCTCATCTTCTATAAATACGCGTCCACCCTTTTCACCACGCAATTTATTTTCTAACACTTTCTCTAAACCGGTCTTACCTACTAAATCATCTGCTTGATAACCTTGTTTTTGAAGTGATTTTAACTCCTCCGCATTCACCTTTCCTATATATCCAGTTAAGTGTGCCGCTGCTTCACCTAATGGATACGTACGAATATTTACTGGGCGAGATGAAACTCCTTCTAATTCAATATAATCATTCTGTCTGGTTCCCTCTTTTAAAATTCCAATTGGTACAAAGGAGTCTGGTTTTATCCATTTCGCTGTGAGCTTTTGTTCGACCTCTTCTATAGACATATCAAGTAATTGTGCTACTATTTCTTTCGTTTGCGCTGCTGTTTCGCCTAGTTTCTCTGGAATAATTCCAACCTCAGTCGCTTTACCATTCGTTGCAAGCCCTTTTCCATTTCGATCATATATTTCTCCGCGTTTTCCTTGCTCTACTTGCATACGTACTTTGTAATCTTTTTTCATTCCTGGAAAAATGAAGTCCGGTGTCCAATCTATTTTCCAAGATTCTTTATCTTTCACAAGTTTTGCTTCATGGATGAATGAAACTGGCCCTACATCCGTATCCATCTTAACTTCAAAAAGAAAAAGCTCTTTATCTTTTGTATTCTCTCCTTTCATTTTAACTTTTAAATTCTTAGCTCCAATCCCCTCATAGATTTTTTGATATTTTTCTGTGAATTCTTTTTTAGAAATCGATTTTTGAGCATGATCTGATAATTGATCATACATATTTGCAAATTTTCTATCATTCCATAAATTAATATATTCTTCAAATGCTTGTTTTGACGGTTCGTTTTTATTACATCCTACCAACATAACCGCGAAACAAACGAAAAGCAGCATCCATAATTTTTTCAATTCAATCTCTCCCTTAGTTAAAAATGATGATTCCTTTCTTAATTTATTTAATAAAAAATGTTTTAACGCTTAATAGACAGTGTAAGTAATGACATTGTTCCATATTTACAAAAAATAGACCTAATTGGAATTCATCAGTAATCAATAGATACAAAAAAACACTATACTTTCTGTCAGTTTCTACAGAAAGTATAGTGTTTTCTTATTTTATCTTTCTATATATGCTATACCGTGAGCTCCTTGATTTACAGAAGGATCTGCATTTCGATCTCCTGGATTAACTTTGATGGTATGAACATTCTTATAATTAACTAAATCTAATATACTTATTGTCCTTGATCTAAGGTTAGAAACGTATCTAACCGTTACGTCCGTAAAAGAACGCATTATAATTGGGAGTAAATCTCCTTCTATTGTACCTAACACATTTAACGATTCTCCATCAAGAACAGAAACATACCCTGGTGATGGAGAAAACATATTTCTTGTTCTCTCTCCATTCTTATTCTGGAAACATGTATGCCCTACCAATACTTTCCCATCATTCGTTACATGAACCGGGGTAATTAAATCTGAAAATAATTTTGTCTTTATAATCTTATCAGTTTCTGTATTAATGATGCTAAGTGTAGTTTTCCAATGCGTACTTCAAGTAAAATCAAGAGCATGAAACCAAGGAACAATCTAACTTTTATAAAGCCCTCACCCTATTAACATACAATCCAATAAAATAATTTGTTTCAGATATGTAGAAATATGGTTTAACCATCAATCAGTGATCAGGTCCTCTTACCCTAAGTAAACCTAAATCTATTTGTTTCCATACCGGAAGAGATAAATAGTTTTGTTCCCATCCATGTAATTAAGCGGATATGTATAATTACATATCCGCTTAATTGCTTTTAGTGCTATATTTTAATAGCGATGAATGCTATTATTTCATAAGTTGTCAACAAGCTTTATGTATGAGAAAAAGGAAGGAGCCAAATAGGCCCCTTCCTTTTTCTACTAGTTAAATAAATTACTCTCTGGTAAAAATTTATATAGTGATTCTCCTTTACAAGCGTCTGATTATGCATAAAAACCGCTAGCTTTGCTTGCTGTCGGAAAAATTAAAGATGATAGAATTAAGTTATTAAGAGACAAAAATTTATCTAGCCAAGACAGATTTGTCTTAGCTAGATAAATTTGGTGATAAATACAGGAAGTAACTCTTACGATTCAATGATTCCTTTTCCTGCCTTCTACACTTGCCACTTCTGTTTCATGACTTGTAAATAGAGATCTTCAAACTCGTTAAAATGGACGCGAAAAGCACCTAATGTATCGATATAAGCAGAAATCACATCTTCTTTATTAAAATGGAGCCCTTTCTGTACTATATCATAGCTATCATCCAGACTGTATAAATTAAAATATTCCTCATCCCAATACAGGCCACTGTTTACTAGTAAACGAGTGGAGCAGGTAAGAGCTTGTTTTACATTCCATTTCTGAGCTACTAACTTTTCATTTAAGACTGAAAGAAGGATGTTTACCGAGTGTTTTTCATCAACTATGCGGCTATATGATAGTAAAGCCGATTCTATATATATCCGTTTTTCTTTAGACATTAAGGATATCTCTATAATTTCATATGGTGGGTAATCAGTTGCTTCGATCAACCTATCACACCATGAAATTACATCCTCTCTATTCCAAAGTCTCCAGCCTAGTCCTAATGCATACAAGTGAGATAACGTTTGATAAGATTTCAACATGAATGTCATAGTGTAGTAGTCTCTAGTATCTTTTCATAGTATTTTAACGGCTATGCAATAAGGAGGCATAAAAAAAGACCTCTTACGGAAAGATAAGAGGTCATCAAGAAGATAAAAATGTTGTATTTGAAACACGCGAGTTTCTAATTCACATTATATCACTATATATCTATATATTCAACATATACATTTAAATGAGAAATGTATGTATAAAAACACACGTAATATTAATTTAGAACCGTATGTGTTCTTCTGTTATCCTATTTCTTCTACAATGCCGTGATTGTATGTATACTAATGAGCAATTGTAGCAAGTTCTTCTAAATTCCCTTCCGTTACCTCATAAATAAACAGAACAAAATTACTGTCGGATTTGGAGCCTGTTGAAATGGAACCAATTATGATTTAATACCGCTTCTGTTACTATTTCTTCGTAGGACTTCTTCACTTCAAACTAATATTTTTCCAGACGAACAAACATATCTTTCCAGACTAGATCTGCAATTTCTGTTTAATGATACCAGATAATACTTTTATATCCGGCTATCATGCCAGAAGTTTATTGGAAGATGATTGTTCTCATCATAAGCTTCAAATTCATACCCTTTTTCTTTTAATCCTTTTATAATTGCTGGAACAGCCGCAACAGATTGTGGATGAATATCGTGCATTAAAACAATTTCCTTTGAAGACGTCGCACCTGCTAAGACATTTTGAACAATTTTTGCGGCTGCTACATCCACAGGTAATTTATTGTATTTCCAATCTAGAGAATCAATTGTCCAATCCCATACTTTTAAATTATTTCCGACCACCTCATTTCGAAGTGATTCATTTAATCCAGGCATTGATCCATATGGTGGGCGTGTTAATTTCGGGGAGTTTCCAATAACATTTCTAATTAAAGATTGATCCTCTTTCATTTCCTTCACATATTCCTGATTGGTATATAGCTTTTTAAAATTATGTGTCATACTATGCATGCCCACATAATGGTTCTCTACATGCTCTCGTTTCACTAAATCTGAGAACCTTTTCACATTATCGCCAATTAAAAAGAATGTTGCTTTCACATCATTTTTCTTTAATACATCTAATAGATTAGCTGTATATTTTCCTGGTCCATCATCAAAAGTTAAATATGCAACTTTTCTTTCTTTACCATCAAAACGATTAGGTATGGATTTTTTCAATTCATTTTTAGGTAGACTGCTCACTTGTTGAACACTACTTGCCTCTTCCGCGTTTACCAGCTTAGGATTCGTAATAGATTGAAACATGTAATATCCTATTGCTACTAATGTAATAGACAACAATACACTTATAATTCTCTTTTTCTTAAGCTTAATTTTCATATTATAATTCTCTTCCTATCTTATTATCCCACTTTATGTTGTTATTTTTATTATTCTATTTGCTTATAGATTCATTAGCTTAACCAAACTCACTTTTGGACTAATCGTTTTAATAATCTATTTAGGTGAAAGTTAGTGGCCTGCACTAGCGTTCATGCCATTTCCTATAATAGTTAGAACCACAGGATATAATACTGGTCCTAAGGTAAGGAAAATGTTTAAAAGTATAATAAATTTATATAGTAAGCTATAATTTTTATCATTTCGATTTACAAATACCAGGACGACCAATGTTATTACAGTAATTAAATGTAGTAATAATATTATCAACCAATAATACATCATTATAGTAAGATTCCACTTTCCTAATAGTTGGTATGTTATCCCTATTATTATTCCTAATACTGTAACATTAAAGGAAATAAACAAAGTTCTTTTTAGTATTTTAGAAAATGTTTTATAATTCACAGTTTCATTATATAAATCTATTAAAATACTTAAAGATAGATATGCCAGCAATACCCCTACCCAATTCAAGACCCAATCTTGATTTCCCATTAAATTAAACAAAAACGCAATGATCCCTCCTACTGCAAGAATCAAGGAGATCATAATACTATTTAAAGCTGATTTCATAATATTTTCACTTCCTTAAAAATTTTATAATACAGCATTGATGTTTACTCTTAAGTTGTTCTTTACTTATTAGAATTCTTTTCATTCAGAATCTTGTATGGAAATACCATCAAATAATCCGGTCATCATACCTAATAGCATATACGAAGAATGGGGAATTACAGCAAAAAATACATGTACATGATCTTCATACAATAAACATCACCATATCCTACTCCACATAGTAGATATACAAATAGAGGATGAGATTCAGCAACTTTTATTTGCATATGTATTATTCAAACGAGAAGCAGCTGCTGACATATGTACATATGATGTTTTAAAATTAATCATACTTTATTATAATTAAGTATATATTAACAATATATTAAGTATAAGTAAATAAAATTAATTAAAATTTAATTTTATTACTTATTTAAAGGGGGTTACATATATGAACAATATTAATGTTGGTCAAAAAATTATGGCATTTAGAAAAGGTGCCGGATTAACCAGTAAACGTTTAGCAGAGTTAGCTGATATAACACCTTCCATGTTAAGTCAGATTGAGAAAGGAATCACAAATCCATCATTACAAACACTAAAATTAATTTCTGTAGCATTAAATATTCCATTGTTTAATTTTTTCTTAGAGGATACCAATACAGAAGAATTAGTTGTAAGAGCTAACCAAAGAAAAAAAATAACTTTTCCTGAAAGCGGCAATGTTTCGTATGAGCTATTATCTCCTAATCTAGATGGATCACTAGAATTGGCTCTAATGAATCTGTTACCTCAAACTGCTTCATCTATGCAGCCTGTGGCGCATAAAGGGGAAGAAATAGCATTTATTATGGAAGGACAAGTAAAACTACATCTAAATGATGAGGTTTTACTTCTCAATACAGGTGATAGCGTTAAAATCCCACCTTATGCAAAACATAAATGGGAAAACACTTCTTTAAACAAAGTCACTGTTATATTTGGAGTAACCCCACCATCTTTTTAATTTCAAATACTAGCAAAGAAAAGTTAGAGAAAATAATTCTCTAACTTTTCTTGTATACATAACTTTATTGTAAGAAAGTAAAAAACTTGTCTCATAATTATATGAGATTAAAAGTAGTGAAATATATCTTTTTAATTACATACTTAATTTATTTTTTAATGTCCAGTATTTTTCTCCATTCGCTTCAAAAGAGAATTCTACCCAGCCATTTGGATCTTCACGATAAATAAAGATGGTTGTTCCAGGAGTTACTGTACCAACTTTATTCTCCTCGACAGCTACATCTGGTCTACTTTTAATTTTTAAATTAAATGGATAAGGTACCTGATAGTAAGTAGCTGATGATACAACATTTGAGCTTGAACCGTTTGCATACATTTTATACGGAATTTCATTAGATAACGCGTCGACATCTAATGTTTCAGCATTCTTTGGTAATTTTTTTGCATATGTATAGTCTTCTGCACGAAACGGTTTAATACGTTCCATAATACCCGCAATTTTTTTAGCCCAGCCTTTATCTGATGCATATTTCACGTTCATGCCAGTTAATGTTGGCCCGTTATAATACATACCACTTTCTTCTAAATATCTTTCTCGTACATAATTAGCGTTATAAGCAATACTATCGCCGTAGCTTGGTAAATATTTCGCATATTTAAACGGATCTCCATCATATGCACGTAGACCGAATAAATTATGTTTTTGATATGCGATTTCTGATTTTCCGTATCCAGATTCTAAAATCGCATGCGCCGCTAAATAATGAGCACTCACGCCATATTGATTTTGCGCATTGATAAAATCTTGCCCATGTCCAACTAAGGGACTATCTGAATGATATTTTGCAATAAAACTATCAATCTCTTGAGCTGTAATTTTCGAAGCTACTGTTAAATTTAGATCTTCATATGACGTAGCAGTAATAACCTCTTTTTCATCGTTTAAATTTTGTTGTAACATATCTGTTTTTGCAGTAAGTTGAGCAGCTTCCGCACGTGTTATAAATCTATTTGGTTGCCAACCGTTCTCAGTACCATTAGAAATTTTCAAACCGATTAAAATATTAGCATATTTTTCTCCCCAATGCCCTTTTAAATCTTCAAATTTAACCTGCTCGTTATGATTTGGTGTGCTTTGTAGTTTATATGCATTTACTAGCATCGTAGCCATAGCAGCGCGAGTTACTTTTCCGGATGGATTGAAGATTCCATTACCTTCCCCTTTAACAATACCGGCTTTTTCAGCAGCAGCAATATAAGGAGTAGCCCAGTGGTTTTGTGAATCTGTAAAAGATGGTTTTGCATTAGGATCAATTTGTATCCCTAAAACTTTTGTCATAATTTTTGTAGCCGAAGCTCTGTCTAATGAGTCATTTGAACCAAAAGTTCCATCTGGATAACCATTCAATACCTGTTTATTAACTAAATAATTAACAGATTTATCAGCCCAGGCAGGAACATCAGGGAATTTATGAGTATCTGCTAAAATATTAGAAGAATAGGATAATATAGCTCCTGCAAGGATACCTGTTGCAATTAATTTGTGCTTCATTAAAATAAACACCTCTACCATTGTATTTATCAAATTGAGATTTTCTATTTTTATATTTACATGTTTGTAATAAGAATAAAATCGTATTATCACGCATTCAATTTGATGTAACGAGTATAGTTACTTATATACACAAGTGTCAATGAATTTATTTTGCAAAAATGCATAATATTTACATCGTTTTATAATTAACTTATGTATAAATCAGAAAGTTTTATTGCCAAATCTTCATACTTTCCCTCTTATATGCTCTGTTATTTACTCAAGTTCCATTCCTTGGTTGATTTATTTTTATACTGCTCTCCAATAACCCTATTCTGATTTTCTGAATTGCTGCAACAGCAGAGTTAGGGGCTATTTCAAACTCTTTCATTAATTTTTGTATTTCCACAGCTCTACTATCCTTCTAGGCTACAAAATAATTCATTATAAAATGAATTATTTTGTATGAAAGCTAAAATTAGCCTAAATAAATCTAGTGATTTATTGGTATAATCAATATCGTATTCCATTTTATGGATAAACAAATTAATATAAGGCTATGTTTTAAAACATATAAAAATACTGCTAATTTAATATTAAACATAATAAAATACATAGCCCTTTCTTTTTACTATTAAAAAACATATTGAAGTAAGGAGTTATATTATAATAGCAATCTTTCAAAGTAATGTTCTAAAAGCTGAACAAATTGCTACTCAAATGAGATCAGCTTCTGACGCAATTCAAAATGCAACAGGTAAATCAATAACGCACGCAACACGTACAACTTTAACCGTTAATTCCAAAGCACAGGAAGCAAACCAACAAGCCTTAGAATTAACTAGACAATTTCTTGCTGCCTTTCAGCAATCCATTGACAATATACAGTCTGTAGCAACAGAGTTTGAACGAATGGACAACGAATTACAGAAGAATTTTTAGCTTTTTTAAGAATTTTTCCTTTACCCCTTCTATTAACTTATATATAAGCAAAAAGGTAGGCGGAAAAAATGAATCAAGAAATAGAACAAAAAATGAAGGTCTTGAGTCGAAATCTAATGAATCTATCCGAGGAACAATACCAAAATCAACACGCAATACAAATACAAGAACAAGCAGAAGCAGACTTTCAAGAATTAAAAATACGCAGCCATCGCTTTTTTCATCGTATTTTAGAAACATGGCATGGTGATAAAGAACTCTTTCGCTTTTTTACCAATATACAATTAGAAACTCAACAAATTGAAAGAAGCCTTTCTTATAAATTAGAAGAACAAAAGGAAACATTAATTCAAGAGAAACAAAAAATGCGCTTTCTTCATTTTTCCCTAAGGATTGGGATAGAGTACAGATACTTGATTCTATCAAAGAAGCATACGATAATAAGATTCAAGTCGATACAGTTAGATATGTAGGACAAACATCCCACTGATTTAAAGTAGAAATGATTATACAAAATAATGAGATAATAACAGCATATCCTGTTTATACTAGGAGGTAAAAAATGAAATATACATACGAATTTTATCGTGATGGGCTTGGCGGATTAAGAATACGTTTGCCAAAAGAAATTTCTATAATTTCTCATTTCTTGGAAGATATTTTAGATGATGAAGCAGATGAGTATATACAAATTTTAGATAATGTAGTAGACAAAAAAGTTCCGCAATATGAAATAGAAGGGAACGTAGCAGCAGTCTACATTGAACCTAATTACACCAGTGCTATTAACTTATTTATGAGTGCTCCAAATAACCAATGTAAAATTGAGACCTCTGAATTTAGAAAACTACTTGTGTTGTGGCGAGATACAGTAGTAGCAGAAGGGAAAGATATAGAAGTATAAAAGAAAACTACCTTCTGTGATATTTAGATCATAGATGCTAAACTCAATAAAATCAAAGGTAGGGATATAAAAGATTTTACAATTAAGATGCTGCACTTAATATTGTTAACAATTATTTTTGCTTATCCCTCATTAAATGTAAACTACCACCCTTAACCTCCCATGTTTTTCCGGTACAAGAATAAAATGTTAAAAACAGTTTTAAAATGAGTTTCTTTTTCACCTTGTAAGCTGTAGAGCTTTCATATATTCCCCTTTTCTTTCAAGGGCCTTTTTTGCATCCTCAGCCGTTAATGCAAAATCTACTGCACTGTTCTGTAATAACTCCTTATTAGCTTACCTGAAGAAATCTCTTAGTTGTTAATTTGCCAACCTTTCTTGTTTACTATTAATCAATTAAAAAAAGAATTTTTTGTTTAAGAGCTACTTTAAAATCTTAAGTTGATGGATGTGTGAACGTACCGCTACTAAAATTCTTGCTTTTAAATGATTATTACTATATTATATTTATGTATCAATATAAGGATTATGGTATATAAAAAGGAATCAAATCTATAAGTAAGAATTAAATCCTTTTCAAAATCAAAAAGACTTTACCAAAGTCTAATATAATTTATGCTTGTCTTTTTAATATGTATCTAGTAAAAACATATTTTTTATCAATAGAATTCTGTTTTCAATATAAATTGAAACTTTTAAAAGACGTTTATTTAGTTTCAATGATAGTGATTAGTGTTCTAAACAAGGAACCATGCAAAGTGATCTGAAAAACCTGAGAGGTATTGTATCTAGTTTGCTCATCTCCAGATACTACAATAAAAGAGCCTTACCTCTCTAGGCAAGACTCTACTAGTTTAGTTGTATGACATTTACATGATAACTAAGAAACAGAAAACATATAACACCAAATAGCAGCACCCTATTATTCCTCCTACAGCTAATACCTGTTTAACCCAACTCTTAAATTTTTGATTACTGTAAATCGCTTGCACTCTTTCCATATTTCCTCCTATTAAGGAGAACCTTTAAAGACTCTCACCTCGCTATAGTACCATTAAAAAATGAATAATAGAGATCTAATGTATAAATATGCAATATTACATACGAAAATGTATTGTTTTAATTGTAAGCGCTTACTATAATAATGTTATAAAGATTTATCACATCTTAATACGAAAAAAGAGGAGAGAATAATATGGAAATCGCAATGGCAGTTTTAAAATTTATAGGTGGAGCTATCCCATTAATTCAAGAACTTCTAAAAGCATTTATGTAAATTCACTATTTAGCAATTATTTATAAAAATTATCATACAAATGATCTGTCTATCAAAAATAAATTGATTTACAGATCATTTGCGTGATCAAGGTCCCTTTAACATGATTAAGGGGATTTTTTAAAATTTTTAAATAATTAAGGTTACGTCACATCACCATCAAGTTAGCAAAATAAAATGAAACTTTAACTTGATGATGATGGGGTAACAGTTGTGATTTAGAGATAAGATCAGATTATACAAAGTTTTGCACGTCAGCGATACCGGAAATAGACTTCGCCTTTAGTAGCAAGAATCCCCACGAAAGATAGTCAAACTTGCCTCTTTAGGAATAAGAGTGTCAATTTAAATAATGCATTCTGAAACACTACTCTTCTTCTAAAATAGCGTAATAATATTCATCCCACCATTCATTCCCATGTGGTATACACTTCCTAAAATAACCTTCCCTTCTCATTCCAATCTTCTCCATCACTCGATATGATGGAATATTTTGTGGCTGACATGTAGCTATAATCCTATGTAATTTCATTTCCTTAAAGCCATATTTCAGTGTAGCTTGTGCTGCTTCAGAAGCATATCCTTTATTGAAGTATTTTGAATTGAACACCCAACCAATCTCATAAGTATGCTCACCAAAATATTTATGAAAAACTATATGATCAATCAGAATATCCCTATCTATTAATACTACAGGAAAGTTCTTAGCGTTTTCACCAATGTTTTCATTCACAAAGTTTCTTGTATTTTCTTCAGTAAAAACCCCTTCAGGTATGTACTTCATAACATTGATATCTGATGTATACTCATGAACAGCTTGCCAATCTTTGAACTCAAATTTTCGTATCAATAACCTTTCTGTTTTTATAAACATTTACTTTCCCCCCTCAAAAAATTACAATTATATTTGAAACCCACATTTAACCCTTAAAACAAAAAGAACTTGTAGGAATCTCTACAAGTTCTTTTTAGTTTAAGGTGAATATAAGGGACAAACAAACTATCTTACAGATTGACCGTAGAAACTTCAGGGGTAATGCTTTGACAAATATATTATATAACAAATATTAACATCTACAGAATTTATTTTTGAAAATTATGTGAATTAATAAATAAAATAGTTTTTTCTTAGCTATTATTGTTAATAACTGATGGTATCATTATATTTCATTCTGCAACTTATTTAGAAGAGCTATGTACATTTTGAAGAAGTTCTTCAATAAGTTTTGTTTTTTCATTTACCTTTGTGGCATATTTGAAATCACCATAACAATATGGATACCTAAAATTATTTTTATTTCCACCACAAGTGTACATTGCTGGATTTTGATCAACTTTCATCTTAGAAAATTTTTTGGCCGAATCCTCCGAGTGTTGTTTAACTTCTTGACTAGCAATAAAATCAATATACCCTGGCCCCATATTATAGCTTTGAATAATTGTATCCATGCTAACATCTTTTTCCGTTCCATACTTGTACATTTTAGCAAAGTGCTTTACCCCTTGTTTAATGCTCAAGCTTGTCTCTTGAATTTCATTTGGCTTTAATCCAAGTGATTCGGATGACTGCATAGGGTCGTTTCCCTCACCTCTACTCTCTTGGTACATAATTCCTAATAAAATTGGTGTTTTCTCTCCTAAATTATATTTTTCTAATTCTTTTTTTAAGGTAGACTCATATTGCAATACACGTTTTTCGGTGGCTAGCGCTTTATTTTGTTGAATATTGGTTTTATGATTAAAATATAGCATTCCAAGTATTGTTCCTAAACCTAAAATACTAATAAGGAACACTTTTATAATTTGTTTTTTACTTGTATCCTTCATATATTCCTCCTCGTATAAGAAATTCAATTTTTTCAAAGGTAATTGGTTATCATAAACTATGTAATGAACATCTATCTCCCGCCCTTTTAGACTTATACATCAATACTTTAAGGTTTCAAGTTTAATATAAAAATTTAAAGATAAGGTAAAGATAAGATAAAGATAAAATAAAGGGTATTTTTTAGCCTACTTTAAAAGATATTGCTACAAAGGGATATGTGGGACAATTTGTTGATATGAATGGATTTAGTGATAATTGAAAAGTTATTGTACAAGTTATTAATTATGGAGATATCATTCCAGAAGAATTAACCTATCTTTTCAATATGCTTTATATAAAAACTACAACGTAACATATAATAAAAAACGGTAAACCCTCCACCTAGGAGAATCCACCATCACAAATAACTGATTATTTTACACCTAGTTTTTCTTTTGCTTTCTTAGAGAGCTCGTCTTTCTGGAATTCTATATCCCAGACTTCTTTGTAACGTTTTTACCCATGTTCTCGATGGGTGATGATCACTTGATAACGACCTTGCATGAATAGCATCTTTATAAAGGAATGTATTTTCACCATCTAACTTTTCTAGTGCGACCACATCTTGAGTTTCAAATACGTCCATATTTTGTAGAACACGGTCATCACTTGTTACCCTTATCGTACCCCTATCGACCAAGGAACGTGCAATATTCGTGGATATTTTACAAGCTTTTTTTCACCTCTCTACTTTGCAAATGCATCTGCATCTCGGAAAAAATATAATTTCGTAATCATCTCATCACCGCAGTAATGATAGATTTCACGTGCTGCCTCTTTCCCCCATGTAACACCTTCATATGAAACTCTGTAATCATTAATACTTTCTCAATAAACTCCCACTCGAAACCAAGTTCCATTAAAAAGTGGCAAGCTCAAAGGGTACTATTCATGACCGTAATACGAATAGTACCCTTTGAGCTTTTTAAATACACAGCAAACGGTTTACCTGTATCATGGAGTGCTGCAGCACTTTGCAGAAGAAATAAATCTTCCCCTACATAATTCTCTGTTAAATGAGCGTATACCATATATGTGTGCTGACATAATGGTAAGGAATGATAGGGGTTTCCTTGATCATATTGAAACATATCAGAAAAGAACGGGATGTTCTTCATGACAAATTGAACACCACACCCATGCGTCCCCTCCTGGTTCACCATTACAGTTTGCTGTAAGTCCCGCTTTACTTGTTCGTTCATGGTTTCTTGTAGTTCGAATAAGACGATACATAATCCGCTCTGGTTTTATGTAATCTATTGGCTTGAATCGTTACTTAAATATAAAGGGTGTCTCGTTAACACATCCTTTTTTTCCTAAGGTAGTGTAAATGGTAACCTCTGAATAATTCATGAATATCTTTATACCGATTATGAAATTTATAATTTTCTCCCCAAGCAGCAATCAACCTATTTTCCATTAAAGTTTTTCTTTCCAATATTTCATCTAACTTCGTACGATTAATTACTTCCTGTAGTAGTCTTTCTACTGTATCTGCTTTTATCTCATTTGGTTTTCTCAATATTTTTTACTTCTATTTTTTGATTGTTATGACTGGCACTTGCTCAGTTTCGGAAATTTCACTGTAACCATAATAAAGTAGAAAAAACAATAAAATAATTGTCCAAATAAATATAAACACTTTATAACTATACTTCATATGAAAAACCTCATTTTCCCTATATAAGTGAATGTACATACACCTTGTAAATCCAATTACATAAATTATCGGATATTTTAGTTGTAGAGAATCATTAAGTATTAGAAATTGTTATTCATAAACATATCCAAGAAATCTTCAAAAAATATCATCTAGGCATTTTAACATTTCATAAAAATGCACAGATAATATTTTTACGTTTAGCTAAGTAATGCTTATTATGTAATAAATCCTTATCTCTATTTCACCTTAATGTTTATATGTACAAGAGTCTGTGTAGCAACTAGGCTGTACTTTAAATATGTACTAAATTGTGTGTGGGAAAGGAAGCACATTGTATTTAAAGTTGTTACTTTAACCCCCTTAATTAGTTGGTAGTCTTCTTCATTCAGACAGAAAGGAAATTTAAAGTGTGCACGTATTTTTACTCAGACTCTTTACTACACACACTCCTATACACATAAAAACATCTATAGTTTTTTGTAACAATACAGAAATTACAAGAAACAAAACAGAAATGTTTTTAACACTGAGTAATGAATTTGTAACAAAACTGTAACATACTACATTTAATCGTACAATACTTTTTTAACTAATTATCAACAAATTTCTGTTAATATCGTTCAAATTTAATAATGTTCCCATATAGTATTACAATTACAGTTGCTTGTGTTTTATTTGGATAGATACGAGAGTTATATGCTTTATTAATTATCATTCATTTCAGTTCCATTTCGGCATGTGTCTTTTATACAATAAACATATATTTGAAAGACAGTGGAGTAACATTTTATGTATGTGCAACAAATAAGATAGCTTCCTGGGGACGTCATACATTGTCATCAATCTAAAGCTTATGAAGTTATACGTGATGGAATGCTAATGTTTACCATAGGTGATATTGGCTATAAAAGTATAAAAACTATTAACAAAGCATCTTAATGTTTATGAAATACTTTGTTAATAGTTTCTCTTCTCCCTAATCTCCTGCGAGACTATATTTTTTTATTGAAATTTTCCATATCTTATTTGATTTATTTATTCTGTAACACCAGATTGGGTTACTGTTACATCAGCTGTTACACGAAAACGTAAATGTTTATAGGATTCTTCCCATTCTTGACTGTTCCATTTTCTTACGTGAGTTCTACCAAGCTTTCTAAGTCCTATAGGATCTGTGTCTTTTTTAATAAATCTCTTTATCAATGTAGTTGCCTTTTTTTCTATTTCTGTTTCCATAATTTTTTCTAATTTTTTTATTTCTTTAGGATTATCTAGATTTTTTGTTTTTGTAAATTCTTGAATTTCAGCTTTAACTTGAATATGAGCATTTACGAATGGATGCTTACTATTCCCCTCCATCTTATATTTTGTTCTAGCTTTTATATTCTCTATCGTGGCGTAAGTATTTGAAGAACCAGGTAATTTGAATTGGTATGTACCTTGTTTAAAATTATCTGTCAACAATTTAAATACAAATAAATCTTTAGGGTTCACTTTATCAACCATTTTACATCTTTTAAAAAGTGCTATTCCATTTAACTCCAACACGTTACCTTTTTTAGATATCATCGGTAAATATGAATCTCTCGCATCATCATTAAGTTGGTTTAAAAACATAAAAAAATTTGTTTTTGGCTGCGTTCCGTTGTCCATATTTTGCTCCAGTAAAGAGGATAGATAGGAAGAAATTTCTTTTTCTTTAGAATAGTTCCCCTTTAATAGTGATTCCCCTTTTACATTTGTAATTGCTAAATAAATTGCATTTCCTACACTAGGATTTCGGTTCAAAGTCTCTAAAATTTCCTGCATTCCCTTTTCAATTATTTTTTCATTAAATATAATCACACGCAATTGACCCAACTCTAGAGGTCCAGAAGATTTTTCGGATGCTCTTGCCAGAACTTCTCTACCAGTCTGGCCTGATGCTGAATAGATTTTCGTTTCACCTTCCCCCCCTCCTTTATAAGCTGAAATCGCAAAGGTTCCTTTTAGCTTACCTTCTGCTTCAGTATCATATGCCGCAACTTGAACTAAATCAATGTCATCCACAATTTTCGTTTTAGCACAACCTATTAAGAAGACACTTACTATAATGAAAAGTATCCATCGCTTCATGTTTATCTCCTTAACTTTATTTTGGCGGTTTGAATTAGCCATAGTACAGGTAAGTATACATATATATATATAAAGCCAATTTGACCTGTCCAAGTATTTAATAAGTTAATTTTATTACGGTTATTCAAGAAAAATGATAAAACGAAGATGAATACGATGATAACTGGCAAAACATATTTTTGCTTTATCCCCAGCGCCTCTTTTATACCACGACTTACTCCCCACAATGTAAAGGAAACGTTAGGTAATATAAAAAAAGCCCAAACAGAAACAATAATGTATTCAAACCGCTCTATAAAGGGAAATTGTATAATTTTAATCATACTTAAATATGCCCATATCGCGCTCGCGAGTTGTTTTTCACTAAAAAACGCAAGAGTTAAAATCATAAGGTATGTGTAGACAATAGTCGTTACTAAATTTGCATAGTGCGCATATTTTTGAGACTTTCTTGCCTTTTTAATAAATGGGTAGTACAACAATAACATTTCAAATCCAAAAAAACTAAACATATTTCCTTTCATTCCTTTCATAATTTCTAGGAATGAATGCTGTGCAATTGGAAATAAATTTCGAAAATCTGCATACTGCAAAGGATAAAAAAATGTGAAGATTAGAATGCTTGGGATAACGATTCCAAAGAAGCCAATTCCGGCAACTACACGAAATCCTCCAGTCACAATGTAATAACATAAGCCTAAAAAAGCCCCAGCTATAACCCAAGATGAAATGGAAGGAAACATCCAAACATGTACTACTTCGATATAAGTATGTAGTGTTGTTGCACCTAACAATACAATATAGGATAAAAAAATGAAGTTGAACAATCCACCAATCCATTTTCCAAGTACGTCTTGATTGATTGCAATGATGTCTCCATTACCCTGATTTAAAATCTGATATATGATCCAAATCATAAGATTAACAGATATTCCAAAAAGTAGCGTACTAATCCACGCATCATTTCCAACTAATTTTGCACTAATCCTTTCAAAACCAAGCATACCAACCCCCATCTGTATAGTAATAATTAAAAAAAACACCATATATGGAGAGACTTGATACTCAATTGGGACCTGTTTCATAATGCTCCTCCCTGTTAATTTCAATCATCAAAATCATTTCGTGATTTGATTTTATTTTTCTCTACCTCTTCTGGATTAAAACGAAAACGCTGTTTAGATCTTGAAAAAATTGGGCGTCGGAACATCGCTGAGATTGGCAAACGGATAATGCTGTCTTTCCAATCTGTAGGGCGTGTAGGATAAAAAGGAAACAAATAAGGACGTCTTAATGATTCTGTACGTAATAAGCGTGCTAAAAGTAAAGAACTTGTTAAAACAATTCCTAATAAGCCCAACAGGTGTGCAGCTATTATAAAAGGAAAACGAATTACTCGAATTGTATTACCAATTCGATATATTGGTGCTGTAAATGAACTAAGAGCTGAAAGTGCAACAATGATAATAAGTACGTTACTTGTAAGACTTGCCTCTACCGATGCTTGTCCAATAACAATACCCCCTACTATACCGACAGTTAGACCCACTTTAGTTGGTAAACGTGTCCCCGCTTCTCTCAGTAATTCAATCGTTATTTCTAAAAAAAGTGCTTCAATGACTGGAGGAAAAGGTACTTTACTTCTCGATATAATCAACGTTTCAAGAAGTTCTTTTGGAATTAGCTCATAATGATATGTTAAGATCGAAACATATAATGGAGTCGTTAAAACAGAAAAGATAAAAGCAAAAATCCTTAACAGTCGAAAAAATGAGGCCATAATCCAAGGCATGGTGTAATCTTCTGTCGTAGAAAAAAAGTCAATTAATGTTGTTGGAAGAGTGATAGCATAAGGCGCGCCATCTACAAAAAGTGCAATTTTCCCTTCTGCTAATACAGCTGCCACACGGTCCGGACGTTCTGTATTCAAAAATTGAGGGAATATAGAATTCGGGTTGTCTGCAATTAACTGAATCAAATACGTGCTATCCAAAACGTGGTCTGTTTTTATTAGACTCACCCGTTTTATAATTTCTTGTAGATTTTGATCATTTACAATTCCCTCAATATATACAATCGCAACGGTTGTGTTAGATAGCGCGCCTACTTTCAATTCCTTCATTTGTAAATAAGGTGTTGGAAGCTTTCTACGTACTAAATTTAAGTTTACATCTAAATCTTCAACAAACGCGATTTGTGGACCCACAATATTGTATTCAATTTCAGCTTTTGTAATATCTCTTTTTTCTTTCTTTGCCACATTAATTAACAAGCCATTTAATTTATCTGTATCGAACTGAATAAGTATATAGCCGTTTAAAATACTATCCTGAATATCTTCCATTTGATTTGTTATTTTTGAATTTTCAAAGGGTAAGACAGACCGAATATCTTGTAATGAATCGAAGCTCTTCTCTTTTATATAAGTTAAAACCTCTTCATGAAATATATTTACATCGATTAAGGTTCTAAAATATGAAATGACTATAGAGGATTTGTTTGAAGCGATCTCCAACGTTATAAAATCTTTAGATTTTTTTAGTAATTGCATTAATTCCTGCAAAGATTTTATAGAGTGAACAGGTACTTTTTCATGTGGTTTCAATTGATAATACCCTTCCTTTCAAAAAGAACCTATATATAGTTTTTAGAAATTTCTATTTTAAAAATGAGGGATATTTATATGTCAATATGCTCATTAAAAATAATACCTTTTTAACTAACTTAACCAAAATTAGTTAAAAAATGTATTACGAGTAAAAATTTGAAATGTCCCCAAGAAAAATTACAATATTAAAAACATCCTTTCTTTTGGTTCTAAAGAAAGGATGTTTTTATAACAGGCTTTTTCAAGTGTCTATTCTATAGGGTACATTTACCAGTGTTCTTCTCTTTATTATTTCATTAAGTAACATTAGCATTACATTCTGTATGGTTTCTTAAAAAATTTCAGTAAGAGAATATCTTAATTTTGAAGTGTACAAATAGGGAGAGTGACTTCAACTATAGTCCCCTTATTCATTTCACTCTCAATAAATATCTTTCCCTGATGTGTTTCAATGATTTTATAACAGATCATTAACCCTAAGCCAATCCCCTCTTCTTTAATACTATAAAAAGGTTCTCCGAGGTATGGTATACGTTCTTTTGGAATCCCACACCCTTCGTCGATAAAACGAATGCTTACTTGATTATTATCAAGTATATTTAATTGAATGAGAATTTCTCCTCCCATCGGCATAGATTCAATTGCATTTTTTAATATATTAACAAATACTTGTTTTAATTGATTTCCTTCACATGAAATCAATGGAATACCAGGGTTAAGATCGATTCTAAATTTTATATTATGCATCATTGCTTGAGGTTGTAGTAGCATTAAAACTTGATCCATTAGCACACTAATGTCATTATGTTGTATTTTTACCACCTGTGGTTTGGCTACCGCCATAAATTCAGTTGTAATGCTCTCTATACGCTCAATCTCTGATGATACTATATTAATATAACCCTGATTATTCTCATTTTCTGTTGATTTTAGTAATTGCATGAACCCTTTCATTGCAGTTAATGGATTATTAATCTCATGAGCCATTGCAGTCGCTAATTGTCCTACAACAGCAAGTTTTTCAGATTTTCGTAATAATTCTTCTGTTTTTAGCCGTTCAGTGATATCACGAGAAATACTTAGGAAAACCTTTTTACCATTTAAGTTAAAAACACGAACACTAAACTCAGTTGTTATTACTTTTCCTGTTGGAAAAACATATTCATCTTGCAAAGTGAAGGAAGTTTGTCCCTTTTTAATTTTTTCTAATAGCCTTACGATCATTTGAGAATCTTGTGGTACTATATTTGAAAATGATAATGAGAGCAACTCTTCTCTACTATATCCAAATCTTCTACACCCAACAGGGTTCACCTCAATAAATCGACTTGGAGCATTATCTTCATTCAGCTCTACTACATATACCGCATCAGTTGCTTGTTCGATTAGTGCACGGTACTTCATTTCACTATCTCTTAATTGCCGGTGTAATCGATGCCGTTCTCTTTCTGCTTGTTTTCTTTCAGAGATGTCTCTACATATTGCTGATAAAGCTATCACATTTCCTCTTACATCTAGTATAGGAGAAACTGTCAGACTAACATCAAGAAGACTCCCATCGCTCCTTTGTCTAACAGTTTCTAATTTAGTAACCACAGATTCACCTGTTAGAATTTTCTGAATATTTTTGAGCGATTCTTCCATTAAAAAATCTGGTACACAAGGTAATCTCTTACCTATGATTTCTTGTGATGACCACCCAAATATCTTTTCATAAGCTTTATTGGCTTGTAAAATATGCCCTTCTCGATCAGAAATGGTAATAGCATCTAGATTGTGCTTTATAAATGATTCCAATAATTCTTTGGTAGCGCTTAATTCTGATTCTACCTTTTTCCTTTCGGTTATATCAACTGTAGAACCAACAACTTCAATAACTTGTCCATTTCGTTTAATTGGCCTAAGCGCAATAAGAATAATAGTTTTATCATTTGGCCAAGGTAATTCAAATATAATTTCTTTTCCTTCCCATGCCTGAAGATAGTACTTCATCAATTGTGGAACTAAATGTGGAGGAACAATAGAAGCATCAATAGTACGTAAGCTTTTTCCTACCACCTGTTCAGAATAAAATCCGTTTTGATAATAAAACTGTCCATCACATAAAGTGTGTATAAAGTGCTTATCCACTTTTTTAAATTTAAAAATTCCTCCTTGAAGCTCATGTACGGTATCTGCAAGTTCTTGCTTCGATTTTTTTAATTCTCGATTCATTTTAGATAAGTCCTGTGTTAAATAATACAATCTCTGGTAGGCTTCCATAAGGAATAGCCCAATTAAAAGTCCTAACGCTATATATAATAGGCCTCCTGTGTAAAGTAATGTAGTATTAAATAATACGCCAACTAACCACTTTATTCCAATAAAAACAGAAAAATATAACGATGCACTTTTAAAAGGACGTAGTTTTTTAAAATAAGTTTTAAAGGTAGAAAATAGAATCCCCATACCTAAATAAGCAATCACAGGAGGTTCCCAATACCCTCCAGTGTAAAAGATACGCATTACAATTATGCTAATTAACGTAATCCAACCAGCAATACGACCAAAGTAAATAAAAGATAGAATAAGAGGAACAACTCGAAGATCGTAGAAAAATCCCATGTATGGAAAAGAAAAGAACATTAACGTAACTGCAATAATCCCTCCATAGAGCTTTTCGAAATATCGACTAGAATTAATTGTAAACACTTGAATAAATATTGCTGCGCTAACTAATAAAGAAAAAATAGAAAGGTTGATGAAATAATCTTTAATAATCATGTAATGTCCCTCCTTGAATTAAGTGTATTCGACAAAAAAGCTAAAAATCCTACAAATTGTATAAACAGTTCAAATGCATAAATTTTAAACTAGGATAAAATCTGGAAAAGTAAATAAGGAGCACAGCAGATGAGATATTTTAATGAAAAATAGTTCAAAAAAGATAATAGTAACCGTTGACTACTATTATCTTTTTTCTTTAAGTTATCGTAATACGTATGAAACTCTAAGGGACGTGGTATGTCATTTCATCAAACAATGATTATATGCTGAGTCATGAATATAGAAACTTCAACAGTAATTTTTGAAAAATAACATAAAAAACAAAACTATCTTTGAAAATGGAAAAAATCTATATAAATGTCAACTAATCTATGTACAAAAACGTTCACTTAATTTTGCATAAAGTCACTCCACTTAGGAAGCTAAGTAGTTCTTCAAGGTCGATAAGAACACCTGTAGATGCTTCAGGATAACTACATAATTGTATGAGTAATGTACTTGAAACATTTCGGTAAAACCATACACATAATACAACTAACTCCTTGGTTCAATATTTACTTTTCCGCTGAACAAATTCTTTTTCTTGAGCAAAATATTCTAGGATATAAGGAGATTTTTCAATTAACTTGGTGTCTAGTTTATTCTCCAGCTCCAATTACTTCGTTACTTTCAGATTCAGTTCATTATATTTTGTACTTTGTCTTTATACACAACATATTCCTTACCATCCACTACTGCTACTACCGCAAATTCATCATTTGGATTGAATGAAAGCCAATCAGCCCACATGTTAGTATTAGCCCCTCCACTCCACATATTATGAACAGTGTTTTTAGTTAAATTCATAACTTTATAAGACGCATTTGGCGCATTTGTTCCAGTCTTTATTTCAAAAGTGTATGCGTTATGAATTTTTTTATAAAAGTAGAAAACGTTTGATGGACGAAGCTGATTCAAAAAATCCTGTTCTTTTTTCTCTGCAATTTTTATCCCTTCTTGCAAAGTGACAACATCTGTTTTTAATGTTTTCCAACTGTTTTTCGCTGCATTCAAGCTAGGGGTTAAGAATTTATATTTATTTTGATCAGCCTTTTGATCAGCTTTACTAATATGTCCCAGTACACCCGAATATTGAGAATCTAAATCCTCCCATTGCGTAGACATATAAGTAAGAGCAGTGATAGCACTATCAAGCATACTATGCATATCACTAATATTATGAAACGCAACTCCAACTACACGATTCAATGTTATTTTATAATCTACAGTCTGACGCAATTTTGCTAATTCAGGTTCTAGCCAACCTAACTTACCTCTTGCATCACCTATCATTATGCCACCAGCAATCAAGGTTGGAATAAAGGGGATTTTCACCATGTCTAATCCCTTAGATTCTATGTCTTTCTGATATTTTACTTGTCCTAAAAGGTCCTCTAGACGCTTTTGGTCAGCCTCCACATCAGCACCTTGGTTTTTTAAAATCGATTGCAATGTCTCTTTATGACTTCCAAATGTTCTAACATCTTCTCCAATAGCATTTTTTAATTGAATTAATTCTTCTATTAATGCTTTTGCAGACTTTTGATTTTGTTGAATTCCTCCTTGTAAATCTGTAATCCCTTTTTTTAAAGTATCTCCATTTCCAGTATTGATCGCCTCTACTAATGTTTCATAATGATTTTCAAATTTTATATCGTATTCTATAATGCCTGTCAATGTATCAAAAAGATGTTTTTTTACTTGTGTATTCCATGTCACAGCATGTGCTCTTGCATTCTTTTGATCTTGTACAATTTTACTAGGTAAATCTGCATTTCCATTAATAGTTATTCCTTCAAAACTCACATCTGGATTATTAATTAGCAAATAAGAATATTCATTCATAGCTTTTGCAAATAAACCAGCATCTTGCAAAGCTTTTTTCATCTGTTCTTCATTTGCTGAAAGAGACATATTTTCAGTGTTCGTTTGTTCAATTTCAATTGCAAAAGTTTCTAGTGGTATGACTGCATAAGTAGTTGTTATAGTTAAAAACGCTGATACAGCGAGTAGTTTATTAGGGATTTTTTTCATCATTTCGTATTCCTCCTCTATAGGGTATGGTTTCAAGTTCTAATCTTATTAAAAAGCGATGTCTTTCAAAATAAGTTCTACACCTTTTATCAGTATCGTTTGAACTTTCTTTAGCAGTCTTCAAATCATTAAGTATTAAAGAAAATGTATATAATCAGCTTCAAATTAACCGATTCTGTTGCAAATTTAAAAAAAGCAATTAAACTACAAGGTTATTCTTTTATTAGAATCATACTTATATATAATTGAAAGGCGAAGTCTTTAATGAGACTCCGCCTTTCTGTTATATAAGGATTTATCAATTATTACTTTTCTGTTTAACAGTGTAATCATAGACTTTCTATGTTTTAGTTCACTTTACAACAGAATTAATATTTCCCTATTTTTGTGGAGTAACAGTTTCCACTTTTAATTCCTTTATTCCTTCTTTTAATGTAACTGCATCTGTTCGTAATGTTTTCCAACTGTCTTTCGCTGCATTTAAATTAGGTTTTAAGAATTTAAATTTATTTTGATCGGCTTTTTGAGCTGCATTCTCAATATGCCCTAGAACGCCCGAATATTGAGAATCTAAATCATGCCACTGCGTGGACATATAAGTAAGAGCGTTAATAGCATCATCAAGCGCCTTGTGCATTTCATTAATATTACTGTAAGCAACTCCAACTACACGATTTAAGGTTACTTTATAATCCACGGTCTGACGTAATTCTGCTAATAAAGGCTCTAACTTACCTAAATTATCCCTTGCTACTCCCACTATAATACCGCCAATTATTGGTAGACCCAAAATAGCACCCTTCATTACATTAAACCCATCAGATTCTAATTGTTTATAATAGTTTACTGATCCTAATACTTCTTCTAGACGCTTTTGATCGGCATCAACATCTGCACCTTGATTTTTTAAAATTGACTGCAAGAGCTCTTTATTACTTCCAAATGCTCTAACATCGTGTCCAATAGAGTCTCTTAATTTAGTTAATTCTTCTATTAGTTGTTGTGCATACTTTTGATTTTGTTGAATTTCACCTCGCAAATCTGTAATCCCTTCTTTTAAAGTTTCTCCATCCCCTGTATTAATCGCCTCAATCATTGTTTCATAATAATTGTCAAATGTTGTATCGTATTCAACAATACCATTCAATGTATCTAAAAGCTGTTTTTTTACTTTCGTATCCCAAGTAACAGCATGTGCCCTTGCATTCTTTTGATCTTGCACGATTCTACCAGGTAAATCTACATATCCATTAATGGTAATTCCCTCAAAATTCACATCAGGGTTCTTAATTAACATATAAGAATAGGCATTCATAGATTTTGCAAATAATCCAGCCTTTTGCAAGGTCTCTTTCATTCTCGCTTCATTTGCAGAAAGAGCCGTATCTCCATTGTTCGTTTGTTCAATTTCACTTGCAAAAGTTGTTACTGGTGAAACTACATTTGCGGTTGTAATAGTTAATAGCGTCGATACAGCGAGTAATTTGTAAGGGATTTTTTTTATCATTTCATTTTCCTCCAATTTAGGTTTTAAATTTCAGTTCTACTCCTGTTTAAAAGCAATATCTTTTGAAATGAATTCTGCATCTTTATGAATATCATTCCAACTTTCTTTAGCGGCTTTTAAATCATCTGGTATTAAAGAGAATTTGTGGTCTTGCATAGAATCGATATTATCCAGTAAATCTGTATAATTTGCGCCCATTGTATTCCATTGCTTTTGAATATTTGTTAGAGACAATATCGCTTGATCTACAGTCTGATATAGATATGCCAATGTTTCTTTCGCGTTAGTAAGCGAAAGAACTGCTTGATTAGCACGATCTGCTTTCATACTTAATTCTCCGATTTTGTTAGAAATTTCATTATAGGAGTCCATATGCTTAGATGCTGTGACACCAGCCGCAGTTCCTAGACCGATACCAGCTGCACCAAGAGCCGAGAGTCCACCAACAACAGCCGGTGTTGCTGTACCGCCAGTTACAACAATAACTACCGCTCCTCCAATAGCTGCAATAACTAAAATAGCTGCTCCCAATCCACCACCAATTGACCATGCTAATACATCATCAAAATGTTTTTTCTGAGTAGAACGAAGTTGCTCAATTTCAGCTTGAAGTTGTGGAATCGTTGCCTGTTGACCTGCTAATATTGCAGTTAATCCACCTTTCCCATCTGGACCACCAACATTATTTTTAAAATCTGTAGAATTTTGATATAGTTTCCCTTTGAAGTCTTGTAGCATCTTAATCACATCTGTAACTTCTTTTGAATTTGTATTGATTGTAGTAATTAAATCATTTATACCCTCTTTTAGACCTGCCTTATCTTTCTTTTGTACAGTTTCTACTAATGTGTCGTAATAATTTTGAAATTGTTCATCGTAATTTACAATATTACGAGCAGTTTTTTGAATCTGTGGCTTCGCTGTATCTAACCAGTAATTTGCATTGATTCGTGACAGCTCTTGATTAAGGTGAATATTTTTGAGCAACTCTCCCCCCTCTGAGCCTAAATCGATATTAGATAAATTTACATTTGGTTGCTTAATCATTGTTTTTGCGTATAAATCCATTACTAGAATATGAGACCCTGTTTCAGCTAATGCTTTCTTCAGTCCTTCGGGGCCTAATGCATAATTGCCTACTTTTTGTTCTTGAGCGGTCGTTTCTTGTGCAAATGCATGAATAGTGTTACCGGTAGTAGCAGTTATAACAGTTGCTAATGTAGCTAAAGTTAGTACTTTGAATGGAAATTTTTTCATGACTATTCTCCTTCTTTCGCTAAATACTTATACTCTTTATAGATTTCCAAAAACGTAATATCAAAATTTATATACTTGCTCTTCAAGGTAACTTATTACATTTTTTAATTGTCTTAATGTATCTTTTTGAGACTGCTCGTTAGTTGTATCAACATTAGTAGATAATTTTGTAATGCTATTTTTTATTAGATTTAAATCTTCTTTATAGCGCTTTAGTAGATCAAGTTCTAAATCTACTTGATTTGCAAACGTATGCAAATCATTTTGTGTAAGAAGAAGCATTGATTTTTGTAAATCAGCTATTGATAATTTCGTTGTTAAATCATATATTTTTTGATTTTGTTTCTCTAAATCATCTAAATATGCTCGCTGTTCTGCTGTTAATTTATTTACTTCAGCAAAAACGCCAAATGTTTTCTTAATCTTTTCGGTATCAATGACCTTCATCAGGTCATACTCTTGTGTTTTTGCTGCGGCTGCGGCTGCTATTTCACCTTGTTTGCTTTTCTCAATTGCTTCACGAGCTGCTCTTTTTGCTGATTCAATCTCTAGAGCAGTTTTACCTTGCTCTGTTGCTTCTTGCACTGCTTTTTTCTCAGCTTCTAGAATAGAGTTGTTAATTTCTTTTCCTTTGTTATACGCTGCCACCCCTGCTTGCGCAGCTGGTTCAATAATTTCTTTTGAAAGACTATAAACTTCTTTGAATATAGCAAATCCCTGTTCATTTAAAGCCCCTGGTATTAATGCAATTTGCTGTAAATCATTTTGAATTGCTTTTTTGGTATTTAATATTTCATTTTTTAACTGATCTATTTTTCCTGTTCCATCTGTACTTAGTATGCCTTGCGCAGTTGCCACATTAGTATCAAAATCTTTTAATTTTTTATCAAGCTGTAATTTAAGATCTGTTAATTCATTGATTTGTCGTTGCGCATTTTCTTGATTCGTCATAGCCATTTCTTGAAGTACTTCAAGTCTATCCGAAAACCCTTCTCTATCTTCTTTATTGTCTACAAACGATTTTAATGTCGGGTAATAACTATTAAATTTTGTTACAAACCCTTTACTTTTTGAATTTAATAGAATTAACTGTGGATAGAGTTCCGATGACCATTCCTTCATATCTTGTTTGATTAGGAATTGATTGGTATTTAAAGCTGGGACTTCCTCTAGCTGTACATTAGGACTCATTAAAGATTGATCAATATACGTTTGGATTAATTTAGATTGCGCACCTAATTTTCGTAATGAAGAGGAAATATCCATGCCTTCCTGTTGAGTTTCCGCTTGAACGATTGGTGTTGCGAGAGTATTGATAGGAATAGTTGCTCCAGTTACAATGGATGTGACTAATAATCCTGTCATTATTTTAGTTTTCATTCCGTACACTCCTTTACCATTGTTTTTATAACTTAATTCATATAACTTGTACGACCGCTCTCTTTGTAAACTGGATAAGAAGGAGAAATCTTTCAGATACGTTAATATCGTTGTTTTTTACTTCTAATAGGATGTAAGGATTTTATTTATCTCTCATTTCGATACTCTATTTTTTTAAATATAAATAACAAAAATTTATTAACTATATTTGAATCAGGCACCTTATGAGTAGTAAATTATTAATTCTTTCCTAAAGTTGCGGTTTAACTTACAGAATCGTGAGGATCAATAAACCAATGCTTACAGTTAATCTTGTCATAACATTGTTTAATTTTAATTTGATAATATCCCTCTTAGTTTTGTCAGCAAACTCCTTACTAGACAACAAAAGGTGAAATTATACTGTACATTGCTTATACTTTTATTGCGGAATAACTTTTGTTATGCAGAAACTTAGAACACGTTTATTACCAATTTGATTCTTGACCTCTTGTAAATAAATTTACTATTCAGAAAATTATCAAAGACATAATGTTACTTATAACTTCACTATAATTCCTATTAGCGTAACCTTCTCCTTTCTGTCTGGTCATACCAGTTATGTTGTTCATTAAAACATTAAATTTTCAATGCGTAAATAGAAAAATTTTGTCGATTATGCTCGATAATTTACTGTTAAATAAAAATATGAACCAAAAAAATTATATAAATATAGTTATTCGTAAATTTCATTTCTGTAATTGTAATGATTACAAATTAATGTGTATACGGTTAAAAATAACTATTTTAGCTCAACCAAGAAATTTTATTTTAGAAAAAATACTTATAGAATAATATAATAGGTTTTTTTATACTTTTTTACCTTTATTTAGTTATGTATAATTGCATAAAATGTAGATATATTTAGTAATATATGTTATATTGTTGATTTTTTTAAAAAACATCCTGATATCATCATTATTAAATATCTAATATGAAGATATTAATCTATAAACTTATCTTCGTTATAAACGTAGGTTCTAAATTACAAAAAAGCTGCAAAGCCTCCTTGAAACACTTTGCAGCCTTCTATCTTTTTGTTTCCTTTAGCAAAATAATGGTTAGTGAATTTTTATTTTTTAGGATACTTATACCCATGTTTAAGTCTTTACATTGGAGACAGCAGATAACAAGCTTATATTACTGTATATTTTTCACGGTACTGCCTAGGAGTCATACTAGTATTTTTTTTGAAAACTCTTATAAAATAACTTTGGTCATTAAAATTAAGCCAAGCACAGATATCTGATAAAGAATAAGTAGTAAGTGTTAATAATTTTTTTGCTTCTTCCACTCGTTCCCTTTGAATATATTCGCTGAAAGTGATTCCCATTTCTTTTTTAAATAGTTTAGACAGATAAGTAGGCGTAATTTCTAATTGATTAGCAAGTTCATTCAGAGATATTCCATCGTAAACATTTTTATTAATATGTTTTATACATGTAGTAACCGCGTAAGAATACTTTTTTGCATTGTATTCTTTCACACGATCTGCAAAGGTACGTAAAGCGTCCCCTGACAATCGCTTTACAGATTCTACATTATCTAATTGTTCTAGGGTTTGTATATATAAAATACTATGAGCAAAAGCAATATCTGGTGGCAGGTTTCCTTCTATTGCATATCGAGTGGCTAAGGTAATCGCAATAATTCCAAGGTTTTTTTGATTCCTGAGCGGATCCTCTATTAGCATAAGTTCAACATCTTCTTGCGAAACCGCATACATATACTGTATTAACTTTTTTTTATTTCCTTCTTTAATAGTCGAAAAGAAATCATTTACTAATGCCATATTGTGCGTTTTAGGTTTGTTTTGTCGGCGTTTTAAAATATATAAATCAGGTTTCACATTTTTATTAGGAATTTCCTCTAGTACTCTATTTTTTTCCAAGACAATATCTACATCTAACTTTTCATTGAAAATCATGTAATGTAATAAAATTCCCATATCAATTAATGTAGTTTTTTTAATCTCAGATAAACACTGATAATAGGCAAGTCTTTCTTGAATGTTATCATTTGATTTAAATTCTTTCTGAAATTTTATGATCATATCATCTGAATCTTTTGGATGTATAGTAGGACCGATTATAATAGTCCCTTTAATATCATCATGATTTTCTATATGAATTAGAACAAAATTTTCAAGATAGTTGTTACTTCGGAAAAGTGGCAAGTTAAAGGGATCGTTTTCTTGATAAATATCACTAAGATGTTCTTCTTTTGAAGAATAAAAAGGACTACAAACATTATCAGATGTAGAATGATATAAAATTTTTCTGTCTGCAGATAAAATATGTACAGGGGCATTAAATGCTTTATGTGCAAGATCACACAAGTGTTGTATATCGATAGAAGTATTCATTACATTCTCCTTTATAGATCCATAAAATATATTCTGTTAGATATAATTCATGACAAATAATACTATAAAATATCAAATTAGTACAATTCACAACAAAATATTACTATATCTTTTTTATAAAAATCATATATTATTTAATTGTAGTTAGCATCTAAATATCAGAGTAGATAAGTAAATGAAATACACTAAGTTCTTTTCTTAATTCTACAAGATATAATTATTGAACTTGAGAAAACAGTGAAGTACTACAAAATACAGTGGTAGTCAATGCGAGGACCAAGCTGGAAAAAGGTTTAAAATGCAGCGAAAGTTACAGGAGATACTGTACCACCGCAAGAAATAACAGTCAAAGTTCCAATTCAATCATTTATACAAATTGAATTCAAAAAATAAATACTGCTAATTTAAATGTGAAACTGAAAAACTATTTTGCTCCAAATTTTAGAAAAAGATAATAAAGAAGTTGTGAAATTGGAAACAGATGAAAGCGATACGGCTATTTTTGAAGCACTATGCTTTGAAAAATACAAGGTAGAGGAAATTCAAGTACTCAATTAAACATTTAATTGAGAGAAAGGTCTTTTCATCAACTAAAAATAAAAAACGAATGGAATATTCAAAAAATGACACTATATTACTGGTCGTAACATTAGTTTTACTTTCCACAAAAGAGGAAAAAATATATAGACTTTACAAATACTAAGAATAGCAAACTAGCTAGTTTTATTACCGTATCACATAAAGTGAAACTTTAATCAGTGGGGGTTTTGTTCATCCCCCACTGATTATTAGCCCATACCAATCGGGGTCTTACTGCCCGGCAAATAGCGGGATAAACTTATTATTAATTTCCAAATACAATAGTTGTTAATCAACAAAAAACTTCAATAATTAAGGTACACAGTAAATTGATCTCAAAACAGTAATTACTACAGTATCAGTTTTTACTTATTCTATAAAAAAAGAAATATCACTTAATAATTATTATTTTATATCGATTTAGACATAAAACATTTTATTATATCAGCTTAAGTATTATGGAATTAAAATTGCAAATAACACCAAAACACTTTTAAGGGCTCATACATCGTTCATACCGAATTTATCACCTTTAGATACCTATGTCATTAACATAACTAAAAAAGATTATTACAAAGGAATCTGAGAGGTCTTTTCAATTTCGAAATTTGTTTTTTTGTAAATTAAAGGAAAATAATCCGTATATATACGGATTATTTTATTAGTGTAATCTGTATTGACCTGTTAACTATTTTTCAGCCATTCGAACTAAGCGTTTTGTAATCTCTCCACCGATCCGAACCATTTGCAGATGATGTGATGTATCAGGTCCCAGTGTGACTCCTAGTTCAAAAGCAATTTCATACTTCATTTGCTCAATAGTACTTGTAGTAGCAGAAATAAGAATTTCATTTGTATTACTTTCGTATCTTTGAATATTTATAAATAACATGTGCCTAATTATGCTATTTACGCATGAGTAACCTAATTTCTTCTAGTACTTTTATGTGAACCCTTTCCCTCCCCTTATTCTACCAATTGAATTTGAAACACAAATGTACATTGCATTTCAATATAACAATAAAAGCTACAAAAGCAACGAATTTACTACTTTAAAGTTAAGTGTTTAACCTTGAAGTACTTAAATTCTTTTTTCCAGATAAAGCATACATTATATCTTGATGCTTTATTGTCCTCTTATAATTATGTGGTATCGGAAATTTGTTTCGGTGTTCTTTCATTATAATTAAAGTTTGAAGTTCTATGCTCAATACTTTTGCGAGAACATGATAGTTATATCCATTGTTTAACAGAGAAATTATGTCATAAAACATAGTTTTTCCGCCTACTAATTTTACTAATCTATTCTTTAACTCATTCCTTTTTTCTTTAGCTTCATCCATTTCTAACAACATGGATTTTTTATTTGTTTGCTTAATGTATTGAGTATATAACTCTGGGAATTCTTTTTGGACTTCTTTGTTTAATACTGGTTTATATTTAATCATATAAGTAACTTGTAACAATGAGCGTTTTAACAAGCTATCTTCAATAAGATACGCTACTTTATTAAATAAATGTACATATTCCTTAATATTGGAATAACTATTAAAATGAGCTAATACTCTACTTTTTATACTAAAAGCCTTACCTATATAAATAATATTGTCATTATAATCTCTAATAAAATAAATACCACTGTCATCTTTTTCTAATTCATTATCCAGTTCTTCTAGACTCATAAAATGCAATTCACTCATACTTTCCTCTCCTTATTAGTTTTAAATCATGAAAAACAGGCAAGGTTTCTAAAAAAGGCACTCAGCTGTCCTAGGATTTTTCATTTTATTTCTTGCTAAATATCAAAAAACTGCTTCTATGTTACTCAACTATCAATATGATTATTAATACAATTTTCTCTCGTTATTATCTCGCAATTTTATCATGTAATTTCGAGATCGTTTCCTCATTTAAATTACTGTGTTTTATCGAATAAAAGAAATATATGACTGCCCCAATAGTAATCCAAATACTAAAGTACATCCATGTTCTTAACGGTAAAATTAGCATTAAAAACACACAACAAACAATTGAAACGCTTGGTAATACAGGTACAAAAGGTACCATAAATCCACGTTTTAAATTTGGGTGTGATTTACGGAGAATAATAACTGATAGACAAACTAACGCAAACGTCACCAAACTACCGATATTAACTAAATTAACCAATTCTTTCAAATCAATAAACCCAGCTATTATAGAACTCCCTATTCCTGACAATCCAGTTATAAAAGTGGGTGCTCCAGTTTTCTTATTAACTTTCGCAAATGATTTCGGTAACAATCCATCACGACTCATTGCAAAGAAAACTCGTGTTGCCGCATACATATTTGAAAAAATAACAGCCATAAGGCCAATTACAGCACCTGCAGCAATTGCACCAGCGACTTTTCCTTGTCCTACCACTTCCATTACATAAGCCATTGCCTCAGGAACATTTAATTCTTTATAGGAAACCATTCCTGTCATAACAATGCATACCATAACATAAATAATTGTACATATGATTAATGATGCAATAATACCGATGGGAAGATTACGTTTCGGATCTTTTACTTCTTCTGCTGAAGTTGCTAATATATCAAAACCCGTGAAAGCGAATAAAATAGCTGCTCCACCCGTAAAAACCCCACTTAAACCGTATGGTGCAATTGGTACCCAGTTCATTGGTTTTACATAGAATATACCAACTGTAATAAACAATAAAATCATACCAATTTTAATCAATACCATTATATTATTGATTCGTTTACTTTCCCTCGTACCACGGGATAACATCCATGCTAATATCAATGTAATGATTACTGCTGGTAGATTTACAATACCACCATGTGAAGGGATCGTTACTAGAGCTTTAGGTATCTCTAATCCAAATCCTTTTATTAAATTGTGGAAATAGCCTGTCCATCCAGCAGCGACAGCCGCTGTTGCCACGATATATATTAACAGTAAAGACCAACCTACTAGATGAGCAACAAACTCACCAATTGTTGCATATGAGTACGTATATACACTACCAGATGCCGGGAGTGTGGAAGCAATTTCTGCGTAACATAATGCTATAAATCCGCATATAATTGCTGCAAGTACAAATGAAAAAATAACTGCTGGACCAGCATCTCTTGCTGCTACTAATCCAGTTAACACAAGAACGCCCGTTCCAATTATTGAGCCTACCCCTAACATAATTAAATCAAATGCTCCTAATGTTTTCGTTAAGGTCTTGCTTTGATTATGCTCTAACAATTGTGTAACGGATTTCTTTTTTAATAACTTACTCATATTCTCTGTATCCCCTTTAAAATAAGGTTTGCTCTTCTCATTATTGTTGTATATAAATTTACTTAGTTATTACATAGTCTTATAATATTTCTTTTACGTTAAATAAATTTGTAACATTCTATTTTTTCTCTTTCCTCCACTGTTCAACAAACATCAGCTATAATGTGTTATAACTCATTCAATTTACCTCCAAAGATATAAATAAAAGATTTTGTCATTCCAAAGAGATAATTAGTTTTGTATGTTCGATAATGGTATGATAAACAAAAATAATTTATTTATTTAATTGAGTTTCACTAGAACTTAAGTTATTTTTCTTCCGTAATACACTAACAATATACCCACATACACCGCCTATAATAGCCGGAACCCCCCACCCTAAACCTACACTATATAAAGGAAGAAAATGTTCAAGAAAATTATGTATTATTTCACTTTCTATTCCAGCAGCTTTTAATCCATCTAACGAACTAAAAATAAATGTCAATATCAAACTCCCTTGATATACTTCAAATCTACCATTGAATACAGAGTGTAAAAATATTAGGAATATTAAGGTAATAGCAATTGGATACATAGTTATTAATACAGGGATTGAAATCTTAATTAATTGTGTTAACCCTATATTCACAACTAGTGTACTGAAAACAGACAAAATAATAGCAAGTTTTTTGTAAGAAATTTTTGGAAATAATTTATGAAAAAAAGAAGAACAAGCAGTGATAAGTCCTACGCTTGTAATTAAACATGCTACTATAATCATTACACCTAAGAAAATTGCACCATACGAACCAAAGTAATAGTCCGAAACTTTTTCTAAAACTTCAGCCCCATTATTTAAACGACCTAGTTTTTCTACACTAGAAGCGCCCATATAGGAAAGGGCAGTATAAATAAGAGCTAAGAGTGTAGCAGCAATAGCCGTTGCTTTTACACAAACAATCATAAGCTGCTTTTTAGTCGTAGCCCCTTTTTCTCTAATTGCATTCACGATAATGATTCCGAAAACAAAAGCTCCAAGGGCATCTAATGTTAAATATCCTTCTTGAAAACCTTTAAAAAATGAATCTGATGCATACAATTCAATAGGCGCTTGAATTCTTCCAATTGGATGAATAAAAGTCACAACTACGAGCATCCCAATAACAGTCAATTTGATAGGAGTCAAAATTTTCCCAACTATGTCAATAATCTTTGTAGGATTAAGGGATAACAAGCATGTAACTGTAAAAAATAAGATTGTAAATACAGTTAAGGCAACAGGACCTGCATCATGTGATAAAAAAGGTTTAATTCCAATTTCAAACGATACATTACCAGATCTAGGGATGGCGTAAAAGGGGCCAATCGCTAGATAGAGAACGGTCGTAAATACAATACCAAACACCGGATGCACACGACTAGCTAAAGATTGCAAATCATTTTCACCTGAAAAAACAAATGCTGTTATTGCTAACAATGGTAAACCAACTCCAGTAACTAAAAAGCCTGCATTGGCTATCCATACATTATTTCCAGCCATTTGACCAAGCATAGGTGGAAAAATTAAATTTCCTGCTCCAAAAAACAATGCAAACAGCATCAATCCTATAATAATGATAAAGGAAGTAGGAACTTTATTTGACATAACAACTCCTCCGATTATACATTTGTATACACTTTTTATTTTCCCTATAATTTATATATTAATCTATTTAATTCCATCCTAGAGCACCGTTGCGGAAGGCAATGTATGCCCCCGCTCCCTATAAGAGAATAGCAACAAATTTTCAATTTAAATAACTACTTACATTAATGGATGTGAAGTTACGCCTAAACAAAGCCTCTCACTTACTAGTTAAACGAGACATTTCCATAGATTTTTTCGTACAACGTTTCATAGCTGAAATGATAGCTGTTCTTAAACCTTTTTCTTCTAGTGTTGCTACAGCTTCTATCGTCGTTCCACCTGGAGAACAAACCATATCCTTCAATTCACCTGGATGTATTCCCGTTGCCAATACCATTTTTGCAGAACCTAATACAGCCTGAGCCGCAAATTTATAAGCTTGTTTTCTCGGCATACCGTCAAGTACAGCAGCATCTGCCATGGCTTCTATAAACATATACACATATGCTGGAGAAGAACCACTAATAGATGTAACAACATCCATTAGTTTTTCATTTACGACCTCCGTCTGGCCGAAAATATTAAATATATTTAGTACCTCTTTTATATCTTTTTCTGTAACCATTTCATTAAAAGATAATGCAGACATTCCTTCCCCAACAAGTACCGGTGTATTAGGCATTACCCTAATAACCTTTAACTTTCTATCAAATTCATTCTCAGTGCTCTTAATACTTTTTCCTGCAGCAATAGTTACAACAATTACATCATCTTTTATTTGGTCTTTTATTTGGTTAATTACCGATGTGTATAGGTCTGGTTTAATTGATAAAATTAAAATGTCAGCACTGTTAGCGACTTCATTATTGTTAGTAGTTATAGTTATGCCATATTTATCACTAGCATTTTTTAAATTGCTGACGTTTAAATCTGAACAAATTATTTGATTTGGAGACACTATATTTTTATTAATCATCCCACCTATCATAGCAATACCCATGTTTCCACATCCGATAAATCCTATTTGTTTATTCATAATAATTTGATCTTGCTCCTTTTATTCTAAACTTTATTGATTTTGAAATTATTATTCTAAGTTAGGGCTATTACAATTACTGGGTTTATCAATAGAATTTAAAAATTCTCCTTCCTATAATGAGCTACACTTTTGTATGTACTTTACAAGCATGCATTTAAAAAATGTAGAGACTTTCTATTCATAGAACTATTAAAAACAAGAGTAAAATGGTGATGATTTTTCGGAATTAATATTCTTTAACTATTCACCATTTTAAATAGAGCTTACATATTCCTCTAATAATTACTTATTTTCAAAATTTATAGTTACGCTTAAGAAAATGTATTTAAGTTCCAAATAATTATCGCTGTAGATAGTATGAAACAAAGTAATGCAGGAATTATCATTAAAATAGATTGTTTTGCTCGAAAAATATGAGCATGAATGGCTCCGACCATGAGAACTGCTAATAATATATTTGCTCCTAGCGCTAAGTATTGATTCCAAATACCACCGATTATACCTATTGCTCCAATAATTTCAATAAAACCAATTATAGACATAAACCATAATGGATATTGATATTGTTGCCAATGTTCCACCTGAAAAGATATACGAAAAATTTTTATGAATCCCCCTACTACAATAAAAATTGCTAAAACTACCTGAAGAACAATCATCATTTAAACTCTCTCCTTTTAAGACTTTGTTAATTTCTATTTTAAAATTGTTTCAATTAAATATTTTGTAACCCTTTTAGATAGCTCTCTATTGCTATCTTCTTTCCATGTATTCGGTGGAAACCTACTTCTTTTACCGTCTAATATTTCTTGATAGATTTCTTTTATTTGCACTGCTTTCGCTTGCACTTCAAACTCCCTCCTATTCAAGACATATAACGATTCCTCTTTCCTAACGTTAAATAAAACGCCAATAGTAACTATTGTGATCTACTTTTATAACGTAAAAGAAATGTATAGGGTAAAATCATTTCTTTAATCTATAATAAGAAGGACATAAAAAAACAAAAAGTTACAAAAATTTTCAAATTAAAATTTTTGTAACTTTTTGTTTTTGTGTAAATATAAGGTCAATTAAGACGTCTCACCGTTTTAAACTTGACGCTCCATAATCTTGTATAGTTACATTTATATGATATTTAATCGGTACCTTACTAAATGTTCGATCCCAATCTTTTTTGACTTCCTCCCATGTTCTCGGGTGTTTAATTCTTAATTGGTTGCCAAAACCCGCAATATCGACTTGATATTCTTTTTGTATTTTTTTTGTAACATGATGTACTAAGTGCTTTACTTCATTTTCAATAGCTTTTTCTTCCCTTTTTAAAAATTCATTTTCAAAATCTTTTCCTGGTTGCACCCAATTTTCAGACAAACGTCCTTCTGATTCAATGTTTACATCAAAGGAAATATTATTTCCGTTAACATGTGGTATGATTTTGCTTTTTATTGACTTTATTTCGTATATAATGAGTTTCTTTGATTCTTTATCAAAAGTTTTTATCACACCACCATTCCTTTTTCCGTTTATCCATACTACTCCTTCCAATTCCTGTTCATTTAAAAAGCCCATCAATTTTTTTGTCTTCCCTTTAATTACAGCAGCTCCTGCAAATTTTGTTTCCCCATTCATCGAGATTACATTTTGCAAAAGAAAACTGGACCCTGACCGCATCTTTCCTTCTAATTTAGCGAGCGATACAGGAGCCAAAATCCTTGTTGTTCTATTTCTATTATCTGCAATTCCAGACAAACGAAATGCTGGGATTTCTCCTTTTTTGTTTGATTCCAGTACCTCCTTCGCTAGCCCCTTGCTAATTAAGATCATAGAGCTCAGCCGAACTTCATTGTCACGGAGATACTGTTCAAGTAATTGTTCTAAACTGTATGTACGTACAAGACTATCACTAATAACAATGTTTTTTAAATGCGGGCTGAACATTTCGCTCTCTCTTTTCAATGAAAGCTCCCGAACAATTTGATGAATGGAATCACCGGTCTCAGAAACATTTATATACCGTTTTTGTTGTCCGTTTCCTTTACTTTGTGCTTGCGAACTAACAATTTGATAAGTAGCTGTTATAAGATTTCTTTTAGGATATCCTCCTTCCTCATCCTCTTTCTCAATTGTTGAATCCTTCCCTTTATCTAGTGCTATACCTGCAGTTAAACTCAACTCTTCTACTTCTTTACTGCTCCAACATCCTGTTAAAAATAGGAGCACAAGCATCGATAACAAAGCCAAATAGAACCGCATATAATTAAATTTCGTTTTCACACTATTCCTCCTTTTAATCGCTTAATAATAAGAAGGAGCAGTGGCAGTAAACCAAATAAAAATATAGCAGCATTACCGAGCATATCCCCCAATTTAAGCAAATGATTTATATTTTTCGAAGTCATAGCAATGATGTAAATGATTGGAATCAAAGCAAAAATAAATGGATGAATACTCTTTTTAAAGAGTTGGGCTAATCCTAATGCAGCTGCATAGTAACTAATCGTATAGGTAGCAAATATTTGCATAATCCATATTACAAGTAGTAAAGATTCAAAACGTTCAAATATCAAACCAGAAATTTCAAAACTGCGCATAAGGTCAATTGTCGGCCATGTTCTTGTTACAACCCCATCAATTGATAATGCACCGATGACCATTACAACAGTTATTACATAAAAGATTAACGGAATAGAAATTCCAACTAAAATAGCTTTTACTGCTTTATTTCGTTGTTCCATAAACACCAAAAGAATTAACATAATTTCAGGACCTGTATATGCGAGAGACGTTGTTTTTATCCCATCTAACACTGGTTTAATCCCAAAACCCAATACGGGACGGAGATTATCTATCTCAAATATTCCGATACTCATAAAGGAAATGACTAAAAAAATAAAAACAGTAATAGGGAATATTATTTCAAACATCCGTGCAATTGAGTTAATACCACTCATAATCAAATAAAGACCTATCCACATAAAAGGCATAATAATAGCCCATGTAGGAGTTCCTTCGAGCAAAAAAAAGCTTATTACTTCTGCCATTGAACGAATTTGAAAAGCTGAGGTTGTAAGAAAATAACCTATAATAAGAAAACTAAGCAACCTGCCTATCCATTTCCCTACAATTTCTTGACTGTATTGATAAAAGGTTTTTTCTGGGAATCCTTGACTTAATTTGACCATGATTACTCCTGAAACCATTGCGAGTATTCCACCTAATATCACACTTAGCCATACATCTGGTGTTTTCACTTTTTCCACAGATGCTCTGGGCAGAGTGAGGATTCCTGTTCCGAGTATGTAATTTACAATAATAACAACTGCTTGCGAAGTTGTTATTCGGTCTTGGGATTTAGTAATCACTGAAGGCCACTTCCTTTCGTCATCAGCTACTTTTTGCGGATAGTTTTTTTAGTATGCATTATTTTTGGTCTACGTCTCATTATTTTTAATGGCATGCGAACCATAAAATCTTTCCAGTCACTAAATCGATACGGAACAGCAGGGCTAGTATAAGGAACGCCAAAACTTTTCAGTTTCACTAAATGACTGCAAAGTAAAAGAAAGAAGAGAATAACTCCATACAATCCAAATATCGCAGCACAAAACATAGCTACAAAACGAAGAATGCGTAACGTAATTCCCACACTATATTGTGGGATAGTAAAAGAAGAAATAGCTGTTACCGCAACAACGATAACCATTATTGGGCTAACGATTCCTGCTTCTACGGCAGCCTGACCAATTATTAAACCGCCCACAATTCCCATTGCAGGTCCAATCGGTTTAGGCAGACGTAAACCTGCTTCTCGTAAAACTTCGATGGCTACTTCCATAATCAACGCTTCGATTAAAGCGGGAAAAGGAACTCCTTCTCGCGATCCGATAATAGAAATAGCTAGCTTGGTGGGAATTAATCCTGGATGAAATGAAATAAAAGAAATATACAGTGCTGGAGCAAATAATGAAACAAACGCTGTCATGAAGCGTAATAAGCGGAGAAGCGTACCAGGAAGCCACCTTTCATAATAATCTTCTGGTGATTGCAGCAGCATACTAAATGTAACTGGAGCAATTAAAACAAATGGTGTTCCATCTAACAAAATAGCTACTCGGCCTTCCATCAAAGCACTAATAACACGATCAGGTCGTTCTGTATTTTGAATCTGCGGGAAAGGACTGAGATAATTATCTTCAATGAGTTGCTCTATATAACCAGATTCGAGTACACTGTCTATGTCAATTTTCTGAATTCTGTTTTTTATTTCTTCCACCAATTCTGTACTAGCAAGATCTTTAATAAATGCGACAACTAATTCTTTCTTTGCACGTTCTCCTACTGGTAGCTTTACTAATGATAAGTTCTCATCTGCACAATGCCGTCGCAAAAGTGAGGTATTATCACTTAATACTTCAGTAAAACCAACCCGTGGCCCTCTGACTAATGCCTCTGATACTGGTTCTTCCATGTTTCGTTTATTTGCTTTTGTTGTACCAAGAATAAACACATCTGCTAAACCATCAATTAAAAGAGCTGTTGAACCTATCAATACTTTGGATATCACATCTTTTATGTAATGGACTTCTGCTACTTCACTAATTGTAAGAACTTTATTTTTAATATATTCTTTTGAAACAGTCCCCTCCACATAAGAAGATTCATTTTTATATTCGTCAGAAAAATCATCCATTAGTAATTTCATAATATGTTTGTCAATGATCTCTTTATCTGATAGACCATCAACAAAAATGATCCCAGCTTGAATATCTGTGCGTCCAATATTAAACTTCCGAAAGCGAACATCAGAATTATGTCCGATCTGTTGCTTTATAAGTTCTAAGTTAGAGGCAAAATCGTTTGTGAAATGAACGGTTGCATTTTGAGAAGGTTTATACTCTTGTTTCGTTTTACTTTGAATATTATTTTTCTTCACTTGTTTGTCTCTGGACTTCCACCAACTCATTCTTCCCACTCTTTCTCTGTCATACGAACCCAATGAAAAAATCTTGAGATAGTATACGGAATTAAAAACAAAATAAAAGCTTGTACAAAGACTTTCCAATCTGGAAAATAAGAAGTAATTATGTTCCACATGTTTATCACCCAATTTATATACTCTGTTAGGATTGAAATTTCTAAAGAACGATATGTACTTAATAAAAAATAACGATAAGATTAAAGAGCAGAAAAGCGAGACATTATACTTATTTAGTACCAATAACCTAGTTAGTATAAAAACATTTCTGACCTAAAATACCATTTTTAATTATAATTTGTTAAATATTATCTCCTATTCCTTCATTTGTATGCCTGCATTTGAATTTCAAATAATATAAGTATGAATGATATTTTCTCTAAAAGAAAAAAAGATGCTAGAAGATAGCATCTTTTTTTAAATTCAACTTACTATGTAGTTATATTTTATTTTGGAAATACTCGTTTTTAAATGAATATTAATGTGTAAGAAATACATATTCTTTTGTTCCAAGTTAGTACATTTCTACCAAATCGATACGGAATTTTCTGATTTTAAAAATGATATGAAAGAAAGGAAAATACTCTCTTAGAAAAACTATATAAAACAAATAACATGAAAACAACTATCAATCTATTAATTGAAAATGATAATGAGCAAGAGTTTATCATCTTAATTCCAAGTGTATTCGTTTTGCTTCAAAATAAAGAACTTGAATGAATTTTTTCGTATCAATACGAGCAGGTACTGTTGGTTCATTATTCAATTCTGTCATCTTTCTCCTTACGGTAGTAAAATCAAAAAATCTAGAAGCATAATTTTCGAACTTCGGGTTTAAAAAATCAGTAAGTCCAAGAGATGCTAAATGGTTTAATGATTGATAAATTGCTCTCCGAATCCGTTGTTTGGAAGCTTCTATGAACCTTTTTAATTCGGTATCTTCAGCTGAATCCCCAAGTTTTTTTTGAGCTAAATTCATAAAAATCTCTTTTAGTGAGGGAAAACCTTGTTCCAACGTGTTATCTTGTTCATATTTATATAAATAATCTAGCATATCCATTAAATCTTTACTTCCATTTTCACTGGCTATTCCTAATTCCGACAAAAGAAAATGAATGGAATTTTGAAAATGATTAAAAGTATTTAAATGTTTTTCATTACGGTATTTTTCTTGCGCACTTGAATTACTATCCAATTTTAGTACCGTATTAAGCGATTCTTGAATGTTTTTTATCGATTTTTCCAAACGAATTCTTTCAATGACTTTCCGGACAACTGTTAATACTTCAATCCGGTTAATTGGCTTAATAATATAGTATTCAACGCCAAGCGAATAAGCTTCAGCAATTAATTCTTTTGATTCTACTTGAGAGACCATGATGATTTTCCCTTTAAACGAAGGCTTTATTTGACGAATTGTTTTTATTCCATCTTGAATGGGCATTAACAAATCAATAAATAAAATGTCTATATTTTTAAGGATCGGCATGTATTGCTCTAAAGATAAACCATCCTCAGCTTCTCCTATAACCTCTCCAAGATCTTCATCCTCGATAATTTGAGCCAACATTGAACGAACCGCTTTTTCATCATCTACTATATAAAAATACATAGAATCACCCTTTCGAAATTATATGATCAATCCCTAATCTAATTATAAAAATTGATCCTCTTCCTTCGGTTCTGTCCTCAAGCGTAACATCACCTTCAAGTTGTTCGACCATTTCTTTAACATACGATAGTCCGATGCCTGTCGATGGATTGCCTAAACCATCATATTTAGAAGTAAAACCAGGCTCAAAAATTGAATCTTTATATTTTGAAGAAATACCTGGACCGTTATCTCCTATTCGAAATTCAACGAAATGATGGTCTTTATTAATGTCAATTATAATAGTTCCCATACTTTGGATAGCCTCTACAGCGTTTGTCACGATATTATTTACAATAGATAGGATTGTATAAATATGATAATGAGGATGCACACCATCAATTTTATATACAAATTGGATGTCTTTCTCTAGCAACCGTGCATATTTCGTATTTGCCCGTATAATGATGTTTACTAGTTCATGTACAGACATATAATCTGTAAAACTTTCATCAGAAATTAGTTTTGAAAGTCCCGCAAAAATACGTTGATTATCCTTTTTAACGTCATGCACCTCACCAGCAATTTGTAATGCCTGTTGCCTTAAATCCTGAAACTGAAAATCCATCTGTTTATGCTCAAAAGAGTCTAAGGTTTTATATAAATCATAGGATTTTTTTGTTATATTCTCAGTATCTTGTAATGTTTTTTTTAAATGAACAGCATCTTCATATAAATTAGAAATGAGCATAAGCATATGTTCATTTTGTTTCTTTATGTGTCTCTCCCTTGATTGCGCTTCATACAATTTCATCATATTGAAAAAGCTTAGAACTATAAAACTATGGGAACATGCGATAACAACGATCTCATTTATTGCCTCGGATGTGATCGATGTTTTTAATACGAAATATTGAATCATTAATTCCACACAGTCTGACAATATTTCAATAACGCAACCAATCAAACCGATCATTAGTGGTTGATGATAAAAACGTTTAATTTTTGCTAAATGAAAGAGATACGAATACGTAAAATAAAAGAAAAAACTAGGATAGTGAGTATGAAAAGCGGCTAACCAATCCATATTTCCCTTTATTATTACATCCATTGACATACGAAATACTACAACGACTATTGCTGTTAAAAAACCCGGTAAAAATGCTGGAACTCGTCGAAACAATAACAAAAAAAAGAAAAATGTCGGTGCACCAAAGCTCATTCTAAATGTTTCGTTTAAGGGAAATGACTTTATTTCACCTACTAAGGGTACTGTAAGTATCATTAAAACAAGAATATAGATGTCTTTTTTTACTAAATTACTAAGATTCAAAATAATCACTTCCCACTTTCGCCTAACAGTCAGTATACAAACCTATTTGTATTAATACAACACTTACTCTATTTTTTTCAAAAACTAATAAATAAGATATAAACGAAAGTATTACAGATTGTGAGTATTCATTACAGTCTTCTACTTTAGAAAGATACTTTATAACTCAAAAATGTTCAGACACAATATATGGCCTGAACACTTTTGGACTCGCTCTAACACCAAAATATTTGTGCTCCTTTTTAAAATATACTCAAATCCCATTCTTTTGCAATATGTTCTAACAACATAACTCCTGGTAAACTATTCCCATATTCATCAATGGCTGGTCCGTAAATACCAATACCACATCCATCTTGAAACGATAAATCCTTCCTAGATTTTGAGGGAACAAGTGTCATAATTCCGCCGGATACCCCACTCTTAGCTGGTAATCCAATAAAAGCAGCAAATTTCCCGGAAGCATTGTACATTCCACAAGTAAGCATTAAAGCTTTTGTTAACCTAGCTACTTCTTTAGGGAGCACTTGTTCTTTGCGAATAGGATGATATCCATCATGTGCTAGTATAAGCCCTATTAAGGCAATATCTTCTGTATTTATTTCAATTGAACATTGTTTTAGGTAAACCTCTAGTGTCTCCTCCACATCTGATTCTAGAAAACCATTCTCCTTTAAATAGTATGCTAAAGCTCTATTACGATGAGCCGTTTCCCATTCTGATTGAAATACTATTTCATTAATAGCAGGACGCTTCTCTATCATTTTTTCAATTAATACGTATAGAGATTCTAATTTTTCTTTCACCGATATCCCTGGCAAAAGTGAAGCTATCGTAATCGCTCCAGCATTAATCATAGGATTAAAAGGTTTTCCTGGTTTATGTATCTCTAAACGAATAATCGAATTGAAGGCATCTCCAGTTGGCTCTACGTCAACTCGTTCTAATACATAAGAAATACCACGACTTAAACAAACGGCTATAAACCCGATTACTTTTGATATACTTTGTAATGTGAAAGGTACCTCCCAATCTCCTGACTTTATCATTGTTCCATCTGGCTTTACTATACAAATCCCTAACTGCGATACATTTATTTCCCCCAGAGCGGGAATATAACTGGCGCTTCGTCCCTTAGCTGCATACGTTCGATAATGAGCTACCCATTGATCTAAGCAAACTTTTTCTTGACCCTCAATTTGAACGATAGAATCCTTTATCATTTAACAATATTCCCCCGTACTATTAACTTTATATAGAATAATTTTTTCTTTAATATCATCAATAATATTTGCACTAGAACCAAGAAAGATATTCAGACACATTGCAGTCTGAATATCTTTCTTATTACACACTTTTCTTTTTTGAAGTTTCCTCATAACTATCCCAACATTCAATATTTTCAAGCCCTTTAATGTTTTCTTTATAAAAAACAGGATCTTTACCAGCTTTTTTCTGGTTTATATAATCTTGTAACGCCGCAAATGCTACTTTTGAAAGTAAGGTAATAGCAATTAAATTAATAATAACCATAAAGCCCATAAATAAGTCCGCTAAATCCCATACAATTTGAATCTTTGCAACAGAACCAAATACAATCATAGCCAACACACTTATTCTGTATATGATTAACCACACTTTACTTGTATGTAAGAAGCGAATATTTGTTTCACCATAATAATAGTTGCCAATTAACGCACCAAATCCAAATAAAAAAACAAAGATAGCAAGACAACCCGATGCCCAAGAACCGATGTGTTCACTTAATGCTGCTTGTGTCAGTGCAATACCATTTAACCCCGGTTGTTTATATGCATCAGAAAGCAAAATGATAAAGGCAGTGCTAGTACAAATGATCAGTGTATCCGTTAATACACCAAATGCTTGAATCAGTCCTTGTTTCACCGGATGACTTGTTGTTGCTGTTGCTGCAACGTTTGGTGCACTTCCCATACCAGCTTCATTTGAAAATAAACCACGTTTAACTCCATTCATAAGTGCTGCACCAATTGAACCTCCTGCTATTTGTTTAAATCCAAATGCGTTTTGAACAATAAGAGAAAGAACTTCCGGCATTTTTGATATGTTCGTAACTACAACAAATAATGCAACTCCAATGTATAATACCGCTAAAAATACCACTTTGTATTCAGCCATTTTTGCAATACGTTGTACACCACCAAAGATAATCGCAGCGAAAGCAACGGCCATGATTATCCCGACTGTTAGACGATCTGTACCAAATGCGTTTTGAAAAGCAATTGTAACTGTATTTGATTGTACTGAATTGAATACAAGACCAAAAGTGATTGTAATTAAAATAGAGAATAATACTCCCATCCAACGTTTATTCAACCCTTTTTCCATATAATAGGATGGACCACCGCGGAAGCCAGTTTTATCTTTTACTTTATATATCTGTGCTAATGTGCTTTCAACAAAACTGGATGCCGAGCTAATAATAGAAATAATCCACATCCAAAATACAGCTCCAGGACCTCCTAATGCAATTGCAATTGCAATTCCTGTAATATTCCCTGTTCCAACGCGAGCTGCCATACCAATACAAAACGCTTGAAAAGGAGAGATTTGATCTTTAGAACCACTTTTTCCCTCCATTAATACACGGACCATCTCTTTTAACATTCGAAACTGTACAAAATTCAATTTAAATGTAAAATAAATTCCGCAAATAACAAGCATAATAATTAACAATTTAGACCATAAAAAATCATTTGTTGATCCGACTAACTCTACAAAAAATCTTTCCATATTATCACTCCATACCAAAAATTTATCTATCATAATCTATATAAAATCACCTATATTCCGTGGCATAAATACCTCATTCATATTCAAATACAACAAGGATAAAAATTTTCTATATGAATAGAATTGGCCTGTTTAAGCAAACATCGCAACATGCACCTAAAAACCCAAATTTTCAAAAAAATTATTGATTATACACACGATGCTCTATCCCTTTCTGCAAAACTAATATTCTTATCCACTATTGTTGTTGTACTATTACGTTTGTTTCGTTTACCGGTGATTTACATTTAAATCATAATAATCAATAGTGATTAAGTGGTTTTTTGTTAATTTTCTCAAGAACATGGAAATATCTCCTTTCTCACTACTAATCTCAAAAATAGGCTAGATAAAAACTTCACGAAAAATCTATAAAGCGCTTTCAATCTTCAACTAAGAGAAGCTTGTCTTTAATTTATAATTAAAAGTACAGAATGTTACGAAAAAGTACAGATTTTTATAAAAACAAAAAAATATTTTAAGATTTTTCATCTAAAAAACAGTGAGATTTTGTGAATTTTATACAGTATCCAAACATCGCGGATGCTGTTCTACCTAACCTTTGACAAGCCTCTATTTTCTTCATAAAAACATGCATATTTTTTCTCTTTTAGAAGTTCATATAAAGTATTTGAAATCAAGAATCAACGGGATATTATAAGAATATTTAAAAAATAAAACATTTAATTTATTTATGGTATCATACAAAAAACATTTGTTTTCTCAATTAATCCCCCTAGTTTGATTCGTCTATATTGCACATATTTGCAACATGAAAGACACTAAGAAAAAAAGGATTTTGTTGAAGGGATGAAACATTACAAAACTCTTATTTAGGACCATATGACATCCTCTTTTCTAGCAATATCGAGTTATCCCAAAAAACGTATATTTACTAACATAGATTACAGGTGGTGTATTGTGAAAGAAATAGTATTCGTTCAAAATAAAAAAAGACTCCTTATGAAATTCGAATTTTTAAAAAAGGATTTAGTACTTACCATTTCACTGATACTAGCAATTGTAAGCTGCTTCATACATTCGCCAAAGGTCGAATATATTAACTTTGAAGTGTTAATTAGCTTATTTAATCTAATGGTGGCCATTAAGGCCTTGGAACAACTAAAGATATTAGACAAACTTGCCGTTGCGATTTTAAATAAATGCAATAACAGCAGGTCAATATCTATTATTCTAATTTTGTTATGCTTTATTTGCTCCATGTTTGTAACAAATGATGTTGCTCTCCTCACTTTTGTACCAATAACACTTGTCATTAGTAAAAAAACACAAATGAACATGATGGATACAATCATCCTGCAGACAATTGCGGCAAACATCGGTAGTAGCTTGATGCCTATGGGAAACCCACAAAATTTATATCTATATTCTTACTATGGAATTAAGCTCATCCCATTTTTAGGTTCAATCCTGCTTTTAGCTGTACTTGGAATTAGTTTGTTGTTTATATTTACTCAAAAACTTCAAAAAACAGATTTAAAAATAGAACTACCTGTTATTACCGTGAAGAATCGAAAAAAAGCTACCATCTGGATTTTGATACTTATCACTATCATTGCATCTATTTTTGGTTTCATTAATTATTACATTGCGCTAATAGTTACATTGATGGCAGCTTTTACGTTAGATAGAAACTTACTATTAAAGATTGATTACTTTCTTCTAATAACCTTTGTCTGTTTTTTTATTTTTATTGGAAACATTTCTCATTCTGATGCGCTGGGGACCTTTGCTCGCGCTAATTTAAGAGGAGATACTTCAGTCTTCTTTAGTTCCATATTTTTGAGTCAATTGATTAGCAATTTTCCTACTTCAATTCTTCTATCAAACTTTACTTCTGATTGGAAAGCTTTATTACTAGGAGTAAATATTGGAGGGCTTGGAACAATTATCGCATCTTTAGCCAGTGTAATCTCCTATAAACTATTCATTCAGGCCAATGTTAAAGAGAGTAAGGCGTATTTAATTAAATTTAGCATTTACAACTTTTCATTTTTAATCATACTTACATGTATACAATACTTTATTTTTAAATTTCTATAACTTTAAAAAGTGATTACTACTAGAATAATAAAAACCAAAACTTTCTCAACATTAAATTGAGAAAGTTTTGATTTTAAAGTAAATAATACTTACAATTAGCATTATAAGCAAGATCCACCCCTTACATCAATTAACTCACCAGTTATCCAACGACTGTCTGATGATGAAAGAAAACCTCTAAAAACTATTTGATAATCTTTTAGAATCTAACTTTCTTATAATACTCTTTGCTATTTCTTCAATATTTTCATTTAGAAAGAAATGATTACCTTCAAAAGAATGAAGAGTACACGTTTTACTTGTGTATCGTTCCCATTTTATTACTTGATCATATGTAGTAAATTCATCATTTTCCCCATTAAATATAAGAAAATCAATATCACATGGTTGTGTATTTTTCTCATGGATATACGTCTCAACGATTTTAAAATCTGCTCTTAGAATAGGGAGAAAAATCTCCATTAATTCTTCTGATTGCAGTACCCCAGATGGTGTACCTCCCATTGCAATAACTTCTCTTTTAAATTGCTCATTAGAAAGATTATGTCGGATATTTTTTATTTTACTATTTGGATGATTTCTACCGGACAAAACAAGAAATTCAGGCGATACGTTTTTAGAATCTTTTATTTTTCTGGCTACTTCATAGGCGATCAAACTTCCCATGCTATGCCCGAATAGAATGTAGGGCGAATCATCTATCTGCATAACTATTTTATTGTAGACATCATTTACTGCCTCTTCCATACTTTGGTACAAGTTTTCTTCAATTCTATATCCTCTACCAGCTAACTCTATCGGAACTACCTCAATATATGGATTAAAGTAATTTTTCCATTTTGCGTAACTAAAAGCAGATCCCCCAGCATGTGGAAAGCAAAAAAGTTTAGTCTTCTGCATTGATTTTCTCCTTACTTTCAAATTTGTATATATTTTGGAAAATTGCATAAATGTCTTTAATTATTATCTCTTGCGGAAATTCATCCCTTGTTGCACAAGCAGATAACTTATAATTTGGATCAATGTTATATTGTTTAAAGTAAAAATTCTTTGGTATATTCTTGTATAAAATTAAAGCTCGTGATTCTTTTTTTATAGAGAATGAATTTAATTGGGTATAAAGCCCTTTTCCAATCGTTTTTATATAGCTTTCTTTTAATGTCCATAAATCATAAAAATAGTTAATTTGTTCATCAGAATTCATATTAGATATATCATAAAATTCATCCGCTGAAAAAAATTCTTTTGCTAATTTAAGCGCCTCTATCTCTGAAACCTTTTCTATATCAATACCCACATTAAAATTAGCAGTAGTACAAACCACCCATTCTCCTGAATGTGACAGATTAAAATGAAAGTCAGAAAAATTTTCAACAAAAGGTTTTCCATACTCATTATATTTAAATCTAATTTCTTCATTATTAATTTTATACTTTTGGCAGATTAGAGATCGGATTAGTAAATCCCCTATCAGTGTCCTATTAACGTCGCATGAGTTTAATAAACGCTTCATTCGTTCTTTCTTCTCATTTGAAACCAAGTTACTAAGTTGCTTAAACAAATGACTTTCAATATTCTTTGGTATTTTCACAGCTTGAATGTGTATGATAAATCACTTCCTTTTTTAAAAGATGGCTTCATATATGTGCGTTACATAAATTCAAATTAACTTTATTAAATTGCAAATACAATAGAAAAGGTGCATATTTACATATCAATGAAAATATACACCTTTCCTCAATAATATCATCAAAGCATTAGTTTCTATTACAAAAAATAGAGAGGATTTACATCATTCTATGAGCAACTCATATAGGTTTCTATGTCTCTATCAAGTAAATTTTCCATTATCCTCTTAAAAATTAATACTCTTGATATATTCATTATTGCCTACACTTTATTTGCAGTTATTGGGCTGCCCTTTTCATTCATAGCGTTGCATCTTTTGCACTCTCTACTTTTCGGTTAATGAAAGGGATGTTTCTTTTATCCCTTCAAATTCATTTAATAGGTACTTAGCTATCTTTTCAACTGCGGGGAAGTCTACTATTTCCTCATGTGATCCAGGGACTGAATACCTATTTACTCTACCTTTTAATAAAGGTCCCCAATCTGTAAACAACTCTTTTCCTTCCTCAGCACTAAAGTAGAGAACTTCTCCAGAGTATGGTATTAAATCATGCTCTGCCATTAAGTTCAGGCATTTCCTATGAGCATTGATAACTTGCTTCAAATTCATAAGATCTGCATCAGGAGGGAGTACTCCCTCCATAATTAGTCGCTCTACAAGCATATCTTGTTCATGGAAGAGGCCTTCCCCCTGCTCAGTAAAATCTCTAGGAATGAGATGCTCATATATATATGAGAGCATATCCTCCGTTGTTTTATAGTCCTGCTCTGAAGGTACTTTAGTATCCATTAGTATCAACAACTCAACTTCCTCACCTTGATTCTTTAGCACAGTTGCGATTTCATAAGCAATTGCACCGCCTAAAGACCATCCTCCAAGACGATATGGGCCTTCTGGCTGAACACGTTTGATTTCTTCAATGTAAAGTTGAATTAGTTCCGGCAAGGTCAATTCATCAATTTCTCCCTTTTCTATAAGAGGATTCTGTAAACCATAAAATGAACAATGGTTCTTAAGTAATCTTGCTAGTTGAATGTAACAGAATACATTCCCCATAAACGGATGAACACAGAAGAAAGGTCTTTTTTCTGATTCTTGTAGTGGAACTAGCCCTGCTACTGATTTCGTCATATCATGCTTATCACGAATAAGGCATGCGATTCCTTCCAATGTTGGATTCTTAATCAATGTAGACACCTTAATCTCTTTTCCAAACTTCTCCTTAATTTTTGAAATCAATTTAATTACAAGGAGAGAATGTCCCCCTCTATTAAAGAAATCATCATTTACATAGACATCTTCTATCTGTAACACATCCTGCCAGATTTTAATCAACTGATATTCAATTTCATCCCTTGGAATGATTGGTGTAGACAAATTATTTTCTCTTTGAATTGTTAAACTGTTCAATGCCTTTCGATCAACTTTTCCATTCGGTGTAAGAGGAATCTCGTCTACCTTTATAAAGTGTGCGGGAACCATATAATTTGGTACTTGTGTCTTGAGATACTCACGCCACTCATGCATACTACCATCTCCAACTACATAAGCAACCAATCTCTGCTCTCCTAATTTATCCTCTGTCACCAAAACTACTGCTTCTTTTACCAATGGATGCCTCTCTATACTCGCTTCAATCTCTTCAAGTTCAATACGAAAGCCCCTAATTTTCACTTGATTATCAATTCTTCTCAAGTAATCTAAATTACCATCAGGTAAATAACGAACCAAATCTCCCGTACGATATAAACGCTCTTCTTCATTAAATGGATGACAGATGAATCGCTCTGCTGTTAATTCTGGACGATTCAAGTATCCTCGCGCTATACCTGCACCACCAATATATAGCTCACCTGTTACACCAACTGGAACAGGTAACAAATTTTTATCCAATACATAAGTTTGAACGTTCGGCAACGGACGTCCAATTGTTACTCTCTTACTATCTTTTTTGATATGATAGCATGTTGCATCAACCGTACATTCTGTAGGACCGTATACGTTATAAAAATCAATTTTTTCGGTCTCTACTAGCTGTTCCCATAATGACGGCATGATTGCTTCACCACCGACTAATATCTTACTTGGTACATGAACATCAGCACTTATTTCTAGCAATCCTCCATCTATTAGTAATTGAAGTAATGAAGGTGTCATATCAAACATTTCCAATTTATTCTCCCTAATATAGGACACAAATTGTTCTGGATTAGTGCGAACTTCACTTGGAATAATATATAAACTTGAACCATAAAGCAGCATTTGTAATTGCTGAATAGATACATCAAAGGCAATTGACGCATTCAAACCGACGCGCATATTACTAGGTATCTCATGTGAGAAAACTTCTTTTTGTAAACCATAGGATAGGTTTATTACAGAATGGTGCTGTACTAAAGCCCCCTTTGGATTCCCTGTCGAACCAGAAGTATAGATAACATACGCTAAGTTTTCCCCTGTTACCTCACATATTGGTGAAAGTTTGCTTTCTTGAGAAAGCATTGCTTGGTCCCTATCTAGGCAAACTGTCTTAATGTCTTTAGGTATCCATCCTAGTAATACCTCATTTGTAACTAACACTCTAATTCCCGTGTCTTCTAAAATATATTGTAGGCGGCTTTCCGGATTCGATGGATCTAATGGAACATAGGCTGCTCCGGCCTTCCAAATTCCCATTAGACCAACAACCATCTCAACTGAACGCTCAAAGCAAAGGCCAACTAATGACTCTGTCCCAATTCCACATTTCTGTAAATGATGGGCTAATTGATTAGCTCTTTCATTCAGCTCCCGATATGTTAGTTGCTGTTTTTCATCTACCACTGCCAACGCGTCAGGCGTACGATTTACTTGCTCTTCGAATAGTTGATGGATTGCATTCTCACGTGGATAGGATATAGTATTATTATTCCATTCTTCCAATAGCTTTCTTTGTTCAGCTTCCGTAATATATACTAGCTCCGATAGATTTTGATCAATGTTTTTGAGCATTTGCATTAACACTTGGTGTAAATGACCCAGCATTCGTTCAATGGTTACTCTATTAAACTTACTACGGTCATACATTAACTTTAACGATAACTGGATTCCTGGAACTACAGCTAACCCTAATGGGTAGTGGGTTTGTTCTACCCCTTCCAATTCACCAATTTCCAGATTTTCTGAAGACTCCTCTTTCACTGGATAATTTTCAAACACATATAAACTATTGAACAGCGGTATTCCTCTAGGAACTTCACTCCACCCCTGAATCTCTGTCAAAGAAGCATACTCATATTGTCTTCTTTCTATCTCTTCCTCTTGTATCTTCTGCAACCAATCTATTAATTTTATATCATCCACCAATTGAATTCGCGTCGGTGACGTTGTAATGAAAGGACCTACGATGTTTTCAACATCAATAATCTCCGTAGAACGCCCTGAGCTTGTTACACCAAAAACAATGTCATTTTCTCCACTATATCGGCTCATGAGATATGCCCATGCACCTTGAATTACTGTACTCAAAGTAAGTTTATTGCGTTTCGCCCATCCTTGTAACGCTTGAGTCTGCTCTTCTGATAAATACGTAACCTTCTCTGTGTAACCTTTTTCTTCCTCTTTATTTTCTAAGCCCAGCAAAGTTGGCGCAGTAAAACCTTTTAGCTTCTCTCTCCAGAATTGTTCCGCCTGCTCCTTATCTTGCTCTCTTAACCATTGGATATATTTCTTATATGGTGAGGACTTAGGTAACTTCACAGCTTCTCCATTCATTCTCTTCTGATAGACTGTAAGTAATTCATTAAATACTAATGGTAAACTCCATCCATCCAGTAAAATATGGTGATGGGTCCAAACAATCCGATATTCTTCCTCACCTTCTTGAATGACTGTTACCCGCATCAATGGTGCTTCATCAAATTGGAAGGCTTGTTTTCGATCTAATGCCAAAAAGACTTTTCTTTTTTCCTCTATCTCTTCACTTGTCATTGTACGCCAGTCTTCTTTGTTCACTTTAAATGGGATATTTTCATACACCACTTGTACAGGTTCTTCAATTTCGTCCCATACAAATGCTGTACGAAAAATTTCATGCCGCTGAATTACAGATTTCCACGCCTGCTCAAATGTAGGAATATTCATTTTTCCTCGAATCATAAAACTCAATTGCACTATATACGGTGCAACATGTTCATCCCCTTGGTCATGCAATGTGTGGAAAATCATACCTTCTTGCAAAGGTGATAGTGGATATAAATCAGTAATCTGATTGTTCTTTCCGCGATGCATTTTGTTTAGTACATTTGTCAAACCTTCTTGGCTAAGATTAGCCATTGCAAAATCCGAAATGGTCAGTGCAGATTCTCTGTCTGAAAATTGAATCAATGTACTCAGTTGATATAGCATATTCTGTGCAATACTTTGAATCGTTGATTTGGCAAATTGTCCAACATTGTATACCCAAGTGAACTGAAGTTTTCCATCCGTTACAACCCCAATTACATCAATTACATGCGATCGCTTGGAACCGGCTGCATGATCTAAACGCTTAAATTCGTTCTCCGGAATAAACATTGCATCGCTAGAAAACATTTGGTCAAATTGTCCAAGATAGTTAAAACTAATAGACGGTGTATATTGGGAGCTTAATTGCTCACACATTGTTGCGTTCATGTAACGCAACACCCCATAATCAACACCCTTATTAGGAATTTTGCGAACTTGTTCTTTAACTGCTTTTAATGCTTCAATTGGCGTATTAGCACTAGTAATATTTAAATGAACTGGGTAAATACTTGTAAACCATCCCACAGTTCTCGATAAATCAACATCTTCAATAATCTCTTCTCGACCATGTCCCTCTAAATCTACGCTCAATATCGGCTGCCCCGTACATGCTGCCGTAGCTTGTACTAATGCTGCTAATAATACTTCATTGATTTGGACACGGTGAGTGCTTAAAGTCTCTTGCAATAACATACGGGTCTCATTCTCATTTAACACCACAGTAATTTCCTCAGTTACTGCGCTTACTGGATTACTTATAGTACCATCTACCGGCAATTTAACTACGTCTTGTTCAGCCTGCTCCTCCCAGTAATGTAGCACTTCTTTTGATAGTCCAGTTTCAGCGTAATGATGTAATTTCTCCGACCATTCTTTAAAAGATGTACTCTTCATAGGTAATTGAATTTTCTGCCCTTGGACTACTTGCGTATATGCTGTTTGCAAATCTTCCAATAAAATTCGCCAAGAAACACCATCCACGGCTAAATGATGAATTGTCCAAAATAATCGGCCAGCGTGCTCACCTTCATCAAAATACACCATTCTCATTAGCGGACCATCATGTAAATTCAAACTTTCTTGTGCAACATTAATCTCTTTTTGAATAACCTGATGCCAATCAGCTTCCGGCACTTCGTCTAATGAAATGACAGTAAGCATCAATTGTTCTTCTATTCCTTCATTCCACTGTTTCCAAACCCCATTAGGCAAACGTTCATATCTTAAACGCAGAGCATCATGATGAAGTAGAAGGTTACCTGCCGCCTTTTCCAGTGATCCTATGTCCAATTTCTCTTTCGTTCTAAAGAACATGGATTGATTCCAATGATGTGGGTTAGGATGATTTTGTGCAAAAAACCTTTGCTGAATAGGTGTAAGTATCGTCTCTCCAGTTATAATTCCCTGTTCAGCTTGTACACCTTGTTCTTCTTTGACTACTTGCGCCAACTCAGCAATCGTTTGGTGTTCAAATATTTGTTTTGGTGTCAATTGTAAACCAACTTGCTTCGCGCGCGAGACAATCTGAATGCTAAGAATTGAATCTCCACCAATTTCAAAGAAGTTATCATTCATACCAATACGTTTTGAACCTAGCACACGTTCCCAAATGATAGAAAGCCTATGTTCACGTTCATTTCTTGGGGCCACGTATCCTTCTTTTGTTCCTTGATAATCTGGTATAGGTAACGATTTCCGATCAACCTTTCCATTTATGGTTAGCGGTAATTCTTTCATTTCGACAAAGTAGGAAGGTATCATATGGATTGGCAGTTTTGTTTTAAGATACTCTCGCCATTCTTCTAAACTGCCTTCGCCCACTACATAAGCTACCAGCCTCTTATCTCCCGACTGATTTTCCCTAACCATTACAACTGCCTCTTTTACTAAGTAATGCTCCTGTAAGGTCGACTCAATCTCTCCAAGTTCAATTCGAAATCCTCTAATCTTCACTTGATTATCTATTCTTCCTAAGTAGGCTATATTACCATCAGGAAGATATCTCACAAGATCACCTGTTCTATATAACCTCTCGCCTTCTTTGAATGGATGAGAAATAAATCGTTCGGATGTTAACTCTGGACGATTCAAGTACCCCCTTGCTAGACCTGCTCCTCCGATATAAAGTTCCCCCATCACACCAACTGGAACTGGCAACCTATTTCTATCTAATACATAAGTTTGGATGTTAGGCAATGGACGCCCAATTGTTACTCTCTTACTATCTTTTTTAATATGATAGCATGTTGCATCAACCGTACATTCTGTAGGACCATATACATTATAAAACTCCATTTTATCAGTCTCTACTAGCTGTTCCCATAATGACGGCATAATTGCTTCGCCGCCAACCAATACCTTACTTGGAACATGAACGCCATCGTACGTTTCTAACAATCCGGCATCTATAAGTAATTGAAGCATTGAAGGCGTTATATCAAAGATTGCTAACTTGTTCTCCCTAATATAAGCTACAAACTGTTCCGGATCACTTCGTACTTCATTCGGAATAATATACAAACTTGAACCATAAAGCAGCATTTGTAATTGCTGAATAGATGCATCAAAGGCAATTGACGCATTTAAACCGACATGCATGTTAGATGGTATCTCATGTTCGAAAACCTCTTTTTGTAAACCATGCGACAAGTTTAGTACAGAATGATGCTGTATCAAGACACCCTTTGGATTCCCCGTCGATCCCGAAGTATAGATAACATACGCTAGGTTTTCTCCTGTTACTTCACATTTTGGTGAAAGAATGCTTTCTTTTGAAATCATTGCCTGATCCCTATCTAGACAAACTGCCTTGACTTCTTTGGGTATCCAGCCTTCCAATGACTCATTCGTAACTAATACTTGAATTTCAGTGTCCTCCAAAATATATCGTAGGCGACTTTCTGGATATGATGGGTCCAATGGAACATATGCTGCTCCAGCCTTCCAGATCCCCATAATACTAACAATCATCTCAACTGAACGCTCAAAGCAAATTCCAACTAATGATTCAGTCCCAATCCCACATTGCTGAAGATAGTGGGCCAATTGATTAGCTTTTTCATTCAGCTCTCGATATGTTAACTGCTGTTTTTCATCTACCACTGCTACCGCATCAGGTGTACGATTTACTTGCTCTTCAAACAGCTGATGAATCGTACTTTCCTGTGGATATGCTACATTATTATTATTCCACTCCTCCAACTGTTTTTGCTGTAATCCTGATAATATAGGCAACTTAGCTAATGATTTATCAGGATTCTCCACGATTACATTCAACCAGTTCCCAAAATGTTCAGCCATGGATTCAATAGTTAAGCTGTCAAATAAATCAGTTCTATAAACAAAAGTAAGTAATAAACCCTCTTCCACTTCTGCAGCAGTTAAACTTAAATCAAACTTAGTGATCGGAGCATTACTTTCCATTACTTCTATATTTCTTCCATGTAATTCTGGTAGCTTCTGTCCCGTATTTTGCAAAGTAAACATGGTTTGAAAAATCGGGGAATGGCTTGTATTTCGTTCAGGTTGGATAACCTCTACAATTTTCTCAAACGGAACATCTTGATACTCATACGCCTTCAATGCTTTTATCCGCACTTGAGACAACAACTCTTGAAATGCCGGTGCATTACTTAAATCAGCTCGATAAACCAAAGTGTTGACAAAGAAACCAATCAGCCCCTCAATTTCTCGATAATTTCGATTTGCAATTGGGCTACCAACAATAATATCCGTTTGTCCCGTATAACGAGCAAGGAAACTTTGATACGATGCCAATAAGGTCATGAAAAGTGTGGCCCCTTCTTGACGACTTAGTTCGTTTAATTTATCCAGTAATGAGCGTGACAACAAAACATTATGAGTTAATCCATGATGGGTTTGCACTGGCGGACGCGGACGATCCATTGGCAACATTAAGACTGGTAACTCACCAGATAATTCTTCCTTCCAATATGCAAGCTGTTGATATAGTACTTCATCTTTCAACCAGTCTCTTTGCCACTGAGCAAAATCGGCATATTGAACTTGTAGTGGTTCCAGCTCTGCTTGTTTTTCACCAATCGCATTCTCATAAAATGCCATCCATTCTTGAAGCAAGATTTCCATCGACCACCCATCCGAGATAATATGATGCATATTACACAGAAGAACCCATTCTTCTTCTGAAATTCTTATGAGTTTCCCACGGAATAATGGCCCTTGTTCTAAATCAAATGGAGATTCGACTTCAGTTTGAATCCATTGCTCCAACTTTCTTTCTCGCTCCTCTAATGAAAGCTTATTTAAGTCCATTTGCAGAAGCGGACGGAAAACGTACGTTTGAATCTGCTGCACAGGATGGCCATCCTCTTCATAAAATACAGTCCGCAAAGATTCATGACGCTCTATCAACTGATTCCATCCCAACTCCAATGCCTCAGGTAACCAATTCCCTGTAAGCCGGCATACCATCGGCATATTATAAAGTGCACTATTAGGTGCAAATTGTTCAATAAACCATAAGCGCTGTTGGGCATAAGACAGTGGAATATTTCCCCCTCGTTCCATCGGCATCAATGGTGGAATTTCTCGTTTTCCGCTCCCCTTACGTAACTGATCTATTCGTTTCGATAATGCCTCGACCGTTGAATATTCGAACAGTTCACGTACTGGCAATTTGATTTGAAAGACTTCCTGTAAGCGTGAGACCACTTGTGTAGCAAGTAGAGAGTGACCACCGAGCTCAAAGAAAGAATCCTGAACATCAATGTCTCTTATTCCTAGCACTTGACTCCACACTGAAGCAATAAGTTCTTCCAGCGGAGTTCTTGGGTATACAGTATTTTCAGCGGATTGTTCACTAAGTATAGGCAATGCCTTCAAATCAAGTTTTCCATTCGGTGTAAGTGGTAAAAATTCCATCTCAATAAAGTTTGTTGGAACCATGTAATTAGGTAAATGTGTTTGTAGATGTTCTCGCCATTCATGGACACTTCCTTCACCAACTACATAAGCTACTAATCTCTTATCACCTTGATTATCCTCTCGCACCAATACAACAGCTTCTTTCACAGAAGAATGCGCCTGCAAAACAGCTTCTATTTCTCCCAATTCAATCCGGAAACCACGAATTTTCACTTGGTCATCTATACGTCCATGGAACTGGAGATTACCATCAGAAAGATAACTTGCTTTGTCTCCTGTATAATAGAGACGTTCTCCTGACTTGAAAGGATGTGGAATAAATTTTTCCTTTGTAAGATCCGGACGATTAGCATATCCACGTGCAAGACTCTTCCCTCCGATATAGAGATCTCCAATTACACCAGTTGGTACTAGCTGAAGATGAGAATCTAACACATAAACTTCTGTATTCGCAATCGGTCGACCAATCGATGGCGTACCTGTTGTCACTCCTACAGGTACATAACAATCTGTGGTAACAACGGTATTCTCCGATGGACCATACTGATTAATTACCGCAAAAGGAATATCGTTAGATGGATACTGCGTTAATTGATCCCCACCAGTAATGATAAAACGAAGATCCGTTTTATCTGGCCAAGATAATTTCAAGAGTCTTTCCAGAATAGGCGTAGGTGCAAAGCTAGCTGTTATTCGTGAATCAATGAGCCAGTCCCTTAGTGCTTCTGGATTAATTCTCAGTTCCTCTGTTGACAAGTAGAGCGCTGCGCCAGCAGTTAGATACGGCCAAATCTCCTGGACAGCCGAATCAAAAGCAACCCCTGCAATCTGAGTCGCACGATCCTCTGCTGAAATATGATAAACTTCCTGATGCCAAGAAACCATATTCATTAATGAGCGATATTCAACCATTACACCCTTCGGTTTTCCTGTAGAACCAGAGGTATAAACAATATAGGCTAAGTTCTCTGGATTTATTTGACGTGTAGGTACGATTACGCTTTCCACCGTTAATTCTTCTAACCTCACCATTTCGACGTGTGCGAAATGTCCGTCTTGTCCTTCCGCCGTCACTACAAATTGAATTCCTGCATCTTCAATCATGTATTCTAACCTTGATTTTGGATACAACGGATCTAAAACGACATAAGCTCCACCAGCTTTTAAAATGCCTAGTAAACTTACCATCAGCTCAGCTGATCTCGGAAGATAAACCCCTACCACTGACTCTGGAGCTACTCCCTTTCGCTGTAAAACATTTGCCAACTGATTTGCTTGTGTATCCAATTCACCATAAGTCCACTGTTTTGTTTGATCAACTACCGCAATCGCATCAGGACGCCTTGCTACTTGCTCCTCAAATTTGTCGCAAATAAGACCCTGATGAGACATTTCCATTACAGTGTCATTCCATGTTTCTAATAACAAAGTACGCTCGGTTTCTGATAGCATGCTCAGGTCATGCAACGGATTTTGTGGGCGATGAGAAACTTCATGTAGCCATTTCTCAAAGTGTCCTGCCATCCGTTCAATAGTAGTAGCATTGAATAAATCCTTATTGTACTCAAAAGTAAAAAGTAATCCCTCTTCCGTCTCAACTGCCATTACACTTAAATCAAACTTTGCAATTGGACTATGGCTTTCTATCATTTCAATACTTCTACTAGATAACACCGGTAACTCTTGTTTCATATTTTGCAAGATGAACATAGTCTGGAAAATTGGCGAATGACTTGTACTTCGCTCCGGTTGCACAACTTCTACAATTTTTTCAAATGGAATATCTTGATATTCATACGCCTTCAATGCCTTTTGACGAACCTGATACAGTACATCTTGAAATGTCGGTCTACCACTCAAATTAGCTCGATAAACCAGCGTGTTAACGAAGAAACCAATTAGTCCTTCAATTTCTCTATAATTCCGATTCGCAATTGGGCTTCCGACCAGAATATCTTCTTGTCCCGTATAACGAGATAGAAAACTTTGATATGCAGCTAAAAGCGTCATGAAGAGTGTAGCCCCTTCTTTTCGACTAAGTTCATTCAATTTATCATGTAGCGTGCTTGGCAGAACCAGAGTGTATGTCGACCCGTGATGTGTTTGTATTGCGGGACGCGGGCGATCCACAGGAAGTTGGAGTACAGGAAGCTCCCCAGACAATTCTTCCCTCCAATATTGGAGTTGTTGATCAAGCACCTCCTCCTTTAGCCATCCCTTTTGCCACTGAGCAAAGTCGGCATATTGAACCGGTAATGGTTCAAGTTCCGCTACCTTTCCATCCGTTGCTTTCTCATAAAATGCCATCCATTCTTCAAGTAGGATTCCCATTGACCATCCATCTGAAATGATATGATGTAGAGTACAAAGGAGTATCCATTCTTCCTCTCCCACGTGCAAAATACTTGTCCTGATTAATGGACCCTCTGTTAAATCAAATGGTACTTCTGTTTCTTGTTGAATTAAACGTTTAACTTCTTCTTCTTGATCTTCAGAAGAAAGCATAGTTAAATCCGTTTTCGGAATTGATTGAAAAGCATACGGTTCAATTTGCTGTACGGGTTGACCATTCACCTCTTGAAAGACCGTCCGCAGTGATTCATGACGTTCTATTAGTTGATTCCATCCCGTTTCCAATGCTTCAAGTAGCCAATTCCCTGTAAGACGGCATACCATTGGCATATTGTAAAGGGCACTATTAGGTGTAAATTGATCAATAAACCATAAACGTTGTTGGGCATAAGATAGTGGAATAGCTTCTCCTCGTTTCATTGGTATTAGTGGCGGAATCTCTCGTTTTTTATCTCCTTTACGTAACTGTTCTAATCGCTTTGCCAGTGACTCCACCGTTGTATATTCAAATAGTTCACGTACTGGTAATTCGATTTGAAAAATTCTCTGTAAACGTGACACTACTTGAGTAGCTAGTAGTGAATGACCACCGATTTCAAAAAAGGAATCCTGAACACTAATATTTTTTATTCCTAACACTTGGCTCCAAACGGAAACGATGAGCTCCTCCACTGGTGTTCGTGATGAAGTAATATCTTCACTTATGAACTGTTCTTCTAATTCCAATAATGCTTTCCGATTCACTTTACCATTTGGAGTGAGTGGCATACCTTCAATTTGGAAAAAGTATGCCGGAACCATATAATGTGGTAATTGCTTCTTGAGATATTCACGCCATTCTCCAGCATCCCCTTCACCCACTACATAAGCTACTAACTGCTTATCTCCTGGTCGTTCTTCCTTCACCAACACGACTGCCTCTTTTACAGATGAGTGATCATGTAAAGCTGCTTCAATTTCTCCCAATTCAATTCGGAATCCTCTAATTTTAACTTGGTTATCTATTCTTCCAATATATTCTAAGTTACGATCATTCATATATCTCACCAAGTCACCCGTTCGATATAATCGTTCCCCGTCCTTAAAAGGATGCGGAATAAAACGTTCAGTAGTTAAATCCGGTCGATTGAAGTAGCCACGTGCCAATCCTACTCCTCCAAGGTAAAGTTCCCCTGCCACACCAATCGGGACTACTTGTTGATATTGATCTAACACATACAACTCTGTATTATCAATTGGACGACCAATCGGAATAATCATTGCTTCTTTTTCTAAATCACAATTGTAATAAGTCACATCCACAGTCGCTTCAGTAGGACCATACAAGTTAATTAACTTTGTTTGCTGAACATTGTAAAAGATCCCCTTAAACCGGCGAACATGCTCAGTGTTTAACGCTTCTCCACTAGTAAAAACTTGAATTAAAGACGATACATCCCTTTTCGAATTATATAGTTCTATATAATCTAAGAAAGTAGATAACATCGACGGAACAAAGTGTATGGTGGACACGCGATATCGTTCAATATACTCCTCAATCACCGCAGGATCTTTCTCTCCTCCTGGTGGAAGTAAACAAACACGTGCTCCTACAAATGACCACCAAAATAATTCCCATACAGAAACATCAAATGAAAACGGTGTCTTTTGTAGGATTGTATCCTCCTCGGACAATGGGTATTTTTTCTGCATCCACTGTAGGCGGTTGATAACGGAATGATGTTCAATCATTACCCCCTTTGGATTTCCCGTCGAACCCGAAGTGTATATAATATAGGCTAAGTTATTTGCTGTTACTCCACTTACCGGAGCTAAATTACTCTCTTTAGAAATCATCACTTGATCCCGGTCTAAACAAATTGCTTGAATATCTTTAGGTAACCAGTCCTGTAGTGCCTCTTTTGTTAACAGCACTTGAATTTGTGAATTCTCCAAAATATATCTCAGGCGGTTTTCAGGATAACTTGGGTCCAGTGGGACATAAGCCCCACCTGCCTTCAAAATCCCAAAGAGACCGATAATCATATCAGGAGAACGTTCAATACATATACCAACCAATGATTCAGGTCCGATACCTCGTTTTTGTAGAAAATGTGCCAATTGATTCGATTTTTCATTTAGTTCTTGATACGTTAGCTTTCCACCCTCATAAACTACCGCCACTGCGTCAGGTGTCCGTGCAACTTGCTGCTCAAATAGCTCATGAATCATACAATCATGACCATAAACTACGTCCGTATCATTCCATTCTTCTAGGAGTTGTTTTTGCTCAGTATCCGATAACATTGACAGCTTTGTATATGATTCATCTGGATGATACGTGATTTCATTTAGCCAGTTCTCAAAATGTCCTGCCATACGTGCAATGGTACTACTATCAAATAAATCCGTGTTGTATTCAAATGAGACGAATAGACCTTCTTCCACTTCATAGGCAGTTAAGCTCAAATCAAATTTAGCAATAGACATATTACTTTCTACCATTTCAATACTTCTATCAGGCAAATCTAGTCGTTCTTGTTTTATATTCTGTAGCGTAAACATGGTCTGAAATATAGGGGAATGACTCATGCTTCGTTCAGGTTGCACAGCTTCTACCACTTTTTCAAATGGTATATCTTGATATTCGTAAGCTTTTAACGCTTTTTTCTTTGTTTGGTTCAAAATCTCCTGAAAGGTAGGGGTGCCACTCAAATCTGATCGATAAACCAACGTATTAACAAAGAAACCAATTAATCCTTCTACTCCCTTATGGTTCCGATTTGCAATCGGGCTACCAACTAGAATATCTTTTTGTCCCGTATAACGAGCAAGAAAGCTCTGGTATGCGGCCATTAAAGTCATAAATAAAGTGGATCCTTCTTGTCGGCTTATATCCTTCAATTGACTGAGCAATTTATAAGGAAAAATCACGTGATGCGCAGCCCCAGAGTAAGTCTGCTTAACCGGTCGAGGTCGATCCACTGGCAGTTGTAAGATAGGAAGCTCACCAGACAATTCTTCCTGCCAATACGTAAGCTGACGATTTAGCACATCACCTTGCAACCACCCCTTTTGCCACTTCGCAAAGTCTGCATATTGAATAGATAATGAACTTAATTTAGCAGGATTTCCACCCGTTTCTTCTTCATAGAAAGCAAGGCATTCATTCATGAATATACCAATGGACCAAGCATCAGAAATAATATGATGCATCGTACACAGTAATAACCATTCATCCTTCTCTAATTGAACAAGCTGATTACGAATTAAAGGACCATTCATTAAATCAAATGGTTCTTGCGCTTCGCTCGCAATTAAACTATTTACCTCTTTTTCTTTTACTTCTAGAGGAAGTTGAGAGTAATCCCTTACAGGTAATGCTCTAGGAAGGAATTCGACAATTTGTTGCACAGGCTGTTCTCCTATTTCTTTAAAAACAGTTCGTAATGATTCATGACGTTCAATGAGTCGATTGAATCCCTTCTCTAATGCTTCAGGTATCCAATTTCCTTTTAGATGCCATACTGTTGGAATATTATATAAAGAACTGTTTGGGTTAAATCTGTCCATAAACCACAAACGTTGTTGTGCATAAGACAACGGGAGTGCTTCTTTATTCTCCTTTTTTTGCATTTGCTTCTGAAGCCATGCTCTCTTCTCAGGAGAAAGTGAACTCAGCTTTGCAAGTAAATCACTTCTCATTTTTTTACCCCTTCCTCAATCAAATTACTCTCGAATATCCCATGTGCTTCTTCCTCTGATAGCTCTTCTAATTGCTTAAGCAGTTCTAGTAATTCTTCATCATTACTGACTTCTGCTTCTTTTTGAATATAGTCTTGAAGACTTACATTCTCCTTACTATCATTCTGCATTTCTTGATTTTTGTTATCGAGCAATTGATCAATCTGTTCTGCCAATTGCTGCACCGTATGAAATATAAATAAATCATGCAATGGTATCTCGATTCCAAAAGCCTCTTTAAGATTGGAAACAGCTTGCGTAGCAAGTAATGAATGTCCACCAATTTCAAAAAACGAATCTTGAATTCCGATGTTTTCCATACCTAAAACTTCATGCCATATCGAAACAATTGTTTTTTCCGTAGACGTACGAGGAGCAATATAACAACTTGCTATCTCCTGCTTCTCTAGTGCTGGTAAAGCCTTCCTATCAATTTTCCCATTAGGAGTGAGTGGAAATGCATTTAATCCAACAAAATAGGATGGAATCATATAGTTTGGTAGTTGTTCCTTGAGATAATCACGCCACTTTTGAGCATCCCCGTCTCCTACAACATAGGCAATCAAACGTGGATCGCCAGGATAATCTTCCCGCACCATCACAATAGCTTCGTTAACTAATGTATGCTTTTGTAATACCGCTTCGATTTCTCCTAGTTCAATCCGGAACCCACGAATTTTCACCTGATGATCAATTCGTCCAACATACTCCAAATTTCCATCCGGCAAATACCTTACTAGATCTCCAGTCCGGTATACTCGCTCGTCTTCTTTAAACGGATGCGTTATAAATCGATTTTTCGTTAAGTCAGGGCGTTTTAAATATCCACGTGCTAACCCTGATCCACCAATGTACAACTCACCAACTACACCAATTGGAACCATTTTTTGTTCAGCACTCAATACATATACTTCTGTATTGAAGATTGGTTTACCAATTGGTGGTACCCTATGCATGACACCCTTTTCTAATTCCATATACGTGGAATACGTAGTATCTTCAGACGGTCCATATAAGTTGAACACCTTCTCAATCGTACTTCTCTCGTATAAATCTTGAACAAGCGGATATGGTAACGGTTCTCCAGCCAAATTCATTACCTTTACTGAAGAAGGAATTGTTTTTGCTCGAACCAGTTCCTTTGCTGCCGATGGCACAGTATTAACCAAAGTCACACCTTTGGTAGACAACTTGTCTAGATGTAGAGCATTTTCAGCGACAATCACCTTACCACCCATCGTTAAGGGAACAAATACTTCAAAAACGGATAAATCAAAAGATAGTGAAGTCGAAGCTAATACTCCCGCTAATTCCTTTCGAGAATACGTATGATGCGCCCAATGAATCATTGTTACTGTATTTCTGTGCTCAATCATTACTCCCTTTGGATTTCCCGTGGAACCTGAAGTATAGATAATATAAGCTAAGTTATCACCCGTCGCTTCACTCGTGCATACCGTAGTAACTTCTTGTTCTATTTCTGCTCGATTACGATCAATACAAATGACGTTGACGAATGTAGGTATAACCATTTTTTGTTGTAACTTTTCCTGTGTCACCAGTACCTTTATTTGAGCATCTTCTAAAATGTACTGCAGTCGACTTTCCGGATACGCTGGATCAATTGGGACATATGCTCCTCCCGCCTTCATAATTCCTAAGAGACCGACAATCATCTCGGATGAACGTGTAACGCAAATCCCAACTAATGATTCGCATGTTACACCATTTTTTTGTAAATAATGTGCCAACTGATTCGAGCGTTCGTCCAACTCTCGATATGTTAGTTCTTCATCTTCGCACACTACTGCAATTGCTTCTGGTGTTTTTTCTACTTGTTCTTCAAACATTGTATGAATCGTACTATCTTCTATATCTATAACGGCTGATTCATTCCATTCCTCTAGTAGTTGCTTATATTCTACTTTTGATAACATATTCAGTTCTGATAGTATACATTTTGGATGAGAGACAATTTGATTTAACCAATGTTTAAAATGACTTGCCATACGTTCAATGGTTGTATCATTAAACAAATCAGTATTATATTCAAAGGTTAGTGATAATCCTTCTTCCGTCTCAGAAGCAAATAAACTCAAATCAAATTTGGCAACAGAAGCATGGCTTTCCATGAGTTCCATTTGTCTTTCAGATAGCTGAAGAAATTCTTGTTTCATATTCTGTAAAGTAAACATAGTTTGAAATATTGGTGAATGACTTGTATTCCGTTCAGGTTTTACGGATTCTACCACTTTCTCAAATGGGATGTCCTGATACTCGAATGCTTTTAGCGCTTTTTTTCTTACCTGCGACAATAGTTCTTGGAACGTGGGATTTCCACTGAAATCAGCTCGATAAACTAACGTATTTGCAAAGAATCCTATTAATCCCTCAATCTCTTTCACATTTCGATTAGCGATTGGGCTTCCAACTATAATGTCGTCCTGTCCTGTATAACGAGAAAGGAAGCTTTGATACGCTGCCATCAATGTCATAAATAAAGTGCATCCTTCTTGCAAACTTAAATCTTTGAGCTTTTTCTGTAAGGAATTCGCCACTATTAAGGACTGACTTGCACCACGATGGGTTTGAACTGCAGGTCGAGGACGATCCATCGGTAATTGTAAAACCGGTAGTTCCCCAGATAATTCTTCCTTCCAATATTGAAGATGCTGATTCAAACTCTCCTCTTTTTGCCATTCCTTCTGCCACATAACAAAATCTGCATATTGGATAGATAACTCCTTCAATTCCACTGGTTTTCCGGTTAGTGCTCCTTCATAAAAAGCCATCCATTCTTCAAGTAAGATTCCCATTGACCATCCATCTGAAATAATATGATGCATCGTACAAATGAGAACCCATTCTTCCCTGTCCACTTTCAATATTCGTGTTCGAATTAGAGGACCTTGTCCAAAATGAAATGGTTCCTCCGCCTCGTTTTGAATAAGGCGTTTCATTTCTCTTTCCCTATCTTCCAAGGAAAGATCTGTTAGATTCGTTTGAGGAATATACCTGAACACATGAGATTGAACTTGTTGAAAAGGTTCACCCTCTTGTTCTAGAATTGTCGTCCTTAATGATTCATGACGCTCCAACAATTGATTCCATCCGACCTCCAATGCTTCAATTGACCATTCACCTGTTAAGCGACACGCTGCATGGATATTGTACATAGCACTATTTGGCATTAATTGATCAATAAACCATAGACGTTTCTGCGCATAGGAAAGTGGGATAACTTCTTCTCGTTTCATAGGTACAAGGGGCGCAACCTCTCGTTTTTTATCTTCTTTTCGTAACTGATCCACTCGTTTCGCCAATGCTTCCACTGTATCGTGCTTGAAAAGTTCACGTAATGGAATTTTAATTTGGAACAGTTCTTGCAATCGAGAGACAATTTGAGTAGCAAGTAGTGAGTGCCCACCACGTTCAAAGAAGGAATCCTGAATGCCAATATTTTCTGTTCCTAACACTTGACTCCAAACCGAGGCAATAAGCTCTTCCGATGGCGTCCGAGGTAGCACATTTAAATCTTCAATAGCTTGCTCATCAGGTGCTGGCAAGGCCTTTCGGTCAATTTTCCCATTTGGAGTAAGCGGGAAATGTTCTAACTCTATAAAGTGCGCTGGAATCATATGATTCGGTAATTGTTTTTGTAAACACTCTCTCCACTCCTCGGTATTTCCATCACTTATTACATATGCAACCAATCGTTGATCACCTGGACGATCTTCTCTAACTAATACGACAGCCTCTTTAATAAACGAACATTTTTCTAAAGTCGCTTCAATTTCTCCTAATTCAATCCTAAAACCACGCATTTTGACTTGGTGGTCCATTCTACCTATAAATTCTAAATTTCCATCAGTTAAATATCTTACTGAATCTCCTGTTCGATATAGTCGTTCCCCAAATCGATATGGATGCGAAACGAATTTTTCAGCAGTAAGATTCGGACGATTTAAGTATCCACGCGCTAAACCAGCACCACCAATATATAACTCACCCTCAATTCCTATTGATTGCAAGCGTTGATTTTGGTCTAATACATATAATTGCGTGTTCTGTATTGGCTGCCCAATAGAAACAAATTCTTGATTAGGCTGAATATCAAATGCATTCACATAAATAGTGGCTTCAGTTGGTCCATAAAAGTTGGTTAATTTCACTTGTCCACTATAATTCCATTTCTGTTGAAATCGTCTAACCAACCCTGAACTTAGTTCTTCTCCACCAGAAAATACATGGCGTACGGACGAACAATTCATGTTCAATTCAATATGATTGAAGTGGTCTAAGAAAACAGATAACATCGAAGGTACAAATTGAACTATAGTAACCTGATGTTGTTTAATCACTTCAGCTATAATAGAAGGATCTTTTTCTCCACCTGGAGGTAGGAAAGATACACTTGCACCAACGTGAATGCCCCAAAACAATTCCCAAACAGAGACATCAAATGAGAATGGCGTTTTCTGCAAGACCACATCCTTTTCAGAAAGCGGATATTTATGTTGCATCCATTCTAGATAATTAATTACTGAATGATGCTCAATCATTACTCCCTTTGGATTCCCTGTAGATCCTGAAGTATACATAACATACGCTAAATTTTCTCCTGTTACACCACTTATGCATGGGGTTGATTCTTCTTTTTCAATTGCAGTGTAATCTTTATTCATACAAATCGTTTCTATTTTTTCAGATACAAACAAATTTTTAGAATTTTCTTCCGTCACTAGTACTTCGATTCCAGCATCCTCTAATATATATCGAAGTCGACTTTCTGGATAAGTAGGGTCAAGTGGAACATACGCTGCTCCTGATTTTAGAATACCTAATAACGCTATCATCATTTGTAATGAACGTTCCATATATACCCCAACTAGAGACTCTGGGCCTACACCATGCTTTTGTAGATAATGAGCTAGCTGATTTGCACGCTTCTCCAACTCTTTATAGGTAATTTGTTCATTTTCGTAACTAGCCGCGATTGCTTCCGGTGTTTTTTTAACTTGCTCCTCAAACATCGTATGAATCATGCCTTCAGCCGAATAATTAAATTGAGTATGATTCCATTCCTCTAGTAACTGTATCTGTTCTTCTTCTGTTAAATGAGTAATTTCAAATAGTTTTGAATCTAGGCTCTTCGTCATCTGAATTAATATTTGCAATAAGTGATTCTGAATCAGATTTATTGTTTCTTCATTAAAATAGCTTCGATCATACATCAACTTTAAAGTAATTTTCTTACCGGGCATTACAATGAGTGTTAAAGGATAATTTGTTTGTTCCGTGCTTGTAACATCTAGTAATCTTAAATCATCATTTCTCTCACCTTGAATTGGATAATTTTCAAACACATACAAGGTATGAAATAAGGAGCTATTTCGCGGAACCTCACTCCAGCCTTGAATATCTATCAACGAATTATACTCATACTGTCTTCGTTCCATTTCTTTCATTTGTATTTTACGAAGCCAATCTACTACTGATGTATTATCCGTTAATCGAATTCTGGTAGGTAATGTGTTAATAAATAGCCCCACCATATTCTCTGCTCCCATTAAATCAGTAGGACGTCCAGCGCTAGTTACGCCAAATACGACGTCACTGTCACCGCTATACCTACTCATCAAATAAGCCCATGCACCTTGTACTAACGTATTCAACGTTAATCGACTATTTCGTACCCACTCTTGTAACTTCTCAGTAAGTTTCTCAGATACTTGATAAACACACTCTCCATAGCCCTTCTCTTGTCCTTGATCCTTTCTTTCCATTGCTAATGGCGTAGGTGCATAGAACCCTTTTAATTCTTCTTTCCAAAATTCCTCTGCTTGACTTTGATCTTGTTTATTTATCCACTGGATATATTTTTTATAAGGAAGAGATTTAGGAAGAGTCAATAATTCTCCCTTTATCATCTTGAGATAAACTTCCATCACTTCACTAAAGACCAATGATACACTCCATCCATCTAGCAAAATATGATGATGTGTCCAAATAATTCTCGTTTCCTCTTTTGCTTCTTTAATCGCAGTGACTCTCATCAACGGTGCTTCATCCAATAAAAATCCTTTTCTACGATCTACATTCAAAAACTGTTGTAATTTCTTCACCCTTTCCTCATGTGGATAGGTGCTCCAATCCTCTTGATGAATAGTAAAAGGAAGACGTTGGTAAACCGCTTGTAGTGGCTTTTCTACTTCCTCCCATACAAATACTGAACGTAAAACCTCATGTCGATTAATAACATATTCCCAAGCCTTTTCAAAAGTATCAACATCCAATTGCCCCCCGAGCAAGAAACCTACTTGTACAATATAGGAAAAAGAATGTTCATCATCTTGATCGTATAAAGTATGAAACAGTATTCCTTTTTGCAAAGGTGATAAACCATATATATCAATAACGTCTCCCATTTTTACACCCTCTTCTTTGTTAATTTAAGTAATACTTTGCTCAAGCTTTCTTCCGTAAGATCCTCTGCATCAGCAAAATCTGATACCGTAAAAGCAGACTCTGTTGTTGGTTTATTTATAAGTTGACGAAGATGCCTCAACATACCATCTGCTATCACTTGAATTTTTAATTTAGAAAACTGTTCCCTACTATACATCCAAATAAAATGTAACTTTTCATCTTTCACCATTCCGATAACATCAATTAGATGAGATGGTTTGGAATCTGGAGCATGATCTAAAAATGTAAATCCTGTCTCTTGCATAAACAAAGAGTCCCTTGAAAACACCTGATCAAATTGGCCCAAATAGTTAAAGCTTATTGAAGGCTTTTGCTGATAAAACGGAAGTAATCCTTTATTCAAGTAACGTAAAATACCATAGTCAACTCCGCGATTTGGGATTCGACGCAATTGCTCTTTGACTGCCTTTAACCCTTCAATAGGTGTCTGAGTTCCTTGAAAATTGAGATGAACGGGATAAATACTCGTGAACCAGCCCACTGTCCTTGATAAATCAATACCTTCAATCATCTCTTCTCTCCCGTGTCCTTCTAGATGAATAGAAACGGTTTGCTGATTTGTACAATCGACGATAGCTTGTCCTAATGCCGCCAATAATACCTCATCAATCCTTGTCTTATGAGTGACTAGAACTTCGTGAAACAATGCTTGTGTTTCTTCTATTCCTAAAGTCCTCGTCACTTGATCAATCGATTCTTCTGTCGTTTCTTGTATTGGATAGTCCATTGGAATTTTCATCGTTGCTTTTTCTACTTGTTCATTCCAATAATCCTTTACTTCTTTTGAAATACCCGAATCACTGTATGTCTGAAGTCGTTCAGACCATTCTTTAAAAGATGTACTTTTCGCAGGTAAGCGAATTTCTTGACCTTGTTTCATCTGGTTATATACCACCTGTAAATCTTCCAATAGAATCCTCCATGACACTCCATCTACTACTAAATGATGTATCACCCAGAATATTCGATCATTTTCAGTCAAGTTATCTTCAAAGTACACTACTTTCATTAACGGACCAGTAATTAAATTGAAACTAGCTTGATGAATATTCATCTCTTCTTGTATTATTTTATTCCACTCTTTTTCATTAACTTGATTCCGTTTTACAACATGGAGTACTGACAGCTCATCAGTCCCTTCATTTCTCTGCCTCCACGTTCCGTTTGGTAACTGTTCGTACCGGAAACGTAAAGCATCATGATGTTTCAGTAAATTTAATATCGCTCCCTCTAGTAATTTCACATCCAATCTTTCTTTTACTCTTAAAAGCATTGATTGATTCCAATGCTCTGTATGTGGATGTTCTTGCTCGAAGAACCAGCACTGAATTGGAGTAAGAGGCACATCACCTATCACAATTCCCTGCTCCGCTTGTACTCCCTGCGTTTCTATAGCCACTTGTGCCAGCTCAGCGATAGTTGGGCATTCAAACATTTGCTTTGGAGTAAGTTTTAACCCCACTTGACTTGCTTGAGATATGATTTGAATACTGAGAATCGAGTCGCCACCAATTTCAAAGAAATTATCATAGATTCCCACCTTTTTAACACCTAATACTCTCTTCCAAATGGTAGTTAGTATCTGTTCGTTACTATTCCGAGGGCCAACACATTCACTATTAATCTGCGTTTCCTCCGGCATAGGTAAGGCCTCACGATCAACTTTACCGTTAGCTGTAAGTGGAATAGCTTCCATCGCCACAAATCCCGCAGGAACCATATAACTTGGTAGTTTCGCTTTAAGATACTCTCTCCACGCATCTACATTTCCATCTCCTACAACATATGCTACTAATCTTTTATCACCCGGCTGATCTTCTCTTACAATTACAACTGCCTCTTTTACATATGCATATGTATGTAAAGTAGACTCAATTTCCCCAATCTCAATTCTGAAACCACGTATTTTAACCTGATGATCAATTCTTCCACGATAATCTAGATTCCCATCTGGCAAATACCTCGCTAAGTCTCCTGTCCGGTATAATCTTGCTTTCGGATCACTACTAAATGGATGAGATATAAAACGCTCTGCTGTTAATTCAGGTCTATTTAAATACCCACGTGCCAATCCTGCTCCACCAATATAAAGTTCACCATCAACACCTATAGGAACAGGTTGTTGATAAGCATCTAGTATATACACTTCTAAATCGGGAATCCGCTTTCCAATATTACTTCTTGAAGCATGCTGCACATCATCTAAAGTAATTGGATAATATGTAACATGAACTGTAGTTTCTGTAATTCCATACATATTAATTAACTGTGGTTTTTTCTCCCCATACCTTTTAAACCACGGTAACAAGCTAATAGGTTCTAACGCTTCTCCGCCAAATATTACGTAACGCAGCTGCAAATTTTTATTCTTATCTTCTTGTTCACACACTCGTATTAATTGTCGAAATGCGGAAGGTGTCTGATTTAGAACTGTGACTTCTTCCTCCACCAATAATTGATAAAAATCCTTAGGTGATCGACTAATCCAGTACGGAACAACAACTAATTTTCCACCATATAATAATGCTCCCCAAATTTCCCATACTGAGAAATCAAATGCATACGAATGAAAAAGCGTCCAAGTATCTTTTTCATTAAATTGATACCAACAATCCGTCGATTTAAATAACCGAATGACATTGTGATGCTCTATCATAACGCCCTTTGGATTTCCCGTTGATCCCGAAGTATAGATTACATATGCCAGATTTTTGGGACCGACATCAGAAACAGGCAAAGTCTTACTTTCTTTCCCAATCTCATCTTGATCACGATCCAGGAAAATCGACTTAACATTTTCTGGTAAACATTTCAATTCTTTTAAACTTTCTTGCGTTACGAATAACTGAATGCTAGCATCTTCTAGAATATATTGAAGTCGCTGCTCTGGATATGTTGGATCAAGTGGAACATAAGCCCCACCAGCCTTCAAAATTCCTAAAATACCTACAATCATTTCGAGGGAACGTTCAACACACAGTCCAACTAAAGTATCAGGTCTTACTCCCTTTTTCTGCAAATAATGAGCTAACTGATTTGCGCGTTCATTAAGCTCCCTATAAGTAACTTTTTCTTTGCCATACGTAACTGCAATATCGCTTGGATAGTTCAACGCTTGCTGTTCGAACAATTCATGAATAGTTACTTGAGATGGGAAATCCAGCTTAGGATTGTTGAACTCAACTAAACTTTTTCTTTTATCTTCATCAGAAATGATTTCGATTTCAGCTACCTTCTGCTTTGGTTTTTCAAAAGTGTTTTCCATTATCGCTAACATCACGTTAAAAAACCGTTTTATCTCTTCCTTAGAAAATAGCTCCTCACGATAATCAATATGTACATGTAAAGAGTCAATATCAATTAGATTTTCAATATGCACTGCAAAATCTTGTACCTCTTCATGGTTTGGAATCCATAGTGAGTCACCACTTTCATCGCGATCCCTATAATCAATCGTAGTTCCGAAAAGTCTCACATTACTATTATTCTCTTTATTAATCTGCTTTAACAACAAATCAAATGGATATTTCTGGTGTCTCAATAATTTGCTTTGTTTTCTGGACACCCTACTAATAAATGAAAGTACTTCTTCTTCTGGATCAATATCCATTCTTAAAGGAACTGTACTCACCATCATTCCAATCAATTTTCGTTCCATTTTAGTCATACGGTTGCCGTAAGCCATTCCTAAACCAATATCAAGCGATAAAGTCCACCGATACATGGACAACGAGAAAGCAGCAACAAAAAAAGTGTATAAACTAATTTTGTAATCTTCAGAAAATTTTTCTATCTTTCTCTTCAAATGCTCCGTTAATATAAATGTCTCACGTGATGCTTTGGTACTAACTTGGTACGTATTATAGGGCTTCAATCCAGTCACAGATGGCAGTGTTTTAAATTCCTCTAACCAGAATTTTTGATCTTTTTGAAAGCGACTACTATTCAAGTATGTTTGTTCATTAGTCAGGAATTGAACATATGAATTTTTAATTTCGCCTTCCTCATTCTCGTTATGCATTTCATAATAATATTTTGCAATTTGCTCAGTAAATATTTGAATTGATAAACCATCCATAATAATATGATGAACATTTCCAAAGACTGCACATTCATTATCGTTTAATTTTATTAAAGCGAAATAGTATAAATTTGAATTAAATAATGTAAACGTTTCTTTTGTTTTCTGCTCAATCCATTCCTCAAGCAAATTTGTATTCTCCACATTACTGAAATCAAAAAACTCAAATTCTTGTTCTTCATGTTTAATAAAATATTGTTTTGGTTCCTGATGCCCATTTTCTTTTAACCTAATGCACAGACCGTCATTTTCACTGATAACGCGATTCACAACTTGGTTTAATTTTGAATAATTCATTTTCCGATGAAGTTTAAATAAAAATCTTAAATTACATATTCCTTTATCAGAATGAATAACTTCTGTATACCATATTCTTCGCTGCGGATGGCTTAATGGATAACATTCCTTATTGGTCATAAAAATCTCCCCTTCAAAAATTATTTGCTCTTATAGGTTCGTGTTTATGTTTAGCCCATAAATATTTCTGCAGTGAAACTCCAATTACTCCAATAATAACAAGCCCAACCCCTCCATAAACATAGAGTTGAGTTACTCCAAACAAATGCACTAATGGGCCACTCATAGCAGGAGAAATAATTAGAACTGCGTTTGTTAAACTGCTTTGAATACCAAATACTCTTCCTACTTGATCTTGATCGGATTCTATTTGTAAAATGACTTGATTAGATACAAGCATCAGCCCACTTCCAATACCAGCGATAAAACTAATTAAGTAGGCCAAAACGAAGACCGTACTGGGCGTTATCAAACCGATCCCGCCAAAACCAATTCCCATTAAAACCATACCTCCACATACTACCCAGCCATATTGAAATTGTTTTAATTTCTGAGTTAGTAATGCACCAAGTATTCCGCCAAGACCAATAATAGAAATGATATATCCCATTTTACTTTTATCATGTGGGAATAAGCTCTTAAATAAAGTTGGAAATTGTGAGTCTACTAATTGTAATACTGCCATGGCTATTGTAACGAAAATCATAGTTGATAATATTATCCGATTAGATAACACATAACTCCATCCTTGTACCCAAGCGGTCCAAGTACTTTGTTTTTGCTTTTCAACAAATTCTTTCGATATAGTTTCTTTAAATTTTATTGTGGGTATCAGAACTAAGGTAGCTAATAAACAACTTATAGCTCTTATAATGAGGCAGAACTCTGGTTGAAACCAACTCAGCAACATCCCCCCTATAAGCGGGCCTACTATTTTGGTACCCTGCTCTACTATTCCGTTGATACTTACTGCTTTAGTAAGCAAATCCGGGGATACAATCTGTCTTGTTAGTGTTTGCTGTGCAGGATAATAGAAAACAATAAAAATGGAACGAATCATTAATGCTACTAAGAGCCAGTGGATATCTTGTACAAATAAAAGAGCAATCGTTATTAGACCAACCATTAGATTACAGAACATCATAATTGGAATTTTTCTAAAACGATCTGCAATAACACCTGCCCATGAGCCAAAAATAATTCCTGGAAGTGCGTATGCAACAGGAATCAATCCAATCATAGTAGGATCTACTTCCCATTCAAATCCAACTATAGTCATAATCGCTAACATATCAATAAAAACACCAAGCATAAGCAATGAATAAGCAGAGAAAACTTGTAAATAAACCCTATTTCCTAATAGACCTTTTGAATCAGTAGTTTTCATAAAAGCAAGCTCCTTAGGTTACTAATATAAACACCTTTGCGTATAAGGTACCCCTTTATTAAACCTAATTAATCATTATAAAGATTTCATCTAGAATTTAACTTCGTCAAAACCTAGACTAATCTCAAGGTTTCTCATATTTTAAATAGTCTGATAAATAAGAGTGCACCTATTTCTTCGTCTTTATATCAACTGTTACAAAATAGACCTTTACCTTAGTTAAACATTACCTTAATATAACCATTTACAGTTGTTTGCACATTCAATTCACATCCTTTTTAAAGTTGGCTTTTTTCTATCTCAAATACTATCACACAAATATTTCACCTACTATATTCATAAAGTTGAAATATTTGAATCAGAAAATTCGGATAAAAAACCAAATCCACAAATCATAACAAAACTATTATTTAGTTATATTTTCATTTTATAGATAGCTTTAACCATAGGGATATTAAGAATAAAGTTTTTTAATTTTATTAACATAATAGTTTATAGAGACTATAAATCCTACTAAATAAAAAGATACATATACATTAAAGTATATGTACCTTTCTCTATCCTACATATTTTCTATTCAAATTAATTCCAATAACTAAAATAGATATTAAAAATATAATACTAACAATTACTAATGCACTCATAACAAAGATTGAATCATATAGTATTGAACCTATACATTTACTACCTATTTAATCTATTAGACATTACTGCTTCAAAAAAATTACACATTATACACAATCGGGATAAATCCCTAAAATATAATTTGACTATATTATTATATAATGTTGTTATGAATCTCTTGTAAGATATAATATATTTTACGCTAATGTATCATCAGTTTTTCTATAAAAGAACTTAATTTTTATGTAGTACGAATTTATTTAGTAATCTAATATATTAATTTAGGTATAAGAATGTTTAAAGATCACCTATTTCCGTAGGTGATCTTTTCTTGTAATTCTGTATTTGTACACTACTTTAGAAATATATCGTAGATACGCTTTGTTTGCTAAATGTTTAGTTCTTTCCATTTATTAAAAAACATAGCTTAAATACAATTAATATCATATTTGTTAAATTACAAACTATTATTTTGTCTTCTGTACAGGCAAACTACTAAAAATCAATTCAGCAACTTTTACATATCCTTTTGAGTTTGGATGAATTAAATCCTTAGACCAAAGCGTATTGTCATTAACTAAATGATGATTCCAAAAATCAACATGATGAAGCTTATACTCTCTGCTCAGTGAATGTATAACTTCATTTGCCTCTAATAATTGTTCTTTTATTACTTGTTTTTTTTCAGAAGCAAAAGGAAGCCTAACTGTAAAATCAGGAAGGTTTGCTATAATAATATCAGCCCCTGCTTTACTTAATGTATCTATCATAAATTCCATATCGTTCTTATATGCATCATGATTCCAACGTCCTTTTAAAACATCGTTTGCCCCTGCAATGAGACTAACCAAATCTGGATTAAAAGTTAACGCCTTTTCTAATTGCTGCAAGCGAATTTCTTCAGTTACTAACCCACGCTTTGCAAAATTGGCATATTCTATATCTTTTTCACACAGTTGAACAAAATGATCTACCCAGCTTTTTAATGCAATTCCCTCAACTTCATCCCCTATCCCCTCTGTAAAACTATCACCAATTGCTACAAATCGCTTCCACATATGTATTCCCCCTTTATTGTTAAATATATCTATACTATACAATAGCTCACACCGTAATTGTTATTTCTAAGTGGTTTTCGATTTCAATTATATTCCACTTTACTATATTTACATTTAGAATCCAAAATTGACCGATTCCCAAGTATACTAAGGAATCGGTCATATTCGTATATTTACTAAAGAAATAAAATCTCCCTAGGAATTATACTTTTTTTCAAAAAAATTGTTGTTCTTTGTTTTGCCCAGTTGATACATTTCTTTTCGATTAAATGATACAAAACTATAGAAAAAAGTAGTGTCATTGCAATGCACAAAGTAAGAAGAAAAAATTACACCCTGACATTCCAAGCTATCCACATAAGAATCTATAGTGCTTTGAAACCTTTTGTTTCAAACTAATATTTAGTTGTATCCTATAAAATTAGCTTTTTACTATATCAATCGCACGATCCCACATACCACTAAAAAAAGATCCTGTTTTACGTATAAAACGTGTAAGCCAATTTGCTTGTTCCACATCAGATTTTGTTACAAGGTCTATTTGTAATGAATTACCTGATAAGAACCCAGGATCTGTATTATCTTTAGACGAGATAATCATTTTACTAATTGTTACACCTTTTTTAATAGGCGCTTCTTGTTCCGTATTCGATACTTTAAATTCTTTTTTATAAATGTCTTTGTTGCCCTTCGGCATTGGAAGCGAAACAGCTTGTTTCATTTGAACTACTACATCTTTTTCTTTTGCATTTGCTACTCGAACTGTTTCATGCCCTTTTACTACTGAATCTTTTCCGTAGACATTCTTCACTTCAAAATTCGCAAATCCATAATCGTATAATTTCTTTGTTTCATCAAAACGTGCCGTATGAGATTTTGCTTTTATCACTACAGAAATTAGGCGCATACCATTTCTTTCTACTGTACCAGTGAAACAATCTCCCGCTTCTGGAGTCGTTCCTGTTTTCAAACCATCTACACCTTCATATTGCTTAATTAAACCTTTTAACATCCAATTAAAGTTCGCCATATCAATTGGATATTTACCACCCTCTTGAAATGTTTTTTTAGGAATTTTTGCTGTATTTAATATTTGGGGGAAATCTTGAATAAGACGTTGTGCTAAAATTGCACAATCCCTTGCAGACATTTTATTTTTCTCGTCTAGAGTTGTCCCTTCTAGATGATATCCTTTTAAATCTTGATTTGTTAAGCCGGTAGAGTTTACAAGCTTATAATCTTTCATACCAAACTCTTTTGACTTATCGTTCATCATTTTTACAAAATTGACCTCTTTACCAGCAATCTGTTCAACTAAAGCAATTGTTGCACCATTTGCAGAGTAAATTGCCATTGCCTCATATAACTCTTTTACCGTATAAGAGCCACCATTTTCTAATGGAACATTTGATAGTGAACGATCTTGCGAAATCTTATGTGCATATTCAGAGATTTTAACTTTTTGATCCCATTTAAGTTTTCCTTTATCCACCGCTTCATGAACTAAGTATTCGCTCATCATTTTTGTCATACTAGCAATTGCCAATGATTCATCTGCATTTTTTTCATATAAAATTTTTCCGGAATTTGCTTCTATTAAAATTGCTGATCCTGCTTCAACGTCTATAGCAGGAACTGTTTCCGCTGCTGCTCTTCCAATTGTAACGACCATGCTACAAAATATTGTAAGCACTGTTACTATTGCAATAACTCTCTTGCAAAACATACCTTTCACTTCTGTTACCTCCAATTTCTTTGTACTTAAAAAGCGTTATTCTAACATAATCCCGCAAAAAAATAGACAGTGTTCTCAAATTGTATATACATATAAAACGTTAGAATCGCTTTCATATAGACCATCTCATCCGACACTTTTAGGTGCGCTAATACTTTGTATTTCCACACATATCCTTATTTTTAATCCCCTTATATTTTTCAAAATGATTCACACTTTCATATTTTTTAGGATTACAGTTAATAGACAATCTAAATAATACATTTGTTCCACATTTACAAAAAATAAAAAACTACACCCTATACTGGATGTAGTTTTTCTAACTGATTTATTTATTTTTCACTTCATTTTTATAAAAAGCAAATAATGATTCGATGGATGGACTAGATAACAGCGGAATTGCCTTCTCAATCAATTTCCTATCCCAATCAAACCAACGCATTTCCATTAACATGTTTATTTCTGTATCAGTGAATCGTTTCTTTATTTCCTTAGCAGGATTTCCACCAACTATTGTATACGGCGGAACATCTTTACTTACGACAGATCCTGCAGCAACAATTGCACCTTCACCAATAGTAACGCCAGGCATTATTATAGCATTCATTCCAATCCAAGCATCACTTTTAATGACTGTATCTCCCTTAGGTTCATATGATTGTTTAATTTGCTCAGCGAATGGATATACTGTAATCCATTCTGAGTGATGATTATGATTACCACCCATTAAAATGACTACCCCACTTGCAATGCAAACATAATTCCCAATAATGAGTTTGTCAAGGTGCCATCCCATCTGTTCAATTGGATTGAACAGTGCTTGGGACTTAGCATCTCCCCACAAATACCTTACACAGCCATCTTCAAAATTTTGATGACTATAATACCCTGAATAATAGGAGTACTCTCCTACTTCAATGAGTGGATTTGTTACTATATCTTTTATATACTTTGTTTCTGACCAATGATTAAATAATGGATACTTCATAACTTTATTCCTCGCTTCTAAGTATAGTAGATTTTATAATTTACTTAGAAGCTTACTACGACTGCTACATTTTTTAGCTTTCTCAAACGACGAATCATTATCTTCAAGCCTTTCTTTTATACTAGAAAAAGCATAACGCAATACATTACACTAGTCAAATTGTTTAATTTTGAACACATCTTAAACAGTGTAATACTGCAATAACAACATGAAAACAATCTAACTTCGATACAAACACTATATTCATTACATTTAGTTCATATTTTGTAAAAAAATCTTAATTGCCATGACAAAGCAAACAATAACCACTATTGGTCGTATTAATGACGTCCCTTTTGTAAGCACCATCTTCGCCCCAATATATGACCCTATAATTTGACCAAGCATCATAATCAATCCAATTGTCCAATCGATTTGGCCAAAAATAATAAAATACAACAAAGCAGCGAAATTACTAGTAAAATTCAAAATCTTAGCATTTGCAGTTGCCCGTGTAGCACTATATCCACATAAAAGAATGAATGCTAAAGCAATCAAGCTACCTGTTCCTGGGCCGAAGAAACCATCATAAAATCCCACTAACGGAGCCACTGTTAACGCAAACAACAACATACTTATTTTTCTCGGTCGATCTTCGTTTGCTATATTTGGAGATAATAGAAAATAAATGCCAATAAAAACAAGTAAAAAAGGTAATATCATAATTAGATATTCTGCTCGTATCTGTAAAACAAGCCATCCACCCAAAACTGATCCAAAAAAGGTCATTAAGATGGACAAACGCATTTCTTTAAGATTAATTTCTTTCTTCTTAATAAAAAACACTGTCGCCATGAGAGTTCCGCTACTCCCTTGCAGTTTATTAGTTGCTATCGCTACAGAAGGAGACATACCTACTAATAACATTATCGGGATAGTTATCATACCACCGCCTCCAGCAATCGTATCTATCCACCCTGCTATTACAGCTACTAAAAATAGTAATATGAGTAATTCAATAGTAAAATCCATACAAAGAATATGGGAAGGCTTGAGCTATTATACTCCAAACCTCCCCATCGTCCCTCCTCTCTTTAAACTAGTTAATAATATCTGTAAAGTAACTTTCTTTCTGATCACGTAATCGGCTGGAAACGTATTGCCTGCAAACAATTCTTCTTCCGTATTTATTATTTCCAATCGGGATTTTATATTCTTCCCCAGATAACCTTTCCCTACCATGAGTTACATTTGTTTGTTTACCATAGTATGAATTTGGTATAATTAATAAATCTTCAGATGTAAGTGGAACCTTATAAGTAGGCGTTGTTCGTAAGAGTTCTAAAAACATGTCAAATTTCAATTTTTCTTCTTCACTTTCTCCCACATAAATCAATCTATTTTCTGCTCCATTCAAACAAGTTGCAATAATATCACCATTATCATCTAAAAATATAATTTGGTTTATTTCCCCTACAAATCCAGATATTTCACCATCAGCCATTCCTGCGATATGAGCAATAGGCATTTTACTTATCGCCAATATGTCATCTTTATTGAAGAAATTTTCTTCAAGATGCTTTTGAAGTAATTTTGGGGTTCCAATATGAGTTTGAGTTTTTAAATTTAACACTCCTTTTAATAAAAGAGCATCAACTCTAGTAAATTTGCCACAAGTAATTTCAGACACTATTCGTTCCACGGATTTATTAAGTCTATTTGATACAATTTCTAAATTCGTATTGAATGTATTCAATCTCGCTTCAATATCTGACTGGTCTTTCATATCTGTATACACTGTGGCATCGTTATGTTGATAAAAGTTCCCGCCACCGGTGCTTGCACCGACATTTCGCAAAACTTCATCGTTGTTTAAAGGGGAAATGAGATGAAATCTATTTTTCCCTGCATGTTCGGATGGATGAATTAAAGCATCATAATTAAAAAGTGTGGCAAAAAGCCATGTCACCCATTCTGCATAAAAATATTTTTTCATTCTATCGTTTTCGTCTTCACCATAATTAAAACCTTTGCGATTTTCTCCAGGTAATAGGGTTTCCATAGGATCACATGGAGTATTTTTAATAAGAGTAGGCGGTACGTTCCCACCACAATTCGCTACTTTTATCATATGTAGTAGTTTTTTTATATCTGAATTCGGAGTTTCCATTGAGTATTCAATCAAACAAGTAAGCCACTCTTTTGAAAAATATGCTGCTATTTCTTGATCACAAGTATAGGGATTATGGGTTTTCAATTCATTGTCTATCAAACTCTTCATTTTATCATTCAATACATTAGGAATAGTAATTTCTTCAATTTCCGTAATCTGCAGTATTCCTTTATTCATTATAAAACCTCCGTTGTTTTATTTTTTACACCCTATCTTCTATTAAACAAACTATCCACTTCTTTTTTACTCCTTTACTTTTCGTCAGAGCTATTAGAATTACCGATTTACAAATAAAAAACGTGGAGTATAAGAGATTTCTTCTTAGTTACATTTCCCCCACGAACCTCCATTGATTTGGCAAATTTAATTTGAAAATCTGATTCATTTTCATACTTTACTTTCAAACTATGTTTATATGATTTTCAATTCAATTAAGAGTATTTCATTTTCTAAAGTTTTCCTAATTTTAAAATCAGAATTTTCAATACAACTATGTTAACATTAAAAATATAACACGAAACAAAAAAATGTAAATAAATAGTTTTTTTATAAAAAATAGTCAGACTATTCATAAGGTAATCCGTATTTCATTGAACCAACTACGGCCTCTCAATTTTATTGATAACAATAAAAAAGCCCCCTAAATGAATAGAGAACTTTTTCCAAGTATATTCTATTTTAAAGTTCTTACTTACCTTTTACTTTAAAAGATATTGCTGTAACTTCTTTATTAACAGTTCCATACCGTTTGGACTTACGATAATCTTCCCATTCGCTAACGAAATATTGCTGTCTGAAATATCTCCTGTAAGTGCACAAGCTCTTGGAGATTGATATTTTCGTAAAATAATCTGCTCCTCTTCTATAAACATTTCAAGAGAATCTTTTTCTACAATTCCTAAACTCCGTCTTATTTCCATTGGAATAACAATACGCCCCATACTATCTGCTTTACGAGTAATTCCTCTTGATTTCATAAAATGCCACCCTTTATATTTATCTAATATTACGGTATTTATTTTAGCAATAAACAACAATTAGGAATAGTTCGTATTACAGTACTTTTTTAGGAATAAATAACAATTAGGAATAGTTTATGTTAGAATTCTTTCTCGTTTATTTTTGATTTTTAATATATTTTTCCTTGATCATTTTTATATATTGTTTTCTCTCTGTTAGTTCAAATATAAATAATGCCTTTTTTATGTATGTTAAACCAACTTCATTAGAGTGCTGAACTTTTAATAAAATTGCACCTTTTTCAAAGAATAATTCACCTAATAAGTATAAAGTATTCATATTTATGGCTAATTTTATACCTATTTCACTATACTTTATCGCTTCTTCATATTGATTTGCAAGGTGTAAACATTTTGTTAACGTATGAATGAGTCTTAATTTGATTTCTTTTTCTCTAGGGAATTCTATCTTATTAAAATTAATTAAACTTTGTTTTAATATATTTATGCTTTTCTCATACTCTTCATTTTCTGCATGTATTATAGCGATTGAATTCATTATGCTTATTTCTTTCTCTGATAAAAAGTTACTACTACTTAAAGTTTGTTTTAGTGCTCTATTTAAAATGTCAAAAGCATTAATTGTTGCTCCATTTACATAATATATAGCAATCGCTTCATGCCATAATAGAAATTGTTTATCTTCTTTTGATTGGAAATTATTTTCGTTTTTCTCTTTTTTCACTATTTCGTAAAGCTCATTATATTCTTTTTGTTTCACACAATCTCTCATTACACATTTTACATTTTCAATATATTTTATTTTTTTATTTTTAGTTAGTGCAAATATATAATTTGGATCAATACCAAGTCTTTCAGATAATTGATACAACAATATGCTAGATGGATAAATAATACCTTTTTCTATCTTACTAATTTGACTTTGTGAACATATTCCATGACATAATTCAGATTGTGACATGTTTTTTTTCTTTCTAAGTTCTTTAATAATAATACCAAGATTGTAGAATTCCATATTTCCTCCCTCAAATGTAACACTTTATGAGTATAAGAATATTTTCCAACTTTTAATGTAATGTAAAATTAATATAGTTATAATTACTAATTATATGGATTTATAGTTTCTTTTACAAACTTGTATCACAATACGAGAAATTATTAAAATATGGTTCACTAATAATTAAGGGGAGTTTTATCCCCCCACTGATTATTAGTCCACTCCAGGCAGGCTTTTACAGGGAGTCCGACTTCTTTGCCACATCTAAATTTTGAGGTGGAAGTCTTACTACCCGCAAATAGCCGGATTAAAATAAATATGATTTTTCACCTTTATTTCTTTTAATAGTTTCTTTTGATTTTTATATAAATAATTTCGAAGGAGCGTATTTTATGAAAAGAATGTTGACCGAAAGAGAGTTAGAAGTGGCTATTTATGTAGCAAAAGGATATACAGATGCAGAAATTTCCAAAAAAATATATGTTACCCCTCGAAGAATTTCAACGATAATTAATCATATTAAAGAAAAATGGCATATTAATTCTAGAGTGGAATTAGGTATTTTAGTTTATCATTATGGTTTTATAGATGCACCCTTATTTTCAAATAAAAAAATTCAACTATGTAAAAAGGTTGTACAATAGATAGCGGAATATAACGAGTTTAAATTGCAAATAAAAATATAAGAGCAGACATACTTTTATTATTTGGTTTACTCCATCACTTTTTATATACACTACTAGGTTTCAAACAGTAAAGATGCCCTAATGCTACCATTAATCCTGTTCCCTATTCAACCTTGTATAAACAAAAAAAATCAGACATTCTCACTATTCAAAACCAGTTACAATTCTCTCTTTCATTTTCTGTATTACTTCACTGCTCAATACTTTTTGACCAGCAGGAAGTTTTAATATGGCAGCGGCACCTTTACTAAGGTATATTTCTTGATCATTATTTTGATTTACTACCAATATTCCTTGCCCTTCAAATTCGAAATAACTAATATCTTTTGTTTCATTTGTATTATTTTTTATTGCTTTATATAATCCATATAAATCTTTACTTTTATTTTCTCCGCCCGTTCGAATCGGTTCAATATCATTCGCAACAATTAGTCCTTCTGGCTGCTCACCCTTCATAATAAACCATAGCTTTTCATTTGTTGGTAATAGTAAATGCTTAAATTCAGAGCTATTTAAAATTTGCTGTGCTGAAATTGTTTCATAGATTGGTAACGAAAATGGAGATGTTGTTATTTTTTCAAAACTTAAATTTTCAGAAGAACTTCCCTTACTATATTGATAATCTTTTAATGCGATCGATTGTACTGATTCACTTTTATTTTTTGATGCATAACTAATTTTACTAGCGAAAATAATAACGGTCATTAAGCACATGCACGGTATCACAAGCTTAAGTAGTTTTCCCATTTATGAACCCCCGCTTTTAATATTATTAGTTTGCATGGATATTATAAACAGTTTCACTCCACCAAAAATTATTATTGTTATGGAACGTACTGAAATTATGATTATAATGATCACCATACCAAGGGTCCATGTACGTTATATAATCTGTTCCATTTGTCCCTTTATAAAATCCATCAAGTACTAGAAAGTGTCCGATGTTAGCTCCATTTTGCCACATAATGAGTGCAATCATCGGCTGATTACTATTAATTTGACTTTTGAACCAATCATACGATTTTGCTCCAGAACTTATAGCTGAGCTAACCCCATATCCGGATAATCCATATTGTATTTCACGTGAAGTTGCAGGATTATTATATGATCCACCCTTAACATACCTAACGTACTGATCTTGTGAAGGAGTTTTCCCAAAATAATTTAAAACTGAAACCGAAGTGCCTGCCCAACACCAATTTGACCTTTCTTGTAATATGTTAGGTACAGATAATTTACGATCTATTGATGTATTTGGAGGATTTCCATTAATATACGCTGACGTTACATATACTTTTTTTCCATCTTTAAAATAATAAAACCAACGATTATCTAAATTTCCTGTCCAATAATCTTTAACCGTTTCACCATACTCCCATCCTTTAAAAGATACTTTTGTATTTCCGGGAATCACATCTACAATATTTGCATTTAAACTTTTTGCCTCTCTAACATTTACATTCAATGGAGCTGTTGTTCCTGAAAATTCAACTTCTTCTGCTATTATTTTCTGAACACCAATAAAACTAAATGTGAAAAACAATAAAAACATACAAACAATAAAATGCTTTCTTTCCTTCATTTCTCCACCCCTTCATCAGTACTAAAAAACATCAACAATTCATCCTTATTAATTGTTCAAGCTTAATATTACATACTAACGAAAAATGACTTCTCATAAAGTGAACCTTTAATCAGTAGTGGTTTTATTCATCCCCCACTGATTATTATTTAAACCAATCGGGCTGCCCGGCAAATAGCTTGATAAATTCCAATACAAAAAAGGAGCCTATAAATTTTTATAGGCTCCTTTTTATTTCGTCGTTATTACTTAGCTAATTCTTTCGTACCCTTCATTACATCAATGAAGAATCCCCAGTTATTCACTACAGAAGAAATACTGATATGTTCATCTGGAGTGTGGACGTTGAAAATGTCTGGTCCGAATGAAATTGCATCTAATTCAGGCATCTTTTGAACGAATGCGCTACACTCAATCCCCGCATGTACAGCGAAGATTTCAATTTCTTTATTGTATTTTTCTTGATGTACTTTTTCAAATAAATTACGAATTTGTGAGTTTGGATTGTATGGCCATTCTGGATACTCTGACTCTATTTCAAATGTAGCACCAACTAATTCAGCAATATATTTGATTTCTTCTGCAACATGTTGTTTTAAACTACTTACAGAACTTCGCACTTCGTTACGTAATTTAATTTCATCTTGCAACGTTTCAATAACGCCTAAATTTGTTGAGCTTTCTACAAGACCTTTAATATCCATGCTCATACTTTGAATGCCATTCGGAATTAAGAATAATGATGAAATAAGCTGCTTTTGTGTCTCTTTAGCAAATACTTTTTCAACTTTTTCATCCAATTTTGTCAGTGTAACATGAACATCTGGATCAACAGCACGCATTTCTTCTTGTAATACACGTGTCCATGATTCTAGTTTTTCTTCTACTTGTCCTACATCTTCTGTACGAATTAAAATTGTAGCTACACTTTCACGCGGAATTGCATTCGTTTTTAATCCGCCGTGAACTTCACTTATGTAAAACTCCGTATGTACTGATAAATCACGTAATACTCGTCCTAATACTTTGTTCGCATTACCGCGTTGTTTATCAATTTCCATACCAGAATGGCCGCCTTTTAGACCACCAACATATAGACGGTATGCATCCATATTCGCTGGCGTTTCATCCCAAATTACTTGAATTGTTTCAACAGCTTTCGCACCACCTGCACTACTTACAAGTAATTTATGATCTTCTTCAGAATCAATATTTATAAATATCTTTCCTTCAAAATGATTTGGATCAATAGCAAAAGCCCCGCCCATTGTCGTTTCTTCTTCAGTAGTGATAACGACTTCAAGTGCTGGATGCGGAATTTCTTTTGAATCTAATAAAGCTAATGCATACGCAACTGCAATACCATTATCAGCACCTAAAGTTGTTTGATTTGCATATAACATGTCCCCAATGATTCGTAATTCAATTGGATCTTTTTCAAAATCATGTACTGTTGCTTGATTTTTTTCGCAAACCATATCCATATGACCTTGAATAATAATAGCTGGTACATTTTCATAACCAGCTGTTGCTTCTTTTTTAATAATGACATTTAATGCTTCATCTTGAATGACTTCTAAGTTACGCTCTTTTGCAAAGCCCACTAAATAATCACTAATTTCCTTTTCATTACCTGATCCTCTAGGAATCTTTGAAATTTCTGCAAAATGAAAAAATACAGGGTGCTTTGTTAATTGTTCTAAAGTAGAATACATTTTTCAAGCTCCTCTCAAAATGAAAAAATAATATGTAAGTCTCATATCATTATACCATGATTCATTATTTTATCTTTCTTTTAACTTTTATTGTTCATTTTATGTACAACACTCTTACAACATTGTAAGGGCGTTGTAATCTACATCGATTTTTCTCATTTAATAATAGTCGTATACTTTTTAAAGAAACACATTAAAGGAGATAAAGAAAATGAAAAAGTTTTTAGCAATTATTACACTATGTTTATTATTTTTTAGTTTTACTATTGGCTGTGAGAGAGCGTCACTAAATAGAATTGGTAAAGATGTATATTACATGCAGATAAAAGGCGAAGGAACTATCGAAAAAGTAGATGGTAGAAACTTACGAAACTATACGCTGCCCGCATATGATGAAGATGGAGCCAAAAAACAAATTACATTTAGAAGTACAAAAAAAGAAAACAATCATAAATTAAATGAAGACGCGTTTTTACGCCTTTATGTAGATCAAGATGATAATAGCAAAAATGAAATATCATCAATTGAAGTAAAGTCTTATGAAGAAATTCAGAAAACAGATTTACCTAATAAAGTAAAAGATAAGTTTACTATTAAATAAAAAAACAAAAGAAAATGCTCTATGCATTTTCTTTTGTTCTTTTCACCTGTATATATTTTGAACTACTATTATTCATCAGTTTCTCTAACCGATTTATATTCTCCGTTAATGCACCTTTCACAAGAGAGAAATCTGTATTGGATTCTTCTTTTTTTTCTTTAAAAAACGAAGACTTTTGCACATTGACTTCAGCCATCTCTTCTCCCCCTTTTCAAAAAGATACAACCTTTTATTTATATTATATAGCAAATGTAAAAAGAGTGTACACTTATGATTTTCTTTTTAATTCTTCTTCTAATTCTTCTACTTGCTGCAACGTATCTCCTTTTATTAAAGAGAAATCTGTTGTATCTTCGTTACCTTCTTTAAAAAAATCATTGTCATAATCTTTTACCACTACAATCACCTCTACATGCTAGTGTAGGAATGATTGTCCAATTTTATTCAACTTTGTCGGATTTTGTTTTTAATTTATGTATAGAAGAAAAGGACAGAAAAAGATTCTGTCCTTATTTACTAAAATAACTATGATGTATTGTTAAATTATATACATTTTCAAAATCCCGATCTTGCAGGTTATTTTTCTTTCCATCAATAACAATGAAAACGTCACTTACTATTTTTGCTGGTATAATCCCGACATTTTCTACTTGCACCGCTTTCTGCTCATTCAATTGCTCGATATGTTCTAACGGAACGATAATACTAAATTGCGAGCGAATACCACGAAAGTTTGTATTTAACTCTTTCGCAGCTTCAAAAACAACAATTTTCGCGCCAATCTTTTCCCCATATGAATCTAAAAATGCATTTAAGCTCTTTGTATATTCCTCTTCCGTATGCCATTCCATCGTACCGAATACTGCTGGATTAACATTTTGAATAATTGTCGTGTATATTTCTCCTCTCGCTTTAGATGCAATTAATGATCGTTTTATTGATTGAACTGTCTTGCCAATATCGCTAAATTTCGCACCCCATATTTCAGAAATATTAGGTGTTAAAATGAACGCAATATCAACAAAAATAGCCATTGCAGTAAACATTAAAAGATTTTTCCAGAGGGTTAAATCAATTCCTTTTATCATGAAATACACGGTGACAGATATGATAAACAAACCATACCAAGTCTTTCTAATACGTTGCTTTTTCTCCTCGTACAACTCCTCATTTTTCCAATAAAAGAAAACAAGGACTACAAAGACAATCGCTAAAACAAATAAGCCAATTCGAATGTTAGAGATCATTAATCACATCACCCTCCATTCAAAAACTACTCACGATATCATTACATGCGCAAGCTGCTCTCTTTATGACAAAAGACGTGGACAAGCTTCTAAAATTAGCTACATCGCATATATATTAGAAAGTACCACGTCTTTTATCCTGTTATTTGTGGGCAGTAAGACCCCCACTGATTAAAATTTCACTTTACCATGAGTCTATATTGTATATGTAGACAAGCATTCATTTCAAATTTTCGTATTAAAAAGAAATATGTTTCGGAATTTCCCCTTCAGGTACTTCTCCATCCATACTTAAATAATAATGACGAATCGGACGTAAGTTTTCGTCTAATTCATAAACAAGCGGAATGCTAGTGGGAATATTTAATGAAACTACACCATCACTTGAAAGGTTGTCTAAATATTTTACTAGCGAGCGAATTGTGTTACCGTGTGATGAAATAATTACTTTGTTACCACTTTTTAATGTCGGCGCAATTTCTGAATGCCAATAAGCAAGTACTCTCTTCTCCGTATCCTCTAAACATTCAGTTAATGGAAATTCACCTTTTTTGAGTGTTTTATATCTTGGATCGGTCGCTTCATATCGAGGATCGTCTTCAGTAAGAGCCGGTGGTCTTACATCAACACTTCTTCTCCAAATATGAACTTGCTCCTCACCATATTTTTGTGCAGTTTCATCTTTATTCAGCCCTTGCAATGCACCATAATGTCTTTCATTTAGCTTCCAAGATTTATGTATTGGAACCCAAGTAAGATCCATCTCATGAAGTACAATCCATAACGTCCGAATTGCGCGTTTTAATACTGATGTATAAGCCACATCAAAAGTATATCCGTTTTTCTTTAATATTGCTCCTGCTTCTCTCGCTTCACTTAATCCATTCTCTGATAGATCAACATCTGTCCATCCAGTAAAGCGATTTTCAAGATTCCATAAGCTTTGTCCGTGACGAATAAGTACAAGTTTTATCATTATAATTCCCCTTTCGGAAATGTGAATTTTATTGTTCCATTGCGTACACGTATAAAGTATCTAGTAATGTATCTTTTTATCCATTCACTCTATGACTAATCGATAGTTGCCAAATGTATGGATAAAATTTGTTCTTTTTCAAACGATAAAAACAGAAGTTTTTTCATTATTTTTGATCGACTGGTATTTCACGTTTCGATATCCAAGCATCAAAACCTGATCGGCTATTTGCCATTTCATTCATAACTTGGTGCCAATTGTCCTCACATGATTCACCAAATTTTGAAAAAATAGCACCCATTTGTTGTCTTTGTACATCACTCAGTTTTTTCTCTAAATCTGTACCTTTTTCTGTTAAAGACAACTGTTTCACACGTCGATCATGCATAGCTTCATTACTCTCAATTAAGCCCTTTTCCACAAGTTGACGTAGCGGTCCGTGGAGCGCTTGTTTACTTATTTCTAATAGTGATAATAACTCATTTACACTTATCCCTGGAAAACGTGCGATAAAAAATAAAATTCGATGATGTACTCGTTGAATGCCATATTCTTTTATAATTTCATCTGGCTTTTCAGTAAATGTTTTATATGCAAAATAAAATAATGCTAATGCCTCATTCATCTGTTCTTCTTTATGTTGTGTCATCTACTTTCCCCCTGTATGTAAATTATACCACAATCTAGTAATGAATATTTTAATCAACGCATTAGAACTTGTTCAGTCTATTGAAACATTCATTGCATAATTAGGAGATGATTCATTTGAAAAAACAATATACTATAAGTACATATTTATTGGATAGACTACACGACTTAGGAATTGAACATACATTCGGGGTTCCTGGTGATTATAATCTTGCTTTTTAGATGATGTAGTACCACATGAAAATTTAAAGTGGATTGTATTATTAGTATTGGTGTGAAGTTAACTGATACTATTACAGGCGGCTTCACACAAGGTTTTACAAAAGAACAAGTTATAGAAATCCATCCCTACACTGTGAAAATTATAGATAAAAAATACGGTCCAGTTGTAATGCAGGATGTTTTACAACATTTAAGTGATTCAATTGAGCATCGTAATAAAGATACCCTTGACGTTAAGCCATTTATTTTAGAATCATCACCTTTTACTGAAGAGTTCATTCCAAAAGCACAAATGGTCACACAAAAACGTTTTTGGCAGCAAATGTACCATTTCTTACAAGAAAACGACGTCTTAATTGTAGAGCAAGGAACACCTTTCTTTGGTAGTGCTGCTATCCCTCTACCTAATGACACTGCATATGTAGGACAACCGTTATGGGGATCTATCGGCTACACACTGCCTGCTCTACTTGGTACACAGCTCGCCAATTTATCACGGCGCAACATTTTAATTATTGGTGACGGTTCTTTCCAAGTAACTGCCCAAGAGTTATCAACTGTACTACGTCATAATTTAAAACCGATTATATTTTTAATCAATAACAACGGATACACTGTTGAACGTGCCATTCACGGCCAAAACCAACCTTATAATGATATACAAATGTGGGATTACAATAAACTATCAATGGTATTTGGGGCAGAAGAAAAAAGTCTAACATTTAAAGTAGAAAATGAATCAGAATTAGCAGAAGTCTTAACAAATATAACTTTTAATAAGAATCACCTTATCTTTATTGAAGTTATAATGAGCCAAAGCGATCAACCTGAATTGTTAGCTAAACTCGGGAAAAGATTTGGTCAGCAAAATTCTTAATATAAAAGTATAACCTAATTATACAATTGGTAGTGTAAAACTTGTTTTCAGAATAGTTTCGACACTCAAAATACATAAGGAAAAGGATGGAAAGCACCATCCTTTTCTATTTTAAGAGCGTTCTTCGACTAACGCCCCGTGCGACAAGCAAAAATTCTTAATCCATCTTTAACTTTATAGCTTTTGTCGCAATAAATGTTTTAATATGCTTATCTAATATCCTTGTTCCACCAAAATCATCCTCATAAAAACCTGTTATAGCAAAACCAGCTTCAATTTGGTCTTGGATTTGGTCTTCTAAAGTATGCGCATATTCTATTGTTTGATTTGAATCGATGTAATCTTGAACTTCATCCTCTGGTAAATAATCCAATGTTGATGAAGGAATTGAATGTTTAACATCAAGAATACCTTTTTGCTCTTGGTTATCATCAAAAATCCATAGTAACGGATTTGTAAATCCAGCAATAAGAATACCCTTATTCTTTAAAACCCTAGAAACTTCATTCCATACAAGATGAACATCTTTTACAAACAAATAAGCTACGCTTTTTCTTTTTTATTCAGCAAGAGTTAACTGCCAAGATACACCATACTTATCATTTAACCAGCCAAACTTTTTACTAAACGGATAAGAACCTAAAGGCATAAGAATCGCTCCATCCTGCGCTAGTTTATGAAAGACCGTTTCAATTTCTTCTTCTGTCTCACAAGTTACATAAAGAGACATAGCTGGAGTGAATGTAAAATTATGATTTACATAACTATCAATACACATAAACTCTTGGCCATTTAGCGTAAAAGTTGCATGAATTACAGTTCCCTCTTTACCAGGTCCATTTTCATCGTAGCGAGAAATACTTACAATTTCTGATTGATCAAATAGTGACGTATAAAAATTCATTGCTTCCTCAGCTTTGCCCTCAAACATTAAAAACGTAGTAATTTTTTGATTTGCGTTACTCATATGGAGACAGCCCCTTGTTATGTATTTATGTAAAACATACGCCAACAAAACCAAACGTACGTTCCTTTTAATATATTGTCTATAAAAACGATGAGTTTGTCAATTATCTACTTTATTATTTCTTCTTAAATAATGCTGTCCAAAGAAATGATTCTCCAAACATTTCTTTCGGTTGTTTCATTTGTTTCATTCTTCTAATCTCAATTACCTCAAATTCTTTAAATATCTCTCTTAACTTTTCTTCCGAGTATGCAAGACCCCCTTGTAGACTCCACCCTCTATATACGTCCCAATCTGTTATTTCCGATCCATTTCGCTCATCTAAATCACCTGCCGCAAAACATGTTAATCCGAAATAACCACCCGATTTTAATGAGTTTTTAATTAAATCCACATAATTTATTCTTCTATGCGGTGGAATGTGATGCAAACAGCCCGAATCGTATACAAAATCAAATTCGTTTTGAACCTCTAAATTAAAAATTGAATCACAAATAAAATGAATTGCTACCTCTTTTGCCAATGCCCTTTCTTTAGCCCAATTAATGCCTTCTACAGATAAATCCACTGCTGTTACATCAAATCCTTGAGTCGCTAAATAAATGGCATTTCTACCTGGACCACACCCAAGTTCTAATACTTTCCCTTTTGAAACTATCTCTTTTTGTATATACGAAACTAGGTTCTCATCTGGAACATTTTCAAAAAATGGAACATCCTTTTCTCTATTCTCATAAAATTCATTCCAAAATGGTTCTGCAGGTCTTAATAATGAATCAAGCATTTTTAAAATGTCTTCTTGTGTGTGTAACGTTTCATTTTTCATTAACACCCCTCCATAAATTAATAGTCAGAAAATTATTATATATCTTTTTGAACTTTCAAACAAAGAAAAAACTCCTACATTTTGAAGTGAACCCCGAAAACGGGACACCTATCAAAATACCTAAACCACCTTTCATTTGGTGCGGATGCATCGAATTGGCGTTCCAATCGATGAGGGGCTACTACTGGCTCCGCACCACTGATATATTTCTTTTTCTTTCGACCAACTTTTGAGAGAATCTGATTTTGCCTCATGATTCATAATACTTTTTTATGATTTACACACAGCCCCATTTTCCGAAGAGTTGCGGTCACTCTTCGATATCCATATCGTAATTTATGCCGAAGACAAACATCCTTTATTTTCTCTTCTATCCCTTAGGTCCACTGTTCGTTGTAACTTGTTTAAATTCACCTTAATTCATATCAAGGTTTCTTAACATTCGCATTAATAACTGTATAATATAATTAAACTATTTGTATAAGGGGGACTTATTATGAACTGGAAACAAAAATACAATCCAAGATATCTCTTTTACCGAATGTATAGTTATATTTATAAAGCCCTTGATGATATATCATGCTCCTTAAAATAACGCTTTTGTTCACTTTTTTTGATACATTTACGAAACATTCATGTGTTATCTTCATTAAGTTCTTTTCTTTTTATAATGTCGTGTGAGATATACCAACAGAGGAAGCCCTAGATCCCCTAATCCTAGGGCTTTTTTTATAAGAATTTTATACATTTTATTATTTCCATCAACTTTTCAAATTGTATAAACATAATATATTTTTTTATGTTGTTATATTTTTTGATGGCCTCTTATCTTTCCTTAAAAGGCTTTTTTTTCAAATAACGCTTTTGTTTAATTTATATTTAAAAAGTTCCTTTTCATAAAGACTTCCCTTATATGCTATACTCATTCTTAAATAATTGTATAAGGAATGTTAAAAATGGATGATAGATCGTCAAGACAATGGAAATTGCGACAAAAGTTAAGAGCACTGAAAACCAAAAACAACAATGACACAAACCCTTTGTTTAGTGAATGCCTTGAATCCCTAGGAAACGAAACTCTCATTTTCTCCCAAGAAAAAAGCCAGCAGATTGCTACTATTTTAATTAATTCATTTCCTATAACTGTCTCGGGAAGAATATATTGGGAACAGATAGATAATCAATTCATAGCTTCGAACAAAGAACAACTAATTTCCCTTATTAGAGCAAACCAACTAGATTTTGACGAACAGATTTTTATAATATGGGATAACTATGAAATCCCTGTAGTAAGTACAAATCTTGATAAAGTATTCCAATCACTAGTTGACGTTGATGCAGTCAGTTTTTATTACTGGCTATTAGACAAAGAATATAGATTCGTAATTGAAATAAATGATGAAGAATTGATTAGGATTGGGTTTCGCTAATACTCTAAGCATATGAAGCTAGTTCCCTTCATTTCTTAATATTTTCTTCGTCACCACCGCTATTATTATCATTATGAAACTAATAGCTAATATAGGTAAATAAATTTTCGTACTGAATCCTTCAAACATAAAACCATATACGACTTGCCCAATTGGTGCCATACATTGAGATACCGCTGTTATAATTGCCATTACTTTTCCTAGATTTTCATTTGGTGTTTTCTTTTGGACTACAGTAATCACATAGATGGATACAATTGTCATAATCATTGCGATTAGAAGAGAAGAAAGTATAAAGAGGATAAATGGTGGATAGTATCCTAAATTAAGAGTAAACGGTGTAACTGATAGTGCCACTGGTATTACTAATAAAGCTATGATAAACATCCAATTATATAATCTTTTCATCTGTAACTTTTTAGCAAAGAAACCGATTGACAATGCCCCTAATATGGTTGCAAAATCAATTAATCCCATTCCAATTCCATACATCATATCGCTACTCTGCATAGTTACTCGTAACATAATAGGTCCTCCGACAACAAATAACGGTGTCAAAATTAAGTTTAGTAAAGCTGCAAGTAACATAGCCTTCAAAATAAAAGGTTGCTTTAAAACATAAAGAAAACCTTCTTTCATATCTTTTACAAGTGTAGGTACGATATGGCCTTCCTGTATTCTTTTTATAAATGGCATTGTAATAAACATTTCTAAAATCGCAGATAAAAAGAAAGCAAGACAACTTGTTATTACGAGCATTTTCAAACCAATTATGCCATACAATATTCCTCCTAATACAGGAGCAACTATATTAGATAATGCTTGCACACCATTTATGATACCGTTTGCTTGTTCTAACTTTTTCTCTGGAACTAATTGCGGAATACTTGCCATAACAACTGGTGCGTACATTGCACTAACGACTGCTAGTAAAAACATAATTGTTCCAATCAATAAAATAGATATCGATTCAGTTAATAACAAAACTATAAAACTTAATACAATAGCAGCGTTTATAAAATCCAAAATGACCATTACATTACGGCGGTTGAAACGATCTGCTATCGCTCCGCCAAGAGGAGCTAACAAAAACGGGATACTCGTTACGGCATATAACCCTGCAAATATATCGGCACGTCCTGTTATATCTAGCACATATAAAGACAGTGCAAAACGTAATAGTGTTGAACCTAAAATAGTAATAATTTGACCACTTACCATTAAGTGAAAATCTTTCAAGGAAGATTGAATACTTGCTGGCATCCTCATCACATCCTTCATTTAGCATAGACCGACTGCCGGTCTATAATACCCAAACAGAAAAAAGCTATTTCTGTTTCATTAAAACCTCGATCATATAATTAAAGGACCCTTCTTTCGCTCCAACAGATACTTCCATCATTTTAATATAAGCCTTAGCTCTTCTCATCATTTCTTCCGTTTTCCACTGGAATAAACCATCATCAAATATGACTTGTGCTGAAGAGAGTAATAATTCAATTGTTTCTTGTGGGTATGGAGTATAAAATATGCCTTCTTCTATTCCTTGCTCTAAAACTTCCGTTAATACAGGAGATAAATGTATAATGGATTGCACTAAACTTTTCTGATGCATTTCTGCATTATTTGGTTGATGGAATTGTTGGATCATTTTTTCTTTTACATCTCCTGATTTTGGTGATTGTTCCATTAAAATTTTAAATAACTTATCTAAAACGGGGATATCGGGATTGGAGACAATCCTTTTCGCTTTAGTGACATCCTCTTTAATAATCCTCATAATGATTTCATCCATTACTTCCTCCTTCGACTTAAAATAATGATAAAACGTCCCCTTTGCTATACCAATTTCTTTTAAAATATCATTCACGGTTGTTTTCGTATAACCTTTCGTAAGAAACAAACGCTCAGCTGTTTCTAAAATTTCCTTTCTACGCTCCTCATACTCCTTTACAATTCGCATTCAAGTTCTCCTTCCCACCAGACCGACTGTCGGTCTATTAAAATTATATGTTTAGTTTGCAAAAAGTTTCCTATTATCGTACATATACAACACCATACTTTCCATTTCCTTTATAAATTTTTATTTTTTAACGTCCGCTCAATTTGTTTAAAACGTATCTCATGTTTCTTATCGTCACCTTTCATTTTAGGAAAAGAACGATGCCCTCCGCTTGATCCTATTTTTCTCGATTCTTTATCCAGACGCACAACACTTTGTAGTTTTTCAGCTCCTTCACCACAAGTCAGCGCATCTCCTTTACATCGATGACTTCAAAAAATGACAATTGATTCATACGATACGGTTCCCCTCCGTTCGATCTATGTACTTATCAATGGAGTATTTTGTTGAGTTCCAATATGTAATATTGCATATTTCGCACTTTTAATTTTTGCACATGCGATAATTTATTTATAAAAATATAAATTATTAATAAGGGTGATTTATATGAGCAAATTCCGAAAGAAGATGATTAAATATTTGCAAACATTTTGGGGATGCTTAACATTTGGTGTATTAATGTTTGCTATCTTCTTAATTACGGATTTAACAGATGCATCTTTAAATACATTAGGTTGGAGAGACTGGCTAGGTTCTGTAGCAGGCGCAACCATTTTATCTGTTGGGATGTTTACTTTAAATAAATTGAATTTAAAATAAACATTCGGTCAATACTGTATGTAGGCTGTATGCCAACATTCATTTAAAGTAGTCTTCTCTGTATCTCCTTGTATTGAGTATTGAGCAGTTAGCTTTTGCTAGCCGCTCTTTTATTTTGTTCCGGTTCTTGCCTCTTAAAGAACTCTTTATCTACTTTCCCCCAATAAGTACACATATCTATTCTCCATTGCTACAAAATGAAATCTTTATTTTGTTTTACGCGTCGCTTTTTCAATCAGCCAAGATACAATATTAAAATCATTAGCTTCCCCTTTAAAGATGTTCCGTTCCAAAAGCATTCTTTCATCACTTCAAGTAATTCTTCAACAGCTTCAATTCATCTCATATTCATTTTCCCTTTCTCCCAAATAACTATTTTGTTTTATTAATTAACTGATTAATAAAACAAACACCTTTATTAAACATTCCATGTTTCTTCACCCCTTGAATATTTTTTAAATAAAAATACATACTATTTTCAAGCCGCCGTGTCCACGGCTAATACCTCTTATCTTTTGTTACAGCAAAAGCAGGTAGGTTCTTCACTTATCTGCTTTCTCTGTATATTTTTTAAGAAATCGAAAATAATACCAACAAGCTGTTTGAACTAGCAGCTTCACTCTTCTCGCAATGGGGATGCAAATTATCACAATTAGCTAACTCATTGAGCTCACTGGCAGACAACCAAAATCGTTGTCTGCTTTTTGTATGAGATTTTTCGTTTTACATATACTACTTTTGAACCTGCAGACCAATACGAGCCATTTTGGTGCTTGGGATTTCCCTTCCGGGGATAAGTATCTTTTACTTATCCCTTTTTTGTATAGACATGTATATTTAGGGTAAAACTAATTACAAGCAGATTTTCTGTTTATGCGTAGTTCTAAACAAGATTACTTTTTCTCCTATTAAAGGACGGCAGGTACGACTGCTAGTCCTTTTTTCTTATTTCGCATATTATCACTACATTACCTTCATCGTCATAAGCAATTTCCCCATAAGGATGGCAGTGGTGCTTCTCGAGTTCCTCATCGATCAAAACTAACAAATTAGTTTTCCAGTTTCCAACAATCGTACACCAATACGAGTTTAATCCTTCATAAACTTCTCTTGTTCTATTTCGATAATTGCAGAATGTGTAATGAAAATACTCGCTCGCTTCAATACCTTTTCTTTTAATCAAAGTGTTCTGCTGAATGATAGTAATATCCTTGCTCTAATGGTTTTGGACTATAAAATTTCCTTTATAAATTTCAAATACGGTGAATGAAATTTTTGTTTTTTCTTGCCATCATCCTTGTTGTATACAAACAAAAAAAGAGCCACAATATTTTGCGACTCTTTTACAATTATAACTATTTAACGACCACGCCTTTGCTGACCTTGCTTTGTACTACCTTTTTTATTACTTGGCTTATTAAATGATCGGTTATTTTCATTTCTAGAACTATTTCTCGAACTATTTCTTGAACCACTTCTTGAGCTATTTCTGGAATCACTTCTTGAACCTTCGCGGCTATCTCTTTGACGATTTTGACCTGATTTCTTCGGAGCCGGCTTTGGTACCGGTTTTCCATTTTCATCAACATGTTTTATCTTTGGTTGTTCAATTATTTCTCTTTGTATTGGTGCACCAAGCGTTTTTTCAATTTCTTCTAAATGTTTTTCATCTTTCGCTGCAACGAACGTAATTGCAAGACCTGATCCACCTGCACGTCCTGTTCGGCCAATGCGGTGAATATAACTTTCTACATCTTCAGGGATATCAAAGTTAAATACGTGCGTTACACCATCTACATCAAGTCCACGAGCTGCTACATCCGTTGCGATTAAGTACTGAATTTTAGCTTCGCGGAAACTCTTCATAACTCTTTCACGTTTCGCTTGAGGTATATCACCATGAAGTTCAGCACAATTATAACCTAGTCCTTTTAAATTATCATAAAGTTTACTTACTCTAAGTTTTGTACGGCAGAAAATAACAGCTAAAAATGGCTGATCACGATCCATAACAAAACGAAGTGCATCTGGCTTTGCACGGTCTGTCGTCTCAATGACACGCTGCTCAATTGTATCAACCGTTACTTCTTCACTTTGTACTTGAATCATTTGCGGTTCATCCATATAACGCTTCGCCAATTTTTTAATATCTTTTGGCATCGTTGCTGAGAATAACATCGTTTGTTTACTACCTGGTGTCTCATCTAAAATATCTTCAATATCATATAAGAAACCAAAATAAAGCATTTGATCCGCTTCATCTAATACAATTGTTGAAAGATTACTTAAATCAATTGTTTCACGGCGTATATGATCTAATAATCGTCCCGGTGTTGCTACAACAATATGTGTATTACCTTTTAATTTTCTCAACTGTTGCGCAACATCTTGTCCACCATATATCGCTAGTACATTAATATCTTCTCTTTGAACAAGCATTTTTTTAATTTCAGTTGTAATTTGCAGTGCTAGTTCCCTTGTTGGTGCAACAATTAAAGCCTGAACATCACTAGACGCTGGATCGATTTTTTCTAAAATCGGTAACACGAATGCTAACGTTTTACCCGTTCCTGTTTTCGCCTGCCCAATAATATCTTTACCTGACATAATAACAGGAATTGCCTTCTCTTGAATTGGTGTTGCTTCTGTAATTCCATTTTCACGTAATGTATGATTAAAAGTTTCACTAATTCCTAATTCTAAAAAGTTTTTCAAATAGACCACTTCTTTTCCTTATTTTTCACATTAGCTTTCATTGTACCATTTGTTTCGCCAAATATGAAAAATAAAAAAATTCTTATCTTCTTTTTTTATATTCATCGTGTACTAGACGAACAAATTCTTTTTGCTTTTTCTCAGATTTTATTAATGCTTCCATGTTAGTAGAAGACAAAATGAACTTCTTAATTTTGCTATTACATCAAATAACGAACCCATCTTCTCCCCCCTATACTCTTGCTCAAATTATATATATTCTTCTTTACATATATATTTCAATTTTACCGAAATATAATGTTACTGATTTGCTCGAAATCGCAAAATATATGAACTAAAAAACCGATCTTTTCGATTTAGGAAAGACCGGTTTTCATTAGTTTATACAGTAAGCTTTCCTCCATGATAGCAATAATACTCTGCTGCTTTAAAACTTTTAATCCTATTTAAAGACTGTTTCGCTTTTTCTATATCTAAACAAAAATTCGGATTAGCTATTACTAACTCACTATTCTCTTGAACAGCCGCATCTCCCGTAATTACACAATCTAAATTCGGAAAATATAATGAAATATGCCCCGAAGTATGTCCTGGCGTCGCTACTATTTGACATTCATTATTCAAAATCATTTGACCATCATGCACTTTTTCATCGACGGAAATATGTTTTATATTTTTTAACTGTTGTATAAACCATTTACCAAATTCTTTTTCTTCATTTGGCATACGTTCTAACATTTCTTCAGCTTGAACTAACCTCTCTGATTTTATATCACCACTAATATAGTTAGATTCAATTTCACTAGCAATAATATTAATGTGAGGATATTTCACTTTGAAATCATATAAAGCCCCTAGATGATCATCATCATAATGAGTAATAATTATATTTTTTAAGTTTTTCATCTCATATCCATGTTTTAATATTGCATTTTCAATTAAAGGTAAAAAACTTGTATATCCTGTATCGACTAATGTTAATTCATTATGTACTATAATTAAACTTGGATAAACACATTGTTTTTGCCCGTTAAATTCGAATTCAATTGGTAGTTCTATTATTTTCATTTTTCTTCCCCCATACCGCTTATAAAATGCATAATAATAACTAAATCATCCACATACATTTTACAATATATATACTATGTAACGGAACAATGTGAATCATTGTATAATCCACATTATATTATTTTAAACAGGTAATCCCCTATTTTTATGGAAATATATAATTAAGAAAAACAATAAAATTGATTAATCTCTCACTTCTTTGTCCATCCTTTTAAAAAATCTATATTTTGTAAAAGGAGTGTTTATATGGAGAAACAGACACTTTGGAAAAAGTTCAAAAAAAGCTCTGTAAACCTCGGTAAATCTAGCGTATATGAAAGTATTATTTTATTCTACACAATGAAAAAGAAAGAATTACCTACTAAGGCGAAATTCATAATATTAGCCGCTTTATCTTATTACGTATTAACAATCGATTTCATTCCAGATATAGCTGCTATTATTGGGATTGGCTTATTAGATGATGTTTTAGCAATCGCTGTAGCGCATAAATACGTTATGAGACACGCAGATGCTGAAATTCGAGAAAAGAGCAAAGTAAAGATGGAATCATTATTTACTTCAGCACAAGCATAATGAAATTATCTAGTCATTTACCTACCTTTTTACTTTCAAATAAAGCTAACTGTAATTAATGATAGTTCCACCTCACTGAATATTCCCCTTCACCATGAGAGCATAGCAGAATAAATCCCTAAACAAAAGTATTTCTCTTAGCTCTCAAACCGTAAACAAATAAGGCGTCAGCACTTGTTCCTAAGTTCTGACTCCCTTTTATTTGTTCTTATATCTATCTGTTATACAGTTGCATGTGTCCCCTTATACAAAACTGCTATTGCCGCTACTATAAGAATCATACCCATAAAAGCAGGTGCGGCATGACCAAGTGATACATAGATTTGTCCTCCAAGAATAGGACCAATCATTCTTGCTAAAGCTTGAATAGATTGGCTTCCACCTTGAATCCTTCCTTGTTCACTAGAACTGACAGACTTTGAAAGCATCCCGTTGAATGAAGGTCCGAAAATTGAATCCCCAAAACCATACATCAGCGTCCCAACGATAAGTAGTGGATAGAGTGAAAACAAAGCTGATGCCGCAATAAAACTGTATCCTATAATCTCCGAAACCATCCCAAGAATTGCTATTTGTTTATCACTAAGCTTGATCAAAAGCTTTGGCATTATAAAACTTTGTGAAACAATGTCTTGAAAGCCCAAAATTGAAAACATAAGTCCGATTAATGCAGGTTTCCAACTGAAAGTATCCATTGTAAATTGCGTGAAAATTGCTTGTAAAGATCCGTTAGGTATCCAAAGTAAAAACGCTGAGACAAGTAACCACTTTAAATTTTTCATGGAAAGTATGTTTGCTAGCTGTGCAAAAGGATTTAACCTTACAAAAGTAATCTCTTTTAACCTGTTATTTTTGTCAAGACTCTCAGGCATGTATTTCATACCATATAAAACATTTAATAAAGTTATGAACGCTCCAAAGTATAATGGTACAGAATGACCAAACTTTGCAAGTAAGCCCCCAAGAGTTGGTCCAATAATAGTTCCCGCACCTACAACCGCACTCACCCATCCAAAGTATTTCGTTCTCTGCTCTTTTGGAATGATGTCTGCAAAATATGCGAAGATAGTACTTATGCTCCCACCTGTTATACCTTCTATTATCCGTCCAGCAAATAGTACCCATAAAGCTCCTCCTATGCCAAAAACTAAGTACCCGATTGCAGAACCAAATAAGCATATTAAAAGTAATGGACGACGGCCATACTTATCGCTTAAAGCCCCGAGTGCTGGAGCAGCTAAAAACACGCAGGCGGCATATACGGAAGTTAGTAGTGTAACAACTAATGCTTGTTCTTCCGGATTACTTGTATATGGCTGTACTAAGAATGGGACTACAGGCATGATGATACTGAAACCTATACCACAAAGAAATACAGAAATAAGTCCGAATAGTAAAGCATGTTTATCTATGCTTTTTTCAGTTTCCCTTTCATTTTGTGATCTAAATATAGACATTTGACTTCTCTCCTTAAAATATTTTGTTGCTTTGTCAACAAAATAAAATAATAAAAAAGCAGCCTATTCTCATATTAGAGTAAGGCTGCCATTTATTCTTAAAATGTCTTACGATTTAATATGTATACCTTGTTTCTTTATTTCGGCATCCAAATGTCTACTATACTTTTCCACAAAGCTAATTATACTGTTGAATTCTTCTTCAGTTACTTGCTCAAATACAGCTTTATCCCGCTCTTGAAACTCTTTGTGCAGATCTTCATGGATTTTATAAATTTCTTTCCCTTGTTCGGTAAGTCTAAAATAAATTTCTTTCTTATTTTCTGACTTTTGGTAGCTTTCAACAAGGCCTTTTTGTATGAGCTTCTTAGTCATTCTACTTATAGCACCACGAGTCACATAAAAAGCCTCTGCGAGTTGTGTCACGTTAGAATCTGCATTGTTTTCAATATATTCAATACAGTGGACTTCAGAAGACTTAAACCCTTTAAGACCTTCTTCCATCTTATCTTTATTAAGCCAAACCAGCTTATTATATAATTCCCTGAAACCGTTCATGACCTGTTCTTCTTTATTCATGACCTGCCCTCCTCACCGCTCATTAGCACATTAAGACTATTATATTAAATTTCTGCTTACGTTTCGACAATATTGAAATAATTATTGTAACATTAAAGATATGTGCAAAAATTGGCGCTTAAATAATACAATTAATTAAACGGAAAATTCTGCAAGTTTATTGCTACTTACAGTAAACGGTAGACAAAAAGTAAGAGCTAAAATTATTTCTCTTAGCTCTTCTTTCATAAAACTATTTTACTTCATTAGCAACAAAAAAGTGCTCACATACACTCGATATGCGCTGTAAGTCCACGTTCCCACCAGATATAACTGCTACTACCTTTTTTCCTTTTGTATAGCTATCAACTTTTCCTGCAAGAAGTGCAGCAGTTGCTAACGCACCTGCACCTTCTACAACAGCTTTCCCACGTTGTAATAAATCTTTCATCGCTACTTCCAGCTCTTTTTCTGATACAGTTACAATATCATCTACTAATTCTTTTACAATTTCAAATGTTAATTCGCCTGGTATTTTAACTGCACAACCATCTGCAATAGTAGGCGCCTCATAATGTTCTACGATTGCGCCTTTATCGTAAGATGCCTTCATTCCGTGAACATTATCTGCTTGGACACCAATTATATTAATGGATGGATTAAAAGATTTCAATGCTACAGAAATACCAGAAATAATTCCGCCTCCACCTATTGGTACAATGACAGTATCTACATCCCACATATCATCAAGAATATCTAATCCAATTGTACCTTGACCAGCCATTACCTCTACATCATCATATGGATGTAAGTATGTTTCACCTGTTTCCCTTATAATTTCTTCACATTTTGCCTTTGCATCATCAAAGGTTTCACCATGTAAAATTACTTCAGATCCATATCCTTTAGTTGCTTCAACTTTCGCCTGCGGTGCAGAAATTGGCATAACAATTTTACTCTTAATACCGAGTAAATGAGCAGATAATGCAACTCCTTGTGCATGATTACCTGCTGAACATGCAATTACACCTCTTTCTTTTTCTTGATCCGTGAGCCGCGACATTTTATTAAATGCGCCACGAAATTTAAAAGAACCCGTTAATTGCATATTTTCTAATTTCAAATGAATTTCTCCGCCCGTTTTACTAGTCAAGTAAAAAGATTTTACTAATGGCGTTTTACGAGCATTTCTATCTAGAATTTTGTGAGCTTTTTTAATATCGTCTATATGTAATGGTAGTTTTCTAGTTATCATACTTACACCTCTTCCAATGTTCTATTCCTAAGTTTTCGTAAGTCTTAGCTCCTTTATACGAAAAGAAAAAGTCTTTATATATGTACCCCACTCTAAAATAAACACATTTGCAAACAATTTAACATCCTCTTCATATCGCGTTCTTTATAATGATTTAAACATGCAATTTGAATCCAATTATTCTTTTGCAAATAAGATGACTCATAATGAACAATGTATCCTTGTAATGCTAACGCATCGCCTACTACTTTAGAAGAATGATCTTCGCTCAATACAATAGTAAGTATAATTGGCGCGGCATGTTCTTTAGGTGAAACAAGCTTTAACCCCATATCAGTAATAACTTCTTCAACATAATCGTATGTCTCTTTAATTTTTACAAATGCCTTTTCATCTTCAAATCTCTTCAACGCTTCTTGCAATGCGTAAATTAAATTCCATGATTGTGAGTATGGAATGCTTTCATTTTCTTCATACATGCCAATGTCCATATAGGCCGGCACAGCCTCGTTTATTTTTACAATGTGGTTATGAAAAACGAAAGAAATTCCGGTATATGATTTAATCGCTTTACCGCTAACACCACTTGCAAAATACACATCTTTCAGGTCTAATGGTATTGCTCCAATTGAACTTATACAATCTACACATAGTTTCATTTGATTCTCGTTACAAAGAGTATTTAACTCGTCTAAATCGTTTAACATTCCAGTAGATGTTTCATGATGAACAAACCAAAGCCATTCATAATTTCCAGTTGTTATTATTTCTTCTAATTCGTTATAAATAAACGGTTCTCCCATTTCTTTTTTATACGTATCAAAATGTAACCAAGCTCGTTTTGCATGTCCAACTAATCTATTTCCAAATTCTCCATTTGTTAATATTAGTCCTTTCCCTTTTAAAGAACGTAACTGTAAAGCAATCGCATCATTTGCTAACGTCCCTGTTCCTAACATAAGCTGTACATGTTTTGCTTTTGTCATGTGAAGTAACCGTTTTTTCGCATTGTCCATTGTCACTTGAAATGACTTAGATCGATGCGAAATAGGCCGCGTAGAAAATGCCTTTCGAACATTCTCTTCAATATCTACTGGACCAGGTAAAAACGTATATTCTTTCGTCATAATCCCCCCAACACTCGACTCTTCAAACATAGCAGGAGTAACATACATTGGCTGGAAGGTTGCTTCTTCTGTACCAACTAACGTATGGAAAGATTTGAATCCCATTTGCTTATATAAAGCTAGTTCACGTGTTGTTGCAGAAATGAGTGCTAATTCATATCCGTTTAGAAGCAAATAACGATGTAGAAAACGAATTAATCCTAACAACGCTCTTCCATTTCTATATTCACGTTCTACTGAAAGTAAACGAATTTCATACACTTTTTCTCCATGCTCTTGCAAATAAACATCTAAATTTGAGATTTTATAATCTAACGAGAATGGTCGTTTTCCCCGCACTGCGACCATACCTACTAATCTATCCTCATCTAAACAAATTAAATATGTATTTTCTTTATGAAACCGATCTATACGAAACCGGTCTTTCGTTTCTTCATGTTGTGGTATCTCTTCCACAAAAGTTTTATAATTTAATTTATGTATACTTTCAAATTCCCAATCTTGATCAGCAACTTTATAAATTAACCCCATGCCTTATCTCCTTTATCTATTTAATAAAAAATGATAAGTGGAGATTATCTCCACTTATTAAACATTCATTTTATTCTCGATTTACATATAGAATAAGTACAATAATCATTCCACTTAATATAGTGGTAACAATAGAATAAGAATAAAGAATCATACAAATTGGTAAACAAGCAATCGTAATTAGTCCTGGCTTCGTAAACCCTTTAAATATTAAATAAAATACAATAAAAATGCCTAAGAGGGTAAGCGCTATCAAATAATCAAATGCGATTAGTCCTCCTATAAATGTTGAAATACCTTTACCGCCCTTGCCTTTAAATAAAACTGGGTAAATATGTCCAATAATAACGGCCAATAATGTTAACATTACGAATGTAGGATCTTTAAAAAGAGATTTTGCTACAGCAACAACTATTGCCCCTTTAATCGCATCACCTAAAAATGTAGCGATGAAATACCCTTTTCCATATACGCGCCCCATATTTCTTGCGCCAGGATTTCCGCTTCCTTCATCCCTAATATCAACGTTATGTCTCAATTTTGTTACTATATAAGCGGTCAATATGTTTCCAATTAAATAAGAAGCCACCAAATATAAAAACTGCATACTATTAATCATGTAATCATTCACTTTCTACATGGGAATACATATACAATATTCAATTACTACGTATATTGTACGTTTTTAACATACATCCCTTTATACATTTTAACATCATATTTTTACAAATCATACAAAAATTCTCATACACTATTTTTTAAAATATATATCCCTCATTAAATAATATGTTCCTTTCACTGCCATTTCTGCTTGTGATACGAATGTAATTTCTTTCATACTTTCTTCACAGCATTTCTGAAATACAGCAAATATTTCAGGAACTAAACGCAATATACTGCCACTTACTGCAATTGGCGTTGAGTACTTAAAGTTCAACTTGTTATAAACATTTACTGTAATCCTTGCTAATTCCTTTCCAGCTTGCATCATAATTTCATGCGCATCATCATTGCCATTTCTCGCTTCCTGAATAACTAATGGCGCGATTGCTGCAATTTTATCTTTAGAAGAAGTATATACTAAGCTTTTTATATGAGACGGTGTCAAAAGTTGAAACTGCCTTTGAATATTCAAACTCAATGGACAAAGACTGATTCCTTGATCGAACTGAATTGCCATTTTCTTTAAAGCTTGTAATGCAATCCAATATCCGCTCCCCTCATCTCCTAAAATATGTCCCCATCCACCGCTATACTGATATACTTCTTCTTTCTTTCCGATACAAATTGCACCTGTACCACCTATAGTTAATATTCCATCCTTACCTTTTAAAGCTGCTGCATGCGCAATCATTGCATCATTAAAAATTTCAATTTTTGTTCCGTATTTCTTTTTAAAACGTAATGTTAATTCATTTGTATTCGCTCCGCTTATACCAGCTACTCCTAAACAAATACAAACGCAATGCCCATTTATTAAACTCTTCTGGCATTGATCAATTGCTTCCATAATATGCAACAGTGCCTGATCAAAATCTATTAATACATTTCCAAATCGGCTCGTACCTCTTACAACTTCATTTCCATCTTGATCAAATGCAATGGCCTCCGTCTTCGTTCCCCCGCCATCTACTCCAATCATATACTTCATATGTTCGCCTCATTTTCATCTGCGTATGGAGGGAATGTTATATTCCCTAAAATTACGGAATTCTTAGCACCTGTTGCGCTCGGCATATTACTCGGATTACGATGATACGTTTCGTTTGCTAAAATAGCAAACGCAATTGCTTCTTTCGCTGCTGAAGAATGACCAATATCTTCTTGTATACATATGCTACATTTCTCTTCTCTTAATCCATTCCGTAACATTTCAACAAGTGTATTATTATAACTTCCACCACCACCTAAAATCACCTCATCAATTTCATAATACGGCAAAATAAACTCCTTATAATGATGAATAATTGAACATGCTGTAAACATCGTGACAGTTGCCAATATATTTTCTTTACTATGCTTTTTAAATCGATTCAATATATCAGTCACAAACGATTCTCCAAACTGTTCTCTACCTGTTGATTTTGGTGGTTTCATGTTCAAAAATGGATGGTTCATACAGTATGTTAAAATTTCATCTACAACTACCCCCTGCTTTGCAATCCAACCATTTTGATCATATGGTACATGAAATAATCTTTGACATACTTCATCGATTACCATGTTGCCTGGTCCCGTATCAAAAGCAATAACACTCTCATTACTTCGTTTACTTGGAAGCACTGTAACATTCCCAATCCCACCAATATTTTGTAGCAGTCTATTTTTAGTTTGATGCTGATATAAAATAACTTCTGAATATGGTACAAGTGGTGCACCTTGTCCCCCTGCCGCCATGTCCATTGTTCGGAAATTCGAGATAACCGTCGTGTTCGTTTCATATGCTATTACTGCTGGTTCCCCAATTTGCAATGTTGAAGAAATAATATTCCCTTCTTGCTTTGGCTGATGATAAATCGTTTGTCCGTGAGAACCTATTAAATCTAATTGTCTCAAAGGAAAATTGGCCTCTTTACAAACTTCCTTTACAGCATTGGCGAAGAATAAACCAAGTTTAAAATTCAAACTACATATAAGTTGGACATTCGAAGTTTCAATTGATAACGCTTGTTGGATCTCATTTTTTATATCATTACAAAATAGAACTGTAGTAAAATAGATGGGTTCAATTTTAGAATCTACACCGCTTCCTTCTATATGAACGAGTGCTACATCTATTCCGTCTAATGATGTACCGGACATTACCCCTGCAATATACATAACGTGCATGACCTCCTATTTACTAAAAAACAATCATGTAAGTAACCAACGTACAACCAATCGAAAACAATATAAATCTAAAAAACAATTGAGCTTTCGATGCAAACGACCCATCGATGAAAGAAACAACTATCGTAAGCAAAACGCTTGCCGCAATGCTTGTAACGAGCCATATACTATGCATTTGCGATAGATTTAGCATGCCTAATAAAGGGACAAAAAGTAAATTTGAACAAATCACTCCAAATAATAATAAAAATACACCTTTATAACTAAATTTTATATTCATTTTATTCCCCCCTTACTGGTTTTAATGTGAAAGAAGTGATAGACAGAAGTCTATCACTCAAAATAACAGCATGCAGATTAAGGATTAACAGATTCCCCGTCACCATGCTTTTCAATTTCAAGCATATTTTTGTCGTACATTTTAAAGAATGGTAAATAAATAAGGAATGATATAGCTATATTTATTAAGACTAATACAATAGCACGCCAATCTCCACCTGTAGCTAAATATGCACCAATTGGGGCTGGTAATGTCCATGGTGGCATAATATGAGTTGGCGTTACAAAACCCATTGCCGTTGCGGCATAAGCAATAGTCGCTGTTACTAGCGGCGTAATGACGAAAGGAATAATTAAAATTGGATTTAATACAATCGGCAAACCGAATATAACCGGTTCATTTATATTAAAAATCCCAGGAACAATACATGTTCTCGATAATGCTTTCGAATATTTTGACCGACCAAATACGATCATCGCTAACACAAGCCCTAATGTTGCTCCCGAGCCACCAATCCAAATAAACCATTGATAAAACGGTTCTGGTGCAATAAATGGAAATTGACTCGCACCACTTGCTACAGCTTCACCGTTTTTTCCTAGATATACATCCCAAAGCGGTCTTGCTACAGTACCTACAACCGATACACCATGTATTCCGAAGGACCAGAAAAATGTAATTAAAAATACAGGTATTATGACGCCAAAGTAACTATCTCCAGCTTTGACTAACGGTGCGGCTAATTTATCCACTACGTAATGTACATCAACTTTAAAAACAACTGTAATAAGGCTCATAATAATAATAACGAATGCAGCAGGTATAAGTGCTTCAAACGAACGCGATACTGACGGTGGTACTTGTTCTGGCATTTTAATCGTTACGTTGTTCTTCTTACAAAACCTTAAAATCTCAACTGATAAAATAGAAACAATCATAGTCACAAATAGTCCATGCCCTCCGAGATTTGTCATCGGAAGCATGAATCCTTTTTTATCAATTAATTCAGGAGTTAATGTTAAAAGTAGTGAACATACTGCAAGCTGAGCTCCCGATAAAGCATCTAACTTATAACTCTTCGCTAAATTATATCCTATTCCAAATGCTATATATAAAGACATAATAAACATAGTTAAACGATATGGTATTAATATACTTGTTTGATTCTTTAATGCCCAAACGGATATGAAACTATCTTTCGGTAATGGTGGAAATGCTACGATTAAAAAGAAACTTCCTACGATGATAAATGGTAATGCTGAAATAACTCCATCACGGATTGCTTGTAAATGTCTCTGTTCAGAAAGTCTTGCCATCGGTCCAGATAAGTTTTTATCAAGAAACGTGACAAACTTATTCATAACGGTTCCCCCTAACGAATTAAATCATTTACAGTCTTTAATAAAGTCGCTCCACCAAGCGGCGTATATGCTTGCGGCGGAATGATACCACACGGAATAGACTCCTCTTCTGCAAATTTTTTTACAGAGTCAAATCGGTGTCTAACTTGTGGTGCAACCATTACAACATCCCAACCATTCTTTACTTCTTCCTCTACCTCATTCGTTCCAATTGCATGCACTTCCATGTTCACACCATTTTTCTCCGCTTCTTTTTTTAAAGCGTTTACAACAATTGCACTGGACATTCCTCCAGAACAGACGAACAAAACTTTCATTTGTTAATCCTCCTATACTTATAATTTATTACCCTTCAAATGAAAGGAAGTTTCACTTTACTAACAAGCATATGAAGTAGTAAATGAATTTATTTATAATGAAAGTAAATTTCATTATAAATATTTCCCCTATTAAATTAATGTTTCAATATGTAATTTTCTCTATTGCAAGGTCAACCTCGCCTCAGATATTATTTTAACTAATCATATGATAGGAGGCGTATAAATGATCGTTAAACGTTTATTAATGATATGTTGTATCGTCATCTTGTTCATCCCTTTCTCTTTCATTCCCCCTCACTCTACTTATGCTGAAGTAAATACTGCATACAAAAAACACGAATTACGTGCTGTATGGATTGCATCTGTTCTGAATATTGATTGGCCCTCAAAAACTGGCTTACCCATTGAAAAACAGAAACAAGAATTTATACGATTATTAGACGATGTAAAAAGCACTGGTATGAATACAGTTGTTGTACAAATTAAACCAACTGCTGATGCTTTCTATCCTTCAAATTACGGTCCTTGGTCTGAATACATTACGGGGACACAAGGAAAAGATCCTGGTTATGACCCGCTCGCATTTATGATTGAAGAAACTCATAAAAGAAATATAGAATTCCACGCTTGGATTAACCCATACCGAATAACGATGAATCATACCGATATAAATCGATTATCAAATAATCATCCTGCAAGGCAACATCCCGATTGGGTTGTACCTTATGGTGGAAAGTTATATTACAATCCTGGTATTCCGGAAGTGAAAAAATTTATAACAGAAGGTGCTTTAGAAATCGTACAAAATTACGATATTGATGCGCTGCATATGGATGATTATTTTTACCCATATAAAGTAGCCGGTGAAGAATTTCCAGATCAGAAAACGTACGAAACATATAATAACGGTAGATTTACAAATATAGAAGATTGGCGACGTAACAATGTAAATGAACTTGTAAAAGATTTAAATACTGCTATAAAACAAGAAAAATCATATGTAAAGTTTGGCATTAGTCCGTTCGGCGTATGGCGAAATATAGCTGACGATCCGACTGGCTCTAACACAACCGCAGGCCAAAGAAACTATGATGACCTTTATGCTGACACACGTGAGTGGATACAAAAAGGATATATTGACTACATTACACCGCAAATATATTGGAATATAGGTTTCACCCCAGCTGCATATGACATATTAGTAGATTGGTGGGTTAAAGAAACAAATAACAAACCAATTCACCTATACATCGGTCAAGCGGCCTATAAAATTAATAATAACTCCGTCCCTGCTTGGTCTGATCCAGAAGAATATCCGAGACAAATTGCATTAAACCGGCTATATCCTGAAATAAAAGGTAGTATGCATTTTAGCTTAAAAGATATTAATAACAATCCACTTGGAGTTAAAGATCGACTCTCAAAAGACATATATAAATATCCTGCATTAATCCCGCCTATGCCTTGGCTTGATCATGATCCACCAAAACAACCGACTTTAAAAGGTGCCATTCCAAGAAATGAAGGTATTGCAATCGGTATCATTGACAATAGAGATAATGATTCTGCTTATTACGCTATTTACCGCACGAATGGGAAAAATGAAGTAGATATACAAAACCCCAAAAATTTACTTACTACTGTAAGAAAAACAAAACTTGGAGAAATTTATGTAGATAAAACCGCTATTTCTGGAGAAACGTATACGTATGTCGTAACTGCAGTTGATCGATTGCATAATGAAAGTGTGGCTTCTAGTAAATCTACTATTCAAGCAAAATAAAAGTAAGAGCCCGCATTTTTTTGAATGCGGGCTCTTACTTTTATTTTCGTAGTTCACTATATTGAATATGAATTCTATTCTCAGGGTTTTTATCTACTGTGTAAAGTACAAATAAGAAGAACCATTCTAGTGGCTTCATTAAAATATAAACAAAATCAGCCGACCATTTCGTATTAATATGTTTACTAATTGGATAACCGTATTTATCATAAAAATTACGAATAACTTTATGACATTTTGGTACCCGCTCCTCAATTACATTTTCAAAAGCGTTCGCAATTAATAACTGTCGATTAACTGTAATTCTTTCCCCATGCCTAATTCCTGCTCGTAATGGCTTAACGATGTTTTTATGACCTTTCACAGAAACTGTACATAAATAATGCCCATCCCCGGAGACAATTTGAGGACTTGGGGCGGGAATCTTAGAATAATTAAAACTACTTGTTTCCATAAACACTCTTATAAAACTATCTGGTTTTTGGCCAAACAGTATTAAAATAAATTGAACAATTAACAAGACAGGAAATAAACTTATCATCCAGACTGTAGCCATTTTTTGATATCCAAAAGAAATGCGATACAGCAATAATATAATTCTGTTGCTCTGCGTATAATCTTTCTCATTCTGAGATTGTATGAAATAACCTAATGTATTTCTTAATTTAGCTAAGAATAATAGACTAAATGCAAGCATTCCAACTTGAATACAAAAGACTGGAATGTATCTCAATCCTCCTAATTCCGTATAAAAAGCAGAGCCTGTATGAGTAATATAGATGAATGTATATACAATGTTTACTATCATTAAAGTACTATAAAAAATATAAAATATTGGTGAAAGTTTTATTAAGCCTGTTGTTAATCTCCAATACGAAACTCCACCTAAAATAACTAAAAGAACTACTATCGCAATGTGGTCATGTGCTAAAGAAGCATATTGATCAGACATCATTCCGTTCTTTTCGAATTTATGTAATGGTATTCCTGCTCTTACATCATTTGCATTCCACATAATACCTAAACCAAAGATAAAATAACTCAAACCTATTGATAATATTTCCTGTGGCTCGAACTTTAGTATACTTGAGGAATTCTCCTTCTTCAATTGGAAACTATCCCATGCTTTACTAATAGGGTAGCCAAGAAATAAAAATAGAATTACAAATAGTATGACTAACTCAATTAGCACAATATCATACCCCTTTTATAATAATTGTTTACACAAAGTATAAAAAAACACTCTATATTTTACCACTTATTAACGTTTGTATATACAATTTCACAAAAGATTACACTCTCTCAACTCACAAAAAAAACGCCTAAAAGCTGAAACATTCAACTTTTTAGGCGATCTCTTCTATTTATTCTTAAACTTCTCAGTCGCTGCTCTCATCTTCACATTTAAATCGTGATCAATTGAGTCGCGAATATCTCGCTCTACTACTTCCATTTCTTTTTGGAAATTTTCCAAGTAGATTTTCAATTCTTCTTCCTTCTCTGGTCTTTGTGAAGGTGGTAATTGTACTACCAACGATAACATGGCCGTTAAATCTTTCATTAAGAACGTTTCAAGTTTATGTTGTTGTTCAAACATGCGTTGCTCTTGATAGTACGGAAGTGCATTCAATACTGAAATTGTAATATCATCAACCGTTCTTTGTAATGAAGGATTTATTGAGCGTTTATACGCTTGAATTGTATTTAATGCGTCTGGATAACGGTCATAAAAATACAATTTGTAAAATGATAAGTCTGTCGGTTTTACAGTTTGTTGTGTTTCTTGTCTTAAGAAATCTTTCACTTTCATCGCAGCCACATCGATATCTTCATTCGTAAACTTTTTCGTAGTTTTTGCCATTACATGCACTTTTTTCTGCTTTTCTTTCGGTAACATCGAGAAGACTTGTTCTCTCGTACGTTGACCTGATGCACAAAATAGAGTATTTAATGTATTTTGTTCTTTCTTTCCTTCAGTGCGAATCCAGCGATAAAACAGTGGATGTTGTGTAAATTCTTGTAGAAACGGTATTGATTTGTTTGATAACTTATCTAAAGAATCTTGCGCTCTTTTATATGGCTTCGCCCATGAAAAATACAACTTCCGTCCGAAATATACGACTAAAACAACAACAGTAAATGCTATTAAAAGCAATGTACCGAGTAGTAATAGTACTGTTTGAATGAAACTCATTTGTTCACCTCCTCTAATAATGCGTTATTTCCTTGGACGCTGAATGAGTTTCTGCTTCATCTCATCATTAAATGTGTCTAGTTCAATAACGAACTTCTTACTTGACTCGATAATACGTTCTGACGATTTTTCAGATGCTTCAATTGCAGCGAACACATTTTGGAATGATTCACGTAATTTATCCATGCTAATAGCGGGATTTTCAAGCAATTTCGTCGTCTCTTCTGTATTTTGTTTTAACGCTTGAGAATTACTTAATACCATCGATTCAATTGCTTCATTCGTCGCATTTACAGCGTCAATTGTTTTACGTTGATTCGTTAATGCTAGCTGAATAGCAGCTGAAACTGTTACAACGTTTTGCGTCATCGTAATTGCATTTCGTATTGCCTCTGTTAACTTTTCGTTATTTTTCTTAATGATGTCTACAGAAGCTATCGATTGTAATAATACACTTTTCGCTTGCTGCATATTACGTGTACGTACAAGTATCTTTTCTAACGCATCGTTAATTAACGGAATATCTCTTTGACGCTCTGGGTTTTGTTTCTCAGCTTCAAGCATGCCAGCAAGCTTTTTCCCTAAGTATACTTGTTTATCAAGCGCATGAATTTTATCGTGCGATTGTTCTTTTAACATTTCAAGACCAACTGTATCCTCTTGTAAGTTATCACGGCCAATTAGAAGGGATCTAATAATTTCCTCGATTTGTTTATCTATAGATTGGTATTTATGCACGTATGTTTCAAGTGGATTTTTCTTGAATACTTTAAACATTATTTTCTTCATACCACTTGCTTTAAGTGAATTGGGATCAAGCTCTGATACCACTTTTCGTAATTCTAACAATGTATTTGGAATTTCTTCATTTTTCCCATTCATCATCGCTGTTACAGGGCGTTTTAAAGCTGATAACGTTTGTCCTGCTGCTTGTTGCTCTTTATCCCCTAAATCTCCTAGCTGAGACAATACTTTTGATAAATCTGTATTTTGCTCGCTATTTAACTTTTGTACATAAAGATCAGCTTCTTTATTTAGTTCCTCTAATTCTTCATCTTTTATAACTGTATCAACTACTACTTCTACATTATTATCTTTCACAATGGATACAGGTTCTTTTTTCTCGAGTTCAGTCAACAAAATCGCTCCTTTATTTATATGTGCGAATTTATATGCACTATATTTCATCAATTATATCGTATTTCATATACATTCTGACTGCTTGAAATCGATTTTTTTAGAAATGTCTGTTTATGCAGTCATTCCCTGTTTCTTACTATAAGTATACCTGTAATCAACATAATTTTCCTCAGACTTAAGACCTAGAGAACTACATGCTGAAGGCGGATTCTTCATATATTTCCTAAATAATTTATGTTCTTTTAATCGTGCTACACTCAATCTTTTGACATTCACCCGTTTTCAATGTGATAATTCTATTACACTCACTTCTATTTATTTTTGCGAGCTACAAATGCTCCCTTTTGAAACGCTAATAACACCGTTTCAAACGTATCATCTTCTTCAATCATTTTTATAAACTCATCTAATTCACTCGCATGAGAAGTTGCATTATCAACAACAAGAAAACCTTTTGGTTGTAACATACGTTTTATATGCTCAAACCACCACATGTATTGCGTGCGCTCTGAATCTAGGAAAATAAAATCAAATGAATGATCTAATTGTGAATCTAAAAATGCCCCTGCTTCTTGATTATGAATATCGATTCTTTGTAACAGGTTTGCCTTTTCAAAATTGACAAGTGCCTCTCCAACTCGTTCTGAAGAAAGCTCTACAGTTGTTACATTTCCATTTGTTTCTTCTACTGCATTAGCTAACCACAATGTAGAATAACCATTAGAAGTTCCAATTTCTAAGATGTTTTTTGCATTACACCCTTTTACTAAAATTGATAAAAATTGCCCCATCTCACGAGAAACATTCCGTAATTTTTCTTCCCTTGTTTTTTTATTTCGATCATGCTCTTCTCCATATTGTTCAAGTTGCAATAATAATGAATCTACTGTATCCATTCTTTTCATCGCCTTTCCAAGCAATATGATGAAAAAAGCTCTTGCTGCCCGTCTACTTTTTATTATATGCGAAACAAAAACCTTTTTCCTGTTATATGACAAAGATTTATAATTTTTTATAGCATATTGTTTCGTTTTTTGGTAAAGTTAATTTCTACGTGCAATTATTCCATTCATATTATTTCATATTAAAATTGCAGTTATTAAATTATATAAACCCCATTTAAATGAATCGGTATTTCAAATTCAATTAAGCGCCCTTTTCGGACGCATTTTCTTTGTTTATATATTTCCAGAAGAAAGGATGCTTACAAATGAACGTTATTAGCTTAGATGCTGCTCGAAAACGAAAGCAGCATAAAAAATTAATGATTACTATACCGATTATTACACGTATTTATGAAGAAGACGGGGAAATTAAATTTGAGGTAGCCGGCGAAAAAGATGTACCTCTTGAAATGTTAGAAAAATAATAAAAAACGCATTTCTGAAGAAATGCGCTTTTTTATATTTTTACATTTAAATGCATAAGTTTTTCAGGATTAACCATCATATAAATATTTGAAATCTTCTCATCCTCAAATGCAAACGAAAGAACATACGTTACTTTATTATTTATTGTAACTATAACTCCTGGTATACCATTTACCATTTTGAAATCAACAGTGTACTCTTCTGTCAATCGTTGTGCAATCCCAAAGAACAAACGTATAATTCGATCTGCAGAATAAATCGGATTGATCGCAGTCGTAACTTTACCGCCACCATCAGCTTTGAGTATAGCATCTGTTTTTAATACTTCTAACATACCTTCCGCATCCCCACACTGTAATGATGATACAAACTTTTCAACATAAGAAGCCATTTTCTCCGTGCTTAATTTTGATTGCTTCGGTTTCTCCAACATGCTTTTTCGAGCACGTTGAAAGATCTTCCTGCAGTTCACACTACTCTTATCAACAATTGAAGCTATTTCTTCGTATTCATAACTGAAAACCTCTCTTAATATGAAAACAATCCTTTCTACCTCAGATAACTGTTGTAAAAGTAATAAATATGCGGTGGAAAGGGATTCTTTCATTATAAAAGACTTTGATGGCTCATCACTCTCTTCTACAATTGGCTCTGGTAACCACATCCCTACATACACGTTACGCTTATGCGCTGCCGATCGTAATTTATCAATTGAACGATTTGTCGCCATCTTACATAAATATGCTTTCATATTTTCTATAGATTGAGGATCTTCTATATTATTTAGCGAGATAAATACATCCTGAACGATATCCTCAGCATCCATAACACTCCCAAGGATTCTGTATGCTAACGAAAATAATAATGGTTGATACGCTTCATATAACTGCTCCGTTTCCATGATGAACTGCCTCACTTTCATATTGCTTTAAAATGTGTAACGCTGCACGTTTCCCGCTTGCTACCGCAGCATCAGCTAATATTTCATCATGCCCTGCCCAATCTCCTGCAACATAAACACCTGGCATTTCAGGTATATTAGGGCCCGGTTTTTCAACACGGTCAATATGAGGAAAATCATGTACTACTGTTATTTTCGGTAAATATTGCTGTGCAACAACTTCTCTTTTCCAATTTGGATGTAACAACTCCATCGTACTTTCCAATTGTTCTTTATCTTCATGAATATGATTCATCTCTAGCACAGGATTATGGTACTTAATTAGACTCACTGCAATTGATCCATCTTCACTTAATTTAGCTGCTCTCGATTGATTTGTGAAAAATATAGGTTGATCTAATCCTAATACAAATTGATGTGTAGGATTGGGTAATTGTCTCAAGCCAATATCTAATGCAGCAACAGTAACCGGTACCGATTGTTCACTCCATCTATGCAAACTTGTTCCTTCTGCACCTTTTATTATTTTACAAGCTTCTTTCGGCGGAGTCGTCACGATAACTGTGCCTACTTCAAAAACCTCATGATCAACACAATGTATTCTTTGTTTATCTTCGGAATGCTCAATTTCCACAACATGCTTTTTAGCCAAAAACTGTACCCCAATATCATTCGCTATAGCTCTTAATTTTGTTATTATCGTCTCCCAACCACCATCTACATAAACCACCCCCTCTTTTATAGAAAGCTGTATTTGCTTTAGTACAGATGATGCTAATTGTATTGTAGGAGCAAACGTATATGTTGTTGTCCGGCATAGCGCATAAAATATATTGCGAACCATTGGATCTTTTATTTCATTTTCTGCCCATGTAGTTAGACTCATTTTCGGAACTTCTCCTACATCTAAATTTCCTAAACGCATCATAAGACGTGAGAATTGTACTTTTGCAGACCAAGAAAGTAGTGGTGTTGATAAAATTGAGTAAAAATCTGTTGGGATAGTGAATATATCCCCTTTCCATATTCCATGTGCTTTTGTAGATGGTATTCCACCTGGAAGATTCATACCGAGCTCATTACAAGTTATAAACGCTGTCCCGCCTCTATATAAAGCATGTGCACCAAGATTCATGCAGATTCCATTTTTATTTATAGTCATCCCTCGGCCACCGAATTGACTAGACTTTTCTAATACAATCACTTTCCTTCCAGCTTTCGCTAAATATATAGATGCTGTTAATCCAGCAAGCCCACCGCCAACAATTGCTATATCAAATGTATCCATAATAAAATCCCTCCTCAATCGTTCTACATACAAGACGAACGATTAAGGAGGGATGTGACATAAAAATAAATTTTTATTACCCTACTTTATTTCATTACTTTTTAATTCGATCATATTGCATACGAAATAACTCAATTGCAAATGGAATATCCTCTTCACTCTTTAAATAATAACTGATCCATCCTGATTCAGGTAATACGTGATGTGGTTTTACCAATCCTTGCTTCACTAATTCATCTCTCTTTAACTTCGGAAATGGTAAATCAGCTAATTTATCACCATGAAGATGCCCAAGTTCTTTCTTACCATAATTTATTTCAATACCACCAAATCGATGCGGTTTTTCAGAAACACCCGCCCAGCTGAGTACTTCATTTCTAATCATTTCACTAAATGACATGAACATTCACTCCTTATAAATGATTGATGTAATTTTAAATTAACATTTTCATTACTTTTTTCCATCAATCCAAAGTATGAATGGGAATACGAATATAGTTTAGTCTTAACACCTTATTCTTTATGGAATAAGTGAATTTATTAAGCTACCGACAACAGCACAAAACAAAGACTAGACACATATCCTAATTTTGTAACCTAACTTACCTATAGAAAGGCGGGTAATACAATTGACTGCCAACATCGACTATACCTCCCCCTCAACCAATTTTACTTATGATGTAAATAAAAGTAATTTTTTTCGGAAAGATGCCAAAAATTATATAAATGTACTTGGTATTAAACAATTAAATACTTTAGAAAATACTTCATTATTAGATATTTATTTAAGTACAGGAAATGTTGTAGAGCCACATATTCATCAAAATGCAGCTGAACTTGTTTATTGTATTTCAGGGTCTGCTGTTGTTTCTTTACTTAATCCATTTACGAATCAAATATTAAACTTACCGATAAAACCCGGGCAAGTTGCCAACATTCCACAAGCATGGTGGCATTATGAAATTTCTACAGCAGATAATACTCATTTATTAGCTATTTTCAATGCCCCAACGCCAGAAGTTATTTTCGGTTCTGACATTTTAAGATTAACTCCTGCTCATATGATGGCCCATACTTATTGTCTCAATGAACAACAATGGAAACAAGCGGTTTCTCCTATCCAATCAACTGCTGTAATTGGCCCTCCGGCAAACTGTAATCAAAACCGCGAAATGAAAAATTATCCACCCCAGCCCCCCGCTCAACAACATAATCCGTATTGCCAAGACTCTTATTACTTTCCTCTTTACTGGGGTTATTAATTTATAATTTTTCAAAAGAATCATCATTTATCTCCTAGGAAAATACCGAGGAGATTTTTTATTGTATCTTCTCTTCCTATTAATAATAGTAACAATTGATAGTGTACATACATATAATATTTATATATTAAATTGGAGGTGATAGTACTATGAGTAATTATAACTATCGAAAAAACTACTCTTATAATAAAAATAGTAGCTCTTCAGCATCCTCTCAATCTTCCAATTCGCAATCTTCCAATTCCCAATCGCAAAGAGACTTAACTCAGCAAGGCTATGTAAAGAAAAAAGGATGTAACTGCAATAAAAATAAATAGTTTATTTTATGGATGAATTCTTTTTTAAAAGAATTCATCTTTTTTTGCTGATTGAAATTTTTTAAGTTACATAATTTATTCCTTAAATAAGAAAGGGGAAATTATACTTTTTTATACGAACTTAACAAAGAGTAATTGTTCATTTAATTTATTACATATTTCCCCCAAAAATATAGTCCTTCCTAAATTTATTAGGAAGGACTATATACGAACCCCTGTTTAATTTCCTATTAACATTGTAACAAATTAGACGATATTAAGACCTGCGCTTACAAATCCGGCAACTGCAGCTATTGGACTAGCTCCTGTTAATGAAACATATACTAATATTTTATCCCCAGCAACTACTGGAACATTATAAGCTTGGATTCCTGTTGCTGTAGTACCAATTGCTATTGCTGGTAATGCTGGTGTTAATAATAGAGGTGGTGCTACTGGTGTAAACGTATTACTTGCAGCAGGTGCGATAAATATTTGCATCTGAATTTGAACAGGTGCTAATGGAGCTAACGCCGCTGTTGCACTAAAGAATCCTGCTAATGACGTGATAATTCCATCACGTGGTGCTACAAATGCATAATCACCTACAACACCTGGTAGTATTGTGAGAGTTCCTCCCACACCTGGAGCTATGCCAGGCTGACTAAATCCAAATCCAAGAAGAGTTCCTGTATTAGCTAATGCCGCATTAACTAACAGAGCTGGTGTTGTACCTGAAGCGAATGGAATAATAGCTCCGCCACCAGTTGCTCCCGTTGCACCAGTTGCTCCCGTTGCACCAGTTGCTCCCGTTAGACCTGTTGCTCCTGTCGGGCCTGTTGCTCCTGCTAGACCTGTTGCTCCTGTCGGGCCTGTTGCTCCTGCTAGACCTGTTGCTCCTGTTGGACCCGTTGCTCCTGCTAGACCTGTGTCTCCCGTTGGACCTGTTGGGCCTGCTGCTCCAGTATCTCCTGTTGGACCTGTTGCTCCCGTTGCTCCTGCTAGACCTGTGTCTCCCGTTGGACCTGTTGGGCCTGCTGCTCCAGTATCTCCTGTTGGACCTGTTGCTCCTCCTCCTGGACCTGTTGGACCTGTTGGGCCTGTTGCTCCTCCTCCTGGAGTAGCACCAATTAATTGAGTTAATAAGTTTAATAAAAGTTGTAAACTTGCAGGGTCAATAATTAAAGAGAAGAAGAATGGTGCAAGAGCACTATAGAATTGTTGTAATAAAGAAAGCAATTGACCTAAATCTGGGTTAGGAGATTGTAGTAAATTGATAATACTTTGAATTAATTGTTTTAAGAAATTCCCTTCTGGAGAAGGTGCTAATTCATTTAGTAAGTTCAATAGTTGAGTAAACAAATTGAGTAAAGCTAATCTGTTTGCATCACTTGGGTTTGCAAAAAACGCTGCAATAGCCGCTATTAAAGAGTTTAGTAAAGTAATTAATCTACCTAATTGCTCACTAGTAATTGGAACTGTTTGTGGATTATTACAACAATCTGGAGTGAAAACAATCGGATTATTGCAGTGGTTATGACCAAAACAATTATTGTTTGTCATTTATGTCCTCCTTACTTGTTTTATATTTGAGTTTTTCCTATTATAAGGATCATAAAGTTGTAAAAAAACATGTTATATATTGACTTAAAATAGGAAACATGAAATATAATTAAACTTAAAAACGTTATTTAATTATGTTCATGACTCACATATTAATTATATGTTTTTAATAATTGACTGCTTAGATTAAATACCTAAACTTACGGGTTTATTTTATTTTTCCACGTTTATCTCTTAGGTTTAAATACACATATTAATTTGAATATACTCAACAATTAACAGTGCCATTTTTTTATATAAATATACATTATTTCTTTACTAAGATTGTGTTCTCTTTTTAAACATGAAGCCGTTTGTATTATAGAGGACTCTCATATAATATATTGAAAAATTCATTTTATATTTTATTCCAATACACTGTGGAAAGGATTGAAGTTAAAATTCCTATCATTCAACCATTTATGACAGCTAGAAATTGAATGTACCTTCACTTAATTTTAACTATTTAAATATAAAACAAAAAAGGACAGATTCCTTTTCATTAAGGATCTGTCCTTTTAATTAATAATGATAAATTGTAATATAATTGAAGATCCTTGCGATGGTGGTTGCGTATCCAATAAAGTTAATTTACCAGTACTCACTTCATATAATGGTTGTGGTTGTAGTATTCCGTTAACAAACAAATTAATATAAGAAACTTCACTAGGAGACAAAATATTCGTTGTACCATATTGAGGTATCCCGTCAGCATCTGTATATATAAGTTTCTCTCCATCTGCAAAAGTGTAATATAACAAATTGGTTGTGGTTATAGGACCGATACCCCCAGTAGGACCTGTTGCTCCGGTTGGGCCTGTTATTCCAGTCGGTCCCGTTTCTCCAGTTGGACCTGTTATTCCAATTGGGCCTGTTGCTCCGGTCGGTCCCGTTATTCCGGTTGGGCCTGTTATTCCGGTCGGCCCCGTTTCTCCGGTTGGGCCTGTTATTCCG
>NZ_CP016285.1:2101953-2202191 GCF_001679765.1 Bacillus sp. B25(2016b) | reverse complement strand
CCTGTTATTCCGGTCGGCCCCGTTTCTCCGGTTGGGCCTGTTATTCCGGTCCGCCCCGTTTCTCCGGTTGCTCCTGTTATTCCGGTTGGGCCTGTTATCCCTGTTGGTCCAGTCGGTCCTGTTTCTCCGGTTGGAATATAAATTGGTGGAAGAATCGGAAAGGTAGGTCCAATATTTTCTGGTCCTATCATCCCCTTATTCAATGATAAATTGTCATTGCGTTTCAATTTAATACCTCATTCCACATGTTTTTTAATTCATACACATCATTATGACCCTATCATTAAAGAAAAAATTTATAACTATTCTCTTTTTTCTTCCCAAAGAATTATTACATATATTAAACATTTTACCGTTGCTATAACCGCTTTAATTAATATAATAAATTAATCATTCTATTTAAAAAGTACTAAATCTATAACATTCTTATTTAAAAAGTTGAGGTGATTTATATTCAAGATAATAATGAAATTAGAAAAAAGGAATTAATATCAATGGCTCTTGACATTATTTTCCCTTACAGGCTTACTGGACCTACGGGGCCTACCGGGAATACTGGATCTACCGGCAGTACTGGGTCTACTGGGAGTACTGGGCCTACCGGCAGTACTGGGTCTACTGGGAGTACTGGGCCTACAGGCAGTACTGGATCTACTGGGTCTACGGGGTCTACTGGGCCTACCGGCAGTACTGGGTCTATCGTTACAACCAACTCTATGTTCGCTAATAATACATCAGGTGGTCCTGTTTCAGTCATATTAGGAGGAACAAACATTCCACTTTCAAATAACCAAAGTCTTGGTAATTTTACAGTTAACGCTTCAAATGACGTATTTACAATTCCTGTAACTGGAAGATATCATTTAACCTATCAAGTTAATACGACAACCGCTCTACTTGCTGGAACTAGACTACTATTAAACGCTTCTACGCCAATTCCTGGCTCTATTTTTTCTCCCGCTTTATCAACTTCAAATTATAGTAATAATTTAATTACTAATTTAAATGCTGGTAATACAATTTCACTACAATTATTTGGTATATTATCTGTCGTGAATTTAGTTGGAGGTGGATCAACAGGTGCCTCTCTTACAATTATACGAATTGATTAAAAAATGATTCATTCTTTTTATAATAAACAACCTAAATACTCAATTGGTAAATATTACGATAGTGATTACGTAATAAAAGTAAATTGTACTATATCCATAGTAGAAAACATCTATACTAAATTTTCCGTATATATATTATCAATTTACACTTCCCCCATGTCGATGTTACATTAAAGATGAAGATTGTTTCTTTTTTACAGACCATCTCAATATGTATTTGAGGAACATCTCCAATCCTATACGCGAGAGCAATACTATATTGACACTCAATTGAGTGTCTTTTTTTATATTCAAAAAAATAAAACCATCTCTTATAGATGGTTTTAACAATACACTTTTACTCTTCATATTATTGCCAGCTTATAAAGCTGGATAATAAATAGTCATACTTAACCGAGTTAATGTTCTTCCTGAGTTAGTATAAGTATGCGGTCTATCCGCCTTAAAGCGAATTGAGTCCCCATTATTTAACGTATATTGACAATCATTTATGTCAATTGTCAATTCCCCTTCAAATACTGTTATAAACTCCTCTGTTCCTTCTTTATGCGCTTCTGAACTTAATTTCCCTTCTGTATCAATTTCAACCATATAGATTTCAAAGTTCCTATCATCTTGGAAAGGAAATGAGGGATACACCTTATATTTCCCATTGTCTTCAGACAATACTTGAACATCATTTCGTAAAACTACTTTCGTATCAGGCTTTGGATTATTGATTAAAGAGGTAAAGGATACTTTCAAACCATTAGCAATTTTCCATATTGTCGTTATTGTCGGGCTTGAATCTCCTCTTTCTATTTGTCCAATCATTGTTTTACTTACACCTGTTAATTGAGAGACCTTTTCTAAACTTAATTTTTCTTTTTCACGTATTGATTTTAAATTTTTTGCCAGAATAAGTTGAATTTCTTCCATAAAAAACACTCCTACACTGTATACAATATAACGACCGTTATGTATAATAAAAAACGTTATATTGTTCTTTTTGGTCATTATAACACACAAAAAATAAGGAGGTTGAAATGCCTATATTTTCTTTTTTGTTATTTGTATTTATAAGTAGCTTCACACCTGGTCCTAACAATTTCTTAGCTATGACATACGCAAATCAACATGGATTAAAGAGAAGCATAAACTTTTGCTTTGGAGTAGCATTCGGTTTTTTCATCCTCACTTCTTTATGTAGTTTCTTTAATATTGTATTAATTAATATTGTCCCTATAATTGAATTTCCTTTAAAAATTTTAGGTGTCACGTATATGCTATATTTAGCCTTTAAAATAATCACTAGTAAAGGCGGTGCAGATCACAATGAAAAAAATAATAAAAACTTATTTACAGTGGGTATTTTCCTTCAATTTTTTAACCCTAAAGGAATATTATTCGGACTCACAGTAGTCTCTACTTTTATACTCCCTTACTACAATTCATATTCAAGTTTTCTACTTTTCTCATTATTTCTAGGTATAGTCGGTTTACTGAGTACATTTAGTTGGAGCCTTTTTGGTTCCATGTTTCAAAAACTTTTATTAAAACATAATCAATTATTTAACATCATTATGGCTGTTTTATTAGTTTTCAGTGCTATTTCAATTGTTATCCACTAGCTATCAACTCATTCTGGATGCTTTTTTTCATCCTCTTTTCTGTATACACCACATCATTATTATAATAATCTTAAAATGTTTTTATTAATAATCCATTTCGTAGTTCTAATTTATGGATTGGGACTACGAAATAAACTAGAATGTTTCTCACTTTATAATATTAATTTTGTTTTGTGACGCTAGCTTAATAAAGCTCTTCAATATTATTCAATTTAATATTATACGATTGTATGCAAAATGAAAACAATAAGTCTACAACATAGGCATTTGAAAATCTTTTTATAATTATAGAAAAAAAATACGTTATAATATAAATTACTGTTCTTTAGGAGGATCACAATGTCTGATAAGTATAAATTTTTAATTCTCATTGTTACCGCATTTTTTCATTCTTTTCTTTAATAAAAGATTTTCGCAATACTTCAAAAGGTTTCTTTTGGGGTAGTTTTATAATTCTTACAAGCTTCATGATACTATTAATACATGCTCTAGATTTAACTCAAATATTTTTTTATCCAAAGCAAATTGCGCTTGAATTTATTACAATACCACGTAAATTACTTCTACCATCTGTCACTGAGGCCGCCAGTTTCCCTCCAACACTAAGATAATAATTTGATGAAGAGCTCTTTCTAAAAGAGCTCTTTTTTAACCTGAACGTACCATATACAAAATCCAACCTTAATCACTTAATTACTTATAAGAATCTAACTTGTAAAACGCATAATAATTATATTTATTTACTAGTATACAAGCCGTATCTCTTAGTAGAAGCACAGCATAATATACGATACAGGACAAAACTTTCAAAAAAACTTGTCTGAGTTAATTCTCAAAAAGGGGTGAATATAAATGCCTATCGTTAAACCTTTTATAGCTGGAAGACGATTTGTAAGTACAGCAGCAACAGGAACTGCTGCTGGAGCAGATTTAACTTTTGCTAACACAGACTTCACTGATGATACTGGTGCTGTAACAACATTCCCTGCTTCATATGCCTTTTTAACACTTTATATTAATGGTGTTATTCAAACAGGTGATACTATTACTGGTGTAACTACTACAGCTGCTACTATTGTAGGAGGAGCTGTCCTAGATGGAGGCACTCCTATCGCAATTGAATTTACTATAACGTAACTTTAGTTGTCTTTTTAGAGGTTTCATTAAAAGAAACCTCTAATTTTAAAAGTTCATATCAATTTTAGTAGCAACTACATAATACAGTGCATATACTAGATAGAATGATAGAAATTTATACTCACTCTCAAAAAGAGCACTTATCTATAGTGATCTTTTATATAGCGCAATAATTTTTCGTCTATTTGCTCTTGGAGAACCTACTAAGCAGTTAGCTAAATTAGCTAACTGCTTTTTCCATATAGTATTTATTATTATTCATAGCTTTATCCGTAATAGTAACGCTTATGCACTATCTACTATAAATTTTCATATATTGTATTATGCTTGTCCAAAATGTGAAGTTAATACTCACGAAATCTAAATACAAGAAAGGAGTGAAAATATGCGCTCATCCATTCGTAAATTCGCTAATTTTAATTGTGAAGCACAAGCATCTAGTACACTACCTGCCCTAGGTTTTGCCTTCAATGCTACTTCACCTCAATTTGCAACATTATTTACACCACTACTATTACCTAGTACAGGCCCAAATCCTAACATTACTGTCCCTGTAATCAATGATACAATTAGTACTGGAACTGGTATTAAAATTCAGGTAGCTGGTATTTATCAAATTAGCTATACATTAACGATTAGCCTTGATAACGTTCCAGTAGCCCCGGAAGCAGCACGCTTTTTCTTGACATTAAATTCATCGACTAATGTTATTGCAGGATCCGGAACCGCAGTCCGTTCTAATATTATCGGAACTGGTGAAGTCGATGTATCAAGTGGTGTCATTCTAATTAACTTAAACCCTGGTGATTTAATTCAAATTGTCCCCGTTGAAGTAATAGGTACAGTAGATATTCGTTCTGCAGCGTTAACAGTTGCGCAAATTCGTTAATAAAGTGAAACTTTAATGAGCCCTCACCAATCGGGCTTTTACGGGCAGTCCAGCCCCCACCTAACTTCTTTGCTTCCACTAAATTTTGAGGTGGGGGTCTTACTGCCCGGCAAATAACAGGATAAAAACAAAAGACTTGGCTAATTAACATTTAATATGTTCCTTATACACAATATCTTTTTATAGATTTTACACACATTTATATCAAACAAGCATATTTTATTGTATGACTATATAGTCATACAAATCTAAAGCGTTCATAAAAGCACACTTATATGTGTGCTTTATTTTTAATTAAAACCTACAACATTCTCACACAATATCCATATATTATCTTGATTCCTCTCTAAATATATGGTTTGTCTCAGAGCGCTTTTAACAGTGCTCTTTTTATTTAAATTCCAATTTTTAAGGTTCGATTTTATGATTTACGTTATACACATGCTACGCTACTTTTGAAACAAGGTATACATCCAAAGACTGTAAGTGAACACTTCAGTTATAAACATATGTTCATAACATTAAATCGCTATTCACATGTTTTGCCTGGAATGCAGGAGGATACTGTTAAAACATGTAGTGAAAAACTATTTGAATAGTAATATTTATAAATATAAAAAATGCGGTTTCTCCTCTCAAGAGAAACCGCAACATATCAATGCTTTTACTATATTTTAAACTGACTCGTATACAAATCAAAATAGAATCCTTTATCTTTCATAAGAGATTCGTGATCCCCTCTTTCTAAAATTCTTCCATCCTTTATAACAAGGATTTGATCTGCTTTTTCAATTGTTTTAAGTCGATGAGCGATCACAAAACTTGTGCGACCTCTCATTAAATTATTTAGTCCTGCTTGTATTTGTAATTCTGTTCTTGTGTCAATATTAGATGTCGCTTCATCGAGAATTAATATATCTGCATCTGCTAAAATTGCTCGTGCAATCGCAAGAAGTTGTTTCTGTCCTTGACTTAAATTCGATCCTTCTGAAGCAATTTCTGTTTCATATTGATTTGGCAAATGCTTAATAAAAGTATGTGCAGATGCTGCCTTAGCCGCAGTGATGACTTCTTCATCAGTAGCATCTAAGCGTCCATAACGGATATTATCCATAATCGAACCAGCAAATAAATACGTATCCTGTAAAACTACTCCTATTTTACTTCGTAAAGAATTAATATCATAATCTTTTATATCTTTTTCATCAATATGAATTTGTCCTTGCTGTATATCATAAAAGCGAGTTAACAAATTAATGATTGTTGTTTTCCCTGATCCAGTCGGACCAACTAAAGCAATTGTCTCTCCTGGCTGCGCTTTAAGACTCACTTCTTTTAAAATCGTTTTATTCTCTGCATAGCCAAATGAAACATTCTCAAGTGCAACATGCCCTTGTAAATTTTGTACAACAAATGCGTCTTTTTTATTTTGAATTTCTGGTACCTCATCCATAATCTCAAAAACACGTTCTCCACCAGCAACTGCCGCTTGAATTGTATTCATTAAAGTCGCAAATTGACTTAACGGTCTTGAGAATTGACGAGAATAATTAATAAAAGCTGCAATAACACCTACTGTTGTCATTCCGTTTAAGACCATAACTGATCCAGTCCCAATGACAAGCCCCATACCTAAGTTATTAATAAAGTTCATACTTGGAAAAATAAAAGCTGAAAATGTATCAGCCTTCGTAGCTGAAACTCTTAGCTGTTCATTAATTTTATTGAAATTTTGTACAGTTTCTTTTTCTTTTCCGTACAACGTCGTAACATCCGCACCTGTAATTGCTTCCTCAATAAATCCATTTAATTCACCTAAATCTTTTTGACGCTTCGCAAAGTTTTTACCACTATATGCAACTAGTTTTTTTGTAACGTAAAACATAATAGGTACTGTAATTAAAGTTACAATTGCTAAAATCCAATTTAAAGCGAACATCGCAATCGTTACACCTATAAAAGTTAACGCTGATGAAATAATTTGTACAACACTTTGTGTCAAAGCTTGATTCAAATTATCTATATCATTTGTCACCCGGCTCATTAAATCACCTTGAGAACGCACATCAAAGAACCGTAAAGAAAGCGTTTGGATTTTCTCAAAAATATCTTGTCTTATTTTTTGAATTGTTTTTAATGCAACGTTAATCATGACAAATGTTTGTAACCATGTTAAAAGTACAGTTACACCGTAAATCGCGATAAGTAACATACACATTCTTGCTGTACCACTTAAATCTTTCGGTACAATATATTGATCTATAATGACTCCCATAAAATAGGGACCTAATAATCCAAGTAAAGTAGTAACAACGACTAGAAATATAACAAACATAAGAGCAGCTTTTTGATAGCCCATATAGTTCCATATCCGCATTACAGTTCCTTGAGCATTTTTAGCTTTCCCCATCTTTGGCGTGTTTCGTCCACCTTTATTAGCAAATTGCCCTTGAAAATTACGCATGTTCTTCCCCACCTTCTTTATGCAAATTACCACCTTGGGAAAGATAAATTTCCTGATAAACCTCACTTTGTTCTAATAATTGTTCATGTGTACCATTGCCAACTAATTCACCATTATCTAATACAAGTATTTTATCCGCATCCATTATGGAAGAAATTTTGGACGCAATTAATAAAGTCGTTGTGCCTTTATATTTTGTTTTTAAAGCTGTTTGAATAGTAGCCTCTGATTTCGCATCAACTGCTGATGTAGAATCATCTAATATGAGAATCGGTGGTTTTCTCACAAGTGCCCTTGCAATTGATAGACGTTGTTTTTGTCCACCTGATAAATTTGTCGCACCTTGTGTTAAATTATATTGATAAGATTCTCCCAGCTTATTGATAAACTCAGTCGCACAAGCTGATGCAGCTGCTACTTCCAGCTCATCATGTGTTGCATCTTCTTTACCATAACGTAAATTCTCTTCTATACTACCTGAGAACAACAAAGCCTTCTGAGGTACAAACCCTATTGAAGCACGGAGTTTTTGCAAATCATATGTTTTAACATCTATTCCATCTATACATATTTCACCTTGATCAACATCATATAGACGTGGTAACAGCTTCGCTAAGGTAGATTTACCACTTCCAGTCGATCCAATAATCCCTACTTTTTCACCTTTTTGTATGCTAAACGAAATATCTTTTAAAACGTATTCATTATTTTTCGTATAGCTATAACTAACATTTTTAAATTGAATATTCCCCTCGATTTTCTCAGGTTCGATCGCATTCGCTCCGCTTATAATATCAACCTCTGTATTTAACACTTGCTGTACACGATCCGCAGATGGAAAAGCTCGCGCAATTTGAATAAATACCATGCTAATCGACATAAGTGACATTAAAATGATATTCAAGTAATTAATAAATGCCAAAATCGCTCCTACTTGAAGCGTTCCATTGAATACTTTTTCTCCACCAATCCATAATGTTGCGACAATCCCGCCACTTACAACTAGCATAATGATTGGCATCATTAAAGAAATAAGCTGCACAGCTCGAATATTTATCTTCGTTAAATTTGTATTTACATTTCCAAATTGAGCGATTTCATATTTTTGTCTTACATACGCTTTTATAACACGCACACCAGATAAATTTTCTTGTAACTTTGTATTGACTTTGTCTAATGCCTCTTGCACCTTTTTAAATGTACCACTTGCTTTGCTTGCAATTAAAATAATCGCAAGTAATAAAATTGGAATAACTACAAGTAATATTGGAAATAACTCTCGCGCTGTTACAAAAACAATAATTATACTTCCAATAAACAACAGCGGACCACGAACGAGAACACGTAATGTCATTGTCATTGCCGATTGGATGGAAGTGATATCATTCGTCACAATCGTTAATAATTTACCTGTTCCAAATGAATCACGATTATTACTAGAAAATGTTTCTATTGTCGCAAACACATCTTTTCGTATGTCTGTAGCGAAATTAACAGCTGCTTTTGTAGAATACATCATACACCCAAGCCCTCCAACTAAACCGAGTGCTGCTGCTCCTATCATAAGAAGCCCCATTTTTATTACATAATTTAAATCCCGATTTGCAATCCCAACATCAATGATATGTTGCATAATAGTCGGTTGAATTAAGTCCATCGCAACCTCAAGTACCATAAATAGCGGTCCAATAATAGCGAAGAACATGTATGGTTTTAAATACTGTAATAACTTACGAAATGATTTCATACATAATCTCCTTTTCCTATGAAATTACCACTGAATAATTCATATCCCTCCTTATTTAAGCGATATTTTTTGCAATTTCTTCATTACTTCTATTATATTATGTAAATTAATATTTAACATTATTAAATGATAAGTATTAATGACTTTCTGGTCAATACATATGCTTTATATTATGTAAATACAAAAACCGCATTCTTAATAAAAAGAATACGGTTTTTCATCTATATTTCTTCAATTGTAAAATTTAAAAACTCAGTCTCAAATCCCTTATTTTTAGAAGGACTACACGTGTAAAAACCTATTTTAATAGGCTCATTCCCTATATCCTCCATTAAATGAGCGATTCTTATTTGTTCCCATTGATGGCTCTTTTTCACATATATTGTATAATCACCGCGTTTTCGAATAATGCGAAAACGAAGTTGTTGCTTAGCTGCTTCAGTTGGATAATCTTGCGTTGACCAGTCAGAATATCCATTATTCGTTACGACAGCACCTAAGTGAGATGGACCATCTGGAATATATTCTAATGAAGTTTTCAGCCAACAGTTCTCCGAAATCATAACAAAAAGACCTGCTTGATCGAATTTTGAATTTGGATTCATACGTAACTGAACTTCAGCTTGAAAGTCTGTCATCATCTCATTATAAAATACATGACCATTCATTACTTCAAAACCATAATGTGTTTTAAGCCAAAAATCGGTTTCTGCTTTCGAACGGACAATAAACGCATGATTGTCATTAATTTTATAGTATTCAGGTACATTCATTATAGTGAGTTGCTCAATACTTTCTGGTATATACGATATATTCATAGCTCCTCCATAACAAAGCATTTATATAGACATTTAAAACTCCGCTAATACTGGGAATTTATAACCTTTAAAATCTAACTCTTTATCACTTCGAACCATTAAATACTTGCTAGACTGTAATTCTGTAAACTGTACATCCTCAACCCCTAATTGATCCGGAGAAAAATAAAATTCGATTTCCGTAAACCTTTCATTGATTTCTCCACATAATTCATCTAAAACCGGAAGTACTGGCGCAAATACTCCAAATAATTTCAACTTTTCATTGTCTACTTCATAAACGATTAAAGCATCTAGTTTCTCTGAATAATACAGTTTCTCATTCCATTCTGAATCATACATATTCAAATAAAATGAAGGATGGAAGTTTAAAGTTGAAAAACCATTTGAAAGTCTTTGGCTACTATCAATAGTTTCATGTATTAACTGTCTATTCTCTATATTATAGAAATCTAACTTTTTAAGTAGTGAATGGTTATTATTAATATTTTTATCATATGGTATAGTCATCAAATATTCCTGCACAACTTTAAATCCAAATGCTGTATATAGTTCAGGTTTTTCCGTAAACAATAATGCACATTCACATTTCTTATCAATTTCTTCTATCATTTTACTCATTAATTGTGTCATTAGCCCTTGTCTACGGAAATTAGGGTGTGTCATTACTGATTGAATACCCGCCGCATTTATTTTTTCACCATTAATTAATAATGGGAGTGAAAATGCCGCAACATTTGCAATCACTTTATCTTCTTGTAAAAATGATAAAGCTTTATATGTATCATCCCAATATCCTTTATCCGAAAAATCATTCAATGTTTGAGTTGTAATTCCAAACACTTCTTCAAATAAAGGAAATAACTGCTCTCTTTTCGGTTCTTCTATTAGAAGACTTGCCAATTTTTCAACATTCCCCATGTTGTACCTCCAAATGTTAAATTCCATTAAATTAGATATACTTATATGACCTACTCTTAAAAATAGAGGTCTTACCAATCAATATACTATCATAAAACATAAAAAAAAAGTCTAATTAATTTTATGTTTCGACTATTTGAAAATAAGTCGAATAAAAAAATATTAAGATTTTCGGATATTAATTAGTTTATTTTATAAAAATAGCGCTTTCTAATTAGCCTTTACTAATAGAAATACACTATTTATAATAAAATATTTTTATTCTTTTATCCCTTCAAGTCTTTCCTTCGTATTAATTTCTTCTCCACTTATACGCTTTTCAAAAGACTTTCTCCAACTATTTGAAAGTGCATTTACTTCTAATATCCTTTTTACCCCTTCAATATTTTGTTTTTCCTTATGCATAATACGGTTAGCGAATGCTACTGAAACACCTTTTGGATCAGACTGTAGTCTTTTTAAGGTGTCGACTGATGATACCCATCCTTCTTTTAATACACGAAAATAAAATCCTGTATATCCTGTTTCTTGAAAATATAGTGGTAACTTTGGAATATTATATTTTTTTGCTAATTTAAAACAAGGTTGCCTTGGTTGTGTTACCTGTACGATTGCCTGTCCTAGCTCAAACGTATCACCAATACAAACATCCTCTTCGCTCATACCACTAACTGTTATATTTTCTCCGAAAGCCCCATATACAAGATCTTGATTCAATTCTTTTTCCCAGTATGGATAGTGATCACCAGTATAAACACAAACTGCTTTATCTACTCCTCCATGATGAACTAAGTCAGCTTGTCCATCCCCATTAAATTTTACAAAGGATAAATATACCGGTTCCTTTACTTGTTTCTTATTTATGCCTGTATGAATTACCTTTCCGCCGTATGTAACCTCTTTTGGTAATCCTATATTTAAAGATAATAATTGATATTCATTAGCCATTCTATTTCCTCCTTTAAAGGTGTTACATGTATTTTCTCTCAATTAATTTTTACAACCCTCTCTGTTATTTAAAGATGATTATAAAACCTCTAAAATCATTGTTCAATTCAATTATTTATATAATAATGATAGGTATAACCTATTATTATACTTGAGGTGATTTCAATCGAATTACGACAACTTGAATACTTTTTAGCTGTTTCAAAAGAATTACATTTCACAAAAGCAGCTGAGAAATTAAATATTTCACAGCCTTCTCTAAGTCAACAAATACGTGCATTAGAGCATGAAGTAGGAATGCCACTTTTCGATCGAATTGGTAAAAAAATATCTCTAACTGAAGCAGGGAAGATTTTATTATCACATAGTAAAACCATTTTTCATGAAGTCGAACAAGCTCGTTCAGCTATTCAAGACCTAAACGGATTACAGCAAGGTTCCTTAACAATAGGGGCTTTGTTAACCGTTGTAAATTACTTACTACCACCAGCTATTTTAAATTTTAATAATTTATATCCTAATATAGAGCTTTCTGTATTAGGGCTTCGTACAGGAGATATTCGTAAAAAATTATTACAAAACGAACTACATATTGGAATTACATTTCTCCCAGTGCAAGATAAAGAGATTATCTCTATCCCTCTATACAAAAGCGATCTTACATTAGTCGTGCCCACTGGTCATCGATTAGCTGAACGTAATCATGTATCTATTGCTGAATTACAGAACTATCCTTTAATTCTTTTACCTAAAAATTTCTTTTTAACCGAACTAATTACATCTTATTGTCAAAAATTCAACTTTAAACCAAGACCAATTTTAGAAATTAGCACGATGGAATCTTTAATCCAAATGGTTTCCAAAGGAATGGGAATTACAGTGTTACCCAAACCATATATAGACTTTTTACAAAATAATAACATTCAAGCTATTAAAATAGAAAACCCTACTCCAACAATTGAAATAGGGTTAATTTATAGAAAAGATAAATATATGTGTGCTGCAACTCAAGAATTTATTGAACAACTAAAAAGCACAGTAAGTTCTTTCCAAAACTAAAAAAAAGAGATTATCCTATGAAACCGTTTCACAACGATCTAGTAGAATAATCTCTTTTCAAAACAAAGTAAACATTATATTAAACTCTTATAGATTTTAATGTACCTTTTTAGATATTGGAATATATTTAGTAAAATATGCACCAACTAGCAATAATACAATTGAAAATAACCAAGTAAAAGCACCGCCAAAGTGAAACCAATATGCAAACATATTTAAAATTGCGAGTGAAAAGAAGCAAATAGAAGTTAACGCACTTTTCAATCCTTTTATCCCGGTTTTTTTTCTCTTTTGATAAGCAATATACATCGCAATGACAAGAAAAAAGATAAGAATAAATGGTAACATAACTTTTAGCATTGGTAATCCCTCCAGTGTAAATGCACTCTCTTCATTATCATCTTATCTCATTTATCTTTTAGGCATCAATTCATTCTTATCTTCCCTCCAAAAGTCAGTATAAGTTTTATTTTTAAAGTTCACGTTCACCTCAGAAAACGGCATACTTCCTCCAACTTTCAATGAGTACCAGTCGTTTAAAAGTGGTGATCCGAAACAAATCTTCATTGTACGATCATGTAAATCGAATAATACAGAATGTAAAGTTCCAAACCATTCTTCATAGTTATGTACAGTCAGTCCATCAGGATATTCTTCTACTAACTTTTTTAAAGACTCTATGCTCACTTGTTCATATCCATTTAAATGCTCATGTAAAACATGATATCTCTTTGTAGATTGTTCTAATTTCCTATTATTTAATTTCTGAATTGATGAACTAACTGCATGGTTTGTTGATACAATAAAAGCTTGGTTGTCACCATCAATCGTTGTTGTGGATTTATGACCGTCAAATATTTCAATATGTGCTGCGTTTAAAGGATCAGCTACTATTAAATTAATATTACTAGCAATTGGTATTTCTTCTATTAGTGATTTAGCTTCCTGCACATTTTTACATTTCTCCAACAACAATCGAATTACCGCAAAACACTGTAAACCATTTACCATTGGCTTTCTTAAACCTGCAATGTTTCCTACTGGTTGACCACATGCTGAAAATGTAACAGATAATCCATGTTCGTTAACCCCTTCTGTTCGACCAAAATATTGAGTAGAAAAGCCACTATGTGCATACGCACCTTCAACATGCGTCGAGCAAAAACGCATATCATCTATTACTGGTGACAAATCATAATTTCTTAATACATAAGTGTGAGTTAAATCTGTCTTTTTAGGTAATACTGCACAATGACTACAACCTGCTTTCAATAGTGTTTGATAGTAATACATCATATTTTTTGAAGGAATTTTTAACACTTCACAAAAACCTTCAATTTCTTCATTAATTCCAGAACAATATTGATTTAATATATTTCTAGATTCTGTCCAATGGTTATGCGATATTAAGTTTTCTTGCTCTATAAATTGCGGAATAAGATAAGAATGTTGTTTCACAAATTCACCTTGTTGCTTACCAATTTCATAATGACTTCCTTTGAGCGATGAAAAATACCCCTTTACTTGATACATCAAATTCCCCCTCTTATTAAACATATCCATATCGTACCAAATGAATCCCATTCATTCTTGATGTTTTTTACTACCTTACCTTAACTCCATGCCACTTTAAAACCTCCACTAATAATTATTTACTAAATAATTATTTTTTTGTTAATATTGCTACAGAAGCTTTACTTCAAAATAAAATAGTTTAATATCAAATGAGCAAAATACTATATTGAACTTACTCGTAAGCAATCATCTAATTTTTGAGATTAAGAAACTTATTTATCAAAGCAACAGGAGAATTATGTATGAGCAATTGCAAACCAATTGATGAATTAACTATTGAAGACCTAAAACAAAACCCCATTTGGGAATGGGCAATAGATGAAGAGGAAAACGAAGAACATGACGAAACATGGGTAAAACCAGCAGCAACTACTAATTTTACAGAGGAGCTAAACGGTTCAATCGTACTAGGCGAACTATTCTTACATAATGGTGAAAAATTCCCTATGATGTGTGAAATTGACATTGAAAATAACGAGGCAGTAATTCGTTCTGTTGTTTATTATAACAAAGCAGAAAATGAGTATATTGCTATAGAAGATATTGTGAAAACGGTCGAAATGCCGTTATCGATTATTATTAACCTAACAATTCATGCAGAATCCAAAACCTTACGCTTCACTGCACATAAAGTAGATATTTATAAAAATTCAATAACGACTAATTTAAATTAAAGTTGGGCGAAATAAAGAAAACAATTATTAAATAAAGTGAAGCTTTAATCAGTGGGGGTCTTACTGCCCAGCAAATAGCGGGATAAAAACCGGAAAATGATTATCGATTCCCCGGTTTTTCAAACTAGATTAAAGTATTCCCTTTTCTACTAAAGTCTCTGCGATTTGAACTGAATTCCAAGCCGCACCTTTTAATAGGTTATCAGAAACAATCCAGAGGTGGAATCCGTTTGGCATATCAGGATCTTTACGTATTCTTCCGACAAATGTATCTATTTTCCCTTCTGCATATAATGGCATTGGATACAGCTGTTTACTAGGGTTATCCTGCAAAATAACACCTGGTGCATCCATTAATACTTCCTTAATTTCCGTAACGGTTGCTTCTTTTTCCAGTTCTATATAAACCGATTCTGAATGCCCTGATACAACTGGAACACGTACACAAGTAGCTGCCATTTTCAGGTTTTCATCTTCTAATATTTTCTTCGTTTCTTGAATCATTTTTACTTCTTCAAAAGTAAAATCATTGTCTGTAAATATATCTACTTGAGGCAGTACATTAAACGCTATTGGGTAATGTTTTTTATCTTTTTTCGCCGGTAATATATTACTTTTCACTTCTTCACCAGCAAGCATAGACTTAGCCTGCTCTTGTAATTCATGAATCGCATGAATGCCAGAACCCGATACGGCTTGATATGTTGAAACGATGATTCTTTCTAAACCGAATGATTTTCGAATCGGCTGAAGTGCTGTTACCATCTGTAACGCTGAACAATTTGGAACTGCAATGATACCTTTATGCTGCTTTAAAGTATGCGCATTCACTTCCGGAACAACGAGCGGTACACCTTGTGCCATTCGGTACTCACTTGTGTTATCAATTACAATCGCACCACTAGAAACTGCATGAGTTACAAATTGTCTAGATACTTCTCCCCCAGCGCTAAAAAAGGCAATATCTACACCTTCAAAGCTAGTTGTTTTTGCCTCTTTTATAATTATCTCTCGTCCTTTGAATCTTACTTTCTTACCAGCGGATCGTTTTGACGAAAGCAATGTAACTTCAACTATATTAAACTTCATTTCATTCTCTAACAGTTCAATAATTTTTTGCCCTACCGCACCTGTAGCCCCAACAACAGCTACATGATAGCCCTTTTTTTTCATCTTTTCTCCTCCAATATCACCTGAATGAATATTTCTACAATTTCATTTTATACAGAATTTAATCATTTGGAAAATTAAAATACATGATATAATCATTCACAAATCATGATAATAAAAGAGGGATCGCTTATGGAAATGAGACATGTTAAAACATTTTGCGCCATTGTGAAGTATGGTAATTTTTCTAAGGCTGCGCATGCGCTAGGTTATGCGCAATCTACTGTTACAGCACATATGAAAGCTTTAGAGAACGATTTACATATTCCTCTTTTCGATCGGTTAGGGAAAAAAGTGCTACTTACAAAAGCAGGTCATCAATTTCATCCTTATGCATTAGAATTACTTTCAATATATGAAAAAGCGCGAGAAATCCCCCAAAATACAGATTATTTAGAAGGTACATTAAGTATTACATCTAATGAATCATTAGCGGTATACCGATTACCACAATTATTACGTACTTACAAACAGAAAAATCCAAAAGTAAATATCGTACTTGAAACAAACACAAATGAACAAGCATTACAAAAATTACGTGAAGGAGAAACAGACGTTGTCTTCATAATTGGAGAAAGTATAGAACATAATGATTTTATTACGCGTACTTTTAGTAATGAAACATTTGGATGGATTTTACCAGCTTATTCCTCTGCACATACAAATCCATTCCAGTTATTACAGGACACCCAGTTCATTTTTACAGAACAAAGCTGCGGCTATAGGCCAATGGTAGATCGTTTTTTACGTCAAAGTGGAAATATTCCAGCTAAAACATTTGAAACTTCCAATGTTGAAGTCATTAAACAATCCGTTATGTGTGAGTTAGGCATTTCAATTCTTCCTTATATCGTTGTACAAGAAAGTTGCCAAAAAGGACAACTATGTTTTCAACCTATCGAAACTCCAACAGTTATTCAAAGTTATGTAATCTATCATAAATCTAGATGGATTTCCCCGGTATTACAATCGTTCCTTTCCTTACTTGAACGAGACTAAAATATTAAGACGTACATAGAAAAAGAGTAATTGCCTAATAAGCAATTACTCTCTTTCATTAATTAGTATACTATTTATTAGTCTGTCCCCCACCTGCAATTAATTTACTACCTGAATATGTACCTTTGTTCATAAACACTTGATTAATTAATTCTTTTTGCTCAGCTACCGACATTACTCCTTTTCCTTCTCCTAAATTCCCACTTTGTAATTTCCAAATCTTATTATGATCCCCATCAACCTTTTCATATTTTCCTTGTTTCCATCGTTCTAAAATTTCTACATATGTACTTCCCTGTACAAGATCATTACTCTTTACAATATCAATTAAGCTTTCAATCCGCTCTTGTGTAATAAAAATATAGCCCCACTTTTGATCAGCTTTCGCTTTTTGATGTGCCATTTCATGTAATGCTGTCTGTATGTTCTCATCTGTCCATTTAAAATTTTTATTAAAACCACTATTCGGCAATGAATAATTTCCATTTTCTAAAAGCTTTGCATCTTCTGCTTTTACGTTACTATCAGCTAATACTTCTACTGCTGGAGCAGCTGGTGATGCCTTTTTCGCAGCTGGTTTACTATTATTTAAATAATGCAGCATACCATATGTTAAACCTACTCCAATTACCGCCATACCAGCTATAACACCTATTATTTTCAAAAATGTTTTCATCTCGCTTGTTTCCTCCCAAATTTCTCTGTTCTGACTACCTAATTATTTCTTATATAAAAACTGTTACTTCATTCCAAATATCGCATCCCATCCCCTATCATATTATTTATATATACTTCCTCATATTGTATTTCTTTTCCTTTTAAATTAAAAGATTATTCTGTTAAATATTGAAAATATTCTACAAATTTTTCCTTTATATTTATAAAGAAACAAAAAAACAACGATTGCGTTCTACAACACTCGTTGTTTTTACTTTATGCACGATTTTCTTTTAACCACTTCGTAATAGCATCTAACCTCGAAACATCAAAACGTCCTTCTTCACACACGTTCAAATTTTTTGAGTTTCTCACTATTTCTAATTCATTATTTCTTACACTTTTTGCCTCAATTAATTTACAATACCCATCTGTAACAGTATTTAAATTTTCATAATAACGCTGAAACGATTTTGATATATGTAAATGTTTTTCAAAGTTTCTCCTTCTTTTCGTTTCATCAGATACTTTCCGTTTTCTAAGTTCTTCATCGTTCGTATATAAATAAAAATATTGATCTGGAAAACCAATTTCCCTATTTATCATCTTTTCTTTATAAAAATTTTCTATTAAAGATAATGGCTGATTAAATATATCAAAATGAAAACACCAATTATAACTAAGTGGCTGATATATATCGCCATCGAGTATTACTAATTCATATTGCTCTGACTTCTGAACAGCTATATTCCAGCGCTCAACTTGTTTTTCAAAATACCATGTTCTATGTTCATTTTTTGGCCTTTCAAATAAAGAATTCACTTCAGGTATTATATAAGCACCATAATTCTTTTCTAATTCACGGCACGTGGTACTTTTACCAACAGCGCTTGCTCCCTCAAATGCTATTATCCCCATAGTTTCTCCCTCTTTCATTAACTAAAATTTCGTTGTTTCACTTTTCTTCCCCATAACTTTCTCCATAAAACAATTGAAGCAATAGTGAGCATGATTGTTGTAATGATACTACCTTCAATTCCGAACGTGCCTCCATGCAATGTTTCTGGTCCATTTGTTATAGACTTAAAAATTGGAGTAGAATATACAGTTGTGCCACTAACTGCAAAACCATATACATTATATTGAGCCCAGTTCCAAATTGAGTGCCATGCACATATTCCCCACAGACCGTCTTCTTTCAATACATATAAAGCTGCGAAAACACCCACTAATATTATATTCGATATAGATAATATTGTAATTCCTGGATTAAGTAGATGAAGAAATCCAAATAAAAATGAAGTTACAATTATTCCAACCCATATACGACTTCTAACAGAAAGAACCGGGAATAACCAACCTCGTACAATAATTTCTTCCGTTGCCCCTTGTATTAAAAATGCAACTAGAGATCCTACTATTCCTACTATCACTGTTGAGGTAATATGTTGTACTTGCAATTTCACACTCCCCATTAATAATAGTAGAATAACTGGCGTTGAAATAAATAAAAACCCTATTAACGCACCTTTTAAATACTTTCTCATCCATTTCTCTTTCCAAAAGCCAATGGATGAAAAAGGTCTTTTTTCTACAAAACGAACCCATATAAATAAAATAAATATAGCTCCGCCAAACGTTAACACCATTCTAACATTGTCATAAATACCTTTCATGAATATCGTTTCAGCTTTCGGTAAAAATAACATAAATAACATAAAAAGTTCGCCTAAAGTCAAAAATATAATGGCTAATATTACAACAAAGACTGGATGGACCTTTTTTCTCCCTGCTTTTGCTGCTTCAATTATTAAAAATGAATTATTTTTCACTTTCTTTTCTCCTTTTATAATATTTAACTACCAACAGTAAACAACCATATTTTACCACAAAAAAATACATTATTAATATTTACTCTAAGTTTTTCTTACATGATTTTGCATAAATCCATATTAGGAATAATATATAAATAAAAGAGGTGCCTTTGTGCCTTTACTATTATCACCCAGATTACTCAGTGGTATTACCAGCACTTGCTATTTCCCACCATTTGTTGTAAGATAGTAATTAAGGTCAATTTAACACTATATTTTCTTTGCATATTATCAAGTATCAATCAGGGACAGTTTGTACTCCTTATGGGTTTTTGATAATATGTGAAATTTTATTTTCATTCAAATAAGGCCGATCATATTGTAATTTTTCTACTTTTAGGAGGCATTACCATGACATTAACAGGTAAAGTAAAATGGTTTAACAGCGAAAAAGGTTTCGGTTTCATCGAAGTTGCAGACGGTAACGATGTATTCGTTCACTTCTCAGCTATCACTGGCGACGGCTTCAAGTCTCTTGACGAAGGTCAAGAAGTTAGCTTTGAAGTTGAAGAAGGTAACCGCGGACCTCAAGCTAAAAACGTTGTAAAGCTATAATTCAAACAATAAAAAGGTTGTTACCAGCAAGGTTAACAACCTTTTTAATATATAACTAAAATTTTTTACATAAAAGGAGTGGTTACATGTATCGCAATCGAAAGAACGATGTAGCAGAAGTACCACCAGAACAAACCCCTGTTTGGGAATGTGAATCAGAGGATTGTTTAGGATGGATGAGAAAGAACTTTTCATTTGAAGAAGAGCCTAAATGCCCTTTATGTAAAAGTAGCATGAAAAGCGGAGAACGTTTATTACCTAAATTAGGTTAATTTATAATAAAAAAAACCTCTTTTAATTAAGAGGTTTTTTTATTATAAATTTATGTCCTCAATATCAATTCGTACTATAGAATACAATAATGCATCGTGTTGCTTATTTCCTTGATGAATATATCCGCGCAATAGACCTTCCTTTTGGAAGCCAATTTTAGATAACATTCTACAAGAAGTAACATTTTCAGGATATGTAATAGCTCCAATTCTAAACAAACCTAAATCTTTAAATCCATAATCAATAATTTCTCGAGCTGCTTCTGAAGCATAACCATTTCCCCAATAATGAGGATGCAGATCATATCCAATCTCAGATCGTTTGCTCCATAATTGTAAATTGTTTAGTCCAATTGTTCCTATTAAAACATTCGTTTCTTTTAACACAATTCCCCATCGTATTGCCTTTTTCTCAAAGTAATTTTTTGAAAAAGATTCGATCATACGTGAAGCTTGTCCAAACTCCGTAAAAGAATTCATACCGTAATAACACGTCACTTCATCCAATGAAAAGATTTCATATATTTTTTGACAATAAGATTGTTCTATTTCAACTAAACGTAAGCGTTCTGTTTCTAATATAGGAAATGCCATAGGATCACTCCTTTCTCTCTACTCGTTCATTATATCAGAAAAAATATGTATAATTAGTAAAGTCCTTATTGTTCCATAAATCAAACATTTCTAATGGCGCATTCCCTCTTTATTCTATATACACGAATTGGATACCTTCTGATTGCCAATCAAACATGACGCTATAATTTCCATAAATCTAATTTTAAATTATCAAGAACTGTAAAGAAATTGTTTCTTCATTTTCTCCTTCTAAACAACCACCCTACCCCATACATTTATGGTAAAATATAGTTAATTTATTTTTTTATTGTGGAGGTGTAAATTTCCTATGTATATATTCATCGGCTTATCCCTCTTACTCATATTACTTATTTTTTTATTCGCAAAAAAATTCACACCAAACTCATTCATGATGACTAGCTTTAAAGGCAATAGCTTTAGGACATTTTCAATCGGTATTTTAATCGCTGCCATACTCTCACTTTCATATGGAACTTATCATGCAGTAACATATCAACCTAGTTATTTAGATATTAAATTAAAAAATCAAAATTATACTGTTTTCGGTAATGTAGGCGAATTCGGTTATTTCTCCGAAGAATTATTAAAAAAAGATACAGAAGTACAACTATATTTCGTCTCTTGGAAAACAATACAGTTAAAAAATCCGGTAATACTTATAGAATATCCTTCAGGAAAACAAGAAACATGGAAGCCAAATATCGTATCAATACCGGTAAATAAATTACAAGAAAAACATGATATAAAAGATATTTATCAACTATCACCGTATTCATTTAAAGAGTCTGGAGAAATAACATTAACAATAAAAGAAAACAATGTAAAAAACAATACAATTTCGATTCAAATAAAATAAATAAAAACTGTTCCTCCATTTTGCTGAAGGGACAGTTTTTATTTATTCTACAGTATTATTTATTTAATGTAGCCATTATTTCATTGGCTATATTCTTTCCATTTCCAATACACGCACCAATTCCGACACCGTAATATGAGGCACCAGCTAAATATACATTTGGATAAAGATTCGTCATTTTTTCTTGCAATGTTTGAACCGCTTGATTATGTTCTAAATGATATTTCGGCATTAAATCTTTCCAATTTGTAACTTTGACTACTTCTGGTTCACCTTTAATTCCGAGACTTTTTTCAATATCATATAAAGCAACTCGTACTAATTCTTCTTCACTATAATTTTTGATTGTTTCATATACCGGATTGGTGCTCTTATAAAACATTCTTACTAATAATTTTTGTTTACCCGATGTATGTTTCCACTTTCGACTTGTCCATGTGCAAGCATCACAATGTAAATCACTGTTTTCCGTTACAATAAACCCTGTGCCGTCAGCTGGTAGTTGTTCATCTAGTATGTCAAATCCTAAGTAAATACTTATAAGAGATGAGTTTTTAAATGTATTAAACTGCTCATTTAACTCATTAGACTGTAATAAAGTTTGTGCTATATCATGTGGAGCTGCTAAAACAACATAATCAGCTTGTATTGTTTCATGATTTACAAAAGAAATCTCATATCGATCTTCTTGTTTACTTACAGCCGTCGTTATAGCACCTTTTTTTACGACAGTTTCAGTCAGCACTTCTTCTAAGCGATTAATTATCGTAGATAGTCCACCTTTAAATGATACGAATTTTTTATTTCCTGCTGATTGAAATTGTTTTTTATTCTCTTCAAAACCTTTAATAATACTTCCATACTTATTTTTATAATCCAGTAAATATGGTAATGTAGATGCCATTGTAAGCTCATTCAATTTACCAGAATATACGCCTGAAAGCACAGGAGCAATTTGTCTTTCCACTAACTCTTTCCCTAAGAAACTTTCTAAAAATAGAGCAAGTGATGTGTCTTTCGTAAACTCTTTATTTTTCGTTATGAAATCTTTTAAAGCTACGATTTTCCCTTTCGTTGAGACTAGCGTACTGCTAAACAACGACCGGGCGCTCATAGGTATCCCAAATATAGTATCAGAAGGAATCGGATGTAACATGTTTTCAGAATATATGTAAGAAATACCCGTTTCATTATATACCATTTCATCTTCTAAATTTAAATCTTTTACAAGTGGCATAACATATTCATTACGAGCAACGATTGAATCCGCTCCTGACTCCATAATGAAATCCTTTTCTTCCACACTATGGATTTTACCACCTAAATACTCTTCTTTCTCAATAAGAATTAAATTTAAATCGATATTATAATCCTTTTTTAATTTTTCTAAATAAAACATAGTAGAAAGTCCCGTTATACCTCCACCGATAACAACAACTGTTTTCATATGTGCTGCGCTCCTAACCGATACAATTAATAATTCCTTTTTATTATAACCAAAAGTCCTTATATTCGACTAGCAAGTTGCGCATTCTGTAAGAAATTAGACAATATATTTGAATATATTTTCAAATTACCTAATAAAAAAGAACTATAACATTTACAAACCCCGTCATAGTTCTCTTTATTTTAAAAACATAAAGTAATTGATTAATTTGTCTAGTTCTTGACTCAATGCCAATACTTTTTCATGTTGAATTCCATAATCCGATACTAAATATAAAAGTTCTTCTTTTTTTATTTCAATTACTTTTTCCAATTTCGCTAGTTCCATGTCGTTTTACATCTCTCCAAAAATAAAATGTATGTATTTCAGTATAGCCTACTTACATAATTAGTAAAAGTAAAATACGCATGTAAAATCTTACATATTTGAAAAAATAATATACTACTAACAAAAAAAGAAACTAGATTAAGCTTCTTTTTTCAGATTATTAAAGTTCATTAAGAATGAATAACATACCGGAATTTTTCTAATGTTATATCTTTATAATTTGGAGCTCTCTTTATATGATTAAAATAACTAGCAATTGCAGCTGCTCCAAAATGCGCATGCCAAATATCATTTGTTTCTTTTTTGCATTGAGAAATAATTGAAAGGCCGCCTTTTAAAATACTTTTGTTTTCCATTTTCTTTCTCCCCTAATTAAAATCACTATATTTTCATCCTAAAGATGGTGTCAGGACAAATAAAATGTGATTCGATTCATCACTTTTATTCAAAAATCGATGCTTCACATTTGGTGGAATACGTACAACATCGCCTTCTTCTAAAAAATATTCTTTTCCCTCCAATTCTACGTATACTTCCCCTTTCATAATAACAGCAATCTCTTCCTTATCTTCATGGGAATAATGGCTTTCTGTTGTGTTTGCTTGTTTATTTAAATCCATCATTAGCATTTCAATACGTGCTTTCATAAAATCAGGTGTTAATACATCATATACAATGTGATCATTGTTTTCCCGATATACTTTTTTTCGATCTTTTTTCTTGGAAATGAGCGAATCTGTATCAATATCGTTAATAAAAAGTGTAAACAGCGGTACATTTAATGCTTTTGCAATTAACTCCAAAACATTTAAAGAAGGATTAGCATGTCCTCTTTCAATTTGGCTAATTAGTGATGTACTAATCCCTGCATACTCAGCGAATTCACGAATTGTCATATTATTTTTCTTACGATAACTTAATACCGTTTGTCCAAGCCTATCATGTATCATAGTAAAACTTCCTTTCGTCCATCATAATGCATATTTCATTGTCTTTGTGCTGACATACTAAACAAAGGCAAATAATCCTTTCCTATTATCTCCGGGACTTATATACTTACCTTTGTATATTATATCGCACTAAGTTTATTATAATAAACAATCTATCGGAGGGACAAACTTTGAAATCACCTATTCTTTCATATTTCATCTTATTTTTTGGTGTATTCGCCTTATCAACTTCAGCAATTTTTGTAAAATTGGCAGCTGCTCCTGCGACAATCATTGCTTTTTACCGATTATTCTTTGCCACACTGATCCTGTTACCGTTATTACTATTTAATAAAAATAGTCGAAATGAGCTAAAAACTTTAACGAAAAAACAATGGACATTCGGATTCATATCTGGGCTATTTTTAGCTGCACATTATGTACTATGGTTTGAATCATTACAATATACTTCTGTAGCAAGCTCTACAGTTATCGTAACGTTACAACCTTTGTTCTCAATAATTGGTGGTTATTTTTTATTTAAGGAGAGATTTACGAAAGGAGCGGTTATTGGTTGCCTCATCGCCATTTCAGGTAGTATCATCATTGGCTGGCAAGATTTCCAAATTAGTGGAGAAGCTTTATATGGAGATATTTTAGCATTTATCGCTGCTGGTATCATTACTGCTTATTTTTTCATTAGCCAACACGTCCGTAAAGATTTGTCACTTATACCCTATTCGGTAATTAGTTATGGAAGTAGTGCTGGCTTTCTTGGAATATTTGCTTTCACGCAACAAGAATCTTTCATCCATTACTCTACACAAACTTGGTTGTGCTTTATTGGATTAGCTTTCATTGCTACAATTTTAGGACAAACCATTTTTAATTGGTTATTAAAATGGATGAGTGCTACTGTAATTTCAATGAGTATTTTAGGTGAAACAATTGGCACTTGTATGCTAGCGTACTTTATATTACATGAGACCATTTCTTTACAACAAGGACTAGGAATTGCCGTTATTTTTATTGGTTTAGCATTATTTTTATTACAGCCAAATTCTAATGAAAAAGCATGACAGTATACTGTCATGCTTTTAACTATCAATTATGTACAATTAAACCATTCGGTCTAAAACGACTCATCATAATTTCATTAATAAACTTTCCGTGAGCTTTCAAATTCCCTATCTTTACCCCCTCTTCTACAAATCCAAATTTTTCATATAAAGCTTTTGCTTTTGGATTCGTTTCTAACACACCTAGTTCTACTCTCTCTAACATTAACCAATTATCAGCCAGATCAAGCATCTTCATAAGAAGTGCTTTCCCAATTCCTTTATTATGATATTCACTGTCTACCCCAATGAATAAATCGCCTGAATGAGATCTTCGGCCTGGACTTTGTGTTAAACTTACAAATCCAACAACTTCTCCATCATATTCTGCAACAAATTCAAATTGATTTGGTGCTAAATTTCGAATTCTATTTTCCATAGCTTCTACACGCATGCTAGGTAAGAAAACCATATACGGTAAAACGTCATCTTGTATACATATACAATGAATTGCTCTAGCATCTTGTATTTCTACTGCTCTAACGTTAACCCCCATCTTTCTCTCCTCCATATAAATAACAATATATTTGTGTGTATTCTAGAAATGTTCATGAATGACCTTCTCGTCCGTATTTCTTTATGTCATTTTTACATAATTATTCCGATATAATATTTAATTCCCAAAAAGATTAACAACTATATCTATATGATTAACTTTTCACTTTGCTATATAAATTAAGCAAATCTTCAATTTTAATACCATTTATTCCCATTCCGACTATATCACAATTTTCTATTTCAATATTTTTCAGATTACTGTTACTTATGGTGCTACCTTCCAAGTCACATTTATCGAATACAATAGGTTCCTTCTCATCTCCGAGACTTGTATTTTTGAATTGTACTCCACCTAAAGTCACCAAATTAAATTTACTGCCAGAAAGATTTAAATCTGCATATGATAAACTTCTAAAATTTATATTTCTAAACTTTGATTGACTTACATTGCAATTACTCATATTCGTATTCATTATATTGCTACCAACAAATGAACTGTTTTTTAAATTCACTTGATAATACCCTGTATTTGCTAAATTACAGTTTTCGTATTGACTATTTTTCATATCTTTATTTGTAACTACACTCTCTTTGTTTGAGCTTGTTTTTATTCTTTTCACGTAACAATACTCATCTTCCGATTCAAAAATCATTTGGTAGCCCATCTTTTTATAAAAGTGATGATTATTAATTTGTCTACTAGATGTTTCGAGATCCCAAATCTTTATGTTTGGATATTCCTTTTCTATTAATTTCATAACATGTGATCCAATTCCTTTTCCTTGATAAACAGGAGCTACAAAAATACGATCAATTCGACCGTACGACTTACCAGAAATCGTAACTATTATCCCTCCAATTATTTCTTTATCCATTACAACTTTGAAAGAATCCAATTCTTCAATGGAATATTCCATCATTTCAACTGAAGAATACCCTGGCGGTTGAATGTTATAATCAATGACATCATCTTGGCCGTATAGCCATTGTTTTGCTTCTGCATCAAATGTTCTTTTCATTATTTCTGTTAATTTCTCAGCATCTAAAATTGTAGCTTTTTCTATAGATATTCTCGTCATTTTCGTTTTCCCCTTCATTATTACAAACCAACCATTTTTGTGAATGGCATAATTATCAATTCACTTTTGTTTTTAATGCTTTTCCCATTATTACATATGGAACATCATTTGTACTTGGATGAAATGGCTCCAATACATTTATCCAATCTAATCTTTCATATAACGAACGTGCTTTTTCATTGTTTATTTGTGTTGTTAAAACACTCGTTCTATTTGGAATCCCTTCTAGTAATTCATTATGTAATTTCGTTCCAAGACCTTCATTTTGATATTGTGGGTGGACTGCTAACTCTACAAATTCAAAACAATCTTGTAACCATTCGTCTACTTGCTCTAGATGTAACGCTTCTCTCATTAATTGATTATAGTACTGTCCCTCCATTGAGCGATAACCATAAGTAAAGCCAACTACTTCATTTTCATCATTTATTGCTACTATACCTTTAAAACCTGTATATTCTATATGCCTATTCATTCGCTCGATCATTTCATTGAAATTTATTTTCTCAAATACTTTACAATACAATTTTGCCATATCCCCAATTAAGATTTCATCTTTTTTAATGCTTACGAATTTCACTTTATCCCCCCCCTGTTAAACATTTATATACTTAAAATTTTAAAAACAAAGAAAATTAATACTAATCACTCTCTTTACTATTAAACTACAAATCACCCTATATTTTCCACAATTACTTAGTATTAATGAATAAAAGAAGAGACCATGTAATACCAACATGGTCTCTTCTTTTATTCATTTTCAATTTTATCCCGCTATTTGCTGGGCAGTAAGACCCCCACCTCAAAATTCAGCGAAAGCAAAGAAGTTAGGTGGGGGTCGGGCTAATAATCAGTGGGGGCTGAACAAAACCCCCACTGATTAAAGTTTCACTTTATATAATTAAAAATTAAATATTACTTAAGCCACTCGTTGCAAGTATTACTTAACTGCTGTAAATCTTCTATAAATTGACTCGCATCATATCCATCACAAACCGAATGATGTACTTGCAATGAAACTGGTAGCATAACCTTGTTTCCTTCATTAAAATATTTCCCACAAGTTATAATTGGCAATAGAAAATTTTCATCATTATTAATATTAAGATTAAATCCAGTAAAACTAGTCCAAGGTATACTAGAAATCGGAAATACATTAGGTGGAATATTTTCTTTCGTGAAAAAAACATGAACACTAGCATAGCATCTCATATCGTCTTCATAATTCTTATAGAAAGTGCGGAAATCACTTGAATAATCCGTCCATATACTTGAAAAAGACTTATCATCTTTATGAAAGATTGTATAACTCGGTATCATTTCCTCCCAATAGCCTAAAACTCCTTCATCGTTAAAACATGTTCGAAATTTTTTATGATTATTTACTACTCTAGAAATTAAATATATAAAAACGGGATAAAATTTTATTCCCTTTTGATATAATTCCTCTAATAACATCGTGATATCAACATTAACAGTCATACTAAATGTACATTTCAACTTTAAATAATGCTCAAAATACTGCTCTCTATTCCAATCTTCTCTATCAATTACATGAAACTTCATTCTAATAGCCTCCTAAAATTTTCTTTTTATTTTAGAAGGCTATTTCCCTTGCTTTCACCATAATTGTTCACTCCTAACAGTTTACATTTCACCCTAATTATTTATTTAATTATATAACATATGTAAGAATCAATTCACATATTTCTTGAAATCCATCCACATACTATAGATAAATCAAATGAAATTTGGAGGATACATACATGAATAACAAAAATATGAATAAAAAAGAAAATATTACTGAAAATACTACATCTATTCAAAATAATAATACTGCAAACCTTACTATTGAAGAACAAGCAATGAACGGCTTATACGGAATGCCCGAAACAACAATTGAAGATGCTGATCACGCTGCAGCTGATGATTTGACTTCAAAAAATTAATTAACTACATTGAAAAAGCCAAGGAAAATATCCTTGGCTTTTTTAACTATGCATCCACCTTTTGTATTTCTTCACTCTTTCTTGAAAGTTTACCTGGCCAAAAAGCAAATCGGCCTAACACAACTGTAATTGCGGGTACAAGTAACGGTCTTACAATAAACGTATCTAGTAATACGCCAATTGCAGTTACAATACCAAATTGAACTAATACTTGAATTGGAAGTGTACCTAACACTGCAAAAGTTCCTGCTAAAATTAAACCTGCCGATGTAATAACACTACCTGTTTGTATTACACCATTTTTTACTGCATCCAAGTGATTTTGTGTCTTTCTGTTTTTCCATATTTCTGAAACCATAAAGATATTATAATCTTCACCTAAAGCAACTAAAAATACGAATGCGTACAACGGTATCGCACCTTGAATGGCCGGCGCTCCCATACCGTAATGAAGTAATATCCATCCTGCTCCTAACGCTGAGAAGAATGATAAGACAACAGTTACAATTAAATAAATCATCGCAACAACCGATCGTAAGTAGACAAGTAATAATAAAGCGATAATGCTAATCATTACTGGAATAATTACTGATTCATCACGTTCAGTAATTTGCTTTGTATCATATAATGAAGCTGTTTCTCCACCAATCCACAATTGCTCTTCAGCATTACTAATCCCAGCATCTTTTAATACTTTTTCTACATTACTTTTCAATTTAGGAATTTGATCTAACGCTTCAATTGAGTATGGATTTTCCGCTAAAGAAACTTCATACATTTGTATTTGCTTATTTTCTTTTCCCTCTTTTGGCTCTTTCACTGTATTTATGAAAGAAAATTTCTCTAGTTCTTGTTTAATAGGAAGCTCTTTTCCTTTCGTATCAACAACAACTTTTACTGGTGCTAGTTCACCAGCTGAGAAATGATCACTAATTAACGTAAACCCTTCGCGTGAAGGCATATCCTTTGGAAACGATTCTAATAAGTCATATGTGTATTGAATACGTGGTACGAACGAAGCCAATCCACCTAATACAAACACAGTTAGCATAATTATTGTCCACGGTCTTCGTACTACTACATCTCCAAGTTTTTTACTAAAGGAGCCTTTTGATTTTTCAACTTTTATAGCCCTCTTTTTCTTTCTTGCAAACTCCTCATTCATTGAAGTTGTTCTCGGTATAAACGGGAAAAATGCAATCCTACCGAAAATTAATAATAGTGCTGGTAAAATCGTTAAAGCCGCGATTCCCATTATAAATACAGCAACACTAAATGGTACTGCAAATCGATGAAAGGCACCATAATGAGCAAGTAATAATGTTCCCAAACCAAGTACAACAGTTAACGCACTCATTATAATTGCACCGCCAGAAGCTTTAATCGCAAGTTGTAATGCTTTATATTTACTTTCTTCTTCTAACAAGTACTCTCTATATCTCGAAATTAAAAATAGACAATAGTCCGTTCCAGCGCCAAACAATAATACTGTCATAATTGATATTGCTTGGGCATCTACTTTAATCCATCCGTGATCAGCTAAAAAACCGAGTGTAGGACTAATAATACCGTATGCAAAGCCAACAACAAGTATAGGTAAAATCGCTAAAATTGGTGAACGATACAGTAAAATTAACAAAACTAACACTAGTAGTACTGTAGCCACTAGCAATTTCACATCTGCTTGACTAAATAAACTAACTGCATCCGTTTGAATACCTACAGGTCCAGATAATCGAACATGTAAACCAGATTCACTTATTTTTTGTTTAAATGGATCTTCATCCACCTTACTATTCACTATTTCTCTAAACTCTTCAAGATTTCCTTTTAATATATCCGTACCAGCAGATTTATTAAAGAATACCGGTGTAACAAACGATGTACCATCTTTTGATGCACTTTTTGATAATACTTGCTCTGGGATTGTATCAAATGGTGGTAACGTTGATTGTTCTTTTAAAGGACTAACTTTTAACTCTTTATAAACGTCTTGTATGAGTTTATAATCCTGTGACTGTAATCCACCATCTCTATACCATACTACTAACAACGGATTCCCTGCATTATTCGGAAACTCTTTTTTCATAAGCGCTTCCGCTTGCTGTGACATAGCTGTTTCAGGTAAATTTTTTGGATTCGGTTCTTTCGTACTATTTACTTGTGGTAACGTAAATGAAAGTAATAATGTAATAAGAACCCACACCGATAAAGTGATCCATTGCGTATTTTTCCCTGCTACAAGCCTCCCTAACATATGTAACGGGTGCTTTTTCATAAAAACCCACCTTCCTTTTTTCCTTCATTATTAATTATATATACTGGTAGGTTAATTAATCAAGAATGATTGAAAATTATGTTATAATTATCTCAAGAATAAATGTCAGGAGCGAATGGATTTGGAACAAAAACAACGTCCTCTCGGAAGGCCACGGCAAAATAAAAATACAAAATCTACAAAAGAAACCATTTTAGAAGTGGCAACTCGCTTATTTCTTACACAAAATTATCAAGTCGTTTCTATGGATGAAGTCGCAAAAGTTTGTGGTGTTACGAAAGCAACCGTCTACTATTACTATTCAACAAAAGCCGATTTATTTACCGCTACTATGACCCAAATGATGATACGTATACGAGAGAATATGTCTCAAATACTCTCTACAAACAAAACTTTAGAAGAAAGATTATTAGACTTCGCCAAAGTTTACTTACACGCAACGATGGATATTGATATGAAAAATTTTATGAAAGATGCTAAACTGTCGTTATCTGAAGAACAATTGAAGGAATTAAAAAATGCTGAAAATAATATGTATGAAGTGCTAGAAAAAGCACTCGATACTGCGATGCACATGGGAGAAATTCCGAAAGGAAACGCTAAATTTGTGGCTCATGCTTTCGTATCTTTATTATCAATTGGGAATTTTAAAGATGAAAATCACAATCCTATTCTGGCAAATATAGATGAATTAGCACAAGAAATCGTTTCTTTTTATTGGAATGGGTTAGGTCATTCATATTAAACTGATTTACTTTAATAAAAGAGCATGTTTAATTTTTTCAAACATGCTCTTCTATAATTTATTTATATACTAATAACCAGATTATACTTCAACGTCACTTAACAAAAAACTCCATTTTAACTTTACAAATTTTGAAGTTGAACATTTATATTCTCCTTACTTAATCCCCCATGGTAACAAACTACAGATTCAATATGTAAATTTAAATACTTCTTCAAAGACTGCTTTGCTTCCTTAATATTTATAGTTGTTCGGGCGTGAATTCCTCCTAACATCCCATTCACACTATACATAGAGTCTCCTGCAATAAGAATTTTGCTTTGTTTCAAATATAAACTAATATGACCCGGAGTATGCCCTGGAGTATGAAGAATTAGTATTCCACCGCAATACGGAAGTTCTTGCCCGTCAATCACAGTATCACTCACTTTTCCTTTTGGTCGGTTCTCTACATTTCCGTCCTTCAATAAAGGTAAATCCCCCTCGATATATGGCTTATCTAGTTCGTGCGCATAAACTTTAATATTACTTCGACAGTGCTGCAACAATTCTGGAAGACTACCTATATGATCAATATCCTGATGCGTCAAAATCACGACTTTTAACTTATCAAATGATACCCCAACCTTTTCCATCTCTACTTGTATATCTTCAATTTGTCCTGGGAAACCCGTATCTATTAATACTGCCATTTCATCATTCCATAAAAGAATTGGATGAATAACAAATTCTTGAAATTCAAGTTGTAACATTTCTACTCCTGTAGCAATCTCCATACAGCCATTCTCCTTTATGTTGAAGTTTGAAAATATGTACGAGTAAACTGAAAATATAAAGTGAAACTTTAATCCGTGGGGTTTTACTACCCGACAAATAGCGGGATAAAGCACCTCTATCTTATAATATGTTTTGTCATCCCAATAGAGAATGCCTCAAACCCCATAGATTCATAGTAAGATTGCAATTTTTCTACACACATAAGTTGTGGAATAACCTTGTTTTGTTCACAGTGCTGGATTAATCGTTTCACTATTTCTTTTCCGATGCCACTAGACTGATATTTTGGCAATACACCAACTCCACAAATAATGCCTGTTATGACTCCATCTGATATGACACGCCCCATCCCTACTAACCTCTCATCATCAAAAACATAAATTGCATACCAACTTTGCTTACACATTCTTTCTAGCTCGTTAACCGTTAATTTAAGAGAATTCCATCCTAAAGATTCGTATAAGGATAATAATCCATTAAAATCTGCAGGATGTTCGCTTGTGTAGCGTATACTATTTTCCATGTAAATACTCCCTATTCTCTGGCTTGTTTATATTTCATAAAATTCCCTTTACACAAATCTGATCGATGTAAAAATAACTAGAACAAACTTCAATAAGAAAGATAGAATTCCTTCTCAATATAAAATAAAAAGAAGTTATCTCACTTAAGATAACTTCTTTTATATAAGACTCTCATTATATTATCAACCAAAAAATATACAACTGCATACGATTAGCACAAACAAAACTAATAAACCATTTGAGAAATAACCCATTGAATACTACCCCTTTATTAAATTATGTAAAAGATTTTATCATAAAATGATTTACAACTTAATAACTGAAAAAGACATTGTATTCATTAGTTATATACGTTTAGTAATATTTTATTTTCGGTTATATTCTCGTTGCCTAAAACCACTACTCAAACACATCGAATTCAATCCACATAACTTCAAAATCAATAAATTTATTTTTAAGTCATAGATGTTAATCTTAATAAAACAAAAGGCAGGAACATATTTGATATGTACAAAATGTTCCTGCTTTTTTATTATGGGGTACCAGTTCATAACCATCTAGCTAAAATTTTCATCACATCACAATTTTCTATGAAAATCCAATGCATTTTTGAAGAAAAATAACCCAAATAAAAAATTACAATAAGCTGCCCATAAGGATAGATTATTTATCTAATTATCGTCATAGGCAGTAAAATAATATCAAAAAAGGAGGGGGAATTAGTTTTTTATTTTCATAAACTTTAATAAATCATCGAAAACTTCTTGTTGATTTTGCCATAGTTCAGGCAAGTTATCTAGGGGAAAAAATTTTAGCTGTAAGCTTTCTTCGTTATCAGTATGTAATGTTCTATGAAAATCTTTACAAATATAAGTTAATTTCACTAAGGCAACTTGATCACCGTTAGATAGCTTTTTTTCGTATTTTTTTCCAGAATACACATTAAAAAATTCAAGTTTTCCTAATTTTAAACCAGTTTCTTCAAACACTTCTCTTCTTGCTGTATCTTCAACTGTCTCGCCAAATTCCATAAACCCGCCAGGATGTCCCCATTTCCCATTATCAGATCGTAATTGCAGAAGTACTTCATTCTTTTCATTCAACACAAAACAACCTGCGACCACCATAATTACTTTTTCATGTCCAACCATATTTCTTAAATAACTTATATAATCCATGTGTTTCAGCTCCAATATAAATAATTTCATAGAAAGTTATTTTGTCCCATTGCAGTACTGATTATCAGAAATGATGTTCCATAAAACACAATCAGGATGATATTCCTATATCATCCTGATTGTACCATTAGCAATTACACTTATAAACAATGAAAATAGGGATGAATACTTATTCATGACTGTTTAACATAACGTATCATTTTTGGTAGCAAGGAAAAGGAGGAACACTTACTCTCATAAGAATTCTTCCTTTTTTATTCTAGGGATCTATACATTTTTTATAAATTTCTATTCTGGTTCCATTTTATGGATCTCGTTTGTTATTGAATTATCCGAAAAACTGTATAAAATTTCGTATACTCTTAGCTTGAGGGTTTTCTGAAATACTAGCGATCCTCCCTATCGTTCCAAAAACTCAATAATCGTTTCACATACTTTATCCGTCTCCTCGATATCTGGGAAATGTCCACTATTTTCAAATATAACAAGTTTACCATTTTTCAATTGTCTCGTTATTCTATAACTCATTCCTACACCCGTGTTATAGTCATGCGCTCCAGCTATGACACACGTATCAATTTCTAAACCTTTAATACGCTCAATAAGCGGTAAAGATGATTTTGTTCCAAAAATAACTTTGCTCATCTTCCCTGTATTACTTAACTGACTTTCCTCCCAAAGACTCCGATTTAGCTTTGCAAATTCTTCATTTTTAAACAATAATCGATCTACAGCTTTTGTATCAACTATACTCCAAACTTGATTATACCTTTCTTTTAAAGGAATTTCTGACTTACTTATTATCAATATTTCTTCTTTCATTTCCCCTTTCGTTACTTGTAGAAAACCTTCTATCTGCACAGTATACATATCATTTAAATCATCTAACGATGGTGCTTGTAATACCATTTGTTCAACATTTTTCGGATATTTCAAAGCATACTCTAAACAAAGTTGCCCACCAAAAGAATATCCTAACAAATTTATCTTCTCTACATGTAATTGCTTTCTTAATTCCTCTAAATCTTCGACTAGAGTATTGATTGAGTACTCACCGTCATCCTGTGGTGCCTCACTTCTACCACATCCTCTTTGTTCATAATAAACAACAGTCATATTCTCTTCTAACCTCAACCCAAGTGTTCTTTCGAATACATAATGATTGCCACCTGGACCACCATGTGCAATAATGAGAGGAACTGTATTATGAGCTGCCCCTGCAACTTTACACCAATGCAATATCCCATTGATTTTCAAATAGTGTACACCATCCTGCAACATTAACTGATTCATTTATCCTCTCTCCTCATCGCTCACTTATTACTATCTAAATGTATAAGTTCTGACCATTCACACTTTTTCCCTTTATATTCTTTAGACACTATCCTCATTTATATGAATAGCTTTCTTATTCAAAAATAGATTTTTAAAAATTCCTACTCCCACAATTAATAAACCTATACCAACTAATTTATTTACTTGTAATGGAATACTCTCCATTCCAAATAATCCGAATGTATCAATGCATAACGCAACGACCAATTGAGTAATAAGACTAATTAGCACCGTATATGCTGGACCTAAGCTCTTTATTGCACCCATTATGCAAATAATTAACCCGATGCCAAACAGTCCACTTACATAAAACAAATAATTTGTAGTATACACTTTAATGTTACTACTGTTTTCTGTAATGATATAAAATAGAATAGAACTAATGAGACCTATTCCAAGGACACATGTAGTCGTTAACCACTGTCCTACATTTTCATTTACTTTTGCATTAAAAACAGATTGTAAGCTAATTAATATTCCTGCTAATATGGCTAAACTAAATCCAATCAAAATCTTCCTCTCCCTTTCATTGCTCATATATATTATCTTTAGCGACTTCCTTCATTCTAGAAAAATCCTTAATTACAATAACTCCATTACTCTTTTCAATTAGTTTTTCATTATAAAATCTTTGTAATACCCGAATTACGTGCCTATAACTTACCCCTATAAAATCTGCAATACTCGTTACCGAAGTTGCATCCAAATCCCCTTTATACATATTCCCGTTACTATCTGTTGAAATTGAAAGTAAATAACTAGCTACACGTACTTCTACAGGATACAGTAAATTAAGAGCAGTAAAACGAGTCGATATTTTTAACGTGTTCGCAATGTTTTCAAGCAAGAACTTCATAAATATAGGATCATGTAATAACTTGTTTCTAATAACCGTATTAGAAATAGAGATTGCTACAACATCTGAACAAGCTTCAACGACATTATGTGCTTTGCTATTTTGAATTAATTCAATATCACCAACAATGGCCAATGGATTGATAAAGCGAAGAATTAGTTTCTTCCCTTCAGGTGTAATCGTATAAACTTTTACTTTACCTTTAACAACAAAATATAAACGATCCATTTCGTCATCTATATTGCAAATAAGCTCGCCTTTTTCAAAGTGATTTATTTGAAAATAAGCTGTATCTATTTCTGAAAATACCTCGAGCGTTTTATTGTTTTTTAAATAATGCGTAATTAAACTTGATCTATCCCACATATTCATTTCCCCCTTTCATTTACATATTAAATAAAACAATACCTATAATCATTACTATTGTTCCCACAATATGATATCTCTCCATCTGTATCTTTTTTATATGAAACAGTCCTTTCATTTCAATAACTGTTGCCGTTAACAATTGAGCAACCATTAGTGTACCAGCTGTCAATGTAACTCCTAATGAATATATCGCCATAGTTTCTGCACAAATAATGAATCCACCAAATGAACCCGCTGCTAAATATACTTTTTTCACACTCTTTAAATCTGTTACTTTCTCTTCTTTCTTTAACAAAAATACAGTTGTTGCAATAATGAATCCAATTAAATGGGTTATAATACTCGTCGACCATATACCGATATGTGAACTAAGTTTCGCATTAAAGGTTCCTTGAAGTGTTATAAATATCCCCGCAAAAACAGCAAATATAATACCTTTCAAAAAATCATCTCCTCATCTTTTATTTCTGACTTAATTAAAAGCTATAATCCTATAATGGCAAAAGGACAAATGTCACATCACTATGAAAATAACTAGGAATGAACAAAAAACCACACCTCAAAAATGCGAGGTGTGGTTTTTATTTGTATATAATGTTTTTTAAATTACAATTACGCTACATTAAAAGATTTCTTTTTCATAACAAACTTTGCAAATAAGAAACGCACAAGCGGTCCCATAATAATTAATTGTAATGGATATGCCATTATGAAATTTTTAATAAAAATTGAAACATAAATTGAAACAAATGAATCTCCTTGTAGTCCACCATGTAAATGCATCATAGCCATACCGAAAAATGACATAAAGAACACCATTCCGATTACCATAGTTGTCGCCATCGCAACGATAATATTTATTTTCTTAGATTTATCAAATGGTAACATAAATACAATTTTTTTCGCACAAGGTCCAACGATACATATTTCAATTAATAGCGCAATAATATATCCAATCAATAGTTCTAATGCAATCTCTTTAATATAAATTGGTCCTCCTGCTTCATTCATTAGTAAATTGTAAAACGTCATTACGATAACCATCCCAAGGCACATCATCATGCCAAATTGGAGGTTTTCCTTTCTTGTTGTTGGCAAATTTCATCATCCTTTCTCTTTGATTCTTTGTCATTATATCGACATTGGAAACCCCTTCGTAAGTGAACATTTTGTGAACAAACTTAAAACGTTTTCATATATTCTCTTTACTTTCATCTCAAATTCTAACTTTTACTTATAAAGGTTTTATATATTTCGATGTTGAATTACTAAATTTAAACATTACTACTAGGAGGAGAACCATGAATGAACAAGAATTTTTCGTATATCATATCGTAACAAAGAAAAAAATGCATATCGGACAAATCATTCCTGTTAACAAAAATCAACACAATACTCTATATCACTTCTTTTTTGAAAGAGAACAATTAAATGCTAGTGGTGAAGATGGCATACAAATTTTAAATAATCACTATAAAAATGAAGAATTACATATAAATAATGAAAATGCTAAAGTAATTATGAGTTATATGGATCAAACAATTAGAGCAGTTAGAGAAACAATTGTAGAAATGGTTAGACTACAAGAATTCCCTAAATACCCTTCCAGGTTATCTTGCTTATATGCTGCTAAAAGCTATGAAGATGCTTTAAAATGGAAAGCATTATTTGATTCTTACAATCGAGAAGTTTTACAGATTGTTAAACTACGAGTAATCGGAAGTTCTTTTGAAGGTGACGGTAATCTTTTACCGAAAGAAGATGGTATTCCTTTTTCTCAAAAATTCGAACAAGCTAGAGAGTATTGGAAAGGAAATATTAGAAATGAGCTTCCTGAACTACTGATTAATGGAGAAATTGAAGTTGTGGAAATTATTGATGACTTCTCCTCAATTCATATTTAATTTCTAACTAAATCATATAGGATGGAGATTACAATGAAGAAAAAAGTGTACTTCAATCATGATGGCGGCGTAGATGATTTAATTTCATTATTTTTATTACTTCAAATGGAAAACGTTGAGCTTACCGGTGTATCTGTTATCCCAGCAGACTGCTATTTAGAACCCGCAATGTCTGCCAGTCGTAAAATTATCGATCGCTTCGGCAAAGGTAATATTGCCGTAGCCGCTTCAAACTCTCGCGGGCAAAACCCGTTTCCGAAAGACTGGCGGATGCATGCATTTTATGTAGATGCTTTACCAATTTTAAATGAGTCTGGAAAAGTTGTAACACCCGTGGCGACAAAACCTGCGCATCATCATTTAATAGAAACGCTTCTACAAACGGAAGAAAAAACAACTTTATTATTTACCGGGCCCCTAACTGACCTTGCTCGTGCATTATATGAAGCTCCCATAATCGAAGATCAAATTGAACGCCTTGTTTGGATGGGTGGTACATTTCTTAAAGCTGGCAATGTACATGAACCAGAGCATGATGGAACAGCTGAGTGGAATTCGTTTTGGGACCCTGAAGCGGTGGCTCGTGTATGGGATGCAAAAATTAAAATCGACTTAGTGACACTAGAAAGTACAAACCAAGTTCCGTTAACTATAAACATACGTGAACAGTGGGCAAAAGAGCGAAAGTATATTGGTATGGATTTCCTTGGTCAATGCTATGCAATGGTCCCCCCTCTCATTCACTTCTCAACGAACTCTACTTACTATTTATGGGATGTACTAACTACCGCTTTTGTCGGAAACACTAGCCTTGCAAAAACTGAAACGATTAATAGTATCGTTCATACATACGGACCAAGCCAAGGACGTACAGAGGAAACTACTGATGGACGACCTGTAAATGTCGTTTATGATGTAAAACATGATGTTTTCTTTGAGTATATTACTGAATTAGCAAAGAAAGCTTCTATCTGAACCCCTATAAAGTGATATAACTTCAGATAACGAGCCCTAATTTTAGAAATTGGTTGTAACTAGATATTTAACTATTAAAAAGAGTATTGAATTAAATTTCAATACTCTTTTTGTGCAATTTAATTATATTTGATTAATGTAGTGTCTTACAGATTATTCATTTCGTAACCATTGACAAAATACGTTATTGTTTCTAGCTCATCTTCATTCAATTCTCTATCTAGCTCTTGTTTATACGCTGCCTTTATCTTCTCTTCATCGCCTTTATAAGCTTCTGTATATGTTCCTACTGTTTTTAGCAAATGAATTTCTTGTAAAAACTCTTCTCGATTTATAGCTGTCCCATGAGAAAGAATATATGTCTCAGCATCAAATTTCTCTAATTCATCTATTAATGCAAACGTTCTTTTCGTCGTATAGTTCCACTTCGAAGAAAAAATATCTGCATATATACAGTCTCCTAAAAACAATATCTTTTCTTCTTTTATGTACATAACAACAGAATCATGTGCATGATCTCCGCCCACATGTTTTAACACGCATGTCACTTCACCAAGGTCTAATTCCATTTGACCCTGGAACGTTAAGGTTGGAGGAATAATGTTAATATTTCTCGCTTTTTCTTCAAACTCTTTCTTGATGCAATCCGCACAAAATTCAATTTCAGTACCCTCTTTTACGCGTGCATCCAACGCTTTATCTGTCCATTCATAAGATACTATTGCCTGCATTTCTTTTTTCGTTTCAGCGTGCGAAATAGTTAATGCATTCCTTAATACGGATAATCCAAAAATATGGTCCCAATGCCAATGCGTTAGTGCTACAAAATCAGGAATCGATACATTTTGTTCTTTTAACATTTCTAAAAATAATTGTGCATGTTCTTCTGAATTCCCTGCATCAATCATTAACGTTTTTTTTTGTCCAACGACCATTCCTAAGATAGGTCTATCTGTTTCAGAAACAGGTGTCATATACCAAAATGAGTTTCCTATTTTTTTAATTTGTTGCATAACCAATTCCCCTTTTCATTTTCTCACTTAAAATTAATATATAAATTATAACGAATCACTACTTTTTTCTCTATAATCAAACACAATTACTTGGACTAATCTAACTTTCCTTTTCGTAAGCTAAAAATAAGGGAATAGAATCGGAGTGTGATACTATGGAACGTTTATGGATTCCAATGATTGTAACATTTTTTTCGTTCGGTGGATTACTATTAGGAGGTGCTGTTGGAGTAGCAACACGCCAACTTATTGAAGAAAAGATGCATCGTTTATACGCATTATGTGGTGGTATTTTACTTGGGCTTTTATCCCTTGAAATTATTCCTGAAACATTTTCAAGCTACGAAATAGTTGGGCCTATACTTGGTATAGCTATCGGTATTTTAGTTATGAGCTTATTAGATAACTATTGTCACCATCCAATGATACATAAAAAAGATCAACAAGCATGGCAAACCTTCCTTTTTCTCTCTTTCGCTATATTTATTCATAATATACCTAGTGGATTTGCGTTAGGTACAGCTTTTATAAATCATAATGACTCTGCCATTCCCTTTTTAATAGCAATTGTCGTTCACCATATTCCAGAAGGATTAGCTTTAATTATTCCATTTCTTTTTACAAAACATAAATATATTTCCTTTTTATTAACGACTTTATTACTTTCTCTTATTCTCGGTACTGGCACAGTTTTTGGAATTTTGATGGAAGGAAAAGCTCTTCACCTGCAAGGCCTCATTATGGGAAGTGCTATCGGTTCACTTGGATATGTCACAATTCATGAAATGCTTTGGAAAGCTAAGAAACAGCTCTCTTTCCTTACATTTCTAATGTGGGCAACTAGTGGTTTTCTCCTAATAATAGCGTTTACTCTACTAGCTGGACATCACTAAATTAAACAAAAAAGATAGCTGAAAACAATTTGTTTTCAGCTATCTTTTTTATTCTTTCTATCTCTCTATAGAAAGAATGATTCCAGCAATTATAGAACTAATTCGCTCTAAAATATTCCCTAGAAAAAACGTGCATACACTTTGTTTCCAACTAACTGTAGTATTTCTTTCATACTTCAGATCGTTTCTCTTACTAAAACATTATCATTTTAGTAATTTATTAGAAATAATATTATATTTTTCAACCATTATCCAATCTTTTCCTTATTTATAAAAAACATAAAAAAGAGCCCTTATTCTCAACACAAGGACTCTTTTCATAAACTATTTAGCTACTTCTTCTTTCGGCATTACCATACCTTTATAAAGTTGAACAGTTATCCAGTAATACATAAAATAAATGACTAAGAAGATTCCTATTGGCACCCACACTTTCACAAACGGGTCAACTAATATAAAGCTGAATAAGTTAAGCCCAACTAAAACGTGAGAAATGCCAATGATCGCTGGGAAGATAAATAAATACGAAATTTCTTTATATATACTTTTCGTTAACATACTGCGTCTTACACCGATTTTTCGTAACATTTCATAACGGCGTACATCACGAGAAGCACCTGTTAATATTTTGAACATAAGGGAACTCGCCATCATTGCTAAAAAGGCAATTCCGAGGAAAAATCCCATAAACATTGTTCCGCTCATGAAACTGCTCGTTAACTGATAAATTGTCATTTTCGTAAATATGTCTACTTTTGTACCTGTTGTTTTTTCAATTTGTTCTTTTTGTCTCTTATCTATTTCAATCAATAACGGTTTATACTTTTTCATATCATCTACTTTTGCTAATGTTACAGTGTGTTCTGTTCCTTGAATTCCTTTATAATGCGCTTCATCTGCAATTCTTACAGGTTTTCCGTTGAATTGATTATGTGTAATTTGTATCTCTCTTACAATCGCATCTTCCCAATCTTTTGGCATACGAGGAAATTTTGCTACTTCAGGAGCTTCCAAAGCAGAATATATAGGTTCAGTTAAAGGTTCAGCCACCCGTTTACGCGCAGGCTCTTTTAAAGTTTTCGTATCAAAACGTTCGGAAATTAGTGGTGGTTTCGCTGTTAAATCATTACGTAAGTAATAAACCGCTTCCCCATCTACTTTATAGTTGTACTTGCTTTCTTCAACAATTTCCATTTCTTTTAAGGCCGCTTTATCTTGATCATTTGGATCATGAATTACGACATCATATACACGAGAAAGGTCTGTCATAATACCTACATTTTTTTGGAAAGCCATACCTGCCGTCATCGCACCTGCGCCTAATGCAATTAACATCGCTACAGTACCTAATACTCTCGATAAACTATTTACTCGAAAGCGTAGCTGTGCATATGTAAAACTATTTAAGCCCGTTTCATTTCGTTTTTTATTCCCCTTAATTTTCATCACAAAAAATGGGAGTAATGAACTAAAGATAAAATATGTTCCAAGTGTTGTAACGATGGTTGCTATAATAAAACCTAATTCAGCATATATTTTTACATTGATCATAAAATAGTACCCTGTACTTACTAGTAATACACCAAGTACTGTCATTATTATAATGCGAGTTTTACTTTTCTTCACTTCATCTAGTGTTTCATCTTCACGAATTAACTCTAGTTCAGTTTTACGTAACAATCGGACACCGTTCATTAAGCCAGTAATGAAAAATAGTATTAAGAAGAAAATAGCTGTAACTAAAATTGCTGGTGTGTATACAGATGCATAACTACCTTTTGCTGAAATTTCCATTCCATTCATTAAAAAGTTTCCTGCTACACTTGCAAGTAACATCCCTACTAAAATACCGATAATAATACTGACAATACCCATACCGAATGTTTCAATAAATAATAACTGTGCTACTTTTTTCTTTTTTGCACCAAGCATCATGTACATACCGAGTTCTTTTCTTCTTAACGTGAGTAAGAAAGAGTTGGCATATATAATATAAAATACAGTAATGAAAGATAATAGTATTGCACCTACCCAAAAGACGAGTCTAATACTACTAATTAGGCTATTATCTTTCGTAAATTCACTATTCATCGCCATCGTTTGGAACATGTAGAAAATACTAATACTAATAACGAGGCCAATAAGTAAAACCATATAATCTTTTAACATCTTTTTCATACTATGACGTGATAATTTAAATAACATAGTTTCGCCCCCTACTTAGACTCAGCAGCTGAGCCCATATGAGCGAGCACACCTAAAATGTCTTGATAGAAATTCTCTCGAGTGCCTTGACGATTTAATTCTTTATAAAGAAGACCATCTTGAATAAATAAAATACGCTCACAATAACTTGCACTAAATGCATCGTGTGTAACCATTAAAATACTTACATTGTGATTTTCATGTAAATCTTGCATCGCTTCTAATAAACTTTTTGCATTTTTACTATCAAGCGCTCCTGTCGGTTCATCTGCTAATACAATTACTGGATTATGTACTAAAGCTCGTGCTGCCGCTGTTCTTTGCTTTTGTCCTCCAGAAACAGCCGTCGGATATTTTTTTAAAATTTCAGTGATGCCTAATTTCTTCGCAACGTCATTTACCTTCCCAGTAATCTCACTTGATGGTACGCCTTGCAAAGAAAGTGGTAAAGCTATATTTTCATAAATTGATAAGTTTTCTAGTAGATTAAAATCTTGAAAAATGAAACCTAATTTTTGAGAGCGAAAATCAGATAACGCATTGCCCTTCATAGAAGTAATATTTGTACCAGCTATCGTCACACTACCACCTGTCGCTTGGTCAAGTGTACTTATCACATTAAGTAACGTCGTTTTTCCAGACCCAGAAGGTCCCATGATCCCGACAAATTCTCCTTCTTTAATACTTAACGATACACCCCTTAATGCTTTTGACTGATTCTCATTTCTTTTTCCATACGTTTTTTCTACACTTTCTACAGTAACTACATTTGCTGACATCTCTTTCACTCCATCCCTTTTGTATAAAATTAATTTCTCACATATTTCTTATTATTTTGTCATGTAAATCCTTAATAATTTTTTAATTATTCATTCAATAAGAGTTACACCCTTAACATGAATCTATTTCCTATTTCCTACTTCATATTCTCATTTTTCTACAACTCGTTCCCTCGATTTCGCTTACATTTACCTTACATTTTTGTAAGATAAAAAAGAACACACACTAATTTCTAAGAGTGTGTGTTCTTTACAATCAATATTTTCTATTCTTTATTTCCTCTTCAATACTTGCCACAAACACATCTAGCGCAACAACTTCTGACTTCTCTTCCCCATATTTACGTACATTTACAGCTCCTTTTTCCATTTCCTTATCGCCAATAACAAGAACATACGGTACTTTTTGCATTTGTACTTCTCTTATTTTATATCCTAGTTTTTCATCTCGTGCATCTTGTTCAACACGAATCCCAGCTTGTGCTAATTTATGTGCAACCTCACTGGCATATTGTTCATGTACTGCATTTGAAACTGGAATTACTTTCACTTGAACTGGTGCTACCCATGCCGGGAACGCACCTCCAAAGTGCTCAATTAATATTGCTAAGAAGCGATCTAATGAACCTAAAACTGCCCGATGAATAACAACTGGTCTTTTCTTTTCATTATTTTCATCTATATAATTTAAATCAAATTTCTCTGGCATTTGGAAATCAAGCTGGATTGTTCCGCACTGGTGACTTCTATTTAAAGCATCTTTAATATGAAAATCAATTTTCGGCCCGTAAAATGCACCGTCACCTTCATTTAGTCTATATTTATAATTTAGCGATTGTAATACATTTTCTAATGCTGCTTCTGCTTGCTCCCATAATTTATCATCACCCATTGAATCTTCTGGACGAGTAGAAAGCTCTACTTCATATTCGAATCCAAAAGTTTTATATACGTAATCAATTTGCGCCATTACTGATTTAATTTCATCTTCAATTTGTTTTGGAGTTACAAATAAATGTGCATCATCTTGGCAGAAAGTACGTACTCTTAATAACCCGTTTAATGCACCACTAAATTCATGGCGATGTACTTGACCAAATTCACACATACGAATCGGTAATTCACGATAAGAATGCAATTTATTTTTAAACATAAGCATGTGCCCTGGACAGTTCATCGGTTTTAATGCAAAACTTTTATTATCTACTTCAGAGAAATACATATTATCTTTATAATGTCCCCAGTGCCCTGATCTCTCCCATACTTCTTGGTTCATCATGAACGGAGTGCGTACTTCTTGATACTTATACTCTTTTTGAATTTCTCTTAAAAATGCTTCCAATTCGTTACGAATCATTTGTCCTTTCGGTAAATAAAATGGCATCCCCGGAGCCTCTTCAGAAAACATAAATAACTCAAGCTCACTGCCTAACTTACGATGATTTCTTTTTGCTGCTTCTTCAACGAAATGTAAATACTCTTCTAATTCTTTTTGAGAAGAGAATGCAACGCCATATATACGCTGAAGCACTTGGTTATTACTATCACCTCGCCAATATGCACCGGAAACGTGAGTTAATTGAAATGCTTTCAAATAACCTGTAGATGGTAAATGTGGTCCTCTACATAAATCTACAAATTCCCCTTGTTTATATAGTGTTACACTTTCCCCACTAGGAATTGCTTCTAAAAGTTCTAATTTCAAGAGATCGTTCATTTCTTGAAACAGTTTAGCTGCTTCTTCTCGAGAAACCTCAACTCGTTCTATCTTTATATTTTCATTTGTGATCTTTTTCATTTCTTTTTCGATTTTTCGTAAATCTTCCATGTTTACACTACTTGGAAGATCCATATCATAATAAAATCCATTTTCAATAACAGGCCCTACTCCAAGATTTATATCACCATACATTCTTTTTACAGCTTGCGCTAAAATATGTGCTGCTGAGTGTCTTGCAATTTCTACCCCTTCATTTGAATCTATAGTAATGATTTCCACTTCCGCATTTTCTTCAATATTTCGGCGTAAATCATATAATCCATCATTTACTTTCCCCGCGACTGCTTTCTTTTTCAAACTACTGCTAATGGATCCCGCAATTTCTTCTAAAGTAATTCCTTTTACAAATTCTTTCACGCTACCATCTGGAAATTTAATTTCAATCATTTGTTCTTTCATTTTTCATCTCTCCATTTCATAATAAAAAGCACACTCATCCCTAAAATAGGGACGAGCGTGCTTATACCCGTGGTTCCACCCAGATTCCCATTGTGAACAAACAATGGCTTCTTTTACGGTAACGTCGTTTATACGGCACTAGATACTTAATTTCCCCAGTGCAGCTCTAAGGTGGTAAGTTATTTTTCTGCGTTAGGAAGTTCTCAGCTTTCCTTCCTTCTCTGTATAACCGGGGAAAATAACTCGTGTCCTTTTCTTCGCTTATTATGAAATTGAATGCAAAAAAAGCATATTCATCCCTAAATATAGGGACGAATATGCTTATATCCGTGGTTCCACCCAGATTCCCATCACAAAAAACATAATGGCTTCTTTTGCGATAACGTCGCTTACACGGCACTAGATACTTCGTTTCCCTAGTGCAGCTCTAAGGTGGTAAGTTATTTTTCTGCGTTAGGAAGTTCTCAGCTTTCCTTCCTTCTCTGTATAACCGGGGAAAATAACTCGTGTCCTTTTCTTCGCTTTTGTAAAACATCCATTTATTGTTATTTAATATATCTTATTCATTTTATTTTTGCAAGTGTTTAAAAAAATTATTTATTTAATTTAAAAAAGTTAAACCAAATTTTTTTGGTTTCACTTCACAATTTTACCAATCTTGTGGTTCGTAATTTAAGTCTGCAAATAGACGTCTTTTCTCTTTCTTCGTTAAATCTCTCCACTGTCCAACGGGTAAATTATTCAATTCAATATTCATAATTCTCGTACGTTTTAACGTGTATACTTGATAACCTAAAGCTTCACACATACGACGAATTTGACGATTTAGCCCTTGTGTTAAAATAATTTTGAACTCATATTTTGATAACTGTGTGATCTCACAAGGAAGTGTTTTCGTTCCTAAAATTTTCACACCAGCTGCCATTTTTTCTAAGAAATCAGGGGTAATAGGCTTATCTACTGAAACGATATATTCTTTCTCATGTTTATTTTCAGCACGTAAAATTTCATTAACAATATCACCATCATTCGTTAACAAAATTAAACCGTCTGAGTCTTTATCAAGACGACCAATGTGACTAATTCGTAAAGGATGGTTCACTAAATCGATAATATTACCTTTTACAGCTTTTTCACTGGTACATGTAATACCTACTGGTTTATTTAAAGCGATATATACATGATCTCGAACAATTCGAAGCTGCTCTCCATTTACTCGTACATCATCACCTGGGTTCACTTGGTCACCAATTTTTGCAACCTTACCGTTAATAATTACTCTTCTCTCATTAATTAGTTTATCCGCTCCACGTCGAGACGCTTTTCCAGCTTCACTAATAAATTTATTGATACGCAAATTAGGCACATCCTTTTCTAAAAAAATTTCAAGCTCACACTGCTTCTACCGTACAATACAAAAGGGTAAGCCTCCTATTATAACTTAAATATATTAACATGAAAGGGTATATAACGTCTTCTATTAATTACTTGTTTATAAGAAAATATCTTTATTATACATTCATTTATGCACTTTTTCTTTGTTTAATATACAAGCCATTCTTCCTTACATACAGCTTGTTTTCCTTTTATCTCTTCTGTATCTTCATGAATATTAGCTAATTTATATAAATCTGGGAAAATCTCTTCCACATAATGTTGATGCGTCTTTTCATCTTTCCAATACGTTAACACTATGTAACGATTTTCATTTTTTAAAGACTTCCCAACTACTCCACCTAACATTCCTTTTGCTTTTTCCATTCCTTTATTCCAAATTGTTTCTTGCTTATGTAAAAAATGATTTTCCTTTTCCACCTTTACATCACATATAGCAACTCTTACGAATGATCCTTCTGTAACAACGTCTTTTAAATGCGTATCAGTTATATCATACAACGTTTGAAATAATTCAATTTCACATGAAAGAAACGTATCCTCTTGATTACTATTTAAATAAATTGTATCGTGAGCACCATTCATAAATGATTGATATGCATTTCGATTTTCCCATAAAGTAAATACACATGCCTCATCTTTATTCCATCCACCAAATTGTCCATGAAATCCATCTAGATGCTGTATATCGCGCCATTTTTCTTGTGCGTTTGAAAATAACTCTTTTTTCTCTTCTTCCACTTCACAGTAAATTGTTTTTAGTAACATTTTTAATTCCCCCCTTAAGATATAATTTATCTTCCACTTACAACTTTTAATTTACATAATGTTTTTATGGTCTCTTCGATGCTTTTTATCAACATATAGAACTTATCATATTTATCACTACATCTATCAAACCATCTATCTAATTTTATTTCAAATAATTCAGAATCAAAAAAAGATGTAACCCTTAACGAATTACATCTTTATCTTATCTCCCATATTCACCTTTTTCTCAAATAAATAAAACGTTAGTTCTCCCGGATAATGTATTACAGTTACATTCCTCTCCCCTTTTTTAAAAGTAACAGTATGCCCGTTTTCCCCTAAGCTCTCCCATCCACTGGCCTTTGTAATAGGCATTACACTTATATATTGATAGTCCTCTTCCTTATCATCGTTAATATGAATTGCTGACATTGGTACTGGAAAACCTTTAATTTTAGATTCTTTATCCATAAATATGAATGCAATTAAAACAACTAATAACATAGCCATTGAAATATTTGAAACTAGTTTTCTTCTATTCATTTTCACTAAAAACCCTCTTTTCTCGCATATAACTTTCATCATTTTACTAACTTTAATTATTTATGTATAGAAAAGAAATAATTTAAATTATTTCTAGCCTATTTTCTCTACTTTAAGCAACATTATTGTTATATATTATAATTATAAGTTTTTAAATTTTGGAGGCGTTACATATTGCAGAAATTACTTTTTACTAAATGGACAGTTGTTATTTCTATTTTCATCATTTTCGGTACGATTCTCTACGCTACTAATGTTAAAAATAACAATGAAAAAGCAACTGTAGAAACAGCGGAGACAAAAACTTTCAAAACTAAATTACAGCCTAAAATCAATGAATTGACTACTCATTATAATGACATCATCGAAAAAGATTGGTTACCTGCCTGGGAAGAGATTCACACGAATGGAGATTCAGTAGATCGAAATAAACTATTAGTTACAATGAGTGCTGTTTCCAAGCAGTACGAAACAATTATGAACGAAATAGACACGCTTAAAATTGAAGAAAACATAACAGATATAGATATACAAAAACAACTACTTCAGTTCACAACTCAGTTTAAATCCGCATCAAATTTCATGAAAAATGCAGCAAATTTAATTATAGACGGAGCAAATAACTCTACTCCAACCGATGAAACTATTGAAAAAACAAAACAAGCTTTAGGACTTGCGGATCAACATATTGTCATCGCTTTCTCTACTTTAAATGAAGTTAAAGATAAATTAGGAATTACAAAAAAATAAAACTATTTACTATTTTAAAATAAAAAATGATTGCAATTCACAATTTGTATGTCTATAATGTTTTTATTGATTTACAATCAATGTGTTTATAAATTTTATAATTCGGATGAACCATTCAGGAGAAGGTCTATTGATCTACCGACGGGGCAAAAAGTTGTTATACCAACTTTGAAACTCTCAGGTCTTGGTTACAAGTAGAACTGCATGGGGACGAATCTCTGGAGAGACTCCCTCTCGCTTTCATAGAGCGCGGAGGAAAACGAGCACCGAAGGAGCAAATCCGCTACTTTAGCGGATAATCTCTCAGGTAAAAGGACAGAGACAAGCGAAAGAAAAAGCCGATTGTATCGGTTTATTTTTCTATCCCTTGTTTCTCCAGAGACCATTTCATTTACTTGAAGTGGTTTTTATTTTTTCTAAATAAAGGAGAATAAAGATGGAGACAGTAAGTAAAGTATTAGAACAAATGAATCAATACGTGTGGGGATTACCAACTTTGTTGCTACTCGTTGGAACTGGTATCATTCTCACAGTGCGTTTGAAAGGTTTACAGTTTAGTAAACTGTTATACGCTCACAAACTAGCATTTAAAAAATCAGAAGATACCTCTTCTTCTGGAGATATTAGTCACTTCCAAGCACTTATGACAGCTATGGCCGCAACGATTGGTATGGGAAATATCGCAGGTGTTGCAACAGCTGTTACAATTGGTGGTCCTGGTGCAATATTTTGGATGTGGATTACCGCTTTATTCGGTATGGCAACAAAGTATGCCGAGGCAATACTTGCAGTGAAATACCGTGTTAGTAATGAAAATGGTGAATATTCAGGTGGACCAATGTATTATTTAGAGCGTGGTTTAGGTAAGAAATGGCTTGCTATATTATTCGCTATATTTGGTACAACTGCTTCTTTCGGTATTGGTAATATGGTGCAATCTAACTCAGTTGCAGAGGCAATGCGAATTAATTTCTCTTTCCCTCCTGCTTTAACTGGTATACTAATGGCATTTTTAATCGCAATTGTTATTTTAGGCGGTGTAAAAAAAATCGGGAAAGTGACGGGTTATGTCGTTCCGATAAAAGCTTTCTTTTATATAATTGCTGGTCTTATAATTATTTTCTATCACTACGACCAAATTCCAGAAGCATTTTCACTTATTTTTTCTGGTGCATTTAATGGTACGGCAGCTGCTGGTGGTTTTATTGGGGCAACAGTTGCATCAGCTATCCAAATCGGAATGGCGCGTGGTGTATTTGCGAACGAAGCTGGTTTAGGGAGTGCACCAATTGCTGCTGCGGCTGCAAAAACTGATTCGCCTGCAAAGCAAGCTTTAGTTTCAATGACTGGTACTTTTCTAGATACGTTTATTGTATGTACAATTACAGGACTAGTATTAATTACTACAGGCGCTTGGAAATCTGGTAAAACTGGCGTTGAAGCTACAACACTTGCATTCCAATCTGTATTCGGTACTGCTGGTAGTATGATTCTCGGTATCGCAATTATTTTATTTGCCTACTCTACTATTTTAGGCTGGTCGTATTATGGAGAAAAATGTGTAGCTTATTTATTCGGAGAAAGTGCAGTTAAATATTATAAAGCAATCTTTATTGTCATGATTGCAATTGGTGCTAATTTAAAACTAGGAATCGTATGGACATTTGCTGATATTGCAAATGGACTTATGGCAATTCCAAACTTGATTGGTCTAATTGGATTAAGTAGTATTGTTGTTGCTGAAACGAATCGCTTTTTACAAGCAGAGAAATTGAAAGAAAGTAATAAAAAACAGGCAAGTTAATCTATGAAAAAAGGAATGACTCATACATGTTGAGCATTCCTTTTTTCATCCCCTCTTTTACTTAATTACTGTCATTAAAAATATATTTATATCAATGTTTACTCCTTTTTATTCCTCCAAAAGTTTTTCACATAAATGTCATAAATCGTATGGTCTAACTATATAGTTGAAAAGGAATGCGACATTAAAGAGTCGCTGAAAAACTCATCCAAGAAAAGGGAGGAAAAATCTTTTGAAAAACAAAATCATTGCTTTCCTATCTGTTTTGTCATTTATTATTGGTGGTTTCTTCTTTAACACAAATACTTCAAGTGCTGAAACTTCATCTACTGATTACGTTCCTAACCAATTAATCGTTAAGTTCAAGCAAAATGCATCTTTAAGTAATGTGCAATCTTTTCATAAATCTGTCGGAGCTAATGTCTTATCTAAAGATGATAAGTTAGGTTTTGAAGTCGTACAATTTTCGAAAGGTACTGTAAAAGAAAAAATAAAGAGTTATAAAAATAATCCAGATGTGGAATATGCAGAACCGAATTATTACGTTCACGCCTTTTGGACTCCAAACGACCCATATTTTAAAAATCAATATGGATTGCAAAAGATTCAAGCTCCACAGGCTTGGGATAGCCAACGAAGTGATCCTGGTGTAAAAGTAGCTATTATTGATACAGGAGTTCAAGGATCACACCCTGATTTGGCTTCGAAAGTAATTTACGGGCATGATTATGTTGATAATGACAATACATCTGATGATGGTAATGGTCATGGTACACATTGCGCTGGAATTACTGGAGCACTTACAAATAACAGTGTCGGAATTGCTGGTGTTGCCCCACAAACTTCAATTTATGCTGTCCGCGTATTAGATAATCAAGGAAGTGGTACTCTTGATGCTGTAGCGCAAGGTATTCGGGAAGCTGCTGATTCGGGTGCAAAAGTAATTAGTTTAAGTTTAGGAGCTCCAAATGGTGGTACTGCATTACAACAAGCCGTTCAATATGCATGGAATAAAGGCTCTGTTATAGTTGCAGCTGCTGGAAATGCTGGAAACACAAAAGCTAATTACCCTGCTTATTACAGCGAAGTAATTGCAGTTGCTTCTACAGATCAATCAGATAGAAAATCTTCATTTTCTACTTATGGTAGCTGGGTAGATGTTGCAGCACCAGGTTCAAATATATATTCAACATATAAAGGAAGCACGTATCAATCATTAAGTGGTACATCTATGGCAACACCTCATGTTGCAGGAGTCGCTGCTCTTTTAGCAAATCAAGGATATAGCAATACACAAATCCGCCAAATTATTGAGTCAACTTCTGATAAAATTAGTGGTACAGGTACGTACTGGAAAAATGGTAGAGTCAATGCATATAAGGCTGTACAATACGCTAAGCAATTACAAGAAAATAAAGCTTCTTAATAAAGAAAGTAAAATTTTAATCGGTCGATCTACCATTAATGCCGGATAAAATAGAAGGAGAGACTTCTACAATTACAGCCTCTCCTTCTTACAAACTATATTACTCTCCCTGCTTTTTAACCATATGTAAATACAGTACAAAATCCATCATTGTCGACGAATGACCAAGTTGACGGATCATCGCTGTTATATTTCCTCTATGATATGTACCATGATTTACGACATGTTGCACTAATTCTAAAATCGAAGTTTCTAATTTCCCTACGTATGGATTCTCAATAACAAATACAGCATTCACATCTTGTATTGTAATTAAAAACTCTTTATATTGATTTGCCATGTTTTCAAACATTTTTTCTAATTCATGTAACGATTTAGTTTCAATTTGTTTTCGTAAATCTTCTCGGTCTTGTATTGCTTCATTCATACTTTTACCATGCAATATATGTAACCACACTTGATCTGTAATATAAATATGCACAAAAGTATCCTTAATGGATGGGAATACACACTGTATCTGCTCATTAAAAATTGTCTCATAGTTTGGTAACTCTTTTAATCGATTGAATAATCTAGTATTAGCCCAAGCATGGTAATCACACTGTTTTAATATATAATCTTTCAATTTATATTACCTCCTTATTGTATGAAACGAATGGTTTGTTTCTTCATTTCTGATTCTCTATCAGCCTTTGCAATCCCTTTTTCTTTCATTTCATGCTTATTTATCGTTTTATATTTTACATACGTATAAAATTCCGTTTGAAATAGAAATGGTGTAATCCGAATTGTTTCCTCGTCCACCCATTCAGCTTGAATAAGTTTCTCCTCTTTACTATTAAACATTTCTGTTCCTTCAAAACCATCTTTAAATAAGTCAATTTCATCTTTCTTTTTGACACCAGGCTTATTCATACATACGTATAAAGAAAGTTCATCACAAAACTTTAATAATCTATAATGCTTATCGAACATCGCAAACTGTTCCTTTGTTAACGTTTTCAAAATTCTTTTTTGTCGTTCTAATTCATGTTTATAAAATGACATCATTTCTTCATCTTCCTCGTTTAGTGGAAATGATAAAAAATGTTTACTACAAAGCAATGCCCCGTATGGATTAGAATTTTCAATTTCATTCAACCCAATCGTATAAAAAACAAAACGTAATGGGCTTGGACAATCCATAAATGTATATGGAATATTTTTAGCATCATTCAAAATTGGTACTTTATCAAGCTCTATCCATCCTCTGTCATGCTCATATATTGCATCAACTGTTTCTTTTAAATATGTTTTATCTTCAAAAAAGTCTTCTTTTATATGCTTTGCAATCTCTCCAGCTAAAAAACCATGATCATGTTGACGAATTAAAATACTTTCCTTCTCATTTTTTTCACGAAAAATCATTCGTATACTCCCCCTCATCCTCATATTAAAGCTTTTTATATGCATCGATTCTTAATTAATCCCTAAATAATAGAAGGGATTCAGTCTCTTGCAACGAAATTAACATAATTATATAGTATTCTTTCTAATCATAGTGATAGCTTTATCTTTACTATCTATTATACTAAAACATTCATTCCAAAAATTTTTTTATGAGGTGAAAACATGAACAAAACAGAATTAATTAAAAACGTAGCCCAATCAGCTGATATTTCTCAAAAGGACGCTTCTGCAGCTGTACAATCCGTATTTGACACAATTGCTAATGCATTACAATCTGGAGATAAGGTTCAACTAATCGGGTTTGGAACTTTTGAAGTACGCGAAAGATCTGCTCGTACAGGACGTAATCCGCAAACTGGCGAAGAAATTCAAATCGCCGCTGGTAAAGTTCCTGCATTTAAAGCGGGTAAAGAATTAAAAGAAGCTGTTAAATAAAAACAAGAAACCAGCCATTTTATAGGCTGGTTTCTTGTTTTTATTTAAGCAATCGCTTTATATTCTCTGCATGATACACTTCACAAATATAAAATACACATTTGCAGTTACTTACAATTTGATACTTTCTAGTTGGATACACATTCGCTGTAACAGAACATCCATCAAACAATTCAATAATATTTCCAGATGGCTGATATCCTTCATATAATACGTTTCTTCTTACTTCCATCTTTTCTATAAGCTTTTCAACAGGAATATTTCTACTCTCTAATTCACTCTTTATTGCGTCCGGTAAAAACGAAGTGTCTGCAAAAATTAGATTTTCAGATAACACCTTTCCTTTATAACTAACATTAGATACACGGTAAAGAAATGTTCCATCTTTATCAAAGAAATTCTTTGCTTCTTTCGGAATGTACTGTCTACCAAGTGCCTCTTGTTCAAGAACATCAAACTGAACTGTATCATTTAAAAGCTTTTCTAAAGCATGAATGGATGATGTATCTCCAGAAAATAAAATATTTTTAATTGCTTGTACATTATAAGTGAATTCATTCTTTCTATTTTCCGCTACTAACATGAGGAACACCTCTTCTGTAATTTTTTTATTTAAGATTTAAAAGTGCTGCTGCGTCTAATTGCGTAATTTCAGTCACTTCCTTACTGAATATTGCAACAGAAGCCCTATAATCTAAACTAGGCCTTACATCTTCCATCACTGTATTACTTGCTAACTCTTGTCTATCCTTAAAAACCAACAAGTTTGGAGGATCATTTGGAGCTGATACTGTAATATGTACTGGTGGAATCATTAGTCCTTCACCTGTCGCTTTCAGCACCGCTTCTTTTCGAGTCCAATATGTTAAAAAACCTTCTATTTTCTGTTCATTTGACAGTTTCATAACTTGCGCTATTTCAATGTCTGTTAATACACCTTCTGCCATTTTCATAACATCTATACTTGGATTCATTTGTTCTACATCTATGCCAACAGGTGCAGATTTTGTAAATGCAACGACAACCCACTCACCTGAATGCGAAACGGATAATTGCGGCATACCTTCTGGTAATTGTGGTCTTCCATGCTGCAATTTACATACTGAGCACATTCGATCAATTGGTACTTGGACTGGTGACATAGAAAGTATCTTGCCGAGAACTAATCTACTTATTACGCAACCTATTATAAAACGAGCTCGATCTGCCGAATGATGATACGAATTTGCTTTCTCTCGCTCTATATCATTTAGTAAATTGTAATGCCATGATTGTAAATCCGAAATTCTTGCCCACCATATTTGACAATCATTCTCATTCAAAGTTGGAATAGAATCTACAACTTTACTTTCTATCATGTAAACTCTCCTTTATTCAACGAATATCAATTTTCATAAAAAAGCATACGTATATTGTTATTCATTGACAAGTACTTTCTCTTTTTCTGATACAGATAATGTTTTTTCTTTCTTCTTTGACATTACCTCTTTATCGGAAATACGTAAAGAAAATAGTAGTGCTATGAGCAAAAATATTGCTGACCCAATTAATGCTGCTTGATATGGTAAAAAATCGGATTGAACGTTATTACCTCCAAAACCAGCTAGTATACTAGCTAAAACCGCTACTCCTATTGCTGAACCTAGTCGATTTTGCACATTGAATATAGTAGTCGCTCTCCCCATAGAAGGCGGCGTGATATTGTTAAAGGCAGAAAATTGAACCGCACCGACAGATTGACCTAAGAAAATACCGATACCAAACAATAATGCCCGGATTTGCCACGGATTCGTATCGTGATTTACAAAACTTAATAAAACAAAGATAACCGCGGTACAAATTAATCCAATAGAAATTACCTTTCGAGCTCCTAATTTCTTATATGACCATGGTACAATTTGTGAAGAAATCATTAATCCAATCGCCTCTGGAAATGTCGTAAGTCCTGATTCCAGTGCAGAAACTCCTATCACATTTTGATACATAAGAGGAAAAACAAATAACATTCCTAATAAACCAGCTGATGAAAATAATGATATAAGGCTCATCTTTCTAAAGACTGGTTCTTTTAATAAGCGTAAATCTAACATCGGTTGCTTTACTTTCAGTTCTACAATTATAAACAATGTAATGAATACAACCCCAGCTATCCCAGTACTCATAATTTCTGGAGAAATCCACCCTTTTGATGGTCCCTGGCTGAGTGCATATATGAGCATCGCAAATCCTGGTGCTGATAAAATAAAGCCGAGCGAATCAAAGCGACCAGCTGATTTTTCAACATGTTCTGCTAAAAATAGAAGTCCAAATAGCAATGCAACGATTCCAAACGGTAGATTAATATAAAATGCCCAACGCCAAGACATTTGATCTACAAAGAAACCACCGATGATAGGACCAATTGCTGGTGCTACAGCAATTGGAAGTATAATGAACCGGGAAATCTTCGGTCTTTCCTCTGGTGAAAATGTTCGAAATAACATCGCCATTCCAACCGGTGTTAAAAGCCCTCCGCCAGCACCTTGAATAATACGGAAAATATTCAATGAAGTAATATCGTTAGCCATTCCGCATAAAGCAGATGCAATTGTAAATACGAAAAGAGCAATTAAAAACACTCTTTTCGTACCAAAACGATCTCCTAACCAACCAGAAATCGGAAGGAAAACAGCTAAACTAACTAAATACCCAACATTAACCGTCCCCATTGCAGATGGAGGTACTTGTAGTTCTCTACTTATCGTTTGCAGTGCTACATTTACAATCGTTGCGTCCATCGCAGCCATAAACATCGCAGTTATATAAACGATACTTACAACTACTTTTGGATTTAGTTTTTCTTTCATTATCGTTTTCCTACTAATGTTTTTTCGCGAACTTGATTACCTTGTGGATTCAAATCTTTCCAGTTATATTCAACATATTCTAAGCAACTCTGCCTACTAGCTTCTTCATATACGACATTCCAGCCAATAGGTACATCGAGAAAAGCAGGCCAGAGAGAATACTGGCCCTCCTCATTTATTAATACTTTATATGTGTAATTATCATTTTCAAATGGATTCGTCATACTCTACTTACCCCTTTCTTATTCTGCAAATATTTCGCTAATACTTGTCCAATTTCCGTAAGTGGACCTGGCTGACATAGATCTTTATGTCTACAATCAATATCGTGCTGCACAATTTGCCCATCTAAATAATTTAGCCACGTATTTGGAGAAATAGGATCAAACCAGTCTGGTATAACAGTAGATCTAAAGAATAAGATATCTCCGTTATAAACTTTCGGTACATATTTCCCTAACAACCCTACTGAATTTACATATGTTTCTTTCAAGTTCAATATAGTCTCTTCTTCAAGACTTGCTAATGCACTTCCATCTTTACGAAGGATTTCAACTGCACTTTCCATTGTAAGTGGTTTACCATCCATGTTATCTGGGTCATATCCGCCTAAAGCAAGTAATGCGATTAACGCTTCCTCTTCAGTAGGCGCTTCCGTATTCGGTAAGAAGTGTCCAGGATAAGAGTCAAGCATAACGAGTAATTCTACTTCTTCCCCTTCATTTTGTAATTGCGCCGCCATTGCATGCACAACATTTCCTCCAAGCGACCAACCTAGTAAACGATATGGTCCATAAGGCTGTACTTCACGAACATGTTTCAAGTAATCCGCCGCCATCTCCTCTAAACTTTTTGGAAGTTCTTCATTTTTAGCAATACCTCGTGCTTGTACACCATAGATTGGATAATCTGTTCCTAAAGATTTCATAAGTCCTGCATAGCACCAACTTAATCCACCAGCTGGATGTACACAAAATAGTGGTAATTGATCGCCACTTGCTCGTAAAGGAAGCAACACATCAAGTGCACTTTGACCATTCCCCATCTCAAGTCTTTCAGCTAACCCTGCAACAGTCGGTGCTGCAAATAAAGTGCCAATATTTAGTTCCACTCCAAGCGCCTCTTTCATGCGGCTCATAAGTTGCACTGCAAGGAGTGAATGGCCACCAAGATCAAAGAATCCGTCATCAATTCCAATTTGAGGTACACTTAGCACTTCTGTAAACAAGTCACATAACATTTCTTCTTGCGGTGTTCTTGGACCACGACTAGAAGATGATGCGATAAATTCTGGAGCTGGCAATGCCTTTCTATCTAATTTACCGTTTGGAGTTAAAGGTAACTCATTTACTACTACAAAAGCGTATGGAACCATATAATCTGGTAAACTACCACTAGCAAACTGACGCATTTCATTCGTATCAATCGCTTCATTATTTGATGCAACGATATAAGAAACTAACCGTTTATCCCCTGGTTGATCTTCACGTACAATAACGGCTACTTGCTCAACTTTAGGGTGCTTCATTATGACTGCTTCTATTTCTCCTAATTCAATTCGGAATCCACGAATTTTGATTTGATGATCTGCACGTCCTATATAATCTAGCGTCCCATCTTTACGCCAGCGAGCTAAGTCTCCTGTACGATACATTCTTGTACCTGGCTTGCCAAATGGATCTGCGATAAAGCGTTCAGCCGTTAATCCTGCTCTTCCTAAATATCCACGCGCAAGCCCTGCACCTGCAACATACATTTCTCCAACTACTCCAGGTGGCACTGGTTGTAAATAGTTATCTAACACATACACTTTAAGGTCAGGTATACTGCACCCAATTAAACTATTTGCTCGTAAAGAGACGATAGTTTCATCTAATTCAATATAACTAACATGTACTGTCGTCTCCGTAATACCGTACATATTAATAAGCTTTAGTGCTTTATGAGGATGTCGACTATACCACTCTTCTAAGCGACTTAGCTCAAGTGCTTCTCCTCCAAAAACAACATATCGTAAAGATAATTTTTGGCCAATCTCTTCATTTTCACGATCTGCTTGCATCAATTGATAGAACGCTGATGGAGTTTGGTTTAAAATCGTAACCTTTTCTTTAACAAGAAGCTGTAAAAATTCTTTCGGTGAGCGACTTACAGTATGTGGCACTACAACTAAACGCCCTCCGTATAATAAAGGTCCCCAAATTTCCCAAACCGAGAAATCAAAAGCATATGAATGGAACATCGTCCAAACATCGTTTTCGTCAAACTGGAACCAATGATCAGTTGCTCCTAAAAGTCTTACTACATTTTGATGAGGTATCATAACGCCTTTCGGTCTACCCGTTGACCCTGACGTATAAATAACGTAAGCAATATGTGATGGAGATAATGGCTTAATACGTTCCACTTCATCAATATTGTCTTCACTATATTTCTCAACTTCTGCTATTACTTTTACATTATCAATTAAAACTTTTAGTGCCTCATTACATTCAATTTCCACTTCTGAATTCGTTAAAACACATGATGGTTTCGCATCGTGTAGCATAAATGAAATACGGTCTGCTGGGTAATCTGGATCTAACGGAAGGTATCCAGCACCAGCTTTAAGAACAGCTAATAAGCTTACAACCATGTTTAATGATCTTGGCATCGCTAAAGCAACGAGTTGATCAGGACCAATCCCTTTTGCTATTAGGAATCGAGCTATTTTATTTGCTTTTCTATTTAACTCTTCATAAGTTAATTTCTTATCTTCAAAGACAACAGCAATAGAATTTGGATTTATATGAGCCTGCTTTTCAAATAATTGTGGCAATGTCATTTCTGGTGCAATTTGAAAACCACCATTCCACTTTTCTAACACTGTATTTTTCTCTGCTACAGTTAATATTTCTAATCTGCCAATGGATCGATCCGGATGTTTCGCTGCATCATCTAATAACAAAATGAATCGTTCTATTAGTTTTTGAACCGTTTCACGTTTATATAAATCGGTACTAAACTCTAGTAATCCATGTAAACCGTTCGGAGTACCGTCACCCCCGTTACTCTCACTAATTTCAAATGTTAAGTCAAATTTTGCAGAACCGACGCTTTGAATTTCAAGGTTCGCTTCTATATCCGGGGCATCAAAGATTGCTTCTGGCGTATTTTGGAAAGCTAACATAACTTGAAATAGCGGATGACTATTTCGAGTACGCACTGGGTTTAACACTTCAACGAGTCGTTCAAATGGAACATCTTGATTTTCATAAGCTGCAAGATTTGTCTGCTTTACTCTATTCAATAATTCTTTAAAACTTGGATCTCCTGATGTATTTGTACGTAACACTAATGTATTTACAAATAAGCCGACTATGTCAGAGAGTACATCATCATTTCTTCCAGCAATCGGACTTCCAATTGGTATATCAGTGCCTGCACCTAATCTTGTAAATAGTGCACTAAGCCCTGCTTGCAATACCATAAACAAACTAGCTCCATTTTCACGTGCAAGCTCTACTAACCTACTATGCATTTCTTCATCTATATGAAAATGAATTGTTTCCCCGCGGTAACTCGTCTCAATTGGACGCTGGAAATCTGTAGGTAACTCCATTTGGTCTGGTAAACCTTTAAGTTCTTCTTTCCAAAAATCTAATTGTGTTGAAATAAGACTCTCTGGTGTCGTTTCATCACCTAGCAATTGCTGTTGCCAAAGTGCATAATCTGCGTATTGAACGGGAAGTGACTCCAGCTGAATTCTTTCACCTTGACATCGCGCTTTATACGCCGCTGTAAAATCTCTCGTTAACGGCTGTAATGACCAGCCATCACCTACAATATGATGTAATAGAATTAATAATACATGTTCGTTTTCACTCACTGTAAAAAGTTGCAAACGAACTGCCGGCTCAAAATCGAGGTTAAAGCTATATCTTACCGCCTCTGAAAGTACACTTTCTAATTCATCTTTACATGTATTAGTTATAACCATTTGTAGATTTAAGTTTTCCATATCTAAAATTTTCTGATAGGAACTACCTAATACGTTAGGGAAAATTGTTCTAAGTGTTTCATGTTTCTCAACTACATCATAAAAAGCACCTTGTAATGCTTCTCGATTCAATATTCCATTCATACGAATGACTAGCGGAATATTATAAGTAGGACTTGGACCTTCTAAACAATTTAAGAACCATAACCTGCGCTGTGCAAATGAAAGTGGAACTTCATTTGGCCTACTTGCTTTCTGAATAGCTGGTCTTGCGCTTTTGGCATGGTCTAATTGTTTCGCCAGTTCGGCAACAGTTGGTGATTCAAATAGTTTCCCGATTCCTAATTCCACACTTAACGTTTCACGAATTCTTGCCATTAAACGAGATGCTAGAAGGGAATGTCCACCCATTTCAAAGAAATTATCATCAATGCTAATTCGAGAAACACCGAGTACTTCTGCAAATAAATCACATAATATTTCTTCTTTCGGATTTCTAGCAACCCTCTCATTGTTCATTCCATTAAAATCAGGAGCAGGTAATTTCTTTCTATCCACCTTACCATTTGGCGTTAATGGTAATTCTTCTAGCACAACAAATGCTGATGGTATCATATAATTCGCTAAACTTTCTGAAACATAAGAACGAATTTGTGAAAGATTAATCAGTTCCTTTTCTTCTGCAACGATATACGCAATGATGCGCTTATCATTTGGGCGATCTTCTCGTACCATTACAACCGCTTGTTGAATATTTTCATGTCGTTGTAATACCATTTCAATTTCAGCTAATTCAATTCGGAAACCACGAATTTTAATTTGATGATCTGCGCGGCTCACATATTCTAACACACCATCATTGCGCCATTTTACTAGATCACCTGTACGGTACATGCGCTGTCCTCGTTCTCCATAAGGATTTGCAACAAATCGTTCAGCTGTTAACTCAGGTTTTCCTAAATATCCGCTTGCAAGTCCTTCCCCTGCAATATATAATTCCCCAATAACTCCAGGTGGAACTGGTTGTAACCCTGCATCCAATACATACACTTCTGTATTGCAAATTGGCTTTCCAATAGGAGGTATACCCTTTTCACCTTCATCAATGTTCATGAAAGTAGACCAAATCGTCGTTTCAGTTGGTCCATATAAATTGGTTATTGAGCAACCTAATTCTTTTAATTTATTTGCTAAATGTGCTGGAAGAGCTTCACCACCAACAAGTATGTTTAGCCCTTGTAGCTTCTCTGGGTAATCAGTTACTAACGCCTGCCAAAGCGTCGGTGTAGCCTGCATAATGGTCACTCTTTCTTCATGTAAAAGTGTCGTTAATGCAGAAGGCTCTTGTATGTCTTCTTTTTGTGCAATTGTTAAACTTGCACCACTAATAAGAGGTAAATAAATTTCTAGTGCAGAAATATCAAATGCAAACGTTGTAACTGCTAATAAATGATCATTTTCATTTAATGAAAACTTTTGTTGCATAGCCATTAAAAAGTTACTTAAACCTCTCATAGGAACAATTACACCTTTTGGGTTTCCTGTTGAGCCTGAAGTATATATTGTATAGGCTGGGTTTAAAAGTGATACATCATTCTTACATGCTATATTCATACGAGAATATGTATGTAACGCTAGTTTCGTTTCCTCTTCATCTAATACAATTTTTTCCATATCATTTTCTATAACTAACTTAGATGAAACAGATGAATGTGTTATGATACAAACTGGTTTTGCATCATTTACTATATAATTAACTCTTTCTCCTGGGTATTCTGGATCTATTGGTAAATACGCTGCACCAGCCTTTAAGACTGCTAGCATACTAACTACCATTTCTATTGATCTAGGGAATACTAAAGCTACAAACTGGTTTGGTCGTATTCCTTCTTCTACTAAATAATGTGCTAGTTCATTCGCTCGTTCATTTAGCTCTTTATACGTAAGGTTTACACCGTCACAAGTAATCGCTAGTTTATTGGGATTTTTTTTCACTTGTTTTTCAAATGATATAGGCAGACTGATTAATTCATCGTCTTCCTTCGTTTCATTCCATTCCAATAAAACTTTATGATTTTCTCCAGGCAGAGTAATGTTTATTTTTCCAATCGACTCGTTTTTCTCATAATTATTTACTACTAATTCAAATAAATTCATAAATCTTTCTTTATGCAATGCTAGCTCCGCGCCATTATATACTTCAGGATTTGCATCAAAATGAATCATTAGCTCATTTTGATCAAAACGTTTATATACATTTATTGATAAATCATCGACAGGTCCCGCTGATAAATTATGTGTAATACCACGATTCCCCGCAAAGTTAAGCCCGTAATCAAAAGGCATAACATTCACTAACGGTCCAAACAACCTTTGATTTTCACCTAGTAACTTTAAGTCTCTTCTTAATTCCTCATGACGGTATTTATAATGGCGACGTACATCTCGGATTTCTTTAGAAACTTGTTGCAATAATTCCGCAAAAGTTATATTTGGAGTTACTGTAATACGAAGTGGAACTAAATTCATTACCATACTTGGTGTATGAATAGATACAGAACCTAGACGTCCCATCATCGGTAAACCTAAAACAATATCATTTTCACCTGTTAATTTATGCATATAAATACTTGTTATAGCGACAATGAATTCCGGCCAACTTGTTAACGAAATATTGATATCTTCTAGTAAAGTTTTCGTGCTAGAACTAGATAAATAAGCTGTTTCTCGTGAAAATCCATTTGATGTTCTCGGTGCTCGTTCTGCCAAACTTACAACTTCTGGTTCATCTTCATACTTTTCTAACCAAAAAATACGATCTTCCTGAAATTGTTTAGACTCACGATACTCAATATCTTCTTGCACGACTTTTGCAAGAGAACCAAATGGCTTTTCATTCTTGTTGGTTTCTTCTATAAGTGATGTATACTCATTTGCTACTTTTTGGCTAAGAAGTGAAAATCCATAGCCATCCATCACAATGTGATGGATGCGCTGATACCAAAAGAAACGATTATTTTCGACTTGAATAAGTGCTTCAGTAAATAAAGTATCTTTTTTCAAATTGACTGGCATAGATAAATCATTTTTCATCCATACTTTAGCAGCTTCTTCAGGATTTTCTTCTTTACGAACGTCAATAAAATGCATATGAAACTGTGATTCTTCAATAACTTGCCATGGGCCAATTTCATCCTCTTCGAAGCGAACATGAAGTGCTTCTGCTTCCATTACAACTTTACGTACAGCTAATTCAAAAATGTCTTGATGAATATTTCCGTTTATTTCTACATATTCCCCAGTATTATAAATTGGATTAAGCGGATCTAATTGTTGCGCAAACCACATACCAGACTGCGCAGATGATAACGAATGACGAATCTTTTGACTGTTAGGCATTCTTTACTACCCCTTTATTATGTAGTCTATTTGTTACAGCACCTGTGCTGTTTGTGAAGATAGTAAACTGTACCAACCTGCAACAGTTGGACGTTCTGCTAAATCTGCAAAAGTGATTTCTTTCCCTTCACGACGCCACTTTTCTACTAAACTCATAATTCTGACCGAATCAAGCCCTCTATTTAATAAGTCTTCATCAATATCAATACTCTCTACTGGCTCACGAAGTAGTTGTGCAACTAGTTCATGCACTTCCTGTATAGCGGTTCCTTCACTCTCATCACCTTTTACACTTTGTAAATCGTTTAACAGTAGGTTTGTTGATGTCGTTACTGCACATCTATTAGATGCATACTCCAATGCTTGTTTATGATGCTCTAGTGAAAAATCAGCAACTGCATCTGCTACAAAGAACGGCTCTATACCATCCATAAATGCTTCACAAGCTGTTAAAAGACAGCCAATATGCGCATAAATACCGCAAATAATCAGTTGATCTTTTCCTTGTTCATTTAAAATTTCTAATAGATTTGTCTTTTTAAATGCACTATATCTCCATTTTGTTAGGAATATATCATCCTCATCAGGAGTAAGTTCATCAACAATTTTCTTTTTATCTGGTCCAGCAGGAATACCGTCACCCCAAAAGTCTTGTAATAAACCTCGTTGTTCTAACGTTTGCCCACCAGGTTGTGCTGTATAAACAACTGGTATACCAAGTTCCTTACATTTTTCTCTTATCATTTTAATATTTGAAATAAGTTCTACTTTTGGTGATTCTTTATCGCTATATGCATCAAGAAAATATTCTTGCATGTCATGAATTAAAAGCACTGCACGTTTCGGATCTGGTGTCCAATTCACTTTATTTTTTGGTAGTTCTGATTCAATTGGCATTTTATATACTGAAATAGATGGGATAGCCATCTAATCACTTCCTTCCGGTTTTTATTATTGTTTTACTGTAATAAGTTTTTCAGCAATGACTTTACGTAGTTCCTTTTTGCTGACTTTTCCGACTCCTGTTTGCGGGAATGATTCAATAAATTCAATTCGATCTGGAATTTTATAAGCCGCTATACCACGTTCTCTTAAAAACATTTTTAATTCACTTACTGCCGGAACTTGTCCGCGAGCTATAACAAAAGCACAGGTGCGTTCACCTAAATAATCGTCAGGCATAGATACAATTGCTACATCATGAACCGCATCGTGTGCTAATAGATGATTTTCAACTTCTTCCGCAGCAACTTTCTCACCACCACGGTTAATTTGATCTTTATCTCTTCCTTCTACAATGATGTATCCTTGTTCATTTACTTTTACAAGATCACCTGTGCGATAAAACCCATCCTTTGTAAATGATCGGGCATTATGCTCTTCGGCTTTATAGTAACCACGAATTGTATATGGACCTCGTGTTAATAAACTACCTACTTCGCCAGGTTTTACATCGTTGTCATTTTCATCAACAACTCGTACTTCATCGAGTGCAGACATTGGTCTACCTTGTGTATGAATAATAATTTCTTCCGGATCGTCTAATCTTGTATAGTTCACTAATCCTTCCGCCATACCGAATACTTGCTGTAACGTACATCCAAATGTAGGGCGTATACGTTTTGCAACCTCAGCACTAAACTTAGCACCACCTACTTGAATAACCTCTAGACTCGATAAATCAGCATTACGAGAAGATGCAGCGTCAAGCCATATCATTGCTAATGGCGGTACGAGAGCAGTAATTGTAACTTTTTCTTTTTCGATAAGTGCAAATGCCTCATCCGGACTACCCCCAGTTCCCAGCACAACTTTTCCACCTGCATAGAAAGTTCCAAATGTTCCAGGAGAGCTCATCGGGTAATTATGTGCTACTGGAAGAACGGCCATATAGACACTCTCTGCACTTAAATTACAAATTTCAGCGCTAACACGTAAACTATAAATATAATCATCATGCGTTCGAGGAATTAATTTAGAAAGTCCTGTTGTCCCTCCTGATAATTGGAGAAACGCAACATCACTTGGCTGAACTTCTGGTAATGAGACGGGATCCATATACAGATCATTTATGTTCACAAATTCTTCTTCTTCTCCCACTACAATGACTTGTTGTAAATTTGGCACTTTCTCTTTCACTTCTCTTGCTAGTTTTCGATAATCAAAACCGAGAGCCTTATCTGAAATAACGTAAGCGCTCGCCTCGCCAAACTCACAAAAATAACTAATTTCACTGCTTCGATGTGAAGGTAGTGCAAAGACAGGAAGCGCTCCAATTCTAAATAGTGCAAAACATATTTCGAAAAACTCGATAATGTTAGGTAACTGGATTACAACTCTGTCCTCTTTCTTTATTCCTAAATTCAGTAAACCTGCTGCTAAACGATCTACCTTTTTATTAAGTTCACTGTACGTTATATGCGTCTTACCGCTTACAACCGCGATTTGATTTCCATATTTCTCAGCTCGCTCTCTTAACACTCCTCCAAATGTTTCACCAAGCCAACATCCTGCTTCTCGGTAACGATCGGCAAATTCTTTTGGCCATTCTGTATAACCTACTAGCATTCTTTCTTCCCCCTATTTTTCATTAAGTGAACTATCTCTTAACCTTAAAGCTTTTAGCATTGTTTGGAACTTAGCTGATGTTTCTGCTAACTCATCTTCTGGTTTTGACTCAGCAACAACTCCAGCTCCTGCATATAAACGAAGTGTATTTTCTTGTACTTCAGCACAACGAATTGTAACAATCCATTCTCCATCTCCATTTAAATCGCTCCATCCTAGCATTCCTGTAAAGAACTCGCGGTCAAATGGCTCAATATGCTGTATAGCCTCTCTTGCTTTTTCCATCGGAGTTCCGCAAACTGCTGGCGTAGGATGAAGGGCAATTGCTAATTGTAAAGAAGAAGTATTTGGATCCTTAAGTTCACCTTTCACTTCTGTAGACAAATGCCACATCGCTTCACTATGAATAACTGATGGCTTTTCTGGAACATGTAATGTATGACAATACGGACGAAGTGCAGCGGCAACCGCTTCCACTACTACCGCATGTTCATGTAAATCTTTTGGAGAAGAAAGTAATTCCTCTGCTCTTCTTTTATCTTCTACTGGGTCCTCACTACGTGGCCTTGAACCAGCTAACGGGTTAGAAATAACTTGCATACCATTACGTGAAATAAGTAATTCAGGGCTTGCTCCAATTAGCGTTTTACTGTTCTCCTTTTCATCTTTCGGTAAATTCACAGCAAATGTATAACCATGCTTATTATGCTCTGCTAATTCTCGCAGAAGTTTTTGCTTATCAATCTTTTCGGAAGATTTAACATCTAACGATCTGGATAGAACGATTTTCTTTAAATCACCGTCCTGTATTTTTTCAATTCCTTGCTTCACACCATTCATATAAACTTCAGGGTCTGGCATTGGCGTCATTTCAAATGTTGCGTTCTCATTTGTTTCAAGCTGATTTGTTGTATCCAATTGTAACCGCTCAGAAATTCTGCTATATTCTGGTACGATGAGTTGGACTTCTTTTCTACGATCAAATGGCAAAGCACCCACAACGATAGGATTTGGATTTCCAGCTTGTTTCGCATTACTTAATGTCGTTTGCACAAGCTCTGGGAAACTTTCAATTTCACGATGCTTTACTGTAGTAAACTCTCCTTCTGTTAATATCGTTCGAGTTGGTGAAGCGAAAAAGAATGAAGATTCAGTCTTATAATCATCTAAAAGTTTTTCTGACAATTCCTTTACAGCTATATGTTCATTCATAATATAATAACCTCCTGAATTTTTATTAAACTCCTAACGTAGCACCGCCATCGACACATAAATTTTGCATTGTAATATGACTCGCTCTATCTGAGGCTAAAAATAACACTGCTTCAGCAACTTCTGAAGGTTGTGCAATTTTTTGTAATGGAATTCCGAGTCTATATGTATTTTGAGAACCAGCAATTATATTTTTAGCTCCATTCTCATCAGCCCATAGTAATCTTTGCATCTCAGTTTCAGTAGAACCTGGAGAAACTAAGTTGCAGCGTATATTGTATGCCGCAAGCTCTAGTCCTAAACATTTCATAAACATCGTCGTTGCGGCCTTTGACGCAGCATACGCAGCCATCTCCATTCTTGGCGTATTTGCCGCATTTGAACCGACTGTAACAATTGCCCCCGATTTTCTTAACATCATATTTTTACTTACCGCTCGGGACATATTGAAAACCCCTGTCGTATTTACAGAGAATGTTTTATTCCAATCTTCATCACTTAACGAATGAATTGGTCCCATACGTAAAACCCCTGCAACATTTATTAAAATATCTATTGGCGCTATTTCATTTGTAATATGATTTACCATGTCTTCAACAGCGGCGCTATCACTCACATCTAAACGAAACGTTTTCATACGTGTATTATTTAATTCATTTTGATTTAAGAGTACATTTAACCCCTCTTCATTTTGATCAACCGCAATAACTTTGGCTCCTCTTTCTAAAAACATTTTGGCAACGACACTGCCTATGCCTTGTGCTGCACCTGTTACTAAAACTGTTTGCCCATCAAATTCCCCTAAGTTCATTTTCTCTATCCTTTCACATAAACATTAATTTCATTAGGTAACACCGATGATATTGATTTTCATTATCAGTTGTGTTGTAAAAAATAATACACTTACTAAACTAATTGGTCAAGTGCGCATTACTTTAAAATCCATTTTATTGATAATGTTTTTCATTTACCATCTTACACCGAAATGATAATGTTTCTCAATAAACTTGTCAATCTTTTTTTATTTTTCAGATAAACCATTTTAATGCTTCTTAATAAAATCATATGTAAACGCATTAAAAGTACTTATATTATAAATAAAATTCAAAGTCCTCTTTTTAAAATTGAAGAAACTAAACTAGAGATACGTTCATTTACAATGCTTTATGAAAAACTCAAGTATATATTTTCTCAATATTTTTCTGAAAATATATCTTACAAATACTAATGAATGTCTTTTTTGTCATTTAAGATTTAATATATATTTCGAATACGATGTATCAATTTATTATATTCCAAATGGGTATTCCACTCACTTTTACATCTATAAAAATCCCAAAAGTAATTTAACCTTGTTAAAATAACTCATAAAAAAAGCATCCTAATTAATAGAATAGGATGCTTTTTCGTAATCATAGTGTTATAGAAGATTTGTATACTTATGCTACGCTGCGATACTCTTCTTCTTTTTCTTTTTTCTGCTTAGGTGCTTGAATTAAAATTGCGATAATGAATGACACGACACATAATACACCTATTACCATGAACGTTGGTTTGAATCCACCTAGAAGTGCACCGATAAAGGAACCTGCAAGCGCCCCAAATCCAAACCCTTGATACACAATTCCGTAGTTCTTACTATGGTTTTTCATACCGAAGAAATCACCAACAATAGCTGGGAAAATAGTGATATTTCCACCAAAGCAAAACGCTACACTTGCTACACATACGAAGTAAATACCATAATTTAAATCTACAAAACTTAGAACTAAGACTGAACTCGCCATAACAACAAAAGTACTAGTAACGATTTTTAAACGCCCAATTTTATCCGATAATGGTCCTAAAATGATACGACCTAATGTATTGAAGATTGCAACCATAGCCACCGCATTAGCTGCTGTTGCTGCGCTAAGTCCTACAAGTTGAACACCAATGTCTTTTACCATACCAATTAAGTATAAGCCACTCATACATGATGTAAATAACATGATAAATAATAAGTATACTTGTTTTGTGCCTAACATTTCTTTCGTTGTGTATTCCTTAGTTTTTGTTTCATGAACTGCTCCTTGATCTGCAGCTTGATGGATTAAACAAGCACCAATTACAATCATAGCTGTAACAATTAAACCCCAGTATATAAATGCTTGGGATACACCAACTGATTCAATCAACTGTGCGTTAACGTATTTAAAGATTAAGCTACCTGAACCATATGCAGAGACAGAAATACCAGCAATTAAACCTTTACGCTCTGGAAACCACTTTATTAAATTTGATAGTGAAGTGATATATGCTGTACCATCTGCATAACCTACAACAACTCCCGCTAGTACATAAAATAATATTAGTGAGGATGCTTGTGAACTAAGTATTAATCCTAGTCCTAATGCTAATCCAGCTATCATAATAAGTTTACGAAGTCCCCATTTTTCTTGCAATTTACTCGCAAATAAAGTTGAAAATGCTAAAGAAAGACTAGTAATTGAGAAAGTTATCGCAACAGCGTTAAGACTCCAACCATATTTACTAACTAAAGGCTGATTGAATAAACTCCATGTATATATCGTCCCAAGCCCCATCTGTACTATAACTGTGCCAAGGACAACAAGCCATGGATTAACAGTTGATTTTTTCATATCTTTCCGCCCCCTCTTTCTATTTCAATGCTATTCGCTAAATTTAATTTTTTTATGTTCATTTTGGTCACCTCTTTTGATTTGACACCTTCATTGTATAAGATGTTTTCATTTATGTAAGCACTTACAAGATAGAGCGTCAAAAACATGGAATCAGTTACAGAAAATGAAGGACGAAATACAAAAAACTATTTATTAAAGAAACGGTTTTATTAAGTCAATTCAAAATCCTGACTTTCTTTATACGCTCATAATTGTTTATTAAAATGTGAAGATTTAACAAACAAATTCCATCATAATGAAAGCATTTTTAATACGTCTTGTTAAAACCTCTTTTAATTCTGCACACATAGACAACAAATATTTTTTTGATAAATCAAACTAAATATTCACTAATATATCTATCCGTGGTTTAATATATATAATAAAAAAATTTCTGTCTTTAATGAGGAGGTACTATGAAAGCAAACATAGGGGATACTATACTTTTTCAACGAAATAATTTAAAGATTACAGGATCTGTATTAAAACTTTATACTGAATCGGTCTTAGTTGAAATTACAAATGTAAGCGGTGGTACTTTTGAATTTGATCGAACAATTGTAAATCATAAAAACTATAAAGTTTTAAATACAAATACATAAAACAACACAAAATAGCCCCTGCTCAACAGCAGGGGCTATTTTATATAAAAATATTTCACTAGTTTATATACCCTAAAACATTAACAATCTTACTCGCTTTTAAATTGTTAATATGATAATAAATTTCTAAACCTCTTCTCTCTGCTCGTAACACTTTACCCTTCATTTTTGATAAATGTTGTGAAACAGTAGATTGCGGAATATTCAGTAACTCTGTTAATTGTGTTACATTACAAGTTTTTCTCGTACTTAATTCATTTACAATTTGCAGTCGGATTGGATGCGCCATAATTTTTAAAATATCTACATCTTCTTCTGAAACTAAAGTTTTTCTCATTTCACTCGTATATGTTGTCATAAGACATTCCCCTTTTATATGAATTCCATATTCATAAGATCTATTTCCAAATTTTTTAAAACCCTTGATTAAAACTTTTATATAGAAATAAAAGGATTTTAAATTTTTGAAAACAGAACTTACATTCACTTTATTTATTTATTTGGTACATATACATAATACAATGTTAATATGTGCTCTATGTGAAGTTCACATAAATTTGTGATGAAGATTTATTTAGCCACTCGCATCCTACTCATCTAATTACTCACTGCATAAAATCATCAGTTATTTTAACACATTTTAGGCGTTTGTATATACTATTTATAAAGTAAAACTTTAATCAGCCCTCACCAATCGTGCTTTTACGGGCAACCTGCCCCCCTCATAATTTCTTTGCTTCCGCTGAATTTTGAGATGGGCGTCTTACTGCACGGCAAATAGCGAAATAAAGCAACTTTTATAAAGGGGAATTCATATGCCTACAGCGTTACAAGAAGAAGTCGAAGAAGCACGGGAAACATATGTCAGTCATATCATCTTAGTTGGAGGATCGACTTTATTTTTAGTAGGCGGGGCTATATCGGCAATTTCAGCTTTTCAAGCTTATAATCGTTTGGAGAATACGCCGCCTTCTTCCGATAATTCATAGATATATAAATAAAACGTCGTCTCCAATGAAGAGACGACGTTTTATTTTATTACATACGAGACTAAAAGTATCGGTAGATTCCCTACTACATTCTCTAAGCTTACTTCACCACAAACCTAGTCTGACTACATCCATCTTTCTGCTTCGTTACTTCTAATACAGCTGGCATTGCGTTTTTCAGCTCTTGTACGTGTGAAATGACACCGATAAATCGGCCTGATTTTTGTAGGTCAATTAAGGCATCTACTGCTTTCGTTAATGATTCTTCATCTAATGAACCGAACCCTTCATCGATGAACATCGTTTCGATGGAAATACCGCCTTCATATGCTTGAATGACATCTGCCATTCCTAGCGCTAGGCAAAGTGATGCGTTAAATTTCTCTCCGCCGGATAATGTTTTTACATCGCGCGTTTGGCCAGTGTATGCATCGTACACATCTAAACCTAATCCACTTTGGCGGTTTCTTTTTTCAACTCGCTCACTTCGTTTTAAATAAAATTGTCCATTTGATAATTTACGTAGTCGTTCGTTTGCGATTTGAACAATTTGTTCTAAATACTCAATTAAGATGTAACGTTCAAATGATATACGACTTTCGTTATCACCTTTCATTACTTCATATAAATCAACTAGTTCTTGGAAGGCTTTTTCTTCCTCGTGAATTTGTTCGTCAATACGTCTAATGTTTTCATGTAAATCAGAAATATATGTTACCGCATTTTGCGCACGTTGACGTTTTTCTTTAATTATATCGAGATTAATTTCTAGATCTTTTATGTGTTCACCTAAAGATGTAATATCCATATACTCTTTATCTTTTAATTCTGAGTTTAACTCTTCAATTTGTTTTGCAAGTACTTCAAGCGATGAATAATAACCTTGAATTTCTTTTTGTAACATCTCCATCTCGGCATCGCTTAATTTGGCTTCTTTATACGTGAATTGATCTGTAAACCCGCTTTGTTCTAGCTCTTTCATAAAGCGTGCGAAAGTCTCTTCTTTCTTTAATTTTGCACTTTCAAATTGATTAGAAGCACCTTTTTGTTCAGCTTGAATACGTATATTTTCATTTTGCCTATGCTGATACGCTTCCTGGACTTTCTTCCATTCGTCCTCCATTAACCTAAGTTCCTGCATAGCTTGATTAAACTGTGCTTTCCAAGCTTGTACTGTTTGTAAGTTTTCTGGAATATTTCGTTTATCATGTTCATATGACGTACGAAGTTGCATACACTCGATTTCTGTACGGTGCTGCATTGTTTCCACTTCTCGTTTTTGTTTCTGAAGTTCTTCTATTTTTTCTTCTACGCTTTTCATGTTCGCAGCAATCTGCTTACGTGTTTCTTCACTTGCTTTTAACGTATTAACGTCTGCTGCTAATTGTTTTCCTTTTTGAACAAGTGCACTATATGTTTCAACTAATTTTTCGGAGTTATAGCCACGCTTCACAACTTCTTCTATCACTTGTTCATATTGTAGTCGATAGAAATTCCATTTCTCCTCTACTTGCACATGGAATTTTTCAGCAATGTTCTTCTTATCTCTTAAATCGTTTAACTCTTTTTCATCGATCGCATTACTTTGCTCTGTAGCTTTTTGAGGATGATTCGTACTACCACATACCGGACAAGATTCACCGTCATGTAAATGACGAGCTAATATACCAGCTTGTTCACTTAACCAGCGGCGCTCCATGTTTTCATATGCACGAACTGCCACTTGCATTTTATTATTTGCCGCTTCTTTTTCTTGCTCGAATTTTTGTTTTTCTTGCCAAACATCATATGCTTGCTTTAAAACTTTTGCATCTTCTCGCATATTCGTTAGTTCTTCCACTTTAGCTACATATTGCTCAAGTGCTTGTTCTAATTGCTGCATTTCATCAGACATTCTCTGTTTTTGGTTTGTATGTTCTTCTAGTTGTTGATCCAACTTTTGCATACTTTCTTTTAATTTCCCTATTTGAATTTCGGCATTTTGTAAATTCAACTTTCTCTCAGCTAATGATGCAATAATCGCTTGTAACTCTTCTAATCTTTGAACAAGTTTTTTAGCCTCTTCTCGTTCAGCTTCTTTATTCTTTACTACTTCATACTTCTCCTGAGCAAGTTCAAAACTATTCATTATCTGTTCTTGTTTGACAATTATCTGTTTTAACAAACTTTCAGCTTTCTGCTCATTTTGCATCGCTTCTTCATACCATTGTTCAAATGGTAATAAGCGCTTTGCTTGTTCCGCACGTTTAAAGAATTTTTCTTTCCTTTCAATTGCTGCACGGTTCTCTTGTAAAGTGTTATATTTCTCATTCTTTTGTTGTAAATCTATAAATTTATCATTTACAGATTTCGCTGCATGAAAACGTGTTTCAGCATCTTTTAATTGCTTCGTTTGAACATCTTGTTCTACTTGTAATTGCTCAACCTCTGCCTTATACACAGCTGTTTCTTGTTCTAATGCTTCTACTACTTGATGCGTATTTACATGTTCTTGTTCCACTAAAGTCTCTAATAATGCTCCATCACGGATTGGTAATTTAAAAACATTGCGGAAGTATAACTCTCGCTCTTTCTGCTTTTCTTGTAAGACGTCTTTCCATTGTTTTCGTTTTTGGTCAAGTAACTCACGCATTAACTTATAACGATCCGTTTTAAAAATACGACGTAAGATCTCTTCTTTGTTTTCCGTCTCAGATGTTAATAGTTTTCGGAATTCCCCTTGGGGTAACATAACAATTTGGCTAAATTGATGTTTACTTAAACCAATTAAATCTTCTACTTTTTTATTTACATCCGTTACATGAAAACGATCAACGGCTGGAACCTTCTCTTCATCAATTACTTCATATAATTCTACTGCATGTCCTGTGATCGTCTTGTTCCCTTGTTTTTTATGTCCAAGTTGTCGTTTTATTTCATAGCGTTTCCCTTTTAACTGAAAGGTTAGTTCAACACTTGTATAAACATTATCATCAGCAAATTGACTTCGAAGCATGCTCGTATCACTACGTTCTTCTCCACTAGCCTCACCATATAACACATAACAAATCGCATCAAAAATCGTTGTTTTTCCAGCTCCTGTATTCCCAGAAATAGCGAAAATACGATGTTCTCCAAGATCTTCAAAATCGATTACTTCTTTCTGTTTATATGGCCCGAATGCTGTCATAATAAGCTGAATCGGTCTCATCCTCGTTCACCTTCCCGTTCTTGCACTGTTTGTAATACATCTATAAATAGGCGTTCTTTCTCTTCTGATAAATCTAACCCTTTCATTTCTTTATAGAAAGCCTTTAAAAGAGATAAATCATCCGTTTTATGTCTTGAAACAGTTACTTCATTTGTATCTGTTAGTTCTCGCCTTTGCATCGCTCTTTCAACGTGCATTGCATTTGGATATACAGATCGTATTTTCTCCATTGGTTGTAAGACGGGGTTTTCGTCTAATAATTTTACAAATACGTAATCTTCACTTACTGGGTGCTGTAATAATTCATCTATTTTCTCTTCTACTGTTCGCATTTTGCGACGTGGTGAAAGTAACCTTTTTTCAATTACTACTTCACCAGTTTCATTCAGTTCTACAATGTAATAACCTTTTTTATGTTTCTCTTCAGAAATTGAATAGGCAAGTGGTGAACCTGAATATCGAATCGTCTCATTACGTACGAAATGCGCTTGATGTAAATGTCCAAGCGCTGTGTAATGAAACTTATCAAAATAATGACTATTTACATATTCAGCACCACCAATTGAAAGTGGTCGTTCTGCATCACTTGTATTCTCCTCCGCTTCTCCTGAAGAAGTTACAAATGCATGTCCAACAAATACATGTCTAGCTTCTTTATCCATCGTTTCAGAGAGCTCATTCATAAAAATGCGCATCGCATCATCATGAGAACGTACGTCTTCATTTTTTAACACATGCCTCACTATGCTTGGGTCTGCATACGGTATTAGATGGAAGTGAACCTCTCCATATTCATCATTTAGTACAACAGGTTCATACGGGAATTGAAATTGACCTGCAATATGTAAGCCCTGTTTTTTCATTAAACTACTTCCAAAATGGATACGATCCGGACTATCATGATTACCAGCTACTGCAATAACTGGTGTTTGTAAATCAATAACTATTTTTTGCAGCACATCATTTAATAAGTCTACTGCTTCTGTAGGTGGAATTGCTCGATCATATAAATCCCCTGCAATAATTACAGCATCTGGTTTTTCTTCTTCAACAGCCTGTACAAACTGATCTAATACAATCTTTTGGTCTTCAGTCATATACACGCCATGAACAAGCTTACCTAAATGCCAATCCGCTGTATGAAATAACTTCATATTTTTCTACTCCTTTTAATTTACTGATTTTAGTGAAACGAGTTGATAGTTTATTGTAGTTTTTCCGTTCTCCCACTCTAGCTTCAATATCGTTGCACTTCCAATTCTTTCTTCATTTGATTTATATAAAGGCAATATTTCTTGAACTGTAAATAAGTGATAACCATCCAATATTAATTGAAATATATTTTCTTCAATATGTAATCTTACTTCTTTTTCATTTGAAATAATTTTTGTGTGCATCTCAAATTTCATGATAGATACAACCCCTTTTTATAATCTCTACATTTTAATAGTATAGTGGCTATGCAAGATTGACAAGTACATACACAGCAAAGTACACACTTTTCTATTGTTATATGTTTTATGTATTTTATATAAAATACGGTATGTGAAATTTTATATTTTCCCCAAAATAAAAATGCCTATTATGACATCTTTATTTTTGTATAAAGTCTTTCATTACATAATATAAAACGGTAATTAAAACGATTGCGACGAAAAATGAGAACACTGCGACAATGTACCCATCTTTATTTAATAAAATACAGAATGAAATAGATATTATAAAAATCGGAAATACGAGACGTACTTTATCCTTCACTTCTTCTGTCGTATCTGTATGATGAAAATACTGCGTTATTCCTATCATTAAAAAAGACAAAATAATAACCGACAATAGTAAAGGTCCTGGCATTCCGATTTCTCCTTTCTCTATTTCTAATTCAGTGTAAAATTTTTTATTACAATTGTACGATTTATTTTTTCTTCAAACACACTTTTAGAATTGATAATGAACATTTCACACCTATATAATAGCGCTTTTATCATTATAACTTCAAATAATTACACTTACAGTAATGTTGTAATATTCCCCCTCAGTCTCTGAAATCCTGCAAAGATAACTCGTCAAAATATGCAGTGACCAAATTAATATTTACCGTCAACTTTTGACAAAATTTATAAAGGACATTTCAGTACATATCAAGAATTAAGAATAAGAAGATATGTAAGGGAGGAAGCATTATGACTGAACACGTTTTATTTTCTGTTAGTGAAAACGGCGTTGCGACAATTACTTTAAACCGTCCAAAAGCACTTAATTCTTTATCTTATGACATGTTACAGCCTATCGGACAAAAACTGAAAGAATGGGAACACGATGAGCGTATTGCACTTATCGTGTTAAAAGGAGCTGGCACAAAAGGTTTTTGTGCAGGCGGCGACATTAAAACTCTTTATGAAGCGCATTCCAATGAAGTGGCATTGCAACATGCAGAACGTTTTTTTGAAGAAGAGTATGAAATTGATACATATATTTATCAATATACAAAACCGATTATTGCTTGTTTAGATGGAATTGTAATGGGTGGTGGTGTCGGTCTTACAAATGGTGCGAAGTATCGCATTGTAACTGAGCGTACGAAATGGGCAATGCCAGAGATGAATATCGGCTTCTTCCCAGACGTCGGAGCTGCATATTTCTTAAATAAAGCGCCTGGATATACAGGACGATTCGTTGCTTTAACAGCATCGATTTTAAAAGCTTCTGACGTATTATTTATTAATGCTGCTGATTACTTTATGACATCTGATTCATTACCAAAGTTTCTTACTGAACTTGAAAGTGTAAATTGGCATAAAGAAGATGATGTACATACTAATTTAAAAGAAGTTATTCGTACATTTGCAACTGCTCCAAACTTAGAAAGCGAGCTTGCTCCTTCAATAGAAGTAATCAATTCACATTTTGCTTTCGATACAATTGAAGAAATCATCCATTCATTGGAGAAAGATGAAAGTTCCTTTGCTCTAAAAACGAAAGAAACACTGTTATCAAAATCCCCTATTTCACTAAAAGTAACATTAAAACAGTTTATTGATGGAAAAGATAAATCCGTTAAAGAATGTTTCGCTACGGACCTTATACTTGCTAAAAATTTCATGAGACATGAAGATTTCTTCGAAGGAGTACGCTCCGTTGTCGTTGATAAAGATCAAAATCCGAATTATAAATATAAACAGTTAAGTGACGTTTCAGAAGAAGATGTGAATCGTTTCTTTAACTTACTTAATGCATAAAATGAAACTGTCATGAGGGGGTGTCTCGTTCATCCCCCACCTAACTTCTTTGCTTCAGCTAAATCTTGTGCGGTGAAAATCTTACTACCCGCAAATAGCAGTATAAAATCGAAGCTATATAGTAGTGTACTTACAGCTACTATATAGCCTTTTTTATTTAATGATTTTTAATAAAATTTAATTTTATTAAATCCAAATATATGCTACACTATTTTTAATCAAATATTCTAAAAATAAAAAAGGAGGAGCGACTATGATTGAAAATTATTTTCTTTTCATCATTATGTCTATTTGTCTTATTATTTTACCTGGTCCTGATACAGCAATGGCTACAAAAAATACATTAGTTGCTGGTAAAGTCGGCGGAGTAAAAACAGTGTTTGGTACATGTGTTGCACTATTAATTCATACTTTAGCTGCTGTAATTGGTCTTTCTGCACTTATTGTAAAGTCAGCTCTTTTATTTTCTATTTTCAAGTACGTTGGGGCTCTATATTTAATTTATATTGGTATTAAAGCACTTTTAGCAGTAAGAAATAAAGAAGGCATTGATACGAACGATATATCTTTGAATAATGAAGATGAACACACCTCTTGCTTTCGACAAGGGTTTCTTACGAATTTATTAAACCCTAAAGTTGCAGTATTCTTTTTAACGTTTTTACCGCAATTTTTAAATCCAAATCATAATACGTTTATCCAACTACTCGTAATGGGCCTTACTTACCTCGTTTTAACAGCCATTTGGTTCGCTTTTTATATATTTTTAATTGATAAAATTAGTGCTTTTATGAAAAAACCGAAGACGCAACGTTATATTCAAGGGTTAACGGGAGTCGTCTTAATTGGTTTTGGTATTAAACTTGCTTTTGAAAAAAGTAATTAACAAGATGAAAACCACCACTATTAATAGTGGTGGTTTTCATTTAATAACTAATTTGACTGTTTATTTTATATTAAAACCAGCGCTCAGTTACAACTTTTTTACGTGTATAGAATTGAACGCCATCTGTACCATTTGTACCTAAATCACCAAAGAATGACGCTTTATTTCCTGCAAATGCGAAGAATGCCATTGGTGCTGGAACGTTTACGTTTACACCGATCATACCAGCATCGATATTATCACGGAACGTTTGTGCATGTTTACCGTTTGACGTATAAATAACTGCACCATTTGCAAATTTAGATTGATTTGTTAGTTTAATACCTTCTTCTAAATCTTTAACTCGTACAATGCTTAATACTGGAGCAAAAATCTCATCTTGCCAAATTTTCATTTCTTGATTCACACCATCAAAGATTGTCGCACCTACAAAGTAACCTTCTCCAACTTCTTCATTAATTTTACGGCCATCTACTAATAAAGTTGCCCCATCTGCTACACCGCTATTAATGTAGCCTAAAACGCGCTCTTTATGAGATTCACGGATTAATGGTCCAACATAGTTCTCTTCGTTAAAGCCATCGCCTACTTTTAATTTTTTCGTTTCTGCTACTAATACATCAATGAATTCATCAGCAATTTCATCCACTACTGCTACTACTGAGCATGCCATGCAGCGCTCTCCACTACTTGCAAATGCAGATCCAATTACACCTTGTACTGTTTTCTCAAGATTGCAATCTGGCATTACAATCGCATGGTTTTTCGCACCTGCTAACGCTTGTACACGTTTTCCGTGTTTCGTACCAGTTTCATATACGTAACGTGCTACCGGCTCAGAGCCAACGAACGAGACAGCCTGAATATCTTTATTTTCTAAAATGCTATTTACAACATCTTTTCCGCCTTGTACTAAATTTAATACGCCTTTTGGGAATCCTGCTTCATAGAATAATTCTACAAGTCGCTCCGCTAAAAGTGGCGTTCTTTCAGATGTTTTTAATACGAATGTATTACCGCAAGCAATTGCAAGTGGGAACATCCATAACGGAATCATCATCGGGAAGTTAAACGGCGTAATACCAGCAACAACTCCGATTGGGTAGCGCCAAATTGATCCATCAATTCCGCTAGCGATATTCGGAAGTGCTTGACCCATCATTAAATTTGGCGTAGATGTTGCAAGTTCTACCGCTTCAATACCACGCTGTACTTCACCTGTTGCATCCGTTAGCGTTTTACCATTTTCTAGCGTAATGATTTTTGCAAGCTCATCTTTGTTTTCTTGTAATAGCTGTAAATATTTATATAAATTTCTTGAACGATTTGGAACTGGTACTTTAGACCATGTTTCGAATGCTGCTTTTGCCGCTTCAACAGCTTTTTCAACATCTTCTTTTGGAGATAGTGGAACGTAAGCGATAATTTTTCCAGTCGCTGGATTTGGAACTGCTTCTACTTCCGTACCTGTCGATTCAACCCACTCACCGTTAATGTGATTTTTTACTCGTTTAATTTCAGTTGTAATCATTGTATTCTCTCCTTTGTATAATTTATTTTTGATTAGAAATTAATTGCTCGCTAACTTTCTTATATAAAGCAGCCATATCGTTTTCACCATATCCAGCTTGACTCGCTTCGTCATATACGTTTAATAACATTTCGCTTACCGGTAAATGGAGTTCGCTTTCCTTAGCTAAGTCAACTGCAAATCCTAAATCTTTCTTCAATAAGTTCACAGTAAATCCTGGCTCATAGTTTTCAGGTGCTATAAAACTTTTATAATTACGTTCATAAATTCTACTTTGACCGTAACTTACATTTAAAATATCAAACATTTTATCTAAATCCATATTGTTCTTTTTCGCTAATGTTAAAGCTTCACTCACACCAGCTGTATAAAAACCAATTAATAAGTTATTAATTAACTTAACAGTTGTACCACTATCAATCTGCTCACTAACGTGGAAAATGTTCGCGCCTAGTACGCCCATGATAGATTCCGTTTTCTCATATACCTCTTTTGATCCACCAACCATAAACGTTAATGTACGGTTTTCGGCTCCGATTACACCACCGCTCACAGGTGCTGCTAAAAAGTCTACTTTCTTTTCCTTTGCAGCTTCCTCTAACTGTTTGTTTAACTGCGGCGATACCGTACTTGTATCAATGAAAACTACATTCGAGTGACCATTTTCAAATAATCCTTCAGCTCCAAAATATACCGCTTCAACAGCGCGAGGTGAAGGTAAACTTGTAAAAACTACATCACATGTTTCTGCTAGTTTTGAGATTGATAGACCGATAATTCCGCCTTCTTTTTCAAAGGACGCTTCCGCCTCTTTATTTAAGTCCACGCCATATACTGTGTAACCTGATTTAACTAGATTTTTTGACATTGGAAGGCCCATGTTACCTAAACCGATAAAACCAATCTTTTTCATATCGCTTTCCTCCTATTTACACAATATATTTCCCGCGATTTATAATAGCTTTCGCAATTTCTCTCTTCTTCGTAAATACGTTCGTGTATAAAGGCACTAATAATTGACGGATTTCAGCTAAAATCACATGTCTATCTTGTTCTTCTGTAACAGCCGCTGAAAGTACAGAGATCGCCGCTTCTTCTACTTTACGGTATCCTTCTTCACAAATAACATCCGTTATTAGTTGCTTCGTACGTTCTTTTTCCTCTCCATTTTTACGTACCGCTTTTCTCGTACGTAAAAACGCTGATTCCATGACGTACACGTCCGTCAACATATTTGAAATTACACGTGAATATTCTTGTTCTTGGTCAATTTTTAGGCCTGGAGTTTTAGAGAGCGTTTTCAAAGATTGTTTCAACAATTTTTTCGCTAATAAAATGTAACGATGGTTTCTTTCTACATTTGCTACATTACTTTCTACTTCAGTGTCTTCTAATTGTTCGATTTGTTTCAATAACATTTTAGCAACTGTTAATCTATTAATTTCGTTCGTTCCTTCAAAAATACGACTAATTCTTGCATCACGATATAATCGTTCTACCTCATACTCTTGCATATAACCGTAACCACCATGAATTTGTACAGCTTCATCTACGATATAAGCAAGTGTTTCAGAAGCATTTACTTTATTCAGTGCACATTCAATTGCAAATTGGGACATTTTCTTCATAAGATCTTCATCGCTCTCATGAATTGCTTCATCGATTACACCTGCTGTACGATAAGCTGCACTTTCGGCTCCATATGTAGCAATGATCATATTTGCAATTTTCTCTTGAATCATCGTAAAGTCTACTAATTCCGTTTGGAACTGTTTTCGCTCTTTTCCATATTGAACCGACAAACCAATTGCTTGTTTTGCTGTTCCAATATTTCCAAAAGCAAGTTTAAGTCTAGCAAAGTTAAGAATATTAAGGGCTACGTGATGCCCTTTCCCAACTTCCCCTAAAACATTATCAGCAGGGATGACAACATCTTCTAAAATAAGAGTCGCTGTTGAAGAACCTTTAATCCCCATTTTCTTTTCTTCTAATCCAATAGATACACCTTCACATGTTCTTTCGACAATAAACGCTGTCATTCCTTTATTTGTCTTCGCAAAAACAACGTATACATCTGCCATATGAGCATTTGTAATCCATTGCTTCTCACCATTTAACTTCCAAGCTGTTCCCTCTTCATTCAATACGGCGCTTGTTTTTGCACTTAATGCATCCGAACCAGCATTTGGCTCTGTTAAAGCATAAGCCCCAATCCATTCTCCCGATGCGATTTTCGGTAAATATTTTTCTTTTTGCTCTTTCGTTCCATAATATATGTAAGGCAATGTACCGACACCAGCGTGTATATTAAAAGAAACGCTAAACGCACCAGCGTAACCCATTTTCTCTGCTACAAGACCTGAGACAGCCTTTCCTAACTCGAACCCGCCATAATCTTCTGGTACCTCAATGCCTAATAATCCAAGTTCCCCAGCTTTCTCAAATAATTGACGAGAAACTTTATAGTTATGTTGTTCAATATTCTCCATTTGTGGAACAATTTCTTGTTTAACGAATTGTTCTGTCGTTTTTGCGATTAAATCTTCATCACCTGAAAAATCTTCTAGTGTAAAGTAAGTATGATTTATATCTTTATTAAGTGAAAAAAATTCATCCCATGGTAACTTCGTTTTCTCCATATGTATCCCCCTATCATTCGGCTTTCATAGCTTTTTGCTTATGCTCGTCTACGATGAGTGGAATATCTTTTTTGAAAATAGAAGGCGATGATTTTTCACATCAAGCATTTTATTTTGCCAAAGATGTATTTTCATCGCCTTCGCTGCTTTATCTATTGATCTTCTGATAATACTGTTTTTGCAATACCAGTATCTAACTCTTCAAAGTCATGATATGAAATTGTTTCGTATAATTCACTTCTCGTTTGCATATTAGAAAGTGCATCTTTTTGAGAACCTGTTTCTTTAATTAAAGCAAACACATTTTCATACGCTTTCGCTGCAACGCGAAGTGAAGTTACAGGATAAATAACCATTTGGAAACCCATATTCGCAAATTCCTCTGCACTATAATATGGAGTTTTTCCGAATTCAGTCATATTCGCAAGCAAAGGTGCATTTACCTTACTATTAAATAGACGGAATTCTTCCTCTGATTGAAGCGCTTCAGGGAAAATTGCGTCTGCACCTGCTTTTACATATGCATTTGCTCTTTCAATTGCTTCATCTAATCCTTCAACGCCACGAGCATCAGTACGTGCTACAATGTATAAGCTCGGTGCAACTTCTTTAATCGCTTTAATTTTTTGAACCAATTCTTCTGTAGTAACAAGTTTCTTACCATTTAAATGTCCACATTTTTTTGGTAATTGCTGATCTTCAATTTGGACAGCTGCTACTTTCGCTTCCACCATTTCTACAGCTGTTCTCGCCACATTTAGTACACCACCAAATCCTGTATCAATGTCAACAAGAACAGGTAAGTCTGTAGCTCTTACTAAATCTCTTGCTCTCTCAGCCACTTCAGTAGACGTCACGATACCTAAATCTGGTAAGCCTTTACTTGCAGTATAAGCAGCTCCTGATAAATAAAGAGCTGAAAAACCTGTATTTTTCGCAACAAGAGCTGCCATTGCATCATGAGCACCTGGAATTTGCAAAATTTCATTTGCTTCTACTAAAGCTCGGAATCGATTCGCAAGCTCCTCTTGTGTTGACTGCTTTTTCACAACCCAAGCCATTCTAAATTCCCCCCTATTATTAAATTAAGAATAGATCTACAAATTCGTTTACATTCATATTTTCTAGTTTTTCTTCATTTAAACAAACTTCATGAATTTGTTCTTGTTGCTTACTAGAATAATGACCTGCCATATTTGCAGTGAATTTTTGAACAACTTTTGGAATTGCTTCGTCTCTACGGAAGCGGTGACCAAGTGGATATTCACATTCCACATTTTCTGTTACTGTGCCATCTTTAAAGTGAACTTGAACAGCGTTGGCGATTGAGCGCTTGTTCGGGTCAAGGTAATCTAAACTGTACTGTTTGTTTTCAACAACAACCATCTTATTACGTAATTCATCTACACGTGGATCGTTTGCTACTGCATCTTCATAATCGTCTGCAACGATATCTCCTTTTAATAAACCAATTGCCGTAATGTATTGTAAACAATGATCACGATCAGCTGGGTTATTTAATGGACCTTCTTTATCAATAATACGAATTGCTGATTCATGAGTTGTAATTGTAATACGGTCAATTTCATCTAATCTCTCTTTAATTTCCGGATGCAACTTCACTGCACATTCTGCAGCCGTTTGTGCATGGAATTCTGCTGGATATGACACTTTAAATAATACATTTTCCATTACATATGACTCTAGTGGTCTTGCTAATTTTAATTCTTGTTTATTGAATAATACATCTTGGAATCCCCATCCTGGCGCAGATAATGCTGTTGGATAACCCATTTCACCTTTTAGAGCAGTCATTGCAAGATGAACACCGCGGCTCGTTGCGTCGCCTGCAGCCCATGATTTACGTGAGCCCGTATTTGGAGCATGACGATATGTACGAAGACTAGAATTATCAATCCACGCATGTGATAATGCATTAAAGATTTCTTCACGTGTTCCGCCAAGCATTTTCGCAACTACTGCAGTTGTTGCTACTTTTACATATAATACATGGTCAAGACCAACTCTGTTTAAGCTGTTTTCTAAAGCAAGCACGCCTTGAATTTCATGTGCTTTAATCATCATTTCTAATACTTCACGTACTTTTAAAGCTTCTTTTCCTTCTGAAATACGAACACGGCTAATATAATCTGCAACTGCTAAAATTCCGCCTAGGTTATCAGATGGATGTCCCCACTCTGCTGCAAGCCAAGTATCGTTATAGTCTAACCAACGGATCATACATCCGATATTAAATGCACCTTTTACTGGATCTAGTACATAAGACGTACCTGGTACACGTGTACCATTTGGCACGATTGTTCCTGGCACAACTGGTCCTAGTAATTTCGTACATTCTGGATATTGCAGTGCTAAAATTCCACATCCAAGTGTATCAAGTAATACGTAACGAGCTGTACTGAATGCTTCTGCACTAGTAACCTCTTTATTTAATACATAATCGGTAATCTCTTCTAATAATGCATCTTTTTGCTTAATTTCATTTGTTTTAATCATGCTATTCTTCCCTTTCTGTCGAAAATTCGTTATTATTAATGATGGGTGTCGGTCAAACACCCATCTGGCGGGCGGCGCTAACAACTCCCCAGTTGTTCTTATTTACTAAGTACATGTCGCTCGCCAATATAATTTACACGAGGACGGAACAAACGATTATTTGCATGTTGCTCAATAACGTGCGCACATAACCCCACTGTTCTAGAGCTAAAGAAGATTGGTGTGTAAAGTTGAATTGGAATACCTAACATCCAATATACTGGAGCTGCATAATAATCAAGATTTGGATAAATTCCTTTTTCTTTTTCCATAATCTTTTCTCCAGCTTCACACATTTCATATAGTGTATAATCACCTTTTACATCACATAACTGTTTTAAAGCTTCCTTCATCATAAGTGCTCTTGGATCCATCTTCTTCATATAAACACGGTGTCCAAAGCCCATAATTTTTTCTTTGTTATATAGTTTCTTCTGTAATAACTCTTCAAATTTCTCAACATTACCAGCTTCTAAAAGCATGTACATAACCGCTTCATTTGCACCGCCATGTAAACTTCCTTTTAAAGATGCAACTGCACCTGTTAAAGCACCGTATAAATCTGATTGTGTTGATGCAATAACGCGAGCTGTAAATGTAGAGTTTGGCATTTCATGCTCACTATATAAAACAAGGGAACGATCAAAGATCTTTTCCTCAAGTTCAGTTGGTTTTTTACCAGTTAACATATAGAAGAAATTCGCACTATAAGATAATTCTTTAAGAGGTTCAATTGGCTCCTCATTATTTAAAATATGATAGCTATTCGCTACAATGTTTGGCACTTTACTTAACAGCTTGTACCCTCGGCTTTTATTCACTTCTAACGAGCGGTTTTCGATATCATTATCGTAACCAGCTAACGCTGACACACCTGTACGTAATCCATCCATGGGATGCGTCTCTTTAGGCAATGCCTTTAGTACGTTGAATACACCTTCTGGTACTGCATATTCTTCTTTTAATTTCTTTTCAAGTGTTACTTTTTCATCTTCATTCGGTAGGTGTTCCTCCAATAAAAGGTGCACAATGTCTAAATACTCTTTTGTTTTTGAGAGTTCGATTAAGTCATACCCTTGAATTACAATTTCACCTTTTACTGTGTCAAGAAACGAGATTTTCGTCTCCGCTGCCACTATACCATCTAATCCCGGGGAAAATTTCTCTTCAGCTTTCATCATTATTTCCTCCAATCCTAATAGATCTTCGTGCACATAACTGTAAGCCTTTACAATATTGTGAAACTACATTTCTATTTCAATGTATCAGAGTTTTTAGAAGATTTCAATTTATTTTATAATGATAAGTTTCCTACACTTTTCTTACTGTAACAATACAATTTTTTGAAAATAATTCTTATATTTTATAAAGAAAGGATAGACTTCTTTGCGTATTTTCAAAAACAAGATATAAAGATTTTTCATATAACACCGCCAAATATACAATTATTCTAATTTTATTTGAGAAATAGAAAAAACGAGCTGTACATAAATACAGCTCGTTACTATATGATATTTATTTCACTATCTCTTAAATATAATTTTTATATAAAACTTATTCATTTTTAATAAAGTTATTATTTTACATAATTAAATTGAATTTCTTCCATTTCCTCATGATAACTTACAAATAAATCATAGTTTTGAAAATACCAAAGATCATCAGAATCTACAAAAAATATAATACCTTCCTTCTCAACTGACACTATTTCGCCATCGGGTTTCTCAGCAACAACCCCTAAAGAATATCCGGGCTGAATTGAACTATCCCCTCCGTACCTTACAGTAAAACGTACAGATTCACCGTGCTTTATACGTAATTCTTCCTGGAACCATTGCAGAGCTTTACGATCAATTGAAATTCTCATCTTTATTCCTCCAGTTTACGCAAACTCTTTTTTTCCTAATCGTTGTTTTACAAAGAAGACGAAAATAATTAAGGCTATCAATGCTGAAATTGCACTCCCTGAAAATAAAATACGATAACCAAACATTTGTGAAACAACTCCAAGTAAAATAGCACCTAACCCGATTCCTAAATCAAACGCTGTAAAAAATGAAGCATTTGCAACTCCTCTTTTACTCGGATCGACAATTGTAAGCATTGCCGCTTGCAAAGCTGGCTGCGCTGAACCAAATCCAATACCGTATAATGTTGCTGCGATAATTACACCTATCAAACCATTTGAGATAGTTAAAACAACTATAGCTAAAATAGTAATACATAATGCTGGAAGTATGATGAATACTTCTCCATACTTATCTAATAGTTTCCCTGAAATTGGTCTTACAATTGTTAATGCAATTGCATATACAAGAAAGAAAGTTCCCGGGTTTACATGAATTGATGATGCAAATAACGGTAAAAAGGTTGTTATTCCTCCATATGCAAACGATAAAAAGAATACTACAATCGTGATTGTTAATACGGATTTCTCAAATAGCTGAATTTTCCCTTTTTCTTTTTGTGGCGTAAATGGGATCTTCGTTATTAATGATAATACAACTGCCATAAAAGATAACAACGTCGCTAATAAAAATAGACCATCAAATGAATAATTTTGCACAACCCATAATCCAATCATAGGTCCAATCGCCATTGCAATTGTCATCGCCATCCCATACCAACCCATACCTTCACCGCGGCGTGAATCTGGAATAATATCCGTTATTGCTGTTCCAACAGCTGTTGTAGAAACAGCCCATGTTACTCCGTGAATAACACGTAAAACAACTAAAAGGACAATAGTCGATGCTATATTATAGGAGTACATCGTTAAGCCAAAAAAGATGAGTCCGAAAATAATAAAGGATCTTCTACCATATTGATCTAACATTCCTCCAATAATCGGTCGTATTACAACAGCAGCTATTGTAAACATCCCCATCATAAGTCCAACTTGCGATTCATTGCCGCCTATCTCTTTAATAAAGAGCGGGAGCGTTGGAACAAGTAAATAAAATCCTGTAAATAAAAATAACATTGCGAAAGTCATTTGAATAAATGATTTCGTCCATAATCGTTCCATAAAAATACCTCCATACACTCGTAAAATATTACGATTAACACCCTCATTGTATATTTTTTTTATCTCTTTTCCCTCCTCAAATAGACGTATCTTTTCATATTAAATAGTCCACCATCAGCTTACATTAGTCTTAAGACTTTGTACGCATATTTTAAACGAAAGTCCTATATATGTACCTTTATACGTGTGAAAAGAATATACTAATTTATTAACACAACTTAGGAGTGAATATTTTATGTGGGTATTATTAAGAGTAACTGCCGTAGTTCCTTCGACTCCTGGGATACATGTTCCTGCAGTTCATACAGCTAGCTCCGATGTAGGAATTGAACTTCCCGCAACTTGGCAGCAATATCAAATTCCCGGTCAAGTTACCCCATCATTTTGGCATCATGGTACACACCCCAGTAGCACTCCCATTCATAGCCATAGTTATCCTCCACTACCTCCGACTCAAGTCTTTTATCATTTCCCTTCAATTTTTTTTCAAAATTTTCATGGTACGTTTAACATTTAATAGCTATCACTGTATTACCCCTACATTTTAATAAGGCGAACCTTTAATCCAGTTTTAACATAACAAAGTCGAATTCCTTAAATAAGAAATTCGACTTTTTAATTGTTTTTCAAACTAAAGTAACCGTTAAAGAAAGACATTTATTAAAGATTTGAATATAATTTTTACTTATTTAATACTTTATATGATTCATCATAGTTAGTCCCTTTGCAGGATAACCAACACATACCATCATTTGCAAGTAGACTTTTCTCTCTTTACGTTAATTCACTCTTTTTCTTCTATCCAGCCCTTAACATTACATTTTCTGTAGCAAAATGAAAAAAGCACTTAAGATTGTAAATTTCCACAAATCTTAAGTGCTTTTTGAAAACTTTTCTATAAATTTTTCTTATTGTCCATTATTGGCAGGAACCTCTCCTGCATTTCCACCATTATTTGGTTGTACTGTTGCAGGTGGGGTTGGAGTTCCTTGACCTCCATTATTATTCGCTGGAGGTGTCGTTCCTTGACCTCCTCCGTTATTTGCTGGAGGTGTCGTTCCTTGGCCTCCTCCGTTATTTGCTGGAGGTGTCGTTCCTTGGCCTCCTCCGTTATTCGCTGGAGGTGTCGTTCCTTGGCCTCCTCCGTTATTCGCTGGAGGTGTCGTTCCTTGACCATTTCCGTTATTTTGTTCATTTTGTTTCTTTTCTTCTTCTTGTTTCTTTTGCTCTTCTAGTTTCTTTTGTTCTTCTTGCTTCTTAAGTTCCTCTTGTTTCTTTTGTTCTTCTTGTTTTTTCAGTTCTTCTTGTTTCTTTAATTCTTCTTGCTTTTTCTCTTCTTCAGTTTTTTGCTGTTGATCTTGTTTTGGTTGCTCCGTTGTATCCGGTACGCTAGTATTTGGCGATGAATCACGTTTTTCACCTTTTATACGTAGCTCACTACCTTCTTGAATAACGCTACTTGGCATTTTAAAGCGTGATTTATCTGTAGCCATTTCACTCATCATTTCTTTAAAAATCAACTGTGCAATTTTCGTATTTTTACTACTAATATACTCGTCTTTGCCATCTTTCATATACCCAGTCCATACTGCCATCGTATATTGCGGTGTATATCCAGCAAACCAACTATCACGAGTTGCACTTTCTGGAATTTTATATTGAGCTAATTGTTTTGATGAGTAGTTTGTCGTACCCGTTTTACCAGCTACATCTAAAGATGCTATATTTGCAGCTGTACCAGTACCTGATGTAACTACAGAACGAAGCATATCTGTAATCATATATGCTGTAGAGTCTGCCATAACTTGTTTTGGTTTTTGTCCAAAACTTTGTGACTTACCATCTGGATAAACGACTTTCTTAACAAAATGCGGTTTCGTATATTTACCCTCATTACCAAATGCCGCATAAGCGCCCGCTATTTCAGTTGGTGATACTTCATTTGTACCAATCGCTGTTGATTCAGTCGGTGCTGCATTAAATGTAATTCCTAATTTCTCAGAGAAGTCTTTTGATTTATTAATTCCCACTTCTTTCGCAGTCTTAATTGCTGGGATATTTCGTGACTTTTCTAATGCTACACGCATTGTAATAGGGCCCATATGACTTCTATCTGCATTTCGAACTTCTTGACCCGTTGAATACTTAAATGGAGAGTCATCAATTTGATGGTACGTAGCCCATTTTAAATATTCAATTGCAGGAGCGTAATCGAAAATCGGCTTCATCGTTGAACCAGCTGCACGATCTAATTCAATTGCCATATTATGCCCTTTAAATACAGCTTTATTTTCTCCACGGCCACTACCTATAGCACGAACTTCTCCTGTTTTCGTATCCATAAATGTGAATGCACCTTGGAATTTATCGTTCGGATAATCAATGATATTATTATTTAAAATATTATCAGCAAGTTTCTGTGCTTTCGGATCTAACGTTGTATAAATTTCTAAACCGTCAGAACCGATATTAGCATCTGGTAATTCTTTTTCTACTTCTTTCACAACTGCATCCATAAATGCAGGGTATGGCATTGTTTGTAGTTGAGCTGCAGGCTTAAGCCCCTTTTCTACGTCAACTTTTGATGCTTCTTCCATTTCCTGTTTTGTTATATATCCATGTCTGTTCATTAAACTTAGAACAACATTTCTTCTTTCTGTTGCTTTTTGAACATTTTCTTTTTTCGTTGGATCATAGTTATTCGGTGCTTTCGGTAAACCTGCAAGCATCGCAACTTCTGGTAATGTTAAGTCCTTCAATTCTTTACCATAGTAGTTTTGTGCTGCTGTTGCGATACCATATGAACGATTACCTAAGTTAATTTTATTTAAGTACATCTCTAATATTTCATGTTTTGAATACTGTTGTTCTAGTTTATAAGCTAGATATATTTCTTGCGCCTTACGCTTTGGTGTTTTATCCATTGATAAGAAGTAGTTTTTAATAACTTGCTGCGTTATCGTACTTCCACCTTGAGAGCCATAATCTCCTTTAAGACTCACTAAAACAGCACGGGCAGTACCTTTAAAGTCTACTCCGCTATGCTCATAAAAACGTGAATCTTCTGTCGCTAAAAATGCATTTTCTACTAATTTAGGTATTTGATCATACGTAACATTCGTCCTTTTTTCTTTTCCATATTCATATACCAAATCCCCGTTTTTATCATAAATTTTTGAGGATAACGGATTAACAAGTTTTGCTTTTTCCAGTTTTGGTGCGTCCTTAATCATTACGAAAAAGGTAGCAACCCCCGCCACTAAACCAACAATACCAAGTAATAAACAAGTAATTAAAAACTTGCGAAAGAATGATGTTTTACCTTTTGGTTTTTGTGTTTTAGAAGCTGGCTGTTTTTTCTTTTTAACTTGTCGTCGTTCCTCTCGAGAACGATAATTTTCTGACATGTTACTTTCTCCTGCCTTTCAATTCTCCCGTTGATTTACTTAAAAATATTGAGGTCACCTTCTAAAATGAATTTGATTAAGAAAGTATATTGACCTGGAGCATTCAATATTTTCCTAATTCACAGATTATAAATTTTAGAATACTTCTTATACAAACTATTTTCACTTCTATTTTTCCTAATAACGCTGCCCCTCTAAGCATAGAATGTAAAAAGTGAATTTTTAATACCTCGTATAAATAATATACCTTTTTTTCAAATGGTCAATATTTTCTTATTTATAAATCAAAGGTGAAATAAAAATAGCACAACGATATGTACTTCGTGTGAACTTCCTTATAATTACGTATAACAAATATTTAATATATTGCATATAAGTATAATACCTCTTTAATTATAAAGATTTCAACACCACAATACCGTTTCCTACAAAGAATTATTAAAAATGAAAAATAAGGAGTTGCATAATAATGAAGCTATCTCCGGTTACCTCAAAAAATATAGTTGCTGTTGGTTATAATCCTTTTTCTATGATTTTGCGAATCCAATTAAAGAATGGTATGTATGATTTCTTTAATGTACCAGAAAGCATTTATACTGGCCTATTACATGCACAATCTAAAAGTTATTATCATAATACTTACATTAAAAATTCTTTCCGCCACACAAAAATTTAAACTTAACACCCACTAAAAAAGAAAGGAGGTTAATCCTCCTTTCTTTTAAAAACATTTTGCAGATGAATTATCTTCGATTCCTCTTATTAATTTCATCATATGCTTGAATTTGTTTTTTCAAACGCCGATCAGCTTTTTTATCATGCACTACAAGAATTGCATGTATAACCCCTGGAACCCAAAATATTAATGTTAATATGAAATTTATGATTGCCTGAATTGGTTTTCCACAAAATAATACAGCAACAGGTGGAAGAAAAATTGCTAATAAATACATCATCCCTTGAAAACTCCTTATTTTGTATTTTATATATCACTTTTCAAAATATACGCAAAAAAACCTACTACCATTTTAATCTTAACCTGCCTCTAAAATCAATGTATCTCCTTCTATTTATATAAGTATTTCAGACTTTTCATTGTTTTCTAGCCTATTTTCTTCCTCTATTGCAGTTATTCCAATTGCGGAAATTAACGTTCCTGTCGCTTGTATCCAAATACCAATGAGTGCAATGATTCTCTCATCCTTCTTATCAAAAATACTATCTTTATTTTCTTTCTCATCTTTCAATACATTTAAAACACCTTGATACGCTTGTAATCCAGCTCCTAAACTTTGCATGGAGTTACCCAGTATAATAATTTTCTGTAATACATTTATATCCACCAAAGCTGCTTCTACTCCTAGAAAAGCACCAATCGATTGTAAACTGTTCCCTGTAATGATAAGATAATCATTTTCTTTCAATTGTTCATTTATATTAAAATATATTCCTATTACATTTGATATATTTCCTAATGCTAATAACTCAATTCCTATTTGATCAAGTAATTTACTTTGATTCTCTCTTTTTTCTTCCCCATCATCATAATTGCTCGCAATGATTTGTAATATATACCCGAGGGCTTGTAATGAGCTTCCTACAATAACAAGTTCCGATTCAACTTTCTCTTCTCCAATAAATCCTCTTGTCGTTCCAATAGCAGCTGTAAGATTCCCCCCTACTTGAAACCATGCCCCTGTCACTTTTAAACTGCTTGGATTCATTTTTATCACCTATTCAAATATTTTCTAAAGCTTTCAAAACAAACAAATCTCACCCTTAATCTTTTATTTTATTTTTCAGATGTAATTTTGTGAATGATATAATGTGCTTTTTATATGCATGCTGGGCATGTCAATGAATCTCCATTTTTATCTATTGTTATATTCAATATATATTCAATTGCTTTATGTGACCAAGTTTCAGGTGTAGGCGATTCATTTATATATTGTGGCGCACATGACTTCAGCATTGGAGTACTAATACTCCCTCCAGGATCTAAAGCAACTACAGCCATGCCATGGGGTAATTCCAGGGCCATAGATTTAGTGATACCTTCAATTGCAAATTTCGAGGCACAATATGGCGCAAGCTCAGCTTCACCTTCTCTCCCCCAACTAGAACTCATATTAATGATAATTCCTTCTTTCCTAGATACCATTGCGGGAACAAACGCTCTTATTACATTTACTACACCATTCACGTTTACATTCATTACATTTTCGAATTCTTGAGCCGTAATTTTCCAAAGTTGTGCATTTTGATTTACAATCGATGCATTATTTATTATCAGATCGGGAGCCGTATGTCTATTAAGTATATAATTTGCCCAGTTATTAACTTGCTGAGAATCTGAAACATCAATTACTTGGAAATCATGTATTTTACTGTGCTGTTTTTTTAGTTCTTCAATTTTATTTTTTGAACGTCCACAACCATATATGTTCCACCCTAATTCATGAAATCGATCAACCATCGCACGTCCTAACCCTTGTGTCACGCCTGTAATAATTACAGATTTACTAATTTCTTTTCGCTTCATTTCTCTCATCCTCCTTCCCTATATCTTACTCTCTTCATTTTTATTCAGCGATTTACTATAGTATCAACTCAACTCATACTTTAGTAATGGTTTTGATATTGCATACATAAGCAAAAAAAGTAACCATCATGGTTACTTTTTGCTATATATCTAAAAATTCATTGTTTATTTCATTATTGTTTTTACATTTCAACTTCTCTTTTTCACATTTCTCACACTGGTAAATCCTTTTTTAAAATCCTCATTATCCTGCCTCTTAATAAAAATATATTTATGTTTACAATGCGATTCACCCAAATAATTTTTAAACCACTTTTTCAACACAACACATTCCACCTTTATGATAGAACCTTTATTTAGCTGCTTTATTACATACTTTTATTTAAATGTTCAATCTCATCTTGCAATTTTTTAAATTGCTCAAAATGCATGGTAATAGATTGGCTACTGCCATAATCAACATTTTGTTTCACTAATATAACACCCGTGTCATGAAAAAGCGCTTCAAGTTCTTTCCTAATAGACACTTTCGCAATATGAGCTGTTTTAATTGCAGATAAAATTGCAATTTCATTAAACTTTAATTTTATTTCATTTGGACAAAATGCGTCTTCAACTAATATAACTTCATTACTATAAATTAATGCAACAAGATTACTTGATTTGGCATCTGTTAAATCAACTTTTTTCATAATATCTTTCATTACATTTTGCCTCCTTTATTTTCATATATATCAATTATACAAAATTTTTAAAAAAAATTACTCAACTTTATTATATTAATTTTAACACACTTTTATTGAAATCCACGCTCCAAACGTTTTACTATTCCACAATTTTTATTGTATGAACCATCTGGACTATAACTCCATATAGTAATGTTAACAACTTATTATAAAGCAGGTGAAAATTATGCCCTCAGTTGTAGGAAATTTAGTTGTACAAAATAGCAATGGATCATTTAACTTAGGTGATTTCTACAACGTATCTCCGAAAGAAAATACGAAAGCTTATAATGGTTCCGGCGCATCAAACGTTGGTTTTGTTGTTAATACTTTTAGCGGTGTTAGCGCGACCAATACATTTGATTCTGACCTTGCAGATCAAAACCAAGTGGGTACAGCCTAATCTTATGTTCAACTTTCTGTATAGAAAATTTTAATTTGTCTATACTATAATCAGGCTGTTTGACAGCTCTTGTTGATTTTGGAGTACCCTATCTTTTTCTCCCTTTCCCTGGGGCTCAGCAGCTAGCACGAAGCTAGCTGCTTTTTCTTGTATTATTTGTCTCATAAATCAGAAATAAAAGAAGCTGCCATTTAATATTCAGCTTCTTTTACGTTATTTCAATAATATCCATAGCGTTAAATACGTAAGTTTTATAAAAGGCGTCTGTACAAATTACAATTTGTTTTACCGGATTGATATGTACAACAGTCATGTAGCTTGTTAGTATGTAACCATCTTCAAAATATGTTACCAATATTTCTTTCTCAGACAATAATGACGTTAATAATTTATCAGAAATTCTCTCTTTTGCTTCATTTGTTAAAAGCGGTTTTTGTACTTTTAATTTCTCTCCAATAATCTTTCTCATATTTAAAAGTTGTTCGGACATTACTGTAAACGGAACCCACTCTCTTTCTTCTTTTTGTATCTTTACATCGTTCATTTTTTATCTCCTTGATCATTTATACATTTATTTAGCCATACTATCCCTTAGTTATTTTTAATACTCACTAAACTCGGATTTACTTCTAAACTATAATTAGGTTACCTCTTAAAAGAACATTTGTTCTTATTATACACGAACTTACGTTCTTTTGAGAAGAGCCATACTTATTATTTCTTAACAAAAAACATAATTTTATTTATCTCCATACTTTTTTCCTTTATCAAATAAACTTCTCATTTCTTATATAACATGCATATAACAACTAAAAGGCGACTTCACCCAAAGTGAAATCGCCTTTTTCTAAAAAATATTTCAAAGCTTATTTTTCTATCCTAACTAATGTTCTTTCTGGAATACATAATTCATCTATATTAAAATGATTTATTTTTAAGTTCAATTCCCCTACTCGTTCCTTATCTTCATCACCAACCCAACAACTACATAATTCGAAATAGTCTCCATCTTCCAAATAACCTTCCATAATCTTGCATAAAGTTAAAAGTTTTTCTTTCGCTTCTTTTTTTCCTTTACATTTTGCCACTCGACAAGTTCAATTCCCCAACTAGTTGAAACCTCATACGTGTAATTTGTTTGGAATTGATAATCTTGTACAATTTCAAGCATACTTTCATCTGAAAAACACGGTCCAAAAACAATTAGATTATTAGAATCCGGATCCGTTAACGGAATTTCTATATTACAGCCTATGTAACTTGCTAAACTCATTTTATACTCCTCCAGTATTCGTATAAAAAATACTTCATAGTATATTTGTTTACTCAAATATAAAATCCCTGCCTAAACGAAAAAGTTTTAAATTTTTATCGTTTATTAACCATCTATAACTGAAAACATATACTATGATGAACGAACTCACAAAGCATAAGAAAAGAGAGCATTTACTGGTATTATCCCCTATAGGTAGACAGTAAAAAAAGAGTCCATCTGATATGATGGACTCAATACTGTTTTATCTGGAGGGGATTTTTTTATGGCAAGAAAAGGACAATCATTTCAAAAATATACAGAAGAACTAAAGCGAGAAGCAGTTCGTCTTCGATTAGAAGAGAGAAAATCATTGCGAGAAATTCGTGAACAACTCGGTGTGAAGAGCGATGCCCAGATTATTGAGTGGGTAAAACGTGCGCAACAAGGGGAGTCCTTTGATGATCAACGTGGTGTCTGGAATCGAAAGAATTTTAATAGTCTAGAAGAAGAAAATGCTTATTTGAAGGCACAGGTTGAGTATTTAAAAAAGCGCAATCCAAATCTACACGGGAAGGAATGGTCCTAAAGAAAGAACGATTTTCTCTTATCGATTCATTACGCCAAGCCTATCCACTCCGATGGTTGCTTCAAATCGCGGAGGTTTCTAAGGCTGGCTACTATAAATGGCGGAAATATCATAACGTGCAGCGTTTACGTC
>NZ_CP016285.1:1874302-2101853 GCF_001679765.1 Bacillus sp. B25(2016b) | reverse complement strand
TTTTAACTACATTACGTCAATTAGAAGGGAAGTCATTAACTACTAAGCCCCTTTTCCATTCAGATCAAGGGTTTCAATATACATCTAAATCCTACGCAAAACAGTTAGAGAAATTAGGATTTGTCGGTAGTCATTCTAGACGTGGAAACTGTTTTGATAATGCGTGTATCGAATCATTCTTCTCACATTTAAAAACAGAGAAGTTGTATTTAGTGTGCCCAAAAACATATGAAATGGCCTACCGAGCAATTCAAGAATATATTCAATTTTATAATACAGAAAGATTCCAAGAAAAACTTCACGGCCTTTCCCCGATAGAATATCGGGAAAAGGCCGTGGCATAATACTCTTTTTATTACTGTCTACTTGACAGGGAGATGACCATACAACACTCTCTTTTCTTACATACTCTATGGAACTTTACAAAACTGAATCAATGATTTTTATTATTATATTTTATTACATATACTTAGGTTGTACTATTATATGTAACTCTCTCTCTGTATCCGCTTTTTTCGGATGACGAAAATAATTAAGTTCGTACTTTAACACTTTATACTCAACCATCCCGATTTTAATCCCTTTCGTTTCTTTTAATATAGCTAATAAATCACTTACATTTTCATCATATGACTCAAAAATTTTCGCGCCGCCCTCTCCTTGAAAGATTACTTTCATATATTCTCCACCACCTTAATTTATTGATGTGGTAAATGACGCGTTTAAAACAATTCATTCTTTATCCTAAAATTTTCATATGAAAAAGAACATCCTTTCCAATCGAATGCTCAGCTTTTTACTAATTATCCATGTTAAATATTTATTCAAAAACATTATATGTATTATTTTTTAAATTATGTTCGATATCCATTATTAAAGAGTAAATATATGTAATAAACTTGCATAATGAAAACCTTAGAATATTCACTTTCGTTGAAATAATTATAATCCATAATTTCCCATTGTAATTCTTAATATTTAAATGTAATATTGTATTGTCTTACTATCTATTTATAACTCACACACTAATTAGAAAAAGGGAACTCTATATGAGTTCCCTTTTCTAATTATGATTACAGTCATTATTTCTTTTCTAGAAATTTAAATGTATCTTTAAATTCTTTATTATTCACTTTAATATCAGCATCTTTCAATAAATCATTGACTACTTGTTGTTTCCATTTACCTGTCGTATCTTGTAGTCTTTGTTGTTCTATATCTTTACGAATTTTATCCTTTACTTCATCAAATGGCTTCAATTCTTTTTTATCCGTCACTTTAATAATATGGTAACCGTAAGTTGTTTTAACCGGCTCACTTACTTGGCCTGCATCTAATTTATACGCAGCTTCCTCAAATTCTTTCACTGTTTGCCCAGGAGCAAAACTAGATATTTCCCCGCCCTGTTCCTTTGAACCAGTATCTTCTGAATACTGTTTTGCTAAGGCAGCAAAATCTTCACCATTATTTACTTTCTCCTTTATTTCTTTAGCCGTTTTTTCATCTTTCACTAAAATGTGACTTACTTTCATTTCTGGTTTATAGTTATCTTTCACATCTTTATCTGTAACTGTTGCTTTAATCGCTTTCTCAAATGCAATTTCTGGCTTCATTTTTTCTTTTAATTCATCTTCATTTTTCAACCCAAGTTGTTCTAAAGTCGATTTAAAGTTCTCGCCCATTTTATCTTTTGCTTCTTCTACTTTCTTTTTTGCTTCCTCATCTGAAACTTTATATTTATCTAACAATGCCTTACTTAACATCATTTGATATAAAGTACTTTCTCCATATTGTTGTCGTAATTCTTTACTTAATTCTTTCTCTGTAACATTTCCTACTTTTGATGTTACTACGTTGTCTGAGGAACCACATGCAGATAATGCTAGCATCATGCATGAAATAATTGTTCCAATAAATATTTTCTTCTTTTTCAATTCAAATACCTCACTTTTATCATTATGCAAATTAACTATACACAGTCATTGTGAAAACAGTGTGTTTTCTACATGTAATTCATTTCATATGAGTTGACTATGTATCATGTATTTTCATTTTTAAATATAAAGAGTCTTCTTACTATGCATAGTAAGAAGACTCTTTATATAATTCTCAAAAAAATATAGCTTCTATAGTTGCTTAATAATTACATGTTTTTCAGGTATCCAACTATTCTGCCCGATATCTACCGCATTTCCCACTCTACCCCACACTCGAAAAGATTTCGATCCATCTATGTTTCCTTTATAATTCATACATTCAGGCTCTTCATAATAATTTACTCCGTAACCGACAGGATATTTTGAAGTTGCATAAAACCATTTCACATTAAAATGTTTTAAATATACCCACTGCTTATCGTTCCCTAAACAAATCATATCTTGCTCACCGCCTCCCCAATAACCTGCTAAGATTAAATATGGAATTTTCTGAGTGAGTGTACCTGTAAATTGGGGATTCATGGGGTTTTCATATAAATTTATTCCATATCCATCAGGATATTTCGAAACTGCAATACCAATGCCATTCGGTTGCTGTGTATACACTATGTTAGATTGATTTGCTTTGTTGGAATCTATAAACCAAGAAAGTGACTTATTTCCTACTAATCGATTCAGATCACATTTCCCAATCCCAGGAACATTCCCTGAATCCGTATATTGCCACATATCACATGAATATGCTGGCTTATTCCCTTCATAACGAGGGATCCATACGAAATCAGCTTCAATATTACGTGCTCCAAATGATAGATACGTGTGATGCCCTACATATAATCCTACTTTTTCCGCACCTAAACGGCGTAATTCATCAATAAATGCCTGTGTCCCGCCTTGCATATCTGCCATCGTTTGAACTTCTACGTCCGCTACCCAAAACTTAGCAGATTGATCACCACGATTCCAAAAATCTTGCGCCTCTTTCTTCGCATCAGCAATAGATATAAAACGGCAAAAAGCATAATTACCAAATGGGATACTATGCTTTTTCATTTCACTAACATAATTTTGATACATAAAATCCACCGTATTAGAGCCATCTTGAACTCTAGCAATCACTAAATCTAGCTGAGATGCTGCAATATCCCAATTGATAGTTCCATTCCATTTTGAAATGTCTACAATATACCCCATACATTCCAGCTCCTTTTGAATGTCCTATTCATAGCTAGTTTTATTGTAAGCCTCAGCTCTCTAAAACTAGCTATCTATAATATAAGTAAAAAGAATCTTTACCGTTTTTCAAAATATATTCTCTTTCAGAAATATTTCTATAAACTTTAACATGTATGCCACATAAAATATTCGAAATACACCCTACTATTCATTTATTATGTAATCTCGTCCTACCAATCATTTTTACATATATTAGAAAAAACCCCCTATATTATTAAGTTATAACTTTCAGTATCGATTTCCTTTCAACTAAAAAATTTCATCCCTCATTTTCTATATATTCTTAAGTCAAAATTACTACCTCTACATGAAATTTGAGATTTAGAAAAATTTTAATTAATTGAAGTTTACTCCTTTTAAATCACAATTTTCCAACCTGAACACTATTGGTGCATAAAAAAAGACATTTTCTATTAATGAAAATGTCTTTTTACAGTTTAATAAAACAACTTTGGTGCTAAATCTGTATTTTGTAATTCTTGATTTTCACTGCTCATAACACAACTTGTGGAAAATAGAATTGGGATACCACAAATCTCATCATTCATTACATCACGAAATACATTGGCAGCAACACCTGTAAACGTTTGACATAAGTTAGAAATATCGTCATTGAAAAACTGAATGACTTCCGCAGCGAAAACCGGAAAGACAACATTCGGTCCGCCAGGGAACTGAGGCTGTACCACAACTTGTTCAAAATAAGGATTATTTTCTAGTGCTACTTGAAATAAATGAGCTATTTCAAATGCATCTAGTGGACAAGGAAATGGATTTACAATTTCATTCTCATTATTCGTTACAATAACTGTCACACTTACATTCCCAAATTGTACAAAAGATTTTAAAAGCGTTGCTAATGCTCTCGCTTTTTCGTTGCTTAACGCATGCACTAAAATAATATAATTACCACCAACAGGAATAAGTGGCCCAACTGTAACAGTTGGATCAGCACCTATTGAATTTTTCAATTCATTAAAATATGTGATCCACGGTGGCGAAAGCTGAGCTTGTACATTTTCTTCCACTACTTTATATTACCTCCTTATACCATTCTTACTAACATAATATGTAACAAATTAAAAAATGTATTAGTTATATTAACTATTTTCGTATTTATTGATTATATTAATTAAACATTTTATTTCGCATTCTCAATTTCCCTTTTACATCTTTAAGCACTTTTACTACTATGAAATTCTTTATTATAAGCAAATCCACTGAAATTTCATATTATACTAATACGACTCTATATCCATTAAATTATAATACTCAATATTAGGAGCTGATTTCATGGAAAAAAGCCTATCGTGTTCAAAATCCCACCAAATTCAAAGCTAAAAGTTACATTTTTCGGTCCTTGTAACGAAGTAATTACAAATGTGTCTATTATTAATCAACTATGCACCCCAAAATGTCAAACTATCACGCAATATCCAGACTTTAAGAAATATGTAACTGAAGTACGATCGTTATCCCGTTGTTAGTCCGCATAATGCACGATTTTCACAACTTTGTTACCTAAAATAACTGAGAAAGAAAATGACTGCATTCCTAGACTAAAATTACTCATTTTATGATATTCCATTGATAATTCATTGATTTTTTACACGTTTTTATTAAAAGGACATATATTATCGTATGGAGATTATCCACTCATAAAACCTATCTTTCTTTGGAGCGTACTTATTATGTATGCTCTTTTTTTATGTAACCGTCCCCTTCTAAATTGACCAACAATATATTAAAATTCTTTATGTACTCAAGGAGGTCAAATATGTTCAAGCTGCATCCAATACTACTCATCTTAGGATTGATTTTGTTTTTATATAGTGTAATCGCCTTTATGTTATTCTTTTCAGTGTACTAGCATTCCCTACACAAGTTTATGTTCAATATGTAATTTCTATATAGTAAAGAAAAAACGTAATGATACGATCTTTTATGTATTTCGTCTTTCTTGTTCTATAAAAAAACTAGTAAACTTACTAACACTGAGTTTTCAGAAGCATGTTACTTATTTACATATTATTTTTTTCATTATCTGAATAAGGTTAAAGCCTCTACAAATTAAACTACACTTTACCTGTTTACTTATATATTTTAGAAAAACAATAATAATCCCCCACCATTTGGTAAGGGGATTAACTAAACCTACTAAAAAACATTTAATGATCTGTTTTATTTAATTGGAGAAGGAAATCTTGCCGCTTCAAAGTGAACCGTATTTAAACCATTAACATTTTGTACAATTACGCCCGCAATACTACTTTCTGCAAAAACTTCAACTGAATCTCCTGCTTCTAATTGAAGAATAGTAGTTACTGAAACATCATTATTAAAAAATACTCCTGTTCCAAAGAAATCATTATCTATCGCTATTGCTGGATTTCCATTTACACGAATTTCTACTCTAGCTCTGTAATTCACATTAAAATCATTTGGAGAAAATGTTATATTTCCTAATACACTATATACCCCTCTAGTTTTCGGAGTGAAAATGGATGTTACTGGATTATATTCATTCGCTAGATCAAATTGTTCATTTTGAAATAATACTTTAACAGGAGTATTTGCTAGAACAGGTTGATTAACTGTATTCACAGCTCTAAATGCCGATGCCCTTACAAGCTCCTCTTTCTTATCATCACAACACTTCACCTTTACATACTTCCTATCACATTTACTACTTTTTCTATAACAATCATGACTTTCCTTTTTGTAATCTTTACAATACTTACAGTAATAATAAGACATAGTTAGTCCCCCTTTACACTTATTTTTATATAGTATGCTATATAGATTAGAATAGCTTGGACGACCTGTTACTATTTTTAATAGAGTAAAAAACCCTCACCATTTCGGTGAGGATTTACCTTTAAGCTTCTGTAAACTCAATGTTTAATGACTTTATTTAATCGGCGAAGGAAATCTTGCTGCTTCAAAATGTGCACCATCTTCTAAAGGACTTAAAACTCCATCTATACTACTTTGTGCATAAATCTCAACTTCATCCCCTGCATTCAATTGAACAATCGTCGAAACACTTACTACATTTCCAAAACTTATTGGACCAAAAAAGTCATTATCTATAGCTATCGCTGCGTTTCCATTCACACGAATTTCTACACGCGCTCTATAATTTAAAGTTGGATCGTTTGGAAAGAAACCAATCGTTCCAATAATAGAATATACTCCTTTAGTCTTCGGCATAAAAATAGATGTTGCTGGATTATACTCATTCGCTAAATCAAATTGTTCATTTTGAAATAACACTTTCACAAAAGTATTAGCAGGAACATTTTGATTTACTGTATTTCTAGCTCTAAATGCCGATGCTCTAACAAGATTGTCCTTGTTATCATGGCACTTACTAGTGTTCTTACAACAATCATGAAGCTTCTTTTTATACTCCTTACAATACTTACAGTAGTAATAACAAGACATACTAATTCCCCTTTCAAACTTATTACTACATATTATGTAAGATTGATTTATAAGGTTTGGACTAGCTATTTTTATTATTCATAAGGGCGCTATTAACCTGCACCCTTATTTATATACACCACTTCATTCCTTATTAGTTATAAGTTGTATACAGTTCCATATGGAATAGTAAGAAAAGAACTTCCGTACGGTGTAACATGATGTACTGGGTAAAAATACTCTACGGATGAATAATACGGTTGTACACCTTGCTGCTGCATTTGCAATTGTTGTTGCATTTGCAATGCTTGTTGAATAGCTTGGACTGTACTTTGTGCTCCACTATACGTTATAGATGTACCATACGCTGGTCGCATACCAGTTTCAGAATTAAAATATGAATAAAACATGATTTTCAACTCACTTCCGTATAATTTATTACAAAGTATGTTATGATTCTATATTTCAGTGAGTGCTGAAAGCTAATTCACTAGCTTGTATTAAGTTTAAACATTTTTAATATAAATATCATTCTCCAAATAAAAGCACCCTCAACGGATGCTTTTTGTTTCTCGCTAAATTTTCCTACTACCATTATTCATTAGCAATAATTTAGTTGTCCACGAATTTCACCATTAGGATGTTGTACTGTATGAACATTAATATATATGTTTCCAGATATAATCTCATTTACAAGAGTGCCTAATGTTTGACCCGCTAACGGTCCAACCAAATCTTCTTGAGTAATCATTCCCGTAAGAGTTGCGCACTCTATTGAAACTGGATTTGTTATCGGTCCAAATAAAAAAGCTACAACAGGGCCGTTCGTTCCTTTTAATCCAAGATGCAGATGGGCAGCTACTACATCCTCTATATTGAATAAATCTAACTTGAACCTTAGGCTAAGCTCGTCCCGACTTAATTTAAAGAAACCCTCTCCTCGAGCATCTGTTTCTACTGGTGGAACTTCATTTCTACCACGCAATTTTGCAAAGAACATATCTATCACTCCTATAATTTTTATACTTCTAATATATTCTGACCCTTCTTATAAAGTGACAAAAAAGCAGCTGTTAGGTCAATTTTAATTTATTAAATATAATAGTTTAATTTATTAATTATATTAAATTCATACATTTAACTATTACACTTTTAAAGTTTAATCCATATACTATATTAGATTACTAGAAAGGAGGCGTAAGCATGGAAAGTTGTGTTTTGTTCGTTAATGGACAACCTCTTTTAGTGGTTTCAGTTGCTGGAATCGAAATTGCTAGATTAGAGCTTTCTCTTCAAGTAGCATTGACTCTAATAGCATTAGGAATTCCAATTTGCGCATAATAGTTAGATAATTATAAAAAAGAGGGTTTAAACTCTCTTTTTTATTTATTCCTTAACAATAAAAAAGACACCACTTGGATAATGGTATCTATCGAAATATTCGTCATAAGTTTCATTACTACTAAACTAACAATCCTACTAATTCACGTGTAATTCCTGAGAACGAATAGCCATATGCAAAACCTACAATACGAACTCCTGTATTCCATTTTCAATAAGTATATGTTATTTTTCTAAAAAGCAGTTTCTATTACCAGTTTTCATGAAAACTTTTCGCTTTTGCTAACCGCTCTTTTTTATTAAACTATTAATACTCCTTGAACCCTTTTTACTTACTGCATCATATAATTTTAAACTTAGCATTCAATAAAAAATTTTCCTACTATCAAATATGCGCAATATGTGAGGCTCTTTTACAACTAGTCTATTTATCGCTCCCTTCTAACTCCTCACTTTCTTCACGTATTTGTCCAATTAATGAAAATACAGAACCTACGGCTTGGATCCAACTTCCTATGGTATCTATTGACTGGCCTTCTTTCTTTTTATCCGGTTGACTATTTGCTTGATTGTCTAAAATTTCCCCTGTATCATTTACTAGATTTTCTTTACTATCCTGCCGATCTCTTCTAATACTTTTTAGCTCATATATCCCTCCAATCGCTTGCAAGGAATTTCCTATAGCTTGCAATAAGTTTCCTACAACATTAAAAGACTCATCTTTATCTGAAGTATCTTCAAATTCATCTGCTAATGCTGTAAGTCCTCCTAAAGCCTGCGCCCAATTTCCAGAAATAACTAATTTAACTTTTGTTTCATCTGTAAAATCAATAACTAACCCTGATATTACAGTTACATTACCAATTGATTGGATTTCGTTTCCAATTTTTTCAAAGGAAATTTCCCCTTGACCATCAGCCTCTAAAGCGTTACCAACTGCTTGCAATGTGTTTCCATATATATTCAGATTCTCCCTTACATTACTGCTTATAAAATAGAACGGTGTACTTCCAATAGCGGAAGTTATTGTACCTATAGCTGCTATCAATGCACCAAATATTTCTTTTAATTGGTTCTCCATTTATAACCTATCCCAACATTAAATAATTACTTTTATCCTATTTAATCACACAGCTCTCTGTTAGAAATTCAAACTGTCCCTTAACCTGTTCCTTCTTTATTATATTGTCTTATAAAAACAAACATCCTTAAAAATAACACCTATATATTGATCGTTTCTCTACATTGTTTTGTATAATACATATTACTAACACCGCTTTTTTTATGTTCCTATCTTTAAATGTATTAAACCACTTACTAGTCATTATTCTCTTCACATAAATTGCGCATTTTATGATTGGAAAAAATAAATAAATTCCCATTAAACTTTTTAACCTTCATTATATTTCCTATTAATAACTAAGCGTTGATATATATCCAATTAGAACCTCCCGATTTTCTTGAAAATTTTTTAAAAACTTAGAAGCGATAATAATTTATCTATATCACGATCTAAACTACTCTTCCTAGCCATACATATTCTTCGCCTTCGAATCATGTCTCTATAAAATAAAAAAACAGCTATTAAACTGCTTTAAATTCATTTTATCCCCAAAAGAAATGATATATATATTCTCCCGTTACACTTTGATCGATTCCAACAATTCTAGCAAATCTCATCAAGTCCGCTCCCTGAAGAAAATACATTGTGAGCGTAACTGGCACTTGTGACCACATAAATTGATAAAACTCCTCGACTCTCCGATTTGTCGAAACAATTAAATCATTTACAGGTCCTTGATTCCATATTGAAGTTCTAACTGAAGTAAACGGAATATCTTTCCCATTAACCACTATTCTGGCCATACTTTGAGTTATGTCCACACCAATTCCCTCCATCGTTATAAAAATCGGACCTGTTTCTACAGTCATATTTTATAAATATTCTTGACTGTTATAAATGATTAAGGCAAATCCCTAATAAAGTTTTTTATTAATTAATTTCCATTACATTTATATAAATTCTAGCCTTATACAGTTTTTATAATAAAATATGAAATATTCATGTGTTATCTTCAATACGTTCTTTTCTTTTTATAATTTCGTGTGAGATATACCATGACTTGAAGCCCTAGCCTCCTAATCCTAGGGCTTCTCCATTGAAATAACGATTTTAATAAAACTTTTCACCTTTTAACTGGACAAGCATATATTATTGTATGGAGGCATCCACTCATAGAAATCTATCTTTCTTGTGAAAGAGCATGCTTATATGCATGTTCTTTTTCGATATTATGAAATAAAGACTTCACATACATTAGAGAAATACATACAATACTTATGATCATCTCATTATGAATCATTTAGTATCATTTTCCATACATTCCTTGGTCATGGAACGCCTTTCTCCCAAGGCGTTCTTTAATTTCCAGATAAGGGGTTTGTTAAAGAATTGAATAAAGTGAAACTCTAATCAATGGGGGGTGTTCATCCCCCACTGATTATTAGCCCTTACCAATCGGGCTTTTACGGGCAGCCCGACCCCCACCTAACTTCTTTGCTTCTGCTAAATTTTAAGGTGGGGTCTTACTGCTCACAAATAGCGGGCTAAAATCTTTAAATCCACTGAAACCATGTTCCTTTGTCTCTCTGATTCCATCAATTATAGAAAATAGCTAAACCAATTAACGCCTTTGTTCACTGTAGTAATTTTCTTGTATAATAAAAGTTAATTAATCTAGAAGGGACTGAATTATGCGCAGATATCAATATTTTTAAACTACCTATTCTTACAACATAACGGAGGTAAAAGTATTGATTACTGAACTACACACACAACGATTATATTTAAGGCAAATGAAAGCATCTGATTCATTAAGTATGTTTAAAATATGGTCTGATCCTGATATTACTAAATTCATGAATATAAGTAATTTCACCGATGAAAGCCAGGCAAAAGATATGATTCAATTTCTTAACGAACTCGCTCAAAATAATAAAGCTATACGTTTTACTATTATTGAAAAAGAATCTAATCACATTATCGGTTCATGTGGCTATAATTCCTTAGATTTTGAAAACTCAAAGACTGAGATTGGTTATGATATTTCAAAAAAATTTTGGGGTAAAGGATATGCCCCTGAAGCAATATCCTCTTTATTAGATTATGCTTTTACACATTTAAAACTATATCGTGTTGAAGCAAAAGTTGAACCTGCAAATGTAAATTCCATAAAGGTATTAGAAAAATTAAACTTTACTTTTGAAGGGACTCTGAGAAAGAGCGAAAAATCAGCTGGAAAGCTTATCGATTTAAATATCTATTCGAAATTAATAAGCGATTAATTTTAGTCACTCTGCCCACACTCAATCAAAGTGTGGGCTTCTTTAATTGCTGTATAAAATTCAGAAGTTTGACACAATCCTGGAAAAAGCTTATAAAGTAAAGTGAGGTTCCGTTATTTTCACACTTAGAAGTGCAGTCATGTTATATACAATTTAAAATACAGTTTTATAAGTGTGAACGAACTACAAAACTAAAAAACAAATAATAAGTTTGCAACATGTTTGCAAATACGAATTTTGCATATAAATTCGTGTAATATTGAAAGGAGTTTTACTTATGAAAGAAATTAAAACAGAACAAGAATTCAAAGACATCATCGCAAGCGAGGAGCCTGTAGTTGTTAAGTTCTTTACTACATGGTGCCCAGATTGCGTACGTATGGACAACTTTATCGGAGATGTAATGGAAGAGTTCAATAAATTTGAATGGTATTCTATTAATAAAGATGAGTTTCCAAGTATCGCTGAAGAGTATCAAGTAATGGGTATTCCAAGTTTACTTGTATACCAAAATAGTGAGAAGCTAGGCCACTTACATAGTGCTAATGCAAAAACTGAAGAGCAAGTTACTGAGTTTTTAGAAGCATACTAAAATAAAAGCCCTCTGGAAAATATTTTTCAGAGGGCTTTCATCTGTTTTCACAATTATCTTTTGATGTTTTTCATCGTTTAATGAATTACACCCTGTCATTATAAGAATAGTACATAGTAAGAAAAGTATTCGCTTCTTCATCCATCTACCCTCCTATCTCTTTAGTAAATAAACTCTAATTAGGTTCACACCCTGACTTTGTACTTTTCAACATATTTTTCCTTCACGAAACTTTGTTATCCCCTTCTTAAAAAGCTATAAAACGTCAACAATGTTTGTATAGACCCACACGACTTTCGTTTGATACTCTATTTATAGAAAGAAATTCCTTTAAAGAAAGGTGAGTGATTAAAATGGATACTCTTTCTCATAAAGAAGCTGATAAAGGTGCTATTGTCAGCATTATGGCCTACATATTTTTATCCTCTATGAAAATCATCATCAGTTATATTACCCTCTCTAGCGCATTGCGTGCTGACGGTTTAAATAACTTAACGGATATCGGTGCTTCTTTAGCAATATTAATTGGTCTAAAAATATCTCGTAAACCTCGTGACCCAGATCATCCGTATGGGCATTCGCGGGCCGAACAAATCGCATCACTTGTTGCTTCCTTCATTATGGCAACAGTCGGATTAGAAGTTGTTATTAGTGCCATTCAATCTTTCTTAAATCCGAAACACGCAGCGCCTAATGTACTCGCTGCATGGGTTGCTTTATTTTCTGCTGTCGTTATGTATTGCGTGTATTTGTATACGAAAAAAATTGCAGCACGAACAAAAAGTAAATCATTAGAAGCCGCTGCAAAGGATAACTTATCAGATGCACTCGTAAGTATTGGTACTGTAGTAGGTATTGTCGGTTCTCAGTTCCAAATGCCTATTTTAGACCCTATTGCCGCTTTAATTGTCGGTCTTATTATTTGTAAAACTGCATGGGAGATTTTCGTAGAATCTTCTCATATGCTTACAGATGGAATTGATCCTGATAAAATGGAAGAATACGCTGATGCTATTGAGCATATTGGCGGTGTGGAAAACATTGTAGATATTCGAGCACGTATGTACGGGAATCAAACGTACGTTGATATTACAATTGAAGTAGATGCTCGTATGGATGTTGGAGAAAGTCACTGTATTACCGACAACATCGAAGCTATGCTTCGCAAAAAGTTTGGAATTTACCATGCACACATTCATGTTGAGCCAATGAAAAAAGAACCTATTATGACATAGGTTCTTTTTTTATAAACGTTTTATGGAATATAACACATAAAACGAGCCAGCTACCGCCGGCTGCCCATCCTGCTAATATGTCAGATGGATAGTGCACGCCAAGATATATTCGGCTAACTGAAATAGATAATACAACAAAGCTTGCTATAAGAATAATTAACAATTTTTTATGCAACGAAATACGCTCTTCAGTAATTGTGACGTATGCAATAAATCCTAAAAAAGCAGTAGCATTCATCGTATGACCGCTCGGAAAACTATATCCAGTTGCAGTAACAAGCTGCGTGACATCAGGTCTTGCTCGTTCGTACCATAGTTTAAGCATACTGTTTAAATAACGAGATCCGTAGTAATTAATTGTTAGAAGCAACGCACTAAGCAACTTTTTTCTAACGAGAAAATACATTACAAGAATAATGAGTAATGGAAAATATATTCTTTTGGAACCGATAAAAGACACCCAAGTAAAATAGGTCGTCAAATAATCGTTTCGAAAGCTTTGAATAAAATGTGCGACTATATTGTCAAAGTTCTCAATACAAGCGGTATGATACGAAAGTGATAATACGACAAAACAAATGAGTAACGTAAAACTTAGCAAGTATAAATGTCGATATCGTTTCACATACATAACCTCACTATGCAAAAAAATGGAGCGGTTGTTTTAGTTTTCCTCTCCATTTCTTTTTTATGCATAGTTTATTAAAAAATATAATTATTAATTTTTTGCTTCATCTCAGGGATATCTTCTCTTGTTACGGTAAAACGAATCACCTTCTCATCAAGATCAAGTGCCTCAGCGAATAAACCAGCTAATCCACGTGATTTTCTATCTACTTCCATAATTATTTCTAATCGGTCGTATGCACGTGGCAAGATTAATAATTCTAATTCATCTAATTTCCCATAGTACTCTCCAGAAACCGGAATAAACTCAAATTCTTGTGCGAATGGAACTTGCTTACGTAATCGATGCGGTAATTCTTCACATTCTATATGACGTGCTTTAAACCCTAATTCATTTACACTATCTAAAACACTACTTAATAATGCATTGGGTAACACTTGAACGTAGTCGCGGTCACTTGGGTCTATACTACGTTTAATATCAAGACCTGTATGAATCCAAACCGTTTTCATACCAAGTGTAAGTGGTGCTTCAATTGGCATTGGAAAAGAAAATGGAATGTCAACTGTTTCATTCGGTTCTACAGAAAAAGGTTCGGTTAAGCGTACTCGCTCTAAATCATATGTTGTTGTTACTTTTTTATCATCCACTTCTCGTACATACGACGTCGATAATGTTAAGTAAATGCTTTCAATTTGTTGGCTAACTGAACCTCCAGTTATATGAACTTTTCCAACTATTTCTTCCCCAACAATATACTCATCTTTTTCAAGAACAGTATCTACCTTTGCCCTTCCAATACCAACGCTTGCTAAAAACTTTTGAAACATGGAGTCTCCATCCTTTCTAAAGCAGAAGCTACATCTTGTTTTAAATCTTGTACATTCTCATAGTACGGCGTTTTTATTTGTAACATTCGCATAAGCATTTCGCGAGTATAATGTTCCAAAGTTAATTCTTCGTACCATGGTTTTTCCTGTTTTTCATTAGATTCATATCCTGCATATAATAAAAATAATGAGAAATGACCGAGCGCATAAAAGTCGCTACGAAAGTGAACTTCTCGCATCAAAGCTTGTTCACCTTCGTAAGTTGTAGCTCGCTCATCATCCTCACCTTTCCATTTAGCCAATCCAAAATCAATAATACTAATTTGATTTTCTTTCATTAGTATGTTTGGAATGCGTAAATCTCGATGAATAATGCCTTCACTATGAAACACCGATACAATTTCTAATATTTCATATAAAATCTCAAAAACTTCACGTTCTGTATATACATACCCATCTATGAAAATATAATCTTCAAAATTTTTACCAGGCATGTACTCCATCACAAAGAAGCTCTTTTTCTCCCATAGGAAATGATCATATAGACTAGGAATTGCATGATGATTTAATGTTTGTAAAATCATTTTCTCTTGTTCAAATGATCTTCTACCAGACTCATATCTTTGTTTACTTTGTCTTAATTGTTTTAAGACTTTATATCTATTTATTTGTAAATCATTAACGACATATGTAACCCCATAACTGCCCATTCCAATTACTGATTCAATTTTATAACGCTCTGCAACAATTGTATTTTTTCGCAGTGGTCTATCAAATAATGCTAGTACACGACGCCATTTCATCAGCTGCTTGAAAAGAAGCTACGGCTTTTACGTTTTCTTTTATAATGTTGATGTCCATAACCAGATGAACGTCGTTTATAATCGCTACTTGAATACGAGCGCCCTCTACGACGATAATCACTACTTGAATACGAACGATATTTTTTCTTTCCTAATAAAGAATCAATAATTTTTTTGAACATTCCTTCACCTCTTGAGTAAAATTTCCTTTTCATTATACCAATAATTATTGACTATATTTGTGACAGGTTTGTAAAGAGTAAAAAACGACGAGTTATGCCCGTCGTTACTTTCATTCATCCTCTTCATCAAAAACTTCATCAATCATGCATTTCTCTAATAAATACTCAAATGTAATATCTGCGAGATCTTCAATTTCTTCTCGTTTTGGGACGTACCCTCTTTCAATTAGTTGCTCATAAAAAAACTCCGCAATCTCTTCCGTATCAATCACGACTTCAATTTCCTTCATGAGCATCACTCCTTTATTTCTGTTTTATGAAAAAATCTCAAAATTATGTATATGAGATTAGAAAAATAGATTTTATTTTTTTATAGGTCATAACCTTTGGACGAGATACATACGATTGTAGTACAAGCTATTCAAAGGGGGAAATAATAATGGAAAATCAATATGAAGTAGGACAAACAAAAGAAGAGTTCATGCATGAAGATCAATGGGCAGACTCTCTTATAAAGTGGCTTTTTATTTTTTTAATAGTTGTAGGCATACCTTATACTGCATATGTTGTTGTTCAATTTATTCTCTCTTTCTAGTTAACTATTTTTTCTCTGTCAATTTAACTAAATAATTATGAACAACATCCATTACAATTTTATATTCTTCATCTTTAAATGTATCGAACAATAATTGATAATCGTTATAAATATCAAGTAATCCATCAATGATTTCTTGACGATTCGTCTTAACACTCACTTTTTTCGAGTTGTTAATTGACTTTAACTTCCCTAAATCTAATTTATTCATACCTGCTTTATCTTGTTTCATTTTCTTCAAAATTGCATTTGCCGTTTGAGCATTGGCGAGTAACGTTAAATCTGATTCATCCGCTTCTAACCATTCACCATCCGTAATCCGTGACAATTCATAAATTGTATCTTCCCATGCGTCATTCTTATATCTCCATACTTCTGTACGAAAACCAACAATACGGAAAACATCTTTATCATATCCAGTTACTTGCACAAGATCACCAAACGTAAAATTATAATTTAATTCAATCCACTCCGTATCGCCCTTTTTCATATCTTGCTCTGTAACGTGCTGCAATGTTTGCTCTACGTAAAAGCCATCGTGATTATTGACTTCGTATACATAAACTCCATCTAAAACCTTCATATTTGTGATTTTCCCAACGGTTCCATATAGCGTAATCACGACTATGTCCCCTACGTTGTATTTAGGTTGTTTTTTTCTTGCCATCTCTATCTCTCCTTTTTTTGACGTCGTGATTTTGATATCAGTATATGCAACCTACATAAAAACGCTTATCACAGAAGCTTATATTCATAAATTTTTTCAATAAAAAATATAATCTTATAAAATTTACATTACACTCAAAAAAAAGCTAGTAACTAGACTAGCTTCAAATCAACAAATTTCATAATAAAAAACATACAGAATACTTCACTTTAAATAAAGTAATGTATTCTGTATGTTTTCAAATAGTTTTTATCTATCTTGTATGTATAAATCCCAGGCTTCATCAAATATAGACATACTTTCTAGCATTCCGCTCAACTCTAAGTATGAACTAATTTCATCATAGTCTTCAGATTGCTTCGGAAAACTTAAATCATCATACATCGCCTCTGCTAAATCTGAAATTTCATTTCTAAATAAAGCTGCACGATGCTTCATCATATAATGGTAAAATGTCTTTTTCAAAAATATTCCCTACCTTTCTAACTTGGGTACATTATACAAGGCAAAAAAGAAAAAAACCAGCATAAAAGCTGGTTAAAAGTCGAAATAATTTCTTTTTAATAGACGTGGTCTTCCCATTAATTCTTCATATGTTAGTTGTTTTGGTAAATCTTTCGTGTAAATTAAGAATAATTGATCTTCAATTTCTTTTACTGTATGGTCTGATTGATAGTCCATCCCGCACGAGGAACAAGAAATACATGGTGTCTCTTGGATTTCAATGGCTTTCGTACCATCTGGTAATTCCCAATATACAGTATTCAAGCTTTCTTTCGCTTCTGTACTGTCACACCACATACAATTCATACTGCATCACCCTCAGTTTTTTTGTCGTTTTCTTCTAATTTAGCCATTTGTGCTTGATATTTTTTATCTTTTAATTGATCGCGCTTATCACGTTTATCTTTTAAAGATGCATGAGTATCATTATCTTCGTAGTCTTTACGACGGTTCATACGCTGTAAGTCGTCTGGAACGAGGTTAAATTTCTTATCGCTCATAAGACCTGCGATACCAACATCTGAACGTTTTTCTTCGTAGTTCGGATAAATCTCTTTAAAGTATCCTTCCGCTCTTCCTGGAATATAGCTCTCTGGCTCTGGATACGTCGTAATAACACCTTCAAAGTTACGAAGTACAACTTTATCTGCACTTTGTGAGATTAAATAGTTTGGTTGAAGTGCAATTTTACCGCCTCCACCTGGCGCATCAACAACGAATGTCGGAACAGCATAACCAGATGTGTGTCCACGTAAACCTTCAATAATTTCAAGACCTTTAGATACTGGTGCACGGAAGTGACCGATACCTTCAGATAAGTCACATTGATAAATGTAGTATGGACGTACACGGATTTTTACTAAGTCATGCATAAGTTTTTTCATAATTGGAACGCTGTCGTTAATACCAGCTAAAATTACTGCTTGGTTTCCGACTGGAACACCAGCATTCGCTAACATTTCACATGCCTTTTTCGATTCTTCAGTAATTTCAATAGATGTATTGAAATGTGTATTTAACCATACTGGATGGTATTTTTTAATAATGTTACATAAATTTTCTGTAATACGTTGTGGGAATACTACTGGTGCTCTCGTTCCGATACGAATAATCTCAACATGCGGAATCTCTCTTAAATTTTTTAATACATATTCTAAAATTTTATCGTTAATTAGAAGTCCGTCACCACCTGAGATTAATACATCTCGTACTTGTGGCGTTTCACGAATATAAGTAATTGCATCATCTAATTGTTTCTTCGGTACACCCATTCCAATTTGTCCACTAAAACGACGGCGTGTACAGTAACGACAATACATAGAACATTGATTTGTTACTAGGAATAGTACACGGTCTGGATAACGATGTGTTAGCCCTGGAACTGGTGAATCTTCATCTTCGTGAAGTGGATCTTCTAAATCATATTTTGTTTTATATAACTCTTCCGAAATCGGTACTGATTGCATCCGAATCGGACAGCGTGGATCATCAGGATTCATTAGCCAAGCATAGTATGGTGTAATGTTTAACGGGATCGTTTTCGTTGAAATTTTAACGCCCTCTTCTTCTTCAGGTGTTAAGTTAATCACTTTTCTTAAGTCATCTAACGTTTTGATCGTATTCGTTAATTGCCAAACCCAATCATTCCATTGCTCTTCAGTAACATCTTTCCATAATTCGATATCCTTCCAGTGACGATTTGGTTTGTATACATCATGTAACATTGCTATTCCCCCTTTTTATACGCTCATTCTTTATATAAGCAATAGTTATGCCAACTTTACATTGTTGATAAGTAATTGTGCGGAGAACCCTATTACATAAGCGAAAAAATATTTTTAAGCGTTGTATGAAATCAATACTTAACATCATATTCATTACTATTTATATATGTAAACGCTCTTTTATTCGTGCAAACACATAAAAACCGCCGATTATTCGGCGGTTTTGTCGTACTTGCTCAGTTTATATTGAAGCGTTTGACGAGGGATACCCAACATTTTTGCGGCTTGTAATATATTCCCTTCCGTTTCAATCAACGCTTGATCTATCAATTCTTTTTCTGTTTGATGAAGTGCTTCTCTAAGTGGCATTATACCCTTCTTCTTCGAAAACGTCTCTTTCCGAAATATACGTGGTAAACAATTGGCTGTTAATGTATTTCCTTCTGCAATAATAACAGCATGTTCAATCGTATGTTTTAACTCCCGGACATTTCCAGGCCACTGATAAGCTTGCAGTCTATCTTTCGCTTCCTCATCAATTTGAAGTACACCTTTTTTATAACTTTTATTATATTCTTTCAAAAAATAAGATGCTAATAATAGTACATCCTCAGTTCTTTCACGAAGCGGTGGGATATATAATGAAAATACGTTTAAGCGATAATATAAATCCGTGCGAATTTTATTCTCTCGTAAACATATTTCTGGAGGCTGGTTCATCGCGGTAATAACACGAACATCTACTTTTCTCGTCTTATTATCACCAATTCTTCTAATGACTCCATCTTCTAACACTCGTAACATTTTTGCCTGCAAATCAAGAGGCATTGAATTCAGTTCATCTAAAAATAATGTACCACCATCAACCAGTTCAAATAGCCCAGCTCTTTCAATCGCTCCTGTATAGCTTCCTTTTGTCGTTCCAAACAATAAACTTTCTAGTAGCGACTCTGGTAAAGCTGCACAGTTTTGTGCAATAAATGGCTTATTTTTTCTTTTAGAAGCTTCATGAATTGCTTGTACGAACAGTTCTTTTCCTGTTCCTGTTTCACCATATATTAAAACATTCGCGTCTGTTGGTGCTACTTTTTGTGCTAACTCTTTCGTCTGTTTAAACCGCGTATCATTTGTCACTATCGTCTCAAATGCAGCGTGCTTTTTAATCACTTTTTTTCTAGATGATCGCTTTATTTTCGACTGTAAATCAACAATTGTGTCAGTAAGTTTTTGAATTGTAGAGTAATCCTTTGCAATTTCAACAGCCCCAGCAATATTCCCATCTATAAAAATAGGTAATGTCGTATTTACTGTACAAACATCTTCACCATTTAAATTTTGATAATGCTGTACTTGATGTACGATAGGTTTTTTTGTATCTAGTACTTTCATCAATGTACTCGTTTCCCTTGATAAAGACGGGAACGCTTCTAACAGATGTTTCCCTAACACTTTTTCAATCTTCGATCCATCGTGTTTTGCAGCTACAGAATTATAAAATATTGTAATTCCATTCTCATCTACAGCGTGTATAGCCTCATCAATACTGCCCAAAATCGCTTCAATGACTTCTTGTGTCGAAACTGCTAGCAATGTCATCCCCCCTCTTGCCGAAAATTCAGCAATTATATGCCGAATTTTCGGCATACCTATGTGCGATTGTAAGCATGACGATTCCGTTCTATAATTTTGATCAATTTTATATTTTCATTAGATAACTCGAGACTCTAATTAGTACGGCTTTTCGAACACCCAGCTCCACCTAACTGTTTTGCTTTACAGCCAAATTTTGAGGCGAAATTTTTACTGCTTTCGAATAGCTAGATAGATTTTTCACCCATATATTCATATCTTCCAACTTATCGAAAATGTAACAATTATTCGCCAGTCTTCCTGTATACGTATAGCCTAACTGATGAAAGGCAGCATTCATTCCGAAAGAAAGCGATCGAGCAATTGTATAGGAGCAGAAAATAGATCTTTCTCGAAGCTCTTCCTCTAATTTAATTAGTAAACTTTTCATAAATCCATGTTTACGATATTCAGGTAAAGTAGCACAATTTGTTAATTCTGCATTCCCTTCCTTTATGTTCATTTCTGCAGATGCTGTACTAATAATTTTCCCCTCAAATTCATATACGTAGTAAATTGTATCGTCTTCTTTCATCGTCTGTAATACATAACTCGCTTCATTTAAAGGTGTCGGATACACTTCAAACACTTTTCCGAATACAATTGCTAATTCTTCTGCATCTTCTTCAGTCGCTTTTCTCAGCAAAAATTCCTCTGGAACTACTTTTTCTTTTATTTCTTTTGCTTTTACACCGCTTAATATAGTATCTTCCTCAGTCCAATACATACTATTTCGTCTTTCATCATTATTATATTTCACGAAAAAGTATGCATCGTGTCCTTGAAAATAATGAGGTATCGTTGCTTCCAACAAAAAACCGAAAGAGAGCCATGTTGAAACATGCTCTCCCTTTCCTTTAATAATGCATTTAGTGAAAGAATGTTTCTCTGCTAGTTCGTCAATTGTCTGTATAATACTTTCAACATTTCCTGTATAGTGATCTACCCGGATACGTTTATTAAAATAATCTAAAACGCCTTCTACTGTATAACAATTCGTCTGTTCTCTAAAAGATTCATAGTATTTCATTTTTTCACCTCACACCAATCTAGTAATGTACATGCAATAATTTTTGCGGCAGCTATCATTTTATCAACTTCTATATATTCGTTTGGATAGTGTGCTACTTTCGTCTCTCCTGGACCAAATACTATTGTTGGTACGTTTGCAATTTGTGTAAATAAACCTCCATCAGTCCCCCACGGAGATGCTTCAATAATTGGTTCGTTCCCTTCGATTTCAACAAAGTTGTGATGAAGTGTCGTAATGAGTTCATGATTCTCTTCTAGTTCACCAGGAACCCATCTCGCTCCAAACCATTCTACTTCTACTGGATTTTCAACAAACCAATTGTCCACATCATTTAATTCAGCAATCCAATTCTCAAACTCTTCTTTTGCCGCCTCTATAGTCTCATTCGGCGCAACACCGCATCTTCCTTCTAAAATTAATTCATCGGGAACAGAACTTGGCCAACTCCCTCCTTCAATTTTCCCAATGTTAATTGGAATCGGAATCGGAATTCCTTTAAATAACGGATCTGTAATTCGACTATTTCTTTTCTCCTCTAGCTTTCTTACATGTTCTATAACAAACATACTTTTTTCAATTGCACTAACCCCTTCATAGCGCGTTCCACCGTGTGCAGCTTTCCCTTTTACACGTAGACGAAACCACATGGAACCTTGTTGTTTCGGGAAAAACTTCATATTAGTAGGCTCTGGAATAATGACACCATCTGCCTTATATCCTCGTAATATAGTTGCTAATGTCCCAGCTCCGCCACTTTCCTCTTCTATTACACTTTGAAAATAGATGTCTCCTTTTAATTCAATGTTAGATTCAATAATCGCTTCCATCGCAAGCATAAGTGCGACATTTCCGCCTTTCATATCCGTCGTTCCACGGCCATATATACGATTTCCTATTTTCTCACCGCTATAAGGATGATGTTCCCACTGATTCACATCCCCTTCTGGAACTACATCAATATGCCCATTTAATATCATAGATTTCCCGTCGCCACTTCCTTTTAAAGTTGCTACAATATTTGGGCTATCTGAAAAACTTGTACGGGGTGATACAAAATAAGGATGATCTTTCATTTTAGAAAAAGAAGGCTCCCATATATCAAGGTCTAAACCTAATTCACGTAATTTTTCAATCACAATTGCCTGCGCTCCGCTTTCATCACCAGATACGCTCTTTTCTTGAATTAATCGTTTTAAAAATTTCACACTTTCCTCTTCATGGCTCTCAATATAATCACAAACTTGCTTTTTTAATTGCTCCATATATTACATCTCCCTTCATTCAATTACTAGTAAGTTAGAACTAATTTGAAAATCAGCTTCTGTATGTCGTTTTACATCTTCTACTGTGTATGGGCTCATTAATTCTAGTAATATAAGTCCACTCGGAGTTACCTCCATGACTGCCATATCAGTAATAATTAAATCTACACATTTCTTTGAAGTTAATGGCAATGTACACTCTGAAACAATTTTTGCATTTCCGTACTTATCAACATGATTCATCACAACAACGACCCGCTTCGCTTTTTGTGCTAAATCCATTGCTCCACCAATACCTGGAACACGTTTTCCAGGTACAATCCAGTTTGCTAAATCACCATTTTCACTTACTTGTAATGAACCAAGAATCGTTATGTCTAGCAAACCTTTTCGAATCATACCAAACGCTGTGCAACTATCGAAATAACTCGCTCCTGTTATAAGAGAAGTTGGTAAACCTGCTGCGTTACACAAATTTTCGTCTTCATTCCCTTTACTTGGCGTTGGTCCCATGCCGACGATTCCATTTTCCGCATGAAACATAACATTTATATCGTCAGGCAAATGATTTGGTACAAGCGATGGTATGCCAATACCTAAATTTACAATCATGCCATTTTGTATTTCTTTCGCCGCTCGCCTAGCAATCTTATCCCTCACTTCTACGCCCATACCCATTTCCAGTTCACTCCTTCCGACGGTACAATATAATTTACGAAAACACCTGGAACGACAATTTCCTCTGGATCTAAACTTCCAAGCGGAACTATTTCTTCTGCTTCTACAATTGTTATATCCCCAGCCATAGCTACGTGAGGATTCATATTTCGTGCACTTTTGTCAAATACAAGGTTACCAAACGGATCTGCCTTTTTCGCATATACAATTGAAACTTCAGCAGTTAACGCTGTTTCAACTAAGTAGGTCTTACCATCCATTTCAACTGTTCGTTTTCCCTCTTCCACAATCGTATCAACACCAACATCAACTAAAACACCACCAAGACCAACGCCACCAGCGCGAATGCGCTCTGCTAATGTTCCCTGCGGAGAAAACTCAATTTGTAATCTTCCCTCGTTTAGTTGCCTTCCTGCATTTGGATTGGAGCCAATGTGAGAAGTAATTAGTGATTTAACTCTTTCATTTGTAACAAGACGACCGATACCTACATCAGGAAATCCAGTGTCATTTCCAACCAAATTTAAATTTGTAATGCCTTTTTCTAAAATTGCCTGTATTAAAGATGGAGGGGATCCAATCCCTCCAAATCCCCCAAACATTAATGTCATATCATCATGGAACAAAGAAATTACTTCCTCAATTTCTTTTAATTTACCGAATGTATTTGTAATAGTTGTCATGCGATACTATGCCCTCCTTTTTGCATCATCTCTTCCACACTTTTAGAGAAAATTGAAAGTAATTCATCTAACTCGGAATATGTAGTTGTCATTGGCGGTGCTACAAGCAGTGCACTATCTTCTTTTCCTGCTTGCCCTGAAACGGCTTGGTATAAAAGTAGCCCATTTTTAGCTGCAACTGAAATAAGCTCTGACGCTTTTGTAAACGGTTGCAATTCTACTCCGATTAGCAACCCTTTTCCGCGCACATCAGCAATGATTGTCGATTGTTGCTGAACTTTCTGTAAGCCTTTTATTAAATACTCTCCCTTTTCTGCTGTTTTTTCAGGGAGATTATGTTTCTCCATATATTCAATAACAGCTAAAGCCGTTGCTGCAGACAAGGGATTTGCACTTAACGTATGACCGCTCATTACTGAACGTGATCCACGTAATATTGGTTCCATAACACGATCACTTACAACTGTCGCTGCCATCGGTGTATATCCCGCTCCTAACCCTTTACCAAGTGTCATAATATCCGGCTCTACACCCCAATGCTCCATCGCAAACCATGCTCCAGTACGACCAAGCCCAGTCATTACTTCATCCGCAATAAATAAAATATCGTAATGATTACAAATATCTTTAATGACTTTATAATAGTCCTTCGGCGGAACAACCGCGCCTCCAGCTGCTCCGATAATCGGCTCAGCAATAAAAGCAGCAATATGCTCTGCACCAATTCTTTCAATTGATCTTTCTAGTTCAGTCGCACATGCCAGCTGACAAGTTGGATATACCTTTTGAACAGGACATCTGAAACAATATGGAGCTGGTATAGTCGGATAGTCTTCCAAAATAGATACAAAACGTTGTCTACGTAGTGGGTGACCAGACATCGATAAAGCACCCATCGTAATGCCGTGATAACTCATCCATCTTGATAAAATTTTATGTTTCCCTTGAATACCTCGCTCTTGAAAATGCTGAATTGCAATTTTCATAGCTGTTTCATTCGCTTCCGTACCACTATTTACAAAAAAACTCCAGTTCAAATCTCCTACACTTAAATCACTTAACTTCTTCGCTAATTTTTCAGCTGGTTCACTCGTAAACTGTGATCTATAAACGAAAGCAATCTCCTCAGCTTGCTTTTTAATAACGTCTGCAATCTCCTTTACGCCATGCCCAATACCTGCCGTAATTGCTCCTGACGAACCATCAAAATATTTATTGCCATTTTGATCATACAAATAAACACCTTTTCCATGTGAAATCATTGGATACGGCTGACCAACAAGTGGTTTAATTAAGTAATCGCGCATAGCGCTCCCCCATTTCTCCAATTTGTATATATATATGAAGAAAATTGACGTTTCTTTCATAAAAAAGAATCCTCTGCAAAAGCAGTGAATTTATCAAAAAACTATTATAAAATATACAAATGAGTGCTTAAAAATATTTATAAAACAGAAAATTCAGAACTCTAAACGAAGACCAATCCTTTTCTATACGCCCAAATAACCCTCCCTTTTATATGAAATGACTACATCACCAAATGTTTTTATAGCATAATGTCAGCTGTCCTTAAATGCCGACATTCTGTACACTTCGACGGAACTCCCGTTAAACTCCTTCCTATTATCCTACTTTAAATTGCATATTTTAAAACAAATTTCGACACCCCACCTTACTAATCAATTCAAATTCCTATTTATTATGTAAACTTTTCATTTTTAAACTATAAAAAAAGAACCGATTAACCACACTAATCAGTTCGTCATGACGCTCTCTTATGGGTTAATACTGTCAATTGCTAAAATAAATAGAAAAATGAAGTTTACAAATTCATCCTACAGCTTATAACACAAAATCTTTTCATAACTTCATTCACAATTACTATCGGGATATCCCTATCCCGAAGTGGCACTCCTTTTCTCAGATTTAAATTATCTTTCCTTTATAATTTATGTAGGACAATTATCACTTTGTATGTGTATTTGCCTATAATTAAAAAAATCCCTAGTTTTCTAGCGATTTTTGGACATGTATTCTATATGTTAATTGAAATGCACTTACAATTTGGCATTTATTTTACTTTCATACAGTCATATGTACTGCTTTACTCTGCGAAATACTCATAAGCACCAGCACCTCTTTATGACAACATATTTGTTGTCAATTTTTAATTTCCCCTCTATAAAATCATTTTTTTCGCATAACCGCTTTCTTGCTTCGCATATAGTTTTAATGATGACAAAGGAGGAATGTTCATGTCTCAATCTGAAATCGAAAAATATGGACAAGAAGTTACACAATACGAACAGCTCGCACGTTACTATCAGTTTCGTAATCCTAAAAAATATATAGAATTATATATGAAATATTACGATGCACTATCAAAACTTGTACAGGCGTATGAAACAAGAGATTCACAAGAAGCTGCTTTACCTTCACATATAAGAATTTTTCATGCCAATCCAAATATACCGGCTGTTGACATTTTAGTAAACGGACAAAAAGTTATTAAAAATATTTCATTTAAGCAATTCAGCCCTTATTTATCATTAGTACAAGGTAAATACCGTATAGATATTGTTCCTGTCGGAAATGAAACTCCAATCTTTTCAGCGCTGGTACCAATAATGGGAAATCATACTTATACTCTTGCTGCAATAAATAGTGACAATCACCTACAATTACAACCTATACTTGATAATACACATTTACCAGCTGGTCAAGCCAAAATACGCTTTGCACATTTCTCTCCAGATACCCCTGTTGTAAATGTAGATTTAAAAGATGGGGATCATTTATTTGAAAATGTACTCTTTAAACAAATAACAGATTTTTTGCAAGTTAGCCCTGGTACAGCAGATATTGAAATTTCACTCGCAGATAATAAAAACGTTTTACTGACTATACCGAAATTCAATGTTGAACCAAATGTTATTTATACAATTTCAATAGTAGGTTATTCAACTAAAGATCCTAAATTAGAAGCCGTCATACTCACAAATTAAAACAGTCTACACCATTCATTTGGTGTAGACTGTTTATTTTTGAAATGCAATTTGAAATTCTGTCCAATCGTTATCTGATCGACACATAATGGACCCATTATGTTTTTCCACAATTTGTTTACATACAAATAATCCAATACCAGTTCCTAACTTTTTAGTAGTTACAAATGGTTCAAAAATCGTTTCTACATTTTCAGCTGGAATCATTGGTCCATTATTTTTTATCACAATTCGAATAGCTTGATCTTCTTCAAATACATCGATGATAATTTTTCGTTCTTCTTTCATTGATTCAAGAGCATCAATTGAATTCATTAATATGTTTAAAAATACTTGTCTCACTTCACTTCGATAACCAACAAGCGGAATTGGATACGGTAAGTTCTTTTCAATCAAAACATTCGCATTGACCAAACTCGGATATAAGAATTGTATAATGTCTTGAAACAAGTCATTAAGCCAAAACCGTTCCGATTCATTCCACATTTCTTTTTTCGATACGAGTAAAAATTGCGAAATACGAAAATTTAATTGGTCTAATTCATGCGAAATAATATCTAAATACGATAAACTCGGATGATCTGCCTTTAATAATTTGACAAACCCCATAATGGAAGTAAGCGGATTACGAAATTCATGTACAAAACTAGCTGACATTTGTCCTAAAATCGTCAGTCTTTCTTTATGTGTTTCGTTAATATATTGCTGTTTTTCCTCTAAATTCTTCGATATAATTTCCGAGTATTTTAAAACGGTATAATAAATTAATTTGTCAAAACAAGTATGTATTTTTGCCATAATTGGTTTCAATTCACGAGCACTAACATCTAATTCACACATCGCTTCGAAAAGTTCATTTCTTCCCACGTTTGCGTTATAAACAAAATCTCCAATATTCGCATCTGCTCCAGCACGTTCAATAGCAATTTTCTCGCATAACGGTTGAAGATAATTTATATCTTTATCTTCCATAGTAAGTTCGATAATTAACTCTAGTAAATCCTCTCCATTTTGAACTACTTCTAGTTTAAATGGATCTTTTTCGGAAATTATCATTTTGTTTTTCCAGTTCTCTACGAATTGGTGCCTATTGTTTTTCAAGTGTGAACAAAATATTTCTTTAATATCCTTATCGATTGGAAAAACCTCCATTCCCTCCATTTCCATACGACGAATACCCTTTATATTTTGAATATTAACACAAAAAATAAGATTCGTTAATAGATTTTTGTCACATTTTGTTAATTTCTGTTGATAAAATTATTTTTTTCTTTCTTATTTAACTAATTGTATGTAAATCCCCTTTTTCCTTCACATATTTTCATTATTTCCTTAGTCAAAACGACTTTTTTTTGCATCATTTTTAATTCTTGCGTACAATAGAAAATGAAAGGTGTGAAAAATATGGTAAATAAAAATGTGGAAGATTATCTCCAAGAAGGCATTTACGGCCAAAAGCAAAACAAACCAGAAGAACGTAATATGTATTTAACTACATTACGTGAGCGTGTGGAAATCGCTTTAACGATCGGTCAAGTAATGCAAAGTAATGTATACTCTGAAGTGGCGGGTAGCATGCGCTCTTCTCAATCATTACAACTCCTCCTAAATGGTGGCATTGCTTACCCACATTTATCAAAATACATTAAATTAGCAAACGAAAAAAATGTTCCTTTTACAATTGTTCAAAATAAAGATACAAAAACACCAATCGGTTTAGTATTAACTCATGCTACTGCTGTAGATAAAGAACAAATTTATGTAGAAGATACTATTTTCAAACAAGAAATGAAGTAAAAGTTACACTTAATTAAATAGTTACTAGAAGCGTAAAAAACGAGTATGGAATCGTAAACATTTCCTACTCGTTTTTTAGCGCAAGTTTTAAGTTTTTCTACTTTATTTTTTAATACATACTAATTTCATTTCTGTCATTTCTTCTATTGCATATTTAATTCCTTCGCGCCCCGTGCCACTTTCTTTCACGCCACCATAAGGCATATGATCTACTCTGAACGTTGGAATATCATTAATCATGACACCACCAACCTCTAGCTCATCAATTGCACGCATTGCTTTAAATAAATTATTTGTAAATACCCCTGCCTGTAAGCCGTAACGCGAATTATTTACTTGCTCAATCGCTTCATCAAATTCTTTAAATGTATTTACTGTCATGAGTGGACCGAATACTTCTTGGCACTGCACAGATACATGATCTGGAACATTTGTTAATACAGTCGGTTCAAAAATTCTTGCATCCTGCTTTTTACCACCGCATAAAACAGTTGCTCCTTCCTTAATTGCTTCTTGAACCCACATATCAATTCGCTCTACATCTTTTTTTGAAATTAAAGCTGATACATCCGTTTCCTCAAGCAGTGGATCACCAACAACAACTGATTCCATCGCTTTCTTTAGCTTCGAAAGAAATTCATGTATTTTCGTTTCATGTACAAAAACACGTTGTACGGAAATACAAACTTGCCCATTATTAACAAATGCTCCCCATTTTACACGTTCAATTATTTCATCTGTTAACTCTACATCTTCATCAATAATAACAGCAGCATTTGAGCCTAGTTCTAACGTAACTCGTTTTAGCCCAGCCTTTTGTTTTATTCCGATTCCAACTTTTGGACTTCCGGTAAAAGTAATAGAAGCAACATAATCATTTTTGACGATTGCCTCACCAACCGTGGAGCCAGGGCCAGAAATGATATTTAAAGCTCCATTTGGCAATCCTGCCTCTTTAAATAACTCAACTAATGCATAAGATGATAATGGCGTTTGATCAGCTGGCTTTAATACAACTGTATTTCCGGCAGCAATTGCTGGTCCAACTTTATGCGCTACTAAATTTAATGGGAAATTAAATGGTGTAATAGCCCCTATAACCCCAATTGGCTTTCGGATTGTATATGCAATACGCCCATTCGCACCAGGTGCGGCGTCTAATGGCAATGTTTCACCATATATACGCTTCGCTTCTTCAGCTGCAAATTTGTACGTTTGAACAGTACGATCTACTTCTCCCCTTGCAGCACGTATTGGTTTGGCAGCTTCTTTTGCAATAATCTCTGCAAATTCTTCTCTTCTTTCATCCATTTTTTGTGCAACTTTCTCTAAAATAGTCGCACGATCATATGCAGATAATTTATTCATTTTTGTCATTGCATTTTTTGCAGCAGTAACAGCCTCTTTTACATCTTCTTCCGTTCCTTGTGCAATTTCCGCTAATGTTTCTTCAGAATATGGTGCGTATAATGGTTTATACGTGTTTACAGTTTTCCAATCTCCATTTATATATAAATGCTTTTTCATACTTCTTCTCCTTCCAAATATATGTATACAACAATATTTCACCTACTGAAAGAACTGACTTATTTCATTGTATCATAGCCCCTATCCCTCAAAAAACATTATGCTCAAAAAAACTCTGCTATATAGCAGAGTTTACGAGCTAATTTGCTCTTGTAACGAAATTTGTTTTTCATCTTCTAAAATAACAATCGATTCTACTATCTTTGTAACTTCTAATCTTTTTATATATCGTCCATCTAATTCTTTCACACAAAACTTATAATTTTCAATTTCAATGGAATCTTCTTCAGCAATCTCTATATTCTTCGTTAAAATCCAACCACCGATTGTATCAACACCATCATCATCAATCCCTAAACCAAATAACGTATTCACTTCACTAACAAGTACTTTTCCCTCTAGTATCGTCTTCGTTTCACTAACCTTTTGAATTTCTGGCTGCTCATCCGTATCAAACTCATCCTGAATATCTCCAACAATTTCTTCCAGAATATCTTCAACAGTAACAAGTCCAGATGTTCCACCATATTCATCTATCAATATAGCAATATGTGTTCTTTCTTTTTGCATTTTTAAAAACAAATCATGAATTGGAATAGAATCGATAACTAAAATAATTGGTCTCATATATTGCTCTACTGTCTTCTTATTAGCAGCTTTATGTTGTACAAATTCAGTAAAAATATCTTTAAAATTCACAAAACCTATTACATGGTCTTTGTCGCCATCAACAACTGGATACCTTGTATATTTTTCACGAGACATTTTTTGCAAAGCTTCTTCAGCAGGCATCTCTTTACTTATAATATTCATTTCAGTTCGAGGTACCATTATTTCTTTTGCAATCCGATCATCAAATTCAAAAATTTTATTCACATATTTATATTCAGATTGATTAATCTCACCATTTTTATAACTTTCTGAAACTAACAACCGTAATTCTTCTTCTGAATGTACCTCATCATGCCCCTTCGGCGGTTTCAGCCCTAGCAGCTTCGTAATGATTCGAGCTGAACCATTTAATAGCCAAATGAATGGGAATGCAATACGATAAAAGAAAATTAACGGCTTAGAAACAAGTAAACTCACCTGTTCAGATTTTTGAATTGCAAATGTTTTTGGGGCCAATTCCCCTATTACAACATGTAAAAAAGTAATTAACAAAAACACTAAAATTACAGCAAAAATGTCTGCTAGTTGAGTAGAGATATTCCAATTTGCAAAAAGCGTATCAAACATTTGCTTTAACGCAGGTTTACCAAACCACCCAATTCCTAAAGCTGTAACAGTAATTCCCAGCTGACAAGCAGATAGATATTCGTCTAAGTTTGTAATGACTGTTTTGACCGATGTTGCACGATTATTTCCTTCTGCAATTAAATAGTCAATTCGTGAACTTCTCACTTTAACAATTGCAAATTCTGCTGCAACGAAAAATGCCGTTAAGGCAATTAAAACAATCACTATACTTATACTATATATGTCCAAATACTTTTCCTTACTTACATTGTAAGCAAGGAAGCCACCTCCTACTTAATTTTATTCAAGTGAAGTAAGCATTCTAATACTCTAACAAAATTCTACATTAGCAACCACCTTTTTATATATTATATGCATACATAAAAAAGATATTTATCATTATGATAATCTAATTCATTTACACTCGTCAAATTATTCTAAATGCTACGATAAGACATTTTTATTTAAACGAACTATTCTTCTTAACTCAATTTCGTGAAAAAACACTTTCTTTGCCGATTCCACACTTCTTTTGTCGCACTAGAAGGGAACTTACTTTATAGCTCGAAATCATTCAACAGGATATATATAGGAGGGATTATTTTGGAATATAAAACACCATTTATCGCAAAGAAATTAGGTGTTAGCCCAAAGGCTGTTGTTCGGATCGCGCAACAATTAAATCTTACGATAGAGAAAAACAAATATGGCCACTTTATTTTCACACAAGAGGATGTCGATCAAATGTTAGAACACCATCGATTTCAAATAGAGCAATCTCAAAATTCTCAATCTACTCAAAAAGCTTCCTCAGATGAGGTTGAGGAATTAAAAACTCAAGTTAATACAATTGTTCAAAACATATCATCGAATGATTTTGAGCAATTAACTAATCAATTAAACACTATTACGAGAAGACTTGATCGAATGGAAGAACAAATGCAAGATAAGGCAAATGATGTCGTCACGTACCAACTTTTACAACACCGTCGTGAAATGGAGGAAATGTTAGAGCGAATTCAAAAGTTAGAAGCTGCCCTAACGAAAGAAGAACCCATTTATATTACTCCTGATTCAAAACCAACATATGAACGAGAAAAGAAACCGAAGCGCCGCAAAATGATTTTTAGTATATTTGGATTATAATTTTTAGACCCTTATTAAAATAATAAGGGTCTTTTTTAATGAAGAGTTATATCCTATACAAATATTATTCTCTTTATTATACATATTCACTTCGCTTTATTTCGTTAACATAATATTTTTACTGTATTCTGCAATTAATGCCTGTGCATGAGCATTCCCTTGAATCACATCACGAAATTCTTTTAAAGAATACAAATGCGTAACCCCTTTTCGAGCATGAATTCTTACTGGTACACCTTGTAAAGTATCATGAAACTGAAATGGATTATCTATCGGTTCAATTGGAAAACCAAGTGTAAGTAAATACATATACATTCTTTTTGTTACTGCTGCAATGTACCATTCAGCTTTTGTTTCTAACGCATGTATAAATAAAATAGCTGTTAGCCTTTTGAAATGTCCTCTCCCACGAGACGTTTTCGAAATACTTAACTTGCCTATTTCATACACATTCTTCAAATCTTTTACTAAATCATTTTTAGAAAACGGATAGAAAAACTCAGAATTCGATTGCTCAGGTACCGTATACTTAATACATTCTACTGTACCAATAGGATGTTCATCTTCTATTAATAAAAATCGTGATGGATTTAAATTACGTTCTACGAACATTAAGTTTCTTTCTTCACAAAAATCTCCCCATAGTTGTTCGAACCCAAAATGTTCTTCCTTTGTTTGAACACGCTGGAACATATTTAACCGCCTTTCCCATCGCCGCTCTGTTTTTTGATAACGCTTTCACTATCTATCATATAAGAACAAATCTTCGTATGCAACTAAAAATATTTATGACTTATTATATTCTGCAAAATGAATTAGATTCCAATTTAATCGACTTTTATCCCGCGCTCACATTCCTTTTAATAACACATTTGTATCACTTTTCAAATCTAAATTACATTATGTTTCTTTCCATACAGCATATAATTCTTCTTAATCTAAAGAAATCCTTTATGAAAAAGGATTTCTTTTACTTCTTAATGCTTTTTAACCATTTTTCAAAAATTTGTACCATCCCATGTTTTCCAGCTAATTTCTCTTCCCCTTGTTTCGTCTTATATGGATATAACTGCAAGAAAACACCGCATCCAGACTCAATTTTTTTGCTATGCATATGGCTTCCTGGATATACACAAATGACTTCATAAATTGACCTTCGATAATAGACTCGCTTTCCATCCTGTTCTTCTACATACTTTATAGACCAGTACTTATACATTTGCTCAGTTGCTTTCGTATTTCCGACGTGCTGAAAAATATTGTACATTGGACTATACTTCACTTCAATAATAATAGAAGATTTATATACGTATTTCCCACCTTCTTTTACATAACAGTCTAAGCGAATATCTGGCTTCTTCGTATCCTCACCATTGTAAAAATTACTACCTTTACTTAATGCAATAAGAGGATGTGTTTCAATTAAGTCATTAAATGCGACATGCACCTTTATATCATCTCGTTCTAAAACTACTGTCGTTCCATCTTGTAATCCATCTACATAAAAATGTTCTTGTATTTGTTCACGAATGGAGTTTCTAGCCTCAAAACCAATTTGCTCTAAAATTGAAATAACGATAAAAAAAGCGTAATATTCATACACTAAAAACGTTGGCTTATAAACAAATAATAACGATGGAGATTGATCCGTATATTGCGGGAGTACTTCTAAATGATGTAGTAATTGTTGATGTGGTATCGGTAAATCATGTAAGTTCATATTACTTGTTTCAGTAACTTCCCTCCAAAACGAAGAGTGCATTAACATTTGAAAGTATTGTACATTTTCATGCACAATATGCGCCAATATTTTATATTCTTGTATTTTCATTGAGCTCTTTCGTAAATCGGCTTCTTTTAGTAAATGTATATTTTTATATTTTTGCTTCTCTCTATCGGTTACTGATCCATTACGCTCAATTGTTTGTATAATCGTTTTTACAGCTTGAAACTCTTCTGATTTTTTCTTTTTTTCTCTTTCTAAGATTTCAATTGTTTGACGTAAAAAGCTTTTAGCTTCAATTAAATAATGATAAAATTGCATCGCTTTATATTTAAGAAATGCATTTTCCTTACTATTTTTTTGTTCCATAAACTTACGATTATAATGTTTGGCATAAGGTTTTCGTTCTGCCACTATAGTTCCTTTTCTTGTTGGCTTTCGCTCTTTTCCTTCCCATTTATATTCATTTATAAATTTTGAGCTTGATTCTATTTTCTTAAAAATTGGCTTTATCATTTTCATTTTTTGGGGTAACTTTCTAAGTAACACTAAATAAGAAGAATCCTCAATATCGCTAAGTGCAGAGAAAGTCTTTTTATAGTAACCTCTATCCAAAATCAACTCATTTAAAATTGACTTCACATAGTCTTGAATCATTTCAAATTGATCATCAAAAAAATTTTTCGGTACGATTTGAAATGCGCCATAATACGTTGTATCTTCTATACGCACTTCAAAATGGTATAGACCACAGCGCCATGGATAAAAGAATTCTGTTTTCCCATGTTCATATATTAATACTCTTTGTTTTTTTTCATTTATTTCATATTGAGCCTCTTTTATATTTTTCTGTCCCTCATATACTTTATTCCATATAAAAGTAATATTCATTGGGATTTCATAATTGTACTGCAATCTTATTGGTTTTAATTCTTGTACTTTATAAATACATTGAACTAATGCTGTAGTAGATGTACAAAGACGATTTAATAAAATATAATCTCCTTTCCCCTCATTTCCAATGATTAGCTTTAATACAAAAGGGAGCGTTTCATTCGTATCAACGATTTTTGTTTCGTAACGCCCTTCATTTTGCATATCCATACAACTCCAGTTCTCTACGTTTTTCTCGTATATATGCTAAAGAGTGTTCAAATGTAGATACTCTGTTAGCAAGTGCAGATTGCAAAAGAGGTACTAAGGTCGCCCCCCTTTTTGCTTCTTCAGAAAGTAAAGGCCCAACCATCATTTCGGTCCCTCTGATTTTCGTCAATACACGCTGCTTTATTTGTAAATCAAACCCCTCTTCTCTACTGATCATATAGGTATGGTTATTTTGGAACGGTATGTTTTGCAAATAAGTCGCAATTGCATTTGCACATCGGAAAGAAATTCCCTTAGACGCGTCATGTGATGACAATACGACATGCAACTTATCTAATAGCTCTAATTCTTCTTCAGAAAATACTTCAATCATCGCTTTATTTCTCATCCAATTTATCCGAAATTCTCCCGCTGTTACTTTCAAAGGTGGATGTAATACGACTTTCCCCTGTTCCAGGCCCATCTCACAAAACGGAATTTTCTGTAACGTTATTAGGTTCGTTCGGTCTAATAATCGATCAGAGAGCTCTTTCGTTGTTTCATCAAAATTCACAGTACCTACAAATATAATATTTTCTCCAATTTCAATTGTTGATGGAATTGAACTCTCTATGTCCTGTACACCCTCATACAAGTTTAAAATACGATTTTTTGTTTCAAGTTCAAGAACAGATAGAAACGGAGTAAACCAATGCTCAATATGAGACATGTTCATTTCATCAAAAACGATTATATACAGTTGATTTGGATTTTCTTTCGCCTTCATTAACGTCCTAACTAACTTCGTTTCACTTTCAATAAAAGTACCATTTGGATGAAGGTAACCAAGTAAATCATGTGGTTCTTGATACGATGGCGAAATTGGAATCCAAACCAACTCTTCCCCATACTGTAACCCTAATGCTTCTGCATAAGTTTGCACAAAACGCGATTTCCCAACACCCGGTATACCACCAAGAATCGTTAACATATTTGTTTTTACACTTATATGGAAATTATAAATATCCGTTTCATCCAAATATAACCCTTTATTATGCACCATACTTTGTACATACTGTAAAAAAGACGATTCACGCTCATCCCATTCCCATTCATCTTTTTGCACTTTTATATCCTCTACTTCAACTAGCTTACCTTCTTCATGCATTCGTTTTTGTAAGTGCTCATACACATGATCACTTACAAAATATAATTGATCTTCTACCGCTATTTCTACATACTTCGTCCAGTCACTGCAGTTTATATATTTACATTCACGTTTCTGTTCAAAATAGGCAATTGAGCTAATTGATGACTTTAAAGATATGTTTCCATACAGTCTTCCATCGTGCCACAATAATTCGGGAGACTCAAAGTCTTTCGGAAATTTTGGCATAAGAAATGATAAATAACCGTTGCTAAGTTTTCGTTCTAAAGATTCTCTTTTTTTATTATTTGTAACTTTAGGTGCCGGAATCATTTTATAGCTACTTGCTATTTCTTTCGGTTCTTCTGTACATATTAACTCCACGTATACATTTCCTCTTTCATAATAAAGACGAAACATTACTAATTGCTTTTCTAATTTCCTCTTCTTTAATTCCGAAAAGATTTTTTCATTCTTTTTATTGCTACATAACCCTTCAAATACATATAGTTCATTTGCAAATTGTTCCTGTAAAGTGAATGGTATTGGCGATAAGCATTGTACAAAGAAATTTTCTCCACTCTTCTCTTTCTCAGCTTTTGTAAATTTCCCTAAAAATCTCATATAGTACATTCGTTTTATAAAACTTGGTTGAAGAGCTTTATGTAATTTCACCATAGTCACCTTCTTTTTTCATACTATTCTTAGTGTATGAAAGAAACGAAAAACTAGAAATAAAAAACCTGACATTATCCGCCAGGTTCAAAATGAAAACTTATATTAATGAGAAGGAAATGCTTTTTTCTCTTGTAAAATTGCATTATGAGCAATTTTCATTTTCGCAAGTACGTAACGTAATCGATCTTCAGCGTTTTCATCTTTACTTGTTTGTAATTCCGCCAAATTTTCAACAGAACTTGCTAAATTTTCAATGACTCCTCTCAGTTCAGGATGATGATTAAAAAAAGATTCTTGCACTAATACTTTCCTTAACTCACTAGCTAAATCAATTATTCTAGACAACTGTTCTTTTTCTTCCATTCTCATCCCTCCTGAATATCTTATGTAGTAAATATTCTCTAAACGAAGAAAAAAGCCCTTTAAATGAAAAGGACTTTTTACATTTTTATATTTCCAGTTAATAACATATACAGTGATGTGATAGCCGCAATAATAATTGCCCACATCACATATTTCTCTGCACCTGCAAAGCAACGGTTCCCTTGTTCTTTTCTTGCAAACGTGTAAACAATAATTCCAATTCCATACACAATTGAAACGAGTAGTAAATTCTTTAAACCAGCTGCATAAAGAAGCCATACAGAGTAAATAGAAGCAATTAAAGCTAACGCTCCGTTTTTGAATTTAGCGTCCCTTAGCTCGTTTGTAATGACTAATTTAAATTGGAATAACGCTGATAATAAATATGGTAATAAAATTGATGTTGATGCAATGAAATACATAATTTGATATGTTGATTCCGAAAACAAAACGATGATAAATATAATTTGGGCAACACCATTTGAAATCCATAATGCCATGTGTGGTGTTTGCTTTTTATTTGTTTTCGTAAAGACTTTCGGAAATACGCCATCTTTTCCTGCTACATGAGAAATTTCAGAAACAAGTAAAAACCAGCCAATTAATGTACCGACAAGTGAAGCAACTAATCCGATGTTAATCGCAACTGCACCCCATGGACCAACAACGTGCTCTAATACATGTCCCATTGACGGAGTTTCTAACACAGAAAGTTCGCCTCTTGTCATAGCTCCCATTGACAGGACAGAAATTAAAATATAAATGGACATTACTAAAATAAGTCCCAATACTGTTGCCTTACCAACATCTCGACTATTCTTCGCTCTTCCAGATAATACAACCGCTCCTTCAACTCCAATGAAAACCCAAAGTGTTACAAGCATTGTATTTTTCACTTGACCAAGTATAGCGGAAAGTGAGATCGTTCCTTCTCCCCAAAAATCATGTGTAAATGTGTCCCAGCGAAAGGCTGTTACCATTACAACAATAAATAAAACGATTGGAACTAACTTCCCTATTGTTGCGATAACATTCATAATAGAAGCTTCACGGATCCCAAATAAAATTAGAAAATGAAGTGTCCATAATAAAAGTGATGCCCCAACGATAGACGCAACATTATTTCCTCCCTTGAAAATTGGAAAGAAATAACCTAATGTACTAAACAGTAACATAATTGTTGCGACATTACCTAAGATTCCTGCTAGCCAATATCCCCAAGCACTATTAAATCCAATATATTCACCAAAACCAGCACGTGCATAACTATAAATTCCACCTTCAAGTTCCGGTTTTTGTCTTGCTAACGTTTGATATACGAGCGCAAGGGGAATCATTCCCATCGCTGTAATACACCAGCCAATTATTATTGCACCACTGTTTGCTCCTACTGCTAAATCATGCGGTAAACTAAAAACACCGCCACCAACCATTGTTCCAACTACTAATGCGATTAATGGAAAAAATCCTAACTTCTTTTCTATTTGTACCACCCCATCTGTCATTCTAGGTGTTATGTTCGTTCAACTATTAAAGTCACCTTTTTCTCTAATAGACGTTTCTCTTATATTTTTTCAGGAAAACATTACTTATTCTAAAAGAAAATGAGCAAAAATGGAATACTTTTTTGAAAAAATGTATAAGTATGCACAAAAAAACCGCTCATTTTGTAATGAACGGTCATTTCAAACATATAAATTTGTATATTCCTTGTAAATTTAACGAAGTAAATTCTCTTTTTGTAAAAATTGTTTTGCGACTTCTTCACTACTTTTACCATTTACGTTAACTTCATAATTCATTTTTCGCATTTCTTCATCTGTAATCTTTCCAGATAATTTATTTAATACCTTTTCAAGTTCAGGATATTTCTGTAACGTTTCTTTTCTTAATAATGGTGCTCCTTGATAAGGTGGGAATAGCCCTTTATCATCTTTTAGCACTTTCAGTCCGTATTGCTCCAATTCACTATCTGTTGAATATGCATCAATTACGTTAACATCTCCAGATTCAATTGCGCTATAACGCAGCTTCGGCTCCATCGTTTTAACATTCGAGAACTTATAGTTATATAATTTTTGCATTCCTTTATAACCATCTTCACGATCAGCAAATTCCAATGTAAATCCTACTTTGGCTTCCTGCGCAACATTCCCTAAATCAGAAATTGTATTTATATTCTTTTGATCTGCTATTTTTTTCGGCATGGCTAGTGCATATGTATTGTTATACTCCATTGGCTTCAACATAATCATATTATATTTCTTTTCCATTCCAACGCGAGCCTGCTCATATACTTCATCACGATTTGTACTCTTTGGTTCTTCTTTCACGAAAGTAGATAAAGCTGTTCCTGAAAATTCTGGGTATATATCTACTTCCCCTGATTTCAACGCTTCAAATACAAATGCTGTTTTCCCAAGACCTGGTTTTAATTGTACGTGTAAATCTGTATCTTGTTCAATAAGCTGCTTATACATTTGAATTAAAATTTCAGGTTCTGATCCAAGTTTGCCCGCAATAACAATATCTTTCTTTTCTGTACTCCAAAGAAATGGAGAAGCAATCATTATACAAACAATACATATCATCAATATAACACGCTTAGAAGAGCGTTTCGGTCGTTCAAGTATGCGAAGTACTATATCAAAGAATAAAGCGAGTAACGCGGCTGGTACGGCCCCTAAAATGATAAGTGCATGATCATTTCGATCTATACCTAATAATATAAGCTTACCGAGCCCACCAGCACCAATGAGAGCTGCTAATGTAGCCGTTCCAACAATTAATACCATTGCTGTACGAATACCGGCCATAATAATTGGCAATGCAAGAGGAAGTTCTACCTTCCACAATCTTCTCCAACTATTCATCCCCATAGCTTTCGCGGCTTCTATTAGAGATTCATCTAATTCCCTTATTCCTGTATATGTATTTCGTAAAATAGGTAATAGTGCATACACAACTAATGCGATAATCGCTGGAAGTTTTCCGATTCCTACTAACGGAATTAAGAGTCCAAGCAATGCAAGTGATGGCACTGTCTGCATTACTGCAGAAGTTCCTATTATAAATTCAGCCATTCGTTCTTTTCTTGTTAATAAGATGCCAAGTGGCACTGCTATAATTACTGCAAAAAATAATGAAATAAGCGATATTTGTAAATGCTCACTTAATGCAGTTAGTAATTCTATTTTTCGTTCTTGGAACGTTTGTATAAAATTAGTCACTGTTTAGCCTCTTTCCTTCATTTGTTCAACAATGTAATTGACAATATGACGACTTGTTAACGCTCCAATATATTGACCGTTTTCTTCAACTGGAACGACCTCTTCATCACGCACACGAACTAGTGCTTCTTGTAAGGAAGAATGTAATGATAGCGCCTGCCCTTCTAATTGCACACTTTGATCAAGTGGCAATACATCTGCTACACTTTTCCCCTCATACCAAGTTCGCCCATGATTTCCAATGAACTCCTCTACAAATTCATTTTTCGGATTATGTATAATTCCTTCTGGTGTATCTAGTTGAACAACTTTTCCTTCTTTCATAATACAAATGCGATCTCCAAGTGATAATGCTTCTTGCATATCATGTGTTACGAACACGATTGTTTTTTGAATCTTTTTTTGCAACTGTACAATATCCTTCTGAAGCTGTTCCCTACTTAATGGATCTAACGCACTAAATGGTTCATCCATAAGAACGATTTTCGGGTTTGCGGCTAATGCTCGCACGACACCGACACGTTGTTTTTGTCCTCCTGACAATTCATCAGGCATACGATCTCGATATATATCCGGATCTAATCCAACCATATGTAACAAGTCATCGACGCGTGCTTTTATTTCCTTTTTGCTCCATTGCCTCATTTCAGGAACAACTGCAATATTTTCAGCGATTGTCATATGAGGAAACAAAGCAATCTGTTGCAACACGTATCCTATATCCCAACGTAATTCGTTTATATTATATTGTTGAATATCTTTTCCATCGATTAAAATCGATCCTTCAGTCGTTTCGATTAAACGATTAATCATCTTCATTGTCGTTGTTTTCCCGCAACCACTCGGACCGATAAGAACAAAAAATTCTCCCTTTTTAATTTCTAAATGCAATGAATCCACTGCTTTCGTGCCATCTTCATACGATTTTGACACATGATTAAATTGAATCACAAATACAACTCCTTTACTGTTGTTTCCTTTATTTTGATGGAATATGGCATTCATTTCAAATGATACGCTTTTAAATTAAAAAAGAGCTCACATTTGAGCTCTAACGGTCGAACAATATTGTTTTCATAATAGCAGCATATTCGCGAACATACATTTTTCTCTTAGAACGAATTGGTGTTTCAGCAGCTAGTGCCTCCATCTTCATGCCTAAACGCTTTGCAATTATTTTCGTTCGATATAAATGATACGTATTACTTACAACTACTGCATGTTTCACATTATATAAATCCATACTAAACTTTAAGTTTTCATACGTATTTGTAGATTGATCTTCTATTAAAATACGACTCTCATCTATACCGTGTACCATTAAATAGTTTCTCATGCTGTGAGCTTCCGGTATATCTTCATCTTCTCCTTGACCACCTGAAACAATTACTTTCGATTCAGGATGGGAAAATAAATACTCCAACGCTACATCCAAACGATTTTGAAGAGATAAAGACGGTCTATCTCCAAATAACTTTGCACCCAGTATAAGAACGTACGGAGAGTGATAGCTCAACTTTTCACGAGCAACTTTGTTCATTCTAAACGTCATATAAATGATATATAGTGGCGGTAATAATAAAATTATAAGAAAGATCCATTTGTTCATAAATAAGTTTGCACTCCCTTTCTTTTTATTATATAAAAAAAGAAAGGGAGGCAGAAGTGTTTTTTTAAACGATTGATTTATTAGAAACATTCGCCGCTACTTTACGTTGTGATAGTACATAATAAATAGCTATTCCTAATGAGAAGATCAATATGCAGCTTAATACGTAAAATGGAAGCATTACTCCGGCTTTAGATACACCCGCTGTAAACAACATTAATAATACAATTCGTATTCCAGTACCAATTAGGCGAAATAAGCTGTCTACACGTCCCATTACTTCATTTGGAATTTCCTCCATCATCAATACATTTCTCGCCACTCTTGTACCCGCATTTCCAATTGCATGAAAAATCGCTAGTCCATATAAAAACAATACAGAAGGTTCAATACTCATTGCAGTAATTGAAATTACATAAATGAACATCGTCATAACGATTGAAACTTCTGTTTTGATATATTTCATTATGAGTGGAATACAGATCCCTGCAACAACCGCTCCGACACCGTACATCGTGCCCTCTATTGCGTATACAGAGGCATTGGCTTTTAGTATATCCGAAATATACACTGGTATTAAATAATTTGCCATCATGACACCTATAAACGGCATATAAGTGGCCAGTAAGAACCAAAAGAGCTTAGGACATTTTTTCATAAAGTGAATTCCTTCAAACAATTGCTTCTTAAATGTTATTTTTCTTTTCACTTCTTTTTTCTTTACGTACGGTATACATAAGAAAAGAAAAAATGCTCCAGCAAAAGTTAACATGTCTACTAACAAAATCCACTTCAAAGATACAATTTCAATTAAGAAGCTCGCGGCCGCTCCAGAAATAACTTGTGTTAACTGTCCTTGTATTTCCATCGTTCCACTTAAACTTTTATAATGTTCTGCTTGAAATATCTCTTGGTTGAACGCAAATATTGTAGGATAAAATAATAAATAGTAGAATGATCCGGCTATATAAATAAGAATATAGTGAATAGAATGATAAGGTTGCCCAGCAAATCCCCATATAACCATTATTCCGATTACGGCTATTCCGATTCCTTCGTTACATAGCAATAAAGATTTTCTTGAAAAACGATCAATACTTTGCCCAATGAATGGTGTTAATAAAAACATAATGAGGGTTGCAATGATAGAAACATAACCAAATGTTGTCTCTCCTCCACTCTCTTTAATTAACAGCCAAGGAATCGTTATCATAACAATCCCGGAACCAATAGCAGATAGACTATTGGCTCCTAGAATGTAATACAAGCGAGAATCATGATAAAGTGAGGACATATCACTCCACTCCTAGTTGTTTTTTCACCTCTTTATATACGCTCATATATGCTTTCAATTCTTTAACTACATCATGAATTAATGGTTTTGCATCTTCCCCAAGTTCACCATCTTGCACATGTAATCCATCAAGCACAACTTGTTTTGGAATTGCATTTGCATAAACACCTCTAGCGACCGTTCGCATGCTGTTTAATGCATTTATTCCACCTTTACCGCCACCAGCAACCGCTAACAACGCAACTGGTTTATGAATAAATTCACTACTACTTAAGTAATCTAAAGAGTTTTTCAGCGCACCGCTCATCGCATTATGATATTCTGGTGTACATAATACAACCCCATCCGCAGCTTTCACTAACGTTTTTAATTTTTTTACTGCCTCTAAATCACGTTGTGACTCTTCTCCATTGTATAAAGGTAAATCCTCAATTGCTAAATCATATAATTCCCCTTCAAATTGATCCGCAATATATTTCGCCACCACGCGAGTTCTACCAAATTTTCTTGGTGTACCGTTAATAACGACTAGTTTCATGATTATTTCTCCCCTTTGTTTTCAAGTTCTACTTATATATTATCAGAAATTTCTATACAAAACACAATATAAAGAGTTAACTTGCTTCATAAAATAGTATGATAAACAAAAAAGAACTCATACTTTCGTATGAGTTTCGTACAATTACTTTGTTTCATCTCTCAGACTCAACGTACCTAAACTTTCATTTGCTTCAAAATGATTATATGCTTTTTCCGCTAATTTTTTCCGTTCTTCTGGTAATTCTATATATTTCATTACGTTTTCAATTATTTTTTCGTACGGAGTAAATACAATTCCTGGCCACTCTACCTCATCTTCTGGATTACTATTTTCGGAAATAATAAATTTCTTATTTGCGACTGCATAAGACACGCGAGGTGTTTCAAGAATTCCTGATAAGTAAAAATGAATATTTAATATAATTTTAGCTCTAGCAATCAATTCATTTCTAACAATTCCCCACGCATTATTTTTAAAAACTATATTTAAATTCGGCGCAACCGCTTTTAGGTGGTCAAAAATAGCTTGCCGCCTCGGATTAAGAGCACCTATAAACAGAATATCAATATCTTCAGTAATCTCATCTTCAAATGCATCTTTTTTTATTTCCAAAGTGGGAGCATAGTTCATTTCTACATGTTTTATTTCTTTTCCTACCCCTTTTTGTTTAAGCCATTCTATATTTTGTTTACTATAATCCCAAATCACTCTATCTTTTAATAATATTAAATAAAGGGGGTGCGCATATGGACTTCCTTCGTATAGCTGTTCTAAATTATAAATAATTGCATCTTTCGGAAGAAGGTTCGGGTTATATGCGTATGTATGTGCTCCAAAAACAACTGTATTCTTTACATTTTCCAGTATTGTTTCTGATATAATTACGGTATTTCCCTCCTGCTCCAACCGCCACTTTAAAGCTCGCGCAACATCTATGAAACTACCGTATGTCTTTGGGCATATAAAAAGACAATAATCATATTCTTTATTCAAATAAACTTCCATTAATCTTAAATTATTTTTATATAAATCTACATCTGGATGTTTAAGTACCAACTCATTTGCATGTTTTCTTGCTACTTTATATAATCCAGCATAATAAGCAGCGATGCATCTTCTTAATTCGATTCTTTCCCGATCCTCATCTAATACATCCATGTTTAAAAGAAGATTTGCGATACAATACGCTTTTAAATGATCACGATCATAATAATAGTCTAGTAGTGGCATCAATTCTTCATACGTATTTCCATGCACCGATTCTCCTAGTTCAATCGCCCATCGCATTAATTCCATGATTACTCCACTACTCCTTTAACCGAAAATGTATTTAATAAAATTTCGCATTATTCTCTACTATATTTGCTATATGAAATGGAATCTTTTCTTTTATCGATTCCAAATACTTCTGCGACACCGCTCCTAAATGTTTTTTATGAGGTATATAGAAAGCACTAATAGAAATTTCATAGTCAAATAAGTAATCATACACATGATAATCTACAAATAGTAGATCATCCTTTGGAAAAGGAATTTCCTTCCCTTGCAGAGCATACATCAAAGCAATATTGTTTTGAGATCGTAATCGATACAACCTTGCAAGTTGGTATAATGGTTCAGCCCGGGTTGGTCTATATTCCCAAGCTTTTTGAAAATAAAAAACAGCTAATGCTAAATATTGCTCTTCTTGCCCTTTAACAGTTTCTTTTTCATCAGCATCTGTCACTTCATTTTGTTTATTTGCTGAACGATTTGCTAACTGCTCATAACAAAATCCTATTCGCAATAACGAATAGAATACCTCTTCAACCCATCCTCCTGCTTCCACTCGTTTTTTATACCATTTAATTGAATTCTCAAATTGACTTAAATGAAAATAAGTCTGAGCTAAATAAAATAAATATCTTATATGCAAATCTGGCGTTGTTTCTGGGTCGTTTATTCCTTGTAACAACAACCTCTCATCTCTTTCAAATTTATCAGCTTTGCTCCCGCCATCTCCGGGATCATTCACGACAAGAGTCTCTAACCGAGCTACCCTCGTATTGTAATTCGCTCCAACTTTTGAACGATCTATATCCCAATACTCATGAGTAACACCGACAGATTTCCATGGTAAAGAAGCTTTTAAAAGACGCGTAAGCCAATATTTAATATGAACATCATATTGCAGTGTAAGATAATGATCTTCCGTTAAGCTCGTTTTATCGAAATTCGGACCAACCTCTAAAATCATATCTGCATCTAATATTAATAAATAATCTGCTTCTGGGTATGTTTTTTGCGCTAACGAAACAGCTAAGCTTCTGTTATAACCAAAGTTTTTAAACGGCTCATGATGAACCGTCCCAGGTATCTCATTTTCCTTACACCAATTTTCAATAATTTCAGGCGTATTATCCGTCGATCCAGTATCACAAATAGAAACAAAGTCTACAATTGATTTTGTTGCATTTAAACATCTTTCCATAATTCTAGACTCATTTTTGACGATCATACAAAGACATAACTTTTTTTCTTCCTTTACAGACTTCACTTGCTCATTTCCCATTTAACCACCTCATATTTTATTAACACGCTCTTCTCATATGTAACAACATTTCTTAGCTATACTGATGACATAAGCACCCTTTTACTATTTATGAAAACTTCATTTTATTTATTCTTACTTTTATGTTGGGACATATTTCATGCAGCGCTTTATATTTGATACAATCAATACAAAAAACATAATGCGGGAATCCGTACATTTCAAAGTCTAAGAGGAGGTTATATTTTGTTGGATTACATTTGGCTAGATGACAAATCACCAATTTTAGAACAACTACCAAGCACCTGTAAATCTGCAGCTATATTGCTACACCCTTTTGTCCAAATGCCTTTAGGATGGGAAAAGTCTGTGAGAAAAAGACCATATGAGCACATCTATCCTAGCGCTGAAGAAATCGTTCATAATGGAAAATCCGTTTCTTGGAAGGAAATGATGTCTTATAGTGGATTACATTCATACGCAGAATTAGCAATGGCCATGTTGACTTCCATTGGTGCTTTTACAGAAGAATATAAAAGAGAGGATTTAGCTGAAAAGCTATATTCAAACTTAAAAAAAGATCTTTATTATCCAACAGAAGATTTTACGTCTATATTTTTATTACATAAATTACTTAAACTCCTCGGTTCTAAAGGTGCAAAAAATTTATATTTCTCTGAACCAATTCTTGATACAAACGGATTATTAGCGGTAGATAATACTACTCCATTAGATATTTGGGACATTAGCAATAATGAGTTAATTATTACTGGCGAAGATAATGAGTATGCGTTTATGAGTATATTTAATTCCTTTATAACCTTATTATTAGCTAAAGAAGAAAATATAGAATATATTGTTCATTCAATGAACGTTGAAGCTGTCATTTGTGACAAAAAAACGATGATTGATTGGTATTTTTAAATTAGTAGTTTCTTAAACTATAAAAAAGAAACTTGCGCTTATGCACAAGTTTCTTTTCAAAAACATCCTTATTTTTTCACAACTTCATGTCCACCGAACTGATTACGTAGTGCTGAAACTACTTTTCCATGGAATGTATCATCTTCCTGAGAACGATAGCGCATAAATAATGACATAGCGATAACTGGTGCTGCAGCTTGAAGTTCAAGTGCAGTTTCAACAGTCCATTTTCCTTCTCCTGAAGAGTTCATTACACCTTTAATGCCATCTAGTTTCGGATCTTCTGCAAATGCTTTTTCAGTTAAGTCCATTAACCAACCACGGATAACTGATCCGTTCGCCCATACTTTTGCAACATCTTCATAATTAAAATCAAAGTCACTCTTATCTAGTACTTCAAATCCTTCAGCGATTGCTTGCATCATGCCGTACTCAATACCGTTATGAACCATTTTCAAGAAATGACCACTACCAACACGGCCAGCATAAGAATAGCCATTTTCTACTGCTAAATCTTTAAATAAAGGTTCTAATTGGTCGTAAATTTCTTTTTCTCCACCAACCATTAAGCAAGCACCGTATCTAGCTCCTTCTACACCGCCTGATGTACCGATATCTACATAATGTAATCCGAAGCTTTTTGCTTCTTCAGCACGGCGTAACGTATCTTTATAGAATGAATTTCCGCCTTCAATAACGATATCACCTTCATCTAATAACGGATAAACATCTTTTAATACTGACTCTACAACTTCTCCTGCAGGCACCATTACCCAAATTGTACGAGGAGCTTCTAGTTCAGCAATCATTTCTTTTAATGTATGACGTGCAGTAATTCCTAGTTTTCCTGCCTTTTCAACAAGCTCTTTATTTACATCGTATACTACTACTTCATGCTTGTCTTCATGTAAGTGTTCAGCTAATGGGAATCCCATTTTTCCTAATCCAATTAAACCTAGTTTCATATTAATCAATCTCCTATTCTATACAAATATATTTAATATCGAAATTAGCCCAAGTGCTACTACAGATAATATAGTCTCCATTGCAGTCCATGTTAATAACGTTTCTTTCACAGTCATTCCGAAATACTCTTTAATCATCCAAAATCCTGAATCATTCACGTGTGATAAAATTAATGACCCTGCACCAGTTGCAAGTGCTAATAATTCAACATTTACACCTGGTGTGCTTGCTGCAATCGGCGCAACAATACCAGCTGCTGTCATCATAGAAACAGTTGCCGATCCAGTTGCGATTCGGATTAGTGCCGCAATTCCCCACCCTAATAATATCGGTGAAATATGTGATTCTTTCGCCATATCTGCAATTGTCGTTCCAATTCCAGAATCTAATAATACTTTATTAAATGCACCGCCTGCACCAATCACTAACAATATGTTTGCAATAGGTCCAAGGCAATCATTTGTAAATTGTAACACTTTATCTTTTGAGAAACCTTTTGCATATCCAAGACTAAAGAAAGAGTAAATGGTTGCAATTAATAAAGCCACAATCGGATCTCCAATAAAGTGTAATACTTGTGCTAGTTGACTCGTTTTATTTAATGCAACTTCTGCTATTGATGCACCAAGCATAAGAAATACTGGAAGTAAAATTGTAAACAATGTATTCCAAAAGCTAGGAAGCTCTTTTTTATTATCTTTTTCAATAAATTGCTCCGCTATATCTAATGGTACTTCCTTATGTATACGAGCACCAATCCATTTCCCGTAAAGTGGACCTGAAATAATTGCAGTTGGAAGTCCGACAATTAACGCATATAAAATTGTCTTCCCTACATCTGCTTTAAAAATACCAACTGCCGCCATTGCCGCTGGATGCGGTGGAACAAGTCCGTGTACGACTGACAGTCCTGCTACTAGCGGAATACCAATTGTAATAAGTGATACCCCAGTTTCTAACGCAATTGTAAATACTAACGGAATTAATAGTACAAATCCAACTTGGAAAAATACCGGAATCCCTACTAAAAATGCAACGAACATCATCGCCCAATGAACTCGTTTCTTTCCAAAACGATTAATTAATGTGTTAGCGATACGTTCAGCACCACCAGATTCGGCCATCATTTTTCCAAGCATCGTTCCTAGTGCTAAAACTATTGCTAAAAATCCTAACGTATTACCAAGCCCTAGTTTAATAGAATCAATAATCCCTGGATCTTTTGGTGAAGTTCCAATTAAAGGCATTCCCATTGCTAATCCTACACCAATTGCTGTTAAAATTAATGCGACAAATGGATGCCATTTTACTACCGTAATAAGTAAAAGTAGTATGACAACTGCCGCTAGTACGATCCCAACTACCATTTCTCCCAATCCCCCTATTGTTTACGTTGGAAAGCAGCTATACAATCAAATTCTTCTTTCAAGCGATTGTAAAGTCGTTCATACATATAAAACATTTCTAAATATATAGCCGTATTTTCTTTATTCGGTACATGATGATGGACAATATCAATCCAATCCTTTACCTCTTCAAGAGAATCAATTTTTCCTACAGCATACAAAGCAACTGCTGCTGCCCCAAGCGCAGATGCTTCATGACTTTCAGGTACAAGCAATTCTTTTCCCATCATATCGGACAACATTTGTCTCCAAAATGCAGATTTTGCAAACCCTCCTGAAACTCGTATTTCAGTAAGTGGCCCTGTACAATCCCTGATTGCGAGTGCTACTGAATATACACTCATACAAACACCTTCCATCACTGCACGTATAAAATGTTCTCGCTTATGTTGAAGATTGATTCCAAAGAATGTACCACGAGCATTTGCATTCCAGTAAGGTGCGCGTTCTCCAGATAAGAAAGGTAAGAACAATAGTCCATCCGCTCCAGCTGGTACGCTTTCTGCATATTTAATTAATAAATCATAAGGATCAATGCCGAGCTTTCTTGCTACTTCTTGCTCTGGACTACCAAATTCATCACGTAACCACCTCAGTAATATTCCACCGTTATTCGTTGGACCACCGATTACCCAGTGCTCATCTGTTAATGCGTAACAAAACGTTCTCCCTTTCTCATCTGTATTTATATTTGATGAGATTGTTCGAACCGCACCACTCGTTCCAATCGTAATTGCAGCCGCACCCGGTGATATCGCACCAACTCCTACATTTGCAAGAACCCCATCACTTGCTCCGATGACAATTGGTGTTTCTGCACTTATCCCCATCTTCTGTGCTAATTCTAGCTTCATACCTGATAAAATATATGTAGTTGGTACAGGGGTTGATAATTGTTCTGGTGACATATGTAACATAGTTAAAACATCTTCATCCCAGTTTAATGTTTCTAAATTAAATAACCCCGTAGCAGAAGCAATCGAATAATCAACTACGTAGCGTGAAAATAATTGGTAAATCACATACTCTTTAATGGAAATGAATTTATAGGCACTTGTATATAACTCTGGTTCCTCTTCTTTCATCCATAACAATTTAGAAAGTGGTGACATCGGATGAATCGGTGTACCTGTACGTCTATAAATTTCATGCCCATTCATTTGTTGTAATAATTTTTCTGATTGCTTCGTACTTCGATTATCTGCCCAAATGATAGAACGCGTTAATGGCGCACCATTTTCATCTACTGCAATTAATGCGTGCATAGCTGTACTAATACCGATTGAAGAAATATCTTCTGGTAATACATTACCTTTTTCAATGGCAACGCTTACACTTTTGTATACAGCGGCACATATTACATCAGGATCTTGCTCAGCCCATCCTACATTCGGTTGAATAATTGGGTAATCGATTGCATGTGATGCAATGACTTTTCCTTTTTCTGTGAACACAACCGTTTTTGTACTTGTGGTACCGATATCAATCCCGATTACTCTCCCCCTTGTTTCCATGCGAATCTTCCCTTCATTTCTAGCAAAATACGATTTAGTAAACCGTTTACATGAATTAGTATATAAAATATTTTTTCATTTATCAAGTTATACAGAGAAAATTTTTTTCGTACCAAAAAATAAATCCCCTCATTCCATTTCACTTATATACTACATTTAGCTTTTCCATGCGGTAAACTTACGTTATATTCGTTACGCAATACACTCTTTCCTCCCATTAACAACACATACATAGTCCTCCATACGTTCTACTTATTTGCTTGAAGAAAGAGTTGAAAAACAATATTCATTTTTAGCGGTCACGTAACATCACCATCAAGCCAAGAAAAGTAACTAACCGCAGAATGAGAATTCTGTGCATTTTGCTCTTATTTATTGTTTTAGGTTCACTAGTCTTTTATCTTGATAAACATAGAGCGCGGCCCCCTACTAACCCTTTTTTATCTTGTAAATATATCTTGCATACTATAAAACCAAAAAGTATTTTTATTTTTCAGAAAAATAAAAACAATAACACGGAATTTATTGTATAATGTTGTAAAAAGATGTCGGAGGGATTTAATGTTAAATAAAATATCTCAATTCACAATTAAGCTTTCATCAATTCTTTTATCACTCTTACTATTATTAAATTTACCTTATTTATTTATCACCCAACAAGGATTTACCTTTCAACCAATTTATTTTTTTAATCAGACCGTTACTATGTTAAAACAGGTTTTTTCCCCTGAATCATTAGTGATTATAGGATCAGACCCGAAGTTTGGCCATTTCAAAAAAACACCATTATTTCCAACTGTTTTAGAACCTTACCTATATTCATTTACTATATTATTTTCAGCCTTTTTTCTTGCTCTCTTTTTATCATCTAGCATGGCATTTTTTTATTTTTTAGCAAAAGATTATATAAAAAAATGGATAAACCGAATTGTGTTCATATTAGAAGCTGTCCCTGATATGATGATGATGATTTGTTTGCAAATATTTTTCATATGGGTACTTCAGAAATTTGGGGAATCTCCTGTCACTATTATTTCTTTTAATGAAAATCGAGCTTATTTACTCCCTATTTTATCATTAGCTGTCTTACCTACATTACAAATGTTTCGGATGATGGTGTTATACATAAAAGAAGAGCAAGGAAAACATTACGTAGAGGTTGCATATGGAAAAGGCCTTACCTCAAGTTATATACTATGCATCCATTTATTCAAAAATATATCTATCCACTTCTTCCACCATTTAAAAACAATTTTTGTTTTCTTACTTTCTAATTTATTCATTTTAGAATTTGTTTTTAATATGGAAGGCATTATTCAATTTTTATTTAATAAGGCGTTTGTTTCACCTCCAGCTGCATTTATCATACTTGTTATGATAATTTTACCATTTTACGCCATTTTCCAAATAGCCTCATTCATGATGAATAGATGGAAAAAGCAATTGAAAGGAGTATCATTATGAAATCTATTTGGAAATCAAAACGCTTTTTAATCGGCTTTGCTTATCTATTCATACTTATTTCAGCTAGTTTTATTTATAGTTGGTTCTTTAAAGATAACATCCCAAAACCTCCTCAGTTACTTTACAATGACAATAACGAATTACTTGGAAAGGCCCCCTTTCCGCCATCGTTAATTCCACCTTTTGGATCTGATCGTTTTGGAGAGTCTGTTTTCTTACAAATTGTAGAAGGAGCAAAATTCACTATTTTATTAGCCGTGGCAATTAGCTTCTTTCGAATTTTATGCGGAACATGTATAGGAATCCTCTTAAGTTTATTTGCTCCAAAACTCAAGAGATTTTTCCAGTCATGCTCAGAAGTTTTTTATTATATTCCAACTCTATTTATCGCATTCATACTCATCACGCCCGTTAATATTATAATTACATCAAATGCTGATGGGGTAGATCCAAATATTTCATTTACGTTTTATCAAGTACTCGTACTTATTTTTGTCGCTCTGCCTACACTTTCTTTATACATATCCTCAGAGGTTGATGAATTTATGAAACAAGATTACATCTTAAGTTCACAATTACTGGGGGCTAGTCGTTTTCATATTATTAAAAAACACTTACGAGTCTTATTACTTGACCGCTTATTTGTATTATTTATGGAACATATCGTCCAAACACTCATACTCGTTATCCATTTAGCGTTGCTTAACATTGTAATTGGCGGCATACAAATGCGTGAACTCTATGACGGAGTGCTCAAACCTGTTTCTCTATCTAATGATTGGGCAGGCCTTATTGGATTAAATCGTAATGAAATGAATCTTTCATGGTGGATTATTTTTTATACTCTCGCTTCATTCTTTATTACCATTCTATTTATTAAGCTTATGACCATCGGGATTCAAGATTCACTGAAAGCAAGAGATTCGCAAATTGTAGCAATTCAAAACGTTCCAGATCATAAAAAATTTGTTAAACATAAAGATTCTTTTTCGTTTGCAAATAAAGTAAACCTTTAATCATTTCTCATTAATCAAGTATGAATTTGCATTGATATTATTAGAAAATAAAGAAGATGATTCCTATTAAATACAGGGATCATCTTCTTATGCTGTCTAACTTTTTTACATGTATTTGCTAGACTCATGCTTTTTATATTTAAAGTGAATTATTTGCAATCACAATTATTATGTTTTTTAAAATCAATTACCATACGCCCTTGAATTCTACCTTGTTCCATTTCTTCGAATACATTTTGTACTTTATCTAGAGAACAAGTTTGAACAACCGGCACTACTTTTCCTTCTGCCCCGAACATAAACGCCTCTTCCAAATCTTTACGAGTACCAACTAGAGAACCAACTACTTCAATTCCATCCAGTACAAGTCGTGGGATGTTTAAGTCCATTGTTTCTACTGGTAGCCCTACTGCAACTACTTTACCGCAAGCACGTACTGCATCAACTGCTGAGTTAAAGGCTACTTTAGAGACTGCTGTTACTACCGCAGCATAAGCGCCACCAAACTCCTCTTGCACAATTTTATCAGCAGGACCTTGAGAAATTGGATTGATAGTCATATCAGCACCAACTTCTTTTGCTAAGGCTAATTTGTCATCATTAATGTCTACTGCGATTACCTTTGCACCAAATACATTTTTAGCATATTGGATAGCTAAGTTACCTAATCCACCGCAGCCATAGATTACAATAGGTTGACTAGGTTTAATATCTGATACTTTAATAGCTTTATATGTAGTTACACCAGCACAAGTAATTGATGATGCTTGAGCAGGATCTAATCCTTCTGGTACTTTTACCGTATAATCAGCTGTAACGATACATTGTTCAGCCATACCACCATCCACTGAATAACCAGCATTTTTAACTTCACGGCAAAATGTTTCTCTACCAGTTACGCAATATTCACAACGTCCACAAGATTGGAACATCCATGCAATGCTTACACGGTCACCTATCTTTAGTGAAGTAACATCATCAGCTATTTTCGTAACAATACCTACACCCTCATGACCAAGAATACGGCCATCAGTGTTACCAAAATCATGATTTGCAACGTGTAAATCAGTGTGGCAAACTCCACAATACTCTACATCTACTAACGCTTCACCTGAGTGTAACGGACGTAATTCTTTTTCAATCACTTCGATGTTTGCTTTGCTGTTTTTATTAACCACTACTGCTTTCATATGTGATCTCCCCTTTAGTGTTTTAGCATTTTAATGAGTTTATCTCACAACTACTTTCTTCACTACTTTGGCTAGTTATTGTACCAAATTTAAGTGTTCAATCATCATTACATCTTCATCATAACATGACACTTCATAAACAGCTTGTGAAATTATGAACAATATTTGAATTATTACACAAATCGGTCTTTATTTTAAATTTTTAAAAATGAGAGTTTATCATTGACTATAAGTAAGTCACATATTTCTAAAACAAAATAAATTAACAAACTTCTCACCGATAAAAAAGCTCTTCACTCAATATTTTCTACATGTAAACACTTAGTTTCACAGTAATATCCTTTGCCACCAACATAAACTTTTTCTATTTTATTTTTGCTATTGGTTGCTAATTTAACTAATATTTCAGAAGGCGAGTGTAAAGAATACCCTTGTTCAAATACATAGACTTCTTTTTTCAAGTAGTCCTGTTCATAAAGATAGCAAGCTAATGCACCGTTCGAAGTTCCAGTCGCTGCTTCTTCATTGATGTCGTATAGCGGAGCAAAATTTCTGCATATAATTCGATTGTCATTAAAATTATATAGATGCATCCCGACAACATTATAATACTTGCTGATTTCTTTAATTTTTTCAAAATTAGGTTGCAGTGCATGTAATTGTGTTTCGCTTTTTATAGGAATTAAAATATCTTTTAAGCCCGTGGAGACAATTTGAATTGGGTATTTATTGTCTATATCTTTACTATCAAAACAGTCGGTGAACTCGTTTGGAGATACAACATCATAGAATATCGGTTTATTTTGTTCCATGAATATAATGTTATCTTTTATAGTAATAGTAAGAACACCGCTGTTCGTTTCAATCGTATAGCGATTCCTGAAAAGTTTATTTAAATGCATTAGTATCGCGAAAGAGCCAATTGTGGCATGACCACATAAATCAACTTCTTCTTTCGGTGTAAAATACTCAAATTTATAATCAGCAAGTTCAGATTCTGATATAAATGCGGTTTCCGCATAGCCCAGTTGTTTGGCTATTTCCATTTTTTGAGTAGTGGTCAATGTATCCTCAATAAATACCACTCCTGCTTTATTTCCGCCTTTATGATCCTTGCTAAATGCACTTGCAACATAAACAGATATTTTCATAAGACACCTTCCTCACTTATAGTAAATTGTAGTATAGAAAGCACTACATATAAATGCCATTGGATAAATTATCTATAGATTAAGAGACAAACTACTTTTAGCATTTGAACTCTCCAAAAATAGTTTGTCTACAGTCTGAAAGCTCTTCATTTGAAGAGCTTTTTTATATTCGCTTCATCGAAATCGTTTCACGTATACTTTGTAAATTTTTTAGAGTTTCCTCTTGTCGCTGCAACGACAACCCTACATACAAAGTATCTAATAAGCTTAACTGTGCTAATCTGGATGAACTTGCTTCTGTGCGGAATTCAGTCTCACGTGTTGATGTATATAACGTTATATCAGCAAGTTGACTTAATGCTGATTTCTTATAGCTCGTAATCGCAATAATTTTGGCCCCTCTTGCTTTCGCTACTTCTAATGCTTCAAGTAATCCTTTATTGCTACCAGAATGAGAAATACCAATAACAACTGAGTTTTTTGAGAGTAAACCTGCTCCCATAATTTGAAAATGCGAATCAGTATGAGCGATACAAGAAATACCCGTTCTCATAAACTTATGATACGCATCCATTGCAATAATACCAGAGCCACCATTTCCATAAAACTCAATTCGACTTGCTTCTTGCAAGGCTCGTACAGCCTGCTCAAGTGCCGTTTCATTTAGCAAATGTAAAGTATCTTGCAGTCCTGTAATATGCGAATGAAAAACTTTTTTAGCAACAGTTACCATACTATCTTCTGCTGATACCTCTTCATGAATATTTTGCATCGGTGTATGTACAATTTCACGAGCTAATGTAATCTTTAAATCTTGAAAACCTTGCAAACCAAGGTGTTTACATAAGCGGAATATCGTAGCTTCGGAACTACTCGTAACTTCAGCTAATTCTGTAATAGATTTATGTACAACATCTTGTGGATGTTTCAAAATATGTTCGGCAATACTTCGCAATTTCGGTGATAAACCATTTAACGAAGCCTGAATCTTTCCAATCCCACTTCTTGTATCAGGCATAGCATATCCTCCCCTTCCATCGTAGCTTTATCCTGTAAAAACCGATTAGTTAAACTAATCATCAGTGGGGATGGTCCCCCACTGATTAGAGTTTCACTTTATTGTACCTAATTATTGAAAGAAGAAAAACCTATATTAGGGATTACTATAAATTTAATTGCTCCTATGTATTCTGTCATACGATATAATAGAATTATTCATACTTATGAATAATTCTCCCCATGTTTAACTGCGTATAATGCGGCTTGCGTACGATCGTCCACTTCCAATTTAGCTAAAACGTTTGAAACGTGTGTTTTCACAGTTTGTTCTGTAATATAAAGTTCTGCTGCAATCTCCTTGTTGCTTCTTCCTTTCGCAATTTCGCGAAGTACCTCTTGCTCTCTTTTCGTTAACATTGAAAAAGGATTTTCTATTTCCTTCTTTACTGCGGAACGCCCTATTAATGCAGGTGTTACTTTCGGGTGAAAATTCGCATTTCCTTGATATACTGCAATAATAGAAGCGACAAGTTGTTCAGGTTGTACTTCTTTTAATTGATAACCATCTGCTCCAGCTTCAAGTGCTGGTATAACATAATCTTGCTCTGAAAAACTACTTAATATAAGTACCTTTATTGTCTCATCGTATTGCTTTAGACGTTTTGTTGCCTCAATTCCATCCATTTTCGGCATCGATACATCCATTAGTACGACATCCGGTTTTTCTTTTTGCACGAAATGTAATGCCTCTTCGCCATTTTCCGCTTCCCCAATAATTTCAAATTCTTCTCTCGTTTTCAAAAAGAATACAAGTCCTCTTCGAACGATATGATGATCCTCAACTAGTAGCAGTTTAATCTTCAACCTTATTCTCCCCTTCAAATCGGCAATTGAATTTCTATTTTTGTACCCTTTTTCAGCTCTGTTGTAATTTGAAACGATCCCTTCATTAACTGAATACGTTCCTTCATACTTTTCAGACCAAGTGCTGATTCCCTTACTTGTTCTTGTATAAATCCTATTCCATTGTCTTCTATGTAAAAATGTAACTGGTTATTTTCTATTTTTAAAAGAACATGTACCTTTTCACACGAAGCATGCTTTTTACAATTATGTAACGCCTCTTGGCTAATACGCCATAAAACTTCTTCTATTTCATCCCCAATTAAAACCATCCCATCAATTCGAACTTCCACTTGAACTCCTAATAACTTCCCGTAATTTTGAATTGCTTCTGCTAATCCTTTCTCTAATCCTTCAGGTCTTAATTGCCAAATTAATAGCGTCATCTCTTGTAATGCTTCTTGTGATAATTCTCCAATATAACTTAACATCTCTTGCAATTCTCTATCTTGCGTCATATTCAGAGTACCTTTCGCTGTTAGCATAATAGAAAATAACAATTGTTTTACTGAATCATGTAAATCACGTGCAAGTCGATTTCTTTCCGCTACCACTACATATTTACGTTCTTTCTCAACTAATTGAATACGTTGTATTGTCGTTCCAATTTGAAATGCAATTGATTCTAATAACGCTAACTCTTCCTCTGAAAAATGAGTCTTGTGAGGTGCAGCCACATTTAGTAGACCAAATTTTTCCAATCCAGACCTAAGCGGAATTGTCGCATGATGTGTAACATCTTCTGTCTCTCCCCAATTACATTCAATTGCATCTTCTATTCGCTTACATTCAATAATATTAGTCGCTTTTTCCAATCTCCCATTCACAAAACGTTCTACACACCAACAGTTTCCTTCACACATCGGCTTCTTCTCTTGCCACGTAAGAGCCTCTGGTAAATTTTCGTCTACAAGCATGCTGTGCTTTCCACTTTCATCAATAAAGAATATCCACCCTGTTTGTAAATTCATAACTTGTAACAATGTATGCAACACTTTTTCTAACATATCCTGTAAGTTTGTTGCTTCATTTAATAATTCAGCAATTTCTTTTAATGCTTCTAAACGATGCATCTCTTTTTCTTCAAAGCTCATTCTCATCACCAACTACAATTATAACATTAAGAAATTTCTAAATTCTATAAATAAAAAAAGAACCGAATTCCTTCAGCCCTTTCTTTATATCAATCATTTTATTATTGTTATTCTATCCAATGTTGGAAGCAAAATTTTTGTTAACAAATGATTCTACTTTAGCTGTCCGATAAAGATTGTCCACCATGGATATGCTGTAAGCCTTCAGTAGTAACAACCATATTCGCTGCTGGCATTTGCACTTGATTTTTATGGAACATAGACATTAATTCAAATCTTACTTGTCTAGAAGTTTCAAAATAATCTTCTGGCTTTATTAAACCTGTAATACAAAATTCATACCCAACATATTTCAAGTTAGGATTTAAGTCTGTAACACCGACGTATTTAAATGGTTCAACAGCCTCATCCTCTACTCTATAAAGAGTTTGATTCAATTTTTCATTGCATATAACACATACTTCTTCTAATAATTCCTTCACTCTTGTTGGATCTTCCTGATAACTTACCGTGATGCGTTCAATTACACGCATCCATCCTTTATTAAAATTTTGTATCGTTCTAATCTCTCCGTGCGGGATGGTAAGTAGTTTTCCTGACCATTCACGAATTTGCATAAAACGAATACTAATCTCTTCAATAGTTCCTGAATTTGTTCCGTTAAAAGTTACAAAATCACCAACCCGAAACTCTTTGTCCGCTAATCTTGCAAAGCCTAATATAACATCTTTTAGCATCTGTTGTGCAGCAAAACCGATGACAACTCCAGCTATCCCTGCACCTGCAATAATACTTTTTATATCTACAAATTGGCTAATTAAATATATGATAAGACTGATGATAATGATATATCTAAAAATAGATCGAATTACACTTTGAATCGTCTGCTCTACCTCTTCATCAAAAAAGCTTGATTTCCTAAAAAACCAATCAATAATACGGTTTATTACAAAAGAAATAATGATTAAAACTAAAGCAAATAGTAAAAATCTTAAAAGTAAAAACTCTCTTACATAATTAAAAAATTCTTCAGTATGCGTTAATAAGCTCATTTAACCACTTCCTTACTAATTAAAAAATTCGTAATCGCCTAAGTTTGTTCTAGAAAAATCTATTATCCTAATCTTAAATGCCACTACCCTTACTATGTATTTTGACTCTATTACTAATTCACTTTAAACAGTATGTCTAGCTGTTCTTTTTCCTTTCCCTTTAAATATACCCTTTTTAATAATCTAAAGGGAGCTAATAGTGATTTTTTTTAATATTACAACTTTATTCTACTCATTAAGATTTCAATTAATTTATTTATTAACTAAGTACAAAAAAGAGCTGAACTCATCAGCTCTTTTATTCGATATTAATTGTTGTCTTACTGTTTTTTTCTTCTTTCAATTTTGGTAATTCAATTGTCAATACGCCATCTTTATAATTTGCTCTAACATTTTCTGCCTCAACTTGTTTAAAACTAAAGCGTCGAGTTACAGAACCTATAGAACGTTCTTTACGAATATATGTGCCATTCTCATTTTTTTCTTCTACTTCATTATGGTTAGTTGCTTGAATCGTTAATACATCTTGTTCAAAATCAACTTGAATGTTTTCTTTTTGAAAACCTGGTAAATCTGCTTTCACAGTATATTTATCAGATTGCTCATGAACATCTACTTTAAAAGTATCCATGTTCAGTGGCTTAAAGAAAGCATCTGTCATCCCTTCTAATAAAGAAGGCCCAAAATCAAAAATACCATTTTGACGTTTTGTTATCTCTGGAAATAAATTACGCATATTTTTTCCTCCTTATTATTTATGAATGAAAGATTATCTCTTTCTGCCTTTATTATAACACTTGGTCAAAAAAGGTCAAAGATTTTGTTTGACCTTTTTTGATGTATATTTTACCAAATAACACAAATAAGTTATATGTCATCTCTCCCCTTATAAAGAGGAATATATTTACATAATAACGAATAGTTTATTTGCTCTTATTTTTTCTTACGGAGGTTACATACAATGGGATATATTGAAGAACTTAGAAAAGTTGTCGGATCAAGACCACTCAATTTATTAGGCGTTGCGGTAGCTGTTTTCAATGAACAAGGACAAATAAAAGAGACCTTTTTAAAGGCCTTTTTTTTATTTCACTTCTGCATGTAAACAAGATTTAAAATGTCCAAGTGCAAATTCATGTCCTTGCGCATTAAAAGATGCAACTGCCTTTTCATAAACAACAATTTTAAACCCTTTATTATACGCATCTACTGCTGTATGAAGAACACAAATATCAGTACATACCCCTACAAGATGAACCTCTTCAATTCCTCTTTCTCTTAGCTTCATCTCTAAATCCGTTCCAGCAAATGCACTATACCGTGTTTTATCCATGTAATATACATTCTCTGCATTTTTATATGTTTCGTACACATCTTGTAATTCACCAAACAAATCTCTTCCACTTGTACCAGCTATATTATGAGACGGGAATAACTTTGATTCTGGATGATATACATCATTTTCTTCATGTTTATCAATAGCAAAGACAACGTAATCTCCATTTTCAATATATTGCTTCGTTATATGTACAATTTCCTTCTCAATTTCCTGTCCTGGTTTTCCGCAAGTTAAAGCACCTTTTTTCGCTACAAAATCATATGTATAATCAATATTAATAAGAGCTCGTTTCATAACCACCATCTCTCCTTCTTCTGTTTCACAGTAAACAATAGAAAATTTGTTATTACGACATCATGTGTACTATTCGACATTTTAAATGAAATACCTACATTTTTCTTCTGAAACTTACCTTAGTCCGAGTTTATCATATAATAGATAAACAATGGTAAAACAAATAGCTCCTATTAACAAGTCATGAATTTGATAATTGAGCGTAGCTTGAATCATCTCTTGTATCGTAAACCAAATTACTGCCATCATTAGGCTAATCAAAATGATACGAATACACCGATTCACATCTTCAACCTCTTTCTCTGTCATAGTAGTAACAAGTGATTACTTCCTATTTAATCGTATTAGAAAATGAAATAAGTTATTCACTCTTGCACACTCTAGTCCAAACAAAAAAGCACACTACTTTTTGAGTAATGTACTTTTTATTCATATTAAGACGCTGGTTTTGTCTCAAATGTTGCTTGATTAAAACTAATAACCTTTCCTTTCGGGTCATTGTTTTCATACTGAACTGCAGTAATTGTATGACTACCTGTTTCCAGCGTTTTTTCTTTTAACTGCACTGTTGTCTGCGTTGTACTAGTTACTTGATGTTTATCCGTATACATTTGATCTACAAATACGAATGTTTCTTTATCACTTTGAAAATTAGAAAGTTCTAATTCAACTTGCTGAATTAACGTATCCTTTTTGATGAATACAGTCGGTATATTGCCGTTTTCTGAAGTACCATCTGGAGTAATAACTTTTACTTTCCCTTCTCCAATTGACATTGCTCCTTCAGGAAATTCAACCATATTCTCATCACTTGCGTTTACAACTTGTTCTTCCTGTTTTGATTGCGCGTCCTCTTTTTCCTGTGGAGCACCGCAACCAACTAATAACAATACAGACAATCCAGTGATTATGAATTTTTTCAAAATTCATCCCCCCTGTAACTTCATTATAATTTATTATACAAAAATAACTTTTAAATTTTGAGACTACTTTCAACACTTTCATGAACAAATAGAATCTTGCTCACGATTAATGTATCATACTTTCCTTAATAGAACATTAATTTTTTTTATGAAATAAATAGTAATTTCCTCTTATCTATCATTTTAGCCCAACATATGAATTACATACCCTCAAAAATAAAAAGACATTGTTAGTTCAATGTCTTTTCTATACAGCAATTAAAAAACAAACGTTGTAATCTCATCTACTTCTTTTCTTGGAAGTTTCTTCGGTTTATCTTTCGGAAATCCGAGTGAAATAACCATATTTATTTGTTTTTCAAGCTCAATTTGTAAATATTGGCGCAGTTCATCTTGAGCTAGCAATACTGGCCCTGTCATTGGACAAGTACCAAGCCCCTTTGCATGTGCAGCTAACATTAAGTTTTGTGCCGCTAAACAACTACTCTTAATGCCTTCTTCTTCCCAAACTGAATTTGGAACAAAAGCAATTGGATCAAATATCTTTTCACGGAACTTTGATTCATATGGTGTTGCCAAACATACGATTAATACTGGTGCCTCCGAGAAAGCTGTTGCATATGGTCCGAAAGAACGTGTAAGTAATTTCCCTGCTTTCTCTTCTCCATTTTCTGCTGCTTTTGCCGCAAGTTTATGTAATGCATCCCATGTCATTTGTTCAATTTCTTTAATCTTCTCTCGATTCATGATAACTAAGAATTCCCACGTTTGTGAATTGGTATCACTCGGTGCGTAACGAGCACAATCAATTATTTCTTTTATATCATTAGTAGATACTTCTTGATCTGTAAACTTTCTAACACTTCGTCTTCCGTGAATTACTTCTTTAAAATCTTCATAATTCATATATTAAATCCCCTTTTTACAGCGTTTTCAAAACTTGTCCTATGCTTGAATTATATCATGAAAAAAAGCCGGAAGAATACCAGCTTTTTTCTTCATGATTAATTTGTCACTTTAAACAAACGAATACTCTCTTCGTATGCAGCTTGTAGTTTTTTCGTAATTGGTCCTCTTTCACCAGCCTCGAACTGTTCATCACCAATTTGAACGACTGGGAATATTTCAAGTGGCGTCGCTGTAAAGAAGCACTCCTCAGCGTCATATACTTCTTGTAATGAAAACTCTCGTTCCTCTACATCGATATGTAACTCTTTCGCTAATGTAATTACGTAGTGACGTGTAATACCATGTAAAATGAAATGATCCGCTGGATGTGTAATTAACTTATTATTCTTCACGATAAAGAAATTGGAATGACATCCTTCAGTCACAATACCATCTCGTACTAATATTGCTTCTTGATAACCTTGTTCATTTATTTTGTTTTTGATCATGATATTAGGAAGCAAATTTAAAGATTTAATATGGCAAAACTTCCACCTGATGTCCTCTTCTACTGTCACCTTAATCCCTGCCTCCATTGAAGCAACTGGTCTTGGGAACGAAACAAGATTTGCAAAATATGTCGGTTGTAAATCTGATTCATATACATGATTGCGCGGTTGTGCACCTCTTGATATTTGTAAATATACATTCCCATCTTCTTGAAATTGATTTTTTTCAATCATTTGATATAACTCTTCTACTAATTCTTCCTTCGTAAATGGTGGAATTAGTTTTATTTCTGCCATAGAGTTAAAGAATCTTTTCAAATGTAAATCTAATAAATGAGGCTTGCCGTCGTATAGTCTAAATACTTCATAAATCCCATCACCAAATTGGAAGCCTCGCTCTTCTAATGCGACCATCGGCTGTTCTTCCTTCGTATTAATCATTCTCCCATTAAACAAGATCCAATCTTTATGAGTAGCTTTCATTCTTCCCCACTCCTTTATCACATGATTGATTTTATTGTACAACTTATGACACCCTGAAAGAAGGAATTTTCTGTATTTTCACAAACAAAAAATACATCACTTCGTAAAAGTGATGTATTTTATCATTTATTTAAGGAAATATTTTTCAATATCATCTAACATAAGGTTCGCAGCTTTAATACCGCCTGCTGTATTCCAGATTACCTCGTCTACTTGGAATACTTTATTATTTTTAGAAGCCTGTAGTTGCTTAAAGAGTGGATCTTCTATCCATTCCTTTGCTAACGAATTTCCTTCATTATTCTTATCTGCATCTTTATCAGACGTGAAATAGAATAAGTAGTCTCCGTCCATATTTGGAATTTGCTCTTTTGTAATTCCTTTTATCGCAAAATCATCTTTATCTTGTAATGGTGGTCGTTTAAATCCAATATCATTTAAAACAACGCCCGAGAATGAGTTTTTTTGATAAATACGAACGTCACCTGGTACGAAACGAATAATAGAAACTTTAGAATTCAAATTATCGCCTAACTTCTCTTTCATTCCTTCAATACGTTTTTTATAATCATCAAGAGCTTTCTGCCCTTCTTTTTCTTTATTTACAGCTTTTGTATAAAGTGTAAAGTTTTCTTTCCAATCACCGCGTAATGTTTCTGCATAAACAGTTGGTGCGATTTCTTTTAGCTGATCATATATTTTTTCATGACGCATTTTATTTCCGATAATTAAATCTGGCTTAAGCTTCATTACAGCCTCTAAATTAATATCACGTTCAGTTCCTACAACTTCCGTGTTTTTTAACTCTTTCGCTATATGAGGATACCATTCATCACCAGCACGTGGTTTCGTAGTCCCCACTGGCGTTACGCCCACAGCTAGGAGAGCCTCTGCGCCTTCATTTGTTAAAACAACAACTTTTTTAGGTGTACCATTTACTATCGTTTCACCCATTGCATGCTTTATCGTATATGAATCTTTTGCTTTCGCTGATATATTATTTTCTTTTTTCTCTTCTTTACTACATCCTGCAATTACAACCATGAGTATCGTAATGCAGAACATAATTAGTTTTTTAGTATGTATCATATGTCCTCCCTAGATGAAATCGATTATCATTAACAATTAAAGATTAATGGATGTTACATACATTGTCAATGTATATCAGAAAACTTTTTTAATATATACTATTTAGATTCTATCCGCTTTTCTAATGTTTCTTTTTAAAACATAGTGCATAAGTATGAAAATAAATGTTGTTATTAAAATGCGTATTCTTGTTATACATAACAAGAATACGCATCCATATTGCATTATCATTTTAATTCCTAATATTGAGTATATTTAATATATGCTGGGTCATTATATACCCACTGATTTCCACCAAGGTTTAACCAACCATTTTCATTTATATATACTAAATAAGATTCTGGAGAATTTAATTTGCGGATAACTGCAGATGTAGTTGATGGACCACTTCTTAAATTTACATTTTTCCCAAGAATATAAGCGATTCCCTTCGTTTGAGGTGTCGGTTGTGGATTTGGATCTACTCCAAAAATAGCTGCTATTCCATTTGCATACGCTTGACTTAGATCTTCAATAAATTGTGGATTTTTTAATAAATTTGCATCAAACGCTGTATCAATAAAAGCAGTCTCAGTTAAAATTGCATCCATTGTGGTTTCTCTTAATACCGCATAATTTTCTTTTTTTGCTCCTCGATCACGAAGACCGTATTTTGTTAATACAGGATTGACAGCTGTATGCATTTTTTGTTGCTTTGCATATGCAGTGCTGGTATTGGATAACGCATTATAAATATAACTTTCAAAACCTGTACCCCCGCCGCTATTAATATGAAATGAAATAAAATAATCCGCACTGAAAGCATTAGCAATATTAGCACGTTCCGATAAAGAAATAAACACATCACTATCACGTGTCATTTTAATTGTAATTGGGTAATTTACCGTTAAAATGTCTCGAACGCGTCTAGCAATTTGAAGTGTTAAGTTTTTTTCTACTAAACCATTACCAACAGCACCAGAATCATATCCACCGTGCCCTGCGTCTATAACAAGTTTCATTTTATTGCCCCGCCCCTTTCTTGTAATATGTTTGCATTTCTACTCGTCCTATTTTATGTGAAATGTACAAGTTCTGTTACAATTGCAAATAAAAAAACCGCCTTATGTAAGGCGGTTTCTATCATCTTGCTTTAACCAATTTAAAATAAATATATACGATTGATAGTGAACATAACGTATGCAAAATAAAATAAATAAAAGTGCTATTCCAACACCACTATAAAGTAAACCGAACTTTAAAAAAACATTTAAAAGTGGTGGAAAGTTCATTAGATTTTGTAATGTACTAAGCATACAAAACATAATGAAAAAGACAGAGACGTATTGTAATTCATACGGCTTTTTTTTCTTACTCATTCTTTTCCGAATGATTATATGACATAATTCTGCTACTATAAAGCACCCTCCAATTAATACAAGACCAGAAGTCATCGTCATACATCCACCTGCCTTATGTTTATTGTATCGCATAAATAATCATCGTTATATTTTCTTTACATACTCTTCATCTTCTGAAGCAAAACCAAAACTCTCTATGAAAGACTTCGCCTTTTCTGTTAATTTCTCTTGTAGCACTTTTATTTCTTTCACATTTCTTTGTTTCATCATTTCTTCAAATGTAAAATACGTATTTGTACCATAACCGTAACCTTGGTAATCAAAATGAATAATTAGCTGTGATAAAACAGCCTGTTCCTCTTGTACACTATAATCTATTACACCAATATATGTATCATCAACTTTTACACAGTACTGTACCTTTTTCTCACCTAAACTATGCGATTTAAACATTTCTTTAACAACGCTTTCATTTTCTACAGTAACTTTCTCAAACGTAATCATATGTTGTCCATCCTTTTACTATTATTGTATCAATAATACTTCCTATTTATGAAAAAAACCTTAAGACCGTATGCGATCTTAAGGTTTTTCTATTTAAACTAAGCTATACGCACGTTTTGTTTCTTCATGGAACTTATTCGTATCGTATTTATGCTCAACATAAATTTGGTGCCATACCATAAACGCAAGTACAGTCCAAATTTTACGGCTATAATCGCCTTTATCTGCACAATGTGCTTCCAGTAAGTTTAATACATACTGTTTGTCGATTAAATGCTCTGTCTTACTTTCGTTTATAATATTTATAGCCCAATCATGCATTTCGTCTTTTAACCAGTGACGAATTGGTACTGGGAATCCAAGTTTTTTACGATCTAATACGTGATCTGGAACGATTCCGCGTGCTGCTTCACGTAAAATAGCTTTCGTAGTTCCGTTAGCAATCTTAAATTCAGTTGGAATTTTAGATGCAACATCGAATACTTCTTTATCTAAGAACGGTACACGAAGTTCTAATGAGTTTGCCATTGTCATTTTATCAGCTTTTAATAAAATGTCACCGCGTAACCATGTGAACATGTCAATGTACTGCATTTTACTTACATCATCATAATCTTTAATCTCATTATACAATGGTTTCGTGATATCCATATAGTTAACACTTTCATTGTAATACTTCATTAATTCAGCTTTTTCTTCTTCACGGAAGATTTTAGCATTCCCATAGTAACGCTCTTCAATTGGTGTACATCCACGCTCTAGGAAGCTCTTACCTTTAAACCCTTCTTTAAGAGCACCACTTAATGCTTTTAGAACGCTCTTACCTGGGCTAGGAATGTAAGAGAACATTTTTAGTGAGTTTGGCTCACGGTAAATGTTATAACCACCAAATAGCTCGTCTGCGCCTTCACCTGAAAGAACAACTGTTACATGTTTACGTGCTTCTTTCGCAACGAAGTACAATGGTACAGCTGCTGGATCAGCTAAAGGATCATCCATATGCCAAATGATTTTTGGGAACTCATCCATAAATTCTTTCGCTGAAATGAATACGTTATGGTTTTTAACGCCTAATTTCTCAGCAGTTTCTTTCGCAACATCAACTTCACTGAAACCACGTTGCTCAAAACCAACAGAGAATGTTAAAAGATTTGGATTCATTTCTCTTGCGATAGAAGCGATGATAGATGAATCGATACCACCAGATAAGAATGAACCTACTGGTACATCACTACGCATATGCACTTTTACTGAATCATATAACACATCACGAATCGCTTGGATATGCTCCTCTTTCGTTGCACTTGAAGCATTGAAATAAGGTTTCCAGTAGCGATGGATTTCCATCTCTTTACCGATTTCTTTTACGAAATAATGACCAGGCTCGATTTTATTAACATCAATTGTTAACGTTTCTGGCTCTGGACCATATTGGTACGTAAAGTAATGTTGTAGTGACGTTGGATTAACTCCTTTATCTTCCATCACATGCATAATACTTTTCTTCTCAGATGCGAAGAATGTAGTATCACCTTGTTGTGCGATGTATAAAGGTTTAATACCGAAGTGGTCACGTGCACCGAAAAGTTTCTTTTCTTCACGATCCCAAATCATAAATGCAAACATACCACGAAGGTAGTCTACACATTTTTCTTTCATATGTGCATACAATGCAATGATAACTTCTGTATCAGATTGTGTTGCAAACGTTGCACCTTTTTCAAGTAACATTTCACGTAATTCTACATAGTTGTAAATTTCACCATTAAAAATAATTACATATCGATCATTTTCATAAGTTAGCGGCTGATGTCCTGCCTCTAAGTCAATGATACTTAAACGGCGGAAGCCAAATTGTACATGTTCATCACGAAAATATCCTTCGTCATCTGGACCACGGTGGAAAATCATCGTGTTCATATTTTCAAATTGATGTTTTTCTGTTTCTGAAAACTCTCTAGGGTTTTCACATAAACATCCTACAAAACCACACATACTTCTTACCCTCTTTCAGTTTTCATTCTGTCTCTATACTACTATATCAACCCTATTTATACTAGCATAATCAACTGAATATGGCGACCAAAAACTATAAAAAAATCACTCCATTTCACATTTTTAACAATTTTTTATGAAAACATGAAAACTAGGCACTCACCTTTCTCCGCTTTTGTCATATGATATTGCAAATTGATTTCTAGGAGGGAATACCATGAGTGAAGAAAAAAAAGATTCTTCTCGCCCACCGGTTCGTAATTACTTAAAGCAAATTGATGATTTCTTCGAGCAAACACCTCTTCGCAATGTAATCGCTGATTTAAATCATTTTTTCCAAAAAGGAAACCGTTTATTAACATTCCCTGTAGATTTATATGAAGTTGGTGAAGAACTCGTTGTTACAGCTGAACTACCAGGTATACAAAAAGAACAAATTCAAATTGAAATACAAAGTGAATACTTAAAAGTCTCTGTAAAAGAAGAGATACTTGAAGAGGAAGAAGAACAAACATCCCATAACTATTATCGCCGAGAACGTTCCATTTCAGAAGCATCAAGATTGATTAAGTTACCGTATTCAATTAATAAAAAAGCGGCAAAAGCTTCTTATCAAAACGGCGTATTAGAAATTCGAGCGCCGAAACTTCCCCAGCAACATGACATTTTATCCATAGACTAATGCAAAAAAATAAGGGTGCTATGCACCCTTATTTTTAATCCACTAATCGCTTCATATCACGTATAATGTCTTCATATGGCGTATTACTAATGCCACTATACTTTTTCATTACTTTTCCGTTTTGATCAATTAAATAAAATGATGTACCATGTATGACCTGACCGTTCTCCGGCTTATCTACAAGTGATTGGAAATTATCTTTTGAAAACTTTGTAATATCTTCTAACGAATACCCTGTTAATAAATTCCAGTTACTAGTATCCTCTGTAAACTTCTGAATAAAAGCTTTCAGATTTTCTGGCTTATCAAGGTCTGGATCTACACTAAATGAAACAAACTGAACGTCTAATTTCTCTTCTTTTGCCATCTTTTGCAGCTTGGCCATATTTGCAGTCATTGGCGGACAAACTGTCTGACAATTTGTGAACATAAAATCTGCAACCCAAACTTTCCCTTTTAAATCTTTTGTACCGAATTGCTTTCCATCTTGATTTGTAAATTGGAAAGTTTCTAAATCCCAATTTAATGGTTTACGAAGCTTTGAACCTGATTCACTACATCCGGCAAGTACAAAGAGACAAAATACAACCATAAGACCAATTATTTTTTGATAACGCTTCATTTATAAACCTCTTTTCTCTATCCTAAATTTAAATAGGTTATGTTTATAATAACAAAAGTTAACACTACGAGAAAATTGTTTACTACATTTGTTCACGAAATCGTACGATTTTACGCATGTTACTTCTTTATTTCAAGCGAATTACTAGACAAAATATATTTTTTTACTATTATTTCTCTAAATAGAATTGATAAAACTAATTTTATTGTTACTTTTGTAAATACCTCTCCCTATTTTTTAACAATTCCTTAAACATTAATCCATGTTTTACACTGTATTCCTTAACAACATTTCGGTACAATACAAATACAACGATTTTAAATGAGGTGATGTTCATGGCAAAGCGCTATGAAAATATGGATAATGTTAGTACAAAAAAATCAATTCGCTCTTTTTTACGCTGGCGTAAAGAACGAAAGCAAAACAAAAAAGATTTTTCTTTCTTAGTAGAACAATCACCCGTTAAACAAAGTGCATTTTTGCAAAGCAATGTTGAAAAAACGACTGTCACATGGATTGGGCATTCCACTTTTCTTATTCAAACGAATGGACTTAATATATTAACAGATCCAGTATGGGCTAATAAATTAAAGCTAGTTCCAAGACTTACCGAACCTGGACTCTCTATAGAAGAACTACCTAAAATTGATATTGTCCTTATTTCACATGGTCATTATGATCATTTAGATTTTTCAACTCTTCGTCAGTTGAATGATGATGTTCTATATCTTGTACCTATTGGATTAAAAAAATTATTTACTCGTAAGAAATTTAAACATGTAGAAGAGTATAAATGGTGGGAAAGTACGATAATTAACGAAGTTTCTTTTCACTTCGTACCTGCTCAGCACTGGACAAGAAGATTCTTATTTGATATGAATACGTCTCACTGGGGCGGATGGATTATTGATAATGAAACGAATATGGAAACCATATATTTTTGTGGCGACAGTGGCTATTTCCAAGGTTTCAAAGAAATTGGTGAACGCTTTTTAATTGATATTGCTCTTATGCCCATTGGCGCTTATGAACCAGAATGGTTTATGAAAGTATCTCATGTTTCACCTGAAGAGGCCGTGCAAGCTTATTTAGATTTAAACGCTACGCATTTTATACCGATGCATTACGGAGCTTTTGCACTCGCCGATGAAACACCCCGCGAGGCAATAACTAGACTTCGAAATAATTGGAATTTGCGCATGTTACCATGGGAACAACTGCATGTACTCTTTTTAGGCCAAACTTTTATTTATAGTAACGCAACAAATGATAAGCAAATAAACGAAAAAATTGAAACTTTACATGTGTAACGTAATGACTGATTTTCTATATCCAACATATAATATAGAAAATCCTATAGTGAAGGCAAATAATCAAGCTTTTACGGGCAGCCCGCTACCTTACCTCTTTGCTCCAGCTAATTTTGAGGTAGAGAGTTTTACTGTCCGCAAATAGCGGGATAAAGGGTGTTTTCTATGAATGAATATTTACAGACTCGCTATATCATTAGCGGTAGTGCCTGTGTAGCTCTTCTTATTTCTTACTTTCTATTTACATAAAAAAGCTACTTGAAATATATTTTCAAGTAGCTTTTTTATTACTCTGCTAAATACATAAATCCGATTGCGCCCGGACCTGTATGAGTACTAATAATAGGCGTTGTATAGAAAATTTCTGATTGAGCAAATCCACTCACTTTTTCAACCGCCGCTTTCATACTTTCAGCTAAAGGAATTGCTTTCGCATGCGGAATTGCAACAGCTTTTACAACTTTTCCAGCCGTATCTTGCTCAAATAACTTAGCTAATGTTTTTACAATTTGGCCTTGGCTACGAACTTTCGTTACAGGATTATAAACACCGTCTTCAAGACTAGCAATTGGCTTTATATTAAGTAGCGAACCGATAAACGCTTTTCCTTTACCGATACGTCCACCCTTCACTAAGTTTTCTAATGTATCCACTACTACATATAAACGAGTATTCTTTCTTACTTCATCTACACGTTTTAAAATTTCTTCTAGTGAGCGTCCGTCATTTGCCATTTTTGCAGCTTCAATTACTTGATATGCTAAAGCATGTGTAATAAATTGAGAATCAACAACTGTTACTTTTGTATCGGTCATTGATGCAGCGCTATTTGCAGTTGCTACAGTACCGCTCATTCCACTTGTCATATGGATAGAAAGGACTTCGCTTCCATCTTCCCCTAGCTTGTCATACATTTCTACAAATGTACCCATAGCTGGTTGTGATGTTTTTGGTAATTCCTCTGATTTAATCATTTCTTCAATAAATTCGTCAGGTTGTAAATCAACGCGATCTAAATATGTTTGTCCATTTACAGAGATTGATAATGGTAAAACATGAATGTCATATTTTTCGATTACGTCTTGTGATAAATCTGCCGTTGAATCTGTTACAATTTTAATTTTTTGCATACTATACTTCTTCCCTTTCCAATACGCTCTCCTTGTTATTATACTAGTATTCCCATTGCTTTCAACAATTTGGAACGAAATTTCATCAAATTAATTATATTTTCATACCTAAAATGAAAAAGACAGAGTTTACTAACCCTGTCCGTACTTCGTATCATGCATTTTTTTCAAGGGTATTTGTTTTATATACATTTAAATAATCATTCCACTTCAAACATTTTTGTAAATATTCACGGAAAGAATATGAAAATCTTGGGTGTTTTTGTTTTTGAATTTTTGCAATAAATAATTGAAGACGAGACTGAATTAGAAACGATAATGGATGCTGTGCCTGTAGGACAGGGATTTCAAATATTTTAATACAATCCCCTGTTGAATGAGTGAAATAAAAACTTTTCGTAATCACAATATCAATCCTCTTTTTCATTGGATTTTTGAACTTCTACTTTACGCTTGTAACACGTTGTTTAAAGTGGCGACTCCCATGAATACAAAAGTATCCTTAGACAATCTCTGTAGTCCTTATGGTTAGAAGATTTATACTCTATTCATCTCCACCTAATCCATCCCTCATCCTAAATTTCTAATAAGACGAGGACTCGTTATCCGTATATTGCTTAATATATTTAGTATAAACTTATAAAAGCGCAAAGTTTGTCTAAATTTTGGAGATTCTATATTTTTTTTCTTCTCTATATTGTATACGTTTATAGCTAGAGTATAACAAATAAATAAAAAAAGTGCCTTTATAACGAGGCACTTTTCGACTGAATTTCTTCTTCTCTTTTCTTTTTTCGCTTACTAACAATCTTTGATAAAGCAATACTAATTTCATAAATACAAATAAGCGGTACCGCAACTAAACTATGAGATAAAAAATCTGGCGGTGATATACACGACGCAATGATAATCAATGCTACGTAAGCATACCTTCTTATTTTTATTAGAAGTTCCGCCGTCAATAGTCCAATACTCGTTAAAAACATTACTACTACAGGCAATTCAAAAATTACAGCAAATGGAACTGTTAAATTAAGAACAAAATGAAAATACTTTTCTGTCGTAAACATCGTATTAAACATTTCATTACCTATCGTAGTTAAAAAATGAAATAAAAACGGCATTACAACGAAATATCCAAAGCATAAACCTGCAATAAATAATATAGACAATACCGGTATATACATTATTGTCAACTTTTGTTCATTTGGATGTAAACCTGGTTTTACAAATAACCAAATTTGTATAGCAGCAAAAGGAATTGTACAAACGATAGCAAATACTGTAGCAATCGAGAAAAAAATCCACAATACATCACTTGGACCGAGAACAGTTAATTTCATTGGTAAATCTTTTACAAGCCAAAAATAAATATCCTTTGTAAAAGTAAATCCAATAATTAAAAATAGTACAAAGGATAACACCGTATATATTACTCTTTTTCGAAGCTCAACAATATGTTCTACTACGCTCATTTCCCGATCTTCCATCTCGTTCACCACACTTTATTTATCCATTACAAGGAAAATACACTACATTTTTTCTTTCTTTTCCTTTTCTTGAAATGCGTCATCTGTCAATTCTTTCGTTGATTTTTTGAACTCTTTTAACGTTTCCCCTAAAGCCTTCCCGATTTCCGGCAATTTTTTAGGTCCAAATAAAATGAGTACTGCTACTAAAATTAAAATTAACCCTGGAAAGCCAATATTTGAAAACATTTCCCCATCCCCTTTATTAGTAGTTTCCTTGTCCTACTATTACATAATTTTATTTTGTCAAAAAAGTTTGAAAACGTCAACAAATCCATTGTCTTTTGTCAAAAAAATTCAAAAATATAATCAATTATACAAATTTCATTTTCTATTGCTCTTGTGTATGATATGGTAAGGGAAATGACATATTATTTTATCCCGCTTTAACGGGCAGTAAGAACCACCACCTCAAAATTCAATGCAAGCCAAGAAGTTACGTGGGGGCTCAACTGCCCGTAAAAGCCCGATTGGTTCAACTAATAATCAGTGGGGGATGCCCCCCACTGATTAAAGTTTCACTTTATGATAGTAGAAAGGATTTGCATTATGACTGAAAAAATGACACGAATGACCCAATTTGTAAAAGAAGAAATTGCAAATGCAATTACACATGGTATCGGTGCCATTTTAAGCATCCCTGCCTTAATCATATTGATTATTCATGCTTCAAAGCATGGTACCGCATCAGCTGTAGTTGCATTTACTGTTTATGGTGTAAGCATGTTCTTACTGTACTTGTTTTCAACGTTGCTACATAGCATTCATCATCCTAGAGTAGAAAAAGTATTTACTATTTTAGATCATTCAGCCATTTACTTATTAATTGCTGGCACGTATACTCCTTTTCTACTTATTACACTTCGTGGGCCATTAGGATGGACGTTGCTTGCTATTATATGGACACTTGCAATCGGAGGTATCATCTTCAAAATTTTCTTTGTACGTCGCTTTATAAAGGCATCAACTTTATGTTACATCATTATGGGCTGGCTCATAATCGTTGCCATTAAACCACTTTATGAAAATCTAACTGGACATGGTTTTTCACTACTTTTAGCAGGAGGAATTTTATATTCTGTCGGAGCTATATTCTTCCTTTGGGAAAAGCTACCTTTCAACCATGCCATATGGCATCTTTTCGTTTTAGGTGGTAGTGCGATGATGTTCTTCTGTGTACTCTTTTATGTCTTACCTACAGCATAATAAAAAAGGTTTCAGCTTACTATAAGCTGAAACCTTTTTTATTACTTATGTAATTGTGATGCGATAACTTCCTGTGTATGCTTCGTTAATTCTTTAATATCCATATTCGCATAATCTTCAGGTGTAATCGGCTTAGAAATTGTTACTATTGCATGAGCTGGCTTCATACGATTTCCATTCGCTTCAAACATCTTATATGTACCATCTAACGTTACAGGTAAAATTGCTACACCTGACTTTACTGCAAGATGGAAACTACCAGCCTTAAACTCTCCAACTTCCCCACCCTTACTTCTCGTTCCTTCTGGGAAAATTACGATAGAATGTCCATTCTTTAATAGTTCGATTCCATCTTTAATTGCTTTAAGAGATTGACGACGATCGCTACGATCCATAAATACACAATTCATCAGTTCCATCCAAGTTGGTACAACTGGGAACTTTTTAATCTCTGCTTTTGACACGAATCCAATTGGTTTATTTAAGTAACCTAGTAAAACAGGGATATCCATATTACTTTGGTGATTACTTACAACTAGTACCGGCTTGTCTTTCGGAACATTTTCAAGTCCTTTAACTTCTACTGTCCCTCCAGCTACACGTACCATTTTCTTACCAAACCAATTTGTCGTTTTGTACACAGCATTATCTTTTTCTTTTGGCGCCATCATATTTACTTGTCTTTTAAGACGCCACATTCTTGGTGTAATCGCAATTACAATTAAAATTAAATAAAAGATTTTAAAAAACGTTTGAATCATACAGAACCCCCACCTATTATCATTCCGACCTTCATTATACTAGACAAACGAAGGAAAAAGAAGAAAAAAAGTCCAAACAGCAAGTGTTTGGACTTTTTAAGCATTCTATATTAGAAACGTTTTGCTAATTCACGAGCATTAGCAATTGCGGCTTCTTTAATTTCTTGTGCTTTTTCAGGGTTTGCATTCATACCTTCAACTGCAATATATTCAGTATCATTTACACCAACAAATCCTAATACAGTTTTTAAATGATTGCGACCGAAGTCTACAGCTGCGTATGCTCCTTCAGAATATACACCACCTGTTGCTTGAATGTGAAGTGCTTTTTTACCTTCTAATAAGCCGACTGGACCATTTTCAGTATATTTGAATGTTTTACCTGCGATTGCTACGTTATCTAAGTATGCTTTTACTACTGGTGGATAGCTAAAGTTCCACATTGGAGTTACGAATACATAACGATCTGCATTCATAAATGTTTCTAAGTTTGTGTTCATTGCTGCTACTTTTTGTTGTTGAACTTCAGTTAAAGCTTCAAAGCCTTCACCTGCTGCAAATTTACCCCAAGCAGCAAATACATCTGCATCAATTGCTGGTACTGTAGTGTTGAATAAATCAATTGTTACAACTTCGTCTTGTGGATGTTCGTTTTTATAAGCTTCGATGAAAGCTTCCCCTACTGCCATTCCGAAAGAACCTTCTGCTGAATTTGGATTTGCTGTAATAAATAGTACTTTTGTCATTGTATTCTCTCCCTTTTTTCTCTTTATCTTTAATTCAAGATTTATTTTTCGAAAGTTAATAACTTACCTTATGTAAGTATGATACAAAAAGTTTCAATCGATGTCAATAAAAAATAGCTACTTTTTTTTCGTAAGTTAATGATTTATTTTGTTTCTTTAAAATTTAGTATACAGATATTAAGACTTCTCACACAAAAAGGCTATCTCTATAAATTATAGAGATAGTCTTTTATTACATATTATTTTTGAAAAACATGTTTTACTTTTTCAGCTGGAATGTTACTTCCACCTCTACCTTTTACATCTTCAATCATCATTGTAATGACCACATCTGGTGAATTTAAATCAAATGCAGCGAACCAACCTAGTTCTTTTCCTTCGGCCTCTTTTGATACTTTTAATTCCGCTGTACCTGTTTTTCCAGCAAGAGTCATGCCATCAATTTTAGCAATTTTCCCTGTACCATCTGGATCATTAATTACTTTCGTCATTGCAGTTTTTAATATATCCTGATTTCCTTTAGAAATTACATTTTCTTTCCAAGCTTTTGGTTGTTTATCTGTTTTAATAATATACGGTGACGGAATCGCTCCATCATTTACAATTGGCGCATACGTTAAAGCTAAATGAAGAGGAGTCATTAATACTTGTCCTTGTCCATATCCTGTATCTGCCATTTGAATATCATTTTTAATACCGTCATTTGCAATTTTAGAAGCAGGGAATCCATATTCAATTGGTAGTTTCTCATCGAATCCGAATTTTTTTGCTTCACTCATAAACTTGTCTTTTCCGATTTTTAAAGCTTCTTGTGCGAAGTAAATATTATCCGAGTATTTCATCGCCTTATCAAGATCAATCGGATTTGCATCTTTCACACGCGTTACATAGTAATTACCCCAAGAAGAATCTTTTGTCCATTTTAATCCTTCAATTTTCAACTCTTCTTTTGAATCAATCGTTTTCGTTTCAAGACCAATTGCAGCTGTAATAGGTTTAAATACAGAACCTGGTACCGACAATTGTGTAAAGCGATTTGTCATTGGTTTTTTCGGATCATTATTCCACGCTTCGCGTTGTGCCTTTGATGTCCCTCGTGCAATTATATTAGGATCATATGCTGGACTACTTACTAGTGCAATTGTTTCTCCACTTTTCGGATTAATTGCTGCACTTGAACCAGCTTCGCCCTTCATTTCATTATACGTTTTTTCTTGAACAACACTATCAATAGTTAAAGTTACATTTTCTCCATCAACAGCATCTGTTTTTGCCAAGTTTTTAATTTCTTTTCCTTGCGCATCTTCTACAAAGACACGGCCACCTTTTTTACCGCGTAGCTTTTCCTCTAATACTTGCTCTAAACCAGCTTTACCAACTGGATCATCAGCTTGATAGCCTTTCTTTTGTAGCGTTTTTAAATCTTCAGCATTTACCTTTCCAATATAACCAGTCAGATGAGCTGCCGCTTCCCCTAACGGATATGTACGAACATTTACAGGTTTTGTTGAAACACCTGGTAAATCAATGTACGTATTTTGTGTTGCCCCTTCAGGCAAAATTCCAATTGGTACGAGATACCCTGGTTTTACCCATTTAGCAGCTAATTTTTGATCAATTTCTTCTACAGACATATTTAACAACTTCGCTACTGTTTCTTTCGTTTGCGGAGCAGTATCGCCTAACTTTTCAGGAATCAATCCGATTTCAGAAGCTTTCCCATTCTTTGCAAGACCTTTTCCATTACGATCGTATATTTCACCACGTTTTGGCTGTGTTGTCTGCATACGCACTTTACTATCTTTCGTCATGCCAGGGAAAATAAAATCAGGAGTCCAATCTATTTTCCAAGATTCTTTATCTCCATCTTTTTCTTTCACCATTTTTGCTTCATGACCAAATGTAATTTTACCACCAACTGTATCCATGCTTACTTTAAAAGGAACAGGGCCTTCATCTTTTTTATCTTCTTTTACTTCCCCTGTTTCTACCTTTAAGTCTTTCACTTCGATACCAGAATAAATTTTCTCATATTTTTCAGTAAACTCTTTCTTTGAAATATCTTTTTTTGCATTTTTTGATAGTTGATCATACATATCTGCAAATTTTTGTTTATTCCACGCTTTTACATATGTATCAAACACTTCTTGTGGTTTTTCTTCTTTACCACATCCAACTAACATGAATGTTAAGCAAAGAAAAAGAATCCCCCATATCTTTCTCAATCGATTCTCCTCCTCTTTCTATATTAGTACTTTTGAAAATTTTAGCATTTTTACATGCTACCTCTCATTATAGCACTATCGAATCTCATCTATAAACTTATATTGGTGAATATAAATAAAAAGATTGACGTGAATTCTCACATCAATCTTTATTATTATTGTTGTTTCTCATATACATGGTAATAATACGTATACGGGTTTTTTTCATCCGTTAAACCTTTTTCTACAAAAATCTCTTTCCAATTTGTCATATCCATTTCTGGGAAGAATGTATCTCCTTCAAATGCATGATGGATTTTTGTTATATACAACTTGTCTACATAAGGTAAAAAGAGATCGTAAATTTGCGCTCCGCCAAAAATAAAAATCTCTTCTTCATTTTTACATAGTTCGAACACTTCTTCTACAGAATGAACAACTTCACAGCCTTCAACATGATACCCTTCATTACGAGTTACAATAATATTACGTCTTCCAGGCAGTGGTCTACCAATCGCTTCATAGTTCTTTCTTCCCATAACAAGCGGGTGACCCATCGTTGTTTTCTTCACGTATTGTAATTCACTCGGTAAACGCCAAGGTAAATTATTATCTTTACCAATTACTCTATTTTCGTCCATAGCGACCATAAATGAAACAATCATTTTTTCATCTCCTCTACAATTATACTGCAACCGGTGCTTTAATTGCTGGATGCGGATCGTATCCTTCAATCGTTAAATCTTCCATTTCAAAATCGAAAACAGATTTCACATCTGGATTTAATGTAAGTTTCGGGAATGGACGTGGTTCACGTGCCAATTGCTTTTCTACTTGTTCAAAATGATTCGTATAAATGTGTGCATCTCCAATTGTATGAACAAATTCTCCTACTTCAAGACCACATTCATGTGCAATTAAATGTGTTAGTAGTGAATAACTTGCGATGTTAAATGGAATTCCAAGGAATATGTCACCACTTCTTTGATATAGCTGACAAGAAAGTTTTCCGTCCGCTACATAAAATTGGAATAATGTATGACAAGGGGGTAATGCCATATTTGGTACGTCTTCAGGATTCCAAGCAGAAACGATTAAACGACGTGAGTCTGGTGTTTTTTTAATCATTTCAATTACATCTTTTAATTGATCAAGTGTCTCACCAGCTGTCGTTTTCCAAGCACGCCACTGTTTACCGTAAACGTCTCCTAAATAACCATATTTATTTGAGAACTCATCATCTTCTAAAACGTTCTTTTTAAACAATTCCATTTGCTCATCGTACTGTACTTTAAATTCTTCATCTTGTTGTGAGCGAAGACCAAAATCAGTCATGTCAGGACCAGTATACTCATCACTTTCTACCCAGCTCTTAAACGCCCATTCATTCCAAATGTTATTATTATGCTGCAATAAATAGCGAATATTTGTATCACCTTTCATAAACCAAAGCAGTTCACTTGCTACAAGGCGAAACGGTACTCTCTTTGTTGTTAATAAAGGAAAACCTTTACTTAGATCAAAACGCATTTGATATCCAAATACAGATACAGTGCCTGTCCCTGTACGGTCTTCTTTCTTCGTACCATGTTCCATTACATGGCGGCATAAATTTAAGTATTCATTTTCAGCATGTTTCATATGTAGGAAAACCTTCTTTCAATCGTATATGCAATTTATCATAACATGAAAAATGGTAAATTTAATAATCTTAATTAATAAAATTTCTTACATTAATTCTTACAAAATTATTAACTTTCCATATTTTAAAAGGTTTTCATTTTCTATTACCGAAAGTATAGTGCGGTAGAACAAAATTTATATTTGGAGGTTAGAAGTATGTCTAAACTTGGAACGCCTGTTATGACTTCTTTACAAACAACGGTTGAAAAAATGATGAAGGATTTAAATGTTCCTGGTGCTGCTGTCGCTGTTATAAAAGACGGTGACGTTATTATTTCAGAAGGTTTTGGCTATCGTAATATAGTAACAAAAGAGGCTGTTACACCGAATACTCGATTCGCAATCGGTTCCTCAACGAAAGCATTTGGCACACTTTCATTAAGTTTGTTAGCACAGCAAAAAAAGTTTAATTGGGATACCCCTATCCAGTCTTATATACCTAACTTTACTTTATCTGAACTACTTGCTAGCTCACAAGTTACAGGACTGGATTTAGCTTCTCATCGAACTGGAGTGAGTCGTCATGAGGCCCTTTGGTACAGTTCTTCCTTATCTCGAAAAGATCTCGTTGAAAAAATAAAACATTTACCACTTGATGCACCGTTCCGGACTGCATTTCTATATAACAACTTAATGTATGCAACAATTAGCTACATTGTTGAAAACATTACAAATCAAACGTGGGAGCAATACACTACAGAACATATTTTAGAGCCTTTAAATATGAATCAAACAAACTTCTCTGTTACAGATTCACAAACTACAGATGATTATGCTTTACCTTACGTTGAAAATGAAGGTGAAATAAAAGAAGTTCCATTCCATAACATCGATACAGTTGGCGCTGCTGGGTGTATTAATTCTACAATTGAAGATATGGCAAATTGGGTACTTCTCCACTTAAATGAAGGAAAATTTGGAGATCATGAATTAATCTCCTCTGAATTATTACAACAAATGTATACACCACACAATTCAATTCCAGATCAACCGGTTTTATCACTCCCTGAATCTCCATTAAATAGTTACGGTCTTGGTTGGTTTATTAGCGCTTATCGTGGTAAAAAAGTGATTCATCATGGCGGTAATATCGATGGATTTTCAGCGCTTGTTTCATTCATACCAACAGAAAACATAGGCCTTGTCATTTTAACGAATGCTGGAGGAACATTACTTCCTACTTATCTGGCTAATCAAATTTATGACGAACTACTTGAATTAGAATCCATTGATTGGCATAAACGTGCTGTAGAAGATACTAAAAAAATGAAGGAAATGATGAAAGAAGCAACTGAATCCCTCCCTGAACAAATTAAAGGGACTACACCTTCGCACAAGTTAGAGGATTATACTGGTACTTTTGAACATCCTGCATACAGAACATTACAAGTATACAAACGAGATGATTCGTTATATGTACAATTTATGGAAATGGATATTCAATTAGGGCATCATCATTACGACATCTTCTCTGCAAAAGTTGACTTATTCCAAATGAAAATGAGCTTATTATTCGCTTATGAAATGAATGTAAGTGGTGAATTCCCATCCCTTCAGTTATATGTACCAGCTACATTAAGTACTCAGCCGCTTACATTTAAGAAAATTAAATAAGTATTTTGATGGTAAAAAATAAAGGTAGGTGCGAATTACACCTACCTTTTCTATTCCTTATCAATCTTATCTAGTTGAAACCAAATTGGCTTCGATAACTCAAAGTTATTATGATCCTCTAAAACTATAGTAAGACGCTCTAACATATCATCTAACATATGCGGCGCTGCTCGTAATGTCCAGACAATCGAGGAGAAAACTGTCATGCCAACATACACCGTGTATAATTTCCAGAACTCCTCTGGTATTTTCCTATTAAAGTATCCTTCTATTTGTCCGATTGAATACGGAATACTAATGTCCCTTGCAAACAGTGCAATTTTTACAAAATCATGAAGTGGATCGCCCCAGTCGTAGCCATTAAAATCAACAACACCTACATATTTTCCATCCCGTACAATTATATTTTCTAAGTGAAAATCATCGTGTTGAAATCGATTCGGGCGGTTCTTTAAATATTTTTCATTTTCTTCTATAAACTTTATGATTTTATCATCATTTTTTATTTTTATTCCACATGTTTTGTATGCCTCTACATATTTACTATGTTTCTTCATTGCTCTTTCATACCATGGAAGTATATCATTAGGAGCTTCATATGTATGCATTTTTGCTAAATCTTTTCCTGCCTCTATACCAATATCATATTGTTCTTTTGGTGAATACGTAGGCAATAGCTTCTTCGCCTCCTCCCCTTCTAAATATGAAAAGATACCATAGCATAAACCTTCTTCTGCCAACAAACCCATTTCAATTGGTTTTTGTGCTTGCACACTACGGTTTTGCATTTCATTTAAAATTTGAAACTCTATTTTCTTTCTTTCATACTCTTTTATATCGCCTGTCCGCAATAAATATTTTTCATTATTCGCACTCGTAATTATATATTTCTTATCAGGCGAAAAACCTTTAGAAATTTCTTTAATATCCACTGCATCTTTTACAATTTGTATATTGTTTTGCCGTGCTGTAATTATCTTCATATCTATTCCCCTTACATTTCTGCATTTGGTGTATAGGCAACTTCTACAATAAATCCATTTGGATCGTAAAAATCAATCGTATAGTAACCTTCCGAATAATGATTCATTTCAATTGGACCACGTATTACCTTCACTTTCGTACTAGAAAGAAAATCTGCTACTTCATCAACTACCTCTCTATGAATAGCTTGATAACAAATATGTCTAGGCCCTAACGTCCTTACGATTTCCTCATCTACTTCTTTAAAATATATTTCACTTTCTCCTGTGCTATATGCTACTTCATTTAACTTTCTCCATCCAATTATGGAAAACAACTTATTATAAAAACAAATGGACTCCTCCAAATTCGCTACCCAAAATTCAATATGATGAATGCCTGCTCGAAGTGTATTCATATTAAGAATACGCTCCTTGTACTACTTCCACAATTTCCATCGGCTTATGAACCATATAATCTGGTGCATCTTTTTTCACTGTTTCAATAACATCATATCCCCAAGATACCCAAATTACGTTCACTTCAGCCTTTTTACACGCTGCTACATCTCGCTGTTCATCACCAACGTATAACATATCTTTCTCTGTTATTTTTTTCGATTTTAAAAACCTTTTTATCATTTTATCTTTACCAAACAAATTTTTAGAACAATACACTTCTTGAATATTTTCGATACCATTCTTGTGTAAAAAAGCCCGAATATGCTCTTCTGAGTTCGATGATATGACTGCAATTCCGTAGCCTTTTTTATGTAGTTTATCTAATACATCTTTCATTCCATGGAACAAAACGAGATTTTTTATAGCAGGCTGATATAATTTATAAAATTCCAACGCTAATATCGGTAATTTATACAGTGGTACATCAAGTTGTTTACATCTCTCTGGCATCGTTAATTTACGTAAATGCTCAATTTCTTCTTCCTTTACTGCTTTATACCCATGTTTTTCAGCAAGTTGATTATAAATCCGTACAAATATATTTTGTGAATCTACTAATGTGCCATCAAAGTCAAAAACAATATATTTTTGCATCTCCATACTCCTTTTGCTTCTTTTTTCTAAACCTATGTTATTCAACAACATAGTTGTCTGTCCCTTCTATAAAAATAAAAAAGAACAAGATTTTCTCTTGTTCTTTTTAAGACAACCATTTCGGCGGTACATTTGTATTCCAATAAATATTTCCTAACTCATGATGTCCAGAGTATCCATCATCAAAACGGTGATAATGGAAATTAAAATAATAACCATCTTGTGGTGGATGATCTCTTCTTACATGGAAACGCAATAAATCATTTCCTGATTTCGTATCGTAGACGTGAAAAATCTTTTCATTATTTCCACCAGCTGGTTTTTGAGAAATCGCTAATGATTGTAGTGAGTCTTCTGGTACATCACTAGCAAGCTCAGCAATTGCCTCTTCAATTTTTGGTAATATTACATCTTTAAATTCATCTTCAATTACTGGACCAATTTTAGTACCAAACTTTTGCATCGACTGCTTCTCTGCTTCTTGCATTGCATAAGTAATAAAAGTATCGGTGGTTAACCTGTCATTCGTTTCTTCATATGTATAGGACGTGCTCTCCAAACTTTGTTGCCCAGCTGTGCTCGTAGGCTTGTCCGCAGCTTTGGCATTATCAAGTAATATGGAAGGAGGCGTCACTAAACCAAATGTAAATACGGTAATTAATGTGACTAAGGTTTTTCTAAACCAATTTGGCATTTATGTTCCCTCCCCTTTCACTCATTATTTTTTATATAACGGTGGTTTCTTCTATTATACAAAATGATTATAATTTTTGCACTTTACAATTTTGTTAACGTTCACATATTTTTCACTTGAATATGAAATTGTAAGATTTCATACAATAAAAATACAACAACAATAAGGAGGCGATCAGATGACTTTAGATGTCATGTATTCCGCCGCAAGTATACTCGTTTTAGTATATTTTATTTATCAATGTGTTACAGACTAGAAAAAGAGCCGTCAATGGCTCTTTTTTAATGGTAGAAATACAATCCATACAATTAATAAAATAAAAACAACACTGCCTACCACAGCTGGCAATAAATAAAACTGTGAAAGTATAACTATTCCATATAAAAGTATTGCTGGTAGTAGTAAATAACGATCTGCCTTCCATCTTAACAATAGTAATTTCCCTTCATCACAATATAAACGAAGAAACATCTTATTCGTAAATTCATTCCAATAATCACGTGCATAGCGAGAAATTGCAACTACAGCAAATACGAGAACAATAGCTGCAATCCACCTTGGAGTCATAATTATACTTGCAGTACTGATACATACAATTTGAATATAAAATATTCGTGCAGTACTTGTACGGAAAAATTCTTTCAAAAAAGATTCGACAATACGAGAATCAGCTTTTTTCCCTAAAAGTCTTTTAGAGCGCGGAAACATCCACGTTTTTTTATTCGAACTACTCGGTTTAGCCGCATGACCACCAACTTGCATAATTCCGCTCGTCCAGCGCATGCTTTCCTCCTTTTCTTTCTCGATTTCTTTAAAAAAGAACTTTTTATAATTCATTTTCTCTTTTACTAATACACTACTTAAGAAAATTACTAGACCGATAAATAAAATTGAATACAACGGATTTTTATAAATAAAAAATAAACTAATTCCAAAAAAGGACACGCTCATAGAAAATACTACATTTTTTACAATCCATAAAACCCATCGTTTCCCCACATGTACATGAACAAATCTCGTTAACAACGACAACATAAATCGAAATATAGTAAAGAATACCCAAAATAATAGGACTTGTATCTCTGTTACTCCGATACTTTTCATCAACACCGGTAACATAATAACGACTACTATTATATTCGTTATCGCTATTCGAACAAATGTGTACATCATGCCATACTGGACTAATTTTCGCATATGTGTTGCATACGAAATTAAAAATAAACTATCCGCTTGCTCAAAAAATGAACGAACTCCTCTTGGATATGTTACTAGATAAAATGCGAGTAATCCTAATCCGAAATAAATCGTCTCTTCCGTTGATAATTCATTTATCCATAGCGATCGATAATAGATTCCCATAAATATAAGTGCTGGAATAATGATATATAATGCGACTGTCCAATCTGTTACCGAACGTATAGACTTCCATTTCCGCTCAAGTTCATGGCGTAATCTCTTATAAAATTGTTGTTTAATCATGTTGTTCACGCCTTACAATTACATCAAAGCAGTCTAATAATGAACTACCCGGCATTTCCGCTAATATTTGAATAGATTCTAAATGTCCATCTGCGACTAATGTACCTTGTGAAATGAGTAAAAATCTTTCACAAATTTTTTCAGCAGTATCTAATACGTGCGTACAAAGTAAAATTCCTGCCCCGCGCTCTTTTTCTTTATATAAATAATTTAAAAACTCTTTCGTAGCTACTGGATCTAAACCGATAAAAGGTTCGTCAATGATATAAAAATCTGGCTCAGTTAAAAACGCCAATATTAGCATAGATTTTTGTTTCATGCCTTTTGAAAACTTTGATAAATACTCATGTTTATGCTTATTCATTCGAAAAGTATGTAATAATTGTTCCGCTCGTTCTTCCCAACTTCCCATTTCACTTCCACGAGCTGCCATTAATAATTCAATATGTTCCCAGAGCGTCAAGTAATCATAGTATGTTGGATGTTCTGGTACGTATGCATACGGATTTTTCTTTTCACCGAATGATATTTCACCGTCCATATTTACAAGTAATCCGAGTATCGTTTTAATCGTCGTACTTTTCCCAGCACCATTTGCTCCAATAAGAGCAACTAGTTCACCTTTTTCGATAGAAAAAGCTATATCATGAATTGTTTTTTCGCCTATTTCATATCCAGCTGAGCGGATATTTACTTTTAACATGCATTCCCCTTCTTTCCGTTTCCAATACAATCAAGGAAAAGAATAACATATAACTATCTATATATCATTATAAAATATTTATTTTCATAGCAGGAAAAAACATTTTTTAACAGAATATTAAATGTTTGATTACATTTTATTGGAGTTGATAATATGTCTTTTCAAATTCGTGAAGCAACGATAGATGATATAGACGCACTTTGTTCTTTAACGAAAGAATTAAAAGGTTCCTCTATTTCCTATGAAGATATGAACAACCGCCTACAATTCGTACAAATGAGTCCGTTTGATTTTTTATATGTTTACGAGGAAGAAGAAGCTATATTTGGATTACTTGGATTTCGTATACGTGAAAATTTAGAAGATGTAACACGTTATGGAGAGATTTCAATTATTAGCGTTGATTCTAACATACGACGTAAAGGCATTGGACAAGTTTTGATGGATTATGCAGAACAATTAGCAAAGAAACATAATTGCATTGGCACATGGCTAGTTAGTGGAACAAAAAGAGTAGAAGCTCATCCTTTTTACAAAAAATTAGGCTATGAGGTAAATGGCTACCGATTTGTAAAACATTTTTAAACTAATTATAAATTGAAGGGACTATAACTATGACAAACATTAAAGCAATTTTCATTGATCGTGACGGTACAATTGGTGGTGACACTACAATACATTATCCAGGATCTTTTTCATTATTTCCATTCACAAAAACATCCTTGCAAAAACTAAAAGCTAAAAATATAAAAATTTTCTCTTTCACAAATCAACCTGGTATCGCAGATGGAATAGCAACTGTAGCCGATTTTGTACAAGAATTAGAAGGCTTCGGTTTTGATGATGTTTATGTATGTCCTCATAAACACGGTGATGGTTGTGAATGCCGTAAACCAAGTACAGGCATGCTGCTTAAAGCAGCAAAAAAACATGGACTTGATTTAACACAATGTGCTGTAGTTGGCGATCGCTGGACTGATATTGTTGCAGGGGCAAAAGTAAATGCGACAACGATTCTAGTCCGAACAGGCGCTGGGTATGATGCTTTGCATACGTACCGAGACAAATGGGCACATATTGAACCAAACTACATTGCAGATAACTTTGAAGATGCAACAAACTGGATTTTAAATCAACTATAATACAAATTAAAAGAGGCGTTTTCAAAATGAAAGCGCCTCTTTTAATCTATTATTATTTAAAACGTTAATTCATAATGGAAATAACGATTATCTCTCAAATAGCCATTTTCAGCATATAATCGTTGTGCTGATAAATTATCAATCTCTGTTTGTAATTTTACACCTTTTGCTCCATTTTCTAATGCGTATTCTTTAGCAGCTTCTAATAATTTTTTACCTGTTCCTGCCCCGCGCTTAGTAGCTTGTACAAATAAATCATTTAAAATCCATAATTCTTTCATTGAAATGGAAGAAAATGATGGATATAGTTGTGTGAACCCAATATATTCGCCGTCTTCAACTGCTACGAAAATAACGGACTCTTTTCTCTCAATTCGATTTCGTAAAAATACTTTTGCCCCTTCTAAATCAGAATCTTGTCTATAAAATATGCGATAGTTATTAAAAACTGATGCTAGTCCATCTAAATCTGCAATTGTTGCCTCATATATTCTCATTTTACTCCATTCCCCTTCCAATACTGTCTCATTATATCCGTTGCCCATTTAGGCTGGTGTATTTCTTCTGTCGGCATAAACCCTTTCATTATTGGTTTTATATCCAATATAGGAGTGCCATCAATAGCATCTAATCCCTCAACAATAATTGATTTACCTTCTCTTTTGATCATCTTGACAATTGTTACACCTATGCGATTCGGACGATTTTTCCCGCGCTGTGCAAAAATACCTACTTCAGGATAATCCTTATTATTTCTAGGATGTCTAGCAAAATACTGAATTTGCTCGTCAGTTACTTTATGAAAATAAAAAACAACTTCAATATGAGAAAAATCTTCAATCCCTTGTATACTTTCTTCTGCATACATTTCAGTTAAAGTAATATAGGATCTTACTTCTCCCCACTCATCATCTTTTATTTCCTTTCTTTCATTATGTACAAATGCGATTGGTTGAACTGAAAGCATACGCATTCCCCCTTAAATGTAACCACTTACATTATAAAATATTTTCTGAATGTTTTCCAGATATACGAATCAAGTTTACATAATATAATTATACTCTATCTAGAGCTACCTTGACTGCTTCAATTGCATGTATATGAGTTGTATCAAATATCGGGACAGATACGTTTTCTTGCTTTATTAATAATCCTATTTCTGTACAACCTAATATGATTCCCTGTGCTCCTTTTTGCACTAACTCTTCGATGACTCTTTTATAATATTCTCTAGATTGAGATACTATTTTTCCTAAACATAATTCTGTATATATTACTTTATTTATTTCTTTTCTATTTTTTCTGATGGTACTATTACTTTTATATTATTTTCTTCCATACGTGACTTATAGAAATCTTGCTCCATTGTATATTTAGTTCCAAGCAGACCAACCTTTTGAATGTCTTTTCTTTTAATTTCTTTTGCAGTTGCATCAGCAATATGTAAGACTGGAATATCAATTTTCGCCTTTATTTTTCCAACTACCTTATGCATTGTATTTGTACAAATAATTATAAAGTCTGCTCCTCCCTTTTGTAATGAATATGCCGCATTCCCTAGAATTTCTCCAGCACCATCCCAATCTCCGCTAGACTGACATCGTTCAATCTCTTCAAAATCCACACTATTAATCAAACATTTTGCTGAATGTAGCCCTCCTAATCTCTCTTTTATTTCTTCATTAATAATTCGATAATATTCTGAAGTTGATTCCCAACTCATACCACCTATAAGACCTATCGTTTTCATATAAACAACACCTACCTAAACTTTTTTATAAAACTAATAACAACATTTTATTATGTATATTATACACAATAAAACAAGACTTTAAGTTTGGAATATAAGGTCTTGTTTTAACGTAAATATAGAATAATTGTACTTTCATTTCCAAGGAAATTTTTATAGAATATTCTGAAATTAACGATCTGATATTTTTATAAATTCTTTATACTTATAATTAAAACACTCTCGATACAACTCTTTGATTTCATCATATGATGGAACACGTGGGTTATTAGCTGGGCTACCACTTTCAATTGCATCTGATGCCATTTTAGAGATAGCATTTTCAAATTCAATTTCATCGATTCCGTATTCTTTTAAATTTGGAATACGAAGATCATAGCAAAGCTTTTTTATTTCCCAAAGCGTATAGTCTGCTACTTCCTCATCAGAATTCGAATACAAATCCTTATTTAAACTACGCCCAATTTTTGCTAACCTTTTCACTGCACTTGTTTTTGTAAACTCTAACACTGTAGGTAATAGTATGGCATTTGATATTCCATGCGGTACATGAAATAATGCTCCCACTGGCCTTGACATTCCATGAACTAATGTAACTGATGCATTCGAAAATGCAATTCCAGCTTGTAAGGAAGCAATCATCATCGCTTCTCTTGCCTCCATGTTATGTCCATCTTCATATGCTATACGTAAATATTTCATAATACTTTCAATAGCTGAAAGAGCAAGTACATCTGTAAGTGGTTGTGAAAATTTAGAAATATAAGCTTCAATCGCATGACATAACGCATCTATTCCTGTTGCTGCCGTAATTTGTGGTGGTAACGAACTTGTCAAAACTGGATCTATAATTGCTACTTTCGGTATAAAACTAGGATGCTTCATCATCATTTTTACATCTGTTTTTTTATTCGTAATTACTGCTACACTTGTAACTTCCGAACCAGTACCAGAAGTTGTTGGAATTGCAATAAGTGGTAGTGGATTGTTTTCTATTTCAATATCCTTTTGGACATAATCCTCAACTTCTCCACCATTTGTATATAAAACCGCTACTGCTTTCGCAGCATCAATACAACTTCCACCACCAATACCAATAATAAAATCGCACTTTTCCTCTTTACAAAGAGATAACGCTTCTAATACGTGTATATTTGTAGGCTCAGCATCCACTTTATTATATGTACTAACAGTAATACCTTTCTTATTTAGTTGTTGCATACACTTTTCAACATATCCTAATTTCTCCATAATTGTATCAGTAACTATAAAAGCTCTTTTCCCTAACTTTTTTGATTGTTCTCCCAGTTTTTCAAGCGAATTCCTTCCATATAATACCGACTTTGGCATACGAAACTCAGAAATTTGTTGCAAGTACTCCACCCCTTCTTACCAAAATTAATTTTTCATAATATAAATTATCAATTTGATGAATCTTTACGATTCGAATTTTTAATAGATTCCTGTTAAAGTATAGAATGTGATAACTAAAAATACAGCAACCGTTTTCAAAATTGTAATAGCAAATATATCTTTATATGACTGTTTATGAGTTAATCCTGTTACTGTAAGAATAGTAATAATAGCCCCGTTATGTGGTAGTGTATCCATTCCTCCTGATGCCATTGATACGATACGGTGCATAACTTCTAATGGAATATCAAATTGATTGGCCGCTGCAATAAATTTATCTCCCATTGCGCTTAATACTATTCCCATTCCTCCTGATGCCGAGCCTGTAATTCCAGCTAAAATATTCGTCGTTACTGCACCATTCACTAACGGATTTGTGAAAGTAGCAGAGATTCCATCTCTCATAATTGCGAAGCCTGGAAGTGCTGCAATGACACCACCGAATCCAAACTCAGCTCCTGTATTCATCGTTGCAAGTAGCGCTCCACCAATACTTGTATTCAATCCAGCTTGGAAACCTGTTACTACTCGATTCCAATATAATAATAACGTTGTTAAGATCCCTATAATAAGTGCCAATTCTACAGACCAAATTCCTACTACTGCACTTAATTCTACTTTTCCAAATGCTTTCATACCAATTGCAGAAAAATCAAAACCGCTTGGATACCACTTCGGTATCATAATAGTAAACACTTTATTCATTACACCTACTAAAATCAGTGGTATAAATGCAATAAGTTGTTGTGCTCTTGTGATTTCAATGTTATTAATTAATGGCATATTTTTTTGTTCTACTTGCAAAGATGCTGCCATTTCAGTATTTCCATCATTAAAACCAAAATATCCTTCACCTGCTGCTTTTGCCTTCTTACGTCTACTCTCTAAATATAGTAAACCTAATGTAAGAACAAAAATTGCTCCTACAATCCCAAGTATCGGTGCAGCATAAATATCCGTTTTAAAAAATGTTGTAGGTATTACATTTTGAATTTGTGGTGATCCAGGCAGCGCATCCATTGTAAACGTTACTGCTCCAAGAACAATCGTTCCAGGGATTAAACGCTTTGGAATATTAGCTTGTCGAAACAACTTAGCTGCGAACGGATAAACAGCAAACACTACTACATACACACTAACACCACTATACGTTAAAATAGCCCCCATTAATACAATCGCTAATATAGTACGTTTTTCACCAACTAACTCAATAATTGTTTTTGCGATAGAATCTGCAATTCCTGACATTTCCACTACTTTTCCAAATATTGCTCCTAATAAAAACACAGGAAAATATAATTTTATAAATCCAACCATTTTCTCCATAAAGATATTAGAAAAGAAAGGTAATACATAACTAGGTTCTGTCAAAAATACTGCAAATAATGCAAATATCGGCGCGAATAAAATAACAGAAAAACCTCTGTATGCTACGAACATAAGTAAACTTAGTGCTAATAATATAATAACTAACTCCAATTTTACCCCTCCATTAAACAGAATATTCTAAATTTTATTGATAAATTTCTAATAACCTTTTAATTCTGACATCCCTCCTCTTATTCATACAAATTTTTATGCTAAAAATGTCTAATTATAATTATTCGATTACATATGAAAAATCCCTTTAAACAGAAACGAATTCATCGTCATACGTTATAAAGGGATTGCTAGAATCTATATTTACTGCTGTATTAAATTTTTCTCTACACAAAAATGATACAGTTCTTCAACATCTTTCACTATGTAGGTCGCACTAACTTCAGTCAGTTCTTTTTCACAGCCATAGCCATATAAAACACCAATTGAAGCAATTCCATTCTGATTTGCACCTATTATATCGTGCTTTCTATCACCAATCATTATCATTTCTTCTTTATTTAGTTCTTCATGTGTTTGTAAAATATGAGCAATTATTTCTTCTTTTTTTATTCTCGTACCATCTAAATTACTTCCAATGATGTCTTCGAAATAATTCGTTAATTGAAAATGCTCTATAACTTGTTTCGCAAATACAGTGGGCTTTGAAGTTGCTACGAATATGCGATTCCCTGAACTTTTTAATTGTTGCAAGAGCTTCAGAATCCCCTCGTATACATTATTTTCAAACAATCCACGCTGCTTTAAATACTCACGGAAGTAAAAAACAGCACGCTCAACCTCTCCTTCACTCATATTATATCTCTCTATGAATGATTGCTGAATAGGAGGACCTATAAATGAATCTAGCTCACTTATATGTACTTCTTCAATTCCTACTTTTTTTAATGCATATAAAACCGAGTTTACAATCCCTTCTTTCGGATCCGTTAAAGTTCCATCTAAATCAAATAGAAATGTTTTATACATGCTTCATTCCTCCACTTAATTTACGGTATAAATAAGTGCTAACATCTCTTCCACTTCTCCCTATTATACTATCATTATCTATTTTTCGAAAAATCAATTTCCATATGTCACATACTTTCAGTTACAAAATACGATAGATATGATAAAGTAAAAAAGTTACAATTATTTTAATAGAAACTGGTGAAACAAATGTCAATTACGTTAATTTTTATAATGGCTTTCACAATTGTGATTCACGCAGTTGAAACAAGCTCTTATAGTATTCGATTAGCGGGGGTTCGTTTAAAGAAGATTGCTGTCGCATTATCCGTCGTAGGAATCGTATTACTCATTTCAAGAACGTCAAACTTACTACAAGCCTTTTTACTTGGCGGGATTGTGGACGAAGCAAAACTAGATCCTTCTATTGATTTAGAGCATATTATACGTCTTGTACTATTATCTGCTTCTATCGGTACATTGCTTGCGATTATACTGTATCCAACTTTGACAAAACTATTTGGATATGTCATTCAAAACTTTGAAACAGACGGTTCTTTCATTCGAATGATGAAAACGAATAACATTCAAAAATTAAAGTACACAAAAAAATATGTCCGCTTTCCAAAGTTAGAAATGATTCATAGACTGCGTATCGGTGGTATTCCAAAGCGTATTATGCTTATTAACATGTTTGCTACTGCTATTTATACAGCAGGGGTACTTTCAGCCCTTTACGCTTCTTTTTTAAATCCAGATTATGCAACAAATGCAAGTACAGCTTCTGGCCTTGTAAATGGTTTCGCCACTATTTTATTAACTGTATTACTCGATCCACGCATTGCTCTTTTAACAGAACGTGCTCTACAATCAGAAAGCGGTGCTGAATCTATGAGTAAAATGTATGGTTGGCTAATGATTTCTAGACTTCTCGGCACATTATTAGCACAACTGCTATTTGTACCAGGTGCTTACTGGATTTTATGGATTATTGAACTGATGCATTAATTTACTAGAAAGGTGAATTTATCAATGAAGATCAAAACAGAGAAAGATATAATTCGCTTAATAGAAAACGACGAATGGATGATGAATGTATTACAAATGGCAAAATCACTAGAGCTACCTGATTGGTGGATTTGTGCCGGATTTGTTCGTTCTAAAATTTGGGATACTTTACATGACTATGAAGCGAAAACGGCTATGCCTGATGTTGATGTGATTTATTATGATAGTCTACATCAAGATGAGATATACGAACAATCATTAGAAACGAAATTAATGAATATTGATGCTACTATCCCTTGGTCTGTAAAAAATCAAGCTCGTATGCATGTAGTGAATAATATGCCACCATATTCTTCTTCTGTTAATGCTATTTCTAAATTCCCTGAAACAGCAACGGCTTTAGGAGTTACACTTGATGAACTAAACAACGTTATCTTAACAGCCCCATGTGGTATTGAAGATGTCCTTTCCTTACAAGTGAAACCAACAGCTCACTTTCTTGAATCGAAAGAACGATTACATATGTACAAAAACAGAGTTATAAAAAAGAATTGGCAAAGTAAGTGGCCTAACATCACAATCACATATTCAGAAATTTAGAAAGGGTGCCTCTCATTTATAGAAGCACCCTTTTCTTCATTTCAAAAAATGTATGACTGTTTCTGCAAATCTATCTGCTTCCTCATAATGAGGTGAATGGCCGCTCTCTTCAAATACGATATACTTGCCGTTTCGGGCATCTTTATTAAATGTTTTAATTTGTTCTTCACACGTTACTACATCATGTTTTCCTACAATTAATAACATTAGATTTTGTACATCTTTTATTTTTGATAATAATGATGTATGACATGCTCCCTCTAATTTTAATCTATCAAAGTGCATTTTGGAGCGATTTGAAAATATTTCCCACTCTTCATCACTGTATAAACTCTCATCTGTCCTATCTTCCTTATTATTGTAAATCTCCATTCTTTTTTCTTCTAATTCAGCGCTTAATCTAATATAAGCTTCTAACAACTCTTCTGAACTAGCATCGCTAGATGAATAAGCAAAGCACTCTTTTGCTACTTCTTCTTTTCCATACTTTTTTAATAAATGCCCTGTCTTTTGCAACAAAGCTCTACTTGTTAATGCAAAATCAAAAGTTGGTCCTTCAAATATTATTTTCTCTATTGAACTTGGATATATCGACGCATAAAGCAATGCTACATATCCACCGAAAGAATGTCCAATTATAGACCACTTCTCAATTTGTAATACTTTTTTTAATTCCTCACAGTCTTCAATCAAATCATTTAATCCAAAAGCTTCGTCTTCAGTAATTTCTTCTGAACGACCAACACCTCTTTGATCTATCATAATTACATATAGAGAATCTTTTAAACGTTCCGCTTGATGAAATGAAAAATCATAACAACTCTCTCCTGGTCCACCATGCAAGTATAAGACTGGCTTATTTTTAGGATTTCCATGTGTTTCAACGTATAGCTTTTTCCCTCTAATATTCATATACTCTCCTGTTTCTATCAAATTCGCCATAAACATCACCATCTTCTTTTTTACTGAATATTATAACATTTATTGTTAAATAATCCCTATTACATTTAAAAAGACGATAATGATTGCGAGCGGTGCTACAAATCGAAGTAAAAATACCCAACAAGTAAATACTTTCTTTCCATAATTTCCACCTACAAAAAACTCTGCTTCTAGTACCTTCTTCTCCATTTTGAATGAAACGAAAATACTAATAAATAGTGCTCCAAGTGGCATTAATATATTACTAGATAAAAAGTCTACTGCATCAAAAATATTCTTTCCAAAAATCGTAATATCACTCCATACTCCAAATGATAACGCAGATGGTATACCTACTAAGAAAATGTAGAAGCCGATTATCCATGATAATTTCGTTCTTCTTTCTTGTTCACCATTTGCTAATGCTGAAACAACAGTTTCTAGTAGAGAAAATGCTGATGTTAATGTCGCAAATGTAAATAGTGCAAGAAATACTGTTAAGAAAAATCCACCGAATGGGATTTGACTAAATACAGATGGTAATACGATAAACAGTAATCCAGGTCCTTCTGTTGGCTCCATTCCTAATGAAAATACGGCTGGAAAAATAGCAAGACCTGCAAATAATGAAACAAATAAATTTAATCCAACAATTGTTATTGCTGATTTTGGTAAACTTTCTTTTTTATTTAAATAGGAACTATACGTAACCATAATTGAAATCCCGATACTAATTGCAAAGAATGATTGCCCCATTGCGAACAAAATACTTTCCGAAGTAATCTTTGAGAAATCTGGTTGTAAGAAAAACTTCACACCTTTCATTGCATCATCAAGTGTTAACGAACGAATAATAAGAGCGACAAATAAAACGAACAATGCTGGCAACATATATTTACTTGCTTTTTCAATTCCGTTTTGTACACCCTTTGATACAACCCATATCGTAATGAACATAAAAGCGAAATGTCCCATAATAGCCCAAGCAGGATTCCCAATTGTTTCAGTAAATAATGTACCGTAATTTTGTCCTGGAGTAATCAGTTGTCCAGTTATTCCTCTGAATAAATAAATTAATACCCATCCACCTACAACACTATAAAACGAAAGTAGTATAAAACAAGTTCCAACACCAAGGCGTCCAATCCAATGCCATCCTGTATTTGGTGCGATGCTTTTAAATGCTCCAACTGCTTGTTTCTGCGTACTGCGTCCAATCATAAATTCAGCTATAAGTAGCGGTAGTCCAATTAAAACAGTAAATAATATAAATATTAAAAAGAACGCTCCTCCCCCACTCTTCCCAGCGATATAAGGGAACTTCCATATCGCACCAAGTCCAATTGCTGATCCGGCTGCCGCCATTATAAAACCTAATTTCGAAGTCCATTGCTCCGTCTGTTTCATCTCATTTTCCTCCTAATTAAATCTTTTTATATAAATAAATAAATTTTATAAACCTATTCAAATAAACCCTCCATTTCTTCTTCCATATAATAAAAAAATGGCCTAGCATCTCTATATAAAGAGACGCTAAGCCATTTACTTAACGCGGTACCACCCTTATTGATTCCATTATGAATCCACCTTAGTAGTAATCGTTTGATTACAAACCTAATATCGAAGGTTAACCGTTAAGATTTACTAAGAATGTGATTCCGTTCCACCTTACTGCTCCTAGGCGAGTTCAGGATGTCATTTGACTATGTCGCACCAACCCATAGCTCTCTGTACAAATACATGACCTTACTACTCCTATTCAACACATTTTAATATTTAGAATATATTTTCTTTTGAAATTACTATGAAGTATATCTGTTATATTTGTAACTGTCAAGGGATATATTGATTTTTTTGTCGAAATGGTTCATATTTCAACTGACTTTTACTAAGCTTATTAGCAAAAGAAATAGTCTATATTTTCACCTTTTCAAACGAACTATAAAAAAAGAATCTTCGCGACAATCGCGAAGATTCTTTTTACGGTATAAGACGAGTACAATCTCTCGGAAAAGCACTAGCCTCTCGTACATTTGTTAATTCTAAAAGTTTATATACAACCCTTTCTAACCCAATTCCGAAACCTCCATGTGGTGGACAACCATATCGAAATGTATTTAAATAAGATTGAAATTTCTCTGGATGTAATCCTTTTTCTTTAAACGAAGCGAGTAACATTTCATGATTATGAATCCGCTGTGCCCCTGACGTTATTTCTAACCCTTTATATAATAAGTCAAACGAATCAGTAATAGATGGATTCTCTTTATTCGGCATCGTATACATCGGTCTCGCTTCTTTCGGATAATGTGTAATGAAAACAAATTCACTATTATATATTTCCTTCACATATTTCCCTAGTAACTTCTCACCCTCTGTATCTAAATCCTCTACAGGAGATTCTTTACGATACTTACTTTTCAAAATTTCTTGTGCTTCTAACAATGTGATTTTCGGTATTTCAGTAATAACAGGTACTTCTATTTGTAATAGTTGTAGTTCTTTTTCACATTTTTTTGCTACTTGTTGAAACATATATCGTAAAACATCCGTTTCTAGTTGCATCACTTCATAAAAATCATGAATAAATCCAAGCTCTACGTCTAACGATATATATTCATTCAAATGACGGGAAGAATTATGGTGTTCCGCTCTATATACAGGTGCAATTTCAAAAACTCGTTCTAGTCCCCCAGCCACCATCATTTGCTTATAGAACTGTGGTGATTGTGCTAAATAAGCTTCTCTTTGGAAGTATGGAAGCTTAAAAACATTCGCTCCTCCTTCTGCCCCTTGCGAAACAATTTTTGGAGTAAATATTCGTGTGAAATCGTTCTCTATTAGAACTTCACTAAAGCTCTGAACGAGTGTAGATTTTACTTTAAAAATCGCTGCAGTTCGCTCATGTCTTAATGAGAGTACCCGCTCATTAAGTAATTGATCTAAGCCAACTTGTAACTTCTTTTTATTTATTTCAAATGGAAGTGGTTCTGCACCGTTTATTACTTTCACTTCATGAGCAAGTACTTCAACACCTAATTCTGTTTTCGACGTCTCGACTATTTCACCAATTACATGGACGATACTTTCTACATCAACTTTATATCCAGCCAATTCATTTTCTAATACACATTGAATTACTCCTGTTCTGTCCCGTAATAATAAAAAACTAACATTTCCAAGATGTCGAATCTTTTTTACCCATCCTTGAAGTAATACAACCTTTCCACTTTGCTTTGTACATTCTTTTGTGAGTGAACGCTTCATTATTGAATCCATTATTTTTCCCTCCAGTAATTTTATATTTATTTACGTTATTGTTGTCATCGTCATCATCCACGGTCACTCACCCCCTTTCAAAGAATACAAAAATCCGCCCCTATAAATAGGGACGGATTTTTTCCGCGGTACCACCCAAATTGTCATACTGACCATCTTAGCCCTGATAACGGTAGGTACCGTTTGCTTTTACTAATAATCACGTTCAAAGCAACACTCACAGGTGTCTTTCCATCATGCGGTATCGCAACCTTCCCAGCAACCGGCTGCTCTCTGTAGACCTTTGCACCATGTACTTTTCCTGATCATCACTTTTTATATTTACAGAGTATTCTAACTCCTTACCTTATAAAACGCAAGCTTTTTTTGAAACATTCTGGTTTTATAACTCCTAACTTCTTCTAAAGTGTGAAAAGTTAATTTTGTAATACATATTCTTATGTATTAAATCCAAAATTACACCTTTCATATTTTTCCAATTTTTACATAAAAACTAATTCATTTACGCATATTAATAAAAATTTTAAAGCGAGGTGTGTATATGCAAAAAGCAATTAGTTTCTTTCTCCTTTTGTTTTGCTTAATTGTAGTAAACGAAACGTATGCCTATTCACCAAAATCTTTACCAATCTCTCAAAACTCTGATCAATGGCAAGTGAATATTGATAAACCGAAAAAAACAAACAAGAATATGCTTCAAGCTAAAAAAGAGGAATTTCAAACATATCATTTTTCAGTAAAGAATGTCGGGAATAGTGAAGTATATAATGTAAATGTCGAAGTATTCCGCAACGAACCAAATAAGAAAACGAAATATGAACTCTTTTCCCTAAAGGAAAGTCGTTTGGCAAGTGGAAAAACTGGATTTGAACACGCTAATTTACCCGTTGCTACAAAAGCAGATGAAGTTGATGTTATTATTACATGGCAAGAACACCCATTCCGATCGATGCGAAATGGTCAAAAAGTTGAATCTAGAAAATTTAAAGAGCATTTTGTTTTTAAAGAAGCTAAAAAGTAAATGGGATACGGATATATTCACACTATCATTGATATAGCTTTACTTACTAGTACCAGCTCTTAAGCAAATTAAAAAGTCGTGGCTTATAAATGCCACGACTTTTTATATTAATTCGTACTAATGCCTCTCGCTGCCCAAATGCGATCGATATCAGCAGCATGTTGTCCGCCATATAAAAGAGCATCCGCTTGCTTAATCGCTTTCGCTCCATCACTGAATTTAGAGTTTGGTGTTAATGACCAGTGTGATTGTAAAATGATTTTTGTTGCTACATCACGGCCAAAAGCTTGTGCCATTTCGTATTGACCTTGTGACCAAATTTCACCGTCAGCATGTACTTGATTTTTTATATCTTTCGGATACACTTTATTCGTATCTAATCGGCGTAAGCACGTTGGATCTGAACTAGAGTAAGCTGCCGCATCCCACTCTCCAACACATGCTTTTCCATATCCAGTAGTCGATACAGCATCTTCATACGTAGCACCTAAGAAGTCACCAAATCCTTCTCCCATCGCTCCGCCTTCTGTTGAACTACCAAAGCCAGGAACTTGGTTATCTTGGATCGAATGTCCGTATTCATGTGCGATAATTCCAGCATCTTCTGCATCATCAACACCGCCAGTACCAAATGTTAAAGCTTTCGTTGTCGGTGAATAGAATGAGTTATCAGCTGTTGTTCCATTCACATTCACTTTAATCGAACGATTATTAATATTTTTAAACCCTAGACTTTGAATATAACGTTGCAATGTATCAATATGATAATATGACATTACATCTTCAAAGCTATCATTTGCACGTGTATAGTTGAATTGTAAGTTTGTAGATTTTGTTCTCGCTTTTGAAGAAATCGTTACATACTCTCCAATTAAAAAACCTGTCCCATCTAAGCCTTTTAAAGTAACAGTTTTTAATTGGTTCGTTAGCGCTGTAGAATCTGCATCATTATTATCTTTTAATCCCACTAAACTCCCGCTTGATACGACAGGGTTAGGTAAAAATACTTTTCCTGTTCCTTCTACTTTTCGGTTTATATCAACTTTTTTAATTAACTTTCCATTTTCTGCATCAATAAATGTTTCCCACGCACCAAATGGATTATTAGAATGGACTACAACTTTATATACTGGACGAGCAATTCCTTCTTCAACAATATATCCGAATTCTTTATCTGTAGGAGCCCATAAATTTTGCTCACTTGCTTCTCCAACATACGCCATTGATTTTTGTATTGCATCTTTTTCACTAATTTTTGTCGTTACTTCCTTCACACCTGTAACAGGCTGATAATCAGAAACAGCGAGTACTCCCTTTCCCTCTCCGTTAAGCGTAACTGTTATTTGTTTTGAAAATACAGGTGCACCATTAACAACTTGTTGGAACCTAACATATGAAGCTACTGATGTTTCTGTTGTAGAAATATATTGCAAGTCTGAAAGATCTGTTTTCAATCCATACTGCGCAGCATTTTCTTTTAAATATTCAGTTGCTTTTTTCTGCGGTGAATAAGCTTCTAACTTTACTTGCTGTTGTTTTTCCAATGCCGAAACCGTAGAAATTGTCCCCATTACTAACGGCACAGTCATTGCCATTGCCACCATTTTTTTATTAAACATAGAACCACTCCCCCTAATAAAGTAGCTCAACCTTATCCCATTACCACTAGGCAATCATTCCCCGCAAAACGGATGGATAAAAATTGAATCTACGAGTAATTCTCTATGAACACTTCTATTACCTTTCCATTTAGAGTAAGTGAAATTTTCTCAATATTTATGTATGAATTGAACACAATACTGTAGAAATATATTTCTACGGTATTGTGTTCGGTACGCTATGAAAAAAGACAATTGCTAGTGGTCCTATCGAATGTATAGTCAAATAAATTCTAATCATACAAAAAAGGAAGTTGGAATCATTCCAACTTCCTTTTTTCTTTAATTAGCTGCACTTAATTTAATTCTAAGTTTTGTTTCACCTAAAGAAAGTTCATCGTCTTCGTTCGTTAAGTTACCAAATGTAAATTGTTTAACGAGTAAGTTTTCTTCCAATAAATCTTTATGGTTCGTTAACGTTCGCTGTAGTTCTTCTTCTGTATCAAGAATAATATCGACTCGTAAATTAACTGGTAAATTCAACTGTTTACGATATTCTTGAACCGCACGAATGAATTCACGCGCTACTCCTTCTTGTAACAATTCTTCCGTTACATTCGTATCTAACATAACTGTATATTGTCCGTTAGTCGTATTAGAGAATCCTGATTTTGCAACTTTCTCAACTAACACATCGTCAGCAGTTACAACTACTTCTTCTCCTAGTGTTGCTTCGTAAACTGCTCTTCCTGTTGATACAAAGTTTTGTACTTCTTCTTGTGATAATTGTTTTAGCCAACCATTCACTGCATTCACATTTTTACCGAATTTTGGCCCCGCTGTTTTAAAATTAAGCTTCAATTGATATGATGTGTATTTTGTTTCATCGAGTTCAACATGGAACGCTTTTACATTTAACTCATCCATAACGATATCACGATAAGATTCCCAATCCATATCATTCTCGTTATGCTCAAGTAATACAAGTTCTGCTAGCGGCTGTTTTACTTTTAAAGAATGCTGATTACGGTTACTTCTTCCAAGTTCAACAACTTGTAAAACAGCATCCATTTCCGCTTCTAATTTCGGTTGAAGTAGTGATTCATTTACAACTGGATAATCGGCTAAATGAACGCTTCTTCCTTCTAAATTCAGATGAATGTCTTCCGCAACAAACGGTGTAAATGGTGCAATTAATTTACTAATTGTTACAAGCACTTCATGAAGTGTCTCATACGCAGCTGCTTTCTCAGCGTTCATACCAGATTCCCAGAAACGATTACGTGAGCGTCTTACATACCAGTTACTCACTTCATCTACAAGTGCTGCAATTTCACGAGCTGCATTCGTAAATTGATAATCATCAAGTGCAGTTCTCACTTTTTTCGTTGTACTATGCAATCTTGATAATACCCATTCGTCTAATTTCGTAAGCTTTACATCATACGTTTCTTTCGGATTATACTCATCTAAATTTGCATATAAAACGTAGAAGCTATACACATTCACTAATGTATCTACAAATTTAGATTTCGCTTCCAGTACTGTTCTTTCAGAAAAACGCTTCGCATTCCACGGGGCACTATCAACAAGTAAAGCCCATCTTAGCGCATCTGCACCAAATTTATCTACTAAATCAACTGGATCTAGTGCATTTCCTTTGCTTTTAGACATTTTCTGCCCTTCTTCATCTAAAACATGCCCTAGTGATAACACTCGTTTATACGGTACTTTTCCTGTATATAGTGCTGATACTGCTAATAAACTATAAAACCAGCCGCGTGTTTGATCAATTCCTTCGGCAATAACATCCGCTGGAAACTGCTCTTCAAATAACTCTTTATTTTCAAATGGGTAATGATATTGTGCAAATGGCATAGAACCACTATCAAACCAAACATCAATCACTTCTGGTGTACGATTCATTGTGCCTCCGCATTTCCCGCAGCAGACTTGCACTTCATCTACATAAGGCTTATGCAATTCCAAATCTTCTAGTGTTTCTTTCGTACTATGCTTTCTTAATTCGGCAATGCTTTTCGGTGCGAACTGATGATCACAACTTTCACATTCCCATACATTCAATGGCGTTCCCCAATATCTATTTCGGCTAATATTCCAATCTACCATATTTTCTAAAAACTTACCAAAACGTCCATGTTTCATATGATCCGGATACCAAGTAACAGAATCATTATTTTGTAAAAATGTATCTTTAATTGCAGTTGTTCGGATTAACCAACTTTCTCCTGCATAATAAAGTAGTGGTGAATCACAACGCCAGCAATGCGGATAGCTATGTTCATATTTTTCTTTATGATACAGTAAACCTTCCTTCGCTAAATAACGAACGATATCCACGTCACAATCTTTTACAAATTTCCCTTTCAAAAATGGTACTGCCTCTGTATACTCACCTTTTTCATCTACAACGTGCAAGAATGACAATCCTTCACTTTGGACAACTCTATAATCGTCCTCTCCATATGCTGGAGCAATATGAACAAGTCCTGTACCACTATCTCCCGTTACAAAATCTGCTGCAATAACGCGGTAACCATTTGTAACTTCTTTCATCGGAAATGGCGCTGTATAAGATGTGTTTAATAATTCTTCGCCTTTATGAACAGATAATACTTCATAGTTCTCTTTTAATACTTCTTGTACACGTTCTTTCGCAACAATGTATACATGACTTTCTTGTTTTGCTTTAACGTATTCTATATTTGGATGGACAGCAAGCGCAACGTTTGCTGGAAGTGTCCAAGGTGTCGTTGTCCAACCTAAGAAATACTCATTTTCACTATCTTTCACTTTAAACTTCACAGTTGCACTTAAATCTTTTACTGTTTTATACCCTTGTGCAACCTCATGTGAGCTCAATGAGGTTTGGCAGCTTGGGCAGTATGGTGAAACTCTATGTCCTTTATATAACAATCCTTTTTCATGGATTGTCCCCAAAATATGCCATACACTTTCGATATATGGATTCTTTAAAGTTACATATGGATCATCCATATCTACCCAATAACCAATACTTTCAGTGAATTCGCGCCACTGCTTCTCATATGTGAAAACACTCTCTTTACACTTTTGAATAAATGGTTCAATGCCATATTCTTCGATCTCATGTTTACCAGAAATACCAAGTTGCTTCTCAACGCCTAATTCTACAGGTAAACCATGTGTATCCCATCCTGCTTTTCTTAACACTTTATAACCAGCCATCGTTTTATATCTTGCTACTAAGTCTTTAATTGTTCGTCCAAGTGCATGACCTACATGCGGTAGTCCGTTCGCCGTTGGTGGTCCTTCATAAAATACGAAAGACTGTGCGCCTTCTCGATTCTGAATTGATTGTTCGAAAATATTTTGTTCGTTCCACTGTTTGCGAATTCGCATTTCTCTTCCTACAGCTGATTCTTTTACATCTACTTTTTCCATATACAATCACTCCTTTGAATATTTTAAAGCACACAAAAAACCCGTCCCTATAAAGTAGGGACGGGTTTACCCGCGATACCACCCTAATTCTATTAGCTTTTTCACTAATAGCACTTAGCAACGTACTATCATACGTGTTCTTTGTAACGGTAGACATCCGTCCGGGCTTACTTACTTTCAGCCTCGGCTCCTCGGAGATGATTTTCAAATAACGTCTGCACACCGGCTTTCAGCAATATACCGGCTCTCTGGAGAACAGCTCACTATTTTACTCTTTCTCGTCTTCAGATTTGTATACTTTGTTAAAAGTTATTTTATGCCATTTAGCAACTAATTGTCAACTAATTCAAAATATATCCTTATCTTTTTTCCCTATTCTTATACAATTACTTTTCAAATTCTCGCAATGCTGCTAAATTTTCATCATACTCAATAAGTTCAGCAAAGAATCCCGATTCATCCTCACGAAGGACAAATTCAAGCTCTTCCTTCGCCTCTTCATTTCTATTTAACTGTGCTAAATAACAAGCTCGATCATATCTTGCTAACAAATCACTCGCGTCAATTATTAATACTTCATTAGTTATTTTTTCTGCCTTTATCGTTTGGCCGGCACCATGATATGAAGATGCTAAAGAAAGAAGAATTGCTGTTTCATTTGGATGATGTATAGAAGCATTTTCTAATACATGAATTGCCTCTTCAAACCTTTCTTGACTTTGATATATTTCTCCTAAAGCAAGAAATGCTCTACTTACAAACGGTGTTTGCTCTGTTAATTGTAAGATAATCTTTTCTGCTTTTCTTTCTTCCCCTGCTTTAAAGAATACTTGTGCTTGCAGAAGAAGAGTATCATAATCATCTGGTAGTTCTCGAACCATTTGTTTCGTTAATTCCAAAGCATCTCTTAACATATCTTCTTCCTCGCACTCAACGAAAAGATTTGCAAGTTGCTTCGCTACGTCATAATCCCATTTATTTTCTAGTGACGTGTGTAGAATCTCTATTGCTTCTTTATTCATCTCTACATTCTCATAAAATAGCGCAAATCGCTGTGCTGCCATACTATTTTTCGGATTTAACTTTAAAGAGATTTCATATAAATCAATTATCATAGTAACCATTGAAATTTCTTTCGCACGATTTTTCATACGATAAAAAGCTCTCGTAATGATAGATCGTTTCGGCTGTTCATGCAGCTGGCGTTCAATCCATATTTCCGTAACCGCAGCTGCAGCATACATGAATGCTGTACTTCTTTCTGCTTTTTTCACCTTTAATGTATGAAGAAAATCTCGTATGTTAGACAATTTTTTATGTTGCTCTACTGCTTTTACATAAACATCAAATATACGTTCATTATCAAAATCTTTTTGTATTACTTTCATTGCAACTTCAATTGCTTTTACATTTCTTTTTTTCACTAATACTTTTGCATAATGATATAGTACTTCTATATGCTCACCATCTAATTGTAGCGCGTATTCAATCTGTGCTTGTTCTTTATCTGTTTCATTCATCGCTCCGTACACATATGCAATCGCATCTAAACGCCATATTTCAGGTACTTCGTCCGCTAATTGTTCTAGTTCAGTCAGCAATTCTTCCTGAAGATTCATATCTACTGAAAGCTGTGCCAAATATTCCATATTAATATGCAACGGCTCTTCTTTCATCGCCTGAACCATATGACTTTGTTCTTTAGAACGGTTTTCTTCTTTTTCGTATATTTCCGCAAGCTGTAAATGTACACCTACGAAATTCCCATCAAGCTCTAAACATGTTTCATACGCCTGCTTTGCTTCCGTCAATTGCCCTAATGCCATAAGTGTTTCGCCAATTCGGTAATACGGTAATGCCGTTTCCATTTGTTCTATCGCCTTATTATATCTTTTCATCGCTTGGCCGTACTGTCCAATAGATTCATATAAAATACCTGCATAACAACCGTACTCACTTACTTCATTTCTTTCTTTGTGTAACGTTCTTAAAAATGCTATACCTCGTTGTACAAATTCCGTTCCTTTAATTCGATTCACATATTCATCTAACGCACTTGCTACATTATAATCACTTTTCTTTATACCATTTTCTAACTTAGATAGCGCTACTTTAAACCCTTCTTCATTTCCACCAAGTTCAATTTCAGCATCCCATAAAACCATTCCTGCATTCATGAGGAAATCTTGGCTCTTTTCAATTTGCTTCTCAAGACCAAGTATATATTCTTTTGCTTCCTTATATTGTTCTCTTGCCATATAAACTTGTGTAAATCCGAAGTGAGAATAAACATCCTCATCATTTTCTTCTAAAGCACGATTATACAATACTTCTGCTTCTTCCAAGCTATCATTTTGAAAATGATAATCACCTAATTTTACGTAAAGAGGTGCTTTATCATCACAATTCTCAATACCCTTTAATAAAATTTCTTTCGCACTTTCCTCATCCTTCAAATCAGATTCGTATATTTCCGAAAGTTTCGTATAAATGTAAGGTGCATTACTATCCAAATGAATCGCTACTTTAAGCCCTTTTATTGCTAAATATAATTTCCCTAGTTGATGTGCACATCTCGCTCGTTCATACCATACATGCGCTTCATATTTATACTCTTTTAACAAGTCATTAAAGATTTCATATGCTTCTTCATATCTTTCTAAATCTATTAATATTAAACCGTGATTTGTTAAAGTGAACCTTTCAGGACTACGCTCTAACGCAACTTGAGAGTATTGCAATGCTTTTTCAGATTGATCAATATACATATAGGATAAAGCGAGAAAACTCCAAGCAATAGGCTGATCTGCGTCTAATTGTAACGATAAACGAAAGCTTGAAATCGCTTCTAGATAACTTTCCTGTTCAAAAGCATATCTTCCGTTTATTAAATGATATAAAGCACGATTATTTTTCTTCTCAACGCTTGTCAGCATTTGCTCCGCTTTCTCTACTTCTTGAAGACGAATAAAACACTGTGCACCATGCAATTTAACAAAGTCCGAGTTCGGAAACTTTTCCATTAACTTATCGATACAATATAAAATAAATTCTTTATCTACTTCAACATCTAAGTGCTTTATCGTATATAACCACGTATTTGGATTATCACTCGTTTCTTTTAAAAATTGTACTAAGTTACTAATCCCCTCTTTGTCATGTTCATCTAAATGATCCGTAAGAGAAAAAATAGATTTAAAATAACGATTTTCTTCTTCACTTAGAAACGCTAGTTGCTCCTTCTTTTCTTTCGGAACAAACGTGATTGCTAAACAGCCTGTATAACGATATTTTTCTTGTAATTTACTATATTCCACAAGAACTGGTTCTATAAAGTTTGGATCTTGAACATAGAAAGCTCGCAATGTATCATCATATCCAGATAGAACTTGTACGTGTGAAGCATGCTCAATATCTATACTTAATAAAACAGGAATTCCTTCGTCAATCAGTCTCTTATAATTCTCTTCATTCCCTTTAAAATAACGATATTCATAACCTAATTCTTCTAAATAAGAAACAGTATCTGAAAACTTCGAACCTGTCATATCAAAAATAAACTCTGCTATTTCATCTTGTGTACGTTTCTCTCCCCATATACGCAACATCATCTCTAAACTTGTCGGAACACAATAATTATCCTTTTGTACAATAGGAACTATCGGCAAGTGAACCTTTTTTCCATCCGGATTTTTTTCTAAATTATGATATAAAGATTCTTTTAAACTCTTTTCTTCTTTTAATAGTTTTTGTAAATCTGCAAATTTATTCATTTTGTACAGTGCTTCTGCACGTAAATGTACAAAGTAAGTATTATAGGCATGATACGGCAGCTGAGTATTTATGTTATCTATTACCGCTAACATCTCTTCATATTGCTCTAAATCTAATAAATACTTTATCTTCTCAAAATGAAAATATGGTACTTGTGGGAATTTTACAATTGCATCATCGATTAACTGTATCGCGCGTTTTTGTTCTCCTTTATTCGCATACAATTGTGATAATAAATAGGTAGATAACTCTTCACAATCTTCATGCTGCATGCCAGCAATAAATTGTTCTTCCGCTTTCTCCCATTCACCTGTATGCATATAAACGTAGCCCCATTTATCAAACACTGCGCGTGTACTGTACTCCTCTGCTTTTTGCATATACATTAACGCTTCTTCGTTTCGTTTCATTTCTAAAAGACATCGTACTAACGTAAAGTATGTTTTCGCTAAGAAATCTGCATCTATTTCTTCTTTACTTAACTCTTCTAAAGAAGATTTTAACAACTGCTCTGCTTCAAGAATTTTCCGCTCATCAATTAACTCATCACAATATAAAGAGAGCGTTCTCATATTTGGGAATTTTTTATAAGCGTAACGAATGAGGAATGAACTGTATTGGTGCATAAGCCCTTCATCAGTAAGGCGAATTAATATATCGAGCTCCTTATGCGAAGGAATATTGGCCAGCCAATTCTTCACATAGGATAAAGTATTCGTTTCTTTTATATATGCAATTTCATTATTTATTTCCTGTAATCCATCTACAAATCTCTTGTCTTTTAAACAAGTTTCTAACTGCTTAAAATCTAGCATGCATTCACCTCGAATTTATATTTAAACTGCTACTTGCTTAGATTTTACACACCATATAGTATGTATTCAACTAAAATCTCTTATAATGGATCGTATTAATTAATATTATTCAAATTTATAACAAAATATAGTGAAAATGATTGTTTTTCTCCGTATTTTGTTTAATTATATGGAATAACGTAACATGCAATTTTAATCTTGTAGAAGCTGAAATTAGTACATAAAATTATCTCGGCGATAATTCAAATATATCAGCGATTCTTTCATTTTATCGGCGATTTTCAAATTATATCGACCGATTCTTAACATTTATCAGCGATTATATGTCGAATATCGACTTATCGACATTAAACGACAATCCTTATACATCATACCTTTTAACAAACTATGTCACCAAATTTAATTTTCATATTGGGAGCGTATACAAAAGAAGAATACACATGAAATATTTTAAAAAATCGTAGTTCAGCTTCATATTGAGCTAGCGCATTATCATATATTAATCCTCTGGCTATTAAACGTTCTACAAATTGTTGCTTATCACCCGGATCACCTGCAATCCCCTCTTCTTTTAATGATTGATACAAATCGTTTTTATCATTGTGATGCATATTTAAATCTAAAAAGTTCACTTTATCGCTTACTCTACATTCAATATTTTTCACACCTAATTCACTTAAATATATCGGTATTTTCATGCCTATATTGCCATCTTTACCATTTCTTTGCGTATCACTTTCAAATAATTTCTGCAAAACACCTAGCTGAATAAATTCCGATTGTTTCTCCCCATCTAGTAAATAAGAAGCCATATTAGAAATCCAATGTGGTTCAAAACAGATTATTTTCCCGCCTCCTTTTATATACAAAACTAAAGTTCTCTATATAATAGCCGTATTCCTACACTTTTCTTAAAATTTCAAAGCAAAAAGCTAGTGTATTATTAAAAATACACTAGCTTTTTATTTGGAAGAAAAATTTAACAAGTACAATCACAATCAAAACAATCCGTACAGTCTAAATCGTCACAATCTGCTTTTCTCTTTCTTTTGTTTCTTTTAAGATAATAATACAGTAGCCCAAACAATAGTATACAAATAACAAAAGCTATTATTGCTTCTGTATACTTATTTTGAGTCATAAAACCAATTCCACTTCCGCCTGAAATAAAAATTAGAATTAAATAAATCCAGAACATCTATGTAAATACCTCCATTACTATATATCTTAAGATAATATCCATATAACAGTAGATGAAATGAATAATCCCATACCATTACCGCTTAATACACCAGTAGTTATTCTTAGCAAATTTGAGCTACTTCTCCATTTCCACTTTTGGGTGAACCCATCGATAAGTAACGGAATTTGAGCGAAAAATGATAGTATGATTGCCAAAAGAAATGAAGGTGTCATATAAAAATAAATTGGAAACATTAAAATACCAATAAGCATGCCTGTACAACGCGCACATAAAGGTATGTACTTTTGTAGTTTAAAAAAACTCCTATCTAATCTTCTATGACAAGGAATTTGTAAAATAAAAGTTCGAATCAATATGAATCACCCTCTCTAAAAAGATTTTAATTGATTTTGCAAAAAAAATATATATCCAATAAAAAAACAAACCAGGTTTATACTAGACCCAGTTTGTCAGTTAACTACTATGTTACATTTCCTCAGGTGCCTCCACCCCAAGTAAACGTAATCCTTCTTTTAATACAACCGTCACAGCATAAACCAATGCGAGTCTGCTGTCTTTTTCTTTGCTCTCTTCTAATATACGAACATTACCGTAATATTTATTGAATGATTGTGCTACATCTAATATATATTTCGAAATAAACGATGGCTCATTTTTATTGAAAGCTGCTTCAATTATTTGCGGGAATTTATTTAGTAATTTTACGACACTCCAGCTATGATCGTCTTTTAAAGCAAATGTACATGTTTCAAATTCTACACTTTCTTTTCTTAAAATAGAACAAGCACGTGCATGTGTGTACTGTACGTACGGGCCTGTTTCTCCTTCAAATTTCAGCATGTTTTCTAATGAGAATTCAATATTGTGCATACGCTCATTTTTTAAATCGTGGAAGATGACTGCACCAACACCGACTTGCTTTGCTACTACTTCTTTTTGTTTTAAGTTTGGATTTTTCTCTTCAATATTTTGTTTTGCAAGTTCGATTGCTTCTTCGAGTACTTCTTCAAGTAAAATAACTCTTCCTTTACGTGTCGACATTTTCTTACCATCTTTTAAAATGAAGCCAAACGGTACGTGTTCCATACCATCAACCCAAGTATAGCCAAGTTTTTTTAATACGGTGAAAAATTGATTGAAATGTAAGCTTTGTTCTGGACCAACAACATATAGCGCTTTATCAAACCCATAAGTGTTTTGACGATATAAAGCTGCCGTTAAGTCACGCGTTGCATAAATCGTCGCACCATCTGATTTTCTAATTAAGCAAGGCGGCATTCCTTCTTCTTCTAAATTAACGACTAATGCACCTTCTGATTCTTCAAGCAACTCATGTTCTTCTAAAATCCCAATAAAATCTTCCATTAAATTATTATAAAATGCTTCTCCCTGAAAATTAGTAAATTCTACGCCGAGAAGTTCATAAATGCGAGAAAATTCTTTAAGGGACTCATGACGGAACCAATTCCAAAGTTCTACCGCTTCTTCATCACCTTCTTCTAGTTTCTTAAACCAAGCACGTCCTTCTTCTTCTAGTTCTTCGTCGTCTTTTACCTCTTCATGGAATTGGACATATAACTTAAATAGCTCACGTATTGGATCTTCTTTAACTACTGCTTCATTTCCCCATTTTTTATAAGCCGTAATTAACTTTCCAAACTGTGTTCCCCAATCTCCTATATAATTAATCCCTACAACTTCATAGCCACATTTTTCAGCGATATGTTTCAGCGAATTTCCTATCATTGTAGAACGTAAATGCCCCATCGAAAAAGGTTTCGCGATATTAGGAGAGGAATAATCAATTACTACTGTTTTTTCACAGCCAAAGTGGTTTTGACCGAACTCTTCTTTCTCCGCTAAAACTGTTTTTAATACTGCATCACTTACAGTTTCACGATTGAAAAATACATTTACATAAGGACCAACGGCTTCTACTTTCGTAAAAAACGGATCATTGAATTTCTCAGCAACTTCCTTTGCGATAAGAGCTGGTGCTTTTTTATATTGCTTCGCTAATGAAAAGCATGGGAACGCTGCATCTCCAAATTCATCTTGTTTCGGTGTTTCAATTAAATCTAAAATTTGTTTTTGCGTTAATTCATTCGTGAAAATATTAGATAAACTTTCCGCAAACTGCATTTTATAATCCATGATACAACCTCCTTATTTTTTAAAACACAAAAAACTCGTCTCTAAAAAAGAGACGAGTTTTAACCCGTGGTACCACCCTTGTTGTTCGTTACGAACCACTTTCCCGTTTATAACGAGGACAGGGGGCCTCGGCTTTCTCTACTATTCGTTCAAGAAGCATCTCCGAAGTGCGCTTCATCTTTTTCTTCCGTACTAGGCTCACACCATCCCTAGCTCGCTTTCCTTCTAAAAAAGACTACTCTCTTCATCACAGACAGTATATTTAATTAATTATTGCTTATTATACATCTTTTCAAACAATTAGCAAGGGTCAATTACACCAAAGTGAAACTTAGCACTTTTTCTTTTGTATACATGAAAATTGTGTTTTTCAAATCTAGAACTACGAAAATGATCTTTTAAAACGACACGTTTTCTCGCCACTCGTTTTGCCTCCGCAATTGTTTCGTCAGTAATATCATGATACAAAGCGAAGTGTTTTAATCCTTTAATTCCATCGGATTCTATGACAGTTTCTTCAAACATCGGATCAAGGTAAACGACATCGTAACTATTGTCTTCACATTGCGCTAAAAATGAAAAATGCTCCGTTTGCTTTACTTGAATTCTTTGCATTGCTTCATCAATTTCAGAAACGGATGAAGACCATGTTTTCAAACCATTTTCCATAATATAAGCCATATACTCATTGCCTTCAAGTCCTGTTACTTTTCCGCTTTCACCAACAACATAACTAGCTACAATACTATCTGATGCCATCCCGAGCGTACAATCTAACACTGTCATTCCTCTCTCTAATTGCGTGGCTTGTACAAACGGATCGTGTTCTCCACGCATTAACCTTTTCACACGAAACATCGCTGAGTTCGGATGAAAGAAAAACGATTCTTCCGTACCTTTCGGATAAATAGCTAATCGGTTCTTCCCTACGACAAGCACATCTTGTTGATACTGCTCATGTAATTTATGCACTGGTATGTCATTACGTTTAACGAATGAACGATTTAATTCTGCGGCTACCTGCTTTGCATAATCTGTCATTTCTTTATTCGTTCTTCCTGCTGTTGTTACGATCATTGTTTCACCTCTATATAAAGAAAAGAGGGAGATTTACTCTCCCCCTTCTTTAGCAATTCTTTTCGAAAGCTTGTTCTAAGTTCGTAATAATTTCGTCCATAGTTGCACCTTCAATTTCATGACGGTGAATGAAGTGAACAACTTCTTTTCCTTTTAATAATGCCATAGATGGTGAAGATGGAGGAATTTCTCCGAAGTATTCACGCATTTTTGCAGTAGCATCTTTATCTTGACCTGCGAATACAGTTACAAGATGATCAGGTTGTTTTTCAGCACGAACAACCGCTTGACCTGCTGATGGACGTGCTAAACCAGCTGCACAACCACAAACAGAGTTTACAACTACTAAAGTTGTACCTGATGTATTTTCCATAAATTCTGTTACAGCTTCTTCTGTAGTTAACTCTTCAAACCCAGAACGCACTAACTCTTGGCGCATTGGGATTACCATTTGGCGCATGTATTCTTCATAAGCATTTGACATCTTGTAATCTCTCCTTCAACTTTCATTCCAAATTCATCATATCACGCTCTATTAATAGGTGCAAAAGAAAGATAACGATGATTTCATTTTTTTGTAGGGATTTCACAAACCCCACCGCGGCAATGCCCCACTGGAACAAGTTTTCTATTATTAGCGATATAATCGTATACTTTACTTCCAAAACCAAGTACGATAGATAGCTTTATAAAAGGAACGGCAAACCAATAAGATGGAACGGCCTTTGCTAATACATCTATGCTCTGAATACCGTCATACCACTTATTATGTTTTAAAATATACAATCTTTGTTCCATCTTGCTTTGTAGTTCTTGAGAAAGTTCATACTTCTCAACTACATTTTCATCTCGAAATGAAACAAATTCCATCTTACCCTTTTTATCTAATTTTTTCGTACGTTCTGCAACGGCCGCACACATCGGACACCAACTATCATAGAAAACAATCATATATTATTCCCCTTTACGAGACTCCGTCATTTGTTTCCATACAGAACCTTTTGCTTCTTCTCCGCCTTCAATACGCTCTAATGCTAGACGTGCTTGCATGGCTACTTCAAACTCTGGATCATCTTGCGCTGCTTTTAATGCTGGAATCGCACTTTCATCTCCAAGTTCAAATAAGAACATAGCTGCACGCCAGCGTACTAATTTACTTGGATCTTTCAGAGATTTAATCATAACGAACATCGCTGCCGGATCACCTACATCTGATAAACAATCTCCTGCAGTACGACGAACACTTACAGAGCGATCTAATAAAGCTTTATATAATAACGGTAATACTTCATCACCTTTTACCATACCTAAATACGCTGTTGCTAAACGACGAATTGAAACTTTTTCATCATCTAACGCCATCTTCAACACTGGAATATCTTCTTCAGTAGGATCCATTTGTTCTAATGCTGCAAAACGGTTTTTCCAGTCAGAATCTTTCATCATCTCTTCTGTTACTTTATATGGCTCACGCTTTTGAATCGTTACTTCAACAGCACCTGCTTGATTTAATAATTCTTTAACCGTTTCATTTACACGTTCTTCTGAATAAGCAGCAACAATCTCTTCTACTACTTCTTTCCCGATTTCTTCAAAGTTACCGTAACGTGTACTTTGTTCTACCCATTTACGCTCTTTTACAACGTTTGGTGCAGACATTTGCACTTTCATAATTGATTCTTTAAAACGATCTGGTAAACCAACACGTTCTTCCGTCGTTCCATCTGTTAACTTTACTTGCATTGGAATTGTAAAGAACATTTGAACAAACACTTTCACTTCTCCAAAATGAGCAAGTTGTTGTTCTTCACTTTCTTCCAATACTTCTTCGCCGAAAACAGCACGAACTTGTTGTAATAAAACTTTCCAGTCATACTTCGCATTTCGCTCCACTGCTAAAAAGTCGGCTACATGATATACACCTTTAATGCCTTCAATTTTCAAAATTTCTTGCACTTGCATTGGTGCTTGTTCTTTATTTTCATTTGTATAATTATTACGCGCTCCTGATGGTAATACTTCATTCAAAATAACTTTCATTGTATTTGGACTTGGCGTCGGTTCAATTGCTTTAATCTTCACGTAAAAAACTCTCCTTTATTGCATGTTCTTAGCTGTATTGTAACATGTTATCACTCTATACTCCTACTCGGATGCTTAATTTTACTACTTTCTTCCCGCTACCATACTATTTCATTCTTTTTACATTTTAAATTAGGAACGGGATTTTAAAAGCTTTCGTTTCCGATGATTTTTACTTTTTATCCATTTCTTGAGGCATCGCCATTATTTTTGAAAAAAACACGCTAAGCAAAAAATATAATAAGCTATCCATATGGATAGCTTATTTACATATTTTTCGTTCTCGGAAGTTGATCTTGTAGCGCTCTTTCTCGTAATTCACTATGTTTTCCAAAGAAAATAGTGAAAGACAAGGCGATGAATACATTTGCAAAATGACAAAACTGTAAGAATACACGAATGTTTGTAAGAAAGTTCGATGTTTTCCTTTTTCTTTTTTTATTATAGTGAAAAAGAAGAACGAAATATTCTCTTATGTAGGAAAGGAAGATAATAATGATTGATTTATTAAATAAATGGATGTTAGAAAGTACAGGCAATTTCAATATCGTTGTAGGACTTACAGCACTTCTATTTTTGGGTTCAGTAATTGCACTTATTATTATTTACAAAAAAATTGGTAAACCAGATGAAAGAACAAATCCTATTTATTTAAAAATTATTTCTTGTATGTTTACTACTCAAATTCTAATGAATTGCATATTTATCTCTTTAGTTGGTAAAGATATTGAGAATTTCCGTCAAATCTTTATATTATTTGAAACCTTTGTATTCTTCGTTGGAGCTATTTATTCGTTTAAATTATATAGACAAGAATTTAAATAATTTACTTGCAAGAAACAATAAAAAAGGGGATTCCTTACTCTCAGAAAGGATCCTTTTTTTATTTTCTATCACTCGATTCATCTTTTTATACATTCCTATCCTGTGATGGGTTTTACGATTCTCGTTTGTTACTGGATTAGCCAAAAAACGTTCTAAAATTTTATATACTCTTTACTTATTTTTTCAAAAAAGCTGGCGGTATCCCCTCTTTAAGTTTATTAAAATACTTTCCACAATTTTTTCCGAAGCTATTACTTAAAATCACCTTTTATTACGATGCCCCCTCCCGCCTTCTCTCCAAAAAGGTAATACTCTCAATCACAACTTCAGTTCTATATATTCTCTTGCCTTGTCCATCATCGTAATTACTAGTCTGAATACGCCCTGTAATCCCAACGAGCGACCCCTTCTTACAATATTCAGCTACATTCTCAGCCGATTTGCGCCAAACGACACAATTAATAAAATCGACTTGTTGTTCACCTAAACTATTTCGAAATCCTCTATTCACCGCAACACATATTCGTGCATAAGCGACGCCTTGTTTTGTGTAGTATAATTCTGGCTCCTTTGTCAATCTACCGATTAATACAACTCGATTCATCATAAGTTATACCACCTCACATGTTTTTCTTCATTGTAAGGAGAAATGTTTGAATGGTAAAAAGACCAAAATGTTATATCCGTAAGTAAAAAGTATTATTTTAGACCTTACAAAACAAAAAAAGAAACCATACATAGTTCAAACATGTATGATTTCAAAATTTATTACACTTCAGTACAAGATATGTAATATCCTCCGTGAGCCATCTTTATTTCAGCACGGTACATTACATTTTCTAAGTAGAAAGTAATCGGTTTAACTTTACTCTCAAATTTTAGTCTTCCATTGCATTCAGTTGCATATCCTTCAATCGCTGAAGTAATAACTTTTGATGATGGATACGTTAAAGCTTCATCTAGTTCTATGAAAAAACTTTTAGAAAATAGTTTTTTCATAATCCCCTTCTTCTCTTTCATCATATTCCATCTCCTTCACTTCAAGCTGCTAACATCCATATTATACCATACATTCAATATATCTTTGAAAATAAAAAAATCCTGCATTTTTCATGCAGGATTTTTTTATTAGTCATTTTTCGTAAAGTAAGAAACAAAACGAAGAATTTCTAAGTATAACCATACTAATGTAAGCATTAGTCCCATCGCAGTATACCACTCCATATATTTCGGAGCTTGACTACGTACACCATTTTCGATTAAATCGAAATCTAGTAATAAGTTTAATGCAGCAACTACAATAACAACTGCACTAATAATAATACCGATTGTACCACCTTGGTGAATGTATGGAACAGTTACACCAAACATATTTAGTAGGAATACGACTAAATACATAACCATAATTCCAAGTGTTGCTGCCATAACGCCTGTACGGAATTTATCCGTTACTTTTACTACGCGTGTTGCATATAACACTAACATTGCAAATAGAATTGAGATTGTTAGTAATACAGCATTTAAAACGATAGAATCGCCAAATTTCATTGTATAAACTGCTGAAATACTTCCTAACACAACCCCTTCTACCGCTGCATAGATTGGTGCACCAAAAGGTGAAATACGCGGGAAGAACATAGACGCGAATGCGATGATTGCCGCAACGATTAAAGCACCAATTAATACTGGCATCTTCATCGTCCCCTGCATCATCTGTATGTATGAATAGACAGACGTTGCAAGTAGCAAGATAAGCATAATAAACGTTTTGCCTACTGTTCCGCCAATCGTCATCGCAGAAGCGCTTGCTCCCTCTTTACGGAATGCCTCTTTTTTCAACATTGGATTAGATGTTCTCATTTTTTCCCTCCTAAAATAGGTTCTACCAATAGTGTAAAGTTTTTCTCTTTACTTTTCAATATATGCAGCTTGTTTTTATTTTAATCCTTCAACGATGTCTGATAGTTCACTCCATCTTTCCATCTTTTTTTCTAGCTCTTCTTCTGTTTTCTGCTGTGCTTCAGATAATTCTTGTGCCTTTGTGAAGTCAGATCCAACTTTCGCAAGTTCTTCTCCAATTGACTCAATTTTCTCTTCAAGTTCGGCAATTGTATCTTCAATCGTTTCCCATTCACGCTGTTCATTGTATGAAAGTTTACGTTTACGTTGTTGTTTTGGAGCTTCTTCTACAACTTTTTTCTCTTTTTGAACTTCCGCTTTCTCCATAAGTTCTCTCGTTTTTTCCATTTCTAAATAATCTGTATAACTACCTAAAAACTCACGCACTTCGCCTCCACCAGTAAAGATGAACAGTTCATCTACTACTTTATCTAATAAGTAACGGTCATGCGATACAGTTAAAACGACACCTGGGAAATCTTCTAAATAATCTTCTAGTACTGTTAATGTTTGTGTATCTAGATCGTTCGTAGGTTCATCAAGTAAAAGTACGTTTGGTTCTCCCATTAAAATACGTAATAAATATAAACGTCTTCTTTCACCACCAGATAGTTTACCAAGTGGTGTACCATGTGAATGCGTCGGGAATAAGAAACGTTCTAACATTTGAGATGCACCAATTACTTTTCCATCTGTCGTATGAATAACTTCTGCAATCTCTTTAATGTATTCAATCATACGCTGATTTAAATTCATCTCTTCATTTTCTTGCGTATAATAAGCAACTTTTACAGTTTGTCCTACTTCAACTTCACCACTATCAGGAGATAACTTACCTGCAAGCATATTTAATAGGGAAGATTTCCCGCTTCCATTCGCCCCAATAATTCCGATACGATCACCCGGTTTCACAATATGATTAAAATTATGTAATACCGTCTTATCGCCAAATTTTTTCGTTACATCTTTTAACTCAAGTACTTTCTTTCCTAGACGACTTCCGCTTAGTGCAATATCAACTGACTGTTTTGCAGCTGGTCCTTCTTGTGCCTTTAGCTCATCAAAACGCTGAATACGCGCCTTTTGTTTCGTAGAACGGGCTTTTGCACCACGACGAATCCAAGCAAGTTCACGACGATATAAATTTTGGCGTTTCGATTCTTGTGCCAATTCTTGCTCTTCACGAAGTGCTTTCGCTTCTAAAAATGTACTATAGTTTCCTTCGTAGCTATATAATTTACCATTATCTAATTCAAAAATACGATTCGTCACACGATCTAAGAAATAACGATCATGGGTTACAAGTAATACCGAACCTGTATATCTCGCTAAATATTCTTCTAACCATTCAACTGTCTCATGGTCAAGATGGTTCGTAGGCTCGTCTAAAATTAATAAATCAGGTGTTTCAATAAAACATTGTGCCATTGCGATACGTTTTTTCTGTCCACCAGATAAGTTCCCAACAATTGCAGTGAAGTCCGTAATTCCTAATTTCGTTAAAAGAGATTTCGCATTTGCATTTGCTTCCCATGCACTCATTGCATCCATACGTTGCTGCACTGCAAATAATTGTTCCTGTACTTTTTCATTACTTGGATCTTTTTCAATATTTAATAGTGCTTTTTCATAATCACGAAGAAGACGAATTAAAGGTGTATCACCATGGAACACTTGCTCTAATACTGTCAGTTTTTCATCAAACTCTGGTTGCTGTGATAAATAACTAATTGTATACCCACGTGAATGCGTCATATCACCTGTATCAGGAGTTTCTAATCCTGCAATAATTTTTAATAATGTCGATTTACCAGTTCCGTTTACACCAATAATTCCGACACGTTGTCCTTCTGTAATACTACATGATAATCCATCAAATAACGGCTTTTCCCCATATGATTTTGATAAGTTCTCCACAGTTAACATTTTCATATTTGTGCATTCCACTCTTTCATAAATTGTTCAATAAACTGTTCCATATAACGATGACGAATTTCAGCCTCTTGTTTTGCTGCATTCGTATTCATTAAATCTTTTAATTTCAAAAGTTTTTCATAAAAATGATTTAAAGATGGATCATTATTTTTTCTATATTCTTCTTTCGTCATTTCTTCACGCGGCGGAATAGTTGGGTCATACATTAATCTCCCTTTCGCCCCACCATATGCAAATGTACGAGCAATTCCTATTGCACCAAGAGCATCTAAACGATCCGCATCTTGAACAATTTTCCCTTCAAGTGACTCTACTGTGCCGCCATGGCCACCTTTATAAGACATATTGGCGATGATATGAAGAATATGTTTACTTTCCTCTTCTTCAACCCGTAGCTCTTCTAACCAATCAGAAACTTTTTTCATTCCTGCTTCTTCACTTTCATTTAGCTTTTCATCTGCCACATCGTGAAGTAATGCTGCCATTTCAATTATAAAACGATTTCCACCTTCTTGCTCAGATAAAGAAATCGCCATTTTATGTACACGTTCAATATGATACCAATCATGCCCACTCGCATCTTTTTCTAAAATATGTTTTACAAAAGTAATTGTTTTTTGAATTTTTTCTTGTTTTGTCATTTTATCTTCACCCAGTTACTTATTGTAACACGCCCGCATTTTTTCATCACATATTTTCTTGTCCGCCCATACACTAGGTGGTAGGCATCATCATGAAGGAGGAATAAACATGTTCTATAATAATCAACCGCCTTATCCAAGGCAACCATTGTATCCTCAACAACAAGAACAGAGATACACAGAACAATACGAAGAACAAGAGTTACAACAGCAAGAGCCACAATATGACGAAAACCCATATGCAACAAAGCAAAACCTAGAAACTGAATTTCAACAAAATCCATATGACACACGTCCAAATTATGAATATCCTCAAAATCCATATGCAGCACCACAAAATCAAGAACAGCGATATCCTCAAAATCCATATGTAATACCACAAAACCAAGAACAACAATATCAACAAAATCCATATGCAGCACCACAAAACCAAGAACAACAATATCCTCAAAATCCATATGTAGCACCACAAAACCAAGAACAACAATATCCTCAAAATCCATATGCAGCACCACAAAACCCATACACAACTCAACCACAACAACCGCAATACCAACAACAAATGTATCAACCAAACTACGACGCACGTGTCTCACCACCTAAACCACCAACAATAGATCCAACTCAACCACAAATTTTACCGCCTGGACCAACACTAGACATTACACAACCACAAATATTGCCACCTGGACCAATTACTGAACCAACACAACAACAAATTCAACAAGTTGTCGGTACACAGTTTTTACCTTTCAAGAAACCCGTACTAGATTTCGTAAAACCATGGGTAGATTACGGTTTAAATGAAGCAAAACATACATCACATGAACACGCATTAACAGAAGTTGCTGCCATTATGTTTTTAGTTGGTAAAGGCTTCAATCCGACGATTGCACATTATATCGTTGAATCTTGGGAGAAGAATGAGCAGTTTTAGGGTTGTTTATTTGATAAAATATAAAAAACACAAAAGTGCCAAACCCCTTATACCACAAGGGGTTTGGCACTTTTTAATATCTAAAACAAATTTTATTGAAATAATTATTTTTATAGATTTTCATACTTTTTTATATAGTACGTGAACAAAATGTGAGCAAATATGTGAACATATACAGTACAAAATTACACCTTTGTATACACATTTTTAGAAACATCTTACGTTTATCAAACAATAACCAAAAGACGTACCTGCAACCTCATCATATAAATAATAGATATTAAAAAGAGGACACTATAAGCGCCCTCTTCCTTAGGTTTTAAATATGTTCTCCATGATCCATAAACACTTCAATTGCTTCGTTTTGTGGTATGTCTTTTACATTAGTAAGACCAAAAGTAAAAACAGCGGATAACATCATCATTAATAAGATTGCTTTTTTCATTTTAGCGCCCTTCTTTCTATGCTATTTTTGTCTGCATCTAAAGCGATGTGCAAATACTTGCTTGCTTTTCTGTGATTTTCTGAACCATAGAATATTTCACCTAAAAGAGAAGCATATTCTTTTACCCAATCATATAATTCTTCTTTTTCAAAATACGAAATACCTTCTATAACCACATTTTCTAATTCTTCTTGCGGTACATAGTTATGTACTGCTTTTAAAATTCGGAAATGATGACGATAACATAAGTCGCTAATCTTATAGCCATTCTCAATATATTCATTAGCGATATGACTATAACCTAACTTAAAATGTTCTCTTGCTAAAAGAAACATAGTTTTAGCGTTATTTTCTAATGAATCCTCTAAGTGTTTAATTGCTAACTCTGGCATGTTTTGACTTGCGTATAAAAGTCCTAAATTATGCTTAACTCGTTTAATAAGAAGTTCATCATTAGATTTTTGGAAGGTACCTAGTGCTGAAAGTAAATATTCCTCTGCACTTTCGAATTCATTTAGTCGAATGTGTGCCATTCCTAAAGTATTTAAGCATGCTGCAGTTTTTAATTCATACCCTGGACTAATTGAAAATACTTCATTCGCCTTTGTAGCAAATTGAACTGCTAAGATCGGTTTTAATACGTGATAGTAATGGACTGCAAGCCAATAATTAAATTCAGCTTTTTCAATTTCATCATGCATGTACTCTAAAAACGTTTCAGCTTTTTCAAATTGCATTCTTGCTTCACTATGGTTTGCTTTATTAATAGCGTAAATTGCTTTAAATAAATGATGATAGTACTCTAAAAATGTTTCTGTAGACTCTGGTAAAGGCTCGATTTTGTCCAGAATATCTTTTGTACTATCCATATCCCGAATTAGCAGTTTATACCGTGCATTCAATAAAGCGTAGTAGACTAATATTGTTTGGTCTTCCTTAATATTATTGATTTTATTTGCAATATCTTCTTTTATTTTCTGAGACTGTAATACACGTTGTGAAATCATAGCTTGATACCAGTCGTTTAATAATTTTGTGATTTCTTCTTTAGAAATAATGTCAACACTCATCTACTTCTACCCCCTTTTGTTAAATGTTATCATGACATGCTTGTTTGCATAAATAAGTTTTTGAATATTCTAACTTGAAAAAATATTTTTGAATATTCATGTTAACAAAATGGTCCCTTTTCAAACCCCAAAAAAGAACACACGTTTGTTTGTAGTGGAGTTAAAAAAACAAAAGTGAGGTATTACATCATGGAATATAACGGCTTTCCTGTAGTACGTGGAAGAGGTATGGTGAAATGGAATCCGTTTGCTTCAATACCGGAGCAATACGAGGAAATACATAGAATGTTTGAGGAACAATATAAAGTACCTAAACCTTTTTTAACACAAGATACTATGGAACGAATAGAAAGAGCGTTAATGCAATCTTTTCACGAGGAAGAAGAAATACATACCTCATACTATCGTGATGGAATGGTGCAAGACATGTACATAAATGTATTACATATTGAACCGATGACGAAAACTATATATTGTACAGATGCTTTTGGTTTGAATACTAAGTTTAAGTTTGATGAATTGGTGAATATAAATTAAAAGAAGCCGCCCGACAGTACTGAAGTGCACCCCAATTGTTAGACACAGCCTAACAATTGGGGTGCACTTCACATATATAGGTGGCTTTTGTACGACAAAAAAGAGCTCTGCTATACAGCAGAGCAAAAGAAAAATATATAACCCTATAAAAATAATACAAATTATTGATACTTTCAAAAGACGAAATTTAAATTTCCATCACAATAATACCTATGTTTAAGTATGAAACATTCTACCTTTGTGTCATCTATTTCACATTTAAATTCTGCCTGTTTAATAGCTTGTTTAGCTTTTTTCGGATCACGAGGCCATACTTCCCTACCAGATTCCATTTTAGTTTTTTTTCGATTTTCCGGTTTCTATTCTTCTGCAATCTTTACTTTACTAAAATCCGAATCAATATTAGCCTGATACATATCTTCCTCTTGCTCATCCTCAGAAAGAATAAAGCTCTCATTCAACGCTTTAATAATATTATCAATAGATTTATATTTTGCTAATTTAATTTCTAATTTTGTTGAATCAATATTAGTAAATCCTTGTGGTGTATGGTTCAATTTGTAGCCAAAGAAAGCTGCGAATTCGATTGCTTTAATGTTTACAGGTTTTAGGTCCTTAATAAAATAGATGTATTCCCAAGTTTCATCATTATCGTTTGTTTTCTAAATTTTTCTAGCCACATCTGGGTTATGAGTCTTAGCAAAAATTGTCCCGAAAAACTTAAATTCCCCTTTAGAATATGCTAAAATCCCGTCACCCTCTTTTAACTTTTCCCATCTATCAACATTTGAAGAACCAGGAGTTGCTCCCCACATACATACATTCTCATGTAATTCATTATCTTTAAGTTTAGTTACTGTATCGGCATCTAAATCTGCTAAACATGTAGAAATAGGATATGGTTTTTCAATAGTAGCTTCCAAATTTTTTATAGCACTATCATTACTTGCAGTAAAAAGATATAACATATTTAATTCCACCTTTTTTAAATTTCATTATATTTCTTTTTAGAGTCTCGAGATTTCTCTACTGGATATTTTTTATTATTTTTTCTATTTTGTTTATAATAATCTCTTCTAAATCAATATCCAATTGATCTGCCAACTCATCTTTCATGTCTTCTTTTTTTGTTTCTACAGCTTCCTCACTGCTTTTCCACTGAAAATTCTCCAACAACTCACTCGCCTCTAAAGAAAGAGAAATAGCTAAATCTTTAGGGTTGTGGAACTGCTTCCAGTTCCTATCGTCCCGAAATTTTAGGACTTTCTCTAAAATAGTTTGATTCATTTTTTGAATCCCCCAGTTACTTTTCATTGGTAAACTCTTCTATAATTACACATAACCATTTACTTCCATTTCAAAAAAATATGAATATATAAATGTAAAAGATTAAAATAAAAATAAGTACATATGTTTTATTAGGAGGTATATGTATGTCCAACAGCACTTCATGGTTAGATGAAATTATAGCAATATTAACCGAACTAGATGGAGCAGGAACACTGAATCAAATTAAAACAAAGGTTATGGAGCGTAATAAAATTGACTTGAATAGATACCAACACGAACAGTCTATAGCTGCAAGAATTAGAAAGACCATTTATCAACATTCAAGTGAATGTGATATTTACAAAGGTTATTTTATGCTGTAAATGGTAAAGGAAATGGTTTGTGGGGGCTAAGAGATTACGATAATAATAGTAATTCTGATTTAATAGACGGCGAAGAAGCATTTGCTGAAGGTAGACAAATCCTTAAGGCACACCTATCCTACGAGCGCAACAGCAAAGTAATTAAATTGGCTAAGGAGCGATTTAAACAACTACATGGTGGGAAGCTGTTCTGTGAAGTTTGTGGTTTTGATTTTTATAAGGCATACGGGGAATTAGGAAAAGATTTCATTGAAGGTCATCACACTGTACCTGTATCAGAGCTTAAAGAGGGCTCTGTAACCAAAGTAGAGGATATTATAATGGTATGTGCTAATTGTCATAGGGTGCTGCATAGGAAGAAGCCCTGGCTGAGTAAAGAAGAACTGCAACTGTTATTAAATAAACTGTAAGATTTAAAAATAATAAGAGTCCTTTTATAAGCAAGGACTCTTTGGAATAATATTACTGGTTGGAGCAATTAGCTTTTGCTAGCTGCTCTTTTTATGGATTCACTACATAAACTTCTTCTGCCCACGATTCTCCTATTAAATAGTTATTGATGGAAAAGTAATCATTTCTAGGTACATTCAAAATCAATTCATTTATACGATTAATTGTGTGAGAATTATGATGTGTGATTTCTCCTAATTCCTTGTACTGCCTTACGCTTTTTTTCCATTTCACAATTACAACATTATTTTTTTGTAACTGTTTAAATTGCTCTTGTTTTTCAAAGTTTTCAAAATTCATATCAATTCCCCTTTGTATGAAAATGAAATTTCTATAATAAAACTTTATAAGCTTTATATATCCATTCTTCATCTTTGTCTTCTTCCACATAAAAGATTTCTATTTTTATTTCCATACCATTTTCCATTAAAACGTGCGCTTCATATTTCCCATCTACATAACTAGCACAATCAATATTGTCTGCTACTATTTCTCTCCATTTATCAGGTAAACTATCATAAAAACGTTCAATGGCCGCTACTAAAACTAAATCTTCTAAATGAGCAGTTTTAGGGTTGTTTATTTTTAAAAACATCAAAAATGCCAAATTCCTTATATCACAAAGGATTTGGCATTTTTAAGTATCTAGAACACGCGCTAAATTTAAGGAGAAATTAACAGACATGCGTCCGGTATAATGCCGTGTCCACACCCAAGAATCGGTTACATAAAATAACGTATCTAACCTGGGAAATCAATTGGCCTTTTTCCCTTATAGTAACACTCTCTTCTACTAAGACCTTTTCTTTCTAGGGCCTACAATTAATTTAATCGCTGTTCTTTCTTCATTATTGATAGAAATCTCTTGAAATGCTGGAACAAAAGCTAAGTCAATACCACTTGGAGCGACGAACCCTCTTGCAATCGCAATTGCTTTAATCGCTTGATTTATAGCTCCAGCCCCAATCGCTTGAATTTCCACATTACCACTTGTTCTTAGTACTCCTGCTATTGCACCTGCGACTGAATTTGGGCTTGATTTTGAAGATACCTTTAATATATTTTCCATGTAAGTTGCTCCTTCTATTATTTAATCTCTCTTTCGTTACAATTTTAAATATTTTAGCGTATCTTTAATTACTATTCACACCAAAAACAAATGATGCTTCATATGTACATTATTCTATATTTTCTGACTTCTTCCTGCTCAACTACGCAAATAAAAAATAAACTAAATAATCTAATATACATACGATTAAATATCATAACTTCACCAAATGATAACATCCATACAGCTAAAGGTAATATTGCTATTTTGTCAGACGAAATTAATATAGTAAAGTGAAATTTTAATGAGTGGGGGTTTAGTTCATCCCCCATCTAACTTCTTTGCTTTCGCTGAATTTTGAGGTGGGAGTCTTACTGCTCGGAAAATAGCGTGATAAACGTTTCCTTGTTACTTCAATCCATTTAGAAATTCCATTGATTTTTCTATCAAATTTTGAAGCTTATCATCTTCAAAAGGTGTTACAGGTAATACCCAAATACTACATTTCATTATTTGACCGCTTTATATTCCAAATCTATTTCCTTTTATAGTACAAGCATACATGCCAATTGCAATTAATTTCCACATACTACTATATGGTTTTAATTTATTAAGAATCGGAGGTAATATTATTTCTTCACATTCAGATGCTATTTCAGCATCTTTTTTTATTGAATAACAGTTTTCTTCAACTTTTATTATCTCACCCCACATAAAAAAGTGCAGAATTCTTTCTAACACAAGATTTCTGCACTTTTTTATTATGCTTATTTATTCTTCCTTATTTCTCTACATAAACCGACTTAACAATCGTACGATTATATGGTTTTCCTTCTTTATTCATCCCTTTTATATCCATCGTAACGTTATATACTCCCGGTTGTTTTATATCTTTCAAAGCACCTGAAAATGTATTCGTATGAACATTTTGTAATTCATTAAATTCAGAGACTAACTTACCTTCTTTATTAACGACTCTTACTGTTATGGAAAGATCCCCTTTCATTTCAGGTGCTACAGGTGATTTTTTGAGTTTATACTCAAGTTTATTTACTTTAACTTTTGTAGGCATTCGAAGAACAAATGGTGCGTCATCCTTGTAATCGCTTACAACTAAATATGCATCTTTCGACTGCTTCGCCATCATTTTGATTTTCCATTCGCCTACTTCCAATTTATCAAACTTAAATGTTCTAATTGTCGCCCCATTAAAGAAAGATTCGCCTTCACCAGTAGTTATAGCGCTATCTTTATTTGCATAGATTTTTCCTTTTGGAGATACCATTTGTACTTCTACATCAGAAGAAGCAGTTAGTACAGAAACTATTCCTTCAGCCTTTTTATCAACAGAAATACTTTGCTCTATCCACTGATTTTGTGGTAATTCGCCTCCTAAAATATTTTGATTTGAAGTTGTATTTAATTGTTCTAGATTTTCATTTGAACTATTGCTGGGTGCTACTAAAGCTGGTAATCCCACATTTGTCGTACGTAAATATGGTTCAATTCGTGCAAAAACAGCTGATCCTTTTCTTATATTGTCATGATCAAATCTGGAATCTGTAAATAAATGTGTACCGTACGATAGCTTCGCACTCCATTCATTTACTAGTCCGTCATTTGAACCGTACGATGATAAATATAACCCGCCCATAGATAATGCAGAAAATGTTGGTCCCCAGCTAGTTCCAGTAGCCGTATAGTAACGGTTTAATTTAGCTGCTGGGTTGTTATCTATTATTGAACGAAACTTTGCCATTTCACCTATTTGTAACGAATACGTACCATCATCTTTTTGACCTAATATAGAAGCAAGCCACCCTGCCCACCAACTATATGACAAATCTGCTAAATTTGAGCCGTGATGCGGTGTAGCAAGTGTAATAACATTTCCAACAAATCGATTCGCATCATATTCAACTAATGCGGCTTGTGTATCAATACCACCTTTACTATGCGCTACAATATTAACTTTTTTACCGAAATGATTATATATCTCTTCAAGTTTTTGTGCTAACAATTTTCCATTATCCCACTGACTAGCCGAACCTTTCCCCGCTGCATCATACAATTGTATAAACACTGTTTGATAGCCTGCTTTTAAAGCATAATCATACATATCATTTATATCATGATATACTGTCTTTCCATACCAACTATCAGCATTACCATTTCTTCCTTGTACAAAGAGAATTGGCGGTTTATTCTCATCATAATTAGCTGGTTTTTGGCCTAAAAACCATTCTCCAGGTGTGAATACTTCTGTATCAGGAAACCCCTTTCCAAGCTCTTTTACAACTTCTGCCTGTACATTTGTGCTAATCGTTGGAGCCATGATAAAAAATACAATTAGTAAGGCCACACATCTTCTCATCAGTCGCATATTACTCCCCCTATTTTTTTGAAAGAAGGTGTTCTTTATAATATTTTATATTTTCCCTTCCTTAATAATAGCTAATCTTTTATTTTAAAAAGATGTTAGCCCTATTTTTAGAAGGTTACTAGTTGTATACCCTCTTCCTTAACTCTCGTTATTCTCTTTGTTTCTACCTCTTCCTTTTGATAGAATACGACAAAAAAGTTTCTCAATAATTGTTAACTTCGCTACACCCAGATATTTTTTAAATCATTATTGTTTATATAAAGCATACAAATCTTGAAAAAATTTTAGTAAAAAAATATTTTATTACTAGTTAGTTATTGAAAAATATAATAAAGATATGTACTTTCTTTTCATTAAATACAAACTAATTTTAAAGGAGCTTATATTATATGACTTTCCTATGATTAAAAATTAAACTGAAATTTCCGAATAGAAAATCATATTTCCAGAAACATATATTATGATAATTTCCGCGCACTTGAATTAACTTTTTAGAAGTACTAACCTATCGGTGAGCAGAAGAAAATTCTGTAAAAAGAAAGGAGAATACTTTATGATGACCAATTTACAAAAGGAGTTTTTTAAACGCTTAAAAATTCCTGCAAAAGAAATAACATTTGATGATTTAGATGAAATTCTGTTAAAAATGGGAATGATTCTCCCCTATGAAAATCTTGATATTATGGCTGGTACTATTAAAAATATCTCAAAAGATAACTTAATAGAAAAGTTACTTATTCAAAAACGAGGTGGACTGTGTTATGAATTAAACTCCTTATTGTATTATTTTTTAATTGATTGTGGGTTTCAAGTATACAAAGTAGCCGGTACTGTTTATGATCTGTACGATAATAAATGGAAACCCGATGATGGTCATGTCATTATCATATTAAGTCATGAGGATAAAGATTATGTTGTGGATGCAGGTTTTGCATCTCATCTCCCTTTACATCCAGTCCCTTTTAACGGAGAAGTCATCTCCTCTCAAACAGGAGAATATCGAATTCGTAAGCAAAATACTCGAAAAGGTACGCATATTTTAGAAATGAGAAAAGGAGCTAACGGGGAATCTACAAGTTTCTTACAATCTGAACCTTCAAACGAATGGAAAATAGGCTATGCTTTCACTGTAGATCCAATAGATGAGAAAAAAGTGAATAACATTCAAAAAGTGATTGTAGAGCATAAAGAATCTCCTTTTAATAAAGGAGCTATCACTTGTAAATTAACTACTTATGGTCACATATCATTAACAAATAAAAATTATACAGAAACCTTTAAAGGCACCAAAAATAAACGACCAATAGGCTCTAAAGATTATGCTCGCATTCTTCGTGACTCTTTTGGAATAACGCAAGAGAAATATGTAGGAAAAACACTAGAAAGAGGCTAGTTGACTACAAGTATTTCATAATAAAGCAGATTCTATATTTAGAATCTGCTTTATTTTATATTTTGTTATAAATTAATTTAATTTTGTTGTTACCCTTTAATTTTCAATTATATACTCATCATCATATTTATCGTATTGTAGCCCTTCCCCTATCTTTGACTCCGTAACTTGATCTCTTAAAAACGGTGCAGCATCCATTTTGCTAGTTGCAATTTCAATTCCATATTTTTTCGTTAAATGAGCTAACTCTATTAAAAACCACTCTCTTCGCAATGTAACTGGAATATCCAATGTTTTTCTTTTCATATATAATAGCACCTCTTTTATTTTCATAGCTTAAAAACATCACTGGATGCACTTATTAAAACTACCTTTCACCGCTAACATCCAATGAAACATTATAGTATATGCATGTCCATTTCAAACGTGCTATCACAAATATGATATTTAAGTTTACATAATTATATTATGTAATAGTAGAAAAGGAAGGCATGTCCCTTCCCCTTCTACTATAGAGATTTAAATTAAGAACATCTTGGTACACCTAAAGCTAAGAATAAACCTGCTACTCCCGCAGTAATCGGTACTTTTAACGTAATAACATCGTCTACCTTCGTTACTAAAAAGTAAGCATTACCTTCTTGTAATATACAAGTTACCAACAATTGAAATTCCATTCAAATCTCCTCCTTTCAATCGATATACTATAATTTATGAAATCTCTTTCAAAAAGTAATAGGAAATACATCTATTTTTCCTTATATACAAAATAAATGTTTATAAGTTTAGGAAAAATATTAATTTTCTAAATTTATATAAAATGTGTAATATCCAATAAGTTCCTATATAATCAATAAGAAAAATCTTACAAATGGAGGTATGAAAATGGCGATTTTGAGTAATATTGGTGCTGCTTTATTTTTTATTGCTTTTATTCTTTTAATTTTATGTATCATTTCATTCTTTAAGAAAAATGGAAAAGCAAAACAATATGGTCGTCCTGCCGTTATTCTTTTTATGATTTCGATTGTATCAATAATAACTAGTGCTGAAACTTCTAATAACCCAATTGTTGAATTCTTTTCTATTTTAAGTTTTGTTTTATTTATTTTCTTCCTTGTGCTAGCAATCTTATCTGTTATTAAGAAAACAGGTGTAGCGAAAAAACAATTTATTATTACAGCCGTATTATTTGTCATTTTTGTTGCGTTATTAGGTATTTCAGCTCCTTCTTCTGAAAAAACGACAGCAACTAGTACAAAAGTTGCCTCTAACAATGAAGAGCAAAAAGATAGCGAACAGAAAAAAGAGCTAGAAAAGAAAGCGGCGGACGAAAAAACTCAAAAGCAAGAAGATGAGAAGCGTCAAGCCGAGGAACAAGCTCGTAAGCAAGAAGATGAAAAACGTCAAGCCGAGGAACAAGCTCGCAAGCAAGAGGATGAAAAACGTCTAGCTGATGAACAAGCTCGTAAACAACAAGAAGAGCAAAAACGTCTAGCTGATGAACAGGCTCGTAAACAACAAGAAGAACAAAAACGTCAGGCTGATGAACAAGCTCGTAAGCAACAAGAAGAACAAAAACGTCAGGCTGATGAACAAGCTCGTAAACAACAAGAAGAACAAAAACGCCTAGCTGACGAACAAAATCGGAAGCAACAAGAAGAGCAAAAAGCACAGCAAGCTCAAACACAACCAGCTAATGGTAATACTGATAGTGCATACTACAAAAATTGTGCTGCAGTTAGAGCAGCTGGGAAAGCTCCTTTACATAAAGGGCAACCAGGTTATAGCTCTCATCTTGATCGTGATGGCGATGGAATTGCATGTGAAAAATAATAATGAAAAAGAAGCTTTTACTAAGCTTCTTTTTTATTAACGTAAAATATTACCACTTATTACTTTCCCCCCTTATTTTAATAACATTCTTATTATTATTCTCAAAAATGACACAGAATAAGTGATTTCAATCACTACATAGATTTTAATTTATCGCTATTCTTAATTCAGATATTACATTTAAACTTTATGGAGGCATTCATATGGAACATACATTTACTGAAACTTCTATTGTCGGTGAGATTGTTACACAATTCCCGAAAGCTAGTGATCTTTTTAAATCATATAGAATAGATTTTTGTTGTGGTGGCAATAAACCGCTTATTGATGCAATTCATGAAAGAAATTTATCAGCTACTGAAGTGCTTACAGAGTTAAATACGCTTTATAATAATATGAAACGATTAAATGAATCTGAAATTGATTGGAAAAATGCTTCTTATCGCGAATTGATTGATTATGTTATAAATAAGCATCATCGCTATTTAAATGAAGAGTTGCCACAATTAAGTCCGTATGTGACAAAAGTAGTACGTGTTCATGGGGCAAGTCAGCCTCATTTAGCTCAAATTCATAAGCTATTTCACGAATTAAAGATGGAATTAGAACAACATTTAATTAAAGAAGAAACAGAAGATTTTCCATTAATTTTAGAATTTGAACAAAATCCAATTGAAGAAAACTATGTGAATTTACGTAAAGTAGTAGATAAGTTGGAAAATGAACATAACCACGCAGGCAACATTATTAAAGAGCTTCGTAAAGTTACAAATGACTTTACTCCTCCAGAAGGAGCTTGCGGCACTTATCGACTTGTTTACCAACGCCTTGAAGCACTAGAGTCTGATTTATTTGAGCATATTCATTTAGAAAATAACATTTTATTTCCACGTGCAATTACGAGAGTATAAATCAAGTGCAGGACATGAGTATACATACTTATGTCCTGTTTTTTCATTTGGTAAAGAATAAACACATCCCTCTCGAATAAATCCGAATTTTAACAATTTGTGAATCATTATAAAAATGTGATAAATATCACATCTCCCCTTTTTTGGATTTTCTATAATAGAAATATAATCCTTTGTTCAACATTTCACAGAAAAAGGGGAAACGAAAATGAAAAAACGTTTAGTTATGATCGGAAATGGTATGGCTGGAATACGCTGTATGGAAGAAATATTAAAACATAATAGTGATTCATATGAGATTACTATTTTGGGAGATGAACCACATCCAAACTACAATCGCATTATGCTCTCTCACGTTTTACAAGGCAAAACAAATATGCAAGATATCATTATGAATGAATACAGTTGGTATGAAGAAAACGAAATAACTTTATATACAAACGAAAGAGTTCAAATTATTAACCGGGAAGCAAAAATCATTATCACCGAAAAAAATCGTACTCTTACATATGACAAACTCATTATCGCAACAGGTTCTAGTGCTTTTATTTTACCTGTTGAAGGTTCTACTCTTCCTGGTGTAACAGGATTTCGAACAATTGAAGATACACAATTTATGATAGACACCGCTAAAGAAAAGAAAAAGGCCGTTGTTATTGGTGGTGGGTTACTTGGTTTAGAAGCCGCAAGAGGTCTTATTGACTTAGGGATGGACGTACATGTTGTTCATTTAATGCCAAACTTAATGGAGCAGCAACTAGATACGAAAGCAGCTTCTCTATTACGCGAAGATTTGGAAGCGCAAGGCATGAAATTTCTAATGGAAAAGAAAACTGTAAAAATTCTTGGTACAGACCATGTTGAGGGCATTCAATTTGAAGATGGTGAAGTTGTAGATTGTGATTTAGTCGTAATGGCTGTCGGAATACGCCCAAATACGCAAATAGCAAAAGATGCTGGTTTAATTGTAAATCGCGGTATTGTAGTCAATGACTATATGCTAACAAATGATGAGTCCATTTATGCAGTTGGAGAATGTGCAGAGCATGACGGTATCGCATATGGACTTGTTGCTCCTCTTTATGAACAAGGTGCGATATTAGCAAAACATATAACAAATTTACAAACTGATGGATATTCGGGCAGTATTGTCGGTACGCAATTAAAAGTTGCAGGTTGTGATTTATTCTCTGCTGGTCAAATTTATGAAGATGCTCAAACGAAAGCAATATCAATCTTTGATGAATGTAAACGTTCCTATAAAAAAGTATTAATTCGTGACAATAAAGTCATCGGTATCGTTTTATATGGTGACACAGCTGACGGAACACGCCTCTTTAGCATGTTAAAGAAAGAAGAAGATATACAAGAATATACAGCCGCTTCCATTCTTCACAAAGCTGGTGAAGAAAGTGAACTTAACGTTGCTACTATGAGTGCTGATGACACGATTTGCGGATGTAATGGTGTTACGAAAGGCACAATCGTTCACGCCATTTTAGAACAAGAGTTAAAGACTTTTGAAGAAGTTAAAGGCTGTACGAAAGCCGCAGGGTCTTGTGGTAAATGTCGTCCGCTTGTAGAACAAGTTTTATCTCATACACTTGGAGATGCTTTTGATGCTTCTGTGCAGTCTACCGGTATGTGCGGATGTACACCTTTATCACGTGATAAAGTCGTAGCGGCCATTCATGAGAAAGGTTTAAAATCTCCAAAAGAAGTACGAAACGTTCTTGGTTTTGTACTTGAAGAAGGCTGTTCAAAATGTCGTCCTGCTTTAAACTACTATTTACGTATGGCGATTCCAGAAGAATATGAAGATGATAAATCATCCCGTTTCGTGAATGAAAGAATGAATGGTAACATCCAGCACGATGGTACATTCTCTGTTATTCCACGCATGTACGGAGGTGTTACAACAGCTGATGATTTAATGAAAATTGCTGAAGTTGCGAAAAAGTACGATGTTCCACTTGTGAAAATTACAGGTGCGAGCCGAATTGGCTTATACGGTATTAAGAAACAAGATTTACCTAACGTATGGGCTGAATTAAATATGACTTCTGGATATGCGTATTCAAAATCTCTTCGTAATGTAAAATCATGTGTTGGCTCTCGTTTCTGCCGTTTCGGTACGAAAGATTCATTAGGACTTGGTATGTTGCTTGAACAATCATTAGAAATGGTAGATACACCTCATAAAATGAAGATGGGTGTAACGGGCTGTCCGCGTAACTGTGCGGAAGTACTGACGAAAGATTTTGGCGTTGTTTGTGTCGAAAATGGATACCAACTTTATATTGGCGGAAATGGTGGTACGGAAGTACGCGAAGCTGATTTTGTAATGATTGTCCCTACTGAAGATGATGTCCTTCGCATCGCTACAGCTTACATGCAATATTATCGTGAAACTGGTATTTACGGAGAGCGTACTGCCTACTGGACAGAGCGTTTAGGCTTCGATCACATAAAAGAAATACTGCAAGATGCAAATATGGTCACTACACTAAATGAACGCTTCCAAACAGCTCGTGGCACATATAAAGAAGCTTGGGGACAAGCAATAGAAACGAAGTCGTTAAAAGCGATGTATGAAGTAGAAACTGTGAAATAAGGAGCTGTGATTTATATGATACAAACGAAAGATAAAATAAAAATTATGCGTGCAGAAGACCTTCCTATTCAAATCGGTAAAGAGGTGCAAATGAAAGGTATATCTATCGCCCTATTCCGCCTTTCAAATGGCGATGTTCGAGCTGTAGAAAATCGTTGTCCTCATAAAAACGGACCGTTAGCAGAAGGAATTGTGTCTGGCGAATTCGTCTTTTGTCCACTACATGATTGGAAAATTTCATTACTAACAGGTGAAGTTCAAAAACCTGATGACGGTTGTATTCAAACGTATGAAGTAGAAGTTATTGACGGGGATATTTATATATACATGTAATTTACGAAAGGAAGCCTCCCCCTGGCTTCCTTTTACATAAAAATAGATGAGGTGCGATTATGAACGGATATGTATATTTAGTTGGTGCAGGACCAGGTGATGAAGGGCTTATTACAAAGAAAGCGATAGATTGTTTAAATCGTGCAGATATCGTTTTATATGACCGTTTATTAAACCCTTTCTTTCTTAGTTATACAAAAGAAACATGCGAACTTATTTATTGCGGAAAAATGCCAAAGAATCATACTATGCGACAAGAAATGATTAACGCCCACCTCCTTCAATTTGCGAAAGAAGGAAAAATCGTAGTCCGCTTAAAGGGCGGAGATCCATCTATTTTTGGCCGTGTTGGTGAAGAAGCAGAAACTTTAGCATCTGCGAACATTCCATATGAAATTGTACCAGGCATTACATCTAGCATCGCCGCTAGTAGCTATGCTGGCATCCCCCTCACCCACCGCAACTATAGTAATAGCGTCACTTTATTAACTGGGCATGCGAAAGGTCCTTTAACCGATCATGGAAAATATAATTCATCCCACAATAGCGACACAATCGCCTACTACATGGGTATAAAAAACTTACCTACAATTTGCGAAAATTTACTACAAGCAGGCAAAAAGGAAGATACACCAATAGCAGTCATCGAATGGGGTACGACAGGGAAACAGCGCGTTGTCACAGGAACACTTTCAACTATTGTTCCTATCGTCAAAAACGAGAATATTTCTAATCCTTCTATGACAATTGTTGGTGATGTCGTTTCCTTACGGGATCAGATCGCTTGGAAAGAACGTAAACCATTACACGAGAAAAAAGTTTTATTTGCATCTGCAACGAATAAAACAAGTTCAATGAAGCAAAAGTTACAAGAAGCCGGTGCAGAAATATATCAAATTCCTACTTTCAAAAAGGTAGAATACACATTAACACTTGAACAAATCAATGAAATTTTTAACGTTAATCGTCTTGTTTTTTGTTCAGCTGAAAGTGTAGAAATATTGATGCAATCATGTAGTAAACACCAAAAAGATATTCGTTCTTTACAAGCGCAACTACAACATATGAACGTTGCCACTCAAGAAAAACTTATGCAATATGGGCTACTAAGTAAACAAGCAGAGTTCTCTTCCAATACAACAGTTTATTTAGGACGAAACATTAACCGAATTGCTGTTATTCAAGAAAAAATTGGTGCTGGTTCCTATATGATGACTCATGAGTACACAATTGATCATCGCTTCGATGAAATTCATTCACGTATTCTTTCTGAATTCTCATGGGATAGCATTGTATTTGAAGGTCGTGCTTCTATTGATACGTTTCTAGCAGAAATAAAACGCCTTGGCTTTATCAATATCCTTACTCTCCCATTCTCGTATACCGACGTTCCAACTTTACACTATGCAAATAAAGTTGGGTTTCATAACGTAGATCATCAATTACAAGAAACTCTTATGAAGAAAGACATGGTGAGACAATGAAAGGAATTGTATATGTTGGACATGGGAGCCGGCTACAAGAAGGTAATGAACAATTCATTCAATTTATTCAATCTGTTATGAAAGAGCGAAACGAAAGAATTCAAAAAATAGCTTTTCTAGAACTAACGACACCTACTATTTCGGATGCAGTTACAGAAACGATAATAGAGGGAGTAACTGAAATAATGATTGTACCTGTTTTATTATTTGCAGCAGCTCACTATAAACGTGATATTCCTTTTGAAATAGAGCAACTACAAAAGCAATATCCACAAATAACATTTTCAGTTGTACCTCCTTTTAGTACACATCCACATATGGTGGAACTTGTAGTGAAAAGAATACGTGAAGCTATGTCAATGCAAAATAGTAGTATTTTACTCGTAGGACGAGGCAGTAGTGATCCACAACCGATACATGAATTACAACAAATCAGAGCAGCTGTCGAACGAAAACTTGGTATGCCAGTATCCTGTTCCTTTTTAACGAAAGGAACTCCCTCTTTTGCTGCTGAGCTCAAGGCTATAACATCGACTGCGTCCCATGTATATGTCATGCCGTACCTTCTCTTTACCGGATTATTACTTCAAAAAATTAAATTGCATACAAAAAAATATGATCACGTTACGACTTGTAACTGTCTTCAGTTTGATACATACATGAAGTTAACATTATTAGAACGAATGGAGGAATGCATATATGTATAACATGTACCCTCTTATGTTTAATCTACAAAATAAAGTGGTCATTATCATTGGTGGAGGTAAAATTGCATATCGAAAAGCGTCTGGATTAAAAGATACAGGCGCTTTTGTCACCGTTATCAGCCCAGAAATTTGCGAGGAAATGAAGGGACTTTCTTATATTACTTGGAAGCAAAAAGCTTTTAGTAATGATGATATTAAAGATGCTCACCTTATTTATGCAGCTACAAATCAACACGCTGTAAATATGATGGTCAAACAGGCCGCTCATGATTTCCAGTGGGTTAACGTTGTAAGTGATGGTACAGAATCATCTTTTCACACACCTGGCGTTATAAGAAATAATGAATATGTTGTCACTATTTCAACTTCAGGTAAGGACCCATCGTTTACGAAGCGTATGAAACAGGAATTAACTTCTGTCCTTGCTAAACTTATAAAAAGACTTTCTCGTACTCATAAAATGTAATCTATCACTTAGCTAAAATAGTAATTAGCTTTGAACAAACGTTTTTTAGGATCAGACAAACAATTGGACAAGAATCTGTGAAGAAAAATAACGGCAACAATTACGGACAAAAAAAGCAGTTGCTTGAGGGCAACTGCTTCAATACAGGTTTTATATTGGATATTCATTCAACCAAATTAGCGCTTGTTCATAATCATCAAAAAATCTCACAGATTCTTTCGTATTAGATTGTTGTAAATAATCCATTATCTCCCCCTCTTCAAGGAGAAATGCAATTGCCGTACTGTTATTCAAAATGATTTCATTGAAGAACTTCTCTTTCCATACTTTTTGAACAGAAAAATGATTTGGCGTGTATCCTTTTCTATCCACCAACAATTTGTATTTCCGCCCTTCAGAAATGAATTGCTGACAAACCTGCTCAAAACCATTAAACCATTCATACACATCATCTGTTTTTATATTTCCAACTAGATGGGTAACAATTATATCTCCTGAAACTGTTGTGCTGATATTCTGTTTACTCAACTTGGAATCCCCCCTTAGTTACAATTTTGCGAAAAAACCGCATAAAATCAATAAAGAAAAAATTCTTACTTGACACTCCCACCCCATCGCTATCAAACTAAGCTCACGTAACGTCAATTATAAGCGAAATTATGTCTTTTTTCGCAAGTCTATATGCAGATGCTTTAAAGATTTTCATACGAAATAACCCGTAACGAGTTTCCTTTTTTTGAATTAAGCCACTTGATTATCAGACACGGTACAATTGTAAACGCCCCCCAATATATCATAGACTGTTTTCCTCTCATATCAATGGGATTTCCATCCATCATTTACCGCCTCAAATCCATTCGGTTTTAAACGTATATTCAAAACAAAATATATGACAAATAAATAACGACAGTTACTGTAATAATGCTGAAAAGTGTTGAAAATAAAACGATTTGTGCATGTAGTTCAGGCTCTATTTGATACTCCATAGCAATAGTTGATGTATTTCTTGAAGTAGGAAAAGAACTTGCAATAAATAATGATTGTGCAACAATTCCATCAATGTTTAAGAGGTAGATCATGGAAAGTGCTAATAATGGCCCCATCAGTAACCTTCCAATTAAAGACCATGTTATGACTCTATGGAAAAAATTAAGCTTAATGTTGGCTAATTGTGCTCCTAGCAATATGAGTGCTATGGCAACAAAACTATTCGCAAGCTGATTAAGAGGTAGAAAGATAGAATTAGGTATTTGAATTGTAAACGATTGAAAGAGAATCCCTAGTACGAGCGCATGAAATACAGGCAGTCTTATAAATGATTGAATAATACCTCCGATTGTTTTTGTTGCTGATAGTAAGTTATAAATCCCATATGAATAAGTTAAAAGGTTTTGGAAAATCACAATGAAAATCTGAATGGAAACCCCCACTGGATTGTGACTGAAAATCAATTGACTTACTGGTAATCCATAATTACCGGAATTCATTAACGAAATGCTATTTTTTAGAGCTGCACTTTCTCCTTTTTCTAACTTTAATGTTTTTGAAATAAAATGACTTACTAGCATTAGACTCAGACTATAAAACATTAAATAGTACATGATCTGGAGCAACAAACCTGTTTCTATACTAATATCATATATATTCACAAATACAGCCGCTGGCATCAAGCAATAATTAATAAGTGTAGATAGCTGCTTTAAGTTAAATTGGAACTTCCTTTGTAAGATTGCACCAATTAGCATCAATATTAATATTGGCACTATTACGTCTAATATAATGAAAATAAACATTTAAAACCTCATTCTACATATATTTTAGTTGGATTAAACGCTCTCTTTTCTTTAACATATCAAATATGACTCACAAAGAAAATTATGAATTATTTATACAAATTCATAATTTTATCTTATCAACCTAAACTGTATTCTTTATTTTAAGTGTACTTTTTCACAATCTCCATTAGCCTTACCCAAAAATCTGGTCCTAAAAAATATGCAGTTTTTTCTTGTTATAGATACCTTTATATGTTTTTTGAATTTCGGAACATTTCAAGCTATTGATATATTTTTATACATATTAATAGATAGCTTTTAGAAAGGAGCGACTATTTATCGATTCGTTAGCGATCAATAGTCATCGTTTAATTCAAAAGTTATTATTTTCATTCTCGATATATTTGCTTTCTAAAAATTAGTTTAATCTTTGTGCTTGAGCTAACCTGCCCTTTAATTGAATAACATCTGATATCTATTTTTTAACATAAAATTCCATTACCCTTCTGTTTTTTATTTAAAAACCACAATATTTTAGAAAACAAACATTTGTTAAGATATCAATAAAAAAACAAGTTGAAGTCTATTACTAAAAGAACCATCCCAAAATACTTCGGGACGGCTCTTTTTCTTTTTTAATGATTCTTTAACATCACTAACAGCTTTTCTTGACTATACATCCACACTGTAATGATTAAACAAGCAAGTGCGACTTCTGATAATGCCATAAATCCAATTGCATAATGACCTGTTAGTTGGAATAATAATGTTAAAATTAGCGGCGGGAAGAACCCTCCTAGTCCGCCTAAAGCTGAAACGAGTCCATTTACAATACCAGCTTGTTCTGAGAAGTACATTGGAACGAGTTTGAAGATTGTACCATTACCGATACCTGCACAAAATGCGACTAGTAAGCAACCAAAAGTATATACGTTCATACTAGGCATGAATGATAAAATAATACCTGAAAGTGTTAAACCGATAAATACGAAGATTAATATTTTAAATGGGTTAAATTTATCACCAAGCCAACCGCCAATTGGCCGCATAATTGTTGCAAGTACAATGAATCCTGCTGTCCGCATACCTGCATCCACTTTTTCTAATCCGAAGTGAGATACTAAAAAGTTTGGTAAGTATACAGTAAATGCGACGAAAGATCCAAATGTTAAAAAGTAAAAGATACATAAAAACCAAAGTTTTTCATTTTTATATACACCTTTTATTTGTTCCATTAATGGTGTATTCACCTTTTTCTCCTTACGATCGCCTAATAAAAAGTTCATAAGTGCAAATGCTGCGAGTAAAACTAAATAACACTGTACTGTCGTTCTCCAGCCAACTGAAGTTGCGATAACTGGTGCTAAGAACGAAGTAATTGCTGTTCCTGCGTTACCGACACCGTATATACCATTTACAAAACCGTGACTCTCTTTCGGAAAGTATTTCGGTAAAGAAGTTACGCCTACAGAGAATACAGCACCACCGATTCCGACAAATAAACCACCAATAATTAAATCCATCATTGAATTGGCAACACTAATATAAAAGACAGGAAATAATAATAGAATAAAACTAATAAAGAATAATTTTCTTGCTCCGAAACGATTTGTCCAATAACCAATTGGAATGCGAAGAACAGAACCTAATATAACCGGTACTGCTGTTACCATAGAAATTTGTCCCGCAGTTAATGGAATATCCGCTTTAATATAAGGCATTAATGATGATAAAATGACCCATACCATAAACCCGATAACTAGATTAGAAGTTTGTAAACTTAATTGAAAATTAGGACTTTTCATCCTGTTCCCTCCTATGTATGCATAGTTATATTCATTCCCTCCAGCCTAATCACGTCCTAACATGATTAGGCTGAAAAGAATCAACCACCACTCACTGGCGGAATCATTGCTATAACATCGCCAGTTTGAATGATGTCATCCTCATTTGCATACTCTTCATTTATAGCAACCATAATCTCACTTGAAATCGCTACGTCGTATTTCTTAATGAGCACTTCCTTAAGTTTAGCAACCGTAATATTTTCACAATCTATGTGTAATGCTGACTTACTTACTTCTTCTTGTAAATGTGCAAATAATAGTACTTCAATCATATTCTCATCCCCTTTCCAGGCTCATCATTCTCATATGCTACCTTTTCTAACTGATCACCTATCCATGATTCACCATCTTCCCAAAATTCTTTCTTCCAAATGGGAACGATTTGTTTTATACGCTCCATAATATATTCGTTCGCCTCATAGGCTGCTTTCCGGTGTGGTGTAGAAACAGAGACGACAACAGCAAGATCACAAATTTGTAATGTACCAATGCGATGTGTAATGGCGACAAATGTCCCAGGCCACCTCTCTCCTACTTCAGTACCAATTTTCTCAAGCTGTTTTTCTGCCATTGTTTTATATGCTACATACTCTAAATATAGCGTACGACGGCCTTTCGTAAATTCTCTAACAGTACCAATGAAAGTAGTAACTGCGCCGCACTCACGACAAATTACTTTGTTTGTAACTTCCTCAATTGAAATAGGTGTATCAATCACTTCATAATACGTATGTGTCATCTTGCACCTCTTATCTTCATATAAGTTAGCAATCTATTTTTCTATCATTTGTACGACCGAAGTGGTTCTTCCCATGGCCACTCACTTCCAGCGTTTGATTCTAATAACAGTACCGAAACAGTTATTCCTGCTTCAAATCCCCTTGTTCCTCCCGGCAGGACAATAAATGCGTTCGCCTCTGCAAGTGAAGAAATTGCACTAGATTTATCTAAACCAACTGGTGTCGCTTGCAATTTTCCATTTACAATTTCCACTTTTCCTCTTACAAAACGAGTGAATGGGTTTGCTTTTGGAAAGTCTTTTTGTAAAATCGCCTCTGCACGAAATACATGCGAATCTTTTCTATGCAAGTATGTTCGAATAACTGGCCGAACAAATAATTCACAACCGACATAACAAGCAGAAGGATTACCAGATAAACCAAATAGTAGTTTTCCTTCTACCTCAGCTACAGTTGTCACACTTCCTGGTCGCATCGCTATTTTGCTAAAAAGTACATTTGCTTGTAATCTCTCATAAATAGCAGGTAAATAGTCATAATCTCCTACCGAAACGCCACCAGTTGTAATTAAAATATCGACTTCTTTTATCGCTTTTTTTACAGTGTTATAACACGTCTCAATATCGTCAGCGAACTGTCCATAATACTGTACAACTCCGCCAGCTCGTTCAATTTGAGCAGCAATCATATAGGAGTTACTATTTCGAATCTTCCCTGGCTTTAAGTGTTCATGTACTTCAAGCAGTTCGCTTCCTGTCGTTACAATTCCAATAACCGGCTGTTTTATAACGTGTACAGAACTATAACCAAACGTAGCAAGAAGTGCTGCTACTCCAGGATTAATAACAGTACCTTTTTTCACAAGGACGGTATTTTGTTTTACATCTTCTCCTTTAAAAGAAATGTTATCCCCAGCAGTAAAGGAGCGTTTCAATTTCATATAAGTCTTTTCATTTTCTTCAAACCCTTCCGTTAGCTCCAACATAACAACCGCACTACACCCTTTCGGAATTGCTGCTCCTGTCATAATACGGACAGCTTGAAACTCTTTCACTTCTTCTGTAAAAACAAAACCTGCTCCAATTTCGCCAATTACTTCAAACTGAATGGGGTTACTACTACTCGCTTCTTTTGTATCTTCCGCTCGAATCGCAAACCCATCGTACGGAGAGCGATTAAAATGCGGAACATCATGATCTGCAATAACATCTTCTCCAAGTGTTCTACCGTAGCTTTCTATAAGAGAAACCTTTTCTATTTCACCTTGGTAGGCATATTCCATTACACGCGCAACTGCTTCTGCCACTGGAATTGGTATACGTTTTTCTAACATTCTTTTTTCACCTCTTTTCAATAAGGTGACGCTCACTTTCTGTTCACCCTATATATGTTGCGTATAATCGTTTTGCTATTTTCACATCATTTGTCCCATGAATAAATGCCCTACCGTCTATAAATAAAACGAAACGATATTCATCAATTAAAAATGATAGTAAGTAAGGTGTTTTTTTGACATGTACACTCTTTTGTAATCGTTTTTGAATTTCGGTTAAATTAAGATTTCTCTTTATTCCTGAACGGATTTGAACTGTATTCCGTCCGCATAACACTTCCGTTTTCATTTGTGCTTCAAATGTTAAACTTGGATACGTTCGTAATTTCCCACAAGATGGACATGTACTTTTTTTCTGTCTATTTACTTTTAATGAGAGATATTGATTGTTCCAAATATCAAATGATAACATCGTCCCTCTTAACGACTCATAATCATCCACTAATATTTTCATCGCCTCTGTTATTTGGTGAGCAACGACCATTTGTACAGCTGGCTGAATGATTCCAGCTGTATCGCATGTTGCACCGCTCATAGGATGATCCATCAGACAGCGAAAACATGGTGTTTTCCCAGGGAGAATTGTATACGTTACACCGTAACTTCCAACGCATCCACCGTATATCCAAGGTATATTTTCTTTTTGTGAAATGTCATTTATAAGTAGGCGCGTATCGAAATTGTCAGTCGCATCTATGATGAGATCCACTTCTTTTGTTAACTCTTCTATTTCTCGCATTGTGACATCTGTTACAACCGGTACAATTTCCACTTCCGAATTAATCTTTCTTACATGTTCTGCTGCTGCAATTGCTTTTGGTTTGCATTGCTTTGCATCTTCTTCTGTATATAACTGTTGCCGCTGTAAATTACTCCATTCGACGTAGTCACGATCGGCAATTGTCAATTTCCCAATTCCCATCCTAGCAAATGCTTCTGCATTCGCAGCTCCTAGTGCACCCGCACCCATTAAAAGTACATGCTTTTCTCTTATTTTTCTTTGACCCATTTCACCTATTCTAGAAAACAATACTTGCCTTGAATATCGCTCTTGCACAGGAAATCCTCCTCTCGCTATCCGCCAATGTAAGACATTTCAACTTTTTGACGTTTATTTGTACTATCCGCCGTTCTTTCATCTGAATATCGATCTGTTCTATATCGCCACGTATGTTGTAAAATTTTTAATAGTGATGCATCAGAAATATTTTCTCGAAGAAGCGTTCGCAAATCCGTTCCTTTCGTTCCAAATAGACACGTAAAAAACTTACCGTCTGCCGAAATACGAGCTCTCGTACAAGAAGAACAAAATGACTCTGATACTGAAGTAATAAATCCAACTTCTGCATCGCTCCCTACATATCGATACAATTTCGCAACTTCTCCAAAATAACGAGGTGTAACAGGTTCAACCGGATATACGCGATTAATCTTCTCTATTAATTGTTCCTTCGTAATCACTTGTTCAAAATTCCATCCGTTCGTACTGCCTACATCCATAAACTCAATGAAACGGAGCTGAATTTCTTTTTCTTTAAAATAACGAGCCATATGAAGAATTTGACTATCATTCATTCCTTTTTTTACGACCATATTTACCTTTACCTCTAATCCAGCAGCCTTTGCTGCTGCTATTCCTTTCAGTACAGGTTTTGTACTTACATTTCTTCCGTTAATTTTTTTGAAGACGTGATCCTCTATCGCATCTAAACTAATATTTACACGCTTTAATCCCGCGTCTTTTAACGCCTTAGCTTGTTTCGCTAAATGAATTCCGTTTGTTGTGAGCCCAATGTCTTTTAAGCCTTCTAGTTTTGTAAGCCTTGCGATTAACTGAGGTAAATCTTTACGCAATAACGGTTCACCGCCAGTCAGCCTAATTTTATTGACTCCCATACTTATAAATAATCTTGCTAATCTTTCTATTTCATCGAACGTTAATAAAAACTCTTCCTGCAAAAAAGCATAATCAGGTCCGAACACTTCAGCAGGCATACAGTATGTGCACCTAAAATTACAACGATCAATAACTGAAATACGTAAATCTTGAAGTGGCCGTTCTAATGAATCTTTCATTTTTTCGTGCATCTATATCCCTTCTTTTCTGCTGCAATCCTTAGTAAGCTTTCAATTTTTTATTTGCCTTTATTATAAAAAATAAGTTGCAAATTCAATGTGACTTTTCTCACATCACTTTCCCCATTCAAAAATTCTTCACAAATCTGTTCGCATTTTGTTCACATCTTCAGTCTCTCCTCCTTACGGTCATTGAAATTTTACTATATTTTTAAAATAGCTCTTGCATTTTCAACATATTTACACTCAAAATAGGAAATGTATTGCTTATAAGAAGAAAGGTGATTGCTGTGACAAACAGTATGAAATTATCTCAAGATTTAAAGGAATTACTTGCATCTGTTGAATATAAAATGCAGATAAAAAAAGGCAGTTTTATTTTTCAAGAAGGTATGGAGGCAACCGAACTCTATATTATCCACTCAGGAAAAGTACAAATTAGTAAACTTAGTGCTGACGGACAAGAATTAACACTTCGAATTTGTTCGGAATATGACATTATTGGAGAATTAACGTTGTTCACGGATAATGCAAAATATTTATTAAACTCAAAATGTCTTGAAGATGTTGAAGTAGGTGTAATAAAGCGTGAAGCGTTAGAAAAAGCATTACTCCAAAAACCCGCTCTTGTATTTGAATTTATGAAATGGATTAGTGAACATTTAAGAAGAATGCAAACGAAGTTCCGAGATTTAGTGTTACACGGCAAAAAAGGTGCCTTATATTCTACTCTCATTCGAATGACAAATAGTTACGGTGTATTAAAAGAAAATGGTATTCTCATCGATTTACCGTTAACGAATCAAGAACTAGCTAATTTCTGTGCAACTTCACGTGAAAGCGTAAATCGAATGTTAAATGAATTAAAAAAGCAAGGTACAATTTCAATTCATAAAGGAAAGATTACAATCCACGATTTACAATTTTTAAAATGTGAAATTGCTTGTGAAGATTGCTCTGCTTCTGTTTGTAGTATTGATTAGCATCTTATTTAGATGCTAATCTTTTTTCAATTTAAACTACTTATTAACGGTTATTCCCTATGTAAACAAAAACGAGGCCTTCCATATTAGACCTCGTTTCGTTTTAACCATTAGCTCCTATCCGTTTACAGCAGTATTATTTTTTCAACTCATTAGGAATACGTCTTCTGTAAATTACATAACTACGGCTTACATATTTAATTGGGGCACTAAATACATGTACTAGTCTTGTAAATGGCCACACTGCGAATAAACCCATCCCTGCAAGAATATGAATTTTAAACCATACTGGTACTTCCGTCATATATTCAACTTTCGGTTGGAAAATAAAGAGACTTCGGAACCAAGGGCCAATTGTTGTACGATAATCAAATCCTTTTGAATCGATATTTAAAAATGTTGCAGAAAGTCCTGCTAACATTACGATAAGTAATAAAATAAGCGCAATATAATCTCCCTTTGTGCTCGTTGCAATGATACGTTTTACAGTTACGCGGCGGTACGTTAATATAATTAAACCGATAATAGAAGCAACACCTGCCGGAAGCCCGAAACTAATTGCCATTATGTGATACGTATGCTCAGAAATACCTATCGAACGGTATACAGCTTCTGGAATTAATATCCCCATAACATGACCGCCAATTACGAACATAATCCCAAAGTGGAATAATAGACTTCCGATTCGGAGCATTTTCTTTTCTAATAGTTCACTAGATTTTGATGTCCATCCAAATTGATCATAGTTGTATCTGAAAATATGTCCACCGATAAAGATTGCAAAAATGATATAGGGAAACAACACCCATAGAAATTGATCCATCATTTTGACAACTCTCCTTTCTAATTTGCCTGTACACCCCATGCTTCGATAGCGAGTAGAACAGCCGCAAGAATTGGTTCATACATACTGTCTGCTTCTTTTAATTGAGCGTGTAACGCTTGTATATTCTCCGTGTATTTGCTCATAATTGGTCCACTGTCTCTCTCATTTGCATTTGCAAAGAACTCAAGCAAGAGTGGTAAATAATCAGGTAGTTCTTTATCTGTTACTTCAAAACCAGATTTTTTATAATGCTGTTTTAACTCTAGTAATTCAATCCCTCTTTCTCTTTGTTCACCAGTGTTCATATACGTTAAATACATATTCGTCTTTTTACCAAAATCAAATGTATATACGTAACCATCAATGAGTTGATCGTTCGTTTTATTTAGCGCTTGTTTTATAAATGCTGTAAGTGAAGCTTTAACATCGTCCTGTTCAATCGCTTCCATCTCTTCTTGTAATTCAGCTAAAGCTTCTCTCCACCCGATTTCTGGGTAGGAGAGAAGAAATGAAGAACATGAAAAAGCAGTTTGTAAACTTTGTTTCATATTTTTCCGCCCCCATTATTTAAGAAATTGTCATACAAGAGCCTGGACCACCTGCAAATGATAAACCACAGCTTCCTTGTTCGTTATATAAATCTGCAACTTGTTCACGGTGAGATGTCGGGATAACAAAACGATCTTTATATTTTGCGATAGCAAGAAGACGATACATATCTTCTACATCCTGTTTCGTTAAGCCAAGTTCTTTTAATACAGCTTCATTTGGTACTTTATTAATTTGAAGTGCTCTCATATGCGTTCGCATAACAGCCATTTTCTTCAATGTAAGACGAATATGTGATTCATCCCCTGCAGTGAGTAAATTCGCTAAATATTGAATTGGAATACGCATATTATCAATAGCAGGGAAAATCTCTTCTGCTTGCCAGTTACTACCTTTTCCTTCCACCATATTCATAATTGGGCTAAGCGGCGGGATATACCAAACCATTGGCATTGTACGGTACTCTGGATGAAGAGGCAGAGCAATTTTCCAATCGATAATCATTTTATAAATTGGCGATTGTTGCGCCGCTTTAATCCATTCTTCAGGAATTCCTTGTTTTTTCGCTTCAGCTGCTACTTCAGGATCATTTGGATCTAGGAAAACAGTAAGCTGAGATTCATATAAATCTTTTTCGTCTTCAACAGAAGCTGCTTCTTTTACTTTGTCAGCGTCATATAGCATTACCCCAATATACCTGATACGTCCCACACATGTTTCTGAACAAATTGTTGGCATACCAGCCTCAATACGTGGGAAACACATTGTACATTTTTCAGCTTTATTCGTTTGCCAGTTAAAATACACTTTTTTATATGGACAAGATGATACGCAGAACCTCCAAGCACGACATGCATTTTGATCTACAAGAACAATGCCGTCTTCTTCACGTTTATACATCGCACCAGATGGACAAGATGATACGCAAGACGGATTCATACAATGTTCACATATGCGTGGTAAATACATCATAAAGACGTTTTCAAAATCTGTTTTAATTTCTTCTTCCATTTTCTTTACGTTCGGATCTTGTAATCCTGTTATATGTCCACCAGCTAAATCATCTTCCCAGTTCGGACCCCATTCAATTTTGTCGATAAATTCGCCTGTAATTGCTGATTTCGGACGAGTAACTGGTTGATGCTTACGCTGCGGGCTATTTGTTAATGTTTCATAATCATAATTCCAAGGTTCAAAGTAATCATCAATTGTTGGTTGATCTGGATTGTGGAAAATGTTCATAAGACGTTTCATTTTCGAACCAGATTTCAGCTGAATTTCACCATTTTTCAATTCCCAGCCGCCTTTATATTTCTCCTGATCTTCCCATTGTTTCGGATAACCAATTCCGGGCTTCGTTTCTACGTTATTGAAGTACATATATTCCGCACCTGGACGATTTGTCCAGGTGTTTTTGCACGTTACGCTACAAGTATGACAGCCGATGCATTTATCTAGGTTCATTACCATTCCGACTTGCGCTTTAATCTTCAAGCCAATCTACCTCCTTCAGTTTACGGATTACAACATTTAAATCACGCTGGTTCCCAGTCGGACCATAATAGTTAAATCCATAGCTTAATTGGCCATATCCACCAATCATATGTGTTGGTTTAACATGAATACGGGTTGGACTATTATGCGTTCCCCCACGGGTGCTTGTTAATTTCGTACCAGGCACGTTAATGTGGCGATCTTGCGCATGGTGCATAAATGCCATTCCCCTCGGTATACGGTGCGTTACAACAGCACGCGCTACGACAACACCGTTACGGTTAAAGCACTCGATCCAATCATTATCAGCAACGCCAGCTTCTGCAGCGTTCTCTTTATTCATCCAAACAGTTGGACCACCTCTAAACAGCGTTAACATCGGTAATGAATCGAAATACATACTATGAATCGACCACTTATTATGCGGTGTTAAATAGTTTAGTGTAATCTCTTTCCCTTCTACTTCAGGGCGTGACTTACGGAACGGTTTATGTTGCAGAATTGGTTTAAATGTTGCCATCGTTTCACCAAATTCTTTCATCATGTCATGATCTAAATAGAAAGATTGTCGTCCAGTGATTGTTCTCCAAGGGATGAGACGTTCCACATTTGTTGTAAACGGTGAGTAACGACGTCCACCTTTTTCTGAACCTGTAAAAGCCGGAGAAGTAATTACTGTTTTTGGCTGCGCTGTAATTTGTTCAAATGTGAAGCACTCTTCTTCACGTTCTTCTGCTAAATCACGTAGTTTTAAATTTGTTTGTTTTTCAAGTGCTTCCCATGCCTTTACAGCCATATGACCGTTTGTTGTAGAAGAAAGCGTTAATACCGCTTCAGCAGCATTGATTGCTTCTTTTATGTCTGGGCAACCTTTCGCAATAGTATCCGTTCGAACAACTCCTAATTTGCTCTTTAATTGCTCATACTCTTTTTCTGCTGACCAAGAGATCCCTTTCGTACCAATCGGTTGTTTTCCGGCATTTGGTCCAAGTGCTGTCATTTTGTCATAAATCGTTTTATAATCCCTTTCAACAACATGAATTTGTGGCATCGTTTTACCCGGGATTGGTTCACATTCACCTTTACTCCAATCTTTAATCTTGCCAAGTGGTTGCGCTAATTCTTGCGGTGTATCATGAAGAAGTGGTGTTGCAACAACTTCTTTCATTGGCTCAAGATCTATTTTCTTCGCTAAATCTGACACAGCTTTAGAAAGTGAAGTGAAAATATCCCAGTCAGAGCGTGCTTCCCACGGTGAACCGATTGCTGGATTAAATGGATGCACAAATGGATGCATATCTGTACTACTTAAATCATGTTTTTCGTACCAAGTTGAAGCAGGTAAGACGATATCAGAATAAAGCGCTGTTCCAGCCATACGGAAATCTAAATTAATGAGTAAATCAAGCTTCCCTTCTGGCGCTTCTTCATGCCACTTAATTTCTTCTGGTCGTAATGAATCACTGTCGTCATTCATTAACCCGTTTGTTGTACCTAATAAATGTTTTAAGAAATATTCATGTCCTTTACCAGAACTCGAAATTAAATTCGCACGCCATACGAATAAGTTGCGCGGGAAGTTGTTTTTATTATCAGGATCTTCAATTGCGAATTTCAGTGCTTTTTCTTTCAGTTTTTGCGCAACGTATTTTCCGATTTCTTCTTGCGTTGTTGCACCAGCAGCAGCTTCTTTATATAATTCAATTCCATTTTTCTCGAATGTCGGATACGAAGGTAACCAGCCAAGTCGTGCCGCTAATACGTTGTAATCACCGTGATGTTGATAACGGGAGTTCCCTTCCACTGGTGATGCTAAATGTCCAACTGGTGTATCTTCATAGCGCCATTGATCTGTTACGAAATAGAAGAAAGATGTACCGTTTTGTAATTTCGGTGGCCCTTGCCAATCTTTCGCCATCGCGATTGTTTGCCATCCTTCTGCAGGTCGTAATTTTTCTTGACCAACATAATGCGCCCACCCCCCGCCGTTTACACCTTGTGCCCCAACGAGAAGAACAAGATTTAAAACTGCGCGATAAATCGTATCAGAGTTAAACCAATGGTTAATACCAGCTCCAACAATAATCATCGAGCGACCATTTGTATCAGCGGCATTTTGTGCGAACTCACGAGCGATTTGAATAATTAGTTCTCGTTTCACTCCTGTCATTTTCTCTTGCCATGCAGGTGTAAACGGTACATCATCATTGAAGTCTTTCGGCTCTTGTCCGCCAAACCCTCGGTTCACCCCGTAATTTGCTAACGTTAAGTCGTATACAGTTGTAACGAACACTTCGCCTTCTTCTGTCATAACCTTTTTCACTGGAATTGTACGTTCTAATACTTTGTTTCCATCATCAGAGAAGTACGGAATTTGTACCGTTCCAATCGTTTCTTCCATTCCAAGTAAAGAAAGACGTGGATCAATCTTTTCACCTGTTTCTTCATCTTCTAAACGCAAGTTCCATTTCTTTTCGTTATCCCAACGTGAGCCCATTGTGCCTTGAGGTGTTGCAAAATCATTCGTGTTCTCGTTCCAAAGAACAGGTTTCCATTCTCCTAACTTCGTTTCGCGTCCAATATCAGCAGCGTTTAAGAAACGATCAGCAACGAATTGATCTCCTTTTTGTTTCAATGTGACAAAGAAAGGAAAATCAGTATATTGCTTCGCATACTTTGTGAAATATTCCACTTGATTATCTACGTAAAATTCTTGTAAGATCACATGCCCCATTGCCATCGCAAGTGCACCATCTGTACCTTGTTTCACACTAATCCAATCATCCGCAAACTTTGTTGACTCAGCGAAATCAGGACTTACTGAAACTACCTTCGTTCCTTTATATCGAACCTCCGCTAAAAAGTGTGCATCTGGTGTTCTCGTCATCGGTACATTTGAACCCCATGTCATAATGTAACCAGAGTTATACCAGTCACTACTTTCTGGTACATCTGTTTGATCACCCCAAATTTGCGGAGAAGCTGGTGGTAAATCTGCGTACCAATCATAAAAACTAAGCATCGGTCCACCCATAAGTTGCATAAAGCGACTACCAGCTGCATGACTTAACATCGACATAGCTGGAATTGGTGAGAAACCAACATTTCGGTCTGGACCGTATTTCATTACTGTATACAGTAATGAAGCTGAAACGAGTTGTAACACTTCATCCCAATTCGCACGAATGAATCCTCCTTTACCACGTGCCTGCTTATACTTTCGTGCTTTTTCAGGGTTTTCCACAATGCTTTTCCAAGCATCTAATGGTGACTCGTTATTTTGTAGTTCCTCTTGCCACATACTCCAAAGAACACCACGTACATACGGATATTTCACACGAAGTGGACTATAAATGTACCAAGAAAAACTTGCTCCACGTGGGCATCCTCGCGGTTCAAAATCTGGCATATCAGGACCTGTCGTTGGATAGTTAAGCTCCTGCCCTTCCCACGTCACAATTCCATCTTTCACATATATATTCCAGCTACATGAACCAGTACAGTTCACGCCGTGTGTAGAACGAATTACTTTATCATGCTGCCAACGCTTTCTGTACACATTTTCCCATTCACGATCTTCATATGTTTCTTGTGTATGATTATCGTTATAACGATCTATTGGTGAAAAATATTTTAAACGTCTCATTAGTGCTGAAGTTTTTTTCTTCATACTGTTCACTCCTTTAATACGTCTCTCTTACATACCCTTACTATAAGAGAGGTTGTAAAATACAGATGTGACATTTCGCACAGTTCAAGAGATTGTCAAAAATTCAGTAGAAAATAAGTTTGTGAGAAAACCTTTTGTTCCGTTGTGAAGGTTATGGTTAATCGTGATTATTAGGAGAATAGTATTTTGAGGTATCGACTATTTTGCAAAAGAAAAAGAATTTTGATATTATTTCAAAAATGCCATAAAGAAAAGAATATAAATTGTATGTAAGGAATTTTTTCTTCAATGTCATTTTTAATATCAAGTCTCATTTTACATAAAACTACAAATCATTATTTACTGTATTGCCCTTAGTTACGGAAACAATTATACTAGATATAATCAAAATAAATAATCTGAATATTCTCAGAATTAAAGGTGGAAGTTTTACTATCTATATATAGAATTAGAAATATGTCAACTAAATGGATTAGAAAACGATAATAACATTAGGAGGATTACGATGCCCCAGCTTGATTCATTACATCCCACTGTAGAAAAAATAATCAATAATATTGAAAAAATAATGGTCGGAAAACGAAAAGAAACAATCTTAGCTTTGACAGCTCTCTTAGCTGAAGGTCATGTGCTATTAGAAGATGTTCCTGGTGTCGGGAAAACAATGCTAGTACGTGCTCTTTCTAAATCCATTGATGCTGATTATAAGCGAATTCAATTTACACCTGATTTACTGCCGTCAGATGTAACAGGAGTTTCTATTTATAATCCGAAAGAGCTCCAATTTGAGTTCAAGCCTGGACCAATTATGGGGAATTTTGTACTTGCTGATGAAATTAATCGTACATCTCCAAAGACACAATCTGCTTTACTTGAATGTATGGAAGAAGGCAATATTACAATAGATGGTATTACAAGACCTTTACCAAAGCCGTTCTTTGTCATGGCTACACAAAATCCGGTCGAATATGAAGGAACATATTCTCTACCAGAAGCTCAGCTCGATCGTTTCTTATTGAAACTAAAAATGGGATATCCTACACCAGAGGAAGAATTTGAAATTTTAAACCGGATGGAAAAAACAAATCCACTCTCTCAATTACAGACCATTACTACAATACAAGAATTACTTTATTTACAACAAAGCGTACGGGTAGTAAGTATGGACAAAGCAATTAAGCATTACATTGTAAAGCTTGTTAATCAGACTCGTACGTACAGTTCTATACAGTTAGGTGCAAGTCCACGTGGTTCGATTGCTTTAATGAAAGCTTCACAAGCTTATGCATTTATCCATGGCAGGAATTATGTTATTTCAGACGATGTTAAACTTTTAGCCCCTTACGTTTTAGCACATAGACTCATTCTAAAAATGGAAGCAAAATTTGAAGGAATAACTGGCAAACAAGTTATCGCAAAAATCGTTGCACGAACTACCGTGCCTACTCAAAGGACGATGAACCCTTGATGAAACGAATGCTGCGAGCGCTATATCACGTTATGAAGTTATTGCTACTCCCTTTATGCCTAGTCTTAACATTTGTGTACGCTATGTTTCAAGGAGGGTTTGTAAGTTGGTTTTTATTTTACAGCATAATTCCCATTGCTCTTTATTCGCTACTACTCCCCTTCTACGCTTTACGGGACGCTGAAGTAAAGCGAATAACAAACCAAAATGGATATGTAGTAGGAGAACAATTTGTAAGCACGATTACAATAAAAAGAAAATTTCCTTTTCCCTTACTTTATTTAGTTATAGAAGATGCACTGCCACCACAATTTATAAGTTGTAAACAAATAAAGATGAATAAGGTAGTACTCTTCCCAGGATTGAAACGAAATATTTCGTTTCAATATGTTATTGACACAATCCCTAGAGGCGAGCACACTTTTTCAAGCGTTCGTGTCAAAACTGGCGATTTATTCGGCATGATGGAGAAAGAAGTAACTTTTTTAGTTCCAGATACATTTTTAGTCTATCCCCAGTATGTAGATATAGCGTATCGACAATTGGAAAATCATTTCGAACAAGGAGCGCTTTCAGCAAATATAAATTCAGCAAAAGACTCTACAATCTCGGTCGGTGTCAGAGACTATAAACCTGGCGATCGCTTTTCATGGATCGATTGGAAAGCAACTGCACGAACAAACAATATTATGACAAAAGAGTTTGAACAACAGCGCAGCCATAATATTATGATATTCATAGACAGAACCGAGTCTCCTCTATTCGAATCAGTCGTCACATTTACTGCCTCTATCGTAAGGGCTGTCTTGAAACAAAATTCACCAGCATCATTCGTGTCTATCGGAAAAGAACAAACCATTTTCCCTTTAGACAATGGAGATACGCAGTTACAACAAATCCTTTGTCATTTAGCAAAAGTACAAGCAGACAGTGTATTTCCGCTCTCCCAGAGTGTAGACATGGAACTAAGAAAAATTTATGAACCCGTCACGGTTATACTCGTGACCAGTAATCTTTCTCCCGATATTCAAAAGGCGGCTGATTGTGCTGCTATAAGAAATAGAAAATGTATGGTTTTTGTCGTGAAAGAAAAAGCGAATCAACTTTCACACCGAGAACTCAGTATACTAGAAACTCTAAAAAAACGACAAATATTTGTAAACACGGTTTATGAAAACCGGTATACAAACGTGTTTTTTGAGGTGAGCAAATGATGATATTACAAGCAAAATACAAGTGGGATACGAACAGATTCTTCATGCATGCATGTGTATTTCTTCTTTTACTAGAATGGCTAAGACCTCTTATAGGTATTACAAATGTAGGTAGATTAGATATTTTCGTAACATTTATAGGAATTTGCTTCGCTCTCTCTTTTTTTCAAACGAGGTGGCAGATTCCTATAAAAATTGTCACAGTCTTATTTATCATTCATTCCCTATATTATAAAAATGCTTTTATAAATCCATCTTGGCTAACAACATTCTTTTCTGATATGTTTCGAAATTCCTCCCTGTTTTTCCAAGGGAATTTACTAGATATTTCTCCAGTTTTTCCGACGGTTTTATTTTTTCTCTCATTTTGGTTTTTGAGTTCTTTCACTTCATTTTGGATTATTCATAAAAAACGTGGGTTTCTATTCCTTGTATTGACTATTATTTATATCGCAACTTTTCATAACTTACATTTATACAATGCAAACTACGCTATTATTCGTACTGTTGTCATCGGCTTTTTTATGCTTAGTCTTCTTCAAGTAGAACGAATAAAAGAACGTGAACACTTACAAAATTATGCTAGAGAAATCTCAAAATTACTTAGACCACTTACAATATTTATCGTATTATTAGCAACCATTGCATACTTTGCTCCAAAATTTGGCCCTCAATGGCCAAACACAATGGATTTTTTAAAATTCAACACATCTGAAGCAAGTAAAGAACAAAAAGTTTCTACAATTGGGTATGGTTTAGATGACTCGCGATTAGGCGGTCCTTTTAAGACGTATCCTACAATTGTTTTCACAGCACGAACGCAAAACAAACAATATTGGAGAGTAGAAACAAAAGATTTTTATACAGGAAAAGGCTGGGAAATTTCTGAAAATCCGAAAAAGATTTCTTTTAAAAATAAAAACGACGTCGTAAGCTGGTACGAACAAAATACAAAAACGAAAACGACTGAGGCAACAATTACCATGCAAAAAAGTTACCCTCACCTTACCTATCCAGCAGGATTAGTATCAGTTGAGGCTGCTTCTGATGTATCATACAGTGTTGACCCGTTTTCAGAAAAAATTTATACAATGAATGGAGACTCTTCTACTACTTTACATTCGTATAAAGTAACATATGAGATCCCTGAGTTTTCCATAGAAAACTTGAAAGCTGTAAAAACAAATGAAGGTCAAGAAACAAATCCTTATTTTATGACAAAGTACACACAACTTCCCAAGTCATTACCACAGCGCGTAAAAGACTTGGCTGTCAATCTTACAAATGATAAAGACAACCGATATGATAAAGTATTAGCTATTGAAAATTACTTTACAGACAACTCTTTTACATACGAATCAACAAATGTCTTATTCCCTGCCAAAAGCCAAGATTATGTAGATCAATTCCTTTTCGATACAAAAAGCGGCTACTGTAATAATTTTTCGACGTCTATGATTGTACTACTTCGTTCTGCCGGGATTCCTGCTCGCTGGGTAAAAGGCTATACAGAAGGAACTCTTAACAATACACTTGCCTCTGCAGAAGGTGAGGATGTTTATACAATCACGAACGATAACGCACACTCTTGGGTCGAAGTATATTTCCCAGGATACGGATGGATTCCATTCGAACCAACAAAAGGATTTACTAATCCCTATAATTTTATAAATAATACGCCTGCTCCTATTTCACAAAATAGCGAAGCAAATAATTCTAATAACACGCAAATACAACAACGAAATAATGAAGCAAAACTTAAAAGTTTAATAGAAAATACAGAAGAAGCTTCTACTAAAAAGGTTACAAATTCTCAAACTAGTTTTTCTTGGTGGTACGTATTCCTCTCTACGATACTAATTAGTATTATGGGATACATTCTCTTCACCACTAGAATGATATGGAGGACATTTCTTATTATTCATTTCTATAAATACCGAAAAAATGATGCTGTTTATCAAAAAGCTTACGGTGCACTTTTAAAACAATTTGCGAGAATTGGCATACCACGGAGTGAAAGTCAAACATTCCGAGAATACGCTCTCCATATCGATACACTTTACAACTCGGCCGATATGCAACAACTTACTGCCAGTTATGAGAACGCTATGTATAAACAGAGGCAGACTGCAGAAGAATGGAAGAAATCTGTACACTTATGGGAAGTGCTTATGAAAAAAGCAGCTTCTCTACCTAAATCAGATGACTTTGATACAGTTATTTAATCTTGAAAATGTGAGTTTAAAGAAAACGTCTCAAAGAACTACATTGTTCTTTGAGACGTTTTTTAATAAAGTGAAACTCCTAATTATTCTCCAAGTACCTTCTCAATCTCAACCTCTAAATCTACCGGCTTCGTCTGCGGCGCAAAACGCCCTACTACTTTCCCGTCTTTTCCAATTAGAAACTTCGTAAAATTCCATTTCACTGCTTTCATACCGAGTAAACCTGGTGCTTGTTCTGTCATGTAGGTATATAAAGGATGAGCCTTATCACCTTTCACATCAACCTTTGCAAACATCGGGAAGTTTACACCGTAGTTTAACTCACAAAAACTAGTAATATCTGCTTCTGTACCTGGCTCTTGTCCTCCAAATTGGTTACAAGGGAAACCGAGTATTTCTAGTCCTTGGTCCTTATATTTATCATACACCTCTTGTAATCCTTTATATTGAGGTGTGAAACCACATTTACTAGCTACATTTACAATAAGAAGTGCTTTTCCTTCATAATCTCTTAACGACTTTTCTTCACCTGTAATTGTTTTAGCTGAAAAATCATAAACTGTCATTGTCTTTGCCCCTCTCTTCACTATCATTCTATGTTTATACTATACTACATTCGTGAATATACAGCTCTTATTACGTACTTACACGCTGAAATGATAGCGCTTTATTTTTGTTCGAAAATTCGACAAAAAATACTAGACTTTTATTTTGGAAAGTTTTACAATTGAAATGTGAACAAAATGTGACAGTTTATATTCCATTATAAAAGAAAAGGATGGTGTCCATTATGAAAACTGCACAACATGAAACGATTTCAAATCGCGAGTTTTATTTCGTACTATATATGATGTTATTGTATGTTACTGGCTGGGTAATCGATGTAAATGGTTTATTCTTAAGCTCCTACTTTAATTTAGCAGGAGAGATTATGCTTCCATTAGTAGGCGGGATTGTTGGACTGTTCATTATGTCTATTAATAAACAACAAACGAAATAATAATATTACAAAAAGGCAGAAGACGAGCTTTCGTTTTCTGCCTTTTTTCTATTTTAGCGTATAATAGAAACATGCAGTATATAAGGAGTGGTAAATATGAAAAAAGTAGAGCAATTATCTTCTCACCTATATCTTATTGATGGTTTCGATTTACAGCATAATGAACGAACAGGTACGTACGTTTTATTAGGTGACGATATTACTTTAATTGAAACTTGTGCAGCCCCTTCTCTTCCGTATATTTTAGACGGCTTACAACAATTACCTATTGATTTAAACGATGTTAAAAACATTATCGTTACACATGTGCATTTAGATCACGCTGGCGCAGCTGGTTTAATGATGGAAAAATGCCCAAATGCTACGTTATATGTGCATTCTCGTGGTGCTCGTCATATGATTGATCCAACAAAACTTATTTTAGGTGCAAAAGCTGTTTACAAAGAAGATTTCGATAAACTCTTTGATCCAATTCTTCCAATTGGAGAAGAACGTGTTCATATTGTACAACATGGTGATACGTTAAAAATTGCAAAAGACCGCACCCTTACATTTTACGATACACCAGGACATGCGAAGCACCATATTAGCATTCACGATTCATTAACAAACGGGATTTTTACTGGCGATACAATTGGAATTTATTATAGAGAACTCGCAGACGTTGATGTAGAGTTATATCTACCATCAACGTCCCCTTCACAATTCCAACCAGATGCGATGATTGCTTCTAAAAATCACATTCAAAGCATGAATGTAGATACTATTTATTTCGGTCATTACGGCGCATCCTCTCATGTTACAGAAGTATACAATCAATTGGAACATTGGTTACCTATTTTCATTCAGACTGGTAAGGAAGTCTTTGAACAGTATAATGATTTCGATGAAGCAACTAAAGCTTTACAAACTGTGTTAATGGATAAAATCTCTTCTCATCTTACAACGTTAAACGTTCCAGCTGATCATTCCGTTTATAATATTTTACATTTAGATATAGAAATTAGCGCAATGGGCATTATTGATTATTTCACGAAGCAAGAAAAAGCAAACTCCACTATTAACTAACAGTAAAAGAAGAGATATACAACAGTAGTTATTGTATATCTCTTCTTTTTTTGAATATATTTTGAGTAAAGGATGGTGGAATATAATGCAAAAAGTAATGCTATACCTCTGCTTCACATTATTTATCGTCTTATTATTATTTGTAGGAGTAAAAATTCAATTTTATTTAGATACAGACACGCAAGTGAACTTTAACGTTTATCCAAGATTATTCTACTTTACACTCTTCCCTCTTATAGTTGGCATTTTATTACGATTCCTTCAATCTATTAATCGCGAAACGAGTAAACAAAACTGGAGCTTTCAACCGGATAAATTTATTGCTATTACAGTGCCTATACTATTCATTTCCTTTTCCCCAGCACTACTCTTTTCACCACTTGCAGAATACCTACCTTATTTAGTTAATATTATTCTAATAAATACAACTTTTGTTACGATTATTAGTTTAATAGCTGGTTATTCCCTTTTAGATTGTTTTATACAAAAGGATCATGCAGCGATGAAAAAATATAATTGAATGCTTTATTTTCTTTCAATAAAAAAAGCTCGAAGCTAAAGCTTTGAGCTTTTTTACTTATCTCACCTTTTCATTTACATACTCCATAAACTGCTCCGCTTTAATAAACCTTTCTTTGTACGCTTCAGGTACTTCTTCTACTGTTATCCCCCCACTCGATTTCGTTTTTACTAATACGGTTTGATATGACATTAATGCTTCCATATATTGTTCATACTCTTCAGGAGTTAATACTTCTTTACTAGATTTATGGCCATTTAATTTATCAAAATACGGCTGAAGCTCCATCTCTATTCTTTTCATTTCTTCTTTTTTAGCTGATGATAATTGATCGTAATCAATATTACCGTTTGAATCTCCGTACGCAAGCTTTGCATCTGTTAATTTTTTTAATTCTTTTGTAAACTCTTCATATTCCTTCGCACCCATTTCATCTTTCGCTTCTAATAATTTTGCACTAAAACGCATGTACGCCTCTAATGTCATCGCTCCAGCATGTTTTTTTAAATTCTCAAAAGAACCGTATATACCATCCGCCATAATAGATTGATATGCAAAACCGGTCGTAGGGATTAAAAGTGCTGCTGCAAGCACTCCGGCGATTAGGCGTCTCTTCACCTTACTTCCCCCGCGATTCATTTTGATTTGAACAATTATTTTTTCTTTTAACTCCGGCGGGGCAACAATTCCCTTCGCTTCTTCTCGTATAGATTCTCTAACTCTACAATCTAAACTCATTTCACATTCCCTACCTCTCCTAAAAAAATTTCTTCTACTTGCTCTTTTTGACGTAGTTTCTTTAATGCCGCATGAATTCTAGATTTCACTGTACCAATTGGAATATGTAATATTTGTGCTACTTCTTCTTGTGAATAATCATGTAAGTATCTTAAGATAATAACTTGTTTCAATTTATACGGTAATTTATGAATGAGTTCGATTAGTTTTTGGTTTGATATTTTACTTACAACATCGTTAGAAAAATCAATTTGCACTGGCTTTCTTTGCTCTTCTGCTTTTTTTATAATTCGTAGTCGCATCCACCTCTTTCTTCTATAAGAATGAATTTGTTTAATCGCAAGCCCAATTAGCCAAGGACGAAATGGCTTCTCCCTATCATATTTACGAAGCGATTCATATAGCTGTATGTATACTTCTTGAACGACATCATCTACATCCGTTTTATCTTCAATTAAAAAATGTGCTGTTTTATATACTTCTTGAATCGTTACATCATACAATTCGCTATACGCTTCTTTATTGCCTGATAAAGTTAATTGAATTAAATGTGCGTAATCTATTTCACCCTTCATATTCCAGCCCTCCTTTGTCTTACACTATATATTGGCAGGTAATTCATATTTCGTTCGATTTTTTAAAAGTTTTTTTATATAAATTAATATTATGATTCATTGAGTTCATAAGCTTCACTTATAATCAAACATAACTATTATATAATTTTCCAATTTCTAATGAACATTTAAAATGATTTATATAGTCAAATTTAGGAGGATATATGATGAAAGCTATCGTTGTAACGTCGTTCGGTGGTCCTAAAGTGATGAAATATACAGATGTGGATGTGCCGACTATTTCAGAAGACCAAGTTTTAATTCGCGTTGTTGCTACTAGTGTAAATTTCGCCGATATTAAATCCCGTTATGGTAAAAAAGGAAATAAAGCACTACCTTTTATACCAGGGATAGATGTCGCTGGTGTTGTAGAACGAGTCGGTTCTCATGTGAAAAATATTTATCCTGGACAGCGAGTCATCGCTTTTCCTCAAAATGGATCTTACGCAGAATACGTTGTCGCAAACGAAAATCTTACTTTTTCTTTACCTCATGAAGTCGATTTTCAAACTGCAGCTGCTTGTCCAATTGTATCTTTTACAAGCTATAATTTACTCGCTAATGTTGCAAGGCTTCAACAAGGTGAATCTGTACTCATTCATGCGGCTGCTGGCGGAATTGGCACTACTGCTATTCAACTTGCTAAACTATTAGAGGCTGGAACAGTTATAGGCATTGTCGGAAGTGAAGCAAAAAAAGAAATTGCTTTAGATGCTGGAGCTGATTATGTTATTTGTCATCAAGCTGAAGATTTTGTAGAGAAAGTCAATGAACTGACAAATGGTGAAGGGGTTGATGTAATTTTAGACTCTATTTCTGGAACGGTTTCTGAAAGAAGTTTAAACTGCCTTGCTTATTACGGTCGCCTCGTTCATTTCGGTAATGCTAGCGGTGAAATTGGTAACTTTCAAACGAAAGATTTACATGCAAGTTGCCGCTCTATACTCGGTTTTAGCTTTGGAACCACACGAAAAAAGCGTCCTGAACTGCTCCAAGAAACTGCAAATGAAGTTTTCCGTTATTTGCGTGACGGACGTTTACAAATTAAGGCTACGAAATCTTTTCCACTTCAAAATGCAGGGAAAGCACATGAATGGGTCGAAAGTAGAAAAAGTACAGGGAAAGTAATACTAACTGTTTAGTCCTCTTCCTGAAATGAATACTGGAAACAGAGGTGGCATTCATGGGATCACGAATTATGCATGTTATTATCGCTAGTGGTATTGCTGAGAAACTATCAATTCACGATAAGACTTCTTTCTTACTTGGAGCTGTAGCCCCTGATGCTGTTCATTCAAAAAAAGAAAAAGGAACCTCACATTTTTATGCCGGTACAACGAAGAACTATACGAGAAGAATAGATTATGATTCATTTTTTCATAAATATGAATCACATATAGATTCCCCATTTATTTTAGGCTATTATACCCACCTCATTGCCGATGATAATTGGCTAAGTGGATTTTTTCTACCTTGGCTAAAAAATAGAATAGAGAATGACGAAACTATCGCACCCCTGTACTATAACGATTTTAAATTGTTAAATGCAAAGTTGCTTCATCATTACGATCAAGAACAACAGCTTTTCTCTCTTCTCAATCAAGAGGCTCACATTGTGGATATTGAAGAGGTTTCTAAAGAAAACGTTTTAGAATTTCGAAAGTATCTTTTTGAAGATATGTTATATCCAAAGCAACATTTGCATGAAGACTTACAAGTATTTACGTTTGACCAAATCGTTGGCTATATTGAGACAGCTATTGAAAAAGGAGTATTTTTTATTAAACAACTCTCTAATGAAAAATCCACTTCAAAAATTTAATCCCCCTCAAATATATTTGAGGGGGATTTTCACATAGCAATATTATTATTGGTTCTTCTCCATAACCGCAAAATAATTCCCTTCACTATCAGCAAAGTTAAACACTTTACCAGAAGGCATAGTTACCATTTCTCCAACAGTAACATTTTTATTTGTTAAATCTGTATATAATTGATCAAGATTTTCTGAGAAGAACATTAGGGACGGTGTACCAAGATTCAATTCTGGGCTCATTTTAGAAATAACTTCTTTATTATGTAATATAATGCTCGTTTCTGCACCGCTTTTCGGAGCGATTTCAATCCATCTCATTCCTTGCTTATTATCTTCCTCTGCAACTACATGAAACCCTACCTTTTCCGTCCAAAAATTTACTGCCTCATCTTGATTATTTACATATAACATAATTTGTCCTACTTTATGGATCATTACATTTCCCCCTAATGGTTTTTATATTCTATGTAGCTTTCTACAAATACTATCGTTATTCCTTTTGAGTTGGTATGTACTTCTTTGCAAAATTTATCGACTGACTCATCCCATCCAGTTCATCAAAATAATCATTTCTTTCAATCATGTTATATCCGTCGAATCCAATTTTATCTAATACTTTGAAGAATATATCGAAATCTACTTCACCATTCCCTGCTGCGACTTCTATATACTTAGTTGAACGATCACTTTTCACTTCTTTACAATCTTTAATATGAGTTTGTACTATATAATCTTTTAATAGTAATAAACCTTCTCCCGGATTTTCATTTACATCACTTATTAAATTTGCTGGGTCAAAGTTAACAGCTAGTCCTTTCGAGTTTGCAGTTTCTAAAAATCGTTTTAATACTATTGCTTTTTCAGATCCCGTCTCAATGGCGAAGAATCCTCCAAATCTGAACGCTAAGTCCCCTATTTCATTACAAACACGTAGCATTTTATCATAGTACTCACTATTTTCATCCTCAGGGATTTTCCCAATATGGGCTGTTACTATGTTAGCTCCTAACCTTAACCCTTTATCAGTAATATATTTAAAACTCTCTATTACACATTCAGCTTCAGTTCCTATTATTCCATTTTCTCCGAAGCTAATTGCTAATGACGGGACTTGAATCTCATTAAAAGATAAGTTTTCTTTTAATGTATTCCATTGTATCTTTGAGATGTTAGCTAAGTTGAAAGTCGGATTCATAGCATATAATTGAATATATTCTAAATCCCATTCCCTTGCTTTTTGTATTCCTTCGTTTACTTCAATATATTTCGTATTCAAAAACATTCCTAATTTCCTATCCATATATGTACCTTCTTTTTATTATTTCGCATCATTTTAATATTCGACTTTTTTATATTATTTCCTCGTATAAACCAAATAAATAAACTACCCTTTTTTCGATACTCCCAGTAGAAGCATATATATGATAGGCACATTAAAAACACTAATACAATTCCCATTATCACTTGTTTACAAACAAAAAAGACGTAACTACAAATAGTTACGCCTTCTCCATCATTTATCTAGGCTTTTTCTTCCCAGTAAATGCTGGTTTCTTTTTCTTTGGTGCTTTCGGTTTCGTTTCTACGAATGATCCCTTGAACATTTCTTGCTTCGTAAATACAATGCCTAGTTTTTTCGCAAATTGCAGTAATTTACGCTCTTCTTGTGGTGTTACAAGAGACACGACAGTTCCTTCTTTACCCATACGTCCAGTACGTCCTGAGCGGTGAATATATTGGTCTACTGTGTCTGGTAATTCTAAGTGAATTACATGTGTTAAATCGTCAATGTCGATACCACGTGCTGCAATATCAGTAGCAAGTAGAATTTCTACTTTCCCTCCGCGGAAAGCACGCATTGTCGCTTCACGCTCTTGTTTACTTGCTTCTGCATGAAGAGCTGCTGCTTTCATTTTACGGAATTTCAATTTCTCAGTAATTTCATCTAAACGGAATGGGTCGTTTAAGAACGCAACTGCTTTTACATCGCCCATATGCATAATTCTTCTTACGTAATCATTTTTTTCGCGTCGCTCACAAATGATATACGTATGCTCAACTAAGCTTTTTGATTCTGCACGTGTTACACGTACTAATTGTGGTTCCACTGCTAAATCACGTGCCGCATCTTCTGCCGCTTTTGTCATTGTCGCCGAGAAGAATACTAATTGACGATCGCGCATCGTTGATTTAATTACATCTTGCACTGCGCCCATCATTTTTTGCTTTACAATTTGATCAAACTCATCAAATACAATTGTTTTTACTTCATGCATTTTTAGCTTTTTCATACGAATTAATTCTAAAATACGGCCTGGTGAACCGACAATTACTCTTGGGTGTTTCTTTAATTTTTCAACTTGGCGCTTAATATCTGCACCACCAATTAAAGATGCACCTGAAATTTCAGTTCCTGCTGTAAACTTTTGAACCTCTTCATGAATTTGCATTACAAGTTCACGTGTTGGCGCTAAAACAACAACTTGTGGCTGTTTTACTTCAGGATTAATTTTATGTAAAAGGGGTAATAAGTACGCTAATGTTTTTCCTGTTCCAGTTGGAGATTCAGCTATAACGTCTTGTCCTTCTAAAATAGTTGGAATCGCTTGTTTTTGAATTTCAGTTAACTCTTTAAAACCAGCCTTCTCCCAAGCTTGTTGTAAAAATGGTTGCATATCTTTTATCATTTGTTTTTCTCCTTTATCTCTATTTTTGAAGAAAATGCTGTATTGTTCGCACCGTTTCTATCATGTGTGAAATAACAGCTATTAAATCATCAACATGGTCTTCTGTAATCGCTTTTTGAAATAGAACCTCTACCTTATTATGATATGAAATCGCTTGCTTATTATATTCGTATGAAACTTTCTGCATAATCATTCTTTCTTTTCCCCATATAGAACGCATTAATGTTTCAATTTCTTCACATTTTACTTCTGGTTGTTCTAACGGGAATGAAAATGCTAGCTTCATCTCACAACCTGGTGTAAACTGAGGCACTTCTAGTATTTCACCAGACAAGTTCTTTGCATCCACAGATAATGAAAATGTTGCTTCTACTAATGGTTCAAACGGTTCTGTTAATTGAAATGAGATATGATATATACGACTTAATGAAGCAAGATCCATCATATCTTTTCGATCTGTTACAAGAATATCTCCATGTAGATCAAAATCATACACAGCACCTTCTACGATTACTTTTAAATTGTCAAAAGCAGTTGGATCAAACATAATTTCCTCCAAAAAACAGGCGCCTTTCGATGGAAAGGCGCCACTTGATGTATATATAGTTTACAGATAAACGAGATGAATTACAACCTTTTAGAATAAACCTACTGCTTTTCCATCTTCATTTACATCCATTTGAAGTGCTGCTGGCTGTTTTGGAAGACCTGGCATTGTTAACATTGTACCTGTTAACGCAACGATAAAGCCTGCACCGATAGATGGTTTTAACTCACGAATTGTAACGATAAAGTCAGATGGACGACCTAATTTTGTTGCATCGTCAGAAAGAGAGTATTGTGTTTTCGCCATACAAACTGGTAGGTTACTCCAACCTTCTCCTTCATATTGAGCTAATTGCTTACGTGCTTTCGGAGCAAATTCAATATCTTTTGCGCCATATACCTTTTGAGCAATTGTACGAATTTTTTCTTCTAATGGTAATTCTAATTCATAAAGTGGTGCGTAGTTGTTTTCACCTTTTTCGATTTCTTTTAGTACTTTTTCAGCAAGGTCAACTCCGCCTTGGCCACCTTTCTCCCAAACTTCTGTTAAGGATACTGCATAGCCACGCTCATTACACCACTCTTGTAAGTATGTAACTTCTGCATCTGTATCTGTAATGAATTTATTAATTGCAATTACGAAAGGCACACCGAAGCTTTGAATTGTTTCAACATGCTTCTGTAAGTTTTCCATACCTTTTGCTAATGCATCTACATTTTCTTCTTTTAATTGATCTTTTGCAACGCCACCATGCATTTTAAGCGCACGAATCGTCGCAACAATAACAACTGCTTCTGGTTTAATGCCAGCTGCACGAGCTTTAATATCTAAAAACTTCTCAGCGCCTAAATCAGCACCGAATCCAGCTTCTGTAATAACATAATCACCTAATTTTGCTGCCATTGTTGTAGCGATAACACTGTTACAACCGTGAGCGATATTCGCAAATGGTCCGCCATGAATGATAGCTGGTGTATTTTCTAACGTTTGTACTAAGTTCGGCTTTAATGCGTCTTTTAATAATAGTGTTAACGCACCTTCTACACCTAAATCTTTAACCGTTACAGGTTGATTTGCAAAGTTATAAGCAACTACGATGCGAGATAGACGTGCTTTTAAGTCTTGAATATCTGTTGCAAGGCAGAACACGGCCATAATTTCAGATGCTACTGTAATGTCAAAACCGTCTTCACGTGGTACACCTTGTACAGGTCCACCAAGACCAATTACTACGTTACGAAGGGCACGATCATTTAAGTCAACACAGCGTTTCCAAACAATTTTACGTGTATCAATTCCAAGTGGGTTTCCTTGTTGGATATGATTATCAATAAACGCTGCTAATGCGTTATTGGCAGTTGTGATCGCATGGATATCTCCAGTAAAGTGAAGGTTAATGTCTTCCATTGGTACGACTTGTGAAAAACCGCCACCTGCTGCTCCACCTTTTAATCCCATCGTCGGTCCAAGAGATGGTTCACGAAGTGCAATTACTGTTTTCTTACCAATTATGTTAAAAGCTTGACCTAAACCAACTGTTACTGTTGATTTACCTTCTCCAGCTGGAGTTGGGTTAATTGCTGTTACTAAAACAACTTTACCGTCTTTCTCATCTTGTAAGCGCTTAAAAATATCAAGAGATAACTTACCTTTATAATGCCCGTATGGCTCTAATTCATCTTCTAAAATATTTAAATCAGCTGCAATTTCTTGAATCTTCTTCATACTCGCTTCTTGTGCGATTTCAATATCGGATTTCACTGTTGTAGTAGTTGTCATATACCCTAGTCCCCCTTTAATTGGTTCTGATGATATTGTATCAGTTTTTTGTATTTTCTGCACTTATTTACCTCCTAAAAATTCTTTCATTTCTTTATACGTTTTTTAACATAAATACCCATAAGAATGTTAACGATTGTTGCAACTCTGTAGGTAGTTGACCTAACATCTTCTCATTTACTCCGCGCTTATATACGCCGATGCCATCTACAACTTTAAAACCTTGTTCTTTCGCTAACTGTTCAAATTCCCAAGGCATCATTGTATTACAAACAACGTCTTTTCCGTACAAGCGAGGATAACTATTCTCTCGTGGCTTTGCTGTCGGTCCTAAAATTGCAATACATGCATATCCATCTTTCTTTAACACACGCTTTATTTCATTTAACGCTCGTAATGGCTCTTCCGTCCATTCTAAAGAATTAATTGCCATAATTGATTCAAATTGCTCATTTTCAAATGGTAATGCAGAAAGATCTCCTTTTATAAAAGATAAATTTGGTCCTTCCCCGCGCTCCTTACCTTTTTGAATCATCACTTCCGATAAATCTACTCCCACTGCTTTATAGCCTGCGCGACTTAATTTATATGTACCGTACCCATCACCACAACCAACATCGAGCACTAGTGCTTCTTTCTTCACGTATTGTTCAAAAAACGGAATAATTGTGCTCCTACTCCCGCTGTCCCACATCTCTTGACTATTTTGATTCCAAAACTCTGCACTACTATCCCATTTCTTTTCTGCTGATTCATGCCAATTAAATTTCGTCATACATTCCCCTACCTTCACGCTTTATCACTCATTTCATTCTACATCATTTTCCAAAATTCCTGTTTTATCCCGCTTGTAGTAAGACACCTACCTCAAAATTCAATGGATGCGGACCAGTTAATGGGAGAGAACTGCTAATAAAAATCCAATTGTTGCTGGCTGATAATCAGTCCTAGTGAAAAAAATCCCACACTCTATCTTCAATAGGAGATGGATATGTTAACGATGGAATACGTATTCTCCATTTTTTGCTTTACTTGGGTTTAACTCATACTCATGCTCTTCTCATTTTGAAAGATACTATAGATACACCCAATTGAAAGAGAGGGATGTACATGCGAAGAAAGAGAAATCATCATTTTAAAAGTGGTGAAAAAAACGAAGAGTATGCTGCTGAAATATCACCAGCTGGCATTCCAATTAGACATAAGCGTAAAGAAATTGCAAATGAAATAGAAGGTACAAATACCGGCGCAATGGTAGGCTATGTCGCTTTATTTCTTTCGTTATTCTCCATTGCTTTTTATCCAGTTACGCTCGGCTCCCTAGCAATTTTAGTTGGCCTATTAGCTGTCAATTTCGGAGCAAGAACACTTGGATATACAGCAATTGGTTTTGGTAGTTTTTCTGTTTTATTTACTTTACTTTATCCCCTTGCTTTGTCAGCGTTTTAAAAAAACACACCAAGTTATACTTGGTGTGTTCATTCGTGATACAACATAATATGACCGCATCCACAGCAATGTTTCGCTGTAATTTCTTGAAACACTGGATAATTTTCTTCATCCCTATGCTCAATAAAAACCTTTTCAAAACGGTACATGTTTGGCGCATATGCCCAATCTTGTTTCGTACGTGCATATAACGTTGAGGAAAAAAACTCCTCACCACCGCAAACGATACATGTATTCTTCATCGCTATCCCTCCTATGCTTGTCTTACTTCATCTATATGAACATAAGCATAAAAAAAAGACCTTCTATTACTAGAAAGTCTTCTCTGAAACAAAAAGAAATGTACCAAACATTCCTACTCCGCTATATTCTTTTGAAACACCAGCTTCTGTTTTAAATGTTTGCTTTACAGTCATAAAGAATACACCATTTCGTGCATCTGTACTTTCAAATTGTAGTTTTTCTTTTTTACCATCTACATTTTGCGTGCATTCAAAACTACTCTCGTTACAATTCAACGCATACTTATCCTGTACATACACTTTAAAATCTGATTCTTTCGGACAAGTTATAAGTAATATTGCCACGAGAATAATACTTATAATACCCACAATTGTATAATATTTCTTCATTTGTACTCCTTTCAAATGACAAGAAAACTTGACTTCATACGCCAAGTTTTCTTAGTCAACAACCCATTGCCACTCTTGTTCTTTCTTATCAAAAATGAGCCAACCTGTTTCTGTTGCTTCCTCTTTCAATTCATCGATATTATCTAACACCTCATCCGTACTTTCATACGAACCAACTACATATACCGGAATTTCAAGACCTCTTCTTGACTCAATCTTCCCTGCTAGATCTATGTAAAGACCATCTTCCATTAGTGGAATAAGTCCCATAATCAATTCTTTTGAAATCGCTGGGAAAATTTTTGATTTTTGGAAGAAAGAAAAACGTTTCTTACCGAAAGCACCGAGTTTATACGGAATGACTTTACTTAACATTCCTACAAAATCAGCAATTCTACGATAATACACTTTGTTGTACCATCCGTCATCATGTGAAAAATAAACAAATCTATTTTTCAACAGCGGAAAGAATGTTCTTGCAAGTGGTTCTTTTTTGTGAGCCAAATATAATAATTCTGCAATTTCTTTCGGCTCTAATTCATCTAAATCGCTTGCATCATCAAAATCTACCCAACAAAATTCATCAAATTCATCAATCTCTGCTTGAATTAACTTATGTATATTTTCTTCCTCAACATATTCAAATAAAGTATGATAATGAAAATCCGTCCATTCGAAGTTGTGCTTCAAAAGCAACACTTGATGAAGCGGTGAAGGGATGTTACTCGCAAACTCTTTAAACGTAATTCCTGATGTAATAAAACAATGACCTCGACGATTACCATTAATATATATCATATTCTTTACTTGGTCAGATCCTCCAGACAAAGCACCTAGCCACCTTCGTTTTATATGTTTCAATTCTATAGCATATTTTAACATGAAAAATTTTAGAAACATAGAAAAAACTTCAAAAACTATTTACAATTTCATGTGTTTTATTACATAGTGATTACAAGAAAAAACGCCTGCTCATAAGCAGGCGTTTTTAAAGGATTTCATCAGGGTTTTGAGGATGATGATTTCCCTCTTTCTTTTCTTCTTTTTGGAACATCGATTGAATTTTATCAATTGTTTGTGGAGCTAATTCAATCATTTTTTCTGCTAAATGTGTCGCATTTTGTAGATGAAGAATATTTACTCCATCTTTATTCACCACAAGAAATGCTACTGGTGTAATAGAAACACCACCCGCGCTACCGCCACCAAATGCAGCGTTACCGTTCGCTCTTTGTCCATCATTCGTTTGGAAATCAGAACCTCCTGCTCCAAAACCGAACGCTACTTTAGAAACCGTTAACACCACACCACCGTCAGCCGTTTGAACAGGCTCTCCAACAATCGTATTTACATCAACCATTTCTTTTAAATTTTCCATTGCTGCTTTCATTAACCCTTGAATTGGATGATCCACCGTTCATAACCTCCTTTGTCATATCTTTCCTAGTTTTTCCGAAAGTTTGTGAACTAAACATAAAATTTTATATTGATTTCAAAAAACTTAAGTTGTAATATTTAGAAAAATAAAAAAGAGTTCGATTCATTATGATGCGAAAATTAACAAAGAAAGATCATGAACAAGTATTCGCTTACCTAAAAGAAGAAGCAGCCCTTAACTTGTTTATTATTGGAGATATTGAAGCTTTCGGTTATGACACAGATTTTCAAGAACTATGGGGAGTATTTAAAGAGAATGGAACATTAAAATCAATTTTACTCCGATTCCACGATTCATTTATACCATATAGTAAAGAAGACTTTGTTACCACTGATTATGAGGCACTTCTTTCCGCATATAAGCCACTTAAACTCTCTGGCAAGTCAACTATTGTAGAAAGATTTGAAACTGCTCCAAGTGTACAACTAGGCGCCAAAAATGAAATGTATTTTTGCGAATGTCTAAATGACAACAACTTACCTAACACACCAATTTATGAAACAATTAAACTTGCCTCACTCGATGATATAGAACGAATTATGAAATTACGAAGTGACATCGCTGAATTTCCGACTACTAATGAATCAGAGAAAATATTAAGGCAGGCTATCGAAACAAATACAGGACGCACATACTATATTGAAAAAGATGGCGTGATCATCGCATCCGCCTCTACTTCCGCTGAAAATTCATTATCCGCTATGGTAGTTGGTGTATGTACACACCCGAATTATCGCGGAAATGGCTACGCTTCACTCATATTACAAAAAATGATTCAAGACTTTACGAAAGAAGGCCGAACACTTTGTTTATTTTATAACAATCCAGCTGCTGGACGAATTTATAAACGACTAGGGTTTAATGACATCGGGATGTGGACGATGTATCGATAATAAGAGGTACTCTATAAGAGGAAATAGTTGTAACTTAGCAATAAAAGCCGATTACACAAAAACTTCACACCGTTATTATGAAGAAACTACTTGTAAAGCCATGCCCCTAACTAAAACATGTCATGTATTCAAGCTAATTTTAGACAGATAAACGCCCCAATTGTTGCATCTACTCCAGCAATTGGGGCGTTTACCCTCAAATTCTTTCCACTATATTTATGAAACATTTATCACACCTATGTCGCTATTATCTTTACGTGCAAATGCCCTTCTAAATATTACTGCGTCTTATTATACTGTGCTTTAAAATCAATATATTCCTGTTTCGCATCTTTGTTATTATCCTGTTTCCTATTAAAATAAGTTATAATTTGGAACATATTTTCTACTAATTTTCCATCCCCATTCTTTTTCTTATAATCTATATCAATACTTAATTGTAATATCTGTTTTGGATTTTTTGCAGAGTCAAAACTAAGTGAAATTGTTGATCCATCATATTCATCATAGTTAATTTTTAACTTATCATTAATAATACTTTGGAATTCGGATTCAGTTAGTCGATATCCTACTGAATTAGGCTGATCAAACTTTTTTATATCATCCCCGGGCTTCATCTTTAGTTTCCCTATCCCTTTTAAACGATCTACAATTAAGTTTACGTATGAAACATCTAGATTTGAATCCGAACTTTTCACCTGTCCATTTTCATACTTAACATGAGTACTATAAATAGTTTCTTTTTTATAATTCTCATTTGTCCTTTTTCCCTTGTCTTTTTCTATATCAGTCGCAACTGTTTGTATCGCCTCTCCATATAAACTTTTATCTTTTGTATTATATACACCTTCCGTAGTTTGACGAATTGTCTTACTGTGCTCTCCATCTTCTTTTTGCTCAAACGTACTATAAATACCTCTTTGTTCCACAAAAGCATACCCATCATCACTCGCAGACATAACCGTCTTCATATCACCTTCATCCAATGCCTTAACAAATGGCTCATACTCTATCTTTTCTTCAAAAAAACTACATGCTTGTAGTAGGCTGATTGTTATTATGATACTAATCATTTTAAAAACCCTTTTTTTGTTCATTTCATCATCACACTACTCTCTCTACACTTTCGATCAGATAACCTTCTAATCACTTTAATCACCTTACATAATTAAATTTTCTTTTAAAAGTTAAAATACTCTCCTGTAAATAATTACTTTTCTATCATCAAAACTTACAATACACACTTTCTTTATGCCTTACGTTTCGATTTACTTTTTTTATTTTTCTTTTGATATCTTGGAGTTTCTCTTTTATGTTGCTCCCACGTTTTATTAAATGACGGAAATTTAAACCTGCAATATGCTAATAGCTGAAATTCAGCTGCTCCGATTGCTATCGTATACATTAAAACAGTACCTATTACATATCCAATAAAAGTATCAAACGCATAATCATTATGAAAATAAATCAAAATAAGAAGGATTAATGCGTATAGTGTAGCCCACTTCATCATCTTTCCTTTTGTTTTACTAAAGAAAGAAGCAGACCTCTCATCCATACTAAACGCACCTTCACTTGCCAATTTAAATGTATCTATTGTTGTTACAATATGGAAAATTACCGCTCCTAAATATAGCAAACATACATAATTCAACGTAATACGATCCATTGAATTATTAGCTATTTCAGAAACAACTAAAACTGTAAGTAATATAGTGCCATTTGAAATGCATTTAATATTACAACAATTGTTTGTAGCTTTTGAAATTTAAATTGTGCTTTTGGAAATAAATATAGCACGAAAAAAATTACTTGCAGAGCATATGCCAACACCTCTAGCTTAACAACCCCTATGTTAAGGAGAACCATACAGTACTCCCAACCACCTGATACAATAATAGAAAAAACGGCTATTGAACTATAAAGTATTCCTCCAAACATAAAACCCGTAGCCCCTTCAGGACTTAAACGATCATTACATGTCATTCGAAACTTATCTAAATCTTCTTCTTTTATATTCCACACCTTGACATTTCACCTTCTATACAGTTTAAATAATTTCCATTTACTTCAATTCTATTTCACTCTTATTTACTTTTCGATTTGGATTTTGTATTTCGCTTTCGAATTCTCCCTCGCATTCTCTCATTCTCTTCCCATGACATATTAAATGACTTGAATTTAAATCTACAGTACACCAATAGTTGGAATTCTGCCGCTCCAATGGCTACTGTATACAGTAAAACAATACCTACCGCATAAAGAACTAAAACATCAATTCCATAACCATTATGAAAATATATCAAAATAAACAGGATTAGCGCATATATTGTAGCCCACTTCATCACATCTCCTTTTCTTTTACTAAAAAATGAGATGGATCTTTCATCCTTACTAAACGCACCTTCACTCGCTTGTTTAAATGTATCAATTGTTGTCACAATATGAACGATAGCTGCTCCTACAAATAATAACCCTACACAAATTAAAGTCATTCGGTCAATTGAATAATCAGATATCCCAGGAAGAACTAACGCTGTAAATGTTATTGTACCTAATTGAAATGCATATAATAATACAACGAGCGTTTGGAACTTTTGAAATTTATAACGTGCTTTTGGAAATGAATATAGAATTAAAAAGATGAATTGTAAGCTATATAAAACAATTTCAGTTTTAACAATTGTTTTATCAAAATAAGTATGATAATAATCCACCCCCCCCATAAAAATAAAAAACATAAATACTGAAGTATAAACTATCCCTCCAATAAAGAAAACCATAGCACCCTCAGGACTTAAACGATCATTACATGTCATCCTAAACTTATCTAAATCTTCTTCTTTTATATTCCACATCCTGGCTCTTCACCTTCTATACGTTTCAATTATTTTTCAAACACTAAAATTCTATTAATATATTATTTATTTTTCATTTTGAATTTCTTATTTTGTTTTCAAATTCTCCCACGCATTCTCTCATTCTCTGCCCATGACATATTAAATGACTTGAATTTAAATCTACAGTACGCCAATAGTTGGAATTCTGCCGCTCCAATTGCAACCGCATACATTAAAACAGTTCCTACTCCATACATAACAAAAAAATCAATTGAATAATCATTTTGAAAATACATCAAAATAAGTAGTATTAATACATATATTATAGCCCCCTTAATCATAGCTCCTTTTGTCTTACTAAAAAAAGAGGTGGATCTTTCACCACTACTAAACGCACCTTCACTTGCTTGTTTAAATGTATCTAGCGTTGCTACAATATGAATAATAACTGCCCCTACAAATAGTAGCCCAGTATACATCCTACCAGTTGAATTGTCAGCCATTTCAGAGACAATCGAAACTACAAATAATATCGTTCCAAGCTGAAACGCATATAATAATATAACGAGCGTTTGTAACTTTTGAAATTTAAAACATGCTTTCGGAAATAGATATATAATTAAAAATATAATTTGAATACTAAATAACACAATTTCAGTTTTAACAATAGTTCTGTCAAAAAAATATTGTAGTAATTCAAATCCCCTACAAAAATAATAAACATAAATATTGAAATATAAAATATTGAAATATAAAATATTGTTCCAAACATAAAACCCGCAGCACCTTCAGAACTTAAACGACCTTGACATGTCATTCGAAACTTGTCTAAATCTTCTTCTTTTATGTTCCACATTCAGTTTTTCACCTTCTATACAGTTTAAATAATTTTCATTCACTAAAATCCCATTACATTCTTAACATTTTTAAGTACATAAATCTTTGTACAACTAAATTCACATAATCTTTTAGGTATATTATTACCATATTTCTTACCATAATCATCTAATCAGAATGCCTTTTGATGGTTCAAGTAGTGTTCTTTTTCCTCAAAAGTTCCAAATATTCTTCTTTCAATTAAGTATAACCGTCTTCTTGTCACCTTCATCCAATGCCTTTATTAGACTCTCATACTCTATTTTGATTTACCAAAACTATACGCGCTCAGTAAAACATAACTGTTATCACAATAACTATTTTTTACTACCCCTTTACTCATATCTTCACAACATTTATCGTTCTCAAAATTCAATTAAAATATATTATTTTTGATTTATATACTCTTTTTCATAATTTACATATTCTTTTTTGGAACTTTGATTATTATCTTCCCTGGTATGATAATATGTTGAAATCTCTTGATTGCGTTTTATAAGCTTATCTTCTTTTTTTTCTTCATAATTTACCGATATTGTTATTTGTGTTATTCTCATTTGATTTTCTTTTGTATTATTAGGCGTATTAAATTCAATCATCAATATTGCAGAATCAAATTTATCATATTTTAAATTTAACTTATCATTCATGATGTTTTTAAACTGCAATTCAGTTAAATCATAGCTTATTATGCTCGGTTCACTAGATCTTTTTGTATCTTCACTCGGTTTCAATTTACTAAGTTCATTTAATCCTCTAAACATTAATTTTACATATGAAACATTCATAGCTTGATCCTGGGCTACTGAACGGGATTTTTCATTTTTTAAATTTGTACTATAGACCGTTTCTTTTTTGTAATTTTGATTACTACCAACGTTTTTATCATTTTTTATATCAGTAACAACCTTTTGAGTTGTTTTCCCATATAAGTCGTCTTCTTTCACATTATATACTCCATGGGTTGTTTGATATATTATCCTGCTATGTTCACCATCTTCTTTTTCTTCATAAGTACTGTCGCTAGTCTCTTCTTTCACATATGCATATCCATCATCACTCGCAGACATAACCGTTTTCATATCACCTTCATCCAATGCCTTTACTAATCTCTCATACTCTATTTTTTCCCCGAAACTGCACGCTCTTAGTAAAAACGTTACTGTCATTACAATAACTATTTTTTTAACTAACCTCTTACTCATGCCATAACTACACCTTTCCCCTTATTTTATACATTACTTATTATTCAAATATTGTTTTTTATACTCCTCATATCGGGTTTTAGAAGCTTTATCGTTATCTTCTTTAGTATTTAAATAGATTGCTATTTTTTGATCATGCCTTATTAATCGGCCTTCTTTATTCTTTTTTTCATATCCCATTGTGATGCTTATTGTAGTGAATTCCATTGGATTTTCTTTTGAATCTTTCGCCGAACTAAATTCCATTAATAATATTGCTTCATCAAATTTATCGTAGTCCACCTTTAACTTATTATTAATTATTTCTTGAAATTCCGATTCAGTTAAGTAATATGTTACCTTGGATGACTCACTAAATCTTTTTTTATCTTTTTTTGGTCTTAAACTATCTATTCCCTTTAATCTATTAAATATAAATCGAACATTCGAAACATCCAAATTTTGATCTGGACTTTTTGATTGATTATCTTCATATTTAATACTAGTTCTATATACAATCTCTTCTTTTTTTTGCTCACTATTTAATGAACTAGCAATTTCTTGCAAAGTTGTTCCATAGAACTTTTTTTCTTTAATATTGTATACTCCTCCTGTTGTTTGATATACAACGCTAATGCGATTATCATTTTCCGCCCCAAACGTGCTATCCCTAACCTCTTCTTTCACATATGCATATCCATCATCACTCGCAGACATAACCGTCTTCATATCACCTTCATCCAATGCCTTTACTAATCTCTCATACTCTATCTTCGTCTCCCCAAAACCACATCCACTTAATAAACTTGATACTATTGACAGAACTATCATCATCTTGGCTTTCTTCTTTAACTTCATACTGACACCCCGTTGATTTCTCTAGGCATTTTTAAGTTCATTATGTTCCTTTTTGGAAAGTAATACATTTCACCCTTATTTACTTTTCGTTTTAGATTTTGTATTTCGCTTTCGCATTCTCTCATTCTCTTCCCATGACATATTAAATGACTTGAATTTAAATCTACAGTACGCCAATAGTTGGAATTCTGCCGCTCCAATGGCTACTGCATACATAACAACATTACACATAACATAACCAAACATTGTGTTTAATGAGTAATTATTATTTATATAAATCAAAACAAGAAGAATTAACACATAAATTACAGCACCTTGTATAACATGTCCCTTTGTTTTACTAAAAAACGAATCTGATTTGTCCCCACTACTAAATGCACCTTCGCTTGCTTGTTTAAATGTATCAACTGTTGTCACAATATGAACAATAATTCCACCTAATACTAATAGACCTACATAAACACGTGTATTGAGATCAATTGAATGCTCAATCATTCCAGAAAGAACAAATAACGTGCATCCGATAGTTCCAAGTTGAAATGCATATAATAATATAACGAGCGTTTGTAATTTTTGAAATTTATAACGAGCTTTAGGGAATAAATATAGAATTAAAAACATTACTTGCAAACCATATAACACTAATTCAATCCTAACAATTACCTTATCAAACAAGGTAGTATAATAATCTATTCCTCCTATAAAAATAATAACTATAAATAATGAAGTATAAAATATCGTTCCGAGCATAAATCCCGTCGCACCTTCAAGACTTAAACGCCTTCTGCATGTCATCCGAAATGCTTCTAAATCTTCCTCTTTTATATTCCACATCCTGACTTTTCACCTTCTATACAGTTTAAATAATTTTCATTCACTAAAATCCCATTACATTCCTAACTTTTTAAGTACATTCATCTTTGTGTAACTATATTCAGATAATATTATCTCTATATTAATTACCGTACATAATCCGAATGCTTTTGATAGTACAAATAGCCTTCTTTCTCCTCAAAAGCTCTAAATATTCTTCTCTCTTTCACTTAAGCATATCCCTCATACTCTATTTTTGTTTCTCTGAAATTGCACTCACTTAGTAAAAACGTTACTGTTATCACAATTGTATCTTCAGAAAGTTGATAACCTCCCATTGACAATATGCTAGGAGGTTATTACAGTTATTTAAAATTTGTTTTTTATTTTAATGGATTCGATTTTTGCAAATAATAATGTTATTTAATTTGAGAGAAGCGAATACTAAAAACATACTGCTTAATAACTCGTAATTAAGTCTTCACCCTCATATCTAGGGTCTTTCTCAACTTTACCATCTTTTGTTTTGATGACTTTTAGTCTACCTAACCACTCTGCTCCGTTATATGTCTCTTCACTTACCCATACATTATGCTTTTTACCATCTACCTCAACTACTAGTGTGGGGTGTGTAAATATAAATTCCTCCTCTACGTGCCTACCTACAATTTCTGCATGTAACGATGTACCTTCTTCAACTAGTTTACTATTTTGATACCCTTCGATAATAGGTAATCCAATAAATACAAAGAATATGAGTCCAAATACGATTACTTTCTTCTTTGTACTCCATTTATTCTTTTCTTTCAATTCCTTCTGTCTCGCTTCTCTTTCTTCGCGTTCATCCAAACTCTCATTTAAAGCGTCTTCCCATGCCTTAATTTCCGCTTCAATTTCTGCTTCAGCTCTTGCTAATTTTTCTAGTTGTTCATCGGTTGCTACCATCTCATATGAGTTATCTCCAACCAAACGAATTTCAGTACCATTTTCTTTTACTTTTCGCAAGTCTTTTTCTGTACAATTAAACTCTCGAATGATTTCCCCTTGTGTGTTTACCAATCTAACGTAAATGTTTTTTTCTCCTTCTTCTTAAACATCTGAACTCCCCCTTATTTGTTTCCTATCATAGATAACCCTATTGTAATTAAGAGAAAGAAAACGATAATAAGGAAAGTCTTCCCTTTGCTTACTTGTGTTGTAGAACCTTCCAAGACAGCCCATATAAAAATTGGGAAAAGAAGAATACCTAGGAGAATATCAACCAACTTGTTGCTACTCTTCTTTAGTGGTTTTTCTTCTACTATCGGTTTTATCTGAACTGCTTCTTTTCTTATTTGTTTCGGTTTCTTTTTCTTGCGTCTATGATTCACTCAACTTACTCCGCCACATTTTAAACTTAGCTGCAAATTGATCTTCAATTCTTCAAAACAAATCAGCTCCCTTAGAATGATTTATTATTATGAAAAGACTTTTCATAATTCACATAATCTTGCTTCGCTTTCCTCTTTAACTTCATACTGTCACCAGTTTCTCTAGGCATTTTTAGTTTCATTACGTTCCCTTATTGTTCCTATCATAAATCCTAAAGCATCCTTAGGACTCCAACGATGTTTACATATCATCTGTAATTTATCTGAATATTCTTTTATATTATACATTCAAGTGCCCCACCTTTAACCACATTCACTTAAATCATGTAGATTAAAAATAAAAACCTTCTCATTTTAACAAAAAGAGAAGGTTTTCTTACTGTTATACATTCATGCCATATTCAAAACTTTCCCTCTTGAAATAACGTATTATAGTTAATCTTTTTAATTTTAATTTTATTTTCACTATTAATTTAGGCATTTTTACTTTTCTTAAAAAACACCACATATGCAAATAATGACGAGATTAAGAGAAATACACCTGCCCCTATACCCTCATATATTTTAAAATAAACAGCAGCAATTATCACAAATATTGAAATTATTATTATTAGAATCATTGTATATTTCACTATAAATTCTAACGCTTTATAGATAGATACTATTGTCCTTTCAAAAAAACTTTTCTCTGTTTCCGAAATATTCCGATTTTTATCCAAAATAATACCTTTCCCTCTTTCCAAATTGACTTTCGAATAAATTTTCCCTTTCAAAATAAGAACAAAGCGAACTGCAGAACGTAACTACTCCCCATACAGATTGACCCAACTGAAAAATCTCATGTCGAACTATTCAATCAATTGCATATGGATTTTAGAATAAAAAAACCTCCTCATTCTAACAAGAAGAGAAGGTTTTATTTATGTCATTTCCCCAAACCCTATTCAAAACTATCTCTTTTATGATATTTCCATATTTTAAAAGTCACAAGCTTAAAATATTATTCTTCATTAAATACAGCAATCTTCACTTCAACATACTGTAAAGACTCATCACCGCTAAACACATGATAAATTGGCGAGGCTAAATTCAGATTATTATCCTCCATATACAGAAGCATTTCACCATATACCTGCTCTGTTAATTTTTCATAATCTCCCGTATATCGTTTCATGAGCATCTCATCAACATAATAATAGCTCCTAAATTGAAGTGTTTCTGATGCTGGAATTTTATCTTCATTCACTGGCATGAATAATTCAACGTACATATTTTCATCAGATGGTATATTTTTCAAAGCATAAAACATCGGACCTTTTACTGTTAAATTCTCTGTTGCAATTTCTGACATAAAATGTTCAATTGCTTCTTCCATATCTTCGTAATGAAAATAGTACTCTTTCGAAACAACATTTGTATATGCAATACTTTGTCCTTCAATTATCATTTTATTGTTTCACCTACTTCTCTAATAGGAGCATAAATATCTAGCCACATGTCACCGTATACGTCTAAACATACGTGATAAAAACCATTATCTAACTTGATATGATGCTGTTCTGCAAACTCATGTATTAAATTATAAGCCTCCTCAATATCACCATCTTCATCAGTAAATCGAACACTTAATGCCTCTTCAATAATTAATCCATCAACGTATTCATATGCAGAATTCTCTCCCAATTTAACACGCTCATTTACTGGAACAGAATACGTATATTCACCGTACTCTGGTTCATTTTCCAATGGCTGATATTTAAAAAGAACAGGACCTACAGCATATATTCCATTATGAACAACTTGATTTCTCAGTGCGATAGCAGGTAATAACCAATCTTCTTTTTTTACAATTTGAGTAATACTAATTAAATTTAAAAGTGATAATGCTTTATATTGAATTTTCATAATACCTACTCCTTTTACTATTCTTTCTCTTGGCTATATATTCTTTTGTTTCTTCAAATGTCACTTACGCTCTCTTTCATATTCCTTCCACATTATAGTAAATGGCGAACATTTAAACCTACTATACTCATTTCCTTTACGCCTTACGTTTTGATTTACCTTTTTTATTTTTCTTTTGATATCTTGGAGTCTCTCTTTTATGTTGCTCCCACGATATGTTAAATGAAGGGAATTTAAATCTACAATACGCTAATAGCTGAAATTCAGCTGCACCAATGGCTATCGTATACATTAAAACAGTACCTATTACATACCCAATAAAAGTATCAAACGCATAATCATTATGAAAATAAATCAAAATAAGTAGGATTAATGCGTATATTGAAGCAACTTTCATCATAGTTCCTTTTGTTTTACTAAAAAAGGAAGCGGATCTTTCATTCATACTAAACGCACCTTCACTTGCCTGTTTAAACGTATCAATCGTTGTCACAATATGAACAATCACTGCTCCAAAAAATAAGAAACCTACATATACTAATGTAATTCGATCAATTGTATAATCAGACATTCCAGGAAGAATTAGAGCCGTGAATAATATCGTACCTAATTGAAATGCATATAATAATACAACAAATGTTTGTAACTTTTGAAATTTAAATCGAGCTTTTGGAAATGAATATAGAATTAAAAAAATTATTTGTAAGCTATATAACACAAGTTCCATTCTAACGATTGTTTTCTCAAAGAAAGTAGTATAATAGTCCCAACCAAACGTTACTAAAGTACCAATAAGAAAAAACATCATTACTGAAACAAACACTATTGTTCCTATCATAAATCCAAAAGCACCTTCAGGACTTAATCGACGTTTACATGTCATCCGAAATTTATCTAAATCTTCTTCTTTTATATTCCACATTACCTATATGCACCTTTCTTGTAGTCTTATTACCAAAATATAGATCCAAGTTTGTGTGTTACTTTTTTAACTCCTTTTTTAGCAAGATCAATTGCATTGTCTTCTCCTCCTAAAAAAGACCATTTTTTATTAATTGCCCATGTAAGTCCTACGGCAACACCAGCTCCAACCACAGTTCCAAGCGGCGGAAGGAAAAACGACCCTGCTACAGCACCAGCGGCCATCGCTCCAGCATTTGCTCCAATATCTACAGCTGAATCTGTTGCTATATCAGCTACATCATGTAACTGCCAACCATCATCTTTAGTAGCGTCTACAACATTCCCTCCGACTGACACAACAGCCCCAAAAATACCTGCTCCTTTCAATACTGTGGCCGGTTTCCCCATACCTTTAAACATTTCTTTCCATTTTCCAGGATGTAAATCCTTTAAACCGTCTGCATAAGCAGTCTTAAATGCACTCAATCCTCTCTCCCCAATTGCAGTAGGCAATCCTTTCTTCTCCCAATCAACGTGGAAATCTTGATAACTTTGAAACTCTGGTAATTTTAAAATGGTTTTTCTTGCTTTTTTTATTTGTGCATTTGTTGTTTTTAAATCACCAAATTCAAATTCTAATTTATTCTTGATAAATCGAACTAAAACATCATCATTATTATCCATTGTAAGGATTTTTGCTACTTTAACCAAATCTTCTTTCTTTAATGTCGATAGTTCATATACTCCTTTCCCTTTTCGACCTTTAGGATCAAAAAGGACGTCTAAAGCATAATTCTTTTTAACATAATGCATGCGTATATAGGAAGCTAAAAGAGCCTTAGTTCCCTTAACACTAATGTCGAATTTGGTCATTGTATCTGCCATTACCTTAATGATATTTCCAATTGCCACGCTAGATATAAGCTTCCCTATTGCAGCGATAGACAAATTTCCATTATTCACTTTTATTTGTTGCATTCCCTCATCTATCTTACGCATTAATTCATCAAACTCTTGCAGGTCACTTTGCTTACTGTTATAAGTCTCTAATTTTTCTAATGTCTCACTGATTTCTTTTTGGCTTTTTACAGCGCCTTCAGTGATGCTTGATGATGATGGATATTGAATTGCGACGATGTCACTAATCGTACCTACTGTTTTTTTCGCCTCTTCATTAGAGTGGCTAAATCCCTCACTATATCCATTAACTTTTTTCTTTACATCATCCAAATAACTTCCATGAATTTTTGCATCTGCATCACTGTCAACCTCACTGTTAAACTCCTCTATTGCTTTTTGAAATTGACTTTTTAACATTTCCGTTGTAACTGTAAATCCAGTGATAACAGCTCCATGAACTGTAGATAAATGATTCTTAATAGTATCAGCAGCTTTCCCTTGAAAAGAGTTAATTTGTGTAAAGTCCTCTATTTTTTGCTGCAATGTTTCCAAATGTTGATTTAACTCTTCAGCACTTGAATTAAACCGCTCTTGCAGTTCTTTTACTTCTTGTAACTCTATGATTTTGCTCATATTTTCCCCCTCCTATCCCTTTACATAGCACGGTGAGCTGAACTGTCTTTCAAATCTTTTCCAAGCTTTTCATCTTGCTGAACCATTTCTTGTCCTGTTTGCTGAATTCTACTAATATCCTTTTGTAGTATTTGTTCATATTGCTGCACTTTTTCCGATAACTTTTCAATCGCTTCACAATATTTTTTCAGTTTACTTAAATTCGTACGATGTAACTGCATACCATTAAATTTAGTCTTACCTAAATCACTAGCACCACTTTTCAAATCACTTACTTTCGCATCAAATACCCCTTTATTTAATTTAATTTCCCCCATTTATCATTTCCCCGCCTTCTGTACTTCTACTTGAATACTAGCGTCAACCATTGAAACACTTCTACTTAGAGAAAGAATACTAGACTCACATGTAGCGATTTCTCTTTCAAGCCGCCGTATAGCTTGATCGATGTCTTCTTGCACTCTCCCTAGTTCTCCGATAAACTTCCCTAAATTCGAAATGACTTGTTGTTCATATGTTTCTTTAAAAGTAGTTGCTCTTTGCCCTTTCCAACTACTCTCGTTTATTTCTAAGGACTTAAACTGCTCTTGATTTTGTTTAATTGCTTCAAGATTATTTACAAATTTCCCTTTAGCAGTTATTAGCCTTCTTAGTTTCATTTGTAGTTCAGCCAATTGCCCTTGTTGATGACTTATACTACTTAATAAACCAGATTTTTGACTATTTAATTCCTCTATCCCCATGCAAATCCCCCCTTAAATAGTTGGCACTTTAATTCTAGTAGCAAAACGATTTTCAACAAAATACCCTTCAAATGGATTTAATTTTGTACTACTTAAATCTTTATTAGATACATCGAAGACCATTTGGCCTGATGATTTTCTAAGTAAAATAACATGAGATTGCGTTTTTATTGTTTTTGAAACTAAGTCGTATCGACTGTCAATTGAATCAACATCACAGCCAATTACGAAGTGGATGCCCATAAATGCACCATTTGTTATTAATTCCGCTAAACTATATATATCGCTATCCTCTAAATTACTTAAAATATCATTTACATCTGCAATTACGATTACAATCGGCTTAAATTTCTTAATAAATTCTGCCGGGTTCACTGTTTCACTTGATGCTTCCTGCTCCTCTTTAAACGCCGCTTCTCTCGATTTATAAGCGTTTGTAACTTGTTTAATCGTTTTCTCAATTCCTGTTTTTTCAGCTACATATAAAGCAGCGCTCTCTCTATAGTTTGAGAAATTTCGTGTTCTTGTATCAATTAAACCTAGGTCAAAGTGTCCACTGTCTGCTAACTGTTGAAGGAATTGATGAACTACATTTTCAACTTCATCTTTCTTAATTCCCCCTACAACAATATTAGACGCTTCCGTTAAATCTAATTCGAGAGGCGTAACGTTTTCTGTCTCTACACCAAATGTTAGTTTGCCTGCTTCAATAATTTTTCTTGTTTCTGGCCATGCAATAAATTCTTTGTATTCTAGAACTTCAGGTACCATAGGAATTGCTTTCGGTCTTTCTCCATCCCAGAAGGAATCCATCTCTTTTCCTTCAGCTTGTATATTTTCAATTCGAGTAAGGACATCTTCTCCATCTGTCGGTAAAGCTGTTTGGAAGATTGTTGGTTCGTCAATTTTAACTAAACCACGTCCTGCTAATTCTTCAATTTTCAACTCTGTTCTTCCTACAATCGCTCTAGATTCTGCCTCATCTATCATATATAGAGCAATTTGTAGTTTAATATTTGTATTTACTTGTACTCTCAATGCATTTTGACGTGTAGCTGTAAGCATTAAATGAATTCCTACCGCTGCCCCTTCACGTACAATTTGTGCAATAATGCGTTCAAAATCTTCGACAAATCCAGCTTCTCTAACAGCATCATAGTTATCTAACGTAATTAATATTGTTGGTAATACTTCTTTACTAGCTCTCTCATACATTTCAAGACTCGCAACGCCATATTTACTTAGCAATTGCTTTCTATCTTTTAATAGGTCTTCTATGCGACGAAGAAACTTCTCGCATTTTTCAACTTGGTCTAATGTAATGATGTCTGCCACATGCGGTAAAGATTTTAATGGCATTAAACCATTTGTTCCGAAGTCTAATAAATACACATGCAAATGCTCCGGACTATGTTGACGAGCTACATCCATAATGACTGATTGTAAGAATGTTGATTTTCCGTAGCCTGGACTTGAGAAGACCGCTACGTGTCCGTCTTTACTAATATCTAATGTTAATGGTTTTTGTGATTGTAATTCAGGCTGATCTAGTAGACCAATTGTTGCTTGTAATGGTTTCTTTTCTTTCGTCCATGCTTCTTTGAACTGAATAGCATGTAAGTCTTGTAAATATACGCTTTCTGGAAGTGGTGGTAACCACGGTCTTGCTAATGCTTCAATTTCATTTATTTCTGCGTAATCGTGAATGTAGTCAATAACAGCATCCAGTTCAGATGGTACGCTTATTACTTCTTTACTGCTACCAAGTCCACTTAAGTCTTCACTTAATATTTCATATTGTCCTAGATCATTTATTGCATAGATTGTTGCATCTAAATGTTCTTTATCCTCTTTATTTTCTACATAGTCTGCTCCGCTCCAAGCTGATTGGAATAGTTCATAAATTTCATTATTCCCAACTTGTAAGTAAGCACGTCCTGGTAATGTAATTTCAGCAGCATCCGGTGTTTTTAAAATTTCATTACTATCTGACGTATTTTGAACTTTTAATGCTAGTTTGAATTTCGAGTTACTCCAAATTTGATCATCTACAACACCACTTGGTTTTTGCGTAGCTAATATTAAATGAATTCCGAGTGAACGACCGATACGCGCTGTTGAAACTAACTCTTTCATAAATTCTGGTTGTTCTGACTTCAGTTCCGCGAATTCATCACTAATTAAAAATAGATGTGGCATCGGTTCACTTACTAAGCCTTCTTTATACAGTTTTTGATACTGATTAATATGGTTTACATCATTTTCGCCAAATAATCGTTGTCTTTTTTGTAATTCAGCTTTAATTGATGCGAGCGCTCTCATACTTTGTGCTCCATCTAAGTTCGTAATTGTTCCTAATAAATGTGGTAAGTTTTTGAATAAATTCGCCATACCGCCGCCTTTATAGTCAATGAGAAGAAAGGCTACTTCGTAAGGATGGAAATTGACTGCTAGAGATAAAATATACGATTGTATAATTTCCGACTTACCTGAACCTGTTGTACCCGCTATTAACCCGTGTGGTCCGTGTGCTTTTTCGTGTAAGTTTAAGTTTACGATATCTTCTTTACCACGTAATCCAAGTGGTACGGCTAAAGATTTATGCGCTGCATTTTTCTCCCAGCGACTTGTGATATTCAGTTCTTTTACTTTCTCAACACCGTACATTTCTAAAAATGTTACACTTTCTGGAATACTATTTTTTAAGTTTTGCAAATGATTTAATGGTGCTAATGCCCGTGAAATATCTTCTAAATTGAACCCTTTTGGCACATGATTTAGTTTAAATTGACGGTTAACAAGCTCTCCTTGCTCTAAGATGATGTTCCCTTGTTTTGCATCTCTTATATCTATTACCGTTTTCACATGCTCCGGTAAACTTTGCATAACATCTTGTACAAATACAAGTGATACACCTAATTGACTCGGATCATCATTAAAGAATTCCATAACAACATGGTCTAATATTAGTTTTTCATCTGTAATGAGAACGACATAGTGCGGTGCAAAGTACATTTTTTCATTCGTTGAACTTTTTTCATCTAGTTTTAATTTTCGTTCTTTCAATATTTGATACAAACTATTTAACACTTGATCACGGCTACGATCATGGTATACAAATCCACGTACATTTATATCGCGAACACTTCCGTGAGGTAACCAGCGCATCCAATCCCATTTTTCTTTTTCTTCTTCCGGAAAAATAGTAATAAACTGCAAGTCATAATAACTATGGAATAAAGCCGTTTGTGCAACTAATAATTGTAATTGCTCTAACACTAAAGAGCGTTGGCCAATATAACCGACTGGTCCATTCATTAAATCTGTTACAACTGGTACATCTTCCAATGATAGATAACGCTGTCTTAGTTCACGTGCTATATCGATTAATTCATCTTTCGTTTGACTAAATTCTTCTTCATTAAATTGAATTTCAAAACTCGTATTAGCTTGTCCTGTTCCAACGCTAAATGTTAAGAAATCATGATGTAACATTGTTTTTTCATAAATTCGAGGATTTACTTGAACTGCCATATTACGTATTACTTCTACATTTGGATTGTGATAATGTAATGCGTGACGCTGTTTTTCACTTTCTGCATGTAAATCTTTCGTTTTTTGTTTTATATACTCTCTATAGCTTTTATCTCGTTCAACAATGTCGACTTTATATTGCTTCAAATTTTTAATATACGATGTGACAGAAACAATGATTGTTACTAATGTCATCGCAATCGATGCGATAATAAACATTCCATATTTCATGAAAATAGCAAGTAATACAGTTACGACAATCATGACAAGTGAAGGTGCAATGATTCTTGCTAAATGCTCCGTTGGTTTTGATGGCATACTTGAAGGCTTTGCAATTGTCATTTTCTCTTCTGGTTCACGGTAAATAATACGTGGTGAACGATGATAGTCTGGATAACCACTTTGATAATTCGTTTCTGATTCTACTAAAATAGGTAACGCAGATTTCACTTTATCTTCTGAAGAAAGTACTTGAATGTCTTCACTACCAATCTCCAATAAAATACCATCAAAATATAATACGTCTCCTGATTCCAACATAACGCTATCTTTTAACTTCGTATAATTATGAAATACATCCCCGCCATACACGTTCACTTTAAAAGAATCGTACAACGTTTCGCGAGATAGCATTAAATCTACACTAGTCCCGGTAATAGAAATATCATCGTAATCGTTTTGACTCACTGTAAGAGAATGTTTCGTTCCAATATCAAACACTTTAGTTGTGCCAACAATAGATATAAAGATTTTCAAGCTCACATCTCTTGTTTTCCCAATCTCAATTTCCTTATTGAATTCTATTAATTGATCCTGTACCATCCAAGCATTTACTTCATTATTCCACTTTAACTCTACTTCTTGTTCTAAACTTGGATTCGTAATATCATTTGTCCACTCTTTTCCAATCGACACTATTGATTGCTCATTTGGATGTAATGTGCACTTATATATTTTGTCTCCATAAGTCAATACTAATAGTTGCTCCATCCGTGTTCACTGCTCCTTTTCAACTGTCTCATCAAGTGCTTACTCTTTTTTCTCTGTGTCCGACAAATTTTTATCGTTTGATGAATTGCCATATTTCTTTTTATATTCATCTAATTGTTGCTCATATGTTTTTAACTTTTGATCACGTTCTTCCCCTGATAAATCAGGATTATTTTTCAGTGATTCAATTTGTTTAACAAGGCCGTACATAATAAGCTGAGGATCATCAAGTGTCTTAGCTAAATCTAATGATTTATCAAAATTACCTTTTCCGTTATACATCCAATACAGCAAATACTTTTCATCACTTTTCAAACTAATGTTTTTCATAATCGATTTCTTTTGAGCTTCACCTAGTTTTTCAGCTGTAATGTATGCAAATGCTAACTCATATTTAGATGCAATCGGCAATGATTCAAACTCCTCTTCATTCAATTGCGTAATGACTTTGTCATAATCAGTTGCTATGAAACTTGCATTTGCTTCTAACAATTTATTTTGATAAGGAAATTTTATAAAAGTGAAATATATTAAAGGAGCAGCTAAAATAACTGTCGCCGCTATGAAGGAAAAAGCTAAGTATTTAAATGATTTGTAGCTTTTTTTAGGTACTAACTGCATATTTTTTTCTGTTTTTGTTTGTTCCTTCTCAAAGCTGTCATCAAGAAACTGCAGTAATGCATCTAAGCTTTCCATTTGAGCAACGGTCTGTTCAAATGTTGTTTCTTTTGCATCTTTTAGTAACCCAGCATACAAATCATCAAAGTTATGTTTTTGGGAGAATAAAGCAATAATTAGACACTTATATTGTGTTAAAAATTGCTCTTCTAATAACGGGGTTGGCGGAACAATATCTCGAATTCCTCTATGTATAATACTTGGTATTAAATTAGCATTAAAAACTATATTGTCTGGATGTAAAAAGAACGTGATTCGTTTATTTAAATATTTACGAAACTGCGCAACATTCCGAAGTAGTCTTAATTTCTCATTTCTTCCAAAACGGCTAAGATCGTCCCACTTATGTAATTTTTTATCTACTTGATATAGAAACGTAAACATATCATCCGTTTCTTCTATTGTTAATGGTACAAATTCAGATGATTCGCCCGTAATTATATCGAATTGACGGAAGTCTTTTATACGTGTTTGAGATTTGGTCATCTCCAATTTCCAATTTTCTTTTTCTATTTGAAATTGATAGTTCATTGCATCAATTTGAATTATTTTTTCCGTCATGTTTATCCTCTTCTCCTTTTCTTTATAACCCGTAATAACTTATTTTCAAATAACTAAAAGTAAAAAATATTCTTTATAAAACTTGCAAAATATCTCCATCTGTTATTTGGTGATCAATTAAACGATCATTATCTGTTAAAACAATTGACTTATTTTTCACTTTAATTACAAAATGTGAACCTTCATGATTATCAATCTTTAGCGTATCTAATAAGTTTTTTAATAAATATTTAATAGATTGATGATTCGGAATACGCAAATCATATGTACTTCCATTCCATTTACTAAAATCTACTGTCACATTGATATGTGTTTGTATTGCCATCGCTTTACCTCCAACTTTTACGAAGAACCGTATAAATACCGATGCAAATAAGTAGAATGCCGCCGCCAAATAATAATATTATTGTTATACTAATTGGCTCTTCATTCATTGTTTCATTACTCGCTACTTCATCTGCACTTTTTCTGACAATGTATTCACTGCTAAACAAACTATTTTTCGTATCTTTAACACTATTATTCTCTTTTGGTTTTGTAAAAAGAGAATCTCGCAAAGCTTCCATATCTTTTTGTTCTTTCTTTTTCTTTTTCTCAATTTCTTCTTCTATATCTTTGTTAAATAACTCAATCGATGCTTTATCTAATTCTGTTTCCTTATGTTCCTTTTTATTTTTTTCTTGGTCGCTTTCTTCAAGTCGATCCACTTTAAACTTAATCTTCCCATCATCACCAAGATAACTGTCAGCCGCGCTCCTTATCGGTAGCGCGACAAACAGTAAAAGGATAGAGAGAAATGATAACTTAGCCACTATGCTCCATTGTTTGATCATTTACTTCTTTTTCCTCCCATTTCTTATGCCATACAAATAGATTACTAACCAATCCAATAATGGCAATTACAAACAATACGACAAAAATAACTTTCCCAGTATCTTTACCACTAATAAAATCATTTAGAAAACTTTCTATATACTGAAGCGGTGAGAATTGACGTATCTTTCCGACAGACGACATTTGATCTACTTTACTTCCAACTGCCTCAGTTAAAAACAGGTACATGCTTAAAAATACTAATAGTATAAACATTCCTACCATTTTTATTTGTCGTAATAAGTAGGTTGAGACTAATACAAACGCCATCATAATAAATGTGATGAACGCAATCCATAGTAAACTTTGATCCTGACCAAACTTTAAAAGACGCCCAGAAATGATACCTATACTAATCCCTTCCACAATTGATATACCGAAAGCTACTACTGTAGTTGGTACATTCATATCAATTAATGAGAATTTCTCTTCAAAATGATCTGATTGCATTCTTTTCTTTTCTTGATTCGCAATTGCGTATGCTGTAAATAATGCAACAATGAAACAAGTTAATACAATTAAGTATGGTGTAAAAGCATTTCCTGCTACAATTACTCCATCATTTTGCTTTTGAACTGGACTAGCTAAAAAGTCATATAGCATCTCATTTTGACGATCTCCAATACGGCTATTCGCTAAAATTTTCGTAAAGTTTTTGGAGAATGATTTATCATCTTCCATTTTCTTCGTAAAGTCATTTAATAATAAATCAGCTTTTGAAACAATTGTCGTTCCGCTGTCTTGAATTTCTTTTGCTTGTCCATTAATTTGATCAAATGTTTTATATACATCGTCTGAAGTTGCTAAACTATGCTTCGAACTTTCGACCAATGACTGACTTTGCATCATTAATGATTTAATACCAGAATCTAACGATAAAATAGCTGTTTGCTCACCAGCATGATTTGTTGTTAATACTTGCTGCTCTTCAACTAGCTTTAAGCTATTCTCACGCCATTTCGCTAAACCTTTTAAATACTCTCCTAAATTTTCATTCATACTAGTTGCTTGTTGCGTCGTTCCATTTAATTTCTCCGCTAGTAGCATAGAATTTTGATCCGCACTAGTAATAGATTGTTGATAAGAGTTTATTTTTTGTTTTAAACCTGACATATCTTGTTTTATTTCTGTAGTAATACTTGATGAAACAAGATTTGAAATTAAATCAATTAAGCTTTGTTTATTTAATACGTAGTACAAAGATTGATCCGTCGCAATTGCATCTAAACTTCCTTCTTCTAACTTAGGACCTACATCTTTCGTTCTTAAATCAATCCCATAATACATTTCGTAAAGGCTCATTAAACCTTGATAACTTTCGACTGTATCTACTGCTTCTTTTATTAATACACTAGAAGTAATATCTGTTATTTTTTCTGTTTTTTGATGTATAACTTGATTCGTTGTACTTTCAATAACTTTACCGTTATCTGTTCCCGTTTCGCCTCCTGGATTTCCTCCGGTTCCGTTATCTGTCCCCGTTCCGCCTCCTGGGTTTCCTCCAGTTCCGTTGTCTGTTCCCGTTCCGCCTCCTGGGTTTCCTCCAGTTCCGTTGTCTGTTCCCGTTCCGCCTCCTGGGTTTCCTCCAGTTCCGTTGTCTGTTCCCGTTCCGCCTCCTGGGTTTCCTCCAGTTCCGTTGTCTGTTCCCGTTCCGCCTCCTGGGTTTCCTCCAGTTCCGTTATCTGTTCCCGTTCCGCCTCCTGGGTTTCCTCCAGTTCCGTTATCTGTTCCCGTTCCGCCTCCTGGGTTTCCTTCAGTTCCGTTATCTTTCCCTGTTCCCCCTCCTTGGCTTCCTTCATTATTGCCTGTTGTGTTTTCCATTTTTTTGATAATAGGCGTTTTAGCATTGTGTACTAACGGCATTATGCCATACTGTGATTTATGAACCACATTTTCCACCTTGCTATTTTCAGTTTGTGTTCCTTTATCCTCTTTATTAGGTTCTTCTTTTTCAGGACTAGTTTCTTTTTTATGAGTCCCGCTCAATTCCCACTGCCATGTTACAGGAGAGAAAACATCTATATTGATGTTTGGATCTTTTAGCTTCACATGCAAGCTAATCTTTATATCCCCTTCATTACGAGGAGCTATTGTAATTTCTCCTGCTTCGCTTTGTAGAAAGTCACTTGTACGATCCACATCATCAATATATAAAGCTTCTGTACTTCCATCTAGTTTAAACTCTTCTGGAATACTTATCTTCAAAATTTGCGGAGATTCCATTTTAATTACTTTCGCAGTATCACTAAATGTAATTCCCTCTGTATAAAGTCTATCCTTCACTTCTTTAATGGCGTTTCCTAAAGATATTTTATTTACAGGATCATAATAAAAATTATTTTCTTTATTATATTTTTTTGTAAATTGAATTACATTTTGCAGTTGTAATTTCGTTGTATCTGGCAAATCACTTTGACCGATTTCTTCCATGTTTAAACTAGGTAATTTCGCAATTAAATTCTCGATTTGTTTCTTTATTCGAGCATCTGGTTGTTTCATTAATGTATTTATGAAGATTTCTTGCTTTCCATCATTCGACATAGATTGCTTTAACTTCTTAATTACCGTCTCTTGAATATCACTTTCTAACTTTCCTGCAAGTTCTGTATCATATTCAGATACTTGTTTTTTTACATCTGCTAAATATTTTTGAATCGCTGCAGCATCAGTTAAAATATTCGGTTCTTTCTCTGAAAACGTAAATTGATTTGAAATAATTTTATTAGCGGATTCCAATGCACTTAATTGCTTTAAAGCATCGCCTGTATTCATATCATTCATATATTGATTGAATTGATTTGTGAAATTATTCGCTAACAAATTGTTATCAGTTTGCATTTTTTGAAAGTTATTAAAACCATCTAAGTACGTACTGTTAGATTTATTCCCTTCATCTAACGCTTGACCGAAACCTTTTAAAACATCCTGAAATCCTTTGAAACTATTAACAGAAACACCTGTATAATCTTGTACTGTTTTAAATTGATTTGTGTAATTTGCTAACGGACTATGTATATCTTTTTTATACATAGTTGTTTGAACGTTTCCTTTTTCAATTATTTTACCTATATTATCTTGTGCACCTTGTAGCTTACCGATAATACTCGCAAAATAAACGTCGATTATTTGCTTATTGAAATCTTCTAAAATAACAGAAGCTGTATTTTCTGCCTCAGCTTTCAAATCCTTATTCCCAGTTGCATTTACTTTGTAGTTTAACGTTAATTTCTCTGGAATCTCTGAATCAATCGCAACTGCCTTCCTAGAAAAATCATTTGGAATAACAATCATCATATTGTAATTATTATTTTTCAATCCATTTTCCGCTACCCCGCGACTAACTACGTACCATTCTTGTTTCGTATTTTTATTTACATTTTTAACAAATTGATCTCCAAACGCTATTTTATTGCCCTCAAATACAGTGCCCTGATCTTCATTTACCAACGCAACTGTCATTTTTGGTGTAGTATTCTCATTAGCTTTCTTAACATTTTGATTTAATGCTAAATAGGAGACCCCTGTTGATAGTACAAGAGCTAAAATAATAAACAACAAGATGCTCCATTTGAACTTTTTCACTACTTATCACTCCTGCGACTGCGAGTCTATCTGATGAAAGACTTCGTATCTTACTCTAGTTTTAAAGTAATTTAGCCATACAACGTATGGTTGCATGGCTAAATTATATATTTCTTTTTATCTGTCTTATTGTAGACCGAAATTACGAGAAAGATCTTCGTCATGTCTAGCAACAGCTTCTGCAGTTTTATTAAGCTGCATATTAATTTCTTGTAATAGCTGTGCGAAATTTTGTACTTTTGGCTTTAATTGATTGAACTGTTGGTCAAAACCTTCGAAAGCACGACCTTCCCATTCTCCTCTTAATTCATTTTGTAAGTTTTGTAGTTGACGTAAAATGTCCTCAATTTGATTTGCACCTTGTCCATATCGAGTCGCTTTCGATTTAAGCTCCTCTGGTGACATACGAATTTGTCCTGCCATTATTAAATCCCCCTTAAAATTAAAAAATAGTAAAATTAACCAATAATCAATTCTACAAATTGATTATATCAATAATTTAAAAATTTCTAAACAAAAAAATGATATTTTTCCAAAATTTCTCTTTTACTATAATAACGATATATTATATAATACTAATTTATTTGTTTTTAAGCACACTCTATAAATCTACTATAAAATAAAGGCAAACCATCTATTTTATACTTATTCGCTTTAAATTCCAGCGATAAAGTAGCCACTAAATCATTATTTTCTCTTCTCTCATTCAGACTATTCTACTCACTTCAAAGTCATAATTACCTGCCTTTCAACAAACCCAAACTCTTCGTACATCTCTTTTGCAAAATTCCCAGCAAATACATTCAACCGAATTTCTGAATACTTCTCCTTTAATTCCTTAATACCAGCTTCCATCAGTTCTCGCGATAATCCTCTCCCGCGATATTCTGGGAAAACGTACAATTCATATATAAATCCAAGTTTTTCACGAGAAAAATAGTCTGTATTTTCCCCTATTAATATCCATCCCATTACTTTATTTTTTTCTTTAACGATTAAATAGTATGCTCCTTTTTCTACAATCGGCTTTGTAATCTCAATTGCTTTCTCGGTACTTAATTGACAATTCCCTCTCGTCCCTTCAAAAAGCGATTGAGCCGAATATTTTAATATTTCATTGGTATCTTCTTGATTCGCCTTAACAATCATTTTTCACAACTCCCCTTGAATAATAGGCATTACTATCGCTTGTTCAAGATTCTCCGCTTCCATAACAATTGCTGTTAATCCGTGTTCTGTACTTGTTTCATGGAGCTCTCCCTTTTCCCAAAACACAGCTTGTCCCGCCTCTATCTTTATCTTTTCTTTATTTACCCCACATACATATCCTGCTCCGTCCACAATAAGAAGCAGTTGAGATACAACTGCTTCGTGATAAAGTGAAACTTTAATCAGTGGGGGTTTTATTCATCCCCCACTGATTATTAGTTGAACCAATCGGGCTTTTACGGGCAGTTGATCCCCCACCTAACTTGTTTGCTTTCGCTGAATTTTGAGGCAGGGTTCTTACTGCCCGTTAATGCAGGATTACCGATGATTCCATTCTCGTGTAAATGCATAGCACCGATATGTATATTTCCTCGATGGTTTAATATTTTCGACATGATGAAATTAGATTGAAATACTGATAGGTGCTTTCCTACTTTTTCACTAAAATCAAAAATTTTCATTACTAGTCCTCCTTATACGTATAAAACCATCCTTACTGTCTGCATCATATGTCCTTCAAAGTCTTCTTCAAATTGCTCTAATTCAGCAAAACCTTTCGCTTCATAAAAGCGTTTTCCTTTTTCATTTGCTGCTTCTACATGTATGTACAATTTCCGTATCCCATTTAATGCTTTAATTCCTTTTTGTAATAAAGCACTTCCGATCCCTTTTCCTTGCTGATCTGGTAACAAATAAATCGCACCTAATTCCGCTTCATTTTGTAGTCTAACAGGTGAAAAGTTCGCAAACCCTATCACTTCTCCTTCTTCTTCCGCAACGAATAAATACGTATTTTTAAGACGATATTTCATTTTTTCATCAGAATATGCCTCGTCTAAAAAACTATCTTGAATTTCTCTCGGAATAATGCCTTCATATGTATCATGCCAAGCTATTTTTGCTACTGATTGTACAGCATGAATGTCTTCTTGCTTCATTTCTCTAATTATATATGTCATCTCGATGTCTCCATTCTCTTTAAATTATATTCTGCTAATATACTAGAAGAAACGGCAAAACCATTTTCATAATTCACCTTAATTAATTTTAATTTCTCAATTGAAGCTGTTGCAAAATCAAATTTCCCATAAATATATTCCATTACACTTAAAAACTGCTTTGTATGTAATCTATTTGCAATAGTACAATGCGGAACCCATTTTCCCGGTATATAATATGAATTTGGGTTGTCATGAAAAGTTTTAAAATAATCATGATAAGAATGATGAAGTTTTAACAATTCATCCGTAACAGTCGGCGCTAGAAAGACCGTTCCATTAGCAGGAAAAATTCCAACAGAAGGAAAAGTTACTGCGTCCATATTTTCTTGAATAGCTACAAACTTCCCTAGTTTCTCAGTATACAAATGGACATCTAACTCATTATAATCAGCTAACGTAATATGAGGCTCTACTCCAGCTAATTGATTTGTTCCAATTACATTTGTTAATTCATTTTGCAGTTCTGTAATTTTATTAGTAAACACACGATCAAATGTAGCAATGATAGCGTACAATCCTTCTCACCCCTTCGTTACACATAGTGCTTCCCATTCTTCACGAATCATGCCCATTCGAATAGAATCATAGTATGTTCCGTTATAATAACGACACTTTCGCATTCTACCTTCTAAGCTCATTCCTATTTTCTCCGCTACTTTCATCATTCGTTCATTGCCAGACCAAGTCGTGATTCCTACTCTACCAATCTCCATTTTTTCAAATAGCAAATCTCTATATAATGTCAATGTTTCTGTACCGTATCCACCATTCCAGTATGTTGGGTCATAAATCACAAGCCCCATCTCTAACCAACGCGTCGGTTTATATTCCCAATAAAACCCGACTGTCCCAATGATTTGACCGTTATTTTCTATAATTAAATTTGACAGTGGTTCTTCTTTCAAACGAGTTTGCATCTTCTCTTTATAGGAAGAGTATTCTTGCATTGAGAACGGGAAATATGGCGCATCCCATTTCTTCCATTCTGGGCTTTCTTCTTTAAATATGGTATTCCATAATGTTTCTATATCCGATTCTTCTATTGTACGAATTGTAACTTTCTTCCCCTTTAATACAACGTTTTGCATAATTCCCTCCTGCATTCCTCTTTATTTCATATATAATTATAATATTTTTTCAGAAAAATCAAAACTAATATCATATATTATATTGTATAATTTTGTTATTAGATACCAATTATTGATTTAGAAAGCTGTTGATTCAGTGAATAATCGATTTAGTATTGCTTTATTTCTCACTATTATTACGACAAATATTATTCTATATTTCTTCTTACCATCAAATATTGTTACGAAATGGGACTTTAATGGAACGCCTACATCAACAATGGATAAAAGCACTTTTGTAATCGTAAATATAATTATATGTTCCTTCTTATTCTTTGTATTTTTAGCTTTATCTAAAGCAGCGAGTAACCAGAAATTTCTCCATTGGATCGGCAACACAATGTTACTATTCTTATTTTTTGTCGATATTGTCATCTCCCTCATCGCTCTTGGCTTTTCACTTCCTCTTGATCATTTCATATTTTTAGCATTAGGGCTTTTATTTATATTAATAGATTATTTCAGTTCCAAAATTGATACGACTAAATCAACCGTTTCATTAGAATGGAATGATACGCACCTTGAAAAAAGAGCTTCAAATATTAGTAGTATTTCAATGATGATAGCAGGTATTTTTTTAGCGATACTTCCTTTTATCGTTTCTGCTCCCTATAGAGGTTATGCTATACTAGCAATTCTTTTAGGAATGACGCTTATCATTCTGCTGAGTACGATTTATTTACTTATTAAAGACAGCAAGCAATCTACTCCTTTAAAAAAATAGGAGGTTATATCCCTCCTATTTCAGCTTAATGTTTTATTTTTCACTTTTTCTATCTCAACTAAAATCCCTTTCCCTATCCAACCCTCTACGCCATCTTTTTTAATTAAATCATATCCTGAACAGCTATCATCAATGAGAGAAACGATATCTCCCTTCCTAACGCTTATTTGCGCACAAGAAATATCGGTTTTCACTGTATATTCACCTGACTCAAGTTGTTTCATATATTCATTTTTTACAGTGAGTAAATTATTCGTTTCCTTTTGCTTACATATTGTGTAATCTTGCATCTTCTCGATAGGCTCTATGTAATAATACGGATATGTCACTCCGCCCTGCATTTCTGAATTCGCATTAAAATCCGCTATTACTTCATACTCTGGAAAATAGTCTACATATGTATAAGAAAACGTATCGCCCGCTTGTTTCCTCTGAATAATAAATGCATTTAATTGTCCTGCTTCTTTAATTGCATTTCCTCCATCAATTGCAATAATTTTTTTCTCCTTATCAATAACTGGATTATTAGACGGTGCTTCTTCAGAATAGTTCACGACAGGCCAATGACCGACTATTACATACTTATTTGCTTTATGTGATTGATTGAAAAACTCCGGCATTGCTATCGCATTTTTGCGCTCAGTTTCTTTCCAATCTACTCTATCTTCTAGACCGGCATGCACAAAAATATAATCTTCTGTTTCAATCGCTGTTGGCAACTCTGTTAGCCAATATAGTTCTTGTGAAAATTCACTTAACAATGCTTCTTTCACTTCACGAATTGAAGTGCCCTCATGAACTGAAAAACCCAATTGCTCTAGCCATTCATTAAAAATTGAATGCTTCCTCGTACATAAATAATTAATAAGACCAGGATTTTCATTTAGAAGAGCATCAACTAAAACTTCACAATTCCCTTCAACAACGTGAACCTTTGAATTGTTCTTTACAAGATTCATAACGTAGTTTACTACGCCTACGCTATCTCGTCCTTTCTCGCAAAGATCTCCATTAATAATTAAATAATCTTCATCTTTAAAGTTAACTTTATGTAGTGCTTCTTTTAAAAGATTTAATTCTCCATGAATATCAGATATGACGATAACTCTAGCATCATTAGGGATTGATAGTTTCTTTATTTTTTTCAAGTATAAGCGCTCCAATCATCCTCTTTATTAAATTAAAACAATTCGACAAAATACACTATATAACCTTTTCAAATACATATACCATAACTTACAACCTATTTACGGTTCAATAATAACTTAAAAAATAAGAAGAAGCTGTTCCCAACTTTTGCAGGACAGCTTCTTCTTATTTTTTTATAATTCTTTATAAAAAGAATAACTCACCTTATCATACCCTTCTCTTTCATAAAAACGATGAGCATCAATTCTTGAAAATGCTGACGTGAGGACGATAGACTCACATCCGTTTTCCTTTCCCCAGTTCTCTATATACGAAAGTAATACTTTCCCATGTCCTTTTGAACGATGCGCTTCTGCTGTTACAAGGTCATATACGAAAACGTGTTTCTTATTATAAAAGTTCGTACAAATCGCTACACCTGCAAGGCTAACAACTTCATCATTCTCATTACGCAGCGAAAATAGTTTATAATTTTCTTCTTTCATATTTCGAAATAAAGAGCTTGTTTCCTCTTTTGAAAGTTTCATTCGTAATTGCTGTAAAACAGGTAATACTTCATGTAATTGCTCTTCTGTTACTACTTCTTTAACATTCATTTTTAACTCTCCTCTAACTATTTATTTAATTTTCTAAATGTTATATCATTATTATAGAAAGTAACTGCCCTTCACTTAAGTGACAGTTTAAGTGTTTTTTATAAGGCCAGTTTTAAAGGAGAGTTTTATATGGATTTTACTATCCCATTGCAATTACAAAGTAACACACCTATTTACTTGCAAATTTACGAATATATAAAAGCTGAAATTATACAAGGGACTATTTCTGTTGGCACACGTCTACCCTCACACAGAAATTTAGCATCACAACTTAATATTAGCCGCATTACTGTTGAATCAGCTTATCAACAGTTATTAGCTGAAGGTTATGTAGAAAGTAAACCGAAACGTGGTATTTTTGTAGCAAATTTCGATATTGACGTTATCCCAAATAAAAAACGAAATGCAGCAAAGAAGACGAGCAATTTGATAGAAGAAAAATTTGAATATGATTGTAGCCAAGGGCTTATTGATCAAAATGCATTTCCGATTACAAATTGGAAACGAGTATTACAAGAATCCATACTTACATACGAAAATGCACTATTTGCCAAAGAAGATCCTCAAGGTGAATTCGCTCTTCGAGAGCATATATCAACATATTTATATCATTCTCGCGGTGTACATTCTTCACCTGATCAAATTGTGATCGGCGCCGGTACACAGCCACTTCTCTGGCTACTACTTCAACTGCTTGGCCCTACAAAAGAATACGGCATTGAAAACCCTGGATTTCATCGTATACACGCAATTATTAAAAGCTGTGATAGACAAATTCATCCCATACCATTGGATGAAAAAGGGATTGATATTTCTAGTTTATACAATACAAATTCCAATGTCGCATACGTTACACCATCACACCAATTTCCACTCGGGATTATTATGCCTTTATCTAGAAGATTAGAATTGTTAAAGTGGGCTAATGATTGCAATGGATACATTATTGAAGATGACTATGACGGAGAGTTTCGCTACGCTGGTAAGCCAATTCCTTCTTTACAAAGTCTTGATTCAAATGAACGCGTTATTTATATGGGGACTTTCTCAAAATCTTTTTTACCTTCTTTACGAATGGGATATGTTGTTTTACCACCACACCTTTTAAAGATATATCAAGAACTGCATGGAATTTTCAAACAAACAGTCGCTACAATACAACAACTTGCTTTTGCTAACTTTATACAAAACAGGAATTGGGAACGTCACCTTAATCGGAGTCGTACACTATATAAAAGAAAACATCATACGTTAGTAAAATCCATTACGAAAGAAATGGGGGCTAATGTTCAAATTCTTGGCGAACAGTCCGGACTTCATATTGTCTTATGTGTAAATAACAGTATGAATGAAAATGAACTGATTGAATCCGCTAAAAAACAAAGCGTTAAATTATACCCACTTTCTCCATATGATTTCGTGAATGATTTACGTGAGGAATCATACGTATTACTCGGCTTTGGTAGTATTCCGGAAAATAAAATTGAAACGTTGGCTATATTATTGAAAGACGCTTGGTTCCCTAGTTGCAAGGAAACTTGTTAACAGTGGGTTTAACTTGTAACATGTTAACAACTCAACAAAATAAAAAAGAAGGCTGTTCCAAAATAACTTTTTGGACAGCCTTCTTCTAGTTATTCACCTGACCTAGCTTTCCTTCCCGGACGTTTCACACCAGTCGTTTCTGTTGAATAGGAAGCTTCAATTATAGCGGTTGGATCTACAGAGAGAACGAGATCTTTCATTTTCGGATAAATGAATCGGTTTGTAATGCAATAAATGATTCTCTTATGCTCCCCTAAAAAACCACCTTCTCCATGTAGATACGTAACAGATAGTTGCAATTCTTTCATAAGTAAATCGCCTATTTCTTTATTCTTACCAGAAATAATCATAACGCTCTTACCTTGATTAATACCATCTAGTATAAAATCAATCATCTTCGTAACAATATAGAAAATTGCTAACGAGAACATCGCTTGTTCGATTGAAAATAAAATGGCAACAAAGATGAAAATAACTGCATTTACTGCAAGTAAAAATGTACTAATCGGTACATTAAAGTGTTTATTCATCCAAACTGCTAACATTTCTGAACCGTCAATTGCTCCACCCATTTTAACAACAATCCCAACACCAATTCCAAACAGTACTCCACCATAAAGTACAATTAATAACTCAGAAGTCGTAATTGCTGGAAATGGTTTTAAATAAATTAATCCGAGTGTTGTAACTACATTCGCATAAGATGTACGGATAAAAAATTTCTTTCCCATTACTTTTGCAGTAAATAATAAAATTGGGATATTAATTCCTAAGAACACACCATAAAGCGGTAATCCTGCGACTTTATTTGCCATAATAGCAATAGCCGTTACCCCGCCATCTACTAATCCATTAGGTGCTAAAATAAGCTCTAATGAACCTGCTACTATAATTGAGCCAATTGTTAATAATACGTATTCAAATACTTTCTTCATTCATTACCCCCAAAACTTATATATTTTCTTAGTATTATTTTAACGTAAATTTACTACTAATTCAAAGGTATCGATTTATATACAGAAAAGTTTCACCTTTGTCGCTATTTTTATGTACTACATGTAACGCGTAATACTAAAAACACACTTACCAATTAAAAGTAAGTGTGTTTTTAACATCTATTTAATCTTTACGTACGGCTTCATTTTTAATTTGAATATTTCCTCAACTGCCCTTTGGTATCCACCAGCATTTCTAAGCGACTCTCCCACTTTACGACTATTTTCCTTAAACGTCACATCATCCATTACTTTCTTTACAGTCTCACGTAACAATTCAGAAGTTAACTCGTTACGATTAAGTGTTATGCCTGCCCCTACTTCAGCCAATCGTTTTGCAACGAATGGCTGATCCCCTGTTACCGGAATTACAACTAATGGAACACCATAATATAACGCTTCACTCGAACTATTCATACCACCATGTGTCACGAATACATCAGCATGCTGTAAAACTTCTAATTGGGGGACATAATTATACAATTTAAAGTTTTTCGGGATATTTTCAAATTGACTTATATTTATCTTCTTACCAACGACTAATACGACTGTCGCATCAACATCTTTAAACGCTTCAAAACATTTTTCATACAGAGCAGGTTGTTCATTAAAAACTGTTCCCATAGAAATGAAAATCACTTTTTCATTTTTTAAATCTTCGGTAGGAAAATTCCCCACTTCTTTTCGAGTAGCAATTGATGGACCTACAAATTTATACGATTCATCAAATACATCTGAACGTGGCTGATATTCTTTTGAAGTATATACAATCGTAATATCACCAGGATGGTTCATAATATCATACATACTATTACATTTCATTCCATACTGCTTATTCCATCTTTCCATTCCCGCTAAACAAGATTGATATAATGGATCCATTTCATCTACTTGTCTCGATTCTTGCTCATCATGAAAATTAATGTACTGATTAACAGCAAACGTTGTACAGGATGAAACGCTTGGTAATTGTAAAATATTCGCTATAATACGTCCTACTGGAAAATGATTATCATATATTAAATAATCATATTTTTCCTCTTTTGTTTCTTCTACAATTTGAGTAACAATACGCTCTGATGCTTCAATCATATGAGATAGCATCGTCAAAGGGCTCCCACCTTCATTTACTCGTTCCATAATATTAATTTGAGAGAGAAAATTCTCAAATACTCGGAATTCCGCACCTGTTGCTTCAACCTTCTTTCTATAATCTTCAATACAATAAGAAACAACTGTTTCCCCTCGCTGAATTAACTCACTTACAACAGCTAAAGTCGGATTAATATGACCTTCCCCAGGAAAATTTATTACGAGTACATTTGCCATAACATTCTCTCCTATCCAATTAATATAATAAAATTAACAATTAATTATATTAATTAATTTAAGTCTATTATAAATGAATGCATTCTACTTCTTCATGCTTTTCTCTTCATTTTATTATTGAGAAATATTTTCTATAGCCTACATTATTGTGATTCACAATCTTATAAATGAATGCTTAATTTTACTTTTACTCTTCATAGATTTAAAGATACGAGTCTTACATTCAAGTATTACCACTATTATTTTCAGACAATTCATACAAAATAGAGAAATATAATATTTTTAATGAGTTTTCACTATAAATGTAAGTATGCTTTCAATCTTTTTATCTTTATCCTCATAACTCATCATCTGTTATATAATGAATTTATAGAATTTCCAGAAAAAGGAGTCTTTTCATGTTACAAAAACTATTCAATTCACCTATTCTATCCGTTCAAGCCTTGCACCCAGGTTATGAAGATCATGCAAGTGATGTTTTTCTCGTTCAAACAGAAGATACAGAAATTATCGTTCGTGCTTCTAAAATGAATGAAGAACCAAATAATGATTTTTGGTGGGGATGTAAAAATCTATTTGGAATTGATCCAAGGAACGTCCATCATTTAGAAACTGTACATACATTGCTGCAAGAACATACGAATCTTCCTATCCCAACAATATTAGAAAAACATGTTTTAAATGGCCGTGAATTTGTGGTGGTCGAAAAGTTAGTAGGTAACACAGTTCAATCTTTTATCGAGCAACCAGATTCTATTTTATTCAGCCTAGGAAAAGGACTTGCAGAAATACATAAATTTAAAGCCGATTTCATAGGAAATCCGTCAGGCAAGTTCCAAGTTCCACTAGATGAATTCCAATCACATATTTTAAACGTGAGTAAAGAGCTTGTGAATATGTTTTATTCCGATGATGAAAGCATACAAAATGCATTCCCTACTTTTGAATCACAACTTTCTTCCCTGTCCGTACCAAAGGAATCTACACTCGTCTTAATTGATATGGATCCTACTCAATTTTTATCTGACGGTACAACTATTACGGGTTTAATAGATACTGAAGCTTACGCTGTTGCTCCGCGAGAGCTTGATTTTATCGGACTAGAATATGTACTTACAGAAAAAGAAGCGCATGCCTTTAAAAGTGGTTACGAAACAATTATGTCTATTCCTCACTTAGAAGAATATAGACAGCCTTATCGTTATTTATACCGACTGTTATCTGTGCAAGGTAATGTGGAATTAAAGAAATGGTTAAGTCACCCATCCTATTTTTAAATACAAATGAGAGGGAGTATACAATGGATATTCAGAAAAAGCGTTCTGTAACAGAAAGTGAAATACAGCAAATGAAGGATTTGGCTTATATTTGTGGGCAACAAGACAATCTTGATTACTCTTCAGATTTACATATCAACTTTTTAAAAAATCGAAATGAAGATTATATAAACGATTTTCTTCTTTATAACGGTACTCAATTAATTGGTGCTTTAAATATGTATGATTTCGAAAGACCAACAAAGCTTGAACTAATAGGCTTTGTACATCCTCATTTTAGAAAACAACGTTTCGGAACTATCCTTTTACAAACTGCAATGAAAGAAATACAAAATAGAGAGACAGATGAAGCTCTTCTTATTATTAATGGGGATTCTATTTCTGGGAATGAATTTGTAAAACATATGAAGTTACCATATTTATATAGTGAATATAGTATGGAGTTCAAAACAAACGAAATTCAAAAAACAACAGATAATAATATACAGCTTACTCTTACACCTTCAGAATCACTTCTTGATCTTATTGAAATTTCTAGTAAAGCTTTTGGTGATTCAGTAGAAAATACGGCTACATGGTTACAAAAAATGATGAATTCATCTTCCCATCAAGTTTACAGTGCCCTTATTGCTGGAAAAGTGATAGGAACAATTACAGTTTCTAAACAAGAGCAATCTACTACACTATCAGGATTCGCCGTTCATCCTTCTTATCAAGGTAAAGGATACGGAAAAGATATTCTTTGTAATATAGTACATACTCTTATTACAGAAGGAGTTTCAACAATTGAGTTAGACGTCGAAACGAAAAATATCCACGCTTTAAAACTATATACACAATGTGGTTTTGAAATTAACACGAGGCATGACTATTATAATTTAATTAATTTTTAGGTGAATACATATGTTAAAAAAACAATTTATTCTAATTATGATATTTTAGCAGACATCTATAATAAACATTGGGGACATTTTGTTGAATACTCCTATCCAGCCTCGTTTTACAAGATGCTCTTCCCTACTCTCGTATATTAGATCTTTGTTGCGGGACTGGTCATCTTTGCCGGTGATAGTTTAATTTAGTTGAACTAAAAAGTGTGTTTCACAAAGTTTACTCCGTATTACATAACGAGGGTATATTCGCATTTGATATGAATAAAAAAATAAAAAAACTGAATCGAAATGATTCAGTTTTTTCTTAATATATTTACAACTGCAGTTGTTTCGTCATTTTCTTTATAGACACGCGGAATTCTTCTATCTAGCATACATGTAACTTCATAGTTTATTGTACCTAACATATCCGCTATTTCTTCTACTGCGATATTTTCTTCACCTTGTTTACCGTAGAATACTACTTCGTCTCCTACTTGTACTGGCATCGCTTTTGAAACATCCAACATTAACTGATCCATACAAACACGGCCAATAACAGGTACTCGAACCCCATTAATTAACGCATAGCCTTTATTAGATAATTGACGATTATAACCATCAGCATAACCAATTGGTACAGTCGCAATCCATTCTTCACCAGTTGTTACATACGTATTCCCATAACTTACACCACGATTCTTCTTCGCATGTTTAATATGAGCTACTTTTGATTTTAACGACAACGCAGGCTGTAAAGAAACGACTGAATGATCCACTTCTTTTGATGGATACATACCGTACACTCCTATTCCAACGCGTACCATATTTTGAAATGTGTTACTTAATTCCATTGATCCCGCACTATTTGAACTATGAATATATGGTATTTGAATTCCTAATTCTTTCGCTGTATTAACAGCCTTTTCAAATAAACTTGTTTGCATATTCGTATATGATTTATCGATTTCATCTGCTGTAGAGTAATGCGTAAATATCCCTACTACCTCTACATACTCCATACGGTTTAATTCTTCTAAAAATGGTTTAACTTCTTCTTCTTGTAAACCGATACGACTCATTCCTGTATCAATTTTCACTTGAATTTGTACTTTCTTTTGAAGACGGTTTGCAATTTCATTTATACCATGTAAATCTTCCACTCTATAAACAGTCATCATAACGTCATATTGAATTACATCTTCTACAGCCGCTACTGGTGTGTATCCTAAAATTAAAATTGGTACAGTAATTCCTGCTTCTCTTAATTCTATTGCTTCATCTACAAATGCAACTGCAAGTTGATGTATTCCCGCTTCAATTGCAGCTTTGGCAACTTCAACTGCCCCATGGCCATACCCATTCGCTTTTACAGCAGCCATCATCTTAATTTCTTCATCATTTACATGTTTTTTAAATTCTTTTACATTATGTTTTACAGCATTTAAGTCAATTTCTACAATTGTATCTCTTCCATATTTCAAACTCATTGGTCTAACTCCTAACTCAATAATTGCATTCCATTCTATTTCACGTTTCATATGACCTTTTACAATATAATACTTTTCATTATGCTAGTCAAACTACTAGAATTTTCAGAATTTTGAGTATGATATAATATCCTCAAGAAACTATTATATACGGAGACGAGGAGAATTACAATGTTTGTTCAATCTGCATTGCATCAACTAAAAGTTGCTATTGATACTTCTATTTATATGCTTAACCAATATAGTGAAAACGATTTGAAAATACAACCGATTCACTCAAAACGATCATTATTTGAAATGTGTGCACATCTTTCTCTTATTTGTCACGCTGATTTACTCATTTTAAATGGTATTTCAGAAAAAGAATTACATACCTTTTATATAGAACATACGCCCGTAACAGTTGCTCACATGCAACAAACGATGATTGAAGGATACAACCTTCTCTCTAAAACATTTCTTTCCTACTCCCAAATAGAATTAGCAGAAGTTATGACTGCCTATTGGGGGATTTCTTATTCGCGCTTTGAATGGTTACTTGAAATCGTTGCACACTTTTATCATCATCGTGGACAAATTCATATTTTATTATGCGAGCATATGAAAGATCCTCGCATTCCTTTATTTGAGTGATTTTCCACTCACTCATTCATTAATTATAAATAGAGAAGCTACAAAACCAATAAAAAGTATCATTCCTAATAAAATAAATGTTTGAGCATAACCTCCTATTTTCATAAGATAAATAGAAATGATAGGTCCTATACTAGTACCTAAAAATAAAATAAAAGTATATTCCCCTTGCTTTCCCTCCTAATTGACCTACAAGAGAAACTAAAGACGGAACGGATATAGCAATACCTATTACAAAACAGACACTCATCATTACAAGTAGAGATAGATCCGAAACAAAGCCCATTGAACTTAGACTAAAAATAGCAATCAACAATCCTCCTTGAAGAACCTTTCTTACTTCAAACCTCTTTGTTAAACGACCTGCAAGTGGTGACAGCAACATACCAAACAGCCCTGCTAAGCGAAAATAAAGGATTTGTTCTGCAGTTAAATTGTAAGTAGGAGAGCTCAAATAATTCCCTAAAACAGTAGACATATTAACAAAAGCCATTATTAAAACAGGATTTTTCACACTAATTATTAGTTTTAAATAATACGCAACTTCTTTAAGGCATAAGAAATTCCGCCTTCACTCGCCTTCGTTGTAACGAAATCAGCCCTTCTCTTCAACTCCTCTCCACCATTTCCCATCGCAACTCCTAATCCTACATACTGCAACATCTCAATATCATTTCCACCATCGCCAAAAGCAATGGCTTCTAATTTACTAATGTTTAAATGTTCCAATACTTTTTGAATTGCAGTTAGCTTCGATACTTTACTATCTTCCAATACATTTATAACGTAACCATGAAAACGCTCAAACGTAAGTGCTGGATATCTTTCAATGAATTTTTGAGCTTCTGTATCATCAGCATACAGACATATGCAATACATCTCATCTGATAAGTTTCTAACTTTGTCAGGATACCGCTCTAAATTTAAAGTTTCATTTAACGCTCGCATGACACGTTCATCTTTGGAAGCAATATTATTCATTGCAAATTCTTCTGTAAAGTAAGAAACACTGTGACCATGTAATTCAGCAAAATTTGAAATATCATGAACGATTTCGCTTGAAAGTACTGATTTATGTATAACTTCTTTCCCACATTTTATATGTGCACCATTTGCTGAAATAAACGTATTTATACCTAGTTCCTTAAATTGTGAGCATAAACTATACGGTCTTCCAGTTGTAACAACTACGTGAATTCCTTTATCTATTAACCTTCGTATCGCTTCTTTTGTACTTTCGTGCATGCTTCTATCAATCTCACTTAATAACGTACCGTCAACATCGAAAAATACAACTTTGTACATAAGTCTTTACATCCCGTCCAAATGATTCGTATCATTAATGAAATGCACCGTTTTTTGTTCACCCTCAATTTCAATTAAACTTATTCCCGTATCTCCCATTTTGAAATAGTAGTCCATTGAAATTGGCATTTTGAAAAATGCACGTAATAGACTATTAATTACGCCTCCATGGGCAACAATTGCAATTCGGTCATATGTATTCTCTGTCACGATTTTAGAAAAGATTCCTTCTATTCTCATTCGAAACTCAATAAACGATTCCCCGTTTTCAAAACGATCATGAAGAAACTTTGGTTCTGGATATTTCTTTGCTTCTTCAAATGATAAGCCTGCTTGCACTCCATTATTAAACTCCATTAATTCCTCTTCTAATTGAATTGGACAACCAATTGCTTCTGCTAATGTTTCACCCGTTTCACGAGCGCGTTTTAATGTGCTTGCCCAAATGAAATCTGGTGCAAAATCTTTTTTCACTTTCTGTACAAGTTTTTGTACTTGTTGTCTCCCTTTTTCAGTTAACTCAAAATCAGCTCGTCCTTCATGCACATGTAAAATATCAGCTTCTGATTCTCCGTGGCGTATTAGTAGTATTTGCATGTTTCTCTCCCCCTTTATTTAACATTCATAAAATTCCATTATATCACATTTTAAGATTCCAAAATAAAAAAGGAACGGTCTCCCGTCCCTCATCCATTCACTTTTTCCGCATCATTCCAATAATATTTACTAAACGCTTCTGTTAACACATCAATTGTGTTATATAATTCATCTAACGTATTATCAACACCACCAACTTCAATTAACATCGCATTTTTCGATAAATCTTGATTATAAACGCCATTTCCATCTTTTTTATACTTTGGAAAAATCCCTCTACTTAATCCGTAATAGTTTTCATCTAAATAACTATTGATCGCTCTTGCAATTTTTTCATTTTCAGCACGGCCTTCATTTTCCATCCCAATTATAAAATATAATCTTGCATACGATTTTCCGTTAATTACTTTTGTTGTTACTTTCTTACGCTGATCGTCACGGTGTATATCAATCGGAAACGCAATTTTATTATTTTGTGCTAATGCCTCTTTTACATATTCATGAGACGCTTTATATGACTGATACCATACCCACTTTTTACTCGCTAATAAATCACCCATATTCGTTTTATCATGAACTACCGGAATTCCTTGTCCTTCAAGTTGCTCTTTCATACGTTTCCCTAGTAAAGACACATTTACATCTGGGCTAGATGGATCAGTTGCCCCTGGTAATAATGGAAAGAAGGATTCCCAGCTATGTGTATGATAAATATATACTGCACTTTCACCTTTTTTCGCTCCGTTCTTTTTCTGAACCGGATTATTCTTTTCCGCTTCTGTAACTTTATCTTTTGCTATTTCACGTTCTTTCGTTACTTCTTCAATCGGTACACTAGATTCATTTGGGATATTCGTCAAGTTTGTCCCTTCCCCAGCTACGATAATATTAGAATAATACTTTGACATACCTGGTACTTCTTTACCGACGAATGTTCTTAAATCTTTAATTTTCAAATCTGTCGCGATAGAGAACATTAAATTCCCAACTGACTCTCTTTTATTCTTCTTAAAATAATCAAATCCGTAATAGCGATTCTCACTTTCTATCATTTGAACAAAACCTTGCATCGATACTTTTCCAAACCATTGATTTGCATAATTCGATTTCATTGTATGTAAAAATGACGTCAAAATCGACGCTATCATAATTACTATTAGCGCATATAAAAGGAGTAACGAAATCAGTTTCTTCCCATGTATTCGAGTTGCATACTTTTTCACTGCATCACCTTCTTTATACATGGATATGTACAAGCTTTTCGGAATATACGCAAAAAAAAGAGAAATGGTATCCCATTTCTCTTCCTCACTTTTATTGTTCTTTTCCTGTATCATTTGAAGGTAGTTTCTTCGCTTGTTTTTCTTTAAATATTTCTCCAATTGCCCCAAGAGTACCAAGTGTTTCAATTGCATTAGACGGAATAAAGACTTTATTTGCTGGTCCTTTTGCAACTTCAGCTAATGATTCAAATGATTTGTAAGCAAGTATACGCTCATCCAAATTCGCTTCACGAAGCAATTCAATACGATTTTGTTCTGCTTTTGCGATTTCTTCAATTGCTCGTGCTTCCCCTTGTGCTTCTAATTCTTTTGCTTCTTTTATACCTTCAGCTTCGCGAATACGCGCTTCTTTATCCCCTTCAGCCATCAAGATTTTACTTTGCTTTTCCCCTTCAGCGCGAAGGACTTTATCTTGTTTTGCTGCTTCAGCTTCTAAAATAATCGCACGTTTATTACGCTCAGCCTTCATTTGTTTTTCCATTGATGCTTGCACATCTTTTGGCGGGTTAATATCAACAACTTCGACACGTTCAATACGTACGCCCCATTTTTCTGTTGCTTCATCAAGCGCTAAGCGGATTTCTGTTGAAATTTTTTCACGACCAGATAACGTTTCATCCAGTTCCATTTTACCAATGATTTGACGCATCGTTGCTGAAGTAATATTACGAACACCATATTCATAGTTTGAAATACCATATGTCGCAAGTTCTGGTTCAACAATTTGATAGAAAATAATTGTATCAATTTCTACTTGAACATTATCTTTCGTAATTACCTTTTGCGGTGGTACATTCGTTTGTTGAATGCGTAAGTCATGATATACACGAACACGATCTACAATTGGTATTAAAATATTTAACCCTGGGTGCATGATACGTTGAAACTTACCAAATCTTTCAACAACCCCAACTTTTTGCTGAGGAATAATTTTAATTGTTAATGCGATAAATGTAACTACAATTAGTGCGAATATAATCGTTAACGTTAATGCTACCATATTTATTCACTCTCCTTTTTCACTTGTAATATAGTACTATGTCTCTTTATAACAACGACTTTTTCTCCAGCATCAATTGAAGAATCTGCAATAGCTGTCCAAGTATCTCCATCCACTTTCACAATACCATTCGCTTCATTTGTAATCGCTTGCATAACGATCCCTTTTTTACCAACAAGCATATCTACTGTATCAGTAAATCCTTTTGCTTCTCGAAAGTTTTTTGAAATTCTTTTCGTAAAGAATGTCAAAGTTAAACTTACAATTGCACCAACAGTAACTTGTAACAGTAGTGCATCAGGAGCAAACAAAGCAATAAGACCTCCGACAACAGCTCCAATTCCAAGCCAAAGCATGTAAAATGTAATCGACAACATTTCTGCGATAAATAAAATACCAGCTATTATAAACCAAATTACCCAAGCAGCCATATGCAACCCTCGCTTTCTTTCTCATTTTCTATATGTATATGAAGAAAAGAATGGTTTATCCGCCCTTTCTTACACTCGGGCGTTCGCTACAAGCTATTGTACATATTCACTGTTACAATGATCATTAATATAATACTATATCAATATATTCTTCATTATACATGAAAATCCCTTTCAAAAAGTGACAAAAAATTAAATTCTTTAAAAATTTTAATTTTTAAATTACAATTATTCTAATTACTAAATACTATTTTTTATAGAGGTGATATTCTTATTGAGAAACCTGTCACTAATCTACTATTTAGGTTCAAAAATATGCATTACTCTCGCTGACATCGTATATGTAATGATTATTACAACTCATATTTATATAGCAACTAAATCAGCTACTATTACTGCTCTTTTTCCATTATTACAAGTTATCACAAATCTAATTGCTAACATCTCTGCACCACTTATAATAAAACGTTTTCCATCTTATACGTTGTTATATACGCTCCAATGGCTGAAAACAGTCTTTTTACTATTATTAATGATTTTGTTCCCGGTCTTATCCACAAACATTATAGCTCTATTAACTTTTATTTTTGTCATTTCATTATGTAGTGGGTGGAGTGCTCCATTATTATATGGTATTCTTCCGCGCCTTACACCGAAAGAAAAATTAGTAAAAGTAAATAGTATCTTTTCCTTTTCAACACAAATTGTGCAAGCCGTTGCTTATTCATTTACGAGTATTGTCGTTCTTCTCATTGGCGCTACTTCTACACTCATGATTAATAACATTTTAATGATTTTCGGAGGTATTGCATTACATTTTTCATTACGTTCCATACATACTGAAAGAATAGCAGATTCTCCCTCTTCCAAAAGTACTATTTTATTGGAAGGTTGGAAACTCCTATTTCAAAATCCTTCTCTCCGTACCGTTACATATATGGACTTAATCGAAACTTTCGCAGGGACAATATGGATTGGTGCTATTACGATGGCATACGTTACGACTATCCTTCATAAAGGCGAAGAATGGTGGGGATATATTAATACAAGTTATTATGTTGGCACGTTAATCGGTGGTCTATTAGCATGGAAAATGAGTTCCTATATTCAAAACAATTTAATACGATCTATGTCGATTGGCTCTCTTATATTTAGCATTCTTACATTTTTATACGGTATGACGAGCAGCGGATTTATTGCGCTTTTTCTATGTGTTCTAATGGGACCATGTTATCAAATTAGAGATATTTCCCAAACGACTGTTTTACAATCAAGTGTCGCCCCTGCTTTATTATCCAAAATGTATACAGCACATGGTGCACTTCTTTCAACAGCCTCTGGACTATCTATGCTTAGCATTGGCATTATTACTGATATGTTCGGTGTTCGTACAATTTATATCATCGCTTCTATTCTTATTTTATGTTCCGCTTGTTTATCTTTTAGTTTATTAAAATATCATAAGACAGAGCAGAACGATATTTCACTTTAATCACTAAAACAAAGAGGACAGGGATTCCTGTCCTCTTTGTTTATTCTATTCATGATAAGTTGGGGATTTTTCTATGCTTTGTCGCTTGTTCAAAAGCATAAGCTAATTTAATTAATATCCCTTTAAAGAAATTCAATTTCCTTATTTAAACACCTTTAATTTCCCGAAAAATAAAAAAAGTCTGAAACGGATTAACCTTCGTTTCAGACTCTAACGTTACTGTGCGTATACTTCATCTAATAAATGTAAAAACTCACCTTGTTTCCCAGCTAATTCAGGGCATTTTGCAATATCAACCCATTCGTAGCAAAATACTAATCCTTTATCTTCCTCACCAGCACTTACAATATGTTCCCAAGTATCCTTTACATCTGTTAGTAAAGTTACATGAAAAAAGTGGCGTTTTTCATATTCCTGTTTTTCTTTCATATGTATGATGTAATCTGCTAAAAAACGTTCTATGCATAAATGACGCAATCCGGATTCTTCCTGTACTTCACGCAATATAGCCGCTTCTAACGTTTCACCTTCATCAACCGTTCCTCCTGGCACTTGAATACCAGCTTCATGTATATCACGATGTTTAAAAACAAGTAATTGCATAACCCCCTCTTTTTCTCTTGTAATATATGCATGTACTTTTTTCTTATATAACATCGTCATTATACGTCTCTCCCCTCAATCATTTACTCTGTTACTTCTTCAAGCGTCAGTTGATTATCATACAAATATGTAGCTTGTGGATTTCCCACATACCTTACGTGCCATGGTTCATACCGATAACCCGTAATTGTTTCTTTCGCTTTTGTGTATCGAATCACAAAACCAAATTTATGGGCATTTTCAGAAAGCCACTGACCTTCTTTCGTTTCCCCAAAAACCGTCTCTAACTGAAATTTAGCAGATTGAGACGTAATATCCATAGCTAGTCCAGTTTGATGCTCACTTGTGCCAGGAACCGCGCTAGACATTGCTGTTTTTGCTTCCCCGTCTTGTTTTTTATACATCGTATTTAATGCTTTTTGTCGATCAAAAGATCTAAATCCAGAAACTGCAAACAGGAAAATACGCTCGTTGTCAGCCTGCTGAAACATATCCTCAAGCGCCCTCGCTGCCTCTTTTCTCATCTTTTTCTTTTCTTGATCACCTTCACTAGAGTAGCGCACTTTCGGAATAACTAAATCTGGCGGTCTATACCCATCTGGTAAACGCCTACTTTTATTTACAAGTACAAGCATTGAATTCGGATTATTAATTACCGCAATATCCCCATCCATATTAGCAATCGTTTCTTTCGCTTTCGGAAATATGCTATTTACACTTACTTCCCGCGCCTGCTTATCCTTATACATTTTATAATTGATTCCTGCTACTCCAATAATAATTATTGCAGCTACAATACCAAGTAGTGCCCATCTTTTTTTCATATAACGACCTCTTATTTTAATAATTTGGCCATTTCATACTCATCGATGCCCTTTCCATCGATAATAAGAGCAGCTTTTTTGACACCTTCTTTCTCAAATCCAGCTTTTTTATATAGTGTCTGAGCTCTTGTATTGTGGGCCATTACTGTTAATTCTAAACGCCATACATCATGTAATTTTGCCCACTTCTCAACCTCTTTAAACAATCTCGTCCCAATACCTCGCCCGTTATACTCTTGCAAAATACCAATTACAATGGTTGCCACATGTCTCTTTCTTTGAATGTTATTTCCATTCACTAATATAAAACCTACTATCCTCTCATCTTCAACTGCTACAAATATTGTTGCATATTCATTTTCTATAAAGCGATGGATTATTTTTTCTTGTTGCTCAGCTGTAGTTTTTCTTTCTCCTGGTTCATATAACATAAACTTCGTTTCTTCATCTAATTGCTTACTTAATTGTAAAAATGATGCTGCATCTTCTATTTCGATCTCCCTAATCACTTCAATCACCCTACCAGTTTCATAATAAAAAGTTTTCCTTATAAAAAGATTTTCTCTACTTTCTCGAAAATCCCTTTGTAAATCTCCTACTATAAATTGACAAATTTCGATATTACTATAACACCGACAAATTATGTCTATTCTGTGACGTCTCACCATTACAAAGAAAAAACGCAAGCATTACACTTACGTTTTTCCAAAATTGAAGTGAGCTAATAATTATCGATAGATGTCCTGGCTAATTCACGTTTCACTTTATCCATTCACTTTTTCTGCCTGCCAAAAATATTCACCAAATGCTTTAGCAAGTGCATCAATTGATCGATTCAATTCTTCCTCCGTATTATCTACACCGCCAACTTCTATTAATATCGCTTGTCCTGATAGGTCTTGATTATAGATTCCATTTCCTGTCTGGAACCCTTTTTGAATGACCCCACGACTCACTCCTGGATATTTCTTATTAATCGCCTCATGTAAAGCTGTCGCTAATTGTAAGTTTTTTTCATAGTTTTTATTTCCTTTCCCTACTACAAATGCAAGCTTTGCATATGATTTATCTCCAATTGTTTTTGTCGTTACATTCTTTCGGGCACTATCACGATGCAAATCAAAAAAGTATTGAAGATCTTTATTTCCAGCCATAGCTTGTTGCACAATTTCTCGTGACATTTTATACGAACTATTACTATTTAAACCTTTACTTATTAACTTTTGACCAACATCACTCTTATCGTTAGTAGCTCCAATCCCTTCACCTTCTAGTTGTTCACGGAAACGATCTCCTAATATAGAAATATTCGATACAGAACTCGTTGCTTTATTCGGATTCGGGTCATTCGTTAAGTTAAGTAAAGGTAAATAAGATTCCCAGCTATGTGTATGATAAATAAATGCAACTTGTCTCTTCCCAGTAGTTTGGGACGGCTGTTTTTTCTCTTTACTCGTATCTTGTTTAGGTACTTGTCCAGTTCCACTAGTCCGTTCCTTCACCACTTCTTCAAGAGGAACACTCGACTCTATCGGTAAGTTAGAATAATTTGTACCCTCACCCGCAATAACAATTTCTGTATCGTACTTACCAAACCCCGGGAGCTCTTTCCCGACAAAACTGCGTACATCATTAAAGCGAATATTTGTAGCCATAGAAAAGAGAAAAGAAGAAATTGAAAAATCTTGATTCAAATTTCGATACTCCTGTGTAAAATAATGATTCTCTTTTCCAAGTACATACATGTAACCATTCATCGATAACTCATTTAACCAATTATATAAATACGTTGACTTCGTCTCTTTCATAGAGGTTACCATCAGACTAATAAGAAAAAAAGTCGCTAGCACTGTAGTAATAACAAATAAAACTAACTTACGCATACTTGTAAACTTCATAAAAAAAAAGCCCCGATTCATACTATCACCTCTCTATTTCAAGTTATGTACAAGCCCTAGAGAATAGACCGTTAAAATTTCGGCTATATTGTTAATGAGGTGAAATGAATTGAAGCTATTAATAGGAATATTACCAATCGCTCTATCATTCATTTTTTATTTGTCCGCTAAGCATCCAAAAATCTCTATTGTGCTACATATTTCTGCGTACTTGGCACTTTATGTACTCGGTATAATTATTTCCATTAATATATACGATGTTTTAATACAAGATTTAGTTTTCATGACGAGCATTCATGGAATTTTACTGAATCCATTTTTCCTTATTGCAGGAGCGTATATAGGAACATACACTTTGTACCTACTTTTGTCTCACATTATTATGAAAATAAAAAATGGAGCGTAATGAAATGCAACCACCATTTATCTGTCATACATGCAAAAAAAGAATTGTGAGAAAGAAAGATCTTATTACAGCCACATGGTACTTCCGCTTTTATTTATTTCACAGTGATTGTTATAAAGGACAGCAAGTGTTCATCTCACGATTTCTCCCTTTGAATACACTTTTCAATTTCTTTCTTATTGTATATGGACTTATTTTTGGCAGTATTCTTATGATTACAGAACCATCTATTATTTGGCTGACTTTCTTTTTCCCCATTTTTTATCGGTTTCTTTCTTATTATTATGTTGAACGTTTTTTCTCTACATAATGCGCAGACTGATCTCTCGGAATACTTAAACATTCCCACTCATTTTCTTTTAACATCTTCCCAATGTAAATAATCTGACCAATATGCAATGCATAATGAGAAATTTGCCTTTCAATTGCTTGCATGACAGTATGTTCTTCACCGCGAATGTATACCGTCTTCAATAAGTGTTCCGGCGTTAAAGTATTTATCGTATTAAAAACATATTTCCATCCTTCTTGCCAAGCTATAATGGCTTCTTCTTTTGAATGATAGCATCCCTCAAATTCACCATCTCGATTACGATCTGTTTTTTCACCATCAGACGTAAAAAAATCCGTCCATCTAGAACGCATATTACCGTGCAGATGCTTAATAATAATCGCTATACTATTTGTTTCTTCATGAGAAGACCATTGTATTTGTTCATATGATAATTGAGAAAGTGCCCGTTCTCCTTGTTTCTTTATTGCTTTAAAGTTCGAAATCGCACATTGTAAATATTCTCGTCCGATATCCATATTAGCCCCTACCTTCACCCTAGCTAATTTTTGTTCCATTTGGCAATTCCATATTAGGCTGAAGCAACACTACATCATCAGCTTCAGGAACGCCGCCAAGCACAAGCACTTCTGATTTGAATCCAGCTACACGCTTTGGTGGAAAGTTTACAACAGCAACGATTTGTTGACCGATTAACTCTTCTGGACTATACCTTTTCGTAATTTGAGCACTTGACTGCTTTATCCCGATTTCTCCAAAATCTATTGCTAGTTTAATCGCTGGTACTCTCGCTTCTTTAAATTCCTCTGCATGTATTACAGTTCCAATTCTCAAATCCAAATTTAAAAAATCTTCAAAATTAGCCATTTATCATTCCCCCCAATTATTACTTAGACAAAATACAAAAATCCCCTTTAAAAAAAGAAAGGTGCCTAAGCACCTTTCTTTTGTAATTCACTTGATTCATTTGATTTATAGAAGAAGAAACCGAGAATCCCGCCAATACATGATGGAATTAACCATCCGATTCCTTCGTTATATAACGGTAACATTTGTAGTACATTAGAAATCGCGTCAATTTTAATTTTCGCACTTTCTAAACCGTTAAAGAAACTAATTAACAATGCACCTAAAATAGCTCCAATATAAATTGTATTACGCTTCCCAATCCACTTATGGAAATACGAAAGTACGATTAATACAATTGCAACTGGATAAATAATCATTAACACAGGTAATGTTACTGCGATTAATTGTGTTAAACCTAGGTTAGATACAATTAAACTAAATACACATACCATTGTTACAATCGTTTTATGCGAAAGTTTTGGGAATAAGTTTGTAAAGAAACCCGCACACGCAGATGTTAACCCAACAGAAGTTGTTAAACAAGCGAGTATAATAACAAGCCCTAATAAAATTTTACCACTCGTCCCATATAGCTCATTTACAACATTCGTTAAAATAAGACCACCGTTTTCTGAGATACCAAGTGATGTGCTTGTTGAACCAAGATAAGCAAGTGATAAATAAATTAACGTTAAACCAAGTACAGCGATAATACCTGATACTACTGTTATTTTTGCAATTTGACTACTCTCTTTTATCCCTTTAGAGCGGATAACTTGGACGACGACAATTCCGAATACGAGCGCGCTAATTGCATCCATCGTTAAATATCCTTGAATAAATCCACCAAAGAAAGCATTTTCTTTGTAAGCAGCTAACGGCGTAGCTGGCTCTCCAATTGGATCAATGATTGCCTTTCCGACAATAACAGCGACAATTAATACTAATAATGGTGTAAGAAACTTTCCAAACCAATCCACTAATTTAGATGGATTTAATGATAAATACCACGTTATTCCGAAGAAAACTATCGTGAAAAGAAATAGCATGTACCACTCTGAAACCATTGCCTCTGATAAAAACGGCTTCATACCCATTTCAAACGAAACAGCTCCAGTACGAGGAATCGCGAAAAATGGTCCAATTGCTAAATAACTAATCAATGGGAAAATAAACGCAAATATAGGGTGGACTCTAGAAGATAGCGCTTTCAAGTCCCCCTCTACAAACGCGACAGCTGTTACAGCTAGTAGGGGTAATCCGACTCCCGTTACAAGGAATCCTATTGTAGCAATCCAAACATTCTCTCCTGCTTGTTGACCTAAAACTGGCGGAAAAATTAAATTTCCTGCTCCTAAAAATAATGCAAATAGCATTAAACCAATTGCTACCGTATCACCTGGCCTTAAACGTCCCTTCATGCTCTTTATTTGCATAGCACTTTTTCATTGTTTATCTCTATATTTTACAATATGCTATGCATCCTCCTCTCTGCTCAAGATGATAAAATATGCCCCTTACAAAGCAGTGTCTTTCTCCATAATTTCTCCATTCCCCTTATTTTTACTCTAATCATTATTACAATTGTTGTTTTGAATTTTGATTTTTTTGAATTTTTAAATCATTAGAGTATTATTACGTGGAGTATAGTCGTCAGACCTCTTTGTTTTTATCACACATATAGTAACATATTTAGTTGCAAAATAAAAACATATTTTCAAATTGATTTTTTTGAAAATCAAAATTATCTACATTTTTATTCTCTTACACAAATATTGTTACAATCTCACCTATTATCCTATCGTTATTTTCAAATAGCTTTACACACGTAACATAACAAAAGCCATCCATAATTTGAAGTGCACCCCAATTGTTAGACACAGTCTAACAATTGGAGGTGCATTTTTTATGGCTAAATTTTCTTCAAAAGAAAAAATCCAAGCGGTGAAACGATATTTAGATGGTACAGAAAGTGGAAAAACAATTGCTAAATCTATAGGAGTTAACCCTAGCGTACTTCGTGAGTGGATTAGACGATATGAGTCTTCAGGTGAAAAGGCCTTTGAAAAGTGCTATACATTCTACCCAGCCCAGTATAAACTAGATGTACTTTATTATATGAATGAACACGGGACATCTATCAGAGAAACAGCGG
>NZ_CP016285.1:1795794-1874202 GCF_001679765.1 Bacillus sp. B25(2016b) | reverse complement strand
AAATGAAACAATACCGTCATTCTCTTAAGAATTGTGGCATAACTCAAAGTATGTCTCGCAAAGGAAACTGTTATGACAATGCCGTTATTGAAAATTTCTTCGGTATCATGAAATCGGAATTTCTGTATCGAAAAGAATTTGAAAGTATAACACATTTCAAACAAGAGTTAGCAAAGTATATAGAATACTATAATCATAAAAGAATTAAGGCAAAATTAAAGGGTATGAGCCCAGTACAATACCGGGCTCATACCCTAGAGGCTGCCTAATGAAACGACCTGTCTAACTTTCGGGGGTCACTTCAAATTAGATGGCTTTTGTTATGTTACTCTATCGTTTCAACTTCACGTGGATTTTTCATCTCTTCCACATACACAACTCTAAATCCGTGATCTTCTAAATCTTTCAATAATGTCTCTAATTCACCGTCGTTAAACTCTTCTCCTAATGTAAACATAATTCTACGAACTAATAAGGCATCATTATCAAAAGTCATCAAACTTTGAATACCAGTGTATTTCTTTAAAACTGTCGATAACTTTTGGATTGCTCCATTATAGTCTTGCGTCCCAATCATGACAGAGTATTTACTAGAGTGAACGCCCCATGCATCCTCTAATAACTCAAAAACTTTTTTATGCGTTAAAATTCCAAGGAAAACCCCTTTTTCGTCAACTACTGATAAATAAGGCAATTTTTTTATTGTAAAAAATACTTTAAAGAAAGATGAATCTTCTCTCACAAATCCTTCTTTATCGTTTAATAATTGTATTACACTCTCATCAAGTGATCCTTTATATTCTAAAATATCTACTTTATATATATTCCCTAAAAATTTCTCTTTTTTTTCATCTAAAACTGGTACACAACGATACCCTGTTTTATTTAAATGCTCTAACGCTTCCCCTATCGTAATCGAACTTGAGCACAGTAAAACTTCCCTTTTCGGCACGTAATTCCCTTTAATCCTCATAAAAAGCCTCCTTATGTTAAAATACTTTCTGTGCCATAACTATATTATATTTTCAGAAAAAAATAAATAATTTATTTTATTTTTCTGAAAATTATTCATTTTCTTGTCATAATTTATTCATCAATCCTTCACTTGCATATTTTTGCTATCAAATCTTCTCTCTGAATTGCTGAATGAAAAATATATTGTAACTTCTTTCAAAAAAAGCTAAAATAAGAATAAGAATTTTCTGAATATTCCAAGAGCAGGTGGTTATATGTCCTTATTACACTCACATATATGTAAATTTATAATTGGTGTTATTGTTATTTTTGCCATAAGTCCTATTCCAGCTCTTTTTACTACACACAATTACTCTTATCAAAATGGATTTATTAGCATTTTTCAAAACTTCGCACAGCTTTCTTCTATATCAATTCCAAAGGTTGATTGGATGCATGAATCTATCTTTTTCTCAGCAAACCAAATGATACATACTTCTAATCATTCAACACCATTATTCCCTTACATATGGGAAATATATTTTATATCGATTGTTCGTTTTACTTTTACCCTTGCGATCGGATTTTTCATAAGTTTGGGTATCGGCCATTTATTTTTCAAATTACCTAACTCGTTTAAAAAGTTTACTACTGTATTAAATTGGATACCTTACTCTTTTTGCACTGTAGTATTACAATGTTCAGTCTTATTACTACTTCTATACGTTGCACAATTTATAAACCTTCCTTACTACTCATCTTTTATTATCGTATGTAGTACTTCCATGATTATCGTTATGCAAGCAGTACAAAAATGGATTCCTTTCTTGAAAAACAAAAATGAATATGAAATAAAACATGATTCTTTTCTTGTGGATACATTGTTTTTGGCGCTTACTTCGAATCATAAATCAATTTTAGGTTCCATTATTCTTTCATTCGTTTTTATGGAATGCGTTTTTCATGCAAATGGACTGTTACAATTTATCGTTCAATTTGGCGGAAATTCCCCCATAATTGTTACAATCGGCTTATTACTACTCTATATCCCTTATAGCATGCTTTCTTTCCTTCAAACACTATGGACCACAAATTACTCCAAGCAACAGTCATACACTTTAACGAGAAGTGTTCCAAAACCTTAATTTGAAATAACCCTCTATAATCTAAAAGTAGAGGGTTATTCCTTTTGTATAGCGGACAAAATAACAGCAAATTCAAAAACTATTACAGAAACATACCAATATTTACCCTTTTCCTTTGACTATTCTTTTCATTTGGATTTATTATAAAAGTATAACATAATTGCAGGAGGTGACATCTTTATTCCAAACCTTGGAATGGAGAATACACTTGGACATATTAAATATTTTTCTCATCTTTGTACTTATTCTTATTTCTGGCTTTTTCGTTGCATCAGAATTCGCTGTTGTAAAAGTACGAAAAAGTCGAATTGACCAACTTGCAAATGAAGGTAATAAACAAGCTTTAGCTGCAAGAAGTGTCATATCAAATTTAGATGTTTATTTATCAGCTTGTCAGCTCGGGATTACAATCACTTCTTTAGGGCTTGGTTGGCTTGGTGAACCGACTGTAGAACATTTGCTACGACCGCTCTTTGAAAAAATTAATATTACTGGAACAATGGCTAACACTTTATCTTTTATTATCGCTTTTAGCGTTATTACATTTTTCCACGTTGTATTAGGTGAGTTAGTTCCAAAGTCTTTCGCAATTCAAAAAGCAGAAGCAATCACACTTAAATTTGCAAGACCGCTTATTTTATTTGATAAAATTATGTATCCATTCATTTGGCTGCTCAATAGTACAGCTATATTTTTCACAAAACTACTCGGATTAGAACCTGCGAAAGAAAATGAACTGGCTCATTCTGAAGAGGAATTGCGACTCATATTAGGTGAAAGTTTTAAAAGTGGTGAAATAAACCAAACCGAATATAAATATGTAAATAACATTTTTGAATTTGATGATCGAGTTGCGAAAGAAATTATGGTTCCTCGTACCGAAATGATTTGCCTATCTACTGAAAATACGTTAGAAGAAAATATGGATATCGTCGCTACTGAAAAATATACACGCTATCCAATCATTGAAAAAGATAAAGATGATATTATCGGGATGATCAATACGAAAGAAGTATTCCATGATCAAACAAAAGGTATTTATAAACCACTTGAATCTTATATACATCCTGTTCTAACTGTATTTGAAACAGTTCCAATTCGTAAAACGTTAGTACATCTTCAAAAAAATCGTGTTCAGATGGCAATCGTTATGGATGAATATGGTGGAACTGCCGGGCTTTTAACGATGGAAGATATTCTTGAAGAAATCATTGGAGAAATTCAAGATGAATTCGATGCGGATGAATCACCTATGATTGAAAAACGTACGCCTAAGCTTACTGTTTTAGATGGAAAGGTGCTTATTTCTGAAGTAAATGATATCTTTGGCCTACATATTGATGATAGTGATTTAGATACAATCGGAGGATGGCTTCTCTCTCAAGCAATTGACTTAAATATTGAAGCTGGCTATTCCATTGAATATGCTGGTTTTCAATTTAAAGTATTAGAACTTGATGGACATCAAGTCAAAAAAGTTGCTGTACATAAACTAGATATTAAAAAGGAGCTATAAAGTGACTGTTTTATTAACAATTTGTATCATTGCCTGTTTCGTTGTTTCATTTCTCGCCTTTATTTATCCAATTATCCCTGGCATACTAGCTGTCTGGGCTGGATATTTGATTTACCATTTCGGTATAAATGGAGGAGAATTAACAACTTCTTTTTGGATTATTCAAATCATTTTTACTCTTTTCATTTTCGTTGCTGACTTTATTGCAAATGGATATTTTTTAAAAAAATACGGTAGTTCTAAATGGGGCGAACGTGTCGGAATGATTTCTATCATTGTCGGATCGTTCTTCTTCCCCCCATTCGGACTTATTATCATACCGTTCTTATCAGTATTTATAACAGAACTAGTGCATAAAAAAGCACCAAAAGATGCCTTTCTAGTTGGAGTCGCTACTGTAGTTGGTTTTTTAAGCAGTACAGTAGCGAAAGCAATTCTCCAAATCATTATGATTATCATCTTCGTATGTTATATCATCTTTTAACCATCCCGACTTCGGGATGGTTTTTTAATATGCAATACCTACTCGACTATTTTCATATATGTTTTTCTTGCATAGGTCCCATGCAAAGTGTGCTGTATCACCTACTGTAATTTTTGATCCACCTTCTGGCAATATATCTTTTTCAGTTCGATATACCTTTATCGCCTCACCGTCTATTAAATGTGTCGGACAAACAACTGTCCAACATAAATGATTACTATTACTTAGTACCTTATATGCAGCCAAATGATCTTCTGCTGCCGTTGTCGTTTTCCTTTTGGATTCCGTTGATTGAAAACGATATAAATTGGGATTTGATCTTGCTTGTAAAATACCAGCTGTTCCTATTGTAATGATTTTACGAACCCCTTTTTCTTCCATTTCCTTTATAATTTGTGGCATACTCTTCGCTAATGTTCCATTTTGATCCGTTCCAAGTGCACTAATTACTATATCACTTCCTTCTATCGCTTTCTTTATATCATTTTCGTTTAATACATTACCTTCTATCACTCGCAACCTTTCATGTTGTATTTCTATTCTACTTAAATCACGTGCTAATGCTGTCACTTCAGCTGAATCCTTTAGTGCTAATTTTATTATATTTGAACCTACTCGTCCCGTTGCTCCCAATATGCATACTTTCATTTATTTCCCTCCTCTTTCCTTCTTTCTCTATTTTTCAATACTCTCAATCAAATTACAACAAAAAAGCTTCCTCATATGTAAGAGGAAGCTCTATTATTACTTTATTTCTTTTCTTTAGAATCCGTAGACTTCTCAGTTCCACTTGTTTCTTTATCCTTTTTGTCCTCTTGTTGTGTAGTTGTATCTTCTTCTTTCTTCTTATCCTCACCTTTACTACAACCTACCATTAATAAAGAACTTGCAAGTGCCATAGCAGTCAATGATTTAACCCATTTGTTCATTTGCGTTTCCTCCTTGTGATAGAATATGTACAATCCCATATTACTCTCTATTTTTAAAGGAGAGATTGAAAAACAGTAAATATACGGTAAATTATTGTAAATTTTCTGATAACAAAACTTGATTTTAATTTATATATTCCATTTCCAATCGATACACAATAAAACTAGTTATTTTCTCTCAATGGACGTAAAAAACTAAGGCGCATACCATTCCGCCTTAGTTTCTCATGCAAACTTTTCATTTTCATATAGATGTGTAATCTTATATTCCTTCTTCATAACATATTGCCACACACTATAAGCGTAACGGTTCATTTTCAGGAAACAATTTTCCAAAAATGAGCGAAACTCCGGATTAGCAACTTCCACTGCAACTTGAGCAAACTTTAGTGCTAATCGTTTTAAATGCGAAATATATGCAGTAGCAATATAGATATCTCCTGTATCTTTATATTCCGTTTCCTCTTCTATTTCATGCAAATGAAATGGAAGAGGTTCACAAGTAATATGCTGTACATTCTCTCCTTCTTGAAAGTTCACTTGCTCATTATATGCTTGTAACATATATGGTAAATGCTGCTGCAATAACTCCTTTAATTCTTCGTCTCTCACCTCTACTGTATACTCCCCAACCTGATATATGAGCATATAACTATATCTCATTAATTCTTTCATACAGTCCATGAAAGTGCCTCCCTTCTCTATTGTCTATATGTTATAAATATGATGCTATAACGTTTGCCATTCTTGCTAAAAACCAATCCCATTTACTAATTTTCTCAAAGTCTTCTTCTGAAAATCTTTTTGATTTATGAAAGTCTACCTGTAATCGACTCCATACTTCATCAACAGCTGTTTTATCATATATGATACAGTTAGACTCACAATTTAAATAAAAACTTCTATTATCAAAATTCGCTGTCCCAATATCAACAATTTCTCCATCAATGATTGTTACTTTCCCGTGAAAAAAACCATTCTGATATTGATAGATCTCAGCTCCAACATGGTTCATCTCTTTCAAATACGGATAAGCAGCTTGTTTTAACAATATGGCATCACTTTTAAACGGTACGAGAATTTTCACATTGACACCCCGGTTTAATGCATCTTTTAACTCTTTCATCATTTCTTTACTTGGTACAAAATATGGCGTAGCAATAATTAAAGATTTTTTAGCCTGCTTTAATAGTGCTCCATATTTTTCCCATAAACCTTTTCCATCTGAAAATAAATATTGATATTTCACATTCCCTAATGTAGGTATACTTTCATGTATAGGCATTTTTTCTCCTGTATCTTCTTTCCAATCAGCAGCAAATTTTCTTTCCATATCCGTGGCACCATTCCCCTTGACTCGTACATGATAATCACGCCACGGACCAAATTTCGGATTTTGTCCAAGATACTCCTTTCCAATGTTAAAGCCGCCGATATATGATACTTTTCCGTCAATCGTAACAATACGTCTATGATTCCGTTGATGCAAAGAATAGAACACATTTTTCAGTTTCAGTTTCTTACTAAATGTAAACTTCACACCGTTTTCTTTTAATCGGCTAATTACCTTTTTCTTCAGCTTATATCCGCCTACCCGATCGACTGACAATTTCACTTCTACTCCGCTAGATGCTTTTTTCTCTAATAACTGTAAAAACTCTTGGCTTATTTCGTCTTTTCCTACAATATAAAAATGGATATATATATACTTTTCTGCATCGTTTATATCGTCAAATAATTTCCTATATAACTCTTCACCGTTCGTATATAGTTGAAATTCACCTAATCGAACTTTTCCTAATTCATATTCACTAGCCATTTCCTTCCCCATTTCTACATCGATATTCATCCAAATGAATACACCTATTAAACAAAGGATTATAGCGAAAAAGTACTTCATGGATAAATTCCTTTCTCCACTTACTGTTATTTCTATATCTTCCCTTTTTTATTACATTATCATTCAAGAAAATATGTCATTACATGATATATGTCCATATCAAACAATAGCTCATTTGCATATTGTATGTTGTATCTTAAAATAAAAGGAGGAAATAACAATGGGCTTCGCACATGGTAATGGATTTGCGCTATTAGTCGTATTATTTATCCTCTTAATCATCGTCGGTGCTGCTTGCTTCTGCTAAGTAGCTACTGTCATATGATATGTGGATGAAAAAATTATAAAAGCGGACACCTATTTTTTAGGTGTCCGCTTTTCATTTTAAAATCATTTCCGCCTGCTATAGTAACTTAAATGGCTAAATATTCATCTCAAAAAGTTAACAATGTAGCTACTTTCTTACTCTCTGCCTTACGTATATGACGCTGTTCTGCACGTAATACAGCAATACGATGTAATTCTTTCTCTTCTTCTGTTTCAGGGATAACACGCGGTACAGGAACTGGATTATTTTCCTTACTAAGTGCAACAAAAGCAACAAATGACGTTGCCGCTATACGCTTCTCACCTGAGATTAAATCTTCAGCCACTACCTTCACAAACACTTCCATCGAAGTTCTCCCCGTCCAAATTACGAAAGATTCATAACTAACACAATCTGAAGAACGAACAGGATGTAAGAAATCAACCCAGTCCATAGATGCTGTGACACATTCCTTTCTCGAATGTCTGGATGCTGAAATAGAAGCAACCATATCCATCTCCGCTAATATCTTCCCACCAAATAGCGTGTTATGATCATTTAAATCTGTTGGAAATACTCGGCTCGTTTTGAACACTCTTGACTCATTGGCAGTTTTTCCTTTTACTTCCGTCATTGTTATCACCCCTTTAATGATTTATCCCTAACATTTTAATAGTCACTATACTAAATGAACTACACATTTAATATTAACAACATTCAGAACTTTTAGTCCACAAAAAAGAACCGATTTTATCAATCGGCTCCTCTAAATACATATTGTTCTTTCGGCTGTTCAACTTTATTCCATTTTGTTATTTCTAATACAGGAATATTTGCATGAAACGGCTGATAAAACTCAGTAGTTATCTCTCCTTCTACTTGAATCCAGTCATCATTATTCCACTCTACACCTTCTGGTTTTTTCACTAACATACCATACACACCAGAATCTGCTACGCAATGTATAATACCGAAACGGAATAAGAAGTATTGTTCTTTTTTAGATGAATCATCTCTGAAAACAAACCCTTTATAGGATAATTTTTTCCCAGTAAACTCACCAGGATAATTATAAATTGTCTCCATCCCTTTTAGAAAATCTTCGTCTTTTAAATTAATACTATCTTTCGTAACAAATTCTTTTTTACCTTTTTCCATTACACCTCGGTATCCTTCTTTCCCGTAATAAATGCTCGTATCAGGTCTTAGAAATTGCCTTGTCATAAATGGATCTTTACTTTCTGCTTGTGCTACTGGAAAATGAAATCCCTTCGCCTTAACAATGTCGGAATCTAATGTTGCAATCGGGAAAAACAATCCTGTGACTATCGGAAAACAAAACAATGTGTACGAAAATGCTTTTTTCCACCACGTATTCTCATCTTTTGAATGATCATGTCCGCAATGGCTATGATCGCAACCACAATTGTGCTGTTCCTTCTCTTTTTGATGTTCTTTTTGGAAAACGATAATAATTTGAACAATCGTTAAGAATCCTAAAATAATAGCTGCTGTTGTTGATAAATAGGCATACTTCATATTGATATACTTCGTAATATTGCCTGAAATATGAAGCTGCGCAATTAATATTGTAAAACCTAATAATATATACGCTCGAAACATAACCTACCACCCTATCGCATAAATGAGTAGTGAGCTTGCATAAACAACAAGTGTAACTGTAACTGTAACGACAATTACAAATTTTGTTTTAAATGTCGCAAGCATCATAAACATATTTTTAATATCCACCATTGGTCCGTAAACAAGGAACGCGACAAGTGATGCTGTTGAAAATGTACTTTGGAATGACGAAGCAATAAATGCATCTGCTTCTGAACAAAGTGATAAAATGTAAGCAAGTCCCATCATAACAGCTGGTGAAGAGAACGGCCCTTGTCCTATAGCAAGAAGTGTTGAAGTTTGTACAAACGTTTGAACTGCAGCCGCAATTAACGCACCTAATACTAAATATTTTCCCATCGAGAAAAATTCCTCAACAGCATGCGTACACACATCCCACATTTTTTTACGTAATGGACGCTTATGATTCACTTCTGGGAAGTGATCATCTCTTAATTGATGTTCTTTAAACATAAATGATAATATAATTCCAACGATAATGGCTACAATAATCGCTACAATAGAACGATACCATACCATGTGCATACTACTTCCAAAGGCAACGTATGTTGCAAATAAAACAACTGGATTAATAATTGGCCCAGTTAACATAAATGCAATTCCAGCATATGGCGGAACCCCTTTTCCGATTAATCGCCTTACAATCGGAACGATTCCACATTCACAGCCCGGAAACATCATCCCTAAAAAAGTAGCCATTAAAACAGACAGAAATCGGTTTTTCGGCATCCATTTTGCTACCATATCTTCTGTAACAAACATTTGAATGAATCCTGAAATAAATACACCAATGAGCACGAAAGGAAGTGCCTCGATTAATATGGAGATAAAAATTGTATTCATTTGCAGGAATGCTTTCGGTAATTGAAACAATTCCATGATGTATTTCCTCCAACTTTTCATTAACAATATGTAATTTTAACCCCATTTCATTAATTGGACAAGGTTTATATGGAATACATACCCTTTATATACATTACATTGTACAAGTTATATTCTATTCAAAATTTGAGATTTCATAGCAAAAAAGCTGCTCTAGCGCAGTTGTATAACTATGCTAGAGCAGCTTTCCTATCGTTAAAAGTAACGTTTCTTCCAAAATACAAATGCTAAAGCGCAAGATAATGTTGCACATATTATGAGTACAATTACAAAACCTTGAGCCTCACCTTCAAATGGAACCTTTACGTTCATTCCAAAGAAACTAGAAACCATCGTCGGTAAAGATAAAATGATTGTAATTGACGTTAACAGTTTCATAACACTATTTAAATTATTTGATATAACGGAGCTAAAAGTATTCATCATTCCACTTAAAATGTGACTATATATTTCCGCCATTTCAATAGCCTGTTTATTTTCAATTAATACATCTTCTAATAAATCTTGATCGTCTTCATACATTTTTAAAAATGTACTGTTACGCATTAACTTTTGAATTACAATTTTATTAGCCTTTAATGACGTCGTAAAGTATACTAAACTTTTCTCAAGGCCTAGCAATGTGAAAATCTCTTTATTTTTCATCGACTTATTTAATTGATGCTCTAAATCAATTGTTTTTCGATTTATTTGCTTTAAGTATCTTAAATAATAAGTAGAAATCGTATATAAGAGCTGAAGTGCAAAGCGCGTCTTCTTAAACGTATAAAATTCTTTAATACGTTGATTAATAAAACGTTCAAAAATTGGATTCTCTTCTAAGCAAATTGTAACAAAACAATCCGGCATCACAATCATACCTATTGGAATCGTGTCATAAATCGAATTTCCTTCTTCGTCATGTCTAACTGTCGGAATATCCACGATAATTAAAGTATTATTGTCTTCCTTTTCAATACGAGAGCGTTCTTCATCATCCAAAGGATCTTTAATGAAATCTAAGTCTACATTTAAAGTTTGTACTAGATATTGAATTTCTTCTTCTGTTGGATGAAGTACATTAATCCAGCATCCCTTTTGCATTTCCTCAATCTCTTGTAGTTTTCCGTTTCGGTCTGTTAAATATATATTTAACATACTATCACCCCGATTCTTTTTACATGTAGGAATCTACCTCTCTTAAATCACAGTTTTTAAACCGACATTCTCAGCATATGAAACATACGTTTAAATTTCAATAGAAAAATTATTTTGAAAACGTTTTTATAGGAAAAATATTATAAAGTGAAACTTTAATCAGTAGGTAGCTTTATCCCCCGCTGATTATTAGCCCTCACAAATCGGGATTTTACGGGCAGCCCGCCCCCCAACCAAACTTCTTTTCTTTCGCTGCATTTTGAGGTGAGGGTCTCACTGCCCGTTAAAGCGGGATAAACATAGAAAAAGACAGAGTGCTCTCTGCCTTAAAAGCTTATGTTGCCTTTATAACATATTTAGAAAGCATCCACAAGTTAAACCCGACTGAAATCGTATAGCCCGCGTATGTTGAAATGATAAAACTTACATAATCGAAATACGGAAGCAATACAATATTTAGAACTATCTTCATAATAATTCCAATCACTAGTCCTAGCACCGTCTTCTGCTGTTGATTGATTCCTTGTAGCATAGCAGCCGTTACTGTAAAAAGAGAAAATAGTATGCAAGCAGGAGCATAATACTGTAAAATGATTCTCCCCACCTCTGGATCATTTCCAGCACCGAATAAAAGAGTATATACAGGTTTGGCTAACACCATCATTCCAATTGCCGCCGGTACCGTAATCGCTACTACTAATACATTTGTTCTCGTAAAATGTTTGTACAATAGCTTCGTATTTCCTGCTGTGTAAGCTTTCGTCATCTCTGGTACGAGAGACATACTAAAAGCTGTGGCAACGGATACCGGGATGAGCACAACCATTTGAACAAGACCAATTATCGCATTAATTTTTTCCGCTTCTCCTTGCATATACCCTATTTGTATAAGTAGTTTATTAATTGTAAATGTATCAATCGTCTGATACAACGGAATTGCTAAGCCCACCACAACAAAAGGAATAGAATATGTAAAGAGCTCCTTATAAAGCGAGAAAAAAGATTTCGTTGTTTGTGATATACTTGCCATTTCTTTTTTCTTTAAGTGCCTTCTCCTTCTCATATAATACGCACTTAAAACAGTTAATCCACCTACCGCTCCCATAAAGGCACCAAATGTTGAAATACCAACTGCTAGCGAGACAGATGCTTTTAAAATATATAAAACGACAAAGCTTCCTATTAAAATGGTTAAAACCCGAAAAAATTGCTCTACAACTACACTTAATGCAGAAGGCCCCATCGATTGGAATCCTTGAAAGAAGCCCCTTAATAAACTCATTACTGGCACAAGTATTAACGCAAAACTTACAATTCGAATATTAGTAGTAACCGCTCCTACACTATTCCCCGTTTGATCATTCCCATCGATGACAAGCTTAGCTAAATGCGGAGCTAACATATATAACGTAAAACACGAAATGACTCCCATTATAAACATAAACACGATTCCACTTTTCAACACTCTCTTAACCGTATGATAATCATTCAGTTGATCATATTTTGATACCATTTTTGAAACTGCAAGTGGTAATCCCATTGTCGCAATGCTGAGCATAATTGTATAAGGGCGATATGCATACGTATATAAAACGTATCCACTCGTACCGACCATTGCTGTAAATGGTATAACATATATAAATCCTAACATTTTTGATATCATCGTTGCCATCGTTAAAAATATCGTTCCACGTATAAACGGTGACCCTTTCATCACATTCCTCCGCTACGCTTTATTATTATACATTATGGACAACTCTTTTTTTTTAGAACCGAACCGAAACAAATAAAAAAAGCCAATGAAAAATCATTGACTTTAACGCGCTGCTTTTTTCTTTTTGAAATACTTTAAACCAAAGTATAGAGCAATAAAAAGAACAGCTCCTATAATTATGTAATGTGTGTAATCAGATGCATACTCTTTAATTTGTCGCCAATTCCCACCAAGTTTTTCACCTAAGTATATAAATAGAATTGACCACGGAATGATCGCTACAACCGTATAAAGTGTAAATAGTTTTAATGGCATCTTAGCTAGTCCTGCTGGAATAGAGATCGCATGACGTACTACTGGGATAAAGCGCGCAGAAAATATTACGCCTGCTCCATAACGCTTAAACCAACCTTCCGCTATGTCTAAATGATGTTTATTAATAAGTAGATACTTCCCATATTTCTCTACAACCGGACGCCCTCCGTAGTATCCAAGCCAGTATAAAAAGATTTGTGCTAAAGTACCACCAATCGTTCCGGCGATAACTGCACCAACAAAACTAATTTTACCATTCGCTACTAAAAAGCCAGCATACGAAAGTACAATTTCACTTGGGATTACTTCAATCATTAAAGCAAGAGCTACCCCAAAGTAACCTAAGCTTGCAAAAAATTGCAATAACTGATCTATTATGTTTGCTAACATGTTCTTTTTTATCTCCTTTTTTCTTCACATACCATCCCATTATTACATAAAGGCTGCAATCTGCCAATATCTTCATTTTAACAATATGTACAATTCAAGCAGGATTAATCTATTAATTTCTCTTTCTGCGGGTCTTTCATGTAGGCAAACATCTCTTTAATTTGGTCTTCTGTATTTCTAGCAAATGATAAATAAGGCAATTCATTTTCACCAAAAAACTCCACCTCTTCTGTTTCAATGCTAGTTTTCTTTTCTCCACCAATAATCTCGCATCCAATGAAAATCTTATATACATGCGTTGCCGATGGAGATGGTTGATGTTTTTCTTTATCAAATATAGCTAGTAACTTAAAATGATCTACCTCATAACCAGTCTCTTCAAAAACCTCTTTTGCTGCAACTTCGGTTGGCGTATAACCGACATCAGCCCATCCACCTGGCAATGCCCATTTCCCATCGCTTTTTTCTTTCACAAATAATAACTTTTCATTTTGAAAAATAACTGCTCTTATATCAACTTTAGGTGTTTGATAGCCTGTCTCACTTGCAAATAATTTCTCTACGACTTCCCAATCTGTTTTCGTGTAATGTGACATCATTGAAATAGAAATATCTCGTAATTGCTGGAAACGCTCAATATCATACACATCCTTAGAATACGTTAAACCCGCTTGAGCTATAGATTGTATTTGTTTTACCCAATCAATCCATTTAATTTTCATATATCCGCATCCCCATTCTCTATGAAATATATTACTTCATTTTTATTGATACATCTTTATTATACAAAAAAAAGAGATTGATAACGTTTCAATCTCTTTCAAAATTAATCCAATTCATGTAAGTGGTCTTGTATATATTTTCTTCTTTTATTTATATATTCATAAATCATATCAGCCTCTTGATCAAATGTTTCTAATTTTTCTTTCATGTATGGATCTTGTAGTAAATATGGACGAATCAATTCACACAACCCTTCTACTTTCGGCCTCATAACCGAAACTGTAAATTGATTTTCTAATATTTCTTCTAAAATACTTCGATACTGCTTTCTAAATACAGGTATGTCTAGCAATCTTGCACTTAACGTATTATACCCTTGAATGCGAATATATTCATGATTAAGTGGTCTCCCTTGTACATCTCGCCCCCAAGTCGCATCATAATCCCACGGTATAACTTCAAATAAGTTTGTTTCATCGTTATGATATAGTGCATAGTTATGAACAAAACCATCAAAGTTTTGCGTAAAAATAACTCCTGCTAACCATCGTAAATATTTATCTACATGTAGAAACTTCCCAATTTCTTTTTCATAGGCTTCCCTCGTCAAAGTATTCGCTTGAAATACAAATTCACTCAATTGTTCTTCACTATTTTTATTCGAATATTTAAATTCATAACCCGCAAAAAGCTCCGTCTTAACATCTTTATCTCGTTCACTCATTAATGAAAAATTCGCATCATCATCTATCGCATAATAAATAGAACCACTCGGTAATCCTCTATTTTTCAAAAAATTTTCATCAACGGATTCTAACTGTAAATACACACCTTGAATTTGACCATTAATTTTTATAAATACATGTTGTGATTTTGGCGAAAGTACACCAATATCATGAAAAAAATCTAAAGATAATTTATTTCGTATGAGAGACGGATCCATAAACTCCGAATTCAAATGAAACTCTTTCGCACCTTGAAATTTTTTAGGCTTATAAAACATAACATGATAAGACTTTTTCTCAAATTCGCGAATATGAGCTCCTCGGTATACGATATCAATATCATACTTCTTTTTTCCATAAGTTAATTTTGCTGGCACTGGACTATCTGACCAAATGTCCTTTTTCAATTCCACTAAGTACATTGGATGAACAAAAAAATCATATGAAGGCAGCATGTTTTCTCATCCCTTCTCAGTTCTTTTCATTCAATGTATGCGCCTTGTCTTGTCCATACATCCGCTATCATCTATTTATAGAAAATTACACTCTTGTCCTGTTCAGAAAGATGCCTATATACATATCATGTTAAGGAAAAAGAATACCTTTTCAACTTAATACATGATAAGGAGGATTTCTATGAAACGTGATATTAGAAAAGCTGTTGAAGAAATCAAAAGTGCTGGGATGGAGGATTTCTTACACCAAGATCCAAGTACTTTTGAATGCGATGATGATTGCTCTTCAAAAGTTGAATGTAGCGATGATTGTAATTGCCCAAGAACAAGATGTACTCGTGTGAAACATTGTACTTTCGTTACAAAATGTACTCATGTAAAAAAATGGACATTTGTTACGAAATGTACTCGCGTACGCGTTCAAAAATGGACGTTCGTTACGAAAGTAACACGTAGAAAAGAATGCGTTTTAGTTACAAAACGTACGCGTAGAAAACATTGTACTTTCGTTACAAAATGTGTACGCTTTGAAAAGAAATTTTACTGGACTAAACGATGTTACTGTAAAAAATGCGAGTTCTTCCCTAACGGACACGGTGGCTCTTGCGATGATTCATGTGATCATGGTAAAGACTGTCACGATAGCGGACACAAATGGAATGATTGCAAAGGCGGACATAAATTCCCATCTTGCAAAAATAAGAAATTCGATCACTTCTGGTATAAAAAACGTAACTGCTAGTTTTTATACCACCAAAAAAAGGCCGTTTTGCGGCCTTTTTTATATTTATTGAAAGTGACTTATATCTGCAAATTGTTTCACTTTACCAATACCCTCTTCAAATTCTATTATGCTCAAACTGGCACTATGCATAAATGGATCATCCCACACATTTTCTATTTCAATTCGCGCGAAATGCCCTACAAGTAATTTTGCTGCTGCCGCATGAGAAACAATCAATATGTTTTGTCCTTTATGCTTCTCTAAAAGAAGATGCACCCCTTCAATTACTCTTTCATAAACGGCCTCAAAATTTTCGCCTGATGTTGACTGAAAAAGATGTGGCTCATTCCAAAATAGATGTACTTCTTCTGGAAATTGCTTTTCTATATCCGCGATTGTTTCTCCTTCCCATATACCCATGTTGATTTCATAGAAATGCTCATCCGCTATAATGGGTATATCACGTTCCCCCTTTATTAACTCTGCCGTATGAAGTGTTCTTTCGCTCGGACTACTATAGATCGCATGGATTGGTAAATCTTTCATTCGATTTCCTAATTGTTTCGCCTGAACTATACCATTTTCAGTTAAAGCAGAATTTTTTCGTCCCTGCATTCGCTTCGCTACATTCCACTCTGTTTCACCATGCCTTGTTACATATATAGTTGTTTTCATTTCTTACTCCCCCTCACCATGTTGGTCGTAATTCCCACGGTTCAACTCTCCCTACAATCCACTCCGCTCGTTTACTTTCAATCCCTTTTATAACTCCATCAGCTATCTCTTCATGAGTAAGCCATTTTCCATATGTATCTTCTAAAATAAAACCTAAAATAATTCTATGATAAATACATCGCGTACTCCCCATTTTTTGTGCAGGCATACGTGATGCTTTACTACCTAAAATATGAAATAAACTATATGTTTTAGACGACAAATCTAGTTCTTTACAAATATTTGATAGTGCATGTTTTGCACTTGTGTGTACCCATGCAACAACTAATGTGATCGGGCCATTTTTCTTAATTGTACTTTTAATAGCTAGCTTTACATCTTCATCATTATGATAATCTAACGAAAGGCATGTAATATTTTCTGGTGCAGAACTCATTTGCTTAACATTTTCTAATTTCACTTCGTCTCGCCCGATAATAGAAACATAAAATCCTTTCTCACAAAGCCACATAGAAACTTTCTTTAGCATTCCTGTTCCACCAATTACAAGTGCATGCAAATACTATCCCTCCCTAATAAAATGTCATATGAGGTTTCTCATCTCTATAATAATTTAAACGGTCTTGCAGTGTCCCTGAGTGAAATTCAAATTTATGACCGTCAGGATCAACAAAGTATATAGATTCGCAATCTCTTACATCACGTTCTCTTCCTTGTAAAATATGAACATCATTTTCTTCTAATCGCTTTATTAGACATTTAAAGTCTTCTTGTTCAACAGAAAATGCAATGTGCGTATAAGATTGATGAATCTCATTTCTCGGAATATGCGTCTCTTCATTAAGCGCTATCCACACTCCACATATGTTAAAATAAGCCAATTCCCTTCCTTTAACTAATAATTCTCCTTCTAATACTTTTTCATAAAACATAATAGAGTTTTCTAAATTAGATACCGAAAAACAAATATGATTGATTCCCCTTAACAACTATAATTCCTCCTTATACAAATAAAAGATGAGCGAAAATTCACTCATCTTTTATTATACTATTTTTTTGTAATATATGCCCATTTATAACTGAAGTCCCCACCAAACGTATGGTTAGCAATGTCTTTTACAAACGGCTTCTCTAAATAAGCTGTACTTTGTTGGTACGTAGGAGAAATTGCTGCGTCTTGACCAATTAAGATTTTTTCAGCTTCCGCAAGTGCATTCCAGCGTGCTTTATCATCTTTTAATAGCTCTCCTTTTGATTTCGCTACTAAATCATCATACTTCGGATTAGAATAATCCATTTCATTAAATGAGCTTCCAGTAACAAACATATCAATATAAGTCATTGGATCCGGATAATCAGGGCTCCATGCAGATAATGAGAATTCATATTGGAATTTCTTTTCTAAATCTAGCTTCTGCTTGTATGGTTGCTGTTTCAAATTCACTTTAATACCAGGCAAGTTTTTCTCTAGTTCTTCCTTAATAAAGTCGCCCACTTTTTTACGGCTACCGTTATCATCGTTTAGTAATTCAACCGTAATTGTATCTTGACCAAGCTCTTTCTTCGCTTCTTCCCATAATTTTTTTGCTTTCTCTGCATTATCTTTACTATCACGGAAGTTTTTATTTACAGAGCGGAAATCTTTTCCATCCGGACCTGTCGTGAATTTTTCAGGTACTAAGAAATATGCTGGCAATGAACCGTCATTTAAAATGACATCAGCAATTCCTTTTTTATCGTATGCTAAATCAATCGCTTCACGTACCTTTTGGTTTTTAAATGTTGCATTTTTTTGGTTAAAACGTAAGAAATATATGCGTGGATCTAACTTCGTTTTAAATTCATCTGGCTTATTCTTTTTATATTTATCAACAAATTCAGAAGTTAAAATAACTCGATCTGCTTGATCACTATCATATAAATTTACTCCCGTGCTTGTTTCCTTCACAATACTTACATTAATTTCGTCTAACTTTACAGTATCTTTATCCCAATAATTAGGATTTTTCTTCAACTGATAATTTTGTTCATGTTTCCATTGACTCATTGTAAATGGTCCATTATATACTAATTTATCTGCTTCTAATCCGTATTTATCTCCTTGCTCTTTCACATATTTTTCATTTAATGGGAAAAATGTAGGGAACGACGTAAGCTCAAGAAAATAAGGTGCTGGTTGCTCTAATTCTACTACCAACGTTTTATCATCCTTCGCTTTAACACCCAATTGATCTGCTGGTAATTCACCTTTATTTACTTTCTGTGCATTTTTCACATCAAATAAAATGAATGCATATTCTGCCGCTATTGCTTTATCTAATGTACGTTGCCATGCATATACAAAATCTTGTGCTCGAACTGGATCACCATTTGACCATTTCGCATCACGTAATTCAAATGTATATGTCTTTTTATCTTCACTAATCTTCACATCTTTTGCCATACCTGGTGTTGGTTTATTATCTTTATCTAGACGATATAAACCTTCCATTGCATTTACAAATACACGGAAAGATACAGAATCCGTTGATTTAGATGTATCCATTGAAGGAATTTCAGCTGTTTCTAGCAAATTTAAAACTTGTTTATCGGCCATTCCCTTATTCGATTCTTTCTTCGTTGTCGAAGCCTTCTCACCATTCCCACATCCTGCAACCAATACACTCGTCGTTAACGCAAGTGCAGCAATTGTTGTTGTCTTTCTCTTCATTCTTCCTTCCCCCAATCTATATGTATAAGTTAAATCCTATATAATATATTTCATTATACAAAAGATTCTGATTATTTTAAATATTTATTTTAACAAACATAGAAAAAAGCGATCAGAAATTTCTTTCCAGCCGCTTTCTTGAATAGCATTTACTTGTAATCCATCCTCTATATCAAATGGATTTTGAACTTTAAATATTTCTTCCATCAGCTTCAAAAACTCTTCTTCAGTTTTAGATTCACCATTAACCATAAGTGAGTATGGTTCCACTTCACCTAATTTATAATCGACAACAAATTGAATCTTCACCTTTTGTCTTGGCGTTCCGGTGTTATATCCTTGGAATTCTACTAATTCTAACCCTTCCGTTCCACGATAATATATCCAACCTGAATTTTGAAAATAATTTTCGAAAGATTCACCTATTGAAAAGAAAGGATATTCATAAAGCGAGCTTGTACGAACCTTTTGAATAACGTCTCGATCAGTCGGAAAAAAGAAATGACTAAAAAATATGCTAGCAACTGCTAAAATAGTAACAATTGTCGCTCCCATTTTGCTCGTTCCGCCGCTATCATTGATTAGATAGTTTTCAACTGATTTATCTTTTATTTCTCTTGCTTTTATTCGGTATATACGTCTTTCCGCAAATTGATAGTATAATCCATTTGCAAAAATCCCCATTCCAAACAGAATAAAAATGAGTAATAAAAACGTAAGAGGCACCATATTAATGATTGGCAACGCTACATTAAACCCCATATAATACGAAAATGCATCACACGCTACTAATAACAACATAAATAAAGCAGCTGGTACATAATACTTACGATATCCTAGCCAGCCTATATTGAAAATAGCAGCCCAACCATTCCAGCTCCACCTAGCAATCCGCTTATTCTCAAGCTCCCATTTCCTTTTGTAATACGGATATTGTCTCCCTACATATACTTCTAGTTCTTTATCTATTAACGAGCTACCTTCCTCTTGTTCATTATCCAAGTTTCGCTGACAACTTGCACAATTTAACTGTTCCTCCTCGCAAGGTTGCCCACAATTTATACATTTCAAAACAATCCCTCTTCCCATCCATACGTCATTTCAAAATACCTTCGTGTTTTAATAACCACTCTTTCCTCCATAAACCACCAGCATATCCAACAAGCTTTCCACTCTTCCCTATTACACGGTGACATGGAACAATTATTGAAATTGGATTCCGACTATTTGCCCCTCCTATTGCCCGTACAGCTTTTGTATTTCCAACTTTCTCTGCAATATCTAAATATGAAGCACTTACGCCGTACGGAATAGTATAAAGTGCATCCCATACATTTTTTTGAAATGCTGTTCCCTCCGCAGACAGCGGGACCGTAAACTCTTTTCTTTTCCCTTTAAAATATTCATCTAACTCATTTATACATTGTTCTATCATTTCATTTTTATTTTCTTCTTGTCGTTCATCAACAAATATAACAGACGTAATTCCTTCTTGATTCGCTGTAATTTCAAGCAAACCTACTTCGCTTTCATAATAAGCCTGGTACATATGCCATCCTCCAATTCAGTTCATATTAGTCATTGTAACACGAATATACAAAATTTTTCGTATAAGCGTTTTATTAGAGAAACAAAAAAGAGAATGATACAATGTAAGAAAATTCAATCTAGGAGGCTATTGGATGAATTCCGAACTTTTTTCACCTTATACAATTAAGGACGTTACATTAAAAAACCGGATTGTTATGTCACCTATGTGCATGTATTCATCGGAAAACGGGGATGGCCAAGTAACGAATTTCCATCTCATTCATTATGGAACAAGAGCTGCCGGTCAAGTTGGTTTAGTTATGATTGAAGCAACAGCCGTGTTACCTGAAGGTCGAATTTCAAATAAAGACTTAGGCATTTGGGATAACAGTTTAATTGAAGGCTTACATAAAACGACTACTTTTATACATGATAATGGTGCAAAAGCTGCCATTCAACTCGCTCACGCCGGAAGAAAAGCAGAACTAGAAACAGATGCGTTAGCTCCTTCAGCCATTCCATTTAATGAAACAATGAAAATGCCAATAGAAATGAGCAAACACCAAATTAAAGATACCGTATTAGCTTTTCAGCAAGCTGCAGTACGATCAAAACAAGCTGGATTTGATGTTATTGAAATACACGGTGCTCATGGTTATCTTATTAATGAATTTCTTTCTCCGCTTTCCAATAAGCGGACTGATGAATATGGTGGTTCACCTGAAAACCGCTATCGTTTCTTACGCGAAATCATTGACTCGATAAATGAAGTTTGGGACGGACCAATATTCGTTCGTATTTCAGCAAATGATTATCATCCTGACGGGCTAACGGTTCAAGATTACGTTCAGTATACAAAGTGGATGAAAGAACAGGGAATAGATTTAATCGATTGTAGTTCTGGCGCAGTTGTACCAGCACATATTGATGTGTATCCCGGTTATCAAGTACAATATGCCAAACATATTAAAGAGCATGCTAACATTGCAACTGGTGCAGTTGGATTGATTACGACCGGAGTACAAGCAGAGCAAATTTTAAATAATAACGAAGCAGATTTAATTTTCATCGGACGTGAATTACTTCGCAATCCGTATTTTCCGAGAATAGCGGCCAATGAACTTGGCTTTGAATTGCAAGAACCTCACCAATATAAGCGAGCACCAGGAAAAATTCATACGAATAAATAAAACCGAGAAGTCATTCTTCTCGGTTTTATTTATTCTATCGTTGTAATTTCATTTGAATTATAAGTATGGATACCCGATTCTTCTCGTAGCGCGGTTATATACATCCCTTTCGCCACATCTTTAGCTGAAATTGGTTTATATTTTTTGAAAGTTCCTTTAAAGATAAACGGAATAATACGAGATAACTTTTCAGCCATTCGTTCGCCGAAACGAAATTCTTGTCGATTTCCTACTAATAATGATGGTCTAAAAATGTGAATACCACCAATCACTAACTTTTGCAATTCTTCTTCCATTTTTCCTTTCACTTGTGAATAAAAGAAGAATGATTTAGGATTCGCTCCCATAGAAGACACGACAAGGAAATTTTGTACCCCTTGTTTTTCAGCTAAACACGCAGCTCGTAACGTATATTCATAATCTACTTTTTTAAAATTTGCTTTTGTTTTTGCTTTTTTTATTGTTGTTCCTAAGCAACTAAAAACATCATCCACAGCAAAGAACTCTTTATATTCCTCTAATACCGAAAAATCAACTTGTTTCTGCTGTAACTTCTCATGTTGCAATTGCATTGGCTCTCTTACAAAAATAGTAACCGAATCGTAGTAATCTGATCCAAGTAATAGACGCGTTATCTCTTGTCCAACTAAACCACTTGCACCAAGTATTAACGCTGTTCGCTTATTCATATATGCATATACCTCTTATTTTACTTTTCTCTCCTTTAGTAAAATACAACCTTTAGGAGTTTCCTGCTCTTATTTTACCACAAGTAAAACACTATGCGTACGCATAGTGCTTTACTCACTCTTTTTTCTCATCTCTCTCTTGTAATTTCGTTATTGTTGTAGCGTCCCCTAAATTACTTATTAATTTTCTTAAAAAAATTAATACGAAAGATAATGGCAATACTACCGCTAATATTAATAAAATAGCTTCCATTAAGTAACCCAAGCGCTCATCCCCCTCTTTACCTCCTTTTCAATATATGAAAACAGCGTTGTCACATATGCATGCATTTGCAAAAATAATACACCTATATTTGACAACTTTATAAAAAAAACAAATCGGAATGATTATTATTTATTGCAACTTTATTAAAGATGTATTATACTAAGTTCGCAAACTAAAACGTAATTATTCCGTTTTGTATTAAAATGATATTTTTCTTCTATAATTGGGGAAAATATATCCGTAAAAAAGAAAAGAGGAGAACTTCATGCCTAAAAGATTGACTATATTTTCATTCTTACTTATTTTTACCTTAATTTTCGCTGGCTGCTCAAATAAAAAAGAAAGTAATGCCAAGAAAGATGGAAAGCTAACAGTTTATACAACGATTTTCCCACTTGCTGATTTCGCAAAGAAAATCGGTGGCGACTATGTAAATGTTGAAGCGATTTACCCACCTGGTGCAGATTCACATACATTTGAACCAAGTCAAAAACAAACAGTACAAGTTGCAAAAGCCGATTTATTTGTTTATAACGGCGCTGAATTAGAACCATTTGCTGAAAAAATGGAAAAAACATTACAAAAAGAAAATGTTAAAATTGTAAATGCATCTAAAGGTATTGAGCTTCGTGCTTCTACTGAAGAAGAGCATCATGATCATGGAGATGGCCATAAAGAAGATGAACATCATCACGATAAAGACCCGCATGTTTGGTTAGATCCTACTCTAGCAATGAAACAGGCAGAAAAAATTAAAAATGCACTTGTAGAATTACAACCTGAACATAAACAAGAATTCGAAAAAAACTTTGCAGCACTTCAAACTAAATTTACTGATTTAGACGATGGATTTAAGGCAGCTGTAGCGAACGCAAAAACGAAAGAAATTTTAGTTTCTCATGCTGCCTATGGTTACTGGGAACAACGATACGGCCTAAAACAAATTCCTATCGCTGGAATTTCAGCTTCTGATGAACCATCTCAAAAGCAGCTTGCTGACATTACAAAAACAGTAAAAGAACATAATCTAAAATATATTTTATTCGAAACATTCTCTACTCCAAAAGTAGCATCCGTAATTCAAAAAGAAACTGGTACAAAAGTTTTACGCTTAAATCACTTAGCTACTATTTCTGAAGATGATGCAAAAAATAATAAAGATTACTTTACTTTAATGGAAGAAAACGTAAATACATTGAAAGAAGCAACAAACTAATCCATTGTATTTTCTAGGCAGCTGAATTTGTTATTCAGCTGCCTTTTTATGTATTTATCCTTGACTTGACCAAAATAACAAGTAAAATTATCCATATTAGCTTTAAAGCTATATTAATTTAGAAGGTGAGTTGGAATTATGAATCTTCACATTTGTGAAGTAACAGCAAAAAATTGGCGTTCAGTAGTTGCTTTAGACGTCGCAAAAGATCAGCAACAATTTATTGAAAGTAACGCGTTTTCTTTAGCAGAATCATTATATGAAGGAAACGGAACGTCAGTAGGTTTATATGATGGAGAAACACTTGTAGGATACGCAATGTATGGATGGTATTCAGTAAAACATAAAAGTGTATGGCTCGATCGCTTTATGATTGACCAACAATATCAAGGAAAAGGATACGCAAAACGTTTCCTTCGCTTACTCATTCAATTCTTACAAGAAAAATTTGAATGCAAAATAATTTACTTAAGTTTACATCCAGACAACAAACTTGCAATGGGACTGTATGAATCATTTGGTTTCCGCTTAAATGGGGATATTGATGATGAAGGTCCAGTTGTAGGTGTTGTAATGGAGTTACTAATAGACGAAAATACAAGCCTGTGAAAACAGGCTTTTTATTATACATTTATCAATTTTTAGTTTCTCTCCCTTATTGAATTCTGTTTTGCAATCTAATAGAATGCTCATAAAAAATAAGCCTGCAATTTACGCAGACTTATTTCACACACTCCTCGAAATGTTCTTGGAACCACTCTTTATTAATATCTCTTCCGATAAAAACTACTTCACTTACTCGCTCTTCGCCCTCTTGCCACTCTCTATCGTACGAAGCAGCAAATAACGTATGTACACCTTGGAAAACGATACGTTTATCTACTCCATCTATCGATAAAATTCCTTTGTAACGATATAAATATTCCCCTAGCTCTTGAACGACAGCTGACATCCACTCATTAAGCTTTTGTAAATCCAGCGGACGTTCTTCACGTAATACAAATGATTTCACACCTTCTAAGTGGTTATGTTCTTTATGAGGGTAAATTTGCAACGTATCTTTCGTTTTAAACGTTTGGATTTGTAATAAAGATGGTATATCTACCTCACAGTTAGTCGCCTCAATTAACTTTGCAGTCGGGTTAATTCCTTGAATTTCATGCAAGAGATTTTCTTTCTCATTCTCTTCAATTAAATCTAATTTATTTACTAAAACGACATCAGCAAACGCAATTTGCTCTTTTGCTTCTAATCCTTTTTCAAAATGTTTATGTATATGATAACTATCTACTACCGTTACAACACCGTTAATTTGGTAAGCAGATTGAATGACTGGATCTAAAAAGAATGTTTGAATAATTGGGCCTGGATTTGCAAGGCCAGTCGTTTCAATTACTAAACCATCAAAATCCATTTTCCCTTCTGCTTTTACGTCCAGTAACTGTTTTAAAGCAACGAGTAAATCTTCACGTACAGTACAGCATAAACAGCCATTTGTCATTTCCATAATTTCTTCTTCCACATTGATAATCAACTGATTATCAATGCCAATTTGCCCTATTTCATTTACAATCACCGCTAATTTCTTACCGTGATTTTCTGATAAAATACGATTTAATAATGTCGTTTTCCCAGATCCAAGAAAACCAGTTAATATTGTTACTGGAATCATTTCGTACATCTCCTTATAGCTATATGTTTCTACATTATAGCATATAGAGAAAATCGTTTTTGTAGCAAAACATATTTATTGTCTCTACACCTAATTAACTATATAATAACATGTAGTAAGAAAGCCTTTTCAAAACATTATTATTCATCAAGGGGGTACTTATAATGGATCGAGTTCAAATGGCTGAAACGCTAGAATTTTCTCGTATTATTCAAGGATTTTGGCGTTTAGCAGAATGGAATATGACGAAACAAGAATTACTTTCTTTCATTGAAGATTGTATGGATATGGGAATTACTACTTTTGATCACGCTGATATTTACGGCGCATATACGTGTGAAGGGTTATTTGGCGAAGCTTTACAATTAAAGCCTTCCTTACGAGAAAACATGCAAATTATTACAAAGTGTGGAATCGCTCCCCCATCACCGAAATTTCCAGAGCGATATGTTGCTCACTACAATACTAGTGCAGAGCATATTATGCAAAGTGTAGAAGCATCACTTAAAAATTTACATACAGATTATATTGACGTATTACTTATTCATCGTCCCGATCCTTTTATGGATCCAAATGAAGTGGCAAAAGCATTTTCACAATTAAAACAAGAAGGGAAAGTTCGTCACTTCGGTGTATCTAACTTCTTACCTTCACAATTTAATATGTTAAGTTCGTACTTAGATTTCCCGCTTATTACGAACCAGATTGAAGTTTCTGCATTGCAGCTTGAGCATTTTGAAAAAGGGACAATTGATTTATGCCAAGAAAAACGAATCAATCCAATGATTTGGTCACCTCTTGCTGGTGGGGAGATTTTTACTGGTCAATCAGAACGCGCCGTACGTGTACGTGAAACTGTGCAAAAAGTTGCTACTGAGTTAGGTGTTTCTAGTATCGATACAGTTATGTATGCTTGGTTACTTGCTCATCCAGCTAATATGATGCCTATCGTTGGCTCTGGTAAATTAGATCGCGTAAAAACTGCCGCTCTTGCTACAAAAGTTAACTTAGACCGTCAACAATGGTTTACAATTTTCGAAAGCTCTAATGGACATCCTGTACCATAATGCATAAAAAGAAGAGCTGTTTTCTTACAGCTCTTCTTTTTCATATGTATTTCTAGTCATAGCAAATACACACATATCCCTTAATCCGTTTCCATCTACCGCAACGCTCGCACTTTCTAACGTACCTTCTAACTTAAAGCCTAATTTCTCAGGTATCGCTCTACTCTTCTTATTGAAAGAATCACAACGAATTTCTACACGGTTTGCTTTCAATTCAGAAAAAGCGTAATCCGTTATACCTTTCGCAGCCTCTACCATATAGCCTTTTCCACTAAACCTTGTATCAATCCAATATCCGATTTCAAATTGAGGTATATCCCAATTAATACGATGTAATCCGGCTGAAGCAATAAATTCACCTGTTTCTTTCGAAAATACTAGTAATCTTAAATCTTCACGTTGCAAAAATTGAATATGTGATTTTCTAATACTTTCTTCTACTTCTTGCTCTGTTTGCTCTTTTTGTGCAAACACCATCCAAGGTTTTAGTTCTTGTATTGAAGCCTGAATTGCATCATATACAACTTTACCATCTCCTGGTTTCGGCATTCGAATAAAAAGCCTGTCAGTATAAAATTCAGAAGGAAAATCGAATAATAACGGATTCACTGTAAACACTCCCTATATTTCTTTTATATATAATAATATCCATCTCAAGTTATATAGTAAAGAATTTTCTGAATTGAAAACCTTTTACTCATTCACTTCCACCGCTACACGAATTCCAGATTCAATCGCACCTTGAATCCATCCGTGATATAGCGTTGTATGATCTCCAGCGAAGAATATTCTCCCCTCTGGTTTGACAATCGCTGGTTGCAGCTCAGATTCTTGATCTGCTTGAAAAAGTGCAAATCCTCCAAGCGCATACGGATCCAATGTCCAGCTTTTTGATATTCCAGATATGAACTCATCATAGACTTGACCACCTAATATCGTTGCTAAATTGTGTAAGGCGTAATAAATACGATCGCCTTTTGATAAACCATCCCATAACAATGCATCGTAAGACCATGTATAGCTACCTAACATCATAGCAGGTCCTTTTTCTCCAATCCCATGACTTGGATAATAGGCATAACGAATTGGCAAATCTGTTATAATCCTGCCACCTAATTGCCCTTGTTCTTCCCAAAATCTGCTTTTAAATTGAATTCCTATTTTCGTCGCAGGCATGTAATGTAATTCACGAATTGCTTTCCATTTTTCATGAGATATAGAATCAAACGGATCTACTTCTACAAAACGCATTGTCGAAAACGGGATAGTAACAATAACTAAATCTCCTGTAATACTACTATATTCAAAAGTTTCCTCGTTCCGATAGAAAGCTGTCACACCATTATCGTGTTGATGTAACTTCATTAATTTTTGATTATATATAATATTTTCTTCTAATTGCGGTAAAAACGACTTTGGTAATCTATCATTCCCGCCCATAACTTCACAAAATCCGCTCTCCTCTTGCATAATGTATAAAAATCGTAAAGTCTCTACAAACGACCGCTCTAAAAAACCTTCTAAATCTAATAGAACACCGATCATCTCAATTGTTACTGGCGAAAAGTAAGTATTATACTGATAAGGATGATACTTTAAAAATTGTCCAGTAGAGTATCTTCCAAAATCCTTTACTACAACGTCCCAATTTTTTTCTGGGTTCTTTTTTATAAAATTTATAATGGGCTGTACCGCTAACAATAATAATTCCTCTGACGTTTTTCCAACTTCATTCATTTCCACAGGATATCTTAGAATACTTGGATCTTTTTCATATTGTTTTAACGTCGTTTTCCGTCCATTTACGTATATAACATCCGTCTCATTCCTATTAATAAAAGGTCTCACCTGTAGCCCAAATTTTCTTATATATGCCATCGTTAATGTATGCGTATACGGAATTCTCATTGCTCCAACATCTAAATATAATCCGGTATCTTCCATTCTAACCGTTTCTATACGGCCACCTACCCGGTTATTTGCTTCAAAAATTTTCACATCATGTCCTGCAGCCTTTAATAAAGATGCTGAAACTAACCCAGCCATACCAGCTCCCACTACAATAATCTGTTTTGGGCTTATCGTCTTCTTCAATCCTTTATCTATAACTTTTAACGCTTCATCCATTTCAGTGTTATACATTATATCTTTCTGCACAATTCCACCCCTTACTTCATCAAATGGACGTTAGTGGTTTAGTGCATTTTATTCATAAATCCCCATAAACATAACACCATTGCAATTTGAATATTCACTAAAAGTACATAAGAGACAGATCTCACTTTTCTTTATACTTCGTATAATATAGCAACTACAAAGAAGGAGTGGTTAAAAATGAAACATACTTATGACTACGATGCTACAAAAAAACATTTAGAATTAAAGAAACAAAACTTATGTAAAAAACTTAGCAATATGACACTATCTGAAAAAGAACGTGAACAACTAAAACGTGAAATTGACAACTATGAATATATTTTAAATCTAGTCGAAATGAATCATTATGAACGCGGATTTTCTCGTTAAAAGCGGAAATAAGATTATCCGCTTTTCATTTTGAGCATTTCACTACGCATTTTTCATAAGTAAATATATAATAGGATGTACATTAAGATTGAGAGGTATATTCTATGATCAAGTTAAGTGTATTAGACCAATCACCTATTTCAGATGGTAGCACAGCAGCCCAAGCTTTTTCACATACAGTTACGCTTGCACAAGAAGTTGAAAAACTCGGATTCACACGTTTTTGGGTATCCGAACATCATAATTCCGTAAGCTTAGCTGGTTCAAGTCCAGAAATACTTATTTCTCATATTGCCGCAAAAACGGACCGTATTAGAGTCGGTTCAGGTGGTGTTATGTTACCGCATTATAGCCCATATAAAGTTGCTGAGAATTTCCGTGTTCTAGAAGCACTGTATCCAAATCGTATCGATCTCGGTGTTGGTAGAGCCCCTGGTGGTATGCCAATAGCAACTCGCGCACTTCAAGAAGGGAAAATGGTCTCACTTGATCAATATCCAGAACAAATTGCAGACGTTGCAATGTACTTACATGATCAAGTACCAGAAAACCATCACTATGCAAACTTAAGAGCCACTCCAGTTATCCCAACATCTCCTGAAATGTGGATGCTCGGTTCTAGCGGAGAGAGCGCTAAAATTGCTGCAAACAACGGAGCTTCTTTCGCATTTGCACAATTTATTAACGGCTTCGGAGGCCCTGAAGTTATGAGGGCTTACCAAGAACAATATCAGCCTTCATTTTTAGGAGATAAGCCTAATTCAATCGTTGCCATCTTTGTTATATGCGGAGAAACAAATGAAGAAGCGGAAAAAATTGCTTCTAGTTTAGATTTATCAATCTTATTATTAGAGCAAGGAAAACGAACTACTGGTACACCTTCTATTGAAACTGCTCAAAATTATTCATACAGCGCTTATGATTTATTCCGTATAAAAGAAAATCGTCAACGTATGATTGTCGGTGATCCGTCTTCTGTAAAAGAAAAAATAATAAACTTAAGCAAAGCATACAATACTGACGAATTTATGATTGTCACGATTACTCATCAATTCGAACATAAATTAAAGTCTTATCGCTTACTAGCAAATGCTTTTAATTTATAATTCTAAAAAGAGATGCATCACATATGATGCATCTCTTTTTCTTACTACTTATTGTTTTCATTTCCTATATATTCAATAGCTTCTTTTAATAGCTCTTCAAAGTTAATAGGATAATTATGATCTAAGTCAGGCACAACTTTATACTTATGTTCTATATTCTTCTCTCTTAATAGTTGTACGAATTGCTGCGTGGATTCGAAACAGTCTTCATCTTGATCCCCGCATACTATATATCCTTTTATATGTTTATCCTTCAGCACTCTTAGCAACTCATCCCATTCTTCAATCTCAGGAAGCCAGGGTGCCATAAAAACAAAACCATCTACATCTATATCTTTTTGTAAAATCGTATATAAAGCTACTCTTGCCCCTGCAGAAAAACCACCAATTATTACATTTTCTACTGTATGATTTTCTATAAACTTATTGTAATGCTCTTTTAATTCCCCTTTCCCTCTCTCTAGATCACCCCAAACAAATCCATCTGAAAACTGAATTTGTGAAGACTGTGGTAAAGCTAACGTGTAATCTTGTGTCAAAACTGATTTCCAATATGACTCTACTATTTGAATATTTTCTTGGTCACCATGTAATGTAAGTAGTAGATTTCCCTCTTTCTTGCTGTATATATATTTCACGTCTGGTCTTTCCGTTTTATGTGCTAATGCTTCTCTTTCTTTACATAATTGAACCATTGTATGAAATTCTTCAAATTTATGTAGTGATTTTAAATCATCGTCCGAAATTAAATACTCATTTCCATACCAGAATCCCTTTTCTATAATGGCCTCTCTCATTAAATGTAATGCTTCTTTTTCAAGTCTCGATGCACTTGCGAGCGCATACTTAAAATTATATATTTGCGCCTCATTCCCTATTACACCTGTAGCATTTTCCATTATATAATTGTACGCTTCAAAACTTCCTTTATTTGCATAACAACGTAACGTTTCATTTAATAATTGAATGTAAGTCATACTATTTTTCATGTACCAATTCCCCCGAAACCTTTTATAATATTTTTTTGCGAATCTTTATACCACTTTGTATAACCTACTCTAACAATATCTTATTCTCAGAATGATGCTTAATAGTTACTCTTCCCTGTCCAATGCATTTAGTATAAATAAGAATAGACTGAAAAATCAATATTTTAACAGACAAAAAAAGACAACAATATATGTATTGTTGTTTTCATTACGTCTACCCGCTCTTTTGTTTTTTTCTATCTGGTTTACTTGAAACTAAATAATGTTTTTCTGAAATATATAAGTCTCTTTTTAAGCTACGATTTAAGTAAGGTCCTAGTTTCATTCCGCATATGAGGCGATCTTCGCTACCTTCAACAATTGGGAACATTTCTTTTTCTGTTACGTATTGATCTACTGCTTTTTGTACGACATCAATTTCTTTCACTAGGTTTAAATTTTCTTCTGTATGTTCAAATACCTCAAGCGTTTCCTTCGTTATAAGAAAAACATTTGTTGGAAATGCAGGTAAATACGGTTTTAACAGATCATAATTTACTGTATAATCATCATTTACTAATACTGTATAAACGATATTAGCATTCGTTTCTAAAAACTGAGCCATCGCTTGTTCTAACTCATCTTTCGTAATTTCCCGCTCTTCTTTTCCAGTTCTGAAAAAGCGAAACATCGCATCGCCTCCTTTTTACTATATTATAGCATAAAAGAAAACTGAAAAATCATAAAAAAACCCATTGAAATAATTTTTCAATGGGTTTCTATATATTTTTTATCGTTATTTTAAGAATGCACTTAGCATCCATACATGTTGTTCTAATGTTGTATGAATTGCTAACAGCATGTCAGCTGATGTTTCATCGCCAGCTTCACCCGCAACTTCCATACCTTCTTTTAATTCTTGAATAAGTGCAGAATAATCATTCACTAATGTTTGCACCATTTCTTCTGCAGATTCTTTGCTTGTCCCTTCACTGACACTAGATGTTGCGAGATATTCTTTCATTGTCGCTAATGGTTTACCTTCTAAAGCTAAAATACGTTCTGCTAACTCATCAATATACGTTCCAGCCTCATTATAAAACTCTTCAAATTTCTCATGTAATGTAAAGAAGTGTGGCCCTGTCACATACCAGTGATAATTATGTAATTTAACATATAACACATTCCAGTTTGCTACCTGCTTGTTTAATACTTCAACAACATTTGTTTTCGTACTCATACAATCCACTCCTCTTATCATTTTGTAATGTTTATCTTTTAATAACCTAATTACATTTTACCATACATTCCCTTTCCTTTCGAACAATCGGCTTATATGTAACAAAGTTTTAACACCTTTAATACTTCCCTAATATCATTTAATTCATGTATTTTTTCAAACACTTCATACGTCTAATTGTCCAAGCTCATACATATGCATAATAGTACATCAAGCTCATCATAGTAGAAAGAGGGATAACATGGACAATCAACAATGGCAAGTAGCAAAGAAAGTAGCTGCTACTTATATCGGAACTGTCGTTGGAGCTGGATTTGCTACTGGACGAGAAATTGTTGAATTTTTCACAGTGAATGGATTATACGGGACAATTGGCATATGTGTAAGTGGATTTTTTTTTATTTGGCTCGGCACAAAGATGATGTTACTTTCATCACAAATCGGGGCATTTTCAGCGCAAGAATTTAACAAATATTTATTTGGGGATGTATTTGGGAATGTTGTAAACACATTATTATTACTCGTTTTATTCGGCGTAACGAGCGTTATGTTATCAGGGGCTGGTGCAGTATTTGAAGAGCAACTTCGCTTACCAAGACAACTCGGTATTCTCATTACAGTTATCGCTTGTCTCATTATAAGTAGCCGCGGATTACAAGGTGTTTTTGAAGTAAATACACTTGTCGTACCTATTATGATGATTTTTATTATCGGACTTGCTATTACAACCTTTTTTCACGGTACACCTTCCATTAATAACACTATTCCTGCAGAGAGTTGGAATATGAAATGGATTACTAGCCCTATTACATATGTCGCCTTAAATCTTTCTCTCGCCCAAAGTGTTCTCGTCCCATTAGCCAGTGAAGTAAAGGATCGAAAAGCCATTTTTTGGGGTGGGATTTTAGGTGGTGCTGGACTTTCTTTAATTTTATTATGCAGCCATTTAGCAATCTTATCAGTCGATCAATTTTATCAATATAACATCCCAATGGCTGAAGTCATAAGAAGATTTAATGCAACTTTTCACTTCTTCTTCGTTCTCATTATTTTCGGTGAAGTTTTCACAACTTTAGTTGGTAATGTGTTCGGGATGACAAAACAGATGCAATCTATTACCGGGTGGAAAAATCACAATATTATTTTCTTCATTTTACTAATTAGTTATTGCTTTAGTTACATCGGTTACAGTGACTTACTTCACATTCTATATCCTATCATCGGATGGGTAAGTATTGTTATACTTCCAATCATTGCGTTTAAACAACTTCAAAAAACATAAAAAAGCATCCATGTTATTGGATGCTTTTTTATGTTCATTCACAATCATCACATACTTCCCAGTACGGTCCCATTTCTAATGCTAAATACGGCTTTAACTGCAACCGAATCATTCGACTAGGCATGCGTTCTAAAACAAATTGAATACCTTCTTCATCTTCGTCTAATTCAACTTTTGAAATCACAATTCTTTGTATAGTCGTAATCGGAATTCCATCTTTATATAAAGTGATTTTCACCTCATCGTATTCATTAAAATACAATTCGACACTCATTTGATTTTTCAGTATTTCATCACCAATTTTATATGTATCATTTTGTTCTTGGATTATATATTTCCATCCGCCTCTATCTTCTTTCGGAGCTGTTTGAAATAATGTCTCCAAATCCTCGTATAGCATAAGATAACCCCTCTCTTACTAAAAAACGATGAGTATTTTATATACCCTTTATCTCTATCACTATCCATAGCTATTGTACCATATATCACCGTTCTTACCGTATTCATTTGCTTCATAGATACTTATAAAATAACTAATTCTATCTTCATTATTATGTATATTACCTCATTACTCCATACACTCTTACAAGTTTAAATAACGTCAGACTTTAATCCATGCAAATATTGTCTACTCTCCGCTTTTATTAGCTCACAGCATTCATACTTTTACATATAGTAAGACTACCACAAATAAAAAAGGAGAGTGACTTATACCACTCCCCTTAAAAGAACTTCCCTATAGCTGCTAAAACTAATACGATTATTAAAATTGCAAATAATAATGAGACAATGAAACTAAAAATAGGTAACGCTTTCTTTTCATTCTTCTTAAATAGTAACTTTAAACTAAGAAAAATATTTACCGGTACAAGTATAAAATAAAAATATTTAACAATTTGTACCGAGCTATTCGAAAGTGTTTTTAATATAAACACTTCAATTAGAAAAACAATAAAAAATGAAATACTTAGCCAAAATGAGACGTAACTAAGCCAAGAATGTCTTTTTGTCCCCCAATACACTCCCATAATACTCTCCTTTTATTTGTATTCTATACGTTAATAATTATACACAAAGCTAACAAATACCTCTATTTTTCGACAAACATTATGCAAAATGCCATTTTAAACGTCATAAAGGAAGTCTACATCCCTATTTGATTTTACACAATAAAACAGACTACCCTCTAGTGGCATAATGCTACTAGGGGATAGTCTGTTCTCTATTAAACTTTAAATCTGTCAATTAGTCCTTGTAACTCTTCAGCCATTTGAGATAATGTACCCGCTGCGGATCCAATTTCCTCCATTGAAGCTAGCTGTTCTTCAGCTGAAGCCGCAACATTTTGTGTGCTTGTTGCATTATTTTGTGCTGTCATTGCAATTTGTCCTACCGAAATAGATACTTCATTTGCCCCTTTTGACATTCCATTAGCCGTTTCAACCATCGTCTTAATTTGATTAGCTATTTCATTTGTAGATTGTAAAATTTCAGCAAAGTTTTGCTTCGTTTCATTTGCGATAACAAGTCCAGATTGAACTTCCTCATTTACATGATTCATAGATTTGACTGTCTTACCCATATCATCTTGTATTTCACATATTAATTTACTAATTTCACTAGAAGATACGCTAGACTGCTCTGCCAATTTACGCACTTCATCTGCAACAATTGCGAAACCTCTTCCATGCTCACCGGCTCTTGCGGCTTCAATCGCCGCATTTAGAGCTAGAAGGTTTGTTTGATCTGCAATATTTTGAATTACTTCTAAAATATCACCAATTTGTTTTGATTTATTATTTAGTAATTGTATAACTGCATCTGATTGTGACACAGATTCTGCAATAGACTGCATCTGGTTTACTGTTCTTCCTACTAGTTTCCCACCATCTTCTGCTTTTTCACGAGTATGTGCAGAAGCCGTATTAATAGATGATGAACTATTTGCTACATGCTGAATACCTTCCGTTACATCAAACAGTAACATAGCGCCATTTTCTACGCTTGTTGTTTGCGTCGTTGCCCCACTTGATATTTCATCCATTGCGATTGTGATTTGCTCAGTCGCTTCACTTGCTTGCCTTACACTTGCAGTTAGCTCTTCTGATGCCGCTGCAACATGCCCAGCTGAATCGTTAATTCTTCCGATTAACGTCCGTAACGAATTCGTCATCTCATTAAAGCCTTTAGCAAGTTGGCCGATTTCATCATTAGAATGAATTTCAATTGTTTGCGTTAAATCCCCTTCACTTATTTCTTTAGAGGTAACAACTAATCTCTTTAAAGGCTTCGTAATTGAAAGTGTTACAAAATAAATAAGTGCTCCACCTATTACTAATGAGATAAGCATAACAATTAACATATTATAAAATACAGGTTGAGCAGCTTCAATTACTTCACTTGAGTACATAGTTCCACCAATTTTCCAACCTGTTTTTACATTTGTAGCAAATACCATATTCTTTTCACTACCGCCATAAGAATATGAAAAAGCACCGTGATTATCTTCATAAATTTTCTTTGCCCAAGAATCAGCCGCTTTTTCTCCTGATTTTTCTTGTGGATGAGCAATTATTTTTTGCTTTCCATCTAAAATGAAGGCATATCCTTTTTTACCAATATTAATTAACTTTGATGTTTTTAATAAATTATCTAAACTTAAATCTAGCGCAACAACCCCATTTTTATCTTCTGTTTGTTTTGCGATTGTTACGACAATATGTCCATTTCCTTTTGCCTTATATGGCTCAGTAACAACAATACCACCTTGTTTTGCAACTGCATCTTTATACCAAGAACGCTCTGTTGGATCATAGTCTGCTGCCATTTGTATATTTGGTTCTTGTACAAATTTTTTATCATTTCCGGCAACATATACTTGTTCAACATCTTTATTTAAATTTATATATTGAGATAACATTTTTCTTAATTCATCCTGATTATCTCCTTGATACATATTCCCCTGAATCACCCGTGCAAAATTATTCACATCATTAAATTTTGCATCAATCATTTGATTGATTAAATTATCCAGTATTTTTATATTGTCGTTGGCACTACTCTTAATTTGCGATTCAAAATTCTTTTTGGCTGTTTGATAAGACATGCCTCCAATAATAGACACAGCCGCAATTAAAATTACAAAGAATGAAATTAATAGCTTTTTTGCTACTTTCATATCACGAAACAAATTTAATAGTTTACCCATTATGAACCTCCTAATTTTCAAATTTAAAAGTTAATTTGAGTTAATTATGAATATTTCCCATTCCCTAATTATTATTTTCATAACCTATTATGGTGAATACTTTGTAAAGTTTAAACAATTAATTTCCCTTTGTCTATATATACGAATAATATTATTATAAAATTTACAAATAGAAAAAACCAAAGGGGCCCTTTGGTTTTTACATTTTTTTATGTTGTTTAGAAATTTTCTTCCATTTATCACGCTCTGCTCTGGCAAGGATTGCATCTTGTTTCCTCATAAAATACGCCAGTTCTCTTTGTAATTTTTTATAGCTTTTCAAACGATCTATCGTAATAAGTCCGTTTTCAATTGCACTATACACCGCGCATCCTGGTTCATTCTCATGCTTACAATCCCGGAAACGACATGTTGTCGCAAGTTCTTCAATATCAGAGAATGCTGTTTGAATCGCTTCGCTGCCTTCCCAAAGTTGCAATTCCCTCATGCCAGGCGTATCAATCACGAGAGCTCCACTAGGCAATTGGAATAATTCTCGATGCGTTGTCGTATGCCTCCCCCTACTATCCTCTTCACGTATATCTCCCGTTTTTGCTACATCAATTCCTATTAAAGCATTTAACAAAGTTGACTTTCCTACCCCTGATGATCCAACTAAAGCAATTGTTTTCCCTGAAGAAACGATTTGTTTCAACGAATCAATACCTGTATGCTCTAAACTATCAACAACGAAAATAGGAACACCAATTGCTATAGCTTCCGTTTCTACAATTTTCTCTTCCACATCATTACATATACTACTCTTTGTTAAAACAATAACTGGCATAGCACCGCTTTCATACGCTAATAATAAATAACGTTCCATCCTTCTAACATTAAAATCATGATTAAGTGCATTCACTAAAAATAAATAATCTACATTTGCTGCTATAATCTGTTCTTCTGTTCTTGTTCCAGCCTCTTGTCTTGAGAAAGAGCTTCTTCGCTGGAAAATACGATGAATAATCGCTTTCTTTTCATCTTCTATTTTCTTTATATACACCCAATCACCAACTGCTGGATAATCGCTTTTCGTAATCACTTCATGCCGAAACTTCCCAGACAGTTCTGCCATATATTCACCATCATTACAAATAATGCGATATATATGCTTATGCTCAAGTAAAATACGACCTACTTCATAATTTTTCTCTGTAACTTGTTCTTCAAAAAATGAATCCCAGCCGAAAGATTCTAAAATATTTTGATTCAAATAAATATCCTCCCTAGTTTGTACTAAGTGAAAGGATTGCGAATTACCTTATATAATATCGCCCTTTCCATCCACCTTTGTATTTGGTTGATTATTCATATAAGTTATTTTCGCCATAATACATCACCCCGTTCTTATTTTAATTATTCTCATTATATGGAATTCTCCTATAAAAAGCTACATCACTTTACGTAATTTTCAAATAACTTGTTTTTGAGCATTCTAATTTGTCCTCGATGACTAATTTCATCTTCTAGCACATGAAACCATAGATAGTGCTGGTTATATGCTACACCGTTAGGCCACTTTCTTTCTGACATGAGCCACTCATCACCTTGTTCACTTAAATACTTCAGAGATTCTTCTCGAACACTTTGTAGAAGTTGTACATAATACTGTATTTCATGACCACGGATTGCTCTACCCGCTTCCCCTAAATACAGTGCATCTTCCCATATTTCTAATTCTTCTTTTGTAAAGTCACGATCTTGAAATGAAATAAGCTGATGAACTTTTTCAATAGCTGCTATATGCTTTAATAAGGCGCCAATTGAATTTCCCCTGCTTTGCATAATTAAATCTAATTTCTCAACTGATAAATTTTTTACTTCGCCTAATGTTACAGCTCTCGTATGCTCAAGCAGGCTTACTAATTCCCCTATTTTTTTTGTATAACCATCTACGCTTCTTATTCGATAATCTATATTCATATCACGCACCCCTTTCTGCATTCATATTATTGTAAAAATGATTCATATAATAGACTGAAATATATCTAAATTTTCTGTTACAATTAATTTGAATACAAAATATACCCAAACAAACTTTCTCAATATGCTTATATGAAATATTAAAAGGAATCAATATAAAATAATCGAATCTTATTCACTAAAAGGAGTGGATTCGATGGAAATGTATCAATGGCTAACCGCTGTTCTCGTTGGTGGCATTACCGGCTTCGTTTCCCATCTAATCAATAACCAAGGTAAGTTATTGCTTCCACGCCGTTTGAAAACATTTTTTCATTTTGGATTTTTAACTGATATTTTTACTGGTAGCCTAGCCGCACTTCTTGGGCTCGTTTTATTCGATGTCACCGCAATAAAAGAAATTATAAAAGTATCCATTGTAACTGCTATTTCCGGCCAAACTTTCTTACTACATCAAGCTCTTGGTGGCGAACAGGCTAAAAATACGCAAATTGGGAAAGCTGATGAGAAGATTCAAGAAATTGACAAATTATTGCGACGTTAGTGTATACTTTCTTTTAAAATTATTGTTATAATGAGAAATAAATATTTTCTATTGCGTCGTTTGTCAGGAGAAAGGGTGTTTCGTATGACAAAAAAGAAAATAGAAGATTTCTTAACAAACTCCGAAAAAGAGGAACTGCTAGAAAACTATAAATGTTTACGAGAAGCCCGCACAAAAAGCGAAGCTAACTATTTTGGCGAAGCAGTAAACCATCTATTAAATAAAGCAAAACAACGAATTATTAAAGATGCAGGTATACATGATGAAAATGCTGCAACTGTTCAATCAAAGAGAAAAGCACTGTTTTAGCTACATTAGCTAAAACAGTGCTTTTTATTTAGAATTTTTTTCTTTCCATGCTATATTCCCTCTGCCTTTATCTTTCCATTTTTACAGTTTCAAAAGTCATCTAAACCTAAAGATCAACCTAATAATATTAGCCCACGCAAACCATTTTAATAATAGATAAAATAATTGAACTAGTAATGCTACAAACTAAACAAGTTTATTAAATCGCTTCTTTTAAATCTGAATGCGGATTTGGTGCGTATTGATTGTCATTTTCTTCACTTTCAATGATAAAAAATACAAGTAAAACAACGCTACCAAACGGTACAAAATTTAATAGTTGCCACCATCCCGTTTTCCCAATATCATGTAATCGTCGTGCACCAACCGAAAAGCTTGGTATAATCATTACTAACATAAATAGCAACGCAATAATAGCAACTAACACCTCTAAAAATGATGATAAAAATAACAGTAGCCAAAAAATTACGATATTGGATAAACTAAAAATCCAGTACTCTTTTCGCGTAGCTCTACCACTAAAATTCCCATAATTCTTTAGAGCTTTCAAATACCATTGCATTTAAACCTCTCCCTTTTATCCCTAATAAAATTAAAATATGTAATTATTAACAGATAAGTAGAAATATAACACAACATTTATGTAAAATCCATATCCCCATCTAAATTGCCCTCTATTTAAATAGTTTTTTCCTTCGGCATTTTTCACATTACTTTCACATCTATTTCACAAATATAAGTAGTCCGATATGTTAAACTAAGTATATCCTTTTCCAAGGAACTATATGCCGATATATAAATCCCTATCTTTATAGGGATTTTTATTTTTTGATTCCTCATAACTTTGTTACAATACATTTCTTCTACTATTTCTATACTTTTAGTAACCACTTTAATTAAAAGCACATTCATGTATTCACACTCTTATTAATTCTGATTTGCGAAATATTTATACAAGCTTTATGATACAATTCCTGTTTCACTATTTTCAGTAAGTTTTTCACTTTTTCTAAACAAAAATAAAGCTCCTATATATAGTAACGCAGTAAAACTACCTATAAGTATAAAATTGTGAGATACTGCAAATAACATTCCTGCTATTGCCGCTCCAATCATTTGACCAATATACATAGAAGCATTTGCAAGCGCGGCTCCTGTTCCTCTTGCTATACTAGACATGTTTTGTAAATGTCCCATCATTAATACAAACAAAATTCCTGTCACAAAAAACAAAGCAAAGAACGATAACTCCACCAATACAATGTTCTTTACATGAGGAAGTAATACATATAGCACTGCTGTAAATATAATTCCACCATAGAAAGAAAGGTTATAACCAATTTTATTTACGATTCTAGGACCAAAAATATTACCAGTTAAATTTCCTAATCCTAATACGAGCATAGCTGTACCTACTTCATGAACTTGTAAGCCAAATTGAATGGAAAGCCATACACCAAAAAATGAAAATGCAGCAAAATTTCCGGTTTGAAAAACAAAGTATGCAAAATAAGAAAGTGAAACCTTTGAATCTGTAAGTAATTGTTTATAGCGCTTTAAGATAGCTTTTTTATTTCCACCTATATGAACCGACTGGATTTCTGGTAATACAACATAAATAAGAATGACAAGTAGTGCTGATAATATACCAATGGAATAGAATGGCATTGTATAATGTATCGTTGCTAAATAAGCTCCCAGTGGAAGCCCTAAAATTTGAGAGATTGATAACCCTGCTGTTGCAATCCCAATTGCTTTCACAATTTGCTTTTTCTCTATAAGGAGCGGAATGGATGCCCACACTTGTGGAGATACAAAAGCTGCACTTACACCTGCTAAAAATCTAAATGTTAGCATCCATAAAAAACTCGGTGCAATTCCACACAAAAACGTACTTATTGCAAAAAAACTCATACCTAGTACCATCACTTTTTTTCTGTTTAATCCATCTGATATAGGACCAGCGATAAGTGCAAATCCAGCATACCCTAAAGCATAGGAACTCACCATCCATCCTGACAACTCAGTTGAAACATGATACACCTGTTGTAATGTCGGCAACAGTGGTGAAATTAAGAAAGTATCTGTACCGATCATAAACATTATTGTGAAAAATACAGCTAGTGCTCTGTTCATTTAGACCTTCTCCTTATATAAACAGAGGGTACTCTCCCTCTGTTTCACTAATCTTCTAAAATAGATTGGATTTCTTTCATGACTCTTTCATTCAATACAACGTCTACCGCTTTCACACTTTCTCTTACCTGCTCTGCCCGCTTTCCACCAGGTATAACAGTATCAATTCCTTCTTTATTTAATAACCATGCTAACGCTAAATGAGACACTTCAATATCATTTTCTTTAGCTAGCCCTTTTAACTTTTCCACTTTCTTAAAATTACTCTTATATGTATTTTCTTCAAATAGATTTACATTTTGGCGCCAATCGACTTCGTTCAATTTAAAATCTTCTGTATATTTTCCGCCTAATATTCCAAAAGCAAGAGGCCCATATGGAATAAATGAAATACCCGCTTCTATACAATACGGCAACAGTTCTTCCTCAGCTGTACGTTCTAACATATTGTATGGAGATTGTACAACATCTATATGACCATGTTGATTCGCCTCTTTTAATTGTTCTATGTTTACGTTCGATATTCCAATTGAACGAATTTTCCCTTCTTCTTTTAAATGAGTAAGCTCTCCGATTGAATCTATGTAACTTGTTTCAGGATTTGTAAAGTGTAAATAATATAAATCAATATAATCAGTCTGTAATCTTCTTAAGCTATTTTCCACAGCATTCCTTAAATAACTTGGTTCATTGTTAATATAAGTTTCTCCATTTAACAACGGTTGAATTCCACCTTTTGTAGCAAGTATAAACTCATGACGTTTTCCCTTTAATACTTCTCCTACTAATTCCTCTGATCTACCGAAACCATATGAATCTGCTGTATCAAAAAATGTAATCCCTTGCTGAATAGCTTCTTCTACTAATCGCTTTCCTTCTTCTTCATTCACATCAGCATATAAATTATGTCCCCCTACTGCATTTGTACCTAAACCCAACTTTGAAATATTTAATCCTGCCTTTTGCAATTTTGTATACTTCATTTTTTCTCCCCCTATATTTCTATTGTTCGAATATATTCGAACAATAGAAATATAGCACTTTATATGTTATAGTGCAAATATCTTAACTTATACAAGTAGGTGAAATATGCGTACACTCTATCATCCAAATCGAGAAGAAATTCAATTTTCTTCTGTCTTATATGCACTTAGCGATCAAATTCGTTTACAAATTGTAAATATTTTACTAGAGAAAAATGAACAATCTTGTGGTGCTTTAAACATCCCTGTTGCAAAATCAACTTTATCTCACCATTTCAAAGTTTTACGTGAGTCAGGTGTTATGTACACGCGCCTTGAAGGAACACAACGTTTCATTTCAATTCGTGAAGAAGATTTAAATGCTAGATTCCCAGGTTTATTACAAGTTGTATTACATGCGACAGAGCCATATTAAAAAAACATCTCATATTCATATGAGATGTTTTTTTAATATGGCTATTCTTTTAATAAATCTATTAATCCATTCCCTTCAGATGTACGTTCGTACCCTAAAGGTACAGTTCTTTTAATGAGTTGTGCATATATTTCCGGCTCCGATAACTTTCGACCGTATTCTTTCTCACACTGTTTAATGAGCAAGGCGAGCGCTCCAGCAACATGCGGCGTCGCCATGGAAGTTCCACTTAACACAGCATATTTTCCTTCTGGATACGTAGATAATATTTCATCACCTGGCGCTACTAGATCAATTTCTTGATTTGAATTACTAAAACATGCAATCTTCCGCTCTAAATTAACAGCACCAACTTCAATTACCTCGGAGTACGCACCCGGAAAGTCTAGTTCCTCTGTTTCATCATCGCAATCTCCATTATTTCCAGCAGCACATACAACGAGAACATCTTGCTTTACCGCATTTTGAATTGCTTCATGTAATTCTGGAACATCTTGCGGACCACCAAGTGACATTGAAATAATTCCCACTTTCTCTTGATTCGGCCCTCTCCAATTTACAGCATAATGAATTGCCTCAATAATTTGCTCATAACTCCCAGAACCATCTCCCGCTAAAACTTTTAATACTAACATTTTAGCAAGTGGTGCAACTCCTAATACACCGACACCATTTTCAGTCGCGGCAATCGTTCCCGCAACATGAGTACCATGTCCGTTATTATCAAGATACACATTTGGATCAGCTTCATAATCTTTTGTGAAATTTCTTCCGCCGATAATACGATCCTTTAAATCTATATGATTAGTATCACACCCTGTATCTAATACGGCAACGACTACATCTTGCCCCTTCACACTCTTTTCCCATACTTGCGGAGCGTGAATCAGTTGTACACCTGGTGGAATTTCATTTACTTGTTCTACCACCTTATTTACGGTAAACGGAATCAATTGTATACCTTTTTGTTTATTCACTGTACTACTCATCGTAATCCCTCCTGAAAATGTATTATTTTCATTTCAGACCACTTTTGAATACGTGTAAATGTAACATTCGTTTTATTCTTTTTGTTTTCCTTCTTTTCAAATATTTCTCAACATCATTTACTACCTCTATAATACTTTTTTATTTTCCCTATGATTTGTAGGAAGTAACAACCCGGGTCGTTCAACTAATAACCAAAATAAGAGGACCAATTAATGGTCCTCTTACAGTCTTTTAAAAGAATGATATGTATTTGAAAAATAATATAAATTAAGACTAAACCTCACTCTTGTTTAAAAACTTTTCTATTTCTTTTACTAAATATTCCGCTCCCTCTATCCCAACTGTAATATTTCCATTTGCTAATGTAATATTCTGCCCTGAAACATCACCTGTGATTTGGCAAGCATTGTAAGGTTGATATTTTTGTAAAATGATTTTATCTGCTTCTACAAAAATTTCAAGCGGTGATTTAATTTGTATTCCCAATACATCGCGTAATTCTTTAGGGATAACAATTCGTCCTAATTCGTCTACTTTTCGAATAACTCCTGTTGCTTTCATATTTCTCCCCCCTTACTCTCTATTAATTTTTTCGCCTCGCTTTTTCCATTTTATCACTTTTTGACAATACTTGCCTCTTTTTAGAAAATTTTGTACTCGAGTTAAAAAACACATTTAATGCATACGTAATCTCTCTTTCAATTGTTTTACATAACGGGATCTTATAAGTAAGAAGTATACAACTTGAATACCTATGAAAACACTTAATACAACTGTATTTTCTTTAAACAATGAGTACTCAAACATTTGCCCTAACGCCGTTAAGGCTACTGCTCCATGTAATGTTGCAACACCAATTGGAACGAAGAATAAAAGCGCCAATCGAATTGTAACTACCTTCGATAATTCCCTACTTGTCAATCCAACTTTACGAATCATTTCGAACAAACGAACATCATTCTCCAAATCGGAGAATAAACGGAAGTAAAGGAAACTTCCTGCGCAAACGAAAAATACTATACCAATAAAGAAACCTACAAATAAAATCGGTCCTGCAATTTGTAAACTTTGGTTTTGCTCGTACTCTTCCGCACTAAACGTTGAATATTCTTGATACGGTTTAATTTGATGCGTAAGCTCTTTACCAATTTCAGTCTCATCTTTCGTTCTTTCAGTTTTATACATATAATCTTTTGTCTCTATAAACCCATCTTGTAATGAATCATATTGATTATTAGAGATTACATAAACATTTCCTCTTAATATTTTCCCCAATGAAGATGAAGTAACTTTTTTCACTTTTAAATTTTTATTCATATTAGGTAAAGTAATTTCTTTTCTTTCTTTCATCGTTGGCCCTGGTATATTAGCTGACAAAAATACAACTTCTTTATTTGCTACAGTATTAAATGGTTCTTCTGTTAACTTTGCATATTTCTTATAGTCTGATTCTTTTATAAAAATGGCGCTTCTTAACGACTGTTCCTCCGTTTTCTTTGTCGAAATATTAGTTTTTGAAGCTGCTATACTATGTTTCTTTAATCCTTTGTCAATCATTTGTATATGCTGTGATTCGTTACTATTCCCTTGCTTAGAATGGTAATGAAACGAAATCGGTCTCTCCATTATCCCTTTCGTCATGGATGCGAAGCCAACTAATGTCCCTATTGCGGAAAATGCTACAGTAGAAATAATGGTTACAATAAAGAACATTCTTGCGTTATCTCTCATGCGATACGCTAAATCTGATAACGTAATAATATTAGTCTGTGTCCAATAGAAACGTTTACTTTTTTTACATAATCGAATAATAAAGACACTCAGCTGCTTGTACAACAAATACGTCCCAATAATAACTACCGTTGTAACAGGAATCATCATAATAAATACCATTGCTCCATGTGATAGAAGAGCTCCTACATAGCCAGCACTAAGCAATACTACTGCTAATATGGAAGAAATGATTGATGCTTTCGGTTCCGGTTTCGCCTCTGCTGATCCCCTAAACAACTTCATAATCTTATTTTTACGAATCATTCCTGCACTAAACAATGATATGATCATAAATAAAATAAAAAACATAATACTCGTTACAACAATTGCTTTCATCGGTATGTAATAGGATAAGGAGATATCTAGTTTCAATATCATCGGAGCGACAAATAGTAATACCCCTGAAAATAACATACCTGAAAGAATACCAAAAATAATTGCCCCTATTCCAATTATAATATTTTCAAAAAAGATCAGACGCTTTAATTGATATTTCGTCATACCTAGCATCATTAAAATTCCTAGTTCATGCTTTCTCGTTTTTAAAAACATTCCCATGGAATATAAAATAAAGAAGAATGTAAATAAGTAAATAATAGACTGTGCAAAAGACATACTTACGAATACGTACTGACCTAATTCTCCTGCACTTAATGCCGGATGAAACGCAAAAAATGAATACACAAAAAAGGCCATAATTGCAAATGCACTACTCAAAAAATAGGCTGAGTATGTCCGTCTATTTCGGGTTACATTCCGATATGCTAGTTCTCTAATGTTCATATTACTTCTCCGCCCTTCTACTATCTATGTTTTTATATTAGTAAAGTGCGGAAATACCTTCCATCGATTCAAATGACAAAAACCTTACATTTTTGAAAGGTTTAAAAAAATTGCTTATACGTAGTACTTTATTTATAATGACTACATTCATATTCATACACACATCCTATTGTATATTCGTTAATTTTGCGAAATAATAAAGGATAGAAGTATGTACCATTATACATATAAACTTAATTACCGCTTTAATATGAATAGGAGGAAACATAATGACATTACAAGAACAGATTATGAAAGCATTACATGTTCAGCCTGTAATTGATCCAAAAATTGAAATTCGTAAACGAGTTGATTTCTTAAAGGATTATGTAAAAAAAACAGGTGCAAAAGGATTTGTACTTGGTATTAGCGGCGGACAAGACTCTACATTAGCAGGACGCTTAGCACAACTTGCAGTTGAAGAAATTCGTAACGAAGGTGGTAATGCAACGTTTATCGCCGTGCGTCTTCCTTATAAAGTACAAAAAGATGAAGATGATGCACAATTAGCATTACAATTCATTCAAGCAGATCAATCTGTTGCATTTGATATTGCTTCAACTGTTGATGCTTTTTCAAATCAATATGAAAACTTATTGGGTGAATCATTAACAGATTTCAATAAGGGTAACGTGAAAGCACGTATCCGTATGGTTACTCAATATGCAATTGGTGGACAAAAAGGGCTACTTGTTATCGGAACAGATCACGCTGCAGAAGCTGTAACAGGGTTCTTTACAAAATTCGGAGATGGTGGTGCAGATTTATTACCATTAACGGGATTAACGAAGCGCCAAGGACGTGCATTATTACAAGAGTTAGGTGCAGACGAGCGACTGTACTTAAAAATGCCAACAGCTGATTTATTAGATGAAAAACCAGGTCAAGCTGATGAAACAGAGTTAGGTATTACTTATGATCAATTAGATGATTATTTAGAAGGTAAAGCAGTTCCAGCTGACGTTGCAGAGAAAATTGAAAAACGTTACACAGTGAGTGAGCATAAAAGACAAGTACCAGCGTCAATGTTTGATGATTGGTGGAAATAAATTAAACATCAAAAAGAAGCTAATCTTCATTTAGCTTCTTTTTTATATGTTAACGATATACCCCTACTCTTTTCTCCAATAAATCTTGCAGGCAATCTTCATGTTGTTTACAAAATAACGGTGGCATGTCGTCTAACGGGAAAAACTTCAAATCCAACGTTTCATCACCATCTACTTTTTTGTCACCTCCAACTATTGAGAATGAAAAGAACATCACAATTGACTGGGCCTTGTCTCCATTTGGATATGATTGAAAATATTTTGTATACACTCCAATAAGCTCATTTATTTCTACATCATACCCGGTTTCTTCTTTTATTTCTCGGATTGCAGTTTCCGCAGCTGATTCCCCTATCTCCATTGCGCCACCTGGAAATCCCCAAGCGTTAAAGTCTCCTCTTTTTTGCAGTAATACTTCTCCTTCTTTATTAAATACACAACCACCGGCAAAGTTTAAGAAAACATAATCATGTCCTACTTTTTCACGTAATTCTTTTATATAATTGGCCATTCTCTTTCCCCTTTTCATACTTCTTCTATCGCTATTTCTTATCTTTTTCAAGCAATTCAATAATTCGATCTAGCTTCTGGTTCATATTAATCACGTGGTGTTTCTTTGCAGCACTGCTTTGTAATACTCTTCTAATAAACAAAGTAAATGATATGAAAAACAAAACGATAAGTCCGATTACTAAACAAGTATATATCAATGTAAATATATTACTTTCAAACAAGTTCATTCCGCATTCACATCCTCTCCTTTTTATTTCATCACATAATTCTCAATATTTTAAAGTGATCAACAAATATAAAAAGAGCATCTTTTACAGATGCTCTTTATCATTGCTTAATACGTAAATGTAATTGTCGCTAATGAATAACCCGCTAATGCACTATAAGGTGCTACTTGATAAGACACACGCTTTGCACCTTTTGGCCAATTTATTTCATTTAATACTTTCTTTATATCTTGCATCGTTCCATCCATGGACTGCTTATATCGTACTTCTACTTTTTCTGGTTTGGCTGCAAACTGTTGCTGTAACTTTTTCTTAAATTCATTATAATTTTCTGCTCCGTATTCTGCAGATAAGTATTGTAAATTTGTTTCTTTTAACATTTGCTCATATACGACAGTTTTTGAGCTACCAGCTTTTATTTTATTTGTTAATTCACCAAAATAACTTGTAGTTGCTGCTGGATATTTACTACGATCCCAGTCGTGATCTTTACTTAACTGTTCGTCAGACATGTTAAAATATGAGTAAGTTACACGCCCTGCTTTATCTGGTACTGGATCATCAAATGTAGTATCTAGGTGATACCATTTGTTTTCAATGTTCACTAAATTCCACGCGTGAGCTTGTCCGTTTCCTGTGCCTGTTACAATATGATTTTGAATACCTGCCTCTTTTAACAACTCATACGTTAATAATGTATATCCTTGGCAAACGGCAGAACGATTCGCTAATGCTTCATATGCTGTATACGCTTGATAAGACGTATCATAAGACACATGCTTAACAACGTAATCGTGAATAGCTTTTACTTTCTCATGCTCATCCATCCCTGGTTTTACAATTGATCCAACAATTGATTTCGCCTGAGCTTTTACATATTGAGTTTGTTCTTTTGATTCACGGTATTTTACTTGCAGTGTAAACGTATAGTCCCCTGGCATTCCTTTAATAGAATATCTAGTAGACGCTACATTATATTTTACATACTCATCAGCATCTACAATTTTATTAAACTCACCATACAATTGATCCATAATATTTCTAGCATTTCTATCTTTTGTTTTATATGTGATTGTAATATTTTCTTCTCGATTATCAATCTGTTTTTTTAATTCTTTTCTGAAATCATCTAATAACTTTACATCTGATTGTGCTGTCACTGTAGTCGGATTTGTAGCTGCATAAGATACAGATGACGCTTGTAAGCCTCCCATTACTATAGTTGAACAAAGTGCGGCAGCTGTCACATACTTACTTGTCTTTCCCATCTTGTCACTCCTTACATTCTATAACTATACGAAAAAGTATCGTATAGTTTCAGAGTATACAATACTTTTTCGTATAGGTCATATGAGATTATGCATATTAATTAATTCACATAAAAAGGTTGTTCTTTTTAAAAGAACAACCTTTTTTCATTAGCAAGTTTGTAATACGCAGCATGTATTTTCAAAACGTTGATTTTTCAAATCTTCATTACTAATACAGAAATATAGCATCCCTAGTTCTCCCCAAACCATATTACAATTTTTATGATCTGAATCAATTTGGAATAAAAGAGTCATTTGCTGTGGGTCTACTCCCATATATTCTCCTGTCTCATATAACACTTCCTCTTGTACAGAGAATGGCTCACCAAACATTTGATGGTTATCGTAGTTATCCGGAATTAGCTCTTCAAGTAATTGCAAGAAACGATCTGAATCAGCCTCATCTTCAATGAAAAGCTCTGGTAATTTGTATGTCAGTTCAAAAGTAATTGCACACTGGTTATATTTCGCTTGTACTTCATTTTCTCTTCGTAATTGCTCTACAGGAACATCATAATAAAGTACACGCCCAGCCTCTGTTAGATTCACATTTTCTTCAAAATAATTTTCGATGCAAAAGAAATACAGCATCCCCGTCTTAGGAAGATTGTGATCCATACCAACGTTTTGTAAATCACTTAAGTTAAATTGCGCGATAAATTGTAGTGGATTTCCTTTATGCTTTGGATATTCAAATAAAGCTGGTAAATCAGGAACTCCTCCCATTTTCGAACTACCTATCGCAACAGTTTCCTGCTGCTTTGGCACAACTTTTATACAAGGAAATACAGTATTAATAAGTTCCTCTTTCAAGTGTGTTAGTTCATATTTATCAATTAATACTTCAATTTTTTTATTCATAAATTCTCCTTACATTTACATACTTATTTATATCATAGTACAAAGATTATACTTCATTCTTTACAAAATCAACAAGCCTCCAAAAAACGGGCTTATCCTTCGTACGCGAACAAGTTTAAAAAAGCATACTATACATTGTTCCTACAAACACGATAATTCTTTAATTCTTCCAGTACATTTTCCCCTCGTTCATTTTTAAATATAAGGAGGAATTCCACATGGGTTACGGATATAGTTGCTGTGGTTACGGATACGGTGGCGGCGGTTGTGGTTACGGAGGTTTCGCTTTATTAATCGTTTTATTTATCCTTCTAATCATCATCGGAGCTAGCTGTTGGGGCGGCTTTGTAGGCTGCTAGTAAACTTAAAAACCATTGTAAAAAAGCACGTACAATACGTGCTTTTTTGCCATTTCCAAATCTTTTATTTGAAAGGAAGTATGTTTAATGAAGATTGATGGTGTTTTTGAAGGAGGCGGTGTGCGCGGTATTGCGCATGTTGGGGCAATTTGCGCGTTAGCCGAAAAAGGTTATGAATGGGAACGTGTAGCTGGTACATCGGCTGGTTCGATTATTGCAGCACTTGTAGCGACAGGATATTCTTGTTCAGAGTTAAAAACGATTATAACTGATATTGATTATAATAAATTTATGAAAAAAACTTTTATTGATAGAATTCCTTTTATCGGTAAGGGGCTAAGTGCATGGACTACTCTAGGTATATACTCTAATGCATTTATAGAAGAATGGATTGAAGAATTGCTTCGGAAAAAAGGTATTCATTTATTTACTGATTTACCGGATCTAAACAAACTCAAAATCATCGCCTCTGATATTAGTAATGGTAAAATGGTTGTCTTTCCTGACGACTTACCAAACTACGGATTTTTAAATTATCGCTTCTCTATCGCTAAAGCGGTAAGAATGAGTAGTACAATCCCCTTCTTCTTTGAACCCGTAAAATGGAGAACTCCAAAATGGAAGCAGCCTTGTTATATGGTTGATGGAGGAATTCTAAGTAATTATCCAATTTGGATCTTCGATTCACCTACCGCTCCTCGCTGGCCGACTTTCGGATTTCATTTTGTAAAAGATGAGATTCAAGCTGATCCTGCTCACTATAACGAGCCTATTTCCATGTTCAAAGGACTATTTAAAACAATGATGCAAGCTCATGATTTACGTCATTTAGACAAGGAATCAAAAGCAAGAACAATTACAATTCCAACAGGGGCTATTACTAGTACAAACTTCGACTTAACAAAGGAAGAAAAAGAGTGGCTATACAATTCTGGTTATAATGCCGCAAATAAGTTTTTACAATCGTGGAACTTCAGACAATATATTGATGACTATAGAAACGGAAAGCAGGATAGAAAATCAAATCGTTACTTCCGTCAACTTGACTCATAATACTATTGCTTTTCATACGAGAACACGTAACGCTTTCAAAAAAATAAGCCTAGTAATAATATATTACTAGGCTTATTTACTTTCTGCATCATTATTATACGTTGTTTAAGGATACGTTAACCCTTCTGCTTCCTCTGCAGTAATAACTGTGTATCGATTTCCCGTTCGTAATCCTAACAATTCTGCTTTTTCAATTGCTTCCTCCTTCGTCTCCGCATAAGCAGCTAAATATTTTTCTCCATTGATAATTTGGCAAATTACATATTGTTTCATTACTTTCTCCTCTTACTTTTTCATTAGTTGTGCAAGTTTTTTTATACCTATTTCAATTTCTTCTAACGTTGCGTATGAATACGATAGGCGCAAAAATTGATTTGCACTTCTATCATATAAAGTACCTGGGTTTAATAAAACCTTTTCTTGCAGAGCTTTATCAAATAAACTGCGATATGAAATGGGTACTTTTATATGTACCCATATATAAAACCCACCTGTTGGCTCATGCCAAGTTGCTATTTCACGAAGATATTTATCTAACATTAGTAACATAAAATCTCTTCGTTTTTTCAATTCACTTCTTACAAATCGCAAATGCTGATCATATAGACCATTTGTAAACCACTCTGCTGCAATTTGCTGGGATATAGTGCTTGAGCCATAATCTGTTTGCATTTTTATGTCTGACAATCTTTGAATTACTGGCTCAGGTCCAACAATCCATCCAATTCTTAAACCTGGACTAATCACTTTGGACATGCTTCCAATATGTAGTACGATTCCATTTTTATCATAGGCTTTTAAAGGTTTCGAACAAGGTGCATCAAACCATAAGTCTTGATACACTGCGTCCTCTATAATAGGTAATCCAATTTCATTACATACTTCCATTATTTCTTTTCGCTTCTTAGTATTCATACTAAAATTCGTCGGATTATGAAACGACGGGATTGTATATAAAATAGAGGCATTGAATTGCTTCTTATATTTCTCAATATATGATGTATATAAGCCGCTCTCATCCATTGGGATTCCAATTAAACGTACTCCTGCTGATTGAAAAACATTAAGTGAATATAAATAAGATGGTTTCTCTAATAAGATTGATGCCCCTTTCGAAAGAAGACCCATAGAAATAAGTTGCAGCGCTTGAATCGCTCCTGAAACAATTAATATAGAGGCAGGAGATACATATACACCATGCCCCTGTAAGTATTCGGAAATCTTTTCCCTTAAATACAGATTTCCTTTCGGCTCTTCATACCCAAGCGTCACATTTGACTTTAAAAGCTTATTCATAATTTCTTTCATCTTTTTCTCAGGTAAGAGACTTGGCGCGAGCTCACCTGTTCCTAATCGGATTACATGTGGATAAAATTCAGCTTGATTAATCTCCTGAATAGCTGGGAGATTCGGATAATGAAGTCCTGTTTCTACATAAGACTGCCAATTAGGCGGGGGTGCGTAAGGTGAAGCATTCTCATTATTATTTACAACAATTGTTCCTTTCCTGCCATTCCCTTCAATGTATCCCTTTGCAACTAGTTCATCGAAAGCCATTACAATTGTGCTTCGATTCACACCAAATGTATGTGCCAAATCTCTTTGTGAAGGTAATTTCGTTCCAACGGTCCATTCTCCATTAACGATCCTTTCTTTTATATACGTTTCTATTTGTTTATACAGAGGAGTCGCTAGAGACATATTCGGTTTCCAAACGAATCTTTCCATTATATCACCTTATATTCTTTTTGGTTGGTAACCTCCCCAACCATATGGATGGATACAAATTTTCATTTCTTCTATACAATATACACTATCATAATGAATTAAAATAGGAGGTAATATGATGAGTGAAGCAATTATTCATGGTATCATTCTTGCATTTGGACTTATCATTCCATTAGGTGTACAAAATGTTTTTGTCTTCAACCAAGGTGCGAGCCAACCAAACATTTGGAGGGCAGCACCCGTAGTATTAACTGCCTCTATATGTGATACGTTACTCATATTGATTGCAGTGCAAGGTGTCTCCCTTGTACTCCTTACTTTTTCTTGGCTAACTAACTCGTTATATATAATTGGATTTTTCTTTCTCCTATACATGGGCTTTGTTATTTGGAGAAGTAACCCTTCCAACGATGTAAAACAAGAAAAAAGTATGCCCTTAAAAAAGCAAATTCTTTTCGCAGCATCCGTTTCGTTATTAAATCCACATGCTATTTTAGACACAATCGGTGTAATTGGAACAAATTCTATTCAATACATAGGAAGTGAAAAATGGGCTTTCACACTTGCAACTATTATCGTTTCTTGGATTTGGTTTATAAGCTTAGCTTTAGCGGGGAAATTTCTAAAAAGAATAGACTCAACCGGAAAGACAATTTTATTATTAAATAAATTTTCTGGTCTCATCATATGGGGTGTCGCGCTTTATATGTTAAAACAAGTTATTTATTCTTAATGAACGAAAGAGAATTGCATGTTACTAAAAACATCATGCAATTCTCTTACAAATTATGAAGTAGGTTCCGGTTTCTGTTTTACCTTCTTTGCATCTTTTGCTGGTTTAATCCAAATGATTGCTATGACAGCACCAATGGCAGCGAAAATACTTGTCAAATAAAACACTTCATGGTCCGCCCCTTTCATGAAAAAAGAATATAAAGGTGGTCCAGCTGCTACACCGATAAATCGCATTGAACTATAAAATGACGTAACCGTTCCCCTTTGCTCCTTTTCAATTCCTTGTGTAATGAGGGCATCTAAACATGGGAGTGCCATACCAATTCCTATCCCCATAATAACGAGACAAAGAAGTAGTAAATAAATCCCTTTTATAAATAAAGGAATGATGACTGATGCAGCTGCCATTAAAAAACCAATATAAATACACTTCTTCATAACATTTTGATTATCTCCAATTTTTTTACCGGCCATATATGAACTAAGTGACAGTACAAGTAACGGGATAGCAAGCACACACCCTTTCCATATACCATGAATGTCATACTTTGATTCCAGTATAGTCGACAAATAAAAGAGAATTCCGAATAAAATAAGCATAATAATTGCACCTAATGCAAAAATGGCAATTAACCATCTTCCTTTTTCTCGAAACGTAGACAGAATAGATTTTATAAACTCTTTAAGTGGTGGTACTTCTCCTTCTTGTTTCTTTGCCTTTACTAGAACAAGTAACAAAACAATTGATATGACACATAAAACTGGAATCGCCCAAAATGGTAAGAACCATACAATGGCAGCAAGAGCAGATCCTAAAATAGGGCTCAGCACTTTTCCAAATGTATTGGATGTCTCAATGATTCCCAAGCCTGTACTAACTTGTTTTTCGTCTTTGTATAAATCACCAACACACGGTATAACAACCGGCATTGCACCAGCAGCACCAATACCTTGAATCGCTCTACCGATTAATATCCAAGTGTAGGGATTATCAACTTTCCAAGATACCCAACCAGTTATCGCTCCTCCTATAGCCGCAATCAGCAAACTCGGAACCATTACCATCTTTCGTCCCCATCTATCTGATAAATAACCAGCAATCGGTATAAGTAAAATGGCTACGATAGAGTAAATTGTAATAATCATGGATACTTGAAACGATGAAATATGTAATTTCTTTTCAAATGTCGGCAAGATTGGAATGAGCATTGAATTCCCTAATGTCATGACAAGTGGAACTGATGCAAGCGCAATTAAACAACAGTTTTCTTTTTTTAACATGTTGATTTCGGAACCTTTCATCATATATTTCTTACCATATAATAGCCCTGCTGGAACATAATTTTCATTCCACCAGGGCTATTACATCTTTAATACTTCCCATTCACAACAAAAGAAATTGGGTAAAATATAGTATTACTTCTATTCTTTGAATTCTGTTCGCAATATATTCATACCAATTAATTGAAAAAAAAAAGAAAGGAAGAATCCTTCCTTTCTCCTATAACCTTCTACATTTAGCGAGTATATCCGCCACCAAGCTGTTGTTCTGCCATCGCTACTAGGCGTTTTGTGATTTCACCGCCTACAGAACCGTTTGCACGTGAAGAAGTATCAGCTCCAAGTTGTACACCGAACTCTTGTGCAATTTCATACTTCATTTGATCTAAAGCTGCTTGTGCTCCATGTGATGCTAATTGATTAGAATTACGATTTCTAGCCATTACCAATCACCTCCTTATTTATATATAAATTGTGTTAAATTCAAATTAAAATACATGGAAATTTTTGGTTATTTCTTACCATAAAAAAAGAGCCTCTAAAACGAGACTCTAACATCATTTCACATTACGAAGTTACTACTTCTAATTTTCTATTTATTAATACTTTCATTTCTTCTTTTAATATCTCTTTTGAATTATGTCCAAACCATTCTAAGGAAGCAAAAAGATCCGTACCTCTCACTTCCTGAATAATCTCATCATAATTTACAATACCTTCAAATAACGGAACCATACCAATACGACTTCCTGCTGCAGCATATACATTATTAGGTTCAAACACATGCAAATAATCCGCTGAAGATATATTCTTAAAATGGTAATGTAGTGTCCACGGCTTTAATCGCTGGAAACTGTCTATTGGATCTGCGCCAGACTCCCATATATGAAGAAAATCAAGATTTATTTTTAAATTCGGATGATTTACTTCTTCTAATAGTTCTATAGTAGAAGGCAATGTGTCCGTTAGTGTATTGGGATGTGTTTCTAACAGCACATACATATTGTGCTGAGCAAACACATCACAAATCTTACGTATTCGCTTCACATACTCTTTTCTCTCTTGTTCCGAGAAGTCATTGCTCCCTTTTTGCCCAGCAAACGTGCGAATTTTATTCGTATTAAACCAATTAGCTAGTACTACAAGTTGTCCACTTTTCTCTATCGTTTTTTCAAAATCTGCTGATAACGATATATCTAAGTAATCACTTATCATCGTAATTTCTAAGTTTTTATCCTTTAGAAAATTCAATTCTCGTTCTGTCGTTTCACGTTCTTGCATGTACAAATTTTGTGCATGCGTCCCCCATAATTCAATTCCTTCAAAACCGTTTTCATATGCAAATTGAACAATATCAGTAAATGAAATTAATTGATGACGAAATGAAATGGTACATAGCGAATATTTCATAGTATTAAACTCCCCTATCTTAAATTCAGTTAGCTTATTAAAGAGTTGCGACAGATTGATTTGTTTTCATACCTTTCCATGATAGAAACTGTCTCTCTAATTCCTTCTTAATTTGCAGTTCAATTGCATTCATTTCATCCAGTTTTTCAATAATCGATACTAGCATACCTTTATTATTCGTCATTGCCATTTTAATTGCACGATACTGTACATTTGTAAATCCTTGTACAATATCCTCTACCCGATCACACCAATAATCAAATTCTTGCTCCGAATATTGCAACGTTTCACGGAAGTATGCAAAGGCATGCTCATAACTATATTTACGAATTGCAAGTACTGGTATTTGTTTTACTGCTGCTACAAGTCCAGAAAGCGCATATCCTTCTTCCTCATTTGCCATTTTTACAATTAAATTTTTCAGTTCCATAGTCAGTTCATTGTCGTTCTTTTTGAATGTTTCTGTGAAATAATTAGCTACTGTTTCTTGCGTTGGCTCCCCAATTCCTTCTATATCAATGAAATAACCTCCACCAAATGGGTTATCTTGAATAGAGTGAAGTACTTTTTCTCTTTCCATATTTCCTTCCCAACGAAAATCAGGATCTAGCATGAACCACTCTTCTTCTTTCTCTGTTTTTGATATCATTAAATAATGAGGAAACGGTTTTTGATGAAATTTATTTTCCCTCTCTGGTAATAGAGACATATCAACCATTACAATGACATAACGATTTTCCGGCTTGTTTTCTACTAATTCTAAAAACGTTTCTACATTGCTATCTTTATCTTTTGCATGATCATACCATTCGTTTACTTTAATACCGTACAATTTTTCAAACCAAAGTAAATAATGATCATGGTTAATGTTTTCAGAGTGATATGAAATAATTCCGCCTTCTGTTATATCAAAATCTCCATCCCATAGTCCAAAATAAAATGGACGAAAATCAATGTCGCTACGCCTTTTTATAATTTCACAAAAACAACTCACTAAACAGTGCACTTTAATTGAAGTCATACTCTCATCCACTTTCCTAAAGGTTAGTTATTCACATTTACTTCCTGTAACGGCTGTAACTCCTCCATAAAATCAAGCAAAGATCCTACAGTAAGAAATGCCTTTGGATCTACCTCATCCTCTGGAACGCATAACTTTACATCCATTTCTATGTATACAATAAGCTGTAACATCATTACCGAATCTATATATAAATCTTGATTTAAGCGCATCGTTTCTTCTAAATGCGTTACATTTTTCAGTTCCATTTTTTCTATCATAATTTTTAATACGGCATTCTTTAACGCTTCCCGTCTCATGTTGTAACCTCTCCCATCTCTAGTAACTTTCTACTTACTTTTCCAGTTTTATTTTTAGGAATTTCATTTACACTTTCAATTTCATGCGGAACTTTATAAGAAGGTAAGTGCCGAATACACCATTCTCTTATTTGTACTGGATCAACATGAGAGATCACTTTCGCTTTAACTATTTCGCCCATCACAGGATGTTTCCCACGATATACAATTGCCTCTTGAACACCTTCCAATCGAAGCATCGTTTCTTCTACCTCTATAGGAAAGACTTTTAATCCTGAAACATTAATTACATCGTCCATACGCCCCATAAAATGAATGCCACGCTCAGATTTATAACCTAAATCTTTCGTGAAAATTTCCTTATCATTCATTTTCACGACGATTTCTTCCGGTGCATTTTCATCTGAACCTATGCTTATACTCGCATGAGGTAGAGGGTTTCCTAAATCTAAATGGCTCTTCATATCATGACATATACTAATACAACCTGCTTCAGAACAACCGTATTGCTGCATCATATATGTTGTCATTTTTTTTAGTTTATAAAATAGTGCTTCTGGCAAAGGCGATCCTGATGTCATAATTTTATGAAACTGGAACGTTCCTAATGGAAAACTCCCCATAATGTGTAACATAAGTGGTACTGCATATATAATATGTTTTTCTGTATTGCGAACTATATTTAATGCGAATTTAGGATTTTTGTTCGTAATGATTACAGGCTTGCTCCCCCTCGTAATTGCTGATAACGTACCACATATTAGTCCGTATGAATGTGAAACAGGAGCCATAACGATTGGCACTTCATCTACTTCACAGTTTAAAGCTTCATTATAGGCAGTAATTTCTGTATCAACTTCCGTCCATGCTCTACGAATCAGTTTCGGTTCTCCCGTAGTTCCCGAACTATATTGCAATAAAGAAGGCTCTTCTAGTAAAAAGTTCTCTACTTCTAATTTTGTAAAATCGCCATATTCTCCATATAAAACTCCTACACAATTTGCACGCTTTGCCATTTCAATAGCCGTTTCGTTTGGCGTATCTTCATGTATAAGTAATACTGATGATTTCTTTTCTTTTAAGAAAAACACAAGCGTAATAATATCGAATGGATCTTTCAGACAAAGTGCAAATCTATTTCCTTCTGCTTCTTGAAATTGTTCCATTTCCTCATAAACTTGTAATCTCAATTCAAAATCACTTTTGCTATACTCTTGTTTATTAATGATTAGCATAATTTCCCCCTGTAACAGCTGATTTTTGTTTCATAAGTTGTCTTACTCTATACAATGGATTTGGAACTTCATGAACAAGCGATTCCACATCCATATATAATCGACGTTTCGTTAATTGTTCAGCATAGAATGTAGGTGCATATAATTGAATATTTTCAAATCTACCTTTCAAATGTGGATATATTCTTAAATGATTTTCAATTTCTTCAACAACCATCATCCAAAAATGTTCTTCTTTCAATCCATATTCATCCGCAAGTACGAATGCTAATTCTCCTAAATTAAACAGGAATAGTGCATCTAACACCATCTCTTGCAAACATTCAATGCCATCCATTTCAAAGAAATCATTCATTTTTCCATTCGCATATGTTTTATGCATTTTAGTAAAGTCGGGACATTTGTCAACTTCTTTCAAATATGGACGATAAAACTCAAGCCCTTCATGAAAATCCTTTAACGCAATACGAACAGGCACCCCTTCTTTATGAACTAGAATCATATTTTGTCCATGTGATTCCAGTGCGATGCCATGCTCTACAACAAGATGTATAACTGGTATTATCGCTTTTTGAATAAGTAATTGTAGCCAATCCTTCATTCCATATTTATTCAACCACGCATCAATAATTGGTGTACCATCTTTCTCTTTAGCGTATAAACCATTAAAAGGAATTGCATCCTCTTGTGCATCTAAATACTTATGAACGCTTTCGCGCCAAATACATCCTAATGAACCATATATAGCTTTCTTATTCGTGTCATACGTTACACTTGAAAACTCACTTAACAAGATTAAACGTGCTTCATCCATTAAATAGGCGTCATTACTTACAACATCATTTAACCAATTTGATATTACTGGTGCACTCACAACAGAGTATGGTTTCAGCGTACGAAGTGTTGAAGTGTTGAGTAAATTCATCGATAACTTAACGTACGGTTTCTTTGGACTACTAATATTTCTTAACGTTCTCATTGACTGTTGCGCGCAATAATCGTCCTCTGATGTTCCTAAATAAATAATAAATTTACCCTGTATATGATCCGCATAATTTGAAATGATGAAATTCTCCCACTGCCATGGGTGAACAGGTATAAACACGTACTGTTTTGGATTACATCCCTTATTACGAATTCGTTCCATAAACTCTTCTAATTTACGATCGCCAATCTCCTCTTTTAAAAGGTTGTTATACATCACTTCATTCTCATAACCTACAGCCGCATAATTCTTATGCGCTGCAATCCATATGAGTTTTATTGGCTGCATAAATTCATAACCATATTGAAAATTGTCACGATATTGAAATCCAACACGTGCTTTATAACTAGGGTGATATGGATGGCCGTCTATTAATTGACTTTCAAACTCATCGTAAGATTTTTGAGTGTATTCTCTCTTATTATTTCTTTTATATTGTGCAATCGTGTCTTTAAATATTGTTTGTTCTAATTCGTGCATAAAAGAATCTAATTTAGCTTGTTCTACACTAGTAACCCGAAAAACTTCTTCTAGAAATTGCGAGACAGATTGTATTTCTTGCTGTTCATCTTGGACTCTTACTATTAATGAGTCTAACGAAATACGTCCAAATGTCATCCGTTCCCTGCCATAGCATTTGTACGTGACACTTTTGTCTTCTTCATCATGTCCTTGTATTATAAAAAGAATTTGTTCTTCTTTTTCTATGCGAACCGGTGTAATAATCCCCTCATAAATTAACGATTCTACTAATTGACGTAGCACTCTTCTTCGTACTGAAATGTAATCTTCTGATTCGAGCGCCTTCAATACTTTCGTATGATACATGTCCACTCTCATAAAACCCTCCACCTTATGACAAAATACCATTATTTGTATTACGTGAAATTTTAACTCTATTTATGAACGAACAGCCACTTCTCTAACGAGTGGATTATGTACTTGCACATAGATTGCTTGCTCTAATGGATTACTTAACTCATCGACATCGAAAAATCTCGTTAGTAAATTTGCTTTACACGCTAACTTATCTTCGTCCAATAATTCTCTTAAAAATGTAGAAGGTTCCCGGTTATATGGAAGGAATGATTCAAGTACAGACCTTAATTCCGAAAGAAGAATTTCCTCCTTAATTAATCCTGCTGTGCCAAAACCATTAATGAGGCCAAACATATGATTGAAAATTAAGTAGTAACGAAATCTCTCATCCACAATATAGTCGTCATATAAATTTCCAGTACGTTCTCCAATACCAGCTAATTCATTATTAAGCATCTCTTTCATTGAATTACAGAAATAAAATCCTTGATTATCACGGAAATAATATTTGACCGGATAACCATCTTTTAGCTGAACAACACTATTTTGCTGATGAGCTTCTAATGCAACACCATACTGTAAATACATCCATACCATTGGCTTTAAAGAAATATTCATATATCGTCTAAACCACTCTAAGCTTACTTCTTCACAGCTTTTACTTTCTAAATCTGCTAGACGATGAATAATATTCGATAACCGCGTACGCTCTCCAGGTATAGCGTCTTGAACTAGTCCAGCAATTAATGTTGCGTCATTTGCATGTTCACTATAAAAAGGGTTCTCGCGAATAATCACTTCAAATCCAGATTCTTGTGTTCCATAATTTAATGTAATAAAGGCTGGATCACAAATAAAATCAAATCCTGGAAATCTTTCTCGTACTTCACCAATAGCCGTATTTAACATTTCCTTCCCTTCAAGACCACTCTCAAGTTCTTTCAGTTTATTAATACGCATTGAATTCGTTACTTTCACCGGAAATGAAAACTTAAGCATATACTTCGAATCGGGATGATATAGCGTCCTTAGTGATGATGTTGCCATATAATACTTACCTACAGGACCAATATACTCAAGCAATTCTTGAACTATCCAATCTTGTACGTAAGCTTGATGCAAGAGCCATTCTGCCTGAAGCGGATGAATTGGAATTAATGCATATTGATCTTCCTTACAGTACTTCGCTATAAATTCCTTACTAACCATCTCATCATTACTTAATTCTTCTTTTATAATCATTGTTGTAGAATCTGATAATAATGATTTTTCATTTACTATACTTTTATGTGCCCGAAAATAATGAAGCTGACATTCTCCTTTTAATTCTGGAGAATACATTGCACTTTTCCAATCCAATATCCCCTGTCTACTCTTTGGTGTAGGATGAGTTAAATGCCCAAATAATAAAGATTGCTCCGCTTCTATAAAAGTTGTATGAAAACCGTATAATGCGGATGTATCTTCTATTCTCTCTCTTGTAAATTCCTCAATATTTTGACAACTACGGATAACTCGAAGCATAAGTTCCGCAGGATTCGTTCCTTCTCCGTAGTTGATAGACATCTCTTTTATTAAAAACGTAATAACTGTAACGTAATCTGCTGTAATAACAGAATTACTATCTCCAATTTGATAATAAAATTGTTCTCCAAACAAATGGCGATCTGTTGATGATTTATATATAACTTCTCCATACAAAGTAACGTTCTGTGCCGATAGCCGACAACATAAATATGTGGGGACTGTATCTCTATTCAACGTATTACTGAAGATACTTTTCATTCTTTCATCCTCTGTAATCCATTCTCCACTCCCTGTTTCTCTTAAATAACAGTTTAAAAAGCTTTGTAATGTTGCATGTTCTGCGATTTGTTTCGCATGCTGCATGTTGGTCCTCCTCTTTATATTAACGCTATGAGAATTTCATATTACAATTGATAATTGAACATCGTTATCAATTATGATTCTAATTGATAATGATATTCAATTCAAGAGTATATTTCAGAATTTTTTTATGAAATTAAATTTTTCTTTTTTTCTTTCTTTTCTTTAATCTAGTTAAAAGTACACTAGAAAAATTCTTGCCTTCAAACTAATTACCTACTATTTTTTATTAATCCATTTTTTGATGGATTAATAAAAAGGTACACCAAATGAGGTATACCTTTCCCTACGATATATTTACATAATATTATTATATGTATCAATCTATATAGCTGTTTGTTTTTGTAACAAATTCAAATCTCTCCAACAATACGCTGTTTCTTCTCTCCTTACTCTCTCTAAAAATTTCGTATCAATTTTTTCAGGGTTAAATTTTTCATAAAACTTTTTAGAAGGATTATTCGTAACAATCCAAACTAAAAGTGATTGCATATTATTGTTTATACAATCCGATAATAAAGCTTGAAATAACTTTTGTCCTATTTTCATTCCTTGATACTCTTGTAAAAGGTAGATTGCATATAATTCTCCATCACAATTATATGTGCCAGTTCTTTCTACTCCCCCATCGATGAATCCAACTATTTCTCCACTTAAATTCTCTGCTACAAATCTAAATTGATGATTACCTTCTTTTTGAAAAATATCTTCCCATTGTTTTTCTCGTTTCTCATATGCTATATTATCTAGAATTTCGTCAGCAAATATACCTTTATAAGTTGTTTTCCAACTATCAACATGCACCTTTGCTATACCTGGTATATCATCCTTTATTGCTCTTCTAATATGTATTCCCATCATTTCTCCCCCTTGTTACTCATCATTATATCAATTTCATTCCTTAAAAATCCAAATAAAAAAGAGTGAATTCACTTCACTCTTTTTTATCACAATTATCTACTTTCCACTTCAACTGAAACTACTCGATCAATCTCTTTCAGGGAACTATATAACTCTGTTGTATATAAATCTTCTGGAGCTAAAATAACCATCTCTAGTTGCTGAAATGCTCCACTATCTATATCTTTAATTTTCACGCGTTTCACATGCATGCCTAAATTTTTAATTTGCTTAAATATACCATCTAACTCATGATGCTCTTTAACAGTAATTTTTATAGATAAATCCTTTTGTCTTAATGAATACGGTCCTGCAATTTTCACAAGTTGCGGAAGTACATTAATCGCTAAAATAATTAAAACCATAGCAACTGTCGCTTGTAAATAAAATCCCGCACCAATTGCGATTCCTAAAGCTGAAGCAGCCCACACCATAGAAGCTGTTGTTAATCCAGAAATAACGTCATTGCTTCTTCGTAAAATGACACCTGCGCCAAGAAAACCAATTCCACTAACAATTTGAGCAGCCAGTCGCATCGGATCCATATTTGTATGTCCTGGAACAGAATATACATGCACAGATTCAATTGAAACCATCGTAATTAAACAACTTGCTACAGAAATAACCATACTTGTTTTCACACCAAGTGGTTTATTCTTTAGCTGCCTATCTATCCCGATGAATAATCCTAAAAAGAGTGCTAAACCTAATTTGAGTAAAAATTCATATGACATATTTCCATTCTCCTTACTTTACAATGTTTCCCTTAGAATAACTCACTATAACTCTTTTATGATATCAATTCCAGTCTTTTCTATTCATTTAACGTAAAAAAACCGAAAAAACATTTATAACGATGTTTCTCCGGCTTTTTATTACACTTTAGATTCTTCTTTATTTCTGATCTTTAATCTTAATTTCTGCACCTTTGTAGAATGCTAATTTACTGTCATTATACTCCTTTGTAAATTTGTTAAACTGCTCTTTCGACTTTTGTGTTTCCACATTTAATTCATTAACAGTTTTAACTCTTTCACCGATTTCTTTTAATTTCGTTTCTTTTACTTTTAATTTTTCATACAGTTCTTTTTCAGTCGCTAACACTTTCGTGTAATTTTCATTCATTTTTTGGAATGCATCATAACGATTCTTATACGACTCTTCTACTGCTTTTGCTTGTTTTTGTAACTTCTTATCTTCAATCTTCTCTATATTACTTTGAACAGATTTCGTTTCCTTCTGTGCTTTTTCTAGCATTTCTTTCTCACTTTTTAATACTTTTTCACGATCATCTACATTTGCAGTAGCTTGCTCTATTTTCTTCACAACTGCTTCATTATGATCTTTACCTTCTTGCAAAATTTGAGCATATAATTCTTGTCCTTTTTTCTCTAACTGCTCTAATTTTTTTGCTTCATCCACTAAAGATTTTTCTTGTGTTGCTGCTGTTTCAAAAGCTGTATATAGATTTTCTTCTGGCTTTTCACCGAAACAACCTGTTAAAAGTCCTACTGATAATGCTCCAACTACTGCTACTTTTCCATACTTCAACGTTCATTCCTCCATTACATACGGTTATCATGCCAAAAGTTCACTGGGAAGTGACTCTCTTCATGATAAGCTTCAAACTCATAACCTTTTTCTTTTAGTCCCTTTAAAATTGCTGGCACAGCAGCAACTGATTGCGGGTGAATATCATGCATTAAAATAACTTCTTGTGGTTTTGTTGCATTTGTTAATACGTTTTGAGCAATTTGTGCTGCAGCTGCATCAACTGGCATTTTATTGTATTTCCAATCTAATGAATCAATTGTCCAATCCCATACTTTAAATCCGCCTTCTACCACTTTATTTCGAAGACCTTCATTCAATCCAGGCATCGAACCATACGGAGGACGTGTTAATTTAGGTGATTTCCCAATAATATTAGCGATTAAACCTTGATCTTCTTTCATCTCATTTACATACTCGCCATTTTTATATAACTTTGCGAAATTATGTGTCATACTATGCATGCCTACATAATGACCCTCAGCATTTTCACGTTTCACTAAATCAGGAAATTCTTTTACATTTGCTCCAATTAAAAAGAACGTTGCCTTCGCATCATGTTGTTTTAGCGTATTTAATAATTCGGCCGTATATTTCCCTGGGCCATCGTCAAATGTAAGATAAGCAACTTTTCTTTCTTTTCCATTAAAACGACTTGGTGCCGTTTTATTCATTTCAACTTTCGGCTGTTCACTTGCAAGCTGCACTACATTTTCTTGTTTCGCAACAGCTTTTGCTGGTGAAGTAATTGATTGAAACATGTAATACCCAATAGCTACTGCGGCAATCGCTATTAAAACGACTACTATTTGTTTAATTTTTAAAGCTTTTTCCATTCTATCGAATTCCTCTCCCTATTAATCTTATATATAAATCGCCCAATATAATTATACATCTATTTATTTTTATTTCACTATATAAATAGATTTTATTTGTATTATAATGGGAGTTTTATCAAAATTGTTGTTCCTATTCCTTCTTTGCTTGTAACACTAAACGCACCGCCATGAAGCTCTACCATTTTTTTAACGATAGCTAAACCAATACCTGCACCTGCAGCATGATTATTAATTTGGTAAAATGATTGCTCAATATATGGTAAATGTTCTTTAGCAATTCCAATCCCTTCGTCTCTTACCTTAATCACTGCTTGTCCTTCTATTTTAGTCGCTTCAATGTATATTGTACTTTTTTTATGTGAATACTTAATTGCATTTTGAACAATATTCAAGAAAACTTGCTTTAGCCTATTTCGATCTCCCATCAATTCAATTCGGTCTATAGTAGTAATAAATTGAATTTCCTTCTCTTCCGATTTAGGAGTTAATTGCCAAATCGTCTCCTCTAGTATATCGTACAATTGAACCTTTTGTTTATATAAATTAAAATGATTTGATTGTAATCTTGAAAAATCTAGCAATTCTTCTACTAAATGAATCAATCTATCTGTCTCACCTGAAATAATGCCCATACCTTGCTTTATTTCTTCTTCTGTTAAATGATCTACTGTTTTTAACGTCTCACTCCAACCTTTAATTCCTGTTAAAGGCGTTCGTATTTCGTGCGAAATAGAAGCAATGAATTCATTTTTCATCTGCTCAGCCTTATCTATTTTATAGGCCATATAATTTAAACTATGTGCCAAGTCACCTAATTCTCCAGGATAATCTTCTTTAATTTTTTGCTTTAATGTGCCTTCTGCAATTTGTGAAGAGGCCTGAATAATAGATTCAATTGGCTCAACAAATGAATTTGCCAAACGTCTACTAATTAAGAAGACGACTCCCGAAATAACAATACCTACAGAAATAGTAAATGTAATAATTTCAATAATCTTTTTATTTACATTTGTTAAAACAGTCGTATATTTTAAAACACCAATAGTTTGTCCTTGATGTATAAGTGGACTTAGCACCTCTAGTTGTTTTTTATTACCTTTCATAGTAACTTGGTTATACATTTCACCTTCTAATAATGATTGCGGAATATTCACTTTACCTTCTACCTTTTCACCACTTGAAGATTGTATAACCGAGCCATGACGATCAATTAACTGTAATTCTGTTCCTTCTAATTGAAAGCTACTAATTATGTCACCACTATATTCTTGTAATCGAATAAAGTATAGTGAATTGTATTCTGAAAAAAAACGTGTACTCGTTTTTGCATGAGACTCTATATATTGCACAATACCATTATAATAGTATCGATAAATTGAGACTGAAAATACAACTTCAAATAATACAAGCATAAGTGTAATGACCGTCATAAAATATAAAGTCACTTTCCGTTTCATCTTATGCTTTCCTTCCACACATATCCTTTTCCCCACACCGTAAGAATAAATTCAGGTTCTGATGGATTACATTCTATCTTTTGACGTAACCGTCTCATATTTACATCTACTACTTTCGTCTCACCTACGTAATTGGTTCCCCAAATCATATTTAAAATTTCATCACGCGAAACTGGCTTTGAAGCCTGATTCATTAAATACTGTAATATCATATACTCTGTAGGTGTTAAATCGACTAATTGTCCATCTTTATACAATCTTTCTTCTATAATATTTAACGAAAATGGACCTGACGTAACAATATTCGTTTTTTCTTCATGTACTTCTATTCTTCTTAATAAAGACTGTATACGTGCAGTTAATACTACTGGACTAAACGGTTTTGCAATATAATCATCTGCACCTATTCCTAGTCCTTGCACCTTATCTTCATCTTGTACACGTGCGGTTAACATAATAATACCCATTTTTTTATTTTCTTTCCTGATAGCCTTACAAACTTCTAAACCATCAATCCCCGGTAACATTACATCCAGCAGTGCTATATCAACAGTTTGTTCACTCAAAATCTGTAACGCTTCTTCTCCAGTAGTAGCTTCTATTACATAAAATCCAGCACGTTTTAAATTTAAAACAATAAAGCTACGGATCGTTAATTCATCTTCTAAAACTAAAATTTTTGACATAATTCCCACCTCCTACTCTTGTTGATAATCCGCTAGCGGTTTTATATATGCTTTCACTTTTTCAAATTCCGATTGCTTCGGTACTGCATATACGTGAGAAGCCGTTTTAATTGCTGCGCTGTAGCCTTTTATATTGAACCATTCTTTCCGCTTAAAAATATGAACTTCAAGCCATATTTTATTTGTTCTTGTATCCAAAAACTTTTGAGAATTTGATTCTTTTTGCTGATCTGGTATTGTAATTTTCCCTATTAACTCTTTAGGAATTTTCACATAATACCCTTTTTCTATATCTATATATCGTTCTTCAATTGGTTTAATTCCAGATTCACTCCACTGTATGTAACGTTCAAAAAGCGGACTATCACCATGTGATTTATCCTCCCAACCTTTTGGACGTACAGTACGAACAAATTCAATAATGCCGTCTTCATTAACATCTTTACTTTCTACAACATATTCATTAAATAAATCTTCTTTCCCACCTATAGGTAATACTTCATAATGATCCTGATCAAATTTTGCTACATAAGTTATACCTGAATGAGCCCCTGTTCCCGCATCGATTACAACTGCCTTTAATGATTTAGAAATACGGCCCATTTGTATTCTTTGAATACTATTTATATACGGATCAAATGTAACCTCTGACAATACCTTAAACTTTTCAATGAACTGAACCTTCAACTGTTCATCTTTCATATACGAAACAAGGCTTATGTCTTTAAAACTATTTTTGTTTAAATCATCTATAAATAACTTTGTATACTTCTGTCTATAAAATTCCTTTATATCGTCACTCTCATTGGAAAAAACATACATTGTGTTTTCTAATAAATCACGATTGGTAGTTATTCCTATCAATAGTTCTCTTTTTCCACTCCCTGTGAAATCTCCTACCTCAACAATATCTACTTCTTCCCCATCAAATGTATAGGTTGACTTCATATTCCATCCATTATTTTTCTTCTCATATACGGCTAAATATATATGATAATCTTCATTAGGTATTTTATATACGATGACAGCTTCTTTTTTATTATCTCGTTCGAAATTCATTGACCATGTCGTCTGTTTATCTCTATTAGACATTGGAGTAAGTAAGCGATAATTAACAGGTAAATCTTTATCAATTTGTTCCTTTAATTCATTAATCCATTTTTCATTTGTAGGAGCTTCCATTAGACTTGTTGGAGCTTCAGACATTTTACATCCAGTCAATATAAAGATAATTCCCATCATGCTTAACCATTTCTGCATATGATATCTTTCCTTACCACAAATTTTGAATATGTCTTTTACTTTTTTACCTATCCATTATACTCATACATATAAGTATAATTTTTCTAAACTAAAAAATCGTTACAGAAAAGTTACAAATACATTCCAAAAAAAAGATTGGCAAAAGCCAATCTTTTTTTATTATTCGTTTCGGACTGATTTTGGCGTTACACCTAAATGATCATTTAATTTTTTTGAAATATCTTTTACATTTTTTTCATTTGGAATGTAATAATAAATACCACCGATACGTTTATCTGTACCTTCTATTTGCAATTTTTCCATTTCCAAATTAGATCCTGCCATATTTTTTGTAATGGCAAGCATATCGTCAAATGTTAAGTTCGTTTTCATATTTTTATCAACCGCATCTAGTAAAGAGCCCATTTTGCTAATTGATTGAACAGACATCGCTTTTTTGGCAATTGCTTCTATTACAAGTTGCTGTCTCTGTCCACGCATTGCGTCACTATCAATTTTACGCGTTCTTGCAAGTGCAAGAGCTTGTTCTCCATTTAAATGTTGGTAACCTTTTTCTAAATGGATCATACCAGCTTGGTCTTTACTATCTTGTTCAGTGAAAGTAACTGGTACATCAATATCAATACCACCAATTGAATCGACAATTTGTACGAATGATTCAAAGTTAAACTTCACATAATAATCAACAGGTACATTCAAAAATCTTTCCACCGTATCGCGTGTGCTTTCTACGCCACCAAATACGTGAGCATGAGTAATTTTATCTAATTTTTTTCTAGTTGGAATGTAAACACGTGAATCACGTGGAATACTTACTAGCTTAACAGACTTATCATCTTTATTAATTGTTGCTAATAAAAGTGCATCTGTTCGAACTGCTTCGCCATATTGGCTTTTTCTCATTTCACTTCCATCTACACCCATGATTAATATTGAAATATTATCCTTTAAAGGTTCGACTTCTTTATCACGCTTTGATGACTTATCAATTTTTGCATACGCATCATTTACAACAGCTTTTGCTTTATTATATATAAACGAACCATATCCTACTCCTCCAAAAATAAGTAGGAAAAATGGAATTAATATGAACCATTTTATTGACTTTCTTTTAGAACGCTTTTTATTACTTCTCGTATTTTGTTCTAATTCAGAGCTCATACCCATTCGCCTCTCTTTCTCTTTACCAAGTATAATGTAAGTCTATTTATCTTCATATTGAATTTCCTTTCACTAACCTTACAATTTTGTAAGGTTACTACTTAAACCCAATACGTATTCCATTTCACATTATACTCTCGTACTTATTTTTGGCAAGTCACTATTTACCAATTTCAAAAATTTAGCACTTCGCAACATATAAATTTACAAATTTATTAACTCTTTCATTTTAAATTAGGATGTCTTTTTCTTAACAAACGATATGAATAAAGAATCCAGCTAATTATAAAATCTCTATGAATACAGTATATTTGACGTTATTATTTCTCAAACGGCGTATACACGCTTTTCTTCCCCTGATTATCAATGTAAGCCGACTTTGCTTTTATTTTCGTTTTTTCTACTTCCATGTCTTCATTTGAGAAGTTCACAATGATTTTAATATCTTTTCCATAAGAAACAGATTGTACTAGCTTATCTTCTGACAAATACGCAAAATTCGTCATCTCTTCTTTTACTGCTTTTTCATGAACTTCATTCCAAACTTTTAGATGCTCTGTAATTTCTTTTTTATGCTTATTCCACTCTACTTCATCTAAATGGTACAACGGAGGAACATTATACAATAATTCAGACAGCATTCGATTTCCAACTTCATCTTTTACCTTTAAACTTCCCCATTCCCAATGATGCGTTGTAATAACGGAATCATTGTATACTAATTTATATAATGGTACCGAATATACTGGGTTTAAATATACTTGTTTATATTCTTCTTTCAATGGTACTTGTTTTGCATATTTTTCAGGCACATTTTGATTTGGTGACCAATATCCACCGACATAATACGGACTTGTTTTATTTTTCCGCATATCTTCATCGTCCCATTTAATAACAGGTGTTTCAATTCCATGTGCAAATGCAATCGTACTACTAGCAAAATCATTTCCGCCTTCAGAACCAACGACCATACCCTTTTCTTGCGCAATGTAGTCCATTCGTTTTAAACGTGCTTTTAAATCTTGCTCTTGCGTCGTTATATGTTTCGCTGAATAGTCATCGTAAATTTCACCTGTCGCATCACAATCAATAAACCATGAATTATATTTAGGACCATTTTGTAATATATCATTCATGCGTTCCTTTACACTAGGCAGCGATAAAGTCGGATTTAACTTGCGACCTCTTCCTAAAAAGCCTTGCACCTTTTCTCCGTTTTTCTTCGTTACAGTAGCCTCTTCATATAATGACGGGTCATTAAAGGATGCTGTGTTCCAATTTTTATCACTTTTTTCGTGAATGGAATGATACGAATCATACGGACCAACTAAATACCCCATTTCCTTAGCTTTTGTCACGAAATTAGGTTGCATAAATCCTTGTTCCCAGTTCGGCAGACCAATCCACGCTTTTTCTATTCCTGCCTCTTTCATTTCCTTTAATATATCCGTTCCATCTGCATTACCCCATTTACTTACCTCTTCAACCGCATCACCAAGTAGCGACTTTAATAAATGCTTATTTAAGCTATACAATTCTGTATTCGTTAAGTGACCTACACCTTTCTTTAATAGCACACTAGCTTCCTGATTAACGTTTTGAAAAATATCCTCTTTATAAAATTCCTTCATCGATAATACTTCGTTTATATAACGTAAAATAACATTTTTTTGATACTTATCAATGAAATCTTGTTTACTTACTTGATCCAATACATTCAGTTCCCCAGGCTCGGAACTATTCTTTTGAATAAGTTCTTTTATATGACTAAACAGCGGGCTATTTATTTGCTCCCTTAGTTTTGGCCAATTTATATTATTTTCTAATAAACCATTTTGATTCCAAAAATAAAAATGCGCCGCTCCATATAACTTTTCGATTTCTTTATTTTTTCTAGCCTTTTCTTGTAATGTTTTAAATTCACCTTTTCGAACAATATCATCCTTATACAGTTTAGCAATGCTTACCGCATCATTATTTGTCACATATAATTGAAATCCATATGTTTTATTTTTATTTATGCTCGGAAATTCATGTGTAAAATCAAATCCTATTTTCGGATCCGAATGAAATTTCAATTCATTATTAAACATATTTGTTGCAATATATACAATTGAATATTTCGAACCATTTAATGCGAAAAACTTCATAGAAAATGATTCAGCAAATGAATATGCATCATCCTTTAAAAACTTCTTCCAATTCTCATCATTGCTCGGAATTTGCTTACCCTCCCATAACGGAAGTGTATAATTTTCAGCTTCTACTTTCGGCCATGTAAAGCTTTCTGCACCAGTCGATTCCACTTCAATGTTTAAGTGGTCTTTTTTCTTTTCTAATTTTATTTTTACTTTTTGATCTGGATATTCCCACGATGTACGATCCTTTTCTTTTTTTACATTCGATACCTTCATTTTCGGTAGGGGTTGTGATGCCTGTTCCTTTACCCCCTCATGTTCTACAGTTAATGTGAATGTTTCTGGATTTACATCATAAGTAAAATCTTTATACGTCGCTTTCTTTATTTTAGACTCTTGTACAGCATTACTACCTTTTACGTCACAACCGACTAAAGTCGAAAACGACATAGTTGTAAGAAGACATATCGCTATCATTTTTTTCATCCTCTGCACCTCCACCAATGAATATACAGATGCTTTGTTACAGGAATGTGGCAAAAAATAACAGAGCTAGCATTTTGCTAGCTCTGTTTGGAGTATTAAAAGTTGATATGAACAACTATAATTCGCTTAGAAGATATGTAATACAGTAACTGCATTTTTTCTCAACAATTATGAAACTAAACAAATCAAAATTTTAACAAGCATTCTTCAACTGAAAAAATAAGTGTATACAATGTATCCTAAAAGTAGTACTAAAATGATTATTCCTGTACCTTTCCAATTCATACCGCCTGCTATATCAACTGGACTACCCGTTTCCGCCCTATTGAGTCCGTCACGTAAAGAACCCGTAGGATTACTTTTTAATTCACTTTGTCTCATACGCTCTCTTTTTTCTTCTGGTGACTCTTTATTCATTTAATCACCTCCAAAATGAATGCACTCTTTACTTACATTATTCAAAATCAACATTTGTTTTATATTTTTTCCGAAAAAACCTAATTTAAAATAGGTTTGCAACGTAAAGAAAGCTAGCCATGCCAGCTTTCTTTACGTTCCAATATGCTCTTCCTTATTTACAATAATACCTTTATGGTCGATTTCAAGCTCACATACTTTCATATCTGTAAATACTCTCGCTAATTGCTCAGCGATTTCTTGACGTTTCTCATATGGCGTTAATATAAAAATAGATGGCCCCGCACCGCTAAGTGCTGTGCCGTACGCACCAAATTCTTTTGCGCATTTACGAATAGATGGTAATAATGGTACGAGTTCTAAACGATATGGTTCGTGAAAATGGTCTCTCTCCATCATTTCACCTACAACTTCCCACCGCTTTTGACATAATGCAGCTACTAATACGTTACTTATCGCACTAGCTTTAACTGCCTCATGAAACGGAAACATCTTTGGTAATACAGATCGACTTTCATCTGTATTTAATTCTGCATTCGGAATGAGAGAAATTACACCCAATTCCTTGCTCTCAATTCTTACGACGGAAACATCCTTTCCATCAAGTGCTCCAATTACAGTTCCACCTAATATAGAAGCAGCAACATTATCAGGATGTCCTTCAAAATTTGTAGCAATTTGAACTTTTTGATCAGCAGTTAAGTTCAAATTGCCTAGTTGATTCGCAAGCTCTATCCCGGCTACAATTGCTGATGCACTACTTCCTAGCCCTCTCGTTAATGGGATATTACTAGTAACTTCTATTATATGGGGTGATATAGAAGGACATACTTTACATGCCGTGCTAACGATTAAATTTTTATCGTCTGTCGGAATTGATTCTTCAAAGGAATGGATTACTTGCCATTTATCAGCTTTTTCTTTAACCACCACATCTAAATACAATGACAAAGCTATTCCAACTGAATCAAATCCAGGACCAACATTCGCCGTACTAGCAGAGACACGAACGCTAAATGGTATCACGACATAATCACCCCTTTAATATGATCTTTAATTTGTTCTATATCATTTGACACACTTGCGATGTCTAGTTGATTTGAAGAAATAGCGATATCAGGATCCTTCAAACCATTTCCAGTTAATACTGCAACAACTGTTTCTCCCTTTTTGATTTTTCCAGATTCAACATGTTTAATTACGCCGGCTAATGAAGCATTTGATCCCGGTTCAGCGAAAACTCCTTCAGTTTTTGCCAATAACCTATACGCATGTAAAATTTCTTCATCTGATACCATATCTATTTCACCGTGAGACTGCTCAGCAGCATCTACTGCGTATGACCAACTTGCCGGGTTACCGATTCGAATCGCTGTTGCAATTGTTTCAGGCTCTTCAATTACATGCCCTTTTACAATTGCAGCTGCTCCTTCCGCTTCAAAGCCATGAATTCTTGGCTTCTTATAACCTTTTTCTTTCTCATATTCACAGAAACCTTTCCAATATGCTGTAATATTTCCTGCGTTCCCAACAGGGATAGCTAGAACATCTGGTGCATTTTGCAATTGGTCACAAATTTCAAATGCTGCCGTTTTTTGCCCTTCAATTCGATAAGGATTTACTGAGTTTACTAACGTAATTGGCTCTTCTGCAGCAATATTTCTTACAGCCTTAAGTGCATCATCGAAATTCCCTTCTATTGAAATGATTTCAGCACCATAGGCAACTGCTTGTGCTAATTTTCCATGTGCAATCTTTCCTTCCGGTATTACGATAATGCATTTCATCCCAAGACGTGCCGCATATGCTGCAGCTGATGCTGATGTATTACCTGTTGATGCACAAATGATTGCTTCTGAACCTTCTTCTTTCGCCTTAGCAACTGCCATGACCATGCCACGATCTTTAAAAGAACCTGTCGGATTCGCTCCTTCGTACTTACCATATAGCTGAATCCCTAATTGTTTTGATATATTTAATAATGGAATAAGTGGTGTGTTTCCTTCCATTAAGCTGACATCAGGTGTATTTTCATTCACCGGTAAATAAGACGCATACTGTTTTAATAGTCCTTTATACATATTGTTTTTCCTCCTCAATAATGTAGTAACTGTTTATTTCACTTGCGACAGCTTCTATCGCTTCTAAAACTCGTTCGAATTGATACTTGGAAGTTCGATGTGTCACAACCACGACTTCTGCCAGTTCACGGTTTAAAGGTAATTGAATAACTTCTTTTAAACTTACAGAATAATTAACGAAACATTCTGTTATTTTCTGTAACATCCCAGGCTCATCTCGTAATGAAATACGTAAGAAATATTTCGAAACTACTTCTTCATCACCTTGTAATTCATAAGGAACTGGTTCTTTTAACGCACTTTTATTTTTCGGAACTTGATTCATATTTTTAACGATTGAAATAATATCACTTACTACAGCAGAACCAGTCGGTAACTTCCCAGCTCCGGGTCCATAAAACATTACTTCTCCTACCGCTTGGCCATGAACATACACCGCATTAAATTCATTATTCACATTTGATAATGGATGCTGGCTCGGTAAAAGCGTCGGTTCTACACTTAAATGAATGGCTGGTCCTTGTTTTTCAGCCTTACCAATTAACTTCATAGTAAATCCTAACTTTTCAGCCATTTGTAAATCTTCTTTTTCGACCTTTCGAATCCCTCTTACTTGCACATCATCTAATGAAACATTCATCGAAAAACCTAAGTTTGCAAGAATTGCTACTTTTCTCGCCGCATCTAGTCCATCTACATCTGCTGTCGGATCCGATTCTGCAAAGCCTAATTTTTGTGCTTCCTGTAAAGCCTCTTCATAAGACCATCCATTTTGACTCATTTTTGTTAACATATAATTTGTTGTACCATTTACAATTCCCATTATTTTTTCAATTTGATCTGAAGCTAATCCATCCGTTAATCCTCTTAACACTGGAATACCGCCCGCTACACTCGCTTCGTAACATAAATCACAATCATTATCGTTCGCCAGTTGAAGAAGCTCTGCACCATATACAGCCATTAAATCTTTATTTGCTGTTACGACATGTTTTTTATTTCGTAAAGCCTTAACAATATGCTGTTTTGCTTCTTCAATTCCGCCCATTACCTCTACTACAATATCAATATTTGAATCATTTAGAACTTCATCTGCATGACTTGTTACTGCAATTCCGTCAATACAAACATCGCGTTCTTTTTCCAAATCACGTACAACGACTGTTTTCACTTTCACTTCGTATCCTGTATCAAGAGCGATTTTTTTATAATGTTCTTTCAAAATATGGACAACACCACTTCCGACCGTACCTAAACCTAATACCCCAACATTTATAACGTTATTCATCTTCTAATCTCCTCCTACAATTTTATTATTTATCTCTATCAATCACCTTACTCTGCTTTTTAATCATGCAGGTGGTGGTTATTTCCGTACGTACAAATCGTTCCATGTTACTGCACCTCCTTTCAAAGTAAAAAAACACACCCATCCCTAGGAAAGGGACGAATGTGTTTTCGTGGTTCCACCCTTGTTCCAATCTAGACGTATTTC
>NZ_CP016285.1:1718968-1795452 GCF_001679765.1 Bacillus sp. B25(2016b) | reverse complement strand
CCTAGATTGCTCAAGTTCAGATAACGGCTGATACCGCCAATAATTACTAGATTACTCGTTCACTATTGAAGTTCAAAGGTGGTAAAATCATTTCTCGTGTTAGGAAGCTCACACCCTTGGCTTCCCTCTCTGTAAACCGTAAAAATGATTTCGTGTCCTTATCATTACTTTTTCGTTCATGTCTATTTGTTAATTTATTATAGTTATCAAATTTTTAAAAAGCAAGCCTATTTTTACTAACTATTTTCAAAATAATTTTTTATTATATTTCACAATAGCATTATGCAACTGCCACTCAATTTACCTATTTTGTCATTTCTCCAGTTTATAAATCAACGGTTCATATATAAAGTGAAACTTTAATCAGTGGGGATTTTGTTCATCCCCACTGATTATTAGCCTTCACCATTCGGGCTTTTACCGGCAGTTGATCCCCACCTAACTTCTTTGCTTTCGCTGAATTTTGAGGTAGGGGTGTTACTGCCCGTTAATGCGGGATAAATTCCCATTCTAAAACCCGTACATACTCACCTTACAAAATTATATCAATAAAATTTTTAATACAATCTTTTTGTATAACTTTCTTCTAAAGAACGTGCAACATCTTCTTCTGAAGCATTCACTTTCGCATGCTCTAACAACATTTTTGCTGCTGAAGGTAACTCTTTTTTATGTAACCAAGATTCTGGATCCCACATCTTAGAACGAATAAACGCTTTTGCACAATGAATGTAACACTCTTCTATTTCAACAACAATTCCAAGCAACGGATTACGTCCATTCGCCTGCATTTCTTTCAAAATTTCTTCGTCGTTTGTAATATACGCTCGGCCATTTATTCTGAGTGTCTCCCCAAGACCTGGAATAAAAAAGATTAGTCCTACACGTGGATTTGAAATAATATTCAAAATGGAGTCCATACGGCGATTTCCTGGCCTTTCTGGAATGATAATTTTATTATTATTGAGTACGTATACAAATCCAGGTGCGTCTCCTCTCGGCGAGGCGTCACACTCCCCCAACTTATTTGCAGTAGATAATACTAGAAAAGGAGATTTAGAAAGGAAATCTACACAATGGTGGTCTAATGATGAAATAACTTTTTTCAATGCTCGCTCACTTGGTTTCCCCAATATTTTCCGTAACTCTTCCTCTGTTGAAATAATCGATTTTATTTCCATACGCTCTATCTCCACTTATAATCGCCCCTTTTTCTTTATTTTCCCAAAATTCAATACGAATATTGTATAATAAAATTTGCAGAAAGGGGAATTAAAATGACAGAGTGGTTAACAATATTTGATTCTGAAAGAAATACACTTGGGAAGAAATTACGCGATGAAGTGCATCGTGACGGTGATTGGCACGAAACATTTCATTGTTGGTTTGTAGAAAAAGATGCTAAAGATATATTCTTATATTTCCAATTACGCTCTAAAAATAAAAAAGAAGCTCCAAACATTTGGGATATTACTTCAGCCGGACATATTATGCATGATGAAGATGTACAAAGTGGTGGTCTTCGTGAAATTGAAGAGGAATTAGGGCTTTCTTTCCAAACGACTGATTTAGCATACAAGGGCATTTTTAAAATAGATTATGAAATTTCAAATCTTACGGATCGCGAGTTTTGTCATATGTATTTCCACAATGTCATCAATCCACTTCCATTCGCACCAGGTGAAGAAGTAGACGATGTGATGAAAGTACATGCAACTTCTTTTCTACAACTATTAAATGGAGAAATTTCATCTTTTACAGCTATTTCTGTTTTAAACAATAAACCAATTACAATAACATTTGAAGATATTTACCCGTATGATCTTGCATACTATGAATTTGTTATAGAGAAAGGAAAAGAATTATTAAAAAATAATAGTTTATAAATAAAATAGGACTCTTAGCATAATATTGCGTAGAGTCCTTTTTTTATTATTGTTCAAGTATCTTTAATTTATTCTCTACTTGTATAAATAAACGAATAATTAATAACAGCATAACCACCATAATCGCTATTATTGTATGTGGAAATCTAAACAGTATACTAATAACACTTCCAATTAACATCATGATGAATCCATTTTGCTTCATCACTTCTGCACTATACCTGTTACCCGCACCCCATAATTCCTTATTTTTCATAGATCGTTTCGTACGATAACCATATGCTGCATTAATATCGGTCGGTGGATTTTTTTGAAGAATAATTGCCGCAAGTATAAAAATAATACTAATCAATATGCTTATTCCTATGTTTACTAGTGCATAAATCAATTATATCCCCCCTAACTTACACTTTCATTATACGACACAAACCTTATTTTTCCAATTTATAACACATTTACTTTCTTTCTTTTGATGTCTGGAACATACTTGGAAGTGTTACAAAACGTGCCCCTTTCGTTTTTAACTGCGGAATGATTTTGTCTAGTGCATCTACAGATCCTTGTAAATGCCCACCTGGTGTTGAATGTTGGAGGATGACACTTCCAGGAAATGAATTCCCTAACACATTATTTGTAATCGTATCAGCACTCACACCTTTCCAATCAACCGTATCAACACTCCACTGTACAATCATAAAATTTTGCTCTGTGGCCCATTTTAATTGATTTTCAAGTATTTCACCGTATGGCGGACGTATAAACTTCGGTGCATAACCAGCTAAACGATTTAATATTTCTTCCGTTTTTATAATTTGATTACGGTACTCATCCTCATTTACTTTCGCTAAGTTCGGATGACTATACGTATGATTACCAATTACATGCCCTTCATTCGCAATACGCTTTACTACGTTCGGAAATTTTTCTGCGTTTTCACCAAGTAAGAAAAAAGTAGCTTTTACATTATGTTGTTTTAACTTATCTAATATTTTTGGCGTAAATTCTAAATCTGGTCCATCATCAAATGTAAGAGCTACTTCCGCTTTATTGTACGGTCCGGAAAATGCGTACGCATATTTTTCGACCCATGAAAATGGTGTCCACGATCCACGCTCATATGCTTTCATTTGTACTTCATAGTTTTGAGGGGTATATACGTATGGCAATGAACTTATATAGTCTCCATAATAAAATGAGTTATATGGCATATAAGCATACGAAACATCTCGTTCTAGTCCCCATTGATATGGAGCAAACATTTGTGGCGAATAAAAATAATACATAATAAAAACCTCCCTAATTTTTCATATGTGATTCCTCTGCACTTTGTTAGAGAAATTGTTATTCATAAACAAAAAATAAGACTGTCCTTCATTAGGACAGTCTTGCTGCTTTATATTATTAATAAATCGATGTACCATCTTTCGGCAAAGCTTTCACATGTTTTAAATAGTTCGTCACTTTATCATCATCATCTTGCGGATATTGATATTCATACGTGTTAGCAATTTCGTTCGCCACTTCCCTAAATAAATCACCCATGACAAAGAATGAATCCCATATGTTTTCATATTCTGCATTAGAAAATGTTCTTTTAAATTGCTCCCACATATCTTCTTCAATATATTGCTCAAAATGCTTTCCAAACTTCCCTGTATTAACTGTAAAGTCTGTTTTCATACCAATATACCATTCTAGCATTACGATGAACATATCTCGCACTGGTCCCTCAAGCATTCCTTTTGCATAAGAAAGCTCCTCTCTCCATAACCCTTTTGCGATATTCGTACTACACCACCAAAATTCATTACAGCAATCTAAAAACTCTTTTTCTGTAGGCTTTTTTACTAAGTAATCTTTATCGCTTGCTGGTGGGAATTCTTCCAGAGAATTATCTTTATCAAGAAGCAGTTTACTTAAACTATCTTGTCCAACGAACTTTTGTATTAACTCAACTGGAACTAGCGTTAAATCAATCCTATTCCCATCCATGAACTGCATTAAATATGGAAACTTCCCGTCTTCATCTGGTGGAACTAACGACATTTCTTCTGGCATTTGTACAATCATTATTTCTCCAAATCTATGAATCCAATTATGATTAGACGTAAAAGATTGTATATCATTTACAACATACATAATATCATAGTCTTGAAAACAATCTCTTTTCACATTTGGATTTACACGCGATCCATTCATGATAACTGCTCGAATTCTTTCATCCTCTTTTGCTATATTTATAATTACGTCTAGCATTTCTTTTTCAGTTCTCATCTATTTATAGCCTCCAATTTTTTAATATACAATATAATGCTATGTATACTGGAGGTCCACGAGCTAATCTCGTTATACACGATACATGTTATAATTTTTGAAACTTCTTTTTCATCCCTTTTCCCTCCTTACATCACTCTTTTACAACTACCATTCCTTTCAATTTACCAATGCTTTCTACCATTCACTTTTAATTATACAGAAAATTCTGTCTCTAATACAAAAAATAAAGAAGGGACACCTACCCCTTACAGAATAGATATCCCTTCTTTTAAAGTTAAATTTAATTCCTATGGATTAGTAGACCAAAGTCCAGCAGATTTAATAAATGTACGTTTATTTAATTTCAGCTGCGCTACGATAAATTCTGCAATATCTTCCGCTTGCATTACTTTATCAGGGTTTCCATCAGTTAATCCTAAATCTACAGCCATATCAGTTGCTACTGTACTTGGAGTTAAAGCTGTTACACGAATGTTATGTTTGCGAACTTCCATCGCTAACGATTCTGTTAAGCCAAGGACACCAAATTTAGAAGCACTATATGCACTTGTTACAGGTGCACCTTTTTGTCCTGCTGTAGATGAAATGTTAATGATATCACCAGATTGTTGTTCAATCATGCTCGGTAAAGCTGCACGAGTTGCATAGTATACACCCATTAAGTTTACTTGAATGATTTTTTCCCAATCAGCAACGTCTAGTTCTAAAAACTTACCGAATTTAGAAATACCAGCGTTATTAATTAAAATATCAATAGATCCTAAACCATTTTTTAACGTTTCAATCGCAGTTGTTACTTCTTCGTATGAAGAAACATCTGCAGTTGCAATAACAGCTTTTACGCCTTCTGCTTCTACTTCTTTCGCTACAGCTTTTAAGTTTTCTTCTGAGCGAGCTAAAAGTCCTACATTTACGCCTTCTTTCGCTAATGCAATCGCTACAGCGCGACCAATCCCTCTACCTGCTCCTGTAATTAAAGCATTTTTGCCTTGTAATAATTCTGCCAAGTATAACACTCCTTAATCATTTCAGTTATGTATTATATTAAAATTGTATCTATGTTTATGTAAAAAGGCAATGATGCACTTTCATGTGCGTAGGTTACTTATAGGTAACTATAGAAAATTACTATGCATTCATTGCACGTATTTATCATTATTCATGCAAAATAAAGACACCCTCCTCATAAAAGAGTGTCTGCGTATGAAATAAAAAATGGTTCTTTATCACTACACTATTTTTCTTCATAATTAGGAATACGCACAATAAATTCAGTACCTTTTCCTTCCTCACTCTCCACTTTTATCTCTCCTTGATGAAGGTCGAGTACTTTCTTTACAATAGCTAAACCTAAGCCACTTCCTCCATAGGCACGATTTCGTGAAGAATCCGCTTTATAAAAACGCTCAAAAATATGTTGTTTCTGTTCTTCTGATATACCAATTCCTGAATCACGGATAAGCACTTCCACTACTGTCTCATGTTCCTTTAACTGAATAGTAATTGTACCACCGCTTGGAGTAAATTTAATACTATTATGAATTAAATTAATCCACACTTGACTCATACTTTCTTGGTCAGCAATAACATGTACTTTTTCTAAATCTAGTTCTAACTCAATTTCTTTTTCAGCCCAGAGTGGTTCACTATTTAACACAATTTGCTTTAATTGTTGATCTAATCGATAGCTCACTCTTTCTGGTGTATACTCATCTGATTCTAAAAGAGTTAGCTTCAATAAGTTTTGACTTAGTTTAGATAATCTCGTTGTTTCAGTTTCAATAATGGTAAGATAATGCTTTCTTTTTTCCTCAGAAAGATTATCGTCTTGTAGTGCTCTAGCAAATCCTTTTATAGAAGTTAATGGTGACTGTATTTCATGAGAAACATTCGATACAAACTCTTGTCTCATTTTCTCCATCGTATTCAGTTCATCTGTCATATCATTTATACTTTTTACGAGCACGCCAATTTCACCATCATACTTTTCTTCATTTCTTATTTTTACGGAGAAGTCTCCTTTTGCAATTTTTTGTATCGGTTCAATAATAGTCCAAATCATCGCCTCTCGTTTTGGTCTCATTAATATTCCAATCAATGTCCAAATAAAAATAATAAATACAAAACCGACCATATCACTAATTAGAAAGGTAACAAACGGCGATACGTTTACGTCAAAAACATTCAATATACTAGTTGCTACATAAAATGCGATAGACCAAATGATAGTAAGAAAAGAAAAGAGCGCTAATACCGCTCCAAATACTTTCAGCATCTTCAACTTACTCAATCGTTTTCTTTTTCTCATTTACTTACCTCTAAGCGATACCCTAATCCTCTTATTGTTTTAATACTAAATTTCGACTGCTCTTCTTGAAACTTCTCACGTAACCGATTAATATGAACGTCTAGTGTACGTTCATTCCCTTCAAAATCATATCCCCATATTTCTTCAATTAATTGCTCTCTCGAACAAGTTCTTCCCGATTTAGACCCTAAAGTAAAGAGCAGCTCAAATTCTTTTAACGGTAACGTAACCGTTTGTTCTCCAGATGTAACTTCGAATGTTTTACGATTTAATAATACATTTCCAACTTGAATCGATTGGGAAACTGTAATTTGGTAACGTTTCAATAATGCCTTTACCCTCACTACTAGTTCTATAGGGTCAAATGGTTTTACAAGATAATCATCTGTCCCAAGGTGAAATCCTTTTACTTTTTGTGATGTTTCCCCTTTGGCCGTTAGCATCAGAACCGGGATATCATAGTATTTTCTTAATTCAAAACATACATCAAACCCATCCATATTTGGCATCATGATATCAAGAATAACCATATCAACTTTTACGTCATCCATTTTCTGAAGTGCATCTACTCCATCAATTGCCTCATATGTTTGAAAACCTTCTCGTTCTAAAAATACAGAAACGAGTTCTCTAATGTGTGGATCGTCGTCTACTATTAAAATTTTAGGTATCAAAGGAACCATTTCCTTTCTACTTAGCATCTAATATATTTTTTAAAAATGAATCATCAGTGGAGTAAAATCTCACTGATGATTCATTTTATAATGCACCCTCTTTAATTTTCAATTGCTGCGTTGCAAACTCACGATACATGTCATGTGTACGTAATAATTCATCATGTGTACCGCTTCCTGTAAGATTGCCTTTTTCAATAAAGATAATTTTATCTGCATCTACAACAGTAGAAAGTCTATGCGCAATAACTAACGTTGTTCTGCCTTTCATTAAGTTATTTAACGCTTTTTGAACGACAGATTCAGATTTACTATCTAAGCTTGAAGTCGCCTCATCTAACATAAGAATTTGCGGATTTCGAAGTAACGCTCGGGCAATGGCAATCCGCTGTCTTTGTCCCCCTGAAAGCTTCACACCACGTTCTCCAACTTCTGTTGCATAACCGTTTGGTAAGTCATAAATAAATGCATCAACATATGCCATTGCTGCTACTTTTTCAATTTCTTCATCCGTTACTTCGCCCTCAACGCCATAACAAATATTATCACGAATCGTTCCATCAATTAACGGACTATCTTGTGATACGTAACCGATTTGACGTCGCCATGACTCTAATGAATAACTCGTAACTGATTCTTTTCCTAATTTAATGGCACCACTGGTTGGCTCATAAAAACGTTCCAATAATGAGAATAACGTTGTTTTCCCACTACCACTTGGTCCTACAATCGCTGTCACTTTTCCAGATTCAATTGTGAAATCAATATTTTTTAAAACTTGCTCTTCTTCGTTATACTCAAAATGTACATTTTCAAGAACGATCGGTTGCTTAGCATTTGTCACTTTCACACCAGTTTCATGATCTTCTACTTCATATTCTAAAATCGTACTAATTCTTTCCGTCGCACCAATTGCCTTTTGGAATTGTGTAAAGAACATAGATAATTGACTCATCGGCATTACAATTTGAACTAAATACAAAATAAACGCTACAAGTTCACCAGTTGTTAATGCACCGCTAGAAACTCGCATCCCGCCATATCCTACGATAATAACAAGTAGTGCCATTAAAACAAACGACATAACTGGCGAAATTAATGCTTGCACTTTTCCTTCTTTCAAACCAAATTGTAATAACTTTTGTATACCTGTGTTACCCGTTTCATATTCTCTTTTTTCTGTATTTGAAGATTTCACTAAACGAATTTCTGATAACACTTGCGTTAACACACTTGTAAAAGATGCCGTTTCATCTTGAAGCGCTTTTGAAATCTTATACATTTTTCGTCCAAGTGGAACTAAAATTAACACAGACAACGGAATAACCGTTAAAAGTAACGCAGTCATTTTCCAATCTAAAACAAATAATACAATTAACGATCCAACAATTGAAATACCACCTGTTAATAAGTTTGACAAATGCTCAGAAATTAACGTTTTCACTACACCTGTATCATTCGTCATACGGCTAATTGTATCACCTGTTCTATTTTGATCGTAATAAGATACCGGCAAGATAAGTACCTTTTTCCACAAACGTTCTCTTAGTCCCGCTACAATCTTCTGTCCAATATAATTTAGTAAATATATAGACAACCCTGCCGCAATAGTTTGCATTACAAAGAAAGCAACTAATCCAACAATTTGTCCTGCACTAATTGAAGAAAGCGAAAAATTATCTACTAATCCTTTTGTAAGCATAGGAATAAATAAACTCGCTCCCGTAGAAAGCAAACTCATTAATAACGCAAAAACTAAAATTCCTTTCGGAGGATTTGTATCTTGAATAAGGCGTAAAAACTGCCTCCAACTCCCTTTTTTCTTCATTTCATTTCTAACTTCCATTCCTGTTCATCTCCTCGTGTTAAACCAAACTGTTCTTTCTAAAATTAGAATACGATACAAATGTAAACTGAATGTAAACACACTTTTTCTATTTTTACAAAATATACATAAAAACTCATCTTTACAACAGATATAAACATCTGATATTATTACCTGGTACTTAATATTATTCTATGTAAATTATAGATAAATAATTTAAAACACGATATAAATCTCCAGTTAGTGAAAGGAGTATCCTTTTTGCAAACAAATATACATTCTGAAAAGGAAACAATTATTTTTATTCATGGATTAGTTGGCAATCGTCGCGCCTTCAAAAAGGAGCAAAAACGTTTTTCTGCCTCCTACAACATTATAACTTATGACTTATTAGGTCACGGTGATGATAAAGGAGAAGCAATCGACTTTTCATTACAGCGCCTCGTAGATCAATTATTAAACTTATATGAACAAGAAGATATTAAAAAAGCACATATTTGTGCGCTAAGTTACGGCTGTTACATCTCTACAATTTTTGCACAAATGCATCCAGAAAAAGTATTAAGTATTTGTCATATTGGAGGACATTACAATAACCCTTCTCGTTTATATAATGTATTTCAAAATTTTTGGGAGAAGCGAGGAGATGAATACTCTAAATGGCTCTCTCAATACGCAAATACTATTTTTCCAAGTGGTATACTAAAAGCAAATCCGTTCGCAGTCATTTCAAGAAATATTTACTACCGTTTCGGATTACAATTACATTCATCCATAATTGCCCAGTCATTACGACATAGGTTAGAATTCGATTTAAAATCTAAATTAAAATCACTTCCTCACCCTATACTATGGGTAATGGGAGAGCATGATCATCTCTATAAATCTTGTCTATTTGATTTAAAATCTATTTTACCTAACGTTCTATATAAGGAAATACCGTTAGCGGGACATGCAGCTAACTTATTTCGTCCTAACTATTTCCATGACTTATATGATCGATTTTTAAATGGAAAGTTAAAATAAAAACTATTAAACTTCCAATTTATTCAACTATAAAAAGGCTTCCCAAATTTCCTTGGAAAGCCTTTTCTCTATACGAAAAGTATATAAAACTACTTTTTCTTAGTATGCTTTTGTGTAACCTAATAGGTGCTTGCTCCAGTAAGAATTACTTACAGAACTAATACGTACACCAGTTGCATCTGTTTCTGCACTAATGAACTGACCGTTTCCTAAGTAAACACCCATGTGAGAAGGACCTGATTTATAAGTATTTTGGAAGTATACTAAATCACCTGGTTGTGGATTGCTAGTTTTTGTTTTAGAGCTCCAGTATCCAGCAACTGTTTGACGAGCGCCTTTATGACCAGTTTGATTTAATACGTAGTGAATGAATCCACTGCAATCAAAACCAGCAGGTGTTGTACCAGCAGTTCTGTATGGTGAACCATTTAAAGATCTAGCGAATCCAGCGATTGAAGATGTATCTCCACCTGTTGTTGGTTTTTGTACGTCTTTACCTGGTTGTTGAACGTTATTTGTAACATTATTGTTATTTGTAACGTTGTTTACTCCGCCTTTTACAAACTTAACGAAGTCTGCACTTACGTAACCTGTGCGGCCGTTATGGTTAATTTTGTACCAACCATTTTCAGCGCCAGTAACGTTTAATACTTTACCATTTGTTACTCCACCGATTACAGCGTTGTATATAGCTGGGCCTGTACGTACTTTTAAAGCACCAGTGTTAACAACATAAGAACCACCAGTTTGAACCGTTGTATTATTGTTGTTTGTAGTTGGTTGTTGTGTTTCGTTAGATACAGCAGAACCACCTTTTGTTACGAAGTCTTTGCTTACGTATCCAGTTCCACCATTGAAGTTGATTTTAAACCAATCTTGTACTTCACCTACAACTTGTACTGTTTTACCTTTATTTACAGAACCTAATACTGTATGAGATATACTTGGGCCTGTACGTACGTTAAGTGAAGAAACGTTTACTGTGTAAGTACCTGTTCCTTGTTGAACAGTCGTTCCTGTTTTGCCACCAGTCGTTACGAAGTCACCACTTACATAACCTGTTTGACCATTTACGTTTACTTTGAACCAACCATTTTCTTGTCCAACTACTTGTAGCACTTGGCCTGATTTTACTTTAGAAATAACGTTATGTCCTGTACCAGCACCTGAACGAACATTTAATACATCAGCAGTTACTGTGTATTTTAATTCAGAAGTTGTTTCTACAGTTTTTGTTTCAGTTACAGTCGTTTGAGTTTGAGTTTGAGTTTGTCCATTAATTTCTTTTAGCGCTTCATTTGAAACTTGTGCATGAGCAGAATCCATTCCTGGAACTGCAACGCCAGCTACAGAAGCTGCTGCTAAACCTGCAATTACTTTTTTCATAAGTTGTCTTTACTTCCTTTCCCTACTATCCTCTTAAAAAAAAATTAAAACTTAATACTTTACAATATTATCAAAGTAAAATATTCATCCAGTTCCATTTTTTAGCAAGAGTTTTATTTTTCACACGTAGTTCATTTTAAATGAACAAAGTGAAATCCGTGTGAACTTCATGTGAACTTTATCATTAAACATAGTGTTTTTGCAATGGTTTTTTCAAATTTCTTATATATCGCATAAAAATTCGACATTCTATTTAATATTTCAATATAAAATATCCCTTTTCTATCTATTACAAAAAATTCTATTAACCTAATACAAACTCAAGTATGTATTTCCTTATAAAGCTCCTTACATAAAGTATACTTTCATCATGACAAAAATCACTCTATTTATCAATAGTATAATATTTTTAGAAAACTAATTTTCTATACTATCTACAATTTTGAAATAATTTGACGAATTGTAAGATTTATTTCACAAAAATCATTTCTCCTTTAAAGAAAACACACACTATATCAACTGTTCTCTTTTTCCGATAATGGAATTTATAGGATCTTTATAGTATTATATACATATCTTAATAAACAAGAATTTTAGCGAATTGATTAAAATTTCATTCCCTTATAAAATGAAACTTTAATCAGGAAGGGTTTTATACATCCTCCGCTAATTATTAACCCTCACCACTCGGGCTTCCCATTAATGCGGAGTTTTATTGGAATAAAAAGAGGAGGCATATTTGTGAGAAATATAATAGATGATCCAATACAAAAAAATATAGAGCTATACTATGCTTTTATTCAATTCGTTTCAATGATAACATTACAAAAAGTATCAGCGATTCAAACACGTAAAAATGAATTAAAAAATCAAATGAAAAATACCGGACAAAAAAAACCTTATTACGTATAAAAAAGGTGAACAGGTTATATCCCTGTTCACCTTTTATCAAATTATTTATAAATTTTCACACGGTTTTCTAGCGGTTGGAATTCTTTTTCACCAGCATGTACTACCGGTTTACCAAATGGCATTTGCGCAATAAGTTTCCAATTCTCTGGAACATCCCACTCTTTTCTCACTTCTTCATCAATTAGCGGATTGTAATGCTGTAACGTAGCACCAAACCCTTCAATTTCTAAGGCTGTCCAAATTGCAAATTGTAACATTCCTGATGATTGCTGAGACCAAGTTGGGAAATTATCTTTATATAATGCAAAGTTAGCTTGAAGGCTTTCCACTACTTCACTGTCTTCAAAATATAAAACCGTTCCATAACCACTTTTAAATGCATTCATTTTTTCTTCAGTAGGTGCAAAGTTATTTTCAGGTACAATTTTTCGTAACGTTTCTTTCGTAATATCCCATAATTTATCGTGTTGTTCTCCTAATAAAACAACAACGCGAGCACTTTGAGAATTAAAAGCTGAAGGTGTATGTTTTACAGCATGATAAATCACTTCTTGAATTTTCTCATCAGAAACTACTTGCTCTTTACTAATTGCATAAATAGATCTTCTGTCTTCAATTGCTGAGTAAAAATCTTTTGCCATCATAATTCCCTCCAATTTTCAATTGAGGCTATTTCATATGTATATATCATATTACGCCCCTCAAACTTATTATTAATAAGCTTATAACTTTATAATATCACAGCAACAAACAAACTCAAATAATAACACTTATATTTAGAAGCTTTTTCCTTTTTAAAATAAAAATAAAAAGACTGTTTGTTGTTATCTAAAATTAGTAACAACAAACAGTCTTACTTATGTAGCGATTTAGATTCGTATTTTACTTACTTAATTAACTAATCCAAATGCATACGACATTAACTTATTTGTCTCTGTAAAACGTTTTGTTTTATTTGATGTCCCCATGACCACTGTGATAATTCGATTATCACCTTGCTTTGCAGTCCCAGTAAAACAGTATCCTGCACTATCTGTAAATCCAGTCTTTAGTCCGTCCATTCCTTCTATATATAAACTTTTATTATTTCTATTTAACATGTCGTTTGTGCTTATAACATTAATATTATTAAATGCTAGCTGACTTTGGCGTAAGTGAGTCACTTCTAATATTTCCGGATAATCTTTTATAAGATGATACGCCAATTGCGCTACATCAGCAGCCGTCATTTTTGTTTCACTTCCATCTGGCTCTTGTAATCCAGACGCATTTGCAAATTTAGCATGTTCCGACATTTTTAACTGTTTCGCTTTTGCATCCATAAGCTGAACGAAATCTTTCTCCGATTTTGCCATATGTTCTGCTAAAGCCACAGCTGAATTATTAGCTGACTCAATCATTAATGCATGATATAAATCTTTAACAGTTAATGTGTCATTAACTTGTACTGGGATTCTCGCTCCCTCTGTTTGTGCCGCCTTCGCACTCATTTTCACTGGATCTTCCCAGCGAACTTTCCCGTTATGTATACTCTCTAGTAGAAGATACGCTGTCATCATCTTAGACATACTAGCCGGTGCAAAAGCTTCATTTTCATTATATTGATAAATAATATCTCCATCACTCGCATCGATAATCATAGCTGCTTTTGCGTTAATTTCTGGTGGGATGTACTTTGGCGGGACTACTTTTTCAGTAAATCCTGCTTTAGGTAGTTCTGCCACTTGCAAAGGTTGTCCTTCTATATTCGCTACGCTTTTTTGATTTCCTTGGAATAAGAACCAACATATCCCTAAAATAATGACTAATAGGACTGTCATCCTTCCCCATTTTAACCGATTCATTTCAAAACTCCTTTAGCAAACCTTTTATACACTCACATTTAACCTTAACAACAATTCCTTTATATAGTCAAGGTAAAAGGTATATTTATTCATATACAGCAATGATTATTTTAATTTATTTATGTTAAACTTACAATGTTGAAACGTAAGAATATTCAATAATAAAATCTCGTAAATAAAGCGAAACTTTAATCAGCCCCCCAATCGGGCTACCCGTCAAATAGCGAGATAAACTATTTAATAGAAGGGATTCATACAAATGCTACTTCCAAAATCATTAAAATACGGAGACACAATTGGGATCTACTCCCCTTCTTCACCAGTAACCTACACTTCACCAAAGAGATTTGAACGAGCAAAATCTTACTTACAACAGAAAGGGTTTCATATATTAGAAGGTTCATTAACAGGTCGATATGATTTTTATCGTTCTGGTAGTATACAAGAGCGTGCTGAGGAGCTAAATGTCTTAATAAGAAATCCTAATATTTCTTGTATTATGTCAACAATTGGTGGGATGAATTCAAATTCAATATTACCTTATATTGATTATGATGCTTTTCTAAAAAACCCTAAAATAATGATTGGGTATTCAGATGCAACTGCTTTATTACTAGCAATTTACGCCAAAACAGGAATCCCTACATTTTATGGACCAGCTCTCGTCCCTTCCTTTGGCGAATTTGAACCTTTTGTTGATTGCACATACAAATATTTCGCTGAAACTTTACTACATGATCATTCTCTTCCTTATCATATAAAACAACCATTATTTTGGTCAGATGAATTTATTAATTGGGAAGAAAAGACAAAGGAGAAAGAACTTCGACCAAACGATTGGATTTCAGTAATTGATGGAAAAGCTACCGGGCGTATTATTGGCGGGAATTTAAACACGATACAAGGAATTTGGGGTAGCCCCTATATGCCACATATTCAAGAAGGTGACATTCTCTTTATTGAGGACAGTTCAAAAGATGCAGCTACTATTGAAAGAAGCTTTTCATTACTTAAAATTAACGGTGTATTCGATAAAATTTCAGGTATCATTCTTGGAAAACATGAGCAATTTGATGATTGTGGTACAAATCGAAAACCTTTTGAAATACTATTAGAAGTACTTCAAAATCAAAGAATTCCTTTTCTAGCTGACTTCGATTGTTGTCATACACATCCAATGATTACCATGCCTATCGGTGTTCAAGTAGAGTTGGATGCAACAAATAAAACGATACATATTGTAGAACCTTGGAAAAAATGAATGCATGGCTTCTATTGTCTTACAATAAAAGCCATGATACTATATACTTTGGAATGTGAAAGATTAAACAAAATACGTTCCAATATCTATTATTAGGAAAAGATAGATATAAATATATATTTATATGTAAAAGAGAGTGAATAAATGAAACCAACTATTAAAAATTACGTATTTTTACATGTAGCTTTTTTGATATATTCTATCATTATGGTTTACATGAAATGGGCAGCTAAATTCCCCATTGCTTCCATCTCATTTTTTGTTGCTTATTTCGGATTAGTTATACTTTTATTCGGATATGCAATTTTATGGCAACAAGTAATTAAACATTTCGAAATTTCAAAAGCATATTCACATCGCGGGATTATTATACTGTGGTCAATGCTTTGGTCAGTATTTCTATTTGGAGATACGATTCAGTGGAATCATCTACTTGGTGCAGCTATTATTATCGTCGGAATTGTGGTGGTGACAAAAGATGAATAGTTATATGTTATTATTTATTTTCGGGATAATTTTAGCTAATTACTCACAAATATTATTAAAAAAAGCTACTTTGCAACAATACGATTCTAGAATAAAAGAATATGTGAATCCTTATGTTATTATCGGCTACTCTTTATTTGTAATTAACGCCGGATTAAATGTTATCGCCATGAAGGGCATGGCATTAAAACAAGCATCAGCATTAGAATCCTTAAGTTATATCATCATATTAATTTTTGGTTGGTATTTCCTAGGAGAAAAAATAACGAAACGTAAACTCATCGGCAACATGATTATTATCGTTGGTGTAATCGTTTATTGTATCCAATAGTAAAAAGCTCCGTTTATCACAAACGGAGCTTTTTACTATTGACCTAAATTTTGCACTTTATCTTTCAAATCTCGAACTTGATCTACCGTCTGCATAAGCTCAGAGTTTTTAAATTGCTCTACATCCACTTTCCCTTCTTCTATCTTTGTCATCGCCGTATCAATTAACGTATTTAACTTTTCGTTATATCCGACGATTTGTTGATGAAGATCCTTTGCTACATCAGGTGGCGTTAATTCATTGAATGCGGGTATATCTTGTTTAATTTCACTAAGCTTCGTTTCTAATTCTTTTCGAGCCTCACTATCATTGACGGCCTTTTCTGCTAATCCTGGTGCATCATTTGCAAATGCACTTATTTCATTTACATAGTCTGTCGCCTTTTGAGCATAATCTATGGAGTTCTTTCCTTCTTCCACTATTGAACATCCCATTAAACCAATTGAAACTATAAATACTAATAAAATTGATTTTATTTTCATTTTAGACTCCCTTCGTCTTTATCATTGTCTGTAATTTTCTCTATACATAACTTCTAGCTAAATTGTTTATAACCTTTTTCAAATAGCTATTTATCCTCTTACATGCCCTATTATCGTTACAACATCTATTTCTATATGTACGCTTATAATATCTTCAATTATATCCATATATCCTTGTCCTATAGCTGTTCCATAGTGTAATGTAAGCCCTTTCTTTTCATACACTGACTTTGGCACTGAAAAAATAAATCTCCTCAAGTTTCTTTCATCAGCTGGTTCCATAATTAAAACAATCCCATCCTCATCAAACATATACGCTCGCCCTCCAACTTTACATTCACTATGGCTCAGTATTGCCTTGGTCAGCAAAATTTAAAACATAATAAGTTAAGATACTCTCTGCTCCATCATAAAGTGAAACTTTAATTAGCCCTCACCAATCGTTTTTTACTGGCAACAAGGCCCCAACCTAACTTCATTCCTTTCACTCAATTTTGAGATGGGGTTTTACTGCTCGGCAAATAGCGGGATAAAAATAAAAAGCATTCATTCTTTTTTGTTAAGAATGAATGCTTTTTAAAAAATCAATTTCTAACTCTAGCATCTTTTTTTGACGAGGCTTTACTTTTCTTACGGGAACTCCAGCATAAATATACCAATCATCTAAACTCTCTTTTACCATACTCATCGCGCCGACTGCCGTACCTTCTCCTACAGTTACATTTGGAAAAATAATAGAATTAGCACCAATAATCACATGTTTTTTTAAAATAACTTTTTCTGCTTTCACATTCCTATATTGATTTGGGACGGTTGGCCCCATTAATGTATTTCCACTGAAATCATCAAGTACTGCATATACGATTGTTTTAGCTGAGATATTTGCAAAATCATGCATTTCAATCCCAACTTCCCCTCCATATAACGCTGTATACGCTGATATGTGCGAATAACTTCCAATTGTGATCTTACCACTTAAAATGCAAAAATCATCAATTCTTACATGATTACCTACTGATATAGCACTCGGATTATATATACTTGCTTTTTTACTAACCAATACATTTTTCCCAACAGATAAAAATCCAATTTTCTTTAGTTCTTCTTGGCTATAAAAACTATTCATCTGCCCAAACCACCTTCTGCCCTAAACAGCTTACAATTTGTTCTACTATTTCTTCCGTCATTCCTTCCCATAAAGGTAAACTTACGATTCGTTTTGCTATTTTATTCGTTTTTGTTAAATCTGTAGACTTATAGTTTCTAAAAAGAACTTGTTGGTGGCAAGATGGTGAAAAGTATAATCTAGCTTCTATTTTCTGTTTTTTCAGTTCTTCTATTACTTGTATGTTGCGAACTTCTTCTGGACAAATGATAGGCATAAATTGGTGAATAACTGCTTCTGTCTTTTGGACTTTCCACCCTTTTTTCATTAACCCAGTATTTTGTAACAGCTGTTTATACCATTCAGAAATAAGGGTGCGTTCTTTTAATTTTTGATCCCACTTTTTTATAGTCGCAATCCCAATAGCTGCTGCGTATTCAGACATTTTACAATTAAACCCCATCATCGTACATTCACGATTTTTATCAAATCCGAAATTCCCCATTCTTTTAATACGTTGTATATCTTCTTCGTTTTTACTATATATGAGCCCTCCTTCACCAATTCCGAACGGTTTTGTTGCATGAAAGCTATATACGATCATTCCACTAAAATCTTGACCGTAATGCATCCCTCCATTCATTAAACCAAATCCCGGCGCCGCATCTACGACAACCGGAATCCCCTTCTTCTCTAATTCTTCATATTCTTCTAAGTTCATCCATGATCCAAAAGTGGCGTACGGGACAACAATCGCAACCTCTTCTTTTAATTCTTCTATCTTATGCAAAAGTACGGTTTTATCCATATACCAATCATCTATTGAAATATCAATAAAGTAAGGTTCCAATCCACACCAAATAGCGGCTAAGGCAGTCGCAGGGAATGTAAAGCTAGGCATGAGAGCATACTTTCCCTTTCTTCTTTTCTTTAGTTGAATAGCCGCCATTAACCCTAACGTTGCGTTTGCTACTGTTGTAACAGCTCCCCTTTTTTGAAAAAATGACGACATAATTGTTTCCTCAAAACGTTGATTTATAGGTCCATAATTCGTATATATGTGAGATGTATCAATTTCCTTCAATTCGTCCAAATACTCACTTACAGGTACAGTTGAAGCACGTAAAAAAGGAATATTCTCCATATCTATCTATTCCTTCCTATCATTTTCGGACAATATAGAGCATATCTGTTTCAGATAATCCAAATTTCCTAGCGCTTTTCATTCCTTGTTTTTCCGCTATGTTATATAATTCTACCTTAAATCCTGCATTCATTAATCGTTGAATAAATCCTGATTGATTATAAATTCTCACATGATCTTCTTGACCAAAAGCTAATTTCCTTAATTGTGGAGTTACAATTAATTCATTCTCTATAATAGAATCCACATTCATTACGATTGGTACTTGAATAATTCCCCATCCACCTGGCTTTAGAACCCTATATAACTCTCGCATTGCTTTATCATCATCAGGAACGTGTTCTAACACATGGCTACATAATATTACATCAAAAGTATTACTATCATATGTAATTCTTGTAACATCAATTTCCTTCATTAATGGATCCTTCGGTTCTAAGTCACCACATACATACGTAATATTTTTATACTCGTTAAACCAATCTCTTAATTTCGCTTCAGGTGCAATATGAAGCATAGTATAGTTTCTACTTAACAAGTCCGTTTCCGTTTCAATGTACACCCGATACAATCTTTCACGATCCATCGAACTACAAATTGGACATATACCTGTATCTTTATTCCACATCTCAAATTTATATTTTGGAAAATCATAATGTGCTGGCCAAGGGGAAAATTGTTCAAATTGTTGATTGCAATATTGACAATAACAACATTCTTTCTCGAATATATGAGCAACTAACTTGTTTAACCCTTTTTTTATCTTTTCATTATAAATTTGATCTAGCTCCCCATTTCTTACAGCATCCTTAACTATAAATCCCGCATTTTCTAAACAATAAGATAAACTCTCTTTATAATCTCTTTCAGAACTTAAAAATCCACTATTATACGCATCAATAATCAATTCAATCCACTCTTCAATTGTCATTAAAATAAAATGCATTTGTTTTTGATTTTGTCCACTATGTTGTCTAAAATAACTAAGAGGTTCTTGTATATAAACTACTTTTCCTTTCCTCATCATATCTAGCCAAGTTGCAATGTCATTAATAGCAGAATAAGCCTTTCCTTTAAAATATCCAAACTTCCCGTCAAACAAATCCCGATTAAACAAAACTGTTGTCGGCTCACCAACTACATTTTTCAAGTTTTTTAACATATAATTTCCTAATTCTTTTCCTTCAAAAAGTGTAGTTTCTTTCGCGATTTTCATATTTAATGTTGAAGGTGGTAATACCTCTCCATCCCCATCAATCAGTTCACGATATGACGTCACAAATGAAATATTTTCTAACGTCAAAAAGTATTTCATCATTTTCTCGATCTTTTCATGATGAAATAAATCATCATCTAATAAAAAGTTTATATAGTCCCCATTCGCAAGTTCTACACACTTATTAAAGTTTTCGGCAACTAACGGCGTTTCATTTTTAACATATGTAATACACTCATATTCACGTAAATACGGTTGAATCATAGCATTGACTTCATTATTTGTACTGTCGTCAGAAATAACAATTTCAATATTCTCATATGTTTGATTTAGAGCGCTGTTGAGTGCCAATTCCAAGTAATAAGGTCTATTGTACGCAGGAATAAGTATGCTTACTTTCGGTAAAGGCGAATTATTATTTATATGTTGTTTTTTCTTTTCTATGTTTATTTTCTTTTCTTTAATTTTTTGATAATAGTCTAATGTATATAATATCGATGATGGAACTATCCTTCTTGCGTAATCTAGAAAATTAGTCATCGCTTTGTCTAACTCTTTTTCGGTGGATAAGAAACCATATTTTTCTCCTGCTAGAATACTATGTGAAAAATCTTCTAATCCATCCATCATTTTATTAGATTCATTTAACTGTTGATCTGGATGTAATCGAAAGTAACTAAGTGTCTCTGCTATATATACTGCTTTTCCTTTACTTAATAAAGATAACCATGAAGCTATATCTACGTTACATAGATACCTCCTCTTATCAAAAATCCCAAACGGTTCTTGTAAATCATTTTTACGAAATAAAACTGTTGTCGGTTCTCCGATATAATTTTTTTGATCCACAATTACCTTATTCCCTAATTCTGTTCCCTCTATAATCGTATCTTCCTCAAATAAACGGACAGTCGAATAAATATGTCGCAGTTCTTTCCCTTTATCATCAATTACTTGACGATGAGATGTTACAAGCTTAATTTCATTATCTAAATCATTGAAAAAATACTTCATCATTTTTTCAATTTTCTTTACATGAAATACATCATCATCCATTAAAAAATTTATATACTCACCGTTCGCTTCATTAAATAACATTAACGCATTTTCAAATTGTCCAAGAGTTGACTTATTCTTTACATAAATAATATTTGAATGGTCACATAAGTATTTTTGTAACACTTTTTCTGTTTCATCATTCGTGCTATCATCTCCAACTATAATTTCTATATTAGGGTATGTTTGTTCTAATACACTACATAACGCCTTTTCAAAGTAACGAGGACGATTATACGTAGGAATTAACACACTTACCAACGGAAGTTGCTCTACCACCTCTTCAGTTCTTTCAATACGAGTTCTCATTTTAACTCTCTCACCTCTTCGCATATTATTTATATACGCGACACAAAAATCACATTACTTTAACTGTATGGAGCCTATATACTTTTATGCAAACATGAAACAAATTATCATACTTTTCGTTCCTCAATAAACATATTTAATAATGCGGACATTTTATTTGCGCCTTTTTTATTCATATGATCACTATCATAAAAATCATCATCATAAAATAATGGCGAATCAAATAGATCTATAATTTGAAAAGAATATTGAGTTTGAAAATCATTTATAACTTTATAAAAATCTTCTTTTAATTTCTTACTACTACAATTAAAATAATGTGAAGTAACAGGGAATACAACAATTAATGGCTTTATATCATTTTTTAACAGTAATTCTAAATATTTTTTTAAAATTATTTTATTTTCAACTAAAGTATGAGGATACACCAATTTAGCATGTGAAGCTGCTCTTATTTTCCCGTGTTCTTCAAAAGGAATATGAAGAGAAGTAGTATTCCATTCAGCATTTATCCAAGGCAGTATCAATGATTCATCTTTTAGTTCGTCTAATAAAATATATTCAAAATGCAAATTAAAAATAGAAAGAAGTGGTTTCGGAGTATTTAGATGTGAGAATCCATCAGTGGGTAGAGGAGAGTGAACTACAGTATGATGACCATCTTGAAACAATGGATAATATACTTTGTGAATTCTATATGATTCAGATGATAACGACATATCAAAGTAAAACGAAAAATAGGCTATTCCTATTAAACAATATTGAAATGAATGATTGTTTGATAAAAGTTGTGACGCTATTAAATAATCATAGTATAGATCTTGCGATGGAAGTGTTAATTTTATTGACTTTTTTGAGAGAAGCTCCGTACTTATGCCACAATGTGGATAAGACAAACCGGTAGCAAACAATTCATACGTCGGATCACTCTTTGCTTTTTTCATAGAAATGTATAAAGACATAAGATCCGGATTTATTTGATAGATAGAAATTAATTTATCCTTCCATTCATACATGTATTTTGTTAAATTAATAATTTTTGAACTTTGCACGCCCCTATTTATCAAATCATTTGTAAGTTTTTCTGCGTCCCCTCTCCAAATGACTATATATTGAAAAGAACTTTCTATACGAACAACATCTGAAACGTCCACAACATGAACTATTGTTTTACATTTATTTTTGTCTAACGTATTTCGAATCCTATCCCCTGATAATTCATCACTTAAAACAATGATTTTATATTGTTCCTTCATGTACATCCCCTCCATTATATGTATAATATGAAATTCATTTTTAATTCGTAACAATCATATACACCTGCAATCTAACAAAAAAAATAGCTCCACCATTAGGTGTAGCTATTTTTACAATTATTGCTTATTCAAATTATATTCCTTTATCTAACTCATAAAGTTTACGATACTTTTCATTTTCTTTTAGAAGTTGTTTATGACTACCTTGCATGACAATTTGGCCACGATCAAGGAATATAACTTCGTCTACATGTTCTATTCCTACAAGATGGTGCGTAATCCAAATAACCGTCTTTTCTTCCGTTGCAGAAAACATTGTTTTAATTAAAGGCAATTCTGTTTTTGGATCTAAACCGATAGTCGGTTCATCAAGTACAATAATTGGTGTTTCTTGCATTAGAGTTCTAGCAAAAGCAACCCTTTGTCTTTCCCCACCAGAAAACCGCTTTCCCATTTCATGCATTTTTGTTTGTAATCCGTCCGGAAGAGAAGTAACATGTGAAGCTAATTGTGCTTTCTCTAAAGCTTTCCATATCTCTTCATCCGTCGCCTCTGGTTTGCCAATTCGTACATTATTTCCAATTGTCGTATCAAACAAATGCGGCTTTTGATTTAATACAGAAATATATTTTGATAAAAGATTCGTATGAGCATGTTCACTATTCAATAAAACTTCACCATGTAACGGGCTTAGCGCACCTGTTAACAATTTTAACAAAGTAGATTTTCCTGTTCCGCTTCTTCCTAAAATGGCAATTTTCTTTCCTGCCTTTATTTGTAGTGATACATCTTTTAATACAATCTCATTACTATCTGGATAACTATACGATACGTGATTCAGTTCAATATCTACATGTTTTGGTTCAATATAATCTTTCTCTCCATGCAAATCCGTTTCATCATGTAAAACACTATCACTTTCTACGCCATTAAGACGATGGGTAGATTCTACATACGACGGTATTCGATCGATGGCATCTGCAATAGGAATAAGCGCGTTTGTTACAGATAAAGTCATTAATACGAAAGCTGCGATAACTGTAGGAGCAATTTGTTCACTTGCCGCTTCATTTCCAGTCCATATAATCATCGAAATAACTACAATACCTACTACTAATTGAATGATACTGTCCCGAATATGATACCAGCGTTTCACTCTCTTTTCGATTTTTAACAACTGATCATTTTGTTTTACATACTCATTAATAAATTCACCTTTACGACCACTTGCCTGCCAATCAGATAATCCAAAAACAGCATCCGTCAGTTGTTGATACAAACGACTTCTGCCTTGCTTTAAAGTAACATGATGTTTCTTCATCAAAAGTAATGATACAAACGGAAGAAGAAAAACGATAATAGCTAACATACAACCTACAATAAGTGCAAAAACAAAATCAAATGCACCGATAACAAGTACAAAGATACTATAAACAACTAGCGCTAATATGCTAGGAAATATTGTACGTAAATATAGGTTTTGCAAATGCTCTATATCTTCGGATAACACTCCTAACATATCACCCGTTTGAAATCGAGAACGGAAAAATAACGCCTGTGGTTCTACTATTCTATATAGCCTCGTTCTCATTTTTTCTAATATACGTAGTACGACATCATGTCCGACTAAGCGCTCTATATAATGAAATACAGCTTGCCCTATACTAAACGCTCTTGTTGCAACAATAGGAACATATACAGCCATTACATTTTCTGGTCTAAGGGCAGATTTTGAGATTAAATAACCTGAAATAAAAAGTAACATCGCTCCTGAACTAACTCCAAGAAGACCAAGGAAAATAGTTAAAGTCATTCTACCTTTATTTTGTTTTATATAAGGTTTAACCCAGTTACTCATTTCTCTCCCCTCTCTTCCCTATGAAAATGTAATGTCTCATTCTCTAAAAGTTCTTCATACGTCCCACTTTCTTTCATTTCTCCTTTATTTAAAATAAGGATATGGTCCATTTGTTTCATCCAATGTAGACGGTGGGTTGCTAAAAATACTAACTTTCCATTAAATAGACGTAACATCGCTTGCTTTATTTCAAATTCGGTTTCAATATCAAGATGTGCCGTAGGCTCATCTAATAAAATGATTGGTTTTTTACTTAAAAGTGCACGCGCCATAGCAACACGCTGTTCTTGTCCGCCACTTAGCATACGTCCACCTTCTCCAATTCTTTCGTGCATCCCATTTGGAAGTGATGTAACGAGTGAACGCAGGCCGACTTCATTAATAACTCTTTCAACTTCTTCATCTGTTGCATTTGTTTCATAAAAACGAATGTTATCCTTTAATGAAAGCGGAAAAATATAAGGTTGCTGCGGAATATAAGCGATATTTTTTTGCCAATCTTCACGAGTAGATCCATCAACTTCTACACCATTTACTAACATCTTTCCACTCGAAGGAGATAAAAAACCTGCTAATACGTCGATTAACGTCGATTTGCCTGCACCACTTTCACCAATAACACCAATAGCACCGTTACCTTCCCAAGTAAAATTAATTCCTTCTAATATAGCCTTTTCAGATTCAGTATTATTTACTTTGATGTCTTGTAATTTCAAGCTAATAGAGGCATTCCATACTATATCTTCATTTAAATCTTTCTTTTGTATTCTTTTTTGTTGTTGCAAAATCTCTTCTATTTGCTCCATCGCAATTTGTCCATCTAATGTTGCATGATAATTTGCTCCCACTTGTTTAATCGGCAGAAAATATTCCGGAGCTAAAATCAAAATTGTTAGGGCTGGTAATAGTATAATCGTTCCATCTATTAAACGTATCCCTAATCCAACTGCCACAAACGCGATTGATAAACTCGTAAAGAAATCTAATGCAAAAGAAGAAAGAAAAGCAACTCGCAAAGTACGCATCGTTGCTTTTCTATACCTTTTACTTACTTTTTCAATCTTTCCTTCGTGCTGTTCACTTTTCCCTAAATACTTTAATGTTTCTAAACCTTTTAACGTATCTACAAAATGGTTCGAAAGTACACGATATATCTCGTACTGACTATCTGCCATTTTTTGCGCTGCTAATCCGAGAAGAATCATAAATATGATCACGATAGGAATCGTTACAACTAAAATGATTCCAGACTCAATATCTAGCGTAAAAACGTATAGTACAATTAGACCTGGAACGATGCTACTTCTAATCATTTTAGGAATCGTTAATTCAATATATGTTTTAAATTTCTCAATCCCTTCAATTGATAAGGTAACCAGATGACCAGTTCCGACAGTTTGAACATACCTTGGACCTAATGTGAAATATGCCTCTATTAGTTGTTTTCTTAGTAACGACCCTGTTTTTTCAGCAAAACGTTCCACTAATATTTGTGATGTTCGAACTACTATGTGTCGCGCTGCAAACGCGATACCAAAATAAACAATTTCACTTAATATTGTTTGTACTGTCTCTCCATGAAATAAAAACGTAATAGCTCGTGCTAAAAAGATTGTTTGCGCAATAATACTAAAAGCTTCTAAAATACTAATAATCGTTAACGCTACATATAAAATACGGCTACCGGGATAAGACGGAAGTCCTCTTTTTCTTTTCATTAGTACTCCAAATCGTTGTCTGACTTAACAGGTTGTCTAAATACATAATAACTCCATATTTGACTTCCGATAACGAAAGGCAAAATAGCAATCGCAAAGTAAGTCATAAGTTTTAATGCATAAGCTCCTGATGCTGCGTTGTAAATTGTCAAATCATTCATTGCTCCTAAAGAGCTAATCATAACACGTGGGAACATACCGATAAATACACTCGCACTTAGTAAAATGATTGTTAAACTCGTCATAAAGAAAGCCCAACCATCTCTTCTTCTTTTATTTAATAAAGTGGACACTAATAGTGCTACAAAAGCTCCGATTGGCACCATAATCCATTCTGTTCCATGAGCAGTGAAAATGTCGGTTTTCCATAACCCCACACCAGCAAAAACAAGAAGTGTAATTAATGAAAATGGTGCAATTTTTATTGCAGTAATTCGTGCACGTTCTCTCAATTTACCAGTTGTACGTATCGTAAGAAATTGTAATCCGTGAACAATACATAGTAGGAGAAACATTACTCCTCCAAGTAACGCAAATGGATGAAGTAATTGCAGGAATCCACCTACAACATTTTTACTCTCATCAATAGGTACACCTACCATAAAGTTTGCAATCGCAACTCCCCAAAGGATAGGAGGTAACATACTTCCAATAAACATCCCCCAATCCCACGCACTCTTCCATTTATGATTATCTATTTTCGCACGAAATTTAAAGGAAACACCTCTTAAAATTAAAGCAAGGAGCATAAATACAAACGGAATATAAAAACCACTAAATAAAGTTGCATACCAGTGCGGAAATGCCGCAAACATGGCTCCACCAGCACAAACAAGCCATACTTCATTCGCGTGCCAGAACGGTCCTATTGTATTTAAGTAAACTCGTTTTTCAAAATCATTCTTTCCTAAAAACCTCGAAACCATTCCTACCCCAAAGTCGAAACCTTCCAGTACGAAGAATCCAATAAATAAGATTGCAATAACTAAAAACCATAACTCATTAAGAGATAACATACTCTTCCTCCTTATCAAATGGATCATGGCTTTGATAATCCTTTTTCGTTTTCTTATTCTTGTGGCCCTTAATGGTACGAACAAATAAGTACACACAAATTCCACCCATAATTAAATACATTGATGTGAATGAAATAAGTGAGAATAATACTTCACCGAATGTTACATTTGGTGATACAGCATCTTCTGTTTTCATTACACCAAATACAACCCAAGGTTGACGACCCATTTCAGTCATAATCCACCCTACTGTATTACCGATGAATGGAAGAGAAATTGCATACACCATTAATTTTAAATACCACGTTTTTTCAGCTAAACGATCTTTTCTTGATAAGAACCATCCGTAAGCTCCTAGAAGAAGCATGAATGTTCCACTCATTACCATCGCTCTAAAACTCCAAAACATTGTATGCACTGGAGGAATATAATCTCCAGGACCATATTTTTCTTCATATTGTTTTTGAATTTGATTCATCCCTTCAACTTGACCGCTAAACTTATCATACGATAATAGACTTAGCATATAAGGGATTTGAATTTCAAACGAATTTTCTTTCTTCTCTGTATCAATTTTCGAAAATACTGTAAATGGTGCTGGATCCTCACTTGTATTCCATAGCGCTTCAGCTGCCGCCATCTTCATTGGATGTGTCTTAATTAATTGTTGCGCTTGTGCATGACCGAAGAATAATACAAGCGCCGTTGTAATTGTTCCAACAATGATAGAAATTCGGAAAGATTTTTTAAATACTACAGTTTCTTGTCCTTTTGTAATTTTCCATGCACTTACACCAGCAATAAAGAATGCACCTGTTGCAATTGCCGCTGTAATTGTATGCGGGAATTGTACCCATAGTTGTGGGTTTTGAATAATGGCTAAGAAATCATTCATTTGCGCACGACCATCCGCTGCCATTTCATACCCGACAGGTGACTGCATAAATGCACTTGCAGTTAAAATCCAGAATGCTGATAACATCGTTCCAATGGAAAGGAGCCAAATACACATTAAGTGAATTCGCTTCGGTAATTTATCCTCACCGAATACCCATAAACCTAGGAATGTAGACTCAATGAAAAATGCCAGCAATCCTTCAATTGCAAGCGAGGGACCAAATACATCACCTACAAAACGTGAATACGTTGACCAGTTCATACCAAACTGAAATTCTTGTAAAATACCTGTTACTACACCTACTGCAAAGTTAATAAGGAATAATTGCGTCCAAAACTTTGCCATCTTCTTATATACTTCTTGCCCTTTTACCACATACAACGTTTGCATGATCGCAATAATAAAAGCTAAACCAATTGACAGCGGAACAAAAAAGTAATGGAAAATCGTTGTTGATGCGAACTGTATTCGTGCCAATTCGAGCGTTTCCATACTAAAATCACTTCCTTCATAGTTTTTATAATAAAAGTTAATTGAGCAATCTTATCAAACTCAATTATTAAGAAATACGAAAAGACAAAAACATTTTGTATGTATTGTCGAAAAATATGAAATTTCAGTTTTTTAAACTATTGTAATGCTATTTTTTACCTTTTCACTATTTCTGTAGTGTTTTATTCGTTAATCGAATTGTATAATATACCTGCATAGTAAATTCAGGTTATTTTTGACGTATTATTGACATCATTTTGTCTGAAATATGTCTTTTGTCATTTTTTTGAATCAGATTTTTCTCATTAGCAAAATGTATTTTTTCAATATACGGCTTACTTTTATATCTATAAAACAATCGTTTTTTTCTTCATACACTTGACTTTCACCCGAAAAAATGTCCTCGAAACCACCCTCGATAAATGCTTGTTTTTTGTCAAGAGAAAAATGTATTTTCAAAATTCAAACTCAAAATAATGTTATTCAAAAATAGAAAATAACTTCCCTCTTCCTCGACTAAAAGTTCATTTTTTTGTCATTTTTCCAGAACAAATAAAAAAAATGAGAATCGATTAGACTCTCAGTTTTTTTATTTATTTTGCTGTATGTTTTCTAACGGCTGGTAAAATTTCAGTAGCAATTAATTCAATATTTTTCTCAATTTTATCAAATGGTACACCGCCAAAATCAATTTGTGCCATAAAGCGTTGTTGGCCAAACAATTCATATTGGTAAAGCATTTTCTCAATGATTTGTTGTGGGCTACCAACCATTAAAGCATCACGGTAATCTATTGCATTTGTAAATTGCTGTTTCGGATACCCACCACCGCGCAGTGTGAGCATACCAGCATTAATGTGAGGGGAATATTCACTAAGTGCATCTTGTGAATTTTTTGCCGTATAAAATAAACTCGTTGTCGCAACTGGTAAACTAGCTGGATCAAATCCGCTTTGTACAGCAGCCTCACGATAAGCATCTACTGATCCTTTAAAGTTAATAGCTGGACCACCTAGTGTTGTTATCATCATTGGCACACCCGCACGCCCTGCTTTAATCGCACTAGCTGGTGGGCCACCAACTGCACGCCAAATTGGTAAATTATTATTTTTCGCTCTTGGAATAACCGATGCGTATGTAAGTGGTGCTCTGAACTGTCCATTCCAAGTTACATGTTCCTCGTTATTAATTTTTAATAAAAGATCCATCTTCTCTTCAAATAATTCTTCATAATCATTCACGTCATAACCAAGTAAACTATATCCCCCAATACGAGATCCACGACCAACCACGATTTCTGCACGTCCATTAGAAATTAAGTCAATTGTAGCAAAATCCTCATATACTCGTACCGGATCAGATGTACTTACTATCGTTGCTGAACTTGCAATTTTTATATTTTTCGTAGCTTGTGCAATAGCTCCTAAAATAACTGTATGAGCTTGTGTTGTAAAATGCGTTTGATGACTTTCACCGACAGCAAATACATCAAGTCCAGCTTCATCCGCTAACTTAGCTGTATCAATTAGTTCGTGAATTCTTTGTTCTGCACTAATTTTCTCTCCGTTATGCGGATTTGAAACGTGATCACCAATTGAATATAATCCAAACTCCATCCCTTTATTTGTATCCATACGGTATTTTTCCATCATTACTCTCTCCTTTAATGAAGTGTTATTAGTTTCTCTTTTAAAAATGTTTGTAAGTCAAATGTATTTTCCTATTGCCTATAACTTCACTTGATTAGTCAATTGATGTTGTAAAAAAAATTACTCTTTCGGTAATTCTTTTTTTTCACTATGCTTATGAACTTTCGTCATTAGCTCGTATAATATTTTCTGTTCTTCTTCATTTAATACATCATCAAAAAAAGATGATTGAAATGCAAGTTGCTCTGGCAATGCTCTCTCTAAAGCTGCTTCTCCTTGCTCTGTAAGACTAATTGTTTTCGTTTTCCAATCTTGTTTTCGTACAATATATCCTTCTTTTTCAAGACGAGTTAACATTCGAGAAATGCCACCTTGTGTAACAGTTACCTTTTCAGCTAACTCCATTTGTGTTAGTGGTTGATACGTACGTATTTGCAAAAGCACATCAAATTGAGCTGTCGTTAAATCAAAACGTTTTAAAAACTCATTTGACATTTGATTACTTTGGTTCGTAAATCGTATTAAACGTAACCATATTAATGATCCTATCGTATTATCACGCATGTTTTGTCACTTCCTAGCGTTAATCTTACTATCACTTTACCACTCAAGTGATAGTAATGCAAGAAATAATTTCATTTTATATATAACTCAACTTACTTGTACTTAACTAAAGGCATCACTCGTGTAGTATTAGGTCTACTTGCCATTCTCTACACCTCCATAAAAAAAAGGATTAAGCTCCAACGCCAATCCTTATCATGCATTTATTTTTTGTTTTCAAAACAATATGTTTGAAATTCACATCGTCTTCTAATCTATTATTTTCTTTTATCGTACCGTAAATTCATTTGAGCATACCGTCTTCATGTAAAAGTTGTATAAGTTTGCATAAAAGGCCCTTGTTTACACCAATCGGGCTCTTACGGGATAAATCATTTAAGTTCTACTTTTACTTCCTCTTTAGACATAACATCAGGTCTATAAATTAATTCAAGATTAGAATCACCTTTTTTCGCTTCAAATGTTATGGCTCCTGTTAACTTACCGTTTGGATCTACATCTTTAATTTTAAAAATATTTTTATTACTAGTTGAAAATGTATGGTCCACGATACTTCCATCTCCTCTTTCAAGGTAAAAATCTAATGGATTAATTCTAACTTTTTGATTACCAATATTCTCTACTGTAACATGAACAATAACAAACTCATTACCTTTTTCCAGCTTGTCATATTCTGCCACTTGTGCTATTTGTACTTTATGGACTGTTAATTTTTGATTTCTAATTTGAGTAGTTTTTTCAACATTATATTCTCTTGTATCTTCATTCTTCGTATTTTCTTTTTTAGCACTACTTTGCTCTTCCTTCGTATTATTTGATACAGTTTTAGCTACTTCTTTCTTCTCATCACATGCCGATAAACTGAAAACTAACGTCCCTGCTAAAGTGACTGTCGCGATTTTTTTAAACATAAATTCCCTTCCCCCAATGTGAAAATGATAAAAATCCCCAAAAACTATATATTATACTAACAGATAAATGAACAGTATATTGTCGCTATGTGTCGAATGTAATAAGGCTATGTATAAGTATGAAGTCTTACTTCGCATCATCTCTCAACTGTTCGATATATGATAAAATTTTAACAATAAGATATCCACCTTACTTACGAACTCTTTCTTCCCATAACTATGAGTATTATAAAATTTTAAATAAGAAAAAATTCAAATAAAATGATAAAATTAAACAAAGTACTAATATAAAGGTGGGCAGAACATGCATATTTCTAAACAATTTATAAAACCATTTCCTGAATATGAAGACATATTTTATGATGATTTGGAACAACATAAAAAGCACTTTTTACCCATTTGTTCTATAAACTTACAATGTATTGAACCGGAATTGGACGAATGGTTACATATTGTGTCAGCAAAAGAAATCCATGATGGTTGCGTGGGTGATTTCACCAAACCATTTCACACAAATTTTACGAAAGTAGATACATTAGGATTCGATGTCATTAATGGAAAATATAAATTTGAAGCGGATTGGAATTATTTCGAAATCGAACAAAATAATTCTGACATAATAGAACAAGCCTACGAGAGTAATGAAAGAAATTATCAAATCCGTAAAGAATATTTTCAACGTAATCAAAAAATTTATCCTTATTCTAGCTTTGGAAAAGAAATAACATCTGTAGAAGTATTAGAACGAGAGTTTGCTGAAAAACAAACAAATGGCTGGGGATTAAATTATCCCATGATAAATGGTATCCTAGATGATGTTCGTTTTATGACAGAAGAAGGTGAAGAATTATTAGAAAACTGCGATAACGAAGACGAAATTTTTGATTTTACGAATCTTCTATATGTACCAAAAGATGAATACGGACATCCCTTTACATATGTTGGATTTGTTACAGGTTATTATTTTCAAGCTTATGGTGCCGATCGTATTTACTTATTCTTTAATAAAGAATTAAGAAAAGCAGTCATTTGTTTTGAATATACATAAGATAATTAAGAAAAGTCCATTTTGAAAATTATTACTTGAATCAAAATGGATTTTTTATAAATAATTTATTTATATTTCAATTCCGCATCTACTGTGAAATGTGTAAAATCTCATATATTGTAATATCCTCTATCTCTTCAGTCTCAGGCTTTACTTCATAAAATTCAAACTGACTATATCCCCACCTATCTGGGTTATACACTATTACATTCCCTTTACAATTCTCTGTATTCTGGACATTCTTATTAAAAATGTTAAATTGAGTTTCAATCAATGAATTCTTTTGAGAAATACTCCCCACGTATTCAACAACATACTTACAATTCTTAAAATCACCACTTAGATTAACAACTAATGAAACACCTATATGTATTTTTTGCCAACCAAACGATTGTAAAATATTATCGTAATACCCTTCAAAGATAAATTTATTCATCCCTTCATGACCATTCCAAATATATAAAGGTGCATAGCAGTTATAAAAATTCCCGTCTTTCTCCGTTTCCGTAATTAAATAAGCTTTAAAATTTAGTTCTTGGAAACCATCAGTTTTATAGCCATTATCCTTTACCCTTTTCTTAATAATTTCCATGTCATAATCCTTTGGAAGAATTACCTTATATTGCATTCCAATCATGTTTATCACTCGCTTTCAATCTTATATACATTATGATAAATCGATAAGTGGCTAACGTAAAATAGGTATAAATTATGTTTGGTATCATTTATAATGATAGTGCATAAGGGGCTGAGATACATGGAAATAAATGATCTTATTATATTCAAAACTGTAGCCAGTGAGGGTTCTATTAGTAAAGCTGCTAAAGAGTTAGGATATGTTCAACCGAACGTAACTGAGCGAATCAAAAAATTAGAACAAGAATTAGAAACGCCTTTACTACATAGAGATAACAAAGGCGTTTCCTTGTTACCTGCTGGTGACATTTTATTAGATTACACGAATAAAATATTAACTCTATTAGAAGAAGTAAAAGATGAAATTAAAACGAGTGGTTCTTCTTATATAATAGCGACGTCACAATCTATTTTGACAAATTATTTAAGTAAGCGTATTGAAGAAAACTTCAGAAATTATCAAATATATGTAGAAAGTAGTAGTCATTTGCAAAAATTACTTCAGCAACAAAAAGTTGATATGGTCATAACTTATGAGGGTTATCCTGACGCATCGTTTAAAAAAGTGTTCACGACCTCAATTTCTGTAGGCTTATTAAAAGCGAAAGAAAAATGTACCATTGATTATTCAAAAGAAATTTTCTTCGTTAGCAATGACAAAAAGTGCCCTTTTAGGAATAAGACAATACAATTTCTAAAAGAAAACAATCTATCTCAGCAACAACTTCAACAGTTGGATTCTTATTCGCTTATGGAAGAGTTTATTGATGATGGAAAAGGAATAGCTTTTTTACCGATTAAAAATGATAAATTGGTACCAATTGAAGATGTTCCAGTTGAGAAATTAGCTGTTCATTTTTTTACAAATCAAAACTCTTTTAAACAAATCCCTGATGAACTATTTGGTTAATAAAAAATCCCTCCTTTATGAATCTAAAAGAGGGATTTTCATATTCTATACAATTGATTTTTCACACATTTTGCTCCACTTCTGCACTTTTCCCCTTCTTATTCCGTTTCATATTCTTCAGTCCCTTAACCGTGCCAACTAATCCTTTCGGGAAAACTAGCAATACGATAATGTACAATAAACCAAGAATAATCGTCCATCTTTCAAAAATCGGATACTCTGTAGCTAGTTCTGATAAATAATATTTCAGAGATTCAATAATTCCAGCTCCTGCAATTGCTCCAATTAACGTTCCGACGCCTCCAATCATTGTCATCAATAATGCATTTAATGTCATTTCAATTGAAAATACAGTCGTATTAACAAAGCGTAAAGTGATAACAAATAAACCACCGCTAATCGCAGCTACTACTCCTGCAACAATGCTAGCAATAATTTTATAATGAAGCACTTTATATCCTAGTGCTTCAACACGTTGCTCATTTTGTGAAATTGCCTTTAATACTTTTCCAATAGAAGATTTGGTGAAAAGACGTAACAGAACAAAAATGATAAGTAAACATATAAGTGTTACATAATAAAACGTAAAACGATCACGGAATACGTCTGGTACACCAAATGTAAAACCATCCCCTCCGTGAGTGAGCCCACGCCATTTTTCAGCAAGGACGAAAAACAACTGTGAAATAGCAAGTGTTAACATCGCATAAAAATGACTTTTCAGCCGTAAAGAAAGTAAACCAATTATATAACTAACGATTGCTGAAATGATAATTGCAGCTACTATTCCAATTAAAAAGTTCGTTATTGATACGCCTTGTCGATCAAATAAAAGCGCTACCCCATATGCTCCTATCCCAAAGAACATACAATGACCGAACGATACAATTCCTGTATACCCAAGCAATACATCAAAACTCATTGCAAAAATAGCAAAGATGAAGATTTGAGTGAACAAAATTAACAGGCTCCGTGAATCATTTACGAACGGAAATACACTTAAACAAATGAGCATACATACTCCGAAGTATACTTTAATTCGGTCCGATGTGCTGTTCACCATTTCACCCCTTTTCACCAACAAGTCCAGTTGGCTTCACTATTAAGAAAAATAGTAACATTAACATATTAATTGCAAGTGATAAATCTGGTATAAAATACGCTGTAAAAGCACCAGCTAATCCAACAATTAAAGAAGCAATAGCTGAACCTTGTACGCTTCCTAATCCACCGATAATTACTACTATAAAAGCTAAAATTGCATACTGCATGCCCATCTCGGCGAAAATAACGCCCGAATACGGTGCTAATAAGAATCCTCCTAAAGCTGCCATCCCTGCTCCTAATAAAAAGACGAAAGAAAATATCGCTTTTACATTAATACCAAGCGCTTGAACCATTTCTTTATCCATTACACCTGCACGGATCATAAGACCTATCTTCGTCTTTTTGAGTAATAGTAGTAGTGCAATGTAAATAATTATCCCAATCAAAATAACAAATAGACGATATTTAATTAATATAATACCTCCGAATGTAAAACTTCCTTGTAACCATAACGGTAATTTTGCACTAATAGGGTTTGGCCCCCAAAATATTTTAATACACTCACTAAGAACGAGCATTCCTCCAAGCGTAACGAGCAGCTGTCGAACATGATTTCCATATACCGGTCTAATAAGAAACCTTTCTAAAATAAATCCTAGGAACATTCCCATGGCTACTGCTCCAACTAAAGCTAATATATAACTTCCTGTCATATTAAATAACCAAACACCTGTAAATGCTCCCCATGCAAATAAACCACCGTGTGCAAAGTTTAAAACACTCATTAGACCGAAAATAAGTGAAAGACCTGATGCTAACAAAAAAATGAGCATCCCTGTTGAAATCCCATTTACAAATAAATTGATTAACACATCCACCCTTTTCACCTCGGATTCATGTTAAGAGATTCCTAAATATTTATGACACATTTCCTTATCCTTTTTTAATTCATTCATAAAACCGTTATGAACAATTCGTCCGTTATCCATAATGTAAAAATAATCGCCAATTTGACTGGCCATCATAAAATTTTGCTCAACAAGTAAAACTGTTGTTTTCTCTTTCATCTTCAAAATAGCTACCATTAATTTCTCCACCATTATCGGGGATAGCCCTTTGCTCGGTTCATCAATAAGTAATAATCCATCACTATTAATAAACGCTCTTGAAATAGCCAACATTTGCTTTTGCCCTCCGCTCAAGAGCCCACTTTTCTTATTCCAAAACTGCTTTAAATCCGGAAATAGTTCCAGCATCCACTCTATTTTCCCTTCTACTTCCTCACCTTTTCCCCTAGCAAGAGCGAATGTTTCTTCTACTGTCAAATCATGAAAAATACCTTGATTTTCTGGTACATACCCTATTCCTTTCCTTGAAATTAAATGTGTAGGTAATCCACTTACTTTTGCACTGTCATAATAAATTTCACCATCTGCAATGCGGTGAAACCCCATAACTGAACGTAATGTCGTTGTTTTCCCTGCCCCGTTTCTACCAAACAGTACAGTAATTGTCCCTTTCTCAACAGCAAGAGATACTCCTTGCAAAATATGAAACTGATCTAAATACGTTTCTATATTATTCACTTGTAATAGTGCCACTATATAATCCCCCTAAATAAGCACTTTGTACACGCTCATCTTTCATAATTTCTTCTGGCAATCCTTCAGCCAATAACTCTCCATGAAATAAAACGATAAGATAATCTGACAAACCTAGTATCATATCCATTTTGTGTTCGATAAGTACAATTGTGCTCTCTGGATGTTTCTTAATATTTTCAATCACTTGTAATATAGCAGGGACCTCCTCAACCGAAATACCTGCCGTCGGCTCATCAAGTAATAACACATCCGTTTTTAAAGCCAATAACATCGCAAGTTCTAGCTTTCTTTTCTCTCCATGTGCCAAATCTTTCGCTAATACGTCCTCTTTCTCGTGAAGTAATACTGTTTTTAAGAAACGTCTCGCCTCTCCAACTTGTTGCTTTAATTTTGCTGGACTCGGGAAAAAACTATAGTAATCTTGTACGAATGATTGAACACTTAAACGGACATTTTCAAGTACCGTTAATTCTGGGAATATGTTTGTAAGCTGAAAAGAGCGACCGATTCCTAAGCGTGTTCGATCTGAAATCGATAGTTTTGTAATATCTTGCCCTTTAAAATACACTTCACCTGTTGTGGGTGAAATCTGTCCACTTAGTAAATTAAATAATGTTGTCTTCCCCGCACCATTTGGCCCGATAATAGAAATGAGCTTTCCTTTTTGGACAGTTAAATTTACATCTTTAATAACATGATGTTCACCAAAAGATACGCTAAGATTTTTCGTCTCTAGCAAATGTGTCACGAAATCCCTCCCTTTAAAGCCGTGAGTATGAAAGAAATATGTATAAAGAGGGTCCCCCCTCTTTATACAAAAACAACAGAAAATTCAGTCTATTTATTTTGAACTGGTGGTTCTGTCTCTTTCATCGTTAATTCTCGCTCTAATACTGGCACCGGATAATCAACACCATCTTGCTTTTTCAATGTGACAGAATACAGCGTCTGCATCGCTTGGTGGTCCTTCTCTCTAAACTTCATCTTTCCTTTCGGTGTATCAAATTCCATTCCTTCCATTTTCTTAATCAATGTATCTACATCTGTATCACCTTTTGTTTTCTTTAAGGCTTCTACAATAGAAATTGCTGCTGACATTCCTCCCGCTGTAAACAAATCTGGCACTGCACCATTAAAACGTTTTTTATGCTCTTCAACTAGCCAATCATTCACTTTATTTTTTGGAAGTGTGTGATAATATACAGAAAAACCTTGCATACCTACTAATGCATCCATTGTTTTTAATGCTGGTATATCTGGCGCACCTGTAGAAATTTTAATACCTTGCGCTTCCACATTCATATCTTTCAACTGTTTCCAAGGTGAATTTGCCCCTGCCCAAACGATAAATAAGTAATCTGGTTTTGAACTAATGATATTTTGAATATTCGCTGTAAAATCTGTTGAATTTGTATCCGCGTATTGCTCATTCACAATGTTCGCACCTAATTTTTTCGCACCCGCTTTAAATGCAGCAATCCCTTCACGACCAAAAGCGTTATCTGGGGCAAATGTCGCAATCTTTACATCTTTTTTCGCAATTGCTGCTGCTCCTGCAATCGCATCTTGTGAGGAACTTCTTCCAGTTCTAAAAATATATTTATTCCAGTTCTTCCCGGTAATACTATCCGCTACTGCTGGTTCTACAACCATAATCTTTTCATATTCCCCGGCCAGTGGTAAAACCGCTAACGTATCACTGGAACTAGACGATCCAACTAAAAAATCAACTTTCTCTTCTTCTAATAACTTCGTAGCTTTTTTAACTGCTACATCCGCTTTCGTTTCTGTATCTTCTACAACAAACTTAATCTTTTTCCCATCTACTTTCCCAGTTCCACCAGTTGCATAATCTAACCCTAATTCAAATCCGTTCACTGTTTGTTTTCCATACGATTCTAGCGGTCCTGTTAAAGAAGCAAGGACTCCTACCTTAATCGTTTTTTCATCCTCTGTACTTGTTTTCTTTCCTGAACAAGCTGCCGTTATTAATAACGAACCTAAAACACAACCAGTAAACATTGTCTTTAGCCACTTACGTTTTTTCATCGACATTGTGATCCTCCCCATACTTTACTTTCTGATAGAATCAAACACGCCAAAATCCCCTGTCCGTAATCATGACTAACTAATTCGATAGATAATGGAAAACTCTTGTAGTACCCTCTACATTCGGCACAAATATATAATCACCTTCCTATGTAATGGAAACGGACATACAATCAATATATATTCTGCAATCCAATTGAAAATACTGTTTCATTTCAGTAATGATCATACAAAAAGACTAACTTATTTTTTAAGTTAGTCTTTTCACCTTAATTAGAGTTAAGTTCTACTTTCTCTAACCCTTCAGCCAATTGTTTCTTATCTAGTCCTTCTCCTATTACTACTAAGTTTGTCGGGAAACCGAAGTCTTGTTCTAATAAAGTTGGTACTCCGAACGAATATTGGAATAGGTGAGGGTATTTATCTCCATGGAATTTCACAAAACCTTTCACTCGATAAATACTATCTGGTAAATTCGAAAGCCATTCATATAATTTGTCTTGATCAATCGGTTTCGAAAATTGATACGTCATCGTTTGTATATGTAAATGCTGTTTGACATGTAGTGTCTCATGTTCCTCATCATTTGGAAATTCTGCTTTCTCTATATCTTTTAAAGATATATTACAATACTTTGTCTCATACATTTTCGCATGATCATTTATTGCCTTTACTTCTTCAAATACTGTGTTCTTATCTTCATCTGTTAGTAAATCTGCTTTATTAACAAGAATGTGACTACCAAATTTCAGTTGCTCATGCAATAGCTGTTGTACATTTGCACTTAATATACTTCGGTTTAACCACCTTACTGCATCTAAAACGACTACAATTGATTTCACTTCCAGAAAAGGAGCTAAAATTGGCGAGACACACGCGTCTAACACTTCAATTGGATGTGCAACACCTGTCGTTTCTATATAAATCACATCTGGTCTTTCTTGTTGGTATAACGAATGTAATTGTATTTCAAGCTCTTCTTTTAACGTACAACAAATACAGCCTTTAAGAAGTTCTCTTAAAACATTCTCTTTTCCAATAATATCTGTATCTACCGAGTATTCACCAATTTCATTCATTAATACTGCAACTTTTCTATTCTTCTTTTTCTCTGCTAACAATAAATTTTGTAATAATGTTGATTTTCCACTACCTAAAAAACCACCTAATATATGAATCTCCACTTTATTCATTCAACCGACCATCCATTTCTTTACTTCAAATGTATTCAAAGCGTAATAATTACGATTTATATTTATCATTTTATTAAAAGAATGACCATTTGTAAATATAAGAGATTCACTGTTCATTTACTTCATATGCAACTCTTACTCCAGACTCAATTGCCCCTTGCATCCATCCATGTGTTAATGTCGTATGCTCTCCTGCAAAATGTACTTTTCCAGATGGTGGTGTAATATACGGAAATAACTCGAGCTCTTGGCCTGGTTCGAAAGCTGTAAATGCACCGCAAGAATACGGATTTTTACTCCAGCTAAAAGATGTTCCAGTGACAAACTCACTATAGACGATGTCACCGTATATTTCTGCTAAATTTTTTAATGCGTAACGAATGCGTTCCCTATTCGGTAAACTATCCCATGTTAACGCCTCATCTGCCCACGTATAACTCGCTAAAACGGTAGCTGCTCCTGGTGTCTGAATGCCATAACTCGGATAATATGTAAACCGTATCGGTAAATCGGTAATAGATTTACCGCCACACTGTCCCGCTTTCTCCCAAAATCTACTTTTAAACTCTATCGCAATTTTCGTTGCAGCAATATAATTTAATTCACGAATTGCTCGTCTTTTATAATAAGAAAATAGATTGTAAGGCTGAATTTCAACAAAACGTAAAGCTGAAAATGGGATAGTAACAATTGCAACATCACCTGTAACCATGAATCTCTCTATAGTTTGTTCATGGTTTACTTGCATCATCACTTTGCTATTTTCTTGTATAATTTTTTCAACCTTATACCGCATAAATATATTCTCATTTAACTGCGATAAAAATGCTTTTGGTAATGCATCCATCCCGCCCGTTATCTCATAATATTTCGTCGTTGAAGTAAAGAAGACCATTTCTCGTAATACTTCAATTAAAGACATTCCCATATACGCTTCCATATCAAGAAGTACACCTATCATATCTATTGCACCGTCTGAATAATATTCAGTTAAAAATGTGCCGAGCGAATATGCTTTATACTTTTTCTCAACAATACTCCAATTCTTATTAGGATCTTTCTTAATATAATTTAGAATCGGCTCTAATACATCTAACATTAACTCTTCTGCCGTTTTACTTTTTTCGCTCTCTAAAATAGGATATCTAAGTATACTTGGATTTTTTTCGAATATGCTCAATCTCGTTTTAATATTATTCGTATAAATAATATCTGAAACGGTTTTATTTATAAAAAGATTTAACGGCAATTTGAATTTACGAATGTAAGCTAAAGTTAACTTGTGTGTATCAGGAATCCGCATTGGTCCTGCATTAAAATATAAACCTCTGCTAAACGGTTCACGGATCGTATATATTCTTCCGCCTATTCGATTATTCGCTTCTAAAATTGTTACTTTATGCCCTGCTTCTTTCAATAATGATGCTGCAACTAAACCTGAAATTCCTGCACCAACAATAATAATCTGCTTTGGATTCTTCGTTTTAACGAGCCCCACATTAATAATATGAAGCATTCTTTCCATCGTTAATGGCTGCATCATGGTCTTTTCCCCTTCAATAAAGGATTTTATTGCATTATATTCGGTTAACTTACTTCCTATGTTTAATGCAAGAAACTACACGGATACATTTTCAAATACTTGAATATCTTTTATAAAATGTAATAAACTAGATATAACTCTATAGAAGTAAGACGTATTATCTTACATAACAAAACCAATGAAATTGCGAGGAATTTTGAAATGAAAAAAGGTATTAACCGTGTTGTATTAGTAGGAACAGGAGCAGTTGGATGTAGTTATGCTTACTGCATGATTAACCAAGCCGTAGCTGAAGAATTTGTTTTAGTCGATGTAAATGAGGCAAAAGCTGAAGGAGAAGCAATGGATTTAAGTCATGCTGTTCCATTCGCACCAGCTCCAACTAGAGTATGGAAAGGCAGCTACGAAGATTGTAAAGATGCTGACCTTGTAGTTATTACAGCTGGATTACCACAAAAGCCAGGCGAAACACGTTTAGATTTAGTTGAGAAAAACGCCAAAATCTTTAAACAAATCGTTCGCAGTATTATGGATAGCGGATTTGATGGCATCTTCTTAATCGCAACAAACCCTGTAGATATTTTAACTTACGTAACTTGGAAAGAATCTGGTTTACCGAAAGAACGTGTAATCGGTTCTGGTACAACGCTTGATTCTGCTCGTTTCCGCTATATGTTAGGTGAGTACTTCAATATTGGTCCACACAACGTTCACGCTTATATTATCGGAGAACACGGCGATACTGAACTTCCAGTTTGGAGCCATGTTTCCGTTGGTATCCAAAAACTACAAACATTGCTTGAAAAAGACAACACGTATAATCAAGAAGATTTAGACAAAATTTTCATAAACGTCCGTGATGCAGCTTACCATATTATTGAGCGTAAAGGCGCAACTTATTATGGTATCGGTATGTCACTTCTACGTGTTACAAAAGCAATTTTAAACGACGAAAATAGTGTATTAACTGTATCAGCTTACTTAGAAGGTCAATACGGTCAAAAAGATGTGTATATCGGGGTACCTGCTGTTTTAAATCGCGGCGGTGTTCGTGAAATTTTAGAGGTTGAATTAAGTGAAGATGAAGAATTAAAATTCGACCACTCTGTTCAAGTATTGAAAGAAACAATGGCTCCGGTTCTTTAATGAAAATAAAAAAGCAATCCAATTTATTTTGGATTGCTTTTTATTTTCATTATCTCCTATGACTTTTTAGTGATTTTCTATCATTTCTTATTTTTTAGTCTCATCCTCATTATTTATATCAAGTACATCTAATAAAAAGATAAAGATTGGTATCCCGATAATAAGCCCCCATATTCCGAGGAAATGCTCTGAGAAGATGAGAATCATAAATGTATAAAAGATTGGTAAATTTGTTTTTGCAGACATAAACTTCGGATTTAAAAAATAACTTTCAAGAGCATGGATGACTGTAATGAACACAAGTATGTATACTACGTACATAACTCCACCTACGTTGTAAGCAATGATACAAAGTGGAAACAAAGAAATAATCACACCTGCAACAGGAATCAATCCTAGTAGAAAAATCATAACAGCTAATACAAGAAGCTGCGGAAATCCTAAAACAATTAATGCAATGACAGTAAGAATACAATTTACAACCGCAATTAAAAACTGTGCTTCAATTACTTTGCCGAACGATCTTGCAAATCTTTCACCAAAATATGCAATTTCCTCATAAAACATTTTTAACTTACTATCTTTAAACTTAGATGTAAATGTAATAATACGCTCTTTTTCTAATAAGAAAAATAAGCTTAAAATTAGAGATAATAATATTTGTAAACTTACCTTCCCTATATTTGCTATCGATTGATAGATGACATCTACACCTTGTTCTATATATTTTGATACTTCCATCCCATTAATTGTCGAAAGTGCATATTTAACGATTTCATTATCAGGTGGATTTTGAAAAAATAGTTTAAATTGGTAAATTAATTGTGAAATTTGTATCGTTAGCACAGGTAAATATTTATACAATGTCGTGCCAATAAAGGAAACTAATATGATATACAAACAGGCAATAACAATTTTCCGGTCCACTTTCAATTTCTTTGAAATAAAACGTTGGAATCGATCCATTAAAAATGTCAGTATAAACGTAATTAATATTAAGTTGATCATACTTTTTAATCCATATAATACTAACGCTAATATTATTAAAACGAGAAACCGTTGAAACCCTCTACTTCGAAAGAAATTTTTCACTTCATTCATTAAGATTTAACCTCCCCCTTCAATGGATGGAAATTGAATATATTACATTTTATGAACTTCTATAGACAATCTTTCTTACTAATTAGGAAGAATCCTTTTTTTATTCTTATATTGTTAGATTCTATTTATATTAGCCCGCTTACTTACTTCAGTTGAGCTCTTTTTTTCGTTTAACCTTTTACAATTTAGGTGCTTTTCTATTTTTAGACTGCTGTTCATACGCATATCCAATATTGAAAAGCTCTTTTTCACCAAACTGTTTCCCTACAAACACTACACCGATTGGTTCTCCATTTTTATCATATCCAGCAGGAACCGCTAATTCCGGATAACCAGCTACAGCTGATAGAAGAACTTCATCGTTATTAATCATAACTAGAGCATCCAAACCTTTTTCTACTAAATACCTATCTAGCTCTTTTCTTGCATTTTCTTGACTCGTTTGCACTACGTTTTCAAACTCTTCTTTCGTTATAACAGATTTTTCAGACCCTTCAATTAATGTTTGTCCGTATTTTATTCGTCCTTTACTATCCTTTTTATTAAACGCTATAATCTCTTCTAACGATTTTACCGGTACATTCTTTTGCTGTGAAAGATAGTCGTTTACATTATGCTTGAACTCATATTCTAATGTTTGCAAATTATCTACACCCTCAGCACTTAACTGGATATTATCAGTTAATATCGCACCTGCATCTTGAAGGTCTTTTCTAATTTTTTCTGCTACTGCTTTTCTATTTTCATCTTGTTGGTATACAGAAAAAAGAAGCCCTATCTTTTTCCCTTTTAATCCATCTATCGATAAATCCTTTGTATAATCAATTCTTTCTTTATCTTTCATTTTTTCTGTCATAACATCTTTTTCGTCATAACCTATCATTGCATTAAATAACGTTGCTGCATCTTTTACCGTTCTTGCCATAGGTCCTGCTGTATCAAGAGTTTCAGCTAACGGAATAATTCCTGTTCTGCTTACCATACCTAAAGATGGACGTAACCCAACTACTGATTGCTGCGCCGCGGGTGCAACAATCGATCCCGTCGTTTCTGTTCCAATTGCAAGCGGCGCAAAATCTGCTGCAACTACTGTAGCAGATCCTGAACTTGATCCTGAAGTATCGAATGTAATCGGACCGTACGGGTTTAAATTTTGTCCTTTCTTCCCGCTATACCCGCTTGGCATTGTAAAAGATAAATAGTTCGCCCACTCAGACATATTCGCTTTTCCTAAAACAAATGCTCCTTCTTCTTTCAACTGCTTCACAATTGTTGCGTCTTGATCTGCAATCCAATCTTTTAATACATAAGTTCCTGCACTAGTCGGCATCACTTTTTCCGTCTGTACATTATCTTTTACAACGACAGGAATACCATATAAATTCGAATTTTTGTTTCTACCCCGCTCTTGATCTAACTTTCTTGCTTCTTCCATCGCATTAGGATTTATCTCTGTAACAGAATTTAATGTTATTCCATTTTGATCATGTTCTTGTATTCTAAAGAGATAAATACTCGTTAATTCTTCATATGACAACTTTCCATCATCAATCATTTTTTGAAGCTCATCTACAGTCGCATTTACGACTTCTTTTTCTTTTATCTTTACATTTTCTATATTGATTCCTTTAAGCTGATTATGTATCGGTTGTAGCACTCTTTCTTTATCATATACAATACGCTCAGGTTCCTTTGGAAAATAATTTTTATACACGTAATATCCACCGGCACACGCTAATAAGACAATGCCTCCAGTGATAGACAGCGTTACCTTTACCCATTTCTTCATGTTGCTTCCTCCACTCTATAAGATGCTTAGCTATACAAAAAAGAGAGTTACCTTTTACTTAACTCTCTCCAATCAAAATGCTAAATGAAAAAATGAAAGATTTCAATCTAATTACTTCTTTTTTTGCATTTGCTTTGCTAACATTTCTTTCACTTGATTATACGTTAATCCTGAATTTTTATTTAAACGCTTTACTTCCTCAACATCAGTACCTACCACTGTATATTTTTTCTCATCATTCATTTTTCTAATTCCCTTCTCACCGTATTATTTCTTATATTTCTTCCCTAAATGCGCATAAATTAACACCACTACAAAAAAGAAAGCTGTTTTTAAGTACAGCTTCCTTCTCGTTACATATTGTATTTCTTAATAAAATTTCACTACATCTTCAGTAGGCAAGAACGTTCTTTCTGCTGGTTGTTCGTTTGGTTCACCAAATGGCATTTGACCTACTAAGCTCCACTCTGCCGGAATGTTCCAAGTTTCTTTCACTTCAGCATCTACGATTGGGTTGTAATGTTGTAATGACGCCCCAATTCCTTCAGCAGATAATAGCATCCACACAGTATGTTGTAACATCGCATTTCCTTGATGAGACCAGAATGGGAACTGATCTTTATATAATGGTGCATTTTCTTGCATTTTTTCTACAGTTGCTTGATCTTCAAAGAATAGCACTGTTCCTACACCTGCATGAAAACCTTTTAGTCTTTCTACAGTCGCTTCAAAGTTTTCTGCTGGTACACGGGCTCTTAGTGTTTCTTTAACGATATCCCAAAACTTTTCATGCTCTCCATCCATTAATACAACCATACGACCACTTTGCATATTGAAAGATGTTGGTGCGTGTAAAGCTGTTTTTAACACTTCTTCAATTCTTTCTTTCGTAATTGCATCGTTTTTTGCTACTTTACGAATTGAACGGCGGTTCACGATTGCTTCTTTTAAGTTTGTTGTAGTTGCTGACATTTTAATTCCTCCAAATGTTTGTTTTATAATTTATTTTGTTATTTCATAACAAGCGAATTAGCAATATCCATCGGTATTACATTGCATACCTTCAAATGAATTTGTTTTATCCTTTTCAATTTCTTTATCAATGACCCTTTCTAGTGTTTCTTTACTAGCAAGCCCTTGAATGACTTCATCTCCAATCATGACAGTTGGAACGGCCATAATATTCGCTTCATCATATGCGTGTTGAATTGCTTCTTGATGCTTTTCTTTATATTTACGAGTTACTAAAGCATCTTTAAATTCCGCCTCAGGAAGTCCTACTTCTACCGCTAATTTTGTTAACACATCAATATCTTCAATGTTTTGCTCTTCTTGGAAAAATGCTGTGAATACGCGGTGATGATACTCATTACCTAGTCCACGTTCTTTCGCAAATTGACATCCTTCGAAAGCTAAATGTGTATATGGATGTGGTGAAACACGTGGCAAGCGCATATCAATTCCTAACTTCTTCGCTGTCGGAAGAATGAAAGCATCCCATGAACCTAATTTTTCTGGTTCATTCCATGGATCTATTTTTGAATATGGACTTGGACGTAATTCAAATGGCATCCATTCAATCTCTACATCTTTCTCTTTCGCTACCTCATCTAATGGACCTTTTGCTAAAAAACAAAACGGACATATAAAATCTGAGTATACTTTCATTTTTACAGTCATAACTTTTACACCTTCCCTTTATAGTTGTAATCAAATCAGTTACATTAATGATAAAAAAATATAAATATGATTTAAGCATTCATTTTTTCTTGCAAAGTTTCAAACAACTGCCCCATCGTAATATTTCTCAAAACTTCTTCCATCGCGGATTGTGCTTGAATTAAAATAATTTCTAACACCGCTTGAATATTCGCCCCAATTGGACAATCTGGATTCGGTTGCTCGTGAATATGAAATAGCTTGTCTTCTTCGACTACGTTCACTGCATGATACACATCTAACAATGTGATTTCATGTAAATCCTTTAGTAATCCCGCGCCACCCGGTCCACGATTTACGTAAACAAAGCCAGCTTGTTTCAAGTACGACATGATTTTACGAATGACTACTGGATTTGTATTGACACTCTCAGCCATATAGTCTGAAGTACAAAGTGAAGATGGATTGTTTTTCAAAATAGATAAAATATGAACAGCTATGGAAAAGCGGCTACTAATTTTCATCGTAATCACCACCTCGATGTAATCATTATAGTTACAACCGAAAAATAAGTCAATCCTTTTCATAGATTTTTTATAAGTAAATTAAAAAGTGTCCCATTATGATATATGAGACACCTCTTTTTATTCTGCAAATAGCGATTGAAATTCTTCAATAAATAGCTGCACAGCGATTGAAGAATCCTTTAATGAAGGAACAGCTAATGCAATTTCTCTCCATACTTGTGGTTCCAATTCTCTCGTTTGCACATTTTTTGGTAAATTCGTTAAAGATAATTCAGCTAATATTGCAATGCCCAATCCTTCTTGAATCATATTTAAAGCTGTAGTAACTGTCGAAATTACATATTCAGCCCGAAGTGGTACGTTTGCTTGTTTAAACATATCAATAATGGGTGGTTCATATCCACCCTTACATAATATGATCGGTTCATTCTCTAAATCACAAATTGTAAGAGCGTCCTTCTTACAGAGAGGATGATCCTCTCTTAAGATAGCAACCATTTTCCCCTTCGTTAATGGAACAATCTCCATATCTTTATTAGGCAAAATAACAATCCCTATATCAATAACCCTCGATACTAACCAATCTTCAACTTCTTTAATCGTTCCTTCACAAAGAACTACTTCTAAGTTCGGATACTTCTCCTTAAAAAGGTTTATCATTTTGGGTAAGAAATGTGCAGAAGCACTCGGAAAACTACCAATTCGAATCGTTCCAACTTCGTGTCCTTTCTCCATCGCAACTTCTTGTTCAATCTTCTCTACACCGTTCAAAATCTCTCTAATATGTACAAGAATCCTGTTTCCTACATCCGTAACGAGGAGCCCTTTTCGTTTATCACGTATAAGAATCGTAACTCCTAACTCTGACTCAATACTTGAAATGGCATGACTTACAGCTGGCTGCGTCATATTTAACACCCTAGCAGCCTTCGTAAAACTACCTAACTCAACAGTTTTTATTAATACTTGCAGTTGTGTAATGGTCATAACTAATCACTTATACTCCTCATAAAAAAGATTCATTTTATTTATTACAGTCGATATCATATCATAGTGAAATGAATAACAACAAGGAGGTCTTACCGTGACACAGCTTTCTCGAACTAAGACGGCCATAATCCTTACCTTTCTCGTTTTCATGTGGGGAATCAATTGGCCTTTATCTAAGTTTGCCCTGCATTATACACCACCTGTTTTATTTGCAGGCGTTCGAACTTTAATTGGAGGATTCATTTTACTCCTGTTCGCATTACCGAAATACAAAGAGTTACATTTAAAAGAAACGTGGCATTTATATGTTATTTCTTCCTTACTTAACATCATTATATTTTATGGATTACAAACTGTCGGCCTTCAATATATGCCTGCTGGGTTATTTTCCGCCATTGTATTTCTACAGCCAGTCTTACTCGGTATTTTCTCGTGGATATGGCTTGAAGAATCAATGTACGGCTTAAAAATTTTCGGGCTTGTTCTCGGATTTATTGGTGTAGGTGTTATTAGCTCTAGCAGTTTAACTGGACATATTTCTATTATTGGAATCCTTCTCGCGTTAGGATGCGCTATTGGCTGGGCACTTGGCACAGTATTCATTAAGAAGACTGGTCACCGTGTTAATGCCATTTGGATGGTAACACTTCAGCTTATTATTGGTGGCCTTTGCTTAATTGGATTTGGTTCAGAGTTTGAAAGCTGGTCTAGTATCGCTTGGAGTATGCCATTTGTTAGCGTACTTCTCTTTATTTCATTCTTTGTTATTGCAATGGGGTGGCTTGCATACTTCACACTTGTTGGAGCTGGTGAAGCAAGTAAAGTTGGGGCTTATACATTCCTCATTCCACTAATCGCTATTATTGTAAGTTCAATTTTCTTACATGAGGCTATTACCATTAGCTTATTCATCGGACTATTATTTATTGTTGTGAGTATTTGTTTTGTAAATATGAAACCGAAAACACTTGCTGTAAGGCAGCAAGTTGAATTGAAATAAACGTAAGAAAGAGCCTACTGTTTGTAGGCTCTTTCTTACGTCTTACTTTTTACGACGTACTACAAAAACACACGCACTTACCGACGATACAATCGCCAAAATAGACAAGACAATTGCTATTACTTGCATATTACTAGTGCCTTCATTCTTTTCTACACTAGACACTTCACCATGTTCTCCTGTTAATGACGTACCTTTTGCAATTGTAGTAAGTGAATGTGGTTTTTCAGCTTTTTCATCGCCTGTCCATTCAACAATTTCTCCGTCTTTATATTGTTGATATGCATCCCAAGCTATTTTTTGTTCTTTATCCGGATTTTTAGCGACGAAAGTAAATCGCTGGAACTGACCGGGTAAAATCCCTTCTCCTGTTGCTTCCCATACTACATTTTTAACTTTTCCGGCTGTATCTTTTTGCTCCTCAACTTTCCATCCTGGCACTGGTTCATACTGTTGGAACTCCACTCCAGACGGTATTTTCAGTGTAACTTTTGTCGTTGCTACATTTTTTTCAACTGGTACTTTTATCGTATAAGTCTCCCAAGAATCAATGTCAGAAGTTGCTGGTTTTACCGTGACGTGCGCACTAACAGGTAACGAAAACATTCCCATTGCAATAATTGTTGCGATCATTGTTATTCCTAATTTTTTTATACGTTTCATTTTCTATTTACTCCTTTTCATCTATAACATCTGTTTATCATGCTGCTCGCTAGCAGCATGATTGGTACAATTTTATCTGCCACCTACAATAAATTTAAAATCTGTATCGAAACTATCAAGAGATTTTGTTAATCCATGAACATGTATATTCCAGTTTCCTGTCATGTTAATATACATACCTTCTGCTTCATATTCTCCCGGTGAAACTACTGAAACTTTAAATGAACCTTTTCCCATGTTCATATCTAATGATTGAGTCGTCAATATCATTTGTTCCATATCAGTAACAGGCTGTCCCTTTTCATCCTTTAGTTTAATATGGAATTTATTTTGTCCTACCTTATTCGGACTTACATTTAGCGTAAGTTCATATCCATTATCTAATTGCTTACTCTCTGTAAATGGTCCAGTAGGAGGCATCGGTGGTGTCTGTACGTTTGTCATAAAAGCTACGATTACGAAAATGATAATTCCAATGACAAACTCTACTTTCACCGTAGCTCCTAATCCTTGCTGCGCTCTTATTCTCCCTTTCACATAATGAATAATTCCCAATATCCCCATGAAAATAAATAATAGTATCTTTGCTAATAAAGCCAATCCATACTTTGTATCAAATAATGAGTGGATTGTTGGAATAAAAAATGTACTGTTAAAAAGGCCTGTTATTAAAATCACGATGACAGCACCTGTTGCCCACGGTGAAAAACGCTTAATCATATCCCAATACATATGCCACTTGTTATCCTCTTTACGTAAAAGAAGAATAATAGATGATAAACCACCAACCCATAATGAAGCTGCTAATAAATGTAGAAAATCCATAACGACAGCAATGTCTTTAAACTTTAAACCGTATGCGTGACTATTAAAGGCCTTCATAACAAGTAACCCTATAAACAATAGTATTGGAATACTCCATACTTTAAACGACGAAAACTTCTCATGCTTCACCGCAAAATACGTAACAATTATAAGCGTACTAATGAGAACCATTTGAGTAATCCATACATAACCAAAAACAGAAAGCTGTAATGTTTCTTTTAATAGTAAAGGATTGAATGCTTCTAGCCATGAAACATCAGCATTTATTTTCGCTTGCAATGGTAGATTGAATAACAAGCTAATCAATATCCCAAATAGAGAAATCCATATTATGTTCTTACTCCTTAATCGAACCGAGGTTGCATTTCCTTTATACATAATAAGATTAAAGAATAGCACTCCTATAAATAGTGAGAAACTTGTATATAAAATTCCACGTTCCATAATCATATCGATTTGTGGGATGTAACCCATCTCTTCCACTTGTATATCGTCTGTTTCTGTTTCCACTCCCGCTAATCCAACCCGGAACGGGATAACTCCTTGAATTGGATGTCCATCAGCTGAAATCACTTTCCACTGAATAGAGTAAAGACCATTTTTGAGATTGTCTTTTAATCCGGCTTCTAATAGCTTTTTATTTTTTTTATCAATATGAGCATCTTTTAAATCGACCCTTTTACCTGATGTATCTCTCACGTACAATGTATTAAAACTTGAAACTTGTATGTCCTCATCGAATTCAATTTTCACAACAGATGGTGCTTTCTTCAATGTTTCATTTTCAGTAGGGTTTGATTTCACAACGTACGCATGAGCAGATGCACTTTTCGGTATCAATATGATAACCACACATGCAAGTAATAACCATGTCCCTAATCTTCTCATTACTTTCACACTCATTTCACTTCTTTCTTCCTCATCGCTCTATTTTCATTACTTTAACTTCCGAAGTTTGATTCTCGGGCGAAATATTAACCTGATTAAATATAAACTTCTGTAAAGTATAACTCTTATTTCTCTTCCACCTCTGAACTTCTAATACAATAGTAACTATCACTATAGATACAACTTACATTTTTAAAGCCGATTGTTATTATATCATAAAATATATTTATGTAAGTTATCAAAGAAGAAAAGTTATCGTGAATCATTTGTGAAGAAAATGTGAAATGCATAAATAAAAAGGTGTTACGTAATAACGTAACACCTTTTTAAAAATATCCTTCTTCTATTTCTCTTCCGGATAATCACAATACTCGATAATCGTTCCTTCTGTATCCGCTGGGTTAAGATATATTAATCTTCTACCGTGCTTATTAATCCGAAGTGTATGCTCTAATGTCCGAATACCTTGTTCTTTTAACTCTTCTAGAGCCACATCTAAATCATCGACACGATACGCAACGTGATGAACACCTTTACCTTTTTGTTTAATAAAACGGGCAATTGGAGATGTCGTATTATTCGTCGGTGCAAGTAATTCAATTCTATCTCCATCCACTTCAAGAATGGCTACTTCGCTTTCCACACCAGGAGCTTCACTTACGTAACGATCTATTAATTCTCCTGATAGAACCTGTTCATAAAAACGTATCGTACTATCTATATCACGAACTGCGATTCCGATATGATCAATTGTTTTTTTCATTTTATTTCCCCTACTACTTTATTTTTTCTCATTATTAATAGTAACAAAAAAAGCTATAGAAACAAGTCTATAACTTTTTTTATTTAACCTATTTTCTTATCCGCTCTAGTTGCTGGTTGAACTTGATTTTTCACTTTTAAAATGCTAATGCCATATCCGATAAATCCACCGATAATCGCTGGGAAGATCCAGCCTAATCCTACTTCCTGCATCGGAAGGAATTTAGTGAACACTTGGCTTACTACTTCAATGTTAACTCCAGCTGCACTTAATCCATCAAATAAGCTGATGATAAATGTTACGATTAAGCTTACTTGATAAACTTCAGCTCTTCCTTTAAATAATGAATGGAAGAATGTTAAGAAAATCAATACGATTGCTAGTGGATAAATTGCTGTTAATACTGGAACAGAAACTGCGATCAATTGTGTTAATCCTACGTTTGCAACAATTGCACTAAATACACATAGCGTAATTGCAATTGCTTTGTAAGGAACATTTGGGAATAACTTATGGAAGAATGAAGAACATGCTGATACAAGTCCCACACTAGTTGTTAAACAAGCTACTGTAATCATTAATCCTAATAATACTCCGCCATATGATCCGAAATAGTAGTTAGAAACTTTCGCTAATACTTCTCCGCCGTTCTCTAAATGTCCAAGCTTCGCAACACTTGAAGCACCCATATAAGAAAGAGCTGTATAAATAATTGCTAAAATAGATGCTGCAATTATTGTCGCTTTTGCACAAACGACCATAATTTGTGTTTTCGTTTTCGCACCTTTTTCTTTAATAGCATTGATAATGATAATCCCGAATACGAATGATGCGAGCGTATCCATCGTTAAGTATCCTTCTTGGAATCCTTTAAAGAATGCATGTGATGTATAAGCTTCCGCTGGTGCTTGCATATCTCCAATCGGATGTATAAAAGCAACGATTACTAAAATACCGATGAAAGTCAACTTAATTGGCGTTAAAATTTTTCCAACAATATCGACAATTTTCGCGGGATTTAGCGAAAAAAAACAAGTGATGCTAAAGAATATAATTGTGAAAAGAATTAAAGGTGTAGAACCTACTCCCTCTGGCATAAACGGCTTAAGACCAATTTCATAAGATACATTTCCTGTTCTCGGTATTGCAAATAACGGACCGATCGCTAAGTATAAAACTGTTGTAAACACAATCCCAAACACTGGGTGAGCGCGACTTGCTAATGACTGCAAATCATCTTTACCTGAAAAACCAAATGCTAGTACACCTAGTAATGGTAGTCCAACACCAGTTACTAAAAATCCAGCGTTAGCAATCCATACATTCTCTCCTGCTGATTGACCAAGCATCGCTGGGAAAATTAAATTTCCCGCTCCAAAAAATAGTGCAAATAACATTAATCCAATAACTACTATGAACGAAAACGGTACTTTATTCGCCATAATATAACCCCCATTCAAGTTTCCTTATCTCATTTTCCAATTTTAACTAATTGAATTTTCTGAATATTTAATTTAAGTATCAACTATTCTTGAACTCATTATAGTTTGCTATATAATATTTTGCAATACTATTTTCGAACTTTTCTTTTATTTTATAAATATACATTTTTTAACATGAAAAATAGACTAAAAAACCAACATAGTCATCCATGTTGGTTTTTCCATTTACTATCATGAATTAAAATTTTGCTGCTACTTTTTTAACGTTTTCTAGACCCTCTTCAACAATTTGTTGTGAACGATCTGGATATTGATTGTGTCCTTCAATTACAACTGTCTCTGGATTTGTAATTCCCCAGAATCCAAGTACAGTTGTTACGTAATTAACTGCCATTTCCATAGGAGCCATTTGTTCTGAAGAGTAATCTGAACCACGAGCACCTAACACAACTACTTTCTTACCACCAACTAAACCTTCTGGGCCATTTGCTGTATATTTAAACGTTTTTCCAGCTTGAGATAAGTATGAAATATATGTGATTAATGGTGCTGGTACTGTAAAGTTCCATAATGGGAATGCAAATACAACCTTATCAGCTTCTAAAAACTGATTTAAATATTGATCTACTGTAGCAACTGCCTTCTCCTCTTCAGCTGTTAACTCCATACCTTGGCTACGTTTATATCCACCTGAAATCGCAATATTTCCGTAATAAGGAAGATCTAATGCAAATAAATCTAATTCTGTAATTTCTGTATTTGGATTTGCTTCTTTATAAGTACTTACAAATGTTTCATACATTTTTGAACTAACTGCTTGCTCCGCTGGACGATCGTTTGCTTTTACAAATAATACTTTCGACATTTTTTTATTCCCCTCTACAGTCGTATTTTCTTCTTTTTTACCAAATAATGAGCTAAATAGTCCCATTTTCTTCACCTAATCTTTCTTTTCATATTCATTATTCATCATCATAAAAATTCTTATTCTAAGAAAAAGTTCCAATAGATACCTTAAGTTACACTATTGTACTTTTTGTTATTTAATTACCTTACGTAAGTGATTTTAATATAGTTACTAACTTTAGTAAAGTGACTTTTAATAAAAAATAAAATCTCAACTTAAAAACATTAAGTGAAATACAATTGAACACCAAATACATCTTTATTACTTGTATAATAAACTTAGAGAGGAAAATTCATAGATAGAAAGGATTTATTCATGAGCACTATAGAAAAGATTCAAACTTTTATTATTCTTTTTGCTGTTACATGCGGCATCGTACTCGGACAATTTAATATGATACATACGTATTCAGACAAGTTTATTGTTCCCTTCTTATTCTTCATGCTATATGGATTATTCCTCAGCATCCCATTAAAAGAAATAAAAAACGGATTTCGCAATTTAAAATTTGCTGGAACAAGTCTTACTATTAACTTCTTATGGACACCTTTACTCTCTTGGGGGTTAGGGGCACTATTTCTTTCCGATCATCCAGCACTTTGGGTTGGATTTATAATGTTAATGGTTACTCCATGTACAGATTGGTACTTAATCTTTACTGAAATAGCGAAAGGTAATGTAGCACTTTCTACTGCAATTTTACCTGTAAATTTAATTTTGCAAGTTCTACTCCTTCCCATTTATTTATTTTTATTTGCTGGTGTCATGAAAACTGTAGCGGTTTCTGTTTTAGTAGAAAGTATTGTTATCGTAATCGTCTTACCATTTATACTTGCACACGCTACAAAATTCATTATGGATAAAATAAAAAAAGCTGAAACTCTCGAGAATAAACTCATTCCGTTTTTTAGCTCTGCTCAAATTGTATTTTTAAGTTTAGCAATAGTAGCGATGTTTGCATCACAAGGTAAATATTTACTACAAAATATGAATGTTGTTTTATTATTACTCGTTCCTGTTCTATTGTTCTTCATCATTAATTTTTTACTAGGACAATTTATCGGGCGCATGATGCATTTATCTTACAAAGATACAGTAAGTCTAAGCTTAACAACGTTAGCAAGAAACTCACCTGTTGCACTAGCTATCGCTGTGACCGCTTTTCCAGATGAGCCTCTTATCGCACTTGCACTCGTTATTGGACCATTGATTGAGTTACCAGTACTAGCTTGTGTGTCACAAGTTTTGTTGCTTATTAAGAAAAAACGGCAATACGCATAATAAAAAACGTCCCATTTTGGGACGTTTTTTATTATGGAAAGATTACATACAACACTTATTTCTTATTTATCATTACAAATGAAATTACCGAAACTACAAACATAATACTACCAATTATAAATCGATGGGCTCTAAAAATTTTATATGTTATAGAGAATTAACTTTTCGTTACATTAACAGATCCTTTCTAATTAAAAATGATAGGAGACGTAAATATAACGAAAGCTGCCCAAAGTCCGTAGATTGGCAAATACTTCGTAATGGCATCTTGGATAGCTGTCGGTCCTGATTTGTTTTGCAAGAAACGCATATAGGAAAACATAATCCAAATTAGATTTGCCCAGATCAATATGTTTACACCTAAAACAGCTAGTCTATTAGGTGTAATCCCGTAAGATGAAAGTCTAAATACGATGGCTGACAATGCAACAGTGTCAATAATAAGTGCCAGAACAATTAAGGAAAAATTTATATAATCTGAAATGTTCTTTTTCTCGTCCGAGTCACTTTCAACGATAGAAAATATGGTAACAGCCAATACACCAAGGAGTATTCCGTTGAAAGCCATTAGGAAATTGCGATCCAAGAACGGATTTTTCCCGACCCAAATTACCGTTATAAGATAGATAAGCAACGTGATCAGGACGAGAGGACTAAAAATTTTAGATATGTATGGTGTAATATTTTTAGCAAGCTTAAGATTCATTGATACTAAGTATGCAGCCACAATAGCGAGAGCCGCTGCTCCAAATAAAACAACATTACTAAAATAGAATTCTCCTATATCTAAGTCAACAAAGCTAAATAAACGCATGGTGAATATTGCTAGTATCATTCCGCTCACTGCCATGCTCCCGTAGAGAAGACAATATTCTAAATTAAATTTAATATAGGCTAATCTTGTACCGCCTTTTGAATATTCATTTCCTGTAAACGCAAGCCCTACTAAGACCCATAAAAATATAGGAAGATGTAAATACGCAAGTATGGTACTGTCTTTATAATTTATTGGCAACGTATTAAGATACACCCCGGAAACTAGGAATAACGCTATAAGGGAATAAATAATACTTTTTTTCGGCTTATTATTGTAAACAAAATAAGCAGCAATAAAGGGAATTACACCAAAAGCCAAATTAATTGGAGCAATTGCTTCCTGCTCAACAAAGTGGAAAATGATTCTAGTGCTTATGCCGGCCAGAATAGCTAAAAGGCCCATGAATAAGAAACCTTTTTGAAACAAAGATGTTTTTTCTTTATTTACCTTCTCCTTGAAATGCAACCTTTCATACCAAGCACCTAGAATTTGAGAATCAGGGTTTTGGTCCCATGCTTGTGAGAATGCTTTTTTAAAAGCTTTCGGATCTTTTCTATACATCTTCTCCAACTCATGGGGGTTATCCATATGTTTAACAATCAAATTGTTAATGTTCATAGTTATACCTCCTCTAATTTTAAAAATAAGGTTGTTACCTTTTAACAAAAGCACCTCACTCATTTATTATGATTTTGATTTTAATACAAAATTTATCGTTTTACAATAAAAAATTATTATTTAAGGGATTTTTTTTATCGTTAAATTTTATATAAAAGAAAAAACAAAAGAGCATGACAGTTTTATGTCATGCTCTTTTAACAAATTAATTCTCAAATACAAAATTAATCTTATTATCTTTCCACTCTAATTTCGCATCAAACGTTTTCTCGCCCTTTTTAAAGCCTTTAATTAAATCAGTCTTTTCACCTTTTAAGAGCTTTGTCATATTCTTTTGCGAAATTGTTTTACTTAATATCTTCTTTGAAATGGTGAAATCACATTGCGTTGTATTATAGTTAGAACAACCGTAAAACGTTGACTTATCAATTACATCGCCATCACATTTTTTACAGCTACCAACCTTTTTACCCGTTGTAAATTTCGATCCTTTTCGTTCAATCGATTCAACATGTAGTCCCGTGAAATCCCACTTCTCAGACATTTCCACTGCGTCTTCAATAATTTTAGCTGATAGCTTTTTCGTCTGTTCCATAAATGTAGCTGGTGAAGCTGTACCTTCACCAATTTCCGCAAGACGTTGTTCCCATTTCGCAGTCATTTCCGGTGAAGCTAGTATTTTGTCACCAATTGCGGTAATTAATACTTTTCCTTTATCAGTCGCATACACTTGGTTTTTCTTTACATCTATATATTTACGGTCTTTCAGCATCGTAATAATACCCGCGCGGGTCGCTTCCGTACCTAAACCTTCTGTTTTCTTCAATACCTTCTCTAGCTCTTCATTCTCTAAATACTTACCGGCTGTTTTCATTAACGTAATAAGTTGTCCTTCTGTATAACGCTTCGGTGGCTGTGTTTTTCCTTCTTTCACTTTCACCTTTACAACTTTTCCTTCTTCACCTTCAGCTACAATTGGAAGAATGGTTTCGTCATCTTTATCGTCTTGGAAAATAACTTTACGCCAACCTTCTTGAATTTGCTGTTTTCCTTTTGAAATGAATTCAGCGCGTTCATCTACAAGCGTAATGATTGTAGTATAGTCAAAGATTGCAACTTCATAATGAGCTGCAATAAGCCTTCTTACGATCATATCGTATATTTTCTTTTCATCACCTGATAGTCTGCTTGGGTTTGTAACTTGCTCTGTCGGAATAATCGCGTAGTGATCTGTTACTTTCTTTTCATTTACATAACGCTTATTGTTCATAATGGATTCAACCGGAGCCGGTAATAAACCCTTATATTCATCAAACTGACTTAACTTCTGTAAAATATCAGGGAAAGTCGCTGCTTCACCTTCTGTAACATAGTTAGAATCTGAACGTGGATAAGAAACAATCCCTTTTTGATAGAGTGCTTGCGTTATATCAAGCGTCTTTTTCGGTGAAAACTTAAAGGCTTTATTTGCCGTTGCTTGCAGTGATGATAAGTTGAATAAAAGCGGCGGCTGAAACTCTTTACGCTCCGTTTTCATTTCCTTCACAACAGCCGGTTTCCCTTGGCAAAATGCCGCAATTTTATTCGCCATATCAGGGTCTTTTAAGCGGGATTCATTATCCTTCTCCCATTTCCCGTCATATTTCTTTCCTTCTATATTAAAGGTTGCAAACACTTCCCAGAAAGGCTCTGACTTAAAGTTTTCAATTTCTTTCTCACGCTTTACAATCAATGCTAACGTTGGTGTTTGGACACGACCAGCAGAAAATACATCATTCATTCCTTTTTTCTTTAGCAAAATACTAAACACACGTGATGCATTCATACCAACAACCCAGTCAGCACAAGATCTTGTGTATGCTTCGTAATACGTATTAATTGTATCTGATTCGTCAAGTAAATTTTTAAACCCTTGATAAATAGCTTGCTTCGTTAAAGACGAAATCCATAGACGCTTCATCGGCTTTTGCACGTTACAAAGATTAATAATATTTCGTACGATTAGTTCCCCTTCACGCCCAGCATCGCCTGCGTGAATAATTTCTGTTACCTGTGGATTATGTAACAGCTGTTTCACAACGTTAAATTGCTTATACTTTGACTTTGTTACTTCAAATTGAAAACGCTCTGGAATCATCGGTAATGTATTAAGTGACCATTTTTTCCACTCTGCGTGATAATGCTCTGGATTACATAACTGCGTCAAATGACCAATTGCCCATGTACAGTACGCTCCATTTGGAAATAACTCATTCGCTTCTACTTCTAAATACCCATCTTTCCGGCGATATTTAAATTGTGAAACAAGAGCCAAACCTTGATCTGGTTTCTCGGCAATAATTAATTTCATTTTATAACTCCCTATCTGTATTCCAGTGTTACTTTCATTGTCTATATGTTTAGAAGCGATGATAAAACAACAATCTTATTTATCATTCGCGGTTTGTCTCGCAAATGTGAGACCTATAATATTATACGCTTATTCTTTATGGCTTCACAATAGAAACTCATAATATAACAATTTCTTTCACATTCTTACAATTAAAAAAGACGCCCTAAAAAATCAAGCGTTCCTTTGCCTACATCTATGAAATTGTGCAGATAATATGCAGATATAAATTATCATAAGTACACATATGATGAAATGAACGATAGGACAAGGAGGTATCATAATGTTTGCTTATACGTTAACTGCCCTAACACTTTGCTGTATCTCAATTCTTATTGCATCCAATATTTCTAAACGTAAGGGTACCCTAATGGAGTATATGGTATTTATTATGTCTTTTAGTATGAGTATCGGTTTAAGTATTGGTTTTTATTTAGGCATTCTCTTTAAGGGGGAATTACTATATTCTACTTTACTTGCTATTTTAATTAGTGGTTTTATCGGTTTTTTAGTGGGTCTACGTTTTCACCTATATACTGCTTTAGAAGGAATGTTCTCTGGATTAATGGCAAGTATGATGGGAGCAATGATTACAGAAATGTTAAATGCTCAACAAGCTCATAGTATACTGTTCATTAGTCTCTTACTTACTATAACGATTACTATGTCATGTATAATTCAATTGTTATCAGAGAACTTGTCTACTTTTATCCAACGGCGTTTTTTGTTATTCCTTTCAATTAGTGTAATAATTATCGTTGCCGTATTCGTGACATTTCCAGATCATACTCCCTCACCTTCACCTGGGCATAATCAACATATACATTAGTACTTGCAACAAAAATGAATAAGCAGCTATCCAGAGGATAACTGCTTCCTATTATTCTGGCTTATTAGGAATGTTTTGATTTGGAACATAGCCAGATTTATAATCTGTATAATTCACTTCCGTTACCATCCCTGCTGAAGCATGATGTAGGTCGTGACAGTGGAACATCCACTCACCAGGATTGTCTGCTACAAAGGCTACTTCATATTCTTCTCCTGGCTTCAAATTCAATGTGTCTTTAACAATCGGAGAACCTTCTATCGGTTTTCCATCTTTACTCAACACCTGGAAGAAATGACCATGCAAATGCATTGGGTGATCATCCATTTTAGAACGATTTACCAACTTCACTTTTACTAAATCACCCTTTTTCACTTGAATTGGGTCAATATCCGGAAATACCTTTCCGTTAATTGTATATACCATTTCATTTCCATTCATTTGCGTATTTAAGTCCATATTATATGTGGCAGTATACTCTTGATTTAACGTGAAACTTCCTAATTTTTTAGTACCATATTTCATTATATCTACTTTCGGTAATTTTTCTTTTTCGTCTGCTTTATCTTTCATCTCTTTGCTGCCATCATATTCAATAATAGCTTTCATTCCTTTTGCATCTTTATTTTTCGAATGGTCTTCAACATACCATTTCCCAGTATTATTAGCAGTAAATTCAATATCATAACGTTCACCCGGTGCGATTGAAATTACTTTATCCTTTATAACTTTTGGATCGTTTATTGGTTGACCATCTGTCGCAATTACTTTTATATCATGACCGTGAACATGTATATCATGTGATAGATAACCAGCATTAACGAGTCGAAGACGAACTTTATCTCCCTTATTCACTTTCAATGGCACTACTAAATCACCGCTTTTTCCATTGATTGTGAATAAATCATACATACTCATATCATGACCTTCCATCTTCATATTTCCATGGTCCATTGTCATATTGCCAGAATCTTTTTGATCACTGTCCATGTCCATACCGGAATGATCCATGCCGTTCTTATCATCATTCTTTTCCCCATTTTCATTACCTTTAGATTTATTACCTATTTGCCCTTTTGTCATTTCTTTTAACTGCTTATTCATTTCTTCTTTATCTGTAACCCATTCATCCAACATTAATGTGTAATCTTTATCATATTTTTCCTTTGTATCTTCTACAATGAGCGCTCCATACAAACCTCTATCTAATTGATTTACAGAATCTTGATGCGAGTGATACCAGTACGTTCCTGGTACGTTCGCTTCAAATTCGTAAGTGAAACTTTTTCCTGGTTCAACTGCATCTTGTGTCACGCCTGGAATTCCATCCATGTTATTTGGGACAGGATATCCATGCCAATGAATAGATACTGGTGCAGATAATTCATTTTTTAATGTCACTTTCACCTTTTCACCTTTTTTCACCCGAATTTCTGGACCAGGAGATGAGCCATTAAATGTCCAGACTGGAACAATAACACCGTTACTTAACTTTTGCTTTTCTTCTTTCGCTATTAAAGTAACTTCTGGTCCTTTTTCAACTTTCAATGGTTTTGTAGCTGTTTCAGTCTGTAGTGTTTTTTTATCTTTCATATTTTTATGATCATTTGTTGTATTTGTGGCCAAAGAACATGCAGCAATTAAAAATATTACAGAGACCGTAACAGCTGTTAATACAAATCGCTTCATGGAAAATCCCTCCTTCTTATTTTTCAAAATCATTATAGAAGTTGATTTTCAAGAAAATAAGGAGATGTAATTAGATTTTACGTAACTTAATTGGAAAATTACTAAAAGCGGAGACTTTACAGGAAGCGAATATTTTAGAAAGACAAAATACTTTCCTTGTAACGACTATATTAGCCGTTCTCGTATTTGTTTTGACGTTATTTCTTATGAAACAATAACACTACTATTATTAAATTAAGAAAAATGTAGCTAAAATGCTCTTCACAAAAGAACTTACATTTTTGTATAATAAGAACTAATGTTCTTCACAGACAATGGACTCAAATTACACAAATATATCAAATAGAAGAGGATTGATATACGATGAAAATTGATAGACCAAAAATTTCACCAGAGTTATCTTCAAAGAATTTTCAAGATATTTTTTATGAAGAAGATCCAACATTGGAAGTGTGTGAAATTATAGACTCCACTTTCGAAAATGAATCTGTAGATAGAGTGCGGTTATATGATGCGGTGATAAAAAACTGTAAGTTTACTAATACAGACTTTAGCAATATTGATATTACAGATGTTTGTTTTGAAAACTGTGATTTATCAAATGTTAATTTAAGCAATTCTTCTGTTCACAGAGTCGAATTTAAAAACAGTAAATTAATCGGAGTAAATTTCACAGAATCTAGCTTAGGAAATGTTAAATTTGAGAATTCAATTTTGAATTTAGCGGCATTTGGAAATTCTAAACTAGAAAAAATCATCTTCAATGAAACTTCATTAAATAATGCAGATTTTTTTGACTGTAAACTTAAAAAAGTTGAATTCCAATTATGTAGTCTTAATGAAGCTAATTTTGATCAGACATCACTGAAGGGGATAGATATTAGTTCCTCTACCTTTGATACACTTACAGTTTCAGTGAACGATTTAAGAGGATGTAAAGTATCGACATATCAAGCTGTTCAGTTTGCTACTTTATTAGGATTAATAATTAAAGATTAGTATTTCGAAGAAAAGAACCCTATCCCGAATCATGGATTTTTTAATTGTCCACGATTCGAGATAAAGTTCAAATAAATTAGTGATGACTCTTTTATTATTTAACTACAGCTTGGTTTCCTTTTACATGTTCATTATTTACACTCATAAATTCTTCAATTTCTTCAACTTCCCTAATGATATCTTTTGACAAGTTTTCATACCCGTCTTTCGTTATAAGAATGTCATCTTCAATACGAATTCCAATTGATTCTCCTTCAATATAAAGACCAGGTTCAATTGTTATAACCATACCTTCTTCTAACACTCTATCTTTATATGTTCCTACATCATGTGTATCTAAACCAAGGAAATGGCTGACACCATGATAATAGTATTTTGATAACTCTTCATCTTCTTGAATTAAACCAATTGCTTTACACTCTTCTGCCAGTACCTTTTTTGTATGCTCATTTAATGCAGCGAACTTTAATCCTGGCTTAATAATCTCTGTTGTTTCTTTTAATGCTTTTAATACAATATTATAAATTTGTTTTTGGCGACTAGAGAATGTTCCATTTGCCGGGAATGTATAACTAATATCAGCGTTATAGTAGTCTTTTTGAGCACCTAAATCTAGTAATACTAAGTCACCATTTTGAATTTGTGCATCATTATCTTCATAATGAAGAACTGTAGCATTTTTCCCACTCGCCAAAATTGTATTGAACGCATGGTACTTAATGCCAGATGACTTCAGTGTAAAATCAAATTGTGCTTCTAATTCATACTCCATCATGCCTGCTTTTGCATGCTTAAGTACGTTGTAAATACCGTCTTTCGTTATAGCAATCGCTTCTTTAATAATTTCAATTTCTTCCTCTGTTTTAAATACTCGTAATTCACAAATGTTCGGATATACATTACCAATTGTTACGTGTGGGTATTTTTCTCTTACATGTTTAGCAAATGCTAATGTTTTTGTCTCCGTACCATTCCAATCACGACGTTCTATATCTAAATATAGATGCTTCGCATTTTCTGTAAAAAGTATATTTGACATTGTCTTTTCAAAGCTATCTAAATATACAACTTTCTTTATACCTGAAATTTTCTCTGCTTCTTCGTTAGAAACTGTTTTACCGACCCATTTTTCCATTACTGGATCTGACTTTTCAATGAAAAGTGTTTCTTCAACACTACTTCCAACCTTTTTCAGCATAAAAATAACATTTGGTTCATGGATTCCCGTTAAGTAGTAAAAATTACGATTCGGTACAAATTTATAATGTGCATCAGCTGACATATGCGGTGCTTGTCCCGCAAATAAAATCGTAATAGATCCCTCTGGTAATGTGTTTGCTAATCGTTCTCTATTTTGAGCAAAAAATGTTGATTTCATAATAATCCTCCTAGTGTTCTATGTATGCTTGTGAAACTAATCATCAATACAATTCATTCTATTATTGTTATAATTTTTCGTCAATTTTTAACTTAATTTTAGATAGTATTGACACAAACAACTAAACAAGTTACAATAACTATAAATTAGTAAGCGGCTAATTTATTTTAAAATAAGAGGTGAACAAAATGCAAAACATTTTATTCCGTATTAATGAATTATCAAAAAAAGAAAGAACATCTGGATTAACAGTTGATGAAAAACAAGAACAACAAATGTTGCGCCAAAACTATACAGAAACATTTCGTGGAAGCCTAGATTCCATTTTATTAAATACAAAAATTGTTGATCCTAATGGTCTTAACGTTACACCAGTTGCATTACAAGATGCTCAAATACGTTTAAAATTAAGCAAATGAGTTCCGCGCTAAAGAATTTCAATAAAACATAAACAGAGCTGGATTTCCTATATAGAAATTCCAGCTCTGTTTATTGTCTTTTCTAATTTAGTAAACGAGCGATACATCGCAATTCTCCACGACACAATCATCGCAAATGCAAGTAAGAAAAACATTACGCTTAACTCTGCCAAATCAATTGATTGGCTTAAATATGACTTTAATGCCACGCGTACAGCTAATAAGCCTACTAAAATGAATATGAATGCTTTTGAAGGTTTCATAAATATATGTTCGCCTTTTATTTCGAACTTAGTTGTTTTAATAAGAAAAATAGAGAAAATAAGCCCTATACTAATTGCCTCGACTATTTCTAACGATGTTAATCGAAAGTCAGGTAAAAAGTACATCATCGCGCCTGTACTCATAAAAATTGTTGGCAATATAATTTTCTTTTTCGTTACCGGCTTTTTCGCTGCTTTAAAACGTAGAAACATTACCCAACAGCCATACAAACTGCTACGATACTTGATAAAAGTGCTATCATACTTTCCACTCCTATCTATTTAAATGACTTTTTTAGCAGAATCATAAACCAATAAGTAACTACATGCCATATTATAGAATTTCTTCATTATATTCCTCCTGCTGTAAACTTTCCATATTCACTGCAATCATTTTACGCAAAGTTTATGAACGGAATATGAACAAAAAAGCCATTCTGCAATTAATAATTGCAGAATGGCTTTTTAACTTATTTTAAATCGTCAATTGTGAAAGCACCTGGAAGTAATTGCTCAACAGTCACTTCTTTTTCATCACCTTTTACATTCGTTAATAATACAGGCATTTTCGGATCACAGAATTCAGCAATTACTTGTCTACACGCACCACATGGTGAAATCGGGCCATCAGTTTCTCCTGTAATAACTAAGTAACTAAAATCGCGCTCACCTTCTGATACTGCTTTAAATATTGCTGTTCTTTCTGCACAGTTACATAAACCGTAAGAAGCATTTTCTATATTACAACCAGTATAGATTTTCCCTTCTTTCGTAACTAACGCTGCGCCAACAGGAAATTTAGAATACGGAATATACGCTTTCGATAACATCTTGTTTGCTTCTTCAATATATTTTTTCTTATCCATATTATTTCCCCCTCAAAGTAAATGAAATGATGATTAGTCAGTAATAACTGTATGAACTAATTTAGGAGCCACTGCTGTTTCAGCGATAGAGATGTTCTCATAAATTTTTGCTTTTACATCTTCTACATTTTCACGATTTGCGTAGATTGTTACGAATGGCTCGCCTTCTTTTACTGCATCGCCAACTTTTTTACGTAACATTAATCCTACTGCTAAATCGATTTCATCTTCCTTCGTTGCACGACCTGCACCAAGTAACATAGCTGCAATACCAATCTCATCTGCAACAATGTTAGAAATAACACCTGAAGTTTTTGCAGGTACATCAATTACATACTTAGCTTGTGGCATTTTTTCTGGATTGTCTACAATTGAGCTATCTCCGCCTTGATTGCTTAAGAACTCTTTAAATTTCGCAGTTGCTTTTCCGTTTTTCATCACTTCAATTAGCATTTCACGAGCTTCTTCTAACGTATTTGCTTTTTTCGCAAGTACGACCATTTGACTTCCTAATACAAGTACTAATTCTGTTAAATCTTCTGGACCTTCACCTTTTAACGTATCAATCGCTTCTTTCACTTCTAGAGCATTACCAATCGCAAATCCAAGAGGTTGTGACATATCTGAAATAACTGCCATTGTTTGACGTCCTACATTATTTCCGATACGTACCATTGCATGTGCTAATTCTTTTGCATCTTCTTCTGTTTTCATAAATGCACCAGCACCTGTTTTTACATCAAGTACGATTGCATCAGCACCAGCTGCAATTTTTTTACTCATAATTGAACTTGCGATTAAAGGAATTGAGTTAACAGTTCCTGTTACGTCACGTAATGCATAAATCTTTTTATCTGCAGGTGTTAAGTTTCCTGTTTGTCCAATAACAGCTACTTTGTCACGGTTTACAATATCGATGAATTGTTCTTTCGTAATTTCAACGTGGAATCCTTCTACTGCTTCTAATTTATCAATTGTTCCGCCAGTATGTCCTAAACCACGACCAGACATTTTTGCTACTGGTACATCTAAAGCAGCAACTAATGGTCCTAATACTAAAGTTGTTGTATCACCAACACCGCCAGTTGAATGTTTGTCTACTTTAATTCCTTCAATTGCTGATAAGTCGATCGTTTCTCCAGACTCAACCATCGCCATCGTTAAATCTGCACGTTCGCGATCTGTCATATCTTTAAAGAAGATTGCCATTGCAAGCGCACTCACTTGATAATCAGGAATACTTCCGTCTGTATATCCATTAATAAAGAATTTGATTTCTTCAGTCGTTAATTCTTTGCCGTCACGCTTTTTTGCAATAATATCTACCATTCTCATCACAATCACCATTCCTTTTTATATTATATAAATCTATTAAAATAATAAGCCAACGATTGTTGCTGATAAGAAACTTACTAACGTTGCACCGAATAGTAATTTCAAACCAAATCTTGCGACTACATTCCCTTGCTTTTCATTTAAGCTCTTAACTGCTCCTGCAATAATCCCAATTGAAGAGAAGTTTGCAAATGAAACTAAGAATACAGAGATAATCGCTGTCGTTCTATCTGAGAAATTAAAGTTTCCTTGTGCTAAATCTGTCATAGCGACAAATTCATTTGATACTAATTTTGTTGCCATAATATTTCCGGCATTAACTGCTTCATGCCAAGGTACACCCATAATAAATGCAAATGGTGCAAATACATAACCAAGAATTTCTTGGAATGAAATACCGATTACACCTTTAAATACTGCATTAATGAATGCGATAAGAGCTACGAAACCAATTAACATAGCTGCTACTGTAATCGCAACTTTAAATCCATCAATAATGTATTCACCTAATACTTCAAAGAAGGTCTTCTTCTCTTCTTCTTGTACTTCTAACATATCTTCTTCCTCAGTAACCTCATACGGGTTAATGATAGAAGCAATGATGAAGCCACCGAATAAGTTAAGTACTAAAGCGGTTACAACATATTGTGGTTTTAATAAAACCATATATGATCCAACGATAGACATAGAAACGGTAGACATTGCTGATGCACATAATGTATACATTCTTTTTTCTGGCAATAACCCTAGTTGTTTCTTAACTGAAATAAACACTTCAGATTGTCCTAAAATCGCAGAAGCAACAGCGTTATATGATTCTAGTTTCCCCATTCCATTTACTTTACTTAATGCTAGACCGATAGATTTCACAATAATAGGTAATACTTTAATATGTTGCAAAATACCGATTAAGGCTGATATAAATACGATTGGCATTAATACACTTAAAAAGAACGAAAACTCTTTTTGATTTACTAATCCACCAAATACGAAATTCACACCGTCAGCGGCATATTTTAATAGCTCTCCAAAACCATCTGCTATTCCGCTAATTAATATATTCCCTATACTTGTATTTAATAATAGAAACCCCAAAATGAATTGTAATATAACCATCGTTATGATTGGACGATATTTGACTTTCTTTCTATCATTACTAGCAAGCCAAGCGATACCTAAAATCAATACGAGGCCAAAAACACCGATTAAGTATTTCATAAGCCGTTTCCTCCCATTCGTATCCGCTTACATTTTTTTCAATTGTTAAAGCAATAGATATACTTTAAACGTATATCTATTGCTTTAACCTTTTATCGATTAGTAGTTATCTGTAGCACCTTTTGCATCATTTAATACGATTGCAACACTAGCACTTGCTCCAACGCGAGAAGCTCCAGCAGCTACCATTTTGTCTGCATCTTCACGTGTACGAACACCGCCAGATGCTTTTACACCAACGTTTGGTCCTACTGTTTTACGCATTAATGCGATATCTTCAGCAGTTGCTCCGCCAGTTGAGAATCCAGTTGAAGTTTTTACGAAATCAGCACCAGCTTTTACTGATAATTCACAAGCGCGTACTTTTTCTTCATCTGTTAATAGGCAAGTTTCAATGATTACTTTTACAAGAGCTTTTCCTTTTGCTGCTTGTACTACTTCATAAATATCTTTTTCAACAAGTTCGTTGTCGCCATCTTTTAAAGCACCTACGTTGATTACCATATCAACTTCAGTTGCACCTTTTGCGATAGCATCTTTTGTTTCAAATGCTTTTGTTTCAGTCGTGCTTGCTCCTAATGGGAAACCGATTACAGTACAAACGTCTACATCATGTCCAGCTAGTTCATCAGCCGCTAATTTTACCCATGTTGGGTTAATACAAACAGAAGCGAATTTATATTCCTTTGCTTCTTCGATTACTTTCATAACATCTTCTTTAGTAGTATTAGCTTTTAAAATTGTATGGTCAATTAACTTTGCAATGTTCATTATCTTCACTCCTCATATCTTTTAACAACTTCATTCTAACTCTTAGTTGAACAAATGTAAATATACTTTTGAAATTTTGTTCATTCTTTTTTAAAAGGAATTTTCTTGTAGTAAGTAAAGCTCATTCTAACTAAGAAACACTTCTCATTTAAAATCAAAACTTTTATATTAACAATGGTAGTATGTATCTCTATATCCAGAATTATTTTTAAAGAGGCAATTTGTGTTCAAAAAAACACCTATCATTCATACATAACAAAATAAAAGGCATTCTCAAAATTAACATTTTGAGAACGCCTTTTATTTCTAATCTTTTTGATAATGCAACAATTCTTTTGCTGTATGCTGATCGATAATTAATACATTTGCATACCCGCCACGTAACGCACCATCAATTGCTTTTATTTTTCTATTACCACCTGCAACTAAAATAGAGCGTTTCTTTAATTTCAGTTCCTCTAACTCAATTCCAATGGTACGCTTATTGATTTCTTCGCTACTAATATTTCCGTCTCCATCAAAGAAACGTGAACAAATGTCACCGACCGATTGTTTTTTGAGTAAACTTGTTTCCTCCTTATCGAAATAACCTAATCGGAATAATAGCGCTTCGTCTCGCACTGTTCCTACAGTAAAAATTGCAATATTCGCTTGCTTCCCCATTTCGATAATGTGATGAATATGTCGATCCTGCTCTACTAATTCTTTTGTCACTGCATTATCAAATATAACTGGAAGAGGTAGATTTCTTGGCGTCGTTTGAAAAGCATCTGCAAATAAAGCTATTGTTTCATTCGCATATGTATTTACACTTGAATGACTAATACCACCTTTTAGCTGGACAACCTCTACCCCTTTTACATGTTGCGGTACGATTTTTCTAGCGATTTCATACATAGTCATTCCCCAGCTCACACCAACAATATCACCGTTTTTAACCGTCTTTTCCATATACTCAGCAGCATATTTACTAATATACTCTGTAATCGTTGCATATTCCGGCACTGGAGAAAATACAACATGTGCCTCTAACAAGTTGTACTTTTCTTTCAGTAAATTCCCAACGTTATCTAAATCCGCAAATGGATCAGCGATGCTAATTTGAACAAACCCTTTTTCTTTCGCGTACTTTAACAATCTAGAAATCGTCGGTCTTGAAATATTTAATTTGTTAGCAATTTCTTGCTGACTATAATCTGATTGATAATATAATCTTGCAACTTCAACGCTTAATTGTTGTTTATCTTTTTCCATAGTAACTCATTACAAATCCCTTCCTGTATTTCCCTTTCGTTACAAGCATTATACAGCTTTATGCAAAAAAATTCGACTACCGAATTTTTTCTAACTGAACTTCTACTACACTTAATATATATAATGAAAACTTATTGTGTAGATTTACAAACTCAATATAGATACGCTTGAAACATGTAAATCGATTAACATTTAATTCACATTTTTTCTGCAGTAACAATAACAAAGCCGTTCAAGTTGTATATGAGGCTTAGGATATCAAAGACTATTTTTTCTCCTATCTATGGCATTTTCGCCCGTTTTTCTATAAGGGATTAAACTGATGAAGCAATAATTCGATTATCTAGAATACAAATGCTCTACAGAACAAAGAATATGGATTATGTATCCATGGAGATACAATCCCAATCTTCATTTTTATAATTGATTAGCCAAAACAAGCCTCTTCGTCTTTCAATAACAATACTTTCATGCATACCTGCAGTTGCTTCTCTCGCATTAATTCTATCATGTACACAAGCCCAATGAAGCCGATAAATAAGGTCGGCCTCGTCCAAAATTTCTTCTGCATTTCGCAATTTTGTTTTTTGATAAAATTCATTAAAAGAACTACAATCAGAAACAAGTTTAATTGCATAATGACAGTCACAGATTTCTCTTGGGAATTTCAGTGTATTCACGAGGCCTATTGACCAAAGCAAAACCCATTGGGCTTCATACTGCCATGCAATCTGTATCGCTTCTTTCTCATCAGGTTCCTCTGAATTTAGAAAATTCCTTTCCTGCATCGTTAATGATTCAACCACATCAAATTGATTCAGCAGCTCCATGACGAACTCTTTGGAAGTTTTCAAATCTCCTTCTTGGACAACATCACAAGCATATTGTATGACAATCAACAAAGCTACTGCTCTCTTCGTAATCTCTTCTCGGCTTCTTAACTGAATACTTGTCAAAGGAGGCAATTGAGGCAATCCTTCTATATATGGAATCTCTTTATCTTGCAGATAGCTTATCGATTTCTGTTTTCTTTTCTCCCCATCGGTAGAAGTACTATTCTGTCCCCTTATTTTGTTCGTACATGCTTGAGGAGTAAATTCTGAAGGACCAGAGGATCCATCCGGAAATACAATTACTTTTCCATCCTTCCCGATGAGAGTTCGATCAGGGATAAAACCAATACCGTTCACCTCATTAAGTAATTTAAGAAACAGCTCCACGTATTCATCACTATAATCCTTCTTCGTCTCTATAGCGATTATGGTATTAATTACAGAAATCTGTGCCAAAACCATCTTCTTAAGATGTTCTTCTTGAAATTCGATTTGATCGTACATGTGCATCATTCCAGGAATATTATTGAAAAAATAATCAGGAGATGATTCTTCAGAATCCACCCGAATAATAATTTTATTTTTGCCAAATAGTCTTTTCGATTGAATCGTATATTCATTTTTATTGCGTTCAACCTTAAACCCATTTTGAAAAACTTGAGTAATGAAACCTTCTATATCACTTGTATCATTCCTTGATGCAAATATCGTAAAAAATTTCAATTTTCCCCCTCCTCTAATTCTTATATTCTTCTTAGCTATAAACTTAGAAAAACAAAATAACATAAGTTTTTTAACATATGATACATAATTAGTATATTAAAACAGCTTTTTCATTATGGCTTGCTCTTCAACTAAAGTTCGTATTAGTGAAATAATCCAAACAACGTGTAAAAAGCTCCCTTTGCTAAAGTCTATTCAAATACCCCTTATAAACAGAAGTTACTATTTATAAGGGGTATTTACTCAATTTAATTTTATAAAAAGTGGATGAAAACAATGCAAGTTCCCACTTATTTAGAATAAGTGAAAAGATGATGTTTTATTTGTTCAATAAAATAATGATGGTGTATATTATCGTTAGATACTCGACTTGCCATAATAGCCCCCTCCATTGAAGATGCAAGAAAGGAAGCAAGTGATATAACCTCTATATCTTCTTTAAGTTCTTGTTTCTCTATTCCTTCTTTTATGAGAGAAGCCATTAACATTACTGTATCATCATAACCTTTTGCTGCTGCTTTTTGTAATTCTGGAAATACTCCAGTACTTTCAATTGCGCTATTAAGTAATGGACAGCCTCCAGCAATAGGAGGATTATTAGCTGCATCTTGATATACAAGGAAAATTGCAAGGATTTTATCGATTGCTGTCTTTTTATTTTCCATTGCTTTATGAAAATGACTCCACATAATCTCACCACTTTTGTCGTAGGCAGCAAGGACAATTTCTTCTTTACTTTTGAATCTACGATAAATAGATCCTTTAGGTAGTTCAGTAGCTGTCATTATATCCTGGATGGATGTGCGAGTTATCCCATTAGTATTAAATAAATATAAAGATGTTTCAATAATTTTTTCTTTAACCTTATCAACTTTAGTCATGCTTTGTAATCCTCCTAATGAAAACGATCCTAATATTCTAGGTAATGTTTACCCTCTATTTTCTTAATTTTTTTGTAAGTATAAATAAGTTTGGAACAGAAATATCTTATCAATCCCTATCTTATGGAAACCTCAAACAATACAGTTTGAAAAGAAGTTAATCAAATTGTATTACCTATATAACTTAAGTGAATTTTCTGTCAAAACAATATGACCAATTGTTTAATTCAGTCATATTATACAACTAATTTTATCTAAAATCGTAGAGGTGTAAAAATATATAGTAAATTTTAACGTATAGACATATGATAATTATATATAATTTTTATTAATATGTTTAGCTAAAGTGTTTGAACTACTCCCACTTTCACTTCGTATATTAGGATATCTCCCGCAGTCCTTGCAGTTAAAAGCCTTATCACTTCATTCTATAAAAAGCTAATTGTCTAAAATTAATGAGTACTGAAATTTGCTTGTAAATAAGCAACTGAGGTATAAATATATTTGTTGTTTACCATTTTTATTTTATTAATAATTTATAAAAGGGGTTTAAAAAACTAGAAACTTATAGTATCATTAGTTTCCGAACCGAACGGTCCGGTTCGGTATTTATATAAATATATTTTAGAAGGAGAACCTAATGTAGCAAGAAAAACCAAAGATTCTAAGTAATTTAATTATGGAGGTAATAAAGTGAACTTTATAAAAACGAATACAAAAGAACTTATTATGCTAATAATCTTTACACTGTTTGTACCATTTCAAATTGGCTTGTACATATTATTTGGCATATCACTTTTAGCTAATGTCAATTTAATTGAATCAGAATTTGTTCTTAGTGCCATCGGTTTTACTGTACCTGCTATTGTAGGAATCATTTGCTTTAGGAAAGAAATTATTGAAAGTTTTACTTATTTTAAAGAGAAGACAATTTTGAAAATAGTAAGTATTCCTATGGTAGTTTTATTTACGTTAATTGTGGAACAGTGTGTTATGTATTTTCTAGCAACTGGTCAACCAGAGAACCAAGAGCAGCTCCTTGAAACGGGTGCAGAGGTACCTCTTGTATTTACATTGCTTGTATTTGGTATTCTGGGTCCAATACTTGAAGAAATTGTGTTTCGCCACATATTAATAAATCGTTTTTCTTACCATATTGGTACCGCTATTGCATCTATCATTTCGATTATGATTTTTACACTTCTTCATACGAACCAACTTTCGGATATTGCTATTTATTTACCTGGATCGTTGATACTTACTGCGGCTTATCTTATTTCTAAAAGATCCATTGCATATGTTATAGCGATACATATGTTAAACAATTGCCTTGGTTTCATTCTGTAAGAAACTAGACTTGTTTCTGGTGCCAAAAATACTTTTTCTATGATATAAGAAAGCTAATCAAAAATTATAAGATATTAGGAGAGTGTCAGTCATGATTGTAACAACAACTTCTGGAATTCAAGGTAAAGAGATTATTGAGTATATTGATATTGTAAATGGTGAAGCTATTATGGGTGCAAATATTGTCCGCGATGTATTCGCTTCCGTTCGTGATGTTGTCGGTGGCCGTGTTGGTGCTTATGAAAGTAAGCTAAAAGACGCTCGTGATATTGCAATGGGCGAAATGAAAGAACTTGCAAAAGAAAAAGGTGCGAACGCTATCGTTGGTATTGACGTAGATTACGAAGTTGTTCGTGATGGAATGTTAATGGTTGCTGTCAGTGGTACAGCTGTACGTATATAAGTAAATAAAAAAACGGTTCCTCTTGGAATTTATACTTTGAGGGGAAATCCTGATTCTGTTGCAGATTTTAAAGAATAACAAGAGATGTTGATAAATCATTTTACGTCGAAAAACACAGTTTGAGTGTAAACTGTGTTTTTTTATATAGAGGCCCCATCCCATCACTATCAAGCTAAAATTTTTTAGTGCCTCCAGAACAAAATTTTGTATTAACTTGTAACAAAAAGTTCATTTTTATTTTGTTGATGATTCAGAATCTTTAGGTTGATAGGTATGTGGCGGTACCCCACATCCATCAACTTAAGGATTTAGACTATTTTTGAAGTTAAAAGCACGTTACTATTTTCTTATGTTAATGAGAAAGGGTGACGTGTTTTTTATGAATATGAATCAAAAACAAGAATTATCTTTATTCGCTGAAGAGTTATATCGATATATGTCTCCCGCTACACTTAATCAATTAGCCATAGAAGCAGGCGGAATGAAACGAAAACGTAAGTGCCACGGGCACCATTTCTTATCTTTGTGTGTATGGCTAAATCAACAAGTCG
>NZ_CP016285.1:1367300-1718868 GCF_001679765.1 Bacillus sp. B25(2016b) | reverse complement strand
TACTACCTCTCTTACTCAACTATGTAGTCAATTAGAAACTTCAACAGGAGTTTTATTAAGTCCGGAAGGACTTAATCGGCGATTTAACTCTGCTTCTGTAGCCTTCTTTCGAACTGTATTTACTACACTTCTACAAGCTAAAATTGGAGGCGTATCTAAGATTTCTCATTCTCTTTCTTCCTACTTTGAGCGCATTCGCATCCTTGATTCTACAACCTTTCAGGTTCCAGATCGATTCGCATCTACCTATCCTGGTGCCGGAGGATGTAGTCATAAAGCTGGTGTGAAAATTCAACTAGAGTATGACTTGTTGAGTGGGGAATTTTCTGATGTGAAAATTGAACCAGGAAAACGAAGTGATCAGGCGTATGGTGCGACTCGAACAGGCATGATACAAAAGAATGAGCTGTATATTCGTGACTTAGGATATTTTCGTCTACAAGACTTTAAGTCTATTCAAGACAAGCAGGGGTATTATTTATCTCGTCTTAAGTTACCAACTAAAATATATAGAAAAGAGTTCGAAACAGTGGTATTTAAAACAAAACCCTCTCAATTGAAACCAGTATATATACAAATTCATTTGGAAGACATTATGAAACAGCTACAACCTGGCCAAGTGTATGAATTACACGATGTATATGTAGGGAGTAAGGACAAATTGCCTACTCGTATTGTAGTTTATAGGTGTACCGAGGAGCAAAAACAGAAACGCCTACGTGACCGAGCTATTCGTGAAAAGAAAAAAGGAATTACATATACAGAGCGTACAAAGCTTTTACAAGGTATTACGGTATATATGACAAACATTCCTACGGAATGGGTACCAAAAGAGAAAATCTATGATTTATATTCATTACGTTGGCAAATTGAGCTGTTATTTAAAATATGGAAATCTTGGTTTCAAATTCATCGTTGTAAATCTATTAAACAAGAGCGATTAGAATGTCATCTTTATGGGCAACTCATTAGTATTCTATTATGTTCTTCTACTATGTTTAAAATGCGAGAACTCCTATTACGTAAGAAACAGAAAGAGCTAAGTGAATATAAAGCGATGTACATAATTAAGGATTATTTTTCACTTTTTTACCAAGCATTACACAAAAACACCCAAGAATTATCAAAGGTTCTCCTTCGTCTGTTTAACCTCCTACAGCACAACGGACGAAAATCTCATCGATACGAGAAAAAGACAGTCTTTGATATTTTGGGTGTTGTTTATGAGTATACCACTTCTACTCATCAGGTAGCATAGTAAAAAATTGAAACCCGTCAGGGTTTATTTGATATGCCCGCTTTTATAAAATCTACAAAAGATAATAAAAAACTATATGGAAAGACCGCATTTTGTTTAAAAATATACCTTAAGTTGATGGATGTGTGGCGGTACCCTAATACTGTACAACTTTTTTATAAATGGTTGTAAGATTCTACGTTTTTGACCATTCTGTACAACGATAACTTTGGTTTATTGATTTCGCCTGTAATCTGGTAGCCTATCCTCTGATACAATTTAATGGCAAGTTGGTTCTCTTTCTTTACCGTTAGAGAGCATTTAGAAAAACCTTGCAGCGAGGCTTGTTCCTCGGCAAACTCAATTAGTCTGGTACCTATCCCTAATCCTCGACTTTCAGGCAGTAAGGCAATTGTTCCGATGTGAAACTCGTCATCTTCTCCCTCCTTCAAGGTAAACATGGAATAAAGCATTTTGAAATTCAGAATGTTATAAACAACAAAACCTAGCTTTCGGGACGAAAGCAGCTGTTTAAAAGTGGGCCAGGCAAGACGATTTAAAACGGGTATGGGATAGCAAGTAATCATCCCTAAAGTTTTCCCGTCCATTTGAGCTTCATAGGCGTATTGATGACTAAAACGGTTGTTCCCCTGCCGCCATAGCCTACAAAATGTCCCTTCGACTGTGTTCTTATCCTCAGATCCTGCAAGCGGAAATGCCATGTATTCCAATGCCATTACATTTAGCTGGGAGCCGACCATGGATTGATGAACAGCCTTTACAATAGAGATTTGATTCATTTCCTATTGCTCCTTTTCACTTTCTATATTATTGATATTAATTATCATGGATTTGAATCGGTTCACTCCCCTCTCAACTCATCCTTAGCTTTGAAACCATAATAAAATGTGTTTAAAACAAGTTCTGCGGCAGATTTTTTAGCCACATTTCCTTCATGTACCTGTTCCCAGGTATGGAAAAGCAGAGCATAAAGCGTATTCAAAATCCATTCGCTACTAACCGTTTGCTGAAAGTAACCTCTTTGTTGTAACAATTCAATAACGCGTCGTAAGGGTTCCCTCAGTTTCTCTTCTGCTTCACCTAATTCTTTGTTGTTAAATACAGATGCATCATGACCTAGAAAATAGATTTTGTCACCTAAAGGGATTAATGCTTCAATGAGTTCAGGGATATAGTTTTCGATCCTTTCCTCCTCCAGTGGAATCTGGTTTACGGTATCACTTACCAGTTGGATAGCCCGATGGCCCAAGAACAGCATCAATTTCTCCCTGCTTTCGACGTAGCGATGGAGCGTAGCAATTCCAATTCCCGCATATTCCGCAATTTCATTCATCGAAGCAGTAGGATTTTCAACAAGCAATATAGTAGCCGAATCAAGAATTGCATTAAATCTCGCTTCCTTCAACGCTGACAAGTCTTTCTTCATCGTCAATCTCTCCCTTTTTCTGTATAAATTCGTCATTTTTGATAGATAAATATATCATTTGATATTATAATAAACAATCTCAAATAAAGTGTCCAGATGCTGAATGTAGCTTTTCAAAAAGAATTATATTACTGAAACTGATAGTACTTTGAATGTTTCATTTTTAGCATTTCATTATTTAGATAACGATGAAGAAATTAAATTATTTAATGTAATAAATACAAGAACCAAAGGAAATGGTTCGAATCGCTTTCTTAGTAGAGAAATTGATTACCTTATCTAGGTTTTTCAAACTATTTTTCATGACGCATTAATACTTACATTAATTTTTCTACTTTTATTAAATCCGTTTGCACTTCATTTAATTACTGAATGTTTTATAATGAAGCTTCTTTCTGCATAAAGTTATCGGTTTACTTTAAAATTCACTTCCGGGTATTTGGTCATCACCCTTTTAAGGGTTGAGTCGTCATCCTTCTGTTTTACATACTGGTCAAAAAATGCCAGGCTGAATTCGTTGATAATACGATGAACTTCCTTTGGATTTTCACCTGGGCTCTGCAACAGAGGGGAGAACAAATGTAAATCAGTGAGGCTTGTATGATCCGTATGAGGTATGACCATTGACATACCACCACCAGCTAACCCACGTCCATATCTCTCCCTCACTTCATAGGGATCTGCTTCATCAGGCTCTTCTGCACTCATGAGTAGAAATGGTTTTCCAATTCCACTTTCAGGAAAAATTTCTCCATACAATGTACCATCCATATTGATAGCTGCTTTGACACGAGAATCTTTTGCAAGTATTTGTGCTGCGGTAGCTCCACCGTAAGAGTGACCAAACATTCCAATTCGCGAAGTATCCATTCTTCCTGTAAAGAAGCCGGTCTCATCGTTTTGATTAAGTTTCTCTATCTGATTAAGGACAAAGCTGACATCTTCTTCCCATAATTTTATGTGGCTATCCCCTTCATCAGTTAAATTGATGGGCTGTACGTAAGCAGTTCGACCATCTGGAAAGACGGTAGCTGCAGCATCAAAGGTATGATCGATACTTAGAACAATATATCCTTGACTAGCCAACTCCTCAACTTGAAACGTGTTTTGATTACGAAAACCATTAAAACCATGAGAGAAAAGTAATATGGGATAATGATTCTCTGAATCTGAGAGTTGTAAATCCATAAACGAATGAGATTTTACCAATTCCATGTGGCTGAATGCAAATGCAGGAATGGACAATGTTTTTTCCAATCCCTTGGAAAGCTCATTTATGTTACGAATATAAGGTTCTGGATCCCCCTTACTTTTTTCAGCTGCAGGATACCAAATTTGCACCATCAGTTCGCGCCGATCGGTTGGATTTTTCGAATATGGTTCATTTCTCTGATGATCAATCCAATGATATACCTTCGTACCGATCCTATGTGGGCCGGTTGGTTCTTCAAATGAAAATACTGGCATAAGTAAGGGTAGCGCCACTGCTACAGACAAATAGATACATAGCAACGAGGTCTTAACTATGAATATACCCCAACTTCTAAAGCCCTTTTTCCGCCCCGTTAATAAATAACATAAAATTAAGATAACCGGGGATACATATGCCGGAATCATCTGCCATCTAAAACCTTCTGCCAATAGCTGAACTGTAACCATTACAACGGCAATCAAAGTAGCTAATTTAGACCACTTTTTCGTTTCTCTTCCTACTAACAGTATCCAACTCAATAGACTAAAATTCACAACTATCAAAACAACTTCCCAGAAATTCATTGGTCTATCTCCTTTGAATGTATTTTACGTCTAATTAAAGAGGTAGTTTTCAGCCTAAGCAGAAGCAGATGAACCCCCTATATAGTTGCACTAATTATGCTTAGTAACCGTTTCATCCACTCTACTCCTTTCTTCAAATTAAAAACTTAAAATGCCCAGCTACCTTTACGGAAAATTGGTTCTACAGTTCCATCTGGTAGAATACCGTCGATGTCCATCTCACTGCTGCCAATCATAAAGTCCTCATGTGTTACTGAAATATTTGCACCTAACGTTTCAAGCTGATCGTTTTCTAAATCTCTTCCATCCTCTAAGCAAGTTGGATAAGCTTTACCAATCGCTAAATGGTTCGATGCATTTTCATCAAACAATGTATTAAAATATAAAATTCCCGATGCTGAAATTGGTGATTCATGTGGTACAAGTGCTACCTCACCTAAATAACCAGAACCTTCATCCACATTAATAAGCTCCTGTAATAAATCATGTCCTACCTGTGCTTCAGCTTTAACAATTTTTCCTTCTTCAAATGTCAGTTTAAAGCCGTCGATAATATTCCCTTGATAAACTAATGGTTTTGTATTGCTTACATAGCCATTTACACCTTGTTTCATCGGTAACGTATACACCTCTTCGGTCGGCATATTAGCCATAAAGATAGTATCATCAGGAGTTTTACCACCTCCAGTAATCCATTTATGCTGTGGTGCTAATGCAATTGTTAAATCAGTACCTGGCGCTGTATAGTGAAGCTTTATATATTTTTTATTGTTCAGTAGGATCGCTCGAGATTCTAAATTTTTTACATGTTCACGCCATTTTTCAATAGCACTGCCTTCACCAATACGAACAGCTTTAAAAATAGCCTCCCATAATGCTGGTACTTGATCCTCAGCTGCTAAATCCGGGAACACCTTCGATGCCCACTTTGGTGAAGGAACTGCTACCATCGACCAAGCTACTGAATCCTTCATTACGGCGTTGCGATTGTTGCTCAGAGCAGCTCCTGCTACCTTTTGATAGGTAGCTAGACGATCAGATGAAATACCTGTAAATTTATCAGGATCTGTAGCATCTATCATTAATAATGCTCCTTTACGTTCGATCAGCTCATCATTCATTTTGACTATCCACTCTGGGAAGCGATTAAATTCTTCATCTGAGGCATAATCAAAGTAAGCACGTTCCATTTCTTCATCCGAAAAATTAACATGAACACGCCCTGCTCCAGCCTTATAAGCCTCTTTCACAACTATACGGGCGAAATCCAATGCATCCACTGATGTATTGACTAATAAGTATTGCCCTGGTTGAATATTCACACCGATTTTCACCGTAAGTTCTGCATATGCTTGTAATTTTTCTTCAAAAGTCATATTATTTACCTCACTTTTATCAAATTGGTTTTGAATTCCCATCACTAACTTGCTTTCATACCATACTTTCTGAACAGGTTTTCTCAGAATTTTTCTTGCCTATTTTTTATGTTTTTCATCAAGACATGATAACAACTAATGGCTTTTTTCTACTACTCATATATTTAATTTCTAAACTTTGATTCAATTAATATTGGTTTGTTTTTTTAAAACTCTAATCAAAGGGCATCAAACACTACATAAAGTTATAGAGTTCTTTATTGTGAAAGCTCACTCATTTCTTCCCAATCTTTTCAATGTGGCGTTTAACATCCTCAATCACTCCATTCTCTTTACAAAGTAATTTTTGATAGATAAACATATCATTTGATACAATATTAAATCATACCAAATGAATTATCAAGCCGTAAAATTTATTTTTTAAAAATTCAGTAAAAAATCTATATAAAAATGGATTCTATCCAAGGAAGGGATAACGAAAAGATTTTTATACACACATGGATAAAACACATGAAAACTTATATATAAAATTACAAGTTCAACTCTCACAAAAAAAAACGGAATAAAAAATAAACAGCGGAACTAGCCCACTGTTTACTTTGCCACACCTTCATGTAATTTTTCTGTATAATCCTTTACATCTTTCCAGCTATCTTTCGCTGTATGTAAATCTTCTTTTATAAACGTAAACTCTTCCGGACTAATTCCTTTTACGTTTTGTAGTAAATTATTATATTTTGCACCTACTGTATACCATTGATTTGATATGTTTTGTAGTGCTGTAATTGCTGCATCAATTGTTTCCGTCATGTTTGTTGTTTTATTTTTTACATCAGTCAAAATTACGATTTCTGCTTGTGCTCCTGAAATTCTATCTTTTAAATTAGCTATCTCTCTTTCTGCATTTGCGATATCTTTTTTTGCAACCGCAATCATCGGCCCGCCAGCAAGACATGTTATTAGCGCTACGCAAAGTACGCCACCAGCAATGACCATATCATTACTCTTTTTAATCGAATCGTTATATGTATTTATTTGTTGCTCTAGAGCTGGAATACCAGCATTCGTACTTGCCAATATCGCTGTTAACTGATTTGTATCCTCTTTGAAACTATTTGTATCTTTCGCCATTCTATCGCGAAAAGCTTTCAAATTCCCTAATAATACATCTACCTCACTTTGATTCTTTACAATATCCGCATACAACTTTTCTAAATCAGCTTTTAATTTTCCGCTATCCTTTTGATCAATCGCTATTAACATGTCATTATAATACGATTGAAACGTATTATTGTAATTAATAATATTTTGATCCGTTTTCATAATTTGAGGCTTCATATTATTTAACCAATATGCCGCATTAATTTTTGCATCTCTTTGATGCTGAATCATATTCCCTTTAAATTCACTGTTAATCGAACTTATTTTACTTAAATCCGTCTCTTGTTGATTTTGAATTAATTTTGCATATGAATCCATTGCAAATATACTTGATGTCGTTTGTGCCATTACATCTTGGAATCCAGCTGGTCCAAGAGAATAGTTTTTCACATTTTCTTGTAGCACCTTTACATTTTGTTCTGCTGCAAAAGGATGTAAAGGAAATGCGTTACTAGTTGCCACCCCAGCAATCATTACCGCTAAAAGACATTTTTTATAAAATCTTTTCTGCATATTTTTCACCTATTCTCTTTATAAGGATATCAAAAGCTCCTGCTCACAACTGAACAGGAGCTTCAAATCATTCATCAACACTTAACGCTCTAACGATTCGTATTCGATTATGCTTTTTTCGTATCTACTACTTTAATATCTTCAGCATAAATCTTTTCTGCATAGTCTTTAATGTTTTTCCAGCTATCTTTCGCAATATTTAAATCTTCTTTAATGAAAACAAGGTCGTTTGGACTAATTGAATCCACATTTTGAAGTAGAGAATTGTATTTTGATCCCATTGTATACCATTGGTTTGAAATATTTTGTAACGCTGTAATTGCAGTATCAATTGTATTTGTTAAATACTCTGTTTGTGTTTTAATGTTCGTTAATCCAGCTACTTCTAATTGCGCAGTTGTAACTTGTCCTGTTATCTTTTGAATTTCTGCTTGTGCATTATCAAGCTCTTTCTTCGCTAATACAATTCCAGCTGTACCACCGCCTACAGCTGCTGCACCACCTGCAATTAATGCTACTCCTAGCGGTGTTCCTGCGCCCGTAGCAATAACTACTGCACCACCAATAATTGCAATTGGTCCTAGAGCTGTCGCAACAGATGAACCGATAATAATTGCATTATATTTACTAATTGCTTCATTGTACGTTGTAATTTGATTTTGCAGAAGCGGAATTCCTGCATCTTGACTAGCTAATATAGATGTAATTTGATTTGCATCACCCTTGAAGTTTTGCGTATCCGACGTCATTTTATTTCGGAATTTCTTCAAGTCTTCTACTAACTGATCCACTTGCGCTTTATTTTCATTAATACTACTTGATAATCTAGTTAGGCCTTTCGTAAGAGTCGTTTTATCTTTTGCATCTACCGCAGCAACTAAAGTATCATAATAGTTTTGGAATTTCGTATTGTAGTTAATGATGTTTTGATTCGTTGAAATAAGCTGTGGCTTTAATACATCTAACCATTGCTTCGCATTTCCTCTAGCTGTATCTTGGTGCTGAATCACTTTTCCTTTTAAAGCTGCATCAACAGTCGATACATTTCCAAAGTTAACATTACCTTGTTTAATAATTGTTAAAGCATACAGATCCATTACTAAAGCATTTGAACCTGTTCTTTCCATTGCATCTTTCAAGCCTTCTGGTCCTAATGAATATTCTTCATAGTCATTATAAGCTTTTGCTACCGCATGAACTGGAGCTTGTTTCACTGTACTTTCAGCTGCATACGTATGAGCCGGCATAATATTTCCTGCTGCAAATACTGCCATAAGTGCTGATAGAGCCATTACTTTATATGGTTTTTTTGTCATTTTTCTTCTCTCCCTATATCGCTAATTATTTTTCTATTTAATGTACTTCAACGTTTGTAACGTAATCTTCAAATTGATTTGTTTGCTTATTCATTTCATCACTTACTTTTTTAATTTGATTAAAATGTTTTTGAAGTAAACTACTGTCTGTATACGTGCCTTCTTCAACATTTGTTTGAATTTGAATCATATTATTATTTAAAACTTTCCAATCGGTTAATAACGTTTCTAAAGTTGTAATTTGACGATCAATTAATTCTGTAAAGCTATTTACTTGATCTTCAACGAATGTAATTTGAGTCGCCTCTGCTTCAGTTTGTGATAACTTTTGAATAAGTGGCAATAACTCTTTTTGCTTTTGTTGAATGCGAAGAGCTGCTTCCCTCGTTTGACTATCTGCAGCATTTACAATTTCATTACTTAAAGTACCAATAGAAACAAAATCGATTGTTTTCGTTTGTGCAGTTTGATTTGTGATTGTAAATACTTGTTTACCGATATTAATAGAACCTTTAATGATTTCTTGAGGTCTATTCAAAATAGTAGTTAGTTCAGCTTGAATTTCCCCTTGAATTCTTTTAATATCTTCTCTTAATTTCACAATATCTCCACTTGATCCTTGCAGTGTTTTTATTGCTTCATCGGCTTTAATTGATAAGTTGTTACTATCTTTGTCTAATACTGTTTTAAATCGATTTAACTCTAATAAATCTTGCTCCATACTCTCTTGGATGCTCTGTACTTGCAATTGTAATTTTCCATATGCACTCATAAAATCTACTTTTGCTTGCTGATCTTCATTTACGTTTCCTGCTAGTTCATAGAGCTTACTATAATAGCTATTGAATCTAGTGCTGTATCTCATCATCTCTTGATTTAAGTCAATTAGCTTCGGATTATATTCATCAATCCACTCTCGTACATTCGCCTTTGCAAACTTTTGATGATTCGTTAAGCTACTCATCGCATTCACCTTAATGTCTGGCTGTTGCAAAATAATTAATCCGTATGCTTGAATAAGCGGTGATTGTGATCCTAACATTCTAATTGAATTGGATAATGTATTTGGAGCAATTACATTTTGCGCATATACTGTTTTCACTTCCGTTTGCCCCTCCTTAGCGTAAGCGCTTACAGGAATGAAGCAACTCGTAGATACTGCTGTAACCAATAACCCTGTAATTAAAGTCTTTTTCACTTTAACTCCTCCTATGTATTAGCAACTATTACTATCGCATTTTATTATTCTATTTTCTTGCCCATAATTTGAGATGGTTAAAATAGAGAACGTTCTCAACGTGATCTATGCATGAACCACCTCTCTCGTATTGCTACATTACTTACTTATCGTCACAAAACATTTTATTATTTTTCATATGTGTTTAGTATGAATAATATTGTATAAATTTTCTATTTCATCGAAATTCCCACATTCACACAGTGAATATATTACATAAAAATATTATTCATTTTAAACTAAACAACATACGTAAATATGAAATTTCATTTTGTTTTCATATAAGTTTTGTACTGTAAGGTCATTTAAACACAGCTGTTTATATATCGTAAAGAAGTATTTTCATTCCCTTTATTTTCAAGCTTTCATGTCCTTATTTCAAAATATAATCCGATTCACTTTATCGATTGAAATATCTACATATCACAACAGAAAACACTACTTTCAAATAACCAATGAAGTTATATTAGTATAATTTTTAATCCCATATGCAATTATGCATAGCATATACACAAAAAGGATAGCTTCATTTTCACAAAGCTATCCTTAAAAATCTTCTTATTTTTTTAAATGATATGGAACTGTCGTAATAACAACATTTCTTTTATAAAGTAAATACGCACGTATGAGTAAACTGGATTGATTATGAAGAATGTTATGCCAACCTTTTTTCGGAATGAACTGTGGTATAACGACCGTAACGCGGTAATTCGATTCATTTGCCTTATATTGCACTGTATCAATGAACTTTGTTAGCGGCTGAATAATACTTCTATAATGAGAATGTAATGTAACAAGCCTTACTTCAGGTTGCCACTTCTTCCATTTCTCTTCAAATTTCTTTTCCTCTTCTCTGTCAAAAGCAACATATACTGCGATAACTTGATCTGCCGAAAGAGATTTTGCATAGTTCAATGAATTTTCTACTACATGCGTCATACCTGCTACAGGAACGACAATTACATTCCCCTCAATTGGAATAAGAGGTTCGCAAGTTTTTAAACTTAATTGATCACCCACTGCATCATAATGCTTCTTAATTCGATGGAATAAGAAGATAATAACTGGTAAGAAAATAAGAATCGACCAAACTTGTGCAAATTTAGTTAAAAAGAACATGCTCATTACGATAAAACTAATAACTGCACCAATTAAATTAACCGTTAATCTTAAAGCCCATCCTTCAGGCTTTTCGCGAAGCCATTTTAATACCATCCCTGTTTGAGAAAGTGTAAATGGAATAAATACACCTACTGCATATAGTGGAATTAAATGTTCTGTTTGTCCTTGGAAAGCTACAATTAAAATAATCGAAGCAACTCCAAGTATAATAATACCGTTTGAGTAACCTAGGCGGTCTCCTCTAATCGTAAACATTCTCGGTATGAATTTATCTTTTGCAAGGTTAACCGCTAATAAAGGAAATGCAGAATAACCTGTATTAGCAGCAAGAATTAATATTAAAGCTGTTGTACCTTGTATGAAATAGTACATGAAATTACGTCCAAATGTTTGTTCAGCAATTTGAGAAACAACTGTTACTTCTTTACTCGGAGTCACTCCGTAATAATAAGCTAAAAATACAATTCCTGAAAATAACACAGCAAGTAATGCACCCATTGCAAGCAATGTTTTTGCAGCATTGTTTGGCGCAGGATCTTTAAAGTTCGGAATTGCATTTGAAATTGCTTCAACACCTGTTAAAGCAGAACTACCTGATGCAAATGCTCTTAGTAATAAAAATAAACTAATCCCTGCAACTGGTGTACCAATTGGCGCATGTAAAGTGGGTGAAACATGACCAGTTAAAATATTATATATGCCCACACCAATTAATATAAATAGTGCTAAAACGAATAAATAAACAGGATATGCTAAAACGGAAGCTGATTCCGTTACTCCCCTTAAATTTAATATCGTAATTAATATAACAAATATAACCGCAATAATTACGTTGTGTGCATGTAAGCTAGGAAACGCAGACGTAATTGCATCTGTACCAGCGGACACACTTACCGCAACAGTTAAAATATAGTCAACTAATAAAGATCCTCCAGCAATTAAGCCTGGATTCATCCCTAAATTTTCTTTTGATACAACATACGCTCCCCCGCCATGCGGATAAGCAAAAATAATTTGACGATAAGATAAAATAAGGGCTGTCAATAATACTAATACCCCAACAGCGATCGGAATGGAATACCAATAAGCGATCGCTCCAACACCTGCTAAAGCAATTAAAATTTGCTCTGGACCGTAAGCAACTGATGACAATGCGTCAGAAGATAAAATAGCTAAAGCTTTCGTTTTATTAAGCTTTTGTTCTCCAAGCTCCGTTGATTTTAACGGTCTTCCAATTAAAAATCTTTTAATAGATGAAACCAATGCTGTCCACTCTCCAATAATTTTGTACGAACTTTTCTGCTTGTTGCAGCCAGTAAACTATTTCCTCAGAAAACAAAAAATGTCTACAAGCCATAGCGAAATAGACTTGTAGACATTATTTTTTTTGTCGCACAAGCTCCACCTTCCTTCTCAATATAACGCTTACGAGGTTAGCTGTCGGATTCGGGCCTATGAGTAGCCCTACCTTTTTTAAGGATTCACCCCATCGGATTATGTACTAATCCGTAAAAACGGGTCCCCCGTACCATGCGGTTTCAGCGATTTAGAAAATTGAAACTGTGGATTATAATACTCCTTTATTTTCAAAAAGTAAACAAAAATTTTTAATAAGAAAAAAATTAAAATGATTGTGCATAATCCACTGAGAAATATACATAATGAATACTAAAAAATCCGCAAAGGAGACCCCTATGTCTAAAGAAAAGAAGCCTATTTTTTCCGATTCATATTTAGATGCAGTAGCAAATGAAATTAATCAGTTATATGGTAAACGTGAACAGGAAATAAATTTGACAGATAGAACGAAAAGAAATAAATAATTTGTCATAAAAAAAATAAAAAAGATAGCAATACACTTATATATTGCTATCTTTTTTATTTTTTCATACATCTAATTCTATTACAGATCTGTTAAAGGTCATCTCTTCATACACCTTTAAATTTTGATATATAGTGCTTAATAATGGTGCCGTTATAGAAAATTGCTCTGCTACATCCAGTAAATATCCTTGCAAGTGCTTCCCTTCAATAAACGAACCCTTCTCCATATCACGTTGCATCGATGACTTCATATCATACGAAATTTTATCAATCGTTTTCATATGTTCCTGGGCAATATTAACCTTTATTGGAGCTCCTAATACTCTCATGATTTGTACAGATTCCTCAAACACATTACGGATAAAATCACGGCCGCCTTCACTTTCACGAATTGGTCCAATTGGTGCACGCATTAACGTTGTCACACCGGACATTACAGTAATAAATAAATATTTATGCCACATATCTTGCGTAATATTTTCACTTAAAACAAAACTAGATTTCGTACCTGCAAATGCTTTAGAAATATGCTTTACTCTCTCTGAATTTTGAGACTTAATTTCTCCAAACACAAGTCTGTTGGCAGCGCTAGTTTGTACAATTTCTCCTTGATCGTTTAACGTCGTCTCGATAAAGCATAAACCGCCAATTACTTTTTCTTCGCCGAATTCTTTTTGTAATAGTGATAAATGAGCGATACCATTTAACAATGGAATGATTACAGTACCTTCGCCAACAAACGGCTTCAAATCTTGAATTGCCTCGTTTAAGTGATACGCTTTTGTTGAAAATAAAATGACATCAAATGGAGAAGTTCTCTCTTCCTTCGTTATTAATTTCGGTTGAAAGGAAAAATCCCCGTTAACACTTCGGATTACAAGTCCTCTTTCCTCTAATTGTTTTTTTCGTTTATTACGAACAAGAAATGTAACATCTTCTCCCTTTTCGACTAATCTGCCACCAAAAAATCCTCCGACTCCACCAGCGCCTAATACTAAAATCCGCATACAGCATCCCCCTCTTCAAAATACAATTTTATAACTTTTAGTATACATAACATTATACATGTCCTCTGCTAAATAAGCTGAATTTTCACTCTCAATCGAGTGTAAAACAGTGGTTATTTTCAAATAAATTTGGGCATGTTGTTTCTATAGCATATATGGAAAGGAAACAATGTAGATGGAGGCAATACAAGCAATTGAGGAAAAAGATGTAGCAACAGCTATATTTCAATTTATATTCCCGTTTTCGTTTAAAGCTGGATATGAACAAGAGATGTTCCCTTTCTTACAAAAAAAACGATTTTCGTCCTTTTCGGCTCGATCATCTCGATGATGAAAATACATATTATGGGGAGTTTAAAGTTTCACATCAAAATATGGAAGCATACTATCTTTCATTTACCAATAAAATTCTCTTTCCTCACTCAGAGCATCAAAAGGGCTTGCAACGTTATTCAAAGGACCTTAACTTAACTGGACATTTAACAACAAACCTTACTTCAATCCAATTTAATATACACTCTATTGATGTAACACTTTGTCCTTATGAACTTGGCTTCTTAACAATTCGAACAGAAGTAAACACTGCTCCAAACATGACTTTATCTGAAGCAATCGAATTCGCTGCCCGCTTCCGTGTACTTGAAACTAAAAATGATACAAATGAGACTATTTGTATTGAATGTAACGGAAAAAAGTATTCCCAAGTTGAAAAATTCATTTTTGGTTATTTATTTCATGGCGTAACTGATTTCTTTGAAAAGAAGAGATTAAGAAGTTCATACTTTCAAACCTTCCCATTCTTTGAAGACCAAAGAATGTACGTTCAAACTTTATTGTCACTAAAAGAAGGTATGGAACTTAATGAAGTGGATGTTTATCGTACTTCTAGTCTTTCCGGATTAACAAGTGATGGTAAGCCATATGTGAGTGCAAATAACCTTCCTTACATTCATGACTATTTAAAAAAACACGCTTACCAGAGGTGGGCTCCAAATCGTTATTTCATAATGGAAGAACACATTTTTACATGTGTAACAAATGAAGGAGAACGCGAAATTGCTAAACTTGCTAGTCAAATGTATGGGGAATTTTATTACGCTTTATTATTAAATCTATTCCATAAAATTGTTTTATTAAAAATGGCAAACGCCTATGCTGAGCTAAATATTGAACAAGATACTAATGAAATAGAGAAATTAATTTATTCGATCAATTCGTTCACTGCTAATTATTTTTCTTTAGAATTAGTATCCCAATCACAGAGTGAAGATATTTTCTTCCGCTTAAGAAAACTTTTTAATATTGAGGTTCTATACTCGAACGCGAAACAAAATCTTGATAGTTTGTTTAAATATCAAGAAAACGTCGCCTCTAAAAAAGATAGCCTTTTATTATTAATTTTAACGCTCTACTCTGTAGTGGGCCAAATGTTAGGGTTTACTATGATTGACCTTTTAAGAAACACCGATTCAAACAAAATATCGTCACCTCTTGAATTTTTCGCTCTATTAATTGCGATTAGCGGTATTGTCATTTCACTTATTTTAGGAGCCCAAAGTTTATACCAATGGGGTCTACAACATAAACGAAGAAAAGCTTGGGTAAAACAAACTGTACTTTCTGCTGTGAGAGAGAAAGACGATAAGAAGTAAAGAAGATTATTTTTAAACTACAAATACGTAGTACAATTCAGTAAGTGAAATTTTTATCAGCGATTTTCAAATTATATCGGCGCAACTCGAAATATATCAGCGATTTTCAAATTATATCGACGCAAATCAAAATATATCAGCGATTATTTAAACATATCGACTTACCGACAAAAAACGACAAAAAAGAATCGAATATGAAAAAGGCTAATCCAAAATAAAATTTAGATTAGCCTTTTTCCTCTTACTTCCCTGCTTCGATTTGCTCTAATGCAGCAGCTACTTGCTCTTCCGTTAATTCATGTTGTATTACGTAGCGGTTACGTGGACTTACACGACATTCATGAGAACATGCACGTAAATATTTCGCTTCGTTTTCTTCAGAACATAAAATTTTCTTATTACATTCTGGATTTGAACAGTTTACATAGCGCTCACAAGGTTCACCTGTAAAGTGGTCTTTACCAACGATAACATGTTCTTTTTGGTTTACTGGTACAGCGATACGCTCATCGAACACGTAACATTGTCCATCCCAAAGCTCACCTTGTACCTCTGGATCTTTTCCGTACGTTACAATTCCGCCGTGAAGCTGACTTACATCTTCATAGCCTTCACGAACTAACCAGCCAGAAAACTTCTCACAACGAATTCCGCCTGTACAATAAGTTAAAATCTTTTTACCTTCAAGTACTTCTTTATTTTCACGAATCCAATCTGGTAATTCACGGAATGATTCGATATCAGGTTTAATCGCACCTTTGAAGTGGCCTAAATCAAACTCATAATCATTTCGTGCATCAATGATAACTGTATCTTCTTGTTTCATTGCTTCATAAAAATCTTTTGGCTCTAAATACTTCCCAGTTATTTCGTGTGGGTTAATGTCATCTTCTAGACGAAGTGTAACTAACTCTGGACGAGGACGCACGTGCATTTTCTTGAATGCATGACCATCAGCTTCATCTATTTTAAATACGATACCGTCAAAACGTGGATCATTGTTCATTGCTTCCATGTATTTCTCTGTTTGTTCTACAGTTCCAGAACAAGTTCCGTTAATACCTTCTTTTGCTACAAGAATTCTTCCTTTTAATTCAAGTGAATTACAAAATGCTAAATGCTCTGCCGCGAATTCTTCTGGGTTTTCAATTGTTGTGTACATGTAATATAGTAATACTCTGTATGGTTTTGTAGTTGCCAATGTATTTCTACCACCTATCTAATTTTTAAAATCATGTATAAGTTAACGTTCATATCAAAACATATATAATAAGAAAATGAATCCCATTTTCTTTTCTTTATACTATTTTCTATCAGTTAACAAAAATAAAAAACAAGATTACACATCAAAACACTATGGTTATGTTGTAATCCCAATATATTATATATCATACAAATGCAATTCCATCAATTAATATGCTGGATTATCGGCTTTATGTTCACATAAATTTCAAAATTGACCCTTTAATTTATTATGTTTCCCTACGTCATCACACCATAAACTCCCAATTTATTTTACATTATCACACCATCCATTGCATAAAGGCATATAATTTGCATTAAGGAAACTTTCGTGTTCAAATGAAATTATCACATAACATATTTAAATGTATTGAAATAATGAGTAAGAATACATACAATAATTTCATCAAGTTAACATTTTAAAGGGGAAAACTACTATGAATAAAGATATAACAAAAGATGAACATCTCCCTTCTGAAAGTACAACTGTACAATCAGCTCACTTAGCTTTAAGTGGAGAAACAAAAGGCTGGAAAAGACTGTTACCATTTTTAGGACCCGCTTTTATCGCATCCGTTGCTTATATTGACCCTGGCAACTTTGCTACAAATATCGCAGCTGGTTCACAATATGGATATTTACTATTATGGGTTATACTCGCTTCTAACTTAATGGCTGTATTAATCCAAACTTTATCAGCTAAATTAGGAATTGCTACAGGAAACAATTTACCCGAAATAGCTCGTGAAAACTTTCCAAAGCCTGTGTCTATCGGTTTATGGATACAAGGTGAACTAGTTATTATGGCTACAGATTTAGCGGAATTTATTGGAGCTGCTTTGGGGCTTTACTTACTATTTGGAATCCCGATGCTACCTGCCGCTTTAATTACTGCAGCCGGATCATTTATTATTCTTGAGTTTCAACGTAGAGGATTTCGTCCACTAGAAGCTATTATTACAGGAATGATTTTCATTGTAGTAATCGCTTTTGGAATTCAAGTTTTTTATGCAAAACCAGAATTAAGTCCCCTTCTTTCAGGACTATTTATTCCAAGATTCCAAGGTGTAGATAGTATATTACTTGCAGCAGGGATTTTAGGTGCGACAGTTATGCCGCATGCAATCTATTTACATTCCGCCTTAACGCAGCGGCGCGTAGTCGGAACAAATGATGAACAAAAGAAAAAGATTTTCCGCTTCGAGTTTATCGATATTATTATTGCAATGGTTATTGCTGGAGCAATTAATGCAAGTATGTTAATTGTAGCAGCTGCTCTATTCTTTAAAAACGGCTTGCACGTTGAAGATTTAGATGTTGCTTACACTCAATTTACCAATTTAGTAGGTCCTGTATCGGCTGCATTATTTGGGATTGGACTTTTATCAGCAGGACTATCTAGCTCTTCTGTCGGTACAATGTCGGGTGATATTATTATGCAAGGTTTCATTCGAATGCATATTCCGTTATATTTACGCCGATTTATTACAATGATTCCACCATTAGTTATTATCGCTTTAGGTGTAAATCCAACTTACGCTCTCGTTATGAGCCAAGTCGTCTTATCATTCGGTATTGCATTTGCATTAGTACCACTTATTATGTTTACAAGTAATAAAAAGATAATGGGTGCACTCGTTAACCACCGCATAACAACATTTATCGCATGGATAATTGCTATACTTGTTATCATTTTAAATATTTTCTTACTGTATCAAACTTTTGTAGGGTAATGAAAAAGGGTATTCCAATTTTAATTTGGAATACCCTTTTTGGATGAAATGATTTTCTTCTAGTTACCACTTATGTATGTCCCTCTTTCCGGCATCATGATACCATTTTCAGTTCGAAAGTAAAGTGGCAATCCTTCCGCAAAAAACATACTTACCTTGGACGGATCTTGCCTTTGATGATGAATATGTAAATGCGGCTCACTTGAACTTCCTGAGTTACCGACTTGAGCAAGAACCTCTCCTTCATTTACATGTTGTCCTTCCCTCACTTTAATTGATCCTTTCTTTAAATGGGCCAGAACCATAAATGTCCCTGATTCATCTAGTTGTAAATAAATATGATTACCCGCCATTGACTGAAAATCATCCTCTCCTGGAACTACATCTTTTTCATCATTATTGATAGATACAACTGTTCCAGAAGCTGGTGCCATTACTTCCGCTCCATATATTCCATAATCCTCTAACTTACTACTTTTCACTTCAGCAGGTGGAATAAGAACATCATATGCCCAGCGTTCATTTGGTTTTATAACATGATAGTTCGTTTCTAATCGATCACCACCCCATCCCACTAATGCTCGTTCATTCAAAGGAAAGCGAACTACTGCTTTAGGATTCATAGAATGTACATCTGCTGGATAAGCAAGTCCTCCTATGTTAGCAAACCACCCTAAAGGCCAAGCTCCAATTATAGAGAAAAGAACGATGAAGAGTAGCGCTCTATCTATTCGCTTTCTGAAAATCCCTTTCCACACAAATAGTAAAACTGATCCTATCAAAATAAAGAGTGATACTATGCTAAAGGCTTGTATACTCCACCAAAAAATGACTGATATAACGCCTTTAGCTACATAAACTAAGATCCAACTTATAATTAAAAAAGAAACTATAATCACTAATAAAAATTTCTTCCACATGTCGCATCCCTACTCTCATATCCTTTTTCTCAATGATACAAAGTAAAAATTACGACATATAAAAGAAATACTTACGACTTTCTTACTTTTTTATACTGCGGTAATTTCACAGTGAAAACTGTTTCTTTATCGTTACTACGTACAGTTAGATCCCCTTGATGGAGCTCGGCTATACTTTTTGAAATTGCAAGCCCCATTCCTTTCCCACCAGTATAAGAACTACGTGATTTTTCACTACGATAAAATTTCTCAAAAACGTAAGGAAGGTCCTCTTCCGGAATACATTGTCCAAAATTTTTAATTTCTACTTCAACATTCATTGTTTTATTGGAAATTCCAATTGCAATTTCCTTTCCATCTTTTCCATACATAATACTATTACCTATTATATTTTCAAATAGTCTCACTATAAGTGCCACATCAACTTCTACATACAGCACTTCATCACTTTTAATATAAAAGCTCATATTAGCATCATCTAATTGTGGTACAAAGCCAATCATGATTTGTTCAATTAATGCTTTCATATCTACTTCATCTTTATGTAATTCAATCTCTCTATAATTTATTTGACAGTATTCTAATAAATCATCTACTTGATGTTTTAATTCATAACTTTTTCGCTTTAATATACTTACATACTGTTCACATTCTTCTCCATTCGAATGGAGTTTATTTCCTAACAGGTCCGCATAACCGATTAAAGATGTTACTGGCGTTCGTAAATCATGAGAAATATTACTAATCATTTCATTTTTCATTTCCTGTGATTTTTTTTCATTCTCGATAGACTCTTTTAAACTTTTGACCATTCTATTTACATTCGTCGCTAATTCACCAATCTCGTCATTTTTTGAAATAGGTATATGTACTTCAAAATTACCATTACTTATTTCCTTCACGTTCTTATTAATTTCAGACAATCTTTTCATCATTGTTTTTGTCATACATGCAAAGTATGTCGTAGTAAAAATCAAAAAAACTATAAAGTATAAAAATGAATATTTTTCTTCTAACGCATTAACATGACTATATATATTTCCAACTAAAATTTGAAGCACTATTATACTTACAGTCGCTAACAAGATGCTACATATGAAAGCTAAAAAAAATTTCGCCCTAATACCCTGTAAAGATCTAATCTTCAATTTTATATCCGACTCCCCAAACATTTTGTATAAACTTCGGTTCTTTTGGATTCTCTTCAATTTTATTTCTTAATCTTGCAATATGAACCATTACTGTATTATTACTTTCATAGGCCCTTTCTTTCCAAACGCTCTCATATATTTCTTCAATAGTAAATACACGATTCTTTACAGCGGCCATTAAGTACAAAATATCATATTCAGTTCTCGTAAGATTGATTGTTTCTCCATATAACATTACAGTTCTAGACACTTCATCTATTTCTAAACCTCTAATGTTTATTTTCTTTTCTATTTCTTGGGCAGCATTTTGATTGAAATATGTATACCTTCTTAATTGAGCTTTCACTCTCGCTATAAATTCAATTGTACTGAACGGCTTCACAATATAATCATCTGCTCCAGTACTAAATCCTATTACCTTATCTACGTCCGATGATTTTGCGCTTAAAAACATAATTGGTAAACTATGTTTCTCTCTAATCCTTCTACACAATTCTATTCCATCCATTTGTGGCATCATAATATCCAAAATAGCAAGTTGAATTCTGTTATTATTTATTATTTCTAAAGCCTCTTCTCCATTATGAGCACTAAAAACTTTAAAACCTTCTTGCATTAAATTTACGTTCACAAATCGAACAATATCTTGATCATCATCTACAATTAAAATTGGATTTTTCTCCATATACAAACCTCTTTTTGAAATATATTCCACAATCAATTTTATCATAAATTAAAACCGTACTTCTCACTTGAATAATCTTTATTTTCAGACTAGATTATATAATAAAAACACATTCTAGTTTCAGAAGAAATGGAGTGAAAGCATGTTTCCTATATTGAAAACCGACCGACTCATTTTACGAGAACTTAAAGAAGAAGATGCACCGAGTATACTACAATGCTTTTCTAATACTGACGTACTGCGTTATTATGGCCAAAAACCATTACAGGATCTTGATCAAGTGAGACAAATTATTCATAACTTTAAGCTGAGTTACAATGCAAGAAGCGGTATAAAGTGGGGAATTGAATTAAAAGGCAAGAAAGAACTCATCGGAACAATCGGATTTCACGATTGGTCTTCTGAGCATAAACGAGCCAATATAAGCTATGCCTTCCTCCCTGAACACTGGGGAAAAGGATATGCGACGGAAGCTGTTTCTGAAGTTATATCGTACGGTTTCCACACACTTCATTTAAAACGGATCGGAGCAATTGTATTTCTTGAAAATGAAGCTTCAAATAAGGTGCTATTAAAATTAGGATTTGAAAAAGAAGGAGTTCTAAAAAATTATATGTATCAAGATGATATCCCCTATGACACGAATTTTTATTCTTTATTAAAATCGGTTTAATAGAATTCATGTGTAAAAAACCTTACTTTTAAAAAGTAAGGTTTTTTGTATTTATTCATTAGCAATATAAGCATTCTTATAAGTATAAATACCACCAAATTGGTGCTTCTCAATTCCTTTTACATAATCCTTTTGTACATATGCTGAGCCAATATGATAGAGTGGAGCTACAGCTGAATCTTCTAATAATACCTGCTCAGCTTCTAGCAATGCTCCCCATCGTTTCTCTGGTTCTAGTACAAAATCAGTTTTCGCTTTCTTCATTAATTCATCGTAATGAGAATTAGAGTAATTCATTTTGTTATTTAGATTACCCGTCGTAAATATCTCTAAGTAACTAATTGGGTCTTTATAGTCAGGTCCCCAATTTGCCATAGTTATATCGTAATCACCTGTTTGTTCTAACTGTAATTTTTGCTTAAATGGCTGTTGTTTAATTTGTATCGCGAGTCCTTGTAAATTCTTTTCTAAATCACCTTTTATATATTCTGCCATCCGTTTTGCATTATCTTGTTCAAACGTTAAAAACTCGAGGTTTACTTGCTCTACTCCAAGTTCTTTTTTCGCTTCTTCCCAAAGCTTTTTAGCATTTTGCAAATCATATGAGGAAATATCGCCGTTTTCTTTTCTAAAATCTTTACCAGTCACTTCATTTACATGACCAACTGGTACAAGTCCACTTGCAGGTTTTGCTCCGTTATTAATAAAGTGAGCAACGAAATCATCTTTATTTAACGCTAATGAAATAGATTGACGCACCTTTTTATTTGCTAACGCGGTATTTTTTTCATTAAAACGAAGCATAGCAATTCCAGGATCACTCGACATATGTAATTCCTTATTCCCTTTATACTTGTCTACAACTTGCGAATTAATAGGTACTCGATCCAAATCTCCGGCTTCATATAAATTTACAGCTGTCATTGTATCCTTTACGATATGAAAGTTTATTTCGTCTAATTTCACTTTCTTTCGATCCCAATATGTAGCATTCTTCTTTAATTGAAACTCTTGTTCATGCTTCCATTTCTCTAATACAAATGGACCGTTATATATGAGATTACTAGGTTCCAATGCATAATTGTTTCCTTGTTCTTTCAAAAATGATTCATGCTGTGGTAAGTATATAGGTAGTGCTAACAACTGTAAAAAATACGGAACTGGCTGTTCGAGTTCAACTTCTAACTTATAATCATTTATAACCGTAACTCCAAGTTCATCTAGAGATATTGCTCCCTTATTAATCTCTTTCGCATTTTTCACATAAAAGAGCATAGACGCATATTGAGATGCTGTTTCAGGGTTAATTGCACGTTTCCACGCAAACATAAAATCGTTTGCTGTTACACTGTCTCCATTTGACCATTTTGCATCTTTACGCAAGTCAAATGTATATTTCTTACCATCTTCACTCCTTTTAAACGATTTTGCTATGGCTGGAGTAGGCTGATCTTGATCATTTAATACATATAACCCTTCAAATATATTCTGCATAACGTGTGCTGATGTACCATCCATCGTTTTAGCAGTGTCCAGAGAAGGAATTTCTTCTGATACTGTTACATTTAACACTTGTTTTTTAACCTCTGTATCACTTTTATTTGCTTTATTATTACAAGCTGTTAATAATAAAGATGTAACAAGTGCCATTACCATTAAATAGCTCTTTTTTCGCTTCATGAGTTGTTCTCCTTAAATATAAAATATTATAAAGCGTAATATATTATAGCAGAAATAATAACAGAAAGATGCGACATTCTTTTGAATATTTATTCGTTCAAGAAAAAAGCTATCCTTTTAAAGGATAGCTTTTTTCAACTGCCACATAATTATCTATCTTTGCAAACCTCGTTTATAACGACTTGCTTCAAATATAATACGCTCTTCATCTAACGTTTTACATTCGCCATTCCAAACGACACGGTTTCCATTAATAATGACATCGCTAATATCTTTTCCACTGGCAGCATATACAAGATGCGATAACACTTCATCTGCTGGTTGTAAATGCGGCTTATTAGATGGGTCAATCGTAATAAAATCGGCACACTTTCCAACCTCAAGTAATCCTGTTTGTTTCATGCCGATTACTTCAGCAGCTCCTTTAGTCGCAAGTGTAAGAGCTGTTTCAACTGGTAACGCTGTTGCATCTTGGTGAATACCTTTTTGTAGTAAAGTCGCTATGCGCATTTCTTCAAACATGTCTAAATTATTGTTAGATGCAACACTATCTGTTGCAATTCCTACTTTTATTCCTGCTTCTAGCATCGCTTTTAGATTCGCTATACCAGAACCTAGTTTTAAATTACTATTCGGATTATGAGCTACTCGAACGTCATGTTCTGCTAAAAATGCACGCTCATCATCATTTAATACTACACCGTGTGCAATAACTGTTGGGCGTTTAAACAATCCGCAGCTCGCTGCATATTCTACTGGACGTTTTCCGTATTGCGCTTCAATATCACGTACTTCACGGTCTGTTTCAGAAAGGTGGATATGAACCATCGTTTGATTCTCTACTGCAATCCGTGCGCACTCTTCTAACAATTCTGTACTACATGTATATGGACTATGTGGTGCAACCATCGTAGTTAACACGCCACTTTCGTTATAGTAACGCTTCACATATTTCTCAGCTTCTTCAATCGCTTTCTTTTCATCGTCTTTCGTTCCGAAGCTAAATAAAGTCCTTGAAACAGCAGCTCGCATCCCGCTCCTTGATACCGTTTCCATAATTGCATCTTGATCTACTCCAATTGGATTAAACATGTCAGAGAATGATGTTGTACCACTTTTCACCATTTCAAGTAATCCTAGTTCCGTACTAGCGACCGCAATTTGGGGAGTAAATTGACTTTCCAGTGGCCAAATTCTCGTCTCAAGCCATGGTTGTAATAGCATATCATCTCCAATACCTCTTAGGAGACTCATTACAACGTGTGTATGTGTATTTACAAGCCCTGGTAAAACCCATTTTCCTTTCATGTCAATTACTTCATCTACTTCAAAATCATTAGCGAATTCTCCGCTCTTTACATCTATAATTTGATCATTTTCTACAATGATATATCCATTTTCTATCACTTCGTTTTGTTCATTCATCGTTACAATTGTAGCGTTTACATAAGTTGTTTTCAAAAGTATTTCCCCTTTCAACTCTATGAAGTTCCCTTTAATAAGTTACCACCATTATAGTAACTTATTAAAGATTAAGAGTCAAAAGATAATTTTAATTCTTTTGTTATTTTTCCCTTCAAAATGCTATATTGCTTTTCATTTGTATCTGCAAATGCTTCTTCCCGATTTGATTCCACATCCAAATAATTCAGGTTTTCATTGAATTGAACCTCTGTAAAATCAAACCTCTGCCCATCTATAAAGTTATAAAAATGCCACACGCTCCCTATTTTTGTCTTTTTAATTTTCCCTCCGTATATGTCTTGAACGACTAGAGCTGTAACACCACATTGTCCCTTTGCTGGATTTTCAATTGTCCACTTTGAGCTTGTTTCAATCGACCACGATCTTATTAGTGCTTCATATATTTGCTTTCTCTTTACATGATCCATTCTCAGCTTCTCCTACTATTAATTGTTTTACACATCATATTTCAAAAGGGGCAGTAAACGATTCTTAAAAACAGTTGATGGTGTTTCTCCGATTAACTGTGCTCCCATTTTCAGGTAATATCCTTTTGCATTCGGATCACTATCAATCGTAAAACTTTTTAAACCTAGTTCATTTGCTTTTTCTATTACATACTCCCAAAGTATTTTCCCGTAGCCTTTCCCTTTGTATCGGGGATGAATGTACAGGAAATCGAGAGCTTTATCATTACGTAAAAATGAGAAAAAACCAATCTTCGTATTATCGTTTTCTAAAACATATACAAAGTTATTTTTTATGTACTCTTCTGTAATTGTTAAATCTTCCTTACAAGCAAGTATGAATTCTTCACTATAATTCCACGTTGCTTTTGAGTGTAGTGCGAGTTCACTCAATTCATTTGCTTCACTTAATAACGCTTTTCTTATCTTCATGATTCTTTCTCCTCACCTTCGATATATACACTATAAAATGATTCGAAAATTAATTTAAAAAACCTCTTATTTCCGTAAATAAGAGATTACTTTTATAATTCTTCATAATAGATAATAATTTTTTAAAAGAAAAAAACGCCATTCCTGAAAATTGGCGTTCTTTTCTTTCAATCTTTATAGCATATTATTCTAAGAATCATTCTTATATTTCTATACAGTTTCTACTACCGCTTCAAGCATTGTTCCATTTTTAGCATAATTCGTATGCCAAGAAAAAGCTTTTTCTAAAATATGAGGAGTTTGTCCACCTCTTGTTTTTGCTTCTTCGTAATAAGCACGTAGTTGATCACGATACATTGGATGTGCGCAATTCTCAATAATAAGTTCCACTCTTTCTCTTGGCGCAAGTCCCCTTAAGTCGGCATACCCCTGTTCAGTGACAATAACATCTACATCATGTTCAGTATGGTCTACATGCGAAACGAAAGGAACGATACTTGAAATGTTACCACCTTTTGCAATCGATTTCGTAACAAAGATAGCTAGGCGTGCATTTCTCGCAAAATCACCAGAACCACCAATACCATTCATCATTTTTGTACCTAAAACGTGAGTAGAGTTAACATTTCCGTATATATCTAATTCTAAAGCCGTATTAATTGAGATTAATCCAAGGCGACGAATGATTTCAGGATGATTGGAAATCTCTTGTGGACGCATCATTAATTTGTCACGATATTTTTCAAAGTTAGAAAATACTTGTTGCATTTTCTCTTCAGAAAGCGTGATAGAACAACAAGAAGCAAAATTGACTTTTCCAGCATCCATAAGATCAAAAACTGCATCTTGTAAAACCTCGGAATATACTTCTAAATCTTCAAATTCTGAATCTAACACTCCGTGCAATACGGCGTTAGCCACTGAACCAATTCCTGATTGTAACGGCGCTAAACGATTTGTTAATCGGCCTACTTTGACTTCTTCTCGAAGGAATTCTATTAAATGCTGTGCCATAATAACAGTTTCTTCATCCGGAGGAACAATTGTCGATGGCGAATCCAATTGATTCGTAAACACAATTCCCTTCACTTTTTCAGGATCAATTGGAATACCGATTGTTCCAATTCGGTCATCTGTTTTCACAAGCGGAATTGGAAGTCTCTCCCCTTGTTTACCTGGTTCATATAGATCGTGTAGCCCCTCTAATTGCGCGGATTGAGCCATATTCATTTCAATAATAATAGACTTAGCATTTAAGGAAAACGCTAAGGAATTTCCAATTGAAGTGGTTGGAATAATCATTCCGTCCTCTGTAATCGCAACCGCTTCCAAAATAGCAAAATCTATATCCAGAACGTCTGCGCGGAGTAACTCTGCTGTATGAGACAAGTGTTGATCCACAAATAAAAAGTCTCCGTTATTAATTCCTTTTCGCATAGTCGCGTCAGCTTGGAAAGGTAATCTTTTCCCTAAAATTCCTGCCTCAGCAAATAATTTGTCTACATCCGAGCCTAAAGAAGCCCCAGTATAAACATTTACTTTAAAAGATTCATCATTCTTAACTCGGTTTACAAGCGCAAATGGGACTGCTTTTACATCACCTGCACGTGTAAACCCACTTAAGCCTAAAGTCATTCCACTTTGAATCCAAGAAGCTGCTTCTTCAGGTGTAACTACCCGATCTTTTAGACGTTGATCTCTGATTCTATCTAAATTATTCTCCATATGTAATCCCTCTCTCATTGAATATTCATAATTATTTTACACATTAACACTATCAAAATAGGGATTTTAGTATACAATGCCGAAAATTCAGACAGAACAGCAAATCTAGGTTCTAAAGCAGAAAAATTTAGAATCCTAGAAGCTTACGGAAATAACTAGCGTATGATTGACTAACTGGTACTCTCTCACCATTATCCATCGAAAGTACAAAAGTAGAATGGGTATCAGGATAAATCGCTTTAATATGATTAACATTTACAATAAATGAGCGGTGACATCTAATAAATGAATCTTTAGGAAGCAAGTATTCGAATTCTTGCAGAGAGTATTTATGTGTTCCTGATAACTCTTCTGAATTCACATACGTCTTTTTATCTTTAGCCTCTAAATACATAACCTTTGAAAAAGGAACCGGAATCCAGCCGTCTGTTGTTTTTAAAGTAACGACTGACTTTCCATCCGTTAAAGCTGGATAAATTGCCGTTACGCACCCTTCAAGCTTTCCATTGTTGGAAAATGGTACAGCCATTCCATGATAAGGAATACCAAAAACATCCCGATTCATAAACTCAGAGGTTTTTTGATTCATCACCATCGCTTTATGAGCAATCGTTCCTTCCTTTATGGGATCCCCGGCACTAATCTTTAAATCAATTCGTTTACTTGGCCGATAGTAAATATATTCTTTCGTATTCGAAACAGCAATTGAAATTTCATCTGAAAATAATTCCCCAACAACATCTAGTAATAAACCTAATGTTCTATCTTCCATTCTATTAACACCTCATTCACTATTATACTACTATTATGAACAGGCATCTGTTTCTTTATAAATAGTTTGATTTTAAGTTATTTTTAAAATTAGTTTTATTCACTATTACTTCGTTACTACAAAAAACCTCACTTCAGAAAATTGAGGTTTCCTCTCATACAATATTTCTTTATTTTTTAACGACTATAGAATAAGATTTATTTTTTATTAAGTAAAGTGAATTTAAGAATTTATTGCCCGTATTTCTGTAAAATAGATAAGCCCAAACTGTAAACAGTTTGGGCTTATCTTTCTCATTTATTATGCGCATTTAACCACGAAATTAAATCTTTAAATACTTCATCCTTATTTACTTCATGAAACATTTCATGTCTACCATTTTCATATAAACGTAGTGTCACGTCTTTCACACCACATTTTTTATAGTTTTCATATACTTCTTTTACACCTTTCCCCATATCGCCAACAGGATCACGATCACCAGAGAATATATGTATTGGAAGATTCTTTGGCGTCTTCTTGTATTCTTCTAGTTTATTTACTTCTAATACACCAGAAAATAATTCTCGGTAAAAACTCGTCGTACAAATGAAACCACATAACGGATCCGCAATATATTTATCAACTTGATTATTATCTGAAGATAACCAATCGAATTTTGTACGATTTGGCTTAAAGTTCGAATTGAAGTTTCCGAAAGATAAAAAGTTTAACATTGGACTTTTCGTTTTTGCCCCACGCAACTTCATCTCAATTGTTGCTACTTTATGACCAATAACTCCTAAAAGCCCTGGATTTCCACCTGTTCCTGAAATCAAAAATCCATCGTATAGTTCACCCCTAAGTTGTACAGCACGTCTTGATAAAAAAGAACCCATACTATGTCCTAGTAAAAACAAAGGACTTGACTGCTCTTCTTTTATCCTTTCTGAAACAAAGATAACATCCGATACAACTTGATTCCACCCTATATTTGGTTCAAAATGACCATAATCTTCTTCTCTCTTCACCGTTTTCCCATGACCTTTATGATCATGTGCATAAACACCATAGCCTGCTTCTAATAAAGCATCAATAAAGTCTGTATAAACACCTGCATGTTCTGTCATACCATGTGCAATTTGAATAATCCCTTTCGGTTCACCTTCTGGTAACCACTTACGCAAATAAATTTCCGATCCATCCAATGCCGTAACGAAACTTTCCTGTACGTTCATTTCGTCAGCTCCCAACTCTATTATGTATCTTTAAAAATGAATATCCATTCATTATTCTTACTATGTATTATATGCAATTGCCTTCATTATGACAAATGACTCACTTTTCTAATTAGCTCTTAAATTAATATGTTGACGAACCATCCGTAAAATTATATAGTTACTTACATAAAGTAATTATTATATTTTTGGGAGGTTTCTATTATGATGCCATCACTATTTTTAGCACATGGTTCGCCTATGCTCGCTATTCAAGATACAGACTATACACGATTTTTAAAAACACTTGGAGAAACATATAAACCGAAAGCAATTGTTATTTTCACTGCTCACTGGGAAAGTGAAGTATTAACGATTTCCTCATCAGATAACGAGTATGAAACAATTTATGATTTTGGAGGTTTCCCCCCTGAGTTATACGAAATCAAATATCGTGCGAAAGGCTCTTCTAGCATTGCATCTATGTTAGAAACAAAATTTAAGAACAAAGGTATTCCAGTCCATCATAATATGACGAGAGGTTTAGATCATGGTTCATGGACACTTCTGCACCGCATGTATCCAGAAGCAAATATTCCTGTCGTGCAAATATCAGTAAATCCATTCCTTTCTGCAAAAGAACAATTTGAAATTGGAGAAGCATTTAAAGGACTTGGACAAGAAGATATTTTAGTAATCGGTAGTGGCGTTACCGTTCATAATTTACGAGCACTGAAATGGAATCAAACTACACCTGAAAAATGGGCAATTGAATTTGATGATTGGATTATTAAACATATGCAGAATAACGATAAAGATGCATTGTTTAATTGGGAGAAAAATGCTCCTCATGCACAATTAGCAGTACCAAGAGCAGAGCATTTTGTTCCTTTGTTTATTGCAATGGGAAGTGGCGAGAACAGCGGTGAAGTCATTCACCGTAGTTATGAGCTTGGTACATTAAGCTATCTATGTCTTAAATTTTAAAGAAAAGGATGAAGCAATCATTGCTTCATCCTTTTTTCATTCACTTAGTTAACTAACTTCCAAATGTCGTTTCTCTGATACCTCTTCGTTCTTATTATGAAAATAAACCCAGATACATGCAATAAATAATAGTGATGATGTAGAGAGGAAAACATATTGAAAACCTGCATGCGCTGCAATTTGTCCCCCGAGCACTGGACCAATCATATTTCCTAAAAACTGAAATGATTGATTATATCCAAATATTCGTCCCGTAACATGGGTTGGTGTATGTTGTTTTAGTAGAGTTTGTACGGAAGGTAATAATCCTGCTTGTGCGATACCTAATAAAAATCGAAGAATTAATAGTTGCCAAGCTGAGGTTACAAATGCTTGCGGGATAAAAATAATTCCTGCAGCAAACAACGCTACAACTAACGTTTTTTGAGGACCGATATGATCTGATAATCTTCCTAGTCTTGGTGCTGCTAAAATAACTGCTAATCCTGTTGCTGACATAACTGCTCCCGCAATTGTCTCAATATGTGCAGTATGAGGACCTACTAAATTTTTCACGTACAATGTAACAATTGGTTGAACTGACATATTAGCAAGTTGAATAATAAATGTTGTAACAAACAAACTAATAATTAAATGCTTCGCTGGGACCATCGTCCATACTTTTTTCGGCTGTGTTTTTTTTGCTTGAGCAGAGTGATTTTCTTCATGCAGGAAGAAAAAAACGATGAGAAAGGAAAGGAATAAAAAAGCTCCTGTAACAAGAAAGACATGACGCATTCCAATTAATTCAGACAAATAACCTCCAAGTAACGGGCCAAGTAACGAACCGCTCACACCACCAGTTGAAATTGTGGAAATCGCCCAACCTGAATGTTCTTTCGGAGTTTCTGCTGCAATAAATGTCATCGCTGTTGAAAGGAAACCAGATACTGCTCCCATTAAAAATCGTAGTGCGACTAGTTGATACACATCCGTTACAAACCCCATAAGCGTCATAATAACCGCCATACCGAGGCTAGCACGAATAAGCATCAATTTCCGTCCATGTATATCACCAAGCTTTCCCCATATTGGCGATACGATCGCACCCATCAAAAATGTTACACCAAATGCAAGTCCCGACCACTGTGCAATACTTGAAGTGCCAGTTACTCCTAATTCCTCAATATAAAAAGATAAGAAAGGAATTACTAAACTCATACCGGCTGCAGTGGTAAAACAACCTAGCCAACAAATCATTAAATTTCGTTTCCAGCTGGCCATTTTCACACCTTCTTTCTTTAGATACCCATTCTACACCCTTTCTTGTAAAAAGTTTAGTAATCTGCTTTACTCGTAAGATTTACTACAAAACCCGCTATTTTCTAGTAAAAATCACTACATCTCTACATCATTTTCATAATAAAACCAACTTCCCTAGATGAAGTTGGTTACTTATTATCTATCGGTATTAAACGAGCATTACAATTTCTCTCGTAAAACTCAATGGGACCCGCTTGTCCAATAATCGCATATTCATATCCATTTTGTTTCATATTATATAAACAATGATGCAATAATTCTTTTCCTACACCTGTCACACGATTTTGTTTCGCTACGCCCATTGGACCAAATAATCCTTTCTTTCCTCTCACTACATCGTAACAGGCGAAACCAATTATCACTTCCCCCTGCTGTGCAATATAAATAGGTAACTTTTCATTATATGTCCGAAATCCGTAATCAACCGACTGTAACCACCGTTCACCAAATTCATCCGCCACAAATCGTGATAACTTATCAAAATCAGAAGGTCTAGCTCTTCTTACATGACAAAATAATGTGTTATAAGTAGGTTTAAAACTATTTAAATCAACCGCTAAGTCTCTTGGTGCAGCTGTAATACGTAATATATCTTCTTGCATTTGTGTATGTATAAATTCGCCAATATCTGTATCTACACGAAATAATGCATACATAATATGTCCTTCATTGATTACTACTTGCTGAAAGCGTTCCATACGTTTCTTCGCTATTTGTAAAATTTCTATCGCCTTATAAGATAGCTTATATTGCCCTATTTTTTTATACTCTTGATTATGTAAATCGAATCGTTTTCGTAACGAAAGTTTTTCTGAAAAATCTCGACCGACTTTATGAAACAAATACATATATAACTCAGCGCAAACTCCTGTACCTTCTTTACACATACCTATAAACAGGTGGACCGGGTGAATTATGTTATACTCACTCTCTTCTGCTGCAATCTCCAATATTTTATGCACACGTTTTGTAAATTGAAATTCCTCCATATGTATTTCCATCCCCTACTACTTTACTATTAAACTGTAACCATAAATAATTGAAACAATTACACCCACTACCAATATACCTGGAAGTAAATTTGCCACTTTAATTTTAATAAATCCGAGTAAGTTTAATCCGATAGCAGATATCATAATGCCGCCCGCAGCCGTCATCTCCACTATAAATTGGTTCATTAATTCTTCCGGGACAAAACTATTAATTTGTGTTGCAAAAACTGCAATACCACCTTCATATAAAACAACTGGAATCGCCGAAAATACTACGCCAATGCCTAGAGTTGTCGTTAATATAATAGAAATAAATCCATCGATAATCGCCTTTGTAAATAAAATATCATGATTTCCGCGAATCCCACTGTCAAGTGCACCAAGTATCCCCATCGCACCAATTGCAAAAATTAAAGTAGCTGTTACAAAACCTTCTGATATGCTGCCTTTTCCCTTCAATCCAACTTTATTTTCTAGCCAATACCCTAAATGTTTTAACTTTTCTTCTAATTGTAACCATTCTCCAATTACCGTACCAATCACTAAACTCAGTATGACAACAAGAAAGTTTTCACTTTTTAATGCCATTTGAAGCCCAAGCACAGTAACCGCTAAACCAATTGCGTGCATTATCGTCCCTTTCATACTTTCTGGGATCCTACTAAATAATTTACCAAGTAAAGTACCAAATATAATACAAATTCCATTTACAACTGCTCCTAATATAACCATTTCTCATTCTTCACCCTTCGAATTCTTTATTTCTATATTTTGGTTTATACATTGATTTACAGGTTACCTATATGTTAACTTAATATTGAGAATATTAACAAATGTTTTCCACTACATAACCCGCTATTTTTTTTGTAACTTTAATTACCTTTATATAGATTCAGTTTTAATTTAATTGCGGGATAATATTAAAAGGGAAGGGATATATGAAAACTTTACTAAAACGATTTTTGTTAATAGCCTTTTTCATTACACCGATTGTTTTATTAATCAATTACTCTTTTATTTCAAAAGCAAAAGACAAACCCGATTTACAAAACAAATCTAGTAAAACCGCTTCAAAAAGCGAAAAGAAAATAGAAGACCAAGAAATCACACTCACCTTCTCTGGTGATACAATGTTTGATTGGCAATTACGTCCTATAATCGAAAAGAATGGGGCTGATTACCCATTCCAACATGTAAAAGAAGAAATAAAAAAAGCTGATATTTCTTTTGTGAATTTAGAGTCGGCATTTACAGCGAAAGAAAAGAAAGCACCTGGGCAACTGTTTTGGATTAAAAGTGATCCATCTACACTACAAGCCATTAAAAACACTGGATATGACATCGTAAATATTGGGAATAACCACACACTTGATTATGGGCAAGATGGATTATTAGATACGATTTCTCACGTAGAAAAATTAAAGCTCCCTTACATTGGAGCCGGAAAAAATGCGAAAGATGCATATACAGCACGAGAAATGACCGTAAAAGGGAAAAAGTTTAAATTTCTTTCCTTCGTTCGATTTATGCCTGATTCTAATTGGGTAGCTGGTGAGAATAAACCTGGCGTTGCGAATGGCTATGATTTAAATCTTGTAACAAAAACAATTAAAGAACAAAAACAAGATGCAGACTATTTAATCGTCTATATGCATTGGGGCGTTGAAAAATCAAACCGTCCGGTAGAATACCAAAAACAATATGTACCTAAAATGGTTGACGCAGGAGCCGACGCGATTGTCGGGAGTCACCCACATTGGTTACAAGGGTTTGAGTATTATAACAAAGTTCCTATCGCTTACTCATTAGGTAACTTTTTATTCCCAAGTTACGTGAGCGGGAAAAGCGCCGAAACTGGCGTATTAACTTTAACTTTTAAAGGAAAGGATGTTCAAATGTCATTCAATCCTTACATCATTCGCAACAACCAAATCTCCCCTGTAAATAAGGAAGAAAAGAAAAAAGCTCTACAATATTTACAAACGATTTCAACTGATGTAGAAATTGATGATACAGGGAACATAAAAAACAAACGAAACTAGACAACGCAAGATCTATTTTTCTGTAACATACTTTACAGAATAGGTGATGAACATGCTGAAAAACTTATTAGAAAATGTAAGTTTGTTAGAAAACATTTATAAAATATCTATAGCCGTTCTACTTTTATGTTCATTTTTCTCTGTTAGACTTCTAAAAAAAATAAAACGCGAGCGAAAACTTACTACCTTTGAATTTACTATGTATGTAATCATTCGTATTGCGATACTCTTTTGGTTAACTAGCTTTATCCTTCTTGAATATGGAAAATAATTAGTTTAACTATAAAAAAGATAGAACAAGCAGCATTTCCCTTGCTTGTATCTATCTTTTTTTATTTGGATGCTAACTCTTTCCTTCTATTAAATAAGTAAATCAAACAAAACAGGGTTTTTATTAAGCTCCATAAATTGAATGTTATTTTCTTTAAAACGAGTAATTAATTGCTCATAATCCTCTTTATGTTTCAACTCTACGCCGACTAACGCTGGACCATTTTCTTTATTATGTTTCTTAATGTATTCAAAGCGCGTAATATCATCTTCTGGTCCTAATCCTTTATCAAGAAATTCTCTTAGCGCACCTGAACGCTGCGGGAATTCAATGATGAAGTAATGTTTTAATCCTTCGTAAATGAGCGAACGTTCTTTTATTTCTTGCATTCTATCAATATCGTTATTTCCACCACTTAGCGTACATACAACTGTTTTACCTTTTATTTCATCTCTATATAAATCAAGCGCTGCAATAGATAGGGCACCAGCCGGTTCAGCTACAATTGCATTTTTCTTATACAGTTCTAAAATCGTCGTACAAACTTTTCCCTCTGGTACTAAAACAATGTCATCAATTACATCTTTACAAGTTTCAAATGTTAACTTTCCGACCTTTTTAACAGCTGCCCCATCAACAAAACTATCTATTTTCTCTAATGCGACATTTTCATTTTGAAGAAAGGCCTCTTTCATAGAGGCAGCTCCCATCGGCTCTACACCAATGACTTTTGTAGCAGGACTAACACCTTTTACATATGTACCAACACCTGATGCTAATCCACCACCACCAATTGCTGTAAAGATATAATCCACTGGTTTCTCCATATCATGCATAATTTCAACTGCCACTGTTCCTTGACCAGCAACTACATACGGATCATCAAATGGATGAACGAACGTCATCCTATTTTCTTCACAATAGCGCTGTGCTTCTTGGAACGAACTATCAAATGTATCACCAACTAATACAATTTCCGCAAAATCGCCACCAAAAAACTGTACTTGCGATACTTTTTGTTTAGGTGTCGTTGTCGGCATAAATATCTTTGACGGAATCTTCAATAAATTGCACGTATAAGCAACTCCTTGTGCATGATTACCAGCACTTGCACAAACAACGCCGTTTTGTAATTGTTCTTCCGATAAACTTTGAATTAAATTGTACGCACCACGAATTTTGAAAGAGCGAATCAATTGTAAGTCTTCTCGTTTTACATAAACGTCACAATCATATTTCTCAGATAAAACTGTATCACGTTGTAACGGTGTTTTAATAATGATATCTTTCATGCAATTATGTGCCATTAAGATCTCTTCAATTTTCACTCTCTCCTTTACCTTCTGCACCATTATATATCATCCTTATCTTTTTTAAATTGGCTCAATCAAAATCCGGGATTTTTAGAACTGCACCTGTATTCGCCGATGTTACCATTTGTGCATAACGTCCAAGCCAGCCAGTTTTCACTTTCGGTTCTGGTCTTTTCCACTCTTTTTTACGCTTATTTAATTCTTCATCACTCACTCTTACTTCTAACAATCTTTCCTCAACATCGATACAAACGATATCCCCTTGTTCAAGAAGCGCAATCGTTCCGCCCGCAGCTGCTTCTGGTGAAATATGCCCTACTGAAATACCACGTGAAGCACCCGAGAAACGACCATCCGTTAATAGCGCAACATCTGCACCTAATCCCATACCAGCAATCGCTGACGTTGGTGCTAACATTTCTGGCATACCAGGGCCACCTCTTGGTCCTTCATAACGAATGACAACTACATCTCCTTTTTTCACTTTCCCAAGCATAATGCCAGCAAGTGCCTCATCTTGTGAATTAAAAATAACGCAAGGTCCTTCAAAACGCTTTACCTCTGTTGCACCGCTTTTAATAACAGCTCCATCTTTCGCAAGGTTTCCTTTTAATATACGCAATCCTCCTTCCTCACTATGAGGGTTTTCAAGAGAGTGAATAACTTCCTTATCTTTAATCTCTGCCTCAGCAATATTTTCTCTTAATGTTTGCCCAGTAGCAGTTATTCGATCAAGATGAAGTACTCCTTCTTTCCGGCTCATCTCTTTCAAAATTGCACTAATCCCGCCCGCACGATCAATATCTTCCATATGCCAATTTGAGGCTGGACTTACTTTACATAAATGAGGTACACGTCTTGAAACTGCATCAATACGATTCATATCATAATCTAGTCCTGCCTCTTGTGCGAGTGCTAGCGTATGTAATACTGTATTCGTTGATCCACCCATCGCCATATCAAGTGCAAAAGCATCGTCAATCGCTTCTTCTGTTACAATATCACGCGGCTTAATATCTCTTTCAATTAAAATTTTCAATTTCTCTGCTGCTTGTTTAATTAACTCTTCACGTCTTGGATCAATTGCTAAAATACTCCCGTTACCAGGAAGAGCTAAACCTAACACTTCACATAAACAATTCATAGAGTTCGCGGTAAACATACCCGAACAAGAGCCACAAGATGGACAGCCATGATCTTCAATATCTTTTAATTCTTCTTCTGAAATTTTCCCAGATTGATAAGCTCCTACTCCTTCAAAAACGGAACTTAAATCAACAACTTCTCCTTTAGATGTTTTTCCTGCTGCCATCGGGCCGCCTGAAACAAACACAGTCGGAATGTTAATACGTAGTGCAGCCATCATCATACCAGGTGTAATTTTGTCACAGTTTGGGATACAAATCATGCCGTCAAACCAGTGTGCATTTACAACCGTTTCTACTGAATCTGCAATAATTTCACGACTCGGAAGAGAATAACGCATACCGATATGTCCCATCGCAATACCATCGTCAACTCCAATTGTATTGAATTCGAATGGTACCATACCTGCCGCGCGAACTGCCTCTTTTACAAGTTTCCCAAACTCGTTCAAGTGCTTATGCCCTGGAATAATTTCAATAAAAGAATTACAAATCGCTATGAAAGGTTTATCAAAATCTTCATCTTTCAAACCAGTTGCTTTTAATAAACTACGGTGCGGCGCTTTATCAAAACCTTTTTTAATCATATCACTTCTCATCTTGTCAAATCCCCTCTTACATATTTTTCATTTATACTCTCTTACTCTATTTCCTTACTAATTCTTTCGGTGCATGAATCCAGCTCATCATTTCACGAAGCTCTGCTCCCACTTTTTCTAATTGATGATTTTGTTCTGCTTTTTTCATTGCGTTATACGTCGGACGCCCTGCTTGATTTTCTAAAATCCATTTCTTCGCAAATTCACCTTGCTGAATTTCTGTCAAAACACGCTTCATTTCTTTCTTCGTTTCATCTGTAACAATTCTCGATCCTGTTACATAATCTCCAAACTCTGCCGTATCTGAAATAGAATGGCGCATAGTCGTTAATCCACCTTCGTACATTAAGTCAACAATTAGCTTTAATTCATGCAAACATTCAAAGTATGCAATTTCAGGACGATATCCACCTTCCGTTAACGTTTCGAACCCGGCCTTCACAAGTGCAGTTACCCCGCCGCAAAGTACAGCTTGCTCACCGAATAAATCCGTTTCAGTTTCTTCTTGGAATGTCGTTTCAATTACACCCGCACGTGTACACCCTACACCTTTTGCATACGCAAGTGCTACATGTAATGCTGTTCCCGTTGCATCCTGATGTACTGCGACTAATGCCGGAACACCATTTCCTTCTTGAAATACACGGCGAACGAGATGACCTGGACTTTTTGGCGCAACCATCGCTACATCTACATAACTTGGCGGATTAATTTGTCCGAAGTGAATGTTAAATCCATGTGAGAAAAGTAACATTTGTCCTTCACGAAGATTCTCTTCTACCTCTGCTTTATACACATGAGCTTGCTGTTCATCTGGCAATAACATTTGTACAACTTGTGCGGTTCGAACCGCTTCTGAAACAGACATTACTTCAAACCCATCCGCTTTCGCTACTTCATACGACTTACCAGGACGAACACCAACTACAACTTCTACACCAGAATCACGTAAATTTTGTGCTTGCGCATGACCTTGTGATCCATAGCCAACTACTGCAACAGTTTTCCCTTGTAATAACTCTACATTTGCATCTTTCTCATAATACGTTTTCATATTCCATACACTCCTTATAATTTATTTACTTGCAGAACATCAATTAATTTTTTCAACTGACTAACAAGTAATGTCGCTTCATTTTCAGTACAAACTGCTGTGAGTTTCATTTCAGAAACACCACTAGTATCTCTTTCATTTAAGTGTAAAGAAGAAATATAATAACCACGCCGAGCAAAAACCCCACTTATACGTAATAAGACACTTGGCTCGTTATGAATAACGAGTGAAAAAGTATGACTCATTCTTCCCACCTCTTCATAATCATTTCGTTATTCCCTTTGTTTGGCGGAACCATCGGAAATACGTTTTCACCTTCTTCTACACAAAAATCAACTACGACAGGACCTTCATAAGCAAAAGCTTCTAACATCACTTGTTTCGCCTCGGTTGAATTTGTTGCTCTTAATCCCTTCACTCCATAAGCTTCTGCTACTTTCACAAAATCTGGCGATCCAATTTTTGATTCTGATAAACGATTTTCATAAAACATTTCTTGCCATTGCCTTACCATCCCTAAAAATTTGTTATTTATAATAAATACTTTTACAGGGATGTTATTTTCAGCAATTGTTTGTAGTTCTTGAATGTTCATTTGAAAAGAAGCGTCACCTGCAATACAAATGACAAGTTCTTCTTTTTTAGCTAACTGAGCACCAATTGCTGCTGGAAACCCAAACCCCATCGTACCTAATCCTCCAGAAGTAAGGAACGTCCGAGGTTTTCTTGCTTTATAGAAGTGAGCAGCCCACATTTGATGCTGTCCTACTTCTGTTGTGACAATCGCTTCACCATTCGTTAATTCACTTACTAAGTTGATCACATGCTGTGGTTTTAACTCAGATTCTTTTTGCTTATAAGAAAGTGGATATTCTTCTTTCCATGTCTTTACTTTCTGAAGCCATTCGTCTGTTTGTGTATAAATAGACATATGTAACAACATGTGTAACGCTTTTTTCACATCACCAACAATCGGATGCTCTACAGTTACATTTTTATGAAACTCAGAAGGATCAATATCAATATGTACTTTTTTCGAGTGTGGAGAAAAAAGTTCTAATTTTCCTGTTACACGATCATCGAAGCGAACACCTAATGCAAGTAGTAAATCACATTCTGTTACCGCCATATTAGCAGCGTATGTCCCATGCATACCAAGCATCCCTAGAAACAATGGATCCCCCGGTGGATATGCACCAAGTCCCATTAAAGTTGAAACGACTGGAATACGGTTCTCCCCTGCGAATCCGAAGAGTTCATCGGATCCACCTGAATGAATGACACCTCCTCCAATATAAAGAAGTGGACGCTTTGATTTTGAAATTGCTTTAGCTACCTCTCTAAGTTTCATGCTGTCTGGTACAAGTTCTGGTTTGTACCCCGGAATATCAACTTCTTCATTAAAGAAACTGGTGACTTTTGCATTTTGAACATCTTTTGGAATATCGATTAATACTGGTCCCGGTCGTCCGCTTTTGGCGATGTAAAAAGCTTCTTGCACAACTTGTGATACATGATTTACATCACGAACTTGGTAATTATGCTTCGTAACAGGTACTGTAATTCCGACAACATCCGCTTCTTGAAATCCATCTTTACCAATTAAAGGCGTTGCAACTTGGCCGGTAATGACAACTAAAGGAATCGAATCCATATAAGCGTCTGCTAAGCCCGTAACTAAATTTGTCGCCCCTGGACCAGATGTAGCAAAGACTACCCCGACTTTTCCAGAAGCTCTCGCATATCCTTCAGCCGCATGAATGGCAGCTTGTTCATGACGAGTTAAAACATGTTTCAAACCACTTTCGTATAACGCATCGTATACTGGTAAAATCGCTCCGCCTGGATAGCCGAAAATGGTCGTTACACCTAATTTCTTTAAACATTGAATCACGTGCCCAGCGCCTGTCATTTCTTCATACTGTAACTTCTCATACGCTGTATACTGCTGCTTCATTTCAATTAACTCCTCTCCTTATTTATGCTAAGCTTTCCGTCAGCCCGGGAACACGTACTCCTCTTTCTCTCGTTAATTTTTTAAATTCTTCAGTCAATTGTTTCGTTACATTTCCTGGTTTCCCATCTCCAATTTCTCTCGAATCAACTTTTACAACTGGAATTAACTCCGCTGCTGTTCCTGTTAAAAATACTTCATCCGCTACATATACATCATGGCGAGTGAATGGTCTTTCCTCACACGGAATACTCAGTCGTTCACATAGCTCGATAACACTATTTCTCGTAATACCTTCTAATGCTCCTAAATAGGATGGCGGGGTTAATACTTTTCCATCTTTCACAACGAAAACATTATCGCCAGAACCTTCACAAACATATCCTTGTTGATTTAACATAAGAGCCTCTAACACTCCTGCTTGTGCCGCTTCAATTTTTACAAGTACGTTATTTAAATAATTCATTGACTTAATACGTGGATCTAACGCGTCTGGCGTATTACGTCTTGATGCAACAGATACAACACTTAACCCATTATCATAAAATTCTTGTGGGAATAAATTTAATTGTTCTGCAATAATAATTACGCTCGGCTTCACACAACTTCTCGGATCGAGCCCTAAGTCACCTTTTCCTCTTGAGACAATTAAGCGAATGTAAGCATCAGCATATTCATTTTTTTGGAGTGTATGTAAAACCGCTTCTTCCATTTCTTCTACCGTCATTGGAATTGTTAGTAAAATAGATTTCGCTGATTCATATAATCGTTTCACATGTTCTTTTAAACAAAATACATTTCCTCCGTAACTACGAATCCCTTCAAATACACCGTCTCCGTATAAAAAACCGTGATCATAAACTGAAACAACTGCCTTTTCTTTTTCTACAAATTCCCCATTCATGTAAATGTACTGGTTTCCCATCTCACATCGCTCCTCTTTTTTCTCTATTTTTGCAACCTATTTCTACATCGATTGCTGAGATGAGTATTTTTAACAGAATATTCAGTATATAAACCTTAAAAATATACTCGTCTCAACAATCGATTACATACATACTTGTAGCGATCCATTGCTGAGACGAGGGAATCGTGGTACCACTCAGCTTCCTTATACTTCTCACGAAATATAAGCTCTGCAAGTCCAATTAGACTTTTGTTTTTCTATCGGGAACAACCCCGCTACTTTTTACTAGTTTTCAAAAGTAGTGCTCCAAGGTGATTTTCAATGAGTGAATCGTTACCACCCTCACAGCCTCGGGGCAGCTCTCTGAAACAATCTTTATCATTTACTCTCCTCTTCTACGCATTCTCTTCTTCTATTTTAAAAAATAAAAACTCTCGCCTCAGCAATCAACTACTACAATTTAGTAGCTTTGATTGCTGAGGCGAGAGTTTCGCGTTACCACTCAGCTTCCTTATACTTCTCACGAAATATAAGCTTTGTAGGTCCAATCAGACCTCCGTCCTTTTACCGGAGACGATGCCGCCGCCCTCTACTCAGTTTCCCTTTCGCAAGCGATGCTCCGAGGTGATCTTCAATGATTCGATTGTTACTACCCTCACAGCCTTGGAGTAGCTCTCTGAAACGATCATAATCATCTACTTTCCTCTTCTTTGCATATACAACATATAAAGTTAGAAAATTCTTAATTAACTTTTATTTGTTACACGTATTATAGGACGTTGTTCTTTTCGTTGTCAACATATTTTTTCGAAAAAATCAAAATTCATTCTATTTATTTTTTCTCAAATCAAAATTGGAATGCATTACTTACATACACTCATATATTACTTAAGTATGTTTGCATTACTACTACATAAAGAAAAACTTATAAAGTTTATGAGGAGATGAGGAAACTATGTTAAAAGGGAAAGTAGCGTTAGTTACAGGAGCAAGCCGAGGAATTGGACGAGCGATCGCTAAACGTTTAGCAAATGACGGTGCATTGGTTGCTGTTCATTACGGTAATCGAAAAGATGACGCTGAAGAAACTGTTCATGAAATTCGATCAGATGGTGGCCAAGCTTTTTCTATCGGCGCAAATCTAGAATCCTTACACGGTGTAGAAAACCTTTATAACGCTTTAGATACTGAATTACAAAAGTGCACTGGTGAAACACAATTTGATATTTTAATAAACAATGCTGGCATTGGTCCTGGTGCTTTTATTGAAGAAATGACTGAACAATTTTTTGATAGAATGGTTTCAGTAAATGCAAAAGCTCCATTCTTTATCATTCAACTAGCACTACCACGTTTACGTGACAATAGCCGAATTATTAGTATTTCATCCGCTGCCACCCGCATTTCTTTACCTGATTATGTTGCATATAGTATGACGAAAGGCGCTATTAATACACTGACTTTTACACTAGCAAAACAGCTTGGAGCACGAGGAATAACGGTGAATGCAATACTTCCAGGATTTATTAAAACAGATATGAATGCAGAACTCTTGAGCGACCCAATGATGAAGCAGTACGCTACTACTATTTCCGCTTTCAATCGCTTAGGTGAAGTAGAAGACATTGCCGATACTGCTGCATTTCTTGCTTCTCCAGACAGCCGCTGGGTTACTGGACAATTAATTGATGTGAGCGGAGGATCTTGTTTATAAAAAACATATATTTTCAAATCTTTTTTATTGCGCAATAAAACAATTTATATAATACTATATAAAACATATACATTTAGGAGGATTACAGCAATGTCCGAAAAAACATACGAACTCGCAACCTTCGCAGGCGGTTGCTTTTGGTGCATGGTAAAACCATTTGATGAACTTCCTGGTATTCATAAAGTACTTTCTGGCTATGCAGGAGGTCATGTAGAAAATCCAACATATGAACAAGTAAAAGCTGGAACATCTGGACATTTAGAAGTTGTTCAAATTACATTCGATCCTTCTATTTTTCCTTATCAGAAATTACTAGACTTATATTGGCCACAAATCGATCCAACTGATGATGGCGGACAATTCTTTGACCGTGGTCCATCTTATCGCACTGCTATTTTTTATCATACTGAAACACAAAAAGAGCTTGCTGAAAAATCAAAACAATCTCTTGCAGAAAGCGGTATGTTTAAAGATCCAATCGTAACTGCAATTCGCCCGTCTGCACCTTTTTATGAGGCTGAAGAATACCATCAACATTTCTATAAAAAGAACCCAGAGAAATATGCTACTGAGCAAAAAGAATCTGGCCGTGAAGACTTTATAAAAGAAAATTGGCAAAAAAAATAATAAAAACGCATCGTGCTTTTTTAGTACGATGCGTTTTTATTTTTGATAAAAGTACCATACAATGATGAGAACAACCGCTGTTAATGCCCAAAGCGCTACTTCATTTTTCACTCTACTCTTTTTCTTAGTCATTTCATCTCCTCCTAATAGCAATACAACGTATTCAAGATTTCCTCTGTTTCATTGTCCACCTTATATACATAAATACATCCTTACCAATCCTTATAACAAGACCACAAATGATTCCGATTGCAATTGAAATTATTAACATCTGTACAAAACTAAGAGTAGTTGTGTATGTTATGTAGATAACAATGCATACAAGTAAAACATCCGGTAAAGAAAGCAAAAACTTTTTAAGTATTTCTTCAGCTCTCCTATGTCTTATTTATCTCTTTTGCTGTAGCTTTGAAATAAAATTTATTTGAAAATCCCATTTAGACCTTCATTTTACAGAAAAGAATACCCCCCCTTTTGAAAAGGGATTCTTATGTACATGTTCTATTCCATAATTACTCCTAAAATAGAATAATATTACTAATGATTTGTTGTACATTAACTATTTGCCAGGCAATCGGATGTTGCGCCAACTACCTACATCGCATTGACCGTATGTATTATCACCTACTGCTACCACGGTGCCATCTAATTTTAGACCGACCGTATGCGCACAACCAGCCGCTATCGCTACAATATTACGCCAATCGCTTACATTACATTGACCATACTCATTCCACCCGACTGCCACCACGGTACCGTCTGATTTAAGTCCGATTGTATGATTCGTACCAGCTGCTATTGCCATAATATCTTTCCAGCTGCTTACATCACATTGACCAAGTTTATTATTTACCCACTACCAATCTAATTTAAGAGCAACGGTATGACCACGACCCGCTCGCTGCTATCGTATCTTTAGACCACCGTTTCGCTTTTAACATTTCTTCTTCCGGTGAAATGTAATTCATATTTACCTCCTTCAAAATAAGCAACTATTTCAAAGTATATCTTTTATCAAACTTTATTTCATTATCAAGACCTAAATCGTAAAAAGTCATAAATAATAAAGAGTGATACATATTAGTCATCGATAATATGTATCACTTTTCACTACTTTTTCCGCAATCTCGCCCTTTAATGGAATAATAGATTACTTATAACTGGTTTGTTGAAATATTATAACCAAAATATTTTTGTTGACTGTGACACTGGTGTCATACTTTAGAATTAAGTTTGAACATCTGAAAGGAGGCATTTTCATTGAAGAAAAATGACCAAAGTGAGAAAGAACAAAATATCAGTCAAGTATCAGATACAGATGTATCTATGATGGAGAACCCGAACCGTTCACCTGTTACAGTTATTGGCTTGGGTCCGATGGGCCAGGCGCTGGCTGGTACATTCCTGATGAACGGCCACCCTACGACATTATGGAACCGAACTGCCGAAAAAGCCGATTATCTTGTTTCTCAGGGGGCGATTCTTTCGAATTCAGTTATCGCCGCGGTCTCTGCAAGTCCCCTGGTGATCATTTGTGTTCTGGACTACAATATCGTCCGTGAAGTCCTTGCCCCTGCGGGAGATGCCCTGAAGGGACGGACACTGGTGAACCTCACTGCCGACTCGCCCAAACGTGCCCGTGAAATGGCCACATGGGCTGCCCAACACGGAGTCGATTACCTCGATGGGGCGATTATGACCCCTACTCCAACCATCGGGACGCCTGCGGCTTCCGTCCTGTATAGTGGACCAGAATCCATCTTTAAGGCCCACCAACCGACCTTGGCAAGCTTGGGTGGCACTACTTCTTATCTTGGGGCGGACCCTGGCCGGGCAGCGGCATATGATGTGGCCCTGCTCGATCTCTTTTGGACATCCATGAGCGGTTACGCTCACGCTCTCGCCCTTGCCACTGCCGAGAATATTCCGGCAAAGGAGTTCGCTGTTTATGCCCAGGGTATCATAGGCATCTTGCCCGACATCATGGCTTATTTAGCAAATGAAGTAGACTCGGGTCACTACCCTGGTGACAAGTCCAATATCATCTCGGCCTCGGCAGGAATGGAGCACATCATCCATGCTGCTCAGCACCACGGCCTCGACGTCAGCGTTCTGAGTGCTGCAATGGCCGTAACCCAGCAGGCCATCAACGAGGGCTACGGAACCGACGGATTCTCTCGCTTGACCGAACTGCTAAAGAAACCGTCTGCATAACATCATAGTCTTCTGTAAAGATCCCGGATTCCGCCATAATCGCGGACTGGGATCTTCAATTATTTCGTTGTTTCAACTAAGAGAATTTCCATTTCTCATTCTTCTTTTATCCGTCATTTGCATGATTTGTTTTTCCAACCGATGCTTTACAACGTCCAATACACTGATTTGTCTGTTAATTTGATCCAGCTTCACTTGATAAGTTTCCAGCATTTCTTCACAAAATTCATAGTCTTCCGGACCATTATCCTCGCATTTCAATATTTCCTCAATTTGTCCCGTTGTCAGCCCCATACCTAAATAAAGTTGAATAATTCGAATACGTTTGATGGCGGATTCATCGAACTCGCGATAACCATTTTCAAGGCGTACAGCGGTAATTAGATTTTTTTTCTCATAATGCCTTATGGATCGGATACTTGCACCTGTCTTTTTAGACAGCTCACTGATTTTCAATAGAAACGCCTCCCTATTAAATGTTCGAAAATCTTATCTTATAATATGACGTTAGTGTTACGGAAAATAATAACATATAGGTTTTTGTTTCATTGAAGTTGTGACGTAAGTGATTCAGTTTTTCAAATAATCGTTCTAAAACTGATTGGGAGATACGGTTATAAGGTTTCGTTTTTGATTTCCGTTTATCTATTGAACTAATTATCCTCTAATAATCATAGTACAGTTAAATTTTTAATCTACTTCTTCAAAAAATAAAAACCTCCAGTTTAAGTACTAGAGGTCTTCCATTTTATTTCTTTAATCGCTCAATAAAATCCTGTAATTTATCAAGTGATTTCATGTTCTGATTACAAGCTACACCATCTTTGCAAATATAGTTTCCTTTTTTTACGAAAGTTCCTGGTACATCGCCTTTAATTTCAACTAAAAACATCCCAACTTCTTCATGTCCATGACATAACGAACAAATGCTTTTTTTATTTAAACTTTGGAACGTTCCTTGCAGACCAACAAACTTATTTTTATCATTTTTCGCTATAATAAATTTCCTGCTTGATCCCTTATCAATCCAGCTTAAATAAGATATTTCTTTCATATCTATTTCTTCCATATCAGGAAGTTTTAACTTTTTCGCTTTAGGAAACAATTTTTTTAATGTTTGTGCTGTAACTTCTTGAAACGGAATTACATACGGATTTATTTTCATTAAAAATGATTCTGCATCTTCTCTATTTTGAACTGTTAATACCGTATCAATTAACTCTTTCTGTTCATCCGTTAAATTCTCAAATACATGTATTATCTTTTCAATCGCAAGCGATTTTAACGCTTGAATTACACCTCTATCATTTGCGGTTGCATGCCCGTTTGCTAAAATATAAGCTTGTGATTTTATAAAATTATATTGATCACTTCTAATAAACACTTCCATCTTTATCACTCCATACAAATTGTTGATCTAGTTTTATTGTATACAATGATTACGTTTTTTGATATGTAAAAGATAACTTAGAAACAAACATTACATATATCACTTATTCTCTACCGCTGCATTTCCTGACAAAAGAAGCCATCATCTGCTTTCCATTCCGCATATAATACGTCTTCAAATTTAGTAATTCCTTTTTGCTTTATTTGTTTATAAAGCCACCCTTCATCAAATCCTGCTTCCCTCAAATTATCCTTAACTACTTTCCCATCACTAATTAATGAAATTGGTAAGTATACAGGCTTATGTTTTAAACTTAAATCATTTATAGTAGGAGATTCGTATTTACTTTTTTTCAGAACGCTTATGTTTCCATTAGGTTCCAATATCATATATTCAACTTCTCGGATTGAAAATATATCTTTTTGTTGTCTTAACATTTGTTGTAATTGGTTAATATCCAAATGATTTGATTTTAATTGTTCTCTATCAATATGCCCATTACGAATGATAATAGAAGGGTATCCTTCAAAGAACTTTCTTGTCCTTCTAAATTTTTGTGTTATTGCTTCTATTGCGTAAATTAATATTACCCATACAAAAACAGCGTATAAAATAGACCATACTCTCACCTCAGGATCATATACAGTGTTTCCAACTAGTTCTCCGATTACAATCGCAGAAATAAAATCAAAAGGGGTTAGCTGTGATATTTGTGTTTTCCCTAATATTTTAGTAGCAATTAATAAAACAAAAAAACCAACAAAAAGTTCTATCGTTATTTGTCCAAGATGATTCATATATGTTCACCTTTCTGTAATATGAAATATAAAGTTTTTATTCCTATTCACATTTCTATACAATACTATTGCGATTCATTTTTTCTATTATCATGCCCATTCACACCCTATATATCCAATACATACAAAGCAAAAAGAGTCTAGTTCAAAATAATATTTGAACTAGACTCTTTTATGCTCATTTAGAATATACAATCTTTTTAATCGTTTCCCCAGAAAGAAAATATTCTTCTGCAAGTTGATGAATAGCAATCCCACTTTTAAACGCTTCTTTAATCGCTTTATTTCTTTCATCTAGTTGTTTTCTTCCGCCAGATCGTGTACCCCATTTATAATGTTTCGTTTCTTGTTTCGGAATATAAATTGTTTCACCTTGTATATACTTTTGAATTTCAGTAATTAAACTTTCTGGTAAAACCGTCGCGGCTTTAACGTATTTCATTTCTGCTCGCCCCTTATTTTTTATGGTTCATTTCAATAAGGTGCAAAGCCAAATATAAAAAATGATACGAGCTCATTTAGGCGATTGTATATTACTTGTCTACCTCACGCAAAGTATCGCCATTTTCATACTTGGCTTTGCATGAGACGTTGCAGTGTCTGGCAATTGAATTGTAATCGCCATTTAAACACCTCCTAATATACCTTTTGCATTTTATTATATGATAAATCCCTTCCCCTTGCATCCACATCCTTTTTAAAGCGTGAAATTACTTAATTTGATATAATACTTTTTAATTGAATCAAAAATCATTGTGAGGTTACATTATGAGGAAAAAAATTATCATTACAACCGTTACACTATTCTTTATTATCACGGCATTATTTGGAACATACAAATTGATGAACGCAAGAAGCTTTCAATTATTTGGAGATTTAACACAACGCGTAGAAACAAATGAAAAAGTGATTGCTTTAACTTTTGATGATGGCCCTACTAACAATGTAAAACAAATATTACCGCTACTAGATAAATACAACGCTAAAGCTACTTTCTTTTTAATTGGAAATGAATTAGAGAAAAATTTATCGTTAGGAGAAGCTATCGCGCAATCTGGGCACCAACTTGGAAACCATACATATTCTCATAATAGAATGGTTTTCAAAACACCTTCTTTCATTAAAGGTGAAATAGAAAAAACGAATTCATTAATCCGCCAAACAGGATTTACAGACGAAATTGATTTTAGGCCTCCTAACGGAAAAAAATTAATTGGACTACCCTATTATTTAAATAAAAATAATATCGAAACGATTATATGGGATCTTGAGCCCGATACTTTTTATAAATCTACGGCTGATAAAATTGAATATGTTAATAAAAATGTAAAACCAGGTTCTATCATTTTATTGCATTCTATGTATGATGAGTCTAATGAAAATTTACAAACGATTGAAGGTATTTTAGATTCTTTATCTAAGAAGGGCTATCAGTTCGTAACAGTAAATGAATTGCAAAAAAGAGCAAAATAAAAAGGTAGCGTATCTTTGTATGATACGCTACCTTTCTTTTTATATAATGCCAAGTACATTTAAGAATACGATAATAATCGCAATTGGTGCGATATACCGAAGTAAGAATAACCATAATACGAATAGTTTATAACCTTTATTTTTACTTACACCTAGCTCTTTCATTAATACATCTTTCTTCATTTTCAAAGGAACAAAGATAGAAACTAATAATACACCTAGTGGCATTAATACGTTACTTACTGCATAGTCCGCTAAATCAAAGACTGTCTTTCCGAAAATCTTCAGATCACTTAATATACCGAATGATAATGCTGATGGTACCCCAACAACGAAGATTAATAACCCTACGATTAAGGCCATTTTTTCACGTTTCCCTTTACCTTTTGATGTTAACGACGCAACACTAATTTCTAACATCGAAATTGCTGATGTAATCGTAGCGAAGAAGAATAGTAATAAGAAAACGATGAAGAATAATTTTCCAAATGCCATTTTACTGAAAATAGCTGGCAATACGATAAATAATAGTCCCGGTCCTTGAGATGGTTCCATTCCGAATGCGAACACAACTGGGAAAATTGCAAGTCCTGCAAGTAATGTAATAACAAGAGTTAATGCTACGATAGAAAATGCTGAACGTGGTAAGCTTTCTTCTTTCGGTAAATACGAGCTATACGTTACCATAACGGCTACCCCGACAGATAACGAGAAGAACGATTGCCCCATTGCGTATAAAATAACTTCTGATGTTACATGTGAGAAATCAGGTTGTAAGAAGAAACGAACGCCTTCTCCGGCACCATCTAACGTAAGTGCACGAACTATTAATACAAAGAATAAAACAAATAGTGCTGGCATGAAATATTTATTTACTTTTTCAACACCATTTTGTACACCTTTACTTACGATAAAAATAGTAATAAGGATGAATAATAGCTGTGATCCAACTGCTAAATATGGATTGGAAATGATTTCACCAAACGTAGCTTCGTATGCTCCATTTCCTTCCCATAGTCTACCTGTAATTGCATTCCATAAATATAATAAAATCCAGCCTCCTACAACACTGTAGAAAGAAAGTAATATGAAACATGTTACAATTCCTAATTTACCTAACCAAGGCCATAACGTTTTAGGAGCAATCTCTCTATATGCATCAACAGCCTCTTTTTGTGTACTTCTTCCAATAACAAATTCAGCTAATAATAGCGGTAAACCAATTAATAATGTGAAACCGATGAAAATTAGGAAGAATGCTCCGCCTCCTCCAATGCCGGCCATATATGGGAATTTCCAAATCGCCCCAAGACCAATTGCCGAACCTGCTGCAGCTAATACGAAACCTAATTTCGATGTCCATTGCTGTGAATTCATTTATTAATCTCCTCTCTATCTCTTCTTTTTTGTTACAATTCGGTATTTATATTGTTCTATCAATACTCTTTTCTAATACGTTCACTTCCTCCCTAATAATAAAAAAACGCCCCTACGTAAATACGTAGGGACGACAAAAATATCGCGGTACCACCCTAGTTGTGAAGAACACTAAGAAACCACCTAAATAAAAACGCCCCTACGCAAAAACGTAGGGACGATAAAATATCGCGGTACCACCCTAGTTATGAAGCCACACCAAAGTTAGGACCTAAATAAAAAACGTCCCTACGTAAATACGTAGGGACGATAAATATCGCGGTACCACCCTAGTTGTGAAAAAATCTTCACCACTTTATTTGATAACGGTATAAACTACCGTCTTTCATTTCCTCATAATGCGAGATTTATGAAAGATGCTCCAGGACGAACTTCATGAATAATCTATATACTGATTCACACCAACCATCAGCTCTCTGAAATAGGGAGATATTCACTACTATACCCTTTCATTGCCCAAATATTATTTTCCGAATTGATTACTATCATTTTTATCACACATTAAAAATAGTGTCAACTTATATTTTGAATTTTTATGTATTACAATCTATTTAAAAATTCGAAATATAAGTTTTAGTTTAGAAAACAAGTAGATTAGTACATAACGAATTCTAACAGGCAATAGAAAAAGAATTACGTATTATTGATACTTATTCCAGAAGAAAAATCATCTAGAAACATAACCTATCTCTATCTGTATTAGTTTTTAAGAGTTTGATGGATACCAAGAAAATTCCGCATCACTATCCAGTGGTCTATTTTTCGTTTCTTCTTTAATTACACGAAACCATTCATTTAAAATTTGAGTTTTTGGCAATTGAGCAGCAAGGTTATCTTCCCAAATTATATGTGAGAACCAGGCTTTCGTTTCCCATTCAAACTGCAATTGTGCGAACGAAATTATAGGGTGATCAGCTTCACGAAATTGCTCATTTACTGCATTTGAAACTTCTGGAGCTTGCGGTAACAACTCGTTCTGAATTCTATTTTTTATCGTCTCATTTTCTAGCTGATCCCAGAAATACAATTGTCCGTTTATTTGATAAAAAATATCAAATGAAGCCTCACCTTTCTTCAAATTCAATAATACGAAGGCACGTTCCACATCATTGTCAGCTGCTTTTACAGCATTAATAATTATATTTTGTGCCATTGATACCCAGTAACTAGTCGCTTCCTCTACCGGTGATTCAACATACAATTCTTCACTTAATTCATGAAGAGTGGCCTCTTGCTCATTCACTTTTTCAACTTTTTTAAAAAACCTATTAAAAAACCCCATAACTTCCCCCTTATTACTATTTTCTATTTCACAAAATAAAAAATAGATTTTTCTTGCTCATCCACATTTACTCCTGGCGCGTATGTATGAACTTGTTGCAATACTTCTTCTATTAGCAACTCTAACTCCTGCACACTATTTTCTGGACTCCCTATTAATATATCTGCCATACGTTTATATAATTTTTCAGGTTTAATAGTCATTCGTTCCACATTATTAGGCATCCATTTAAACGCTGGATGATGCACGTACATTTTATTCAAACCAAATAAAACACCAAATACATTCCTTTGTACTTCACAAATAACGTCATAAAGCATAAGCCAATCTTTCCGTTTTAAAAGCGCCTTTCGATTGTGCCAACGATTACTTAACCATAGATTTTCTGAAATCATCCGTTTTGCTAGTTCATCTGGATATGCCGCTACTCTATCTTTTAATTCATTCACTTTCCCTTCTCCATACAAACTAACACCATCATGAACAGATGATACAATACATTGTTTTTCATAACTTATATCATATTGATCCACCACATCCGAAATCACTTTCTCTACTGTCTCTGTTAAAAAGTTACTAATCTCTAATTTAATTCCCTCTTTCGTTAAATACGTTTCCGACCATTCTTCTTCCTCATACGGATGATACGATAATATTTTCCCATCAATATGATAAATAGGGGCCCTACGATCCTCATCTTCCGGCGGTGTTGACCATAAAATATGTAATTCTATATCTGAATGTTCATCTTCAAGTTTTCTAGCTACTGAACCCGCTAAAATAATAGCTTCCACTTTCGGATCTTTCCTATAAATCTCTGACATCTCTATCGCTTTCTCTTTTAATCCCATTTCATTTCCCCCTAAAATTGCAGTAATCCCTTATATTTCATTTATCTATTTCGATTTTACAGCTTGCATTACCTTTTCAAATTCCTACTACATCATATTTCTATCCAATAGCGCTAAATAACTTCACCAGTACGAGAAGAAACTACTTCATTTTCTAACACACCGCCAACCTTTTGAATCGTTTTAGCAGAACCGATATTGGATTTATCGCAAGTTATTAACACTTTCTGTAATCCTAATTTTTGTGCTTCAGCTAATGCAAGCTTTAGTTGTTTCGTAGCGTAACCGTGGCGACGTTTATTTGGATGGACACTATATCCAATATGACCGCTTTCCCGTAATAATTCTGGATTTAATCTATGTCTAATATTCACAAAACCTATAAGTTCCCTTTTTTCAAAACTTAAAAACTGGCTAGATGGCACTCGATTAGCTAGTATATTTTCTCCTAGTTCTTGTTTACTCACTTTTTCAAACCATTCATCAAGAGAATCAAAGTTTTGTAAAGAACTACTTCCATGTGGTTGTTCCCCTGATTGTAAAAATGCCTGTCTATACGCCGTAATATGCTCACTATATTCATGGATTGGTTTTAATAGTTTCATTGTTCTTCTCCCCCTCTTCATTCCATAAACCAAACACCTTAATAGCAGCTATTCACTATTAAGGTGTTTCTATCCTTTTTTATTCAAATAACCCCATGCTCAAATAACGTTCACCTGTATCAGGCGCAATACATAAAACTTTTTTACCAACGCCTAGACGTTTCGCTATCATAATCGCAGCGTAAACAGATGCTCCAGAAGATGGCCCAACTAATAATCCTTCTTGTCTAGCTAAATTTCTCATTGTCGTTAAAGCCTCTTCGTCTGCAATTTGAATAATTTCGTTATACACTTCTGTACTTAAGTTTTTCGGAATAAATCCTGGGCTTGTTCCTACTAGTTTATGAGGACCTGGTACACCACCTGATAAAACGGGAGATCCTTTCGGTTCCACTACTGCAATATATAAGTTTGGTAATTTCTCTTTTAACGTTTCACCAGTCCCTGTAATCGTTCCACCTGTTCCTGCCGTTGCAACAAAAGCATCAAGCTCTCCATCCATTTGTTCGTAAATTTCAAGTGCAGTCGTATAACGGTGAATATTCGGATTAGCTGGATTTTCAAATTGTTGCGGGATAAAACTATTCGGTATTTGTTTTTGCAGTTCTAACGCCTTCGCAATTGCTCCTGGCATTCTTTGTTCTGCTGGTGTTAAAACTACTTCTGCCCCGTATGCTTTCAATAAATTAATACGCTCTTTTGACATATTGTCTGGCATAATTAAAATCGCTTTATACCCTTTAGCTGCTGCGTTCATCGCTAAACCAATTCCTGTATTCCCACTTGTCGGTTCAATAATTGTATCCCCTGGTTTAATGAGACCATTTTCTTCTGCAACGTGAAGTAAATTATAAGCAGCACGGTCTTTCACACTGCGCGATGGATTAAACATTTCTAGTTTCACATACACATCTGCTGCGTCTTCCGGAATAAATTTAGATAATCGGACGACAGGTGTATCGCCTATTAATTCTGTTACGTTTTCACATAATTTCATAGCGCATCCCCTATTCTATCGTTTTCTTATCACTTGGCAGTAACCATGAAGTGAGTCCAATTAATGGTAGACAACTACATAATAGCATAATAAATTGCAGGCTATATATATCTGCTAATTTCCCAAGAACTACTGCACCTAATGCTCCAAGTCCAAACGCAAGACCTACGATTAATCCTGACACCATTCCCACTTTTCCAGGTACAAGCTCTTGTGCATATACAACAATTACACTAAAACTACTTGAACTAATAAAACCGATACATAAAAATAAAGGTACGACCCACACAAGTGAGACATGTGGTAATAACAGTGCAAGTGGCGCTGAACCTAACATTGAAAATACGATGATGTTTTTCTTACCAAATCGATCTGCTAACGGTCCTCCGAAGAAAGTGCCTAACACACCAGCAATCATAAATGCGAATACGAAATACTGGGCATTTTTTATAGATAAACCATAATGCTCAATTAAGTAAAATTGATAGAAATTCCCGATACCTGCACCGTACCAAGAGCGCACAAAAGTAAGAAAAACAAGAAGTATAATTACGAATTTAATATGTGTACTTACAATTGCATTTTCCGCCTCAAGCGCAGCTCTCTTCTTCCTTCTTACAGCGCCGGTTGCTAATTCATTTTTGTACCAATTCGATACGAAAATTAATAATGCAATTCCTACTGCTGCAAATGCTGTAAAACCTAATGAACCAATTTGACCGAGTGGAACGAAAATTAGCGCTGTAAAGATAGGAGCTAAAGAATTCCCCGTGTTTCCCCCAACTTGATAAATCGCTTGCGCTAACCCTCGTTTTGCACCTGCCGCCATATACGCAACACGAGCGCCTTCTGGATGAAAGACTGCGGAACCTAAACCAATAAATAAAACAGAAATAATAACAATAATAAAGTTTGGTGCAAACGCGAGTCCAATCATTCCAAGCATACTTGAAAACATGCCGAGTGGTAATAAAAATGGTGACGGCTTCTTATCTGAATACATACCAAACACCGGTTGCATAATCGATGACGTCATATTTAACGCAAACGCAATCCACCCTACTTGCATATACGATAAATTCATCGTTTTTTCCAAAATAGGAAACAACGCCGGTACAACTGCTTGCATCGAATCATTTAAAAAATGTCCAAAGCTAATCGCAAATAATATTCGATATATTGTCGGTGTTTCTACTGTGTTTTTTTGCGAAACTGCCTGCATATGTGAATCGCTCCTTTCTGTACAAAAAATATATTTATTACAGTAGGTTTAATAAATTCTGACTTTTGAAACATTTCTATTCTATACTGCTTTCATTTCTTTTTCCAGAAATATAACTTAACTCCCATCATTGACTTGCATCCTTGTAACTTTCAGCCGTAAAACATTATAGAAAAAGGCAACCCAATCACAAACTGGGTTGCCTCTTACATTAAATTGCAAAACGCTTATACTTCTCGTAATCGCTCGTCTTACATTCCACTTCTAGTTTCGTACCTTCATTTTCATAACTCGTTGATAAAACGTGCGCATGATTATTGAAATACGAAACTACCTGTCCTTGATCATACGGAATTAACATTTCACATTTCGTATATTCTTTATAAATATGGGAACGAATCATTTCTACAAGCTCTTCAATTCCAACATGTTTCTTCGCAGATAAATAAACACGGTCTTCTTGTACTTTCGGAATTTCAACATCCACCATATCTGATTTGTTATAAGCATAGATCGTTGGAATATTTTCTACTCCAATTTTCTTTAACGTTTCATTTGTAATATCAATTAATTGTTCATAATTTGGATTTGCGTAATCTACGACGTGAATAAGTAAATCTGCTTCCGCTACTTCTTCTAACGTTGAACGGAACGCCTTCACAAGATGATGTGGTAATTTACTTACAAATCCAACTGTATCTGTTAATAAAAATGATTTATTATCTGGCAAATCAATATTTCGTACAGATGTTTCTAACGTCGCAAATAACATATCTTTTTCAAATACTTGCTTTTCTTCTGTACCATTATAAATTTCAAGCATTGCATTCATCGTCGTTGACTTTCCTGCATTCGTATAACCTACTAATGCTACAACAGGTATTTCATTTTTCTTACGTTGCTTTCGCTGTGTTTGACGCTGGGCAACGAGCGCTTCTAAATCTTTATTTAAAACTGAAATTTGTTCTTCAATTTTACGACGATCTAACTCTAACTTTTTCTCACCGACACCTTTATTTTTCGTACCAACGCCGCCGCTCTGTCTTCCTAACGATTCACGAAGACCGATTAAACGAGGCATCATGTACTGAAGATGTGCTACTTCTACTTGTAGCTGTGCTTCTTTCGTTTTCGCACGTTGCGCAAAAATATCTAAAATTAAAATGGTACGATCAATTACCTTACAATCTAAATCCTCTTCTAAATTTCGAATTTGTGAAGGAGATAATTCATCATTAAAGATGACCATATTCGCATCTATTTCGCATATATACGCTGCTACTTCTTCAATCTTTCCTTTTCCGATATAATGCGACGGATTTACTCGTTGTAAATTTTGCGTTACTTGCCCAATTACCTCTACATCACAAGCTTCCGCAAGATTTGTTAACTCTTCCATCGAATACGCAAAATCATCTTCATTACCTACATTTACTCCAACTAAAACTGCTCTTTGTAATACTTCTTCCATATATTTATTCCTCCATTTCGATTACGTAAAATAAAAAACACAGGTCGCTGCCTGTGTTTTCGTAAACGGATAAGGGTTCACCAAAGAAATAGAAGAAAGCTATGCTTTCATCCTATTTTATAGTCAAAAAGTCCCAAGATCGTATACGTATCCACAATAAGCGTTCACCTATACAATCCCATTCTATTTATAAAGGCAAAACAAAAAGAGGGCGTATTCGTCCCTCCCTCTTTTTCACATATAAGTTTAATAAAGGGTTCCTTTAAAATAGGCAGACCAATCCCGTTCACTCTGTACACAGACAGAGCCTTTGAGCGCTATTCAATTATTGGCACAAAGTATTGAGACGTAATCTGATTAAGATCAAAGGAAGCCCCTCCGTTCATTTTAAGTTACATAAAGTGTAGCATAAGTAATTCGCTTTCACAAGGTTTAACAACCTATATCACACTAAAGAAAATCGTTATGTTTTTACTTTAATCGTCATTTTTTGCGAGTTTTTCTCACAACAAAAATAACAAAAGCAATTATCAATTTTAGAAACTTCTCGTATATTATTTTTACAACACTCGCCAAATTCCTTCATAGTAAGTTAAGTATTATCGTTTTAATACAACAAAAATCTTTATTGACATTTTTATAACCTGATATTAGTATCAGGTTATAAAAATAAAAGTTAGGAGATGTTTCTATGCATTCTAAATCTCGTATTACTGCAATTGGTACTTATGTTCCAGATCAAATATTGTCTAATAACGATTTAGAAAAGATGGTCCATACGAATGATGAATGGATTGTACAAAGAACAGGAATGAGGGAAAGAAGAATCGCTAGCGAAGAAGAATACTCCTCAAACTTAGCCATTAAAGCAATTAAAAATTTATGTACAACATATAAGAAAAACTTAGAAGATGTCGACTGTATCATTGTCGCTACTACTACTGCTGATTACGTTTTCCCTAGTGTTGCTTGCCAAATACAACAATACTTCAACATACCTCATACACTAGCTTTTGATTTAAATGCAACTTGTGCTGGTTTTACATATGGACTACACGTCGGTAATAGCTTAATCACTTCTGGATCACATGAAAAAGTACTTGTCGTAGCGACAGAAACATTATCTAAAGTTACTGATTATAGCGATAGAACGACCTGTATTTTATTCGGTGATGGTGCTGGAGCTATTTTATTAGAAAGAGATGAAGACACCCCAAGCTTTATCGCTGCTCACATGGGAACAAACGGTGATGGCGGCATTCATCTATATAGAACAAACTTATCTACTACTATGAATGGCACACCACTGCAAACAAATGAAAAAATCGTTCAAAATGGAAGAGAAGTATATAAATGGGCAACACGTACAGTGCCAAAAGGCATAAAAGATTTAATACATACCGCAAATATGCAAGTAGATGATATAGACTGGTTCATACCCCACAGCGCTAACTTACGAATGAATGGAGACACACTTTTACTATACGGATTCGGTGGCGGACTTACGCATTTAGGACTTATTGTAGAATGGAATTTAATTTAAGTGTATAAAAAGAGGCTCTAGTCAGTAACTAGAACCTCTTCTTCATTTAATTTCTTACCCCTTTTCGAGACCATATCACAACAGGAATAAGTAACAACGCTAACACGCCTCCAGCCAATGACAATGCCGCATAACTTGAATTCGCTACTACCATACCTGACATCGCTCCACCAGAAGCTCCAGCTAGCGCAATAAAAACATCTATTTTCCCTTGTGTTTTAGCACGTGTAGACGGTGTTGTGGAATCAACGATTTGTGCTGTACCACTAATCAATCCGAGGTTCCATCCTAGCCCAAGTAAAGAAAGAGCAACGATTAATAATAATAAAGAATCACTTGGCGCTATCGCAGCTATGACACCCGCTGCAAGTAAAATCACTCCACCAGCTATGCTCATTGTAGTTCGGCCAATTTTATCAATTAACATTCCTGTAACGAGAGATGGAAGATACATTGCACCTACATGAAAACCTATCACAAGTCCTACTGCACTTAAACCGTGACCGTGGTGTCCCATATGAACTGGCGTCATCGTCATAATCGCAACCATCACGATTTGCGTAAGTATCATTACGATTGCTCCAACTGTAATACCTCGTTTATTTTCTTTCGCTTCTTCTGTTATTGGTTGCCCTTTATATGTATGTTCCTGTTTATATCTTTCTATTATGTTAGCAATAATTAACGGATCTGGACGAAGCATAACAAAAAGAACTAGCCCCGCCAGCATAAATGCTGCTGCCGATAGTATGAACGGACCTGCAAGTTTAGGAACTCCAATTGAATGAGCAAAACTACCCATTACTCCTACTAAATTTGGTCCTGCAACTGCACCGAAAGTCGTCATTACCATCGTAATACTAACAGCCGTTGCTCTCTGCTTCTTATCTGCTAAATCTGTACCTGCATAACGAGCTTGTAGATTCGTGGCTGTACCGGCACCATATATGAGTAAAGAAATAAGTAAAAGAATAATGCTATTCGTTAAAGCTGCCATTACAACACCAATTGCTCCAAATCCGCCTACTATAAACCCTGTTGCAAGACCTATCCGGCGTCCATATCGTTGCGAAAGCTTCCCTACTATGAAAGCTGCTAATGCTGATCCCAATGTAAACATAGCAGTCGGTAATCCTGCAAATGCATCTGTTCCAAGCATTTGCTGCGCAAGAAGTGCTCCCACTGTAATACCAGCAGCTAGTCCTGCACCGCCAAACATTTGTGAAATGCTGACGATTATTAACGTTCGTTTGTATAGTTTTTGTTGCTCCTCTTCTGTGTACACATGATTATCTATTAAAGCCCCTGCCTTATCTAGCAATTCCCCATCCTCCTTTTAAAATTAATCCCTCTTGTTAATGTACTATGTATAATGTTACATATTCAATGGCATTTTCCATTCATACCTTTCATTCAAAAAACTTTCTAATCATACTCGACTTATCCCATGCTATATTAAAAATACTACTATTCACAATACGCAAGGAGAAAACAATGAAAAAACAGGCTAATAGCAGCCTGTTTCCCTTTACACTTCTTCTACTATCCTTCCCCTTCTCTTTTTACTCAAAGCTCTTCCTTCCCAAAACAACAAACTTACGAAAGCACAAATTAATATAATTGGCACACTTGCTTTATATAAATCTGTAAAACTCATAGCCATCTGATTCTTGGCATAATGATTCACATCATTCGAGAATGTGAGTACCTCTTTCTTTATACTTTCCTCTTGTTTTTCAACTTCTTTTGTCACTTGCCTCATAACTTCTTCTCTTTTTACATCCCTATATTCTACTGGAACTTTTCTTAATATTTCATCCGTCTTGTCGCGAATCAATTCTTCCTTCTTCTCTTTACTTAATCCCATTGTCATTGCATTTTGTTTCTTATTTATATTCGATTCTAAACTTTGATTCTCTATTTTTTCTTTAGTTATTTGTAAAATTTCAGTTTGCTCAGTACTATTCACATGAATATTCCGCACCTTTTCTTCTGCATAACGATATACTTTTTCTTTATTTACAGTTAAATTATGAGTTAAGTTAGAGACAAATATTGCAACCGCCAATACAATTCCAACTTGTCGTAACATTGATACAACACTTTGAGAAGCAGTTAACAGTTCTCCTTCAAATGAAGAAGCACTTAAAACTGTAATTGGCCCCACTACTAAACCATATCCAACACCTAATATCATACACGGAATAATAATTTCTATATTTGTTGAATGAACATCAATCATTTGCAACCAATAATAGGAAATCCCTATAATTTGGTTTCACCAATTCACAGGGCCATTTTCTTATTTACTCTTTAACACCTACATCTTGCAAAACTTCAATATCCTCTTTCATTTCATAATAATAAGAAGGCAATTCTATACCATGTTCTAAGAAATAATCCTCAATGAATGAAATAATGATTTTTAACGTTTTCACACGAGCATACAATTTATCGTTACTTTCAATAATATGCCACTTCGCATTTGGCTTACTTGTTTTTTCAAACATGTCTTCCATCGCTTCAACATACTCATCCCATTTTTCACGATTACGCCAATCTTCGTCTGTAATTTTCCATCTTTTCAAAGGATTTTTCTCTCTATCTTTAAATCTCTTTAACTGTTCCTCTTTACTTATATGGTAGAAGAACTTCCCTATTATGTAATGGTCATCTGTTAGTAGTTTTTCAAAACCATTAATCTCATCGTATGCTCTCATCCACTCTTCCTTTGTAGCAAAACCTTCAACACGCTCAACTAACACTCGACCGTACCATGAGCGATCAAAAATGGTAATTTGCCCGTACTGTGGAATTTTGCGCCAGAAACGTTGCAAATAATGGTAACGTTTTTCATGAGGTGCAGGCGCTCCAATTGGATTTACTTGGAATCCACGCGGGTCAAGATGTTCCGTCACCCGCTTAATTACCCCACCTTTACCAGCCGCATCCCATCCTTCCATAACAAGCATAACCGCGATTTTTTCTTCTTTCAAAATTTGCTGTAATGCTAATAAGCGCCTTTGATATTTTTCGAGTTTCTTGTTGTACTTAGATTTTGATTCAATTTTTTTCGTTAAATCTACTTTAGCAAGATGTCCATTTTCCATAAAACGAATCCCCCTTGTTGTATGATAATGTTATTTTAACATATTTTTGGTAATTTTTTCATATCCTAAAAAGCTGTGTAGAAACATCTCTACACAGCTTCCTTCTCTAATTTCACATCTACAAGCACATTTAACTACATTAAAATAAATAATTTATACGGAACTCTTAGTATATTTTTTTAAAACGTAAAAATAGCTCTTTTAAAAAGGGCAGCAATCTAAATATAAAAAAACAAATTTATTCTTTCTTACTACATACGTAATTATGCCAGCTATAAGAGTAGTGAATAAAATATTGATTCACTACTCACAATAGCCACCTTACATTATATGGTATATTTACTCATAAAGAGAAGATAATAACAAGTAAATCTATTAAAGAATGGGAGCTCTAAAAAAATGAAACGAAAAATATTAACTCTCTTTACACTTTTATGCTTAGCACTACCAATACAAGCTAGTGCTTACACATTTCAGTCACTACCGATTGCGTCAAAGTCTAAACAATGGTATGTCGAAATTGATAAATCTCATAACTCAAACAAGCAAGCAATCCAGCCAAAACAAGGTGTATTTGATACGTATAGTTTACTCGTAAAAAACATCGGTCATGATGTATCAAACGTATCTGTGGAAATACTTGATAACAATCCTACCTCTAAAGCTACCTTTAAACCTACTACACCTAATGAAAATATTTCTAAAAGTCATACAAGCTTTGACTACATGGTATTCCCATTAGACTTTAATAGTCATAATTTTAAAGTTGTGATTACTTGGGAAGAAAAGAATTTCTCTTATAACGGCCATCCGGTAAATGAAGGTAAAAAAATGAAACAAACATTTGTATTTAATGAAGAATAAGTCCTAATTTCTTTAGGGCTTATTCTTCTCTTTTGAAACCCTCTTGTATCGCTTCCGTCACTTCTTTTGTAATTTCCAATTCTGTTGCTTCCATACTAATTTTCTTGTGCCAAATATGTACGGACGGTTTTTCATTACAAAGATGTTTTATTAATACTAATTGATTATATGCTAGATTATTTTCTATATGGGTAGCGATATAGACTGTAAAATTGTTCGCTTCAAAGACCTTTTCTTCCAAAATGTATTTACTCTTTAATTGCCTCGTTACTATATCTTTCAAGTTTTCTATAGTCATGCATATCACCCCCTTTTCCCATATAATCAATTAAATCGACGAATACTCGGTACAGACAATGCGATTCCAATTGTTAAAATTACTAAACTAGCTAGTGTTATAATAGTTATCTCGCCACCTATGACAGTAGCTAACCAGCCTACAACTACATACCCTAATGGCAATAAAGCAAAAGAACCCAACATATCAAGGCTTGCCACTCTTCCGAATGCTTCTTCTGGTACAAGTTCCTGTAAACTAGTTTCCCAAATGAGTCCAAATATCATCATGCCAAATCCTTCAATTACCATTAAGAATATTAAGGCGGGTGCCCAAGAAATGAATGGCATAATTAATAAAGCAATGCCACTAATTAAAACACCTCCATAAGCCAGTAATCCTCTCTTATGCCACCGCTCTTTCCCACCAAATATTAATGCGGCAATTACAGCTCCACCACCAGAAAAGGCCATGCCAAGTCCATACACGTAAGCTTCAAAATGATGATGAACATTAAATAACCACGGAATTAATACGACGATAATGCCGGCATAACAAATATTTATAAAAGAAAAAACTAAAATTGTAATCCACAGCCACGGATGACTTTTTAAAACTAAAACACCTTCCATAAACTCTTGTTTGTAATTAAGCTTACTCTTTTCAATGGGTTTTACTTTTTTAAACTTAATTTCTTTTAAAAATAATAAACATAAAAATGATAATAAGTACGTTACTGCATCTAGGCCGAAACCTACCCCTGCAGACGCAACCGATACGATTAACCCACCAAGTGCTGGCCCAATTAATCGTATACCTTGATTACTCATTTGAGTGAGTGCGTTAGCTGCATTACGAATTTCAGGAACGAATACTTTCGCCCTTACAGCAGAATATGCTGGTTGGAATATCCCTTCCATAAGTCCGTATAAGGCAACGAGAATATATAAAACTGTAATTGTTAATAAATCCATAAATATAAGCGATGCAAGTAATAGCATTAATATACAGCGGAGTATATCCGTAAATAACATTAATTTAACCCGATCAATTCGGTCTACAATTAAACCTGCAAACGGTAAAGCGAGAATATTAGGTAGCATGTACATTGCCATTGTCATCCCCATCACAACTGTTGAGCCAGTTAATGAATACACAACAACTGGAAGTATGACCATAGTTATCGAACTACCTAAGGCCGAGAGTAATTGTCCAATCCATAAAAATTTAAAATGTGGTGACGCTTTAACTGGCGATAATAATTTACCAACATACCCTAAATCTTTTTCTCTTTGTAATTCCCCTTGCATCTTTCTCTCCTCTTTTCAAATGATTATAGACTTCATAATAAAATGCCGAAAATTAACAATATTCTATTTTAATTATATAAGAAACTATTATGTTATGGTAAAATTATCAAGAAAAATAAAGGAGAATACATTACAATGCCTTCAAATTCACATAACATCGAGCACCGCATCTATACAATGTGTATGATCCAGCGCAACAATGAAGTTTTACTCATAAAACGCCCCAGCCATCGAGGTTTCCCTGGCTACATCGCTCCTGGCGGCAAAGTAGATTTCCCCGAAAGTATCGTTCAAGCCGCTATAAGAGAAGTAAAAGAGGAAACTGGATTACTTGTTTCGAATTTAACTTTTAAAGGATTAGATGAATATGTAAATCCGAAAGGTAATGTTCGGTACATGGTATTTAACTACTGGACAGACTCATTTGAAGGTGAACTTCTTTTAAACCCTCCTGAGGGCGAATTATTATGGATACCAATCGATACAGCACTACATCTTCCTATGCAAGATTGGTTTAAAGAGAGATTCCCATTATTTTTTGAAACAGGCACTTTTGAAATTCAACGTGTTTGGGATAATGAGCTAGATAAACAAATTGCTATAACAATTACACATACGTAAAAAAGCTTGAAATCTCTCCAAGCTTTTCTTACTTCTCCTCTACTTTCTTAATCTTATAATCAATTTCTAAAAACTTAAATCCAAATATCCACATTCTATGATTAGCTTCTAGTATGTGATCCGTGCGCTCTTTTATAATAAAAGTCTCTGCTAATGGTAAACGTATTGTTAAGAACCGAGTATGTAAATAAATCCCCTCATCTCCCTGACCATTTTCTCTTAACTTACTAGTAATGATTAAATCATGACTATCATTATATAGTTTCAAAATACCAGTCATATTCGAATATGGTAAAGGTAATGCAATATTCATGTATGTCTCGTTCTTATATGTATGCTTTGAATAAAGAGCTACAAAAATAGATTCACCTGCTTCATTTTTCCTTAGCCAAGCCCTTACATTCTCCCTTCCATCTTTCTCATCCATTACACTAATGATAGAGCCATACATCGTTTCCCAATTGCCGCCCATTCCTAAATGTATTTGTTCTACACGCTTACTCATTTTCTCATAACAAAGTGCAAACGGACGGAACGAACGAGCCCATTTAATATTCGATTGTAACTCATACTCTGCTGTATTTTCATAAAAACGAATAATACTTAAAGGAACCTTTGTCACATCAAATGCCTCACTATGAAAGTCATTTACTTTATCAACTAAACCGTTGTATTCCTTACTGTCTACTAAATTGCTGCTATATAAATAAGCCTCACCAATTGCCACATTTCCTCTTAACTTACTCATTGGTTTCCCATAGTATTTATAATTCGGAACACTCTTTTCGATCACCCAGCCGACAAATGCCGGTAAAGCTACTCCAATTCCATTGACAACACCGTGAATCCAAACCATTTGAGCAATTGTAATCGTCATTACATGCTTCAAATTTCCGTATGAATATATAAGTGAGAACATAATTGTAACCATGAGTGTACTAGACGAAACGATTAGAAAAATCTTTGCACTGATAGCATTAAATTTTGCTCTCCAAACGTAAAATCCATACCCATAAATCGCACATAAATATAGGAACACTGCCAAAAATTCAAATATTCTTGAGTATGTAATTCCTATTGCAACTGTCATAGGTGAAATCATGATGATAAACATAATAACATCATACACTTTACTTCTCTTTTCTCTTTTTCTCCCTATTAAACCAGCTGATAATGGCAATAGAAACGCCGAATAATGAAAATGTGCAGCTGTGAGTAAAACAATGTCAGAGCTAAACTGCATAATTGAAAGTTTTGCTACTGAAGCAAAAAACCAAAAACCACCTAAAAACAAATAAATAAACGCACTATCTATGGCGGTCTCTTCTAACGGCTTCCATCCTCTTTCTAGCAATCTACTTACACCAAATAACGCAACAATTCCTGTATATACAAACCAAACTAGCGCAAATACATAGTGATTTGTGACGAACGCTAGCATTGCGCAAATTGTTGCGATTGGATATAAAAACGATACGAATTTATAAAATAATAAATGCGATCCATCTCTTTTTCTTTTCTCAATAATACAAAATGATATTGGTATAAATAATAAAACAGATAATAATATAATTGCTTCAACAGGATTTGTATTCGAACGCTCACATATTAGAAAAACAACATAACAAGCAAGCCCAAATATTATATTTTTCATATCGTTTATTCCCTTTCTACAAATGTTCCCTTGTATGAAAAAAGCGAACCAATTAACGGGTTTCTTACTTGTACATGAATTCGAAAACACTGAAGCGTTTCATCATAACTTTCAACAATTTTTGCCTCACCATACAAAAATTTTGGTAACGGCATTTTTCCTCCAAACATATAAAACCATTGTTTCTTTGAAGAAATATGCATTGCCCCTAACTCATCGATATGAAAATGCAGTGTAGAAACGAGTAAATGTGGTTCACCAAAATAATCTACAATTTCATTTTCTTTTTCATCCAATTGCATAACTGCATTAAAATATCTTTTCTTATTATGGAAATAAAAAGTACGGTTCCACCTTACTAATTCTTGTCCATATTCATCTCGCTCAGCTATGTTTTGTATCGTAAATGGAATTCCCTCTCCTCGTTCCGAGAAAAACATTCGAAACTTCGATGCAATTTTCAATATAAATTTCACGAAAAAAGAGCCACCGTAAATTTCATCCATCTTTCCTTCCCCTGTAAAACTATTCTCTTCTGTAATCGCATAACGCTTCTGCAATTCAGGATGAAGATTTTTATAGGTATCCCCTAATAATCGTTCATACATATTAGCCATACACTTATCCCTTTCTCGCCCTCTTGCAATTTTTCGCGCTTGGTAAATCGAAACTATTTATATAACCGACAATTGATAACCCCATTAAAAGAACATTTAATGTAATCGGATTAAACGGCCCTGTAAAGCTTGCAATATTCGTAAATCCTGCCGCTAACGTTAAAACTAGTAATACAATAATATACAGTATAAATAATTTTCGTTTTGTTAGTGGCAACAGCCATACGACACCGAAAATTATTTCTAACACCCCAATTATTTTAAGTATACATACACTACTTTCATTTGAACCAATTAATACAGAAAGCATCTTTACTTCTTCTAAATGAGTAAACAGTAGTTTTGGCACTATCCCTTGATATATCCATACAAAAGCAAATAAAAAACATACGAGCCAATACGTCATTGTTCTTCTAATTAGTAACCTAGGATGAAGCCCCTTTTCTAACCATAATTTTAAGGCATCAAAACTCCAAGCGGTCGCCCAACCTAATAACGGACGAAAAATATAGGAATCTATTACATTTCCTATACGACCAAATCTTGTCTCATAATCATATTGTGTCTCAAAATGGATGTATTCTTTATTGGGCGTATACTTCCAATAACCACGTCCTATTTGAATAAGAGATAATGTACTATCCGTCCAAAATTTTAAAGAGGAAATTCTTTCACCAGTTTCTTTTCTTATTTCACCTATTGATTCCCCTTCTCCAGCTATTTCAAGCCCAAATCCAATCTTTGTTTTATACAAAAACTTCTGTGGTTCTCCTTCTTTTTTCTCTAAATACGAAATTTCAGTAAAACGAGCATCCCACTCTGTATGTATATCTGGTTCTTGCGTATATTCCCATAATTTTTCCATCGTCGTGTTCATTTTTGTCGCAACATAAATAGGCTGTTTCCTTTTCATTCTCCCCACCTCCTATGCACTATAAGTTTAATGTACATGCAATGAATTTATTTTGCTACATTTTTCACAAACTTCCTCAGAAAAAAGAAAGAATTTTTAAAATATATATAAAACACTTGATTCCCCGAAAAATTTAAATTATTATAAAACAAATGTTACCAATAACTTCATAAATCAAACACTCTCGCCTAAAACGTGAGATAGAGGTTGCGATACTTATGAGTATTCTAATGGAGACACAGAGATGTCTATGAACTTAGATGAAAGGAAGTATTGCCGAAATTGATAAATTTCTCTGCATTTATCAATTGGGGCTGTTTTCGAATAGAAACAGAACTGTCATATGTACAGACGTGTACGTATGAAGAGCTATCTACAAAAAAGAGATATCATTTTTTTATGATATTCCTTTTTTGGCGGTTTTTTTATTAGCTCCGTTTTCTGTTTCCCTTTTCCTGTAACAGCACCATCCTCACTTATTTGAGATGGTGTTTTTTGTTTGTCTTTCTGGTAACTACAGGAGTATTGGGATTTATATATTTCCTAATCTATTCTTAAAAATAGACGAAAGAAGGAATTTGTAATGGAAACAATTGTTCAAAAATTTGGTGGCACTTCTGTCGGAAGCGTCGAACGCATTCAACATGTAGCAAATTTAATTATTGAAGAATATGAACGAGGTCATAGCGTTGTCTCTGTCGTTTCAGCAATGGGAAAAAGTACGGATCAACTTGTCGCACTCGCTAACGCAATTACAGAAAATCCAAGTAAACGTGAAATGGATATGCTTCTATCTACAGGTGAACAAGTAACTATTTCATTATTAACAATGGCACTGCAAGTAAAAGGCTATCATGCAATTTCATTAACAGGATGGCAAGCTGGTATTACGACAGAATCTGTACATAGTAGTGCACGGATTACTGACATTCATACAGATCGTATTCAATCTTATCTTGCTGAAGGCACGATTGTTATCGTAGCTGGTTTCCAAGGTATAAGTGTAGAAAATGAAATTACAACGCTTGGCCGTGGTGGTTCTGATACGACTGCTGTCGCACTAGCCGCTGCACTTAAAGCAAAAAAATGTGATATTTATACGGATGTGACAGGCGTATATACGACGGACCCACGAGTTGTAAAAGATGCTTACAAATTAGATGAAATTTCTTATGACGAAATGTTAGAGCTTGCTAATCTCGGTGCTGGCGTATTACACCCGCGCGCTGTTGAGTTTGCTAAAAATCATAACGTAGTTTTAGAAGTTCGCTCAAGTATGGAACAAGAAAACGGAACAATTGTAAAAGGAGAATGTAACATGGAACAACAATCAATCGTTAAAGGTATTGCATTTGAGGATAACATTACACGTATCACAATTAAAGGACTAGAACAAGGCTCGCTTTCAACAGTTTTCTCTACATTAGCAGCAGCACACATTAATGTAGATATCATCATTCAAAGTATTACAAATGAAGGAACTGTACATCTCTCCTTCTCCATTCACTCGAATGATTTAAGAGAAACTTTAAAAGTTTTGGAACAAAATCAAGAAACTCTTCACTACGAATTTGTAGAACATGAAAATCACTTAGCAAAAGTATCAATCGTAGGATCTGGCATGGTATCTAACCCTGGTGTCGCTGCAAATATGTTCACTACTTTAAAAGAAGAAGATATTCATATTAAAATGGTAAGTACATCAGAAATTAAAGTGTCTGTCGTTATTGACCGCCTTCATTTAGTAACAGGTGTTGAGGCGTTGCATCAATCATTTATGGCGAAAATTGAGCCTTTAGTGCAGATGAGTTAATTTCTACTAGTAAAAACTTAAAACAAATTATATGAATCTATTTCCTTCCTATATAAATAGAAAGCTATTTGCATATAGAGTAATAAGAAATGTATTTATCATTTAAATAATACACTTCATTCTATACAACAATCGGGCCCTTTAAGGGCATACAGAGTAGAAATATTTTTCGGGGAAGTCGCGGTATTGTTTGTTAACAAGATACTATATAGCACAATTAAAAATAGCTTGTCACATTTCCCTATACTGTGACAAGCTATTTTTGTTTGGAAGGAGTTTATAACTTTTTAATAGTATAATTATGTAGATGGTTAGATCATACACTTTTACATATAAGGAGATAAAGACAATGACAAACAACAAATTACTCAGAATGGATAATGTCAGCATCGTTGTAGAATCCCTTGATAATGCAATCACTTTCTTCGAGGAGATTGGGTTAAAACTCGAAGGGCGCGCCACTGTCAAAGGTGAATGGGCTGGTCGCGTAACCGGACTCGGTTCTCAGTGCGTAGAGATTGTTATGATGGTTACACCAGATGGCCATAGCCGCATTGAACTTTCGCGATTTCTTACCCCACCTACTATAGCAGATCACCGGAAAGCTCCTGTCAACACCCTCGGTTATTTGCGCATCATGTTCACCATTGAAGACATTGACGAAATGGTATCTAGGCTTACTACTAAGCATGGTGCTCAGCTCGTTGGCGAAGTAGTTCAATACGAGAACTCTTACCGTCTCTGCTACATTCGTGGAACTGAAGGCATTTTAATCGGTTTAGCGGAAGAACTCGGTAACAAGTAAGTGATATTCCCAAAAATTATTATCTACATCAAACAGAAATTCATTATAAATGAAGCCACTATATTTTTAACCACGTCCTCACTCTAAAACGTGGTTATGCTTGTTTGAGCTTTTAAAAATGTATTATCATTTTACACATAGATTTCAAGTCTCTATCCAAAGAGTTCTTTAACATACCTCTAACATTCTAAAATCATTATGAAACAATTTAATCATTCAATTTACCTTTTCCTAGGAAATACAACTGACTCTGCTCATTTTTTATCACATATATCTTTTGGCTCTCTTCCTCGAAAAAAAGATCGATATTCATTCAAAATAACTTTTTTCATATCAAAATAAAAAAACATCATGAATAACGCAATTCCTAATAACATCTTTTGAATTCCTTCATAATCAATGAAAGCACTCATTATTAACAAACCAAATCCAATATAAAAACCAAACTCGTTCTCTTTCTCAAAATCCTCATTTTCTTCATCAATATGTATTTTTTCTTTAATGTTTTGATTCCCTTTTATTAACTCATCGAGCGTAACATTATACATTTCACTCAATAAAATCAAATTATCAATATCAGGACAACTTTTATCATTCTCCCACTTATATACCGCTTGCCTCGTCACACCAATCTTTTTAGCAACATCCTCTTGTGAAAATCCCTTTGACTCTCGTAGTTTTTTTAACTGTTCTCCTAAGCTCATAACGTCCCCTCCTTTAACAAATTATTACATACAAGGAGATGAAAAAGAAAGAAACCATTAGTAAAACTCACTGTAAACCATTCGTTTACACAGTAAAAAAGAGGGAATAGCTCTATATTTAAGCTATTCCCTCACTTCTATTAAAACAGATGAATGTTTTCTTTTTTACAAGCTGCACGTAAATCGTCAGGCCATACAGAAGATTGAACTTCACCGATATGTGCTTTACGTAAGAAGTACATGCACATTCTTGATTGTCCAATACCACCGCCGATTGTTAATGGTAGTACGTCTTCTAGTATACCTTTATGGAAATCATACTCACGTTTGAAGTCTTCACCAGTTTTCGTTAACTGCTCATCAAGTGATTTACTATCAACACGAATTCCCATTGATGATAATTCAAATGAAGATTGTAGTACTGGGTGCCAGAATAAAATGTCACCGTTTAATTTCCAATCGTCATAATCAGCTGCGCGTCCATCGTGCTTTTCACCTGAACGAAGTGCATCACCAATTCCGATAATGAAAACTGCACCATGTTCTTTTGCAATTGCATGTTCACGATCTTTCGGTGTTAATTCTGGATATTTATCTTCTAATTCTTGAGAAGTAACGAAAACAATTTCTTCCGGTAAATACTTTCCAAGGAACGGATATTTTTCAAATAAGTGATCTTCTAAATCTTTGAATATTCCATAAATTGTTTGTACTGTTTTTTGTAAGTAATCGACAGTACGCCATTCTTTTTGAACGATTTTTTCCCAATCCCATTGGTCAACGTAAATGGAATGCGTTGCATCAAGTTCTTCATCACGACGAATCGCGTTCATGTTTGTATATAAACCTTCACCAGCTTCATATCCGTATTCATGTAATGCAAATCGTTTCCATTTCGCTAGTGAATGAACAATTTCTAATTCTTCTCCTGAATGTAACATATCAAATTCAATTGGACGTTCTACACCGTTTAGGTGATCGTTTAATCCTGATTTTTTCGTTACGAATAATGGTGCAGATACGCGGAATAGTTCAAGACGTTTTGCTAATTGGTCCTCGAAAAATGTTTTAACTTCCTTAATTGCGATTTGAGTCTCTCTTACTGTCATTAATGATTGATACATGGTGGTTTCCTCCTAAAATGTTTGGATGTTGTGAAAAGAAGCCAACAAAAAAAGCCCTTCTTTCCCAAAAAACTGGGACGAAAGGCTTTGGTTCCGCGGTACCACCCAAATTAGCAACAGAGGTTGCTCACTTATACAATACGGAGATGAAATATCTCGATACTGTTCTTCTTGTAACGGCGAAGTTCCCGGCTAAGTCTACTTTCCTATAAAGGATTTCGGTTAGCAACTCCAGGAGGTTCTTCATAATAGGCTTCGTATCAGGCTCACACCACCCCTGACTCGCTTAAACTACGTCCTACTACTACTCGTCCTTTCATAGTCGTTTTGTTGTCACATCTCTGAAACATTTTATTAATGATTATTCTATACAAAAAATAAAGAAAGTCAACAAAAAGTTTTAAAATATTTTTCAATTCTTTATTTTACGGCTTTATTGATTGTTGTTAATTTAACATCTTTACTTTTTCTGCCTCGTCAATCCAAAAAATGTTTCACTGATCGAAACTAACGTATACACAACAATTAATGTGATCGTTCGGAATATAGAATCCACAGTATTTCTTATTATTTTCATTTTCTTTATAATTCCTTTCAGTTTACTTGCAATTTCATGATATACTATAGCATTCAAGCAGTTTATTTTTACTTAAAGTAATCATAGTCATTTATAAAGAGTATTTTCTAAATCATTGACTATTATCAAATAAGATTTTTATATAACGGAGTGATCATATGAGTAAAACGAAAGCAAAACCGAAAAAAGGTGTAGGACAAGGTACAGGAAGTAAAGGATGGAACCGTTGGCAATCAAGTGCAAAGAAAAAGGCAGCTGCCAAACCATACAAAAGTAAAGGTACAAAGAAGTAATTTAAATAACATTTGATTTATTTGCTTTATACAAAACAAAATATAATTATTACAACAAAAAAGCTATGCCCTCATAAATTTGAAGGCATAGCTTTTTTATATTAAATCATTAAAATATCTCGAATTTCTTCCTCTGTGATTGAGGACAATTTCTCTTCTCCCGGCTCAATCACTTCAGCGATTAAATTTTTCTTACTTTCTTGCAGTTCATGCATTTTCTCCTCAATTGTTCCGTGGGCTACTAGCTTTATAACTTGCACTGTATTTTTTTGTCCCATTCGATACGCTCTATCGGCCGCTTGTTGTTCAACAGCTGGATTCCACCATAAATCGTATAATATTACTGTATCTGCACCAGTTAAATTAAGTCCGGTACCACCAGCTTTTAAAGAAATGAGAAATAGATCCCCTTCTCCTTCGTTAAACCGATCGCATAGCTCTACACGTTCCTGCGCTGGTGTACTCCCGTCTAAATAAAAGTATGGAATTGCTTGGCGATTTAACTCACGACCAATAATGGAAAGCATCTTCGTAAATTGAGAAAAAATTAATATTCTCTTTCCTGTGCTTCTACATTCCTCTAAAATCTCTAACAGTTGTTCAAATTTAGCTGAACTTCCTTTGTAATCATCAACAAATAAAGCAGGATGACAACAAATTTGTCGCAATCTCGTTAAACCAGCTAAAATTCTAATTTTATTTTTACGTAACGTATCTTTGTCTAAATGCTTTAACGTTTCTTCCCTTAACTTCGCTAAATAAGCAGCATAAAGACTCTTTTGATCGGGTAATAACTCCGATGATTGTAAGTGCTCTATTTTCTCTGGCAACTCATTTAATACGTCCCCTTTTAATCGTCTTAATACGAATGGTTTCACTCGCTTCGCTATATCTTCACGCCTTAAATCACCGAACTCTTTTCTTCCTGGTAATAATTCCGGGAAGACGACATGGAAGATAGACCATAGCTCTTCTAATGAATTTTCTACAGGTGTACCCGTTAGCCCAAAACGGTATTCAGCTTGAATTATTTTCACAGCTCTTGCCGTTTGCGTTGTAGGGTTTTTAAACGCCTGCGCTTCATCAAGGAATAGTGTATGAAATGGTCTTGCATACAATCTTATATCTCTTCTCAATAATGGATATGACGTAATTACGACATCAAATTCCGTTATATCTTTCAAAATTTTCCGGCGCTCTGCTTGAATTCCATCTGCAATAACTGCTCTAATATGCGGGGCGAATTTTTTCAATTCACTAAACCAATTATAAACAAGAGATGATGGTGAAACGACTAATATAGGCAGTTTCTTTTCTCGAATCTCAGGCAAAACAGAATCTATAAAAGCAATGCTTTGCAACGTTTTTCCAAGTCCCATATCATCTGCTAAAATACCTCCAAAACGGTAATGAGCAAGTGTTTTCATCCATTCGAACCCATATACTTGATACTTTCTCATTTCTGCATTTAAAGTATTTGGCACAGCAAATTTTAATTTTTTCGGGTTTTGAATGTTTTCTACTAACTCTTGAACAGAATCATCTAAACTTAAAACATTGCCTTCATGAAGTCCATTCATCCATTTTACACTCCGAATAAGTGGAACATTTACCTCTTCTCCATGTAAAAATTCTTTCCGAATACCTGATTCTTTTATAAACTGATTAATTTCATTAAACTCTTTACTCTCTAGGGATAAAAACGAACCGTTCGCCAATCGATAATATTTACGTTTCTCTTCAAGGGCCGCTAATACACCTTTAATTTCTGCTTCTGGTATTCCTTTTATATCAAAACGAAATGACAACCAATCAATTCTTTCTTTTCTTCTCACTGTAATAAGAGGAACTGCATCCCCTTTACTAATTCGCAATTTGATTGCTGTCGTCGCATAAATATCAACTAAACCTTTTAATGTTGGCACGACGTGATATAAAAAGTTATACTCAGCTTCTTCATTATGCATAAAGTAACCGCCTTCTGTTTTTGCAAAAGCACTTTCACTCATAATGTCTAAAATCTCTTTTTCCTTTTTCTCATCACGATTAAAAACAGACGGCTGTCCATCCTCTTCTAGCGGATTAATCATGACGTTCCCATAGTGAAATTCAAGACCTGCTAATAAGCGATTTTTCACGCGGTCTAAATACAATTTCGCTTTTAGCGAAGGGGTTTCAACACGATCCGATATTACTTCATCAATGTGTACAGTTCCGAGCTTCATTAATCCTGGTACAACTTTCGAGACGAAATGTTCCATCTTACTTTCTGGAATATAAAACTGATTACTATTTGAACGACTCATCATCTTTTGTAATTCAATAAGTCGCATACAATCTTCAATATGTAAGTGATATAATTTCCCATCGTAAAGTGCATTGTTATACATATCCATAACTTGTACACGATTTAGACCATCTATATGAAGTGTAAATCCACCATTATTTCCCTTCGTAAATTCAAAGTGTAACGGCAACAATCCTTTTGAAACTTGTAATCCCTGAAACAGTTGTTCATTTTGTTTCAGCTGTACATATTCAACTTTAGAAAGTGAAGAGAGCATCTCTTTCCATGAAGCTGGTGGTATAAATATCATACTTTCATCTTGTTTCGCATGTACTTCTAGCGTATCTTCATACATTTTTTCGTTATGATACATTTTAATGAGCTGCTGAATAATCGCATCCGTTTCTTGTTTAAAACTATGTACATCTGGTGTATATGTAAATTCATTTGAACAATGAAAAGACTCTCTTTTCTCCACCTTAGAAAGAAATTCTCTAATATGATTTATGAAATACACTTTGGCAAGTTTCAATTGAATTCCAAGAAGAGCCCCTCCACTTCTCGTAGCTACTGGTGTACATATAAACTCAATATCTAATATTTCACGTGTATCAAAACGGTGTTGTTTACTTTTTGGCCTCAGTGGTTTGTCTGCAAACAGCTGAAACATACCACTTGTCAATTGATCATTTCTGTTACTAGTGGAACTCATTCCACCTGTTTGTTGATTATAGTTTATTTGTATTAATACTGCTGCAACATGTTGACAGTACGTTTGAAAAGACGCTAATGAAGGACAACTACATTTTGCAACAACATCACCCTTTTTAGCTTTTTCTACTGTAACATGGAAATCCTCGTTCCCTTTTACTGTCGCCTCGCAAATTTCTTTATTTTCATCATAATGATTTATTATCACTTTATTTGATTTATAATAGGCTTCACCTCTTTTATATGAGGTCTCTCCGCACACTTCTTTAATAATCGATTTATTCAATGTGAAACTCATCGCTTTGACACTTCCTTAATATAAAACCATTTTCTCTTACTTAACATTTTACATGCTCCACGAGAAAATATAAAATGTTGATTTAACAAAAAAGATGCTTATTTATAAGCATCTTCTTCACTCTATCTCCATCAACCTCTTCGCCTCAAAATACAACACTTGAATAAACTTCTTCGTATTAATTCGCGTATGACCAGAAGATGCGAGTTCATCTTTCGTCATTTCTGTCATACGTTTTCTAACTACGGTGAAATCGAAAAATTTTGGAGCATAGCTTTCAAATTTTGGATTTGAAAAGTCTGTTAATCCTAAAGAAGCCAAATGATTTAACGACTGATAAATAGCTCGACGTACTCTTTGTTCAGACGCTTTTTTCTCTTTATCAATATCCGCATCTAAAGCTAAATCCCCTAGCTTCCTTATCGTAATATGATGAAAAATTTCTTTTAACGCAGGAAAGCCAAACTCAAATGTCTGTGCCTTTTCTTGACCATATAAATATTCCAGCATACTAAGTAAATCTTTACTTCCATTCTCTCCCGCAATACCGAGTTCTGATAGTAAAAAGCGCCCTAAATCTCCTATCTTTTTTCCTTCTTGCACTGGTTCAGTACGCAATTGCGGTTTTTCCCACTGAAACACGTTATTTAATGATTTTTGAATATCATGTATAGAACGCTCCAATCTAATACGCTCCATCACTTTGCGTACAACAGATACAACTTCGATTTTGTTTAATGGTTTTGTAATATAATATTCTACACCAAGTGTATATGCCTCACCTATAAGCTGCTTCGATTCCACTTGAGAAATCATAATGATTTTCCCAGTGAAAGTTGACGCAATGTGACGAACTGTTTCAATTCCGTCCCTCATCGGCATCAACAAATCAATAAATAAAATATCTACTTTTTTAAAATTTAGTTGATCCGCTTCAATAAAAGCTCCGTCATCCGCCTCACCAATTACTTCTCCAAGGTCTCCATCTTCAATAATTTGCGAAAGCATCGAACGGAAAACTTCATCATCGTCTACGATATAATAAAACAAATCTATTCCCCTTCCCGCTTTAAACTATCCTCTGGTAAACAAACGATAAACTTACATCCTCTTTTATTTTCTCGGTCTTCTAATCTCACTTCTCCGCCTAGCTCTGTTACCATTTCATTTATGTAAGAAAGCCCAATACCAGTTGACGGTGTTCCCGTTTGATCATACTTGGAAGTAAATCCTGGCTTAAATACTAATTTCTTATACTTTTGTGCAATACCAGGTCCATCGTCAATTACTTCAAAAAATATATGTTGCTCTCTTTTATATAGCTTAATAATAACGACACCTTTATCTTCAATTGCTTCAACTGCATTCGAAACTAAGTTATTAAAGATTGATAGAACTGTATACACGTGGTATGCAGCATGCTCACCTTCTATATGTTTAGAAAAACGTATATCCTTTTCTAGCATTTCGGCATACTTCTCGTTTATTCTAACAATCATTTCTGCTAACTCATGTCCTTCTACATATTCAGCCACATTTTTATCTAATAACAGTTTAGATAACCCTGCAAATATCCTTTGATTATCCTTTTTTATTTCATGCACTTCCCCTGCTATTTTCAATGCTGTTTTACTACTTGAATCAGCGCTTACTTGTAAATTTCGATATAGTTGATATGCTTCTTGTGTAATTAACTCCGCATTTTGTAACGTCTTTTTCAAATGAACAGATTCTACATATAAATTAGAAAGATGCATTAACATATTTTCATTTTCTTTTCGAACTTGCGATTCTTTTAATTTCGTTTCATATAAATTCATCATATTTAAAAAACCAAGTGCAAAGAAACTACGAAAAATAGCAATAATGATGAGTTTATTTACTTCAGAAATCGTTATTGTTGTACCTAGTACTAACATGTGATAAAACGCAAGTTCTGACATACTTGCAACAATTTCAATTGAAATTCCAAGGCATCCAATAATGATTGGTTTCTGATGGAACTTATTTACCCTGCAAAGCGAAAAAAGACTGCCATAAATAAAATAATAGAAGAACACAGGATAACGCAAATAAAATGATTCTGTCATATGAAATGAACCTTGCATGATCCAATCAAGGCATACTCGGAATAAGACTACAGATATACCAACAAGAATACCTGCAACTCCTGCTGGTACTCTTCTTAAAAATAATAATAAAAAGAAGAATAGCGGTGTACCGAAGCTAACTCGAAACGTATCATTAAAGGGATGAAAGTTCAGCTCCCCAGCAATCGGAACAACGACCATTAATATAATTAAAAGGGACATATCTTTCTTCCATAATTGATTCCAATTCAAAGGTGACACTTCCTATACTTTTTTTCAGTAGTAAAAGCGAAAGCCCGCTTATTGTTATAAACGGGCTTTTTTCTATATTCTAACCTTTTCTACCGCTTTTATTTGGCGATACTCTGGCTTCCACATTGCTTCTTTCACTGCCATCTTAATATCGTTATCACTTAAGTTCACTCTTGCAACACCTTCTGCAACTGCAACTTTAGCTACTTCAATTGCAACCATTTCTGAGATATTACGTAATTCTTCGACCTCTGGTAAAATAGGTGCTCCTGGCTGACTTGTATCTACCATACTTGCAACTGCTTCAGCAGCTGCTGCGAACATTCCATCCGTCATGACGCTTGCTCGTACTACAATTGTTCCAAGACCAAGCCCTGGGAAAATAAGTGCATTATTTGATTGTCCAATCACATACGTTACACCGTTATATGTAACTGGTTCAAATGGACTTCCTGTTGCAACTAACGCTCTTGCTTCTGTCCACTCGATTAAATCTGCTGGTTTTGCTTCAGCAAGTGGCGTCGGATTCGACATTGGTAAAATGATTGGTCTTTCTACGTGAGAAGCCATTTCTTTAATAATCTCTTCTTTAAATGCACCTGCAACAGTAGATGTACCAATTAAAATTGTCGGTTTTACATATTTCACAACTTCAGCAAGTCCGATCACATCATTTTGCTTCCACTCACTTACTTCTGCTTCTTTTCTTGCGTACGGAATTTGGAAATCAAGAAGATCTTCCATATTATCTGTAACTAACCCGTTACGATCAATACACCAGAAACGCTTATATGATTCTTCTTCAGATACGCCTACGCGGACCATCGCATCTCTAACTTGATCTGCGATACCGATTCCAGCCGTACCAGCACCAAATACAACAACACGGTGTTCACTTAGCGGTACACCAGAAGCTTTCACTGCCGATAATACTGCCGCAAGTGAAACTGCACCTGTACCTTGAATATCATCATTAAACGTACAAACATCATGACGATATTTATCTAAAATTTTTCGTGCGTTACGAGAGCTAAAGTCTTCCCAATGTAAAAGTGCTTTCGGGAATTGTTTGTTTACCGCTTGTACAAACGTATCAATAAATTCATCGTAAGCTTCACCTGTTATACGAGGGTGACGATTTCCAATATAAAATGGATTGTTTAATAGCTCCTCACGGTTTGTACCTACATCTAAAATTACCGGTAATACACGACTAGGATCGATTCCAACTGCAGCAGTGTAAACAGCTAATTTTCCGATTGCGATGTTAATACCACCAACGCCCCAGTCACCAATTCCTAATATACCTTCTCCATCTGTTACAACGACTAAATCAATGTTCTCAGCTGTTGCACCGATATTCGTAAATGCTTCTTCGATACCTGATGGATCGTTAATTGATAAATAAACACCACGTGGTTTACGATATTCATGACTATATCTTTGAATTGCTACACCGACAGTTGGTGTATATACAATCGGTAACATTTCACGTAAATGATCTGTTAATATACGATAAAATAATACTTCATTTCGATCATGTAACGCAGTTAAGTATACATTCTTTAATAAATCATCCGGCTGAGAACTAAATTGTTCGTATGCTCGGCGTGCCTGTTCTTCTAACGTTAAAACCGCTGGCGGTAATAACCCTTTTAAACCTAATTCTTCTCTCTCTTCTTGCGTGAAAGCTACCCCTTTATTTAAAAGTGGTGTTGATAATACTTCTGCTCCTCTTAATGTTGTTTCTAATGCACCATTAGAAGCTACTGTAAACTTGCTCATAACATCCCTACCTCTATTCATATATAGCATTTCTATATTGTAAACAAAAAAGAGGGGATTGTCCCCCTCTTCTTTTAATTTTTCTTTAAAAGAGTTGCTCCTGCAATCCCTGGGTGTGTCATTTCGAATGGATCTAGAATTAACTCTAAGTCTTCTTGCGACAATACACCATTTTTCACACAAAGTTCTCGAACGGATTGGCCTGTTGCAATTGCTTCTTTCGCAACGCGAGCTGCTGCTTCATAACCGATATGAGGGTTCACGGCTGTAATAATTCCTACACTTTTCTCAACATACTCTTTTAAGCGATCTTCATTCGCTTCAATTCCTTTTAAGCAATTATCTGTAAAGGCACGGAAACCGTTATTCATAATGCTAATCGATTGAAGTAAGTTGAAAACAAGTACTGGTTCCATAACGTTTAATTCTAATTGTCCTGCTTCTGAAGCAAGGCAAATTGTATGGTCATTACCAATTACTTGGAACGCAATTTGGTTAATAACTTCTGGCATAACAGGGTTTACTTTCCCTGGCATAATAGAAGAACCTGGTTGACGAGCTGGTAACATAATTTCAGCTAAACCAACACGTGGACCTGATGCCATTAAGCGAAGGTCGTTCGCAATTTTAGACATATTCATCATACATACTTTCAGTGCTGCTGATACTTCTGTGTATGCATCCGTATTTTGCGTTGCATCTACTAAGTCTTCTGCACCAACAAGTGGCAGTTCACTAATTGCAGCTAAATGTTTTACAACTGCTTCAATATATTCTGGATCTGCATTTAAGCCTGTACCAACTGCAGTTGCCCCCATATTTACTTCATATAAATGTTGACGCGATTGTTGAATTCGTTTCATATCACGCTCAAGTACGCGAGAGTATGCTTTAAACTCTTGTCCAAGACGAATTGGCACCGCATCTTGTAAATGTGTACGCCCCATTTTAATAACATGGTCAAACTGTTCTGCTTTTAATTCAAATACATCATGCATATAACCCATCGTTTGTAATAAGCCTTCTAATGCATTTAACGTTGCGATATGAATCGCCGTTGGGAATGCATCATTTGTTGATTGGGCCATATTTACATGGCTATTTGGACTAATATAATGATAGTCTCCCTTTTCCATTCCTAATAATTCAAGAGCACGATTGGCAATGACTTCATTTGCGTTCATATTCATTGAAGTACCTGCTCCGCCTTGAATTGGATCGACGATGAAATGATCATGCCATTTTCCATCAAGAATTTCTTGAGCAGCTTCTGCGATCACGCCACCCTTGTTCAATTCCAATCTTCCTACATCTGTATTAGCAAGCGCTGCTGCTTTTTTTACAATTGCGAACGCTCTAATTAAACCTTCATGGATTTTGTATCCTGTAATTGGGAAGTTTTCAACTGCACGCATTGTTTGTACGCCGTAGTATGCATAGTTTGGTACTTCTTTCTCACCTAAAAAATCTTTTTCAATTCGCACACCATTTTTAACTTCAGTTAATGTTGCCATGATTATTCACTCCTTAACGATTTCTTATGCTGCTTTTGTTTCTTTGACTGTTTCTACATATTGTTTTGCTTTCTCATTATCGAATTCGCCTTCCCACTTTGACATAACAATGGCCGCTAATGCATTTCCTAATACATTGACAGATGAGCGAATCATATCTAAAATGCGGTCAATTCCCGCAATTAACGCGATACCTTCTAGTGGTAACCCCATTGAACCTAACGTTGCTAATACAACAACGAACGATGCACCTGGAACTCCCGCCATACCTTTGGATGTTAACATGAGAACGAATAATAACGTTATTTGCTCCGTTAGTGACATGTGTACACCGTACATTTGTGCAACAAACAATGCCGCTAACGCTTGATAAATAGCCGATCCAGTCAAGTTAAATGTATAACCTGTCGGAATTACGAAAGAGGCAACTGCCTTTGGACAACCGAACTCTTCCATTTTTCTCATTATATTAGGTAAAACAGCTTCTGAACTTGCTGTCGTAAATGAAAGAATTAGTTCTTCTTTTAAAATTTTCATTAATGTAAAAATGTTTACGCCAACCATTCGTGCATTAATACCTAATACAATCACAACGAATAGTATAACAGTTACGTATACAGCTAGCACTAGTTTTCCTAAAGGAAGTAGTGTTGCTACACCAAATTTTGCAACCGTAACCGCAATTAAGGCGAATACACCAAATGGTGCAAATTTCATGACTTGATTTGTAACCCAAAACATCGCTTCGAGTACACCTTCAAAGAAGTTAAAGACAGGCTTTCCTTTTTCCCCAATTGCCGCAACTCCTAAACCGAATAATACTGAGAAGAATATAATCGGTAATAGGTCACCTTGTGCAATCGATTCAAATACGTTTTTCGGTACAATGTGAACAATTGTCTCAGCAAAACCTTTCTTCTCTGTTGCATCTGCTGTTTGTTTATAAGAAGAAATATCACTTTGCTGTAAATTACTCATATCAACACCAGTACCTGGTTGGAATATATTCGCTGCAAGTAATCCCATTAAAATAGCAATCGTTGTAATAATTTCAAAATAAAGAATTGTCTTACCACCCAGTTTCCCAAGCTTCTTCATATCTCCTACACCAGCTACTGCAACAATTAATGCTGAAATAACAATTGGTACTACAATCATCTTAATTAAGTGAATAAATATATCCCCAATTGGTGTGATATAAGAAATCGCCGTTTTATTGCCATAAAAGACTGCCCCTACTACAATCCCTAAAACAAGCGCGACAAAAATTTGTGTTGCCAATCCGAATTTTTTCATTTATGATCATCCCCTTCATGCGAACGCTTTCAATTTGAATTTATAAAAGCTACTCACACATCTTATAAGCGAACCTACAAAATCATACAAAAACCTACAAGTTCGTCACAAAAAATTCAAATATTTTTCTTCTTTTTTTCATTGACACCATTTTGTTAAAAAACGATAAAATAAACTTGATAAGTAATCAGATTGTTTCGTATAATCAAAAAGATATATACTTAAAACAAATTAAAATGAAAAGGAGTGGATGGTATGAAAAGTTACGTGAAAAAATTCGTCCTATCTTCTTCTTTTCTTTTTCATTTTCTTAAAAAGGAACAAAGGCATTCGCCTTTGTTCCTTTTTTATTGCGATCTATATAGGGGGAATTGTTATGAGGTCATATAAACGTGTCTTAATTAAATTAAGCGGCGGTGCACTTGCCGATCAAACTGGAAATAGCTTTAACTCCAAACGATTAGAACATATCGCAAACGAAATTTTATCCATTGTTGATTTGGATATCGAAGTATCCATCGTCATCGGTGGCGGTAACATTTTTAGGGGGCATCTAGCTGAAGAGTGGGGAATTGATCGCGTAGAAGCTGATAATATCGGTACACTAGGTACAATCATTAACAGCTTAATGCTTCGCGGTGTTTTAACAAGTAAAACAAATAGAGAAGTACGCGTTATGACGTCCATTCCATTCAATGCAGTAGCTGAACCATACATTCGCTTGCGTGCAGTCCACCATTTAGATAACGGCTATATCGTTATCTTTGGAGGCGGAAACGGGCAACCGTTCGTGACGACAGATTATCCAAGCGTACAAAGAGCTATTGAAATGAATAGCGATGCCATATTAGTCGCAAAACAAGGTGTCGATGGCGTCTTTACAAGTGATCCAAAGCATAATAAATCAGCAAAAATGTACAGCAAACTAAACTATAATGATGTTGTTAGACAAAATATACAAGTCATGGATCAAGCAGCATTACTGCTTGCCCGGGACTACAATTTACCAGCACATGTCTTTAACTTTGATGAGCCTGGAGTGATGAAACGAATTTGTTTAGGGGAGCATGTAGGGACGTTGATTAATGATGATGCTTCATTGCTTGTGCATGAAAAGTAATTAGTTCTCATAAAAAAGGGGTGTCTATAAAAGACCCCCTTTTCTTTAAACTTTATAAATAAAAATCCACCAAACTCGCAAATTTCTCCTTACAACGCTCCCAAAAAGATAACTTCTCAAAAAACTCTTTCGGCATTACTTTCGAATCACGAAAATCCTCTGTTAACACTGTATTAACTTGCGCTACAATAGGACCACCATGAATATAAAAATTCATTTCATCATTTATATTAAAGCTACGCGAAGTAAAGTTTGTTGTGCCAATAACGGTTAATTCATTATCAATAAGCATTAATTTGCCATGGAACATTCCTTTTTTATACCCATATACAGTAATCCCATTATTAACAGCTTGACGTATGTATGGATACGCCGCTTCTTTTATAAGAGGTAGATCTGGTTTATATGACCAAAGTATTTTTACTGTAACACCACGCTTTTGCGCTGCGATTAAAGCATTCATTGATTCTTCATTTTTCGCTATAAAATACGGCGTTGCAATTACAATGGAGTGCTGAGCTTGTTTTATAAGATCTAAATATTTTTCAGCGACGTGATGCCCATTATAACTAACCATAGTATGTAATGTATTCCCTTTACTAGCTTTATTCGTACTTCTCTTTATATCTTCTTTCGTATCTCGTTTCCAATCTAAAGCAAATTGTTCCTCTAAATCTTTTGCACCTTCTCCTTTTACCCGTACATGATAATCTCTCCAGTACCCAAAGTGTTTATCTTTCCCTAAGTACTCATCTCCTATATTAAAACCACCTGTATAACCAATCTCTCCATCAATTGTTGTAATTCGGCGATGATTACGATGATGAAGGGAATAAAACCCGAATGGTAATTCCTGTTTTCTACTATATGTAAAATGCACACCATTTTTCTGTAATTCTTTTTTCATCTTTCTTTCAAATGATAAATCGTTAAGTAAATCGACAGATAAATATACGTTTACTCCTTCTCTTGCCTTTTCTTTTAATAAGTTTAAAAAAGTATGACTGCTTTTATCATCCGATAAAATAAAAAAATAAGTGTAAATAGATTGTTTCGCTTCTTTTATATCAGTAAATAACTGTTTATAAAATGACTTTCCTTCTACATATAATTGAAAATCACTATAATGAGGTGCATACTCTGTTGGCATGTTTTTCCCAATTTCCATTTTCCTACCTAAAGTAACATCAATATGCATACAAATTAAAATAAAAGCGAAAATAGCAATAATAATAGAAGTAACTCGTAATATTTTTTTAATCATTTTGATTTCCTTCCGCTCATTTTTCTTTCCACCCTTCTATTTTGGCATTCAAATTCAGATTTCATGCTTCATACAAAAAAGGATGTGACTTAACGTCACACCCTTTTCATATTAAACAAAGTTTCTCGCATCATTATTTCTTCCAAACTTATAAATAGCAATTAAGAAGAATGCTACCGCAAAGGCGAATAAGATTAAAATGTTTACATACAACTCTGAAAATGGGATTCCTTGCTGTAGTTTTGCTATCGTGTCTAGCAACCAACGCTGCGGAAGGAAATCAGCTACTTTTTGTACCGCTTTTGGCATAATGTCATATGGAAAATAACATCCGGCAAGTAAACAAGTTGGTACAATGACCAGATTTTGCATCGTATTTGCCGATGCTGAGTTTTTCGAAAAAGCAACAAGAACTAATGATATTCCAATCGCTATTAAAGCAAATAGCATGAGTACGCCAATCATCACTATGAAAGGCATATTGATATTCGTATGAAAAACATTCGTTAGGAATAGGTTTGTAATTAGAATTTGTACTGTTAACATCATCATATTTACTCCGACATTAGATAATATAAATCTCTTCCCATCTATCGGTGTTGATAAGAGTCTAAAGTACGTTCTATTTTCTTTTTCTTTTAAAATAGAACCTGATAAGTTCGCTGCTGAAAACAGCATAAACATAATAAGGTAACCCATCGTTTGGTTTGTCATATCTTTATTTTTCGAAGTATCTTCTAGCGTTTCAGTTTTCATCTTAAATGCACTTTTTTGATACCCTGCGTACATAGTATCAAATGTACTTTGATCTGTTCCTGCTACTTTACTAATAGCTGCTACATTATCAATATAGTTATATAAATATGATTTTATAAATACTGTTACTTGATCACCTTTAATCGATGCAATCTCGATATGATTAGTTTTCCCTTCTCGAACACTTTTTGAAAAACCAGAATGTAATGTAATAACTCCATCAAGTTTTTTGGAAGTGAGTTTATCTTCTACTTCCGACTCCTTAACCTTACTCACTTTCACATGATTTAATCCTTCTAAGAACTTTATCGTATCATTTACTATCAGCTCATTTTCCTTATTTACAATCCCGATATTTAACGTGCCTTGCCCCGCATTTCCGTATATCGAAAAAGAGATGAGTGTTCCGATTATCGGCAAACTAATAATAATGAATAACCCTTTTTTATTTTTCAAAAGGACAGATAGCGTTTTTTGTATGAGCCATAAAATATCTTTCATACTATAGCCCCTCCCGTCTACGTAATGCAATAATTGCAATTAATAAAAAGAGTGCTGAAATCCCAAGATTTAAACATATTACTGGCAGTGTCGCTCCTACATCGTTTGCATAAATAATTTTCATGACAGCTGTGTTTGCCCACGTTAATGGTGATAAGTTCGTAACTAAATTTTCTTCTACTACGAAGTATGCACCACCAAAAATAGAAGCTAACTGTATAACAACAAGAATAATTGCTCTCGATGATTCAGCTGTTTTCGTAATATACCCGATCCCTAAACCGAAGCTAATTGCTAGAAAGACTTGTGTTAATAAAATAATAAATATGATTCCAAGGTGGTCGCCCCAATTCGCTTGAAATACAAATTTACTAAATAACATGACAAGTAATACGCAAAGGGCGTTCGCTACTAGGCTACCAAGTACTTTTCCAATAAATATTTCAGCTTTACTTATAGGTGCAGCAATGAGACGATCTCCTGTTTTACGTATGCGTTCTCCTCGGATTAAAGAACTCGCTCCCATTGCAGCATATAATGCAATCATCGTTGTCATTACAATCGCATAGTAATCCATGGAACCTGGTTTTTTCGTAGCTTGTAAGGATGTTTCTTTTATATAATCATTATGATTTCCGTTTGAAATAACTGTGCTCACCTTAGTAGGATCTACTTTTGCAACTTCGGCCGCTACATTGTACTTATCAACAAATGTTGTAAGCATTCCTTCCACAATACTCCCCTCAATACTACTTTTGTCACTTCCGTACAATTTTGCACCATCTTTATTTAACTCTACATAAACAGCATATTTATTTTGCTTCACTTCTTCTTTCCCATCTATACCTTCGGAAGCTTTTTTAAAATGAATACCCGATTTATCGACTTCTTTCGTAAATGCTTCGAACGATTGAGAAAATGTGCTACTCGCTTCATCTTTGTAGAGCACTTGTATATCTTTAATCGCTTGACTATCGCTATCAAATGCATTCGTTAACGCTGTTCCTAACACAAGCATAAGTACAACCGGAAATGCTAACATAAAAACTAAAGTTCTTACGTCTCTGAAATCTCTTTTAATATGCATAACTGCAATATTGAAGATGTTCAATTGATGAACCTCCCTTTACCTTTTCTTCATTTACTTTTTATTTATCTCGTAAGTTTCTTCCAGTCAACGTAAGAAATACAGTTTCTAAATTCGGTGCCTGCTCTTCTAACGAACGAATTTCAATATCGTGATTAATGAAATGCTGAATAATTTTATTTAAATTATTTAATCCTGCATCCGAGTTTACCTTGATTACGTTCTCTTCAATTTGAACAGCTTTCACACCGTTTATCTCTTTTAACTTTTCTACATCTAAATTTTCTACTGACTTCACTTCAATCCAAATATCTTTCGTATCTGTAATAATCGCTTTTAACTGTTCTTTCGTACCTTCTGCAATCACTTTACCGTGGTCGACAATTGCGATTTTTGTACAAATCTCTTCCACTTCTTCCATGTAGTGGCTCGTGTAAATAATCGTGCTTCCCATTTCATTTAATTTCCGAACAGACTGAAGGATATAGTTTCTTGACTGCGGATCAATTCCAACTGTCGGTTCATCCATAATAATTAACTTCGGTCTATGAGCAATTGCACAAGCTATATTCAGTCTTCGTTTCATCCCACCAGAAAAGTTTTTCGGGTAACTCTTATGTTTATCGCTAAGCCCCACAAATTGAAGTGCTTCCTCTACTCTTGCTTTTAGTTCAACCCCTCTTAACCCATACAATCCAGCAAAGAATTTCACATTTTCATAGGCAGTTAACTCTTCATAAATCGCAATATCTTGCGGAACGATTCCGATATTCATTTTTGCAAATCGATTATGTTTCTTTATATTTTTTCCTAGTATGCTAATTTCGCCTTCATTACTTCTTAACAAACCAGCAATCATATTTATCGTTGTACTCTTACCAGCACCATTTGATCCTAAAAAGCCAAATATTTCTCCTTCTTTAATAGATAAAGACATATTATCAACTGCGATAAAATCACCAAATTTTTTCGTTAAATTTTTAATTTCTAATGTATTCATCATTTCACCCCTATTTCGGTTTCTCTGCTATTAGTATAAACAAAAAGAATGAACCTGCTCAGTGCAGAAGTTCATTCTTTTCACATGAGATTATTCACTTTTTTCATATGAGATGGTTCATCTTCGTCCCATTCTCTTATATCGGCAACAACATCGTCACTAAAAAACCACTTGTTCCATCTACAATAATTTTTCCGTTTACAGACGCTGTTCGCTCCTCCATCCCCATAATACCGAGACCTTTCTTAACAAGGGCTGCGCCTTTTCCGTTATCCTTCACTTGCACCTTAACCATCTTGTTAAGTACATGAATATCTATAGAAATAACTGTCGCATCAGCATATTTCATCGCATTTGTTAATGCCTCTGTAACATTTTCACCAATAATTTTCCACTGAATGGGAGAAATCATATCTAAGTTTCCCTTATATACGAAAGGAATGTTTACATCATGCTTACTAGCAAACTCCTCTATGAATAATTTCATACGGTGAATGCCAATTTGCTCAGTTGGTGGCTTCATATTTTTTAATGTAATGCGAATACTTTCAATTCCATCTTTTGAAATGTGAATTGCATTTTGTAATAACTCCGCAGATTTTTCTTTATCTATCCCCATTAATCTCTTTGCTGCTTCCATTTGAATCAATGCGCCTGTCATCGAGTGACCAATTTTATCATGAATTTCTTGTGATAATCGATTTCTCTCTTCTAACTTAAATGTGTATTCTGATTGTCTTATGTACTCTTTATTTTCATGTAAGCTTTTCGTAAGTCGTTGCATATCTTTTCGCATCTTATCATTTTGCGATTCAAGCTTTACTACACGCGATATATATCGATCTGCAATAGTTAAAACGAGAAAAGAAAATGCAACAATTAATCCATAAGTCATTCGAATACTTTCATCTGTAATTGTAATTGGGAGCATCATAATAACAAAGTGTGACCAATTCTTGTCTATGTAATGGAATGTAATTTCGTATAAATTCAAAGGTAAAAACAAAATAAAAAACGGATGAACCCTCCATGTTAATAACATAACTACACTAATTGAAATACAAATCAATATTTTTTTGTACGTATCTTTTTTTAATATAGAGATTAGCACGTTTACAGAAAGATATAAAAGCAAAGCAAATATAACCCATGGTAAGTTCGTAACATTTGAATGTATGTAACTGAACACAATATATATAAAGACAATTAATTTACTTACAGTTAACCAAAATTCCATATCATTAATCTACTTTCCCTGTTAAGTAATAAATCGCAATTTGTGTGCGATGTTCAAGTCCAGTTTTCCCTAAAACTGACGTAATATAATTTGCAATTGTTCCCTCAGATATAAAAAGCTGTTTCGAAATTTCTTTATTTGAGAAACCTTTTGCAATTAATGCGATAATACTAAGCTCTCTTTCAGTAAAAAGACTTTTATCTATTTTACATTCTTCCTCTTTACTTTCCATTAAATTGGACTTAATTTTATCGAGAACTACATCTTGCATAACAGTTTGGCCGTTATATACTCCTTTTATTGCATCACGAATACGCTCCGGATCGTTATTTTTTAATAAATAACCTTTCGCACCGTTTTTTACTGCATCCAAAATATATTCATCATCATCAAACGTCGTTAAAATAAGCGGTTTTGTTTTCGTCTCTTCACAAATGAACTTCGTCGCCTCTACACCGTTCATATTTGGCATACGAACATCTAAAAGAGCAATATCAACTTCATGCTTTTTACAATATGCTACAGCTTCTTCCCCATCATTTACAGTATCTACTACTTCGAACTCTTCGTATGTATTTAAAATAATTTTCATGCCTTCTCTAATAAAAGAGTTATCATCCGCTATTAATATTTTAATTTTCATGTTTGTTAGTATGAATCTTTCCCTACTAACATTCACATCCTTTCTCCGTGTAACATTTCCTACTTGCTCATTATATACTTCTGCTTACCATTTTTTCACACTTTTTTTCATCTAGCTCTTCTGCAAAAAATATATTATTCTTTTTTTACAAAATGTGTAGGGTGACTTATCATTCTTTACGTCTATATAATAGAATGCGTCAAAAAGGAGGGAGAGACCCATTGAGGAAAAACAATTAATTGAAAAAGCACAACAAGGAAGCGAACATGCTTTTCGTGTCCTTGTGCAAACATATCGTCACTATATTTTCCAAGTTATCTTTTCTATTTTAAGACATGAAGAAGATGCGAAAGATGTTACACAAGAAGTATTCGTAAAAATTCACGCCTCTCTCCCACATTATCAATTTCGTGGATTAAAAACGTGGATGGCACGTATTGCCACCAATCACGCTATTGATTATAAGAGAAAGAAAGCTAGAGAAAGTGAAGAACTCTCCTTATGTAAAGAAGCTGAGGAAAATATACAGTCCTCTCATAATATTGAGGCTTTATTATTGACGAAAGAGCAAAAATTACTCATTGCCCAAAAACTGCGAGAACTTCCCGAAAATTACCGTAACGTCATTCTCGCACATTACTTAGAAGAAAAGAGCTATCAAGAAATTGCTTTACAGGAAAACATCGAAGTAAAAACAGTCGAAATGAAACTGTATCGAGCACGAAAATGGATTAAAAAACATTGGAAGGAGGAAGAGTTTCTATGATGCATTATTCAAAAGAAGATTGGCGCAATTATACATTAGATTTTATAGAAAGCAATGAACGTGAATCTATGGAAGAACATCTTTATGAATGTGATCATTGTTTAGCACTTTATATGGAAAGTATTGATGAACAACATGAAAACCTTCCAATGATAAATGATGATTCATTTACGAACGAAGTTATGACGCAAATTAATTTTGAAACACTACAGTCTAATGAAAATATAAAAACAACCTCACTAAAGCGCACGATCATTCACTACATAATTGCGACTGCGGCTACAATTATTTTTATGGTAAGTGGTTTATTTCAGTATATTTTTACAGCGACATCAAATTTAGAGAAATCTTCAAAACATAACGAGTCTTCTATCTCACAACAAATTGTAAACAAATCGGTAGACACATCGAAAAAGGACGGAGGTTCAAAGCATGAATAAAAATCCCTTTTTAGCACTTGTATTAGGGCTAATTCCTGGGCTTGGACATTTATATTTAAAGAAATTTGGACGGTTTATTTTATATAGCGGAGGGGCTGTATTTCTATTTATCTTTGCAGCATTTTGTACAATAGCATTAGGAGCCCGTGATATTGCTTTTCTTTCTCTATTTTTACTAGTCGTGTTATGGGCAATCAATTTATTAGATTTAGTTATCACTATTATTAATCAATCGAAAAAACAAGCTGCCGGAGAATTCATAGAATCCTCTAAAGAGAGCGAACGATTTTATATCATTCTCTTATCCATCATCCCTGGACTTGGCCATTTTCAATTAGGACTTATGCAACGCGGACTTACATTTTTAGTAGCTTGCACAGGAATCGGAAGTATGATCATTTTCGTTGCACTTTTAACATCGCAAGAAAGTTTTCTTATCTTCCTTATTACATTACCTGTTTTATGGATTTACAATTTCTTTGACGTTGTTCAGCAACTCCAGAAAAAAGAACGTGGCGAGCAATTAGATGATCGTACTATTTTCGAAGATTTTGAAGAACATCGAGAGCAGGGAAAGAAAAGTAAAACATTTGCTTCTATTTTAGCGATGTTCCCTGGAGCAGGTCATATGTATTTAGGCTTACAACGCCGTGGTCTTCAGCTTATGGCAGCCTTCTTACTATCTATTTATTTACTCGACTTATTAAGACTTTCTGCATTTTTATTTTTAGTACCAATCATTTGGTTTTATAGCTTTTTTGATGCGTTACAGCAAACAGCAAAATACGGAAAAGAACGAGTTCAAGACGAACCCATTATCGATTATTTTATAAATCATCAAAGATGGATCGGTATCGGATTAATTACACTCGGTGGTTATTATTTATTAAATCAAACAGTCCTTCCTATTTTGAATGATTATTTTGTAACTATATTTAATATTCATCTTAGTGAACTATATTATCGCTATTTCCAAACATCTATCGTTGCGCTCCTTTTAATTGGCGGCGGCTTTAAATTGTTACTTGGAAATAAAGAAAACAAAGGTGGGACAAACGAATGAGGACTTGGCGTGTTGGAACATTCTCAATGGGGCTTTCTATTATATCGTTAGGATGCTTTTTACTATTTTCAGTCGTAAAAGGAATTCAAGTATTAGATACACTAACTGCATGGTGGCCAGTTTTACTCATCATACTTGGAGCCGAAGTTTTACTATACCTTCTATTTTCTAAGAAGGAACAATCATTTATTAAATATGATATTTTTAGTATTTTCTTTATCGGCGTTTTAGGAAGCGTCGGAATTGCTTTTTACTGTTTATTATCAACTGGATTACTAGAAGAAGTTCGTCACTCTATTAACACAACGAGGCAAACGAGTAATATTCCAGACGGACAATTTGATATACCTGAATCTATCAAAAAAATCGTAGTAGATGCAGGACATCAGCCTCTAACGATAGTGGGAAATAATACAAATCAAATTCATCTTTTGGGAACTTATGAAATGACAACGAAAGCAAATGAAAAACTCAATTTAAAACAAGATGATTTCCTTTCAGTTCAAACGGCTGGAGAAACGATGTATATCACTTTAAAATCATTACCTGTTCAGCATACGTTATTTAATTCAGCACCACAGGTGAAACCAACGCTTGTTCTTCCGCAAAATAAAAATGTGGAAATCCGTGCTTCAAATAACGAACTATCTCTTTATCCAGGTCAATTACAAAATAATTGGTTTGTACAGGAAAGCTCAAGAGTGTCTGTCCATCTTGCAAAAGAAAGTGATGTAACTTTAACAGCAATAACGAATCAAAAAGAAATACACGGAAACACACCTTGGGAGCAAGTAGAAGATTTAACGAAAAAAGAAAATAATTCTTCAGAAGAACATCCAGAATTAAACGAGCAAGAACATTGGTATAAAAATTCGATTAAAACTGGAAATGGGACGTACAAGTTAAATATTGAGAAAACTTATAATTTGAATATGAGCGTTATCGAAAAATAAAAAACCTTCCGCAATTGCGGAAGGTTTTTCTCATATAATCGCTTTAATTCCTTCTAACACTAATCCAATCATAAATCCGCAAACAGCCCCGTTTACTCGGATCCACTGTAAATCTTTACCGACGTTATTTTCAATCATTTCGATTAACGTTTTATCATCTAACTTATCAAGGTTTTCTTGTACAAGCTTACCAATTTTCGAATGGTTCTTCTCAACAAGACTCACAACTTGTTTTTGTAACCAATCTTCTATTTTTTGAACTATCTGTTCATCTTCTTTTATTTTATTCATTTGTTTTTGTAAAAATGGAATAACATATTTATCAGCAAATTCTTCATTATTTACAAAAGCAACTGCTCTTTGTTGTACTTGCTCTAGCATCTCTTTTATTTTGTCAGTAGCATCCCAATTCGCAATCCACTTTTCTTTCCAATTTTCTAATTCCTTTAGTAAGGCTTCATTTTCTTTTACATTGATAATTTCTTGACGAATCTTCGCTAATATAAGTTGTCTTGTGGTATTATCAGCCTCTTGTAAGCTGTTAATATTACTAATGATAAACTTCTGCAAAATGCCGCCAATTTTATCTTCATCTACAATATTCATAAATGATTTCAAAGTAAACTGCAAGAATCCATCTACTTTTATATTTTCCATCGCCTTCATACCTAAGCTACCGAGCTGGTAACGAGCTTCATCTTGCGCGGTCCAATCTTTTACCTTCACTAATATGTAATCAAGTGTCTTTTCATCATATTCTTGCACAACTAATTGATCAACAAGCACTTGTAAAATGTTACTTGTATTAATTGTATGTAAATATGTTTTTAATTCTTTTTCAATAATAACAGCTAACTTTTCTGTATCTATTGTTACAATTGCTTTCTCTGCAATCGTTACAATCCCCTTTTTCACAGCATCAGACTGCATTTCTCTCTCAGCAATTTGCAGTACCATCTGTGCTAATTGCATCTCTTTTACTTTATTCGTAATACTTTCTTTCGTCAGCCATTCATTTTCTAACGTATGAATGAGCCCTTTCGTTACCCGTTTACGATTTTTAGGTAACAAAGCTGTATGCGGGATTGGTATTCCCATCGGATGACGGAATAAAGCAGTAACCGCAAACCAATCTGCAAGTCCACCAACCAATCCAGCTTCAAATCCCCCTTGTATAATCTCTCCTGCTACCGTTCCTTGAAAAGGGATAGAAGCCGCAAAGCCGACACCCATAACCCCAAGCGAAATACCCGCTATATATTTAGTCTGTAATGACATCGTATACACATCCTCTTATTATGTAAAATAAAGCTTTTTTGTTGTATTTATTCAATATTAGTTATCCTTTATATATACTATAAAGAACTATTGTGAAAATAACAAAGATTTTTATGTACATGAAAAAATGAGGCTACAATTAGCCTCATTTTTCTTATACCGTTAACTCCAAACCTTTCCTATAATATTCATTCATTACATCTTTTGGAACCATACTTCCACCCGTTCCCCACACAATATGAGTACCTTTTTTCACCTTCTCTGTTAACTGTTGCTTTTGTAAATACTCATCTTCTTTACATACTTTCACTGGCCCTATCATACCTGCTAGTGCAGAAGGCTCTAAACCAATATTCTCCGTATCAGCTAGTTCTTTTAACAATCTATATAACTCTTCATCACTTACTGTGTAATTCCCACTCAAAAATGGTTCCATCGTTTTACCGACAAATCCAGATGGCCTTCCTACCGCAAGTCCATCCGCATCTGTTACATTATCAATTCCGATATCTTGAACGGCAATTTTGTCATGAAGGCCTGTCATTAAGCCGAGTAACATACATGGTGAGTGTGTTGGCTCTGCAAAGAAACAATGAACGTTGTCTTTATACAATAACTTTAAACCGAATGCTACTCCACCAGGTCCTCCTCCTACTCCGCACGGAAGGTAAACAAATAAAGGGTGATCTTCATCTACTACAACCTCTAACTCTTCTAATTGCTTTTGTAATCGTGATGCTGCTACTGAGTATCCTAAAAATAGATCATGTGAGTTTTCATCGTCTACAAAATAACAGCTAGGATCCGCATCCGCCTGTCGTCTTCCTTCTTCTACTGCTTTGCTATAATCATCTTCATATTCAATAACGTTTACACCTTTACTTCTTAATAAACTTTTCTTCCATTCTTTTGCGTCTGCTGACATATGAACGGTTACATTAAAACCTAGATTCGCACTCATAATTCCTATGCTAAGTCCTAAATTCCCTGTAGAACCTACCGCAATTGAATACCTCGAGAAAAACTCTCTACATGTATCACTATCTAAAATGGAATAATCATCTTCTTCTGTTAACATTCCGTGCTGCAATGCTAGTTGCTCAGCATGTTTCAACACTTCATAAATGCCACCTCTAGCTTTAATTGATCCTGATATCGGGAGATGACTATCACATTTTAATAATAATTCTCCTAAAATAGGTTGCTTGTAATTTGTCTCTAAAGCTTTTTTCATAGAAGGTATTTTCACTAAAGGTGATTCGATTATGCCGTTCGTCCCTTTCGTTTCAGGAAAAACTTTCGCAATATATGGCGCAAAACGCTTTAATCTCTCTTCCGCATCTTTTACATTCTCTTCATTCAATGGTGTACCTTTTATTGCTGTTTCATACTTTTCTATGTTTGGATTTATCCAAAATACTTCTTCTGTTGCGATTAATTTCTTTAATAGTGGATATTCCTCTTTTAATTTCTCTATTTCCTTCATTTCTCTTCCTCCTCATCACCTTGTAGCTTACGATTTAATAAATTATAATTAAATTAATTTTAATATAGTTTAACACAAATCATTCAATTAAGTTAATTTTAATTTAATTTTTTTAAATATAATTTAATAATCATTAAGGAGATTTTCATTATGGAAAATATAGATATCGGTAAAAAAATTGAAAAACAAAGAAAAGAAAAAGGTTTAACTAGTAAAGAACTAGCAAAGATGGCTGATATTACACCATCTATGTTAAGTCAAATTGAGCGCGGGTCCGCTAACCCTTCTATTCAAACATTAAAAGTGCTTGCTAAAGCTCTTGATGTGCCAACATTTAGCTTTTTACTTGAAGATACAAATACAGACGATTTAATTGTACGTTCCCATAAACGAAAGAAAATGATTATCGATAATTTATCATATGAAATGCTTTCACCTGATTTCACTGGAAATTTAGCAACAGCAATTATGACTATCCCGCCTAATACAGCTTCATCAGAAAATGTGCTAGAACATAAAGGGGAAGAATTGGCATTTGTCTTAGATGGGAAAATCACATTATATTTAAATGAGGAAGAATACGTATTAGAAACTGGCGACAGTGTAAAGATACCTGCTTATTTAAAACATAAATGGGTGAATCATTTTAAAAAAAATGCCATTGTTTTGTTTTCTGTTACTCCGCCGATTTTTTAATGTATAAATAAAAACAGGATGATTCTTATAAAATGCGGATTATCCTGTTTTTATTAAATAAGAAAGTGAAATTTTTGTTAAAAACTTAACAGTTGGACCCAATCTGAACAAGCCTCCTAAAAACATATTTACAAGTGAAACTATCCCTCCCATTGACGCTAACGTATCATGAATCAGATTCATCCCACCACTACCAGAGGCACTTGTAATATTCACATAAAAATAAGAAATACGTAAAAATTAATTGATTTTTCGGAATTTTCTTGAAAAATATGGTAAAATTACTCTTATACTTCTTCTATTTTGCTATTATAGAAATAATTAAATTAGGATACTTTTATCGGATGGGGGAATATATAATGAGTGTGTTATTAAAAGGGCATGAACAGATTGTCAACGAATTAAACATTTTATATCAAGTAATGGTAGCGGAGCAATTAATTGAAGCGAAACAATTAAAAGAAAAAATAGAGAAACAGATTAATAAAATTGAAGCTGATTAAAATCTATCGCTTTACTACTCCCTACTAAACTTTAAATATAAGGTCCTAACCGATTGGACAAATATTAAGTATGATACTTTTAGTCAAATTGTTCGTTTTGACAATCTAATAACTGAAGACTTTATTACTTATTATTATCACTTTTTTAAAGCTGAACATGCTACCATTATTGGAAATTATGATGAAGCAAAAAAAGAATACGAAAAAGCTGAATCCCTTTTAAAACATGTACCAGGCGAACTAGAAGAAGCTGAATATAAATATAAATTTGCTATATTTAATCACCATACAAACAAACCACTTACAGCAATCAATTATGCAAATCAAGCGAAAGAGATTTTCTCAAAATATCCACGTTATGAAATTAAAATAGCTCTATGCGAAAACATTTTAGGCTCATGTTCTGTTTATTTAAAACAATTCGAACAAGCCGAAGAGAACTATAATTCAGCAATCAATATTTTACAAAAGCTGAAAGACGATACACTAATCTTAAAAGTTCGAAATAACTTAGGTTGGCTCTACTCTTCTCAAAATCTATCAACCCTTGCTATTAGACATCTTACAATAGTTACAAACAAATTACCTAAACACCTAAAAGCCAATTTTCTACAAGCCAAAGAACATTTTAGTTTAAATGAAAAAGAACTTGCAAACGATTGGGTTCAAAAAGGCTTAGAAATTTGTAATGAATTAAATAATCAAGAATATAAACACCATTTCACTATCTTAAAAACACAACACACTGGTATTCTAGACGACTTAGAAAACGCAATCATTGCAGGCACTACATATTTTAACAGTAAAGAATTATACGATTATGCACAAGAATATTACGAATTATTAGCAGTAGAATTTCATAAAGTGAATAAAATAGAGAAATCTCAAAAATATTTTTTCAAAACTTACGAAGCAAAACAAAAATTATTAACTAAGGAGGCACTAAGATAATGAAAAAGATTAGTTTAGCTATTTTAACCTTTACATGCATACTTGCTTTTGGCTTTAATAATTTCACTGAAAATCAACAAGCAAAACAACTTCCAAAATGGGATACAGATAAACAAGAAACACATGCAGACCTATAGAAACCTAAAAACCCCTAATAAAGGGGTTTTTAGATTTCTACAATATAATGATTTAGCATATGATGAAGAAATACGCTTATAAAAGATAGCCATACACAGATACTCTCTGTACATGGCTATCTTTTATTTTTTCGGCACTAACAAAATCCCTAAACTAATAATACAAAAGCTCATTATTTGCTGTGCTGATAGACCAAACTGAACCGAATTTTGTTCACTAACAAGCGAAATAATGATTTGAGCAAACCCCTCAACAATTAGAAAAATACTTATATTCTTTCCATTTCCGATCCTTTCATTTTTCATCCATAACAAGCCCATTATACAAAGAGCAAGGATGATCTCGTATACGAAAATAGGGTGATATAATAGTTTAGATTCATATATTTTCATTCCCCATGGTAGTGTCGTTGGTGCACCTACTTCATGATGTAATAGAAAATAAAAGATAGTGCTCACACACAATCCAAAAGGGAGTACATCAAGTAAAATACGAAGCAAAAATTGTTCCTTTTTACTTTTCCAGACAATGTGTACACTAGCAATTACGCATCCTACTACAATATGTTGCATACTTCCAACAGCTAATAGTGCTTGCACTGGCGCCTCAAAAGCCCATACAGGATTTAAAATTGCTGGTGCAAACTTCCATACAAATACGATGATAAGAAACGCATTTGTTACGGCATCCATCATTTTTTCATATGATACATTTTGATGCCTCATCTTTCGTTTCATCAACATAAATCCAAATAGACTTCCAATTATAAGAGATACGGGTTGTAATCTCACGATCCACTCCATCATCACGAAATCCCCTTTTAACTCTCAATCAATTTCTTAAATTTCTTTTCTAATTGATCTGGTGGTAATACACCTCGTACATGATCTACTATAATTCCATCTTTATTAACAAAAAATGTCGTCGGTAAAGAGAATACTTTATAATCTAGTCCAGCTACTCCGTCCATATCTAGTAGAACCGGAAACTCAAATCCATAGCGATTAGCAAATGCGCTTGCTTCTTGTACTGGGTCACTAACAGTTGCATTCACCGCAAAAATTTCAACATCCTTTTTATATTTATCATACATATGAACTAAGTCAGGTGCCTCCATTTCACACGGCCCACACCATGATGCCCAAAAATTAATAATATATGGTTTTCCCTTGGCATCATTTAACGACTGCAACTTTCCGTCTAATCCTTTTAATGTGATGCCAGGTGCTTTAAAACCTACTTGTGGTAATACTTCTTTCTCTTGTAACTCTGCTTGCTTTGCTTTTCTTTCCTTTTCTTCTTTCTTTGAATTATAAAAGTTAACCCCCGCCCAAACGAGAGCACCTACTAGTATAATAGCAATTAGTTTCTTCACTTTTCTTCCTCCTCATTTTTAAAAACCTGTAAATCCACCGAATAGACGAATAAAGAATGCTGTAATTTTCGTCATTTGATTTGTATACAATAAAATACCTGTAATATATGATAAACAAGATATATATAGCGATAAAAAGTATAATGATATAAATGACAACACTACTCTATCCACACTACATAGAGTAGTGTTTATCCTTAAAAAAGAGGCTATATGCACTCTCCGACAATAAGTACAACCGACATACAGAATAAACCTACTGTTACATATACCGAATTCGTATGTAACGGAATAGTAAGCTTAATAACCTTTTCATTTAACACTTGCTCGATTCGTAAATTTATTGCTGTTTTTGCAAATGAAGCTGTAACATATCGATTTTCCATTGTCTTTATTTTAATTAATTTTAATAACGCGCTACCTAACTCAAATGAAGATTCCATTTTTTGCATCGCATATTTATCTGCTGCTAACTCTTAATACGTATGATATCGTTGTAACAATTCTTTTAATATCGGGATGTACATCATTCCTTCTGCTAATAACGTAAAACAAAATAATTTTAGCGGATCCCAATTATTTTGATGATATTCTTCATGGAAAATAATCGCATCAATCTCTTCATCTGAAAACGTCTGAAGCAAACCTTCTGACATGACAACTTTCGGACGGAATAATCCAATTGTAAACGCTGCAACTTCCGCAGTCGGCAATATATATATTTGTTTCCCTTTTCTAATAAATGGGATAAGTACTTTTTGTACTTTTTTACTATAGAAAAATTGCCGCCAAATTCTTTTACACACAATTAATACAGTAATTAATAATAACGCCGCTATTATAATACGAACCATTGATAGTTCTTTCATATGTTTTTCTAACTGAAACAAGCAAAACTTTGAAAGGAATAATGCCCTATTTTGAAAGAGAAATGGATATGTAACATAATACAATAACAAGCTGAAAAAGAGGGTACTAACAATGAGCGCTAACAATACGATTTTACGCATTTGCCATTTCATTTCATCGATCCTCTTTTTTTAACTGATTCAATTTGTCTTCTAATTTTTTTATTAAATTCGGATCAGCCTGCTCTAACTCATCTATCATATGTGTTACAACTAAATCTCCAAATTCCCCCACTAATTCCTGTGTCATTTTCTTCGTTTGATTAGATAAGAATTCTTCTTTCGTTTGTATAGCACGATATATGCCACTTCTTTTCACAGTCTGTTTTTCTAAGTGTAATTTCTCTACTAACCTGTTCATAACTGTCATAACAGTATTAAAATTCACAGGCGATTCTTCACTTAACTTCCGCTGGACTTCTTTAATAGTAATACCTTCAGTAGACCAAATAATCTCCATAATCTTCGCTTCAAGCGGTCCAAAGAAATGATTTAACCCTTGCTCATTTAACCTATAGTTTTGCGTAAACATCGTATGACTCCTTTCACACTACGAATTGTAGTACAAATTAAATGAGAGGTCAAACGCAAGTAATATAAACTAAAATTCACTACCTATAAATACGTACCTCATTCTATTCATTATAAGCCTAACTTATCTCCAAATGTATCAAAGAGATACTGCTCTAATATTTGTACACTAAACTTCTCATTACGTCCAAGGGCAAATAATTCCCGATCTTTCGCTACGATAGTATCTAACGGAATAACTACATTATCCACTATTTTTGTAATTTCAATTATATTACTTTTTACATTTACTTCTGTTTTAAATTCAACGTTTTCTAACACTATATGTGAACGTCTTCCTGATGCAAAAAAAGTAAAATTAGGATTTTTAACAACGCCAATTTCAGTCTCTAACGCATATAAATAGTGAAAAATTACATCTCTATGTCCATCTTTTATTATTTTTTCATCCTTCTCATCGTCTAAGTATTCTTTCAGCTTCGTTGTAAATTCAAATCGAAAATCCACTTTTTTTCACGCTCCTTCTTTGTATTTCATATTAAATAAATATATTGAAATAATTTTACCATATTGTAATACAACTTCCTATTAAAAGTAAAAACTGTTTTAGAAAATCGCTATTATTTCCGATACCCTTTTAAAATATAAGTATAAATTCAATATGAATGAATGCGTCATTATATCTATTTAAACATATTTTTTCCATATTTTGAAACATTAGTATGAAATATTATATATCAATGAATGGTTTCTAATGCATTGGTATATATAGTCAGTAGTTTCTTTACTATTCCGATATACTTAAGCTATATTTTCTAATTATTGATTACATTACGGAAGGAATGTAACTCTCTTCTATCGAATTTTTATATAACAAAAATGATTAGGTGGTGCTTTACTATGAAATTAGCTGTCATTGGTGGCGGTGATTTACAAGATTCAAATCACTTGCCTATTAATGAACGCCTTATAGAATTAACAAATAAACAGTACCCAAAAATATTGTTTATTCCAACGGCTAGTCATGATGATGAAAGCTATATAAAATTATTTTTAGACACGTTTGAAAAACAATTACATTGTGAAGTACAAATTTTACGCATTACAACAGATTCACCTTCTAAGTATGAAATAGACGAGATGATTCATTCAGCCGATTTAATTTATTTAGGTGGTGGAAACTATATTCACATGCTTACACAATGGAAAGAATATAGACTTGATGAAAAATTATTATTGGCTCTGCAGCAAGGAACACTTATTGCTGGTTATAGTGCTGGTGCTATGTGTTGGTTCACGTCTAGTATCCGATCAGATTATGAAGGTTTTGGTTATATAGAGAGTAACGGATGGGGTATTGTTAATAAAAGATTTTGTCCACATTATAATCAATTAAACAGAATGAACGCCTTCCATTCCTTTTTACAAAATCATCAAGGGAATATAGAAGGAATTGCACTGGAGGATAATTGTGCTTTATATATTACAGAGGAATCCTTTGAGATTATCGGTGAACCAGAAAAAGCGTGGGAGTTTTATATGAGTGATAAAACACTCATTAGACAACATTTTGATATCACTTTAAAAAGCTATTTGTAAACCTCCACTTACGAAAAAAATGTCCCTAAGTCTAATTACTTAGGGACATTTTTCTATTTAACTAACTAATCGTGTAATTCGTTTCTTTTGCCATGAAAGCTTATAATATGCATACTGTAATATTAAGCTGACAATAAATGCTGCTGGATACCCGATCCAGATGCCTTCTATTCCAAGACTTGTATGGTAAGAAAGATAATATGCTACGGGGACTTCTACAAGCCAAATTGAAACAACTCCAATAACAGTTGGCCAAAGTACTGTACCGCTCGCTCGCATTGTCGCACTAATAATTTGTGCATGACCGAAAATTAAATAACTCCATAACGTAATCATAACTAAGCTATGAGCAATTTCAATTGTAGTTTGACTCGTTAAAAATAGTGATAAAATGTCTCTTGAGAATAAGTAAATAAGAGATATTAACACACCACCGATGACGTAGTTCATAATAATTCCGGCCTTCACAACTTTCTGCAATCGATCAAATTGATTCCCCCCAATCGATTGCGCCGCAAAAATAGAAACTGTAATACCAAGGCTAACTGCTGGCATTTGCACATAACTTGCAACTTGATTCACAACGCCGTAAGCAGCTGTTGCATCCGAACCGTAACGATTTACAAACGCGATTACGGCAATTTCAGATAATGAAACTAATATCATATTAATACTCGCTGGAATACCGAGCCTTAGCAATAGCTTTAATAACTCCCCATCCATTCGAAGGTATTTTCTAACCGTTCCATCTAGTTGTAATGGGTGATTTTTCTTCTTTAAATACACAAGCATGACAAGAAACGTAATAACTGTAGATATAACAGAAGCATAGGCCGCTCCATACACATCTAATTTCGGAGCTCCTAACCATCCAAAAATAAGAATCGGTAATAAGATCATATTTAGCGCTGTACTTACAATTAAAAAGTAAAATGGCGTTTTAGAATCTCCTGTACCTCTCATAAATGTTGTATATGCAAAATATAAAAATAATACTGGCATCGATATAAATAAAATTCGTGCATAATGTACACTTATTTCAATAATATTTTCTGGCGTTCCCATAAGACGCATAATATCCATCGCAAAAATACTACCTATTATCGCTAATACAACTCCGATAATAAAAGTAAACGTAAGCGTCGTACCGACAATAGCTTTTAAACGATCTTCATTTTTAGCACCAAACGCCTGACCAATTAAAATAGAGCTTCCTGAACCGATACCAATTACGAATGAAACAAGTAAAAAGAACAAAGGAAAGAATGCTGATATAGCCGCTAAATCATTAACTCCAAGCCATCTTCCTACTACTACCATACCAAATAATTGTCCAACTGATTGTAGTACATTACTTAATAATAACGGTACTAAAAACAGAGACATCGATTTCCAAATCGATTTACTCTCACTTTCCAACTTTTGTGACTCCGCACCTTCTTTATTGTTATCTGCAGGTGGTTTCAAATTTCATTTCTCCTTTTATTAAAAATCTGTTTTCAATATCTATCTCTTTGTATAGTTGTTATAATACTGTGCTTCTATTCATTTTCCTTCCGCATGATTATAACTTCACCCAATATTGACTTCCATCGGCTGTTCGATCTAAAAATCCATATTCGATTAAATATCTTCTTAAAGTTACGAAATCAGGGTATACATTTTCTATCACTGTATTTACTTCTTTTTCAGTATACTTTTTATTACTATCAAACTTCTTTACTAAATGACGTAAGATAATTAATTTACGCTTTTGTTTCTTCGGAAATTTAGAGAGAGGTCCATCTAACCCTTCTGTAAAATGAGCTTTTAATACTTCGTCATTTTCTTCTTCCGTAATATTGTATCGATCATCCACCATCGTTGCTGTTCTATGAATTGGCACAAATTTCGTTTGTACTTTTGATTTTTCTTCTGATAATTCCATTAGTGCTAAAAATACTTTTGCTTGCTTCATTTTCTCTCGCAGTGTAAATCGATGATTACGAATTGTTGATGTACTTCCGCCATCCAACTCTTTTACAATTTGTTTATCATTCAGTCCCATATGGAAAAACTGAACCATTCTCTTTTGTAAATCCGTTAAACCAGTAAATTTCTTATCCATATTTAATAAATAATCAAACATAGATGTATGCTCATTTTGAATATGCAATTGGACGAACTTTTCTGCTTCATACCAAACTTGATTATCTTGATAAATAACACCTTTAATAAATGTTTCACCACAAGCTAAGCAAATGTACTCCTCTTTTGCTTCATCAAACACATACCCTTTCTTTAATTCTTCTATTGACGCATCCCAAAACTTCTCTGAAATATCATCCACACTAAACACTCCTTTAAAATGTTTATTTTAAAACCAAACAAATTACCATAACGTTTATTGTCACTTTACCATCTTATCACAACACAAACAAACATTTCAATCTTTCGTTTACCCATTTTATAAACTTTTATAAAAACATCTACCGAACTTCTTTAATGCAACGAAAAGCGAATATGTTTATACAATTCCATTTTATAAGATGTGAAATAGAATATGAATATTCTTCAAGACCCTTGGTTTACCGTTAAGCAAATTGCACAGAATACATATGCGATTAGTGAATATGGAACCTGTATTCACTCATTACAAAACTTCAGTATTCAATTTTAACGACAAAAAGGATGTTTTCGTATAAGAAAACATCCTTTACTTTTTATATATTCTATTTACAGTCTCTACTAAAACTTTACTTGCTCGTACAAATGTATGCTTTCGATTTCTATCTTCAACAAATTTATTAGCACAACTACTCATAATCATCATACAACTAATTATGACTAACGCTATCTTTCTATTCTTGTAAGTCACTTCATGCCACTCCACTATTACAAAACTTCTTTTGCATTTATCCCATCAAGAAATTTTACATGAATAATAAAACGTATGAATATGCAATTCTGCATATTCATACGTTTTATTACAATATTATGATTTAATTTAGTTAAAGAACAAGTATACCGAGGTGACTGACTTGAAATTTAAAGCGAAAAAAAATCCATTCCACGTCATTTTCATTACATTATTTATAATTATTTTTTTCGTTTCGTTATTCTTCCAAAATGAAAATTCTATTTTTTTCACTCTCATGATGCTATTAAATATCGTGAATCTTTCTTCATTCTATTTCTCTCACTACAACGTAACGGAATCATCTCTTGTTGTAAAACACGGTTTCATACTTCGTACTGAAATCTCATTCAAAGACATTCGCCATATTAAGTACTCTGGCAAAAAACTTCGTTCAAAAAAATGGACTAGACAACAATTAGAAATTAATTATAATTTATTTGACTCAGTGACCACTTTCGTACCACAAGAAGAAGAAAAATTCATTTCACTCTTAAAAGAGAACTGCCCACAGATGAGAGTAATGAATACGCCTGCTAACAAATAATATATTTTGAAACTTGCAGTATTGCAAGTAGATGAAACATAAAAATGAACATCAAAAAAGCCAAGATTCTATACTAAGAACCTTGGCTTTTTCTATTACTCTTTTGGAGCAATCATTTTCTTCGGATCTACAATTTCATCAAATTTCTCTTCTGTTAGTAGTCCAGATTGTAATGCAGCTTCTTTTAAAGTTAATCCCTCTTTATGAGCATGCTTCGCAATTTTCGCTGCATTTTCATATCCGATATGTGGGTTTAGCGCTGTTACAAGCATTAGTGAACGATTCACATTTTCATTAATTACTTCTTCATCTGCTTCAATACCAACTGCACAATTGTCATTAAACGAAACAATTGCATCCGCTAATAAGTGGGCTGATTGTAAGAAGTTATAAGCAATAACAGGTTTAAATACGTTTAACTCAAAGTTACCTTGGCTCGCAGCAAATCCGATCGTTGCATCATTCCCCATCACTTGTGCTACAACCATCGTTAATGCTTCACTTTGCGTTGGATTTACTTTACCTGGCATAATAGAGCTTCCCGGTTCATTTGCTGGAATAATAATTTCTCCAAGACCACTACGTGGACCACTTGCAAGCCAACGTACATCGTTAGCGATCTTCATTAGATCCGCAGCTAATGCTTTTAATGCACCGTGAGTATATACAACTTCATCATGGCTCGTTAATGCATGGAACTTATTTGGTGCAGAAACAAATTGTTTACCTGTAAATTGACTAATTTCCTCTGATACCATCTCACCAAATTTAGGATGAGCATTAATACCTGTTCCAACCGCAGTTCCACCAATTGCTAACTCTTTCATATATGTATTGCTCTCTGCAATCATACGCTCTGTTTTTTCAAGCATACGGTGCCATCCGCTAATTTCTTGTCCTAAAGTTAACGGTGTTGCATCTTGTAAATGTGTACGACCAATTTTTATAATATGTTCAAATGCAGTTACTTTTTCTGCTAAAGTTTCTTTTAATTTCGTAATTGCTGGTAATACGTGATTTTCTACTGCGATTACACAAGCTACATGAAGTGCTGTTGGAAATGTATCATTTGAACTTTGTGACATGTTCACATCATCATTTGGATGAATATGTACGTCAGATCCCTTCTCTTTCAAAATTTGATTCCCACGATTTGCAATTACTTCATTCACATTCATGTTTGACTGTGTACCACTACCTGTTTGCCATACGACAAGCGGAAAATGTTCATTCCATTTCCCTGCAATCACTTCATCAGCAGCTTCTACAATTGCTTCTGCTTTTTCTTGTGATAGCTTTCCTAATTTTTGATTGCTAAGCGCTGCACTCTTCTTTAAAATTGCAAATGCTTTTACAATTTCAAGCGGCATTTGCTCTGTTCCAATTGGAAAGTTTTCTTTACTACGTTGTGTTTGTGCTGCCCATAATTTATCAGCTGGAACTTTTATTTCTCCTAATGTATCTCTTTCAATTCTGTACTCCATGTTTTCATCCCCTTGAAAATATATTACCTACATCTCTTATAATAACAGACTTTCTCTTAAATGATAAGAATTCTCACTCTTATATATAGATATTCTATATGTATTTTAAAAAATTCCTCTTGACCTAAACTTAAGTTTAGGCTGTATCCTTTCCATTGTAACCTACTATAACACTACTGGAGGAATTCAATATGAAAAAATATGCTTTTATAACAGGTGCGAATAAAGGAATTGGATATGAACTTGTTCGTCAATTAGCAGAAAAAGATTATCACGTATTTTTAGGTGCTCGTAATGAACAACTTGGACAACAAGCCGTAGAATCTTTAAATGTTTCAAACGTTTCCTATATTCAAGTAGATATTTCAAATTCACAAACCATTCAAGAAGCAACAAAAAAAATTTACGAAACGACTGACCACTTACATTTATTAATTAATAACGCAGGCATAGCGCTAGACTTCAATACACTACCTAGTGAATTAAATATTGAAACTTTACGCCAAGGATTTGAAGTTAATTTTTTTGGAACTTTCCAAATGATACAAGCCTTTTTACCATTATTAAAGAATTCAAACAACAGTAAAATAATAAATATAACAACTGACATGGCCTCACTAACAATGTTTGCTAATGGTGAAACACATCCAATCAATACACTAGGATATAATTCTTCCAAAACAGCTATTAATGCTTTAACATTAGCTTTTAGTAAAGAATTTGCTACTAACGGTCCAGAAGTATTTGGGGTAACTCCTGGTTTTACAACTACAGATCTTAATGGAAATTCCCCCGGTGGCCATACAACCACTGAAAGTGCTAAAATTATTATTAAATATGCATTAAGTGAAACAAACTATAATGGTAAAATACTAAATAAAAATGGCATTATACCTTGGTAACAAAAGGATGAATGATATGTATTATACAATTGGGCAAGTCGCCAAAATGCAACACTTAACTATTTCTCAAATACGTTATTACGATAAACAAGGACTGTTCCCTTTTCTGCAAAGAAATGAAAAAGGAGATCGAGTTTTTGATGAAGAAGCACTCAAATATTTAGAAATGATTTTGTGTTTAAAAAACACTGGTATGCCTATTAAAAAAATAAAACAATTTATCGACTGGTCTATGGAAGGAGAATCTACCATCTTTCAACGGTTGGAATTAATGAAACAACAGGAGACCAATGTCTTACAGCTTATCCAAGACACTAAAAAAAACTTAAAAAAGATACAACAAAAAATTGCTAAATATGAGAATGAAATAACTTCAGCAGATGCTATTACAAAATAAAAAAATCACCTTCTACATATTGTAGAAGGTGATTTTTATTTTATGATGCTTGCTTTCCTTTATCTGCATCATCTACATACCAGATGAATTTGCCTGTATATCCATAAATAACTGCTAAAATTAACGATACGAAGCTTAACCACATAAACGGAACGTATGAGAACGTTGCTACACCTAAAATACCAGCCATAAAAATACCATTATCAGACCATGGAACCATACCTGAAGTTAACGTTCCACCTACTTCTGAGTTACGTGCTAATACACGACGGTCTATTTTTAATTTATCATAGCTATCTTCCATAATTTTTGGTGTTAAAATTAGTGATACATACATCGCACAACCAAATATATTAGCTAAGAATGCCACGATTAATGTAGACAACGTTACATTACCTGCAGAATTTAATTTCTTCTCAAATTTTGATACGATTACTTTTAAAACACCTAGTTTTTCAAGTAATCCACCAAATCCTAAACCGAAAATAATAACAGCTACTGAGCCAAGCATACCGTTAATTCCACCACGGTTTAATAACTTGTCAACAAACTCAACACCAGATTGAATTGAGAATCCGTTATAAGCTGTTCCAATCGCTTCTCCAAAGTTCATCCCTTGGAAAAGAGTTGCCCAAATTGCACCAATTAAAGCTCCCATTGCAATTGTTGGCATAGACGGTTTCTTCATCGCTAATAGAACGATAACAATGATCGCCGGAACAAGCATCCATATTTTAATATCAAATTGCTTTAATAAAGCTTCTTTTAAAAATTCTACTCGATTCAAATCAACATTATCTCCGCCATACATCCAACCAGCTACAGTAAACATAATACTAGTAATAATATAAGCCGGAACATCTAATACGAGCATAGCTCGAACGTGAGCAATAACATCTACTTTCGCCATAGAAGCTGCAAGAACTGTGCTATCAGAAAGTGGTGATAATTTGTCGCCGAAATAAGCTCCTGAAAGAACTGCACCAGCAACAAGCGGAAGTGGTAAACCAAGTCCTTCACCAATCGCCATCATAGCAATACCTGCTGTTCCTACTGTTCCCCAAGACGTTCCTGTCGCGATAGAAGTTATAGAACAAATAATTAATGTTGCTAATAGGAATATGCTAGGGTGAATAAATTCTAATCCATAATAAATTAATGTTGGTACTACCCCACCAGCAATCCATGTTCCAATTAAAGCACCTACTGCAACTAAAATCAGTATTGCTTCTAATCCGTTAGAAATCCCTTTCGTAATTGCATCTTGCAATTCTTGATAACGAAATCCTAATCTTAATCCAAGCGCAATTACTAAAAACCATGAAATAAATAGCGCTAATTGAATTGGGAGATCAAAAATCGTTTGGAAGGAAAAGACAACAGCAAGAAATAGTAATAAAAGAACTATGATTTCTAGCATCGATGGTAATCTTACACTTTTCATTTTTTTCTCTCCTTACAAGTCGATAACATGACGTATGTCGTCTTACATGTATGTAATATACAATTAGCGAAGACAAAACAAAATTTTCATATTATTTCGATTTATTTTTCCAGTATAATATATTCACAACCCTTTCTATTGTAAAAGTAGATTACGTTTTTCGCAATGAAAAATATAAAAAATGTTGTATTTTTATTTATCCCGATATTTTCGGCCAATAAGACCTCCGCCTTAAAATTCAGTAAGCGCAAAGCACTTAGGTAAGAAATTAACTACTGTAACATCCCGGACTGACATGAACGTATTAAAGCTTCACTTTATTTACAAAGAAAAATCCCATACTAACTTTTTTAATATTTGCTGCAACAAAACTTTTTACAACTATCTTCACTTTTTAATTCACACCATTATTTCCCACGCAAAAATAGGACACACATCATAAAAATGATGCATGCCCTACCTTTATTTATACATATTTTGTATTTCTTCTTTATTTTTAAGTATTTCCTCAAACTTATCACTACAACCCTTCGGAAATAACACTCCCAGTCCATATGAATGCGCAAATTGAAAATGAGGGTACTTCGCTTTTACCTCATCCCAAAACTTATATACGCCGAAATCACCACTTCTAACTTCAATATCATGAAATAATACAATACCATTTTTCGCGACTTTAGGCAGCCAGGTGTTATAATCGTGAGAAACAGCTTCATACGTATGATATCCATCAATATGCAAAAGATTTATCGTTTCATCTTGAAACCGGTCTACAGCATCATCAAAAGTAGATCGAATTAAATTTCCTATATTAAGGTAGTTATCGCTCACTACTTTTTCTACTATTTGAAAAACCCCTTCTCCATATGGACCTGTGTGCCCATCTCCAGCCCAAGTATCTACTGCAAAGCATTTAGTCGATAACCCTCCATCTTTTACTCCCTGACAAAAACTAAAAAAGGAAGCTCCTAAATGTGTACCTAGCTCGACTAAAGTTTCTGGTTTTTCAAATCGTACTAAGTCATATGCAAAATCTAAATGTCCACTCCACGCAGATTGTGACCGAATAATAGGACTAAATGTTTCAAATTCAAATGATGGTTTATGAGTAACCCAGTTCATCGCATAACTCCTTCTGCACATATTTTTAACAAACCAAATTACTCTTATCTTTATTTTTTTATCGCCATGATTATGATTCTATTTCATGAAAATATGAAGAATTTATTCTTTTCTATTGAGGTAAAACATCATATACATATGGGTCAGTTGGCTTATTAATTTTCTCGATTTTGTTTACTTTTACAAGTGAAAAGACTGTTCCTTTATATGTCGTTTCATCTAATAATCCTGTTATTTTCACCCATGTTTCTTCTGGAATATTTTCAACATTTTTCCCCGTAACAATCATCCCCCAGACTGATGCATCCGCAATACAACAAGTTATGCCATATCGAGCCACTACCGCTTTATTACCCGTCACATCCTTATCATTATACATAAACCCTGAGAATGTAATTTCTTTCCCTTTAAATCCTTTTACATTTTGACCAATTATACTCATTGTTTGAACATAATCCTTATCCTCTACTTGTATTTTTCGTTGTCCTAACATACTTTTTACTACTTGCTCTTCCGTTTCATAAGTCGTTGATAAATTTGATGTTTCATCTGGATCATCGAATACCTCTTGCCCATCAAAATCATCCTGTTTCCCCTCTTTTTCGTTACCTTCCATACTTCTCGCCTGTACACTTTGATTCATACCCCTTTTTCCTGCTAAACTTCCATCAATTGTTACACTTCCAAAGAGAAAAGCACTAACTATCGGAACAACAAATAAAACATATACAAAGAAACTTTTTATCCCTGATTTTAATGCTGTATGGTGCTTACAACAATTACAATCACCCTCTTTTTCTCTCCAAACTTGTACAGAACCAAGAAGTAAAATCACTACAAAAGCTATATACGTAAATTTAATCATTTTTGGAGCGATAAAATTATAAATATTCCCTGTTACAAGTAGTTTAAATAAGAGCATTGCTAAACCAATTAAAATAATTCCACGAATATAGCGATGATATGCCTTCTGCTCCTCTTTCTCCATTCTTTCTCACCTCCTATAACATTATGATTTGCAGGATGGTATACACAGATACAATGACAATTCCCATCAAAAAGAATACAAATTTCTTTTGAAAATATGCAAATAGCATTAACGTATTTTTCATATCAAGCATAGGCCCAAACACAAGAAATGCGAGAAGTGCCTTTACTGAGAAGACATGTCCAAAAGATGCCGCTATAAAAGCATCGGCTGCAGAGCAAATTGATAAAACATAACCAAACCCCATCATAATAAAGGGAGCAATTACTTCGTTATGTGCTACTACATCCAGTACATTCCGATCAAAAAACGTTTGAAATACACTTGCTAAAGAAGCACCTATCAATAAATACTTACCAGTATCAAAAAACTCATCTACAGTGTGATTCATAACATCTTTCCAACTCTTTTTTTTGCTTGTTTGAACTGAAACCTCTACGTCTTTTAAAACATTTCTTTCGCGATAGCAATAATACACAATTAGACCTATGAATAGAGCAACTAGAATTGTTATCCCAAAGCGTGCATATACAACGTAATCATTTTTTTGAAACGCATATACAGTAGATAAAAGAACAACTGGATTCATAATGGGTGCACTCAGTAAAATAACAATGCCTACATGAAGTGGTAGCCCCTTTTGAATGAGCCTTCTTACAATTGGTATAATGACACATTCACACATTGGAAAAAGAACTCCCACAAATACTGCTGGAATCATTGCAACAATCGGAGATTTCGGCATTACTTTTTGAATCATATCTTCCGTCACAAACACTTGAATAAATGAAGAAACAATTACCCCTAATAAAATAAAGGGTATTGCTTCAAAAATGATACTTAAAAATACTGTATTCACATTCAACCATTCCTGTGGCATATTTTTGTGCAAATTTGCTAGACTTGTAAAATCTACAAAAAATAATAAAAAGAGAAACATAGCGATAAGAGCTATGCCTACTAATTCTTTTGAAACTCTATTAAAGACCAAGCTTCTCGCCTCCATTTTATTAATATGTAAACATGTGCTTGTCCAAATGCTTCATACTACAGCACAAATTTTATAGTCTATTTCTATTCTTAAATCGTAATCATTATGATTTATTATTGATTTTTCTTTTCCCATCGTTTAATATAAAACGTAATCATTACGATTTAAAGGAGAGATCATTTCATGAAAAAAGTACCTATCACTGTATTAAGTGGTTTTTTAGGATCTGGAAAAACTACCTTACTACATCACATTTTAACTAATAAGAATAACTTAAAAGTAGCTGTTATCGTTAATGATATGAGCGAAGTAAACATTGATGCATCTCTTATAAAAAAGGGTGGTTTTTCACGTACGGAGGAAAAACTAGTAGAAATTCAAAATGGCTGTATTTGTTGTACACTACGAGAAGATTTAATGATAGAAGTGAATCGTCTTGTGGAAAATGGTGATATTGACTATATTATTATTGAATCTTCTGGTATAAGTGAGCCTATTCCAGTTGCTCAAACGTTTACTTATACAGACGAAGTTCTTACCATTGATTTAACGAAAAATTGTCGCCTCGATACGATGGTTACAGTTGTAGATGCAAATAGATTTTGGGATGATTTTGCAGATGGAGAAAGTTTATTAGACCGAAAACAAGCAATCGATGAGAATGATACACGGGAAGTTATTGATTTATTAATAGATCAAATTGAGTTTGCAAACGTAATTATTCTTAATAAGATAGATTTGCTCGAAAAAGAAGATGTGATGGAGCTTCATCATTTACTAAAAAAATTAAATCCTAATGCAAAAGTTCTTGAATCTTCGTTTAGCAAAGTACCATTACAAGAAATTTTAAACACAAATCTATTTAATTATGAAGAAGCTAGTCAATCGGCCGGCTGGATACAAGAATTAAACAGTGACCATCATACACCGGAAACAGAAGAATATGGTATCACTTCTTTTGTTTACCGCCGCAAATATCCTTTCCATCCCGAGCGCCTTATGAATTGGCTAGAAAAATGGCCTTTAGATGTTGTAAGAGCGAAAGGATTCTTCTGGCTGGCATCTCGTAATAATATGATAGGGCTTCTATCTCAAGCAGGCTCCTCTATTACAATTCAAGGAGCCGGTGAATGGATAGCCGCATTACCTGAAACTGAAAGAAATCAAATGATTGCAGAAGAACCAGAAGTATTGAAAAACTGGGATAAACAATATGGAGATCGAATAACCGAACTCGTATTTATTGGAATTGATATGAACCGTTCGTTAATTGAACAATCATTAGATGATTGTCTATTAACAGAAAAAGAAATGAGACAAAACTGGAACACATTTATTGATCCTATTCCAGCTTTTACTTACACTTCATAATTCAAAATAGAAAGGCTTCTGTAAACGGAAGCCTTTCTATTTTATCGTTCTCTGATCTAACAAACATCTTTAATTTGAATAACAACTTTACATTAAGTAAGAAATTTCAGTTTGTTTTTAATTCTTTTCGTGATATATTGCATATTGTATACGATATATTTCTTGAAAGGAGGACTCTATACATTATGGATTCGAATCGTTTAAAAGGAATCATTATGGTTGTAATCGGTGCTTGTTTATGGGGCTTGTCTGGAACAGCTGCACAACAACTTTTTCAATATGACAATGTTTCAACCGAATGGTTAGTTACGATCCGTTTACTTATATCTGGAATTATTTTGCTCATTATTTCCTCATTCGGAACGAGAAAAAAAGAGATATTTGGCATTTGGAAACAAAAATCTGATGCTATTAAAATGATTTTGTTTGGTCTATTCGGTATGCTTGCTGTACAGTATACGTATTTCGCTTCAATTAAAGAAGGAAATGCTGCCGTGGCAACATTATTACAATATTTAGCTCCTATATTCATCACTGTATACTTACTTTTCAAATGGAACGTTCGTCCATCAAAAATTGATTTCATTTCAATTACCCTTTCATTAGTAGGTACTTTTCTCTTACTAACAAACGGGCCTGTTCATAACTTGGCTGTTTCTACACCAGCTATTATTTGGGGGATTTTATCTGGATTATCTCTCGCTTTTTATAGTTTATATTCAAAGGAATTGTTAGAAAAATGGTCTTCCTCCGTTATCGTTGGATGGGGCATGATTATTGGGGGTATTGGTGTAACGATTGTACACTTTATTTCTACAAACGAATTCATTTTATTATCAACTATGAAATATGTAAAACTAAGTACCCTACCGCTCATCACATTTGTCGTCATTTTCGGGACACTTATTGCCTTTTATTTATACTTAGACAGCATACGATACCTGACTCCGAAAGAAACAACATTATTTGGTTGCACAGAACCACTCGCAGCTATTATTTCTTCTGTACTTATATTGCAAGTGCCATTTCAATCTTTTCAGTTATTAGGCGCTTTTTGTGTCATTGTAATGGTGCTCATCTTAAGCCAAAAGCCGGATGAAGGGAAACAAAAATTAAAGCTTGTTCATGTAAAAAAGGAAAATATACAATGAAAGGATTGAATTCACTATGCCTGTCCCTCAAAATTATAAAAAACCAGGAAGAGTTTCAGCAAAATCACTCGTTTTAAATCAACTACAAAATTGGATTATTGAAGGTGTACTGAAGCCCAATGAAAAAATTAATGATGGGGAATTGGCTGAGGCACTAGGAGTAAGCAGAACACCTGTAAGAGAAGCACTTCAAATGTTAGAGCTTTCTGGATTAGTGGAAATGGTACCAGGGCAAAAAACGAAAATTGCTCCTATTAAGTTAGACGACGTATCTATCATTTATGAAACGATGGCTGGTCTTCACTCTATTATAGGAAAGCAAGCTCTTCAAAACATTACAGACGCTGATATTCAACTACTTTCTGAAATAAATGAGCATTTTCAGCAATCTATAGAGAAAAAAAACGCAAAACAAGCTTTAGAATTAGATATACAATTCCACAATACAATTTCTTCTATTGCTAAAAACCAATATATTGAACCCTTTCTAGAAAATATGCAACTTCACGTTTTACGTCTTGAATATTTGTTTTTCCAAAACTTTGTTCCAGCAAGTCAATCTATTGAAGAACATCACTCTATCATTCAAGCATTACAGAAGCAGGACGAAAAACAAATGGAACAAATAATGACCCAAAACTGGCTCCGTCCCATGAAAGAAATACAAAAAATAATTTCTACGAAATAAAAGGAGAGCTGGTTACACAAAATCGTAACCAGTTCTCCTTTTACTAATCTATATAGCTATGCCTGGATATTTGCATAATCTTCCATATCTTCGTACTCTTTTTCCAATTCCTCTAAAGACAGCTCGTATAATTGTCGGTCGCGAATCTTAAACACACCTGCTCCAATTAACTCATCAATTAAATGCCTCTTACGATTTTCAACAGCAAAACGGAGTTGACTACTCATCTTTTAAAAAACTCCTTTCTACGATCATTGAAAATGATAATCTTTATCAATTACCACTTTTGATTATAAAAGATGACTCTTTATAAGTAAAGTAATTTCATGAAATATTTACCTTGCAAAGTATTTGTGGCCACATTATATATATGTATGCCGTGCGAAAAATGTTATGACACTTTTTCTTATCCTTTTTCTTTCATACTTTGCAAGTTGTCTCATCATGATTAAATTCACCATCTATTTCTACTTGAATGGTGACATGTTCTACATGAAATTTCTCCTTTAATACATACGTAGCCTCTTTTAATACACTTTGCGTTTCATTCCCTTTAATAATAAGATGACATGTTAATACTTGAAAATCTGATGTGACAGACCATATGTGCAAATCATGAACTTCTTTTACAATCGGAATACTTAATAACGTACTTTTTACCTCTTCAACATTTATGTGCTGTGGTGCACCTTCCATTAATATATGAACCGTATCACGTGTTACACGCCATCCACTAATAATGACTAAAATAGACACAAGAATACTAGCAATCGCATCTGCAGCAGTCCATTCGAAAAATTTAATAAGTAACGCAGCAATAATCGCTCCGACGGAACCCAATAGATCGCCTAGTACGTGCAGGAAAGCACTTCTTAAATTCAAATTACCTTTCACATCTCCGCCCCTCATTAATATCCAGGCTGATAAAATATTAATAAGCAGACCAAGGACTGCAATAATGAGCATCCCATTACTAGCAATCTCAACTGGTTCTTTAAAACGACGGATTGCTTCAATAAAAATGTATACCGAAATGACAATAAGAACGACACCGTTACATAATGCTGCTAACATTTCGACTCGCTTATACCCGTATGTTTTCGCAGTTGTTGCTGTTTTTTCTCCGATTTTAAACGCAAGTAAACTTAAAGCTAAAGATACTGCATCACTTAGCATATGCCCCGCGTCAGATAGTAGTGCTAAGCTATTTGTTACAAATCCACCAACAAATTCTGCAATCATAAAACTTGTTGTTAGTAGGAAGGCAATTAGTAACGCCTTTTTATTTTTTGAATGACCATGATCATGCGAATGTCCCATACTTATACTCCTTTAAGTACAATATCTGTATGTTAGTATGAAACAAACTCCCCATCTTTATCCCGAATTGACTGATTGTAAACGCCCGCTTCCTCTGTATACACACTTCGCTATTTTTTAAACAATCCCTTTTTCTCAAATAAAACAAGACTACTTCTTTTTTATTTTCATATTGTTTACTAATGAAAGAATTTTTAAGGAGGTTACTTAAATGAAACGTTTATTTCTCTGTATGGAACGTGAACTTGTTGTAGTGAAAGAACACAATGATAACTATGAAACGACTTATCACTTAAAAAATATGCAACCTACCTGTATCGCTGTTGATCCATTTCAAAAGAATCGTGTATATTGCGGAACATTTGGACGAGGTCTATGGTTAAGTGACGATAGTGGGGATTCATGGCGACCAATTGGAGATTCTTATCGTTACTTTGATTTCCCTAAAGAAGATGGTATTTTGCACTCCTCTATCACTTCCATAACAATAAGCTCAAATGAACAAGTTAACGGATATGGTGTCGTTTATGTCGGCACAGAACCAAGCGCTTTATTTCGCTCTGAAAATGGTGGTGAAACGTGGACTGAACTTAAAAATATGAAATCATTATTATCTTCTTATACGTGGGCATTTCCGCCTAGACCTTTTACCCATCATGTACGCTGGATTACAGTTGACCCAAACAACCCTAATACAATACACGTTTCAATCGAAGCTGGTGCTGTTATTCAAAGTAACGATAAAGGGCATACATGGATTGATAAAAAATTCGGTGCTCCTATCGATGCTCATCAATTACTTATGCACCCTGAAGCACCAAATCGCCTTTATGCATCATGTGGTGACGGATTTATGGGCGGACCTGATCGTGCTTATCTTGAGAGTTATAACAATGGAAACAGCTGGATCTCATGTAGTGCAGGACTTGAACATCATTATTTATACAGCATGGCAATTGATCCAGCTGATTGTGATACGATTCTCGTTTCTGCCGCGCCAAGTGCTGATCTCGCTCATCATCGTATCCCTTATGAATCTTATATTTATCGAAAAACGAAAGATACTCCGTTCCAGCAAGTACAACAAGGACTACCATCTGCAATCGGTACAGTCATTTCGATGTTTGCTACAAACGAAGCCGAACCACATACGTTCTACACGTTAAATAACAATGGCGTCTTTCAATCCAATGATAGCGGCGAATCGTGGGAACAACTAAACATTCCGTGGAAAGATGAATATAAAACGCAGCATCCGCATGCGTTACTCGTAACTAGTTATTGATGTAAAAAAGACTGCCTAATGGTTTTAGGCAGTCTTTCTTTTATTTCTTTAAGTCGATTACAATATTATCTAACACAATAGCCTGATTGCCTCCCAGTCTTCGAGGTACAAAACGCTCCTTTACTTGTCCTTCAACTATTGTTACCGATTCATAATTTTCAGAAGTGTGGATTCTTAAATTAACGTGAGGTGTTATTATTAACTTAGTAGCGTTCTCATTAAGTTGTTGGAATGTTTTACTCCAATTAAAATTATAAGAATCTTCACCTGAACCTCCATTTCCTTCTCCATAATACTGATTACCTAAATCATCTCTCACTTCTAAATCGACATCTACTCCATCCCATACACCCCTTATCTCTTGAGATACTTCTTGGTTGTAGTATAGAATAAACGAAATTGGTGTTATTTCCATTCTCTCCATATTTACTTTGACACCATCTTTTTCTGTACTACCTCCAATCAATTGCTCTTTATTTTCTATTCCTTTTAGATTAATATTAAAATTCCAATCCCCTTTTATCTCTTCTTCAGTTTCTAAAATGGCTATACTTTGTACAATCCATTCAACATTTACTATAGTTTCTTTACTACCAACTAGATCGCTACTTGTTTTGATTAAACCTGTATATTTTCTATCTGCGACTTTAGTAATTTTATTGCTACCTGATTGGGCACCTGCTCCTTTAATAGTTAAAAAATCCAACGTAATTGGATTCTCGCCTAAATCTCTGTTACTTTCTATAGAATAGTTTATTGATATTGTCTTCCCATCAAAAATCGCATCATTAATCGTTATCTTTATTCCCTTGCTTTCTTTTGTCATATTTAGTACTGTAGCGTATTGTTTATAATTATAATGAGGCTCCATTATCTTCCCTGCGTCAGCTTTAGAGTTTTCATATAACCCTGTTCTACCATTATCTAAAAATCGGAATATGTCACCTACAATTGGCAATCCCCCAGCATATGTAGGAAATCCGATACCGAGTGTTGCAATTGATAATCCTACTAAAATAGATGCAGCAGCGACACCTTTTTTCCAACTTTTCATCTTTTTCTTCGTACGTATCGATTGTTTTACATTTCGTTTTACTTTTTCCTTTTCGATTTCAGAAATCTCAATTTCCTCTAGTTCTTTTTCATCTATATCAATATCATTTAATAGTTCATAAATGTCTTTCATATTGCACTACCTCCAAAACTAATATTCGTAGCATTTTGTTGTAGTTTCTTTTTTCCCCGGTACACTCGATTATCGATTGCTGCCCGGGTTAATCCTAACTTGTCACCTATTTCCTCTGTCTTCATACCAAGTAAATATTTCATAATGAACACCTTTTGATCTAGCGGTTCTAATTGATTAATGAGCTTCAATAATTCTTCCCTATCTTCCATAACGATTAATTCGTCTTCTGCTGATTTTTCTGTACTAATATAAAACTCATCTGAAATGATTTCTACTGTTTTAGTCGATTTCCGGTAATAATCAATTGCTTTAAACTTCGCAATCGCTGCAATCCATTTTTTAAAATCACTCGGCTCTCCATGAAATTTATTTGCGTTATTCCAAATGGATAGGAAAATATCATTTACACATTCCTCTATGAGTCCATCATTTTGAACTGGAGGAAGAACTTTATGCGTGATTCCTTTTATGAGTGGTAAGTATGTATCGACAACAAATTCTAACGCGTCTTCTTTTTGCCGCTGTAATCTTTTTATAAAATTTTTCTCATTTGATTTCATGTAGCGATTCCCCTTATTGTTTTGTAAAAGCTTTTACATCCTATATAACGTCTGAGAAAATTTTTTCTCTCATCTTTTTTATTTTTTGTATGTAATGGACTACTTTCCCTTAGCCATTTTCTCACATAACTATGCATTCAAAGAAAACTTTCTCAAGTCTGTAATTTAATTCATGTAGTACACTATTTATATAGTCACTCTTTAATTTAGTGTACATTTTATTTCATTAATCTATTTTAAAAATTAGGAGATGAGATGTGTATGTGTGGAATTACAGGTTGGGTAGATTGGAAAGAAGACCTTTCAAATCAACATGTTATTTTAAAAAAGATGGCAAATAGTATCCAGCATCGTGGTCCGGATGCTGAGGGGTTTTGGTTTTCACCTCATGCAGCATTTGCACACCGGCGTTTAATTGTAATTGATCCAGAAGGCGGGACACAGCCGAAGACATTTCGTGCTGGTGATTATACGTATGCTCTTACTTATAATGGAGAAATTTATAATTTCCGTGAACTGAGAGAGCAGCTTCAAAAATGTGGGCATGCATTTGAAACCCATTCAGATACAGAAGTATTACTACATGCTTATTTAGAATGGAAAGAAGACTGCGTACGACATTTAAACGGAATTTTCGCTTTTGCCTTATGGGATGATCAGAAGCAAAAATTGTTTTTAGCACGAGATCATTTAGGTGTAAAACCACTCTTTTTTACAGAAAGAAATGGCAGTATTATTTTCGGCTCTGAAATTAAAGCATTATTAGCGCATCCATCTGTCCCTGCTGAAATTGATGCGGGTGGAATAAATGAAATATTTGGATTAGGCTTATTTCGCACTCCAGGATGTGGCGTCTTTACACATATTCAAGAAGTACGTGCTGGACATTCTATAACATTTACACGTCATAAAAAAGCAGTTACCAAGTATTGGAATTTAGAAAGTAAGTTCCATACAGACTCTATAAAAGATACATCTTCGCATATTTTATCTATTTTACAAGATACAGTAAAAAGACAATTAATTGCCGATGTTCCTCTCGTTTGTATGTTGTCAGGCGGATTAGACTCTAGCGGTATTACTGCACTTGCGGGTAAAGAATTTGCTGCTGAAAATAAAACACTTCATACGTATTCTGTTGACTTTGTAAATAGCGCAAAAGATTTCGAACTGACATTTGCTCGCACTGGTTTAGACGCACCTTGGGTAAAACGCGTTTCTGAACATGTAGGGACAGCGCATCATGATATTATTGTGAATGCTGAAGAATTAGCAAATCACTTATTCGTTCCCCTTCATGCGAAAGATTTACCGAGTGCTGGTGAAATGGAAACTTCACTATATTTACTATTTTGCGAAATGAAAAAAGATGCGACCGTAGCTTTATCCGGCGAATCAGCTGATGAAGTATTCGGTGGATATCCTTGGTTTCATCAAGAAGAACTACTATATGTAGATAAGTTTCCTTGGCTAACAAATTGGAAAAATACATCTCCTCTTCTACTAAATGAAGTAAGTAACCAATGTAATCTAGAAGACTATATTGATACACGATTCCAAGAAGCGATACTTGAAGTACCTACTCTTGAAGGCGAAAGTAAAAAATCCGCGAAACAACGTCAAATGTTTTATTTATTTTTAACAAGATTCCTTCCTTTCTTACTTGACCGTAAAGATCGTATGAGTATGGCTGTTGGATTTGAAGTTCGTGTACCGTTTTGCGATTATAGATTAGTTGAATATTTATGGAATGTTCCTTTCAACATAAAAAGTATTGATAATATTGAAAAAGGCATTTTACGTAGAGCACTACAACCAGCTTTACCTGACGATGTACGTAATAGAAGAAAAAGCGCTTATCCAACTTCACAAGATCCACACTACTTACAAACAATCCGTAATTTAACACTTGATATGTGTAGCAATAAAAACAATCCTATTTTCTCACTTATTAACCATTCCATCTTACTTTCAATTGCTGATCAAAGTAATAAAGAGATTAACAATTTTGAGGCAAGAAGTGCCATGGAGTATATGCTACAAGTAAATGAATGGTTAAAAACATATCATATTCATATTGCTTAACAAAAAGGAGTTCAAGGATAAAAGCCTTGAACTCCTTTTATATTAATTAGCACATTGTTTATTATCAGTATCAATAGACCACCCAATAATCGTGGCACAATCTCTACCTTTCCACTGCAGTACATTTGTTAATACTGGCTCAATCTGCAAGCTATTCCCGTCATGTAATATTTCTACTAAAGATTGATCATCATCAAACCTTCGTTTATCACACTCTAAAATACCGTCCGTTGCCATTACAATGTGATTCATTCCTTTTTCTAATCCTCTTACACCTGACGTAAAGCAAGGTGTATTTGCTGCAAAAATATTTTTCCTGCCAATATATTCGTAATTTTTCCGTTTATTTAATCGTCCTTTTCCATTTTTCGTTTTCTCAGAATGGAATAAATACGCGAAACAATCACCAACTGATAACCAATATAAAAATTCGCCTTTTCGTAAACAAATTAAGCAAGCGAGTTCCTCATCATCTTGATCACACTTTTTAATAAATAACTCATCTGTAAATAACGCTAATAAGTACATATGTGTATGATGAAAAGCTAAATGTATTGGATATGAGAATAACTCTTTTAGTTTTTCTTTTCTTTCCGAAATCGCTTCTATTATATAATCTATATTTTTTGTTTTGTGATGTGTATCAAAAATCATAACAAATTCAAAGTGTAATTCAGGATCCCACCAAGCCAGCACCGCATCTCCTCGTTCATATGCATCACTCTCTTGATTTCCCCCATATACGCCGACTGAAAGAGGACCACATTTTTCAACATGTATTTCATCTACATACATCTGTTCATGACTCATCCATTTGAATGTATTCACAGCTATCATCCTCTCTCTTCCTAAATGTATACCTTTACACATAGATTACCTTATATTTCAATAAAAATAAACTTTTTCAACATTTTTTATCCAAATAAAAGGATTTTATTTCTAAAACAACGAATATATCTTAATATACGATATAAAAAGGGGATTTATTATTATGAACAACATTAATCAACATTGGGAGAGCATTTATTATCACTTACGATACGAATACGAGGACAATCTTTCCCACCAGGCAATTCGTATTTTACAAATCGTTTCTCGTGAGAAAGATATAACAATTGGAAAAGTCGCTACTGAGCTTAGTCTTTCTCATAACACAGCATCTGAACATATAAAACGCCTTATTCAAAAGGGTTTCATCGTTAAAGAGAGAAATAAAAAAGATGAAAGAGTGGTAAACCTTACATTAACAATTGAAGGAATTGAAGTATTAGAAAAACATACTTTACTAGATAAAGAAAAGATAAAAATATTAGAATCACAGTTATCAAAAGAAGAACAACAATTAATTGAAAAAGCATTTTCACTATTAGCGAAGGAGGCAAAATATGCATTTCCTCGTTAAAGTAATCGTTTCGGCACTTATTATCGGCGTTATTACTGAAGTCGCTAAACACTACAGTACAATAGGTGGCTTTATTGCTGCCCTTCCTCTCGTGAGTTTACTTAGTCTATTTTGGATTTCATTTGAAGGCGGGAATAAACAAGAATTGAGTAAATTTGCTTTAGGGGTATTATATGGATTCCCCGCATCAGCACTACTATTATTTATTGTCTATATTGGTTTAAAAAATTCATTTACACTTAGTACATCTGTCCTACTCGGTATAGGTGTTTGGTGTATCGTTTTTGCTTTTCAAAAATTATTTCAAGCTTAGGAGGAATTAACATTCATAAATTTGTAGAAATAATGGGGCAAAATATAGAAGTACATATAAAAGGAGGCGGTAAACAAACTGTAGTCATTCAAACCGGAATGAGTTGCTCATTTTATGATTGGTTTCCTATTATAGAAAAGCTTTCAAAGCACTTTACAGTTGTTTCATACCATCGCCCAGGTTACGGGAAAAGTGAGCTAGGAAATCAGCCACGTACAATAAGGCAAGTTACAAAAGAACTTCATATGTTACTACAAAAACTAGATATTCACGGGCCAATCATTCTCATCGGGCATTCCTACGGAGGCTTATGTGCACAACATTTTGCGATGTTACATGAAGATAAGCTGCAAGCACTTATTTTAGTTGATTCTACTTCGATGAACTTACACCGTTTAGATGAACTTCATTTACCACTTTCTGATCAAATTGATTCTGATGATGTTTGGTTTCAAAAATATAATATATATTCCAAAATGGATGTAGACACACTTTATAATGAACTAAAACCTATTCTCACCGATCAATCAAAACAGCAAATTGAATTCTCTACCTCGCCTCCATTATATAAAGCGACAGCTTCTGAATTATCAGAGTGGAAAAACTGTGCTCGCTCAATAAAGGAGCTATGTAAAACATTAGAAATACCATTAATCGTTATCGGTAGAGATCCTCATTATTCTATCACTCAGTTGACTGAGGGTGGCATGCCAAAAGAGGAAGCGACACAACTTGAATCAATGTGGCAAGAACTGATCCATGAACAATTACAACTCTCCCTACATAGGCAATATATACTTGCCGAACATGCTGGTCACGGAATCGAAATTGATCGGCCTGATATTATTATTGAGGCTGTTCAATCTCTATAAATAAAAAAAGGAAGCAACTAAAGTTGCTTCCTTACTTATCTATTCATAATCTTCTTCATCATCGATTTCTTCGTAATACGCATTCCCATTACTTACATAAATAGGGCCATTCGCAACATCAATACGTAATACCCATGCCCATGGCACAGCTAAACGCTTATGTATTGCTCGCCAAAAGCTCATTGATTTTCTTTCGTACTCCTGGAACTCCTGAAGTAACTCTTTATAGGAGGAACCGTCTAACTGAATATTTGCTTCTAGCAAACGAGAATGGGCATAGTACTGCAGCTCTAGTTCAGCAGCAATTTCCATTTCTTCTTCTGTTGCCATACCAATAATTGTTCCATCTGCTGGTGCAATTTCATATACGTTGTGAACTTCAATAAGCCCTTCTTTCTCTTTCTCAAACATGTAAACAGCCTCCTTTAACATATATTTTTTATGTTACAAAGTCATACTTCTACAATAACTTCTCTCTTTCCTCTTTTTTTGATAAACTTTTACAAAATATTTAACCGATGACCTGTTTTCTCTATTCTTTCAGCAGAAATGAAACGATTTTTATCAAAATTTAATTTATACACATCAGGCATATGAAGTGTTTTCCAAAACTCCAAATCATATTTCGAATTAAAATAATTCATGAGTAATACCATAATATTTCCATGCGTACCTATTACAATATTCTTACCTTTATATTTTTTTAATATATTTTGTATACATATTACAGCGCGCTTTTGTGCTACAGTATTCGATTCTCCGCCTTCGTATGCAAAACTCCAATCTTTCCACACATTCTGCATAGCATCATTAAAATTTGATACTGGCTCTGTGCTCAATAATCTTTCACGCAAATCTTCTTCAGTTTGTATTGATAATTTATATGTATTCGCAATTCCTTGTACAGTTTGGATTGCTCTTTTGTAAGGACTAGAAATAACAACATCAATATGTTTATCTTTTAATAAATGCGTTACATTTTCTGCATCACAGTGCCCTTTTTCAGATAAAGGTCGTTCCCGTTCTTCTTTTGTATATGTAGAATGGGCATGGCGAACGAAATATATTGTTGTCATTTTTCAACCTCCTTTCTTATTTTCCATCTATATTCAATAATAAGATTGGAAAATCCTGTATTACAAAAGAGCACTTTTCATAAGTGCCCTTTGTTTACATAATAAAATTATTTCATTATAATTTATTTCTAAACTCTTCATCTGTTATAGCATCTTGAATAAAATAATTTATATTATTCAAGATGCTTTTGATATGCAAATTGATCTTCTATATCGTTTAACATAATGACAACTTCTACTTTATTCCCTTTCTTATCTGTAGTATACAAGCTTTTTGTCAATACGAATGCGGTAGAACCACCTTTTTGCCCCGCAAATTCTAACTTACTATTATTAACTGTTCCTTTGAAAATATTCTCGATCTCTTCTTGCATTGATTTTGGAAAATAATTTCTACTATTTATCTTTTCCATTATACTCATATAATCTTTAGCGTTTGCACCCACTAATCGATCTGACCAAATTCGCTGAAATTCCATATCTACCTTTAATGGGATATCCCGTTTCTTCCATGCTTCTTCATCTTTCATCCATTCATGAATTTGTAACACATGTTTATTATACTCATCCTTTGACATGTTACGTATCATTTCTAATGATTGATTTTCTGGCTCATGAAGCTCATTTTCTACATACCCTCTCATATATAGTGAAGCAGTATACGAAGAGAACTTGTCATGACTAGTAAGCTCTAACTCTTTTATACTTTCATTTACTCTTTCTAATCCAAGCTTATCTAATAAATATGTTGTATTTGCATTAGAACTATAATGAATCATCCCTTTAGCGACTTCTTCTAAAGAAATTTTTCCGTTTTTCACTAATTCTCTCACTTTGGCATCTTCTAACCAGTCAGGATGTGCTCCACCATCAGTGTTTTTAACATAATATTTTTCTAGCTCCTGCAATGAAATTTGTTCATCTTTACTTATTTTCCCTTCTGATACTTGTTTAGCAAATTCAACTGCTATTACGATTTTTGCTGTACTCGCTAAAGGCAATTTTACATTTTCATTTATAGATGTTAGTATTTCCCCATTTTTTCTAATCAGTAATGAACATGTTTTATCACTTTTATGTTCTTTTATGTACTTTAATACGTAATTCGGATCTTCTTTTGACAAGTAGTACTTCATAATAACAAAGAAAGCTATAACGGCTACTATAATGACTCCTGCAACAATTCCTATAATCTTTAATATGTTCACAATATACCTCCTCTAACAAATTTCCTTCTATATCATAATTATACCGAATGAAATTACAAAATTATACAAAACAGATTGACTCTTCCTACACACAAAGAATCATTATTTTATTTCACACTGTATTGTATGGAAAATTTCATGAATATGTCTAACTTTCACATAACAAAAAAACATGCCTTCATTAGGAAAGCACGTTTTGTGATATTCTTCACATTTTTTAGTTAAAAAATAAATGTTTACTTACCATGATGTAACATTAAATCACTAAGTTCTTCTTCAATGTGATTTAATTTCGCAACGCCTTCTTTCCATTTATGAATATAACGTGAAACCCCAACAAAAAACAAAACAATAATTGTGGAAAGAATAATACCATATACGATTGCTACAGTACTCATAGTTACACTTCCTTATAATTAGTAATGTGGTTATTAGTTATATTTTTATTATAAACCTTTTTCTTTTAAAATACTTCAATTTCAACTTTTTGTAACAAAATTGATTTTTCTAATATTTCGTTCGTAAAAATGGCATATTTTTCACAAATTATACAAAACTTCACCATATGTACTATTACCATATGAGTTATATTATTAAATAGAATAAAGGGGATGATATACTATGACGACTTGGTTTATTGTAATGTTAGTTGTATTTGGAGCATTTAAAATTATCGTTTCTAGCCTTCCTAACTCTGTTATTGAATCCATTATTAGTCGCTTTGAAACACATCCACAACTGGAAGAAGAGAATGTGACTGTTACAATGAACGGAAATAACTTAGTAGGCGAAAAGAAATCAAAAATTATTCATGATTTTAACGAAGGTTTATTTTTAGATCGCTATTATGCACCGCCACACAATGAGGGTACTCCTTTAATTATCAATGCAAAACGTGGTAAAAAAGATTTCACATTTTATATTTATAGTCATGAAGAGCATGTTGATGTTGTAAAACAATATAAAAAGAAGGTAGTTGCTTATAGTTTACGCTCTAAAAACCTTCAAAATAGTGATATGTTCGTGTCAGCTGACTTAGCTTAATACTCATATATTAGAAAAAGGAATCCACGAAATATGGATTCCTTTTTTCTCATTTACTGAAAAATAAGCTCTGTCTTCAAACTATCTTTCGGTAACAACCAGCCTTTTTTCTCTAAACTCGCCATTAATAATTCCCTTTGTTTTGTCGCAATACTTTCTTCATTTGTTTTAAATGACACTTCTATTACGAAGTCATCTTCTAATTTCTCAGTATTACTTAATGGCCAAATTTCAATATTTGCTTTTATGTTTTCAAACTCTCCTGTATATCGCTTCATTAATACAGGACCGTAAATACGGGAATTCTTTAACATCTCTTCTCCCCAATTTGTATACAACCATTTGTTCATTTTCCCTGGTAATTTTTCTATTAACATGTTTTGAGCAGCTTGTTTATTTGGTAAATCAAGTATTCCATATCCTTTAGCACTGTAACTTTTCTTATTTGAAATGCTTAATGTTTTCTTCTCAAATCCCCAATCTATTTCCGCCTCATAACTATCCGTATTACTATCGAATCCTTCTTTTTTAGCTACTTCTAGTGCATCTTGAATTACACCATTTGGAATAGGATATCTTTTTTTATATGTTAGTTCAAAATCTTTACTAAATTCTTTCTTTCGAATTCTAGCGAACCAACCTTCCTCACTTAAACTTTTATTTGCAGTATCTAAAAATTGCACTTGTATTCTTTCATATTTTGTACCAGCTTGGAAATGTTCTAGCACCTCTTGCTTCATCTCTTTGTTATCACCTAATACTTGTTCTGGCTTCAATAATAACTTTACTTCAAAACTAGGTTTCATTGGACTAGCAGCAAACCCTTCCTTAACGTTATAAAGGAAACAACAAAAGAAAATGCTTACGAATACAAATACTTTTTTCATATACCTATCCCCTTTGCATTTTAAATGACTTCTATACGTTCCATTGCAAGTGAATATACATTTTCATATCCTGCTGTACTTAGCTTCTGTTGTAATCGATCCGTATCCTCTTTCAAAGCGTGCACTAGCACCGTATGTTCTGGTAATAATGTATTTAACATCTTTTTAACGTCTCTTATACTTTGGTGAACTTTATACGAAACTCGATTCACCCTACATGTATTCCTTACATGCTCTTTCATAACTTTTTCTGCAAAACTCCCTTTCGCAATATGCCCAGTAAAAATAACGGCATTCCGCTTTTCATTCCGAAGCTGTTCATAGTATAACTGTGCTCGTTTCGTTTGCATATTCGCATCACTCATTACAACTATTCCGTAACTATTTTGCATACTAATGTCATTATCCATCACTATTATGTTTCTTTTTAAACTCTCCATAATCCATTTAAGTTCTTCATTATTTTTTATCCAATCTTTATATACGAACATCTCTTCAAATCCAGCCAAAATTTCTTTATCTACTATAAGCGGAAATTCTTTATATCGTTCATATAAATACAATACTATATCTTGCGCCCTACCAAGTTGTGGCAGCGGTAATAATGCTATTCCTTTATTTTGCATAACTCGTTCAATTTCTGCACATAGATCGTCTAATCTTTCATTTTGCGAAACATCCTCTGTGTGATAAGCGGCATCTACAATTGCAACTTTTATATTGTGGCCCAATCTCTCAGGTAAATTAGCTCGTAGTATATTAGACTCTGCTGAATAGTCGCCTGAATAAAACACGTATGTATTACACATATCAACTAAAAACCAAACAGCTCCCAATACATGCCCACTATATCCCCATTGAAACCGCAATGTAGGAGTAATTTGTACCCATTCATTTGGATTGCTAATCTCATCAATACATACATAATTTAAATCTTTTATATTTTGGTCGCTATAAGGTAAATTCCACCCTTGCATCACATTATAGTTTCTCCATTTTTCATAATATAACGGCAGTTGCTCCTTCGTATAACGAGTCGTCCAAATTTTTTTCTTATAACCATACTTCGCTAATAAAGGTACACCCATCGTATGATCTTCATGAATATGTGATAAAAATACCGCATCTAAAAATGGAACAGCTTCTCTCTCTATTTTTGGATAACTATCCTCATAAGATCGATTAATACCACAATCAAATACTATTTTCGTCTCTTTATTTTTTACAAAATAGCAGGAGCGACCGTACTCTCCTGCTCCTCCCCATACTTCTACCCTCATCATGCTACCCCTTTTCGCTTTTGCTCCATATGTTGCAGCAGTAATAAGCACATTGTTGTAAGTCCAACAGAAACAACGGCCATCGCCATGCCTATAGATACTTCACCCTGTTCAAATTGAGCAAAAATAAACGTTGCTGACGTTTCTACTGATGGAGGTAATACGAGAAGCGATGCTACTAACTCTCTTATTGAAATTGTAAATGTCATCGCCCATCCAGCAAGAATGCCTGGGATAATAAGAGGCAATATTATTTTTCTAAAAATATAAATATAATTTCCAGAAAAAACACTTCCTGCCTGCATGAGAGAATCATCAATTTGTCCGAGTGATGATTTTACATATTGCACCGTGTAAGGTAAAAACAGAACAACATACGTTACGATAACCATGATTGGTGTATTGTAAATTGACATAGGCATATATGGTGAATTCCAAAATAGAATAAGACCTACAACCATAACGATTCCTGGTACCATATTCGGTAACATACCGCACATATCAAGCCATTTTTCAGAGTTTTTTTTCCCCTTTCGAATCATAAGTGTCAAAAAGACTCCAATCATTACCGCAATAATCGCTGTTACGAGTGAAAAAAGAAAACTATTCCATAAAGCCTCTAATCCCGGAGATCCCATTGTAAACAATGCCTCATAATGGCTTGTTGTAAAGTTATTTACATGTAAACCGTCGCCTCTTAATTTTGACAAAGATGCAATAAGTATAGAAAAGTATGGAATTCCAATTGATACGATTAATAAGCCAATTACATACATCCATGCTACAACACGTGTAAATATAGACAAAGTATATCTTTTAGATTTCACACCTTTTCCACTAACCATTGCATATGAATACTTTCGATTCAATACATTTTGCATATACCAAATGAGCATACAAGCACTAAGTAATAAAGAAGATAATGCTGTTGCACTACTAAAATCAATAGGCCAACTCGAAATAAATTTATGGATTTCTGATGTTAACACGTGGAATCCTATTCTACGTCCGAATGTAGCCGGTGTTCCAAATTCAGCAATCGTCTTTACGAAAATGAGTAAAGCACCCATTACATAACTTGATACTAATAACGGCAATATTATTTTTCTTAAGCGATAGAAAAAACTTCCGCCATGAACTGCTGCAGCATCTTCTTTACTACTCCCAATCTGAAGTAACGTGTTTTTCAGCATGAAATAAAGGAATGGGAATAAATGCAGACTCATAATTAATACCATACCTCCTAAACTAAAAAACGATGATGAAACTGTCTTTAGCATCGGGAAAAATTGTTCAAAATAGCCGTTAGGTTGCATGAACAAAATCCAGCCCATCGATCCAATATACGGCGGTGTCATAAATGGAATCATAAAAACAATATCTAACTTACTATACTTTCCTACATCTGTTTTGCTCATAATAAATGCCAATGGAAATGCAAATATTGTAGCTCCTATTACAACGAGTACACCTAGAAGCATCGAATTTAGAAAAATTCCAGCTAATCCACCACTCTGCATCACTTCAAAAGGCTTTAAAAAATTCCAACTGCTATTTTCATATACACTAGAAAATAAAATAAGAAAAAGTGGAATGACGATTAACATCGCCACAAGTAATAACGCTACCGTCATTCCAAATTGTCTTACTGATACGAATCGATTTACCATGGAATCACCATCTTATTGAAATACTTTCTTAAATTGTTTTCCTATTTCATCTTGCTCTTTCTCAACTGTTTTCCAATCAATATTTAATACTGGAATCTCTTCTACATTTGGTCTATTTTCAGCTTTTATATCTGTTCTACCCGGCAATAAATACGCTTTAGAAACTTGTTTTTGTACATCATCGGATAACAAATAATCAATAAACTCTTTTGCACCTTCAACATTTTTACTATCCTTCATAATCCCCGCTGCACGTGGGCTAATAACTGTTCCGCTTTTTGGATATACGATATCAACAGGTTCACCCTTTGCTTTTGCGCTATACGTCATATAATCAACACCCGCAATGACCATATCTTTCGCACCTGTTACAACTGGGTCTAACGCTTCCTGGTTTGCTCCTGCTACTGTAACTTCATTTTTCTTAAGCTGCTCAAATAAATTCCATCCATCTTGTCCATTCTTTTTCACGTATCCTGTTACAAAGTCTAAAGCTGAACCTGAAAGTGCTGGATCTGGAAGATTCACTTTCCCTTTCCATTCTCCTTTCGTTATATCGCTCCAATCTTCAGGCGCTGTCTTCACATTTTTTGTATTGTACACAATCCCTAATGCTGAAGCACTATACCCGAAATAATGTCCTTTATCATCTGACCATTCAGAACGCAGCTTATCAGCTTGTTTCGCCTCTTTATAAGCTAACGTTTGACCTTCTTTCTTTAATCCTTCCATCGCTGGTAAGGAAGCGAGTACGACAACGTCAACGACTGGATTTTTCTTTTCAGCTTCCATTCTCGCTAAAATTTTACCAGTTGTCCCTTGAAACATTTCCACCTTTATACCAGTTTTCTTTTCAAAGTCTTTTTGAATTTTTTCTGCTAATCCTTTTGGCCCTGCACTATATACAACAATTTTCTTTTCATTCGTATTTTCACTTTTTGCATCTGCATTACCTGTCTTTGAACTACAACCTGTTACTACAGTAGAAAATAGTAAAGTACATACAAATAAAGACTTAAGCGAACTGAATTTCTTCATACGATTCTCCCCCTATATGATGAATACATTTTTTTGGCACATATAAAGATACTGGTTTCCCGATGCTTAGCTTACTATTGTGATAGGCTGTCCAGATGCCTAAAGTCCCCATATTTACTTTCACTTCATAACGTTCTCCTACATATATAACGTGCTGAATTTCACCTGTATACATTTCGCACACATCATTTTTTGTCCAACTCACATGCTCTGGACGAATCATTTTTTCACCCTCTACAAGCCAATTCGCCTTACCAACAAATTTGGCAACAAATTCATGAGACGGTTTCACATAAATATCTTCCGGTGTTCCTTTTTGTAATACTTCTCCTTGTTTCATGACAATAATTTGGTCTGACATTGACATTGCTTCTGTTTGATCGTGAGTGACATACAGTGCAGTTAAACCAATGGAATGAACGATATCCATAAGCTCTATTCTCATTTCTTCTCGCAAAATTGCATCGAGTGCACTTAGCGGTTCATCAAACAAAATAAAATGAGGTTTTGTTACAATTGCTCTAGCGAATGCGACACGTTGTTGCTGTCCACCAGAAAGTTCATGTGGATACCTTTTCTCCATACCTTGCAGGCGAACTCGCTTTATCGCATCCTCTACTTTTTCTCGTAAATGATTCGTTTGTTTTGTAGCCCTTAAACCAAATGCAACATTTTCAAAAACAGTCATGTGCGGCCATAAAGCAAAATCTTGAAATACCATACCGATATTCCGTTCATGAGGAGATGTCTTTATCTTTTTTGTAGCAGAATACATGCACTGCTCTCCAAAATATATTTCTCCCTTATCTGGGTCTTCAAGTCCTGCTATCATTCTAAGTAAAGTCGTTTTCCCACATCCTGAAGGTCCTAAAAGTGTAGTGAATTCCCCTTGTTTCATTACAATCTGCAATGGCTTTAACGCTTGTGTTTTTCCAAATGTTTTTTCTAATCCACTAATTATAATATCCATCGTTTCACCTCTCTCCCCTCATTCTTAACCTGCTTTCATTCTATATGGAAGATTTATACTGAATGTTAATGGACTGTAAAGATTAAATTAAAAAACTTCTAATAAACTATTTATTTCTATAGATTTTTTCTATAGTTAAAATAAAAAGGCGGCAATTCATAATGAATCTCTTAAAATTAGAAATTGTAGTACTTATTAAGAAATACAAAAAGCTTACAATCGTTGCAGAAAAACTTGGCGTTAAACAACCAACTATTACATTTCATATAAAAAGCTTAGAAGAAGAACTCGGTGTGTCTTTATTCGAATTACGTTCTGGAAGGTATTTCTTAACAGAGGCTGGTGAGGCTTTGCACCATTATGCTTGTAAAATAGATGCACTTATGAAAGAAGCTAGACGTGTCACGCAAGAGTTTAAAGATTTTCATAAAGGTGCTATAACAATCGGCGCTAGTTATGTACCAGCGACTTATCTTTTGCCAGAAGTCGTTCATCAATTTCAATGTGAATTTCCCAATATAAAAATAACGCTACTAGTTAAAACAGCCCCTGAAATTCGAATGATGCTACAAAATCACGAAATCGATCTTGGGATAATTTCCGCTGCTCCATTTGATGAACCACTTTTAAAACAAACGAATATAATGCCCGATACACTTGTTCTTGCCTTTTCCAAAGAACATCATTTTTCAAAAAAAGACAATGTATCGTTACAAAATATAGAAAAGGAACGCATACTATTGCATCGTAACCCATCTACAACGAGAGATTTACTTACACAATGGACGTTAGCGCACAACATTACATTCCAATCAGAAATTGAATTAGATTCATTAGAAACGATGAAACAAATTTTAAAATATGGTAATGGAATTGCCTTGATTTCTAAACTTGCTATCGAACAAGAAATACAACGAAATGAGCTATGCTATATACCAATCCCTGAATTTGAATTTCAGCGTAATATTTATACGATTCATCATGAGGACAGATGGAATTCTAAAATCATTTCTTTTTTACTACAGAGCATCACTTCATTTGCAACAAAAAATTAAAAGGCTGTCGTTATGCACGACAGCCTTTTAAACTATAAATCTATTTATTTTTCTTTGCCTCAATTTTTGCTTGCGCCTCTTCAGCCTTATCTAATGCTTCTGATACTTTCTTCTCTTTTTCTTTCACTTCATCTATACTATCGACAGCTTTAATAATTTTATCGATTCCTTCTTCTTCTACCTTTCTACGCTTTGCCACTCTTTCATTTACTTTCTCTTCCACATCTTTTGCTTTTTGAAGCATATTCTCTGCATTTGATGTTACAGCTTTTTCAAGTGCATCGTCTTTTTTCATTTGTAACACTTCATTTGCAATGTCTTTCGCTTCTAAATACTTACCGTCTTTTAATGCTGTTGCTCCGTGATCCATTTTCTCGGCCATTTCTTTATATGATTTCGCTTCATTCCCGGACTTCTCTTTTTCTGCTTTTTCAAACCACATTGCTGCATCACTATATTTTTCATCTTTCAATGATTGCATACCTGTTTCAATATATGTGTCATAATTGCTACATCCAGCCATCACGACTAACAGAAAAAGCATAACAAAACTTAATTTTTTCATGCTGTTGTCTCCTTTTCTTTGCAAGCTCACTTTACTTTAACATACATGAAAAAGAGTTTCAAAAACTAAAATACTAATTTAGTCATTTTTATAATGATAAGTCAAATTTTTATTATTTTCTTATTTTTAAGCGGACACATCTAGTTGTTTTTTCGCCATATGTTGCTTTACTCCAACTAATACAACTAACAATAAACCTCCACCTATTGTCATCATAACAATGCTAGTTGGCAACATATCTAATAGTAGTCCATATACAATCATACCAAGTGGTGCGATTGCAGTCGCAATTGTTTCAAGTAGGCCAAACACACGCCCTAGGTAGCTCGGATCTGTCGTTTTTTGCATATGTACTTGCATTGGAATGTTTACAATCATAATTGCTATACCAGTTAACATCATAAAAGCAATATAGTAAATAAAACTTGCTACTTTTGGAATGATAACTAACAACGGAAAGACTGTACATAGACTTAAACCTGCAAACAAAAACAGTCCAGTATAAATAGAACGAAACGGATTATTCACTTCTTTACGCACTGATAAAGCAATCGCTCCCATTAGCATCCCGACTGCTAACATTCCCTCTACAGTACCGAGTTGCTTTGAAGATAAATGCAATGTATGGACGATAATATATGGAAGTGCAACTGTTAGACCACACGCAAAAAAGTTTACCCACAATGCTATTTTTATTAAACCATATATTTCACGTTGTCTTTTTACATATAAAAAACCTTCTTTTATACTCGTCAAGAAATGCTCTGTACTCTCAGCCACTTCTTTTTTATATAAATCAAATACGATAAATAATTGCAAAATAACCGCTAAACAGAACGTAATACTATTTAATAGGAAAAACGATTTAATTGAAAAGAAACCATATACAACTCCGCCAATAATCGGCCCTAAAATATTTGATAAAGAAGCCGCCGTTTGATTTAAAGCACTCGCCTTTTGAATACGTCCTTCATCTACTAAACTCGGAATAGACGAAGTTAATGCAACGGAATAAAAACTTGCACAAATTGATAATAATGCTGCTGAAATATAAATAAAAAGAAGTGATGGTCCAAATATAGTAGCAAGAATAAACATACTAAGCATCGTTAAACTACTTAATAAATCAGTACCAATGACAAGCCATTTTCGGTTCACACGGTCTGCTACAGCACCAGCAATTGGGCCACAGATCATCCTTGGAAGTGATCCGCAAACGAGCGTAGTTGCAAACCCCATCCCTGAACCAGTAGTCTTTAATACATATAACCCCATTGCGAACGTATAAATACCTGCGCCTAATAAAGACGTCATTTTTCCAATCATCATTAAAATGATATTTCTCGTTGCAATCTTCATTCTTGAATCATGTTGTTCTATACTTATATCTTCCATTTTTGACTCTCTCCCCTTAAAAGTTAAATTGTGTTAAACTTATTATATAATCAACTTTCCAATTTTCACAACAAAAAGTTAAATACAATTAAACTTTTTAAATATAAAGGAGCAACAATATGGCAACTCTCGGTGAAAAAATTAAAGCATTACGAAAAGAAAAAAAGCTTACACAAACAGCACTGGCAGGTTCGGAACTGACAAAAAGTATGCTTAGTCAAATTGAAAATGGAAAAGCTACACCTTCTATGAAAACATTACAATATATTGCGGAAAAACTTGAATGTGAAACGAGCTTTTTATTAGAAGAAGATGAAGATGAAATTGTGGAACTCATTCAAAAAATGGAGCCATTAATAAAATCAAATAAATGCGATGAAGTATACAAGACTTTACTACCTATCGTTCAAAAAGAACTACCCCTTACTTTAAACACAGCACGTTTATATAAACAGTTCATAACTGGAGCGGCCATTATGAACGATTATCATATTGAATATTACGTTGAAACTGCTGTTTCTATATTTGAAAAATATACTTTATATCGAGAAAGTACTGAAACGAAACTACTGTTTTACTATATGCTCTTCAAACGTAAAAAATATAAAGAATGTTTACAGATGATTGCTACAATTCGTGATGAATATAAAGCAAAGAATTTAGAAATGGATCTCATTACACATATACAATTATACTTAAAAGAAGCCATTATTTTACTCGCATACGGCAATTATGAAAAATGTGAAAAAGTCATTTTAGATGCACTTGCATTTTCAAAAAAACATCAAGTGTATTATAAAACAGATGAATTTTATCGCATTTTATCTTACCAAAAAGTCATTACAGCTGATAAAGAACAGTATTTATATTACATAAAAAAATCGGAGCAATTTGCCATTTTTACAGAAGATATTCTATCCATTGCGATTATTGATATTTTAAAAGCTTACTACTACAACACAATTACTAATGAATATACAATCGCATTAGAACATCTAGAACAATTCCGAGAAAAACTAAAAGATGAACCAATCTTTCAAGACGATGGATTATATTATCTTGAAAAAGGAAAATCTTTGTATGGCTTAAAACGTTATAAGGAAGCTTTGGTAATATTAAAACACGCTACCATACCAGATTATATGAGTCATCCACTTGATCAATCGTGGGTATTAACAGCTGGGTCTTATCGTGCCCTGTGTCATATAAAACTTCAAGATAAACCAGCTGCTCTGAAAGAAGCAAAAGAAGCAGTTCAAACGATAGATGGTTATCCTGATTCCATCTTTTCTTCATTTATTAAAGAAACATTACAAATAATACAAAAACTTTAAGAATGTCTCTAAATGGTATATTATTCCTCTTTTTTAGCAAAGATAATAATGATGGGAGGAATATAAATGAATATACAACGTGCAAAAGAGCTTTCTGTGTCAGCAGAGCAAGCTAATGTTAGTTTTCAAGGCATGCCTGTTATGATTCAACACGTCGATGAAAGCAATGAAACCGCCCGCATATATGAAGTAAAAAACCCAGGACGCGAATTAACTGTTCCAGTTAATAGCTTAGAGGAAATATAAGAAATGCCACTTCTCTTTTGAAGTGGCATTTGTCTTCTTTCAGATTACTTATTATAAATTTCTTCAACCCTTTATTTTACATGAGCTGAAAAAATAAGAATTTTCTACTTCTTTTCTTTTTGTGACCTGCTAAAATACAAACTATGGATTAATTATTCGTACTATACATTAAGGAGGAAAAATAATGGCATCTACTTTAGAAAAAAACAAGCCTTATTATGCAGTTATATTCACTTCTAATTTATCAAATGATACAACAGACTATAATACCGTTGCCGAAGAAATGGAGAAACTTGCAAAGCAACAACCTGGATTTTTAGGTGTAGAAAGTGCAAGAGGTAATTCTGGACTCGGAATAACAATTTCTTATTGGCAATCACTTGATGCGATTGAAAATTGGAAAAAGAACACCTTACATAAAGAAGCGAAAAAAAGAGGTCGTGAGCAATGGTATGAAAACTTCCACCTGCGTATTTGCCTTGTTGAGAAAGAATTTAAGTTTCAAAGAGGCACAATATAACTATGAAGGAAAAATTAGCTCTCGTTATTGTTCATGAAATATATGGTGTGAACGACCATATGCATCACGTTACCCAGCACTTTACTTCATCTCATATAGATGTATTCTGTCCTAATCTTCTACACTTACAACATGCATTTCATTATCGTGATGAAGAAAAGGCATATGAACATTTTGTAAATCATATTGGATTTGATGATGGAAAAAAGCAAATTGAAGAATTCATTTCTCATCTTTCTAGTAGTTATACACATATTGGACTTATCGGCTTTAGTGTTGGAGCTACCATCTCATGGCTATGTAGTAACAATCCGAAAATAAATTTTATTATCGGATGTTACGGTTCTCGTATACGCGACTATGTTCACATAAAGCCTACATGCGCTACACTACTTATATTCCCTGAAAAAGAAGCTAGTTTTTCAGTATCCTCTTTCATTCAAACATTGCAGCAACAGAATAACCCTTTATTAGAAATAAAACAACTACACGGTGAACATGGATTTCTAAATCCGTACACTGAAAAATATAACGAGCACTCTACAAAACAAGCATATAATGTAATAGATTCATTTCTTGTAAAAAACACTCTTATAAAGGAGATGTAAATGACATTTACATTACTCTTACTTATTTTCATATTCATTGCCTTTTTCTCAGTGCTAACTATCATTTTTATAACCGTAAAAAAAGGGAGATTTTTCAACCGCCCCTACTTACAATCTATTATCGTTTGCATTTTATTTTTTACTAATTGGATCTTATATGTAACAACTTTTTATTCGCTACTCCCCGAGAAAGTTAGTGAGTTCCTATTCCTACCCATTTGGTTTTTCCTTTGTATTTTAGGTTTTATAACTTTCTGGCGCGAATGGGGAAATAATCGTGTATTCTCAATATGTATTGGTTTTCTTTCCTTGACTAGTTTTTTATTTGGGTTATTGTTGTTAGTTCTTTCCGGGATGTAATAGAAGAAGGAAGAAAAGCCAACGTTCAACTTTTCTTCCTTCTATGTTTACCTTTAGTTTTCACTGTCACTGATTCACAAGGTGTATAATATATTTGAGGTGTCGCCTTATCAACAAACATCATAAACGTAACGAAACCGATAATAAAGAAAATAAACAACGTTAACAAAATTGCTCCTATCGTTAAAAGTATCATAACACCACCCCTATATTTTTCATGTTATTACACTTTTCGCTATGATATGAGTGTAATCCTTTTTAGAAAAGGAAACGTAACAAAATAATCACAATCACTCCCGTTAATACTGTACCTAATAAACTACGAGTATATATCGCTACAAGAAATGTTGGAATTGCTGCAATAAGATAATCCCACTGCATCGTTTCATGCATAAATAAAACTTGCGCTAAAAGCGCTGCTAATATCGCAATTGGTATGTAATTTAACCATTTTAAACCCCAGTCAGGAATTTGTAGTTTGCTAAATACGAGTAGAGGTAAAATACGTGGCACGAGTGTAACAGCTCCTGCTGCTAGTAAAAGTAATAATACATCTAATCTCATTTCCATTTTTCAATCACCACTCCAATCGTCGCAGCTAGTAAGGTTGCGATAATAACCGCTATACTATCTGGCATAAATAGGTGTGCAACGTATGCGATAATAATCGCTACAATTGCAACACTTAAATGAATTGCTAGCTTCGGTTTACTACTTATGAGCTGAAGTACAAATAATCCGATAAACATCGCTGGTAATGCATAATCCATCCCGTATGTATGTGGATCTGGTATCCACTCCCCAAACAGACCACCAATAATAGTAGCAAGTATCCAATTTAAATACGCTGTTACGTTAAGCCCAATCATCCATCTTTCACCTAAATATCCTTTTTGCGCTGCATGCTGCACTGCAACGCCGAAAGTTTCATCTGTAATTTGAGAACCGATAATGACGTTTTTTAATAGAGGTAGTTTCGTAAAGTACGGTGCGAGGGCAGCACTCATTAATAAATGGCGTAAATTAACAAAAAATACAGTAAAAATAATTGCGGAAGCAGGAGCACCGGCTGCATACATACCAGCTAATATAAACTGAGCAGAACCTGCATAAATTAAAGCGGACATAAATGCAATTTCAATGATAGAAAAACCTGCAGTTTTTGCAATTACACCAGCTGCTATACCGATGCTCAAGTAACCAAACACAGTTGGTAAACAATCTTTTACTCCTTGCTGAAATGTATCATCGCTCTGCAAAGCTACATGTGGCTGAGCTTTACTCATCCTTATCATCCTCCATTCCTTCTAAAGTTCGTTTTCCTGTTACGACATGAACTAGATCTATATTTTCACGCCATAACGTATCTAACTTATCAGCTCCAAATTCCTTCGTAATTTCTTCAACCATAATATCGTGCCGCACATACTCTGTAGCAACGAGAACTAGCGCTGGGTCATACGTTGTAACGGCCCATGAAGTGCTATCATTTGAGAATTTCGCAATTAATACTTCCTCTCCATCACGAGCAATAACAGTTAAATGACCACCCATTCTCTTTTCAACAACGTGGGGCGTCATATAATTATGGTGAAATGTCGCTCCTATTTTTGTTTCTGGAGCTCCAAATAAGATTGAAAATATATGTACGCCTTCCTCTTCCTTTTGATGAATGTATGGTTCAATTTCATGCACTTGATCTTCCCATAAAGAAACCCATAACTCTTCCTTAGCTCTACTAATTATATTGCATATTTCTTTCAAAACACGATCATTTGAACGAATATGCGAAATTACATCTATTTGTCTCTCTTGTTCTAAACAATTTAATTTCTGGTCTAAAAACTCAAAGGACTTTTCAAAGTCTTTTCGCATTCGATTCATTAATTCGGTAGCTGGTACTGGTACATATTTAACTGGTTCAGAAGGTACAATATGCACCGCTCCTTTATCCATTAACTTACCGAGTACCTCGTAAATCATAGAACGAGGTACTCCTGTTTGTTTACTCACTTCATAGCCTGTTACTGGGGAATGTTTTAGTAGTCCAATATACGCTTTACATTCATATTGGGAAAATCCTAACTTTTGTAATTCCTTTATAATTTCATCCATCGGTAACCCCTCACAATCTAAATCGCCCTTACTTCAAAACGACGATTTTGCTTCCCTTTACTTTTTACTTTATCAATAACAAGTGTTCCTATTTCACTCGTATTTTTCACATGTGTGCCTCCACAAGCTTGTTCGTCTAAATTTTCAATTGTAACAATGCGGATTTCTTGGATGGTAGTTGGCAGGAGATTTATTGCTGTTTTAATCATTCCTACAGCATTTTCTGCTTCTTCGCGGCTCATATAACGAGTGGAAATTTCTTTATTTTGCTTAATAAGTTTATTCACTTCCTCAACAATTTCTTCTACTTCCACGCTCGACAACTCTTGTAACTCATTAAAATCGATACGTGCTTTATCAGGATAAATTTGATTTCCGGTGCATAGAGCTCCATACTTTTCATAAACAACAGCTCCGATAAGATGCAGTAAAGAGTGATGACGCATTAAATTATGACGTCTTTCCCAATTTATCTCTAATTTAACTGGACCTAACTTTACTTGTGCTTCGTCTTTTATATAGTGAACTATTTCTCCTTGCTCCTTCTTTACTTTTTCAACTTCAAATACAGACCCATCTTGTACAATGACACCCGTATCACATTCCTGTCCTCCACCAGTTGGATAAAAAACTGTTTCTTTTACAAATACTTTATTCCCTTCTACTCTTATCACTTCTGTTTCGCAACTCGTTTTGTATGCATCTTCTAAATATAATGCCGTTGCCATACTCTCACCTCTTTAGTAGTTATAGTTATACCTACTAATATAAAAAAGAAGCTCCGTAAAGTCAATTGATAATTCTGAAATTTAAAATTAATAAAAGACTCCTTTATTAGGAGTCCACTATCTCAATATTTCATTCGCTTCTTTTTCATAAATTTTATCAAATGACGTCATAACACGCTGTGATGCTTGAATCATCTTTTGATCTGTCATAAGATCTGCCATCTCTTTCGTCATATCTACATTTGAATTTTCTAGCATATGATTTTTTACTATTCCTGTTCCGTTCGGTAAATTAGCAATGTTTCCTTCTGCTAGTGTAAAGCTTTTGTTTTCACGTTGCACGAGACGTGCATTCGTTTCTGCATCTACTGTTTTTGTTTGCAAACGACCAATATTATTTTGTGTTACTTCATCATATAATGTACCGTCTGCTTGTACAGCAACCTTTGCTCCTTCTGGAATACGAATACGCTCATTATTCTCTCCTATTACGAAAGCACCTGAAGATGTTTGTAAATATCGATCACTATTTAATGTGAAACTACCATCTCTCGTTAAAAACGTTTCATCATTTTTAGAAGTAACAAAAAATGATGTTGTGCCGGCCGCGCCGTCATCTAAAAAGAAATCTGTAGCGCTATTTGTCATTTGTATATTTCCTTGTACTAAATTCACATGCGTTGCAGCTGGTACTACAGCATAATCGACCGAACCGATATTTGTTACCGCCCCATCTCCGCGGCGATATGTGTCTTGTACATCAAATACTTTAGACGTCATATTTTCTGCTTTAAATCCTGTCGTTTGAGCATTTGCAACGTTATTCGAATGAACATTAATGCGCTGCATGTAATTCATCATGCCCATAGAACCTATATAAAGACCGTTCATATTCGTTTGAATAAGGCAAGCGCCTTATTCTTCACCTCTTTTCTACGATGTTTGTAACATTTGTTTTGCTAAATGTTCAGCTGTAGCGATATGTATATTTTTCTTTATGTCTTGGCCATCTGTCATTAATACAATAGGAGCTGATGATACTGCTGGAATTTTCAACAATTCGCCACTACTTGCTGTTTCATCAAATTTCGTAAACACAATACCATCTATATGAATATCTTTAAAGTTTGTAATGATTTCAATCATATCTTTACTTTTCATAGAAGCTGATAACGTTAAACAAATATAATCTGGTTCTACTTGTCCCATCGTTTCAATCATTTCTTCCACTGTTTCTGACGTACGGTAATTTTTTCCGGCTGTATCAATTAAAATATAATCGACGCGTGCTTCTTCTTTAAAATACGTAAGCGCTCTTGTCATTGCAGCTTCATCACGCACAGCAATTACTTCAGATCCAATTGTCTTTACGTTATCTTGCAATTGCTGCACTGTCCCTATGCGCGAATGATCGGTCGTTATAAAACCAACTGTTTTTTTCTTACCGTGAAATTGCCATGCCATTTTCGCCAGTGTCGTCGTTTTACCAACGCCAGTTGGACCTATTAATGCAATTGTTTGTACTTCTTTTTCAAAGACGTTTTCCGTATTAAAATGAGATTTCATATCTTCCAATATGTACCTGATAACTTCTTCTTCCGTAATCATCGTTGCATTTTCAAACTTTATTTTTAACTTTTCAGCATATGCATGAATGAAATATTGTTCCACATCGTTTTGTTCTAGCATCCGAATTACTTTTTGAATAATAAACGGTACAGATTCTTGATTTTCTTTCTTTGGAGCTACTTCTTCTTTCTTTACTGGAACGACTTGTTTCACAACTTTTTTCTTTTTCGTTACTTCCGTTTCTTTCATCGGTTTCACAACGACGATTCCTTTTTCAAACAGCTTTAATAGTTTCTCTTTTTTTCTTGCCCATTCTTCACTATTTCCTGTTTGCATCGCCGCGTATGACATAGAAGTCGTTACGTTTTCTAAATTGTGCAGTACTGATTGAATTCCATTCGCCTTCACAATTTGTTCTGAAGGATCATTCACAACATCCATTAACTGTTCATGAAATTGAGCTGTACCTTCATTCACTTCTTCCTGTTTTTCTTCTGGAAAAGCAACTAACATTTCATAATCCTTTTTCCAAAAAAACGGTATATTTCGTTTTACACTTTCATCGACAACGTAATAATAATCTGTACCATATTGGTCAAATAACTTTCGATACAATTCATTTTTCGAAGCTGCTTTTATTCGCATTAACGCTTCTTTCTTTTCTGTACTTTCCATTACTTCACCCCCTACTATTCAATATAGGCAATTTGATCCACAACAATTTCTGGTGCTAATTCACTAATACAAAGTACTTGTGCTTCCACTTGATAACGTTCTAGCAGTCTTACAATCGCAAATCTAAAATCTTTTCTACGTGTTAATAACACTGGTTCTCTTCCCATTAAACGTGCTTGCTTAAAGACGCGCTGCACTTGCTCAACGACACGTGTTTCTAAATCTAAATCCCAGTTTAATAAGTAACCTTGATATGAATTATTCACAACATCCGCATCTAACTCAATTGAATCAGAGAAGAGCGCTGCGTATATTTTTCCGTCCGGATTTTTCGCATTTTCACAAATAACTTTTGAAATACATTCACGAACAAATGATGTTACACCATCAACGTGGTTTTGATAAATTTCTTTGCCGTCAATAATACCTTCAATAATTGTTGGTAAATCACGAATAGAAATACCTTCTTTTAGAAGTTGTTTAATAACATTTTGAACGAGTGATAAATCAATTTCTTTTTTCTTAATCTCTTCTAATAGAACGCCATTATCATTTTCAAGCGAGTTAATTAAGTCTTTTACATGTTGGCGCTGAATTAATTCGTGAAGATTACGTCTAACGACAACATCTAAATGTGTAATTAATATGCTAAGTGGCTCTAAAACTTGATAGCCTTTCATTTGTGCATCTTGCACCATATGCTCTAAAATCCAATATCCATCTTCACCGAAAATTGGATCTTTCGCTGGCTCTGCATCTAAATCAGCCATTACATTTGGTGTTTTCAATGCTAATAAATAACCTGATTTTAAAACACCTTCAGCCGCCTTCGCACCTTTAATTCGAATAATGTAACGTCCGCGTGGTCTAAAGCTCGTATTATCTTTAAAATTAATTCCAGGAACATTAATACCAAGGTCAGTAATAATTGACTTCCTCATAAGAACAACTTTATCACGGGCTGTTTCCCCGTTAATTTTCTGCTTTACAAGTGCTGCTAAATCTAAACCGAGTTCTACTATAATTGGATATTTGTCCGTAAATACTCCGAATGAATCTTCCACTTGTTGCAGTTGCTCATCTTCGCCTTGGATCATTTCTATTTCTTTTTGAAGCTCGTCTTCTTTTTCTTTCTTTATTCGATTTTTATTACGAATTCCTAAGAAGATAATTGTTCCGCCAACGAGTGCGAATGGTAGAAACGGTAGCGGAGTAAAAATACCCATTGCGATAAATAAACCACCGAGCGCATATACAACGACTTCATGCGCTAATAACTCTTTAAAGATACCTTCTGTTACTGTATCCGGTGAACCGTCAAATACACGCGTTACGATAATACCAGTTGAAATCGCAAGCATAAGCGATCCAATTTGGTTTACGATTCCGTCACCGACAGTTAACTGTGTATAATGAAGAGCCGCATCCGCAAAGCTCATCCCTTGCTGCATCATTCCGACAATTAAACCGAAAATAATGTTTACGAATAAAATGACAATCCCGAAAATAACGTCCCCTTTAATGAACTTTCCGGCACCATCCATCGCCCCGTAAAACTCTGTTTCCATATTTAATTTTTTTCGTTTTGCTTGTGCATCTTTTTCTGAAATAATACGCTGGTTTAAATCAGCATCGATAGACATTTGTTTCCCTGGTAAAGAATCAAGTGTAAAACGAGCTGCAACTTCAGCTGTACGAGACGCACCGTTTGCAACAATAAACTGGAATATGATTAATACTGTAAAAATAACGATACCAATTAATAAGTTTCCGCCAATTACGAACTGGCCGAACTCTTCAATAACATGACCTGCATTTCCATCTGTCAAAATCGCTCGCGTCGTCGAAACGTTAATCGATACGCGGAAAATCCCGATTAATAACAGCATCGTTGGAAATGACTTTAATTCATCCCACTCGTTAATACTTGTCGCTCGCATATAAATAAGCACTGACATACTTAGTAGAAAAACGATAATAATATCAAGTATAAATGGTGGAAGTGGAATTAAGAGCGCCACTACGAATGACGCTGCTAAAAAGATAGAAAAATAGGTTCTTGCAGAATCTATCTTAAACAAAGAGATCTCCTCCAAACGCGCTATTATACTTCAAGTTCATTCGTCTGAATTAAATAGCGCATAACTTCAATTACAGCTACATATAAATCTTCTGGAATCGTCTCATCTTCCTCGACTTGATAATATAAAGAACGAGCAAGCGGACGGTTTTCCACCATTGGTATTTCTTGTTCACGGGCAAGCGTTCGTATATATAACGCGAGCTCATCTTCCCCTTTTGCAACGACAATTGGTGCTGCATCAACGTGTTTATTGTAACGAAGTACGACCGAAATATGAGTCGGGTTGTTTACAATAAACGTTGCGCCATCCATCTTCTTCGCAATTGTTCCTTGCAAGATTGCATGCATAAAGTTTTTTCGTTTCCCTTTTACTTGCGGGTCCCCTTCATTATCTTTATGCTCTTGTTTCACTTCTTCTTTTTTCATCTTAATATCTTGCTCGTACTCCCATTTTTGATAAATGAAATCAATAATAGAAAGAACGATTAAAATAATTAAAATTGCTAAGAAAATAAATTTAATTTGCCTAATAATTTCAGTAAGTGACGCAGTCCAGTTAAATCCAATCATGCTCACGATTTTCTCTAAATTCTTTTTAAAAAGAACGTAAGCGACGTAACCGATTAATCCCATATAAAACAGTGATTTCAAAATATCTACTAAACTTTTACGACTAAACAGTCTCGTGAAATAGTTTTTCGGATTAATACGTGATGTTTTCGGTTTAATGACTTTAGAAGAAAATAGGAACCCGACTTGAATCATATAATTGAATAAATGAAAAGCGTATACGAGTATTAATATCGGAGCCGATACTTTCAGTAATAAAATCCCCATTAAATAAAAATACTCGGTTGAATCTGTATTTTTTCCAATTTGATCAAACAGCACCGCTACGGAATTCGCAATCTCATATCCTAGCCAATCTCCGAAGAAATAAACGACAACTGCTAATACGAGAATGGAAAATAAATTATTTAAATCTTTACTCCGGGCAATATTCCCTTCTTCACGCGATTTTTTACGCTTCTGCGGGGTGGCCTTTTCTGTTTTATTATCCTTTGCCATGCGCGTCCCCCTACTTCGTTAAGAAAAAGTTAAATAGTTTCGTATACTCTTCAAGTAATACATCCGTCATATTTTTAAACACATAACCGAGCATCGGTACACTCATCGCAATAAACAAAATACCGCACGTAATTTTAATTACGTATGCATTCATAAAAACGTTTAATTGCGGAGCGTTTTTTGCAATTAAAATTAGAACAAAGTTAATGATGAATAAACTTCCCATAAGCGGAAGAGCAATTTCAACCGCTGATGTGATCGCAAATAATAGCGTTGCGAGTAGACTATCTAAAAAACTAGTCGTCAGCAATTTTGAAATCGCCTCTGTATATTGAAACGACTTTAAAATCGTGGCAACGAAATAATTAATGCCGCCAAGTGAAATAAAAATAATGAGGAAGAACATATCAAAAAGTGTTGAAAGTAAAGTAGACTGTGATCCTGCATTCACATCAAACAAACTCGCCTGTGATAAACCGATATCAAAGTCTAAAATATGTCCAGCCATTTTCGGAATGTTCCACAGCATTTCTACAATTTTTGAAAGAGATAATCCAATGACAATTTGCGTCGCTGCATAAGCAGCTACATCCCAAACCGTCTTTATATGAGAAACATCAACTTGATCGGCAACTGTAATCGACAGACCGAGCCCAAATGTAACCTTCGCCATAGCTGGAATAGATCGTCCTGAGAAAAACGGTAAAAAATATAAAAATGAAGTAATGCGGCAAAACGCAAAAAACGTCGCCGCCCATAATTCCATATTCATTTCAGTTCACCTATCTTAGTACGAACGCAATAGCGATGGGATTTTATCAAATAAATCTAAAATAAGCGTCGTTAACTCTTGGAACATCCACGGACCTAAAATGATAATAACGAGGACAATACTCGCCATTTTCGGTAAAAACGTCAGCGTTTGCTCTTGAATTTGCATCATCGCCATAATGACAGCGATGATAATAACGACAATCATACTTACGCCGGCAACCGGCATTAAAATCATAACCCCTTTATAAAAAAAGGTTTGAAAAATATCTATAATTGGTGACGTATTCATTTATATGACTCCTATCACATAGCATCAAACGCTTCAGGCGACCGTTTTAAACATAATGTCGACGATTTTTGTATATCCACCTAAATATACGAAAACGAGTATTTTAAACGGTAAACTTAAAATCATCGGCGGTACCATCATCATCCCGAGGTACATTAAAAGTGTACTAATAATCAAATCTATAAATACAAACGCTAAATAAATGAACATCCCTGTTAGTAAACCTTTTTGAATTTGCGTTAACGTAAAGGATGGTACGAGCGTAAATAGTGAAAGATCTTTCAAATCTTTCGGCAACTCTTCTCCGCGTACTTTCAGCATCATTTTTAAATCATGCTTATACGTATGCTTTGACATATATTCTTTCATAATAGGAGCTGTCGTTTCCGCAGCTTGACTTACTGTTATTTTCTCTTTCGTCATCGGATCCCACACATCGCTCTTCAGTTGCCCGAGTACAGGCTGCATCGTAAAGAGTGATAAAAATAATGCAAGTCCAACAAGCACTTGGTTTGGTGGTAAATTCATTACCCCAAGTCCTTGACGTGTAATCCCAAGAACGATCATAAAATAAGTAAAATGTGTAAATAATAGAACGATAGAAGAAGATAATGATAAAAGGGTAACGAGCGCAAATAGTTGTACACTTGAATTACTCGTAAACTCTTTTCCATTTTCGAAATTAATAAAACCGTTCGGGGCCGCATACGCTGGATTTACAAAAACAATTGAAAAAACGATAGAAAATACGAAAATAACGGCTAATAATGATAACTGTTTCTTTATTCTCATGATGGATCCTCTACTTTTTTCGTTTCAGTCTTTACCGCGTCTTCTAGTGCTTGTTGAAACTGATTTCCTGTTCCGGTTAATTGCACAGACTGCACACCGTTATTACTAATAACAGTGAACACTTGCTTTCCGTCCACTTCAAATAAAAAGGCACTCGTTTGATGATTTAAATACACGCCGTCTTTTACTTGAATATATCCATTTTCACCCTGCTTAAAAAACTGCTGTTTGCGCGTCTTTTTCGTCATATAATATGCACCGTAACCGAGCGCACCAAACAGTAAAACGACTTGAAATAAGGTCGTCATATACGACATATGACTCCTCCTCTACTCTTTATCTTTCATTTGACTTTGCGCTTTCATAAGCGCCGCTTGTTTTTTATCAGCTTCAATTTCAGAAATGATAATACCGAATTTCTCGTCCATTACGATTGCTTCACCGATGCCGACTTTCATATTACTTAAATACACATCTACTTTATGTCCTAAGTTTTTCTCTACTTCAAGAACATCGCCAACTTTTAACTGCTTTACATCACCAAGCGTAATAGATGACTTTCCAAGCTTTACACCAAGTTCAATCGAAATATCTGAAACAGTATCGATATGTGCTTTACCTGCTTCATTTCGCTTTCCTGCAAAATCTTCTAATCCCATTAATGACACGGGAGATACTTCATGCTTCATATGGATCCTCCTACTCTACAAAACTTTTAAATAGGAGCGCCTTACGCGTTCCATCTTTTCCAATAAAACAATTAAATTTATGCTTTCCATCTACATAACCAAGTAATTCATCCGAAACTTTCGTATGAAGCGGAATAATATCGCCTTCTTCAATTTGTTCAATCTCACTCATTGTCATTTTCTGCTCACCAATTGCAACGTGAACAGGTTTGTACACTTGATTTACTTTCATTTCCACTTCAGACGTATACTTTTTACGCTTGTCTGAAGAATGTTCGACAATATTTTCAGACGTTAACTTATCCATAATTTCTTCAACAGATAAGAATGGAATTCCGATACGCACCGTCGTATTCCAAAAATCTGTTTTCATATTTACGTTAAGTAATGAAATGATATCGCTCGCTGTCGTAATCTTTAATGCATTCGGATCTGTTTCCGTCGTTACAAATTTCGGTTCAATCGCAACAACACTTTCAAATGATTGCTCTAAATTTTTACAAAGAAGCAAGAATATATTATCAAGCGTTAAAAACTCAAACGCTGTTAACGGTCTGCGCATCGTAAAGTTACGCTTACTATCTCCGCCAAGCCAACATTCATGAATATAAATAACGAATGCTAAATCAATCTCAATAACAATTTCTCCAAGCTCTGGTAAACCGAGATCAATTACGCAATATAAATAATAATCTTTCGGCATTTTCTCCACATATTCACTCGTAAATGGAACTTGCTCAACTGTTGAAGGTTCTAGTTCAATTGGAATACGCATACGCGCTGATAACGTCTGTGACGTCTGCTTTCCAAACGTAGAAGCAATCGCTTGCAAACTACGTAAATGCTCAACACCGAACTTCTCTGGTCTATTAAAATCATACTCTTGAAATTTCTCTTGCTTTCCTGCTTCTTGTGCGAAAGCTGGCATTTCCTCGCCTTCATTTACCGCCTTCAGCAGGGCATCAATTTGCTCTTGGCTTAATTTTTCGCCACTCATGACAATCCCCTTCCCTACCTTTTCAATTCAACGATTTCAACGTACATCTTTCCATTCTTCGTCAAAATCTTTCCGGTTCCAATCTCTTCATTCTCAAGCATAAGACGCACCGTATTTTTCGTTGAATTTTCAAGACGATACAATGTACCTTTCGTAATATGAAGCAGATCTTCAATTTTCTTTTTCGTATTTCCGATTTCAAAATAAATTGTTAACGGAATATCATCTTGTAATTTCAAATCTAGCCAACTCCCATATCATGTTCACGAAAATTTCATGTTCTCTCTATATATGAAACTTCTTATTTTGAAACGTCGATATTTAATATTTTTTTAATATATCCTTGCGTTTCTTTAAATGGCGGTACGCCTCCGTACTTTCTCACATTGCCAGGACCAGCATTATAAGAAGCAAGTGCCAATACTAAGTCGCCGTTATTTTTCTTTAAATAACCGCTTAACTCTTTCACGCCACCTTCAATACTTTCAGCTGGTGAAAAGGGATTCTTCACACCCATCTCCTTCACATTCGCTGGCATAAGCTGCATAAGACCCATCGCACCTGCATGTGACACCGTTTTCGGATTAAAATTAGACTCTACTTCAATCATTTTTTGAATTAACGTTTTCGGAATTCCATATGTACGACTTACATGATCAATAATATCCTCATACTTCCCTTCATTGGAATAACGTATTTTTTGAATATTATACTTCTTCGTTAATCCCCACGTATCAGCAGCCTCATTTTTCGTTTCTGGGAAACGTCGTTCAAACTCTTTTTGCGCAACTTGCACTTCATCTGCTTTCTTCGTTTCACCCTTTTCTTCGGGCTTACTTGCTTCATCTACTTTATTAATAGATTGTTCCCGCTTATTAACAACCGTTTCTATTTTCGTAGATTGTACCGGCTGACTCATATCTTCTACTTTTGCCGGTTGCGTAGTAGCCTTCGTCTCCTTCACAGGTTCACTCTGCAACTTTTCTTGAAAACGACTACTAACAAATGCTTGTGGACTACTTAGCTTTTGCTGAATTTGCCCTTTCTTATATGCAAGCACTTCTTTTACTATATTTCCAACTATCATAATATCACCTTTTCGGTAAACAAAGATAATCTAATATTAGAGTTTTTTTTTAAAGTTTGCAATAATCCTTTTAATAATTATGTAATAAAAAAATGAATATATTGTTAAACTGTTATTTTTTTATATTTATTAATTCGAATTTTTAGTTGACACCCGTTGTGGCAAGGATTACAATAAATCTCGAAATTGATTTTTTCGCATATTACCGTTTTTCAATTTGCAGAAAAGTCAATATAAAAAAATGGGGGTTTCTTAACATGAGAATTAATACAAACATTAACAGCATGCGTACTCAAGAGTACATGCGCCAAAACCAAGCTAAAATGAGCAACGCTATGGACCGTTTATCAAGCGGTAAACGTATCAACAACGCTTCTGACGATGCAGCAGGTCTTGCAATCGCAACTCGTATGCGTGCTCGTGAAAGTGGATTAGGAGTAGCAGCTAACAACACACAAGACGGTATTTCATTAATCCGTACTGCTGATTCAGCAATGAACTCAGTATCTAACATCTTACTTCGTATGCGTGACCTTGCAAACCAATCTGCAAATGGTACAAATACTAACGAAAACCAAGCTGCATTAAACAAAGAGTTTGATGCATTAAAAGAACAAATCGATTATATTTCTACAAACACTGAGTTCAATGATAAAAAATTATTAGATGGTTCAAATAAAACTATCGCAGTTCAAACATTAGATAATGCTGATACAAGTAAGCAAATTAACATCAACTTATCTAATGTTTCTACTAAAGAATTAGGACTTGATACTTTATCTATTGGAACTGAAAAAGTAGAAAAAACAGTATATGATGCAACTACAAAAGCATTTGCTGATCTTGGAGCAAAAACAGGTGCTGATAAAGCAGCATTTGCTGCAGATGTAACTGCTGCTATGAAAGAATTCGATAAGGTTAAACCATTCATGTCTGCAGACGATGTAAAGAAAATTGAAACGAAACTTGAAGATTACAATAAAGCAAATGATGCTGGTGCACAAGCTGCTGCACAAGCACTTGGTAAAGAATTTGCTACATTAACAAAACTTGAGACTACAGATCTTAAAGCTAATGCTTCTGGTGCAATCGCATCTATCGATACAGCATTAAAAAATATTGCTTCTAACCGTGCAACTCTAGGTGCTACATTAAACCGTCTAGACTTTAACGTAAACAACCTGAAGAGCCAATCTTCTTCTATGGCTTCAGCTGCTTCTCAAATCGAAGACGCTGACATGGCGAAAGAAATGTCTGAAATGACTAAGTTCAAAATCTTGAACGAAGCTGGAATCAGCATGCTTTCTCAAGCAAACCAAACTCCACAAATGGTTTCTAAATTATTACAATAAGCCATTTGAGTTAGTTTCCTGAATAAACCTCTCTGCTTGCGGAGAGGTTTATTTTTTCTATATAGATAGATTGAAAGATTTTTTAACTTAAAGAGAAGCTCTAGCCATATTTAGTAGCGGTCAGGGCCTATTTTATTCTCGTTCCGTGTATGAAAACAAAAAGATAAAGTGAGAATAAGTCTCTTTTTCTCTTCATAGCCGTTTATTAGCTTTTGAATATTAATTATATCAATCTATAAGGAGTGTCTATTATGCGTATTGGTACGAATGTTTTGAGTATGAATGCTAGGCAGTCGTTGTATGAGAATGAGAAGCATATGAATGTTGCAATGGAGCATTTGGCGACTGGTAAGAAGTTGAACAACGCTTCGGATAATCCCGCTAATATTGCAATTGTTACTCGGATGCATGCGAGAGCAAGTGGTATGCGTGTGGCGATTCGTAATAATGAAGATGCGATATCGATGCTTCGCACGGCGGAAGCTGCCCTTCAAACTGTGACAAATATTTTACAGCGTATGCGTGATTTAGCCGTTCAATCCTCAAACGGTACAAATTCAAATAAAAACCGTCATTCGCTGAATAAAGAGTTTCAGTCTTTAACAGAACAAATTGGCTATATTGGCGAGACGACTGAGTTTAATGATTTATCTGTATTTGACGGTCAAAACCGCCGTGTTACATTAGACGATATCGGTCATACGGTACATATATCAAAATCTATTCCCCCTTCCCCTACACAACATGACATCAAGATTTCAACGGAACAAGAAGCAAGAACGACAATTCGTAAAATCGAAGAGGCTTTGCAAAGTGTGTCACTTCATCGTGCCGACCTTGGCTCTATGATAAATCGTTTACAGTTTAATATTGAAAATTTAAATAGCCAAAGTATGGCGTTAACAGATGCTGCATCTCTAATTGAAGATACAGACATGGCGCAGGAGATGAGTGATTTTTTAAAGTTCAAATTATTGACTGAAGTTGCAACTAGTATGGTTTCACAAGCGAACCAAATTCCACAAATAGTCTCTAAACTACTACAATCATAAAAATTCATCTTCCTTCTTTGGAACGATTCCATACAAAATAAAAGGGAAATACATATAAACTATGTATCTCCCTTTTATTTTGTACCCAAATTTTATTACTGTGTTACCGTCATAACTTGTCCGCTACGGTCAACCATTATTTTCATTTTTCCGTCTTGTGCATTATATAGCCCGAGTTTATGTAATTCCATTTTACAATCTTGTACGAAAGTTGGTAATTTACGAATTTGATCGATATCAGAACTTGTAATGAAATGAATTAAAAGCTGCGTCATACCTTTAATATCTTGTACAAGCTCTTCTTTCTCTCGTTTTAGCCTTTCATTTTCTATTTGTAACGACTGCAATTCACCTTCTAAGCTACGTGTATTCTTTGCTTCTCTAGAACGCCCTGCCGCCATGCTAGAAAGCTTATAAATACCTTCCATAAACTGATGTAGTTCGTCTTCTTTCCTTTCACTACATTGATTAATTGTTTCAAAGTTATCAACGATACCAGATATAACTGTTACAAGATTTTTTTCATCCTCTTTATGCTGGATTTCTTCTTTTAATTCGTACTCGTTTTCTTGTTTTCTTGCAACGATTGTCTCTTTTACTGGTATATATTTTCGCTTTCGTCCCGGTTTTTGTTTTTCAATATTTTCAAACGGTATTTCACGTTTTTTCAATTTATAATACGTATTTTGCAATTGACTTTCCGTTTTAGGAAAAAGATTTAGTTCATTTTTACTTACGTATTTTGAAATATTTAAAATGTTTAAACCGTGACGTTGACAAAATTGATACACTTCATACAGTAGCTCTAGTTCAGACTTCAGCCATGTAATTGTTGATTTTTCATATGCTCGCATCCCGCCATTTTTTTCTATATCTATTTGGAATAATACCATTCTATTATGTAAATCAACTAATTCTTCATACTTTACTTGGAATTCTTTTTCTATTTTTTTTAATTCCGCCTCTAGTTGCATATCGTTCATTTTATTATTTGACATGTTTTGTAAAAGACCTAATACATTAATTGCTATGTGGTGATACATAATCTGTGCCACTCCCCCTCATCCTTTCACAATTCTCATCTGACTCCCATGTCTTTTAAGAAAATAGCAATTTTTACATATCCATATTATAACAGTTCGAAATTATCTGTCAAATAATAAACATACAAAAATGTATAGAAAGTATAAAAATTTGGAAAATGTTTTTTATTAATATGCAAAATTGCATATTAATTACATTTAATTATATTATATGGTATTTTGAATGTTTTTTCACCGAAAAAATTTGCGTTACCACGAAATGTTACTAAGGTAATCAAAAAAATAAGTTCACTTATATTTTTAAATTAAAAATCTCTAAATAAAGATTATTCACACATACAGCGACAAACACCCAAGAAACCTTTCATTTTTCTACCAGTTTAGAGTATAGAATACTAAAAAGGAATTAGCCATATGTAGCATTGGCTAATTCCTTCCTCTCTCTAACAGAATAGAGTTATAAACCCAGTCTTCAAATCCTCAATCGAAGTCTCACTTCTTCTAAAGCTATCTCGGCGGCTCTCTCGTCCCATTTACCTAAAAAACACTCCATATCTCTGGTCTTACATCGCATGGGTCTCTATTAGGCACTGACCGCTGCCACACATAGCTAGTTCCTCTATTCCAGCTAAAAAAGTACTTTTCTTACAACACTAACTTATCAACTAAACCAATTAGCTCTTGAATATCTGGCTTACTTACTTGAGCATTTGCTCCTACAGCTTCACCTTTATGGAATAATTCATTTGTAATTAATGAAGAGAAAATAATGACTGGTAAACGATTCATTACTTCACTATCCTTAACCACTTTCGTTAAATGATGTCCATCCATTTTTGGCATTTCAATATCCGTAATTAGCAAGTGAATATGTTCAAACATTTTTTCGCCTTGCTCTTTCGCTAATTTTTCAATTTGCGCTAACGCTTCTGCACCATTGCTGAAGAAGTTCATTTTCGTATATCCAGCTGATGATAATGTTTCTTCTAATATTTGGCGAAGCATTGCTGAATCTTCTGCAATATAAATTACTTTTTCAGCTCGATCTGTTTTTTGTTCTAACCCTGCAATTGATTTATTGTCATAACCAGTGCCGCTAATTTCACATACAATTTTTTCATAATCTAATAGTAAGATGATTTTTCCATCTAGTTTTACAATACCAGATGTCGTTTCTTCTAGTCCCATAGATAATGAAGCTGGTTCATCAATTTGTTCCCACGAAATACGTTGAATACGATGCACTTCATCAACGCGGAAAATAACTTTCATTTGGTTTAATTCTGAGATGATAAATTTCGTTTGATCAAGTGGCTTTGTTGACTTTAAATTAAGAGCCATTGCCAAGTTAATAACAGGTAAAATTTCACCACGTACTTGAACAACACCTTCAACTGCATGATGAGATTCTGGCACAGTTGTAACAGGGAATGGATTAATGATTTCACGTACTTTCATTACATTAATACTAAATAAGTTTTCACCAACAGTGTACGTAACAATCTCTAATTCATTTGTTCCGCTTTCTAATAAAATACTTTGTGCTTGTGACATAAAGGTGTCGCTCCCCTTCCATTAATTCCGTATATCTAATTATTAAGCTTTATAAAAGCGAAAAAGTCAACTACCTATATAAAAAATATAGATAGTCGAACGATTCATTTTATTAAAAAACAATTAATCTTGTATAAACGAAGCAAGTGCCTCTAATAACACTTCTTGTGCTCCTACAATTTCCGTCGGCATTGCTTCCCATTTTTTCGAAAGCTCCGTCTCTACTCTTATTCTCAGCTCAGAATTCATTTCTGCTAGCACATATTCTTTCGTTGCTATATCAACATCAAGTAGCGCAAGTGCATATAATTCCGGGTCATTTATTTCTTCGAATAATCGTTTTAATACTACCGGTGCTATATGTTTTAATTTTTCAATATGAATTTCCTTATCCGAAAATAGTAACTCATATTGAATAAACGTAACATTTTCTTTAATCACTTTAAAATAACAATTATTTTTTTTATCATTCACAAAATAACCGTTTGGATCTGCGATAATACTCTCTACTTTACGAATTAAATCTGGCAAACTATTCGCCGCCATTACAGTCCGCTGCTCAACCTCACTCGGCGAAATGAATGTAACGCGATACTTATTTTGCGCCATCCTCCTCACCTCTCCTTTTATAAAAATCTATCGTCACATACTATCCAGAAGGCACTGGTCTACTATGAAATGATTATCTCATCTCCAACTATCTCAGTACGCCTCCATAGCTCTATTCTTACAACTCGGAGCTCTTCTCGACCATAACTGTTTATCCACACTAAACTTTGCTTACCTCTTCTTATACTACCCTAGTAACTCTCCATACCTCTATCCTTACACATCAGTCGAGTCCCTATTAGGCACTAACCGCTCAAAAACAACGCTGGGTCCTCTCGTCAACCCTAAAAAGATCTTTTTAAGAACTTTTCAATAACTCTATGTTATTAAACCAAAACGCTATTTGCTGATCCGTAATATTTGGCAACATAACAAAAAACTCACGACACTTCATCTCATCCTTAAACAGTTGATACTTCCAAACAGTATCGCTACCAACACTTATGAAATAAAACTCATGGATACGGCCAATGATTGCTTGTTTTTCACCAAATGAATACGGAGGCACTTGCTTAATTTCAAATTGATCTGGTAAATATACATGCTCTTCTCGTTCTATTTTTAATACTTGCTCGGCAAGTTCACGTTTATTTTCGAAAAAAGGCAATTGTAAAATTCGCTCTTGTCTTGTCATACGAATAAAAAACCCTTTCTACTCCATTACATTTTTTCCATGCGATATATTATCGAATTAAGTTTACAACTTCATTTAATACTTCATCTGAAACTTTAATTACTTTCGCATTTCCTTGGAATCCGCGTTGGTATAACATTAAGTCAACGAATTCTACAGATAAATCTACGTTAGCACCTTCTTGTGCACCACCGCGTACTTTACCTGCACCGTTTTGACCAGATGTACCAAGAGCTAAAATACCTGTTGTATTCGTTGCTGTATAGTTACCATTACCTGTTTTCATTAGCCCGCCTTCGTTCGGGAACATTGCAACAGCTAATTGACCTGCAGATTTCATACTTCCATCAGAATATTTTACCATTACGTATCCACCGTCAGCAATGAAGCAATCTTTAACCGTCGCTGCTGCTCTACCATCTACGTCTGTTACTGATAATGTTTTATCTGTTGGATGGTTTGTTAAATGACTTAAGTCTAATTTAATAGAGCCGCCATCAAATGGAATATTGGCTCCTTGCTCTTTCGGATTTGGATTTCCAACAGCATCAAATGTCATATTACCACCTGCACCTGGAACATCTTTAAACTCTGTTTCTTTTTTCGAGTCATTGCGCATTTGTACTTTATATGTATAGTTATGTTCACTCGTTTGTTTAAACTCTACACGCATTGTCCATGTATTCCCCGCATTATCATATACAGGTAAATCTTGTGTAATTTGTTTTTCACCAGTTGGAATATTCCCTTTAATTGTCCCTTTCGATGTTCGAATACCACCAATTGCTGTTCCCATTGGAATTTGCAACGGTCCTGGAATTCCAGATAAATCAACTTCACCAGTTGCCTCATTTGCAGGGTATGCAAACACGTATTGACCTTCAGTATTCGTAATATAGTAATCTGAAGATATCCCAAACGTACCTTTACGAGTAAATTCCATATTTCCGCCTTTTGAATCACCTACAACGAAGAAACCATTACCTTCCATTGCTGCTTGTGTTTTTCCACCTGTTAACGTAATTGTACCATCACTATAATCCGTAACAGTACCACTCATTTTCACACCGTTACCAATACTTTTCGGATTCGTTCCTGCGTACTTACCGTCACCTTTTGCACCAATCGAATTGTTATATAGTAAATCATCAAACATTGCTTTTTGTTTTTTATAACCTACTGTTTGTGCATTGGCAATATTATTTGAAGTTACACTTAATGCATTTTGTGTTGCATTCATCCCTGTAATACTTGTATATAACGCTTTAATCATAACGTATGGACACTCCTTATGAATTTGTAGTTTTTACTTCTTCAGTTACTTTTTGATCGTCTTTCTTTGCGTCTTCTGGATTCGTTTCCCCAATCGGTTTATCAGACACTCTCTCAACGAAACGAAGAGAGACAACTTTATTATTAATAACGAGCTGTACATCGTTATTTTCCGCAAGACGAACCGTTTCTACTTGACCGGTTACTTTGTTTCCGTCACCGTCAACACCTCTTACGTATTTCCCTAAAAACTTCATTCCACCATCAAGTGCTGTTGAATACATCGTTGATTGCAGCTTATCTACTGCTTTCGTCATATTCTGTACTTGTTCCATAAGAGATAGCTGCGCTGTCTGATTCATCATTTGATTCATATCCATCGCATTAAATGGATCTTGATGTTGGAAACTTGATAAAAACAATTTTAAGAAATCATCTTTCCCCATTACCCCAGGAGTCTTTTGCGCTCCTGCTGAAACTCCATTACTTTGTTGCACTGGCGATTGTACACCATTAACAGGTACATTACTTTTTTGCGCTCCTGCTTGTAACGGAATATGATTTGTACTCGTTGTATTTAATCCAACTGTTGGCACGCTTTATTCCTCCAATAATCCCGCAAATTCTGTTGATTGTTGTTTTTCATGATTTGTATTTGCTAATTTCTGTTTTTGCCTTTGCTCTTGTTCTCGCTGTTCTTTACGATTTTCATCTTTATCTGAATAGCTAATTTGAATATTGATTTCTTTTTCTTTTAACTTTAATCTCAATTCATCAAAAATGATTTCAACACGTTTTTTCGCATCGTGTTTTTCCATTTCTACGTGAACGTCAATTTGATCTCCGTGTTTTTTCATAAACACTGTTAATGTACCAAGTTTTTCTGGATTTAACTGAAATAAAACACGTTCTTGTTTCACTACAAATTTTTGCAGCGCTTCTACTTGCGCTTCCATTTTCTTTCCTAAGTCAGGTAATGAAACTTTCTCAGCACCACTATTTGATTTCCCTATTTGTTCGGTACTCGTCGTTTTATTTAATAATTCTGCACCTGCAGAGCTCGAATCGTTTAATGCATCAACTTCTGGCAACTCTATCTTTGCATCATCACTCTCAGCTTTCGGAAGATCTACGTCTTTAAACTCTTCTTGTTTCTTTGCAATATTACAAGTTTCTGTTTCTACAGCCTTCAATGCTTGCATCGCTTGCTCTGGCATCTTCATTTTGTCTAATACCATTTGCATTGTATCTTCTAAACATATAGCATTTTTGATATTCATATTTGAAAGAAGTTCTTGTAATTGTTGTAATTCAGCTGCAGGTAATTCATTAAGTTTAATATTGCCATATTCTTTATATAGCTCTTGTATTTTTTGTATGTATTGATATAACAATTCCGGCTGCACATGTAATTGCTCAATTGCAACCATTTGCTCAGATACAGCTAATAACAACTGTTCTGTCTCTTTTTTTTCTTCTTTCTTTACAATAGGTTCTTCTTCCGTTACCGATTTTTTAGAAAGAATATAATCTTTTCTCTCTTCTTTTGGTGCTTCTTCTCGTTTCGTTTTCTCCGTTTGCGGCTGTTTTTTATTTTCCATTCTCATCGTACGATCGAATGAAGAATCTTCATTTTTTGATTGTACTTCTAGCCCTTTTTCTTTTTGCGGAGGTAAACTTTGTTGCACCGGTAATACAGACTGTATCACTACATTCACCTCATCCATTCATACACATTTTCAAATCCAGAAGCATTTTTTCTTCCAGCTTTTCTTGTGCTTTCGCAAGCTTTTTGCAATCTTCTTGATACATCTCATCAATGACACGTTCTTTTTCTTTTACTTGCTCTAAAAGACTTTCATTTTTTTGAATAAAACCTTCCGTTTTTTTAATTTTCCGATTCCATTCTTCTATTCTTTCAGGTGAAAACGTATGTGAAGAAAGCATACCAGCCATAATACGTTGCCCAGTTTGTACGACTTTACTACGCGATTTCACAACATATAAATCATATTCTTTTTTTTGTTCTATTTTTCTTTTTTCAGCTGTTAATTCATACACTTCTTTTAAAATATGTTCTTTTTCTTGATTTATTTGCAATTTTATTGTGTCGTACTGCTGTTTATCCACCTGTTTTCATAACCCCTTTCTATTATAACGTTCTCTTTTTCTATTATATAGTTTTTTTCCAAAAAAATCTGTGAAATATTAAAAAACAAAAAAATAAGACCTCTTATGCAGAGGCCTTATACTATATGCTGTATCGCTTCAACGATATCATCAAATTGGAAACTATCCGATCGACCTTGCTTTAAAAATGTATTTATGCCTTCTACTTTATTTTTACATTCAAAAATATAAGCATTTTCTTCATTTTCTTGAATCGTTCCTAGCTTAAAATACAATTCATTTTCTTTATAAATTGATAAAATCTTTCTCATTTCATTTGCAAGTTGCCAATGATGTGGCGAAACAATTTCTTCCATAATCCTACTTACTGAATCTAATACTGAAATTGCAGGATAATGACTAAGCGTTGCAAGCTCACGCTTTAATACGATATGTCCATCTAAAATACCACGTGCTAAATCTGGTACAGGACCATTTAAATCGTCCCCATCAACAAGCACCGTATAAATACCTGTTATAGATCCCTTTTGTGTTTTTCCGGAACGCTCTAACAACTTCTTCATATAACTTTCCATTAACAGTGTTTTACCACCAATCGGTAACTCTTTAACAGCAATATCAACACTTCTTCGTGCATCGGCAAAACGAGTAACAGAGTCCATCATAAGTAATACGTTATTGCCTTGATCACGGAAGTATTCAGCAATAGACGTTGCAAGTTTCGCTGCACGAAGTTGCATAAGGTGACTTTCATCTGACGTCGCTACAACAACGACGCTTTTTCGCATACCTTCCTCGCCTAACTCTTTTCGAATAAAGTCTTTTACTTCCCGGCCACGTTCTCCTACTAAACTAATAACATTTATATCAGCTTTTGCATTTTTTGCTATCATTCCAAGTAAAGTTGATTTACCAACACCTGACCCAGCAAAAATACCAATCTTTTGACCGATACCAATTGTTAGCATAGAATCAATTGATTTTATTCCTGTTTCAAATACATCGGTAATCTCTTCACGTTCAAATGCATGTATAGGTGGTGCATCTAGTTTTATTTTCTGTAATGGAATGTTTTCAGCTTCCTCATTTAACACTTCACCATTTGCACTTAACACTTTTCCGAGCAAGTGATTACCACGTGGTACAACAACATCTTCTGAAACTAATGTCACTGAATCTCCATAACATACTTTTTCTGTCTGTTCAAATGGAAGTAGCATATTATTTTCTTTTTCAATGGCAATCACTTCACATAAGACGTTATGTTCTCCAACGAAGCAAACATCTCCGATCTTCGCTTTCGGCCCTTTTGCTACGAAAAACTGTTCTTGTACACTATGAACTTTGCCTACTTTTGTATACAGCGGTGTTTCAATGAACTTATTCCATTTTTCGTTCTCATTCATTAACAGGCGGCTCATACATTTTGCTCCTCAAATAACTTCTCTTCTTCCCATTTCTGACGAAGTTTCGCAAATATAGGTGCAAATTTAAATTCAAAGAACTCTTTCTCTTCTTCCAGAACAAATTCACCAAACTGCAGGGAGAAATCATATTTCCATTCTACTAATTGTAGTAACCAATATTCTCTCGTATTCTCCTTCTCTTCTTGAATACGTTCAAACGTTTCTGGATGTACTGTAATGATTAATTTTTCAAACGAAGTTGGCAATGTTTGCACGATGCCAGTTAAAATAGGTAACACATCAAGCAATCGTGAATCTACCGCTTGATTCACGATTTTTTCTGCTAAATGAAATGATTGATCCCATAATAACTCTGTCCATTCATATGCTATTTCTTGTTGTTCTTTTTGAAACTGCACACGCGCTGCTTCCATCTGTTCCATTTGTTCATGAATATGCATTTGAAATTGTTCTTTATCTTGTAATAACTGCTGACGCTCTCGTTCTAGCATTTGCTGCTCTTGCCTTAGCTGATTCATTTCCATATGTAATGATTCTTGCTGGGCGCGAAGCTCTGCATGATCAGCTTGTAATTCTTCCTCTTCTATTTGGACTGAAGCTGATTTTGGAAATTGTAATTCATACGTTTCTTCAGAAAAAGAAACAGAATTCTTCGGAATTCTGTTTTTAAATAAGGACATCCTCTTCACCTCTTTGAACGATAATTCTTCCTTCTTTCTCTAGCTTTTTCACTGTACCAGTGATCGTTTGCTGTGCTTTTTCAGCATCCGTCATCTTAAGCGGTCCTAAGCCATCTAATTCTTCTAGAATCATCTCTTTACGGTTTGAAGACATACATGTAAATAGTTTCTCTTTAATTTCTTCTTTTGCAATTTTAAGTGCTTTCGCAAGAACACCGTTATCTGTAATTTCTTCTAATACACGGCGAAGCGCAAGATCTTCAAGACCAAGTAAGTCTTCAAAGACAAACATATTTTCTTTAATTTTCTCAGATAACTCATAATCGACTTCATCCAGCTTTTGAAAGACTGTTTTTTCAACACCACGTGAAACATTATTTAAAATGTTTACGATTGTTTTCAAGCCATCAGTTTTATTAATTGCACTGAATGCCATATTATTTAATTTCGATTTTAACAACTCACCAATTTGATTAATTAATTCGCCATCAACTTGTTCTAACTTCGCAATACCCATTACCGTCTCTACTCGTTTATGATCTGGCAATCTCTCAATTAATTGAGACGCAAGTTGCGGTTTAATATAAGAAGCGATAATTGCAATTGTTTGTGGTGACTCATCATTAAGCACTGTAAGAAGTGGCTCTAAATCTGTAAGTGAATTTAAGAACTCAAACGGATTATCTTTGTTATACCAAAGATCTTCCAATAATTTTTCCAGTTCGTCTTCTGGCATGTTTTTAAATATGCGACGAATGTATTCTTTATCTGGAGTGACTAAGTTCAATTCTTTTACATTTAGTTCATATAAGAACTCTCCTAGTACATTTTCTAACGTTTCTGGTTTGTATACACGAAACTTTGCGATTTCACGAAGTAATACTTCTTTTTCCTCAGCTGTCATATATTCAATGACTTTTGCTGCCACCCCTTCTTCTAATGTACGAATAAGGATGGCAGCTTTTTCTTTGGAGGAGATTTCATCTAACATCGTTGTTCCTCCCTTACTGTCCGTTTAACCATTTTTTAATTACTTTTGCAGTACCTTCTACATGTTCTTTCGTAGCATCCTGCACTTGTTCATCTAACGTAGGTTCTTTCGGTTCTTCTGGTTCAGGTTTTGGCTCTGGCACTATTTTTTCTTCAGGAATTTCCAAGATACTTTCATTACTTGCAGCAATTTCCTCTTCTGCTAAGTATTCTTCATATTCCTCTTCTTCTTTCTTTCTCTTACGTCTTGCTAATAAGAACCATACTAGACCACCGATTGCTAATAAGCCAGCTGTAATTCCACCGAATAACCACCAGTTCATACCACTTTTTTCTGGCTCTTTCTCTTTTTCGGCTTTCGGCTGATCGAACTGAACAGTTACAACGTTAACTTGACCATTTATAAAGTTACCGTTCGGATCAGCTTGAAGTCCTGCCGCTGTTCCGATTGCTTCTTTAAAAGTTGTCATATCAATTCTACGTTTTACTAACGTATCATTATCTACCCATACAACAACATTCGTTTTCGTTAATTCTGGGTGTTTCTTAATTGTTTCAACTGTTTTATCTATTTCATAGTTTTCGATTTTGTTGCCATTTTTATTATCGTAGACAACTTTACCATTTTGATTATTGTTCGTACCGTAGTTTGGCACTTCACCGTTAGCTGTAATACCAGCACCTTGCTTCGTATCTGCCCCTTCTTGCGCAGTAGAGCTTTCCTCTTGCTCTTGTTTACTACGAAGTACACCTTTATCACCATACTTTTCTGACTGACGTGTAACTTCATCGTAGTTTACAGATACTTTCGTATTCACTTTATATTCATTCGGTTTAAACATCGTCATTAACGTTGCATCAATATCTTGCTTTAATTTACCTTCAAGTTGGTGCTGCATCTCTACTTCTTTCTCGTAAGAAGAGGAACTACTAGAATGTGCTTCATCTGTACCTTTTGAGATAACACCTTTTTTACTATCAATAACACTTACTTCTTCTGCCTTCACACCAGGAACTGCTGCACTAATCATTTGCTGTATACCCGCAACTTGATCAGCTGTTAACAATTGTCCACGCTTCACTCCAACCGTAATCGCCGCTGTTCCTTTTGCTTTTTCTTCATCAAAAATTGTCTCTTTTTCAGGCAATGTAATTTGAACATTTGCCGTTTCAACTGTCGCAAAATTTCTTACAATATCTTGCTCCAATTGCTTCTTCGTACCGACAATTTGCTTCATTTTTTTATCTTGCTCACTTGAACCGAGCGAGCTTTCTAATAAAATTTCCTCACCGCTTTTCGAATTAAACGGTAAGCCCATCCCATTCATTTCTTTTCGAACCCATGGAGCATCATTCTTTTGCACACGAATCGAACCATCGGCCGCTAATTGATAATCGACACCTAACTTCGATAATTCTGCTGTAATCTCTTGTTTATCTGTATCATTTAAATTTTGATATACAACAACATATTTATCTGGCAAGGTGAAGTATAAAAGTGCTCCTGTTACAATCGCTAAAAGCGCAGCACCAATTACTAACTTATGCCACGTTTTTAACGATTGGATAACATTTTTCATCTTTTCCATTTAAACACACCCGTCCACTTTCCTAAATTTGCATATTAATTAGTGACTTATAATTTTCAATAAGATTATCACGTACAAGAGCAGCTGTTTTCATTTGAGACTCAGCTTTCTTTTGCTGAATTAAAACGTCATGTGTTTCTCCTACCCCTTTAGTTAGTAAATCATATACTGCTGTTTGCGCATTGTTTTGCGTTTGATTCATATCTTCCAATAAATCAATAAACTTTTTCCCCTCAACTACAGATGTTTGAGAAGTTTTCGGTGCACCAATTGACTGAATTGCTCCAAATGGTTGTGTATGTAACATTGGTTGAATTTTCATATTACTATCTTCCCCCTTATCCTCGGCCGATTTCTAAATCTTTATCAAGCATTTTTTTATTCGCATTTAATACACTCGTATTCGCTTCATACATTTTTTGAGCCACCATTACATTCGTCATTTCAGCAGTTACATCAATATTGGGATAACGTACATATCCTTCTTCATTTGCGTGCGGATGCGTCGGATCATACACTAAATTTTCCGTTTTGTCTGCTTCAATACTTTTTATTTTTACTCCGTTAGTAGGAGCCCCATCTAGCATACTTGCAAAACTATTGTTTGATTCTAGCACCACACTACGACGCTCATATAAATCTGCCCCCGGAGCCGCCGTCGTATTTGCATTTACAATATTGTTAGAAGTAACTTCCATCCACTTTCTCGCTGTCGTTAGTCCTGAGCCACTTGCATTAATTGCCTGAAACATCCGTTGTCTCTCCTTCTACTTTTAACGTCCGCGTGCCGCTTGGTTAATTGCATATTGTGTATTAATTGCGTTAACTGAAATACCGTATAACTGATTTGCTTTCATTAAATCTAGCATTTCTGTCGTTACATCCACACTATTTCCGTCTTTATTCGTTTGCATTGATTTTGTTTGAATCTTTGCATATGTATTTTTCGTATTTACTGTCGGCAAGTGCATTTCATTCGTTTGATATAAATCTGGATTGCTCTTTAAATCAGCCGCATTATTTTTATATAACGCACTACTTTTATTCATCTGCTCAGCAAATGTTACATCTTGTGCTTTATAGCCAGGTGTATTCGCATTTGCAATATTACTAGAAACAGTATTTCGTTTCGTTACTAAATAATTCATATAATGGCTTACATCACTCACTAAATCTGGCATATTCCACACCCTTCCTTTTCTAACGTAATGATCCACTGATAGAAGTTTCACTTCATTATTTATTTTCTTATATGCGTTTATTAAAATATTTACTATTATGTACCCTTACATATTTTATTCCATTTTTTCATTGTTGTCTTTAGAAAAATATAAAAATATAAAAAAGAATGCAAAAAACTGTATACACACGGTAATCTATAGAACATCTCAATATATAAACTAAAGTCCATTTTTCTATTATTTAGATTACTATTATTTTTTCATCACAGTCATAAAATGAAACCTCAATCAGCGGAGTTCTTTATGTAAACGAAGGAATAGACCCCCTTTTAAAAGGGGAATCTGTTTCCAAACGTTATTATTAATATTTACCGTAAAATGAATTAGCCTTCATTCGCCCATCATTTGTCATAATCATTTCTTCCAAAATCTTTTGCTTATCTCGAATATGCTGTGCTGCCTTAATAATGAACGGGCTTACTTCTGCTGCAACTTGTGCACGCGTTTCTTCATCCAATGTCATCATCCAGCGATTTAACATCTCACTCTTCTCAGCAAACTCTCTGTCTGACACTTGCAATTCACCGATTTCATTAAAACAGCTGACAAACGTCCGATAAATATCATTGTTCATTTTCAAGTGCTCCGCGGTAACCGTCTATTAAATCTTGTAACACTTTCACAATTGCATCAATATCTTTTGCTTCACGCGTTACTTTCATCGTTTGAATTTGAATGCTAATCCAATCATATAAACCATAGAGACTATCATATAAATCTTTCGTAATCTCAGGATTTAATTGAAGCTTTAGTTCTTCAAAAATACGTTCTAATTTTTCAAGAAGTGCGTCCCCTTCTTGAAGTTTAAAAGTATGTAAAAGTTCTTCTAAATTACGAAACTCTACAATACATCTTTCATAAATAAAAATTGTATTTTTAATCGGATTACTCGTCATAATATCATTTTGCATATAACGTTGCCATGCTTGCATACGATCACTTCCTCAACTTTCATTAATCATCACTTTTTTGTTTTGTCATTGCTTTAATTGTTTTTAGTTGGCTATCAAGCGCCGCTAATGTACTCTCTAGCTTTTGATACTTCTTCACAATTTCATCTTGTTTTTGCAAGTTTTGCGTTTCAATATCTTTAATCTTTTTATCTAAATCACTTACACGTGAATCAATATTTTTTACACGTTCTCCAACTACACCTTTATCACCGAATATTTTATCAAGTGGTTCTTCCATCATTTTTCCTAAACCGTTAGAACTAAAGAAAAATTGCTTCGCTGCATCGGGTTTTTCTTTTAGCGCTTGTGTTAATTTTTCATCATTAACTTCCATCGTTCCATCTTGCTTTAATTGAATACCAAATGTGAATAAATAATTACCATCTTGAGAAAATGTTGCAACATTGTTCATCGCTTGACGTACGCTTTGCATAATTACCTGCCCTTGGAAAACTCCATCTTTCCCAGCAAAAAGGTCAACTGTAGAAACTGCTTTATTATACTCTGCTACCATCTTTTTAATAATATTGGCTGTGTCTGTTACATTGGAATCACTTACCGTAAATTTTAATTCTACACCTTTTGTTTTTGGATCTGTTGTTGTACCCGCATCTGGTGTCCCTTCTACTTTCGGCTCAGTTACTTTTAACAATTCAATTTTCACGCCCGGAAGAGCCTCAATTGTATTAGTAAAACTTTCAGCTTCAATACCATTAATACTATATTTAGCATTTTGTGCTTCATTGATTGTATTAAGCGCTAGGCCATCCGCATTAGCTAAACCAATATCTTGAAATAGTGTAGATGTGTTCCCCTCAAACTTAATCTGTCCATCTGTTCCCTCTTTTTTCGAGGTCATGAAAATCTTATTTCCAAGTGTATAAGCTGATACACCATAATCTCCATCATTAATCTTATTAATTAAATCTTTATATGTCATATCAGTTGTTACTTTTAATTCTTTACCGCCTAGCTTTAATGTTTCATCTTTAGGAAGCTTCGCATTTATATCTTTAATGTCATTTGAAGCTATTTGATGACGCTGCGCAAGCTGTGTAATAGTCATATTAAAAGTTCCTGCAATCGCCCCACCATCAGCTTTCACATTAATGTAGCCGTCTTGTGTTGTCGTTACTTTTTTCTCATTCCCTTTAAAAGCTGCTAAATCTTTAAACACTTGAGTAAAAGGAGTAAATTGTGTCTTTAAACTTGCATATACTTGTTTATCTTGCGTAAGTTTTTGCTTCTCAGTAGTATACGGTGTTTTCCTCATATCTAACGCTTGCATCTCTAATTCTACTAGGTTAGAAGTATCGATCATATTATTTCCGAGGTTCCAAATTTGTTGTCTACCACCAATACCTGTCATCGTTGTTCCTGCCATTTTTCTCACTCCTTATAGATTACATGTAGTCTAAAATACTTGTTTTACTCATCGTACTAACCGCTTTAAGCGTCGCTTCATACGTTGCATTTATATATGCCAAGTCAGAAATCGCGACCGCTAAATCGACATCCTCAATTTCTTTACGGTTTTCTTGAAGCGCTAAGTTTTGCTCGCTTAAAATTGTTTTAAACGTCTCCATTGTGTTCATTGTTGAACCAACTTCAGTCGTACGGTTAATGATGCCATCTAAGTTTTTCTTGTTTTCTCCTAATAACGGTTGTAACGCTTTTTGGTCACCTTTTTGCATCGCTTCGCTCATCTGTTTTAACGTTTTTATTACCGGGGATAACAATGCTTCTCCGTTACGGAATGCTTTTAATTCATAACCATCATTTAGTTGCCAGTTCACATCATTTTTTCCGCCCTGGTACGTACCATCTTCTGTAAATGGTGACTTTTCTGCACTATCACCACCGAAAATATAACGACCTTGCTCTTTCGTATTCGCTAAATATACAACTTGTTTTAAAATTTGATCTATCTCTGCACCGATGGCTTTCAATTCTTTTTCACTATTTGTTTCATTTAACGCTTGTACTGTTAATTGATCTGCCCTCGTTAAAGATTTCAAAACACCTTGTAAAGTATTTTCAGTTTGTGTTAATACATTTTTCGAATCCGCTATATCCTTTTGCATTTGTTCAATATTTGCCAATGAATGTTGAATCGCAAATGATTTACTTGCTGCAAGTGGGTCTTCACTCATAAGAAGATTTTTCTTCCCTGAAGTTACTTGGTTTCTATGGTATTGTTGTTGCACATTTAAATCCATTAACTGATTCTTCGCCCAGTTTGCATTTTGAAATGTAGATACTCTCATTTCTATCTCCTCCTTATATATTTCCAATCAATTATTATCACTTATCGAATAATCGAAAATAGACTATCAAACACTTCATTCATCGTATTAATAGCTTTAGAGTTTGCGACGAAATATTTTTGGAAGGCCATTAAATTTACCATTTCCTCTTCCATATTTACACCTTCAACGCTCATTTTTTCTTGCTGAATACCTTCTAATAAGTCTCCATGAATTTTTTGATAACCATTTACTGCACTTTTATCAGATGCAACACGAACTATAAATTGGTCTAATGCTTGTTTATAAGAAAGACCTTCTTTATAATCTCCATCTGTAACTGCTGCTAGTTTATTTGCTGTTTCAGCAGACATTTTCATTTTCGAAACATCTTTTTGGAATTCTGGATTTAACTTCATATCTTTCGCATAATCTCCAACGAAGAAATCTTTTCCCATCACTGTATTCACTTGATTTTTCACTGAACTCATTAAGTCTTCGAGATTTTTTTTATAATCAACAATCTTTGCTTTCGTATCAATCGCTGATTTTATCGCTCCGCTAGTTACAGAGATTTCTGAACCGTAAATCTCAACTGACATTGGGTCTTTTTCTTTATTTAATTGAAGTGGATATGTATCTTGTCCATTTACTGTTAAAATACCATTCATTCTAACACTCGCGATATTAGGATTCATAGATTCATAAGATACTTCGATGTTTGCATACTTAGACATCTCTGTAACGATGCGATCTCGTTCGTCTAAAAGTTGATTCGGCACTTGTGTACCCGCTTGTCCAATTTTATGATTCGCTTCTGCTAAACTAGCAGCCAGACGATTAAATTCATTAACATGCGCTTCAATATCTTCTGCCGTCTGCGCTTCCACTGTATCTAAGTTTTTCGCAAGACGATTTACTTGACTAGTGAACTTCCCAGTTTCAGAAATTAATGTATCGTAGTAGTTTGGTTGTTCTGGATTTTTTGCTACTTCACGAAAGGCATTAAAGAAACCGTCCATTAAACTAGATAATGAATTTTTTCCTGTCGTTCCAACCATAGACTCTACACGTGATAATGTTGAATTCATGTAGTTATAGTAAGAGAGCTGAGATAATTGATCATTAAACTGCTTCGTCTTTACCTCATCAGTAATACGGTCAACACCTAGCGTTTGTACACCGTAACCAATTCTCTGTTCTGGCGTATGACCATTGCTTGCTCCAACAGATCCGTAATTCACCATTTGACGAACATAACCTGGTGTATGAATGTTAGACAAGTTTTGTTTCGTTGTTTGTAACCCCATTTGAGCCGCTAACATACCCGATAGCGGTGTATTATAATCAGATAATCTCATAAAGCTTCACTTCTCCTTTACAATAGTTCATTCATAAAGATTTGCGAATTATTGTTTCGCTCTAAGTTATATTCAGAAACAGAATCCACAATACTTTCTGTAGTTTTTAATAGTACGTTTAAGTAATATTGATTTTTCAAAAGAATCATTTTTACATTCTCTTCTAATTCAGTTACGTTTTTTTGTAATTCTTCCATTTTTTCAATTTCTTCTTGAGAAAAATACGAAAATAACGCACTTACACGAAACGATTCAACCCCTTGTTCTTTACAGAACTGAACAACCATTTCTTCAAATGAGCTTGATAACCCTTTTAAACCATCAATGTACTGCAATTGCTCTACTTGCAATTTTTGAACTGCATTTACATTTTTATTTTTTAAATTCTCATATATTTGCTCTCCAAGCGCTTGAATATTTTCATACGCTTTTTGAATAATAACGAGTTTTTCATATAATTGTATGTACATATAGCTTCCTTTCTTTTACAAGACTAAATTCACAATTAAACCATGGATTTCTCCAATTTGATTTAACATTTCTAAATGTCCTGTTTTCGTATTGATTAAATTCATAACATCTTCTAATTCATTCAATCCCATTTCTGCCTGTTTCACAATCGTCATTTTCTGTGAATATCCGTAACGCGGGTGACGAGACGTGACATCTTTATACTGCAATACATTATCAACGTAAAAATTCAAAAATGATTTTACTGTATTTTTGTATTCCATTACATTATCAAGCGTTAATTCCATTTCAATTTTCTCTTTAATTTCTCCAATATTATCGACAAACGCTTCCATTTGTTCTAGCAATTTATCTTTTTTCGGATCTGCATGCAAATTATCCGAAAATGCAAGTCCTGTTCTGACATTTGCTTCTTTCGGCATTTGAGTAGCAGGCGGTATATGCGATAAAATTGGATTATGCGAGATAGAACGTAGCATATATATCACCTATTTATTTTTTTATTTCTTCCTAAACTTAATCGTAAAATCCAGTTATTTATAATTATACTCTGAACAGTAATATTTTGCAGTTATTTTTTATAAAAGATATGTTACAATTTAGCATGAGGTGGCACAATTCTATGAATATTTTCCTTTGTGGTTCAAATCAATTAACAGCATTAGATCAAGAAGAAATTAAAAAATTTTTAACTGACTATGCTCACAAACATAAAATTTACATATTATGTTATAAATCTATTGAAAATGAGGTTCTTCGTTTTTTCGTTGAGAATGAAAGACTCGCTCAAAATTTATGCCTTTACACGCTGCAACCATTGCAAGCAATAACAGATGAATTTCAAGAAGTCGTTGATTACTTAAAAAAACACGGAGCCGAATATGTTGCTTTTGATCATCCTTCTGACTCCATTTACCGATCAGATTATATGTTTTTTGTTAAACAAATTATTGAAGACACTGATTTAGTTCTCTGTTTTTATAATGGTGACAAACATACATCTGTCATCCCTGTCGATGTTGCAAAAGAAGCAGGTATTGATGCTGTCATTTATGATTTACCAGGATTACATGAAAAGCAAATGAAAAAAAGCTTTGAACAAAAAATTCGTATGATGTAAAGGGGGAGGCACAATACCATTATTGTGCCCATTGTAAATATGATAATTGAACAAGATTATGATCATTTTATCGCGAGTTTTAAACAACAATTCAATATGGACATCGCTTCATATAAACAAGATAGAATGCGCCGTAGAATCGATGCTTTCATTTCGAGAAAAGGCTTCGAAAACTACACTAATTTTTTAAACAAATTACGCGCTGATCAAAATTTATTTTTAAATTTTATTGACTATATTACAATTAACGTTTCAGAGTTTTTTAGAAATAAAGAACGATGGCAAACTTTAGAGTCGAAAGCACTACCAAAATTACTCGAACAAAATAGCGGAAAATTAAAGGTATGGAGTGCCGCTTGCGCTGCTGGTGAAGAACCATATACACTCTCTTTAATTTTATCAAAGCATCTAGCTCCATTTCGTTTTGAAATTCAAGCAACAGATCTTGATTTTCATATTTTAGAAACCGCAAAACGCGCTCAATATACAGAACGTTCGTTAAAGGAATTACCTACTGATTTGAAAGAACGTCATTTCACAAAAGAGAATGGTCTATATTCATTGCATCAAAACATTAAACAAAACGTCTCGTTTAAACAACATGACCTTTTAATGCAGTCATTCGATACAAATTATGATTTGATTATTTGTCGCAACGTAATGATTTATTTTACCGAAGAAGCAAGAGTAAAACTTTACGAAAAATTTAGTCGTTCTTTACGAAAAGGCGGTGTACTATTTGTTGGTAGTACGGAACAAATTTTAACACCCGAACGTTACAATCTTCAGCGATTTGATACATTCTTCTACGAAAAAATATAAAAGAGGTCGTCACAATGGAGTGACGACCTTTTTACATAACTCGAATTAAAATAATACCGACAATCCATATGAAGAGAAAAAGAAACGTCATAGACCATTTATGTTCTTGCATCGTTTGTTTCAACGCCTGTGACAATTGTGTCATGTTCATTTCCGCAAGCGCTCTCCATACACTTACATCCCGATCTTTAGCAATGCGGTCTGTAACGCTAATTAAAATCGTTTCGTTAGACAATTTTGTTATATAAGCAGTAATTACCGTTACCATCAAATTTATATTTCCTTCTGAAGAATCACTTTCCACTCTAGAGATGAGTGCACTTACATCTAGTAAAGGAATATGTACTTTTCTACCAAATGATAGTTGCACTTCAGCGAAATCATATGTTCCATCTAACAAAGGAAGTTCTTTTATGTGCGCCTGCTTAATAAGTCCTTGTAGGCTTCTAATTACTTGTTCAAACACTTTTTCTGATTGCTTTCCTTCTTGAGATAATGTATGTAACTTTTTAAAAAGTTGTAACACTGTATCCATCTCTTTAGAAAGTATTTCCTTCATAATCTTTCCATCACTTAAACTTGCAAGTAAAATACCTATTTCATTATTTTTCGAAATAATTTTAGACTGTCCAGTAAACACTAAATTGCTACGCTTTCGTTCTTTCTGGATTTCATGTTCCGAAATAGCTGCAGGCTGTTTTAATGGTTGTAGCGTCTTATCTTCAATTGTCGTACGTTTAATCTCCATTTAAGCGCCTCCACTACTATGAAATAATTAGCCCCATTCTTTATTACTCTTTAAAACTAAAAACAGTACGAATAAACCTGACATGATAGTAAATACATCCGAAGCTTGTACTCCCTGTTCACCTTTTTCTTCTTCCTTGTCTTTCGTTTCTTCTTTTTGTTCTTTCTTTTTAGAGACAACCTGTTTGTTATTTTTCTCTTTTTGGTCCTTCGCCTTATGTACTTCCTTGTTGTCTTCGAACGGCTCTTTTATAACGTAAGTAAATTCCTCTTTCTCTTTCAACGGTTCTTTTATAAACTTATTTACTTTCTCATCTTGCTTCGGAATTTGAACAACCGGCAATTTTTCTTCTAGAAGCGGGTTTTTGATTTTCAAATCTTCTTGCTTCTCATTTTCTTTCTTATCTTCTAATTCATTTTCTAGTTTATTATCTAATTTATCTTCTTTCTCTTTCTCTTTCTCTTCTATCTTTTTATCATCTTCGTTTTTTGGCGCCAAAACAGAAATGGTATATTCACTTTCTTCAACAAGTTTATTACCTGCTGCATCTATTATCTCTACAAGTAATTCGTATGGCCCAGCCGGCAATGCTTCTGTTATTTCAAATACTTTTTGCCAATCCATATCATGCTTGTTGTAGTCTAATAAAAACGAAAGCTCTTTATTTTCTTTCCCTTTTAATGTAACGCGCACTTCTTTTACAACCGATTCTATATCTGACGCTTTTACTCGTATATGTATAGAATCTCCCTGTTTTCGTTCAACTAAGTTCTCTTTTACTTCATCAATAGTAACTTTCTGTAACTTTGGCAATTCTTTATCTATAGTTGGCGTTTCATTTTTAATACGAATGAGCGGGACTTTCACTTCATTTTTTACGATCTCTTCTTTCTCATTCTCTTTGTAACTTTGAACGAGCTGAAGATTCCAATCACCTTGCAAATCAAAATCCCCTGCTTTATAGTTAGCAACCCAGCTCTTCGTTTCTTCATCATACTCAAAAGATAGTATTCTTTCTTGCGCATATTGCTCGCCATTTTTTTGTAACTGCAATATACCTTTCATACTTTGAATGTTTTTCCCATTTGGTTCTACAGCAATTCGCATTTCTTCGCCAACTTTAAGCTCCGGCTTATTTACTGTAATAATTCCCTGTTCTGTTTCTATCTTTCTTTCATTCAATTGTTTATTTACTACTTCTTGTTCTACTTCTTGTTCTGCTTCTTTTTGTTTCTCTTCATCTTGTTTCGTTTCCACTTGCTCTGAAGATTCTTGAGATTCCTTATTTTCTTCTTGTACATTCACTTCATTTATTTTTTGATCTGGCTCAATTTGTTCCTCAGCCTGACTTTGCAAGGGGAAGAACAAGCACACATGTATGCATAGCCAACTCATTAGAAAAAACTTTACGTTTTTCATCTACTAGTTCAAACTCCTATTTCAATGCCTTATAGTGATTTCGTCACTTTTACTCCAAAAAATCCATTTACATTTACAAGTTCACCATACGCTACTAATACATCATTTACATAAATACGAATCGGTTCATCAATATCCTCATCTAGTACAACTGCTTCATTTTCTTGTAAACTTAATATATCTTGAATCGTTTTCACTGTACTTCCAAATACAAATTTCACGTTCATTTCTACATTTTGTAGAATGGACGTGTCCATATATACTGGTTCCATTTGTTTTACTTCTTTAAATTCAATAGGTTGCACAACTGGTTCTACAATTTTTTCTTCTTCAATTTCTTCTGTGGCAATCTCTTCTTCTTCCACCATCGGATACAGAAGTCGCCTTACCATTTCTTTCGCTTCGGAAATCGGCAAAATTTGATACATCTTCGATTGAAGCAGATCGCCAATTTCAAGATTGAACGTAATTTGAACGAGTTCGTCCACTTCCATTGACTCTCCCAAATATTCCATTTCTTCTTTTAACGTTACAAATTTAACATTTGGCGGCGTCATGTCCATTTTTTCTTGAAACATTTCTGACATCGCCGTAGCAGCATGACCCATCATTTGGTTCATAATTTCTTTAATACCGCTCAGTTCTAATTCAGTAAGCTCTTTTTCTGGGTCAACTTCCCCTGTTCCCATCATCATTAAATCTACCATTGTTAAGGCAACATCTTTCGTAAATACGAATACATTCTCATTCTTTAGCCCTTCAACAAAGTCGACATTTAAAATAACAAATGGTACTGGTACTCCATCATAATGACGAACATTGATTGCTTCCACATTTGGTGTACTAATTGTAACTGGCTGATTTAAAAGCGTTGATAACACTGTTGAAGCGGAGCCAATTGAAATATTTGCAATTTCACCAAGCACATCTTTCTCTTCTTGTGTTAAATGCTCTTTTTCAACTTCTTCTACAATCTCAGTTTCCACTACTTCTGCTGGTTCGTCTGTTTCTTCTACTCCACCAGATAATTGCATTAATTTATTTACCATTTGTTTCGCATGCTCAACTGAAACAATTTGTACAAGTTTAGAGTTTACAAGATTATCTATCTTTAAATCAAACGATACTTTAACAATCGTATGATTCCCATCGATTTCAGAGATTTTCTCCATTTCTTCTGATAACTTTACAACTTTAATCGTCGGCGGAGACATATCTACTGTATCTTGGAAGAATTCCGACATAGATGTAGCTGCGAATCCCATCATTTGATTCATCGCTTCTTGTACAGCACTTAGCTCTAATTCACCAAGTTCTTTTCCGTCCTCCACTTCACCTGTTCCCATCATCATTAAATCTGCAATGGACAATGCAACATCTTGCTTAAGGACAAGGAGGTTTTCCATATCTAATCCTTTTGTAAAATGAATGTTTAATACAACATGCGGAACTTCGACATCTCTTGAATCATATAAATCTACCAACTCTATACGAGGAGCAGTAATGCTTACTTGCCTATTTAAAATTGTTGATAATACAGTCGAAGCTGAACCAAATGATATATTTGCAATTTCGCCAAGAATATCGCATTCTTGGGGCGTTAAATGCTCATTTTCTTTTTCTAGCACAATCGTGCTCGTATCCCCTTTTGTGTGTTGCTCAGGCATTTTCCCTGCCTCCTCATTTCTGTTTTTCTATCAAATAATATAAACTCTTATTCTATTTTAGCAAACTCATTAGTATAAAACGTTACTATGTATCCCATTATTAGATTCGTAACGATTAGCCAAAAAGCTCCCCAATTGTATACAAGTGGGGAGCTTTCCTTCATTCCTATTATAAACCTTCTGGGTTTAAAATGAGGACCACTCGTCCATCACCGAGAATCGTCGCACCAGAGAAATAGTTAGAACTCTCTGCAAAGAAGTCACCTAATGACTTTAAGACTATTTCTCTTTGACCGATAATTGTGTTTACAATAAGTCCATAGCTGCGATGTGTGTTACGAACAATTAACACAGGAACCATTTGACCATCATATGACGCAAACGCCTCATCTACTGTTTTTTCACCAAATACAGTACTTAAATGTTTCACTTCAATAATTTGATTACGATAATTTAACACATCTTTTCCTTGTAAGGATTGGATGTCTTCTCTCTTAATTCGAATTGCTTCAACGATATTTCCAAGAGGTAAAGCATAACGCTTATCATTCGTTTGAACAAGCATAGATTGAATAATAGACAACGTTAATGGAAGTTCAATTCTAAATGTACTTCCCTTTCCTTCCTCAGAATCAATAATTAAATGTCCACCTAAACTATGAATCGTATGTTTTACAACATCTAATCCGACACCGCGTCCAGAAAGATCTGATACAACTTCAGCTGTACTAAATCCTGGTTGGAAAATAAGATCAAACACTTCACGATCTGTTAATCTATTCGCATCCGCTTCAGTTACAACGCCATTTTTAATCGCTTTTTCTAATACTTTCCCTTTATTAATACCGTTTCCATCATCCGTAATTTGAATAACGACATGATTTCCACTATGAAAGGCTTCTAATTTAATCGTACCTGTCTCATTTTTACCTGCATCACGTCGTTTTTCAACAGTTTCAACACCGTGATCGATTGCATTTCGAATTAAATGAACGAGCGGATCACCGATTTCATCAATAACAATTTTATCTACTTCAGTATCTTCACCTGTAATTTGTAAATCGATTTTTTTCCCTAAATCTTTCGCTAACATACGTACCATACGCGGGAAACGATTGAACACAGTTTCAATCGGCACCATACGCATATTTAATAGTACATTTTGAATATCTTTTGAAATATCGCCTAATCGATTTAAATGTTCAATTAGCTCCTTGTTTTGAATCGTTTGAGCCAATTCATCAATGCGCCCACGTTCAATTACACTTTCTTCAAACATATTCATTAATCTTTCGATTTTCTCTAATTGAACACGAATTGAACGATTCTCCACTTTAGCATTTTTCGTTTTTGTAGTACTTTTAGCTGGCATAGCACTTGAAGGTTGATTCGTTGCCTCTATTGGTGATTCTACCTGCATAGCCACAGCTGGTTGTAGCTTTTCTTCTACTTGCACAACTTCTTGTGTAACGACTTTTTTAGAAGCTACTTCCTTCGATATAGGTTCTCCTTGCTTTACTTCCACTTTCTCAATTTCAGAAACATGAAGTACTACTTGTTTCAATTCTTCTATACTACAATCAGTATCCATAAATACTGTAAATTCAAATCCGAAAGCATCTGCTTCAATTTCTTCAATACTCGGAGCTGTTTTTTGTATATTCCCTACATTTTGCAATGCTTCAATACACATAATGGCACGTACTGCTTTTAAAATTGCTTGCTGTTCAACTGTTATATGCACTTCATGCGAAACTGCATCATCGGTGTCTATATGATTTTGCTCTATATGTTCCGTAGGAGTTTCTACATTGCCGTTCAATAATGCTTCTAATTTCTGTTTAGTTGAGGCTACATCAATATTGCCCATTCCACCTTGTTGCACATCTGCAACCATCTTCTCCAAATTATCAATGCACTCAAAAATCACATCAATAATATCCGCATTTACAACTATATTTCCATGACGAATTTCATCTAACACATTTTCCATCTTATGCGTTAAATCAGCCATTTCCGTAAATTCCATGCTCGCAGACATACCTTTGAATGTATGAGCGGATCGGAATATTTCTCCTACAACATCCATATCACCAGGATTTTGTTCTAACACTAGCACATTTTCATTTAGCGACTGTAAATGTTCTTCTGACTCTTCGAAAAATATATTTAATAGATCTGTTTGCATTTTTATCCCCTACCTGTCTAACAAACATTTCATTTATGTATAACAATTTAGTGTTTTACAATGAGAAAAAAGGGGGCCACACGTCGATCCGCTATCACTGTTTTGATTCCTTGTGGCACCCCTTCTATATTAACTATTTGCTACTTTTGTTAAAGCTTCAATTACACGATCCGCTTGGAATGGCTTTACAATAAAGTCTTTTGCCCCGCCCTTAATTGCATCTAATACCATACCTTGTTGTCCCATTGCAGAACAAATAACAACCTTTGCACTTGAATCAATTTTAATAATTTCTTTTAATGCTTCAAGCCCGTCCATTTCTGGCATAGTAATATCTAATGTTACAATATCAGGTTGAAGTTCTTTATACTTTTGAATTGCTTCTACCCCATTCTCTGCTTCGCCGATAACTTCAAACTCAGCATTACTTTTTAATAAGTTTTTAATCATCGTTCGCATAAACATCGCATCGTCTACTACTAAAATTTTATGTGCCATTCTTTTTAATTCTCTCCTTCTATGTATAAATATATCTTAATATTTCACCTTATCATTCTCACTCATTATACAAAATAAAATGATAAAATTTAATATTTTTTTAAAAGAATTTTCGTATTTTTATTATTTTATTATTAAAATAATAATATACTACTCTTTTATATAAATAACAACGCGACGGTTTTTTTCCCAGTTTTGCGGTGAATCATTTGGTACAATTGGCTTTGTGTCTGCATATCCTACCGCAGCTAGCCTTTTATCATCCACATTATACACTTCAATTAAATGGTGAATCATATTTGCCGCTCGTGCTGAAGATAACTCCCAATTAGAAGGAAATTTCTCGTTATGAATAGGTCTACTATCTGTATGTCCCTCTACAACAATTGGGTTAGGTACGGATTGAAAAAATCCAACTAATTGACTTATTATCCCTTTCGCTTCGGGCTTAACGTTTGCATCGCCTGTATCAAATATTAAATTATCTACTATAACGACGCTTACCCCTGTATCCTCCCGATATACATTCACTTGACTAATACCGTTATTATCTACATACGCTTTTAACTTCTTATATAATTCATCCATTCTCTTTTTTGAGATCATTTTTTCATCATTTTTTTCATGTGAAATATCTGGTATTGTATTTTCCATTACTTTTGCATCTACTTGCCCCGTATCACTAAACTTTTCAAGCATCTTTGACAATTTTACTGCATCTTGCTTTGATGTAGCAACTAGTAATACAAAGAAAGTTAATAATAACATCGTTAAATCTGTAAAAGTCGTCATCCAACGAGGCGATCCCTTTTGCGGTCCTTTACTCATCATACCACTCCTTGAAATATTAGGCTGCTCCTTTTACCTTTTTTACCTTTGTTTCGTATACGTATGTATCCAGTTTCAACTTTAATTTAGAAGGGATTTGTCCACGATACAATTCTGAAATTGCTTCTATTACAAACTTCTTCTCTGTATATAAATCTTCAATACCACGATATACTTTTTCCGCAAGAGGGATTGCAATCATATTCGCAAGTACAGACCCATATAATGTCGTTAACATCGCAACTGCCATTCCTGTACCAATTTGCGATGTATCTTGTAAGTTTTGGAGCATAATGATAAGACCGATTAACGTACCAATCATTCCCCAAGCTGGAGCAAAATCACCAATTTTATCTAATAATGCTGCTCCTTTTCTTAACTCATACACTTCCGTTTCAATATCTTTCAATAACACTTCTTTTAATTCATCTTCATCGTAACCGCTTAACATTAATCGAATTCCTTTTTGAATAAAAGGATTGTCTACTTGCTCTCCATCTACCTCTAAAGAAAGCAAGCCGTGCTTTTTAGACTTTTTCGAAAAATCGACAAACAAATCCGTTAACTGTTCTAAATCTTCTTCTCTTCTATGTAAAACAGTAAAAATGCTTTTCGTATATTTTTTTATTTCTCCAAATCGATATGCCACAACAATTGTCGCTGTTGTTCCCCCTATGACAATTAAAATAGATGAAACATCTAAAAAGTTTTTGAAAGCTTTTATTCCACCGCCGCCAAGCATAATTGCCGCTATCACTATAATGAAACCTACTATAATGCCCACTGGGCTAGAAATATCAAACTTCCTTTTTCTTCTTTGTGGTCTAGCTAATACTTGATTTTTCTCTCCCATATTTCTGCCCTTTCCTTTCCATTTTTATATAACATTTTTTTATTTTAATAATACGTTTTCACATACAACATGTATTATACGCTTATCATCTGTTTATCGCAATATACTCATGAAATTGACACATTTCATTTCTATATTAGAATTATGGTATGAATAAATGAGGAGGATCACGATGGAACACAACATTTTACAAGTCATTGCATTAGCAGAAAAACTAAAATATGAAATGCGACATAGCTGGCTTTCCAACGGACGTCAAGAAAGTGTTGCCGAACATACATGGCGGATGTCTCTAATGGCCATTTTAGTTGAACCTTATTTGGATCAAAAAGTAAGTATTGAGAAATTACTTAAAATGGTTATTATTCACGACCTAGTCGAAGCCGAAGCTGGTGATATTCCTGCTTTTGATACAATGAATAGTCACGAATTACAGCTACAAAAACAAAAAAATGAACTGGAGGCTATTTTAAATATTAAACAAACGTTAACAGGTTCTCTCGGAGAGGAATTATATGACTTATGGATGGAGTTTGAAGCGAAAGAAACGTACGAAGCAAAAGTTGCTAATGCACTCGATAAACTTGAGGTGAAAATCCAGCATAACGAAGCTGATATTGATACGTGGCTACCAATTGAACATAAAATGACGTTCCAAGTAGCAAAGCATACAAACTTTGATTCTTTCTTATCTAAATTACAAAAAATTATTGAACAAGATGGAGAAAAGAAGTTAATTGCTGCCGGCATTGATGTTGAGGCATGCAAGCAATAATGAAATAAGACACTCAACAAGAGTGTCTTATTTCATTATTGTTGATATAGCCTGCTTATAAATAAGCTGTTGTTTTCCATCCACTAAGATTAAAACTGTAAATTTATCCACTCCAACAACTTCTCCTATTATTCTAACGCCACTCTTTAAGAAAATTGTAACTGTACCTTTTTCTTCTTTTATTTGTTTATACAATTCTTCCTGTAAATGTTCCAATTACTGTCCTCTCCTTTCTGTGAAACATCTTAATATAAAAAACTATAAATTTTTTATTTATGCACTTTGTCTTTTATGTTCATAAACTTATTAATAAGTATATCTAAATCACGACTAAATAACAAAACTTTATCATGATCCAATCCGTGTCTCGCAACAAGTTGAATTAACTCTTTCTTTTTGTTTTCTATTTTATTTTTTAATTGTCCCATCTCCATCTCTATACTAAAACTCCCTTTTCCCATAATATTACTTGTAAAATTATAGTACATATTCTCTCATAAAAAAATAAGAAAATGGTTTTTTTTACAATTTTTTATTTTTTATGCCTAAATTATGAATTACGTAAAGGTTTATTTACAAATCACTAACATGCAATCCTAATGAATCTACAGGCATTTGTCTAATTATAAATGAGACTGGCTCGTTTTCTATACAAAAACATACTGTATATAGTAGTCCATGAACCATATAGATTAACTTACTAAAAAGGAGGAAAACATATGAGTTATGGTGGAAGTTGCGCTGGTTTCGGCGGTGGATTTGCTTTGCTTATCGTACTATTCATCCTTCTAATCATCATCGGATGTAGCTGTTGGGGTGGCGGCGGATACGGATATTAATATATCCTATCCTTGAAAAATGAACTAAAAACTATAGAAAAACAGCTCAAATATGAGCTGTTTTTTTTCATACTTTCGTATGAATTTATATCCCTCTTATTTGCGATTTCAACCAGCAACATATTGTTTACTATGGAATAAGAAACATTTTTACTAAGGGGGATTACAATGATTAGAGGTCTTTACGAAGCACAATTACCTGTTGGACTTCCTACAGAGGAGAAAGTGTATGTAAACGAATGGAAAAAACAAGTTCAAGCATCATCATTACATAAGGATTAATCTATTTATGTCAGTTTCTTATTCCACACTTCTTAAAACAAATAAAAACTTCAATAAACTATTTTATGGGCAAACATTAAGTGTACTTGGGGATTGGTTCCATACGGTAGCTTTATTAACATTTGTCTACAGCATAACGGAATCGCCGTTTATGATCGCACTTACTTTTATAAGTAAAGGTTTACCACAGCTTCTTCTTAGTCCATTCATAGGCTTAATTGTAGATCGTTTCTCTAAAAAGAATATTATGATTTTCACCGATATTACACGGGGAATTCTAGTCCTTACATACTTACTCGCAGGCTATAAAATTGAGATTATTTTCATTGCCAATATATGTTTATCCGTACTTTCTTGTGTATTTGAACCGGCTAAACAAGCAGCCTTAAAAAATATCGTACACCAAAACCATTTCGTAACTGCTAACTCTCTTTCTAGTACAATTACTGGTTTTATGTCTATTATAGGTGCTTCTTTGGGCGGGATACTTACACAATCTTTACATATTGAGTTCGCTTTTTTAGTAAATAGCCTATCATACTTTATTTCAGCCTATTTTATTTATAATATGAGTATTCCTGCTCATGATACTTGTAACAAGAACAAAGCATTTTTCACTGATATAAAAGGTGATTATACATACATATTACAAACAAAAATCATTTTAACATTAATTCTTGTCGGCATTTCATGGGGAATTATTGGAGGCGCTTATCAACTACTTCTAACGATCTATGCCGAAAAAATTTTCCATACGAACATTGGGATTTTATATACGGTTCAAGGGGCTGGGCTTATGATAGGAAGCCTTCTCGTTAATCTTTATATATCCCATAATAAAGAAAAAATGAAAAAAGTATTCGGTTGGGCCTACTTACTACAAGGAATTTTCTTTCTCGGATTCATTCTATCCGATCAACTTATTATCGGTATCATTACTTTATTCTGTATGCGCATAGCAGGAGGAATCATCGTTCCACTTGATACGACATTACTTCAAACTTATACACACGAAAATATGATAGGTAAAGTTTTTTCATTCCATTATTCCATTTACGCATCTCTTATTCAGTTATCGATGTTTTTTACAGGAGGACTGTTAGAAATTCTTTCTCCTCAAATGATTGGCAGTTTATTAGCTACATGCTGTATTTTTGTAAGTTTTATATGGCTGTTCTTGTTTTATCGCGGGGATCTCAGTGAATAATTTAATGATAATCAATACATTTTGATCCCATTCCTTATTTGTTTCCCCATAATAAAATTGTTTAAAAATACAAGTCAGATTTTTTAATTAAAGAGCCTTATATGGCAACACTATTTGAGAAAAAACTAGATATTTATGTTAAAATACAAATAAGTTTGTGAAACATTGCACTTAAATAATAGACTTTAACTAGTTAAACTTGATTAAATAGGAGGGCTGTTTTGAGTATCACATTCATTTTCATATGTATTATATTAGTGGCTTCTATTCTGCAAGCAAGTACAGGTTTTGGCTTTTCCATAATGGCAACCCCTTTCTTACTTATGTTATTTCTACCACAAGAAGCTATACAAATAAACATTATTTTATCTTTAATTATCTCCATTTCACTCATTTGGAAAATAAGAATGGACGTTGATTTTGTTCTACTGAAAAGGTTTATTTTTGGAAGTATAGTTGGTGTTCCTTTTGGCATTTTAATTTTCATTTCCGTTAACATAAACACTTTTAAATTAGCAGTTAGCATCCTACTCTTACTATTAACATTGTTGCTAATATGCAACGTTAAGGTTAGATCAACACAATCTAGAGATTTCATAGTTGGCGGATTATCTGGTCTTTTAACGACAAGTATCGGTATGCCAGGTCCACCCCTGTTACTTTATTTTACAGGAACTAATACTGAAAAAGAGAAGTTAAGAGCAACTACATTAGCTTTTTATCTGTTTATATATTTCATTAGTCTAGTAACTCAAATACTCTTTACTGGCACAAACAAAACCATTTGGGAATCAAGTTTTTATGCCATTCCAATTGTATTTTTAGGTTTGTTTATAGGTCAAATTATTTTTAAATGGCTTAATCAACGGATTTTTAAAATATTTACGTACATTCTTTTAAGTTGTACAGGGGGTTATCTTCTTATTGAAAGTTTGAACTTGTTATAGAAGATGCTTTAGATCGTGCAATAACAGATATGTTCAAACGAAATTATTGCTGTATTTTCCGGCGGGGTATTCCATATCAAAACTTAAATAACTTTATTGACAGTTTACAATTAGCAATAATCTTTCTTTCATAAGGAAAGTATTTCAAATCAATTACTAAATAAAACGATAAAAAGCGGCTATTATGCCGCTTTTACTTACTATTGGCATTTCATTCTCATTTTCTATCACTTTTGTAAAAGATTATTAATTTTTATTTCTATGTATATGATAACAAACAAAATACCTAAGTTCAGAAAGAATAAACAACTTTCTGGCCTTAGGTATTTCTCCTCCAAAAAAGGCAAACCTATACGTCAGGTTTGCCTTCTTACTCACTTCTTATTTAATCCTTTTTCACTTAAAAACTCTTTCATATGCATTCTTTTTTCTTTAGACATAAATGAACTCATGGATTCCGTCCATGTTACGCTTTTCTTATTTGATGATCTTTCTTTATAATACGCGTTCATCGTTTCATCATATTCGTTTAGTAATTCATCATATTTTTGTTCATCATATCCATTTTCATGAAGAACTGCTGCTACTGGTAAACGTGGTTTAACTCCATGTTCTTCATCTGGTACACCGACTGTCATTCCAAATACAGGATATACTTTATCCGGTAAATGAAGCAATTCGCTCACTTCTCTCGGATTATTGCGAATACCACCAATATAACAAATACCGTATCCTAATGATTCTGCCGCTAATGCTAAGTTTTGCGCAAAAAGTGAAGCATCTACCGTCGCAACGATAAAGTCTTCTACTCCCTCATGCTTTATCTCTGTACTATGTTTTTCACATGCAATTTCAAGTCGTTTTAAATCTGCACAACAAACAAAAAATGCTGCACAGTCCTTCACATGGCGATTTCCGGATAGCTCTGCTAGTTTAGCCTTTAATTGCTGATCTGTTACATATATAACAGAATACGCCTGTACAAAATGTGATGAAGCTGCATGTTGCGCAGCATGCACCATCTTTTCTACTACATCTTTCGGAATTGATTCTTCTTTATATTTACGAACTGAAACATGTTGCTCCATCTTATGTATGATCTCATTCATGAAAATCACTCCTTTTTTCTCTTCATAATGAAAAATTAACATATTTTTTTCAATTTTCACAACTTATAAGCACAAAAAGAGCAATTCTTTTTGAATTGCCCTTTTTTAAAACGTTTATCAATACGGTAAATGAAATTATACTTATCTTATTACGCCGTTTTCAAAACTTTAATACCTTTTACGATATTCCAAATGAAGTAGTAAATCCCTACAAGAATGAACACTGCATATGTGATAGCCATTCCAATTCCAGCACCGTCAGATTGATTGAACCCTAAACCGTACATGCCTGATACTGCTAGTCCTCCAAATAAGATTGCGTATGGGAAAACATGTGACCAAAATGCTTTTTTCGCGTGATACTTCACTTCATCTTCTGCAACAAAGTACACGATAATTGGTAGTAAAAATGGTGCAAAAAAGATACTAAAGTAACATAACGAAGATAAAATATTATTTCCTTTCATCCGATTCACCTCTAAATAGTTTTTGTTACCTTCATTATGTCAGGAAATCATTCTAGAAACTATCGCTTTACCTTTCACGAACGTGACATATTTGTAAGATTTTCCTCAAACTAAATCCCGCCTGAGTTTCAGACGGGATCACTTTCACTATATTCGATTCATAAACCAATACTGTGTAATTGCTAAATATTCTCGTACATTCGATGGAATGATGATTGGTTTCGGTGTTTTTGCCGGAAGACCTTCTAATTGTAAACCTTGTTTGGCCGCTATTTTTTTCGCTCTAAACATGTGAAAATCGTTTGTTACGATCATACCTTTTTTCATATCGGCTGGAATTAACGGTTTTGAGAATGTAATATTCTCATCTGTACTCGTAGATTTGTCCTCCATTATAATGCGGTCTTCTACGATGTTTTGTTTTATTAATCCTTGTTTCATTGCTAATGCTTCTGAAATGTCTTCACCTTTTCCTTGTCCTCCAGATACGATAGCGATTGTTTTCTCATGTGATTTTAAATATTCAGCTGCTTTATCAATACGATATTGCAATGAATAAGATGGTTTCGTCCCATTTACTTTCGATCCTAGTACAAGTATGTAATCAGCATCGTAGGTTGCATTCATATGCCCATGCTTATAAATGTGATATTGTAAAAACCCCGCATACACGGCGCAAATCATTATAACACCTAAAATGCCCTTCATTATTTTCTTCTTTCTCATATTCATATACTCCTATTTTCTTTTACTTCCTTCATGATAATATCCATTTATTTGTTTGTATACAGACAAATTCCAATAAACCCTAATTTATCCTCTGAAAGGTAATATTTATATTACTTTCGGGAATAGTAAGTACAACTTTACACGAAGGAGTGTCTCTATTGCTTCTCTTTTTATGTAACGTGTCGTTCTTTTTCATCTTATTTTTACTATCGCTTAAGTTACTCGGTAAATCCGCGTTAGCACAACTAACTCCTCATGATTTTGGGGCTATAATTTTTTTATCTTATTTAGCTTTCCAGGCCATACCCGTCTCTGGTGCTTTACAAGCATTTCTCGGTATGGTTGTTATCACATGTTTACATTTACTCCTTACAAAATTAAGCCTATTCAACAAACTAAATCGTTTTATTCTCGGACACCCTATCATTTTAATTAAACATGGTGATATTATTTTTGAGAACTTACAAAAAAGTAGATACCCCATTGCAGAATTGCTTTCTAATCTTCGCGTTGCAGGATATCCAAGTGTTCATGAAATTGAATACGCTATTTTAGAAGCGAACGGCGCTATTAGTATTTTACCAAAAAGAGAACTTGTACCATTAACTCCAAAAGATTTAAACATAGAAGTTAAGTATGCTGGATTACCAATTGCACTTATCGTCGATTCACAAATTCAATATGATAACTTAAAGTTAATACATAAAGATGAAAAATGGTTATATAAAGAATTAAAAGAAAAAGGAATTACAAATATTAAAAACGTTGCCTTTGCTTCTGTTCAAGAAACGGATGGATCTTTTGCGATTAGTTTAAAGGAATAAGAAAATCCCCTTAATTGCTTAAGGGGATTTTCTTCATCATATCGCTTCTTTCTCTCCTGCCATATTTAATGGCACAGGATGTTTCATACGATTCATCGTAAATACGATAACCGCTGTCATTACTTCTGCAACTGGCATAACGAGCCAAATTCCATTTATACCAAATAATTTCGGCATAATCCATAACAATGGAATAATAAATAGTAATCCTCGGCTCATTATAATAAGTACTGATTTCTTCGTTTGTCGCACTGATTGGAAGTACTCTCCATACACAATGTTATAACCTAAAAATACGTATTGGATAAAGAATAAACTAATACCTGTTAAGGTTAACTCCAATAATTCTGGAGATTGAACATCAAATAAACCAATGATATATTTCCCAAAGAATAATCCGACAATTATCGCAAAGCCTCCGAGGACAACAGCAATTTTCACAGCAAACTTCAATCCTTCACGAAGTCTCTCTGATAAATTTGCCCCGTAATGGAAACTAGCAATTGGCTGTAATGCTGCTCCAACACCAAAGAATAATAGTAATGTCATTGCATGAATACTATTCACCATCGCATAGGAAGCTACTCCTACTTCTCCTGCATATTGGACAAATGCGATATTAAAACCAATCGTTACGATTGCAACCGTACTTTCTGCTGTAAAACTTGGGAAACCAATCACCATAATTTGTTTGACAGTATCCCATTCAAAATGAAATTTCGTCCACTTTAAAATACTACTTTTTCTAAAGAAATGGGTTAATAATACAAGGAAACCAATCGCTGCCGAAAGAATAGTCGCTGAGGCAGCACCTGTTACGCCCCATCCAAAGATAAAAATAAAGATATAGTCAAACACTATATTTAATACAGCCGTTACAACAAGACCAGCCATTGCTAAATTAGGATTTCCATCATTTCGTATAAATGTACTTAAAATATTTTCTAAAACGTATATCATTCCAAATGTTAATAATACGTGTAAATAGTCTAACGCATATGGTAAAATTACTTCATTTGCACCAAATAAGTATGCTAAATCTTCTATTCTCCATAAGCAAATCGCTGCTAAAACACCTACGATAACAACTGCTACCGTCATTGATTGAGTAAAAATAGACCTCGCTCTCTCTCGTTTATTTTCACCTAATGCAATGGAATATAACGTTGCCCCGCCCATTCCAATCCATAATGAAATAGAGAAGAAAATCGAAAAGGCTGGAATAGCCACGTTCACTCCTGCTAAACCGTTCGCCCCAACTCCTCTACTAATCATAACCGCATCAATTACAATATTCACTGACATTAATACCATTCCGAGGACGGCTGGTATTAAATAAGAAATAAATAAACTTTTAATTGGTTTTTCTCTTAATTTTTCTGTTGCTTCCATACTCTAATATGCTCCTTTTTTTCAACTCTCTTTTCTTAGTTTAAACCTTCAAGTAACTTTAAGGTCAATAGAGAATTAAAAAATAGGTGACTTAATTATCGCGTTTGATGCTCATTTGTAATTATACGAGTCCTATAACTTATTGCTTTGTTTTTTCATTATAGGAATTTGAATTTCTGTTACTTGCTCCTCAGGATCTTCTGTTACAGACCAATCAATCAATCCAATCTCAATCGAATCTCCATGTACTTCGTAACCTTCTTTATCAATGTATGTAAGTAACTCCTTGTACGTTGCATCTGTTTCTTCATACGGTCCATGATGATAAGAACAAGCATATAAACCTTCTTTAATTTCATCTGAAGTATGCACTTCATACGGCATATAATCCAAAAGAATAAATACACTGCTATATGCTTGAAACTCATTTTGCATTAACCCTTTTTTCGCAACAGTTACACCAATATCTCCAGAAAATAAGCTATCATCCATTTGCCTCATATTTTTTTGCAACGAATGAATGTAGTACTCAAACATATCATCCGTCGTATTCGGGGCAACCGCAATAGCTGTTATTTTTCGCTGCGGGATCTCTTTTATTACCATTTGTTCAGCTTTTGCTTTTGTTGCTTCCTTAATTAAATGAATTCTATGCTCCATTTTCGCCAAAGCATACTCAATTTCTCTTTGTTTCTTCAGCATCATCTCTTGTTGTTTTTCCAGTAAATTGAGTGCGTATGCTGGATTTCTTTCATCAATATATTTCTTAATTTCCTTTAACGGAATATTTAACTGGCGTAAAAATTTAATCGTATCTAACAGTGAAAATTGATCGATTGTATAATAACGATAATTCGTTTGAGGATCAACAATGGACGGATGAAAAATTCCTTTTTCATCATAATACCTTAATGTAGATTCTGCGATATTATGCATTTTTGCCATTTCTCCAATTGTAAAACGTTTATTTAATAACATGTTTCCTTCTCCAATTCATTAAAAATGTTGCCTTATTTCTTCTTATTATATAGCCATTCCCTTCATACCTAAATCAAATTCCATCATGAAAATCTGCTATTTTTTCATTGATTTTTAATAAATTTTATTATATATTAATTACAGGTTCAAATTACGAGTTCAAAAGAACTTGTAATCAGACCCTTTTTGTTTAATGGGTTTTACATATTTTCATTAGGCAAATTCCGAGAAATCGTATGATAAAACTAAAAATGACGAGGAGAGGATCAGATGGAATTCGAATTTTTCTTTCAAATTGCACTTATTTTATTAAGTACAAAACTTGCTGGTGATCTTAGTGTTAGATTAGGTCAACCTTCTGTGCTAGGTAAATTAATTGTCGGTATCGTTATCGGCCCAGCTATATTAGGTTGGATTGAAAATTCAGAGCTTCTAACACAATTAAGTAATGTCGGTGTTATTCTTTTAATGTTTATGGCAGGACTTGAAACAGACTTAGATGAATTAAACGCAAATCGCAATTCTTCTTTAGCAGTTGCACTCGGGGGTATCATTCTTCCATTCGTAGGTGGTTACGTTTCCGGTCTTGTTATGGGAATGGAACAAGGAAACGCTGTATTCTTAGGGTTACTTCTGTGCGCGACAAGTGTTAGTATTTCCGTTCAAACACTTCGTGATTTAGGTAAAATGAAAACACGTGAGAGTACGACGATGCTTGGAGCCGCTGTATTTGATGATATTCTTGTTGTTATTTTATTAGCATTCGCAATGAGCTTCTTAGGCACTGATGATGTTAACTTAACAATGATTATCTTGAAGAAAGTAGTATTCTTCGCTTCTATTATTTTAATTGGATGGAAAGGTGTACCAGCGATCATGCGTTGGTTATCACCACTACGCGTATCTGAGTCTATCGTGAGCGCAGCTCTTATCATCTGTTTCTCATTCGCATATTTCGGCGAATTATTAGGAATTGCTGGTATTATTGGTGCTTTCGCTGCTGGTATTGCAATTTCTCAAACAAACTACAAACATGAAGTAGAAAAGAAAGTAGAACCAATTGCTTACGCTATGTTCGTTCCAGTATTCTTCGTTAGTATCGGTATGAATATTACATTTGACGGTATTGGCAATCAAATTTGGTTCATCCTAGCATTAACAGTAATCGCTGTATTAACAAAACTAATTGGTTGTGGTGTTGGTGCACGCATGACTGGATTTGATGCAAAGTCTTCTGCAATTATCGGTTCTGGTATGGTTTCTCGTGGTGAAGTTGCACTTATCATCGCAGGAACAGGACTCTCTTCAGGTCTATTAGCACAAGATTACTTTACAGCAATCGTTATTGTCGTTATTTTAACTACAATGATTACACCACCAATGTTAAAATACACTTTTGGTGCTAAAGATAAAGCAATGAATGAAAGCAAGTAAATAAGTTTACTATAATAAAAGGAGATTGCTATCTTATAAAATAGCAATCTCCTTTTTGTTTTATCTTTAAACAATCTCGTGCTTTTTTAACCATTTTTCAAAAATAGTTCGAGCTTCTTCATCATCGATATCATTACTAAATGAATACACCTTAATGCCATAATCATCTATATATTCGCCTAGTTTCATTTCCTCCACTTTCTTATAAAAACCGTCTGCCTCATAGTGCGGAATATAAGCATCCCAAACTGGTTCATTTATTCTTTTGTACGCTGTCACTTCCAAATCATATCCATCTTCATAATATCCGATGTGATAATGTTGACTAGGATCATATTTCTCCATAAAAAACTCCTCCTACTAAACAAAAGCGAGCTGTAATCTACAGCTCGCTTCATTCATTAAATGCGTTCCATCGCTGTCTTCAACGTTCCAACAACAAAAGCGATTTCTTCACTCGAAATAACAAGCGGTGGTGCTAATGTTAAGACGTTATTGTATCCTGCTGTTGTCATACCGTTTCGCCCTATAATTAACCCTTTTTCTTTACAAGCATTTACAACACTTGCAATTTTGTCGTTATCAATTGGCTCTTTCGTCTCTTTATCATTTACTAGCTCAATTCCAACTAGTAAACCTTTTCCTCTAATATCCCCAACAAGTGGATGCTCTCCAATTTCTTCTTTTAATTGCTCTAATAAAAGCGAGCCCATTTGTGCAGAGCGCTCAACTAAATTTTCATTTTCCATAATTTCTAAGTTTTTAAGTGCTAATGCACAAGCCGCTGGATTTCCACCAAATGTATTAATATGACGGAAGAATTCATATTCTCCCTTCCCTTTAAATGCTTCATATATTTCTTTTTTCACAGCTGTTGCTGATAACGGTAAATATGCGCTCGTAATCCCTTTTGCCATCGTAATGATATCTGGCTTCACATCATAATTCATAAATCCAAATGCTTTTCCTGTACGTCCGAAACCACAAATCACTTCATCGCTTATGAGCAAGGCACCGTGTTTTTGACACGTCTCATGAACAGCTTTCATATAGTCTTGTGGTGGCATTAAAATGCCTCCACCCGTAATAATTGGTTCCATAATAAAAGCTGCAATCGTTTCACTTAATTCCCATGTCATAACGCGATCTACTTCTTTCACACATTCTACATCATAAATGTTCTCTCTTTCTATTCCAGGCATACGATAGCAATCTGGCGGCGTTACATGTAAAAAGCCTGAAGCAAATGGCTCATATTGATATCTACGCTGTGCTTGTCCCGTCGCTGCCATCGTTGCCATTGTATTTCCATGATACCCGCGGTAACGTGACATAAATTTATAACGATGTGCTTCACCTTTTTGCGCATAGTATTGCCTTGCTATTTTAAAAGCTGTTTCGTTCGCTTCCGAACCACTATTAGAGAAGAAAATAACATACTCTCCTCCAAGCCACTCATTTAATTTTTCTGCAAGCTTTATAGCCGGTTCATGCGATTGTGACATCGGAAAGTATGATAATGTTTGTAATTGCTTATAAGCTGCCTCTGCGAGCTCTTTTCTGCCGTATCCACTATTCACACACCAAAGACCACTCATACCATCTAAATATCTTTTCCCTTGTATATCTTCAACCCAGCACCCTTCTGCTTTTGCCCCTACCATTGTATTATTTGGACTAAAGGGACGCATTCCGTGCCAAACATATTGCTCATCTTTTGCTAATAATTCATCAGTCTGTTTCGTTTTCATCATTTCTTCCACCTTCCATAACAACTTATTTTTCACAAAAGCTGCGCTGGTGCCATGATGATTTAAATTTCTCCCTGCTTATTTTCATTCCACAAAATTAAGACAAATCCTACTTACAAAGCAGTATTATTTACAATAAAATGACAAAAGAAAAAGGAGCTTTTCTTATTATCGAAAAGCCCCTCTTTTTTAATGTGAAGACGCATCACTAATACCATGACCAGTATTAGATTTCACAAGAATTTCATCAAACTTCGCCGCATCTTCTTTCTTACTAGATAAAATGGTCCCTAAATACGCTGCAAGGAATCCGAGCGGGATCGAAATAATTCCAGGTGTCGTATATGGGAATATCGCTTCTCCAACAAATATAGCTTTTCCAGCTACAGGATTCCAAACATTCGGACTTAACGCTACGAGAACAATAGCTGATACGAGACCAACAATCATACCAGAGATGGCACCCGCTGTATTGAAACGCTTCCAATATATTGTGAATAATATAACTGGTAAGTTTGCACTCGCTGCAACTGCAAATGCTAATGAAACTAAAAATGCTACGTTCAATGTTTGAGCAAATAACGCTAGTATAATGGATAATACCGCTACTCCAATAGACGCATAGCGAGCCATTGAAACTTGCTCTTTTTCCGTTGATTTCCCCTTGCGAATAATTTCATTATAAAAATCATGTGCAAAGGCTGACGCTGCTGTTAATACAAGGCCTGCCACTACAGCTAAAATCGTTGCAAAAGCAATGGCTGATACGAAAGCAAATAAGAAATCTCCACCTAACGCTTTCGCTAATAAAGGTGCTGCCATATTACCAGCAGGATTTGCTTTAATAATTGCCTCATTCCCTACAAATGCCGCTGCCCCAAATCCTAAGAAAATTGTCATAATATAAAATGCGCCAATTAACCACGTCGCGTATACTACAGATTGACGTGCTGTTTTTGCATCACGAACTGTAAAGAAGCGAACAAGAATATGTGGTAATCCAGCTGTACCAAGAACTAGTCCTAAATTTAAAGATAGCGTATCAAGGCCATCTTTATACTTTACTCCTGGGTTTAAAAACGAGTCTTTTAACGGTGTAGCTGTCTTCATTTGTGCGAACATTTCAGTCACACTAAAATTAAATTTTGCGAAAACGATAACAGAAATAATAAATGTACCAGCCATAAGTAATACAGCCTTTACAATTTGAACCCAGCTCGTCGCAGTCATTCCGCCAAAAATAACGTACACTGTCATTAATGTACCAACGATTAAAACAGATGTCGTATATTCGATTCCTAATAATAATTTAATAAGTGCACCAGCCCCAACTAATTGTGCAATCATATAAAAAATCGAAATCGTCATCGTATTAAGCGCTGCAACTCCGCGAACTTTTTTCGCATCAAAACGCGCTGCAATCATATCTGCTAACGTGTACTTTCCTAAATTTCGAAGCGGCTCTGCAACTAAGTATAATACAACTAAGTATGCAACTAAAAAACCGATGCTATAAAAGAACCCATCAAACCCAGTTAACGCGATTGCCCCAGCTATACCAAGAAAGGACGCAGCAGACATATAATCTCCCGCAATAGCCAGACCATTTTGCCAACCAGTTAATCCCCCTCCAGCCGTATAAAACTCACTCGCATTTTTCGTTTTCTTCGATGCAAAATAAGTTATGACGAGTGTACCAAGTACGATGATTAAAAATAGTGCAAAAGCGGTTACATTCAAAGTCATCCCCTCCCTTTTTGCATATCTTGCAGAATGTTTTGTGAGATTTTATCAAAGGATTCCGCTTTTTTGCTGTAAATCATACATAATGACCACGTCATAATAAATTGAGCAAATGCAAATACCCATGCCCACGTAACATCACCGAATGCCGGTGTATTGAGTACCTTTGAATACGATGTTAATATAGGTAACGCAATAAAAAAACTTAAAAAGAAAATACTCATTGGAACGATGAACTTCTTTTTCGTATTTAATAGCAATTGAAATTCTTCTGACTGAACAACCTCTGTATAATTCACCTCATTTTGCAACTTACGTGCTGACGTATCATCTCGTTTCATTAACCGATCCCCTCTCTTACTTGAAATGCACTTCCCCCTTGCATACCTAAAGACTAAATTTTATAAATATTCAGAAACTTATACTTATTGTAGACAATCCGTGCATTCATGCAAAGATTTTTTGATAGACATTTTTCGGCAATTTCCCCTAAATTTTTAATATACTTTTTCAACATAAAGTGACACCTTACTTATTTTTTCCTCATTAAGACAAAAGCAGTGCTTAACGCACTACTTTTGTCTTTTTTTCCTTTTCTAAATTACGAGCTGTTTCGCTTAACTCAACCTCTTTTCCGTCTTTAAGTGTTCCAAATATAAAATCGAATACTGGATTTGAAACACCGAACCAAAACTTTTCGTTTTTATAATGGTGTAATATATGTTGTTTTTTTAACCATCTTCCAAACTTAGTGACGGGACGAATCGGTCTATGGGCAATATAATGTTTCCATTCGTAAACGAGTAGCATAATAATCATTCCGATTCCAAATGAAAGTGTAATAGTAACACTTTTTGTAATACCATATGCTATAAGCAAATATATAGTAAAACTAGGTATACTAAACCAAACAGGTAAAAACAAAAGTTTTAAATCATCTGGATATACGTGGTGATCATAATGCAATCTTCTTAACATTTTTAATAGAAATGTGTTTTTAGGTGGCTTTATATGGAATAAAAAACGATGTGTCATATATTCATTAAGTGTATAGAAAGCAATCCCAACCATACATGCTAACATACCAAACCACGTAAAAAATTGCATTTTTAAAATAATAATGAAAATAAATAGAATGCTATACATAATAACGATATCATGTTGTAAAAAGAACTCTTTCCCCACTTTCTTCATCTTGTTTCCCCCTTTTCCAAAAAAACAGCCGCAACATATCGTTACGACTATTTCTTTTCTATTCTTATTCTATTCACTTTACAAATTTGCCTGCTGTTCTATTGTCGAGAAAAAATTGTTTGGTCCAAATATATTTTGCTTCGGAATAATATGTTCCACTGCAAACACTGTTACTTCTCCTCTTTGCACTTCTCCAATAATAAGCCCCAATATTTCATGATTTACTGCAAACGTCGGTTGCTTTGTTTGTAACAATCTTGCTGCATTATGAAATACCGTTTCATATAGTGGATCTCTATCAGTAATTTCTTTTCGGATTTTTGGCGCTAACGTAATTATAATTTCTTTTCCTTCAATAGTGGTTCGATACATAAAAATCTCCCCTTCAATCTTATGTGAACAACTGTATAGCTTTGTATGCAAAATGTATAGAGTAACATACTAAAATAATACCTGCTCCGGCTGTTATGTAGCCAAGCGCTTTTGGTTTTAATAAAGTTCTTCCAAAATGTACAGAAAAAGCAATATTTAAATTCCATAAAATAATACCAGCAATAATGCAAAGACTGTATAAAAAAGCTTCTTGTTTCGTTACCTTCGTAAGTAATGAGCTAAGTGTACTTCCGTATATACCAAACCAAAAAACAAGATTTAATGGATTGGATATCGCAATTAAAAATCCTGCCATAAACGATTGCTTAAGGCCACCTACCTCTTCTTTTTTATATTCCATATTCGAGTGGAAAATTCCTTGTTTTACACTTTGAAATCCTAAATAAAATAACAAGAAAAAACCCGTGCAATACATGAAGGCTTGTACATATGTATACATAAACACAGAAGATAAACCGAAATAAATGAGAAGCATAAATAAAACATCTGCAGTCATTCCGCCAATTCCAACAACCCAAGCGTGCCAAAACCCACGTTCGATTCCTCGTTTTAACATTTCAATATTAATTGGCCCTACTGGCGCAGCCAATGATATACCTAATACGATTTGCTGTATAATTGCTCCAAACATCGCTCTATCCTTTCTACTCTCTTTACTACTAGTTAATGATGTAATTAAAAAAATAGACTAGCTTTCATAATAAAATACCCTTTTTTATCCAAAATATACAAAAGAACCATCTAGGTGATGGCTCTTACTTTTCTATCCTATGAAGAAAAGGACATTTCCCTTTTATTAGCTCTACATCGTCTCCTATGAAATATTGTTTCCATTCGCGATGCTCTGGGTCACCATAATGACTAATGTTAGGATGTTTCGGCAATTGATCCCACTTTTCAACTCGCTCACGGACCATTTGTCTTGAATATGCTCCTTTAGGATGATCTCCCTCTAATCCATCAAAAATAGTGCGTGGCTGAAACCCAATAACGAGTGAATTCCCTAAATATCTAGTTTTTCGTTTTTTATAAGCTGGCGCATTTCCAAATGCGAATATTGGCTCACCACCAAATGAAAATTCCCATAAATAATGGTCTGGATCTTCAGGAATTTGCTTTGGCCATGCTTGATTATCGTTTTCATGTAAATACTGTAACACTTTCCAAAAGGAATCACGGTAATATTCGAGTGATTGTTCTTCACATTCCGGTTCTACAAAAAGGAAAAAGCCCCTTCTTACAATCGGCCTCTCTTTCATTAACTCTAAAAAAGATAACATTGTATGTGGCAAATGACTCCAATCATTATGAGAAAGAAATGAATAACGAAGTTCATTCTTTTTCAAAGCTGTTAAACCGAAATAACATGGAAAAGTTGGTTCTAACACGACACTTGAAAAAATCTCAAATTCTTTTGCAACCCAATCCGGTATATCGGTTCTCGTTCTCATTCCTTCATTGTCTAATAAGTAAGACTTATTCATTCTTTCACCTCATTATGTATAGCATTCAATTAAGAATATTACATACTCGGTCTGTCCTATACCTATTTAAAAATTTGACTGAAAAATTATTTAAAAATACAAAAAAATAAAATCGCTTACTTGACTAAATTCTCCCAATTCGTGTATATTTAAATTAATCATTTAGCAGAATATTCAAGAATATAGCATTTTTAGTTTATATTATTTTTTAAATGAATTTCACTAAATGAAAATAGTAAACGCTTTTAGGAGGAATTGTAACATGCAAGGAAAAGTAAAATGGTTTAACAACGAAAAAGGTTTTGGATTTATCGAAATGGAAGGCGCTGACGATGTATTCGTACATTTCTCTGCTATTCAAGGAGACGGCTACAAAGCTTTAGAAGAAGGTCAAGAAGTATCTTTCGATATTACTGAAGGTAACCGCGGACCTCAAGCTGCTAACGTAGTAAAACTTTAATCCAACATATAACAGGAGGTTACCTTACTTGGTAACCTCCTTTGTTATTCCTTTGTATATTTCCGTTTTACAGAGCAAAAACTATGTGAAATGCGCACTATACAAAGGAGGAATTATTAATGGGATCAGAAGTAAATGATTTTGAAGAAGTGAAATTCCGTGTAGAAACAGCACAAAAAATGGTAGGATCAGCAACAATTTCAATGGATCCAGATACATTAGAGCATGCTACTACTGCTGTAGAAGCCGCTCGCTCTCAGCTTGAAATTATGAAGTCTGTTGCAACAGATTTAGATGAGCCGTTTCTGATGAATGAGGAAAAAAAATTAAGTCAATGCGAGCATCAATTAAATGAAGCGAAGCACTAAAAAACATCCAGAGAATTTTCTCTGGATGTTTTTTCATGACAGCTGTTCTCCATACTTTTTCAACGTTTCTCCAACTGTACATTGCCTGATACAAAATGAATGAGCGTAATACTTACTATTCGTCTTTCGATTATGTTCTCGCAAAAAACACCCTTCACAATACGTTTCTAATAAGTCATTTACCTCTGTAATGAGTTGCTTTTTATCCACCTTTGCACCTCTCTATTCGGTTATTTCTTTATGACTATCAATAACTGTTCCTTCTAATGCTTGCGTAGCTAATTGATGTGCTTCTTTATTTTGTTTTCTAGATATCGGCTCACATACAAGTTTTAATTTCATTTGCTTCGCCTTTTGTTCAATTTGATCTAAATAATGATTTAAATGTTCATCATAACAAGGCCATTCTCCGGCTAATTGCTGCAGTACCACTTGTGAGTCTCCGCGAAGTGTAACTGCTTCATACTTAATCCCTAGTTCCTCGAGTATATTCATACCGTATAATAATGATGCATATTCCGCTTCATTATTATCATATATACCTTCTATATATGCATTGCGGCGAATGCGGTAGTTTGTATTTCCTTTTTTATAATACACACATATACCAACGCCAGCCTCTTTCGTTTGCACATCATACCCCCCATCAAAATAAACGTGTATTTCTTGAGGCTCTTCCTCCACTTGTTTACTCAGCTTTTTCATTTCCTTTAATGACCATTCGGCATCCATTTCATCGTAAAATAGTAGTTCTTTCACCCTACCCGTTTTCTCAAAATCCTCTGCAAATTGAAGTACTTCTTCTATGTTCATATAATCTGTCGTTAATTCCGTCTGCAAACCGCGCTTTGTTTTATACAACCAATGAATTTTATATTTCATACTAGATTCCCCTTATATAAGACTTCTTATATGTAGCCAGCTAATGAAAGCCTCACTTTATTTTATTATATTGTATCAATAGTCACAGCATTATATTCAATGTGATTACATACAAAAAGAGCTATCCCTATAGGAATAACTCTTTCATCTATTGCATAAATCTTTCAAATTGTACTCGCTTGTTAATCCAGTACATTACAGGCATACCAATCGCCATGACAACAAATTCACCAACTGCACATGTCAACCAAGACAACATAAATGGTAAACCCAATGCAAGATGAAGTTCAATTGCAATCATAAACATTGTAATTGTAAAGATAACTGTATTAAAAATCATACGAGCCCAAACACCTTTAATAAATCGCATAGAAATAATCGTTGCAACTAATGCAAGAATAGATTGCCCTACTCCAAATACTAAATCGTAAGCGATCATAGGTGAGAAAAAGAGATTCGTTAAAAATACACCTAATACAATTCCGTAAATTGCTTTCTTATTAAATACAACAAGATGATTAAACATCTCTGAAATACGAAACTGTACATTCGTAAAGCCAAATGGCTGAATAAGCATAGAAACAGCAATATATAATGCCGCTAAAATACCATTACCGACTAAAGTTCTAATATTCATGACAAAATCTCCTTAGTTTTTTTACGTGGGATGGTTTCGAACCACGTTATTCGTTTTTTTAGCAACAAGATTATATTTTACGTGGTAGCCCCTCTTTCGTCAATAGATTCCTATCGTGAACTACCTTTTTTCTTTTAGACAACGTATAATAAAACATATGAAAGTTTTAGGAGGTTTCACTTCATGACAGCAACAATTCAAAATGAAAAAGTGATCGTTTCCATTTCTGACAAAGGTGCAGAATTACAAAGCGTTCGCTTAAAAGAAGATAACACTGAATACTTATGGCAAGGCGATTCTACTTATTGGGGGCGCCGCGCACCAATTTTATTTCCAATTGTCGGCCGATTAGTAGATAATACATACTACGTAGACGGTAAACCATATTCATTAACACAACACGGTTTCGCTCGTGATCTTACATTCTCTGTAAAAGAACAAAGTGAAACGAAAATCACTTATATTGTTACTAGTAATGAAGAAACATTAAAAAAATACCCATACGAATTCGAATTACTCGTTTCTTATGAGCTAGACGGACAAAGTGTTCATGTAACATATGAAGTAAATAATCCTTCTTCAAAAGAGATGTTCTTCTCAATCGGAGCACACCCTGGATTCAACTTGCCTTTATTGGACGGTGAATCATTTACAGATTATCACTTATCGTTTAATGGTTCGGAACACTTAGAAACCAGTGTATTAGAAGGACCTTATCTTTCAAACAAAAAGCAATTAATCGCTGAAAATACAAATGAATTGCCACTTACATATGATTTATTCAAAAATGATGCGCTTATTTTTGAACATATGAATACGAATGAAATTTCGATTCGTTCTCATAAACATAATAAATTTGTAAAAGTAGAATTTGATGGATTCCCATTTGTCGGCGTATGGACACCAGGGGATAATGCACCTTTCTTATGTATTGAACCTTGGTACGGAATTGCCGATGAAGTAACTCCAGCAAAAGATTTCAAGAAAAAAAAAGGAATTCAATCTTTACAAGCGAATGAAACATTTACATGTCGTTATAGCATTACAATCGGCTAATTACTCTATCCCCTACTTCAAAGAAACATATAAGTAGGGGATCACCTTATCATTTGGAGGTTTCTCATTTTGATTGAAGTATATATTGATGGTGCATCAAAAGGAAATCCTGGTCCTTCTGGTGCGGGAGTATTTATTAAAGGGGTTCAACCAGCTGTACAATTATCATTACCCCTCGGGACAATGTCCAATCATGAAGCAGAATACCACGCTTTACTTGCGGCATTAAAATATTGCACGGAGCATAATTATAACATTGTCTCTTTTCGTACAGATTCGCAACTTGTCGAGCGAGCTGTCGAAAAAGAATACGCAAAAAATAAAATGTTTGCACCTTTATTAGAAGAAGCACTGCAGTACATAAAAAATTTCGACCTCTTTTTTATTAAGTGGATTCCAAGTAGTCAAAATAAAGTTGCTGATGAGTTAGCTAGAAAGGCTATCTTACAAAATTAACGGAGGTATGAGTGTGAAAAAAGATTGGATTGCTCCTCTTGCTTTATTATTTGTCTCTTTTATTTGGGGAGCTACGTTTGTTGTCGTTCAAAATGCTATGTCTTTCGTTGGTCCATTTACTTTTAATGGTATTCGCTTTTTATTCGCCGGAATTATTTTATTATTCGTTCAAATGATTTTCGCAAAAAAAACTTCAAAACAAGATATAAAACAGAGTAGCCTTGCTGGATTAATCGTTGGATTCTTTTTATGTGTTGGCTATGTGTTACAAACATTCGGCTTACTTTATACAACTTCTTCAAAAGCAGGATTCTTAACAGGGCTTAGTATCGTTATGGTACCTATTTTGTCTTTTATCTTTTTAAAACAAAAAGCTACTATTTTTATCGTAATGGGCATTGCTGTAGCAACAGCAGGTTTATACTTATTAACAGCTGGTGATTCATTTCAATTAAACATTGGAGATATACTCGTTCTCGGTTGCGCGGTTGCTTTCGCTACTCATATTCTTGTTAATGGCTTCTTCTCTAAGAAAATATCACCTTTATTGTTAAGTACGTCGCAAGTGTTAGCTGTCGGTATGTTTTCTTCTATTTGCGCCTTTTTGTTTGAAGATTGGGAAAAATTACTTTCAGCAGCACTATGGACGAATTCTTCCTTTTTATTCGCCCTATTTCTAACTTCTCTATTCGCAACATCCATTGCTTTTTTCATTCAAACATCAGCGCAAAAACATACGTCTCCAACGAGAGTAGCCATTATTTTCGCAATGGAGCCCGTTTTCGCTGCCTTAACAGGCGTTCTCGTTGCAAACGAACAACTTTCTATTTCCGCTATTATCGGATGCCTCTGTATTTTCCTAGGCATGGTGTTTGTTGAATTACCTTCCAAAACAAAAAAAGAAGCGCAGGCTGCGTGAAGTTACGCTTGTAACTTCCGCATAAAAGCCTTAGCGCTTTTTTTATCTGTAATCTCTTCTTCTTTCAATCGTTCTAATAACGCAACAAAATAACTCCCATCAAACTGTAACTGATGTTTAATTGTCGCTTCTATTGCCGCGTTCACAATTCCATCAGATGCACCCGTATATCCTTGTCCGAACATAATAAACCCTTGTGCTTCCTCTGATAGTTTAAATCCTTTCGTATGTAAGAATGAAAGATAATCTTCTACTGTTTGCATGCTATTCCCACCTACTCAAAAATTCTCCATCTCCTATCATACATGTTTTTACAAGCTATGAGAATGAAATTTATATGACAACTTTGTAAATCTATCCGAAGTAGACGATAGAGGATTTCCTTACAATATAAAAGAATATGTAACTGGTAACTTATTTTATATTAAAGGGGATAGGGATATAAAATGAAACAAGCACTATTAATTATTGATGCGCAACAAGAGTTAATGGATGGAAATGAAAAAGAAAATGCAGTTTTTCGTAAAACCGAGTTACTATCCACACTAAATACAGCTGTGCAGAAAGCAATCGATGCAAATGCCCTTATTGTTTTCGTAAGAGATATCGATGTTGCTTCTGGTAGCGGTGAGGGATTTGAAGTACATAATGAAATTCAAGTACCTCAGTCTGCAATCCTTATTAATAAAGCAGCAACGAACGCATTCTATGGCACTTCTTTACTTGAACTTTTAAAAGAAGAGAAGATTGGCCATATCGTTATCGGTGGATGTAAAACAGAGCATTGTATCGACACCGCAGTTAGAACTGCGACTGTACAAGGATGTGACGTTACATTAATTAAAAATGGTCATTCCACAACTGATTCTAACGTATTATCTGCAGAGCAAATTATTGCTCATCATAATAAAATTCTACATGGACATTATAATGTGGATCATTTTTCAGTTGTTAGGGATGTCGAGGAAGACCTTTTTGTACCTATTCATGATCAATATCGTGATTAACGAAAAAGAATCCTTCATTCAGAAGGATTCTTTTTTATCCAAAAATTTGCGCTGCAATGCTATATAACTCATTATTCCTTTTTAATAATTGATCGCTATTTTTCATCATAATTGGTGGTGTATTAACCTTTTGAAAGCCAACAGCCTCTAATTCATTCATAAAATCGTTTTTCCCCTCTGGTACATCAATTCTTAATTTACCATGATGTTCACTTGCTAAATAATGTACAATTCGCATCGCCATTTCATCATTTTTAGCAACGACTGGTCCTATTATTTTATTTTCTGGTGTTTGTACGCTTAAACCATATGCTAGTACATGTTGTTCCTTATCCTTTACAACGATACACTGTTCACTTTGCATAATTCTTTTCGTTAAAAACTCTTTTCTATTTGTTCCAAACGCATATTCATCTAATTTTATTAGTTCTTCTAAATCACACTCTTGATAATTCATTATATAATCTTCATTTTCTATACAATAATCATTCACATTGTACGAGTTACATATGTATTTAGAAACATAGCTTACTGCTCTAAATCCTAATTTTTCATATAAAAATTCCCCCTCATCTGTAGCAATAAGCATAATGGCAGTTTGAGCCAATACGCTCTTCATGCATGCATTCGTTATCGTCTTTCCAATCCCGCGTCCCTTATAATTCGGATGTACAATGACCATTCCGATAGATGCTAATTTCTCTTCATATAATATTATTGCCGCACTAGCAATGAGTTCCTCCCTCTCATTCCACACACCGTATACAATACCTGAGCTAAAAATAGTCTCAATTTCTTCCCTGTTATAATCCCACCCAATATAAGAAGATAACGCTACAATGTCCTCTATTTTTTCTTTCCTAAGACGTTCTACCCTCATTTCTAATTCAATCATAATCCATCCCCTTATCTAGACATTTAAATCATTATTATCAAATCAACTTGTACATGTTTCCCTTTATTTGTCACACACATATCCTATTTTGACCAAGACTATATTGGAAATGAGGTGACAACATGCCCATTACGAATCGATTTTCTACCACCACTAACGGCGCACTCGCTATTACAGGAAATACTTTAGGATTAAGTAAAATTAGTAATCAAAACCGTGCTGGTACAATCGGAGCAATTGGTGCATTCGCAACTACAAATACTGCTTTACAAGTACCTACTTTTCCTGCTGGTACAACGTTAAACTATACACAAAATAGTTCTACCGCTCTTTTAAATATACCTGCTGGTAGTACGATTCTTTACGCAGAACTCGTTTGGGGTGGAAACTATTTATCTCGTGATCAAAACATTACGAGTGTATTAGGAAACCCGGTTTCTTTTACAACACCTGTTTCAACATACTTGATTACTCCTTCAGCTGTTACAGCTTCAAATCAAACTTTCGTTTCAAATTCTATTACATTTGGCTTTTACACTCGTTCAGCAGACGTAACAACCCTTATTCAAGCTGGAGGCTCTGGTTCTTATACTACGGGAGCTGTCCCTGGACTTGTAGATCCTATAGATGCTTCTAATGGAACAATTAATTCAGCTGGATGGACGCTTATCGTCGCTTATCAAAACGGGACATTACCAGCAAGAAACTTAACAATTTACGTAGCTGGAAACCGTGTTTCTGCTGATACTGGTAGTGCAGATGTAGCTGTTTCTGGATTCTTAACACCTTCAGGAGGACCTGTAAGCGGGAGATTATTTTTAAGTTCTATTGAAGGAGATGCAGATATAACAGGGGATCAAGCGCTATTTGGACCAAATTTCAGTTCATTAAATGCTTTATCTGGGCCAAATAATGCTGTAAATAACTTCTTCGGTTCTCAAGTGAATAATGCTGCAGGAAACTTAGATACAACTGGGACATTTGGAACGCGCAATCAAAGTGCCGCTACAAGCACAAATATCTCCGCAGGCCGGCAAGGTTGGGACATTACTTCTATTGATATTTCTCCTTATTTAACAAATTCTCAAGTGTCCGCCGCAATCCGTTTAACGACTAACGGAGACGCTTATATGTTGAATACAGTCGGTTTACAAATCAACATAAATTCACCTAATATTCAAGCAACGAAAAGCGTAAATAAAAGTGTTGCGGCAATTGGAGACGTTCTCACTTATACAGTTACTATCCCTAACACCGGACTTCTTCCTGCCAATAACGTTATTTTTACAGACATCCTCCCTAACGGTACTTCCTTTATACCTGGCACTGTAACAATAGATAATGTCCCACAAACGAACGCAAATCCGGCCGCTGGTATATCTCTCGGAACCATTAATAATGGTGCTTCTCGTACAGTAACTTTCCAAGCTACTGTCGTTTCTCTTCCAAGTCAAAATCCTATCTCTAACACTGCTAATATTACATTTCAATATACACCAATCGCCGGAGGAACAACCTTTAACGGTCTTGCAACAAGCAACTCTGCTGGAACACAAGTTAACCTCGCAGATATTAATGGCACAAAATCAGTCAACAAACTTTTTACAGATATTGGTGAAACGTTAACTTACAGTATTGCCTTAGCTAATATAGGAAATATCGCGGCAACGAACGTTATATATACGGATCCGATTCCTAGCGGGACTACTTTCATTCCAGGGAGTGTAACTGTTAACGGGGTTACTCAAGCTGGCGCAAATCCCGCTACTGGTATATCAATTGGATCTATTGCTGCTAATTCTACGACTACGGTTTCATTTCAAGTATTCGTTCCTTCTATCCCGCAAACAAATCCAATATTAAATAGTGGTACAACAACTTATCAATACATTCCTGTGCCAAATCAACCGGCAGTAAGCGGGACTGATACGACGAATATTGTCTCCACTCAAGTGAATAATGCTACTGTAACAATGACGAAAGCAGTAGACAAAAATTTTGCAGATATTGGTGATACACTAACGTACACTGTTTCCTTTACAGGTACAGGTAATACGAATGTGAATAACGTTATTTTTACAGATGTCATTCCTACTGGAACAACTTTTGTTCTCAACAGTTTAACAATAGATGGTACGACACAAGTTGGAGCAAATCCCGCTACTGGTGTGAATATAGGATCTATTCCAACTGGCACAACAAAAAATGTTTCATTTCAAGTAGTAGTAAATACAATTCCAGCGTCGAATGTCATATCTAATGGTTCAAGCGCTTCTTATCAATATACCGTCAATCCTAGCCAATCACCCGTTACAAAAAACATTTCTTCTAATCTTGTTTCTACTCAAATTAACAATGCGAATTTAACCGTAACAAAATCAACAAATAAACAATTTGCTACAATTGGCGAAACAATCAGTTATACAATTCTTATTACAAACAGTGGAAATACAGCTGCAACTAACGTGCAACTAACAGATCCACTACCAAATGGAACGATATTAACTCCTGGTACTGTAACACTAAACGGTGTTTTACAAAATGTAGATTCTCTCGTTGCTTTACCTATAGGAACAATTCCTGGCGGAGCTACTTTTACTCTTTCTTTCCAAGTAACAGTCATCAATATTACTGCCCAAAATCCTATCATTAATAATGCATTCGCTTCTTACCTATATACTGTAAATCCAAGTGTGCCACCAACTTCAAAAACAACAAATTCTAATTCTGTTACATCAACAATTAGAATAGCAAACCTTCAGGCTACTAAGTCTGTAGATAAAACATTTGCGGAAGTTGGAGATGTTTTAACTTATACCTTTTCTCTTACAAACGATGGAAATGTTGCGGCGAACAATGTAGTACTATCCGATTCAATCGCGAATGGTACTGTCTTTATACCAAACAGTGTTACGATTAACAATGTTACTCAACCAGGCGTTACACCAGCTAGCATCAATATCGATAGTATCAATGCTAATACTACAATTACAGCTTCATTCCAAGTATTAATAACTAGCATCCCAAATCCAAACCCTATTTCAAATAGCGCTTCTATTTCCTATAACTTTATCGTGGATCCTAATGCTTCCCCTGTAAGTAAGAACACAACTTCAAACACTACATTCACTCAAGTAAATGACGCAAATGTCGTTTCAACCAAAGCAGTGGATCGAGCGTTTGCTACTGTTGGGGATGTATTAACTTATACCGTTACTTTGGCGAATGCAGGAAGTGTTTCCGCTGATGGTCCTACTTTTGTTGATACGAATCCAGACGGTACTACCTTTATCCCAAATACTTTCCTTATTAATGGTGTACTCCAAAATAACGTCGATCCAAATGTCGGTGTTCCGTTACCTTCTATTCCTGCTAACGGCTCACTTACCGTCTCTTATCAAGTAACTGTCACCTCTTTACCAACACAAAATCCAACAATAAATTCATCTAGTACACAGTATAGCTTTATTTTGAACCCAGGAGATCCACCAACGATAGAAACATCTTTAAGTAATACTGTAAGTACACAAATTAATTTAGCAAATGTAATTATTTTCAAGGATGTAGATTTAACTATCGCTGATGTTGGGCAACCAATCACATATACAATTGCCTTAGCTAACCCAGGAAATACTCCAGCAGATAATGTAGTCATTACCGATATACTTCCACCTGGTACGACTCTCGTACCAAATAGTATTTTTATAGGGGGTGCTTTACAGCTAGGTGCGGATCCAAGTGCCGGCCTTCAAGTTGGTACGATTCCAGCAGGCGGCATTACAACAATTGTTTTCCAAATTAGTGCAAATAGTTTACCTTCACCAAATCCAGTTCAAAACAGTGCTGCACTTCAATATAGCTTTATCGCAGATCCAAATTTACCTGCTGTTGTCAGGAACGCTATTAGCAATATCGTAGCTACACAAATTAATACTGCTAATATTGTCGCTACGAAACTAACAAGTACAAATTTCGCTGATGTTGGCGATGTCATAACTTATGCAACAATTTTAACGAATAGCGGCAATATCCCCGCCTCTAATGTAACGTTTACAGATATCATTCCAGCTGGTACCACCTTTCTCCCTAATACTGTAACGATTAACGGTGTCCCTATAGCTAATGCAAATCCTGCTAACGGCATTTTAATTGGTACAATTGGAGCAAATTCATCACGTACTGTTGCATTCCAGGTTTTTGTACCAACTACTCCTAGTCCAAATCCGCTTACGAATCAATCGAGCACTACATTCCAATACATGTACGATCCATCCAAACCAGTTGTAATGCAGATCGTGGCCTCTAACACTGTACAGACAATTATTAATAATGCAACGATTACCGCTGCAAAATCTGCAGATAAACAGTTTGCGAACGTAAATGATATTATTACGTACACGACTACTTTAACGAATAACGGGAACACACTTGCATCAAATATAGTCTTTACCGATGCAATTCCAAGCGGGACATCTTTTATTCCAAATAGTGTAACAGTAAACGGGAATATACTGCCTAATGTAAATCCAACGAATGGAATAGCAATTGATCCTATAAATCCGAATGCAAATACGATAATTTCGTTCCAGGTGCAAGTAAACTCCATCCCGAATCCGAATCCAATCCCGAACCAAAGTAACACAACGTACCAATATATCGTAGACCCGAACTTACCTCCAGCATCCGCCAATGCATCAAGTAATGTAATAACAACTCACATTAACAACGCTACGATTATCGCTACGAAATCAGTAAACATACCGAATGCTGCAATTGGAGATATCGTTACTTATACGATTGCAGTTACGAACACAGGAAATATCCCTGCTAGTGCTACAGTTTTAACGGATGGACTTGGACCAGGTGCATCCTTCATCCCCAATTCCGTTACGATCAATAACATTTCCCAACCTGGATTAGACCCTTCATTAGGTATTCATTTAGACGATATTTCACCAGGAGGCACTACTTTCATTACATTCCAAGTGAAAATTCTCGCTATTCCACCTAGTGGAACTTTAACGAATAATGCTCTTGTAAACTACGAATATGCAGTGAATCCAACTGAAACACCAGCTGTTGGTAGTACCGTTACAAACACGACAGTTACACCGATTATTGACGCTACTTTAGTAATAAATAAAAATGCTAGTACAACTTTCGCAACAATTGGAGATACGATTACATTCACCTCAGTTGTTACAAATACAGGAAATACTACCGCTAATAACATTGTTTTTACAGATTCCATTCCAAATGGTACCGCCTTTGTCCCAAATAGCTTTAAGATAAATGGTGTAACAATCCCGAATGCAAATCCACAAAACGGTATTACTATTGGTAACTTGAATTCAAATGCATCGGTTACACTTAGTTTTCAAGTGAATATTACAACTCTTCCAAATCCTAATCCCATTCCGAATCAATCATCGCTTCAATATAGCTTTATTGTTGATATAAATGAGTCGCCTGTTTCACGAACAGTTCAATCCAATACAACTTTTACACAAGTAAATACTGCGTCCGTTATCGCAACAAAAACTGCAAGCAGTGCTTTTGCTGCCGTTGGAGATACAATTACGTATACAACTACGCTCATTAATAGCGGAAATACTACCGCAAACACACCTGTTTTTATCGATATATTACCACCTGAACTTTCATTCGTTCCTGATAGCGTACAAATTAACACTATCCCACAACTTGGATTTAGACCAGATAGTGGGATTTCTTTAGACGCAATTCCGGTTGGAGGAACGACAATAGTTAGTTTTCAAGCGATCGTCGGCTCAATACCAGCTACAAATCCAACTTTAAATCAATCTAGTACGACATACTCTATCATTGTTGATCCTAACCAGCCACCAGTGACAGAAACAGCTACTAGTAATCCAACTTTAGTGCAAATTAATGAAGCAATTATCCAAGCAACGAAAAGTGTGGATCGACTATTTTCTGACATCGCACCTGGAAATTCATTTTTAACGTATACAGTTTTATTAGAAAATATAGGAAACACGACTGCTACGAATATCATGTTTACAGATTCGATTCCAAATAATACAGTATTCATAGAAGATAGCGTTCGAGTAGGCGGGGTTTTATTACCTGGAGTAAATCCAGCAAACGGGATACCAATTGGGGATATTATTGCAGGAGATTTTATAAACGTTACCTTCCGCGTGCAAGTAGTTAGTATTCCAAATCCTATTTTTACAATCGGACCTGGAGGGCCAAATTCACCAGTTGTAAACGGTGCTTTCATTGATTATCAATTTATGACAGGACCTAATTTACCACTTGTTTCACGAAGTACGACATCTAATTCTGTTTCGACACAAATAAATTCTGGGGAAGTTGTGGCAATCAAATCTGTAGATAAAACTTTCGCTACGATTGGCGATACAATTTCTTATACAATTACATTAAGTAATCCTGGAAATGTCACTTCACAAAATATAATTTTTACGGATATTTTACCTGAAGGAACAACATTTATTTCCGGAACTTTAACAAATGATTCTGGTACACAGCAAATTGGAAATCCTGGGAACGGAATACAGATTGGAAATATAAATCCAAGTGGAACGACTGTTATTACTCTCAATGTTCTTGTTACAAATATTCCAAGTATAAATCCAATTTCTAATTTTAGTTCCGTACAATTTGAACATGTAGTTGATCCTAGCCAACCTTCTGTATTACAAACAACTATATCAAATACGGTTTCAACGACCATTAATAGCGCAATATTAACTACAACAAAAACTGTTGATAAATCGGTTATTTCCGTCGGGGATACACTTACGTATACAACGACTATTACGAATACAGGAAATACACCAGCTACAAATGTAACTTTTACAAGTACCATTCCAGCTAGTACTACATTTATACCAAATTCAGTTACAATAAATGGAATTCAGCAGTCTGGTATGCAACCAGCACTTGGAGTAAACATACCAAATATTGCTCCTGGTGAAACAGTAACCATTACTTTCCAAGTAAATGTTCTTTCTGTTCCCCCTTCAAGTTCAATTATGGGGAATGATACCATTTTATATTCTTATACTGTCGATCCAAACGGAACTCCTGTTACAACTTCTACTTCAACGAATATCGTTACAAACCCTGTATTAGATGCTATCATAACGATGATTAAATCCGTCGATCAAACACTTGTAACACTAGGTGATACCATTACCTATACGACCATTTTAACGAATAGTGGTAATACAAACGCTACAGATATTGCTTTCATTGACCTTATACCAGATGGAACAACGTTTATTACTGATAGCGTTACAATAGATGATATCAAGCAAATTGGACTCAATCCTAATACCGGTATAACGATTGGATCAATTGCTCCTAACAGCTCAATATCTATAGCATTTCAAGTTACTGCTACTTCTACACCAGCCCAAAATCCTATTGCCAATTCCGCTACTGCTTCTTACACATTTATCGCTGATCCTAATGCCCCTATTGTTTCAAGGACGGTTACTTCAAACACAGTGTTCACTACGATTAATACAGCTACCATTCTTTCATTAAAACAAGTCGATAAATCCTTTAGTCGTATTGGAGACACACTCACTTATACTGTCGCTTTAACAAACAATGGAAACTCATCCGCACAAAATGTTATATTCACAGATACCGTACCGAACGGAACAGCATTTATTGCAGACACATTTTCTATTAATGGAATTCCTCAAAGTGGCGCAAATCCAGTGAACGGTGTAAATATCGGAACTATAACAGCTGGGACTACAGTAACAATTTCGTTCCAAGTTACTGTAACGTCATTACCAACGGAAAACCCCATTGTAAATTTCTCATCAACATCGTACCAATTAGTCTCACCGCCTGATGCAGAAACTTCAATTAGCAATCCTGTTTCAACGCAAATTAAAGAAGCACTATTATCCATGACGAAAAATGAAAGTGTATCGTTTGCAGGTATCGGGCAAACTGCTTTTTACACTACTTCTATTTCAAATATAGGGAATACAGATGCAGCCAACATTGTATTCAAAGATGTATTACCAAGTGGAATCACATTTGTTCCTAACACATTAACTGTCGATGGTGTTTTGCAACCTGACGCGAATCCGAATAACGGTGTATTTCTTGCAGCACTTCCACCAAATGAAATATATAGTATCACCTTTCAAGTTACAGTGAACAGCATTCCACCTATTAATCCAGCACCAAATACTGCATCAACGACATATGAGTTTACTGTTGATCCTGTTAATCCTCCAGTATTAAGTGCGGCTACTTCCAACACTACGCTTCTTCAAATAAACAACGCAAATATTATAAGTACAAAAACAACAGATCTTACTTTTGCGGATGTTGGTAATACAATAACATTTACACTTAACCTCCCGAATACAGGAAATGTGACTGCAACTGATGTTACCGTTATCGATATACTTGATAGCAATTTAACTTTTGTTCCAAACAGTTTCACGGTTAATGGGCAAACCATTCCAAATGCTGATTTATCTACTGGTGTAAATATCGGTTCAATTAACGGTGGTACTGCAGCCATTATCACATTCCAAGCTACCGTTACAACCCTACCAATCAACAACCCTATTTCTAATTCAGCTCTTACCACTTATCGTTATATTGTTGATCCCGACCAGCCGTTCATTTCAACTTCTAATCAATCTAATACAACGACAACACAAATTAATAGCGCTATCCTTACTGCACAAAAAAATTCAAATGTATCAACGGTAGATATTGGGCAAGATATTATCTACTCCGTTACGATTACAAATAGCGGAAATGTTAGTGCGACGAATGTTATTTTTACCGATATGATTCCAGACGGAACTTCCTTTGAACCGAATAGTTTTACACTCAATGGAACTACTATCCCAAATGCAGACCTAATTACAGGCGTTCCAATTGGTGATATCGCGCCAAACCAGTCTGTCATCGTAGCTTTTCATATTAGTGCCGATGAAATTCCGCCTATAAATCCAATTACTAATCAAGCTAGCGTTAATTTCCAACATATCGTCAATCCAGCTAACCCTCCAGTTTCAAAAAACATTACTTCAAATAGTGTTACAACAACAATTGAAAGTGCTATTTTAACTACCACTAAAATTGGAGATAAAGCTTTTGCAACGATTGGTGATACGATTACGTATACAACTACGATCACGAATACTGGAAATATTCCTGCCAATAACGTTATTTTCTCAGACCCGATACCATTGTGGACACAATTTGTTGCAGGATCAGTTATTGTTGATGGCACTCCGTTACCATCCGCTTCTATCATTGACGGTATTGGCATAAATACGATCATTCCAAATCAAACTGTAACAATTGTATTCCAAGTTCAAATTGTAAGTAACCCAACAACATTCACACCAGAGCTCCAAAACTTAGGATTTGTAAACTTCCAATATAACGTAGGAAATGCATTACAGGCTCAACCTGGAAATGTGGAAACGAACGTCTTCGTTACTTCTATTAATTCAGCAATCCTTTCAGCTGTAAAAACTGCTAATACTGCCTTTGCGAATATTGGCGATACGATCACTTATACAGTTTTAATTCAAAATAGCGGTAATACAAACGCTACGAATGTAAATTTCTCAGATACGATTCCAGCAGGAACAACTTTTGTAGAAAATAGTTTTACTGTAAATGGAAGTACCATTCCAGGGGCAGATCCAAATAACGGAGTTAATATCGGAACAGTTAGCGTGAGTAGCTCCTTAACTGTTACTTTCCAAGTCATAGTTACATCAACCCCACCTTCAAATCCGATTACAAACGTAGCATCTATTCAATACGCTTTCATCGTTGATCCGGCCTCTCCTCCTGTTACAGGCACGATAAATTCTAATAGCGCTTCAACACAAATTAATAACGCAACTGTTACAACTGTCTTACAAGCAAATCGTTCAATTGTATCTATCGAGGAAGTAATTACGTATACAGCAACATTAACGAATACTGGAAACTTCCCTGCAAACTCTGTATTACTCATTAATGGCATTCCTGAGGGCGCATTATTTGTTCCAAATAGTGTTACGCTAAATGGAATTTCACTTCCTGATGCAAGTCCAACTCTCGGTATTCCAGTTGGTATTATCGCGCCAGGTGATTCTGCTACTATTACGTTCCAATTTGTCGCTAGTTCTATTCCACCGCAAGGAGCAATTATCAATCAAGCCATTACAAGTTACACGTATATCGTCGATCCAAATCAACCTCCAGTTACAGCAACATCCTCGTCTAATACAGTTAATACAGCTGTTGTTGATGCATCGTTATCCGTAATTAAAAGTACAGATTCTCTCGTACAATCTACTGACGGTACAATCACTTACACAGTAGTCGTTCAAAATAACGGAAATACTACTGCAAATACAGTTACTTTAATAGACTTGGTCCCAGAAGGAACCGCATTTATTCCGAATAGTGTTACCATTAATGGCGTTTCTGTTCCAGGTACCGATCCTAACATAGGAATACCATTAAACTCCGTTTCACCTTCAGAAATCGTCACCGTCACATTTCAAGTTATCGTTCAATTCATTCCAAACGTGAATCCTATTTCTAATACAGCCCGTATTGACTATACTTTTATCGCTGATCCAACTGCTCCTATCATCTCTCGAACAATTACGTCCAATCCAGTTTTCACACAAATTTCGGACGCGACTATTCTTTCTTTAAAAGCAGTCAATGCACAACAAGCAACAACAGGAGATATTTTAACTTATACGATAACACTAGAAAATACCGGAAATATTCCAGCTACAAATCTCATATTTTCAGATACTCTTCCGGAAGGTACTACATTCGTAGAAAATAGTTTTACACTTAATGGAACAGCTATGCTTGGTGCCAATCCAAATGCTGGTGTTACTTTACCTACCTTATCAGCAAACGCTACTCACCTTATTTCTTTCCAAATTCTTATTAACGATCCATTCTCGCAAGAATCAATTACAAATCAATCCAACACAACTTATACAATTCAGCCAGACCCAGGGCAACCGCCTATTACTGAAACATCTACTAGTAATATCGTCATTACAAATTTCGTGCAAGCACAATTGGTAATTACAAAAACATCCAATCCAACAACTGTAGATATTGGCGGAACTATACTTTATATTTCTGAAGTGAAAAATATCGGTAATGTTGACGCAATAAATATTATTTTCACAGACTCTATTCCAGCTGGGACTACATTTGTTCCCGATAGTGTCACAATTAACGGTGTCCTGCAGCCAGGTGTAAATCCTGAAAATGGAATACCGATTGGAACCATTCCTGCTAACAGTTCCAAAACGATACTATTTCAAGTGCAAACAAATAATCCACCTACTGAAACCGAAATTGCAAATCAATCTTCAGCAATTTACCAATATGTAAGCATTCCTACAGCCCCACCAGTAAATCGCTCTGCAAATTCTAACATTGTTACAACATCACTTCAAAATGCAAATATTATTTCTGTTAAAAGCGCGGATGTAACTTTCGTATCAATCGGGCAAATGATTACCTACACAAATACACTACAAAATATAGGAACCGTTCCAGCTAACAATACCGTGTTCGTTGATAATATTCCAGAAGGTACTATATTCATTGAAGATAGCTTAACAATAAATAATGTAATTCAGCCTGGCGTGAATCCTGAAAACGGAGTAACTCTCGGCACGATACAACCAAATGAAACAATCACTATTTCATTCCAAGTACAACTTACAAATATACCAGATGGCAATGCAGTCATTAATATTTCAGACACTTCGTACGAATACCAAATTGATCCTAGTTCTCCTATTATTCAGCGCATATCGTTATCAAATGCAGTAAATACTGAAGTGCGGACGGCAAATGTTAGTGCAATTAAATCCGCTAACAGATCTATTACACGCATAGGTCAAATCATCACATATACAATCGCAGTTACAAACGCTGGTACAGTACCTATTACAAATACTCTCCTTATTGACGCAATTGCCGCTGGCACCACATTCGTTCCAAATAGCATACTTGTAGATGGCATACCAAGGCCTAATGAAAATCCAATTACCGGTATCAATCTTGATATAATTCTTCCAAATAACACGATTATTGTTACTTTTCAAGTAAGCGTAGTCTCTATACCGCCACAAAATAACATTAATAATATCGCTGTCATTCACTATGAGTATCGACCAGACCCAAGCGCCCCACCAATTTCAGAAACGACCTCTTCCAATAGTACAAATATACAATTTATTGATGCTATTCTTATTGCTACAAAATCTGCTAATACTGTATTAGCTAACATTGATGAAACCATTGAATATACAGTATCCATTCAAAATAACGGATCCACTACAACTAACTCCATCTTTTTTACTGATATTATAGAAGATGGAACGGTATTTATTCCGGGAAGTGTAACAGTTAACAACACTGTACTTCCTGCAGCAGATCCGAATATCGGCTTTTCCATTCCTAATATCGCATCAGGTCAAATAGCTACAATAACATTCCAAGTTTCAGTTACGAATTTACCTGCTGTAAATCCAACACCTAATACTGCAAACATCGTCTACGACTTTATTTTCAATCCTGACTTTGCACCAATTCAAAAATCGACTACTTCCAATACTACTTTCGTTCAAATTAATGATGCTGATATCGTTTCACTTAAAACTGTTGATTTGACCTCTGTAACGATTGGTGACATTTTAACTTATACAACAACTTTAACGAATACGGGGAATACGGATGCAACTGCTGTTGTATTTACAGACAATATACCTGATGGAACAACCTTTATTGACAGTAGCGTTTTAGTAAATAACATTCCTCAGCTTAATGCCAATCCAAGTGCTGGTATACTTGTAGGAACGATTGCTCCTAACACTTCTATCCCAGTCACATTTTCTGTTACTGTCGCAGCTCTTCCAGCCAGCGGCTATGTTCAAAATCAATCAACTTCTCGTTATACAATTACTGGCGAGGAACAACTATCGACTAGTAATATTACTTTCACTGAAGTTATTTCTGCTAATGTAATTGCGACAAAAACAACACCTATCCAATATGCTGACCTACAAACAATCATCCCTTATACAATTTCCATTATAAATAACGGAAATATACAAATAGAAAACATTATTGTTACAGATAGCATCCCAGGAAATACGAACTTTATAGAGAATAGTGTTATTGTGAACGGAAACGCTCGTCCAAATGACAATCCACTTAACGGTATACAAATTGATAACATTCCGCCTAATACGAGAGCAACTGTTCTATTCCAAGTACGGGTCACCTCGATTCCACAAACCAATCCTATCTCTAACACGAGTACAATTGAATATGAATACACGTTACCAGATCGACCACCTATTACGGAAACCATTATTTCATCAGCTGCAGCAACAGAAATTAATCATGCGAATTTGAATAGTAATAAAACTGTTGATCTTGCATTTGCAACGGTTGGTGATACGTTAACGTATACGATTACACTAAATCAAACCGGTAATGTTGCAGTAAATGATGTAATTATTCAAGATATTATTCCTCAAGGTACTACGTTTATAGAAAATAGCGTCATTGTAAACGGAGAAATCCTTCCAGGAGTGAATCCAGTAAGCGGCATACCAATTGGTACTATACCTATTGGTGGAGACGCAATAGTTTCATTCCAAGTAACTGTAACTTCTATCCCAACACCAAATGAACTCAACAACAATGCAATTACTACCTTTAACTATATAGTCAACCCAAATAACGCACCTGTTACGAATACAACTACAACAAATACTGTCACTACAACTGTCCAAAATGATAATGTCGTTGCGATAAAGGTTGTTGATTTCACGAGCGCCTTGCCTGGTCAAACTTTAACGTACACCATTACTATTACGAATAATGGTAATATCACTATTGAAGATCTTCTTCTAGTAGACACGGCACCAGTAGATACGACATTCGTTATTGGTAGTGTTACGATTAACGGAATCAATCAGCCTAATGAGAACCCTGAAAATGGTATTACGTTAGGAAATCTTGCTCCTAATGAATCGGTTATTATTACGTTCCAAGTGAAAATTTCTTCTTCTACTCTTCAATCTAGAATCAATAACGATGCGACTATTTCCTATACGTCTATTGTCGGTCCAACCGAACCACCTATTACGATTAGAAGGCAAATAAATACTGTTACAAAACAAACAAATATTGTTACAACGATAATCATTAATCCAATAGTTCGCATTGAGAAAACAGCAGACAAATCTATCGTCATTATAGGAGATGTTATTACATTCACATTAGAGGCATTTAATGATTCCCCAATTCCTACAGTAAGTACTTCCGTTTTAGATATGATTCCAGCTGGTACAACATTAATAGAAAACAGTGTAACAATTAACGGTACTCCCGTTCCAAACATCCGACCAGATACTGGTATTAATATCGGCTCTTTACCCGCAGATTCAGTAGCAACTATAACATTTCAAGTTCTCGTAACTTCTATTCCTTCAAACAGTACAATTATAAATTCTGCAACAGTTACCGCTGCTTTTCAATTGACACCACAGGATCCAATTGTTACTTTCATTGTTAATTCAAATATCGTTCGTATACCAGTTCAATTTGTAACTGCAACAGTCACGAAAAACGCTTCCGTCAGCTCAGTTTATTTAAATCAATATTTTGATTATATGGTACGTGTTACAAATACTTCCGAAATTTCACTCTCAAATATTTCTTTACAAGATACCATTCCAGCAGGTTTACAATTTATAAACGGCACTGTCTTTATTAACGGTGAACGCTCTCCACTAGCGAATCCGAATATCGGTTTCCTAGTCGCTACTAATTTGGAACCAAACGAAACAATTATCGTGTCATTCACAGTACAAGTAATAAGCCCACCTGTTAATAAAGAATTTAAAAATACGGCCAATATTTCGTTACAACTTCAAGTATCGCCTACCGACCCACCAATTACAGTAACCGTTACAAGTAACGAAAACATCGTCACCTTTGTTCCAGAAAATCCAGATGAAACACTTCCAAATTTAAATTGCTTCTTTGACGGTGAACACTTCATTCGCATTACTCCTCGAAATGTACGAAATTACCTTTGGACTTGGATTTGGTGGAAGTAATTTAAACAAAAAAGAGATTGTAGTTTGGTTGAAACCAAATTACAATCTCTTTTTCATTACCTATATCCCACTACGTTGTAACTTGTCTAAGAATATACACTTAAACACCCTCTCAAGTTATTTTAGTCGTAATAAGTTGACCAGCTTCATTAATAGTAACTTTCCATTTCGCTCCACTAGCAGTCTTCATGATTATACCTTTACTTGCCTCTATTTCAATATCTCCAAACATTCTGCCACCAGTTGTCGCTAACCAAGCATTCCCGTTTTCCAGAGAAGATCTTGCAAAGATACGATTAATTCGAAAACGCTTATGATCTTGAGAATAACCACTTAATGTAATTCTTACTTTATATAGTTGATTCGCCTTCATATTCGATATAATTGTATCGCCTACATTTAATGGAACATCCGATGCGATAACCCAATTTCCAGTTGCGCTTAATGCATATTCAATTTTAATTTTTTTTGGACTCTCTCCCCATCCAAAATACATTCCGAAACAATTTAACATTTGTATTGGTTTTTTCGTAAAATCCAGTTCAATAACAACTGGATTACTATCTGGAACGTCAATATAGTTTACACTTTGTTCATCTATTAAATTAAAGCAATTTGCTAGATTTCCACCGTACGGTACTTTCCCACTTACTTGCTTAACAATATACTTTTGCTGAGCATTTACTAATATATCATCTTGATTGCCTATTAAGTGAGGTTTATTTAACGTAATCGGTAACTGAATTCGAAGAGATTCTTCATAGGTAGACTTACAAACATTATATTGCCCTTTATCTACAATAGTTGTCGAAAGCAGATTTGAAAAAAGGTAGTTACGATGAGAATTAGAAGAAAATTCAATGACAATTTGTTCACTACTCATCCGGTACGTATCCCAGATCATACAATCAAATGTATTATACGCACCTGAGCAACGAATTACTTTTTTCGTTTGTTGTCTACATTGTACTTGAATATCATGAAACGTATTTCCTGAACTTTCATTTGGTAAATCACTATTTCCATCTACTTCAATCCCATACACACATCCATCAATAAATATAGATTGAAATACATTGGCGTTAATCCAACAAGGTGTATTGATATCATTTATATATTCTGTCTTCAAATGTATTGCAGTTTGAAAGTTTTTAATTTGAATAAATTTAACTTGAAAGAAACTAATAAAATCCCATGCCTTTTGACAATAAAAATGTATAGCTTTTCCTTTATACGATGGGGTTGCATTTACTATATTTATATTTGATATAACAGATTGATTAGGTACTTCGATTTGTTGTGAACCAGAAACATAAATAACAACAGATTGAAACAATGGATTTATAACTTGAAGAGTACCACCAACTATCGAAGCGTTACTTTGTAGCTCAAATGCATTAAAATCTCCATCAATTTGCAGCGTTACGGTAGGATCTAACTCTAATCTTACGTTTGATTTAATAACAATCGGCTTTACAATTTTGTACGTATTTACCCCGGTAATTCTAACCGTCGAAATTCGATTCGCTACACAATAATCAATAGCTTGCTGAATTGCTAATGAGCTATCATTTCCCGAGTTTGGAACTGCGCCAAAACAATTAATGTGAACGCTACTTTCTGGCACACAATCTTCTTGGGAAGAAATATATTGTGACAAAATAAATTCACTCCTCATATTACCTTTTTCATATAATATGTGAGTTGTCTCTTAAAAGTTTCTATAATAAAAAAAACAAACGACCTACCCGGTCATTTGTTTAATTCATATATATTTTTCGTTTCCTCTATCATTTTAGTTAACGAGAAATACATCATTGCTTTCTCTCGTGCTTTTAGTCTAATAGCAATTACCTTTTCTTCATTCCCTTGTAGTTCCTCAAGCGCACTCGCGAATTCATATTCGCAATATTCAGATATCAAAACACCTGATTCTCCATCTATTACTGCTTCATGTATTCCACCAACATCTATTGAAACTATTGGTGTCCCTGTAGCCATTGCTTCAATTACTACCATTGGAAACACTTCACGAAAAGATAATAAAAGTAAGGCATCCATATTCCCTATAAACTCATGCGGCTCAGAAATATTTCCTAGCATCTTTACACTCTGTTGCAATCCATATTTTTCTATTTCTTTCATAATCGGTTCTTTCTCTGGTCCATCACCAGCAATATAAAACATAAAATCATTTCTCTTTTTCAACACATTTGCAATTTTGACAAATAGTAGATGGTTTTTCTCTTTGGATAATCTAGCTAATATCCCTATTTTATATGTAGATTCTTTCTTTTTCTGCTGGAATAAAAACTTTTCAATATCGACACCGTTATAAATTGTATTTATTTTTTCTTCTGCTACATGAATTGAAATTAAATTATTCTTTTCAAACTCACTTACTGTAATAATATTGTTTACATATTTATTCATGAAATAACGAAAAAGCGTTGGCATTTTCTTTTCTAATATCGTTACATTATGTTTCGTATAAACAATTTTCATCTTTTTTTTAATAAACTTTTGAAGTAGCAAAGCATATAATACCATTCGCAAACTATTTGCATGAATAAGTTCTATCTTTCGTTTACAAATTTCGTTTCGTAAATAATAAATATTCCTCAAATGATTCCATCGACTAAGTAAGATGAAATTTTCTTTTCTAGTAAGAGATTCATATAGTTCTCCATCACCTGCAGCTGTATAAATCTTAAAATCCTCATAACGCAAATTACTTTCCAATTTACAGAAATAGCTCTCGGCTCCGCCAGTTATCAATTTATCTGTCATCAACAGTATATTCATAATTGCGTCTTCCCAACTACATTGATTTTATTTTTTTTATAAGCATGATAAGCATACTTGCTGAAATAGTAAAAAATTTGTACCGAATTCAGTCTTTCTTGTTCCCTTAACAATTTCCAATACCGGAAAGCTGCTCTAATTTTATTTCTAGAAACAGAATTTGTAACAATTCTATATTTTGCTAACACTTGCTGTATCCCTTTTGCTTCATACCCTTTATGTAATAAGTTCAGCCATAACGCTGTATCTTCCGGCTGTATACTAGGCATTTCTACATACGGAATTTTTTCACGATCAATCATCACTGTTAAACACCCGATAATTGTATTTCCTACTAAATAATGATAGTCAACAGATTTTGGTACACTCACTTCGCGATTTAGTTCATTACCATTTTCATCAATTAAACTATACGACGCATATGAAAAAGCAATATTCATTTCTTCCATAAATAACAATTGTGTCTTCAATTTATGCGGCAACCATATATCATCACTATCTAAAAAGGCAATATACCTTCCTCTTGCCTCTTGGATCGCTAAATTCCGAGCTTTAGCAGCACCAACATTTTCTTTTAATGATAATAATCTAATTCGTGAGTCTCCTTCTATTATCTCTTTAATTTTTTCCGCAGATTGGTCGGTTGAACCGTCATCAACGATAATCATTTCCCAGTTTTCATACGATTGATTCTGTACAGATAAAATTGTCTCACCTATAAATCGTATACTATTATAAGAAGGTGTTATTACAGAAACATAAGGCGGCTCGTTATGTGCTGATAGACATTTTACCATCTATCTTTCCCCTTCCTTCATATATTGAAATATACTTCACAACAACTGCTAAAAATAAAAAGAACGCTTCGTTAATAATGAGTGACAATGACATCATCTGAAATAAAAATGCAATCATAGTCAATAGAAGGTATGGTTTTTCACGAAACAAAGTATGCTGCGCTAGCTTGAATATTAATATGAATAAAAACGCGCTATATAGAAGAAAACCAATTGTACCCGATTCAGACAAAATTTCTAAAAATGTATTGTGTACATACAATTTTTCATTAAATTGATACTCATAATAATTCGAAAAGTTAAAAGCACCGATTCCGATATATGGATTGGATAAATAATATTTAAAAGCAGCTTCCCATAATGTAAATCTACCACTTCCATTATCATGGAAAAAATCAGAGATTCGTTTATTTAATATGTCATCTAATTGCCCCCCCATTACACTATTCGATAAACTAAAAATAACTACACTAAACAATACTAAACTCATAATTATTTTTATTTTTTTAGCGAAACTAGACATACATATATATACAAAAACGACAAGCACAAGCGCTAATATACCACCCCTTGAAAAGGTTAATAGACTCGTCGTAACACATAAAATTAACCCTAGGATGTTAGTGATATTTTGTAAATTAGTTATATAGTACATAAAAAATATTGTATTATAGAAAATAAAAATGTTAGGATCATCTAGCAATCCAATTAACCGTGGATATCCTCTATCAACTAATAAACCAGCAAAAATTTCTCTCTCTTCTCCACCGTATAAACTAAAGTATTGTAAACCGATTATATAGAGTATTAGACTTACAATATTAAATACTACTCCTACATAAGCAATAGATGATTCAAGTACCACTATTTCAGTATTCCCCAATAAATTCCTCATTATAAAATAGCATCCTAAAACGAGTAGCACGCCAAAAATCATACGAATACTAGCATTTAAATACATAGAAAGAATTCCACTTAAACAATAAATGAAATAAAACAGTAAAAATATAACTTCATGAAAATATAACTTTTGAATATGAAAGTTTTTAATTGTTAAACAAAAATATATGACTAAAAAAATCATATATATTTTCAATGAAAATCCAATATATAAATTGTATTTACTTAACATAACAAATAATATTAGAAGAATAATCCATCCCATCGATACTTTCATACTATTTTCCATAGGCTATATCCCCTGTTTCGTAATATAATCCTTTTTGCGTATTTTTCTTATAAAAGAAAGAAGAAGTTTTTTTAGCTCATAATCATATAGGAATATGGCAGCTACTACAATTAGTATATTAAGAACAAGCGCAATTAAATGATATGTATGCAATATATATTGCACTCCAATAAAGGTTACACCAAAATAAATTGTATACGGCATTACAATTTGGAATACAATTTTTTTCTTCACTACACTTACCGCTATATATCCCACTAAAGCGACAATTTCAAATAAAACCATAGCGTATGCCGCTCCTATCACTCCACCAAGACTACTAAAGCTATAAAGCATAACCCCACCTATCACCAATGCTACACACTGCACAACAGTTCTCTTATTTTGGCATCCACTCGTCGTTAAACCGTCAGCAATGGCAATATTTAAACTTTGTAGCACAATAAGAAATGATAATATTTGGAGTGGTTCTACTGCATTGCTCCATTCTTCATGAAAAAATATAGAAATAAAGTATGGTGCTAAATGATATAAACCAATCGTCATACATATTCCTACAATCGCCATTGATTTAATTTGAAGCAAATTTAATTTCGTATGCGCTTCTAAATTATTCTGGTTATAATGCTTAAAGAGCACTGGAAAAAATGCACCTGCAATTACCCCTGGTACTTGATATAAAGCTGCCGGCATCCGGTACGCCACTGCAAAAACACCTACCATACTTAATGGCAATGTATAGTTAAGCAAGATAGGCGCTAATTGTGGCGTACTCATTATTAAAAAACCGCTAATAATAAAGGGAGTTAATTGCCAAAATAACGCTTTATGAATTACGACTTTCATATTCATTTTCGTCTTTCTTCTCATGATATATATACTGAATACACCACCGATCATATACCCAAAAGCATATAAGCGAGCTGTTACATACACCGGTAACTCTCCGAAAATACAAAAACATGTAATTATAATGACAACTGATGCTGATACAACTTTTATGAGCGCTATATACTTCATTCGTTCCGTCAGTTGAAAATAGGCAACCCCTATGTTTTGCCAAGTTAATCCTATTAACATGAAAAACATTACGTTTATCATCATATAAATTAAATTTTTATCCGCATACATATAATGAATAGCAATATAACCGATGATAGAAATAAAAATAAGTAGAATCATCCTTATTTTTATATACGATGATAAAATCTGCTCTAAATCTGCTCCATCCTTTGCCCCTTCTCGAAGAAACGTATTACTAAGTCCTAAGTCTGTAAAAAATAACATAACAAACGTCACTGCTATGGCAACACTAAACATCCCATAATGTTGTGTGTTAAAAAAGTTTGCTAAAACAATTAAACTGACGGCCTGAAGAAGGTTAGCTAAAATCGTACTATAAAATAGATGGATAATATTGTTTAGAATAGATCTACCCATACCAGTTCTCCTTTGCAAGTAACCTACTTACATATGTTGTTTGTTTACATATATATTTATCTTGCACCATTACCATTCAATACAATTAAAACGGTTTTACATAAAATACGGATGTCCATCCGAAATGTTTTCATTTCAATATACTCCATATCCAGCCTCAACTTTTCCTTTGGATCAAGATTATACCCTCCATTTATTTGTGCCCATCCTGTTAATCCTGGTTTTACTATTAAACGTTCCTTAAACTCTGGAATATACGCATCAAACTCATTATAAAAAAACTCTCTCTCTGGTCTAGGGCCTACAAAAGACATATCTCCTCTTAAAATATTTAAAAGTTGCGGTAATTCATCAATTCTCGTTTTTCTTATAAACAATCCAACTTTTGTAATTCTTTGATCATGTTCTTTTGCCCATTGTGGTCCGTTCATTTCAGCATCCTTTACCATCGACCTTAATTTAAATACATTAAACTTCTTCCCGTTTATACCTAAACGTTCTTGAAAGTAAAATGGAGCACCTGATGTTTCTAAAGTAATCATAATACAAAAGAACAACATAATTGGTATTGTTAATAGTAACAATATGATTGAAAATATAATATCAAACAAGCGTTTTACACTTCGATTCAATATACTAGGCTTTTCTTGAGCCGGAATCGTATACAACTTGGCTTGATTTGTTTCACGAATCATGGATCGTTACCCCCACATTCAAGAATATAAAATTATACCTATTAATTCACATTCTTTCCTCTTTATATCCGCTATTACTTTTTGCACTGTACGTAGTGAATCTTTTCGCTTTTTAACTGCTAAGACCACTCCATCGCATTTCCCTGCAATAATGTGCGTAGCAGGAAGATCAAATACTTCAGAAGAATAAAAGAAAATGTAATCAAAATCTTCTTTCCACTTAGCAATCGCATTATCAAATTCATCCATAGCAACTAAGGGGGTCCCTGTGTGTACTGTTTTTTTTGCAGGAATACAATATAAGTATTTAGACAAATTACTAGAAAAAGATTCATAATTGCAGGGGGAAGAGCTTATTATATCGTTTACTGTTATCATGTGATCACTTTGTAATAATACATGTAATTTAGGATCAGAAAAATTCACATCAATAAGTAACACCTTTTTCTTCATTTCCGCAAACACTAGACCCATATTTACTATAAGCGAGGCAACAACCCCTCTGTCCTTCGTTGAACTAACTGTGAACAGTTGTTTTCCAGATTTTTTTAGCTCGTGATACACCGTATAAAACTGTTCTTTCATCAGATCATCATGCAGATCGAATGGCAGCTGTTTCTTTGTCCTAAACATCAACATGTTCACCTCGATATATAGATGATTGTTTATCAACCTCTGTAGGTTTCTTTTTTCTATTCGGTTTCATATTTATGTGACCAATAACAGAGACTGTTGTTATTTTCTCTAAATCTTGTTCCGTGTATATACGTTCATCAAAATAATCTCGAAATACAGCTAAACCTACCCCAACAAAAAAACTAACAATTAAAGAAATAGGAATGATTAGTTGAAATTTTGGAAACAATTTTTCAGCCTGTTCCTGTAACTCAGGATCCGTCAACACTTTCACACCTTGTACATTTGTGTACTGTTGAAAACTTTGTTGTGATTGCTCTGCCAATGTCTTTACAATGTCTTTCACGACTTTCGGATTGGAATTTTTTACTGTAACAGTTACAATTTGTGAGTTATCCGTATTCACAACCGAGATTTTTTGTGCTAATTCATGACTTGATTGCTCTAATTTCAAAGTTTTTTTGACTGTTGAAATAATTAATGGGCTTTTTAAAATATCAACATACGATGTTACTAGTTGCTTATTTTCTTGTGTTTTATTTGTTGAATTTTCCTTATTAAACTCATCTAAATTCCCAACAAGAATTTGCGTTGAATATTGATATGACGGCTTTAGAACATACATTGAGATAAGAACTAAAGAAGCGGTTAAACAACACATCGTTAAAATAATCGTTACGAATCTTCTTTTCAATAATTGTTGAAAATCTTTTATACTCATTTCTTGCTTCAATTATTTCACCGCCCTTTTCTGAATAACATCCTGCAAGTCACTCTTTACAGATAACTCTCTCTTCTTTCTGTCCACTTGTTTTGTTACATAGTTTCCGACTCTGAATGCAAACTTTTCTACATATACATACGAAAGTATTGCAAGTATAAACGAAAAAACAAGTGAAAAAATTAAAATAATAGGCAATGGTAATATTTCATGGAGCATGTATATAAGGGAGAACAACGATATAATATGGTATAAATAAAGACTGTAAGAAATCTTCCCCAAATATAACAAGTATTTATTACGTAGCAAGGACGACAAAGTTGATATTGACAAACTTAATATGACAAATAGACTTGCACTTATCGCCACTACGTAGTCTCGAAATATAAAATTATTGAGCACTTTAATTTCTCCAATAAGTCCTTCATACATAAAAAGTAAAATCGCAAATAAAAACCATGCAATTTTCGTGTTTTTAGTACAATTACTATAAAAAACTATTAAATTGTTTTTATACTTCGCAACTAGTGCTCCTAGTAAAAACAGCACCGTGTAATGCACTGTTAATGCATAGCTTGTCAATGTTAAGCCCGAACGAAACAAAAATAATATTACAACAGAACATATACTTAAACTAAACAATAATAGTAATGAACACCTCAACGTTTTTCGTAAACAAATCATCAAAATTAACGGAAAAATTATTGATATTCGCATTTCATGGACAAGTGACCAAATCACACCGTTATATGCATCTGTATTGTATTTCCCAACCAATAAAATATGTTGCGCTATTAAGCTTGAAGAGCTTTCAATCGTCCATGAGCGATTAAACCATTCACTTAAATAAGAAATACCATATTCACTAATTGTAGCCTGGCATATAATAGCTATAATTAGTGCTACAATATAGGGAATATATATTCTGCATATACGTTTTAAAAGGTATGCCCCATAACTACTATAGTTTTTTTGAATAGATTCGTACAAAACAAATCCGCTCAAAACAAAAAAGATAATAACAGATTCGTTACCACTACTAAAAATAAGACGAGCAGGCGTTTCTTTTAATAGGTACACAACAAATGGTTTATTATCTCCATAACTGTAATTTTGAAATGCTAAAAAAATCATTAAATGATGACCGATCATTACTATTAATGAAGAAATCCCTCTTATAGAATCCAATTCCTCGTATCTCTTCATCTTTTTACATCAACTCCTAATGAAATGATAATAATCATTTCAAAGCGACATCTTTATTCATATTCCTCTCCTTTCTTTTCATTCCAATTTTTCATATTAAAATGATTTTATAGTATAAATTTGAGTGTATTGTAACATTTTTTGTAATATTATGAATAGCGAATCCTAAAAATTGGTATATACCAATTTCAACCTCGAAAAATGAGTAATATTGATAGAAAAACACTATAAAAATATCTTGCATATTTACAAAATTAAAGAGCTGAATAGCGTTTTTTCAATATAAAATAAAAAAGATAGCCTACATAGGCTATCTTTTTTATTTTATTTAATTACTGGCACCACTATATGCTACATGTCGTTTCTCAATTCTCTCTTCAATTTCTTTCATATTTTCTTTATTATTTAATAGTGATTGTTTATTTTCAATTAATAATTGTTTAAAAGATTTTCTCACTTTTTTTCTCATTTTCATTGTCCTCCTTGGGGGATGGTTTATATAAAAGATAAAGAATTATCTGTGTGTTCTTATAATAATTGATTGTTGTGAATTCTATTTGAACTTCATATGAAAATTCTATTTATTTTCTGACAACTTTGTGAACACGCAAAAAGAGACTATCTAAAACTATATTGCAATTAATTTACTTCATTATATTTTGTCGAAACATTTATATATTTAAAATTGAGTTCGACATAATTTTATTTACTATAATACTGTTTACAAAAACAAAAAGAAGGTGTTACCAAGTCAAAGTTCGACTTATGCAACATCCTTCTTTCCAAGCTATTTATAGCATATTTATTAATATTTCAGGTCTTCCCCAATTCATTTCTTCACAAACAAATCTAATTTTTTCTGCATCCATTGTGTGTAATCCTTCTTCTAGTGAACATGAAATTGGAACTTCACAGTGAATTTGGGCTAATTGTAACGAAATATTTAAGTTCTCTAAATCACTTTCAATCTTCGTACGCTGCGCTTTTGTTAATGATTCTACATTTTCTAGTACAGCGGATACTGTTCCGTGCTCTTGAATAAGCTTATACGCTGTTTTTTCACCGATACCTTTTACACCTGGATAATTATCACTTGTATCTCCCATGAAAGCTTTTGCATGGACGATTTGCCACGGCTCTACACCTTTTTCTTCCATGATTTTCTCCGGTGTGTAATATTCGTAATTTCCAATTCCTTTACGCAGAAGCATAACTGTAACGTTCTTATCAACAAGTTGAAGTAAATCTGTATCACCTGTTAAAATATAAACTTCAGCTTCATTGCAGTATTGTTTTGCAAGCGTACCGATACAATCATCCGCTTCGTAGCCTTTCATACCGATAACTGGAATGGATAATTTCGCAGTCATTTCTTGCACTAAATCGAATTGAGGAATTAATTCTTCTGGTGGCGCTGCACGATTTGCTTTATAATTCGAGAACGATTCTGTTCTAAATGTCGTACTTCCCATATCCCAGCATGTAACGATATGTGTTGGTTCGATCGCTTGCGTAGCTGTTAATAAGTGTTTCATATAACCATGAATCCCGTTCGTAGGGGTTCCATCTTGTCTTTTCATAAATTGTCCGTAGACACTTGTTGCGTAAAAAGCACGAAATAATAGTGCCATACCATCAACTAATAATACTTTTTTCATAATTCCTCTCCTATTAAAAAAATAATAACCTTACGTTATCACGTAAGGTTATATAAATAGATTACCATTCTACGTTTTTGCTCAACTTTGTCTATTATACATTGTTTTTGTATATTTAGCATCATTAACACATTAAGACGTTCTACTACAACAAGTATGCAATATGCCTGAATACGTATTTTTCCCAGTAGAAACAACGACAGCTTTTGCATTTCCACTAACGATATACGAACCTTTAAAACATACATTTTCAAGCTCAAGTGGATTATAATCTTTCATCCGTTTTAATGGAATAAATCGTTTACGTTCAAGGTGATAGCAGCTCTCAAACTTCTCTATATTCGCTTCGTTTCCCGTTAACACAGACTCATTCACTAATAAGTCATCTGCATAAATAATACGTACATCAGCTGGCACAGCATCTCCAGCCGAAAGAAAAATCATATCTCCAGGTACAAGTTCTCGCACTGGTATCTCCATCATTTTCAGTTCACTATTTAGCCCTGTACTACTAGAACATTCTACTCTAGATACAGTAATCGTTTCACGTTGTAATTCATCACACACACGTTGTTTTGAAAAACCTGGAATCATGCCACCAAGCTTCATCATGACTTCTGTAAGAAGTGCTCTTTTGGAAGTTAGTTCATTTCGGCCATATACTTGAATACGTTTTTGTGCCTCTTTCATTGATAGTCCGTCTCTTGTTGTTTTAAAATATGCAAATACAGATTTGACATCTCTTGTTGCAATTTCAATTAATAAATCTTTATTTTTTTGGAGCATTGTTTGTTCTTTTATTGATTTTTTACTTAGTTTATATGACGTGTTACCCACAGTTTTGTTTGCATATAACATATTATCGTCTCCTCCTTTACAACATAGGAAGAAACGCTTTGTTTCTCAATTTATCCACTTTACTGTGAAAGTGTCTCGCGCTTTATAAACGCTACATCGTGATAAATATAGAGGGAGGAACAAATCGTTTCCTGCCTACATCATATATTTTTGATTTGAAGTATATGGGTAACGGAACCGAGTCAGAATTTGACATGCTCCTCACCTCCTCGTTTAATTTTATAGTTTATACTATGAAATTACTCATAGCTTGGTAACAAAAAAGACCCCTACCCTTAAGAGAGTAGCGGCCATTACATACACAAATAAACGATTTCTAATATGATTAGAAATCTACGGACCTCTCCCTCACCGAGTTTTAGCACTGTATAGCATAGGTACATTACCAGCTACGTTAAGAAAAACCTTAATTCGATCATTCCTGTTGACCCATTGGCGTCTCTCGACATTTTTGGGCAGTAGCATTTCTCTATACAGGAGCCTCACCTAACAGAGACTTATTTTCATTACATTGAAAATGTTACTCTTATTTAAAATAGATGTCAACCGTAGCCTACAATTTTTTCAAAAGGTATGGCAAACTAACATATATAAAGTGAAACTTTAATCAGTGGGGGGGTGTTTATCCCCACTGTTTATTAGCCCTCACCAATCGGGCTGTCCTGTAAATAGCGGGATAAAATAAAAAACTTTACGTTTAAACGTAAAGTTTTTAATAAGTTATACAACCAGCAATTACAATCCCAATTGAAAGCGATAAAAACATAAGAAAAAGACCGACTGCTTGATTATCTTCTTCGAGACTTTTGTTTATATTAAAGCGTGGTGTAAGCCACTCAGCTAAATAAAAGACAATAATTTGAGCCAAAATCCCAACTGCCCCCCACGAAATCATATCAAGAAGTGAAATTGAATTAGCTGCTGTCGAATATAAAACAATAGCTAACCCAAGTAATCGTCCTCCAAGCACATAGCTTACCGCCTTATTCCCTTGAGCCATTAACTTAAATTCCTTAACTTTCGTTGTCACTTCCATCAAGAACAGACCAATACATAAAAGTCCGAGTGTTACTGCTAAATATAATAAAAAATTAATCATTTTTCCTCCTCCTTTTTATACCTACCGGTAAATAGTACGATTCATTTCCTGTAATCTTTTCTCCCGCGCGAATACCGATACTACTCGCTTTTCCAGCAATTAAAAAAGAACCAAACACATACGACAGTTTCTCCATCCCTTTTTCTGTTTCCAAGAATACGACTGGAAGTTCTGTATACTTTTGAAATATTGGCAGTGACGTTTTATATGTTTGATGTGCATTTTGAAGCATAATATTTTCATCCTTATCGCGAATCGTAATTGTATCTCCTTCTCTACCAAATGAAGGTTTTTGAACGAAAGAACCTTTTCCTAAAAATAAATCTGGTTCTAAATATGTAGGTAACATATATTCTTTAATCCACTGTTGTTCCTCGTTTGTATAAAAGGCCTCTTCTTCTGCTAACCCCCAAATAAGACACTGAATTGATTTTGGCTGAAGTAAAAATGCTGACAAAGGATTTATTATAAAAAGCTTTCCGGCTTTTACAAGTTGCAGCAGTTCCACACCTACCAAATCTCCTGTTTCAGAATCTTGATCCTCAATTAAATCTTCTATCGGATATGTTTGGCGATATAAAACGTCAATCTTCGCCCCATCTTTATCGATTAGAGCATCTTTTGTAATTCTAAGTTCTGACATTGGCACTACTTTATTTTCAACATGGCATAACTGACTCAAATACATAGTCGTATTCCAATCCTCAATATGTTCATGATGTGCTGTAAAAACAACATTTGGATTGTCTAATCCCTTTGTCGCTTCCATTACAGCTTTCGTAACACCAGAAGATAGTAATCGTTCTTGATCCGAGTTTGGATCATCATAACCTAGATTTTCACATACTTTCCCATTCATTTGAAAACATTCCACAATAAAAGTTGGTGTATCACTATTAAACTCAAGCATTTTGATTTGGTTATCCTCTGTTACAGCAAAATCAAATCGCGAAATTACAGATTCAGGATAAAGCCCTTTCATTCTAATGAAAGATAAGCTCACAGGAGGAAAACCAAGCTCAAGAAGCTGTTCGTCACTTAAATTACGCAAAAGTCTAGCAGTCTTAAAAAATATTTTTCCCATTCGTTCAGTCGCCAATCGTAATTGTTCCAAAGTCTGATTTGTTATAGAAAAAACATGAAACAAACTATACTCACATTCATATAAATCCGACCAAAAATTTGGATATTTCAAATAAAACTCTTTTCGATCCCTTATGTATTGCGACATATTTTAGCCCCCAAATCCTCCCTTTGAACCGCTCCCAATTCCACCTTTAAATTCAGCAGACGATTGATACGATTTAAACGCCGATGAATTTTTAAAAGAGGATTTATTTTGATAGTATCGCCCACCATAGAAATAATGCCCACGATAACCTGAACTACTATCATCACACTGCCATACCCCAAGTTCATCATCCCAATCCCAATCAGAACAACTATTATCATTCGGTTTTGGGGGAAGATCTTGTGCGCAACCAAATAAAGTGCCAGTCATTAAAGACGTTACGACACCACCTACTAGCCATTTCGTTTTTGTCACTTTCGCACTCCCCTTTTTAATTTCTATTCCTATTATATAGGATAGCATGATAAAGTAGAAGAAAAAGGAAGAAGAGGGATAAAATGCGCTTAGAATATCGACTTAATGATGAAACGAAAGGGTATCCTGCTTTATGGAACTACGCCAATATTTCTAATTCTGAAATTATCGCACGCATGACTTGTGAATATTTTATTAAAGAGAAAAATACTTATGTTGTTACTGCAACTTCGGTTGATCCAGACGGAACAGCAGTTATTTATATTCAAAAAGAAGTTTTCGCCAATGACCCTTCAGACCCTACATACTCCCACATCGGATTTGAAATTAGAGAACTAAGTGAAACGAGTTCAAACATAGTAGATAGTCAAGATGTATGGAACTATGAAGAAATTTTACCATCTCTTCATTCAGATATTATATATATTCAACGAGACGGCATGTCTATGGAATTCTCCTTGGATTCTAGAGAGATTGATGAAGACAGAAAGTGCTACATTTATTACGGAAACTTCACAGGTGAATCAAGATAATATTGATATATCTATACAACAAAAAAACCTTACGTATAAAACGTAAGGTTTTTATATAGCCCCACATATGCCGTTCTCTCTAGATGTCCATAAACCTGCTCTCACAGGTGGATGCTCTCACAAATGTTTGTAACTTCCTTCTTAAAAAGATGGCATGTTAGCTACATTTAAATATTGAACTTCCATATTAAACTTATTGGTTTAAGACATGCATAAGCTACGTACACCGTAGGAATTAGATATAAGGTTAGTTGAAATAAGACCCCCGCACGTGCCGCTCCTCGTAAATGTCCAAAAACCCGCTACTCGCAGGTGGATGCCCTCACAGTTACCGTACATCTTCCTCCACAAGGAAGGCTTGATGATGGTCGCTAAATATTGAGCTTCCGTATAACTAACATCGGTTTTAGACATAAATAAGTTACGCACACCGCAGGATGTATTATTTACTTGTCGTTATATTATCACATTGTTTCTAATGTGTAAAATACAAAGTTTTTCGAGCAATCTCTTGCTTGTGACCTTATTTTAATACAAATTATTTTTGCATGCAAGTGATTAATCTTCTTCTTTTGCAATTTGATTTTCTGGATAAGAAATCCAATCACTCCAGCTACCTACATACAATTTAACATTTTGGAATCCAGCCAATTTTAACGCAATGATATTTGGACATGCCGTAACACCAGAACCACAATATACAATGGTTTCCTTATCTTTCGACAGATTTTGGAATCGTTCTTGTTGCTCAGCTTCATTCTTAAATTGTCCTGATTGTAACATTCCATCCTTCCAAAAATAGTTTGCTGCTGTCGGAATATGACCTGCTTTATGATCGACAAGTTCCTCTACACCAGCATAACGTTTTGGCTCTCTTGAATCAATTAATGTAACATCTGCACCTGCCTGGATATTCTCTCTTACTGTTTCCATCGATACAAGCATATGATCTTGTATGTTTGTTTTGAATGTTCTTCGTATAACAACAGGAATTTCCGTTGTTGTCGGTAGTCCATTCTCTTTCCAAGCCGGGAAACCACCATCTAATATATATACTTTCTCATGTCCTACATAGTTACATAACCACCATAAACGAGCAGCATTTGCACCGGCTTGACTATCATACGCAATTACTGTCGTATGTTCATCAATACCAGCCTCCGAAAGCTTGTCTGCAAACTCCTCAATATTTGGTAAAGGATGGCGGCCACCATGTTCTGCTATAGGACTTGATAAATCTAAATTCAAATCAAAATATAACGCATGAGGAATATGTCCTTCTTCATACTTTTCTCTACCCCAATTAGGATTCGCTAAATCAAAACGACAATCGATTATACGGACATTCTCATCTTCTATATGCTCACGTAACCATTCGACTGTAACTATCATCTTTAACGACCTTCTTTCTCTTTCAAACGACTTACATACTCCATAACCATTTCTTCTGTAACATATTTACGCTCTAGTGTAACACCATTTTTTGCAAGATCATTAATTTGCTTCGTTACAACATTAATGACATCAACCGAAAATTCTTTCCCATTTGACGCAAGAGATACAGCAGCTTCAATAGCTGCTTCACGCTGTGCATCTAATTGTAAACATGCTTTTACACTTTCATTTTGTTTACGAGAATGTGCTGTAATTGCTTTATGTACTTCCATCTTCTCTTCCCCCTAAATAGTTATACGTTTTTATTCAATTCCATTGCAAGCCGGATCATATCACGACATACAATCCCATTTTCAATAATCTCTTCTTCATAATGCTTCGAAAAGTAATCAAAATCAATAGAAAAAATACGAAATCCACATTTTTGATATAAAGCAAGTTGTGAAACACTAGAATTGCCTGTACCAACTTCAAGTTTTGACATACCATATCCTTTAGCAGTTTCTACAGCATGCCTTAATAGCTTCTTCCCAATCCCTTTTCCTTGTAAATGCTCTGCAACCGCAATATTCATGATTTCCATCGTCTTTGGCCTTGTTTCCAAAAGAACATATACACCGATAACGCTCCCCCCCTGCTTAGCTACATATGTTAATCCTCTTTGTACATATGTAGCTATTTGCCGTTCACTTGGATCAGCAAGTAGCAATAAAGACTTCGGTATAGCCTCTTTTGGAATACGTTCTATTACAACAGACATAAAAAATTCCCCCTTCTCTATTGTTCTAAACCCTCCTTGTCTACCATAAGTAATAGAAAGGAGGGATTCACCATGGACAACAATGAGAAAAAATGCAACGTCATCTCTATTGATGGAAAGAAGAAGAAAAGCGACACGTATTCCTATCCAAAATTAGTAGTTGAAAACAAAACATATGAATTTTCTTCATTCGTCTTATGCGGTGAAACACCAGATGGCAGACGACTCGTTCTTACTCATATGATTTCTACCGATGAATTTGCTGGATTTGTAAAATCTTTAGATACTGTACTGCAAAAGAAAATTGAACGAATCTTTTTCTCATAACGACTATATAACATAAATTTCTTTTTCAATCTCTACTAACTGCTTTTGCAATTGTTCTTTACTTTGCTCATATAGAGATACATCGATCGTTTCAGCCAATGCAAACAATATACTTTCATAATAGTTCATCACATCTTGCTGCATCACTTTTTGGAATAAGTTCCACTTCATATCCCACTCTTGCTTATAATGATGAACAAATAAATCTTTTTCATCAGCTACATAGTTTGATACGAGCGGTTCTAATACAGATTTAGCGTCTTCTTGCATAAAAGCTTTGTCATTCTTTTCAAAAAAGCTTTTCTCATTTTTAAAATGTGCCAGTGCTTTTTTGAAATCTTTTATTTCAACTGAAGGGAACGGTTCTTTATGTGTAATATCTTTATATTCATACTCCACTGTTCCATTCATAGAAATTGATTCATTTTCCACTTTACAGTTCACTACAATTTCGTCCTTTGCACGCTTCATCGCTTCGTCTATCCATTTTTCAAGGCGTAATGATGTCGCACGCATTTCTTGCAATAAATCATGCTGAATAAATGCTACTAATTCCATAACACACTGTTGCAATTGTGTTTTCACATTTCCATCCGTTCGAAGTGAAGCCGGATTAATAAATTCAGTAAACACATCGTTATAGCGTAGGAATAGGCGCTGTTGCACGTAATAAAGCAACTCTTTCACTTCATTTTGCATCGCCTGTTCTTCAGCAAGTACACTATATGATGAAATGATATGAAGTAGTTGATCACGCTCTGCTTCATATTTTTTCGTTTGCTTCTCTTTCTCTTCATTCCCCTGCTTTGCACCCTTTATCATGTTTACTAAAAGCTGATCTGCCCCTTGCAAAGCACCGTATAGAGCATGCACAGAAACAAGCATTAAATCTCTCATCATAAAGGACGTAAATGATTCCTCAAACTTAGTAATCCCAGAGTTTTGTAAAATACCATACTTCTCTTTTTCAACATTCTTTCCTTGTTTCTCTTCAAGCGCACATAAACTTGAAATTGCAAATAAACGCGGATTTCTAATACCGTATTGCAGTAGCTGATCTGCGATATAACCTTTTACCATTTCAAGTTCTTCTTCAGACTCTGCTAAATCCGCCGCATTAATTAAGAAGAACATTTTATCAAGGGCAAAAGTATCCTTTACACGACCAAGTTGAATTAAAAATTCACGGTCAGCACGAGAGAATACATGGTTATAATATGTAACAAATAAAATAGCATCTGCGTTTTTAATATACTGGAATGCAACATCCGTATGGCGAGCATTAATAGAATCCGCTCCAGGTGTGTCTACAAGCGCTACTCCCTGCCTTGTTAAAGCACAATCATAATAAAGTTCCATATACTCAACGAAGCATGATTTCTCTTCATTCGCTACATAATCAGAGAACTCTTCTAATGTAACTTGTACTTGTTCTCCTAAATAAGTAGAAACTGCATCATACCCTTTTTGTACCGCTCGTAAAAAGCTAAATGTTGTTTTTTGCTTCCCAGTTGGTGAAGGATATTTCATAACTTTATCAATTTGTGCTAACGCTTCATCTAACGTAGCAATCTCATAATGAAACAGCTTATAAACAGCTTTCATATCTTCTAATAACGCTTGCTTTGATTTAAACTGAACAATTACTGTTCCATGTGGTTTTTCCTCTGTAACCGGCAAAATTTGATTAATCGTTGCCGTCGTCGGGTTTGGTGATACAGGAAGTACTTTGTCACCGAGTAAGGCATTGGCAAATGATGATTTCCCAGCACTAAATGCCCCGAATAACGCTACTGTAAATTGTTTTGTTTCCACACGTCTTCTTTTCTCTATTACCTCTTGCTGTACATGTTTCAACGCTGGTAATGGCTCTAATATCGTTTCGGCTTTTTTCACTTTCTCTAATATACGTTGAATATTTAAAGCTGCCGTTCCTTTTAGCTCTTCCTCATGAACCGCTACGTTATCGTTTACGATTTCCTGTTCTTGTAGTGTAAATTTCTCACTAACAATTTGTGTCTCCCTTTGCAATATCTCATCTATTTGCAACCCTTCAGGCGTAGCAACATGATCGTGCCAAACATTTCGTAAATAGTCTTCATATGCCTCCAAATTGTTACTGTATTGTAATTGTGTTTCTTTCGCCGTTTGCAACATCGTATATGTTTCAATCTCTTCTTCAATACGAGCAACTGCTTCCCTCACCTTTTGCTTCAAAACGACCGCACTTTTATCAAAAATTTGCTGTACTTTTATAAAATAACGTTTCTTCAGTTCATTCGCTACATCCGCTGTATAAAGAAGTAAGTAATCACCTGTGAAACCTGCACCTTGTTTAATTACTTCGGCCAACATTTCTGGTCCGAAAGCAATTTCTAACCCATATATGTCTTTCCCAATTTCCTCCGTGAACAATCCTTCTTCTTTTAAGAAGGCTACAATAAATTCCTTCACATGAAAATCAAGTTGCGTTTCAACAGTTTTTTGAAGGGCAGAATAAAACGCCTCTACACGTCTTTGTTTTTCTTGCTCCGTCTTTCCTTTCGAAAATAGCAAACCGACCTTAAATTTTGTTAATTTCGTTTCTAAATATGCATTTGCCAATTCTCTCATTTCAAATGGCATTAAATAAGCATTATCTAATATAGCTTGTAAACCTTTTATAAATTCGTTTCTCACATGAGATTCTTTACTTGCCTCACGATTTTTCGCTTCCGTTAGCTCTTCCTTCTTTTCAACTACCTCTGAAATAGAAAGTGGTGATGCTAACTCTTCCTCATATTTCAAAAGAGCTTTTTCATTTTCAGAAACAATAAACGAGAAATGTTCCCCCATTAAATATTCTGTTTCTCGCTCCATTCCAGTCCTTACACACTGCTCTTTTTCCTTCATAATAGAAGTAATTAACGCTTCTAAGCTTCTAATTTCATTATGTGGATGGTTCATCATTCGTAATGACGTATAATAAACACCATCTACTTCAATATCCCAGTTAGAGAATGATTGTTTTACACTATCTTTATAATTCTCAAACGATAATTCATTTTCTTTATGTTTATCTATTTGATTTACAACGAGATAAACCGTTTTATTACGTTGTTTCAATTCTTTAACAAATTGTAAATTCACTTCCGATTGGACGTGATTATAATCCATCATATAAAAAATGACATCTGCCAGATGAAGTGTCGATTCTGTCGCTAATTGATGGGCATCATCTGTTGAATCGATCCCTGGTGTATCAACTAACATAACCCCTTCAGGAATTGGCGCGTCGTTTCGATAAATATGAACACCAATTACTTCATCGCCGTCTTTACAAATTTGTTTTAATTCTTCTGCTGAATATGCACCGTCATATTCGTACTGCTCTCCAGATTTAACCGTTACAACAACACGATCCATTCCTTTTTCAATTTTGACAACGTTAGCGCTTGTCGGAATTGGACTTGTCGGTAACAACTGCGCTTTATATAGATGATTCATCATCGTTGATTTCCCTGCAGAGAAGTGACCGCAGAACGCTATCATAAGCTGTTCTTGTTTATATTTTTGAATTACCTCAAACAACTTTAAACTATTCTCTGCATCGCCGTGTTTTTGCCACTCTTCATAAAAACAAACAAGTTTTTTCATACCGTTTGTCTGTACTATGTTTGTCATCCCCTTGTTCCCCTTTATCCAAGATGTATATACTTTTCCCCGCTATTTGCGAGCTCATAACCAGTGAGAGTTACACCTACCCAATGATTACAGTTTCACTTTACTATCATACTAAATTTTCAGCATATTCTCATTAAAAATAAAAAATCCCTTTCATTCTTTTTACAAATGAAAGGGATTTTATGTCATATCACTCATTTTGCTGTTCCTACTCCATTTAAAACATACTTCGCAATAACTGCATATACAGCGACTGTACCTGCTACTAATGCATATACCATACTTACGCACCAACCTTTTTTTGATAATGATTATCACTTTTGAATACAGTGTATCATTAAAGAGAATCATTATCAACACTTTTCATAAAGAAAGCTCCTTATAAGAAGGAGCTTTACCGCCTGTTTTGAAGAAGGTTAAAACTTGTTGTGCAATCTTATTATATCTCATCCTACATAACTTAACAGTTTAAAAAAATGGAAATATCCCCTATCCCCTCCATCTTACATTTTGTATAATAAAAGGGAATTACTTAACAAGGAGGAAAAAAATGACACAAAATCTCACACAAGGCGAGAGGATACACTCCATTGATATTATTAGAGGAATAGCTGTACTAGGTATTTTTCTTGTGAATTGGCCTGTTATCGCCGGGGTTGACTCACGTGATCTTTCAGGAATTTACGAAGGGATAGACAGCTACATTCGCCTATTTTACGATATGTTTATTCAAACGAAATTTTATACAATTTTTTCGTTTTTATTCGGATTAGGTTTTTATATTTTTATGAGTCGTGCTGAAGCGAAAACAGATCATCCGAAAATTTTATTTGTTCGCCGCTTACTTATTTTATTATTATTCGGTTTCTTACATTATGTTCTTTTATGGGACGGAGACATTTTACATACTTATGCGATTGCTGGATTTTTCTTATTTTTATTTTATAAGAGAGAACCTCGTACTATTTTAATATGGGCTATCGTTTTATTGAGTATTTTTCAGTTTTTCATGCTAATCGTAGGTATTATGATTGCATTCGTTCCAAAGGCAGAATTAGGATTCTCCTTACCTATCATGCCACTTGAAGACTGGGTGTCACAAATCCAAAATCGTTTCCATGCATTTTATGCTGATGGAATTGGACTCAACGTATTCATGCTCCCAGAAACAGTTGGGCTGTTTTTACTTGGTTTATACGCCGGCAAAAAGGATATTTTCCGCCGCGCGAAAGAGTTAGATCCAAAGCTTAAAAAATGGCAAATTATTATGTTCATTTTAACATTACCAATGTGGTTCTTCATGGTCCGTTACTTCTTATCAAAACCATTTTATGAACCAATTTATATGCAGGTCTTTACAATGTTTAGCGGAAAGACATTGTTCATCTTCTACATTGTCACGTTAATGCGTTTATTACAAAAAGAAAAATGGCAAACAGTATTACGTCCATTCCAATACGTTGGACGAATGGCATTAACAAATTACATCTCGCATACAATTGTTATATTGCTTGTATTCGGGCTATTATTTAAAAATGATTATCCTTCTCCATTATGGGTTGGACCAATATTCTGCATTAGTTTCTACACGTTACAAATCTTTATTAGCCGCTGGTGGCTTTCACATTACCAATACGGGCCACTTGAGTACATTTGGCGTCTTGGTACTTACGGGAAAATGATGCCACTTAAAAAGAAAAGCAAGGTCTCATAACGAGACCTTGCTTTTTTACGCTTCTCTTACTGCATTTTGCATAGATACTGGCTCTTCTTCTACTTTCACTTTGCGCTGCGGCACCATATTAAATACGATATTTAAAAGTACTGCTGACGCACTTCCAAGTACAATTCCGTTATCTGTTAAAATACGAATGCTTTCTGGAAGTTGTGAAAATAATGTAGGAACGACTGTTACGCCAAGCCCAATTCCAACAGAACATGCAACGATTAATAAGTTTTCTTGTTTACCAAAATCAACGCTACTTAACATTTTAATACCATATGCCATAACCATACCGAACATCGCTAACATCGCACCACCCAGTACTGATTTCGGAATAATTGTTGTAATAGCTGCGATTTTAGGAATGAAACCAAGAACGATTAACATACCACCACACGTGTAAATAATAACGCGATTTCTTACTCCAGTTAATTGAACAAGTCCTACGTTTTGAGAGTATGTTGTATATGGGAATGCGTTGAAAATGCCACCTAACACCATCGCTAATCCTTCTGCACGATAGCCTTTTGTTAATTCTTTTTCACCGATTTTTTTATTGCAAATATCAGATAATGCAAAGTATACACCCGTTGCTTCTACAATCCCTACACAAGCAACAAGAATCATCGTAATAATTGGTGTTAATTCAAAGGTTGGTGTACCAAAGTAAAATGGTTGAATACCGTGGAACCAATCAGCCTCTCCAACCGCTTGCAAACTTACTTTCCCCATAAACGCTGCAACGATAGTACCGAACAACAAACCTAATAGAATAGAAATGGAACGGATAAATCCATCAAAGAAACGATACATAACGATGATAAATAATAACACTCCAAATGCTAACGCTAAGTTTTCAAGACTTCCGAAATCTTTGCTTCCTACTCCACCAGCCATATCATTAATAGCAGCTGGAACAAGTGTAACTCCAATTACTGTAACTACAGATCCTGTTACAACAGGTGGAAACAGTTTTACAAGTTTTCCAAATAATTTCGCAAAAATAACAACAAATAACCCAGCAGCAATAATTGCTCCATAAATTGAAGACACACCGTATTGTTTTCCAATCGCAATCATCGGTCCAACCGCTGTAAATGTACAACCAAGTACAACGGGAAGTCCTATACCAAAAAAGCGATTTGATAATGCTTGTAAAATTGTCGCAACGCCGCACATTAATAAATCAATTGAGACTAAATATGTTAACTCTTTTTGATTTAAACCAAGTCCGCCGCCCACAATAAGCGGAACGATAATTGCTCCAGCATACATTGCAAGCATATGCTGCATACCAAGCGATGCAATTTTAAATGGATGCTGCTTCATCGTTTATTTCACCTCCGCAGTTTCTTGCTGTACAAATGTAACTGTGCCGTTATCAAATGATGCAATTTCTGCTAGTGATTCAACACGAACTCCTTGTTCACGAAGCTTCTTTCCTCCATCTTGAAATGCTTTTTCAATAACAATCCCAATTCCTGCAATACTGGCTCCTGCTTGCTCTACTAAACTCATTAACCCTAAAGCAGCCTGACCGTTTGCTAAAAAGTCATCGATAATTAAAACGCGATCACTTTCATCAATATGATTTCGAGATAATGAAATTTCATTCGTTTCTTGTTTCGTAAATGAATATACGTTTGCAACGTACATATTATCTTGTAACGTTAACGATTTACGTTTTCTTGCAAAAATTACTTTTACACCAAGCTCTAATGCAGCCATAACAGCTGGTGCAATGCCTGAAGATTCAATCGTCACGATCTTTGTAATGTTCTCTTCTTTAAAACGTTTAGCAAATTCTTTTCCGATTTCTTGCATAAGTACTGGGTCAATTTGATGGTTTAAAAAAGCATCTACCTTTAATACGTCACCAGATAAAACCTTTCCTTCGTTCAAAATCTTTTCTTGTAATACTTTCATGTTTGTTCCCCCTCTTATGCAATAAAAAAACTCCAAAAGCCGCCACCACTCGTTACAAGTGAGAGACGCGCTTTTGGAGTTTCGCAAAAAAGAATGCTAAACAAGCAAATATATTCGTCCTCACTCATAGTCAAAGTATTTACGGTACTTCGGTAGAAACTTGCAGGCCATATCCCCGCGATTATATGAATGTAGCTAACTATTTATTTTATAGATGGATTATAACGCACTTTTTATACTTTGAAAAGTATTTATTAACAAAACACGTACAAATTTTATCAAAATATCATTTTCGTTCGAGTTTTGTAAACTCTTACATATTATTTCAAAGCGCCGTTAAAACGATTGGCCCATCTTTTGTAATCGCAATTGTATGCTCATATTGCGCTGATAATTTCCCGTCCATCGTTCTTGCAGCCCATCCATTTAAATCTACTTTCGAATATCGCATACCTACATTTACAATTGGCTCAATTGTAATTACCATTCCTTCTTGCAGCTCAGGCCCTTGTCCTTGTTTCCCAAAATGAAAAATTGCTGGTTCTTCATGAATCTCTTTACCGATTCCATGTCCCGTAAAGTCTCTTGCGACAGAAAAACCTTCATTTGTTACATAATTTTCAATTGCATAGCCAATGTCTCCTACATGATTACCAATTACCGCCTGATCAATCCCTTTATACAAAGCATTCTCAGCTACTAACAACAACTTTTCTGCTTCATCAGAAACATTTCCAACTCTATACGTCCAAGCAGAATCTGAAAGACCACCATTTAAGTTTACTACCGTGTCAATTGTTACAATATCGCCCTCAGTTAAAGGTACATCCACCGGAAACCCATGGCACATTTCATCGTTTATAGATGCACATATCGCATATGGATACCCGTTATATCCTTTCTGCTGAGATATTGCACCATGCTTTTCTAAATATGCTTCAACAAACGTATTAATTTCTTTTGTCGTAATACCTGGTTTCATCATTTTTGCAATTTCCCTATGACATGAAGCAAGTAACTTCCCGGATTCGTGCATCAAATCTATTTCATTTTTCGTTTTAATTGTAACCATGCTTACCTCTACCTTCCTTGCTAAACTTACTATTTGCTACTAATACAAATCCTCTTCCAAAACTTCCAATTATAAAAGCTAACATCATTTCTTCTATTTTCCGAATGTAAATTTTTATTTAATTCGTTTTTACATATTACATCTAGTATTTTTTGTTGATGTTTACTTATAAACAAAGTATAGTAACACTATACTATTAAAAGGAGGATTGTTAAAGATGATGCATGCAGGAAGACTACGTCAGCAAACTTTGAACAATAAGTAACTTAATATGTTCAAAGGCTCTGTTTTCATAAAGCAGAGTAAACGGGATTAGTCTGCACATTTTTAATAATCTTCAACGGAAGAATACACTTTCCATATGAAGAAAGGCAGATATACATCTGTCTTTTTTTCGTATATTTTTTTGATACAAAAAGAGACGTTTTTTCATTATATCCTCGTTTACTCTTAACCACAGACAGAAGCCCGTCTGTGGTTTTTTTATGATTACATTTCCTTATATCTTGCTACTTCAATCATATGGATGTAGTTAGAAACAATTCGTAACAGAAAACGTATGAAAACATTGAAATCTAAATAAACATTTGGAGGAAATCAAAATGAATACACTTAAAGTGAAACAATTAGCAAATAAGGAAGGACTAAATATATTAGAAGATTCAATAGAAATCAATGAATCTGGCGTTGACTTTCAAGTAGCACACGTCAAAGAACAAAACGGGGATAAATGGATACTACGAATTCCTCGTAGACGAGAATCTATGAGACATGCTCTACGTGAAAAAGAAGCATTAGAAATCATGAAAAAACATGCAGAATTCCAAGTTCCTGATTGGTCTATATTTTCTGAGGAACTAATTGCTTATAAACAACTAAGTGGCGTTCCTGCCGCTACTATCGATATAGAACAACAAGGTTATATATGGACCTTTAACGAAAAGGATGTACCAACTGAATACTATATTTCCTTAGGAAAAGTTTTAGCGAATTTACACTCATTACCTCAGCAAAAATTTAATAGTATAGGTGTTGAAATTCTTACTGCTAATGAATTAAGAACTTCTATGAAACAAAGGATGAATCGAGTGAAGGAACAATACCACATCAATCAAAACTTATGGGATCGTTGGCAAGCATGGCTAGCTGAAGACTCTTTTTGGCCATCTCACGTAGGAGTAAAGCATGGGGATATCCATCCAGGTCATATCCTGATTGATAATAAAAATAAGGTAACTGGCTTAATCGATTGGACAGAAGTAGGGATAGGTGATGTATCTATAGATTTCACATCGCATTATCTACTCTTTGGAAAGGATGGACTAACAAAGTTAATTCACTCTTATGATAACGCTGGCGGTAAAACTTGGTCAAGAATGGATGAACATATTATCGAACTTCTAACAACGAGTAGTATTACTGTTGCTGAATACGCTCAAGTGTCAGGTTTGAAAGACATGCATGAAATAGCTGTACACATGCTATCAACTGAAAGTTAATGAAGTTGCAAAAAACAGAAGAACCCTCTTCTGTTTTTTGTTATTTTTCACATATATAATTCATTTTCAAAAACTCAAAACAACTACCATTCGTCTTCTGTATAAACGTTCCAACTGCTTCAAATCCTGCCCTTTTATATACTTTAATAGCTCTTTTATTAAATGTCGCTACTGATAACGTTATATAATTGCATCCGTATTTTTCTTTAATAAAAGCTAGTCCAGCATTTACGAACTGTAAACCAAATCCATTTCCAGTTATATCAGGTTTCATTCCAAGACCTATATCAACCGTTCCATTATTTATTTTACAAATAGTAAAAAAACCAACGAGAATGCCATTTTCCTTCACTGAAAATGTATGATTCCCTCTACTCTCACCATGTAAAAATCCAGCTAAATCTTCTTCATCTGCCTCTATATCGTAAAAGGAATATTCCCCTTTATAATGCCAGTTATATGCAATCTCTTCCGCCTCTTCTTGCGTCATTACTGTATATGTATAAACCATCTTCTATCCCCCTATAAAAAAAAGCTGCAAGTAAGCAGCTCTTTTTTTACAACTCATAAATTTCTTTATACTTCGCTTCTAAATAATCTGCTAAGTAATTTGCATTTAACCCTTCGCCTGTTACATCTTCTAAAATTTCAAGTGGCTTTTTCGTTTTACCATATTGGTGGATATGTTCAGTTAGCCATTCACGAATTGGCGTTACGTTTCCTTCTTCTAATAATGCATCAAAGTTCGGAATATCTTTTAACATTCTTTGCTTAAACTGCGCTGCGTACATATAACCAAGCGCATAAGATGGGAAGTATCCAAATGAACCACCAGCCCAGTGAACATCTTGCAATACACCTTGTGCATTGTTTTCCGGACGAATTCCTAAATATGCTTCCATCTTATCATTCCAAGCCGCTGGCAAATCTTTCACTTGTAATGTACCATCAAATAATTCTTTCTCAAGCTCATAACGAACCATAACGTGAAGCGGATATGTGAGCTCATCTGCTTCTATCCGAATGAACGATGGCTTCGATTCGTTAATCGCATCATAAAACTCATCTACTGATATATCATTGAATTGACCATTGCTATACTCTTTTAATAAATCATAATTTTTCTTCCAGAATGATTTATTACGACCGATAAAGTTCTCAAAGAATAACGATTGTGACTCATGAATACCCATAGATGTTCCACTACATAGCGGTGTACCTTCAAATTTTCCTGCAATATTTTGTTCATATACAGCATGACCACATTCATGAATTGTTCCAAACACAGCCATACGGAAATCCTTTTCGTCATAGCGTGTCGTAATACGAACATCCCCTCTATTTAATGTAATCTCGAATGGATGCACCGTTTCATCAAGACGACCTGCTTCAAAGTCATAATTCAACTGCTTTAATAGCTCTAATGTAAAGTTCTTTTGTTTTTCTTTTGAAAAATGTTCTGATAAAGCACTTGTCTTTAATCTCTTTTGTGACTCCGATATTTCTTTTACAAGCGGAACGATACGCTCACGAAGTTGACCAAATACGTGATCTAACACTTCTACTGTAATACCCGGCTCATACATATCTAATAATGTATTATATTTGTATGTTTCGTAACCCCAATATGTAATAAATTTCTTTTTAAATTCAACTATTTGTTCTAAATACGGACGGAACATTTCGAAATCAGATTTTTCGCGGGCTTCTTCCCACACACTTTCCGCTTTCGCTTCTAATTTCACATACGCTTCATATTCAGCTTGTGGAATTTTTTTATTTCTATCATATTCTTTACGACACTCTTCAACCATTTTCTTCGTCGTTTCAGAAAGTTTGTCTTCACTTATTAAAGCTTCAAGCTCTGTTAAATAATTTCCCATCTCATCTGAAGTCGACATAGCAAACACTTCTGATGAAAGCATACCAATTACTTCTGAACGCTGGTCCACACCTTTTTTAGGCGCACCTGTTCTTAAGTCCCAAAACATTAAGCTTAATGCTTCTCCGTAATTTTGTATCTTCTTCACATATGTTAAAAATTGTTTTTCTACTTCATATGTAGCTACTGTCATCGTATAAAAACCTCCCTTTTCTACCTCAAACTTAATTCGACATGAAAATCTAAATTCCTTTTATAATAGAAAAAAAGCTTGGCAAGCGCCAAGCTTTCTCCTTATAATTCTTTACCTTCTACCGGTAGTACGTTTTTCACCGCTTCTATCACTTTCTCATCTTCTGTATCAGATAAGAAGATTGAAATAGCACCTTTATCGTCACTCGTACGAATTAAACGACCGATGCCTTGACGAAGACGTAAAATCATATATGGTACATCTACATCCCAGAACGGATCATTAACATGTTTACGCTTCGCTTCAAACACCGGATCGTTTGGAGGGAATGGTAATGACCAAATGATAACATGTGATAATGATGAACCAGGAATGTCTAAACCTTCCCATAAATGAACGGCACAAAGTACAGTCTCTTCTTCATTTTGGAAGCGAGAAACGAGCTGACTAATTTCTTGATCCCCTTCATATAGGAACGGAACTGACATTTGTTCTTTACTTACATATTCTTTAAACGCTGCAAGCTCTTGCGTTGTACGGAATAGTACAAGTGTACGTCCATTTGTTTTTTGTATATTTTCAAGTGTATATTGACACTTTCTTTCCCATTCATTTTCTTTCGTATGCGATAGTAAGTTTACTGCCATTTGCTCCTCATAATCAAACGGTGAGGCAACTGAGAATGATAAGTAATCTTTTACCCCTAAGCTATTTGCTGTAAACGCGAATGAATCGTTATTAGATAATGTAGCAGACGAGAAGATATACGGGATTTTCTTCGAGAATACTTTCTCTTGTAACACTTCTTCAACTGCACGTGGCATAATGACTAACGTGAAGGCTCCATCACCTTCTTCGCCCCATGTAATTACATTTTTCTCGTGCATGAACAGACGAAGTGAATGTTCTAACACATCTAAATGTTCATCAACGATATTTAAATCATACGTATTTACTGTATGCATTTCACTTTCAAATACTAATGCATCACCGACTTCACCAATTTTCGCATAAAGTCGTTTTGCTTCAGCTGTTACTTTTTCTGTCACAGTAATTTCTAAACGATCCGAACCGGCAATTTCCTTTTTATTTTCTTGTAACACATCAAAGAATCGCTCTGTTTGCCAAATTGTTTCTTCTACTAAATGTGCAAACTCTTCACGAATATCATTTTGTAATAATCTCGTTAATAGTTGCTCCATCATCGTTTGCTTTAAACGGTATGTTAAAGCTTTTTGAGCTGCATATTCTACAAGATGTCCTTCATCGAATACAACGCAGCTACTTTCTGGTAATAACGGAATTTGCCCTTCACGCTTACGAGCATCGTACGTCCAAATATGATCCATATAGAAATCTTGAGAACAAATAATTAAATCTGCTGCTTTACGATAATGTTCACGAGAAAGAGTTTGTCCACAACGATGACGAGAATCACAAGTAAAGCAATCTTGGAAGTAATCCCAATTTACTTTTGACCATTCTTCGTCATTTAAAAGTGGAAATTCTTTTCTGTCACCATAGTGCGTAAAGTTTTGCATCGTACCATGATCGAATACAAACTGTGGTAACTCGTAATATACGTCTTCAATTACTTCTGGAGCTCGTCCACTCATAACATCTTCAAGTTTACGTAAGCATAAATAATTATCCATTGATTTTGCAAGCCTTACATCAACAGATAGCCCTAATGCTTCAGATAACTTAGCAATGTCCCCTTCTTCTTTCACAAGCTGCTCAATTAACGTTTCATCTGCACAAGCAATAATAGCTGGTTTCCCAGTATAACGCGCATAACAAATTGCATATAGAAGATATACAATTGTTTTCCCTGTTCCTACACCCGCTTCTGCGAACATTACTTTCTTTTCTTGGAAAGCACGCTCTAATTGAAACGCCATAAAAATTTGTTCATCACGCTCTTCAAATCCTTTTTCTGGAAGGATGTCGTAAAACACATCTCCAATCCACTCATTCAACTTATCATAAAAATTATCTTGTTTTCCTACTTCAAATGGTAATCTCTTCTCAGTAAACATCCTTAGCCTCCAACCAAAAAGTTTTTCTATAAAAAGATATAGCAACCGCTACTCATTTGTATGCAGTCACTTTCCCCTGTTACAATACATAGAAATGCACGAAAAAAAATTTTCCTTTCGAAAAAGGAAAATTTTCTTCTATATTAATGACTTTAAATACCGTTTATCAATCGCTGTTTCATGTGAAAGAGCTGACAAATATTCTTCTTGTGCTTTTTGTATTTCATCTACAATCACACCTTGGCTATCCACTTCTTTTCCGAGCTCATCATACGTACGGTGAATAGCTTTTTGAATCATTGATAATTGGAAACTATCCATATTAGTTCCTCCTTTACGCATTACATAATAGCCAGTATATGCGTGCTAGAGGAGTTTTATACTATGAATTACGCGGTGGACGTTTTCCGAAGTATTGGTAGTAATCTGTACGGATAAATCCGTTAAATAGTTTACGTTTCTTCGATGCATCTTTTCCGTAACACTTCTCAAATGCTTCGTAACTTGTTAATACATATGCTGACCATGTATCTAACGGACGGAATACTTGTCCCATTTCTTTGTACAATTGTTCAACAAGTGCTTTTTCACTTAAACGTTCTCCGTATGGAGGATTCGTTACAACGTAGCCATAATCCTCTTTTGTTGTGAAATCTTTTACTTGCATTTGTTTAAATGTAATTAAATCGCCTAAGCCTACTTCTTCTGCGTTATCTTGAGCAACTCGAATCATACGATGATCAATATCTGATCCAATGATTTGTAATCGTTGATCATAGTTCGCTAAATCTTCAGCTTCTTGACGAGCTTCACGCCAGTTTTGTTTACCTACCCAGCCCCACTCGTCAGATGCGAAACCACGGTTAAATCCTGGCGCAATGTTTTGTCCAATTAATGCTGCTTCAATCGGAATTGTACCTGATCCACAGAATGGATCAACAAATGGACGATCTGGCTTCCAGTTTGTTAATTTAATTAAAGACGCAGCTAATGTTTCTTTTAACGGAGCTTCCCCTTGATCCATACGGTATCCACGTTTATGAAGTCCAACACCACTCGCATCAATTGTTAATGTTGCAATATCCTTGAGCATTGCAATCTCGATACGGAATAATGGACCATCTTCTTCAAACCAAGTTGTACGTTTATATGTTGTTTTTAATTTTTCAACGACAGCTTTTTTAACGATACGTTGGCAATCCGAAACACTGAATAATTCAGATTTTAAAGATTTACCGATAACAGGGAATTCGCCATTCTCTGGAATATAATCTCCCCAGTTTAATGCTTTCGTTTTTTCAAATAGCTCATCAAATGTTGTTGCTTTAAATTCGCCAACTTTAATTTTTACACGGTCCGCAGTACGTAACCATAAATTCGTGCGACAAATCGCCTTTTCATCTGCTTCAAATGTTACTTTGCTGTTTTCTACTTGACATTCATAACCAAGATCGCGAACTTCTCGGGCAACTAACGCTTCAATACCCATTGCCGCTGTTGCAATTAAAGTAACTTTTCCCATTTGCATTCACCTCTTATGTATATTCAAACAATAATTAATAGCAATTGGTCCTATTAATCATTACATTTTACGAAAATTTTTCTCATTAACCATTTTAACTCATACTTTATAACTTCATACAAATAAAAAGCCCTCCTCTAACAAAGGAGAGCTGAGTTATTTCATAGTTGGTTCATAACGTTCTGTAAGCCATGTTCTGTTCCTTTGTACTACAAACGGCCCACGCCTCGTACTCCGGTGGCAATCATCTATCTACAGGTTATAAAACCTGTCCTTTCCCATCGTTCATTTCCTTGGAAAAGATTCCCCTACCATTATTTGGGTTTCTCGCTCGTGGGGTTTACCTCGTTCCACTCCTATCATTTCTTCAAGGACTTCGTCACTGTGGCACTTTAAAGGTAGTCAAACCATATCCGAAAGGACTTAGGTTTTTTCCCTGCCGTTAAACCAGCCTTACAGCCAGAATACCCTAGCTTATGAATTGGCTAGGCACGAACACTACAGCCATCTCAGGCCGTGCGAGCATGGACTTTCCTCTACAACGTTGGCGTTGCAGCGATTACCCAAACGTTATGACATCCATTAGTATAGTGGAAACAAAAAGATTTTGCAACGTTTTTTTCTATGTAAAATGCTTAAACCTTTTCCCACCTTACATCATTCGTATAACTTACTTCCAAATACAGCTTTTTCTAAGTTAGATAAGCGTTTTAAAATATCCGTATTCGTGTTGTTATAAACTGGTTGTGCAACTGGTGTTTGTACAGGTTGTTGTGGAACTTGCGTTACAGCTAGTTTTTGTTCCTCTAATTCACGCTTTAAACGAGCATTTTGTTGCTTTAATTGCTCAAACTCTTTGTGGAAAGCTTCATAGTCTTTAATGATCATATCAAGAAACTTGTCTACTTCTTCTTGCTGATAACCTCTCATACCTGTTTTAAATTCTTTTTCTAAAATATCTTTCGCTGTTAATTTAATTTTATCCGAAATCATTTTCTTCACCTCAAATTTTTACCAAAACTTTCATTAACTAAATTTTTTCAGAAACAATGCTTTTTGTCAATCATATATACGAGTACTATATTACATATTACTCTGCATTATTCCACTGTTCCTCTTCTATTATATCTTGTAAATCAGAAAAAAGAATGAAATAACTGTGATAATTTTCTATTTCCCCTTTTTTCTTTGCTGATTCTACAATATATTTGGGACTTCCTGGTTTTTCTTCATCGTATACCGCTAAAAGCGCATCACTTTTTTCAATAAAAAATTGATTTTTTAATTTAAATTGCTCTGGGCTTTCATACTTCCGTTTCGTGATACTATCAACATGGTCTGCTTGAGAAAGAATAAATTCGTAATATTCACGATTATCTTCTTTCCAATTTTCTTCTTGTTCTAAAAACGGAGTGAATACCCCTAATTTTAAATCTGGATATTCTACTTGCATTTCAAAAACAACTTCAGCAGCCCATAATTCTACACCTAATTGGCCGCTTATTATAACCCACTCTAAACCATCTTCTACAAAAGTGAGTAATTTACGGTGTAATGCTTTCTTTATACACTCCACTCCTGGATGATCATTTTTAAATATTCCAAGTTCAAATGGCTTATATCCTGTTACTGAAATAACTTTCATATCAACACTCCAATTACAAAAAAAGAACTAGCATTTCGCTAGTTCTAACATATCATTTACTTTTTAAATATTCCACCAACGTTTGGTCCGATATTTGGACCTACTGGTGATACATTGTTTGGTAAAAACGGTGATACATTTGGTCCTGGTCCAAACGGTGATACATTCGGTCCCGGCCCAAATGGAGATATTTGATGACCGTGGTGATGATGATGATGATGACCATGACCACACGGTCCACATCCGCCGCCGAATCCTGGGTCGATTGGGTCCACAACATTTACATTTGAATTTGTTTGTGGGAAGAAGTTTTGGTTTTTAATTTGTTGATGATGTACATGTGTTGTATGTGTTGGGAAAATGTGTGGCACCACCGTTGTTGAAAAAGAGTGTGTTACGCATTGTTTCGTCGGATGAATGACAGGAGCAGTCGTACAAATAGGTCCTGTAGGCTTATGCCCTCCAAAGCAAGGATGACAATGATGCATAGTTTTTTCTCTCCTCTCTCGTTAAAAAAAATCTGATTACACTTTACAGTATGAGAAAAGAGAGAAAGCCGTTTGTTATATATACCCATTTATTACAAGGAAATTTGTCTAGTCCTTTATTTCATCTACATTGTTTTTATAGACAATCCTTCAACATTACTTACCAAAAAAGCCTCCAACTTGCTTTACAATACCTGTCACTTGATTCATCGCATTCATCATTTGTCCAGCTGTATTCATCATTTTATTTACATCATAGTTACCATCTGATGTTTTAAATTGAGAAACAAAACTAGAAAACTGACTTGGCTGTTGTTGCTTTTGCTTACCCTGCGTCGGATACGGTTGTTTTGGTGGATAAAACATCGCTTGTTGATTAGCATACGGCGATGGTGGTGGTGGCATATAATATTGCGAATTCATATAAGGCTGCTGCTGTTGTTGATTCATGTATGGTTGCTGAGCTTGTGGTTGTTGAGCTTGATTCACATAAGGTTGCTGCTGTTGTGGTTGTTGAGCTTGATTCATAAAGGACACTTCAAACGGTTGATAATAATTTTGATTTCCATAATAAGGCTCGAAAGGATACATATTATACCGTAAATATGTATCCGTATTATATTGGTACATATTTTGCTGTACATATGGATTCGTTTGCTGATATACGTTAGGTTGTTGAAACATGCATTCTCTCCTCCTTCACATAAGTTTCTACATATATAATATGTACCTATAAAATAATATGTGTGATGGAGTATCTGTCTATTTTTGTCGGAAGTTTAAATTTTTAAAAAATTAAAAAAGAAAACCCTTCCATGCTATGATAATGAAGAAGAAGATTCTCATGGGGGAGGAATCAACATGGTATTAGGGGATTTAAAACAAGCGTTTTCTCAAAAAAAGGGGTATTGCACAGAGAATGTAAATGAATTATTAGACTTTGCGAGACATTGGTATCTCGAAGGAAAAATATGCATATCAGATTATCGAACATTAATAAAAGAATTAGAAATAAACGGCGCAACAAAACCCACAACAATGACAGAAGCATAAAAATAACAAGAGGGCTCTCCCTCTTGTTATTTACATTGCTCAACTATATTTTGCAAAGTATACGAAATGGCTTGGTGTGTTTCAAAGAATCGTTTACCTTTACCTTTATTTACAAAGCATTGTAACACATTCGTTTGTAAATTATCGTATACTTGATCAATTTGCTGTACATGTATATATTTTGGCTTTTCTTCTTTAATCCACGTATAAGCTAATTCTTTCCACTTCTTTAATTCCTCATCTACCATATCTACAAACGGTTTCATATCCTTATAAAAGTCGTATTCGGTTAGTTCTCTCTTTTTTACATTCGCTTCATTATTATACTGCATGAGTTTTTCTGAAGACTGTATTAACGCTTCATTCTTCATTACTTTCCCACCTTATTATGCACTCACTACGACGTTTTGAAATGTCTTTACCCAATTCCCTTTCTCTTCGTGATGCACTAATTTATTTTCCATATGTTCAATATGCATTTCTGTTATTTCTATCTTATTGCATATTTTTTCACTCGCATCCTTTAATGCATGATTCATTCTAATCCCTATATTCATTTCCAGCAAATCGAGAGAACTTAACATTTGATCCATTTTTTTCATTACATCTTCCTTTTGAACCATCGCCATATACAAAACGCCTCCTTCTTTGCTTTTCCTTTGTCATGTATTTTCGCCGAATGATTCACCACTCCTGCCCACATGACAAAACTAGTTGTTATTCGTCAAAGAAATCATTTCGTATGTCATTTATAGAAATGGTAACAATACAAAAAGGAGGTGTATTACAATGGCAAAGAACAAAAATGAAAAAAAGAAAAACCAAAACAAACAACAAAATAAACCCGAGACTGGCAATCCAAAGCTAGATGGTCCAAACTTCCCTGCTACATAAAGCGAGACTTTATTACGAACAGTTAAATTTCAAGTCACCCTTAATCTCCTACTAGCATTACGTTTTGAGATTAAAGTTGTAGCACACATAGCAGGATTGTTTCAAATTAAGAAGTCCCGTCTTCAAAATGGAAGACGGGACTTCTTTTTTATTATATCATGAACTCATCCATCCTTTTAGCAAAACGATTTACGATAGATAGCCTATAGATTTGTTCTCTCTTTCTTCTATACCATTCTGTTATATTAACTTCCCCTTTAGGTTCTTCAAGTACAAATAGCACATTCATTTTCATATTTGCACAAAACCAATCTCTCATTTTTATTTCTTCATGTAAAATAACAGGATAAATATCTCTAAGTGTTGGCGTATAAGACTTTCGAGTTTCCTTTGCGTAAACTTCATAATCTTCTCTAGACCCAGTATGTGTAGTTTGCAATGCAAACTTATAAAACGAACCATTATAAATTGGATGAAACAATAACCATGCTAATTTTTTTCCTAGTTCTATACGCTGTTGTAACGTTTCAAATTGATAAACCGAAAATCCATACATTCTCCCTTCAATTGTTGGGAAGATAACTGCACTAATATGAAATCTTTCTTGTACTTTAAAAAGTGCAGTATGGAATACATGTTTTTTAAAATATGTGTTCTCAATGACTGGTTTTTGAATTTTATTTTGTTCATTTATAATAAGCGCTGTCATAAGCCTATTTATATCTCTTCTTTCCCAGAAAAATAGCCATTCTTTTTCCATAAAAATTGATACGCTGAAATATTGCAACAAATGAAAGAGAGGTGCACGTCTCTTCTTACTTTCCTCATACAATAATAGCTGTGGAAATGCATCTAAAAAAATAATCCAATTAGCCTGTTCGTACAGAATAAATAAATGTTTTTTTACCGTTTTAGGTAAAACAGTAGCATAATATCTCCCTTCTAAATCAGTCATATTCCAGCCCGCATTTCTCGAAACCATACTCGCTAAAAAGGCCCACCTGATTTCACTATTTCTTAAATAATATTCTTGATAAGATTGTGTTCGAGAAATATTGTCCACATTAGCTATTTCTGTTTTCTTTTTAATATTGCGAATGATTGCTCTTTCTTCCTCTGTACAAAACTTTTTTTCTCGATTTTGTTTAATTTTCATATAATCATTCCATGTAAACATAAATAAGTCATCATACCTTTCATCAAAAAGGTCACATCTTTTTTCATTTTTTGATATAATCACCTTTGTAAGTAATTCTTAGCAAGTTGGGAGTGGACACACTATGACCATTCGTTACCCAAATGGAAAAAGGTATAATCAAGCTTCACAACCTCAAAAAACACCTATAAAAACACATACTTATAGTAATAGAGGTATGTCCCTTGAAGAGGAATTGAATGAAACAAATCAATATTACTTAACCCATAATATTGCATGTGTACATAAAAAGCCTACACCTCTTCAAATTGTAAAAGTAGATTACCCCGCTCGAAGTGCTGCAGTGGTAAAAGAAGCGTATTTTAAACAACCTTCTACAACAGATTACAACGGTGTATACAAAGGGAAATACATCGATTTTGAAGCAAAGGAAACAAAAAATAAAACTAGTTTCCCACTTCAAAACTTCCACCTTCATCAAATTGAACATATGAAGCAAGTGGTTGCTCATAATGGAATTGCATTTGTTATTATTAAATTTACACTTTTTGATGAATTTTATTTACTAGATGCAAAACATATTATTGCATTTTGGAATCGTCAAAATACTGGTGGACGCAAGTCGATTACGAAAGAAGAAATAGAAGAGCATGGATCCTTATTATCATGCGGTTATCACCCTCGGATTGACTATATCCGTGTACTAGACATGGTTTATTTTTCGTGATAGAGTCATCACTAAGGCTCTTTTTTCGACTTTTGGGGGAGAGAATGAAAGGTAGGAGAAAGTATAATGTCAGATAATTATCGTTCTCGTACAGAACGAAATCATGTGAAAAATCAAGAGAAAAAAACACATAAAGAAGAAAAACCAAAGAAAAAAGGCTCCTTTTTCAAGAAATTCCTTATAGGTTGTCTACTTCTTGGTATCGTTGGTCTTGTAGCCGGCGTTTCCGCTTTCTTTGTTATGGTAAAGGACGCTCCAAAATTAGACAAATCCAAACTTGTTAATCCTTTATCAACAAAGTTTCTTGATAAAAACGGAAATTTCTTCTATGAATACGGTGCTGAAAAACGAACACATGTTACTTATGATCAAATTCCAAAAGTAGTTGAAAATGCATTCCTTGCAACTGAGGATTCGCGTTTCTATGATCATAATGGAATTGATTTTAAACGAACTACAAAAGCAGTTATGGAAAATGTCACTGGTGGTTTCGGTTCCCAAGGTGGTAGTACGATTACACAGCAAGTCGTTAAAAACTACTTTCTAACGATGGATAAAACCGCTAAGAGAAAAGTACAAGAATGGTACTTATCTTACAAATTAGAGCAACAATACTCTAAACATGAGATTTTAGAAATGTACTTAAATAAGATTAATTTAGGTAACCGTTCATACGGTATTGCGACAGCAGCGCAAAAATATTATGGTAAAGATTTAAAAGACTTGCAATTACATGAAGCTGCTATGCTCGCTGGTTTACCCCAAGGTCCAAACATTTATGATCCAACCAAAAAGGAAAATGTTGAACGAGCAACAAATCGTCGTAATGTCGTATTGTCATTAATGAATCGACATGGTTATATAACAAAAGAAGAAATGAATAATGCAGTTAAAATCCCAGTAACAGAGGGCCTTCAACCGTCTTCAGAAATAACTGAGATGAAGTATCAAGCATTTTTAGATGCAGTTGTAAAAGAAGTTGAAAAAGAATATCCTGATGTAAATATCGGTTCAGATGGTTTAACGATTCATACAACACTTGATCAAGATGCTCAAGATTATGCTGAAAAAATTATGGATGGCAATCTTATTAAGTATCCAAACGATCAATTCCAAGGATCATTCGTATTTATGGATACACAATCTGGAGAAGTTCGAGCAATTGGTGCTGGACGTAAAGAAAATAAGTCCACTTTCAAAGGTCATAATATGGCAACTGATTTAAAACGCCAAGTTGGTTCAACAATGAAACCAATTTTCGACTACGGTCCAGCGATTGAGAATCTTCAGTGGTCTACTTATCATCAATTAAATGACTCTGAATATACTTATTCTGATGGCACAAAGATTAAAAATGCTACAGGGAGTTTTAAAGGTGACGTTTCACTTCGTGAAGCATTGAAGAAGTCATTAAACATCCCGGCTTTAAAGACAGCTCAAACAGTTGGACTTAATAAATCAAAAGAGTTTGCTGAAGGTTTAGGCATGACATTTGAAAATGGAGTACATGAATCTACTGCAATTGGTAGTAACGATAGTTCTCCCTTAGCAGTAGCAGGTGCATATGCAACCTTTGGTAATAGTGGTAACTACAATAAACCACACTTCGTAAAAGAAGTAACCTTCCCGGACGGGAAAAAGAAAAGCTTTAAACCGAAAGAACAACGTGCTATGCAAGACTATACAGCTTACATGGTAACTGACGTTCTTCGTGACGTAGTAAAACCTGGTTCTGGTGGTACAGGACCAACAGCATATGTTTCAGGTGTTGACGTAGCGGGTAAAACTGGAACGCAAAACTTTGATGCAAAAGATTTAAAGAAATACGGCATTCCAGCTGATGCAAACAGAGATAGCTGGTTCGCTGGATATACACCACAATATACGATGGCTGTATGGACGGGTTACGTAAAGAACGGTCCAGAAAACTACATTAGTGATCGTTATACTAAAATTGCACAGCAAATGTTCCAAGTAATGATGAGCAAATTCGCTACAGATAAATCACGCTTTGAACGTCCTTCTTCTGTTCAAGAAATAAACGGAGAATTATATGTAAAAGGTGCGAAAAAAGATGCAATTAAACAAATTAAAGTAGATGCCCCTAGTGGTCTGAATGTCACTTTTGATGGCGCTAGCACAGTTACACTAAACTGGTCTGGACCAGCAGAAGTTGATGCATATGCAGCCAGCTATAAAGCAACTGACGGTTCAAGTGGCAGCCTATCAGTAAGTGGTACGACAGCTACTCTTGGTGGTATTAAACCAGGTGTTACTTATAGCTTCTCTGTAGTAGCGAAAAAAGGCACTGGCACAAGCCCAGCAGTTGGTGCATCCTTCACTGCGCCTGGCGGAACTCCAGATGCGAAAAAAGCTGAAGAAGAGGCTAAGAAAAAGGCCGATGAAGAAGCTAAGAAAAAAGCTGATGAAGAAGCCCAGAAAAAGGCTAATGAAGATAAAGTAAAACAAGACGAAGCTAAGAAAAAGGCTGAAGAAGAGGCTAAAAAACAACAAGAACAGCAACAAGAACAACAACGTAAACAGCAAGAAGAAGCTCAGAAGAAAGCTGATGAGGAAGCTAGAAGGAAAGCTGAAGAAGAAGCTAAGAAAAAAGCTGAAGAAGAAGCTAAGAAGAAAGCTGAAGAAGAGGCCAAGAAAAAAGCTGAAGAAGAAGCTAAGAAACAACAAGAACAGCAACACCAAAATACCGGAGGAGATACACCTCACGCAGACGGTGCTGTTGTTACAACAGAGTCCTAATATACAAAAAAAGAAGTCCGTTTCTCTTAACGAGAAGCGGGCTTCTTTTTTGTTATCATTTTCTTTACATACAGCTTTTCTATTTCGATATACAACTGCGCTAATTGAATATAAGAATGATAATTACTCGGTTTCTTTATAATGAATGAATATCTTTCCATAAAATTAACAGGTTGTACTTTTAATTTATTCGTATTTATTTGCATTTCATTCAAACTATGAACAGGTTGTTCATTTAGCCAATAGACAACCGATAACAAGTGAGCTGCAAAAAGAATCATTGGTCCCTCAGCCTCTTGCTTATTTCTATTTCGAAACAGTATAGCAATGTCTTCATGCTTATTTTTCCATACATTCAACATCGCTGGAATACTGTTTTCAATTTCCTTCCATGGCTCATACTGTCTTTCAATATCAAATATAAAGTAAGTATTTTGTATTATCTCTTCAAAAGAATTGTCTGTATGATACTTAATTAAATTTACACTTTCTTCAAAAAATGGTAAACATTGAAATTCTTTCGGTATTTCTATAACTCGCTCCATCCTTTATTTCACCTTCATTCGCTTCTTTCCTTCACGACATACTTCTAATAGTCTGCACTCCTCACATTGCGGTCGTTGTGCTTTACAGTGATAACGTCCAAAGAAAATCATACGATGATGTGTAACTCCCCACTCATCCATCGGTACTTTTTTCATTAATGTTTTTTCTACTTCTAACACAGAGTCTTTCCATCTACACATAGCTAATCGTTTACTCACTCGCTCCACATGTGTATCAACAGCAATTGCCGGAATTCCAAACGCTACGGAAACTACAACATTCGCTGTTTTCCTTCCTACACCTGGTAATTTCGTAAGTTCATCTCGATCGCTCGGTACTTCTCCATTATAGTCATCTAATAACATTCGGCATAATTTTTGAATGTTTTTTGCTTTATTTCTATACAATCCGATAGAGCGTATATCTTGTTGTAATTCTTCTAGAGAAACACTTAAATAATCTTCTGGTGTTTTATATTTTTGAAATAAATTTCTTGTCACTTTATTTACAAGTACATCCGTACATTGTGCAGATAACGCCACCGCGATTACAAGTTCAAATGGATTATCATGAACCAATTCACAATGTGCTTCTGGATACATATCCGCCATTGTGTCTAAACAATAACGGATTTGCGTTTTGTTAAGCATATTTTTCCTCCTATATTACTGCTCCAACCAATTATAAAAAGGCACTTTTCCAGTAAATTTCGTCTCTTGTTTTGTCATTTGTTGTGTTCTTTGTTGATTCGCTCTAAATTTTTGACCTTGATTTTGAGCCTGATCTACCGTTTTAATTCCATTCTTTTTCCACTCAAATAAAATACGATCAATATATCGGAAATTTAGTTTTCCACTCATTACAGCTTCTCTAAGAGCCGCTTGAATTAAATTTGGATGATGTTGATCTTGGTCCTCCCACATTCCTAACGTTTCACATTCGAACGGCGAAAGTGGTCTTCCAAATTCTTTTTCAAATACTGTATATAAATTTACTTGCAGCTGTTTTTTTTCTTTTTGCTCTTCCTCTATTGATTCATCCATTAAGAAATGTAATATTTTTTCCCATAACGGTTGTAAAGAATAACTTTCGCACATCATCGCTTCTGATCTTTGTCCACCTTCTAGTGATAAAAAACCTTTTTGAATCAATACTTGAATTACTTCCATACATTTCATTTCCGTTATCGTCATCCGTTCAGAAATCTCTGAAGGAGTCGGAAACGAATTACCTGATTCTAAAAATGTGTGTACATGAAGTACCACCATAAATTCCGTCTCATTTAAACCTAATTTTTTATAATGCATCATAAGCAATTTTGGAATTGCAATGCTTCCCTGCTCAAACCACTGTAACATTATTTTCTTTTTCATCACCAAACACCTCGCTCTCTAGTATAACACACCTTTAGCTATTTCTTTTTGCCACAATTCGTCAAAAAAACCTCCCCATTAATAGGGAGGTTTTTTATATTACATGAATGAAATATAAAATTAAGCTTGCACTTTACTTTTCATAAACGTATGAATGCGTTCTAATGCTTTCTCTACTTGTTCAAGAGATGTCGCATATGATAAGCGAACGTTATTCGGAGCACCAAATCCTGTACCTGGTACAAGAGCCACTTTTTCCTCTTCTAATAAAGCTTTTGCCCAATCATCAACGTTTTCGTATCCAGATAAAGCTACAGCTTCTTTTACATTAGGGAATAAGTAAAATGCACCTTGTGGTTTAATGCAAGTAAAGCCAGGGATTTGAATTAATTTATCATAAATAATGTTTAATCTCTCTTCAAATGCTTGACGCATTGTTTCTACAGGTTCTTGTGAGCCTGCATATGCCGCAATTGCGCCGTATTGAGCGATTGAAGTAGGGTTTGACGTACTATGACTCGCTAAGTTCGTCATCGCTTTAATAAGCTGCTTATTCCCTGCTGCATATCCAATACGCCATCCTGTCATAGAATGAGATTTAGATACACCATTAATAATAAGTGTTTGTTCTTTTAATGCATTAGAAAGCTGGGCAACCGAAGTATATTCTGCTCCACCATAAATTAACTTTTCATAAATTTCATCTGAAACGATTAAAATATCGTGTTCTAAACATACTTCTCCAAGCTGTTGTAATTCTTCTTTGCTGTAAATCATTCCTGTTGGATTGCTCGGTGAATTAATAATAACTGCTTTCGTTTTCTCTGTAATTGCCTCACGCAGCTGCTCTGCTGTAATTTTGTACTCATTGCCTTCCAGACCTTCTACATAAACTGGCTTACCTCCAGCGAGCTTTACTTGCTCAGGATAACTTACCCAGTAAGGCGTTGGGATGATAACTTCATCTCCTTCATCAAGTAACACTTGGAATAATGTATATAATGCATGCTTTGCGCCGTTACATACAATAATTTCGGACGGATCATACGCAATTCCTTGATCGCGAGTAAACTTCTTCACAATCTCTTGTTTTAACGCTTGTAATCCACCTGTTGGTGTATACTTCGTATGTCCTTCTAACATCGCTTTATGTGCAGCATCCATAATATGTTCTGGCGTATTAAAGTCAGGTTCTCCTGCCCCTAATCCAATTACATCATGACCTTCTGCTTTTAATGCTTGTGCCTTTGCTGTAATTTCTAAAGTTGAAGACGGTGTTAAAGCAGCTACTCGCTTTGCTAATTTCATTTGTAGTTCCCCCTACATCTATTTTTCAATGCTATATCGTCTTAAAAATTTTCCATCTTTAAATTCAAGATAGTAATAGCTATAACGATTGTCATCATCAATATATGTAACTTCCCATAGTGGTACATCATTTTCAAAGCCTAATTTCACTTTCATAATCTCTTTCGGCTTACTTTTTGATTCCTTACTTTCATTGCCGACTTGCTCTATTGTTCTTTGTATAGCCTCTTTTTCAGAAATACCTTCGCTCTTTTTCCTTACTACAGTATCCCCTTTTTTCTCAGGCACCCAAACGATAAGTTGTTCTCCCTTTTCATCTGTACCTTGCACGACTATATATGCAGATTTTCCATTGTAATAATCAACAGATTTGACCTTTGTAAGCTTTGCTTTTTCTTTAGCAATTTCTACAAATTTCGACTCTTTGGGAATTTTCTTTCCCATCGCTTTATTATAAACATACGCCCCATATATTCCGCTAGCAACGATAACAATAATGATTGCAAAGATCCACTTTTTCATTGTATCACTACGTTCTGTAAATCGTAAATACAGCTGTTTCTTTATCTTTTTCGTCTAATGCTAGTCCGAACATGAGGTCCTGCTCTTTTAACGTACGATTCAAACTATCAACAATTTTATACAAATCAGACGAATATTTAATACGTGTCGTTGATAGTACTTCGATTTTCTTCTCCATGAAAAAACTCCTCCGTTACACAAAAATTTCTAATTATAGAAGAACGCAATGCGGTTACAATAAGAGTACATTCTTTACAACCCCTGCTTCATCACCCATCTATTATAGCAGGACATGTACAGCAAAAAAAGGTTTCAAGTCGAAAACCAACACATTTTGTATACAAGAAGTAAGAAAAATAAAATTCCTCCTACCCACATTTTTTACGCCCGAAGTTTATAAATACTTCAGGCGTATTTTTCTTCCATTTTTATTCATTTGGTGGTTCTTCTAATTGTACTAATAATTCTTCTAATGGTCCTTCATAAAGAGGTACGTTAGGGATCGATTGTAGAAATCGTTTTCCATAAGAAGAACTCGTCAAACGACGATCTAACACTACTACCGTTCCTGTGTCTGTATTCGTTCGAATTAAACGGCCAAATCCTTGTTTGAAACGTAATATTGCTTGTGGGAGCGCTAATTTAGCGAATACATCTTCACCTTGATTTTTTAGCCACTCACCTTTCGCTTCCATCATCGGCTGATGAGGAGGTGTAAATGGTAGACGGACTATAACAAGACAACTTAAGGCATCTCCTGGAATATCTATTCCTTCCCAGAAACTGCTCGTCCCTAATAAAATTGATTTGTCGAACTCTTGAAACTTTCGAATTAAACGGCTTCTACTTCTATTATTCACACTTTGTGTGAGTAATAAATAACCCTCTAATTCATCATTATTTTTTAAATTCGCATACGCTTCTTTTAACATTTCATACGAAGTGAATAAAACGAGCATTCTGCCTTTTGTGGTTTTCGCTATCTTTGCAATATGTTCCGATACAGATTCAATAAATCGTTCATTACTTACTTGCTTAATAAAAGGTACATCCGTTGAAACCATTAATTTCATCTGTTCATCATAACGAAATGGTGACGGAACCTTTAAAGTATTTGGAGCGAAATCATGTAAACCAAGTTCCTCTTTTATATAATCAAACGTATCGTTAATTGTTAGTGTTGCAGATGTAAAAATAACACTCTTTTTTTCTGTTAAAAATTCATCCGCAAATCTTTCACCAATATGAACAGGCTGTGCATATAGAACTGTTGAATGAATCGTCCCTTTCGTTTCAGTCTCCATCCAAGTTACATACGAATTCTTTTCTAATATGAGTAATTGTAATGATTCTGCCATCTTTCTCAGCAACTCAATTAAATGCATAAATTCACCTGTTACAACATGCATCTCCCATTCTAACTTACTTTGCAATATATTCACTTGCTTCTCAAGAGCAGTTACTACCCTTCTTAATTCATATATAAAACGATTTGTTAATTCGACAATACTATCCCACAACTTACCTTTTTCTAGTTCTGGGTTATACCTATAGATGAGCGGCATATTATTCGTTCCTTGTTCTTGCTTTGTTTGTTTAAATATAAAAGTACGTAACATTTGGAAGAGTTCATCCGCATCAAACTTAAGTTCCTTCAAACTATAACTTATCATACGGAAAGTTGAACGAGATGCTTGCTCTGATTTTTTCATCATTTTATATACTTTGGAGAGTACATCTTCTGTTTCTAGCGTCCCAAGACGAGATATAACCAATTGAAAATACATACAAGAGAACTGTTCACCCAATGTTCTACTCGCAGCTTCTTCAATATGGTGAGCTTCATCAAAAATAATATGTTCGCATGAAGCAAACAACGGTTCTTCACTTGAAAAATCTTGAAATAATAACGCATGATTTGTAATAACGATATCTGCAAATAAAGCTTTATTCTTCGCTCGCTGGTAAAAACAACGACTATACCAATTACTTTGCATACCGCCTGGACTATACGCATCGCTACAAATCCGATTCCAAAGTAACTTTCCACCCTCAGGAATATTTAATTCGTCTCGATCACCTGTTTCAGTTTGCAATAGCCAAACTAAAATCTTCGCCTTCGTAAGTGCCATATCATAATTTTTTTCTTCCTCTTGCAAAGCATACTCAAATTTATGTAAGCATAAATAATGCTTTCTTCCTTTTAGAAGAGCTACCTCAAATGAAAATGGCATTATTCTTTGTAATAACGGAATTTCTTTTTCTAATATTTGTTGTTGGAGTTGTACCGTTTGTGTACTTATAATGACAGGTTCTTCTTTTCTCTTTGCAAAATAAAGACTAGGAAGCAAATAAGCAAGAGTCTTTCCTGTTCCTGTACCGGCTTCAATTAGTGAAAAACGAGAATCTCTTAACGCCGTATATATCTCTTTCATCATCAATTGTTGACTTTCTCTTCTTTCATACTTTGGCATATGTGATTCCAATTTATCCATCGTTTTATTCAAGAAAGCATCAAACTTTGATGAACACGTTTCTCCAAGGTTTAAGGAATAGTTCCGCTTTTTCAGCGCAATATTTCGATGTATTTCATACTCCGCTGTATCTTCTTTACCGTGCATTACTTTCTTTAAAATATTTTCAGAAAGCACATCAGCTATATCACTTTGGAACACATCGCTTAATTCATAAAGCGATTGCAACGTGACAAGTGGTAACTTTTCAATTTCATTTAAAAATTGTAAAAATAATTCCGCTGTTGCAAGAGCATCACTATCCGCACGATGTGGTTGATCGTGCTCTAGTTCATGCTTCTTAGCTAAATCACGTAATTTATAACTATCGGCTGTCGGCAAAAGAATTTGAGCCAATTCAACCGTGTCGATTTTCGGACAATGTATTTCTGTATATCCAGCTTGCCTTAATTCTTCATTTAAAAAATTCCAATCAAAGTGAACATTATGCGCAACGAAAGCCGCACCTTGTAATAGCTCAACAATCATCGGGGCTACATCTTGAAATAACGGGGCTTGTTTTACAAGACTTTCATCAATCCCTGTTAATTCTGTAATAAATGGTGGGATCTCTCTCTTTGGATTAACAAAAGACGAAAAAATCTCCAATATCTCTCCATCTTCTACTACAACAGCTGCAATTTGGGTAATTTTATCCTTCCCATCTTTCCAGGAGTTCCCTGTCGTCTCTAAATCAACAACGACATAACGCTTACTCATATATGTAACACCTCAATTTCTTACCTTTCAAACAACAATAATTTATATAATGTTACTATACCACGTTTTATCTCATCTTAATGAAAAGATGCACAAAAAAGCTATCTCCGCAATGGAGATAGCTTTTCTACTTATAATATCGTACCCGCTTTTTCAGCACCTAACATTTCAATAATTTGATTATTATCGTCTAGTACTGCAATTTTTGGTTCTTGTTTATGAATCTCTTCTTCCGTAACTAGCCCATAACAAATAATAATTACTTTGTCCCCTGGTTGTACAAGCCTTGCCGCAGCACCGTTTAAACAAACAACACCACTACCGCGTTCCCCTTTAATAACGTATGTCTCTAAGCGAGCACCATTATTATTATTTACAATTTGGACTTTTTCGTTTTCTACAATATTTACCGCATCCATTAAGTCTTCATCAATTGTAATACTACCTACATAATTTAAATTTGCCTCCGTTACAGTTGCACGATGTAACTTTGCTCTCATCATTGTGCGAAACATAGATGCTCCCCCTTATTTAACCGTTAATGTTATATTGTCAATTAATCTTACATTTTCAAACTTAACTGCAATAGCTAAAATGATCCTTCCTTCGACTTTCTCTACCATTGTTAATGACGGATATGCATATAAATCCACATAATCTACAGTGCCTTTCGTATGCGTCTCAATATACTCTTTCACAAGATTTGTAATGATTTCCGGATTACGTTCACCTGCCTCAATTCTTTCTTTCGCTATACATAGGCTTCGGTATAAATGAAGAGCTTCTTCACGTTCATCTTGTGATAGGTACACGTTACGAGAACTTTTCGCTAAACCATCTTCTTCCCTTACAATATCAACTGGTACGATTGTAACTGGAATATTGAAATCAGTTACAAATCCTTCAATGACAGCAACTTGTTGAGCATCTTTCATACCGAAATAAGCACGCATTGGCAGCGTAATATTAAATAGTTTCATTAGTACAGTTGCAACACCAGCAAAATGACCAGGTCTTTGTTTGCCACATAATACATCGGTACGCTTTACAACTTCAACTGTTGTCGTTTGTTCTGCTGGATACATTTCTTCTACACTCGGATAAAATAAATAATCTACACCGTTTTCTCTTGCTACATTTTCATCTCTATCAATATCACGAGGATATCGATCTAAATCTTCATTTGGGCCAAATTGTAGTGGGTTTACAAATACACTTAAAACTACAATTTCATTTTCTTCTCTTGCCTTACGTAATAAAGTAGCATGGCCTTCATGTAAATAACCCATTGTTGGAACAAAACCAATACTCTTTCCACTTGCACGAAGTTCGTTTGTAATTTGCTGCATCTCTTGCACTGTAGTTACGATTTTCATTATTGTTTTCCTCCGTATAACGCTAAGCATTCTTCCTCTTTCATTGTGAACGAATGTTTTTCTTCAGGAAATTTCCTTGTCTTTACTTCAGTAACATATTGTGAAATCCCGCGTACAATCTCCTCTTGAACAGACGTATATTGCTTCACAAATTTCGGAACACGATTTACGCCGTATGAGATAAGATCATGATAAACAAGCACTTGCCCATCTACTTTTTGTCCTGCACCAATCCCAATTGTCGGTATTGTTAGTTGCTCTGAAATAAGTTCTGCTAGCTGCATTGGTACACATTCTAACACAAGCGCTATTGCACCAGCTTCTTCACATTTCTTTGCATCTTCTATTAATTTTTTTGCACTCTCCGCATCTTTTCCTTGCACTTTATATCCACCCAACACTCCTACAGATTGAGGGGTTAAACCTAAATGCGCTACAACAGGAATTCCTGCGTTCGTCAAATATTGAATCGTCGATATAACTTCTCCAGCACCTTCTACCTTCAGTGCGTGTGCCCCGCTCTCTTGAACGATGCGGCGTGCATTCACCATCGTTTCTTGTAATGATACGTGATACGACATAAATGGCATATCAGTTACAATAAACGTCTCTTTCGCTCCACGGCGTACAGCTTTCGTATGATGAATCATATCCTCTACTGTTACAGGTACTGTTGAATCGTATCCGAGTACAACCATTCCAAGAGAATCTCCAACTAGAATCATATCAACTTCAGCTTCTTCTGCTAATTTAGCAGATGGATAATCATACGCCGTTAGCATTGTAATCGGCTCACCTTGCTCTTTCATCTTCAAAAAATCTGTTTTTGTTTTCAAAAACTACTCCTCCTTTATGCAGGAGAGAGGAGATGGCCGAAATCATATAAAAAACCCCTCTGGCCATAAAAGGGCAGAAGGGTTGTGTGTTAGTCGGCATTATTCATCCCTCTGTCCCAGTCCGTTATTGGATCAAGGCAGAATCCAAGTTATTATTTTTCGTATGACTTCGAATCATGGTGCAGTTCGCTCTGATACTGCCCACATTCGAACTAATTATAGCAAACTACAAAAAGGAATTACTACATTTTTTTGAAAAAATAATTTTTTATTCTTATTACGGTATATGAAATTTAATACGAGAGTATATATGCTATACAGTTTTTATGGATAATTCAATCCTGAAAAGATACATGTTTTTCAACGCATGTTAAAAAAAGTCCAAGTTAATTTTTTCTGTGATCCATTTAACTGTATAGTATAACCCTTAAACTAATGATGCAGGTTAATTGAAGAAAGCACTTAACAAAGGAGAATTGCAGATGAAAAGAATTTATTATCATGTTACAAATTCACCTCAAAACTATTGAAATAAAAAGAAGTTCCAAAAGAGGAACTTCTTTTACTTAATTTCGATATCTGCAGAATGAATATGATGTACTTTTCCTTCATGGTCTTCTAGAAGCAATACACCATCCTCTGTAATTCCTTTTGCTACACCCGTAATCGTCTCTCTCATTGTTCGAGCGGTAATTTCTTTCCCGATGCTCACAGCGTAACTTTCCCAAAGAATTTTAATGACAGAGAAACCATTTTGTAAATACTCTTCATATAATTTTTCTAGTTGTAAATAGATTTGTTGCATAAGTTCTGCACGAACAATCGGCTTACCTGATTCAATCGCTAATGAAGTAGCAATGTGCTGAATTTCTTCATCAAAATGTTCTTGCTTTTGATTCGCATTAATACCGATGCCCATAATGACAGCATTAATTTTATCAGGATCCGCTTGCATTTCTGTTAATATACCTACAGCCTTTTTACCTTGAATTAAAATATCATTTGGCCATTTTATTCCTACGTTTACACCTGTACATTTTTCAATTGCCTGTGCAACACTAACAGCCGCTAACAAAGTAAGTTGCGGTGCATGATGAACTGGGATTGATGGGCGTAAAATAATACTCATCCAAATCCCTGTTCCTTTTGGTGAATGCCATTTTCTGCTTAAACGACCTCTTCCCGCTGTTTGTTCTTCTGCTACAACGACAGTTCCTTCTTCTGCACCTTCATAAGCAAGTTTTGCTGCAATGTGCTGCGTTGATTCAACAGTTTCTTCAAAATACACTGTTCTACCAATTCGCTTCGTTTGTAGCCCTAACTGAATTTCATTAGCAGTCACTTTGTCTGGCTTACTTGCAATTCGGTAACCTAATCGGCGCACAGCTTCAAGTTCATATCCCTCACTCCGGAGATCCTCCATATGTTTCCACACAGCAGTTCTTGAACAACCAAGTTTATCACTAATTGTTTGGCCGGATACAAACTCGCCATCCGCTTCAGAAAAAACTTGCAATAACTGCTTTCTTATAGTAGATTGCATCCTTGCAGCCACTCCCTTATATGCTCTTTCTCATTAACTACGTTTCCTTGTACGATTGCTTCTTCGATTTTCTGAAGCATTTCAGCAACCCACGGACCAGGCTTTTTGTTTGCCCAGTTTAATAAATCATTACCAGTCACATTCATTTCTTGACGCTCCTGGATTGGCAATGCATGAAACATTGATTGTACTCGTTCAACAGATGTAGGATTATAGCTTTCAATCATCGCTTCATATACTCTCTCTGCCATTTCAGCGATATGAATTCCCGTTTTATAAAGAAGGACTGTATCCCAATCCTTCTCCTTTCTAGTACGAATTGCCAATAAAACTGCAACAATATCTTTTATTTTTTTATTCGAAAACTTCCATTGACGTAAAAAGACAGATGGATGTTCTTCTCCGATACAATATAAGAAAAATGCCCACGCCTCAATATCCGTTTCGAAAGAATCCCATTTATACTGCGTAGCTTTTAACAGTCTCTCTTCTGACATTTGTAAATATGGCAAATGAGAAAATAGCTTCGTCTCTACTAATTCTTTGAGACCTTTCACACAATATGTACCAGTTAACAGTTTCTCAAACTCTACTGTAATACGCTCAATTGCTATATGTTCTAGCAAATGCCCATGCGTTTCAATCGCTTGCTTCGTTTTCATTTCTAATGAAAAACCTAACGTGCTTACAAACCGAATACCACGCATCATTCGCAGGGCATCTTCTTGAAAACGATCCGCAGCATTTCCAACTGTCACAATTTCTCTCTGTTGAATGGCTTCCTGTCCAGCAAATAAATCAACCATTTTGCCTTCTTCTGTCATAGCAATTGCATTCATCGTGAAATCACGACGTTTTAAATCCTCTTCTAATGAACGAACAAATTGAACACTACTAGGTCTTCGAAAATCTTCATATTCGCTTTCTGTTCGAAAAGTAGTTACCTCATAAGGCTCACCATTTTCTACAACAATTACAGTTCCATGCTCAAGACCAACAGGAACATTTCTTGGGAATATAGCCATCACTTCTTCTGGTAGAGCAGATGTCGCAATATCAATATCTCCAATCGGCCTATCGATAATAAGATCTCGTACGCTCCCACCAACAAAGTAAGCCTCATGTCCTTGTTGCTTTAATGTCTCAATAATAGAACTAGCTTTTTTAAATCTTTCCATTTTTGTCATCCCTTAGTACGTCATAGTAAATCGTTTCATATTGTGAAACAATTTTTTCTGAGCGAAATTGCTCATAAACACTTTCTCTTGCTCGCTCTCCCATATTACGGTGAAGTTCCTCGTCCTTTAATAGCTGAATAGCTTGATTTGCCACTCCTGTTGTATCGCCAACTTCACATAAATATCCTGTTTCCCCGTGTTGAATAACCTCTGGAATACCTCCAACCCGCGTTCCGATACAAGGTACACCACACGCCATTGCTTCTAATAAAACAAGACCAAAACTTTCCTTCTCTGATAGAAGCAACATTAAATCACTCATCGCGAGTAGTTCTGCAACATTATCTTGCTTCCCTAAGAATAAAACGCGATCTTCAATATGTAAATTTTTCACTATCTGTAAAATCGTACAGAATTCTGGTCCGTCTCCAACAAGAAGCAACTTCGCATCTACTTCTTTAACAATTTTAGCAAATGCCTGAACAACATCCTGCACACGTTTCACTTTACGGAAATTCGAAATATGAATAAGTACTTTTTCACTCTCACTTATACCATATTCTTTCTTTAATTGAGACATATTACGCTTGAAATATACACGTTCGTCTATAAAGTTATATACCGTTTGAATTTCTTGACTTGGTTTTACAAGCTCATGTGTTTCATTAATTAATGAATGCGAGACAGCAGTGACAACATCTGATTGCTCAATACCAAAACGAATTAAATTATTTAACGAAGGGTCGGAACCTAACACAGTAATATCTGTTCCATGTAAGGTTGTAACAATTTTAATACGCTCTCCGATCATTTGTTTTGCTAAATATGCACAAATTGCATGTGGTATTGCGTAATGCACATGTAAAATGTCTAAGTTTTCTCTTTGTGCAACCTCGGCCATTTTACTTGCTAACGCTAAATCGTATGGTGGATATTGAAATACAGAGTATTGATTTACCGTCACTTCATGAAAATAAATGTTTGGATATACTTTATTTAACCGGAATGGTAAACCCGATGTAATAAAGTGAATTTCATGCCCACGTTCCGCCAATTGCTTTCCTAATTCTGTTCCAACAACTCCAGAACCACCTACAGAAGGATAACATGTAATACCTATTTTTAATTTCATTTACATCCCCCTAATAAATCAGCATGTAATAAAACCGGTTTCTTACTCATAAATCCCTCGGCATACAAGACTCCAACTTCTTTTCCAAACATCTTCTCACGAGCGATCACAGTTTCAACGTAACCTTCTGTTAACGGTGTCTTAACACCATCGCTCCCTGTTGAAAACTGACTTTCATACGCTTCTAATGCTTCCACCTTTATAGAGAGGTACTCACTTATATCTATACAAAAATTCGGTTTATGAAAACCATTAATCATATAATTATAAAAAGACTCCACACGATGTGGTGAAAGTTCCGGCATATATTTACGGATTCCTGCTGAAAAAATAGCCTCTTCCACAAGCTTTGCACAATTTGCATGATCTGGATGGCGATCTTCATAGTACGGCGCAAAAACTAGTTTTGGTTTATATGTACGGATCACCTTGACAATTTCACGTATATACTCTTCTTTCATATACAAACCACGGTCTGGCATCGCTAAATTCAGCCTCGTTTTTACTCCCATTATACGAGCTGCGACCTTCGCTTCTTCTTTTCTCAACTCTATCGTTCCATTTGAAGAAAGATCAGCTTCTGTTAAATCACAAATACCTACTTCATACCCTTGCTTTGTATATTTAGCGATGGTACCAGCCATGCCGATTTCAACATCATCGGCATGAGCACCAAACGCTAATATATGTAATCCACTCATAATTGTTCCCCTCATTTTCTTAACTTACGATAATCTAAATCTCCTCGCTCTAATGCGTGCATTAACATTTCAGCACTTGCCATATTCGTTGCAAGTGGAATCGCATATACATCACATAAACGAAGCAATGCATTCACATCCGGTTCATGCGGCTGTGCTGTTAATGGATCGCGGAAGAAAATCACCATATCTAAATCGTTCTTTGCAATCATTGCACCAATTTCTTGATCTCCACCAAGAGGGCCAGATTGATATCTTGTTACAACTAATCCAGTCGCTTCCATAATACGAAGCCCTGTCGTTCCTGTTGCAAATAATTCATGTTGTTCAAAAATTGGTTTATATGCGTATGCAAACGAAACCATATCATTTTTCTTTTTGTCATGTGCGATTAAGGCAATTTTCATCCGTTGTCTCCCCTTTAGTCGATAATATTTTCTAAACCGTACACAAGATGATCAAGGTTCATTACTGTCTCAATTGATAGTTTTACACCTGACATAAATGATGCACGATTGAATGAATCATGACGAACTGTTAACATTTGTCCATCTCCACCGAACATTACTTCTTGGTGTGCAATAAGCCCTGGCAAACGTACACTATGAATGTGAATACCGTCTACATTTGCACCACGTGCACCTGCTAGTTGCTCTACTTCATTTGGATGACCTTGCTGCTTTGATTCACGATTTTGACGAATTAACTCTACCGTTTTTACAGCTGTACCAGATGGTGCGTCTAATTTTTGATCATGATGTAATTCAATTACCTCAACATCTTGGAAATATTTCGCTGCCATTTGTGAGAATTTCATCATAAGAACTGCACCAATTGCAAAGTTTGGAGCAATAATTGTTCCTACTGCTTTTTCTTTTGCATTCTCTGTTAAACGTGCCAATTCTTCTTCTGTAAATCCAGTTGTACCAATAACCGAACGAAGTCCACGCTCAACTGCAAGTGTAACGTGTTGTTTCCCCACTTCTGGTGTTGTTAAATCTAACAACACATCTGCTTCTACTTCATCTAAACAAGTATGTAAATCAGCGTAAATCGGTGCATGTAATGCTGGCATGCCAGGTAAATCAGAAATCTTCTCACCACCATGCTTATAATCCACTGCTGCTACTAAATTAAAATGTTCCGTTCTTTCCATAAGAAGAACTGCTTCATGACCCATACGTCCTCTTGGTCCGGCGATAATTACTTTAATTTCTTTCATTATTCTTTCTCTCCCTCATCAATACGTGTCCAGCGATCTTTATCACGTGTATTAAATTTATTCATTACAATGTTATGTGCTGTCTCTAAATCAATATTTAAACTATTTGCCATACAAATCATAACAAATAATACATCTCCAAGCTCTTCTTCAATACTTCTTTCTTTTTCAGTTGTTTTCTTCGGTTTCTCACCATAATAATGATTTACCTCTCTTGCAAGCTCTCCCATTTCTTCCGTTAAACGAGCCATCATTGCAAGCGGACTGAAATAACCTTCTTTAAACTGACCAATATATGCATCTACTTCTTTCTGCATATCTTTCATCGTTTTTGCTTCCATACTATTCACCTCTAATCCTTCCTCTTTCATGTTAGCCAATTCATCGCGATTTGACAAATATTATTCCCCGCCAAACACCTATTTGCCACCCATTTTTGGATAGACTATAATAAAGTGAAACTTCTTTTGCGTTTTTTTGCAAAAGATTAGTTGAACTAATCGGGTTCCTACGGCTGGTTCGCCTTTCTTCAGAGCTTTATCTCCTACCAGCCGTTGGTACGGGGTAAAGTGAAACTTCTTTTGCGTTTTTTTGCAAAAGATTAGCCCGTACCAATCGGGTTCCTACGGCTGGTTCGCCTTTCTTCAGAGCTTTATCTCCTACCAGCCGTTGGTACGGGGTAAAGTGAAACTTCTTTTGCGTTTTTTGCAAAAGATTAGCCCGTACCAATCGGGTTCCTACGGCTGGTTTGCCCCTCTTCTTTGCTTCATCTCCTATCAGCCGTTGGTGCAGGTTCTTACTATTTTCACTATCAACTAGAAATTACTTATTATTATGTTTTACCGTTTCAGCGGAGCAATGCAATCATTACATAATTAGGGGGATTTCTATATGACATCAAAATTGAAGATGCGAAATATTGTTTTTATTTTAATTGGTTCCGCTATATTTTCTTTCGGTATTGTCAATATTAATATTGAAAACCACCTTGCAGAGGGTGGGTTTACTGGTATTACACTATTATTGTATTTTTTATTTAAGTTTGATCCTTCCTACTCAAACTTAATTTTAAATATCCCTATATTTTTTATTGGTTGGAAGTTACTTGGCAGAGCGACATTTTTATATACATTAATTGGCACCTTTAGCGTATCTTTATTTCTATGGATTTTCCAGCGTTACGAAGTACTCAACTTACATTTAAACTTGCAAAATGATATGACACTCGCAGCTTTATTCGCCGGGGCATTTATCGGTATCGGCCTTGGAATAATATTTAAATATGGCGGGACTACTGGCGGTGTAGATATTATCGCACGACTAGCTCACAAATATGTTGGCTGGAGTATGGGGAAAACAATGTTTATGTTTGATGCTGTCGTTATCGTCGTCTCTATTCTTACCTATTTATCATACCGCGAGGGCATGTATACGCTAGTTGCTGTTTTTATCGGTGCTAAAGTCATTGATTTTATGCAAGAAGGAGCTTATGCTGCCAAAGGAGCGACTATTATCTCAGAGAAAAACGATGAAATTGCTGCCAAAATTTTATCTGAAATGGAGCGCGGAGCAACCTTTTTAAAAGCTGTTGGATCGTATACAAAAGTGGAACGTAACGTATTGTATTGCGTTGTTGCTAAAAATGAAATCGTGAAATTAAAAAATATCATTACTTCTGTAGATCCTCATGCTTTTGTCGCTGTAAGTGATGTACATGATGTAGTTGGTGAAGGATTTACGTTAGATGAAAATAAAAACCCTTTACATAATTAAATGTAACTAGAAAAGCGCCTTAGCTTTTCTAGTTTTTTATTACAAGTCTTTTAAGCTTCTCTAAATCCTCATAAATAAGCTCCAATAAACCCCGATTATAAAAAATGGAAGCTGGATGAAAAGTCGGAAAAACTTCGTATTCTTTCTCTGACCATGTAAACTCTGCACTTTGCATATCCTTTAATTTTTGAATGGGCTGTTTTAATAATTGCCCGTGTACATCTGTGATTTTTTTATTTTTTCCTGTTAAACGTTGAAGACCGATATTTCCAAGCGTGACGATAAGCTTCGGATTTATTTTCTCTAATTCATAATCTAACAAAGGCGCATGGGCAACTATTTCTCCCTGATTTGGCGTTCTATTATATTTTTTTTGCATGACTTCACCATTTCGTTCTTTTTTCTCTCGCCATTTATAAGGTCTACTCCGAACAGCGCTCGTAATATATACTTCTTCCCTTGTAACATCAATACGCTCTAAAAAATCCATTAATTGTTTCCCCGCCCTCCCGCTAAACGGAATCCCATTATGAATTTCTGTTTCACCAGGCGCTTCTCCTAATAACATAAATTTGGGATTTTCAGGACCTTGTCCACTTAAAAAACCTTCTAGTTGATAAGGAGCACTGCGCTCTTGCACTTGTTTTACTAAATGGTCTGGATATTTCATTTCCCCCCACCGCCTTTCCGCATTACTTCTATTATTTCTATTTGCAATACATTATATAATTCAATCCATACAACAAAAAAAGACTATCAAAATTGATAGTCTTTAGTCGTCGCTACGCTGCATACCAGTATACATTAATACGAGACGTAATAATTCAAATACCGCTACAGCTGCAGCTGCTACATATGTTAATGCTGCCGCATTTAATACTTTACGAGCTTGCCCATATTCATCTGTTGATACAATACCTAGCGCTTCAATTTGTTGCATTGCGCGCTTTGACGCATCAAACTCAACTGGCAATGTAACGAGCTGGAACACAACACCTGCTGCCATTAAAATGATACCTAATAACAACAAACCAGACATTTGTGCAAATATACCGATTAGGACGAAAATCCAAGACATATTCGAACCAAAGTTTGCAACTGGCACTAACGAATGACGAACGCGCATAAATTTATAATCTTTTGCATCTTGAATTGCGTGTCCTACTTCGTGTGCTGCAACTGCTGTACCAGCAACTGAATGTCCATAATAGTTATCTGTTGATAATCGAACCGTCTTAGCGGTTGGATCATAATGGTCTGATAAATGACCTGGTGTTTCTTCTACAGCTACGTTGTATAATCCATTTTCATCTAAAATTTTTCGAGCCACTTCCGCTCCTGTCATACCTGATGTTGAATAAACTTGTGAATACTTGCTATAGGCACTACGTACTCTTGACTGTGCATACAACGGTATGATCATTATGATCGCGAAGTAAATTAAATAAAACATCATGAACCTCCATTGAAGTTTTAATTATAGTACTTCTCATTCTATTTTCTTCTGCCACTATTGTCAATGAATAAACCTTACAATCCATATCTTTATTTATTGCATTATCTATTTTTAGAATGTACATTACTTTTTCTTTTTTCTCTCTCTCCTTTATACTTTCTCCATCCAACATAAGTTAATGTGAATAAAATAAGTCCCCCAGTAATTGTCATAAACCAAATGAGAGAGGGTGCAATTTCATCTTTTTTTACTGTGTGAAATATCTTTTGCAAATCCCCTTTAATAATCCCTAATTGCATTTGGCCGCCTTTCGTTTTTAACATAACGTTACGAAATTCATCTAAATAAGATAAATGAACATTTACACGCTGAACCTCGTTTTCTGGCAAAGCAATCATTAAGCTTGGATAAATAATATTGAATTCATTTAAAAACGTATTTAACGTTTGTTGAAACTGCCCAGCATCTTCTTTTTCCATCGCTTTTTCCATTTGAGAAAAGGCATCCATTACTTTCCTTTCTCTTTCCATCCAAAGTGGTTGATATTTCGATACTTGTGCATCAACAGCAAGTTGTAATGCCAGCACATTATCAATTTTAGCTTGCTTACCTAAACCTTCTTCAGAGAGCGATTGTTGCGCCTTATCGTAAGCTAAAGAAATAACTCTAACTTGATCTGGTGTTACTTCCTGCTTCTTTTCATTCCCCTTTATTAAAAACTGCTCCGAGAAATGTTGTAATACTTGTACCGCTTTTTCATCTTCATTACGCTTCACTAACTGTAACGAATCGTCTAACAACCCTGTTAGCTCATTCCACTCTTCAGCATATATACGTAACGGAAACATTATAATTAGAAATGCTATCAATCCAATTAATGTTCTCTTCATCCCGGTCCCCCCTATAACTACTAGTACAAAATATGTTAATTTGGACAAGAATAGAACAGAACTAGACCGAAAAATATATTATCATTTTACAAAGAAAAAAATTCTCTTTAAGCAGAGAATTTTTTCTGTGACATCCTTTTCTTTTTTACGAAATATCTATATAAACTGTAACAAAGTATACTACCACCTAAAATGAATAATAAAATAGCACACGCAGCATGCATAAAGAACTCTTCTGGTAACATTAATATAATTGGATCCTTTTCAGGATCAAAAACCCAATAATCATTACTAAATAAAAGCTTATGGAATAATACAAAACTCTTTTCAAAATTAATAGCAATTGGTAACATAAGCGCTATCGGAAAAATGATTGTTAAAATCGATCCGTGCAGTAAAAACTTTTCATTTTTCTTTTTTAATAAATAAATTCCGCCTATCACTGCAATCATAATTGTCGCATACATCACATATTGAATGTTTACTAAAATATTTTTAACATCTACAAAATGAATACGGCCATTTGTAGACATACCTAATGTTGGCAAATGTAATGCTCCGTCATAAAACGGGGATAAATATGTAATAAGCACATCGTAATTTCTTTTAATTTCATCCTTCGTCATATCCGCTAAATCAGGAATATTTAAAAAATCAATTTCAAAATAATACAGCCATTTTCCATATACAACTGCCATTGTTGAGAGTGCAAAAATAGAAAATGCTATGCTATATGAAACAACTAAAGTAATCAATCGATCCAATATTTTTGTACCACTCTTATTTTTCTCCATGTTCTCCCCCCTAAAATGTTCTAACCATCATAAAGAAAATTGTTTCCTTTGCTCACTTAAACAACAATAATATGTAATACATAATACAGCAATGCTTAACCAAAACGTAAAATAACCAATTTCCTCTACAAACAAATGCATAATTCCATATCGCGGCATTTGCCAAAATAAATAATCAATTGCATCGTTATGCAACGTCCACACAGCTGCTACTATAAAATGCCATTTTTTTATACGATAAAATGGGGCATATAAAAATCCTTGTACTGCCATCGCAAAGTGCGAAAGCATTAACATGTAGCCCATAAGGCCAATAGGCCCTTTTACGTAAATCATAATCCCGTTTACAACAACAGCCCAAATACCATATTTTATTAAAGTTACAATCGCTAACGCTTCTATTAATCCCCAGTTTCTCTTTGCCAAAAAAGCAATTAAAACAAAGACAAAAAAGAGACTCGCCATAGGACTATCTGGTACAAACGGCCAAAATATAGGTGACGTTTCTTTCAATTGATTTCCGTACCATATAAATCCGTAAATTGTACCTAATATGTTAACAATTAATAAAAATAATAATACCGAGCGTTGTCTTAACATTGCATACAAGTACACCAATCCGTATGTCCAACACCTTTCAAGCAAAGTAATTCATTCATTAAATCCTACTCTATTATAACAAACTTCATCCAACTAAATAGAAAAGCTGACTACAAATTTTGTAGTCAGCTTTTTATTATTTTTTATTATACTTTGCAATGAATTCCGAAAGCTTCTTCAGTTCCTCATCCGTACCTTTAAATACACCTTTAGGCATTGAACCTTTTCCCTCTTTCGCAATTTTAGCAATTTCTTCTGGCTTTAAAGTTAAGTTTTGCAGTGCCGGTGCTGCTGCCCCGCCCTGTAAATTGTCACCATGACATGTTAAACAAGTATTTTTTTGCATTAATTTATAGCCATCATCATTTTTATCAACTGGCGCTGTTTTTACAATTGCTCCTTGTTTTTTTGCAGCTTCCCAGTCGTGGTGTGCTACAGATTCCCAAGTTAAAAAAATAATCGATGCAATTGCTAAAAGCATAAATCCAGTTGCCACAGGACGCTTCAATGGACGTCTTTCTGGACCTCGATCAAGAAATGGAGCTAACAGTAATGCTCCAAACGCAATCCCTGGCATAATAAATGCTCCAATTACAGTAAATGAACCGGAAGCATAAGAATACTTTAATAATTGATACAAGAATAAGAAATACCAATCTGGAAGTGGTATATATCCAGCATCAGTTGGGTCCGCCATTCTCTCAAGCGGCGACGGATGCGCCACTGTTAAACATAAATAACCGATTAAAAAAACTGCACCAACCATCCATTCTTTTAACAAGAAGTTCGGCCAAAATGCTTCTGTTTTCCCTGGGTATTCAGAATAGTCTTTTGGAATATTTGGTTTCCGAGCTACTGGTACCCGAGAATCTCCTACAAACTTCATCCCTTTGCCGCGATGCATAATCTCCCTCCTTTAGTTCTTTCCCCTTTAATTTAGCAATCTCTTATAGTGGACCGGAAATACCTTGTTTGCGAATCATGATGAAGTGGAAGGCCATTAAACCTAGAAGTGCTGCTGGTAAGAAGAAGACGTGAATAGCAAAGAAGCGAGTTAATGTTTGAGCGCCAACAATTTCGGAATGACCAGCGAGTAATGTTTTAATATAAGGACCAATGAGCGGTGTTTGCTCTGCAATTTGAATCCCTACTTTTGTAGCAAATAAAGCTTTCATATCCCACGGCAATAAATATCCGGTAAAACCAAGACCTAACATAACAAAGAAAATAAGAACACCAACAATCCAGTTTAACTCACGGGGCTTTTTATACGCACCTTGGAAGAAAACTCTGAGTGTATGTAAAAACATCATTACAATTACGAGACTAGCACCCCAGTGGTGCATACCACGAACAATTTGCCCATAAGCAACTTCATTTTGTAAATAGTAAACTGATTCCCAAGCATTTTTAATATCAGGCACATAATACATCGTCAAAAACATTCCAGATAAAATTTGAATTACAGTAACGAAAAAGGTAAGTCCTCCAAAGCAATAGACGAATGCAGAAAAGTGATGTGCCGGGTTTACATGTTCAGGTACTTCATGATCAGCGATATCACGCCATATTGGTGTAATATCCAATCTTTCATCCACCCAATCATAAATTTTATTTAACATCTACTTTGCACCCCCTCTTGGCTTCGCTTTTCCTAGATACAGCGTTCCATCTTTCACTTTAGACTCGTACACATCAAGCGGAGCAAGGGGTGGCGTACCTTTAATGTTAATCCCATCTTTTGTATAACGCCCCCCGTGACATGGGCAAAAGAATTGATTCGGATGTGCTTTGTCCGAATTCCAGTTAACTGTACATCCTAAATGTTTACATACTGGAGAGAACGCAACAATGTCTCCGCTTTCATCTTTATGAACCCAAGCCGATTTTGGTTCTTCAGACTTGTACCAACCATCAACCTGCTTCACTTTAAAATCGAAACGCTTCGGCTCTGTTGTAATATCCTTTACTTGCGCAACAGCAACCATATCTGTTCCCGCTTCTTTTCTTAACACCGGATCAAGCGCAAATCGCGTCATCGGCATTAAAATACCGGCAGCCATAAAGCCTCCTACCCCTGTGAGTGTGTAATTTAAAAATTGTCTTCTTGACACGCGATGTTCTTTGTCGCTCACGAAAATTTCCCCCCTCTATCAGAAATTGTCCCCTCGTGATAAATTATATAAAAAATAAAAACTAGGACACTATCATGATATAATACGCTCATGCACAGGTCAATATCATACTACTCATAATAATAAGAACTTTCTGTTTATTGCGAGTTTCCCCATTTCTCTTCCAACATCACCATTATATTTTTTATATGCGCATGAATAACTTCTCTTTTTGCTTGATCACTAAATTGTTCTAACGCTAATGAAGGAAACCAAAATAAATCTCCCTGTAACTCTTGCATATCCTCTTTCCATGAAAAATCACTTGTAACATAAGCAATATGCTTAAAACCTTCACTTCGTAAATGATTTGTCCATTCTTGCAAACGACCTTTTTCATTCTTTTGACTTTCTACCAAATACGTAAACGCAGGCAGTAAAAGCACTCTTCCTTTATACTCTCTTTCCAATTCCGTGCTCAATAATTCGATAAATTCACCTTGTTCTACAATCATTTTCATTTCTTTTGCTGCTGAAATTGATAACAGCGGTATTACTCCTGTATCAACATACTCTCTTGCTTGCTCAAACTGTTCTACATCTTTTACAATCCACTTCAAATCCCTTCCCTCCTTCACTTACAAATGACAGAACTTTCACTTTATATATATTAAACCACACTAAAAGAGGTAAAAAAAGAAAAACTACCTAATATAGGTAGTTTTTCTTAATAAAAGTCTGAAATTTGTAAAAATTAATTAATCCAAATAAATTCTATAAAGTCTTTAACTCTGCCGTTAATCTATGAAACGCTTCCTTATCTTGCTTATCTAACGCTTCATCAATTTGTTTCAAAAGGCGTTCTCTCCTAAACGAAAATACACTTTCTTCCAAAAACCTTTCTGCAAGTAAACGATCTTTTTCATTTACTTCAATATGCTTTGGTAGATATGGATTTTCTTCTAATACAGCTACATAATTCGCATTTTGAAACGATGATTTAAAGTTGAGTTGAATATAAATATCCTCATCTCGATTTAAACGAATATCATGAAACGATTTTTCAGCATCTGTTGTCATAACATTTTGTTTAAAAAAGTGAAACGGTGTGTCTTTCACACAATTCGCTGACATTACTAAGCCACGCGGACAATATTTTGCATGCTCTACGAAGTGGACTTTATGCATCAATTGGTCGTGACTCATTAAATAATTCAGAATCCATACACATTCACGCTGTTTCAGTTGGTAATTATTCAAAAACCATTTTACAAAATCCTTCTTCTCGTTTACAGAAACAGGGGTATTCATAGCAATTAAGTCCCTCCTCTGTCTTTCTCTTTTCTTTTTAGATTCAAGAAGCGGCATTCAGTTTCCTTCCAACTTATGAAAAATCCTCTAAATTATATAACAACTCTTCAATATGAATTTGTGTCGGGTCTAGTTGTAATAACTGGGTAAATACTTCTTTCGCCTCTTTTCGTTTTCCTTCTTCCAATAAGAAATAACCGTACTCTTCTAAGAAGTCTGGATGATTCTTAAAAGAAGTATATGCACTTTCATAGTGTTTTAATGCATCCGAATACATTTCTAATTGTTTTTTTGCATACGCAAGATCCCAAAGTAGTTGTGTATCTGGTTCTCCACTATCAATAGCACGCTCTACAATTGCAATTAACTCTTCGTACTTTTCTTGTTCTTTTAAGATATATGCATATTTTAATGTTGCACCTAAATGCCCTGGATCTAACTCAAGCGCTTTTTGAAGAACTTCCTCTGCTTCTACTATTTTTCCTAATTTCGCCGCAATGTTCGCTAACTCTACATAAAATGGAACTGAAAGCTCATCTACTTTAATTCCTTCATGAAGCGTTTCATAGCTTTCTTGAAGCATTCCTTCTTTTTCATAGCTTTTCGCTAAATACATGTACAGTGATGCGTACTCAGGGTCTAATTCTTTTAGTTCTTGCCAAGCACCAATTGCTCTCTGATATTCTTCACCTTGGTATAATGTAAAGGCATATCCAAATAATGAGTGAATATCTTTTTGTTCCTCTAGGCCTGCTTCATAATAAGAAATCGCTTCTTCCCAGTTTCCGATCGCGCTTAACGTTTCTGCGAGGCGAAGTGCAATCACAACACCACCCATTACTTTATGTTCCGCTAATAGCGATTCATAATAAGTAATTGCCTTTTGTTCTTCACCTTTACTACTATATAATTCTGCTAACCCAAACGTAATAACAGGTTCATCAGGCATCATTTCTTTCGCCTTTAATAGTTTTTGCTCTGCTACATCATCAAAACCTTGCATTTGGAATAAATCTGCAACAAGTAATAACGATTGAACATATAAATCGTCATTTTCTGGAATATCATGAAGCACTTCAATCGCTTCATCTTCTTTATCTAGATCAATATATAATTCTGCTAAAAATACAGTGAATTCACTTTCTTCTGGATACAGTAAACGTAAGTCTTCAGTAATTGCTAATGCCTCATCTGTAAATCCAAGCGTATGATAGTAACGAGCGATATCATACTTCTCTTCATCATTCGCAATTTTTAATTGTTCTTTTAATAATTGTAATCCTTTTTCCGCTTCACCATTTTCAATATATGAAACAGCTTGTTCAAACTTTTGCATAAACGTCTCCTTTAATTCTAAAAAATATTCTCTTCTGTTCATTTACCCCGCTATTAACGGGCAGTAAGACCCCCACCTCAAAATTCAGCTAAGGCAAAGAAGTTAGTTGGGGGATCAACTGCCCGTAAAAGCCCGATTGGTTCAACTAATAATCAGCGGGGGATAAACATCCCCCCACTGATTAAAGTTTCACTTTATCATAAGCAACTCACTGTTAGAACGCAACCTTTAGAATGAGCATGCATCTTCTTATACTTCTTCTTACAGAGTAGGTAATTGTTCAAACGGTTCGAATATGACACCGATACCTTATCCTCATCTTCTATTGTACCGCTTTCTTTTATGACCGTGCAAATAACTTCTCTCACTAATTATCGAGCCATACAAACTATGGTTTACAGAACAACTTAATTAGCAGTCTTCAACCTTTATTTTTAATGCGATAAAAAAGGCTCCTATACTAGGAGCCTTCACAATCTCTTAAGAATATGTTTCTTCTTTCTGTACTTGCTCATTTACAAGCTCTTTCAGCAACTCTATAATTTCATCATTTTCTTCCTTCAAACCGACAGTAATACGAATACCATCATCGATACCAAATGCAGCACCAGAACGAACGATATATCCTTTTTTCATTAATCGTTCGAAAGCTTCATTACCCGGTATACCAAGTTTTAAGAAAATGAAATTTGTTTGAGATGGATAATAGAATACGTTATATTCTTTACAAAATGCATAATACTGATTTAAACCTTCAGCATTCTTTTGCACACAATCTTGTAAAAAGGCTTGATCTTCTAATGCAGCGAGTGCTACAGATTGAGCTACAGTTGACGTATTGAATGGTAACCTAGCTACTTCTAACTGTCCGATTAACTTCGCATCCCCAATCACATATCCAATACGAAAAGCAGCTAAACCATATGCTTTTGAAAACGTGCGTAAAACCATAAGATTTTCATACTTTTCAAGAAGTGGTAATGTTTGCGGATAATCTTCTGCTTCCGCGTATTCATAATATGCTTCGTCCATAATAACGAGAGCCGACTTAGGAACTGATTCTAAAAATGAAAGTAATTTTTGTTTCTCAACATATGTACCTGTTGGATTATTCGGATTACAAATCCATACAATTTTCGTTTTCTCATCTACTTGCTCTAGCATTGCATCTAAATCGTGAATACCATCTTTAAGTGATACTTCACGAACTTCTGCTCCTTCAATAACAGCATGGTGATGATATTGTGAAAACGTAGGATTCGCCATTACAACGTTTGTTCCTTCATGTAGTAACGCTCGGCTAATCATTTGAATGACTTCATCTAATCCACTACCAAATAGTAGTTGTTCTGCTTTTACACCTAAATGTTCCGCTACTTTTGTCCGAAGTTCAAAGGCATATCCATCTGGATAAAGGGCATATTGGCTCGCTAAAGAAGTTAATGCTTCTGTCACACGTGCTGAACAACCGAATGGATTTTCGTTGGATGCTAATTTCACAATTTTTGATAAACCATATTCCCTTTTTACTTCTTCAATGTTTTTCCCAGGCACATACGCTCTCAAAGTTAACAATTGCTCTTTCACTCTCATTTTTCTTCCCCCAGTCATTTCATTCAATTTGATTACAATACGGTTATAGCCCCTTACTGTAATCTTTTGTCATAACCGTCACTATTACGAGAATACCTCTAAATGAGCACTTCACAGCACTTCGCTATCATTTTAAACCATATCTTTTTGAAATGCCTCTAACGCAATATGAACAGTCTCATCTGAAATAGATACGACATTCACTACCCCATATTCCTGCATAAGCACCATATGAATTGCTCCTGCATTTGCTTTCTTATCTTGTTTCATCAATTGAACGAGGCGCTCTACATTCAAATCTCTTGGCATTTTTGGATAGCCGTATTTCAAGAACCACTGCTTCATATCTTCATAAGCAAGATCAACCTTGTACACTTGCTCACTTAAAAATATGGCGAATAACATTCCAACCGCTACACCGTCACCGTGAGTAATATTTCCATACCCTAGCTCTTTTTCAAGAGCATGTCCTAACGTATGTCCAAAGTTCAAATGAGCACGTATACCCTTCTCTGTTTCATCTTGTGACACAACATTTGCCTTTACAGGAATCGCCTTCGTTAATATATGGATTAACTTCTCATCATGAAGATCCGCTAATGTTTGCACTTCTTCTTTTAACCAATGGTATAGCTCCACATCACCGATAAGAGCATGCTTTATCACCTCTGCATAACCTGAACGCCACTCTTTTTCAGGAAGAGACTGTAAAAACGGTGTATGATATACAACTGCTTCTGGCTGATGGAATGCACCAATCATATTTTTACCTAACGGATGGTTAATCGCTACTTTCCCACCCACTGCGCTATCGTGCGCTAATAAAGTTGTCGGAACCTGCACAAAGCGAATACCACGCATAAACGATGCAGCAACAAAACCAGCTAAATCTCCAATCATTCCGCCTCCAAGTGCAAGAATTAAAGAATTTCTATCTAATTTATTTTCAAGAGCTGACGTATGAGCCGCATAGAAATTTTCGAAAGACTTCTCTTTTTCGCCACTTGGTACAACAAACGAAAACACGTGCTGCTCTACTTGTAATGCATCGATAACTGTCTGTAAATGTAGTGATGCAACAGCTTCATCTGAAATGATCATTACGTTAGATACCGCTGGCTGCATATTTTGAACGATCATTGTTAAGTTTGACAACGCTTCTTTACCAACATGTACATCATATTCTTTTGATTTCGTTTGAATATGTATGTTTCCCATTAAAATCCCCTCGCATATTCATTATGTTTCTCAATATTTTCACGAATTAGTTCCATACGATCTAATCCGAATTGTTCTATTAAAGCTGTCGCTAATTCCCAAGCCACAACCGCTTCTGCAACGACACTAGCTGCTGGCACTGCACAACTATCTGAACGTTCAATACTCGCTGTAAAAGGCTCTTTCGTATCAATATCTACACTTTGAAGAGGTTTATAAAGTGTAGGTATCGGTTTCATCACACCGCGCACAACAATTGGCATTCCAGTCGTCATACCGCCTTCTAGTCCACCTGCATTATTTGTTCTTCGTGTATATCCATGCTCCTCATCCCACAGAATTTCATCATGAACTTCACTTCCTGGTCTATGCGCTGCTTCAAAACCAATTCCAATCTCGACACCTTTAAAAGCATTAATACTCATAATTGCAGCTGCTAATTTCGCATCCAGTTTTCGATCATAATGCACGTAGCTACCTACTCCAATTGGCATCCCTTCCACAATTACTTCAACGATTCCACCAATTGAATCACCATTTGCTTTCGCATCATCAATCGCTTTCATCATTTGGTTACCAGCTTCTTCATCTAAGCAACGTACAGAAGATGCTTCTGTAATACTCTTTAATTCTTCAATTGAACTATACGTAATCTCCTTAGCTTGTACACCGCCAATTTCAATTACATGGCCCGCCACTTTAATACCAAGTTCTGCTAACACCTTTTTAGCAACCGCACCAGCAGCAACACGTACCGTCGTTTCGCGCGCTGACGAGCGTTCCAGTACATTCCTCATATCTCTATGACCATATTTAATCGCACCATTTAAATCAGCATGCCCAGGCCTTGGTTTTGTCACTTTCCTTTTCATCTCTTTTTCTTCTTGCTCAGTTAAAGGCTCCGCCCCCATAATTTTTGTCCAGTGTGCAAAATCACGATTTTCAACAACAAGTGCAATAGGGGAACCTAATGTTTCTCCATGTCTAACACCACTTAAAATTTGCACTTGATCCGTTTCAATTTGCATGCGTCTACCGCGCCCATATCCCTTTTGCCTTCTAGCTAACTCTTCGTTTATATCATCTGCTACTAAAGACAATCCTGCCGGAACACCTTCTATAATCGTTGTAAGTTGTGGACCATGAGATTCACCAGCTGTAATATATCGCATACGTTATTCCTCTTTTCGTATATGTATTTATCTCACTATATTAACTTTTATCATTCTAAAAATATTAAAGAAATTATATCATAAATCGACCATTTTCTTATTCTATATTTCCGATAGGCCTAATTTAAATATCAACATATCATAACAGCTCAAACTTCGTAACTAACTGAAAATAAAAAAAGTGCAAGAAGAATACCCCTATTCTCCTTGCACTTTTTACTATTATCACAGTGATTAAAGCGTTTACAAATTATTTCAAAATAATTAGTAAATCCATTCATTCATTAATTTTGAGTAGTCAACTAATTCTTCTTCTTTAAAGAAAATAGCAATCTCACGCTCTGCGCTTTCTAAAGAATCAGAACCATGGATAATGTTTTTCGCAACAGTTACACCGAAATCTCCACGAATTGTTCCAGGAGCTGCTTCATGTGGTCTTGTTTTCCCCATCATGTTACGCGCTGTATCTACTACACCTTCACCTTGCCATACCATTGCGAATACAGGTCCAGATGTAATAAACTCTACTAACTCACCAAAGAAAGGTTTTTCCTTATGCTCAGCGTAGTGTTGTCCAGCAATTTCCGGAGTGACTTGCATTAATTTTGCACCAACTAATTGAAAGCCTTTTTTCTCAAAACGAGCTACAATTTCCCCAATGAAGGCACGTTGTACACCGTCTGGTTTTACCATTAGAAATGTTTTTTCCATAAAAAATCTCTCCACTTCTGAATTATGTATGTAATTGTATATCCCCACACACATATTATCACCCTTATCACAATTGTGCAATAGTTTTGAAATAGAGAGATTATTTTATTTTTTAGAATAAACATTAAAATTTTCGTTTTCCAATATACTTTGCAACATTTTGTAATGCGTACTTTGCTTTTCCACGTGGAAGTGGTTTTATTATTTCTAAAGCTTTATGTAAATAACGTTCACTAAACGCAAATGCTTGATCAATTGCTGTACTATTTTTTACAGCATCAATAATTTCTTGCATTTCACTTGCTGTTGAATTTTCATGTACAGATGTGATTTTCTGACGAAGTACTGGATCTTCCATCGCATATAAAGCAGGAAGTGTAATATTCCCTTGTAGTAAATCTCCGCCAGCAGGTTTTCCAAGTTTCTCTTCTGTGGAAACGAAGTCTAAAATGTCATCAATAATTTGATAAGACATCCCTACAAAATACCCATACCAAAATAGACGATTTACCGTATCACGATTAGCACCAGCAGCAATCGCTCCCAATTGACAACTCGCGGCAATTAATAATGCTGTTTTTCGCTTTATTCTTCTTAAATACGTTCTTAAATTTTGGTCATAATTGTATTTATCTTTAATTTGTTCAATTTCACCTTTACAGACTTCTAAAATAGTATGTGATAACGCTTGATGCGCCTCTGGAATTTCGATATTTGTTATACATTCAAGAGACTTAGCGAACAGATAGTCCCCTGTATACATCGCAATACGATCTCCCCATTTCGCATTCACAGTCGCACTGCCGCGTCGTAAAAATGCTGCATCAATAACATCATCGTGAACAAGAGAAGCCATATGAATAAGTTCTAACGCAACAGCAACATGCTTAATCGCATCTAACTTATAATCTCCAAATTTCCCTGCAAGCAACACAAATACAGGACGAATTCGTTTCCCACCAGCTTCAATAAGCTGTAATGCTGCCTCTTCTACTAATGGCTGTTCAGAAGCGACTGTCTTTTTTAATTCTTTTTCTATCACATTAATATCCGATCGTAAAAAAGAGTACATAAGTTGTAACTTCATATTGTTCACCTTAACCTAAAACTTCTTTTTTCTATTTTGATTCTGGTTTAATACCTAAATGCATCGCTGCTACCCCAAAAGTAAATGGTTTCACTTGCACACGTTCAAGTCCAGCTTGCTCAAACATTTGAGCCAATTCTTTCATTCCTGGGAACGTACTAGCAGATTCTTGAAGCCATGAATATTCTTTATAACTTTTCGCAAACATCTTTCCAAATAACGGCATGATATATTTAAAGTATAAAATATACCCTTGTCGAAAACCAATCATTGTTGGTTGAGATGTTTCTAAACAGATTACTTTTCCACCTGGTTTTACTACACGCGTCATTTCTTTTAATACGTGCATATAATCCGGCACGTTACGTAAACCAAACCCAATCGTCACATAATCAAACGTATTATCTTCAAACGGAAGTTCCATTGCATTCCCATGTAGAAGTTCTACTTGTTTTAATTGTAACGCCTCTACCTTTTGCTTACCGACAGATAACATATTTTCACTGAAGTCTAAGCCAACAACCTTTCCTTGTTCACCTACGGCTCCAGCTAGCGCAATTGTCCAATCCGCGGTTCCACAGCATACATCAAGCGCTTGACTGCCTGGTTGTACATCCATAATTCGCATCGTTTCTTTACGCCACGCTTTATGTCTTTGAAAACTAATTACAGAATTCATCACATCGTATTTATCAGAAATCTTTTCAAATACGTCATGTACTCTTTCTTCTTTTGATTGTTGCATGCTCGTACCTTCTTCCAATGTAAAATTGCTTATGTCTTCTATTTATTCCTTAACACAGAATTTATTTTATTTATATCTGTGTGATTTTCTAAAAATTGTTTTTCTTTCTTTCTCAAGTCCTTCATCCAACCATTAATCACTACTTCTGCTTTATCCCCTAAAGCATCTTGCATAGCTTGAAAAACAGGTGAATGTTGTTTATCAGCATACAATTGAATTTCTTTTTGAAGGCGATTTCCACCTAATACGTATGTGATAAATGGCTTCCAATGTGATAAATGAAAATGATCACATGTTTTTTGAAGGAGTGCAGACTCAATCGTTACTATGCTTTTCATTATGTCATTCATCGTTTCATGCGCTTTTTGGTATAACATAATTTTGTGTTCATTTATCTCTTTAATTCCTTCAGCAAGTGCACGAATTAAAACAATATCACGGTTCATAGACAATAAATAATAATATAGTCCACTATAGTAATCGCCTGCAAGTACTGTTAATTGACGACATTTATGCGATTCAATTTCTTCCTCGCCTACTTTATTTGATACCCTTTCATGTGTATCAAGCGCAATTTGTACAAGCATAATTGTTACTACGTAATGCTCAATTTGTTCTATATGTAAGTTTGCACTCTTTAAAGCACCATATAACAATGCTATCTTTTCTTCATCAATAAATGGTTCTTCAATATAGTTTATAAAATAAGGATGGCGTAATTTCTCCATCAATTTTTCTTTTATACCCGCATACCCTCCGTAGATGTCACACACAAAAAATCACCCTTGTTTTCTAATTCATAAAACTTATTATAACACATACACTCTATTTTCTATAACCAAAACTTGGCTACACCTACCATTCATGTAAGCAATCTTTCTAATCTCACTCTGTCTAGTTAAAACTATATCATTTATTTACTAAAAAAAAAAAGAAAAGCAGTTTCCCGCTTTTCTTTACTTCGTTTTAATAAACGATAAAATTTCACTGCGTGCTGCAGCATCATTTTCAAGCACACCACGTACTGCTGTCGTTACTGTTTTCGCACCTGGTTTTTTCACACCACGCATCGTCATACACATATGTTCTGCTTCTACTACTACCATTACACCATGAGGCTCTAGTACTTCCATAATAGAGTTCGCTACTGTTGATGTAATACGTTCTTGCAGTTGTGGACGACGTGCAATTGTATCTACAGTACGAGCTAATTTACTTAACCCTGTCACCTTTCCACCTTGCGGAATATATGCAACGTGAGCAACTCCATAGAATGGAACTAAATGATGCTCACACATCGAATAAAATGGTATATCTTTTACTAGTACAAGCTCTTCGTGATCTTCTCCGAATACTTTATGCAAATGCTCTTTCGGATCTTCATGCATACCTGAGAACACTTCTGCGTACATTTTTGCAACACGCTTTGGTGTATCAAGTACTCCCTCACGATTTGGGTCATCCCCAATCGCCTCTAAAATAAGGCGTACTGCATGTTCAATTTGTTCTAAATTAACTTTTGCCATCCGCTAGCCCTCCCGAAAACCTAAAAGTGATACGAACACATTCTAGCATATTTATGTTTTTAAAAGCAAAAAGAAGAGTTCCCAAAAAGGAAACTCTTCTTCCCTGTTAATATGTAAGGATTATTTAACCGCATCTTTTAACGCTTTACCAGGTTTGAATGCAGGTACTTTACTTGCAGCGATTTCAATCTCCTCACCTGTTTGTGGGTTACGACCTTTACGAGCCGCACGCTCACGAACTTCGAAGTTACCGAATCCGATCAGTTGTACTTTATCACCTTGTTTTAAAGCTTCTAAGATAGAATCAAAAACAGCGTCTACTGCTTTTGTTGCGTCCTTTTTAGAAAGGGAACTTGCTTCTGCAACAGCATTGATTAAATCTGTCTTGTTCATGCCATTCACCTCCTCCCAAAGATAAGACTGTATAATGATCATAAAATGAGTCTTACTTTCATTTGTAGGCAATTTTTGCAAATTCTATACTACAAAGATGTAGATAAATCATTATCAACGCCTATATTATACGATTCTCCTTTATAATTCAATATTTTTAAGGAAATTGTTACTCTGAAAATGTGAAAATCTGATGAAACTTGACAATTTACAACAATGTATTAGATAATGACTGTTTATTTTTCTATTTTACAATCAAAAAAAATAAAAAATCCCTCTACAATGAGAGGGATTTTTTATTATAGTATAATCGCAATTAATCCGCCAGATCCTTCATTAATAATTCTTTCTAGCGTTTCTTTTAATTTATATCTAGCATTTTCTGGCATTAAAGATAATTTTGCCTGAATTCCTTCTCGAACAATCGAGCTAAGTGAACGTCCAAATATATCAGAATTCCAAATTGATAACGGGTCATCTTCAAAATCTTGCATTAAATAACGAACTAATTCTTCACTTTGCTTTTCAGTACCTATAATCGGCTCAAACGTTGACTCTACATCTACTTTAATCATATGAATAGATGGCGCTACCGCTTTTAACTTCACACCAAACCTTGAACCGTGACGAATAATTTCTGGCTCATCTAAGCTCATATCCGCTAATGCAGGCGCTGCTACACCATATCCTGTTTGCTTAACCATACGCAGTGCATCCGCCACTTGATCGTACTCTATTTTCGCATGAGATAAATCGAGCATAAGCTTTAATAAATGATCTTTCCCTCGAATTTCTACTCCTACTACTTCTTTTAAAATCTGATCATATAATTCATCTGGCGCATATAAATCAATCTCCGCCACACCTTGCCCCATATCAATGCCAGCTAGGCTCGCTCGATCAATAAATTCATATTGACTAAACTGCCAAACAACGCGATCCACATCACGAAGACGTTTTATATCCTTCACAGTTTCTTGAACTGCTTCTTGATAACTTTGACGCAACCAATGCCCTTCATTTAGCACCATTACCCAGCTTGGAAGGTTCACATTCACTTCTAATACAGGGAATTCAAATAACGCTTCACGAAGTACATTATATACATCTGTTTCTCTTAAACTCTCCACACTCATTGCAATAACCGGGATATCATATTCTTCTGATAAACTTTGGCGTAATTGCTCTGTATCTGGATGATACGGCTGTACCGTATTAATTATCATAATGAAAGGTTTTCCTACTTCTTTCAACTCATTTACAACGCGTTCTTCTGCCTCTATATAATCTCTTCTTGGAATTTCACCAATTGTTCCATCTGTTGTAATTACAACACCAATTGTTGAATGTTCTTGAATTACTTTACGCGTGCCAATTTCTGCAGCTTCATGGAATGGAATAGGTTCTTCATACCAAGGGGTATTAATCATGCGCGGGCCATTCTCATCTTCATAGCCCTTCGCTCCAGGAACCGTATATCCAACACAATCTACTAATCGAATATTCACTTCAAGTCCTTCATCTACTTCGATAGAAACCGCTTGGTTTGGAACAAACTTCGGTTCCGTCGTCATAATTGTACGACCAGCAGCACTTTGAGGCAATTCATCCTGCGCTCTTTGACGGTCAGACTCATTCTCAATATTTGGAATAACTACAAGTTCCATAAATTTTTTAATGAATGTTGATTTCCCTGTTCGAACAGCTCCTACAACTCCAAAATAAATATCACCGCCTGTTCGTTCTGCAATATCTTTAAAAATATCTACCTTTTCCAAGTGATTCCCTCCCTCAAAATTTTTGGGAATAATTCCGCGTTTATAGTCAACTAATACCTTCTCTAACGTTGCCTATAATATCTGATATAATATAATGGTATTCTAGAAGTTCGGACAATATATCATATAATTTTGTCCAATTTCATATGACTATTAAAAAATATCTTTTGTTTGCATCGTAAGTTGTATAACATAAAAAACCTTTCTTCTAGAACTTATTCACTAAAAGAAAGGTTCATGACTTATCATTTTAAAAAAATTGGTTCTCCGTCCTTTACTGTGTACGGTAAAGAATAAGCTGGTACAAACGGGGAAGCTTTCAAAAGTATATTTCGAATATCTTCTCCCTCTGTAAACTGCCCTTCATTTTTTTTCAAAGCGTCATATAAGTCAATTCTATAATCAACAAAAACTTCTCCTTTTTCATTAATTACAAAAGGAAGTCCTTTACCAGAATATGGACTTGTCACTTGTGGTACATCTTTATATCCTAGTTTTTTGAAATCCAATTCATATACACCATCTGAAATTACTTTTTTAAAAGGTGGATATTGATGTTCATCACGATACATCCTAAGCTTTAAAGAGAGTTCCTGAATTTGTTCAGCCATCCTAACATCAATTAACTTTACTGTTGGATTTGTTTCAACGTCTATTAATACGTATTGATATACTCCTCCACTTTCATACGCATTCCCTGGCGCTTCTTGTATGTAACGCGGGGCAATCTGTTGAAAATCGATTGGATACTTTTGATAAATAGGTGTACTCATATCCCTCGTCTTAATTGGCAATATCCCATCATTTTGCTCCTTAAATGTCACAACAGCTTTTTGAACAACCTGTAGTTGATCTTCATAAGGAACCGCATTTTGCTTTATATTTTCTTTCGGATACAGACACCCCGTTAAAAGGCTCATACAACAAAATATTAAAATAATATAGACTTTTTTCACTAGCATCACCTTTTCATACTAATATAACTTGCTCCGTATATAGTATTTTCGAGACCATTCCATTTACTGCTGTACAGGTCCACTAAATACAACAAGAAAAATAACAATTCCTGACACAATCATAAGGGTGTAGGCTACTAACGCTGTAATCCCTTTCAAAAATTTATTCTTTATTTTATGTCTACTTAATAAAATAAAACTTACTGCAAAAAACATAAATCCAATTGCCCCTAAAGCCAACCACATTTTCATAAGCCCTTCTGACATATACACACCCCTTTTTATTAATCTATTTTTATACTATTTTAACAAATTAAAATCTTTAAACAAATACAAAAAGAACATTTTACTACAAATTGCGAATATGTAACTTTAATCAATAGGTTTTTTCAGCATTTCTCACCAATCTAGGCAAAAATAAAGCCGAAGCGATTGTATCTCTCGCTTCGGTTGACCAAATATGCCCAAAAACAGCTCTATTCCCATTCTTTCATGGCTATCATATGCAATCTACAAACTCTTTGTTTCTCATAATTTATTTTTTAAACATCTTGCTTAACGAGCCAAAATCTGTTGGCATATTATTATTAATAATCGCTTTTACAATTTGATCCTCTTGCTCTTTCGGCACTTCACGTCCCGCCATAAGAGCCACTTGATGAATTAATTGACGAAGTACAGTTTCATCACGTAAATTCGCATTTTGCACGGATGATGCTAATTTAAAAATATCCTCTTTATTTACTTTCGCTTCCTTCTCAATATTATTAAAAATGTTATTATCCATTCTTTTCACCCTCTCCTCAAGTTACTCTTCATCCTATGCAAAAATGAAAAAATGGTGAAAAGACCCAAAAAATAAAAAAAGCGCCAGAAGTACAAATGTACTTCTGGCGCTTTTCTTTACAGTAAATCAGGTATAGCTTCCACTTCATGTTTTCGAACACGTCCCATCAATGAGCCTACCGCATCTTTTACGTTATTCCCATTGAACAGCACGTCATATAAAGCAGCTGTAATCGGCATTTCAACTTCCATTTTCTCTGCCAATTCATGAGCAGCTTTCGTTGTTCTTACACCTTCCACGACCATACCCATACTTTCTAACACTTCTTCTAAAGAGTGTCCTTTTCCAAGCATATTTCCAGCTCGCCAATTTCGGCTATGAACACTTGTACAAGTTACAATTAAGTCTCCCATACCAGTTAGACCAGCAAACGTTAACGGATTCCCGCCCATCTTTCTTCCTAAACGAGCAATCTCTGTTAAACCACGTGTCATCAATGCTGCTTTTGCATTATCACCTAATCCAAGACCATCAGTTATACCAGCAGCTAATGCGATAATATTTTTTAACGCACCACCAAGTTCAACTCCAACGATATCTGGATTTGTGTATACACGGAAATAACTATTCATAAATAAATCTTGTACTTCCTCAGCCGCTTCCATACGCTTTGCTGCAGACGTAACTGTTGTCGCTTGTCGTAAACCGACTTCTTCAGCATGACTCGGTCCAGACAGTACAACAACATCTTTAATTAAGTGCTCTGGAATTTCTTCCTCAATCACTTCCGAAATACGTTTTGACGTACCAGGTTCAATTCCTTTGCTCGCATGAATCCAAGTAATTGGTTCAGTAACAATTTCTTTCATCTCTTGTAATACATCTCTGTACGCTTTCGTTGGTACTACTAGCAGTACTGTATTTACATCTACTAATGCTTCTTCTAAAGAAGAGTAGGCTACGATTGTGCTTGGCAATGTAATGCCTGGGAGATATCGACTATTCTCATGTTTCGTATTAATTTCATCCATAAGTTCTGGGCGATTCCCCCAAATACGTACATCATGTCCATTGTCAGCTAATACCATCGCTAACGCTGTTCCCCAGCTACCTGCTCCTACTACTGTGATTTTTGTCATAAAATCACATCCTCTCCATTAGTCTCTTGCTCTAGCGATAATGTGAATCGGCGTTCCTACGAAGCCAAATGATTCACGTAAGCGATTCTTTAAGAAACGCTCATATGAGAAGTGCAATAATTCTGGATCGTTTACAAACACAACAAATGTTGGTGGTTTTACCGCAACTTGTGTTGCATAGAAAATTTTCAGACGGCTACCATTATGAGTTGGTGTCGGATTCATCGCTACCGCATCCATAATTACATCGTTTAATACGTTCGTTTGAATACGGATACTATGACTTTCATTTACCTCATCGATAACCGGTATTAATGTTTGTGTACGTTTTCTCGTTTTTGCAGATAAGAAAACAATTGGTGCGTATTCTAAGAATTGGAAATGAGCACGGATATTTTCTTCAAATGCTTTCATTGTTTTCTCGTCTTTTTTCACTGCATCCCATTTATTTACAACGATAACAACAGCTCGCCCTGAATCATGAGCATATCCAGCGATTTTTTTATCTTGCTCAATAATTCCTTCTTCACCATCTAAAACAACTAAAACAACGTCAGAACGTTCAATCGCTCTTAGAGCACGAAGTACACTATATTTTTCTGTACTTTCATACACTTTTCCTTTTTTACGCATACCAGCTGTATCAATAATTACATAATCTTTTCCATCTTTACTATATGGTGTATCGACAGCATCACGAGTTGTTCCTGCTACATTACTAACAATTACACGCTCTTGACCAAGAAGAGCATTTACAAGTGATGATTTCCCTACATTTGGACGTCCAATTAAAGAGAAACGAATTGTGTCTTCATCATATCCGTCTTCTTCAATCTTTGGGAAATGTTGTGCAGCTTCGTCTAGTAAGTCACCTAATCCTAATCCGTGTGTACCTGAAATTGGGAATGGTTCGCCAAATCCTAATGCATAAAAGTCATAAATGTCACTGCGCATTTCCGGATTGTCCACTTTATTTACCGCAAGTACAACCGGTTTATTTGAACGATATAAAATTTTTGCAACTTCTTCATCAGCTGCTGTTACACCGTCACGACCGTTTGTCATAAAAATGATAACATCCGCTTCATCAATTGCTACTTCAGCTTGTTGACGAATTTGTGTCAAAAACGGCTCGTCTCCAATATCAATTCCGCCCGTATCAATAATGTTAAATTCATGATTTAACCATTCTCCAGCGCTATAAATACGATCACGCGTTACACCTGGAATATCTTCTACGATTGAAACTCTTTCTCCAACAATTCTATTGAAAATAGTAGATTTCCCTACGTTCGGGCGACCTACTATCGCTATTACTGGTTTCGGCATATACTTTCATCCTTTCAATTTGCTTCTGTTTATTATGTAAAAAACCCTTCTTTGTGCAAGAAGGGATTTGCATTCCAGAATATTTCTCAACGTATCAAAACACCTCACATTATAACACACGTTGCTAATGTTTCACAATAATATATACATTCTCTTGTAAGCGATGTGCAATACCATCTAAAATTGCCTCTAAATTATTTGCAACAAATTCTAGTTCCTCTGTCGATTCGCAAACGAATAAAGGAGCACCACCTGCAAATTTTTCTGGAGTCGTTGTTATAACTGCCAGAATAACACTTTCTAACATCATCTCTTATCTCCCCTTCCTTTCGGGGCTTCCGATGACATATGGACAGCACTTTCTAACGTTGGTACATTTCCTATGACACCTATCGCTTTCTCTGCATCTTGATCTTGCGGCAGGACAAAAATCCCAACCCTGCCATCCTCTAAATCACGCTTTGCTAACGGTACAAGCGCTGGTGTACCAGAATCTCTATAAATCCCTAACGCTACTGAAACATCGTGTAAAATAGCTTGTCGTTGCCCTAAATTTGAGATTGTAACCATCGCATCAATTGATTTCGGCTTTAAAATAAAACCCATACCATATTTCATAATTTCTTCTTGTCTTGCTGGCAATCCAATATTCATAATGTAAATATTGTCAATATAAAGCCCTGCTCCTTCAAAACGAAGCGGAACGTGCTCAATTTCAACAAGATCATGCAGCCTTTTACCAGACATTAATTTTTTCGCGATAAAAAATGCAATTATAGCCATAATTACTCCTGCAATCCATGAACGGAACCCTATATACGCAAACGTCGTTGCAAACGACGTTAACATTGCCAAATAGTTGCGACTTTCAAAAACCAATGCAATTCCTTCAATGTATGTATTTCCACGCGGTACGAGCTCATACCCATCTAATTGTTGAAGCGTATTTCTTTCCATATTACGTACATCACGAAATTGTGTCGCTGCTAACGTAAGAAATGTAATGGCAGAAAAATCTTTTTTCAAAATAGACGGGATTGCAATCGCTCCTAAAGCAGCTGCAATTAAACCCATTGCAATATGAATGATTTTCCCATGCAGCCTCGTCGGATATTGCCGCGTATCCGTCCGCAGCATTAGCACCCTTGTAACTGTCCCTGCTATTACGCCGCATAAAATGGCTGGTGTATATTCAGTCATGTATTACCCTCGCCTTTCTTTTACTTGTTTTTCTCTTAAACTGTTCCCTGTATACTGATGCTTTTGCAATCAAAAACAATACTGCCATGAATAATGTAGAAACGGCGACGATATCAAAAAATGCTAAACTACCGTAATCATATGGAAAATTCAATTTCCTAAAAATAAATGTCACTAGCAACTCTCCTTGTAACATTCCTACATATAGGGAACATAATCGTAATACGCGATCCCCATGCAATAACACCGATGCATACACAAGAGCACTACTTAGCAGAAACACTCTATCCACCACAATCCAAATCGGATCATATATTTCTAACAGATGAAAACTTGTATATAACATTGCGATAATAAGTGCCGAAAGTAAGCTATACAATTTTCTCCAGACAGAATATAGCGTGATCCCTATAAAAGAAATAATACAAAGTAGAAGAGCATTTACCGATACCACGAATGAGGCAATCGTTACATGTAACGGAGAGCAAATTATAAAAATCAGTATACAAGCGCCTAACTTCCACCGAATAGGGTCCTTTTTCATAAAAAAGGTTGCGATGACCCACCCTATCCAAGCTACAAAATAAAAAGTACTTCCATCCATCAACTTCACCTCCTATGTTTTCCATTATGGGAACTTTTTATGAAAGTTAATCCACTTTATTTACGCATAGTTTTTTCTTATAACAGCAACACTTTTAACAAGGAGGTGTTATTCATTATGGGTAAAGATCGCCAAGAACGAAAACTACGAGAATCACGCCGCGTTGAATCCGATCGTGATCAATCACTACAATATCCAGGTGCGACTGGACTTGATACACCAGAACAGGCTCGAAAACAAAACCAGCACTAATTAATACAAAAAGACGGTTTCGATATTGTACGAAACCGTCTTTTACATAATCATTTTAATGTTTTAAATTTATATCAAAATAATATTTTGCGCACTATATCCTTCCACTACTTCTTTTTACCTTCACCTATTCCCATTAAAAATTAAGTTCTCTCCAGTAATTCGACAACACACCATCTACATTTTCAACCCTTTTTCAATTGTAATTTTCATGAAATGATATTTTCATATAATACTAGTTCCATTCTCCACTTTATATTACGAAAAAGAATAGAACAAAAAAATCAACCGAACGGTTGATTTTTTATCTCCTACTATAATGCGCAGTATCAATACCACGTTGCATTAACCAATGATATGTTTCACCCTTTACAACAAGAGGTACAGATTGCAACTCTTCTATCGTCTTCGCACCAAGAGCTGTCATAATAAATTTCAAATCTGTATGTAGAAGCTCAATTTCATCCACTAACTTCTCGATACCATCTTGCATTAAAATACGTAAAAAGTAACCAGCAAACGCAGTTGTATTCGCCCCTAATGCGATTGCTTTCGCTACGTCAAGAGCTGTTTGTATACCCCCAGATGCAATAAAAGAGAGGTTATTATTTGTAGAGGTTGCTTCAATAATCGAGGTCGCTGTTTGTATGCCCCAGTTATTAAAATAAGAAAGCATTCGCTGTCTTCTTTCATTTTCAACAGCAGCAAAATTCGTACCACCTTGCCCACCAATATCAATGGCTGTTACACCTACGTTCGCTAACTGTTGCATCGTTTCCTTACTCATCCCAAATCCAACTTCTTTTACAATGATAGGAACTTTACTATTTAAAACAATTTTCTCAATGCGCTGAAGTACTCCAGTAAAATCACGGTCTCCTTCTGGCATCGTTAACTCTTGTATGACATTTAAATGAATTTGCAATGCATTCGCTTCAATCATATCAACGGCGCGCTCTGCCTGCTCGATAGTTGCCTCACTACCTAAATTAGCAAAGAAAATACCATTTGGGTTTACCTTTCTAATCACCTTATAAGAAGCAACTTCACTTTCATCTTTTAACGCCGCCATTTGCGAACCTACAGCCATAGCAAGGTTATGATGTTTCGCTACATATGCTAATTGCTCATTAATATGTAACGTTTTCTCTCCTCCACCACCAGTCATCGCATTGATAAAAATCGGCGAACTTAGTGAAAGTTCGCCGATTTTTGTTTCACATGTTATTGTGTCATAATTTGAATTTGGCAAGCTTTGATGCACAAAATCAATATCATGAAAGCCATGCGTACGAGACTGACCAGTAGAAAGAGCATATTCAATATGATCTAATTTACGTTTTGCCCTTACCACTTGTACCCCTCATTATTTCTTTAATTTTTTCAGTTGTTCACCAATAATATCACTTAATTGGAAAGTAGCAGAATCAGCATTTGGCTCATACTGACTATAATCTTCAGTTACATTATTTTCCTCAAGCGCTTCTTTTATACTTAAAGAAATACGTTTCTCTGCTACGTGAACTTCAAGTACTTTCACTTTTACTTCTTGTCCCATTTCCACTACTTCATTCGGATTTTTCACGTGACGATTTGCAATTTGAGATACGTGTACAAGTCCTTCAACGCCAGGTAAAATCTCAACGAATGCACCAAATGTAACAAGGCGTTTTATTACTCCCTCACGAATATCTCCAGCTTTTATTTCGCCAGCAACGTTTTCCCAAGGTCCTGGTTGAGCTGCTTTAATTGATAAAGAAATACGTTGTGTATCAGCATCAACAGATAACACCTTTACCTTAACTTTTTGACCTTGCTCCAACACTTCAGAAGGTTGCTCTACACGTTCGTGTGAAATTTGTGAAATGTGAACTAAGCCGTCCACTCCACCAACGTTAACGAATGCGCCAAAGTCAGTTAATCGTTGCACTGTTCCTTCAACAACGTCCCCTTCTTTTAATGAAGAAATTGCTTCTTTTTTCTTAGAATCTAGTTCTAATTCTACTACCGCTTTATGCGAAAGGATTACACGATTTTTTTCACGGTCTAATTCAACAATTTTCACCGCTAATGTTTTACCTTTATAGTCAGTAAAGTCTTCTACATAATGTACTTCTACAAGTGAAGCTGGAATAAAACCGCGAACACCAAGGTCCACAACTAATCCGCCATTCACAATATCTTTTACAGTAACATCAAATACATGACCAGAAGTAAATTTCTCTTGTAGTTCTACCCATGCTTTTTCTGCATCAACAGCACGTTTAGATAAGACAAGATCATCTTCTTCTAATTTAATAATTTTCAACTCTAGTGTTTGATCTAATTCTACAACATCGCTTGCTTTTTCAATATGAACGTTAGCTAATTCACTAATTGGAATTACGCCATCTGTTTTGTATCCAACATTTACAAGCACTTGTTTCTCTTCAACCTTCGTTACAGAACCTGTAACAACGTCACCAACTTGTAATTCTTTTGAATCCATAACTTCTTCATTCATTTTCTCTACCATGGAAATACCTCCCTACAGAATTGACAAAGCATTTTTTATGTATATACGAAATGAAAACAAAGTTTTCATTTGCACGTTTAAGAATTTCTCATCACATACTCTTTTTCAATACCATTCACAAGAAAATATATTAAACCTATATAAATAGTATACAGCAAAACTAGCTTGAAAAAAGTATGTTTTGAAATATAATAGCGAATATATTCTGACAGTTTTATTCCTCTTTAACTAACTTCTTACAAATCAGCTCATTTGTCAAGGAAAGAGACTCACAATTCACGTATCCTTTACATTTCTATTTAAACAAAAAAAGAAAGAGGATTATCCCCTTTCTTTATTTCGCAAACACTCCAGAAACAATGCTCATAATTTTTTGGACAACTTCTTCAATTGATAAAGAAGTCGTATCTAATTCCAATGCATCATCAGCCTTTTTTAGTGGAGAAACTTCGCGTTCTGAATCTAATTTATCACGCTGAGCAATTTCTTCTTTTAACTGCTCTAAATTAGAATCGAAACCTTTATTTAAATTTTCTAAATGTCTTCTTTCCGCTCTTTCTTCAACAGAAGCAAGCATAAAGATTTTCACTTCAGCATCCGGTAATACATGTGTACCAATATCACGGCCGTCCATTACAACGCCGCCTTTTTTCGCTAACTCTTGCTGACGACGTACCATTTCTTCACGAACAAGGCGATGTTTCGCTACAATAGATACTCGATTCGTCACATCAGGTGTACGAATTACTTCAGAAACATCTTGTCTATTTAAAAATACAAGCTGTGTATTGTCTCCTTGCTGAAACTCAATATTTACATTCTTTACAACTTCCATTAACTGCTCTTCATTTTCAATGTCTACTTTTTGTTCAAGGGCTGCATATGTAAGCGTACGGTACATTGCGCCTGTATCAATATAAACGTAAGAAAGTTCCTTCGCAACAACTTTTGCCACTGTACTTTTCCCAGCAGCTGCTGGACCATCTATAGCAATTGAAATTCGTTTATCCATCGTAACACCTCATTTTTTCACTTATAAAACAAAACGAAAAGCAGGTGTTCACCCTGCTTCTTCTCATTTGCTTCACGTCATTAAATCCTCAATTATTGTAGCATAATCCTTCATAGAAGAAAATGAAAACTACCTATTCACCTGCAAGATTTCCATTTTGTTTTTTACCATGACACCCTCATAATAAACAATTTCAGATAAATATTTCACTGATGACTTATGTATAAATAACAATTGCACAACAGAAAGACAAATGAATTGTATTATTAATATACGAATAAAAATTCTCTCCATCTTTTTCACCGCAATCCCTCCCTCCTATACTATATTTGCCCATTTCGTTTCGTGATTTTATACATCGTACATATAGCGGTTAATTTTATTGTCATTTTCGAGGCATACTTTTATACATTTCCATTGTCGAATTTACTCAAAACATGTTATGTTCTAAATGTATTTTTTTACTTGAAAGGGGTATAAGCATTGAAAAGAATCCTAGTTTTACACACAGGTGGAACAATTGCAATGGAGGAAGATAAAGAAACTGGGGTCGTACAACCAGGTGAAAAAAATCCTCTTTTAAAATTCATTCCTGATTTAGAAGGCGATGTTGATTTAATCGTTGAAGATGTGTTCCATCTACCATCTCCTCATATGACACCGAGCGAAATGTTACAATTACAAGTCATCATTGATGAAAGAGTAAAACAAGACAACATTCATGGCGTAGTCATTACGCATGGCACGGATACATTAGAAGAAACAGCTTATTTCTTAGATTTAACAGTACAAGCAACTATTCCGATCGTAGTGACAGGTGCAATGCGCTCTAGCAATGAGTTAGGTGCTGATGGTCTATATAACTTCTTATCAGCTGTAAAAGTTGCTAGTTGTGATGAAGCTGCAGAAAAAGGTGTTTTAGTCGTATTAAATGACGAAATTCATTGCGCTACAAATGTAACGAAAACACATACAAGTAATGTCGCAACATTCCAAAGCCCACAATACGGACCAATTGGAATGGTAACAAAACGCGGCGTTGTCTTCCATCACGCTTTAGTACATCACGAAACATATACGATAAACAAAGTGTCTAAAAATGTAGTTGTTCTAAAAGCATATGCTGGCATGGATGATACATTATTAGCAGCAATCGAAAATCTTCCTGTAGACGGCATTGTTATCGAAGCTCTTGGACAAGGTAATCTCCCTCCGAGAACACTACCTAGCCTAGAAAGATTATTACATAAAGGTATTCCTGTCGTATTAGTTTCTCGCTGTTTCAACGGTATCGTTCAAGACGTATATTCGTATGAAGGTGGCGGTAAACACTTAAAAGATATGGGCATTGTATTCACATACGGCTTAAATGCACAAAAAGCACGCATTAAATTGCTTGTTGCATTAGAGAATACAAATTCTCATGAATCCATTCAAAATATGTTTATGCACGAATAAAAAGAAGCTGTCGAGGTTTTCCCGACAGCTCCTTTTTATTTTTCTCTTAATGCAATGGTTTGCGCAATCGCATCTCCATGAAATCTACCGTTCTCGATAAATATTTCATTTGCATTATTTCCAGCAGCAATGACACCTGCAATGAAAATATTTTCAGCATTCGTTTCCATTCTATCCTCTGTATAAATTGGACGTCCTGTTTCTTCATCAATCTGAACACCCATCTTCGTTAAGAAGCTATGATCAGGATGATAACCAGTCATCGCAAATACAAAATTGTTTTTGATTGTAAAAGCTTCACCATCAACTGTAAACGTTAATGTATGCTCAGTAATTTCTTTCACATGAGCCCCAAAATGCATTTGAATTGTACCATTTCGTACTAACGCCTCAAATTCCGGCAAAATCCAAGGCTTTATGCTTGGTGAATACTCACTTCCACGATACAGTACCGTTACACGTGCACCAGATTTAACAAGTTCTAACGCGGCATCTACACTCGAGTTTTTCCCACCTATAACTACTACATCTCGATCAAAATAAGGATGCCCCTCTTTAAAATAGTGAGCTACTTTCTTCAATTCCTCACCTGGAACATTCATATAATTTGGATTATCATAATATCCAGTTGCTACAACAATATATTTCGCTATATATATTTCTTTACTTCCGTCACGCTTTGTCGTCTCAACCTGAAAAACTTCTCCATCTTTTTGAACTTTCTCCACTCGCTCAAAAGCATTTACACGTACAGATTTACGTTTTACTACTTCACGATAATACGCAAGCGCTTGATTTCGAACTGGCTTACGATTTTCTGTAATAAAAGCTACATCACCAATTTCTAATTTTTCACTCGAAGAGAAAAATGTTTGATGAGTTGGATAATTATAAATGGCATTTACAATGTTTCCTTTTTCAATTACTAACGGATTTATCCCAACCTTTTGCAACGAAATTGCAGCCGCTAATCCGCACGGACCGCCTCCGATTATAATAACTGTTTCTTTCTGCATACTCGTCCACTCCTAGTCTTCTACCAATACACTATTTATAAAAACAAGAAAAAACCTACTTACAGCAGTAGGCACCTATCTTTATTGTATTCATTTTTCATATATTTGTCATCTAAACGAAACGTACATCCGATAGACATCTGCTAAAAACTGCTGAAATTTAATACCTTGTTTCCCTAATACATTCTCAGGATCAATCTTTCTAGCTGGATCAAGCGTTTTATGTGACACGATATCTTTTTTCGGATTTAAGCCAAAGTTTTGGCATAAATACGCATGATACCATGTAAAACGATTATATGCTTCCCAAAAGTTAACATCACCGCCATAACAAAGTTCCACTCCAATGGCCGCCTTATTCGCGTCATAGCCATATAAGTCATTATCCGTCGGCACACCATATCGAACATGATACGCAACTTCATTTATAGGAATAATCTCCAATATTGTTTTATCATCTATAAATGTATGCGCCGAAGCTTTCGGTTGTAATTCATTAAAGTAATCTCGATTTCCTATCGCATTGCTTCCAGGATTCCCCGTATCATGGCTTACAATAAATCTAACTTTAGTCAGAGGAATCCCTGGTCGTGAACTTCCATATCCAATATAGTTGCGCTCTATAGGAAACATTGCCATTGCTACCAACTCCCGCTCTAGAAGGTTACCTTACTTCCTTATATATGTATTCGGTAACAATGTCCTTATCGCATATTTCTTACGCGAAGAGAAAATCGAAAATATTTGAAGTGAACACCATAAACAACAAGATACTTACAGCCACTCCATAAAAACCGTAAAACCAAACACAATCTTCTTTCGTATCTAAACCGAAAAATTTATTTACCGATTGTAATAATGTGCCACGCTTGCTTTGTTTGTTTCGTAATACTTCCACTCGCTCTACAACATCTGCTGGCATCATAAATCTTTGGTCTACTGTCATTTTCATCATTTATCTCTCCTTAAAATCATTTCCGTTTTGTTTATCTAAGGAGAGTATAGCACGTTTGTTCGTATAGAACAAGCGTTCTTTTTTGTTTTTATTTTATTTTTCAGCAATCCAAGTAAAAATTGAGATTACAACGGCAATAATCGACCCTACTACAACCACACCAAATCTCAAAAACAGTAGCGCTTCCCCGAACATCCGAACGATACTTATTTTTCGAGCTTTCATCGTTCTTGCAAGTTCTCCCTCTAACCTCTTAACCTTTTCTTCTAATTGTTCTACTCGTTCCAGCATTTCATTCTCCATATACAATACCTCATTCAATATTTCAACAAAAAAACGTGATTTCCTCGAAAGGAAATCACGTTTTCTCAAGATATAATATTTTATACCCAACCTCTGAAGCGGCTTGCTTCAGCCATTTTACGAACACCAACCATGTACGCCGCTAAGCGCATGTTCACTTTACGAACTTGTGCTGTTTCATAAATAGAATCAAATGATCTTACCATTACTTTTTCTAAACGTTGTTCTACTTCTTCTTCAGTCCAGTAGTAACCTTGGTTATTTTGTACCCACTCAAAGTAAGATACTGTTACACCACCAGCACTTGCTAACACGTCTGGAACAAGTAAAATTCCGCGATCTGTTAAAATTTTAGTCGCTTCTAATGTTGTTGGACCATTTGCAGCTTCAACAACGATTTTCGCTTTAATATCATTAGCATTTTCTTCTGTAATTTGGTTCTCAATTGCAGCTGGAACTAAAATATCGCAATCAAGCTCTAACAATTCTTTGTTTGAAATTGTATTGTTAAATAGCTTTGTTACTGTACCGAAGCTATCACGACGGTCTAATAAATAATCAATATCTAATCCGTTTGGATCATGTAACGCGCCGTAAGCATCTGAGATTGCAATAACTTTCGCACCTGCATCATGCATAAATTTAGCTAAGAAGCTACCAGCATTACCGAATCCTTGAACAACAACGCGTGCACCCTTAATATCAATGCCACGTTTTTTCGCAGCTTCGCGAATACAAATTGTTACACCTTTCGCTGTTGCTGTTTCACGTCCATGTGATCCACCTAATACAAGCGGTTTACCTGTAATAAATCCTGGTGAATTAAATTCATCAATACGGCTATACTCATCCATCATCCATGCCATAATTTGAGAGTTTGTGAATACATCTGGAGCTGGAATATCTTTCGTCGGACCTACGATTTGGCTAATTGCTCGTACATAACCGCGGCTTAATCTTTCTAACTCACGGAATGACATTTCACGTGGATCACAGATAATTCCACCCTTACCTCCACCATATGGTAAATCAACAATACCACATTTTAAACTCATCCAGATTGAAAGTGCTTTCACTTCATTTTCTGTTACATTCGGATGGAAGCGAATTCCACCTTTCGTTGGACCAACAGCATCATTATGTTGTGCACGATATCCTGTAAATATTTTAACAGTCCCGTCATCCATACGAACTGGTATTTTCACTGTCATCATACGAATTGGTTCTTTTAATAATTCATATACTTCGTTTGGATAACCCAATTTTTCTAACGCTTCACTAATAACAATTTGTGTTGAATTCAATAGTTCAAAATGTTGTTCCCTTTGTTGTTGTGTTTTTGTTTGAGTTCCCTTTTCGGCTACCATAGTAAGTAAACCCCCTGTAATTTCACTTGTTTAGTAAACCTTCATTGCCTAGTATACACCCTTAAATTTGGAATGCAATAGAAAACGCTAACAAATATATACAAACTATTTTATGTTGCAAGCGTTTTCACTATTATTATAGTCCTTTTATTACTTTTAGAAAAGTAAAATACTTAAATATTTAAATGTTTTTTATTTTCATCAACCATACTCCCATAAAACTGCATATTTTATTTTCAAAAAGTATGTTCGAGTATTTACAATCCTCCCTTCCCTTATCCAAATAAAAACAAAACCTCAGCTTTGTTGTATTAGCTGAGGTTTTGTTTTTTCACAAAGTAATTGTGTATTTGTTCTATCGCGTTAACATCCATTAATTCTTTACCGTACTCCATGATGCGATAAATGGTTGCTGTAGACGGATTACCGTATTCCGCTAAAATAGCTATAAAATCCGCCTTTAACAATTGAATTTGTTCCTCTTCTTCCACCCAAAGATAGAAGCGCTCATCCCACGTATATAGCTTTCCGCCAGTTACACCAAGGTTATATAAGCGATTCGACAGGTTAATTACGTCATCTAGCGTAGCAAACTCATATAATATATGCTCACTTTCATCTAGAGTCACTTGCATTTCAATAAACTCGTCACGGAACTCATCATCTGTATCCATTTCTTGATTTTCTTTCGTTACAATTACAACCATCCCTTGTGCTTGTAGAGAAAACACTTCAACTGCAATCGGACCATCTGCTTCAAATCCTAATTCCTTATTTGCTTCTTGCATCATATCACGAAATAATTGCTGTACTTTCGGCGCATTTCTCCATAAATCTTCTTTCGTTAATCCTCGTTCAGATAAATCATCAAATGTTAGAAAAATTTTTATCTTATTGTAATTTAATCGTTCCAGCCTCATCTCATACCCTCCCTACGTAACCAATGCATCTAATTTTATTATATGAAATAGAAAATAGATGGTTCTTTTCGAACAACTATTCCGATATTTTTAACCATTCATCCCATTCTTCTTTCGTATCACCAATTAAGATTGTTTCAATGTCCAACTGGTTTAGAACGCCTAGCTTTCCGATAAATCCAACAGAAAGAGATTCCCTTTTTTCTTGTAATAAATTTATAAAGTTCATCGTCTTTTTCATATCTTGTTCGTCAGCAAAAGATACAAATACATATTTCGGCTGTATTTCCTCTACCGCTGACAACATACCATCTTCAGCTAAGCTTGTCCTAATATATATCGCCTCATATCCTTTTAAGCGTAAATAAGTTGAAAAAATAAATCCTTTCAATGCATTCTTTTCTAACACAATAACTTTGTGTAAAGAGGAAAACATTGAGGCATTGTGATACACCATCCCTAGACGCGTTTGTAAAAATGATAGTGCATATTGGAATTGCACCATTGAAATCTCATTATTATTTTTTGACGTTAATAATTTGTCTGTCACTCGAAGAACGATACTGGCAACAACCTTTTCTGTTGAATATATACTAAAAGCTTCGTTTAATAATGCAGCAATTGTAATTTCATCAAATTTTAACAAAGCTTGTAGCAAATCGTCCACTAAAACAACTTCTTTATCGAAATGTATCTCTTTTTGAACTGTACTCGGCAAACGATTCTCTTCTAATAACTGAACTGCTTGTCCAATCATCATGCCGGAGGAAACTTTTTCCATTAACCATTTTAAAATTTGAATATGCTCTTCTGTATATAAACGATGCCCAGCTTGATTTCGCTTTGGGGCAATAATTTGATATCGTCTTTCCCATGCACGAAGCGTGCTCGGCTGAACTCCAATTATATTCGAAACAGCTTTTATATTATATTTCCCACTAAGAGTTGGCATCATTTCCCTCCGCACAATGTAATGATATGTGTTTGAGCAGGTGCTCGGAAACGAAGTGGTATCAATGTTGTTCCGTACCCATTACTAACAAAGAGAATCGTATTCAAATGGTTATATACGCCACCTTTTAAATATTTTTTAGATGGGAATAATCGGATTTGTCCTCCATGCGTATGTCCACTTAACACAAGTGAAATCTGTTCATTTCCAGACATTTTTTTTATTATATCAGGGTTGTGACTAACTAGGATACGAAAACCATCTTCTTTACAATCCGCCAATGCCAAATCTAGACGATCACGGTGCAATCCAACATCATCGATACCGAGCAAACAAATTTTCTCTCCTAATTCAGACTCAAATACCACTCTTGTATTATCTAAAACTTTTACGTTATTTTCTAATAATAACGCATCTAATTCATGATATTCTATCTCATAATCATTGTTTCCCCACACAAAATATACAGGACCTATCTCTCTTAACTTTTGAATATTCGCAGAGATTTTTGATAAAGAGACACCTTTCTCTGCTAAATCTCCTCCGATAATTACAATATCTACTTTTCCTTTTACTTGTTCAATTAACAAATTCGAAATGACTCTTCTATGAATATCAGAAATAAAAAACACATTTACTTTTTGAAAACTTTTCGGAAATTCTTTAAATACTAAAGTATGTTCCAACACCTTATTACGCATCGCTTCTTTATACATCACAAGAAGTAATAAAATCCCCATGCCTATGAGAGTACTGAATAATATAATCCATATCATATTTTTGACTCCCCTCCTCATAAAGATAATCCTAGGCTTTTATAACAAACTGTGATCGCTTAACTCACTAGCTTTCTTGCTTTGTGGACTTATCTTTTATCGGAATTTTTAATTCTTGACCTGCACTCACTTCATCTTCTTGCAAGTTATTATACTTTTTAATTACTTCAATTCCATTTCCATCTGAAAAATATTGCTTCGCTATACTTTCTAAAGTTTCTCCCTCTTTCACAGTATGCGTTATTACTTTTTCAGACTGTTTCTGCGACTCAGATTTAGCTGAATCAAAGAAGATTACTTCAAACGCACTTTTTCCGGCATTATTACTATCACCCTTCACCTGAATATATTTATCCGTGTACCACAAAATACTAATTGGCAGCAGAATGAATAGAAATGTTAAAACCCGGACGAAAATGTGATTTATTTTAAACTTTTGTTTTTTCTCTTTATTTCTATGAATTTCACTACGCGGCGGTAAACTTTCTTTTTCTTCCACTCGCTCAACTTCTAATTCCTCTTCAAAATCAGGAATTCGTTTCCTCATGTTGTTCACCACCACCTTCCATTTATTTTCTTAATTGGAGTCCCATTATAAAATCAACAAGAAAGTGTGCAAAGATTGTTATAAACAAATTTCCTGTCCATTCAAATACATAACCAAAGACAAAACTAATGAAACAGACGAAACAAAACAAAAATGGCTTTGTTATATAACGAATATGTAACACTGCAAATACGAAGCTCGCAATTACAATTCCAAAATGAGTCTGCACTACACCTCTAAATAAAAACTCTTCTGCAAAACCAATTAAGAACGTAATAACGAGTAAATGCAGAACGGACATTCCTCGAAACATCTTATCGTTAATACCACCATCATCAAACCAAGACTCCGGAAACACTCGCATTGCAACATAATCTAATAACACAATACCAATCGCTAACAAACCACCTATAATAAGTATAGATACTGGTTCCCATTTCCATAAATTAAAGACTTCTTTTACATCTTGAAATAATATATATGCCAGTAAACAGCCAATACCGATAATAATTAACTGTGTTATATATAGATTCAGCCTTATTTCCTGCGGACTCATATCTTCAACATTATGCCTTTGAATGTTCATCATTCCTCCATCTTTTCTAGGCCGAAAAGCTTTTGTAACTCTGTTTCCCAATTATAGTCGAAATCCGATTGTTGCGCTCGTCTTTTTTTATAATCTTCTTTTGTAATACCGCAATAATCGCAGCAATTAATTAACTCTTGCTCTTTCCTATAACCGAACTGTTGCAGCACATATTCACGTCTACATCCTTTAACTTGTATCCATGACTTCATATTTTCTAGCTCACTATATTTATTACGCAACCTTATTTCTACTTCAGCTATTAATCGGTTCATGATTTCATCTGACAAACCTTCTAATAATAATCTTCGTTGTTGTATAATTCCAACCTGTTCGAGATGATAACGAACGAAACGCCAATATTGCTCATTAAATCTTGCTGCATTATAACAAATTTCTTCTACATCTTCTATTGGTAATTCTTTCGTTTGAAACATTCTTTCTTGTAGTAAAGAAAATAAAAATTGTATTTGTGACTTACTTGGCAATTCATCCTCAATGATTGAAATTGGTAAATCATGATCCAACGGACTACATAATAAAATAGCTATACTCGGTTCGCCATCTCTTCCAGCTCTTCCGATTTCTTGTAAGTAAGAAGCTATATTAGTTGGATAATGAAAATGAATAATATATCGCGTATTCGCCTTATTTACCCCCATACCAAATGCACTTGTACATATTACAAGTTGCAATTGATCGTTCATAAACTGCTGTTGAATTAACATACGCTCTTCATGTTCCATACCACCATGATAAAAAGCTACACCAGTAACACCTTTCCCTCTCAAGTATTCCGTTAACCTTTCTGTCCACGCTCTACTTGAGCAATATACAATCCCCGGCCCTTGTAAATACATCACCTGCTCTAAAAGCGTCTCTTTCTTTTCTTCTATCGTCTCTACAAATTGCACATCCATTGCAATATTAGGACGGTCAATAGAGTATACATGTTCCGCAGCACCCTTTAAATTTAAACTATCTGCGATATCCTGCAGTACCCCTTTTGTCGCTGTGGCTGTCAATGCTAATACTGTAGGAGAACCAATATTTTTAATAACTACATTTAGTCTTTTATAGTCCGGTCTAAAATCATAACCCCATTGAGAAATACAATGAGCCTCATCAACAACAAATAATGAAATATGAATTTTCTTCAATTCCCTAATTAATAACTCCGACTGTAACATCTCTGGTGAAACAAAAATAAATTTATATGAAGATAATTTTTTCATCGCTTCTCTTTTTTCATTTAATGTCCGAAAACTATTAAATGCTATTACTCGGTTTTTCACAACATACTTTAATTGTGTCACTTGATCTTCCATTAAAGATAATAACGGTGATACAACAAGCACTGTTCCTTCTCGCATAAGCCCTGGAAACTGATAGCACATAGATTTCCCTCTTCCAGTCGGAAGCATTGCTATCACATCTTTTCCTTCTAATAAATCTGTAATTACTCCTTTTTGACCTGGACGAAATTCAGAATATCCAAACCACTTATATAAATATTCTTCAAGTTTCATTTACACCCTCCATCCGCGCTAATACAAGACGAACTTCAAAATAAGAAATATCTTCTCCAACCGCTTGTTTCAAAACACGTAACTTCCGCGTTTGCAATGCTTCAATTACTTTTATTACTTTGTCTATCTTTTCTTTTTCCATAAACATTTCAATAGAAAAATCTTTTTCTCGCAAAGCAATTTCAACAAAATGATCTTCTATCGTTGCAACCTTTAAATTCCGAATCGTCGCTATTTCTTCTAAAGAACGTCCTTGCCTCCAAAAATTATATGTTTTTTTCGTGGATAAACTAAATAATTCAGCTCTCTCATTTGGATAAGATATAATTTCAGCTAATAGTGGAAATTCATTTTCTTTATCACGAACTTCTTGTATAAAGAAATGCATTGTACCCCAAAATAAAAAATACACCCTGAATATATCTTGTTTCGTAATTTCTGCTAATTGTTGCAATGTACAACCAATACGTTCATAACCCGTTAATCGATATGTTACAATCGTCGCTTCTATCGCATTACTCTTTTCTAAAAGATTCTGTACTTCCGTCCATAGTTTTCTCGCCAACTCACTTCTCTTATATGGCCTTCCTGTTAGAAAACGTTTCACCCACATCATTATTTCTGTATCTTGCTGAATTGGAATAAACCTCGTATTATTCTGTTGTAAATTGGATATGGTTTGAATAATCAATGATAATCTTTTCCAAAATGTTTCACCTAATTCACCGTAATGTAAACCATGCAAATGTGCTGGAAAAGCATAAACTTCCTCCCATTTATGTAACTGCATTTTACCCGTAGGTGTTAACACATATGTATTTTCATGTATTTCTTGAATAAAATCCGCTTGCAACAACTTTGCAACTTCACCATCATAGTCATTTCTATTCAATGATTTATATATTCCGAACAAAAATGAAATTCGGAACATATTTCCATCTTGTAAAGTTTGCGAAGAACGTTTGCCCTTTAGTAAATAATAAATAGAAGAAACGGTTCTCTCACCATTCAATTGTTTTAAACAATGCAACAAAGTATATTGTATTTGCATGACCGCTTCCACCTTCCAATCTTAACTTCATTCTTTTCAGTACAATTACACTATCTACTGTCGCTCATTAAACTTATCATATAAGAACTATATACTTGTATATAGTCTATTGTATCAAACGAAATCATATTTACGTATTTTGAAAATCTTATGACATAATTCAAAAATAAGTTGACACTCTAATTGATAAGCATTATCATTATAATTTTATGTTGAAAAGTTTTACAAACCGTTTTACAATAAGGTTATAATTTTTATGGCGAGCTTTTCACATACATATTATCAGGAGGGAAAAAAGATGGCAAAATATACAATCGTTGATAAAGATACTTGTATTGCATGTGGTGCTTGTGGCGCTGCTGCACCAGACATTTATGACTATGATGATGAAGGTATTGCATTTGTAACATTAGATGATAACCAAGGTATCGTTGAAATTCCAGATGTATTAATTGAAGATATGATGGATGCATTCGAAGGCTGTCCAACTGACTCAATTAAAGTTGCTGACGAATCATTCGACGGAGACGCTTTAAAATTCGAATAGTCTTTTATTAACTTCAAAAAATGCCCCTCATATTGATGAGGGGCATTTTTTGTATCTAAATTTTATTTTCCTTAATAAAAAACCATTAGTAGTTTCACACTACTAATGGTTTTAATATATATTATGCATTTTTCATTTTTGCAAACACCCATACTTTCAGGCGTGAGAATAATGCTACAAATACAATTGTTACAACAATCCCTTTAATTAAATTAAATGGTAAGATTGCCGTTACAACCGTTGTTTTTATGGTTTCGCTAGACATAGCCGGTGAATTTAAAAACCAAGTGTAAGCCGGGAATATGATGATGTAGTTTAATACACTCATAATAAGTGCCATTGTAATTGTCCCTAGCATTAATCCTGTAGTTAAACTCTTCACAGTACGATACTTTCTAAATAAGAAAGCTGCTGGTCCAATAAATAAACATCCTGCAATAAAGTTTGCAATTTCTCCAACTGGTACTCCCGTTAAACTCCCTTGAATCCCGTAATGTAAAATGTTCTTTATCGCCTCTACAATCACTCCTGCTACTGGTCCAAAGATAATTGCTGCAATTAAAGCTGGTACATCACTAAAATCAATTTTCAAAAATGGCGGAAGCCCTGGGAACGGGAAATCCAACATCATTAGTAAATATGCAATACTACTTAGCATCGCTACACTCACCATCTGCACTACACTGTTTTTTTGTTTCATCTTTCTCTCTCCTTTTCCATCGATCATCTCATGGAAAGTGGAAAGGTTCTGCTATGCCTGTTTTTTCATAGAACGAAAAAACCCTTTGTGTTTTACACAAAGGGAGAATTTAAGGCACATCAAACAGACGTTCAAATCCATATCTTTTTTGAACGCTTGAACCTCCATCTTCTCCCATCCAGACTATACTGTCGGCTTTGGAATCACACCAAATCCTGCCTTAACGGCTCGCGGGCTTAGAACAAAATCATAAATAGTTCATCACCGCCGGTCGGGATTTTCACCCTGCCCCGAAGATAGACCGATATTCTATTTTCCCCTTCATTATACAACAACCTCATAACATTGTGAACTAAAAAATTGTAACTTATTTAAAATTAGTTATTTATTTTTCATAACAACAAATAAATTGCGAGATATTTTACAATACAATCCATATTTTTTTATTATTCGGCATTTCTCTTTTGGATTACCTAGTCATATATAATTAAAAGTGATAAGATATTGAATTGTTAAGATAAGAACATTTTCTGAGTTATGGAGGAAATGTCATGAAAAAAGAAAAGAGACATTCTATTCGAGAAGCAATGAAAAAAAACTTAAGAAAAGAATACTTTTACTTAAAAAAAGAATTACTTTTCTACTGCCCAATTGATTTAGGCACATTCTCAAATGAGACATACTATGCTACTTTCGATGAAGATGGCATAAGTATTTATCAGTATGATAAAAAAACAGAAAGTAAATTAAAATTGTGTGAGCGTCATCCGTGGAAGAGTTGGAATAAAGTGAAGATTGATCACTATTTGACAACTTCTCAATTTATTTTTCAGGGTGAGCGAAATTGGATCTTATCTCTTTTTCAAAAAGGAAAAGAAGCTCAAAAAATTATTGAAGAGCATACATCTTTACAAACAGAAGTTGTTTCCCGCTCTTTCTTAAAAAAACTTCCTGGTTTTCGTTCTAATACACCACTGAATAAATACATCGGTAGTATTTGTTACACTGCACTTATTGCATTTTTATTAAAATGGATGATTCCATTTCAAGCACCACAAATCGCCCTGTATTCTATTTCGATTGGTTGTATGCTTCTTGGCCTACTTTGTTTGACAATCGGTTTAATTGAACCGACTATCGTACTGTTTCGAACAAAAGAGAAAACAAGAACAAAAGTTTTTTACTTGTATAGCTATTTAGCTATTTCTGGATTTATATGTGTCTTTATTTTTTGGTAAAAGAAGCCGTCCCAAAATAAACTTTGGGACGGTTTTCTTTTAGATATAGATGCTCTGATTCACTCAATAGTTCTAGCAAAAGCGCCCATATAATTTCATTTACATTGAACATTATTTAAGAAGAACATAAATTTGTTCAAAGTTTAATTTTTGAGACGTTTCCTTTACTTAACATATAATTGTTGATTAGGATAAATTAGCTCTTGCTGCAATCCATTTTTTTCTTTAATTTCCTTAAGTGTCATACTAAATTTCCGTGCAATACTAACTAAAGTATCCCCTTTTTGTACGACATATAATGACGAAGAAACAACTTCATTTCTTTGTTCACTTAAAACAAGCAATGGGTTCATCGCATTCTTTTTCGCCATCGTCCATCTTCCTTGATGAAGTTCTAGATGTAAGTGTGCACCTCGCGATTCTCCCGTGTTCCCTACTTCTCCAATTTTTTCTCCTTTTGAAATATAATCTCCTTGTCCCACATATCTCTTATTTAAATGTGCATATACAGCCTCATATTCTCCGTGTTTAATAAATACAACATTTCCATAACTACTCGAATAATAAGACCTCGTTACCTTACCATCTTGGATAGCTGCCACAGGCGTTCCAATTGGCGCAGCTACATCAATACCATAGTGTTTTCCATGCCTTGTCCCAAAATAATCACTTATCTGACCTTCAACAGGCCATGTCCATCGATTTTCTTCTGCATAAACATGTAATTGAGATACAAACAGTATACTCAATAGCATGACGCCGCATTTTAAAACTTTCATATACATCCTCCGTTTTCTAATTACCACCATACCTTCTCTATTTTGGTATATTACAGAAAAAAGTATACAAAAAAAAAGAAAGTGAATTACTCCACTTCCTTCTCTTTCTTATCACGAAAAACTAATGCACTACGGTTATACTCCACATCTTTCACTTGTAATCGAGCATTTATTACTCGAGCTATTGCAAACAAATAATCAGATAATCTATTTACATACTTTAAGACAACTTCATTTATTTTCACTTCTTTTTGCAATGATACTATAGAGCGTTCTGCTCTCCTTACAACAGTACGTGCAATATGAATAGTAGCCGCCGCCTCGCTACCTCCTGGCAAAATAAAGCGTTCTAATGGCGGGGCTTCTTCTATATACAAATCAATCTTTCTTTCTAAGCTTTCAACCATCTCAATTGTCACCTTATAAGGAATTTTTTGTTCCACTATTGCCAAGTCTCCTCCGCAATCAAATAGCTCATGTTGAATATTTTCGAGCTCATTGTAAATATCTCTATAAGTCCCGCCTTGAAGCTTAGTCATTGCATATCCGATATGAGAATTCGCCTCGTCTATTGTTCCATACGCTTCCACACGGATATCATCTTTATCAACCCTACCGCCTATTACACTTGTCGTTCCTTTATCTCCTGTTTTTGTATATAATTTCATTTCTTCACAGCACCTCTCTTGTTATTCTTTATTCGAGCAACATAGAAAAAAGTTCTACCATTCTTTATTTAATTGAGTTTACAAAAAAATAAAAAACAGCAGAACTTTATTCATTATCAACTTTAAAAACACATATCTAAATTATACGATTCGGTAAATAGACAGAAAATGTAGTTCCTTCTCCAACAACACTTGATACAGAAATTTTACCATCATGGCCTTGCACAATATTTTTCGCAATCGCAAGCCCGAGTCCTGTTCCACCCTTTTTCCCACGTGTTCTTGCTTTATCAGCTTTATAGAAACGATCAAATAAAAATGGAATATCCTCTTCTGGAATGCCTGCACCCGAATCTTGTACTTCAAAAATGAGGCCATTATTTTTCGTATCAATTACAAGCGTTACATGTCCGCCTGCGTTTGTATGACGTATTGCGTTATCAATTAAATTCGTCAATACTTGTTCCATACGATCTGCATCAAACGGGTATTGTTCAATTGGATCTTTGAAATCAACCGTTAACGCGACCTCTTTATCCTTTGCAATCCCTTGGAATTTACGACCTATTTTTTCAACGAAAGGATGAATATCAACTTCACCTATATGTAACTCTACATTACCACTTTCCATGCGTGCTAAATCTAATAATTCATTTACAAGTTTACCTAAACGAACGGATTCATCATAAATGATTTGAACAAACTCATTAATTTCTTCTTTCGTTTGCACAATATCATCTAAAATCGCTTCACTATACCCTTGCAGCATTACCATTGGTGTACGAAGTTCATGCGATACATTCGCAATAAAGTCTTGACGCATCTTTTCAAGACGGCGTTCTTCCGTCATATCTCGCAGTACCGCTACAGCTCCACGAATTTTCGTTTGATTGTAAAGCGGCGTCATAAGAACTACATAGTTCCCTTTTTGTAAATTAATTTCAACAACTTGTTGTTGTTCACTTTCTACAACAAGATGGAATAGTTCCACAAGTTCAGAAGGTAGTTTTTTACTTAGCTCTATCTCTTTTTCTTCTTGCCAAACTTGTAAGAAATGTTCGGCCGGCGGATTGATTACTACAACTTCACCTTCTTGATTTAATGTAATAACCCCATCTGCCATACTACTTAAAATACTAGCTAACTGTTCTTTCTCTTGTTGCAAGGCGTTCATATTAAACTTCAACTGTTTTCCCATTTGATTTAAGGCCGTTGCAAGCTCACCAATCTCATCCTGAGATACCATAGGAGCTTTCGCATCAAACTTCCCACGCGACACTTCAAAAGCAACCTCACGCATTTTACGAAGTGGTGCTGTAATTCGAGTAGATAAGAAGAACGCAAAGAAAGTTGTTAATATAATCGCAATTCCAGCCGATAAGAAAATAAAATCAGTCGTTCTTTCCATACCTTTTATCGGTACTTGTAAAGATTCATATACGAACACTGCACTTTGATTTTTTGATTGCACTGGTTTTCCGACGATCATAATATCATTTTCGGTGTTTTTATTCTTCCTACTATTAGACGCTTTTCTAATGTTATTCTTAATTTCTTTTTTGTCTGTAAACACAGCCGCTAATTCTTTATCTTCTTTTAAGTCATCCATTGTAAGAGTGACTAATCCTTCTTGTTTCGGTGAAGAAGAAATTTCTTTACCATCTTCTACAATAATAATCCTTGAAAGTGGATCAGAGAATTTGTAAGCGATATTCTCAATCGTTTTTACATCGGCACCTTCTTCAATTAACTCTGAAACACTTGTTGCGACTTTTTGAAGCCTAGCTTCACTCATATCAACATAGTATGTTCTAAAAAACTGTGAAAGTAAAATCGCAACAAATCCAAGCACGAACGAAACGAGAAGTAATATGGTCATCCATAACTTCCCTACTACACTTCTCCAAAGCATCAGTCGTTCACAACCTCAAATTTGTAACCTACACCCCAAACAGTAACAATCATTTTCGCTGCATCTGGTGATTTTTTGCTTAACTTCTCACGTAAACGTTTTACATGTGTATCAACTGTACGTAAATCTCCGAAGAATTCATATTGCCATACTTCTTTTAACAGTTGCTCACGATCGAATACTTTATCAGGAGCTTTCGCTAAAAATAATAGTAACTCATATTCTTTCGGCGTTAAGTTTACTTCATTACCATCTGCAGTAACACGGTGTGCATCGTTATCAATTGTTAAGTGCGGGAATACAGTAACATCTTTTGTCGTTGTATCTTGTGTAAAGAATGTTGTTGGTACAGCACGGCGTAATACCGCTTTCACACGTAGTACGACCTCACGTGGACTAAATGGCTTTACAATATAATCATCTGTTCCAACTTCAAATCCTTGTACTCTATTTACTTCTTCACCTTTTGCTGTCAGCATAATAATTGGTGTCGCTTTCTTCTCACGAACCCCTTTACATACTTCAATGCCATCTTTACCAGGCATCATAAGATCTAATAAGATTAAATCGTAATCATTTTGCAACGCCATTTCTAAAGCTGTATCACCATTATCTGCTTCTTCAATCGTATATTGTTCTCTTTCTAAGTACATTTTCAATAAACGACGAATGCGATCCTCATCATCTACAATTAAAATTCTTGATTCATTTTCCATCTCTACCCGCTGCGCACTCTCACCTCAGCGGTTCACACCTACCCTTCTTTAACTATTATGTTGCGCTATTCTCGTTTATTTAAGCAATCTTCTAAATGTTTCACTTCCCATATTATGCTTCACAAGAATAATAAATTTTGTTCAATTTTTTTCCAAAACTATGTATTTTTTTTGAACAGCATATAATGTCCTCGACATCATTTTACAAAATCAACCGCTACTTTGTCATGTTTTTCTCAAAAAAGAAGAAAAGTTGACAAAAATAAAATAGGAAAGTGACATGCACTCTCCTATTTTATTTCTCTATGCATATGAATGTAAACCGGCAATAATTAAGTTTACTACAATAAAGTTAAACATAATTATTGCAAAACCAATTACTGCAAGCCAAGCTGATTTCTCTCCATGCCATCCTTTTGATAGGCGTAAATGTAATACTGCTGCATAAAAGAGCCAAGTGATAAGTGCCCAAACCTCTTTTGGATCCCAGCCCCAAAAACGTGTCCACGCTATTTGTGCCCAAATCATCGCAAAAATTAATGCACCTAATGTGAAAACTGGGAATCCAATTGCAATAGATCGATATCCGATTTCATCTAGTAGATCACTATTCGTATTCTTTACTAACGGCTGAAGTGCCGCCGATACTCGCTTCCGTAAAACAAGTCTTAATACAATATACAGTAACGTTCCTACTAACACTGACCAAATAACAGTATTTAATTTTTTCGCATTTACAATCGCTGGAACTTCAACTGCCGGTTCTAATTTATTTTCTGTCAGTAACTTCCCTTCATGCGGTCCAACTAAGGCCGGAAGATTGTACTTCATTTCCAGTTGTTGTTCATTTTTATCAATCCATTGAAACTTCGCTTCATATTTCATACTAGAAAATACCGTTGTCACTCCAATAAACCCAACCGTACAAACAAGCGTGAATACGACCGTTTCTAACCAAAATGTACGTTTGCTTCTCGTTGATTGATCTACATTTTTCAATAAATACATAACGCCCGTAATAAAACTAATCGCTAAGATTGCTTGTCCTGCTGCTGCAGTCGTCACGTGAATATGTAACCAATTACTTTTTAAAGATGGAATGAGCGGAGATATTTCCCTCGGAAACATACTTGCATAGGCAATTAATAAAAGCGCAACTGGTAATGCAAATAGTCCGATTATACTTACACGGTACATAAAATACATGACAATAAATGCTCCTACAAGCATCATGCCGAAAAATGTACCGAATTCAAAAAAGTTACTAACTGGCGCATGCCCTGATGCAATCCACCTTGTAACAAAATATACTGTTTGTGCTATAAACCCTAAAATTGTAATCGTTATTCCTACATTTGCCCATTTATGACCCTTTTCTTTAATGGCTCCCCCAAAAAATAGAGTCGCAATTAAATATAAAATAAATGCGGTAAAGAGAAAGTTACTACTTATTTGCACCATATCGTTTCCCCACCTTAACTAATTTTTTTATCAATTACTTTATCATTTGGCTGTGGAATTGCTGTACCTTCTATTACTCTTTCAATATCTTTCTTTAAACCGAACCAATTTTTATTTGTATGCCCTGCAATCCACCATTCATCATTAACACGTTGTATCCAAATACGGCGATGATTCCAATACATACCTTGAATGACACCAACCATAAATATAAATCCTCCAATGCCGAGAATCCAAAGCGTTAAATCTTTTCTTACAGTAAGTGCTGTTGCATTTTGCATTTCCACACCTGCGAAGGACATTTTATATTTGTTATTCCCATCTGGTTCTATATTTTGCTGAATACCAACAAAACTCACTTCACCATCTGGCGTTTCAGGTGTAAACATTTTAAATACAAATGCAGGATTGTTTGGTAATTTCGTTTTTGTATTTGGTTTTCCATTCTCATCAAAATAAAAATCAGGAAAATAGCTTAATAGTTCTAAAGAATAACTATTTCCTAAATCATATTTTTCCTTAGGGTTCGTTAAATCTACTTTAATCGGTCCCCACTTTTGATTATTTTCTTTATTTTGCAAGTGAAAGGACATACTTTTAAATTCACTTTCTTTATAATCCACTTGATACACTGCAAATTGATCAAATTTCAGTGGTTCATTCACTCGAATTTCCGCTTCTTTTACTTTTTCTAATTTCGGTTTTTGTCCTGCTATATTTTCTCCTACTGCTTTATATAATACGGCATTCGTTTGGAAGTTTTTCGCAATCATTTTATCGCCTACACGATCAATCGCTTCCTCAAAAACTTCCTTGTCCTTACTTTTATCATAAACTTCTTTTATAAATTTTTCGTTTTTTAAGTAGTATTGTCCATCCGTCCCTGGTATTTCTTTCGTTTCACCGTCACGTAACCAAAGTGCTTCGTCTACGTACATACTCGGTAAAAAACGAAGCATCGCACCGAATAAAAAGATAATAAGACCGATATGATTCACATATGGACCCCAACGCGAGAAGCGTCCCTTTTCTGCTAAAACGTTTCCGTCTTCCACTTTCACGTTATAGTTTCTTTTCTTTAAATTCTTTTGCACTCTTTCCAGGTCACCATCTTGCGGTGTACCAGTCCCATATAATCTCTGTCTCTTTAAAAAGCTAGGATGTCTTTTTACGCCTTGCTTTTTTAAAGCTTTATAAAGTGGAATAACGCGGTCTAAACTACATATCACAAGAGAAATACCGATAGAAGCAATCAAAATCATATACCACCATGAACCGTATAAATTATTAAACCCTAATTGATAGTATAATTGTCCTAAAAATCCGTATTCTTGTTTATAATATTCAGCTGGTGCAATCCCTGGAGTTATGTACATTTCTTGCGGAAAAATAGTTCCTATCGCTGATGCAGCTAAAGTTATTACGATTAGCCATACACCCACTTTTACAGAAGAGAAAAAACTCCAAATTTTATCGACTATCGTTTTTGTCTGCGTGAGAGATCTCCGTGCACTCCCCTCATAGCGCATATCCAATAGTTTTGTATTTTCATTGCTTTCAAATGGTTTCCCGCAAGCTTCACAAAAAACGGTTCCTATCGGATTAACATGTCCACATTCACATTTAATTTCTTTCAACACTCTCACCGCCCCTGTATCTATATGTACTATTGTATATTCTAACCTCAAGTTACCGCAATACTCAGAATTTTTAAACCAGAGGCGCTACAGACACGCACCTCTTATGTAAAGGCTTTCTTTATTACGGAGTAATTTTCTTTAAATACCCTTCTAACTGTTCTTTCGTTTGTTCCCCTATAATTTGCTCCACTACTTTTCCATCTTTATCAATCAAAAAACTTGTCGGTAATGGACCTACGCCATATGTTCCTATAATCTTTTGTCCTTTATCAATGGCAACTGGGAATTTCAAACCATATTGGTTCACAAAGTTCTTTACTGCAATATCCGTTTCATCTGCATCTAACGCTATGATTTCAACGCCTTTTTCTTTATACTTTGGATATAATTCATTCATATAAGGCATTTCTTTTTCACAAGGTTTACACCACGTGCCCCAAAAGTTTAAAAATACACCTTTTCCCTTTAAATCTTTTAGTTCAATTTTCTTCCCTTCTAAATCCGTCACAACAAAGTTAGGTGCTTCTTTTCCGATTTGCATTTTCTCTTTATTAGCAAAGAATCCTTGATAAAGGGTAAATCCTACAGCACCACATAAAATGAGTAGAATAGTAACGCGAAATAATAAGCGATTTTTCTTCATATTACCTCTCCTCGGTACATGTTATGTATTATCTTCTGTAAATGTTGTATGAATAAATCACCAGCAGAGCACTCCACTGGTGAATTTTTAACTCTATAGCTTATCTTGGCTTTGTAGAAGCAAGTGCGCGTAATTGTTTCACCTCATGTGGTGTCAATTCTCTCGCATCACCAGGTCGCAGGCTTCCTACTTCTAAGAAAGCATAACGTTCACGTTTTAATTTCACTACTTTACAGTCTAACGCTTCAAACATACGACGTACTTGACGATTACGTCCTTCATGAATTGTTAATTGTACAATAGCCATCTCTTTACGCTTGTCCCAAGAAATAATTTTCACACGTGCTGGTGCTGTTTTACCGTCTTCTAACGTAACACCGCGTTCTAACATGCGAATTTTCTCACCTGTTAATGGACCTTTTATTTTTGCAACATACGTTTTTTCAACTTTATATCTAGGATGCATTAATACGTTTGCGAAGTCCCCATCGTTTGTCATTAATAATACGCCAGACGTATCATAATCTAAGCGTCCGATTGGGAATAAACGTTGTGTAATTTCCGGGAAAAAGTCCGTTACAACACTTCTTCCTTTATCATCTGATACACTTGAAATTACGCCAGTTGGTTTATATAGTAAAAAATAAACAGGTTCTTCTTTTTCAAGAGGGATGTTATTTACTTCTACTTTATCTTGAGGAGTTACTTTTGTCCCTAACTCCTTCACTATTTTCCCATTAACTTTCACTTTTCCTTGCTGAATTAATTCCTCAGCCTTTCTTCTCGATGCAATACCTGCTTGCGCAATCACTTTTTGTAATCGTTCCATTTCTTTTTTTCACCTCGAATTTATCTTACCTTACATTAGAAAGACTTGGCAACCGCATACGCTTTACGGCTATTCGCTTCATCTTACTTAAACAACATTGCGATGATAATAAACATATAAAGGTCAAATCATGTTTTTACCCTTTATTATTGTCCATATTTTTCATATTTCTCACAATAAAAGTTCATCATTTTGTCAAAAACACCACATAAAAAAACCACTATTAAGCTCTACACCTTAATAGTGGTCGTATACGTATTATAAGCGAAATAGTGTAAAAAATGAATAGTATTACTGAAACAATAAAGAAACGAATACAATTGAGCATATAATCCCGATTAAATCTGCAAAAAGTCCTACTTTTAGTGCATCCCCCATTTTTCTAATCCCAACCGCTCCAAAATATACAGTTAAAATATAGAAAGTCGTATCTGTGCTCCCTTGCATCGTAGAAGCCAATCTCCCAATAAAAGAATCTGGCCCATATGTAGCAATTAAATCGGTCGTAATACTTAAACCAGCAGAGCCTGAAATAGGGCGTATAAGTGCTAATGGTACAATTTCTGCTGGAACATGGATTAAATCTAACATTGGCTTCATTACCGATATCATTGCGTCTAACGCACCTGAAGACCGGAATATAGAAATAGACACGAGCATTCCAACCATAAATGGTAAGATAGAAATTGCAATTTGAATCCCTTCTTTTCCTCCCTCAACGAACGATTCATACGTCGGCACTTTCTTTATCGTGCCATATAAAAGGATAAAACCAATTACACAAGGGATTACCCATAAGGAAATTGTATTTACAATACTCATTTTTTCCGCCCCTTTCTACTCCTTCTTCGGTAAAAATAGCGGTCAATCCAAATTGCTCCAATCATAGAAAGTACTTGTGCAATAAATGTTACCCCAACAATTTCAGTAGGATTCGCTGATTCATACGTCATTCGAATCGAAATGACTGTCGTAGGAATTAATGTAATAGCTGATGTATTTAATGCTAGAAACGTCACCATAGAACGGCTCGCCGAATCCTTTCCTCCATTTAACTCTTTCAGTTGTTCCATCGCTTTAATGCCAAGAGGGGTTGCTGCATTACCTAGACCAAAAAAGTTTGCCATCATATTTGATAGAATAAATCCCATGGACGGATGATCCTTTGGTATTTCTGGAAACAACCTTTTTACTATCGGCATAAAAAGTGTAACTAATTTTTTTAACAATCCGGCTTCCTCTGCAATTTTCATTAAACCGAGCCAAAATACTAAAACACTAATAAGTCCTATACAAATCGTTACCGCATCTTTTGCTCCGTCAAATACAGCTTTATTCACTTCTTCCATCGTTCCATTTATCATGGCGTATACAATCCCAATGACAGCCATCGCTACCCATACGAGATTAACCATCGTTCCCAACACCTATCATGTAAGAAAAAATTTCTTTCACATTATTCCAGTAAAGTCCTGTTGTAGCTACTAACTTCCGTTTACTATAAAATAAATTCCGTTCCCCAACTTTCTCATTGCCAACATAAACATCTGTCTTTCCAACCTTTACTCCATCCTCAAGCTTTATACTTTTATCGAGTTCAACTTTTAATAATACGTTCTTTCTTTCCTCTTCAGTTAACGGCACGGAAAAACTATTTTTCGTATAAACATGGTTGGCATACTTCTTTTCATTTATTTCAGCAATTGCTCCTTGTCCTAAAACTTTCGTTTGTTTAAAACGTTCAAAACCTTTATCAAACAAATTCATATGATCATCCCAATCACTAGAAGCACTCAAAGTTACGACAATTAAATCTAGTCCACCTTTTGATGCCGTTGTCACAAGCGTTCGCCCAGCTTTCTTCGTAAAGCCTGTTTTTCCTCCTGTTGCAAATTCATAATAAGACGTTACCAGCTTATGTTTATTTTTCCACGGGTAATCCCAAGAATCTGATTTATACGTTTTAGTTCCGAAAATTTTCTTAAATGTCTCGTTTCCCATTGCATATTTCGTTAATAATGCCATATCGTAAGCCGATGAATAATGTGATCCATCTCCATCTAAGCCATGGGGGTTTGAGAAGTGCGTATCTTTCATTCCAATTTCTTTCGCTTTTTGATTCATTAAATATACGAATCCATCTATACTCCCACCCACACTTTCAGCAATTACTTGCGCTGCGTCATTACCAGATCTAAGCATGAGTCCGTATACTAAATCTTCTAACTTCACTTTTTGTCCAGGCTTTAAATAGATTGCCGATCCTTCCACCCTCACCGCTTCATTACTAACTGATACCATTTCTTTCATCTTCCCTGATTGAGCAGCTAACAAAGCGGTCATAATTTTTGTTATACTAGCAATTTTTTGAGGCTCATGTTCTGCTTTTCCGTATAATACTCGACCAGACTGTTGCTCCATTAATACAGCATTTCGAGCACTGACATTGCTGTTCATCTTTGCATATGTAGGAATCGGCATAACGCTTGCATACATCATAAGAAGCGTAATGATTATACAAATTCGTCTCATATTTCCCCCCACGTCCTTTTGGCACTTTTTGTACAAGTGTATGCTTGGCCTTTTAAAATATGAACGAAATCTTCCTTCTACTTCCATTAAAAAAGACGCAGAGAATTTGCGTCTAATATGGTGTCCATTCAATTTGTTTCGCAGTTTCAAACCTTTTTTCTACATCAGGCCAATTTACAACATTCCACCAGTTTTTAATATATTCATCTTTTCGATTTTGGTATTGTAAATAATACGCATGTTCCCAGACATCTAGTACAAGGAGCGGTATCGTATCCCATTGTGTAAATAATTGATGAAGTGTACTTTGCAAAATTTCTAACCTTCCAGACCGGGGCACCCAAACGAGAATTGCCCAGCCTGAACCTTCTACTTTAGAGGCCGCTTCTGTAAAATGTTTTTGAAAACGTAAAAAGCTCCCAAAATCTTTTTCAATTTGTTGTGAAAAAGCTCCTCTTGGACTTCCACCACCGTCTTTTTTCATGTTATTCCAAAATATCGTGTGTAAGTAATGACCTGACCCATGAAAAGCCGCTTCCCTTTCCCAATGCTTAATTAAATCAAATTTATTTGTTTTTCTCGCTTCTTCCATCATCTTCTCTGCTTTATTTAACCCTTCCACGTAACTCCGATGATGTTTATCATGATGTAATATCATAATTTCTTTAGAAATATACGGTTCTAATGCATTATACGGATAAGGTAATGGCGGGAGTGTATGTCCTCCAATTGGGACAGCTCGTTCACTATCCCCTCTTTCATATAATTCATATTCTTCTTCTTGCATAAATACTTCCTGCAAGTGATGCTGAATATGTTCTACATCATCGCTTATTTCATACATAAACTCTGCATCTGTTTCATACTCATGCTCTTTCATACGCTCTAATAACGTCTGAATTTTATAAGCAAGCATATGGACATCATACACTTCCATTGCACGGCTATCTAATACGTGAAGAACACTTTCACACCAATTTTCTACTTCATGAAAGTAATCTGTAAATACACCTGGTTGATTCATGTTGCACCTCCCTAATGCTATCCACTTAACTATATTCAATGAAAATCCCTTATATAACTGTACAAAAGGAAAAGAAGCTAAGTCACCTTAGCTTCTTTTCCTCAATCAATATTTGTGTAACATCTTTGTCTGATAATCGGTCTCATAATATTCTAGTTCTTCACGCATCAATTGAAATTTACCTTCTAAACTCTTCATCACTTGCTCTAAAGATACAGGTGGTGTTTGTTGAAAAACGATAGAATTTTTCCCTGTATATGCAGACCGACTATTTTCATACCAATGATCACTCTTCGGTGAAAAAAACTCTGCAATTACTTGATGGTAAATCTTATATAAAATTTTTTCAGCTGCTGTTTTTCGAAATGGCTGACTATTCAACAAAACAAGACATGCATCCTGTCCTTCTTCGCAAAAAACGAGAAGTCGTCTCATTGATGCTAATAACCCTTTATAATATCGCTCATTCCCTGCTGGTGTTTCCTCTAATAAAGAAGGTAACGTATGATAATTCACATAATTGGTTATCAAATTAATAGCATCTTCTAAAAATATAGAAACTTGTTCTGTTTGATTTTCAACCATCAAATTAGACATTTTTTCTCTCTCCTTTGCCATTTCACGCTATTTCTACTCTTTTATTTTTATGTAATTCAGTTAATATTTCTTGTACTTTCGACACCGTTCCCTCATCAAAATATTGTTGGAATTCTTCCATATTATTTAAATACAAACGTTTTTGCGCACGAAGCTCCCTGTCTTTCACTAAACAACATATCGCTACAATATCGCGCAAATATATGTTTTGTTCTTCTACTTTATACACTGGATTTCCTTCAAAAGGATTAATTTCTTGTAAAACTTCTTCAAAATATCGAACGTATAAAACCGAAAAAGTTTTCTCTTTATCATTTAATATATATGTCACTTCAGATCTGTTAAAAAAATCTTCTGATGTATTAGGTTTCGCTTTTTCTAACTCATACCCTACGTAACTTTTTATAATCATATACTCCCCTCCCCTTTCTTTCATTTTATTCTAACTTAATTTTCTGATAAACAAAATATTCCTTTAAATATACCTATATAAAAAATAGCTCGCCTATACAGGATTTTACCTTTTTATTTTTCTTGAAGTTTGTCATAATAATATTATTGTCTCAGTTTTCTTATACAAGGAGAGTTGTATTTATGTCGTTTTCATGGAAACGTTTCTTACAAATCGGGAAAATTATCTTCCCATTTGTTGTATTAACAATTGTATTCTTTCAAGCAAAAAAAGAACTAGCGGGCATTTCTTTTTTAGAAGCGATTGATACAATTAAAAACATTCCAACCGGAGGAGTCTTTTTAGCAATTACACTTGGTGCATTCGCTGTATCAACAATGTTCTTTTATGACTATGTTATGCTTCGTTACTTAAAAGCTGATATCCCTGTCCAAAAGATTTTCCGTATCTCGTGGATTGCTAATACTTTAAATGGATTTATCGGGTTTGGTGGTCTTGTTGGGGCCGGCGTACGCACAATGCTTTATCGTCCATATATAAAAGAAAATGGAAAACTTATTAAAAGTATCGCTTGGATGACAACTGCCTTTATTAATGGATTAGCCATTCTTTCATTTCTTGGTCTTATCGGAATATTAGACACGAGATTTATTCTGCATGAAAAACCATGGCTATGGCCTGTTCTTATCTTCTTCGCTCTTTTCGTCCCTATATATATCGGATTTTCTAAATTAAAAAATAGAAAAGCGACGCAAACAGAGGAACAAGAAGAAGAGGAGAAAAACCCAACTGTTTTATACTCATTAGTTTCATTAGTCGAATGGGTATCTGCTGGTATTGTTATGTACGTCATATTACTATTATTTGGCATTGAAATCGAATTCCAAAAGTTTTTAGGCGTATATGTTATTGCTGCTTTAGCTGGTGTCGTTAGTCTTGTTCCTGGTGGCCTTGGATCATTTGATCTTGTCTTCTTAACTGGGCTTGGGCAATACGGCATCGATACAGGTGTTTTACTCCCTGCTATGTTATTATATCGTCTCGTCTATTACATCTTGCCCTTCTGCCTTGGTCTCATTTTTGCAGCTTTTGAAATGACAGGAGTAGCCATTAAAAAGTTTGAAGATAAACCTTTTATTGCGCCTGCATTAGAGACAACTGGTGTTATATGGACTTTGCAGCGTGACTTTCTAGGAAAGTTAGGTTCTTGGGCATCTGCTGCTTTAACAGTATTTGCTGGCTTAATGGTTATTTTATCAACCATTCTACCAACAAGTATAAATCGGGCACACGCCTTACATATTCTAGCTCCAAAACATCTTATTCAATTTTCTTTTAGCTTATCGCTAACATTCGGTATTCTCCTCCTCATTCTTTCGCGGGGGATATATTACGGAACAAAACGTTCTTATTATATGACGATTGTTTCTTTAATTGGAGCGGCTATTTTTAACACACTAAAAGGAATTGATGTTGAAGAAACTTTTATTTTATTAATCGTACTCGCCGTATTGTATATGCTTCGTAAAAGGTTTGTACGTGAGAAAATGGAAGTCTCACTTTCCGATATCGTAAAAGTTTTTATATTCCTACTTGTAACGTTATATTTATATAAAAACTTAGGTATTTTATTTGCAGGTGCAAAAGAAGCTTTCAAACCTGATTTTGTCGTTCGTAATATTACACAAGTGAAACGAAGTGCATTAGCAGCTGCCTTTTTTGTTCCTACTTTTTTACTAATTGGTTCACTCATTGCAAATCGTTATCGAAATGAATTTCCCGGGCAACCAGCTAATGATAAACGATTACAAAACTTCTTAGATGAACATGGTGGAAATGTACTTAGTCATTTAGGTTTTTTAGGAGATAAACAGTTCTTTTTCAGTAGTGATGGAAAAGCACTCATTCTCTTCTCAATAACTGGAAAACGACTTATTGTACTAGGTGATCCAATTGGAGACCCTTCCTCCTATCGTACTGTATTGCAAGAGTTTTTAGCTGAGGCTGATCGATTTGGATACATTTGTGTATTCTATCAAATTGAAAGTAAATGGATGAGTTTATACCACGATTTTGGTTATAACTTCTTTAAGCTTGGTGAAGAAGCTGTTGTTGATTTAAATACCTTTACAATAACAGGAAAGAAACGCGCTGGCATGCGAGCTACTTTCAACCGTTTTGAAAGAGAAGGCTATACATTCTCTATTCATGAGCCACCTTTCTCCGACGAATTATATGAAGAGTTAAGAAAAGTTTCAGATGCATGGCTTGGTGGAAAAAAAGAGAAAGGTTTTTCACTCGGATACTTCGATCGTGAATATATTAGTCGCGCTCCTATCGCAACATTATCTGATGCGGATGGAAAAATCATTGCATTCACAACATTCATGCCCGTATATCAAAACGGATCATTATCTGTCGATTTAATGCGATATTACCCAGATGCGCCTAGCGGCATTATGGACGCAATTTTCATCCACTTATTCCAGTGGGCAAAAGAAAATGAATACCACTCCTTTAATATTGGTATGGCACCACTTTCAAATGTTGGTTTATCCACACAGTCTTTCTGGTCTGAACGAGTGGCTGCTGCGATCTTTAATAATGTTCGCTATACGTATAGTTTCAGCGGATTACGACATTTTAAAGAAAAATATAAACCAGCATGGAGCGGTAAATATTTAGCATTTAGGAAGAATCATTCTTTACCAATTACAATGCTCTCTGTAACAAAATTAATAGGAAAAAGAAAAAACAGCTAAATTCTTAGCTGTTTTTTCTTTTTTGAACTTGTACAATAAATTCTTTTTCATACTTCTTACCATTTATATAGAAATTCCCCCACATTTTATACGTGCCCTCGGCAGGAAATGTAATCCGGTATTGTAATTGCTCATCCGTATCTACAGGCATAGCGTATAAAAAGTTCTCCTTCGTTTCATCCACTATATAGAGTGACTCTACTTCCCCTCTCTCTGAATGTAATTTCAATTTTCCACCCTTTTTCGCTTGAAACTGAAATGTTAACGTAACTGGTTCATTCGGATGTAATGCGCCAAATAAAAGAGAAACTTCATACTCTCCTATTTTTTTTGTAAGTACACTGTCGATTGGAAATTTCACTTTTTTCTTATTGTTCTCCTCTTTCGTTCTACCAAAATCTTTCCTAGCGAATGACTCTACGGACTTATTTTTGTCTTCGTATAAAAATATTGTATATTCTTCGTCTTTCGCTATTTTGGAAGATAACTTATATGACCCGTTCCCTGCAAATGTGGGTTTAATTTGTTGTATGTTTTTTAACTGTCCATCTACAATCACTGCCCTCATTTGATCATTTACACCACGAATTTCATTATTCTTGTTGTTTAACAACTGAAATACAATATCTACTTTCTCATTTCCCTTTCCATTTGAAACATCCCACTTTACTTCCTGAACATCTCCTACAGTCTCTTCGTTTTCTTGATATTTTTTTATGTAAAATCCTCCTGCCACAATAAGTACTAACGCAATAAGCCCAATGACAAGATTTTTCAAAACATCACCTACCATTTTTATTGTCTCTATTCATACAAAACTTCTTAAGATATATATTCTAGATTATGATTTATGAAATCCTCCTATTTTGTACATATTACAAATAATAAAAAGATTTTAATTGAAAGGATTCGTAGTGTATAATGCAAATGATATTGATTTCTATCAATACATTATAAGGAGGACTTTTTTATGAGTGTACATATCGAAGCAAAACAAGGCGAAATCGCTGAATCTATTCTATTACCTGGTGATCCATTACGTGCAAAATATATCGCTGAAACATTTCTAGAGGACGTTACTTGCTATAATAATGTGCGTGGTATGTTAGGTTTCACTGGAACTTATAAAGGAAAACGTGTATCTGTTCAAGGTACAGGTATGGGTGTTCCTTCTATTTCTATTTATGTAAACGAATTAATCCAAAGCTACGGCGTTAAAAATTTAATTCGCGTTGGAACTTGCGGTGCAATTCAAAAAGATGTAAAAGTTCGTGATGTTATTATCGCAATGACGGCTTGTACTGATTCTAATATGAACCGTTTAACATTCCCAGGATTTGATTTTGCACCAGCTGCAAACTTTGACCTTTTAAAGAAAGCTTATGATGCTGGAACTGAAAAAGGATTACACGTTCGTGTCGGTAACGTTTTAACAGCAGATGTGTTTTATCGTGAAAGCATGGACATGGTTAAAAAACTTGGAGATTACGGTGTATTAGCAGTAGAAATGGAAACAACTGCTCTTTACACATTAGCAGCAAAATACGGTGTAAATGCATTATCTGTATTAACAGTTAGCGATCACATCTTCACCGGCGAAGAAACTACATCTGAAGAGCGTCAAACTACATTTAACGAAATGATTGAAATCGCTTTAGATGCAGCAATTCAACAATAATACACTAAAGAACTTGTCATACGTCTGGCGAGTTCTTTTTATGTGACTTTTTATAAATAACTACTTTATAAAGAGACAGATTTCTCCCCTCTACTTTCTTGTAACGTTTGTTATAATAAAGAAATCATTTACAGTATTTCTCATAAGAGGTGACGCAGTGAAAAACAGAAGTATCGTCTTTAAACTATTTTTATTAACATCCACTTTATTTACAATCATATTCCTACTTTTTTTCCTAGGACAATCTCTATTTTTAGAGAAATTTTATATTAATAAAAAAGTAAAAACAGTCCAAACTGCTTTTGAAAAATTCGTAGATAATTATGATAAAAGTGATAAAAGTTATGAGCAGGTTAGAAAACTAAAACAAGAATTTCATGATAAAACAAATGCAGATATGCAGTTTTTGGATTCTAACGGTATTATTAAAAGTGATAACAATTACTATATCGATGTATTTAATCCCAACAATAATAAACAGTATTCCATTCCACTCAATAATCTTTTAACACCAGAAGAATATAATAAATTCGAAAATTTAGGTTTAAAAAAAGATGTAATAATCAATGTTGATGGAGTCGTACAAGAGAATAATATAATCACACCACAAAAATTAGGAACGAATTATAATCAATGGCAGAACGAACATTTCTATTCGGATTTTCAGTCAATTAATGGTAACCCTTCTAAGAACAGACTTGCAAGCCGATACAAATCTACAACTCGAATCATCTTTACAGGTGTTATAACTAAGTTACAGCTCCCATCCAAAGCTGAGGTTCGTCTTGCAAATGATATTGAAACATTACAAGCCGTTCAATATTTTGCAGATATGATTAGAGAGGGCACTTCTAACTCGAACCAATTAAGTACTTTCATATTAGATGGCGGAGAAAATATAAAAAATAGTATCTTTGTAAAACCTATTATAGAAAATGGAAGGATTACAGAATATGCTTTTGCGATAGCATCTTTGCAGCCTGTTAATGAAGCAATGCTCGTTTTAAAAGATTATTATGTCTATGCCTTAATCATCGTGTTTCTCGTAATTATTTTGTTATCCTTCTACTACTCAAAAATCATTGTTAAGCCATTAATTAAAATAAATCGTGTTACAAAAAAAATGGCTAATTTTGATTTCAGCGAGAAATTACCTGTTACAGCTGACGATGAAATTGGGGGGCTTTCTGGCAGTATCAATACATTATCTGTAAATTTAAAAGATCGAATCGATCGATTAAATGTTGCTAATACAAAGTTACAACAAGATATTGAACGTGAACGTCAATTAGAAAAAACAAGAAAAGAATTCATTTCTGGCGTATCACACGAATTAAAAACACCGCTAAGTGTAATTAGAAGTTTTGCAGAAGGAATTAAGGATGGTGTTAGTAAGGATACTTCGTATTATACTGATGTTATTTTAGAAGAAACAGAAAATATGAACAGGCTGATTGTTGAAATGTTAGAATTAGCAAAGTTGGAATCTGGTACTTACAAACTAGATATGACGACGTTCTCAATCGGTGAATTAACGCAACAAGTCTACACAAAATTATTATTTAGCATGGAAGAAAAACATTTACAAGTGAACATCGATGCAGACCCTTCTATACTTGTTAAAGCAAATCGCAGTCGCATTGAGCAAGTAGTTGTGAACTTACTAAGTAATGCAATCCGTTATACGCCAGATGGAGAAAAGATACAAGTCTCCATTATAGAAGCAGAAGATACCGTAAAAGTCGAAATCGAAAATACAGGAAACCCTATCCCTGAAGAAAGTCTTGAAAAAATTTGGGATCGCTTCTATCGTCTAGATGCATCACGTAGCCGTCACACTGGAGGTACCGGTCTTGGATTATCTATCGTAAAAAACATTTTAGACCTTCATCATGCCGAGTACGGTGTGTATAATACGACTAACAGTGTTGTATTCTATTTCAATTTACAAAAAGTAAAAGAAGTCAAATAATTTGTCTTAATTTCACTAGGAGTTCACATGAAATTCACACTCTCCCTTTATAGTAAGAAACAAGTTAATCCTTTCCTTTACACATATAAAAGAGGAGAGTGCGTGAAATGAAACAAGCAGGACAACCTATTCAAAATGAAAAACAATTAGAAACTATCAAAAATATACTTTTACAATCTTCGAAACGTGATGGCTTATTATTCGTATTAGCTGTAAATTCTGGCTTAAAAGTAAGTGAAATCTTACAATTAAAAGTTAGTGATGTAATCGATGAAAATGAAAATGTTCGCCATTCCATTTTATTTTACAATGAAAAAGTGAAGAAACATAAATGGTTTGCTGTAAATGAAGACTTACAGCACGCAATCGAAGACTACATGAAAGAACGTAAAACTTGGAAACGTAATGAACCATTGCTAAAATCTCAAAAAGGAACAAAATCTATTACGAGACAACATGCATGGTACATTTTAAACAAAGCTGCAAAAGAAGTTGGATTAGAAGGGATTAGCTCACATACACTTCGAAAAACTTGGGGTTATTGTGCATACAAATCAGGTGTTGATATTGCGTTTTTACAACACTTCTTTGATCACAGTACTCCATCAAAAACTTTAAAGTATATCGGTATTGCTTAATAACTCTTATACATAAAAAAGGTTACCATTTGAAAATTTGGTAACCTTTTTTATATTTCATATTCTCTTTTCTTGTCTCTCCTATACTGTAGTGGTACTCTAATAATAAGGGGGAGAAATTATGAACACACTTACAATTGAATTACCAAAAGAAACGGCTGAAAAACTTGATTTATTAAAACAAGCTTATGAAAAGAAAACAGGTGCTTCTATCTCTGAGAGCACTCTCGTTCAAACACTTATCTCAAAAGAATTTATCCAAGCGATAACTCCTTTTGATTTACAACAATTCGTCAATGGAAAAGAACAGCATTAATCGCTGTTCTTTTTTTATCTCTATTTAAAATATACAAGTTTTTTATATATTTTTAGAAAAACCATTGACAATGATAATGATAACCATTATCATTTATTATGAAGCCAACAATTGATGAATCAACCAAACGCTCAGTAACATTGTTACCCCTCTTTTTCATATAGAAAGGCACTGTACATTCCCCCTGTTTGTACAGTGCCTTTCTTGTTTATTACCATTCAAAAAAATTTAATTGCTCCGGCTTCGGCTCACCATATGTAATGTTCATCATTTTCATAAGCTGTTTCGCATTATCTGCTGCATCCCCACCTGAATTGTTGTTAAACAGTACGTATATATCCTTTGTTTTCTTTTTTAATTGCTCTAATCGTTCAACCCATTCTTCCAGTTCTTTATTGTTGTAGCGATATAAACAGCGAACCGCTCTCCAATTTTCCCCTTTATCAAGCCAACCATGAACATTTCGACCGTGAAAACGTATTAATGCCATGTCTGAATTCGTAACCTCTAACACGAGTGGCACAGAACCTATCCCAGCCTGTGGTTCATCACAAATTGTATGAATCCATTTCTCCTGTTCTAGAAACTGTAACGTCTTATCTCTCATTTCTGGATAAAACCATGTTTGATTTCGAAATTCTATTGCACATGGTAAACCTTCCATTTTTTCTTTCGTATATCGAAGAAAATCTACATTTTTCTTTTTGCAATCAAACCATGGCGGATATTGAAATAAAATTGTTTTTAATTTACTAGCTTCAATTAAAGGAAGAATAGATTGTTTATATACATCAAACATCTCATCGAACGTAGAAAAAGGAATTTCACCTTTCATATGTCCTGTCATTCCTTGATATGCTTTTACTATAAAAGAAAAATCTTTCGGTGTTTCCATTGCCCATTTTATATAGTTTCGTGCAGGTTGCATCGCATAAAATGAACTGTCCACTTCTACAATAGGAAAATACTCACTATATGTTCGTAATTTATTTCTATTTTCATAGGCGTCTATATATAAAGAATCATGATCTCCCCACCCTGTTACTCCAATGAAAAGCAAATATATTCCTCCCTTTTTAACTTCACCTTCTATCCATTCTACTCAATTACTGAACACTTCGACCAATCAATTTTATTAAGTAGTCTCTTCTTTAAGAGTATCCGTATAAAAATATGATATACTAGATGGAAGAATTTTTAAATTGAGGGGTTATTTATGCTTCCAAACGATGATATTATATCTCATGAAAAACGAATAGAAGAACTAGAAAATAAAGTACGTTTTTATGAAGAACTTGTAAATCAATTACCACACCATTTCACATATAAAAATTCACATATTGGTTTACAAATAAAGAAAACGAGATCGACTCATTCCATTCAAAACATACAAAAAGAAAATAAAGAGGCCGATTTTCAACTTACTTGCGACTCATTATTTTTATTTAAACAACTTGAAACATACTTTGTTCATATTTTTGATGCTTTTTCACATCATGTAACCTTTGTTGATAATAAAGGAAATATAACTTTATGTAATCAAGCTGCTGCAGATGATTTTGGTGTAGTACGAAATGATATAATTGGAAAACCAATTCAACAATTACTAAAATTGCCTGAAGAAAAAATTAAAGCTCTAGAAACATTAAGAACAGGCACAGAAATATACAATGAAGAAGTTTTAGACAAAAACTATGGCATTTTAAATAACCGAATTATTCGTGATTATAACGGAGAGATTTTTAGAGTTATTAGTGTCTTTCATTATTTAAATACAGAACGTGATGCAGAAAAATTTTCGTTAGCAGGGCGAATCGCGGCTGGTATTGCACATGAAGTACGTAATCCTCTTACAACCGTACGAGGATATTTACAATTTTTACAAGAAAATGTTTCTCCATCTAATAAAGAACTATTTAAAAACTTACTTATTCCTGAATTAGATCGCGCAAATAGTATCATTACAAAATTTTTATCTATTTCAAAAACACGTGAATTTAAAAGAGAACCCTTTCCCATTAATACATTTTTACGTGAGTATATTCAACAGTTATTAGCTAGTGAAGTCTTTTTACATAACATTTCAATTGATTATAATTTTTCTACCGAATTAGATGATATATTAGTTCATATTGATCATCATGAACTTGTACAAGTTTTTTTAAACTTATTCCAGAACGCTGTCGATGCTCAAAGCGAAAAAAAACTTTCTATACAAATCGCTAGTTACCGCCTTGATAATTTTGTCCGTATTACTTTCACTGATAATGGAACTGGTATTCCACGAGCCATTCAAGAATATATCTTTGATCCATTCTTCTCAACAAAAGATTCCGGTACAGGGCTCGGCTTGTCAGTAACGAAAAAAATCATTCAAAATCATAACGGTACATTAAAAATGACTAGTAATGAAAATGGTACAACTTTTACTATTTCAATTCCAATCTTACCTAAAACAGCCCTTGAAAGATTAAATCAATACAAATAAAATCCAATCCACGAACTGCATGCCAATTGTTAATCCTTCAACAATTGACATGCAGTTTTTTATGTTGAACTTTTCTTCTTTACGTTATATAAATCCTTCTATACCTTACTTACTTTTTGCTAAGTGGGCCAATTCCTTATTTTTTTATAAATGGTAGTTTGTCCATTACGAATTTAGTATAAATTTCATTTTAATATATAGTAATGACTATTGATTCTATGAAAGAAAGGAATGAAAAGATGAACAATAAAAATAAAGGAAAAGTATTTTATGGTAATGATTGTTGCGAAGTAAGAGCTTGTAGTTATATTAACATCTCTAAGTCCGAACTTACAGAATTCGTTAGACTTCTTCAAGCTCTTGGCCAAGCTATTCAAGCTGTCTTTCAAAACCCTTCTCAAAATAATATAGATAACTTAATCGCTGCCCTAAATAACTTACAAAAATTCCTCAATTGCTTAGATTTATCCCCAGCACAAAAACAAATTGGAAATTCTATTATTGCTAATTTATTAACTATTTTAAGAACAACACCTTTCTCATGTGGAGCATTATACGTTGAGCTACAAAGCTTGCTTAATTATTTATTGTATATCGCTAAGTTATTCAAAGTAGATTGTTGTACGATCGACAAACTAGTTAGACTCATAACAGAAATCCAAACTATCCTAGTTCAATACGGATCAGGTTGCCTTGGAGGCGGAGGAGCAACAGGTGCTACTGGTGCTACTGGTGCTACTGGTGCTACTGGTGCTACTGGCGCTACTGGCGCTACTGGACCTCAAGGGCTTCAAGGTATTCAAGGACCAGCAGGTGCTACTGGCGCTACGGGTGCTCAAGGTGTTCAAGGGCCAGCGGGTGCTACTGGCGCTACGGGTGCTCAAGGTGCTCAAGGACCAGC
>NZ_CP016285.1:1144847-1367209 GCF_001679765.1 Bacillus sp. B25(2016b) | reverse complement strand
ACTGGCGCTACGGGTGCTCAAGGTGTTCAAGGGCCAGCAGGTGCTACTGGCGCTACGGGTGCTCAAGGTGTTCAAGGGCCAGCGGGTGCTACTGGCGCTACGGGTGCTCAAGGTATTCAAGGACCAGCGGGCGCTACTGGCGCTACGGGTGCTCAAGGTATTCAAGGACCAGCAGGTGCTACTGGTGCTACTGGACCAGCGGGTACCCCAATTCCTGTAACGATCGCGGCAATCGGAAACTCCAATGCTCAAACAATATCCCCTGGAACGAATATCCAATTTAATCAAGTTTTTGAAATAAATAACATTAATTTCAATGACACTGCAGATACTTTAACAATTTTAGAAACAGGCGTATATGATATTAGTTTCTCAGCGTCTACAACTTTCCCAGGCTCTTCACCGTTTGGATTCGGTATTTCATTCAACGGCCAACCACCTACTCGTAATTTCTCAACTAACGTTATCGGTAGTGCTGTATCGTTCTCTACAATCGTTACTTTACAAGCTGGTACAACAATTTCTGTACAACCTACAGCAAACACTATTTCTATTCCTAACACGGGCGATACAACTGCAACACTATCTGTATTCCGAATTTACTAATTTTCGCTTGAAAATTATATTTATAATAATATGTATCGTTTAACCGTGCATTAAATCTCTCTTTATATAGAAAGGAGCACTTATTTGGGAGGATAAGTGCTCCTTCTTTACGTTTCTTTACCTCAAATTTACTCTATCTTAATCCTCATTTTGTATGATAAATAGTGAAGTCAAAGATATGAAAGAGGGATGAAAATGAGAGTTATGTCACTAATACGCATTTGGTTTGCACTTATGGTATGCATTATTTTATGTTTAGGATGTTTTTTAACTCTAAAATATTCCACTATATCAAAAGCAGAGAGAAAAACTACTCCATACAAACTTCTATATACGAAACAAAGCAACATCCCTTATTCCAATGCCACAAAGAATGAAAAAAAAGTTATAAAAGGAATGCTTATTACAAAAGCTTCTAGTTCCGAGGCGTTACTTCAGATTGCTGAAACGATTAAAGTTCAGTATACAAATAAAAAAATCGATGAAATTACACTTTCTATCCACAATGAAAATAACGGTAATTACGAAGAGGAATTACCTTACGAACCTATTAGTAAAGGCAAAATAATCGTCACATACGATTCCGAATCTTTTGGCAGTACGAATATTATACTTAACGAGTAATATTATGTATCTCAACGGATATGGATTAATAGCTAATTAAGATAGACAAAAATCTCTACCGATTAAAATTTCATTTTGTTTTCATACAAAAAAAGAGGCGAATTTCTTTATTCGCCTCTTTCTTTTACCAAAATGAAGGAATCCATTCTTTCACTTTATCAAGCCACTCTTGTTGCTCTTGTTTTCGTTGTTGTTCTTCTTCTTTTCTTCTCTTCTCTTCTTCTTTTCTTCGTTTTTCCTCTTCTATTGTAGTCAATTGTTTTTTATAATCAGCCTCAGATATGAGCGATAACTGGAACGCTTTTTGAGCTGGATTTGCGTTCGCTTTTTTCATAATATCCCGGAACATTGTCGTCGTAATTTGACTACCACCTGGAACATAATGATCGCTATCTGTTTTATCATATCCTACCCAAATCGCACCTACCAAATCTGGTGTGTATCCAACAAACCATGAATCCTTTGCACCGGTGCTCGGGCCATTTACAATTTGAGTAGTTCCTGTCTTACCTGCTGTATCAACATTAGTAACTTTCGCCTTTTCGCCCGTTCCCTTTTCCACAACACCTTTTAATAAATATGTCATCTTTTGAGAAATTTTCTCGCTCGTCACTCGTGTCTCTTTCTTATACCACTTTCCAATCGTTTCACCTTCAGCATTTTGTATCTCTCTAATTGCATGAGCTTCCACTTGGACACCGTCATTTGCAAATGTACTGTATGCTTGAGCCATTACAAATGGAGATGTCCCCACATGCATACCGCCTAAAGCAATCGGATACGTACGATCTTCTGGTACTAATGGAATACCAAATCGCTCTAAAGATTTCAATCCTTTATCTAATCCAATTTGTTCTAATAGCCATACAGCCGAAACATTGTACGATTTTGCCACAGCTTCATACATTGTCACATCACCGTGAAAAGTATGATCGCTATTTTGTGGTTTATATTCTTTAATGTTAAATGGTTCATCTTTTAATATATCGTATACTTCATATCCTTGTTCTAACGCTGGTACATATACAGCCAAAGGCTTTAGCGTTGAGCCAGGTTGTCTTTTTAATTGCGTTGCATGGTTAAACTGTAAAAACTGATACGGCCCTCTGCCTCCAACTAGAGCTGGTACACCACCTGTTTTTGGATTCATAAGAACTACACCCGTTTGCATAAGTTGGTCTGAGCCACTATCTTTGAAATAACTATCATTATTCACAACGTCTTCTACAGCCTGTTGTTTTTTCGGGTCAAGCTCTGTATAGATACGATAACCACCCGCTAAAATTTCATTTTGTGTTAATTCGTACTTTTCCATCGCTTCTCTAACAATATAGTCTACATATTGAGAGTATTTTCCCTTGTATTTATCATCAACGCCTCGTTTTAACACAAGTCCGCTCTCTTTTTCTTTACTATACTGTTCGTCAGAAATATACCCTTGCTCTTTCATTAAACTTAATACAACATTACGTCTTTCAATTGACTTGTTAAAGTTTTTATAAGGTGAATACGCAGACGGCGCTTTAATTAAGCCCGCAATCGTTGCAGCTTCTGAAATTGTTAAATTTTTTACATCTTTATCAAAATAAGATTTAGCCGCCCTTTTTATACCCCAAGCACCTTCACCAAAATAAATTTGGTTCATATACATTTCAATAATTTCATCTTTCGTATACGTACGCTCTATTTTTTTTGTTAAAAAATATTCCTTTATTTTACGCGAAAATGTGCGGTCTTGTGTCAGAAATACATTCTTCGCAAGCTGCTGTGTAATTGTACTTCCCCCAGCTACAACTTCTCCTGCTGTAATATTTTTAAAAACCGCACTTATAATTCCACTATAATAAATACCATGATGGTTAAAAAATTCCTTATCTTCTACTGCAACAATTGCCTGAACCATAATATCAGGAATATCTTTTCTTTTAACGCCTTCTGTTTTTGAAGAAGCTAATTTTGTTGCAACCTCATTATTTGCATCATAAATTAAAGTCGGTTGTGGAACAGCTTGTTTTAATTCAGATATGTCTTGAATGGAAATTATTATATTTACAGCAATAAATAGAGTAACGAATACACTTCCCAATACAATTAATGAATTACGAAGTTTCTTCCTCTTATTGAACCACTCAAGCATTTTTTTAAAATGAGTGTTCTTCAATTTCATTCGTTCACTTCCTTCATTTATTTACACTCTTCTTTTTAAAAGGAAGAATATACCGCCTTTTAAATTTATTATAATAACGCAGTCATTCCTATAGTGTAAAGCTTTTCTTTTGCATTCATACTTTTTGCAAGAAAAGGACATTCTACAAGTAAGATATTCACTATTGGATATTAATATTATTAATAGAACAACGAGAGTTATGTTAAGTTTTTGTAAACTTTTCGATAAAATGTTTTAAAAAACGACAGTTTTTTGTTAGAATTGATTAGCCAATATATTTTACATATATTACTTTTGTGGGGGTAACAATAATGGTCTTTAAATCAAAAAAAGATAAATTTTCTGAAATGTTAATGAATGTTTCCGAAAATTTAAAAGAAGGCGCGCAGTTTTTCGTGGAGTATAAAATTAAAAATGCTAGCGATTTAAAAGAGTTTTCTATGCGCATGAAAGAGTATGAGTCAAAAGGTGACTCATTTATTCACGAAATCATTATGGAGTTAAACAAAGCGTTTATCACTCCAATTGAGCGTGAGGACATCCTACAACTTGCAATGAGTATGGATGATGTATTAGACGGATTAGATCACAGTGCTGGTCTGTTCGAAATGTATTCTATTACAGAAGCTGATGAATACATGATTAAATTCGTAGAAGCAATTAATCAATGTGCGATTGAGATTGCAAACTCTGTTGAATTAATGTCTAACAAAAAATTAGTCGACATTCGTACAAATGCGATTAAGATTAAGGATTATGAATCACAGTGTGATGATATTCGCCGTCATGCGATTAAGAACTTATTCTCTCGTGAAAAAGATCCGATTAAGATTATTCAATTTAAAGAGATTTACGAAGAGCTTGAAGAAGTAGCTGATAGCTGTCAAAGCGTTGCAAACGTATTAGAAACAATTATTATGAAGAACGCGTAAGGAGTTTGATCATGGATACACTCTTGATACTGACCGTTTTAGTAGTCATTTGCGCTTTAGCTTTTGACTTTATCAATGGATTTCACGATACAGCAAACGCTATTGCAACGGCTGTTTCAACGAAAGCTCTAAAGCCTAGACATGCCATTATTATGGCGGCTATTATGAACTTTTTAGGCGCAATGACATTTACAGGTGTAGCAAAAACGATTACAAAAGATATCGTTGATCCATTCGCCTTACAAAATGGTTCTCTTGTAATTTTAGCTGCTTTGCTTGCGGCAATAGCTTGGAACTTAATTACTTGGTACTACGGTATTCCAAGTAGTTCTTCGCATGCAATTATCGGCTCAATCGCAGGTGCAGCAATTGCGGCCGCTGGGATTAGCTCGCTAAATCTTAAAGGATTTATTAAAATTATTGAAGCTTTAATCATTTCACCGATTATCGCTTTCGTTATTGGTTATATCGTATACAGTATTTTTAAAGTAGTATTTAAAAACTTTAACTTAACGAAAACGAATAAGAACTTCCGTATATTCCAGATTTTCACTGCGGCATTACAAGCCTACACACACGGTACGAATGATGCACAAAAAGCAATGGGAATTATTACGATGGCTCTTATGGCTAATAACTATCATACTTCTAGCGATATCCCGTTCTGGGTACAATTATCTTGTGCTATCGCAATGGGGCTTGGTACTTCTGTCGGTGGATGGAAAATTATTAAAACTGTCGGTGGACAAATTATGAAAATCCGTCCTGTAAATGGTGTAGCTGCCGATTTATCATCATCACTTGTTATTTTCGGTGCAACATTCATTCACTTACCGGTTAGTACGACGCACGTTATCTCTTCTTCTATTTTAGGGGTTGGTGCTTCTCACCGTGTGAAAGGGGTAAAATGGGGAACTGCAAAACGTATGTTAATTACATGGGTTATTACACTTCCTATTTCAGCTTCTTTAGCTGCTCTGTTTTACTACCTATTACATTTTGTTTTCTAATCAAAAGTCGTCTTCCTTATTTTTTCCAGGAAGACGACTTTTTTGTGAACAAGCCTATTTCTCATTAAAAAGCGTGTATAATAATTGGTGGATAAGTTATTTAGAGGAGTTGGCAATTTTGGAATACATCATGTTACTTTTCATCGGACTAATCGCCGGAACAGTCGGCAGCCTAGTTGGGCTTGGAGGCGGAATTATTATTGTTCCGTTATTAATTGGATTACACAGTTTATCACCACAACTTGCAGTAGGGACTTCTATGGTAACAGTCGTTTTCACAGGACTATCTTCCACCCTTACTTACATGAAGCATAAGCGAGTAGATTATAAAAGTGGACTTATTTTATTTATCGGAAGCGGCCCTGGTGGTATTATTGGATCATGGGCAAATAAATTTTTAAACCAAGACACATTTTCTTTATACTTTGGGATTTTCCTTATATTCGTCTCAATTCTACTTATGCTTCGAGACAAATTAAAACCTCTTTCCCTCTCAAATACGTCTGTAATTAAGCGTTCTTTTACAGATAATGATGGAAATACTGTACACTACCAATTCCCACCGTTTCTTGCTATCTTTATCGCCTTTATAGTTGGGTTTATATCTGGATTATTTGGAATTGGTGGCGGTGCCTTACTTGTTCCAGCAATGATGCTTCTTTTTGCATTCCCAGCACATATTGCAGTAGCAACTTCAATGTTCATCGTATTTCTATCAGCAATTGTAAGTTCTGCAACTCACATCTCACTTGGAAATGTCAGCTGGATTTATGCATTAATCCTGATTCCGGGTGCATGGATCGGCGGAAAAATCGGGGCTTACATTAATACAAAACTAAGTGGAAATGCCGTAATTAATTTATTACGTATTACGTTAATTATTCTTGGAACTAGATTAATCATTATTTCCCTTTTATAACGTATTCTTTTTAGAATGCGTTTTTCTTATACACATGAATATAAAAATCCTCCGAGGAGAACAAATAAAATTAAACAAACACATAATAACATATAATTTGAAATATGTACTTTCTTCAAGTTGACCACTCCTATAACTGCGACTGTTATCTTTATGATAGCGAAAAAATAGTTCACTTGCAGTTACAGAGCGCTAACAATGCAAAATCAATTATTACAAATTTTATCCTTATATTTCATTTCTTTGTATATTCTATCGATTTAATAAAAAAAGATGTCATATTGACATCTTTTTTAATGAAGAAGTGACCATCCCATGAAGTCTTCATGTACTTGGCACGCCCTCTTATCGTTTCGATCATATAATTCAGCATAACTATCTGTTTCTTCATCATAAGCCATCGTATAAATAATTTGGCCGTCTACTTCAACGGATAAAACGACTCCACCTTTCATCTCTTCTACATGAATGATAGCATTCGCCGGAATTCTCATATCCGTCATTCTCATCGCATCTAACAATATACTAAACCCCCTACAGCGTATTCATTGCTAGTACTATTACACACTAAATAGTATACTACTGTAATAGCATACATTTCGTCAATGAAATTGCTGTTGAAATAGCATATTGTCTATATACATATACGCTAAAATAGAAGAAATAGAAACATATTAATGGGGGGCTAACATTGATTCTACACAAAGGAGATGTACTATTTCGTCAAGGCGAGGACGGTCCTTTATACTTTATAAAAACAGGCTTATTAAAAGTAGTTCGGCTAGAAGAAGACGGAACACCATTTTTATTCAACATTATCGTTCCAGGTGAAACGATACCTCATCATTCTTTAATTTCGCCGAAAGAATATCACGGTACAGCTATCGCTTTAATAAAAACAGAAGTGGAACCGATCACTAGTAATGAATGGTACGAGAGACTTCAAGCAAATCCCGAATCGTATGCTAACATCGCTATGCAATTGCAATCTAAATTAAGAATGATGCAACAACGAATTGATCAATTGACAACCGTCTCTCCGAAAGAACGTCTTCATCGTTTACAAGAATGGTTCACCCTATATTTAGGTGACATTCCTATATATGAAATATTAACACAAACCGAAATTGGCCAACTGATAGGTATACGCCGTGAAACAGTAAACCGTTTATTACGAGAACAAATAAAAAACGAGGTAAAATAAATACCTCGTTTTTTTGCTTATTGTAAGCTTGTTGCTGGGCCGAAAAATTCATAATGAATATGCTCTTGTTTCACACCTAAATCAGTTAGTGCAGCATTTATATGCTTCATAAATGCTACTGGACCACAGAAATAAAATTCTGCTTCAGTTGTCGGAATAATAGTTTTTAACCACTCACTTTCAATGTAACCTTCTTTATCAAAGTTCTTCATTTCTAAATCTTTTTCAGTCGGTGCAGAATAACAAGTATATGCTTTAACTTGTTCATATTCATTTTCTACTGCCTTAACGTGTTCTTTCATTGCATGTGTATTACTATTTATTGCTGCATGAACAAAATATACATTACGTTTTGAATCTTGTTCAATTAACGTATTTAACATACTCATCATCGGTGTAACCCCTACTCCACCACTAATTAGTACAACTGGTAATGTTGAATCCATATTTAACACGAAATCTCCTGCTGGTGCACTTACTGGTAAAACATCTCCTTCTTTTACATGTTCATGTAAGTAATTAGACACTTTACCGTCTGGTGTATCTACACTTTTTTCTTTTTTTACACTAATACGATAATATTCTTTCCCAGGAGCGTCGGATAAACTGTATTGACGATTATGTGTATATGTCTCACCTTCAATATTGATTTGAACCGTTACATATTGACCTGGGATGAATGAAGAAACTTTCCCTCCATCTTCAGGTTTCAAATAAAATGACGTAATAACATCGCTTTCCTTCACTTTTTTAACAATCACAAATTTGCGGAAGTCTTTCCATCCACCTTCTTTATGTGCAGCTTCTTCATACATCTCTGCTTCAATGCTAATGAATGCACCAGCAATGACACCATATGCTTCTCCCCATGCATTTAAAACTTCATCAGGTGCACCTGCGACCTCTTTAATGGCACGTAGTAAACATGTACCTACAATCGGATAATGCTCAGCTTTAATCCCTAAACTTCTATGCTTATGACCAATTTGTTTTACAACTGGAATAATTGCTTCTAAATTATCAATGTACGTTGCAGCTGCATAAACAGCATTCGCTAACGCTTGTTGTTGTCTTCCCTTTTTCTGATTCGTATGGTTGAAAATATTCAACAACTCTGGATGTTCCGAAAATAAAATTTGATAGAATCTCGTTGTAATTTCAACACCTTTTTCTTGTAATAATGGTACTGTTGACTTTACGATTTCAATTGTTTTTGTACTTAACATTGTATCCCACTCCTCTATTTCCTTAACTGTTTTTAGTTTAACTGAATCTTATAATGCAGATTGTGATTTTAATCACTATTAACACGGTGTTTTTGTGAATAATATATGAACATTGCATTTACAAAACAAAATAAGCTAACTAGAATTCTAGCTAGCTTATTATTTTGTTTGTATAGCTTGTTCAATTACTTTTATATCTTTCCCATCGCCAAACTCCGTATACCCCCAGATATTCGTTTCACCTCTATATTTATTTACGATAATATCCAAGTCATGATATACACGGTGGGCATACACTACATACTCAATATTTTGAAGTTCCACACCTTTTTTTACAATTTCATAGCTTCTATTTACATCGCGTTTTATTTTTTCATTCTTTATTTCCGTATGTATATTTTTTAAAGATTGTTCTTGTTGTTGAAACCATTGCTTAAGTTGATTCCAATCCCCGTCTGTATAATTCTCTGCTTTACCGTAATTTAAGAAATTATTATAGCTTTCATGTGTCATTCGAATAAAATCTAGCACTTTTGTCTCTTCTTGCACATCTTCTATTTGAGCTATTGTATTTACCTCAGCAGGCTTATTCGCATAATGTAACAGCACTTTCATAAGACTATAACTAGCCATGATCATCACGATAATAATTCCAAATACATTTAACAATTTCTTCATATACAGAACTCCTTCTCTACTAAAAATATTACAACGTATGACTATACATGTAACATTCTCTCGTAGAAATATAATTCCTGTATTAATTCTTCCTATCATTTCGACAATGTTTTTCTATACATTTCTCGTTGGCAAATAATCTTGTAAAACAATATATCCTTCATAAGCTGTGTAACCGAGTATAGCCATTAATCCGATATAACAAGCAAATACTGTCCATTTCGTTTTCGCATCCACTTTATAATAGTTTTCTTGTTGTTCCTTTTCTGTTTTCCATTCATTTAATTTTCTTTCTGACGCTTCAAATGCTTCCCTTATGTGAATTGTATACTCATCTTTTTCATCTTCATATGGAACATAATCTAACGGTTCGAACTTCGGTAAAAGATACTCTAACACTTCCATTTTTTGAAGTTCACCTATTTGTAACTCTTTTTCCCGTTCTCTTTGTCTTAATGCATGCATCTCATGATGCATCACATATATAGTCCGATGTACAGCACCCGTTTCTTTTAATTCCTCTTCAAGCCTAGTAACATATTCTTTCATCCCATCAATTTTATGCCCTAATTCCTTAATCGGCTCATCTCTCTTTATTACTCTATATAACTCCATACAACCGATAATAACAATAAATCCTCCCAAAATACTTTTAAAGTAAATTGAATAGCCAAGTAATAAAATAAGGCCTGCTCCCCAAATTTTAGTACTGACAACTGAAATAATTCTCCCACCATCTAGCGGCGAAACGGGAATTAAATTAAAGAAATTAATCATACTTCCAAGCAAAATAACAAGCGCCCAAAATGGCTCTTTCGTCATTATATAAAGCGGTATCGCTGGTAAAAATGACAGAAGTCCGAAAAGCGGACCCATATAGGCAATGTAAGCTTCATCTTTCGCATTTTTCGGCATCTCTTTCATTCCAATAAGGGCCCCCATAAATGGAATAAAGATTGCTGGCGATGTTGGAATCCCCTTTCTTTTGGCAGCCCATAAATGGCCCATTTCATGAACAAACAACAAATAAATGAGCGCTACTCCAAATTTCCAACCATATAGAACTGCGTATGCGCCAAGCGATAGAAACATACTAAATACCGTTGAAAACTTTGCTAATTTAAAAAATGCAAATACCCACTTTAACTTAGACAGTAAAAATAGACCTATCGCAACAATAATTCCCCATAATCCTTTTTTATTATTTTTCATATTCCTCTCCTTTATCTCTCATTAATGAATCATATTCATTCATCAAAGCTTGTTCTTTTCTCTATTATGACATATTTTTTTCTATTATTAGAAATAATGTTTATATAATCCATTTTAAGACAAAAATATAAATAAAAGGAGGTGTACACAAATGAATTTACAATCTCTTATAATAGGTGCTCTATCGTTTTTAGCTTCAACTCTTATTTTTTATACCGTTAGTTACGTATTATTATTAGATTTGTTGCCCAATCACGTATTTATTGCCCTTGTCATCCTTTCCGCTCTTATGATTTCTTTTCTTATTACACGAAAATCAATGAATGAGCCATCTACAAAAGCAAAGTAATAGAGAGGGGTGTTTTCCCCTCTCTATTATCATTTCCTAGGAAAGGCCATATAGATTTGACGAGTTTACATTCATTCCAATCAGTAAGGGCTAATTAAAGTCTCACTTTATCTTTGAAAATTCATTTTTTCACCATAATCTTTAACAATCTGAATTATATTTTGAAACAAACCTATTTTTTCTTTTTCACTGTTTAATATTTTCAAATCATAATTTTCGTAATATGTTTCTAATGATTTTAATTGTGATTCTGAAGCGCTTTTTACCTGCACAGTAGCATGCAATTCATATTGCTTATACCCTTCCTTTACTTTTTCACCTAAAATCATTTCACTCTCTTTTGCGCCAATTAATTTTTGAACTTTTTCTGGAAAATTGAGTTGCAAATAATATTCTTTCTCCTTCACTAACTTATTGTATAGTGATTGTGAAATCGTATACCGTACCATATAATTCACGTTTTGATCGCCTGTTTTAATATGAAACGCGGTAATCTGCAAATCTTTTTTTGTTACTTCCGTTAAAGGGCTTACCTGCATCTCATCTTCTTTTTGTTCTGAGACATTTGGAAATATATCCAAAAGCTTTTCCGTATCTTTTTCATTCAACATATACATAGCTTTCTTATATTGCACCCATCCTCGTCTATCTTCTCCCCTTAACCATGCATAATAAGTTTCTTTTTTCCCATCTCTACTAATGTGTATTTCATATTCAGGTTCACCGAAGCTTCCTGTTATTTCTTGTTTTTCAGCTTTATCCAAAATGTCTATTACTAACTTCGCTTCTGATTCTTGCAACTTTTTCTCTTTATGTTTTCTTTGTATAACGGTTACCCCTATTGTTTCTTTCACTTCATTCACCGTCTCTTCTATTTTTTTTGTTTCTTTTTTTGGCTCAACTTGACCACAAGCTGCTAGTAACATAACAAACAACAACACCAATACATATTTCCCTTTCAAATTAATCCTCCTTTTACGATAAGAAATCCTTATAATCTTCATACATAAAACAAAAACGTGACATCCTATTAAATACGCTATACTAATCATTGAAAGGAGGTCTTTATCATGTCCATTAATTTTCATGATGAAAATAATAAGTACACATATGCAACAAGAAACGCTCATATTTCTTGGGCTGAAATGGTAAAAAACATTACAGAAATACAAAACAAGCAAATAATTGATATCGGCTGTGGTGGCGGAATTTATACGAAAGAACTCGCTCTTATGGGAGCAAAAAATGTTGTGGGACTTGATTTTTCAAAAGAAATATTACAAGCTGCAAAAGAAAATTGTAACAACTTTCCAAACATTTCATTCGTCCACAGTGATGCACATAATCTCCCATACCTTAATGAAACATTCGACATAGTTATTTCTCGCGCAGTTATTCATCATTTACAAGACATTCCTACATTTTTACGTGAAGCTTCTCGTATATTAAATAAAAACGGTGTACTTATTTTACAAGATCGAACAATTGAAGATTGTACAATTCCAGGAAGTCCCGAACACATTCGCGGATATTTTTTCTCTCTATTTCCAAAACTTATTGAAATAGAGTCAAAAAGACGTCCAAAAACCAACACTATACAGACAGAATTACAAAAACATTCTCTTCATGTACTTCCCACACAAACACAATGGGAAATACGCAAAATACATGATTCTGTAGAAGCATTATTGCAAGATTTATCTCCTCGAACAGGTCGATCCATTCTATATGAGTTAACAGATGATGAACTTTCTCAACTTCTACATCATATACAGACCGCATTACAAAACGTCTCTCCTATTATTGAAAGAGATCGATGGACAATTTGGAGCGCGATGAAGTTGTAAGGAAGGAAGCCTCACAAAATAATGTGAGGCTTCCTTTCTTTCATAATCTAATTTTGCAACACTCTTGATATCCTCCACTTCTAGCCTGTGCACTTCCACACTTCGGACATACTAAATATCTAGACTGATTTGTCAACAAACTACCTTTTTGAAAGAGTAAAACTTCTGCTTGTTTAAACGAACGCGAATAATATAACCACATAAAACCAATTATAGCAATAATGCCAAATAATACTCCCATCGCAAGCATTTCAGTCACCTCTTTTGGTTTGTTCTTTCCAGCAAGTGGATTGTTGTATTATTCTCTATAAATTCAAACAATCCCTTCTTCACTCCTATAAATATCAATTTTCTCTATAAATTTTACAATTCTCCGCAAATTTTTACTCCCATTTTACAATTCATCATTCCCTTTACAACAACGAATATCACTTTCGATATTTTCGTATATAAATATATCTTCCAAAAAACATATTGACTTTCTAAAAAAAACATGCAACAATACTGTCAGAATACTTGAATAAAAATTCATTGACGAGAACGAGTACGTTATAGAACTGTTCCCCAGAGAGTTGGCGATTTGCTGAAAGCCAACGTTCAGTGCGTAACCGAAAATCATCTCCGAGAAGTAGAACCGAATGTTACAGTAAGTTCTTACCGGCCGTCCCCCGTTACAAGGAACACGTATCATGTTGTACGTCGCAAAGCCGTATACATATAGATTTATTTCTACATGTGTAAATTAGGGTGGTATCGCGGGTAAATATAACTCGTCCCTTTCTTTAGGGACGAGTTTTTTTGTGTTCTTACAAATGAATGAATGAAAAAGGAGGAAAAACAATGAACACTGTATCAAAAAAACATATTTTTTTCACGGGTCTTATGCTATTTTCTTTATTTTTTGGGGCAGGTAATTTAATTTTCCCTCCCATGCTTGGACAAAACGCAGGTGAAAACTTTTGGCCAGCAATGATTGGATTTTTACTAACAGGAGTTGGCTTACCACTACTTACTGTTATCGCAATTTCTCTATCAGGAAATGGAATGCAGCAACTTGCAAGTCATGTTCATCCATTATTCGGAATTTTCTTTACGGTAGTTGTATATATTGCCATCGGTCCATCCATGGGCATCCCACGTGTTGCAAATGTCGCTTATGAAATGGGTGTTAGTTCTTTCTTACCAGAAACAATCCGCTCTAGCAGCCTAGTGCTATTTGTATATACAATCATCTTCTTTACTATCGTATTTTGGCTGAGTTTGAATCCATCTAAACTTGTTGATCGTATTGGAAATATATTAACACCTATTTTATTACTCTCAATTTTCTTATTGTTTGTTAAAAGTGTATTCACACCACTTGGGCAATCAGGACCAGCAATGCAAGAGTATCAAACTTCTCCAATCTTCAAAGGATTTATGGAAGGCTACTTAACAATGGACACCATTTCAGCACTTGCATTCGGAATTATCGTTGTAAATGCAATTCGCTCTAAAGGTGTGAATAATCGTAAGTCCATTGCCATCGCCACAGCAAAAGCAGGGCTTATTGCCGCTACAGGGCTCGTACTTGTATATGGTGCACTCGGCTGGCTCGGGGCAACTAGCGTCTCTCTCGGATATGCAAAAAATGGTGGACAGTTACTTACTGTTATCGTACAACAATTATTCGGTCCGTACGGTTTGCTTCTATTATCTCTTATCGTTACACTCGCTTGCCTAACGACATGTGTTGGACTCGTATCTGCATGCAGCCAATATTTTTCAACGTTATTAACTACATTTTCATACAAAATGTTCGCAAGTATCATTTGTGCTTTAGGGTTACTAGTTGCCAACTTAGGTTTAACAAAAATCATTGCCATCTCTGTTCCAATTCTACTTGTTGTGTATCCAATTGCGATTGTACTCGTACTACTATCATTACTTCATAAATACTTCGGTGGATATCGCTCCGTTTATGTAGGCGCTTTGATTGGAGCAGCAATCGTAAGCGTATTTGATGGATTAAAACAAGGTGGTATTTCCGTTTCATTTATCACATCATATTTTGAATTTATCCCTTTATATAATGAAGGAATAGGCTGGCTAGTACCTGCATTAGCTGGATCTCTTATCGGCCTTACAATCGCTAAGCTAAGTGGTGCGAAAAAAGTCCCCTTGCTAACCGAATCTCATGAAGTAAAAGCATCCTAAAAAAACTCCCAAAAGGGAGTTTTTTACATTTGAGAAGCAGTATGATTAAAACTACTTATTTTATACGCTCTCGTATAATAATCGATATTTGTATCCACTGTTTCTACTTTGACAACATCGTAGCAATCTTCTTGCTTTATTAAAAATAAATAGTACTCTTCTGTCGCCTCAATAATTGCAATTTTATCTGTTTCAACATTATATTGTTCACAAAGCGCTTGTAATACGTTCACATAATCCCCTAATTTTTTAGACTTATCCATGCCAAATATAGTTTGAACTAACATATACATTCTCCCCTTTGTATGTACTGTTAACAACTTAATGATAACGCTTACATATATTGACGTCAATAATAAGATTCGGTGCAAATTAATAATCAGTGAGGACAGCTCCCCACTGATTAAAGTTTCACTGTATCATTTCGTCAATTGATGTCTAAACGCATAAATAACCGCCTGTGTCCGATCACTTACATTTAGCTTATTCAATATATTACTCACATGTGTCTTTACTGTTTTGAGCGCAATAAACAACTCATCTGCAATCTCTTGATTACTTTTCCCCTCTGCAATTAATAACAAAATTTCTGACTCTCTTTCTGTTAACTCCTCATGCAAAGGTTGCTCTTTCTTTTGACGCATACGGGACATCATTTTCCCGGTAACTTTCGGCTCTAATACTGTTTCTCCATCATAAGTAGCTCGTACAGCATCTGCAATATCACTTGCTCTTGATGTTTTTAACAAGTAACTGGTCGCCCCAGCCTCAATAACAGGATACAATTTTTCGTCATCTAAAAAACTTGTTACAACTACAATTTTTGCTTCTGGCCATTCTTGAATAATAGCACGTGTTGCTTCGACACCATCCATCTCGTCCATGACAAGGTCCATCAAAATAATATCCGGTCTTAATTGCAAAGCTAACTCTGAACCTTTTCTTCCATTTTCAGCTTCTCCAACTACTTCAATATCTGGCTGCGTTGATAAATATGCAGATACACCCATTCGAACCATTTCATGATCATCCACTAGTAATACTTTTATCATGATTCTCCCCCTCTCTCAATCATAATGGGTACTTTCACTTCTATCTGTGTACCTTTATTTGGAAAACTAAGCACTTTTAATGTACCACCAATTTCATGAACACGCTCTTGCATCGATCTTAGACCATATGAACCAGCCTTATTAACCCCTACTTTAAACCCAACGCCGTCATCAATGATTTTTAAAATCGCATATTGATCAATTTTTCGAAGGCGCACTTCCGTTTTCTTTGCCTTCGCATGCCGTAAAGTATTAGACAGCGCCTCTTGCACAATACGGAATAAGTGATCTTCTACACCTTTTTTTAATTGAATCGGTTCAATTAACCATTCAATTTTCATATGTTGCTTTCTAGACAGTTCTGTTAATAATTCTTCTATACCCTCTGTTAGTTTTTTACCTTCTAACTGTACTGGGCGTAAATGAAGAAGCAATGCTCTCATTTCTGATTGTGCATTTACGACCATATTTTCAACGAGTTGCAACTGCTTTTTCGTCGTTTCTGGAAATTCAGCTACTTGTTCATTAATAGCCGACATCATCATCGACATTGCAAAAAGCTGCTGACTGACAGAATCATGCAGCTCCCTCGCCAATCGATGCCTTTCTTGAGAAATTGCTTCTTGTCTCATCTCTTCATTCCAATGAGCTCGTTCATTCGTTACTTTTTGAAAGAGTCCAGCTTGCTCCTCTAATCGGCGAGCCAGAACGATTACTTTTCGTTCCACTTCATGAAATTCATCATCTGCAGTAAACGAAACATCACTCGGAAAATTCCCTCGCTCTACTTCAAATAGAAACGTATTTAATCCTTGTATACGCTGCTCTATATAGTAACCGATTGCATATCCTACAATTCCTCCGATAAGTAAACTTGTAGTCATAATAAACAAGCCAATTGGAACAGAAGCGATGGATTCCTTCCATAATAAATCATATACTTGTTGCTCGCTTTTCCATACATATACAATTGTACAAATGAGTGCGATACTAACTGAGGACAACATAGAATAACGAATATACATCCACGAAATATTTTTTTGTTTCTTCATTATACTTTCCTCACTTCCGTATCGCCTACGACAAGCGAAGAAATAATTTTTATACGACGAGGAGCCTCTTTATACTGCTCTGTTCTAAATGTAACATTGCGGTTAAACCCTGTCTCCTCATGACCTGGCAAGAGCACACGTCCGACAATAACAGAATGATTTAGAGACAATTCAATATCATACGGCACATATAAACGAATATTACCAACGACACCCCGAATAACAATTACCGTTTCCCCTTCTGGAATCATAGCAGTTGTTAAATCTATTTCCACATCACAAGCACCATATTGAACATTAATATCCTCAAGTTCATAAATATGATCCATCATTCTTACATTGCCTACAAACATATTTTTCAAATATGGTTCTGTACGATATATTTGCTTCTCTTCGTCTATAATCCCTTTTTCTTTAATTTCAACCTTCATTGCTTTTTGCTGATGTCCTTGTTGAATCAATTGATAACCAATTAAAGCTAAACAAGCAAATACGACAAGAACAAATGCTGCTGATGAAAATAAGAAAAATAAAAATACGATACCACCAACAAATAAAAATACATTTCCCCGTACATAACGATTCTTTTTACGATAATGCCTTCCAAACATAAGCATAATAAATGCAAAAATGAGACCACCTGGTTCAAAATGTCCAAGTATCATATCAAGAAAAAGACCGAATCCAAATATGATGAGGAGCATTCCCATTAATTGTGTCTTTGAAAAATGTTTCTTCATTTCAGCTCCCCCCTTCTTGTCACATATACATAGAAGAAAAGGCATTGCTTTCCAACACCTTTTCTCCTATCACTATATCATAAGCCTGTTTTATAATATACTACTATTATTTTGTTAACTCTTTCGTTAACGATATATCATTCTTTTCTTTCATTTCACGCTCAAGTTTTGCAATTTTCATATCAAATGTGTCACGCTCATGCTCTTCATTCATACGAGTTTCTAAGTCACGAATGTGATCTTCAATTTCTTCAAATCGTAAGAACGGATTATTTTCATCCATTTTATGCATCGCAGTATTCATACGACGATTTGCATGTGCCATATTTTCACGTGCCATTAGTTCCATACGCTTTGCGTGCATTTCTTTTAACTTATTTTTCATTTCAGAAAGACGACGCTCTAACTCATCAATTTGCTCTACAACACCTGCATACATTTCTTCTAATCGAGTTACTTGCCCTTCATAATAAGCTACCTCTTCTAAAGCACGTTCATGCAATTGTAATTCGCCTGCTTCTTGAGCAATGATGGCTTGCTTTGATCTTTTATTAACGAAATAACGCGCTTGCTCAAGCTCACGAGCAAAGTTAGATTTTAATGTTTTATGACGCTCAATTAACTTCTCAATTTTTGTTATTTCGCGCTCACTATCACGTAAATATTGGTTTAACATCGCAATTGGATTTTTTCTTTCCTTCTCATCTAACACGTTATGAAAATCAGCTAAAATTGCATCGCGTACACGTCCGAATAAAGATTGTTTCATTATAAATCTTCCTCTCTTCTACTTTATTTATAATTTGATTTATTGTTTTAATTTTTCATTAATTTGTTCCACTCATCTTCAAAGTTGCTATATGGTTTAGAACTTTCTGGAGCAGATTCAACAACTACATCTTTTTCTTTTTTCCACTCACGGTATCCGTAATATAAAACCACTAAAGCAGCGATACCGATTAATGCTGGCGAATGAGAAAGTGCAATGGATAAACCGATTAAACCAACAATACCCCAAGCTAACTTTCCAAAAAATGATTTAGCTCGCACAAATGATTTATAGCTCCAATATACAACTCCTGCTCCGATTGCGAACCCTACAATACCAGCAAGACTACCAAGAGCAATTAAAGCCAAAATACCGGCTGCGATAAACGCTAGAAATTGTTTCATCTTGTGCTTGCCTCCCTTCGATTTGATACTCTTATCTTAACTATTTTTTCATCTTTCCATAACGAGCTTAAGAACCGTTTTTAACTCAGACTTAAGACCGAGTCATATTCAGCCCTTTACGCAAAAAAACGTGCAGAGTCTATTCTCTGCACGTTTTTTTAATTACTAACATTCATATTAAATTAAGCTGTTTTATGATACTTTTTTTTCTCAGCTACTTTCGAAAACCTTGGAAACCCAATTAAAATAGAAACAATCCCACATACTCCAACTAAGATTGGATAAAATGCATATGGTAACAATTCAACCGGAGATAACGCTGCAAATCCTGCTGCCGTTAACATTTGGGCACCGTACGGAATTAATCCTTGCACACAACATGAGAAAAGATCTAATACACTCGCTGATTTACGAGGGTCTATTTCATATTGATCTGCAATATTTTTTGCAAGCGGGCCTGTAAAGATAATTGAAATCGTATTATTCGCTGTACACATATTTGTCATACTCACTAAACCAGCAATACCAAATTCCGCTCCTTTTTTCGAACGAATATTACGTGTTAATACATTCATTAAATATTGAATACCACCATTATATTGGATTAATTCAACCATACCGCCAATTAATATAGCAAGTAATACTAACTCCATCATACCGCCCATTCCAGTCGTTACACTTTTAAAGAAACTTTCTAACGTGTAACTTCCATCTATAAGACCGATAACACCAGATAGTACAGTTCCACCAGTTAATACAATAAGTACATTCCAGCCAAGTAGCGCTGTAATAAGTACTCCTGCATACGGTAAAATCTTTATCCAATCAAAGCTATGCGCTTTAACCTGCGTATCACTTCCTGAAGTAACTATTACTAATAGTACAATTGTGATAATAGCTGCTGGTAATACAATTAAAAAGTTCGTTTTAAACTTATCTTTCATTTCTGTTCCTTGTGAACGAACAGCTGCGATTGTTGTATCTGAAATAAATGATAAATTATCACCAAACATCGCTCCGCCAACAACAGTAGCCATCGCAAGCGCAATTGAGATATCAGTTTGACCACTAATACCTACAGCAATCGGTGCTAATGCTGCAATTGTTCCCATTGAAGTTCCCATCGCTAATGAAATAAACGCAGCAATAACAAAGATTCCAGCTATGATAAATCCTGGCGGTAAAATAGTTAACGCTAAATTAACAGTTGAGTCTACTCCGCCCATTCCTTTAGCAGTTTCAGAAAATGCACCTGCAAGCACAAAAATTAATACCATAATCATAATATCCGGATTTCCTGCACCTTTAGCGAACCGCTCGACTTTCACATTAAAACTTTCTTTACGATTCATCACTAAAGCGACTCCTACAGCAATTGAAATCGCTACAAGTATCGGCAATTTATAGAAATCACCTGTAATAATTCCAGAACCAATAAATAGCGCCAAAAATATCCCAAGTGGTAATAAAGCTAAACCATTTCCTCTCGTTTCTTTCAAAGTACCATCTCTCCCTAGTTTCAACCTTTTTCTAATGAATAACAAAAGACCTCTTCCAATGAGAAGAGGTCTTATACATCTATAAGAAACGCTCTTCTCATCTTTCAAGCACACGCTTGCTGGATTTGGCACAGCACTCTGAAATCGAGTCCGCTGCCGAGGCATCGTAGGGCCAGTCCCTCCGCCTCTCTTTATAAGAAGGTTTCATATTTATTTTTTAATAATAATTTCTTTCCTAACTTTACTCGCTTACAAAACAAAAGTCAATTGTTTTTTGTATAGATTTTTTTGGTAATTATACAAAAATGTGAATACAACAATCATTTTAACTTTTCGATTTCTTCTTCTAATATTGAAATCCAATAAAATTCACTATTTTTTATTGCAGCTAATATCCATTTCGTAGTGTACCAAGCTAACTCATACTCTTCCTTCGTGACATCGCCACTTTTATAAGCATCCTCTAGCTCCTCTTCATCTAATACATACACCTTACCGCTAGATAATAATACTACATCTAAATATAAATCATCAAAATAAGGTAAACCACGATCGTCTATTTTATATTCTTTCGCCACATCGATATAATATTGCACTAATTTTTTCTGATCATCTAACATAGCGGTAATCGCAAAGTTTTTCCCGTCTATGAAATATTGAATCCACATATACTGATCCGCTGCAATACAAAGTTCTTCACCATCATATTCTTTACAACTAGGCTTCCTCACCTTTTTTATATCCAGTATTCCGAGCATCCCCTCTTCCACTTGCTTAACCGTATAACCCTTCTCTATTAGCCTCTTCCATGAAGAACCGTCACCATATTTACGTTTCATTATGTCTGCTCCTCTTCTATATACAGAAAAGCTCCCACATATTATGTGAGAGCTTGTTCATATTATAATTAAGCCGCTTGACCCTTTTCAGAAATCTCTTTTAAATAAGCTTGTCCTTTTTCAGCGTCATATTGACCTTCCCACTTAGACATAACTACAGCTGCTAAAGAGTTTCCTACAACGTTAACTGCTGTACGAGCCATATCTAAAATACGGTCAATACCAGCAATGAACGCTAAGCCTTCAGGTGGAATACCTACTGTACCAAGTGTCGCTAATAATACAACGAATGATACGCCCGGTACACCTGCGATACCTTTTGATGTAACCATTAATACAAGCAATAATGTAATTTGTTGTGTAATAGATAAATCAATACCGTACATTTGCGCTAAGAAAATAGCCGCAATTGCTTGATATAAAGTTGATCCATCTAAGTTAAATGAATAACCTGTCGGAATAACGAAAGATGTAATTGCTTTCGGACAACCGAATTTCTCCATTTTCTCCATGATTTTTGGTAAAACTGTTTCTGAGCTTGCTGTAGAATACGCTAAAATCAGCTCGTCTTTTAAAATCTTAAAGAATTGGAAAATATTAATTCCAAATATTTTCGCTGTAAGTCCTAAGACAACTACTACGAAGAAAATCATTGCTCCATATACGACAATTAGTAATTTCCCTAATGGAATTAATGAAGCAAGACCAAATGTAGAAACTGTAACACCAATTAGTGCAAACACACCAAATGGTGCAAATTTCATAACTTGGTTTGTTACGTAAAACATTGCGTCAGCTACACCTTGGAAAAATTGAAGAACTGGTCTTCCTCTTTCACCAATTGCCGCTACACCTAAACCAAATAGTACAGAGAAGAAGATAATAGCAAGCATATCTCCGTCAGCTAATGACTTCATAATGTTCGTTGGAACAATATTTACAAATGTATCTGCAAATGAATGACTTTGTACTTGCTCTGTCGTATGTGTATATTTCGAAATATCTGTCTTTGTTAACTGCTCCATATTTACGCCTTTTCCTGGTTGGAAAATATTCGCTATTAATAGACCAACAATAATTGCAATTGTTGTAATAATTTCAAAGTAAATAATTGTTTTTCCGCCTAGTCGACCTAGTTTTTTAACATCGCCAACACCAGCAACCCCAACAACAATGCTTGCTACAACAATCGGTACAACGATCATTTTAATTAATCGGATGAAAATATCACCAATTGGTTGTAAGTACTTCACAACAGCTGGATTATCAAAGAAAATCGCCCCAACCGCAATACCAAGTGCAAGTCCTATTAATATTTGCCATGCAAGTCCTATTCTTTTCATATTTGTTGTAACCCCCTCTTCGATGTGTCACTCTATCTCTCATTCTATCTCTATAAAACTTGAAATTAAGAGTATTACATATTATTCGACAATTCACTACATTTTGTCCCTGTTAAAAATCATAAATCAAAAATTTAAATCTGACAACAAAATAACTTTGCCCGAACACAAATAATTTTCTTGACAAAAAGCAGACCCATGTCAGAAAACCTAACATGAGAACGATTCCTCACTAGTGTTTTATTAGCTTTCCAAGCAATATCTCATCTCATAAAAACGATTACTTCCCTCCTTTATTTTACAGATAAATCCCAAAATATACCTTTGTTACACATATGAATAAAATGTAAGCACTATGACAATTACAGTTGAAAAATGATAAATTCCGACAAAACTTAGCAATTTTATAAATTTTTCTTTACATTATGATTACAACGATAGACACCCTTCTTCTTATGATATATAACATTCATAGGGAAAGGAGTCAGACAACAATGAAAAAGAAATTTGCAGCGTTTAGTGTTTTAGCAGCAGGAACGATTTTTGCTTCCCCGTTACTTTCACCCGTATACGCTGAAACGAATCAAGATAAATTATCTAATATTCAATCTGAATTAGAAGGCAAACAAAGTGACTTACAAAATAAATCAGTCGAGAAAGAACAAATAGAAAAAGAAATTCAAGAATTACAGAAGAAAATCGATGAATTAACTACTTCTATTAATAAAAATGAGGCTGAATTAAACGATACAAAAAAGGAAATTAGCAAAACGCAACAAGTAATTACTGATAAAAAGAAACATATAGAACAATTACAAACAAACATAGATACACGTCAGGAAGTTATTAAACAACGATTACAATCTATGCAAGAAAAACCACGTACAAATATCATTACAGAAGTATTAACAAACTCTACAAACATTGCTGATCTTGTTGATAATATGTACTCCGTAAGTTTAATATTAAACAACGATACAGATATTGTAAAAAAACAAACATCTGATCAAAATGCTGTAACAACAGAAAAAGAAGCTGTTGAGAAAAAAGAACAACAACTGAAAGAATCTGAACAAAAACTAGAACAAAAACAGCAAGAATTACAAAATAACCAACAACAGCAACAAACCCTTATTAACGATCTACATACGAAAGTAGCAAAAGTAGATTCAGAGATTGAAGGATTAGAAGAATCCAAAGGCATTTTAGAAAATCAACGTCAAGCTGTTCAAAGAGCAATTGAAGAAGAAAAACGTGCCGAAGAAGCTCGTAAAGCGGAAGAAGCTCGCCAGGCAGAAGAGGCTCGCAAGCAACAAGCTACTAAATCTGCTCAAAAAGCTCAAGCAGCCCCAACACCACATGATACAAATATCGGTGGCTTTATCAAACCAGCAGCCGGATCAAAAACTTCCGGATTTGGTGTACGTTCTTTAGATAACCATAAAGGAATTGACATCGCTGCTTCGGGAACGGTTCCAATTATCGCTGCTGCAGATGGCGTTGTTATTCGCTCAGAATTATCATCTAGTTACGGAAACGTAGTGTATTTATCTCACCGTATAAACGGAAAAACATATACGACAGTATATGCTCATATGAATAGCCGTTCTGTATCGAATGGACAAACTGTAAAACAAGGCGATCAGCTTGGATTTATGGGGAATACGGGCCAATCATACGGACAACATTTACACTTCGAACTCCATCTTGGAGAATGGAATGTCGGCAAGACAAACGCAGTTGACCCATCTCCTTATATCGGATTATAAAAACCTCGGTGCCTACCGAGGTTTTTTTATTTATACTTCACACAATATAGGCATTCTACATAGACTATAACTAAATGCCTCTAGTTTACGAGGTGATCCATATGAATACGCAATTACAACAAAAAATAGAAGAAGCTAGAGCGACATATATCAGCCGGATATTTACATTTGGCGGCTCAGTTTTATTTTTAATCGGTTCATTCCTCGCAGTCACCACAGCCTATAAAGCATATAATCATCTATTACATTCAACAACATAAAAAAGACGGGAGCTCCCCGCCTTTTTTTATGCAAACATTTTAAATACACCTATCGCATTTAAAAATACAATTATTACAGTTATCGGAATAACATAACGAAGTAAGAAGAACCAAATGTTAAATAACGTTTCCCCTTTCGTTTCCGTCACTTCTAATTCTTTCATCAACAATTCTTTACTCATTTTATTTGGTACAAATAATGAAATAGCTAGTACCCCTAACGGTAGCAATACGTTACTTACTGAAAAGTCGACTAAATCAAAGAATGTTTTCCCAAATATTTTCACGTCACTCATAATCCCAAATGATAACGCTGATGGAATACCGACTGCAAAAATAAGAATACCAATTAATAATGATGCTGATGGACGCTTCTTCTCATTACCTTTCGCAACAGATGCTACTACTATTTCAAGCATTGAAATTGCTGATGTTAAAGTCGCAAAGAAGAATAAAATTAAAAACATAATAAAGAAAAATTGACCAAATGGTATTTTTGCAAATACTGCTGGAAGGACGATAAACAGTAATCCTGGTCCTTCAGTCGGTTTAACTCCTAATGCGAAAATCGCCGGGAAAATCGCTAATCCTGCAAGTACTGTAACAAAAACAGTTAAACTTACAATAGATGTTGCTGATTTCGCTAAATGTTCCTCTTTCTTTAAATACGAACTATACGTTACCATTACTGAGGCACCTACTGTTAGCGAGAAGAAAGATTGTCCCATCGCATATAAAATCGTATCTGCTGTAAGCTTTGAAAAATCTGGCTTTAAGAAGAACTCTACTCCAGCAAAAGCACCATCGAGTGTTAACGCACGAACAATAATCGCAATAAATAAAATAAATAATAGCGGCATCATGTACTTACTTGCCTTTTCTATACCTTTCTCTACACCTTTACTGACAACAAAAATCGTACAAAGCATAAAGATAAATTGCGCTCCAATCGCACTTAATGGATTGGAAATCGTTTCACCGAACAATTGTCCATAATCAGCTACTCCATTCCAGAAACTTCCTGTCACACTATAATATAAATAAAGTAAAATCCATCCACCTACAACACTATAAAAAGATAGTACACTAAAACAAGTAACAACTCCCATACGACCAATCCAAGGATATAATTTGCTATTTGGCACTAGTACTTTATAAGCTGTAACCGCCTCTTTTTGCGTGCTACGTCCAATAACAAACTCCGCTATTAGAAGAGGCATACCTATAAATAAAGTTAATAGTAAAAATACAAGGAAGAATGCGCCTCCCCCGCCATTACCTGCAACATATGGAAATTTCCATATCGCACCAAGACCTACTGCGGCTCCGGCTGCTGCGAGTACAAAGCCGATTTTCGACGTCCATTGCTGTGTTTCTTTCATCATAAATTCTCCTTTTCTGAATATTTAAACTTTTGTTAATTATACACTTTCATTTCATACTCGCACACCTCCTTTAGAAAATAAAAAAGTCCCCTACACGCAAATATGCATGTAGAGGACGATATATGTAATGTAAATACCGTGGTACCACCTCAATTGGATTGATAAATCCCACTTGTTCAAGTACAGGAATAATTCCGATACTCTATCCTTTTAACGGCGGAACCCGGGTTGCCTACTACAATGTTCAACATACCTCTCGCAAGCCCATTCTGTATATTTTATCGTACCGGGCTCCCACCTAACCCCAGCTCTCTGAACGCATCAAATATACGTACTCTTCTTGCTCATCGATTTCATCTATTGAAGTTACTTGTGATTATAAATTATATTTTTATATTTGTAAAGCGCACTTTATCTTTTATTATTTTAAAACCTTTTCCTCTAATTCTCGTAAAAAACTTTCTCTTTTCCCCTCGTTTTGCACATATACTGATTTCAACACTTCTTGGAGCAATATATTTCGTTCCCTCTTTTCTAACTGTAAATCTTTTAACTTCACCCTTACTTCATATAAAAAATCTAAATACGATTCATATGTCTCATCATATTTATTTGCAATCTCATCTCGAATTTTTTTTGCAAACTTCGGGCTCGCTCCCCCAGTAGAAACTGCTATATTAAGCAAACCACGATGAATCGCTGCCGGAAAATGAACATTACCACTTTCCGGATTTGTAATAACATTTACTAATTGATTCTCGGCGGCATCTTCAGCAACTTGTTCATTTAATATCGAATCACTACTTGCTGCAACAACTAAAAAAGCACTTTTAATATCACTTTTTTCATATTTTCTTTGATACCAACGAATTTTCTTTTCTTCCACAAGTTTTACTAAATTCGCATCTAATTCTGGACTGATCACAACTATATCCGCACCTTGTTTGAGTAAAGGAATAATTTTAAATCCTGCAACTTTTCCCCCACCAATAACAACAACGCGTTTCTCATTAACTCGCACTGTAAGTGGATACATACTGATCTCCTTTCAATAACTCCGTCGTTTTCTGAATTAACATATCTTGAAACGCTTCATTCTTCCCTAAATATGGACTGATTTTTATCTCTTCCCATTCATATTGGCGCACTTCTTTCTCAATATGTTTCATAAGTAAACCTGTAAATAACAAGTAAGGCAGTACAACGATATTCTTTTCTTTTCGTTCTACAACTTCCTTTAACTTCTCCTCAAATTTTGGCTCTGCAGCCGCTAAATAACAAACTTCTACTTTTTTAACCTTCTCTTTTGTTTGAAATAAAGAAGCAATCCAGTTTATATCTCTTAATACTTCAGGATCACTGCTCCCTCTTGCAACGAGAAGTAACGTCACTTCATTTTTATCTTCCTGTTCGATGCCACTTCCGCTATACACCGATTTAACAAGTGTTTCTGATACACCAAACGGATTACCATAAGTCACTTTAACATTCGGATATTGATTATTGAGCTTTACCAATTCAAACGGAATATCTTTCTTCACATGACCTGCCGCTAATAAAAAAACAGGGATAGCAATAATCTCTGTGGCCCCACGCTTCACACATGTACGAAAACCATCTTCAATAGAAGGATTCGCTAACTCTAAAAAACAAACTTCTTGAATAGTCGCTTCTATACGGCTCATACACGATGTAATAAATTGAATCGCCTCTTCTTTCGCTGTCTTCAAACGACTTCCATGACATATATATAAAACGGCTTTCATTTTACAACACTCCACTTACTTGATAAGCATTTTCTGTCTGCTTCTCAAACCAATGAATTTTTTCTCTAAAACGGACAACTTCTCCAATTACAATCATGCTCGGATTTTGAATTTGCTCTTTTTTCGCAACATCTACAATTGTCCCTAACGTTCCAACAACTGTGCGCTGCATAGACGTCGTCCCCTGCTCAATAATAGCAGCTGGCGTACTTTTATCTTTTCCATGCTTCATAAGTTGCTCACATATGTAGAGCAAATTACTAACCCCCATATATACCGCTAAAGTCTCTACACCTTTCGCTAAACTTTCCCATTTCACTTCTTCTTCAGCACCTTCTTTCCTATGCCCAGTCACAATAGCAAAACTTGCACTTGCATCACGGTGCGTCACTGGAATACCAGCATAAGCAGGTGCGGCTATTCCAGACGAAATACCTGGGACGATTTCAAATGGTACACCTTGCTTTGCTAATGCTTCGGCTTCTTCTCCCCCTCTACCAAACACAAATGGATCGCCGCCCTTAAGCCTTGTTACAACTTTTCCTTTTTTCGCATACTTAATAAGAAATATATTAATTGTTTCTTGCTTCATCGTGTGATAATTCGGGAGTTTCCCGCAATAAATCAAATCCGCGTCAGGCTTTGCGTGTGAAAGCAGCTCTTTATTCACAAGACGGTCGTATAAAATAACATCTGCCTTCTCAATACATTTCAATCCTTTAACAGTAATTAAATCTGGATCACCAGGACCCGCTCCAACAATATAAACCTTCCCCATCATCTCTCCTCATTTCTACTATTAAAGTGAAACTTCCATCCTTATATATGAATGGAAGTTTTCATTTCTTCATATTTCAATGTTCCTTACTCATGAATAACAAAGGCCGCGCTTTTTCGAATCTTCTTTTTTTCAAATAAAGCAATCTCCTTTACCTCTGGTAACGGTAAAAAATGTTTTTCAAGCTCCATCTCCGCCATCTTAAATGCCTGTTCTTCACTTTCAGCAACAACAACAATTGGAACAATGCTACTCACTAATACCGCTTCAAATCGATATAAATCCATATTGCCCCTCCTAAGACGCTATTACTTCTTCTAACACGTTATTTAACGCTATTTGTAATGTATCTACACCAACACGACCTACAAAATCATAAAATGTTTCGGCTGGTAATTTGTTCTCTTTGAAATAACTTATAAATGATGCGAGTACATCAGGTAGATCCTCGCCATCTATTTTTCCTTTTAACTTTTGATTGTAGGCACCGCCATCTAACAATGTTCCACCTACGTATATTTCAAACGCTTCAACAATGCCTTTTTCCTTCGTTTTCATTTTCACCCCTTGTAACCCAATGTCAGCAATTTGACGTTGACCACATGAATTCGGGCAGCCTACCATATGAATTCGAACTGGAACATCGAGTGCAATTTGTGTATCTAAGTATTCTGCAATTTTTCTTAATCTTTCTTTCGTTTCTACTAGTGCAAGATTACAATATTCAATACCGGTACATGAAACCGCATGACCAATAAATGATTTCGGGCTAGCAGATATCGCTTCAAACAGCGGTTCACTAAGTAATCCTTTTACATTTTCCGGAGGAACGTTCGGAATAATGAAGTTTTGCGAGTTACATGTACGAATTTGTCCATTTCCATATCGCTTTGCAATTCTTGCAATCTCAAACATTTCTTCTGCATGTAAACGACCTACCGGTACATTAAAACCTACATATTTTAATCCCTTTTGTTTTTGGTCTTGAACACCATAAAAATAGCCTGCATTCCATCCTTTGAGTGCACTTTCCCCTTTACTTTGTAAAGGCCCTGTATACTCTATTAGTTTCTCTTTAAATTTCTCTGCTCCCCAGTCCGCAACAAGAAATTTCAACCGAGCTAAATGACGTTTTTCACGATATCCAAAATCACGGAATATAGTAGCAATTGCAATCGCCAACGCCTTCACTTCTTCTGGTAAAACGAATACATCTAATTCATCAGCTAAATACGGTCGAGCTGATAATCCTCCACCTACTTTTATATGAAAACCAACTTTTTTCTCACCATCTATTTCTTTCGTTGCAGGCGTAAATGCAACACAGTTAATTTCTGCGTTTGCTGAATTATAAATATTAGAACTAATAGACATTTTAAATTTGCGTGGCAAGTTAGAAAACTCTTCATTATGTTGGAAGTAATCATATACTTCTTTTACAATATGCGTTGTATCGAATAGTTCATTTGCATCAATGCCAGCAAGCGGATTACCTGTAATATTCCGCGTTATATCACCACAAGCCCCCGCTGAAGATAACCCAACTCTTGCTAATCTTTTAAAAATATCTGGAATTTGCTGAATTTCTAACCAGTGAAACTGAATCGCCTGTCTCGTCGTAATATCTATTACATCACGTCCATAATCTTCAGCGATAGAAGCAAGTACTTCTGCCTGTGCATTTGTAATAATCCCCGACGGAATATTTACCCGCATCATAAAATAACCAGCTTCTTTCGGTCTTTGTAAATACAAGCCTGCCCATTTAAAGGCATCCCACTCTTCTTTCGGAATAGATTTGAAACCATTTTCCGCATAGTAAGGAATATCATTGAAAATTTCTAAGCCATCTTTTTCTAATTTATTTTTCTCGGTCTGATTTAATTTTTCATTGTTAGCCCATACTTTTTCATAACTCATTGTTTATCCCCCTATATAAAACTACGCTCTTGTAAGTACTTCACGATTTGTTCTGCACATTCTTCAATAGAATATTTGTGCGTTTCTACAATTAATTCCGCTTGCTCTGGCTCTTCATAAGGCGAATCAATACCTGTGAAATCCTTAATATCACCTTTCCTTGCCTTTTTATAAAGTCCTTTCGGATCACGTTTCTCACACTGTTCAATCGGACACTTCACAAAAATTTCAATAAATTCATCTGCCTCTAATAAATCTCTTACTTGTTTGCGGTCTACTCGAAATGGTGAAATAAATGCTGTAAGGACAACTGCTCCTTGATCTACAAATAACTTTGCCACTTCGCCAATACGTCTTATATTTTCCATGCGATCACTTTCAGAAAATCCTAAGTCTTTATTTAAACCGTGGCGAATGTTATCCCCATCCAGCACATAATTTCCAATATTCTTTTCAAAAAGTTTACGAGCGACCGCATTCGCTACTGTAGATTTACCCGAAGCTGATAAACCAGTAAACCAAATTACAAAACTATGATGTCCATTCTTCACTCTTCTCTCATCTTTTGAAACCGAAGCTGTGTGCCAAGTAATATTCGTATCCATCTCGTTCTCTCCCTATTCTGTTACTACTTCTTTTTTCAAACCTTTAATTAGCACTTCCACTACTTCTTTACGACTAAATGTACTTGGCGGAATCTCACCGTTTCTTAATAATTCTCTTACTTTCGTACCCGATAAAATAACATGATCTTCTTTTCCGTGCGGACATGTTTTCGTTGAAGCCATCGCTTCACATTTCGTGCAGTAAAAACTATGTTCAAAGAATAGTGGTGTAATTCCTAACTCTTCTATCGTAAAATTTGTGAAGATTTCTTGCGCTTCATACGTTCCGTAATAATCTCCTACTCCAGCATGATCACGCCCTACTATAAAGTGGGTACATCCAAAATTCTTTCTTACTAACGCATGAAATATCGCTTCCCTTGGTCCTGCGTAACGCATGGCAGCAGGAAATACACTTAAAAAGACACGATTTTTCGGATAATAGTTTTGAAGAAGTACTTCATAGCTTTCCATTCTTACATCAGCAGGAATATCATCCGATTTCGTTTCTCCGACGAGCGGATTTAAAAAGAGACCATCTACAATTTCAAGAGCAGATTTTTGAATATACTCATGGGCACGATGTACCGGGTTTCTCGTTTGAAATCCGACCACTGTTTTCCACCCACGTTTTTTAAATGCTTCCCTCGTTTCAATTGGGTCTAAATGATAAGAAGGAAATTGATTATTTTCAAAGCGTTTTGTTAGAATAATAGTTCCTCCAACGTAAACGTTTGGTCGTTCATATAATTTTTTCACTCCTGGATGAGCCTCATCCGTTGTTTTATATACAAGTAACGCTTCTTTTTCTTTATCTGGTACAAAAATATCTTCTATTTGAATGACACCGTATATCTTTCCGTTGTTGACAAGCTTTACTTCCTCTCCAGTCTTCAGGCTTTCTGCGACTTTTTCTGTTACCGGTAATGTAATCGGTATACTCCACACACTACCATTTGCTAAACGAAGCGTTTCTACAACTGAATCATAATCTTCCTTCCCTAAAAAACCAGTAAGGGGGCTATATCCACCTATCGCCAATAGTTCTAAATCACTTAACGCAATATTGTCTAATTTAATTTCTTTTTCAATTTGTGATACGTCATATGTCTCATATATACGGTTTACTAATTCGTTTACTATGCTCATTTTTCTATATCCTCTCTTAGATTTATTTCAAGATTCATCTTATTGGTAATGAAGACCACATTCAGTTTTCACTTTTCCAGCCCATCTACCATCTCTTGAATCGCCACCATCCCCTACAGGTAACGTACATTTCTCACACCCAATACTTGGATAGCCAACATCATGCAACGGGTTATACGGCAAGCTATGTTTGTATACATATCGCCAAACTTCTTTCCACGTCCAATGAATGAGTGGACAAACTTTAATAGATTGAAAACGATGATCTTGATTTATAAACTTTGTATGCTTACGTGTTTCTGATTGTTCCCTTCTTAAGCCCGATATCCATGCTTTTTCCACGACTAATGATTTTTCTAAAGGTAAAATTTTTCTAATCTTACAACAAAGATTCGGATTGCTCTCCCACAGTTTTTCACCATGCAACTTCGCCTGTTCATCAAGTGTAAGTTCTGGCTGTTTTTCTATAATATTCAATGAAGGAAATCGTTCCCGCACTTTTTGAATTAATTCATACGTTTCTTGAAAATGAACATTTGTATCCAAAAATACAACTTTAGCAGATGGATTTACTTGGTTTATAATGTGCAGCAATACCATACCTTCCACCCCAAAGCTACATGCGTAGACAACCTCATCTTTATATTCTTTATAAGCCCAATTTAATACTGATAACGCGCCTTTTGTTTCATCTTCTTCCGAAAACGAAACAACATTTTCTTCCCACGTTTCATACGTCAACATGTTTTTTCCCCCTGTAAAAGCAAAAAGACGGTTTTAACCTAATGAAAATAGGTTAAAACCGCCTCTAGTTTTTCTAGTCAGCGCTTTTCACTTTAAACGTACTTTTTCACTTTTCTCTAACTGAATTACTTTTCCATCTTGCACAACAATTGTAATTGAACCATATTTCATATCAGCAAGCATCGCTTCAATCTTCTCGGATACTTCATCAAAATGTTCCCGTAAACTCACGCGAACAGCCCCCCCTTTTTATTCATAAAAAAAATCTTTCCCATTTCGAAAAGACTGTTCGGTAATATATTTTACCTTATCTTTCAAAATGGATCCCATTTTGCTGGATTTAGCACCTTGCTTTCTATAAGCAGGTTGCCGAGCTTCTTCGGGCCAGTTCCCTCCGCTTCTCTTGATAAGCTTTGTATTTGTATTTTATCACAATTCTGATTTTTTTCAATCCTAGTTTTCCGATATATTTTAATTATTTTATTTTATAAAAAAGGAATTGCCCATTCGAACAACTCCTTTTCCTATTTAGACAAGCTCTTTAATACGTATGCGATCGTTCCCAATAATATTTTCATATGTTTCGCGTTCCACAACTACTTGCGATGTTCCGCCTTTTGCAAAGACAACGGCTGGTCTTCGAATCCGATTGTAATTATTCGCCATCGAATACCCGTAGGCTCCTGTACAGGAAACTGCTAGTAAATCAGCAGAAGCGACTTTTGGTAAATGAATATCCCAAATCAACATATCTCCACTCTCACAGCATTTCCCAGCAATCGAAACGAGTTCCTCATTCTCATCATTCCCTCGATTCGCTAACATCGCTTCATAACGCGCACTATATAAAGCAGGTCTTAAATTATCTGTCATTCCACCATCGACTGATACATATTTCCGAATACCAGGAATATCTTTCACAGATCCAACTGTATAAATTGTTGTCCCAGCATCACCTACAATGCTACGGCCTGGTTCAATCCATATTTCTGGCAATGGATATTCACATACAGTAAATTGTTCCCTCACTGCACTTGTTACAGCTCGCACATATGTCTCAAGAGTTAATGGTGTATCTGACTCTGTGTAACGTATTCCAAATCCCCCGCCTACATTTAACACTTTTACTACATAGTTTGTTTGCTCTCTCACTTCTTCTAAAAATTGGCGAAGAACTTCAATTGCTCGAACAAAACCAGCTGTTTCAAATATTTGCGACCCAATATGTGAATGGATCCCTAGCACATTATAATTGGATTTTTGTAAAGCAAATCCAATTGCCTGCATTGCTTGACCATTTGAAACACCAAATCCAAATTTCGAATCATCCTGACCTGTTGTAATATATTCATGTGTGTGCGCCTCTACTCCAGGCGTTACACGAATTAATATGTTCACAAATTTCCCATGTTGCATCGCTAAATCGTGTAAAACTTCTAATTCAAAGAAATTATCTACGACAAAACAACCGATATTCGCCTGAAGAGCCATCACTATTTCTTCTTCTGTTTTATTATTTCCATGAAAATGAATACGTGATGCCGGAAATCCTGCTTGGAGCGCAGTATATAATTCTCCCCCAGAAACAACGTCTAATGACATATCCTCTTCACGAGCTAATCGGCACATCTCCATGCACAAGAACGCCTTGCTTGCATATGCTACTTGATAAGAGAAACCACTTTCTTTAAAAGCACGATGAAACGCTCGGCATTTTCCTCGAATAGACTCTTCATCGTATACATAAAGTGGTGTTCCGTATTGCTTTGCTAGCTGCGTCGTATCGCACCCTCCAATTTCTAAGTGTCCTTGCCCATTAATTCGGCTTGTGCCGTGTAAATACATTTAAATTCCTCCCTTATTTCCTCTAAAACTCATAACCCCAATCTTCTATTCATTGCAGCACGCTTTTAGATAGACAAAAAACGCGCGGAACAATGTTCACACGCGTTTCTTATTAGGAAAAATATATATTGAAAAAATAAACGAGTTGTTATCTTCTCAAAATAAGAAACCGCATCAACATCTCCAAATAGCTCTCCATAAAATAAATCTTATGACAGTACTACATTTATTCAATGCAGTCCCAATATATGAATAATATGGTTATTCTTATATTTCGGCAATAGTCCCTTTCAACCTATGATCACAGATTCCATTAAATCTCCCATAGCTTACTCTTTCCTATCGCGGCCTCTACCTTTGAGAGTAGATGAGGTAAGTCTATTTAATTTTCAAACATCTAATTGTTGCTATTAACAATACCAAAGGACCATTTTATTTGTCAAACAATTTTTTATATTGTTTTTTTACAGTTTAGTTTGGTATCGTTTGGTAAGCGCTTTACTGAAATCTTTGTCACTTCCCATTCGCCTTCTTCGTTATTAAATGTAATCGTTACCTTCTCAAATGGTGGAGCAATTTTCCCAGCAACACGTTCATACTTTGTCACTTCAATACTTGCTTGAAATAAATATGTACCGCTATACACTTTTTTTAAACTAATAATTTTAGGACATTGATAAGGTTTCAAACTTCCATATTGTTTTTCAATTGCTTTATTTATTTTTGGAAATAAAACAGAATAAAGTGCATCTTCCATAAGAGGTGGATCATATTGGGCTACCGACACACTCGGTGAAGTAAAAAGTACAACACTACTGCATGCTATAAAACATAATAATTTTCGCATTATAACCTCCGTATTATCACGCGATTCTTTCTGCGTACAATAATTATCATACATAGAAATTCTGTTTTATTGTCTCCCACCACTCTTTTTCTACTCGATTATTATAAAAAATCCCACAACCTTCTTTTATTTTCGTATAATGATACTCATAGTATAATAATCATAATAACAAAGGACTGTTCGTATATATAAAATGAGTCGTTAAGCAAACTGACTCTCAAGAACTGTCATGCTTTTTAGGAGAGGAGTATATTATGCTACAACATCTGTTTCCAAAACTGCGATTTGCACTCGTTGCAGTCGTTTTACTATGGATTAAAACATATATTGTGTACAAGCTAGCATTTGATATTAAAATTGATAATTTCTTTGAAGAATTCATGCTTTTTATCAATCCACTAGCTGCGTTACTTTTATTTTTCGGCTTAGCTTTACTTGCATCTAAGCACCGAAACCGAATTATAATTGGAATCAGTTTTATACTGTCATTTATTTTATTTGGAAACGCAATGTTTTATGGGTTCTATAACGATTTCGTTACTTTCCCGGTTTTATTCCAAACAAACAATATGGCTGATTTAGGGACAAGTATAAAAGAACTCTTTACGTACAAAACATTACTTTTATTTGCAGATGCAATTATTTTAATGTTTATTTCGCGTAAATTCCCATCATTTGGCGACAAAACACCACTTTCCCGCTCAGAGAAGCGAACTTTCTTTAGCGGTGTAACAGCTTTATTAGCACTACAAATTGTTGTATCAGTTATTTATAAACCACAAATGTTCTCACGCTCATTTGACCGTCAAACTGTCGTGAAGAATTTAGGTTTATACACATATCATCTATTTGATATTACGCTTCAATCCAAGTCTTCAGCTGAGCGTGTATTTGCAAGTGGGGATGGGTTTTCTGAAATTAAAAACTATACAGACTCAAAAGACAAACAAGTTGATAAAAACTTATTTGGAGCTGCAAAAGGTAAAAATGTAATTTTAATTTCAATGGAATCTACACAAAGCTTTGTTATTAATAAAAAAATAAATGGAAAAGAAATTACACCATTTTTAAATGAATTTATTAAGGATAGTTTCTATTTCGATAACTTCTATCATCAAACTGGACAAGGTAAAACTTCTGATGCTGAATTTATCGTTGAAAACTCACTTTATCCGCTAGATCGTGGTTCTGTATTCTTTACTCATGCAACAAATGAATACACAGCGACACCAGAACAATTAAAGAAATACGGATATTCTTCTGCTGTCTTCCATTCAAATGATAAAACGTTTTGGAATCGGGATGTAATGTATCCTGCGCTTGGATATGATCGTTACTTTAATTTAAATGATTACGCAGGAACGGAGCAAATGTCTGTCGGTTGGGGATTAAAAGATAAAGAGTTCTTTGAACAATCTATTCCAAAGTTAAAATCTTTACCGCAACCGTTCTATACAAAATTTATTACATTAACAAATCATTTTCCGTTTCTTCTAAATCCGGAAGATCAATATGTTGATGAATTCAACTCGGAAAGTGGTGTTGTAAACCGCTACTTCCCAACTGTTCGTTACACAGATGAAGCTCTTAAATTATTTATTAAACAATTAAAAGAAGAAGGATTGTATGATAATACCGTTATTGTCATCTATGGTGATCATTACGGTATTTCCGAAAACCATAACGCAGCTATTGCACAGTTCCTAGGAAAAGATACTATTACACCATTCGATTCTATGCAATTACAACGAGTCCCTCTTATTATTCATGTGCCTGGCCAAGAAGGAAAAGTTGTTTCTAAAGTATCCGGTCAAATTGATATTAAGCCAACGCTCTTTCATTTACTTGGTATTAAAACAAATAGATCCGTTGAATTTGGAACTGACTTATTTATTAAAGAGAAAGATCCGCTTATGGTAATGCGTGATGGTAGCTTTGTTTCTGAAGAGTATGTTTATACAAAAAATATGTGCTACAAAAGAAGTACAGGTGAAGAAGCTGACATGGCGCTATGTCAGCCGTATATTGAAAAAGCAAAAACAGAATTAAAACTCTCCGATAAATTAATTTATGGAGATTTGTTACGCTTCGATCCTAATAATCGATATAAAACCGGAACGATGACAACGAAATTTGAATAGTAAAGGAAGCAACTTTATACAAGTTGCTTCCTCTTTTTATTTTCACTTAATTTTCAAACCATCCTTCTATGAAATCTTTCACAAATTGGTAATTTCTTTCGTATGAGGAATAAATTTATGGTATGATAAAATAAGTAAACTTTCATACACTAATTAAGAATTTATTACAGAAAGCAAGGGATCAGATTTTGTATAGAGCAGCTATTCCAAACTTATTTACGCTCGGAAATTTATATAGCGGATTTTTATCAATCGGCTATGCATCTTTAGGATATTATAAATCAGCTGCTATTTTAGTACTTATCGGGATGATGTTAGATAGTCTTGATGGTCGTGTTGCTCGTTTATTACGTGTTGATTCACAAATGGGAAAAGAGCTCGACTCGCTTGCAGATGTCGTAACATTTGGTGCAGCACCAGCTGTTTTAATGTATTACACATCTTTCTCAAACTACGGAATCATCGGATTATACATAGCGGGATTATTCCCTCTTTTCGGAGCATATCGTTTAGCACGATTTAATGTAACACCATCTTCTACTTCAATGAAATATTTCACTGGAGTACCGATTACAGCAGCGGGAGGGCTTGTTGCTTTCTTAACATTATTTTCACATACCATTCCAAAAATCGTTCTTATTACCGTATTTGTAACGTTCGCATTTTTAATGGTGAGCCGCATTCGTATCCCAAGTTTAAAAGATGTACCAATTCCACGATATAGCATCATTATTACACTATTTTTAGTTGGAATCATTATTACAATGTATCAAACAGGATTTGGAAATTTTTCTGTTTTCTTATTCATTGCCATTCCACTATATATTTTGTACATGTTATCTCAATTCATTAGACAAAGACCGTCTAAAAAAGCGAATAAAGAAAAATAAGAAAACCTTCCGAGTCCGGAAGGTTTCTTTTTATTTTGTAACTAATACCTTTTGATTTACAGGTGTTACTGGCTCTTCGCCGTTTAATATAGCTAAAATATTTCTGACAGCCATTTCAGCCATCGCATCACGAGTTTCAAATGTTGCATTCCCTACGTGTGGAGCAAGTACTACATTCTTTAATTCTTTTAGCTCTTCTGTAATTTTCGGTTCAAATTCAAACACGTCAAGAGCTGCTCCTTCAATTTCATTCGTTTTTAATGCATGAGCAAGTGCTGCTTCATTCATAATTGGTCCACGTGAAGCATTTACAATATACGCTGTTTTCTTCATCATTTTAAACTGCTCTTCATCAATCATATGATGTAATTTTGGATTATAAGCACAGTTAATTGTAATAAAGTCTGCTGTTTGTAATAATTCTTCCAACGTCACATACGTTGCTCCCAGTTCACTTTCAGCTTCAAACTTACGATTTGGCCCTGTATATAAAACATCCATTCCAAATGCTTTCGCACGTTTTGCAACAGCCTTCCCGATTTCTCCAAGACCTATAATTCCGATTGTCTTACCATGGACTTCTCGTCCTAAGAAAAATAACGGTGCCCATCCGTTAAATCCAGTCGTACGACATAACGTATCCCCTTCAGGAATTCTACGCGCCGCTGCTAAAAGAAGTGCAAATGTTAATTCTGCAGTCGCTTCCGTTGATACTTTCGGTGTATTCGTAACTGCAATTCCTTTTTCACCCGCATACGTGTAATCAATATTGTCGTAACCAGCACCATAGTTTGCAACAATCTTTAAATGAGGTGCTGCATCAATAACTTCTTTTGGCACCTTTGTCGAAAGTAAACTTAACAATGCATCTTTATCTTTTACACGCTCTGTTAATTCATCTATAGAAATTAACTCCTCTTTATTGTACATTTCTACATCATGATCTTTTAATAGTCCTAATCCAATTTCCGGAATTTTTCCTGCTACTAATATTTTTGCCACTACTAACACCTCTTCTATAGAAAATAAGATATCTCTTATATTTCATTGTAAGAAATCCACATATAAAAACCAAGGAATTTGATTATAGTTTTAAAAATCGACACTTTTCCATGAAAAAAGAGGAGATGCAACTCTCCCCTTTTCTTACGCTTTTTCCTGCGATTCTTTTCCAAGCTTCACATCAATAGTTCCTTCTGTAACCGTATCGCTAATTTGCTCCTCAATAACCGATTGAGATGCAGCATTCGTTTCAGAAGTATAAGCTTGTTGCTGTGTACCTTGTACATTTTGTTTATTTTGTTGTTTCGCCATTTCTTACCCTCCTTTTCATTCTTTCTTATTTTGAACAAAAAGGACGGTTTTCATCAAAAAATTGCGTTTCATTTTGAATTTGTTACTTCTTCTTCAAGCGACCTCATTACTCTTGCTCGCTTCGTAAATGTTGCAACCTGAGTAACACCGTGAGCTAGTAATGTTTGTACATTTTCTTGTACATAATTCCCTAAATCATTTGGATAATGGGCATCCGAAGAAATCGTAATTGGAACACCATACTTAGCTAATACTTGTAAATATAGTGGACTTGGGCACATTTCACGAACAGGATAACGATAGTATAATCCTGCATTTATTTCTGTTGCCGTATTCGTTTCTACTAACGCACAGGCAATTTCCTCATAATAAGAAAGCTGTTCATTCTCATCCAATCGATAATTAAATACCTTTATATTATCAAGATGAGCGATAATATCAAATAACTCAGTACGAATCGCACTCTCAACTGTTTTAAAAAACATATCATATAATGCGCGTAGGTCATGCTTCTCAAAATATTCTTTCGTATCTGGATTATCGAATCCCCAGCCATTTAGAAAATGAACGGAACCAATTATATAATCAAAGTCTCCTAGCGCTAATAATTCTTTTAACTCTCCTTCACAACCAATAAAATAATCCGCTTCAATTCCAAGTTTAAGTGTGACACCTCTTTTACTCCATCGTTCTTTCGCCTCTTCAATGACCTTTGTAAAATCATACAGTGAAACTACCCTTACTTGATCTAACCATTCCTTCTGTATACGACCGAGCTTAGAATCACTAATATCTACATATTTTTCATAATATCCTTTCGCTTCATGAAAACGATATAAATGATCAACAATCCCAACTTCTGTTATACCTTTTCGCACAGCTTCTTCTAAATAGAGGTCCATCCATTCTGTTGTAAATGGCCCTTCCTTCACACGCTTTTGCAAACGCTCTTGTGTTTTCATAAGCCAATCAATAGAATGCCTTTCTTGAAGCGGTTCATAACATTCCAGCGCTTCATTTATTTTAGCAAGCCATCCTATTGAATACGGTCCTTCTTCTAAGTGAAGATGATAATCTACTTTCATATACATTCCCCCTTATAATGTATCTATTTCCCTTCTATCCCCAACTCTCGAAAGCTTTCCATTTCGTTCTTTCACCTCTCGCATGACATCTTCCAATGTAATATTTTTTTCAGCTAATAAAACGAAACAGTGATAAAATACATCAACCATTTCTTTCACTACTTCTTCTTTATCATTATTTTTACATGCGATAATTACTTCAGCACACTCTTCACCAATTTTCTTTAAAATTTTATCTTCTCCTTTTGAAAATAAATAATTTGTATACGATTCAGGAAGTGGGCTTTCCTTTCGTTCTTCAATTGTTTTATACAGCAACTTAAAGGCATTTTCCATATGTATCCCCCTATAGAATTTGATAGTGAAAACATGTCTTCTCTCCCGTATGACAAGCAGGTCCTACTTGTTTCACATTCACAACAATTGAATCTTGATCACAATCTAAATATAAAGATTGCACATATTGAACATTCCCTGATGTTTCCCCCTTATTCCATAACGACTGCCTCGAACGAGAATAAAACCATGTTCTTTTCGTCTCTAACGTTTTTTCATATGCTTCTTCATTCATATAAGCTAGCATTAAAACTTCTTTCGTACCTTCTTCGATGACAATTGCTGGTATTAATCCTTTTGAAAAATTAGGTTTCATAACCGCACCTCAACATTTGCATCTCTTAATTTTCGCTTTACACTCTGCACTGTCGCCTCACCATAATGAAAGATGGATGCCGCTAACGCTGCATCAACTGTTGTCTTTTGAAAAACTTCTATAATGTGATCCGTATGACCACAGCCCCCTGATGCGATGACTGGAATGGAAACACTTTTTGAAATTTCTTCTGTTAAACGAAGGTCATATCCGCTTTTCGTTCCATCTGCATCCATACTCGTTAACAAAATTTCACCTGCCCCAAGTTTAACAACACGCTTCGCCCATTCTATGGCATCCATTCCTGTGTCAACTCTTCCGCCGTTGACATATACGTTCCATTTACCTTCTGCTACTTTTCTAGCATCAATTGCCACGACAATACATTGTGATCCAAAGTGTTCTGCCCCTTCTTCTATTAACTTCGGGTTTCGCACTGCCGCTGAATTTATTGAAACTTTGTCTGCTCCAGCTCTTAGTAAATTGTACATATCTTTCACACTTGAAATCCCCCCGCCAACCGTAAGAGGAATAAATACTTTAGCTGCTGTTTTTTCTACAACATCTATAATCGTTTTTCTTCCTTCATGAGTCGCCGTAATATCTAAAAATACGATTTCATCTGCCCCTGCCTCGTTATATGCTTCAGCTATTTCAACCGGATCACCGACATCTTGTAATCCTATAAAATTTACACCCTTTACGACTCTCCCTTCTTTCACATCTAGACATGGAATAATTCGTTTCGCTAACATAACTTCGTTACCTGTAACACTTCTTCTAAATCAATCGTTTTTTCGTAAAGCGCCTTTCCAATTATGACACCATATATATTCATATCATTTAACTTTTTCACATCTTGAATAGATGCCACTCCTCCAGAGGCGATGAGACGAATGCCCACACTTTTTTGAAGTATCGCTAATTGTTCAAAATTTGGACCTGCAAGCGTTCCGTCTTTCGAAATGTCTGTAAACACAATCGTTTGAACACCTAAACTTTCCATTTGTTTCGCTAAACTAACGTAAGAAATTTCAGACAGATCAAGCCACCCTCTCGTTGCTACGAAACCATTTTTCGCATCAATTCCAACAATGATTTTCTCTTTATATAGACGAACTGCTTCCTCTAAAAATGACTTATTATAAAGAGCTGCTGTTCCTAAAATCACTTTTTCTACACCTGCTGACAATAACTTCTCCACCGCTTTAAGTGAACGAATTCCTCCTCCCACTTGCACAGGAATACGTACCGCCTTGCAGATTTTTTCAATGACGGGCAAATTTAACGACTCGCCAGCAATTGCACCATCTAAATCAACAATGTGTAGTATTTCCGCTCCAAGCTTTTCAAATATGATCGCCTGCGCTACCGGATCTTCATTCATCACCGTTTCTTTACTAAACTCTCCTTGATAAAGTCTAACGCATCGCCCTTCTTTTAAATCGATAGCTGGGAAGATTTCCATGCTTCTACCACTCCTTGAAAATTTTTTAATATTTGCATGCCAATTTCGCCACTTTTTTCTGGATGAAACTGTGCACCAAATACATTTCCTTTCGCGACAAACCCTGGTACTTGCATTCCATAATCACTTACTCCGCATACAATTTCATCTGGACAATCCGCGTAATATGAGTGAACATAATACACGAAAGAACCATCCACTAATCCATTCCAAAGCGAAAATTCTCTTTCCTTCCTTAATTCATTCCATCCCATATGAGGAATTTTATACGAAACTTTTAACTTACGAATTTCACCTGGTAGTAAACCTAACCCGCTACAATCTTTTAGTTCCTCACTTCGTTCAAATAAAAGTTGCATGCCCAAACATATACCGAGGAGTGGTTTTCCTATGTCACAAACTTCTTTTAGTACACACACTAAATCTCTTTCTTCTAATACATCCATCGCTTTCGGAAATGCACCTACTCCCGGTAGAATCACGCCATCGCTTCTCAATATCTCTTCTTTATCACTCGTTACAATGTACTCTGCCCCAATATATTTTAATGCTTGCTCTACACTGCGAATATTCCCCATTCCATAATCTATAATGGCAATCAATTACAACATCCCTTTCGTTGAATTTACACCAGTAATGTTGGCATTTTTTTCGACCGCTTCTCTAAGCGCTCTACCAAAAGCTTTAAATAATGCTTCAATTTTGTGATGTGTATTACTTCCGTATAGAACGCGCGCATGTAATGTAATATTGGCAGCATGTGCGACTGCTCTAAAAAATTCTTCCGTCAATTCTGTATCAAAATCCCCGAGCTTCGGATTTGTTAATTCCCCTTGAAATACACAATATGAGCGTCCACTTATATCAATTGCGACAAATCCTAAAGATTCATCCATCGGTACATACGCAGAACCGTAACGATTAATTCCCTCTTTGTTTTGCAATGCTCCTTTCAAGCAATTTCCGAGTACAATTCCAACATCTTCAACGGTGTGATGTGCATCGACAAATACATCACCTTCTGCTTCAACTTGCAATCCAAATCTTCCATGTCTAGCAAATAAAGTCAGCATATGATCGAAAAAACCAACCCCCGTTTGAATAGATACACTCGTACTTTCATCAAGCTGCAAATTTAATTTAATTTTTGTTTCTGTCGTCTCACGTACTTGACTGGACTGACGCATTATTTTTCCTCCTCAAACCTTATTTGGATTGCTCTCGCATGTGCATGTAACCCTTCTTTATTTGCAAGCTCTACAATATGATGCTGTACATTTTTTAATGCTTCCTCTGTATAAGAAATAAAACTTGATTTTTTCACGAAATCATCGACTGATAACGGAGAAAAAAATCTTGCCGTTCCGCTCGTTGGTAATACATGATTCGGTCCCGCCAAATAATCCCCGAGCGGTTCAGGTGCATATGGCCCAAGGAAAATAGAGCCTGCATGTTTCACATAATCTAGAGCATTCATTGGTTCTTTTATATGTAACTCTAAATGTTCTGGAGCAATTTCATTTGATAACTTTAGTGCCTCCTTTAAAGAAGGAACGATAAAGATGGCTCCATTTCTATTTATCGATTCACGTGCAATTTCACTTCTTGGCAACGTTTCTAACTGTCTTTCTACCTCTTTTTCTACTTCTTTAGCTAGTTCCATATTCGTTGTAATACAAATCGACGTTGCTCTCTCATCATGCTCCGCTTGCGATAATAAATCCGCTGCGATATATTTTGCATTACCTGTTTCATCCGCGACAACTACAATTTCTGATGGACCAGCAATCATATCGATATTTACTATTCCGTATACTTCTCGTTTCGCTAGAGCGACGTACAAATTTCCCGGTCCAACTATTTTATCCACTTTCGGAATCGATTCCGTCCCGTATGCTAAAGCAGCAATTGCTTGCGCGCCACCTATCGTATAAATTTCATCTACCCCCGCAAGATTTGCAGCAGCTAATATGTGAGGATTAATTCCTCCTTTACTCGGCGGTGTTACCATTACAATCTTTTTCACACCTGCGAGTTTCGCCGGCAATACATTCATTAATACTGAAGAAGGATATGAGGCTGTCCCACCCGGTACATATACACCTACATTTTCTAACTGCCGAATGAGCTGCCCTCTAATTATGCCTTTACTTTCACAATCGAATATTGAGTACTTCTTTTGCTTTTCGTGATACGAAACAATGTTTTTCTTCGCCTCTTTTAAAGCTTCTAAAAATGAATTCTCTACAAACATACTCGCTTGCTGTATTTCTTCTTCACTTACACGAAAATCTTTCATCTCTACACCATCAAACTTTTTTGTATAGAAAGATAAAGCCTCATCTTTCCCTTCCCTTACATTTCTAATGATTTTTCTTACACTTCTTTGAACAGTTTCTTCTATTATATTAGCGTTTTCTCTTAGCACTTTTATTTTAGATAATGCCTCCTTAAAATCTTCATAAATGATTTCCATTTTAAGTCCTCCTATTTCCCTGATAAGATTTCTTGCTCCATCATATTTATAATACTGAATATTTCGTCTTTTTTAGTTTTTAAGGCTGCCTTATTTACGATCATCCGAGCCGATATAAAGTGCATTTCCTCAAATACAATGAGTCCATTCTCTTGTAATGTTTTTCCTGTTTCAACAATATCTACAATCGCATCTGCCAATCCAAGAAGAGGAGCAATTTCTACAGAACCTTCTATTTTAATAATTTCTACATCCTCTCCCTTATCATGAAAATAAGTAGAAGTAATATGTGGGTATTTCGTAGCGATTCTTTTCTTCCGGTAACTCTTCGGATTATACGTAGGAATAGAAGCAACACAAAACTTACAAATCCCCACTCCTAAATCCAGCATTTCATAAATATCTTTCTCGTTTTCCATTAAAATATCTTTTCCAACGATGCCAATATCAGCTACCCCATGTTCTACATAAGTAGCAACATCAACCGCTTTTACTAAAATAAATGAAACATTTGTATTTTTACTTTGAAATACAAGCTTCCGACCTTTATTTTTGAGCTCGGAACAATCAATTCCAATCTGCTCAAAAAGTGGAATGACATGTTTTTCTAATCTTCCTTTCGTTAACGCAATTTGAATGTTACGCATGAAGCCTCTCCCTCTTTCTGGACTACCCATTTCTCATTCCATACATATTCCACTAAGTATTCATTCTTTGCCTCAACGACCGTTCCTATTTTATTTTTTCTTGCAAATTGAAAGGTATCGCTTAAATTAGAGAATAGAGATAACCAAGCATTTTTCCCATCCTTTCGAAGTAAATTTCGTAGCCTTTCTGCTTCCGCTAATCTATTTAACTCATAATGAATCATAATATCAATTTGATTTCGTTCATATGGTTCTTGCTGCTCTTGCAGCGCCTTCACAATTTGATTTACTTGTACCGCGAGTCCAACAGCTGGCAGCATTTCTCCAAAATTCCCGATTAGCTCATCGTATCTTCCGCCACTAACGATTTCTTCTCCAATTTCATATATATATCCTTTGAAAATAACACCCGTATAGTAATCTAAGTTTTGAATCATGCCCAAATCAATTGATATGTAAGAACCATATCCTAACATTTCAATTGTTTCATACATTTCTTTTACTCTTGCAATTGCCATTTTCATTTCATTACTTGAAGCAAGCTTTTCTGCTTCCTCAATAACTTCTAAATTTCCAAATAGCCTTGGTAATTTCTCAAGTAATCTTACTGTCTCATCGCATCGATCTAATTTCTTTTCTCTGATAAAATTTGAGAGGGCAGCATAATTTTTACTTTCTATATACGTTCTAAGTACCCTTTCTTCTTCATCCTGGATGGAGAGTTTTTTTACAATACATTTATATAACTGGACTTGCCCAATCTCAATTGTAAAAGATTGCACCTTCAACTTTTGAAGTGCTTGAATGACACTTATTACACATTCAATTTCAGCTCTTACATTATCAATCCCAATAACTTCAATACCACTTTGTACGATTTCATTATATTTTCCAGAATGGGATTCATTCGCTCGAAATACATTCCCGCTATACGTCACTTTAAGTGGCGTATCCCATCTCTGTGTTCCAATAACTCTCGCTAAAGGAATTGTCATATCTGGACGTAAAACGATAATCCTTCCCTTTTCATCAAAAAATTTATACATCTTCTCTTCATCTATCGGTCTATTTTGAAATGCAAAAACATCATAAAATTCAATTGTAGGTGTTCTTATTTCCTCATAACCTCTCTCTAAAAAAGCAAGCCTTAATTTTTGCTCCACTTCTTCAATTAACGTACATTCTTCGAATAAATAATCTCTCGTTCCATTCGGGTTTGCCCGTTTCCATTTTGTCATTTGAATTTTCACACCTTTCCCCTTCTAATGTATGCCTATTTCATTCACCTAAGCCGAAAATAAAAAGAGCCTTGTAGACAAAATACCTACAAGGCTCTTCAGTAGAGTGTAGGTACAACGGGAATAACCCTTGTACCTACACGTTTTCACGCTAGGTTCAAGGGTTTCATGTATGATGATGTAGTTGTGTAAGCATTGTAATAGATTGCACGATATTCATAATACTTACTCCCTTTCTCCTCTGATTTTCACATAGTATATAACAGTTCATTTTGAATGTAAATATATTTTTAATATTCCGTCACTTTTTTTAATGTAAAGCCACTTTTCTTTCATACTCTTTTATTTCTTTTTCATATTGCATTGTAATACTAATTTCATCTAAACCATTTAATAACTTCTCTTTCCACATTTTCTCGATTGTAAAATGAAATCTATGCGTATTCGTTGTCATTATTTCATTTTCTAAATCAACTATGATTTGTTCCCTCGCATCTGTTTTAGCAAGTTGTTCACGCATATCTTTATCCATTACAATCGGTAACATGCCATTCTTCATACAATTCATATAAAAGATATCGGCAAATCCTCCAGCGATAATAACGCGGAAACCATAATCAGCAAGCGCCCACGGAGCATGTTCTCTAGACGAGCCACATCCAAAATTATCACCTGTGATTAATATGCTGGCTCCTTTTCTTTCTTGTGCATTCAGCGGGAAATTAGGGTTTTCTTGGCGATTATTATCATATCGCCACTCATCAAATAAAAACATTCCAAACCCAGTTCTTTCAATTCTCTTTAAATATTGCTTCGGAATAATTTGATCTGTATCAATGTTATCATTCATCAGTACTGCGGCAGTACCTTTATGAATACGAAATGGCTCCATCATAACTCTCCTTTCTAATATCAACAAAATGACCATATAACGCAGCCGCTGCCGCCATTGCCGGGCTAACTAAATGCGTTCGTGCTCCCTTTCCTTGTCTTCCTTCAAAATTGCGATTTGACGTAGAGGCACAATGTTCTCCTTCAGGCACTTGATCTGGATTCATACCTAGACACATTGAGCATCCAGGCTCTCTCCATTCAAATCCAGCTTCTTCAAATATGCGATGTAATCCTTTATGCATCGCCGCTTCTCTTACCCTTTGAGATCCAGGTACAACAAGTGCTCGCACACCTTCTTTTACTTTTTTACCTTTCACGACAGATGCAGCAATTTCTAAGTCAGAAAGCCTGGAATTTGTACAAGATCCAATGAAAACATGTTGAACTGGAATGTCATACGTACTTTGTCCGGGACTCAATCCCATATAAGAAAACGCTCTTTCGTCATTTGCATCATGCTTTTCTGGCAATTTCTCATCGATCCGAACACCCATACTAGGATTTGTTCCCCACGTAACGTACGGCGCTAAATCCGCAACATCTACTAGAATATGTAAATCATAAACTGCATCTAAATCTGTATAAAGTTCTGACCATTTTTTCTTAATAGATTCATAGTCTTTCGGTGCATATTTACGCCCTTTTACGTAAGCAACTGTTTTTTCATCTGGTGCAATAATGCCAGCCTTTGCTCCCCCTTCAATTGCCATATTGCAAAGCGTCATCCTTTCTTCCATATCCATAGCATGAATGGCCTCTCCGTAAAATTCCATTACGTAACCTGTTCCAACTGCTACTCCGTACTTTGAAAGAAGGTGTAAAATAATATCTTTCGCATAAACACCTTGCGGTAACTTTCCTTTTAACTCAATGCCCATCGCTTTCGGCTTTCGTTGCCATAACGTTTGCGTTGCCAATACATGTTCCACTTCACTCGTACCAATACCAAACGCTAGTGCGCCAAAAGCACCGTGTGTTGCTGTATGACTATCACCACAAACAATCGTTTTTCCTGGCTGTGTGAGTCCAAGTTCTGGTCCTATAACATGAACAATCCCTTGCTCTTCATCTCCGATATCCGCTAATGGCACCTGAAATTGTTTACAGTTTTCCCGAAGTGTATCTAGTTGCTGCTTCGCAATGCGGTCGGTAATATTCCAAACATCTTTCGTTGGAATATTATGATCCATCGTTGCAAATGTTAAATCTGGTCTGCGGACTGTTCGATTTGTAAGCCGCAAGCCTTCAAAGGCTTGCGGTGACGTTACTTCATGAACAAGATGTAGATCGATATATAATAAATCCAATCCATTTTCATTAGTCGCAACTACATGTCTTTCCCAAAGCTTATCTAGTAACCTTTTCCCCATTATCTTCCTCTCCCTACTAACGCTTGCTCTTCCATTTCTTGAATAACTGCCTTTGTAAATGAAGTTGTCGTTTCAGTCCCCCCGATATCTGCTGTACATTTTCCTGATTTAAGGACTGCAGAAACTGCTTCTTCAATTGCATGGCCTTCTCTCGTTAATCCGAACGATTGCCCAAGCAGCATTGCAACAGAACGCATCATCGCAATTGGATTTGCCTTATTTTTCCCCGCAATATCCGGTGCTGATCCGTGAATAGGCTCGTATAATGAAGGCCCCTTTTCAGCGTGACTTGCTGATGGAAGCATTCCTAATGATCCAGCTAATACTGAAGCCTCATCACTTAAAATATCACCAAATAAATTTTCCGTTACAATAACGTCAAATCTTCCTGGATTCCGAATTAATTCCATAGCTGCTGCATCTACTAAAATGTGTTCTACTTCCACATTCGGGTAGCGAAGTGCTACTTCTTCTGTCACAGTTCTCCATAATTTACTAGACTCTAAAACATTCGCTTTATCAATAGATGTTACTTTTTTCTTCCGCTTATTCGCTAATTGAAAAGCATACGAAACGATACGTTCAATTTCATGGCGATGATACGTAAGTGTATCTGTCGCCACTTCTTCCGTTCGCTCTTTCGGATAAGAAAAATAAATTCCGCCTGTTAATTCACGAACGACAACGAAATCAATTTCATCAGCGTTTTTTAATGGTGATAAATGTGCAGTTGCACTTTCTACCGTTACAGGGCGAACATTCGCAAATACACCGAGTCCTTTTCTTAATGCTAATAATCCTTTCTCAGGCCTTTCTTTCGCACTATCCCACCTTGGTCCACCTACTGCTCCAAGCAAAACCGCATCACTCGCTAAACAGGCGGCAAGTGTTCGCTGTGGTAATGGTTGCCCAGTTAAATCGATAGCGACACCACCAAAATACTCATCTTGCAAATGAAAATGATGTCCATATAGCCTTTCTACCATATGCAATACTTCCTTCGCACTTTCCATTACTTCTGGACCAACACCATCACCAGCTAAACAAACGATACGTTTTTCCATTTTTAACACTCCTTTTAACAGAATTTTCAGAACTTTAATTTGATAGGTGAGGAAAGCTTCTCTCACCTATCAAATATTTATTTCACAAGCGCTATAAGAGATTTTAATTTCCCTGCTGCATGGACATAAGCTCTCGCCGACGCTTCCAATACGTCTTGCGCAACTCCGAAACCTGATATTTGGTGACTACCTTCTTTTAATTCAACATGAACATGAGCAAGTGCATCTTGACCTTGTGTAATAGATTGTATGCGATAATCCGCCAATGCACATTCTAATCCTAAAATTCTTTGGATTGCATTATAAATCGCTTCAATACTACCAGAGCCAGTAGCTGCATCTTCATATACATTTCCTTCCTCATCTTTTAGTACAACTGTCGCGCATTGTGTACTATTTGATACGAAATGTACTTGTAATTGCGTAATGTTATATTGCTGGGCTGCAAATGCTGCTTCACCAAGCATAAGTGCGCGTAAATCTTCTTCAGTAATTTCCTTTTTACGATCAGCTAATTTTTTAAATGCTTCAAATACTGTATCCCGCTCTTCGTTTGTAAATTCATAGCCAAGTTCTTTCATTTTTTCTGTAAACGCATGACGCCCAGAATGTTTTCCAAGTACAAATAGGTTTTGAGATTCGCCTACTAGTGCTGGTTCAATAATTTCATATGTTGTCACTTCTTTTAATACACCATCTTGATGAATTCCTGATTCATGAGCGAATGCATTCGCTCCAACAATCGCTTTATTTTTCGGCACCACCATACCTGTTAATCTGCTTACCAATGTACTCGTTGCCTTAATTTCTTTTAAAGTCATCGAAGGCTCTGCTTTATAGAAATCTTTTCTAATATGAAGAGCAACTGCGACTTCTTCTAACGCCGCATTCCCTGCTCTTTCTCCAATGCCATTAATCGTTCCTTCTACTTGCAGTGCTCCCCCTTCAACTGCGGCTAGCGAATTTGCTACTGCCATCCCAAGATCATCGTGACAATGACAAGAAAAAATTGCTTTTTCATATGAAGGAACGGATTCTTGTAAGTATTTAAAAAGAGAATAATACTCTTCCGGATTCGTATATCCAACTGTATCCGGAATATTAATTACATTCGCTCCTGCGCGAATCGCAATTTCTACTGCTTCAGCTAAAAATGCTCTCGATGTTCTTGTCGCATCTTCTGCAGAAAATTGTACTGTCGGAAATAATGATTTCCCGAGCGTAACCGAGCGATGAATACTATTTAACACATCTTCTTTTGACATACAAAGTTTATATTTCATATGAATATCACTCGTAGCTAGAAATACGTGTAGACGAGGAGATACAGCACCTTTCACAGCTTCATATGCTCTTCGAATGTCACTTTCTTTCGCTCTAGCTAAACTCATAACCGTAGCATTTTGAATTATATTCGCAATGCGCTTTACCGATTGGAAGTCTCCTTCGGAAGCTGCCGCGAATCCAGCTTCCATTACATGAATACCAAGCCTCTCTAATTGTCTAGCAATTTGTAATTTCTCTTGTTCATTTAAATTCACTCCTGGTGATTGTTCGCCATCACGTAGCGTCGTATCCATGAACAAAATCTTCTTCATATTATTTAATCCCTACCTTTACTCGCTGCTGTACGAAAGGCATCATTTCACGTAATTTACGTCCAACTACTTCGATTTCATGTTCATTCTCTTTCTCATTTGTCGCATGGAAATTCGGTCTTCCTGCTTTATGCTCTGCAATCCAACCTCTTGCAAATGTACCATCTTGAATTTCTGCTAGCACTGTACCCATCGCTTTCTTCGTATCTTCAGTAACAACGCGTGGTCCTGATACGAAGTCTCCCCACTGCGCTGTATCTGAAACTGAATATCTCATATTTTCAAGTCCACCTTCGTACATAAGGTCAACGATTAGCTTCAGTTCATGTAAACATTCAAAATATGCAAGTTCAGGCTGATATCCCGCATCAACTAACGTTTCAAACCCTGCTTTTACAAGTGCAGTCACTCCGCCGCAAAGCACAGCTTGCTCTCCAAATAAATCTGTTTCTGTTTCTTCTTTAAACGTCGTTTCTAGTACACCAGCTCTCGTTGCTCCAATTCCGTCAGCATAAGAAAGTGCTTTTTCAGTCGCAACTCCTGTTGCATCTTGATATACTGCAAATAATGCAGGAACAGCCCCTCCCTCGGCGAACGTACGGCGTACGAGATGCCCCGGTCCTTTTGGCGCTACTAGAAATACATCTACATTAGCTGGTGGTTTTACTTGATCAAAGTGAACATTAAATCCATGTGCGAACACGAGAGAGTTTCCAGCCTGTAAATTTGGTGCAATTTCAGCTTCATATACTTCTGGTTGTAATTCATCAGGCAGTAGAATCATTACTACATCAGCTTTTTCCGCTGCTTCTGCTACTGTATATACAGAAAACCCATCTTCATTCGCTTTATCCCAAGACTTACCCTTTCTTAAACCTACTACTACATCAAATCCGTTATCACGTAAATTTTGCGCATGCGCATGACCTTGCGAGCCATATCCGATGATTGCTACTTTCTTTTCTTTTAATACATTTACTGTTACATCTTTCTCATAATAAACTTTTGCCATTTTCATTTCCCCCTATATTTAAATGATTATTGGATTAACATAACTTGCTTATCTTGTTTTTTCATACTACGCGTAAAGGCTGTTACACCTGTTCTTGCAATTTCTTTCAAACCGTATGGACGAAGTAATTCAATTAACGCTTCTACTTTTTCCTGCGTACCTGTTACTTGCACAACTATGGAATCCTTCCCAACATCTATTACAGCGGCTCGAAACGGTTCAATTAAACTGTATAATTCAGCTCTTGCTACTGAAGTCGCTACTTTAATAAGTGCAAGTTCTCTTGCAATCATCGCTTCTTCTGTAATATCTGATACTTTCAAAACATCAATTTGCTTATGAAGTTGTTTAATTAACTGCTCGACTTGCTGTTCACTTTCAACGTGTACAACAATCGTCATCCGCGATATGTCAGATGATTCCGTATGACCTACTGAAATACTTTCAATATTAAAATGTCTTCGTGTCATAACCCCTGTAATTCGGTTTAACACACCACTTTGATTTCGAACTGTCGCTGTAACAATTCTCTTCACCCTTTTTCCACTCCCTCCATTTGGTGAACACCTTTTCCTGGTGCAACCATCGGCATAACCTTCTCTGATTGAAGTACACGACAATCAATTACGACTGGCTCTTGTAATTCAATCGCATGCTGGATTTGCTTCTTTGCAAGAAGTGGATTGTCAATACGAACACCTTTTATGCCATATGCATTCGCAAGAGCGACGAAATCTGGTTGGCATGGCAATAAAGAGTGCGAATATCTTTGGTTGTAAAATTCATCTTGCCATTGTCTTACCATTCCTAAAGCTTCATTATTTAAAATAAATACTTTAACAGGTAAAGCGTGTTCTTTTAATACACTTAATTCTTGCAGAGTCATTTGAAACCCAGCATCACCAACAATTGCAATAACTAATTCTTCAGGCTTTGCAATTTGCGCACCGATTGCTGCTGGAAATCCGAACCCCATCGTTCCTAATCCGCCAGAAGTTACCCATTTATCTGGATTTTTCAGCGGATAATATTGTGCTGCCCACATTTGGTGTTGCCCAACGTCTGTTGTTACAATCGCTTCTCCCTTCGTAATTTCATATAGCATATCAATCGCATATTGAGGTTTAATACGTTGAGAATTTCGTTTATAAGAGAATGGATATTTTTCTTTTCTACTCTTTAATAAAAAGAGCCATTCATGATGATTTTCTTTCTTTCCTTCTGATTGAAGCAATACTTCTAACGCCTGCTTAGCACTTGCAACAATAGGAATCTCTGTTGGCACATTTTTCCCGATTTCTGCTGGATCAATATCGATATGTGCAACAGTCGCCCCTTTAGCAAAAAAAGCTAAATTTCCAGTAAGACGATCATCAAATCTCGCGCCTATATTAATGAGTAAGTCGCATTCATATAATGCCATATTGGCTGTATAAGAACCGTGCATTCCCCCCATCCCTAGAAATAGTTCATCATCTGGCGGAAAACCACCAAGTCCAAGTAATGTATGCACAACAGGGATTTCATATTTACGAGCAAAACTTGTCAATTCTTTCGACGCTTTCGCGTGCAATATACCCGCTCCAGCTAAAATTAACGGTTTTTTTGCGGTTTCAATTACTTGTAGTAATTTGTTTATTTGAAGTAGATTCGGTTCATAATTAGGGTTATATCCTGGTAAATCCATTTGTACATTGCTACATCGCTCACCTTTCTCGACTACCATATCTTTCGGAAGGTCAATAACGACTGGTCCTGGTCTTCCTGTTTTAGCAATATGAAATGCTTCTTTAATAATCCGAGGTAAATCTGAGGCCTTTCGCACTTGATAGTTATGTTTTGTCACTGGCATCGTAAGTCCCATAATATCTGCCTCTTGAAAAGCATCGCTCCCAATTAACGTTGTTGCTACTTGGCCTGTAAATACTACAAGTGGCAATGAATCAATCATCGCATCAGCTAGACCCGTAATTACATTTGTAGCACCTGGTCCACTCGTTGCAATTACAACCCCTGGATTCCCTGTAATTCTGGCATACCCTTCAGCAGCGTGAATCGCCCCTTGCTCATGCCTTGTTAAAATATGTGGAATTTCACAATCATACAATGCATCATAGAGAGGTAAAACGGCACCACCCGGATAACCGAAAATCACTTCTACGCCTTCCTTTTCTAGCGCTTCTAACAATAGCTGTGCACCAGTTGCCAGTTTCTCTTCCGTTTTTGAAGACATTGTTCTTATAAGCCCCCTTTTTCAAACTTTTATACAATAAAAAAACCCTACGTCCACACTCCAGCTATGTGCTGAAGGGACGAAAGATTTCGCGGTACCACCCTTCTTTGCAAGAATACTCTTGCCTCAGTGATCCATAAATGGATCTAGCTAATAACGGAGCTACCGTCTAAGCCTAGACAAATGCTTTAGCTTAGCACTCAAGGGCGATGTTCGTCGACGTGAACCATCGGTTTTCAGCAACCACCGACTCTCTGTGAGGCTTCACAATCAACTACTCCTCCCTATCAACGCTTTCTTATGTTAAAAAAGTTGTTATCCAACTTTGTTTTCTTCGTAAATTTTCTCTCCATCTTCTACAACTAACTTACGAAACTCTTCTAATAAACTGTTCGTATGTGGACCTGTTTGCCCTAAGCCAATCGTTCTACCATCTACTGTCGTAACAGCAATAACTTCAGCAGCTGTTCCTGTTAAAAACACCTCATCAGCTACATATACATCATGTCTTGTAAATAACTCTTCTCTTACGTCATATCCAAGTTTTTCACCAATTTCTAAAATGGCGTTTCGTGTAATACCTTCTAACGCTCCAGCAGAACTTGGTGGTGTAATTAATTTATTTCCTTTAACAATAAACACGTTATCTCCTGATCCTTCAGCTACATATCCCTGATCATTTAACATAAGTGCTTCTTGTACTCCAGCTAATTTCGCTTCAATACGAACTAAAATATTGTTTAAGTAATTTAAAGATTTTACTTGAGGGGATAAAACATCGGGACGATTTCGGCGCGTTGCAACTGTTACAACTGGAATCCCTTTCTCATAATATTCTTGTGGGAATAAAGATAATTGTTCTGCAATTACTACTACATTCGGCTTCTTACATGAATCGGGATCCAATCCAAGATTTCCTGCTCCTCTTGATACAACAAGTCGAATGTATCCATTAGATAATTTATTTTGTTGAATTGTCTCAACAACAATATTTGTTACTTCATCTAATGAATATGGAATTTCTAAAAGGATTGATTTTGCTGATTCATACAACCGGACAAGATGCTCTCTCAAACGGAAAACATTACCGCTATAAACTCTAATTCCTTCAAATACTCCATCGCCATATAAATAGCCATGATCATATACTGAAACTTTTGCTTCATCTTTTGGAACAAATTCTCCATTTAAGAAAATCCATTGCTCATTCACTAGAAGCGCCTCCTATGTTCTATGAATTTTTTATTGTTTCCTAGTTTACTCTCCTTTCTAAATAAATCAAGTGAATTTTTAGAAAATTTATAATTTTTAATCGTACGTACTTCTTTAATTATATTGATTTAACAACATTGTTAACGTTTACAAAAAGTCAAAAAATTTTTTCCGCCAATTTCCACTAAAAAAATATTTGTTTAAAAGAAGGATTTTCATCAATTGATACGAATCTATTGTATTCAATAAACGGACATCCGATTTTATAAATCCGGGAATATATAACGACTTTTGGTGAAAAAGGGGGAAAATAACAAAAATAGCGCTGTCTAAAAATAACATTCATATTTTTCATTTCGTAATCATAATCCTATTTTTAAAAAACAATTTGTCAAAATAAAGGAGGAAATAAATATGGCGTGTGTACAAATTAAAGGAACGAGACAAGAGGTAGTAGAAATGCTGCAATTATTTGATCTAATGGATACGAAAGGTTTTTGTAAATTCGATAATTACGTAGAGGTAGAACCAAATACGAAAGAACATAATCATTTTATTGCTTCAATTGACATCCATTCAAATACTTCTTCAGCACAAGATACATTAAACGACCAATTCGTTAGTCAAATGCTTACTGGCGTATATAACGACTAAACAAAGATTTACTTCCTACCGTCTTTTCATAAATATATGCAGTGAACTTGAGCATACTAGCAATTAGATGGTAGGAGGTGAGAATTATGGCTAGAATTGGCGTTGAAAACTCATTAACAGACGTTCAACAAGCTCTTCAGCAACAAGGTCATGAAGTTGTTACACTTAACTCAGAACAGGATGCACAAGGGTGCGATTGTTGTGTGGTAACTGGGCAAGATTCCAATATGATGGGCATTGCAGATGCATCAATTAAAGGATCAGTCATTACAGCTCACGGTTTAACAACGGATGAAATTTGTCAACAAGTTGAAAGTCGCACTTAAAAAATGAAAGAGGACTCCTTTTAAAAGGAGTCCTCTTTTTTATATTCACCTAACGGGAAAGTAACATATACTGGATGAAAGCCCTACCTCTCTCTCATCATTACGGTTCCACTGACCGCTCCTTGATTCACTAGTATACATATATAGCTTACAAATACAATTTATAGGGTTTGTTCACAAAAGTTGTTGATAAAATTACCCGATCTTTCGCAAACTTTTCGTATTGCATTCATAAGAAATATTTACTCTACACTAGCTGTAACCGAGACACGAATTAAAATTTTAACACCAATACAATAACTTGTCAACATTTTTCTGCAAATTAAAAACAGACAGTAACGGTTTGTCTGTTTTAGAATGGAGCTTTTTCTTTTATTACATATACAACAAAGCCGCTTACTAACATAAATAAGCCAACTACTAAGTTTTTAATATTAATCATAAAGTCCTCTCCCTTATTCCATACATCATATATATTTACATTTCAATTATTCCGATCATCCTAAAGCGCACTTTTTCTAATATATCATAATTCCTAAAAAATGCAAGTTCACTTTTGACGACCATTTACAAATTTATCTACAGTGCTTGGTACAGTATTTAAAGCCTTTTCAATTAAATGTGTACTACTGTTGAGATGTAATACTTGCACCCCATTAGAACCAACTACTAAAAAAGCCACTGGACTAATGGAAACCCCAGCCCCGCTTCCTCCTCCAAATGGATGCCCTTGCTTGTTCTCTTTATGCTGATTTTGCCCACCGTTATGTTTTTCAGTAATGAAATCCCCTTTAAAATCACTTCCACCAGCTCCAAAACCAAAAGCCACTTGAGATACTGTTAATACTACATTTCCGTCAGCTGTTGAAACCGGACTCCCAACAATCGTATTTACATCTACCATCTCTTTTAAATTTGTCATTGCCGTTTTCATTAAATTTTCAATTGGATGTTCCATTATGTATTGCACCCTTTCCTCATTATTCCTTTTTATACTTTCCAAAATAGAGGAAGTCATACTAACTTTTCCTATTTCAAGAAAACATTTTCCTCCTTTTAAAAGATACTACTCCCTGTACATGCTCCGGTATAGTGAAACTTTAATCAGTGGGGGGGTGTTTATCTCCCACTGATTATTAGCCCTAACCAATCGGGCTTTTACGGGCAGCCCAATCCCCACCTAACTTTTTTTGCTTTCGCTGAATTTTGAGATGGGGTCTTACTACCCGTTAATGCGGGATAAAAAAGAAAAAGAGATACATACTACTATTGAACCTTGTTATGAAAGGAGTCATGACTTTGACTGAGAAATTTGATGATTATAAAAGAAGAGATAGAATAGATAGTGATTATAAGGAAGAGTACGCCGCTGAAGTTGCACCACAACGCATTGATTATAATTACGATGATAAAGACGATAAAGATGCTGTAAAATCTTCCGCTGCTGGATCAACTGCTGGTTTTATTGCTCTTGCGCTATCTATCTTATCACTATTTACATTCCCAACACTATTTGGTCTTGTTTCTGTTTTACTCGGTATTTACGCTTATAACCGCGGAGCTACTGTAACTGGGGGTATCGCTGCAGTTGTTGGTGGGATTGCTGCACTTATTGCAATTTTATTCCGAGTAGCACTAATTGGTTTACTGTTCTCTCTGTTCTAAAAAAGAAAAAGGTATCTCGCTTAACGTGGGATACCTTATCCTGTAAACACATCTTCCGATGGATATTTTATTTTTTGTTTTGCTGGTCGCGCTAAAGAGAACACAAGTGTTAATGGTCCAATCAATCCGCAAAACATAACAAACATAATAATACATTTTCCGAATGCCGATAGCTTTGCAGTAATTCCCATCGTTAATCCGACTGTGCCAAACGCTGATATCGTCTCAAATAATAATTGAATAAAGCTGAAGTTTTCTGTCAGCATTAATATAAATACCGCTGCAAAAATAAGTATTTGACTGGCAACAGCAATGGCTAATGCTCTCGTTACTGTTGACATTTTTATCGTACGCTGAAATAATACGATTTCCTCTTTTTTTCTAAAGAAAGAAAGGACAGATGTAATTAAGATAACAAACGTCGTTAATTTAATTCCTCCACCTGTCGATACACTTCCTGCACCAATAAACATCAAAATCATCGTAAATAATATAGATGATTCTTCCATTCCCCCGTAGTCAACTGTATTAAATCCAGCAGTACGAGGAGTTATACCTTGGAAGAAAGAAGCCCATAACTTTTCATTTAAAGGTAAATTCCCTAACGTCTTCACATTATTATATTCCAATACAAAAATAACAATCATCGCTATAACATTTAGCACTACTGTTCCAATAATCATGATTTTCGAATGAAGCGATAATTTTCGAAAACTACGGCTATACCACATATCAATTAATACGGTAAAACCGAGTCCCCCTATTACAATTAAAGAGCAAATCCCAATATTAATAATGGGATCCCCTACATATCTTGTTAAATTATCTGGCCATAAAGCAAAGCCTGCATTATTATAAGATGCAATTACATGAAAAATACTATAGTATAAACCTTTTCCAAAACCAAACTCTGGAATAAAGCGAAACGATAAAAAGATGACCCCAATAAGTTCAATACAAATCGAAAATATAAAGACACGCTTTACTAATTTTACAAGACCACCTATATTTGTTTGATTAAATGCTTCTCCAATTAACAAACGATGACGTAATCCGATTTTTTTACCTAGTACCCAAACAATTAAAATGGCAATTGTCATAAGACCTAGACCACCTGTTTGAATTAAAAACATAATAACAATTTCGCCAAACATCGTAAATGTACTTGCTGTATCCACTACTCCTAAACCAGTTACGGTCGCTGCTGACGTTGCTGTAAAGAAAGCATCTACCCAACTAATATGTACTTTCGTTGCGAATGGTAATTTTAATAACAAACCGCCAACCACAATTAAGCAGAAAAAACCTAATGCTAATATTTGTGGTGGGTTTAATCGTATAAGACGATTATAAAGTCCTTGTTTTTTTGTTATGTCCATATCACTAACTCCCTTATTAAAGTGAAGCTTTCCCCTCATAAATAAAAAGCTTTTTAAAAGCCCTTAAATAACTGGGACAAACCTTATATTCTCATAATATAGTTGAGCATAATCCTTTTTTTTATAGATTACAACTTTTATTTATATTCAGATTCCTTTTTCGTTTTATGCTGGAAAACTATATCCTAGCTCAATATTGCTAGCAATAACAATTTCATATGTACTATTTTTCAAATCCCCATATCTTTCACTCTATGTTCACGCAGAGATCACATCCACCTTTTATAGTATATGTATCGAAGCTGTTCCTCCCTAATTTATAAGATATTCCCCAGTGTCTTTGAATAGCTTCCATCCCTAATTAAATTAACATAAATTGTCCCCTTCCTTGACCATCTTATATGTGATGGTCTTATTTTTTGTTTGCTCTATCTTTTATTCCGCTATTTGTGGGCAATAAACGCCCGATTGGTTAAGGCTAATAATTAACAGGGGATGAACAAAAAACACTCATTAAATTTTCATTTTATTTAAAACTCCCTCTCTCTTTCACCCTATGTTCACACAGAGGTCACATCTACCTTTTATAGTATATGTATCGAAGTTGTTCCTCCCTAATTTATAAGACATTCCCCAGTGTCTTTGAACAGCTTCCATCCCTAATTAAATTGACATAAATTGTCCCCTTCCTTGACCATCTTATAAATGATGGTCTTATTTTTTTGTCTTTCTATCTTTTATTTAAAACTCCCTCTCTCTTTCACCCTATGTTCACACAGAGGTCACATCTACCTTTTATAGTATATGCATCGAAGTTGTTCCTCCCTAATTTATAAGACATTCCCCAGTGTCTTAAAGCAACTTCCATCCCTAATTAAATTGACATAAATTGTCCCCTTCCCTTGACCATCCTATGTGATGGTCTATTTTATTTTCCAAACACAAAATAAGTCTATCTACAATTAAACAAAAAATTCAGAAAACATTGTAAAATTAAGTATTTTTTCGGTATAATTACTTTAGAAAGAAATTTCGCAAAAACAAAAGGGGGATTTTATTGAAACAAACAAAAGCAATCTTAATCGCATTATTTCTAGGTCTAGTTGTTGGACTCACTCTAAATTTAGCTGCTCCATCTATCTTTGAGCCACTAAATCAATATGTGTTCAACCCAATTGGTCAATTGTTTATTCGACTTATTAAAATGCTAGTTGTTCCCGTTGTGTTCATTTCTATCGTACTTGGTGCTGCCGGTCTTGGAGATCCGAAACAACTTGGAAGAATCGGTTTAAAATCAATTTCATTCTTCCTCGTAACAACTGCGGTTGCCATCTCTATAGCGGTTACATTTGCACTTATTATAAAACCAGGAGCTGGCGGTAATTTTAAAACAGAAGGTCTTAAGTATGAAGGTGCAAAAACTGAAACATCTTTCGTCGACACATTGCTAAATATCGTACCAGATAACCCAGCAAAAGCGATGGCTGACGGAAACATGTTACAAATCATTGCCTTTGCCGTATTGATTGGACTCGGTATAGCTATTTTAGGAAAACGAGTTCAAGGTATCCATTCATTACTTGAACAGGGCAACGAATTAATGATGTATCTTGTTAATATCGTTATGAAATTAGCCCCAATTGGAACATTCGGTTTGCTCGCTTCATCCGTTGGTAAAATGGGTCTTACAGGCGTCGCTGCGATGTTCAAGTATATGATTGTCGTTATGTTAGTACTCATTATTCACGGGGTCTTTGTATATGGCGGCTTATTAAAGGTATTAGCAAAAGAAAGTATTGTTCGTTTCTTTAAACATTTCGGACCAGTAATGGCAATTGGATTTAGTACATCTAGCTCTAATGCATCGCTTCCATTTGCAATGAAAACAGCACAAGATAAACTTGGCGTTCCAAAAGCGATAAGCTCATTTGTACAACCACTAGGGGCAACTATTAATATGGATGGTACTGCCATTATGCAAGGGGTAGCCACTGTATTTATCGCTCAAGTATACGGTGTTGAACTTACATTACCCCAATTAGCTATGGTTGTATTAACTGCTGTACTAGCTAGTATCGGTACTGCTGGTGTACCTGGTGTTGGACTTGTAATGCTTACAATGGTTTTAAATCAAGTAAATCTACCAGTAGAAGGCATCGCTTTAATTATCGGTATTGACCGTATTCTAGATATGTCTAGAACAGCTGTAAACATTTCTGGCGATGCAATTTGCGCAATGATTGTCGCAAAATCAGAAGAAAAATATAATACGGATCAATCGGCAGCATCTTAAATCAAAAAAGGAGTGAATTATTTCACTCCTTTTTTGATTTACTCCCTTTTTTAGAACGATATTCTTTTCCTTTATTATCATTACCAGTTTCAAATTCAGTGCTAAATTCCTGATTAAATTGGCCGGACTTTGGTGACCCTTGATTACCGCTCCCTTTACTACCGTTACGATTCGTCATACTTCTCCCTCCTTCCTTGTATTAGTAGTATGGCGCTCTATCTTTTTTCATACACATTTTATTTATTAACATCTATTACACACGAAAGAAGATCTCCCATATATAAGGAAGATCTTCTATTTCATCACGTAAGCGTTTTCTTGTTTATAATCACTTAAATAAGTTTTTGGGAAATTGAAATCATTACATTCATTTCATCTTCTGAAAGTGCAGAGAATCTTTCTTGTAAATATTGTTTTTTCGCATCTTCCATTTTCGAAACTAAATCTTTCCCTTGTTCTGTAATCTCTAAATACACAACTCGGCGATCTGATGTAGAACGTGAACGAGTTACAAAACCTTTATTAATTAATTTTTCTGTAACAGCTGTAATATGACTATTCGACACATTTAATTCATTTGCTACACGCGATACCATTTCTTTATTCGTACGATTTAATATTCTCAGAACGATGAATTCATTCCACGGTATGTAACCACCGAATATTTTTCCAATATCATTACGCAACGTGCGAAACATAGCAAACACATTTGTCGATAGTTCTTCCATTAATTGCTCTCGATTTTGAGACAACTTTGACAGCTCCTTTTATTTCATTTAGTTAAATAAAAACCTTATTAATAATTTTACATGAAATCTTACTTTTTGTCACCTTATTTTCCCATAATTCGTAGTTTTTTAATATATATTTCATGATAAAACGAAGTCACCTTTCAGAAAAAGGGGGTATTTTAATGCATGAGAAGGAGAGGTTCTCAAATCTCAGCCTAAAAGATAAAACAATTATCATTAGTATTATTGCTCTTTTTCTCATTATAGTTTTTGCATTTATATTTTTTGTATATGTAGGAATCTTTCAAATTACAGGTATAGCGTATAGTTCACGTACTACTTTACTTCTCTTTTTTTATTAATCACTTTCTTAGATAGTATTACATTATTTATTTTCAGTTTCTTCAAAGCGCTGCTATATCCATTGACTCAAAACATGCCAAATTTGATTTCTATCACTCTTTTCTCATTCATTGAAATTACACTAGATTGGTTCGTCATTCATACTGCTGATGATTGGATAGAAAGCGTACAAATGTCTAACTTAACTGAATTATGTGTCGTACTATTCTTTTTTCTATTAAATAAATTATTAAGTGACAAGAAAGAGTAAGAATACAAGCTTTTCTATATAAAAATTGGTACAATGAAAGCAAATCTTACTAAAGAGGTGTTAATTATGAACTTACAACAATGGGCTGATAAAGGTATGTCCTTTGATACATATGTGAATGAAATGAAAGTAAACCAATACGAACTACTACACATTTACAATAACTTTTTAATTCCAAATGAATTACTTCCTGTATTAGAAGAACGTCAAAATGATGGCTGGCGTGTTATCGTATTAACTGCTGATTGGTGTGGCGATGCTCTTTTATGCGTACCTGTTATGAAACGCATTTCTGAAGTTGCAAATATTGATATGAGTTTATTAATTCGCGATGAAAACTTAGAATTAATGGATCAATATTTAACAAATGGAACAGCACGTGCGATTCCAATCTTTATTTTCATTGATAAAGACGGAAATGAACAAGCTGTTTGGGGACCACGCGCTCCAAAAGTACAAGAATTAGTAACTTCAATGCGCGCTACATTACCTGAAAAAGAAGATCCAACATTCGAAGAAAAACAAAAAGAAATGTATGCTAATTTCCGTGCTACATTAGCTGATGATACTTCTCTTTGGGAACATGTAATGGAAAACATGATGGAAAAAGTAGTAAAATAAAAAACCTGCCGAGCTCGGCAGGTTTTTTATTTTACAAAATTATAATCCTTTTTTCTGAGAATATGCGGCATCTACGCACTCTGCTAGACGCTCTATCTCCCCCATATAGACTCCACGAGTCATCCACCCAGTCAACTTATACATAATCTTATATAAAAAATTATTCGGTTCAAATTCTATAATTAAAGTAAGTGATGTGCCTTCTTCATCCTCTTCTAACATATAAGTTGCGACTGTATAGCCTTGCTTCATTTCACATCCAATTGATACGATATAAGGTGCTTCACACTCTAAAATTTCTGCCTCAAACTCATATATTTTCTTACCCATCTTTTGCACAGATATATATTTATCCCCTTCACGAGGATTGTTTATATCTACATTTGGAGGATACCTGTTTTCTACCATAAAGGTACTCCATTCCAATATCTTCTCATCATTATTTACATAATCAAAAACGACATCAATTGGTGCTGGAATTACTATTTCTATTGCAAAACTCACTAAACTGCTCCTCTCAAATACCCTATAAATTTTATTTATCCCGCTATTTGCCGGGCAGTAAGACCCCCACCTCAAAATTCAGCGTAAGCAAAGAAGTTAGGTGGGGGGCGGGCTGCCCGTAAAAGCCCGATTGGTTTAACTAATAAAATCATTATGTCATATTTTACATAGTGAAATACAAGTAAATGAGAGCGAAAATTTTATTTTCTCCTCCTATAAAAGAAATCCCCTATAGAATAGACTTTTTTCAAGTGTCTATTCTATAGGGGATTACCGATAATTTATTCTTACATAATGAAGAAATAGAATACCGCAGCTAAAATGAAACGATAATAAGCGAACGGTGTTAGTTTTACACGAGATAATAATTTCAAGAATGAAACAATTGCAAGCATCGCAACAACGAATGCAGTTACAAATCCTGTTACAAATAGCGTTATATCTGCTGAGCTTAATACATCCCAGCTTTTAATTAAATCTAAGCCACTTGCAGCTACCATCATCGGTACCGCTAAAATGAACGTATATTCAGCTGCCGCTGTATGCGACACGCGAGCTAATAAACCACCACTTATTGTAGAACCAGAACGAGAAAATCCTGGCCAAAGAGCTAAACATTGGAACATTCCAATTGTAAATGCCTGTTTATATGTGATTTCATCTAACGTTCTTGCTGTACTTGGTTTCGAAAACTTCTCAGCAACAATCATTAAAATACCACCGGCTACTAAGCTAATAACAACTGGTCCTGGACCAAATAAAACCTCTTTAATAGTGCTATGGAATAATACGCCAAGTACCCCGGCAGGAATCATCCCGATAATAATATGTAATAAATTTAACGATGGTCCGTCTGTTACTTTACCTATTCCAACTAACGACCATAGACGCTTCCAAAATATAACAACAACTGCTAAAATCGATCCCAATTGGATAACAACTTCAAAAACTTTCGCTCTCTCATCGTTAAATCCAATTAAATGTCCTGTTAAAATCATATGTCCTGTTGATGATACTGGTAGAAACTCTGTTAACCCTTCAACAGCACCCATGATTAAACCAATTAACCAATCAGCCACAAGTAGTGCCTCCTTAATAACAAATAATATGTAATTTTTTCACACCTTATCATAATACCTTATCCCTTTTCAAAGTGCATCCTTTTTTTATTGGCTTCATATGTTGTAGGCGCGTATTTCTTTTCTAATCTTTGATTAAATTGTATGATAGTAAGAGTTTGTTTTTTTATACGGAAAGGGGATTTTATGAAAGAAACTACTTCATTCTCACAAAAGTTAAAGCAATTTGTATTACTATTTTTTCCGATTTTCGTAACGCAAATGTCATTATTTGCGATGAGTTTTTTTGATACAACAATGTCAGGACATGCAAGTCCAACTGATTTAGCAGGTGTTGCAATTGGAACAAGTATATGGATTCCAGTTAGTACGGGGTTAACAGGAATTTTAATGGCTACTACTCCCATTGTTGCACAGCTCGTTGGATCCAAGAAAAAAGAGGACGTTCCCCACGTTGTCATACAAGCAGTTTATTTAGCAATTTGTGCTAGCTTCGTTGTTATCCTCATCGGTTTCTTCGTCGTTTCACCTATTTTAAATGGCATGCGCTTAGAAGAACCTGTGGAACGTATTGCAGCGCAATTTTTAAGTATTATCGCAATAGGAATTATACCTTTATTCACTTACACTGTTTTACGTGGATTTATTGATGCATTAGGAAAAACTCGAACAACGATGATTATTACATTACTATCATTACCAATTAACGTAATATTGAATTACCTATTAATTTTTGGTAACTTCGGTTTCCCAAAGCTTGGTGGTGTCGGAGCAGCAATTGCTTCCACTGCAACATATTGGTGCATTTTAATTATTACAGTCATTATTATTCAGACGAAAGAGCCTTTTGCCTCTTTCAACATTTTCAAACAATTATACCGACCTTCTCTTTCGAGTTGGACAGCATTCTTAAAACTTGGCGTCCCTATCGGATTTGCTATCTTTTTTGAAACAAGTATTTTCGCTGCGGTAACGCTCATGATGAGTAATTTTAGTACGACAACTATTGCAGCTCACCAAGCAGCTATGAACTTTGCTTCCTTGTTATATATGACTCCGCTAAGTTTAGCAATGGCAATGACTATTGCGGTTGGATTCGAAGTTGGAGCAAAACGTTACAATAATGCAAAACAATACGGACTGATTGGAATTGGATTAGCCCTTGCCTTTGCTTTATTATATTCGATTCTTCTCTACTTTTTTGATGATCAAATTGCTTCTATTTATACGACAGATGCAAAAGTTCATCATTTAGCAAAAGAATTTCTTATCTTTGCAATTTTATTTCAAATTTCAGATGCAATTGCAACCCCTGTACAAGGAGCTTTGCGTGGTTATAAAGATGTAAATGTTGCTCTAATTATGACTTTAATTGCTTATTGGATAATTGGTCTACCACTAGGTTACATATTAGCAACGTATACAGAATGGGCCGCGAAAGGCTATTGGATCGGTCTTATTATCGGTCTAGCATTTGGCGCTGCCTTCCTACTTATCCGTCTTTTTCAAGTACAACGAAAATATATAACACAAAACAGCCGCTAATAATAAAGCGGCTGTTTTCTTTATGCATATTTTTTCTTGTAACGTATACGATAATGAGAAAGAAAGGTGGATACATATGGACGAAAAAGAAAAAAAGCAATCATTCGATGAAGAATTTGCCCCTGAAATTTCACCTGGGTATCGGCAAGATGTACATAAGCCACCTAAATATAAAAACACTTCGTTTTTAATGGGCATTACCATTTTCGCTGCTGTATTACTCATACTTATCATTTTCGTTTATTTTTGATGAAAGGTGGCTTATTATATGAAGAAACAAGATTCCAATCGTTCAAAAAGAACTGTTAAAGCACAAAAAGAATATGCAGGAGATTCTGTTCATACCCTTAAACAAGTCGAGCAAGGAAATTTATATATTGCTCAAAAAGAACTTGGTCAACAAAATGAAAATCTTTAAAGGCCCTTGATTCCTTGAGGGCTTTTTTATTCCGCATTAAGTAGTACATCCCCAAATGTTCTATTGAGCAATGAATTTCCTTTATTGTATGCGCTGCTTTTGTTCTAGCACCATAAATATATTATCAACCTTTACAATTTTCACTTCATAATTCAATTTCATTTCGCTTCTCTTACCATTTTCAGTACCCACAACGTACGCTACAGCTTGATAGAGAAAACTCTCATCTGTCTCTTCACGTATCTCCTCGTTTGTAAATTTATACTCTAAATCTTGAAAACGATTTGGATCATAATTTCCCATTAATTGTTCATACCCTCTATTTAAAAATATTTCTTCACCTTTTCGTTTCACATCTTCTTTATTAGTAAACTCAAATACTGATAGTTGCTCGGTCACAAAATACTCTCCTACCTTTTTCATTTCATTATGAGTTAAATTTTCTATACTTTTGTTCTTTAACTCCTTATTTAATTCGTACTGATCAATCGGTTTAAAGGTAGCAAAAACCTCCTCTTTATATGACCAAAACAATACAAAAGCGATACATAGAGAAATGATTAACAGTCTTTTTTTCGTAATACTCCCGCCCTTCTTCATAATGATAGCTATATTTTAACATATAGAAAGAAAATTCTGATATCATAAATTAGAATAACTTAACTCAGAAACGAGGAACAATTATGGACTCTTACAAACATTATATAAAAGAAGCTTTGCCTAATCTTTCTATACATTCATATAAACAAAATGAAGAAGGATGGGATAATGTAGCAGTTATAGTAAATGATGAGCTACTGTTTCGTTTCCCGCGAAAACAGGAATATGCAATGCGAATTCCACTAGAAAAAGAACTATGCACAATTCTCACTCAATCACTACAAGAAATCGAAGTTCCACAATATCAGCTAATTTATAAAAATGAATCTGATGAGGTTCCTCTTTGTAGTTACTATACTCTCATTCATGGTGAACCATTAAAAACAGAAACCGTTGCCAAACTGGAGGATACGGAGCTTCAAGCAATTATTACACAATTAGCTACTTTCCTTGCGGTACTACATAGTATTCCTTCACACCAAGTTACAACGCTATGTTTCTCTATTGAAAAAACATGTACCTACTGGAAAGAGCTACAAACAAAATTAAACCAATATCTCACTACTAACCTTACTTCATTACAGAAACTAGCCTTAAATCGCTTATTTGAAAATTTCTTTGCATGTTTAGATACGTCCACTTTTCAAAACACAATCATTCACGCTGATTTTACACATCATCACATTTTATTTAACAAGCAGAACAAAAGCATTTCAGGTGTTATCGATTTTGGTGATGCGCAAATTGGCGATCCTGCTTTTGATTTTGCAGGACTATATTATGATTTCGGACATGAGTTTACTACATCTGTATATGAACAGTACAGTACACTTATTTCTCATCATGACCCATTACTCATTCATCGCATTACTATCTTTTATCAATACAGTCCTTTACTACATAATATTATTTATAACTTTGAGTCAGAGAATGAACTCGAATTCATTACAGGTACAGAACAGCTAAAAACGATATTACAGGGATGAGATTACATTCTCTCCCTATATACTCTCTCCTCATACATCATTAACTTTTTATCCATTTCAACAATAACTTTATACAATTGAAATGCCTGTAAAATTTGCAGTTGAATTTCAAAAGGAGCATTTTGTTCTTTTAACCATTGAAATACTTTTGTTTCATCTTTCATTGATTATTCCTCCCTTTATCCCGCTATTTGTGGGTAGCCCGATTAGTGAGGACTGATAATCAGTGGGTGATGGACAACCCCCCCACTGATTAAAGTTTCACTTTATTAAAGTCTGCTACAAATATACCGTAAATGATGAAAAGCTTTTCATGTCAATAACAAAAAAGGATGCAAAGTTGCATCCTTTAATGAACTATATTTTTCTTCTGTTTCGCTTCTTTCTTTACTTCTTCCCCTTGACATTCACTACGAAACGCACAACTTATACACTCAGAACGAAAATGACGCTCTGTATAATGCTCCGGTTGTTGCAACATTTCTTTCATTCTAGATAAATCAGCCATTCCAGATATAATATCTTCCTGTTTCGGAATGTACTCATACTTAGTTCCTTCTATTAAATTAATAACTTCAATTTTTCCTGGAAGAACGCCGAAAGCTTTATAACTGAATACTGTCATTAGCTTCTGACAAAGAGCAAGCATTTCCTCATCTGCATCGACAACATACTTTTTAATTACAAACGACTCAGCACTCCACTCACCAACTTCAAATGTCAATGACATGTGGACACCTAACTCTTCCATATATGTTTGAAACTTCTCGTATAAAAACAATGGTGGTGTCTGACTATCATCCTTTTCAACAAACTGTAATAAGTGATCCGTTAGCTTCGCTAATACAATATAGTAATCCGTCTTCGAAGCAAACATATTAATCCTTACTTTTTTCCAATACTTTTCTATTAATATTAAAAGTACAATTTTCGTTTGTTGACCCGCAGGTAGCGTGTAATACTCGTTAATAATTTGATTGACAATCATTTGTGCTATTTGTTGCCATTCAAATGAAGAAGGTTCTCTTCTTTTTATATGACGAAAATAAAATTTATGCGGACAACGCATAAAATCATACAAATGATAATCTGTCATCGTTTTGATTGAGATTTTCTCATGCACTTGCTCTTCATCTCCCTTCTGCCATTAAGAAAGGTGTTTTACAAATTCAGCTCCAAACTGTAAACATTTTTCTACATCTTCATCTTCTGGCGTTAATTCTACTTTTAGTCCTTCTAACACAACTGCTGCCCCGCGCTCTTGTAGCTTTTCTATTAAAATGTCAACTGCCACTCCGTATTTCGGATAAGCCGAATCACACGATCCGAATACTGCTGCTTTTTTCCCAGTTAAATCAATAGAATCCATTGCATCATAAAAATCTAAGAAATCATCAGGAAGATCACCATCTCCCCAAGTGTATGCACCTAAAATAATTCCATCATACTGTTCTAATATAGAAGCTTCTGGTGAATCCATAATATCAATAACTTCAATTTCATTTTCTGTTTCACGAATTACGCCGGCAATATGGTCAGCCATTTCCTCTGTATTTCCACTCATACTTGCAAAAATCATTACTAACTTACTCAACTGAACCTCTCCCTTTACTTTGTATCTCTTTTTCTGTTTGAATGCTCTTCTTCTCATCTACATATTCAGACCGAATTACATTTCTTTGCCATTCCATATGCTGATCAACATCTTTATTTTTATCTTTTAATCCCCTCCGCAGAAGGTGAAAATTTTTTCTCATTAACATGTCGCATCCATCCCATTGATAATAATTATCAATTTCAACTACATTTAGATTAATTGACATTGATTATCAATGTCAACAACTATTTTTAAAAAAATGATTAAAATGTACAAGCTTGTCCGTTAGCTATTCATATACTATGAATGAGCATAGTTCTTTCTCAGCCCTCTCTGACGGAAAGAAATAAAAGCAACTGCAATAGAGTGCAGTTGCCTTTTTTTGTTTTTCTATGATTTTAGTAATCTTATAGTCGTCTCTAAAAATAGCTCCACTCCACAAATTAATGCTGATTCATCCACGTCAAATTTCGGATGATGATGTGGATAACAAGTATATATATTTTCATTACCTGTTCCTAATTTAATGAAACAACCGGGTGCTTTTCTTAAATATGCTGAAAAATCTTCCCCACCCATAGAAGGTTCAAGCTTCACAACACGCTCATTCCCAAACAAATGTAGTGCACTTTCTTCTACTATTTTCGTAATATATTCATCATTAATAACCGGATCATATCCATATCGATACGTATATGTATACGATCCTCCATGTGCTTCTGTAATTCCTTTCACAATTTTCTCGATTTTCCCTTCTGCTTCCCCCCTCAATGCTTGATTAAATGAACGAACGGTTCCCATTAAAGTTGCTGTACTAGGAATAATATTGTCAGCCGTTCCCCCATGAAATTGTGTAACTGAAATAACCCTTTGCATAAAAGCACTCGTATTTCTTGATACGATATGTTGTAAATTTGTAATAATCTGTGCTCCGATAGCAATAGGGTCTATCGTTTCTTCTGGCCGCGCCGCATGTCCTCCTTTGCCTTGAATTTCAACTGTAAATACGTCTGGTGCCGCCATCATCGGCCCATACGCAATTCCTATCTTTCCGCTTTCTAATCCAGACATAACATGTAAACCTATTACATAATCAACACCGTCCATTACACCTGCCTCAACCATTTCTTGTCCCCCACCGGGATACACCTCTTCTGCGTGCTGAAAGAATAGACGAATCTCACCTGCAAAATCTTCCTTTATATTTGATAGCACCTCTGCTGTGCTTAATAAAATAGCTGCGTGAGCATCGTGCCCACATGCATGCATCATTCCTTTATTCACAGATGTATAAGATTTACTTGTCTCCTCTTGAATTGGCAAAGCATCTATATCAGCTCGAATCGCAATTACTTTCCCTTGCTTCACACCTCTTTTAATTGCTAGTACACTATACTTCGTCGGTCTCGTTACTTCAAAAGAAGAAAATGAGCATAATGTATCATATATAAATTGCGAAGTTTCTTTTTCATGAAATGATAATTCCGGATACTTATGGAAGTGCCTTCTCCATTTCACGATATTTTCTTCCGAAATTAGATTCTTCCACACTCTATTCATGATAATTTCCTCCTTTTCAAAATAACTAGAAATTTAAAAGTTTACTCCATCTTGAATGATTAATAAAAACAAATACTGTATTTTTACGTATTCTTATAGTCCACTTTTATGTATTCACACAATCTCCTTTCTATTTACATGTCAAACCCATTACAAATTCATGCTGAATGTAATATAATTGCTAAGTTAGGGATTTTCTTTTTTAGTATTTAGTGCTAATATCAAAAAAGAGCCTTTTGACTTATTTTTACCTAAAATGTGGGATTTTGTTTTTTTCACAATAATGTAGGACATGATACCTACAAAGAGCTATTATTTCATTAAGAGAGGGAAAGACATGGAAAGATTAAAAGAGATATGGTCTCGACCACTCACACAATGGGTTGCAAAGACGGTTTATTATCTTGCAATTTTATTTGCATTACTTTGGTTGTATGGATTCCATGATACAAACACAAGTACATTTATTTACAATGAATTCTAGGGTGGGAACGTTATGAAGTTATTAGAACAAATTGAAAAGTGGGCTGCAGAAACGCCTGATCAAACCGCTTTTGTTTGGCGAGATGCGAAAATTACGTACAAACAATTAAAGGAAGATTCTGATGCGTTAGCACATTGGATTTCTTCTGAGTATCCAGACGATCGTTCACCAATTATGGTGTATGGCCATATGCAACCTGAAATGATTATTAACTTTTTAGGATGTGTAAAAGCTGGACATGCTTACATCCCTGTAGATTTATCTATCCCAGCTGATCGTGTACAACGTATTGCTGAAAATTCTGGTGCGAAATTACTTTTATCGGCAACAGCAGTAACTGTAACTGATTTACCAGTTCGCATCGTAAGTGAAGACAACTTAAAAGATATTTTCTTTACTCATAAAGGGAACACTCCAAATCCTGAACATGCGGTAAAAGGTGATGAGAACTTCTACATTATTTACACATCAGGAAGCACAGGTAATCCGAAAGGGGTTCAGATTACTTATAACTGCCTTGTTAGCTTTACAAAATGGGCTGTAGAAGATTTCAACTTACAAACAGGGCAAGTATTCTTAAATCAAGCACCTTTCTCATTCGATTTATCTGTAATGGATATTTACCCATCATTAGTAACAGGTGGTACACTTTGGGCAATCGATAAAGATATGATTGCGCGTCCAAAAGACTTGTTTGCTTCTTTAGAGCAATCGGATATTCAAGTATGGACTTCCACACCTTCTTTCGCTGAAATGTGTTTAATGGAAGCATCTTTCTCTGAGAGTATGCTACCGAACATGAAAACATTCTTATTCTGCGGTGAAGTGTTACCAAATGAAGTGGCTAGAAAATTAATTGAGCGTTTCCCAAAAGCAACAATTATGAATACTTACGGTCCAACAGAAGCTACTGTCGCTGTAACAGGTATTCACGTTACAGAAGAAGTGCTTGATCAATACAAATCACTTCCAGTTGGCTACTGTAAATCAGACTGCCGCCTTCTTATTATGAAAGAAGATGGAACGATTGCACCTGATGGTGAAAAAGGTGAAATCGTAATTGTCGGTCCAAGCGTAAGCGTTGGATATTTAGGAAGCCCTGAATTAACAGAAAAAGCATTTACTATGATTGACGGTGAGCGCGCCTATAAAACAGGCGATGCTGGCTATGTTGAAAATGGTCTTCTATTCTATAATGGTCGTCTTGATTTCCAAATTAAGCTGCATGGTTATCGAATGGAATTAGAAGAAATTGAGCATCACCTTCGTGCGTGTTCTTACGTAGAAGGTGCAGTTATCGTTCCAATTAAAAAAGGTGAAAAATACGATTATTTATTAGCGGTTGTTGTTCCTGGAGAACATTCATTTGAAAAAGAATTCAAATTAACATCTGCAATCAAAAAAGAACTCAATGAGCGATTACCAAACTACATGATTCCACGTAAATTCATGTATCAATCTTCTATTCCAATGACACCAAATGGAAAGGTAGATCGCAAAAAATTATTGAGTGAGGTTACAGCATGACCGCATATGGATCATTTTATTTTTTCGCTATAGTGGGCATTTTATTAATACCTACTATCATAGCTGGATTAAAAGGTAAAATGTTGCGTAAATATAATGCAGTATTAACATTAGTCATGATTGCTATTATCTTCTCAGATAAACCGAAGCAAGCGATTATGTTAGCCGCATTTATTATTTGGCAATATGCCCTAATTAAAGGCTATTTACTTTTAAGAAAACAAAATAATAGTACATTCACATTTTGCATAGCTGTTATTTTATCGATTTTGCCTCTTATTTTGGCAAAAATCGCACCGTTTGCATCGTTTTTACCTGAGTTAAAACTTGTTGTTTTTCTAGGTATATCTTACGTAACATTCAGAGCAGTTCAGATGGTATTTGAAGTTCGTGATGGTTTAATTAAAGAGCTTTCTTTCTTTAACTTCTGGGAATTCGTTTTATTCTTCCCTGCGATTTCAACAGGACCTATCGATCGTTACCGAAGATTCCAAAAAGATATTCAAAAGCCACCTAGCGCTGAAGAATATCAAAATTTACTATATACAGGACTAAATCGTATTTTCCAAGGTTTCTTGTATAAATTTATTATTGCTTACTTAATAAAGCAATATTGTATGGACCCAGCATTCGCTCAACACGATACAATATTTTCAAATATGATTTACATGTATAGCTATAGCTTATATCTATTCTTTGATTTTGCTGGTTATAGCTCTTTTGTAATTGGTGTAAGTTATATGATGGGAATTAAAACGCCAGAAAACTTCAATAAGCCATTCCTTAGTCGTAATATTAAAGACTTCTGGAACCGCTGGCACATGAGTTTATCATTCTGGTTCCGTGATTTTATTTACATGCGTTTCGTCTTTTTTGCAACGAAGAAAAAGTTAATTAAGAACCGTTACACAATTTCGTATATCGGTGCATTTTTAAACTTCTTCATTATGGGAATTTGGCATATCCAAGGAAGCGCTGTTGCGCAGTATATTATTTATGGTCTATACCATGCCGCACTGTTTATTTTATTCGATATTTTCGAACGAAAAAACAAAAAGCATAAGTTTTGGCCAAACAATAAATTTACACGCATCCTTGCGATTGTAATTACGTTCCACGTTGTATGTTTCGGTTTCCTAATCTTCTCTGGACACCTTAACAGATACTTTTAATGCACCCTTCTTATTCCATTAAGAAGTTGCACATATAATAATTTCGGATATAAAGGAGATTTTAAAAATGGCAGAATTCAAAGAGCAAGTCTTAGATATTTTAGAAGAAGTATGTGAAAACGATATTGTGAAAGAAAACTTAGATGTTCAATTATTTGAAGAAGGTATCCTTGATTCTTTCGCTGTAGTATCTTTATTAGTTGAATTCCAAGAGCGTTTAGATATTGAAGTTTCTATTTCTGATTTTGACCGTGACGAGTGGGCTACACCAAACATGGTTATTAAAAAGTTGGAAGAAATCCGATGAACAAAGCAAAATTTGGTCCGATGCTTTTAGCATTGGCCCTTTTTGCTGTATTCTTACTTATTCCAACGCGCTTCCTACTTCCACTTTTAAGTGATGAAAAAGTAGAACAAGCTGCTACTTCTTTAAAAGAAGAAAAAATTCAAAGTATGATTTTACAGCAAAAGATGTTAGCAGATCCAAAATATCTTCCGATGTACGGTTCATCGGAATTCGCACGTATGGATGCTTTCCATCCATCTAATTATTTTAAAGTAAAGCCTGAAGGATTTACGCCATTCCTTCTTGGACGCGGCGGAACACAAGACCTTGTACATGTGTTAAACTTCGCATCTACAATGGATCAATTGAAAGATAAGAAAATGGTATTCGTTCTTTCTCCGCAATGGTTTGTACCACAAGGTATTGACGAAACGCACTTTGCACCTAACTTTTCAAAACAACAAGGTTACCACTTCATTTTCAACAATGATTTAAAACCTGAAATGAAAAAACAAATTGCAAAGCGTTTATTAAACTTTGAGATTGTAAAAAAAGAAACTTTATTAAAAATTTCGCTTGAAGGTATCGCTTATGATGATACGAAGTATAAAGTAAAAGCACTTGCTGCTAAACCTTTCGCTTATATTTACCGTAACATTTTAGATCGTAAAGATTTATTTACAGCTATGTTTAATATTAAACCGCACAAAGAGAAGCTTGACCCTTCATTAAAACAAATGAACTGGGAAGAGGCTCGTAAACATGCAGATCAAACAGGTGCAGCAGAATCTGGATCTAATGAATATGGTATCGAAGATGGTTACTTCAATAGCAAAATTAAGAAAAAATTAAAACAACGTGAAGGTTACTTAAAAAATGATGCTTATGACCAATCGCCAGAATATGAAGATTTACAAATTGTACTTGATTTATTAAAACAATCTGGTGCAAAACCACTCTTCATTTCTGTTCCTGTCAAAGGTCCTTGGTACGACTACGCTGGCTTCCCAAAAGAACGCCGCGAAGCATACTATAAGAAAGTTCATGAGCAAATTGAAAAAGCTGGGTATCCAATTGCCGACTTCTCAAATCATGAATACGATAAATACTTCTTAAAAGATCATATGCACTTAGGTTGGAAAGGCTGGGTTTACATCGACGAAGCCATCCAACAGTTTTATAAAGCAAACTAATGAAAAGACCGCTTGAATTACTCAAGTGGTCTTTTTGTATATATTTTGTAATTGTTCGATTGCATTCTCTGCTTCTTTCATAACTCGCTCCACTACATGCTGAGCTGATTCGATTCGAGCTAATGATGCTGCCTGTCCTGCCCAAAGCGACATATATCCTTCCTTATTTTGCTTCGCTGCCTCTTTGCGTATTTTAGAAGTTAATACGTTTTGCACTGGATACATGGGAAGCCCTTCTTCTTTTCCTTCATGTCTCTCTATAAATTCATTCCGAATACCGCGTGCATATTTCCCGGAAAACGCACGAGTTACAGTTGTGCTCGTATCTGTACTATGTAAAACCGCTTCTTTATACACATCGTGCGTAATACTCTCTTCACTTGTTAAAAAGGCTGATCCCATTTGAACACCTTCTGCTCCTAGTGCCAATGCCGCAACAAGCCCTTGTCCGTTCATTACACCACCTGCTGCGACAATTGGGGTATGCGGAACAGCCCCTACTAACTGAGGTATTAACGCAAACGTACCAATCATAGCATCTCGTTCTTTCCCAATAAACGTTCCTCTATGCCCTCCTGCTTCGCTACCTTGCCCAATAATAATATCTACTCCTAGCTCAGCAAGTACTTTCGCTTCCTTCACATGGGTAGCTGTTCCGATGACTTTTATTCCACTTCTTTTTAAATCATTTATTTCTTCTTTTTCTAACGTTTGAAATGCAAAGCTAACGACCGGTACTTTTTCATCTAATAGCACTTGTAATTGTTCCTTATAGCTTTTTGGAAGCTTTAACGTTCCTTCTACTTCTATACCTAATTCTCTATTCACTCCGCTTAGTAATACTTTCGCCTCATTTACCTTCTCTTCTTCTATTTGTATCTCTTTCGTTACAAGTAAATTAACACCGAAAGGCTTATCTGTTAGTTCTCTTATTCTATAAATCGCTTCACGAATTTGTTCTGGGCTCATATAGCCCGCTCCAAGCGTCCCTAATCCTCCGCTATTACTTACTGCTGCAACAAGTTCTGGCGTCGTAATCGCGCCTGCCATACCGGCTTGAACAACGGGATACTCAATTTTTAATATGTCTGTTACTCGACTTGTAAACATCATTTTCCCTCCTATTTCCCTTATATCTTCTTTATTTGATAAGCTTTCCCCTGCTTTTGCAAGGGTTGAACTTCATATGAAGCGAATATATTGAAAGAGAAGGAGGCTGAGCTTAATGATTTATCCAAATTCATTAAAACAAGGTGATACAGTAATGATCATTGCACCATCTGGTCCACCTACAATCGAAAATGTATTAAAAGGTGTGAATGTATTACAAGAGATGGGGTTATCCGTAATAATCGGGAAGAGCGTTTACGAGAAATATGGATTTTTAGCCGGAAGTGATCAAGTTCGGCTTGACGATATACATGAAGCATTTACAAATAATGAAGTGAAGGCCGTTTTCTGTGCACGAGGTGGTTACGGAAGTGCTCGTCTCCTCCCTCACATTCAATATGAAATCATTCGGCAAAACCCTAAAATCTTTTGGGGATATAGCGATATTACAGCTTTACATACTGCTGTTTCACGTTATGCAAAGCTTATAACATTTCATGGTCCGATGATTGAAGAACTAGGAAAAGGTATTGATTCCCTATCTTTATCCTCTTTCAATCAGCTATTCCATCCGTATTCAACCATTTTATCTGCATCAGAATGTATCGTACCTAGCTCTCACAGTACAGTTACAGGTACGTTAGTTGGAGGAAATTTAGCTGTGTTAACAAGTATAATTGGCTCGCCCTACGAGATAAATACGGACAATACACTTTTATTACTTGAAGACATTGGTGAAGAACCGTACCGCATTGACCGTATGTTAAATCAGCTACTTTTATCTGGAAAGTTTAATGAATGCAGGGGCGTTATTTTCACAAGTTGTCACGACTGCACTCCTTCAAAGCCATCTCAATCATTGCAAGCAATATTATATGAATATTTCGCACCATATCATATACCGGTCCTATTCGGTTTACCAATTGGACATATAAGTCCAAACATTGGGATTCCTCTTGGAGCTACAGCTACAATAAGTACACATAATAAAACACTCTCTATTGCTTCCGGCGTAGCCACCCCGTGTTCAAATTAAAAAGGAAAAGCGATTACGCTTTTCCTTTTATTTATAATAGTTAAAAATTCGTCCAGATGCGATATCTGCAATTTCTTCTGGAATAAATGTTTTACTTATATCAGTGCCAACATTTAATACAGCTGTAGCATCTTTCTCAATGCTACCAAATAACTCTTTCCCACGTATCTTAATAAGGGGCGTTCCTTCTGGCAACACATCTTTTACAAATTCCATTTGTGTAAAGAACGGAACGATCCATCTACCTTCTCCTTGGAAATGACGCAAACGAAGTATTCCTTCTGTTGCCCCGTCCTCTGCTTCTAGTGAACCAGCAACATAAAACTCAGTAGATAAGAGCAATTCATAAAATTCCTTTTGCTTCTGTTTATCATCACCTGCTACAACAAGTACCTCTTCTAATTTCTTTACTGAAATTTGCTCCATATGATGCCACCCCTATTTTCAAAATGATTGTACTTAGATTATACGAAATATTCTTATTTTTTTCTACATAATTCGCAATTATTTTCTTAAAATAATTTTAATACTTCTTTTGTCGTCACAATCGTAGCAAACTCTTCATGTAAATTTACAAGTGTCATATTGTGAATATCTTCTGCACTATACTCCTTACCATCTAAACCTTTACGGTTAAAAGTAGCCGTTGCATCACTCACTAAATACGTTGTAAATCCTAAATTCCCTGCCATTCGTGTCGTAGTTTCCACGCAATGATTTGTCGTTAATCCTACAACCACTACTGCATTACATTTGTTCTTTCTTAATTGCTCTTCTAAATTTGTCCCAATGAACGCGCTGTTAACGAATTTCTGAATAACCACTTCACCAAGTAGTGGTTGCACTTCTTCTTTAAAGTTTACCGTTTCCGCTCTCTCATAAAACATTGACTGAGCATTTTCTTTATTTACATGTTGAATATGAAAAACTGGTCGTTTCCTTTTTCTCCATTCTTCTAATAAAATTCTCATGTTTTCTTCAGCAAAAATATTATTTCTCTCGCCCCAATCTGGTAATTGAAACGCCTTTTGTACATCGATTATGATAAGTGCTATTTGATTTGTCATCATTTCCCCTTAATTTGGCTGTAATTGAAATAGAAAACCAAGTTGTTGTGACGCAGTAATAAAGCAAACATAGGCGCAAAGCTCTACAATTTCTTTTTCTGTCCAATATTGTTTTAATACGTGAAACATAGTATCATCTATTGCTTTTCGGTCATGAACAAATGTATGCGCAAAAGTAACGGCTACGCCAATCTCCTCTGCCTTTTGCACATCATCAGGTCTTCCCTTTGCCATACAGTACGGACATTCATTCCCATACGCTAATGTTCTTCTCACTTGCTCCTTCAACTCTGCTGAAAGAGTTCCTTTATTGTACAGTGTATCTTCTAACGTACTCCACGAATGTAATATATCCGAATTATGCCCTAATAACTTTTGAAACTTTGTATCTCCTACATTTGATAATGAAATTCTCTCCATCATTTCCCCTCCTATTTCCTTCTGTTTTATTGTAAAATAAATAACGTTCACTTTACATTTCATATGAATCTTAATTTATATTTTTCCTTTACAAAAATCATTATTTTACTGGAGGTATATTTACAAATGCAATTAGACCGTGTTGATCGAAAAATTTTAAATGAATTATATAATGATAGTCGCCTTTCGATGCGTGAATTGGCGAAACGAGTAAACTTATCTGCTCCGTCTACTTCAGAACGTGTTCGTAAGCTCGAAAGCGAAGGTGTTATTCAAAAATACACAATCGATATTGATTATAAAAAGGCTGGACTCGTTTTAGATTGTATTTTAGAAATTACTTTAAAAAATGGTGATACAACACGTATGCAACAATTTATTCAGTCTTATCCATCTGCAAGTTTTTGTTACCGAGTAACAGGAAGCTTATGCTACATTGTAAAAATTTCTGTTCCTTCACTCGTTGAACTTGAAGAATTTATCAATGATGTTTCTTCATATGCAACGACCGTTTCTCATATCGTATTATCAGAAGTATCTCTTACTCCTGATATTGAACATATCTTCCCAGAAGATTAATTTATTTTTATTCATAAAATATAAAAAAACCCCTTACAATAAGAATAAAAATAACATATTATGTATTAAAATACATAAAGTTCGAGAAAGGGGCTTTACATTGAAAATCTGGTTTTATGAAAAAACGGCACAATTAGATGACTTGCTTGGTATTTGGGACAATGTTCCAACCATCCCGCGAATTGGTGAAAAAGTGGAGATTTTAAAGACGGTCCGCACTGTTACAGATATTAAATATGTAAAGAACGGTAATAATTTTCGAGTGGAAATTATTACAAATTAAAAAGTAGCTCCTTAGGAGCTACTTTTTAATTATCTACTATGTGCTTTCTTTATAACGATTTTATCTTCTTCTACAGATACTGTTACATAATCATTTTCTTCTAACCTAAGCTTATTTACAGCCTCATCTGGTAACTCTATGGCCATCAATCTATCGGTTACGATCACTTGACTATACACTTCATTCTCTTGTGATGCATTCACTACTTTTTGCTCATTTATAAAACGTACTGGTGGCACGCCAACTTCTTTTACTGCACGCCATTGTTTCCCAATATAAGGAATTAACCAAAGTAATCCGACAAGCGTAAGACCGATACCAATCCATAAATTACTTTGCGCTTGTAATTCAGTAATTGAGATTGTACCACTTTCTTCTCCACTGAAAAATTGTATACTTGTTGCAATCAAATTATTTAGAGCGTGCACAGCTATATTCGTCCATATATTTTTTGTCTTTATGTATAAAAGACACATAACCACACCAAACATGAACGCACCAATAACATCAAAATGTCCTAGGCCAAAAATAATTGAAGATATAATTACAGCTTTTTTAATTCCCCATTTATAAGCCATTCGCTGTAAGAAAAATCCCCTAAAAATAACCTCTTCCATAATAGGTGCTAACACACATGCTGAAATGAAAGTAAATATCGTCATATATACGTTACTCGTATTAATAACATTTCCGTCTTCTAGCATAGTAACTAAGAAATTCGGTAACGTATGTGCTAATATGTAAAATTGAATCTGAGATATGCCAACTGAAAAAATCATCCCCATTATCGTTGCTAATACAATTAATCCCCAAGGTAAACGTCCTGGCTTATCAAAAAAACTGTTGAATACAACATTATTTTTATTTGTTTTTACGTATAGCCAAAGTAACGGAAATACAAAAAATACAGTTATTTGTGAAATAACCTCCATCGTATTCTCAGAAACATTTGCTAGACCTAATGGGATCATTATAAGGAGCACCCCTATAATCATCCATCCAAAAAAGCTACGTAGCCTTATACGTGAAAATGCATAGTGCATATAAAACACCCCCAAAGATAGTAAAAATACAATAAAACTTTAATCAGTACTTTATAGGCAATCCTTTCCCTATAAATAGCAGGATAACTAAATTATAATATGAATATAGTTGAAACTCTTCCTATTTTTCTCAAATCATTTCAAACAGCATATCTCTTAAAATACCATATCGCTGTTCTTCAAGTTTCAATCTAAGTGAATTTTATGTAATAAAAATCCCCGTTTTTACAAGCGGGGATTTCTTTTATTATAATACGTCACGTTTTTGGAATAATGCACTTGATGCTACAAGTAATACAACAAAGTATGCAGCTATAAGTAATAATGAAGTTGTAAATGTAAATTCTGTAAATGTAGGTTCTACTCCCCCACTAATTAATTTATTGCTGTCGTAAGCTCTTAAATCCAAATGGCTGAATACTACAAACTTCGCTACACCTTTTGCAAACATCATTAATACCATGTTAATTGTACCTTGTAAGAATAATAGAAACATCGTAATAATTATTGGTAATACAGACTTTCTAAACACATTTGCTAAGAAAAATGCAAGTGTTGCAAAGAAAAATGGTGATAGCAGCTGATATAATATTGTTTTTAAAACAATTCCTAACGTTAATTCAGTTTTACTACCGTCCATTACAATTACACCAATAATCAAAGCAATTAATGTACTAGCAAATACGATAAATAACATCGTTAATAATACTGTAATATATTTAGAAAATAAAATTGTCATTCGTTTTCTTGGACGAATTAATAATTGCTTAATCGTTCCTTTTTGGAATTCATCTGTAATTGTACGAGAAGCTATTGTAATTCCAAAGATCGTTGTGAATATCATAATTAAGCCGATATTTGAACTCGCAAAATCTAAGTAAGATCCACTTAAGCTACCAGCGTCGCCCCATTTCGCCAATACTACTGTTCCTAAAATCTCCAATAAAGCAATTACACCTATTAAAATATACATACCTTTTTTCGCATGCAACTTTAAAAATTCATTTTGAATTAATTTAAACATTACGCTTTCACTCCCCCAGTAATCGCTAAGAACTCATCCTCTAACGTTTTATTTTGAACAGTAACTCCGTATACAAGCACATCAGCATGAACAAGTTTTTTTACAAGTTGCGGAATGTTGTCTTTTGTTACAGATGCTACAATTACATTCCCTTTTGCTTTGCCTTTAATGATTTCATTTGCTTTCTGAACTTCATCTACTTCAAACGCTACAACGACTGCCTCATCATGTTTCACTTTTTCATGTAAGTTGTACTCTTGTACAAACTCACCTTGTTTAATAATAACAACGCGATCACACATTAATTCAATTTCACTTAATAAGTGACTTGATACGATTACAGCAATATTCTCTTCTTTCGCTAAACGTTGTAAATAATCACGAATTTGGCGAATACCAGCTGGATCTAATCCATTTGTCGGCTCATCTAAAATTAAGATTTTCGGCTGATGAAGTAATGCTTGTGCAATTCCTAAACGTTGTTTCATACCAAGTGAATATGTTTTCACCTTTTTATGAATCGCATGCTCTAATTCAACAAGCTTTACAATCTCAGCAATGCGCTCTTTACTAATTGGTGTAATGGCCATATTCGCAAAATGCTTTAAGTTTTGCATTCCTGTCATATAATCATATAGTTCAGGATTTTCTACAATCGCTCCAACTTGCTCTAGTGCCTTTTCACGCTCCGAGCGAATACTATGTCCACAAATTGTAATATCGCCCTCTGTCATTGAAATAAGACCTGTCATCATACGGATCGTCGTCGTCTTACCGCTACCGTTCGGCCCAAGGAATCCGTATACTTCTCCTTCACGAACCTCAAATGATAAACCACGAATAATTTCCGTTCCACCAATCTTTTTTCGAACATTCTCTAACTTTACTACTACGTTTCCCAATGCTGATTCCTCCTCTAGACTTCTAGTTTTTTATCGATTATGTTACCTGTAACTACTAGTAATATAATTGTTAATAAACAATTAAAAAATAGATTTAAAATTGTAACCTCTGTACCAGAATAAAATGATGTATTTAAAAAACCATTTTGATCTATAAATCCAATATTATTTATAGCAAACACATACTTTTCTATTTGCTGAAAAATATACGTTATTCCTCCATTAAATGCGGTAAAAATGACGAATAAAACTAAACAAGCAACTTTATTCATCGATGATTTCACATTTAATAGCTTTACAATTACTATAATAAAATAAATAGAAACTAGCATATTAAGAAAATCTAGTCCCCATAAGAAAATAGATAACATATGATGTAATATTCCATAATTATATAAACTGTGTATTGCTTGCTGAATACCTAAATTAGTTTTTCCATTGTAAATATTTAAAGAAAAATAGTATAGAAAAATGATTCCTATTCCTAGCAAAATCATAAAGAGTAGTACACAGAATAAAATATTTGCACATATATACTTTTTTGCTGAAATAGAAGTATAACGTAGCATAGAGTTTTTTAACATTTTCCGAAAAGACGATATACCTGTTAAAAGAATTGCAAATCCATTTATACCTAGTATGATAAAGAATATAATAATAATTATATCTTGCCTACCTGAAATTCTAACTCCTGAAACTCCTTTCATATTAAATAAAAGAATTAATGAAACTGTAATAAAACCAAAGTAAATAATGGCTATCTTTCTCTTATTACAATTATACAGATAAAGAAAAAGCTGACTTATTTCTCATAGGCCTCCTTAAACAGCTCATGTACTGCTTTACCCTTTTGAAATCGTAGTTCTTCCACATTTTCATGCAATATTATTTCTCCATCTTTCAAAAAGATTACTTCATCGAATATATTTTCGATTTCTCTTATTAAATGAGTCGATATAAGTAGCGTACAATCTTCACGATAAAATTTAAGTATTAGCTCAAGTACATGTTCTCTAGAAACAAGATCAATCCCGCCCAATGGCTCATCCAGTACATATAGCTTCGCTTCTCGAGAAAACGTTAAAATAATCTGCAGCTTCTCAACCATACCTTTTGACAATGCTGTAATTTTTTCTTCTAACGGTATTTTAAATTCTGCAATCGTATCTACCGCTTTTTGAATATCGAAGTCTTTATAAAAATCTCGGTAAAAAAATAAAGCATCTTTTACAGTCATCCAATCATCAAAGACTGGCTTATCGGACATAAATGAAACGATTTCTTTCGTCTGTAATCCTACCTTTTTACCGTCTATTGTAATACTACCTTCAGAAGGGTGTTGCAAGCCTGCAATCATTTTCAATAACGTCGTTTTCCCGCTCCCGTTATCTCCAACAAGCCCAACGATTTTCCCTTCCGTAATCTCTATGTTTAATTCACGGATCACTGCTTTTAATCCGTATCTCTTCCATAAGTTTTCTATTTTCACTAGCTCTATCATTGGCTCTCCTCCCTCTTATCATGTAATGAAGAACGAAGAATTGTAAGAATTTCTTCTTCTGAAAAACCTAAATTGTCCATTCCATCTATAAAAGAATGAAGTAATTCTTTCGCCATCTCTTTTCGCAGCTCCATAATTTTCTCCCCTTCATTCGTTACATACCGTCCCATTCCTCTACGTGTGACAACAACTCCATCCCGTTCTAGCTCTTGAAATGTACGCTGAATCGTATTTGGATTCACTTGTAATTCACTCGCTAATTCACGGACAGAGGGAATTTTATCACCAGGCAATAAATGTCCTGTTACGATCTCTTTTTTTATGTATTCCATTACCTGAATGTAAATTGGTGTATTTGGAGAAAACTCTATTTTCATTTCTTCCCTCCTTTCGTATCGGTGTACTAGTTAAATAATACACCGATACAAAAGGTTTGTAAATACCCATTTAATTACAAAAAAGTTCTATCCGTTAAACGAATAGAACTTCCCAATATAAATCGCTATACAAAAATAATAGTGTTATGTAAACAAAATTATAAAGAAAAACTGTCTTATCAATGAATAAGACAGTTTTTCTTTATAATCCTATATTAAAAGTTAAACACGAAGTCATCGTCAGCTAACTTTTCAACGTTCGTTGCTTTTACGTAACCATTTCCTTTTACAGAGAAGAAATCATGGTTTTTCGTATCTGTACGTAAACCATTTAAAACGATTGGGTTAATTTCTTCTTCTTCAAACTTCGGCTCAAGTCCTAAGTTCATAAGCCCTTTATTTGCATTGTAACGAACGAAACGATTTACATCTTCTACAAGACCGATAGAAGTGTAAATTTCTTCTGTATAGGCCATTTCAATTTCATATAGTTCCATTAATAACTCTTGTGTTTCTTTTTGCACTTCTTGTTGCTCTTCTGCAGAAAGTTCTGCGAAGATTTGTTGTGCTAAAATACCGACGAATACGCCGTGAATTGACTCATCACGAATTATCAAGTTGATAATCTCACCACTTGCTGTTAGTTTTCCTTGACCAGCTAAGTAAAGTGGATAGAAGAATCCGCTATAGAATAAGTAACTTTCTAAGAACACACTTGCTACCATTGCCATGTATAACTCTTTTTTTGTTACTTCAGGCTTTAATAAACGACGATAGTAACCAGTAATAATACCAGCTTTTTTCTCAAGTAACGGATGATTGTCTACCCAGTCAAAAATATCATCAATCTCTTCTTCTGTAGCTAACGTTGTGAAAATGTGACTATAACTTTTCGCATGTACTTCTTCCATAGCTCCCATGAAAGCTAATACACTTTTCGCTTGTAAATTTTCAAGATGAACAAGTACAAGTGGCATTCCTTCGCCACCTTGTTTCGTATCTAAAAGTGTTAAACCACCTAATACACGCTTATAAGCAATTTGCTCTTCTTTCGATAATTGCACCCAAGTATTTTTGTCAGACGAAACCGCAATTTCTTCTTCTGTCCAAAACTGAGCGATGTTTTGCTTCCAAAACATTAAACTAAAATCATCTTCTTTTTTGTTCCAGTTTACCGCACGCATTAAATCGCCCCTTCTCTAAATATGATAACTAAGCATGAGCAGGGTTCAGAAAACCCTGCTCATCATGTCTCACTTTTTATATTAAACGGTACAAGCCACACACTCTTCCACGCTTAATTTACGTGTTCTCGTATAATACAGACTCTTTAAGCCTTTTTTATGTGCATAGATGTAGTAACGTGCTAATTCACGTGTTGAAATATCACTATTAACGTAAAGAATTGTACTAATTCCTTGGTCAATATGTTCTTGAATTTCTGCGATTAAATCAATTAATTTAAACTGATTCATATCGTAAGAAGATTTATAGTACCAGAACGTATCTTTTGATAAATACGGCATTGGATAATATGTTGTCGCGTTCGCATATGTTCTTGATTCGATTTGACTTACGATCGGCATTACGCTTGAAGTTGCATTTTGAACGTAACTGATTGATTGTGTTGGAGCAATGGCAAGACGATATGAGTTGTATAAACCATTCTTTTGCACTTGCTCTTTTAAACTTGTCCAATCTTCTTTTGTTGGAATATGAATTCCTTCAAATAGTTGCTGAACTTTTTCAATTACTGGGCTGTAATCTGTCGTTTCATACTTTTCAAAGTATGTGCCATTCGCATAATCAGATTTATCGAAGTCTTTAAATGTCTCGCCTTTTTCTGTAGCGATTTCCATACTTTTCTCAATAGAATAGTAATTTAACATCATAAAGAATGTACGAGCGAATTCTTTCGCTTCTGCACTTTCATAAGCGATTTTATTTTTTGCTAAATATCCGTGTAAGTTCATTGCTCCAAGTCCAACTGAATGAAGCTCGTCATTCGCTTTTTTCACAGTTGGTGCATTCGGAATAATCGTCATATCAGAAACAGCTGTTAAAGCTTCCATTCCCGCATGAACTGCTTCACGAATTTCTTTATTTTCCATTACGTTTACGATATTTAACGATCCTAAGTTACAGTTAATATCACGACGGATAATGTCATCTGTACCGTAATCATTTATTTCTGAAGTTTCTTGAAGCTGGAAGATTTCTGTACATAAGTTCGACATCTTCACAGTTCCAATATCCTTCAATGGATGTTGATTATTTGCATTTGATTTAAACATTAAGTATGGGTAACCAGACTCAAGCTGAATCATGGCGATTTTAATAAGCATATCACGTGCACTAATATCTAGTGGCTTCTTCTTCACTTTCGGATTGCTCATTAATTCATCGTACATTTCATCAATGTCAATATCATCTAAATGCTTGCCATATTCTTTATAAACCGTATAAGGCGCGAAAACATGGAAAGGTTCGTTTTTCTCAGCAAGCTCAAAGAACTTACTTGGAACGATAATTCCGATTGATAGAGACTGAATACGGCTCTTCTCATCGGCATTTATTTTTTTTGTATCAAGGAATTCAATAATATCCCAATGGAAAATGTTTAAATATACTGCACCGGCACCTTTTCGTTGGCCAAGCTGATTCGCATATGAAAACGAATCTTCAAGCAATTTCATAACAGGTACTACACCACTTGCAGCGTTGTCGATACCTTTAATTTGCTCACCACGTGCGCGTAGCTTAGATAAGTTTAAAGCTACTCCCCCGCCGATTTTTGATAATTGCATCGCAGTATTAATGTTAAAGCCGATTGAATTTAAGCTATCGTCCATCTCTAACAAGAAACAAGACACCATTTCTCCTCTTCTGCTTCTTCCCGCATTTAAAAAGGTTGGTGTCGCTGGTTGGTAGTTTTGTTTTACAATCATGCTTGCGAATTGTCTTGCTTTCGAAACATCACCGCGTCCTAAGTATAATGAAACAATTGCTACACGATCTTCATAGCTTTCTAAGTATTGTTTTTGATCATTCGTTTTTAACGCATAATCTTTGTAGAACTTAGATGCTGCCATATAAGATTGGAACTCGAAGTTTTCACCATAAGCGATGTTATATACTTCCTCTACTTCCTCCAAGCTATACTCGTCCAGAACGTTGTAATAGTAATCATGTTCTTTCATATACTCCATTCGCTCTGCCACGCTATTAAAAGGAACGGTATTCTCTCTAGCTTCTTCCATAAAGACTTCTAATGCCTCTTTATCTTTATGAAGCTGATAAAAACCGTCCTGCATTTGCGTGATTTCATTATTCAGTTCAATGTGTCGCAATCTCCCGCACCCTTTCCTTAAAATATTCTACATCGTTATTTGTTCCAGATAACTCAAATTTTGATACAATAGGCACTTCATATTTAGTAGAAATCTTGTCAGCACTTGCACCGAACATGTCTCCCCAGTTACGATTGCCGCTTGCAGATACGCCTTTTAATTTTTCATTATTGCGCTCTAAAAAGTCTAAAACACGTTCTGGTACATTGCCAAAACCTGTTGTATACGTAATAAGAATAAAGTCTTCATCTATTACTAGATCTTCATCAATTTGAACGGCCGGCATATTTAATTTGTGAATGAAACGCTTCACGTTTCCTGTCATAGAATCATATGCAACTAACATTTCCGACCCTCCCTCTCAAATCTATATTCTCTATATGTTGTTCTTGATTTCTCTATATATTGTATTACGTTTCAAAATAAGACACAAGATATATGTATAAATTCTTTCTTTTTTTAACTTTTACTTTTCGACATGATAGCCGTTTTTTTTCAATACAATGACTATGAAACAACATTCTAAAACTCATGTCAATAAAGTGCTTTTCAAAAAAGTTGTCAACGAATTTAACCTTATTTTAAAAAAAGTTAACAATATATTTTGTCATAAAACGGTAGATGCTGAAGAAATATATTTCTCCAGCATCACGCAAAAAAGAACAGATATGAAACTATAATCTGCTCTAAAAAAAGATTACATTTATCCAATTTACCTTATTAAATATATTATACATATACTTTCGTTTCTCGTTACATACTAAAAGATAACTATTATAGAAAAAGATTATTATTATGGAACTTCAATTTATTTATGAAAAGTTTATTCAGATTGCTCAATGCGCAAAATATCTTTTACAAATATATGATGCGGATTTTCATCTTTATCAATCATTGTACATACAGGAGCCTCTTCATCAAAGTATACAATCATTCCTTCTACGTACTGATATGTATGTTGAACTTGTACAGTTACTTGAATTTCTACTGCTTCTTCATATGCTCTTTTTATTTTCTGAAGCATTTTTGCTGAACATTTTCTTTTCTCTGGATACATAACCATTCCCATAAATCGATTGCCGGCTCTATCTTTCCACATATAATCCCAATGTGGTAAAATGCCTTGTTTAAAATCGCCCATAATTCCCCTCTCCTTTATCTTTTATTTATCCCGCATTAAACGTCCGATTGGTGAAGGCTACTAATCAGTGAGAGATGCCCTGCTGATCAAAATTCCTCTTTATGAACGTGGCGTTTCTGAATATGTATAAATCACTTGCCCGCCTCGCTGTGCGTTACCAATGAAATGTTTAAAGTCTTCTCGATTTACTAAAACTTCTCTGAACGTATAAAATACATCTTTCGTAACAACATACTCCTTTATTTCACCATTTTTCAGCTGATCCAAAATTGTATTTGCTAATTCTTTATCCATGTATTTCACCTCTATGCAATATTTTATTTTATCTTATATTCTATAGGTCAACAACTGTAAAATTATCCAGATGCTATACCTTCATTTCATTTTCATTATTTTTCAAAAGATATCTCTTTAGTATATGTCCACTAAATATCATATACTAACATAGCTACTTCTCTATATCAAACATTTCGACATTCAATTATGCAAAGTTTCACACCGCTATGCTACAATATATGAATAGAACTAGGAGGGATACTATGATTCGGAAAGCAAAAAAGACAGATGCGAAACTGGTAGCACCTTTATTGTATAACGCTCTGCACGAAATTGCTGAAAAAATCACAGGTAGCACAGTTGAGACAGAAGTATTACTAGGACTTGAAACATGGTTCTCAAAAAAGAAAAATCGACTGAGCTATGAAAACTGTTTTGTATATGAGCAAGACGGGGGTGCAGTTGGAGTTATTGTCGCTTATCACGGTAGTGAAGCAACACAGCTTGACGCACCAATTGTACATCACTTAAGAGAATTACATAAAGATGAATCAATTACGTTAGAAAAAGAAGCTGAGCTTGATGAGTATTACATTGATACATTATCAGTTTCAAGTGCACACGGCGGAAAAGGTATCGGTTCTAAATTAATTGAAGCTGCCGAAATCTATGCAACTGAAAAAGGGCATGAAAAAATCGCTTTACTTGTTAATTTAGAAAACACACGCGCCTATTCATTATACGAAAAGTTAGGTTATAAAAAAGATGTAATTGTTATGCTAGTAGGCGAACCTTATGCTCATCTCGTAAAACCATTAAACGTCAAAATTTCTATATCTTAAAAAGAAAGCACACGATTTATATAAATCGTGTGCTTTTATGTTAAATTCGTATTTAATATATTTCCATCCATCGCCTCGTGAAACGTATATGTTGTACATCCCCATGGCTTTCTATGCAAAATAGGAGAACCAGACCATCCCATTGCCCTCAGCTCCGCTCCAATCATCGAATTAAAATAATTATGACCTACAAGAGCAATACTTCCATGTACGAGAGCATAACGATGTAACAGGTAAGCCGCTTGCCTTGCCCTCTCTCTTACTTCCTTATAGGACTCAACACCTTTATGGTAGCCAAGTATCCATAATGTTCGTCCAATGAACATCCATACCTTAATTTTGCATTTCAACCACTTCGGAGCAAAAAAGCATGAAGGGACTTCAGCTTCTCTAAAAAGAGAATTTTGCATAAAAGATAAAGAATCCGTTAATTCAGCTGCTGATTGTACAGCACGCCTTTGATCACTTGTTAAGACAAATTTCGCTGCTTCAATTGCCTCTATTGTTTCTATCGGCATTTTAGCTTTTTGTATCATTGACTCGGAATCATACTGTTTCATCCATTCGTGAAATGAAGTAATTGTCATCGGTTCTCTTATACGACCTAAACAACCATGACGAATAAAAGAAATCTTCATTCTCTTCACTCTCCATTCATCACTTACGAACTTTATTATGCACTAGTTCTAAACATCATACCACGCAAGAAAATAAAGTTATATACCTTTACATCTCCCCACCACTATCATGTGTTATCGAAGCATGGATACCATCCATCCCATCAAAATATGTACTCGTATCATATTGACGAATCTTTTTTAAATGCATATAAGAAAATAAAAATAAAATTAAAGCTATAACACTCCCCACAAATTCAAACATCATTTTACCGCCTCTAATTTCTCCCACTTCAGTAGGTTATTCTACTTTTTCATTATACCTCGATATAAAGATTCCCGCATTTTCGCTATTTTTTTCAAATAACATGGATTTTTTACATATTTTCTTACAAAAAGTGAATATTTTTCGAATTTTTACTTTGGAAACATTTACAAAGTAGGAAATATGGTTCAAAATAGGAGGAAATAAAAAAACCCAAATTTATTCTTTTTTTGGGAAAACTGTAACAAGGAGAGTTGCTTATGCAGATCGCAGAAACTGGAGATATCATCGAATTTAAAGGTGGAATGCAAGGCCGTGTTCAAAAAGTAAATCAAAACTCTGTTATTGTTGATATAACAATTATGAAGAATTTTAGAGAACTAGATATGGAACCTCTTACAGTTGTAAGTCATAAAAACTATACTGTCATTAATCAAAATGCATAATATAATAGAAAGAAAGGGCCTGTATAGTATACAGGCCCTTTCTTTCTATTAACGATTATCAATTGTTTCCGGATATAGATCGTGGTTCATCATGCGGTAGTCAGCCATTTGTTCATACTTCGTCCCTGGGCGACCGTAGTTGCAGTATGGATCAATTGAAATGCCACCACGTGGTGTGAATTTCCCCCATACCTCAATGTAACGTGGATCCATTAATTTAATTAAGTCGTTCATAATAACGTTCATGCAATCTTCGTGGAAATCACCATGATTGCGGAAACTAAATAAATACAACTTTAAAGATTTACTCTCTACCATTTTTTGCTCTGGAATATAGCTAATATAAATTGTTGCAAAATCTGGTTGTCCTGTTTTCGGGCATAAACTTGTAAATTCAGGACAATTGAATTTTACAAAATAATCACGGTTTGGATGATTATTATCAAATACCTCTAATATTTCTGGGCTATATTCAAATAAATATTTTGTATTTTGATTTCCTAATAATGTTACATCTTTTAAATCTTCATCTAATCTTCCTGCCATTTTTAAACATCCCTTCTCATTATACACCGCGTTTATTTCCCCATACTAACGCATGAAGCTGAGGCAATACTTTTGCATCATTCATCTCTTTACAATTTACAGCTTTATCAATCAGCCACTCATACTTATCTAATAATTTTTTAATAAGCATCGCATCATCCACTGTTTTTGTATCATCGTTTCCTACTTGCAAGAAAAATGGTACCTTTGGATAACGTTCGTGCATCTTAACTGCATATTCAAAATCATAATCATCGAATACTACTACTTTTAAACTAATATCTTTTCCTGCTAGTTTCTGAATCATAGCATCTAACTTCTGAAAATCTGTTTTCATCGTCGAACTTGGTGGTTTTGGCGAAATTGTTACCTCATCAATTTCAAGTAACCAATCTTGCCACTTACTCCCTTGTGTTTCAATTGCCGTTCGCATTCCATTTTCTTTTAATATAGAAAGAAGAAACTCAATATTTTTCAGTAATGCCGGATTTCCACCTGAAATCGTAACATGAGAAAAATTTTCTCCTCCAATTGCAACAAGCTCACTCCAAATATCTTCTGCTGTCATCTGTCTAATTTGATCTTTAGCTGATCCATCCCACGTAAAAGCAGAATCACACCAAGCGCAGCTATAATCACAACCAGCTGTACGGATAAACATTGTCTTTTGCCCTACAACCATTCCTTCACCTTGAATAGTCGGACCGAATATTTCTAAGACAGGGATTTTACTCATCGAGCATCCACTCCCGTCTTACTTCCGCATAACTAGTCGGTGTCTCAAATAGACGAACGAATTCAACGCGAGCTCCCTTATATTCGTTCACACGATTCTCTTTTGTTAGTGCTTCTGCCATCTTTTCATAAATCCAAACGACCATATTTTCAGCAGTCGTATTCATTGCTGGTAACGTTTCGTTTAAATAACGATGATCTAAATGAATTTCTATTTCATTTTTCCAAATTTCTTTTATATCTCCAAAGTCAATTGCAAGACCTATTTCATTTACATATCCACTAATTCCAAATACAACTTTATATGTGTGACCATGTAAGTTTTTACATTTCCCTTCATAACAGTGTAAATGGTGTGCTGCATCAAATGTAAGTTCCTTACTGACCATTACTCTTTTATTATGATATTTGAGTTGTTTACGCTGAATATCCTTGTCCATTTTTTGCAAATTCTCTACGATGCGAAATCCAAAAAAGTTATCCATTAGTTGTTCGCTCCTTCGCGTTCTTGCAGATACGTATCTAATCCTGCTTTACGAAGTTGACATGCTGGACATTCACCGCAACCATCACCAATGATTCCGTTATAACATGTTAATGTTTTTTCTCGAACAAACTCAAATGCTCCAAGTTCATCTGATAATTTCCATGTTTCAGCTTTATCAATCCACATAAGTGGCGTGTGAATGACAAACGGATAATCCATAGATAAATTTAATGTAACATTTAACGATTTCACAAACACGTCACGGCAGTCTGGATAACCGCTGAAATCAGTTTCACATACACCCGTTACAATATGACGTGCTCCCACTTGTTTTGCTAATACAGCAGCAAATGATAAGAAGAGTAAATTTCGTCCATCTACAAATGTCGATGGCAATTCACCTTCTTCATGTGTAATCTCCATATCCGTTCTCGTTAACGCATTTGGAGCAAGTTGATTTAATAGACTCATATCTAGTACCGTATGCTTTATTCCTAGCTCTTTCGCAATTTCCGCTGCACAATCAATTTCTAGCTTATGACGTTGATTGTAATTAAACGTTACAGCTTCTACCTCTGCAAACTGCTCTATTGCCCAAAATAAACATGTTGTACTATCTTGTCCTCCACTAAAAACAACAACTGCTTTTTCTTTTTTCATTTCACTCATTCTCCTTCTCTACTATAAATAAGAAGAAAGAACGTTCTTGAACTGTCACAATAAAAAAACAAAACAATACCTAAGGATATTGTTGTTTCCATAGTTTTTTATAGAGGGAGTTCGCGAACCTCTCCCGCGCGGTGCACGGAATTTCTTCTTTCATTGACACAGCTTATTGTAACATATTGTATACTAGCGTAAAAATTTCTGATTTTTCGGTTATTTTTCATTTCATTTCTTTCATTTTATAGTATGATTAATTTAATATAAGAAGAGAGGGGGCATCCCACTGAAATCCTTTATTATTTATCTCTTTTTAAATATATTATTCATCCTGATTACAATGCTCGTATATCATTTATTTTGGAATCAAAAAGGGAAACGCTCTCCTAAATTAAATTCAGCTATATTTATTGTACTCTGTTGCCTCGCTACCGTACTCTGTATTACATTTGCAGCAAAAATAAATAATGGTTTTCAATTTGATATGCGCCATATTGTATTAATTGTCGGTACATTAACGGGAGGGCCTATTGCTGGTGGTTCTATCTTAGTTGTATTAAACATATATCGCTTATTATTAGGTGGGGTAGGTGTTTTCCCATCTCTTATCGGTTCTGTTCTTCTATTTATTGTTCTACTATTAACATATAAATTTTTCAATCGAACTTCTAATCGTATAAAAATAACACTTGCTATTATCTACAGTCTCACATACGGATTTAGTTGGATACCCTTCTTCCTTTCCAAGGTTACAAATAAGACTGATTATATACCGCATATTATTGTGTATGAGTTATGTTCAATGCTTGGTACAATCCTAATTTTATATTTACTACACATATTACAAACTCAAGTTCGTCTCCAAAACGAACTTATAAATGCTGAAAAGTTTCATTTAATTGGTGAAATGGCAGCATCTATCTCTCATGAAATTCGCAATCCATTAACTTCAACGAAAGGGTTTTTACAACTGTTACAATCAGATACATGCACTGAGCTGGAACGAAAATTATATATTGACATTGCCATTAACGGTATCGAACAAGCAAATCATGTTCTTACAGATTATTTAACCTTTGCCAAACCTAGCATTGAAAAAGAGCAAACATTACAGTTAGAAGAAGAATTACTACATGCATTGTCGTTAATTACACCGCTTGCTAATTTAACAAATGTACGTACTCATTATATAAAGCAAAGCACTTCTTTTTTTATCGCTGGAGAAAAGCAAAAACTAAATCAATGTTTATTAAATATTTTTAAAAATTGCATTGAGGCTATGCCAAAAGGCGGTGATCTTTATTTCACATTAGTTCCTGATCATAAGCATATTCAGTTATATATAAAAGATACAGGAGTCGGTATGGATTCGGAACAAGTAAAACGTCTTGGCTCTCCTTTTTATTCAACGAAAGAAAAAGGTACTGGACTTGGAATGATGGTCGTATTCAGTGTTGTTCAAGCTATGAATGGAAAAATTGATATTATAAGTGAAAAAGGAATCGGTACAACCTTTTTATTAACGTTTCCACTCATACAAAAAACGTGATGAAATACTCATCACGTTTTTTCTGTTCCTTCAACTAATTCAGCAAAAGCTTTCACTTTTCCGTGTGGTTGTTGATTTTCTTTACGTGCTTTCCAGGCGCGCTCTTCTTCTCGCTTCTTCTTAGACATGTTTTTTCAACTCCTTCTTTTCTTTCTCCATGTAGTATTCCAAAATAAGAAAGAAAACTATGCACGTATCAAAAAAGAAGTGGTTTCCCACTTCTTCCACTTTAGCGCTGCAAAATTGCATGTTTCGCCTCTTTTAACTGCGTAAGATGTCTTTGTTCATGCAAATCAAGAAATTGAACCCATTGATACAAATTCAGATCATTAAAAACAGGATGCTTTAATCCATTTTCAAATAGATCTTTTTCATCTATAACACTATGAAGCGCGTGTAATAGTTCTTGTCGTGAATGTTCTAGCAATTGAATTCCTTGCTGTTTTTTCATTAAAGTTTCTGTTGGTTGCATTTGCTGAGGAGCTTCTCGTTTATGTGTGCGATCAAGCGTAAGTTGGAGGTCTTTAAATGAAGTCATGTTTCTTTCATTTTTTTGTAAAGCATATACAAGGGCAGACGTGACAGATTGTTCAACTAAATGCAAGTGGTGTAAAATTTGAATAATACTCCATTTATCACGGCGTGGCTTTACATTCACTTCGGTGTCATTTAACATTTCAATTTCTGATAATAGCGTGCTTCGAGTAGACTGTAATGAGTTTACTAAACTTTCTAAACTTACATTCATATTAGATTGAAGCATACTTGTTCCCCCCTTTTGTTGGTCAAAAGAGGTGCTCCTTATTAGAAACACCCCTTTAGTATTCTGAATTTTCTTTTATTATCTCATCATTTTCCCATTATGTCGATGTTAAACATGTGAAAAAAAGTGCATGTTTTTTACAATTTTGTGTCGTCAATCGCATGTAACCATGCTTCAATTTCTGTAATAACACTTTTCACACAGCCTTCGGCAAATGGTGATGTTAAATTTGCAACTTCTACTAATTCTAAGAACGATTTACTTCCACCTTGTTGGCACAGATTCACATAATCTTCCCACGCCTCTTGTCTATTATCTCTTGCACGTTTCCAAAATTGTAGCGCACAAATTTGAGCAAGCGTGTAATCAATATAATAGAACGGTGAGCTATAAATATGCCCTTGACGTTGCCAAAAACCACCGCGCTCTAAATAATCATTATCCTCATAATCACGATGTGGTAAATATTTCTTCTCTATGTTACGCCATGCTGTCTTACGCTCTTCAGGTGATGCTTCAGGATTTTCATATACATAATGTTGATATTCATCAACAGATACACCATAAGGTAAAAACAGAAGTGCTGAACTTAAGTGAGAGAAGTAATATTTATCTGCATCTTCTTCAAAGAATAGCTTCATCCATGGCCATGTAAAGAATTCCATACTCATAGAGTGAATTTCACATGCCTCATATGTTGGCCAATTATATTCTGGAATTTCAAATTTACGACTTTCATATACTTGAAAAGCATGACCCGCTTCATGTGTTAATACATCAATGTCACCAGATGTTCCATTGAAGTTTGAGAAAATAAATGGCGCTTTATAATTCTCAATATATGTACAATATCCGCCACCAGCTTTTCCTTTTTTCGCAACTAAATCTAATAAATCATTATCTAGCATGAAATTGAAAAATTCATCTGTTTCAGCCGATAACTCTTTATACATCGTTTTCCCATGATTAACAATCCAATCCGCATCTCCTTTTGGAGTTGGGTTACCTGTAGCAAACTCATAGTTTTCGTCGTAATAAGCTAACTTCTCTACACCGATACGTGCTTGTTGTCGCTTTCTTAATTCCGTTGTAACGGGAACGATATAATCCAGCACTTGCTGACGGTAATTAGCCACCATCTCCGCATTATAATCTGTACGGTACATTCTTGCATATCCAAGTTCAACAAAGTTTTTGAAACCTAAAGATTTTGCGATTTTCGTTCTCACTTTAACAAGCTCATCATAAATACGATCTAGTTCTTCCTCATTTCCAGCTAAAAATCTGTAGTATGCTTCACTTGCTGCTTTACGTTCGCTTCTTTCTTTTCCTTGCATAAACGGAATCAGTTGCGATAACGTTCTTTCTTCTCCAGCAAAGTCAATTTTTGCAGATGCTAATAACTGTGTATATTGCGATGATAATTTATTTTCTAATTGTAAATCTTTCACGACTTCATCTGAATATGTTTTTAAATCACATTCTGCTAGAGCAAATAATTGTTTTCCATAATACGCCTCTAATTCTTCACGAAATGGAGAATTAATGAGTGCCTTATAATATTTTGTACCATATCCTTGTACAACTGGAGAGAATTCATCAAAGAAATCCTGCTCCTCCTTATAAAAAGTATCCGTCGTATCAACAGAATGGCGAATGTAACAAAGGTTTCCCATTGTACCAAAATCGTTGCGAATTTCATTAATTGAATGAATGACTTGTTTTTGTTCTTCTACAGTTTTTGCGTTATCAAACTTCTCTAAAGCAACAGTAAATTTCTCTTTTAACTCTTCAATATTTGGGCGTTTATATTCATAGTCTTTAAATGACATGAACGAGCCTCCTCTCCATTACATACCTTTATTATAATTCAATACGTATTCTCGAATTCCCTCTTAATTTTCAACAAAATTCGGCAGTGACTGCCCTGAGTTCATTGCAAATAAAAAAGCCTTGGATTTACTTATCCAAAGCTCCTTTGGAACATATTATTTTTCATACTTCCCAATTTTTTTTAATAAATCAAGTAATTCATCTTTTTCATCTTTCGTTAACATTTCAAAAGACTGATGTATAACTTTCTCATGCCCCGGAAAAATAGAAGCAATAAAGGTCTCGCCAGACTCAGTTAATTGCGCGTAAATAACACGTCTGTCATTCGGACATGGGATTCTCTTTACTAATCCCTTTTTCTCCAGCTTATCTACAACATATGTAATGCTGCCACTAGCTATTAAAATGCGCTCACCAATTTGCTGAAGTGGTTGACCGCCTTTATGATATAGCAGTTCTAATACAGCAAATTCAGTTGGATTTAACCCGTTACTTTGTATAGATTTATTTGTAGTATCCATAACAGAACGATGTACACGAGATAATGCAATAAATACTTTTAAAGATTGAGAAATATCTTCTCGTTCATTATTTGATGTCATATAACTTTCAACCCTTCACTTAAATTCTCAGCAATAAAAAGAAAATGCCACTTCATACTTCATGTGAATTCCGAATGAGCATTCACTCATTCATTTCCTCTCCCCTAATATATTAAGAATCATTCTTGAATAAAAACATGACAATTTTAACATAGTTTATATATAATGATAATAAAAAAAGAAGGAGTACCACATTTGAAAGTCAAATTCCAAAGCATAATTATATATATATTGCTTGTTATCCTACCGACAATAGGGATTGGTGCTACATTTTATTCGTATCATACATATAAAATGAAACAGGAAAACAAATTATCCGCTCATACAGTTCTCTTTTTATATAGAGATTATTTGGATCATCATCTTGGTGAAGCAATTTCTGCTTTAGACATGCTTGCAAAAGTTGTAGGCACTGAGACTGGTAATATAAATGGCATTAAACAAATTGTACATGATACAGATGGAAACGATGCACGCTTTTCTGGTCTATATTACGCTACACCAGAAGGAGTCATTACAATCGCATCTGAAGATGAATCAAAGCCTATAGATGTTTCAGACCGTAAATATATTCAAGACGTGCTCCAAACTAAAAAAACCACTGTATCATCAGTCATTACTGATCGCGTTCTTGGACATAAAGCTATTATGATTGCTGCTCCCATATTTAATAAACAGAAGGAGCTCTCAGGATTATTATTAGCTAGTTTACGCTTTGATTACATTTCATCTTCTTTAAATGCCATTAAACCACAATACCATTTTGAGGTAACTGATAAACATGATGTAGTTTTTCTAACCGATGATAATAACGACACAAGTGATACGCATTCTAATATGCTTACTACCCCACTCCAAAGATTAAATTGGAAGGTCTCTGTTTCTCCATTACCTATTCATCAAAAAACCTTATACCAGTGGGTTACAATAGAGTGTATCGCTACTTTATTTTTAATGTCTATTTTATTTTTACTTGTTCAATACATGTTGTTAAAACGTCAAACAAAACTTGAAAGACAACAAAATGAACTACAGAAAATTGAATTAGTTGGAACTTTTGCAGCGAGTACAGCACACGAAATCCGTAATCCTCTTACTGGAATTAAAGGACTCGTCGCTCTATTAAAAGAGAAATATAAAGATGAGCAAGATCAGTTCTACTTTTCCGTAATTGAACAAGAAATAGAGCGAATCAATGAAATTGTAAGTGAATTTCTTATTCTCGGAAAGCCAACCGCCATCATCGAACAAACATATGATGTAAGAACAATTCTAAATGAGATAGCATTAATTATTCAATCTGAGGCGAATTTACATAACATTGTATTCCATTTACATTTGCCAGACCATCCTGTTCATATCCGTTGTTCGAAAGACCATATGAAACAAGTGGTTTTAAACATTACAAAAAATGCAATTGAGGCCATGACTTCTAGTGATACACTAACCATTGTAGTAAAAAACAATGAAACACACGCACAATTGCATATTACAGATACTGGAAAAGGGATTCCGCAACATATTCAAAAACACCTCTTTCATCCGTTCTTTACTAATAAAGATACTGGAACAGGTCTTGGACTTGTCATATGTAAACGAATTGTAGAGATGTATAATGGGCATATTTTTATTGACAGTACAGAAAACGAAGGAACGACAGTTCATATCGAAATTCCGTTACACATAGTATAATTATCCTTATCCTATAAGGGTAATTATACTTATTTCATAAAACCAGCCACAAGCATTCGCCAAAAATTATTTGATTTTCCTTCATACCCGATTTGGAAAATAGGTATTTTTATAATTGAAAACCATTTCGGTGTTTGTTTGTCTTTATAACATTGATATTGTAAAATAAGCTTGTCCAATTCTTGACTAACTTGAATTGTCTCCCTACTATTTAACCCACTTGTTAATCCTAGTTGAATCATTTCTTCACGTTTCATATGAATATCACGTGAAAGCTTTTCTAATGTGTACTTCCTTTTTACAGTAAACATCCATATCCCCCTTATTATACTTCCATGCTCTTAACTTCACTTCTCCATTGACTTTTTTAACCACTTAATCATATGCAAATTTGAAGAATCAGAAATTTTAACATTTTCTCCCTGTAATTTACAAATCTTTACCCTCACTTTGAGAATTATTACAAATTATTCTATCTTTGTAAATACATTCGCAATAATAGACATTTTTTTCATCTTGTTTTTTTATAAATTCTACGTAAACCGGGGATTCTTAATTTTCCACCTACTTTTCTTCGACATTTTTTGTTTAATTTATATAAAAAAGCAAAACATAATGATGATTGATAAAGTGAAACTTTAATCAGTGTTTTTTGTTCAGCCCCCACTGATTATTAGCATTCACCAATCGGGTAGGCAGTGAATCTCCCACCTATCCAGCCCAATGTTGAGGTGGGAGTCTTACTACCACAAATAGCGGGATAACAATAGAAAGGAAATATTTATATGCGAAAATATACGATTGCATTATTCATCATTGTTTTGTTTTTACCGTCCTTCTTATTTCCTATTCAAGCAAATGCTCATACGAATAAAGTTGCTATTGTCATTGATGATTTCGGTAATAATATGAAGGGGACTAATCAAATGTTATCACTTCCCATTCCACTCACTGTTGCTGTTATGCCTTTTCTTCCTTCCACAAAAGAAGATGCAATAGCTGCCCATAAGAAAGGCCATGAAGTTATTATACATATGCCAATGGAACCTATAAAAGGCAAAAAAGAATGGCTTGGGCCGAAAGCAATTACAACTGATTTAAGTGATGAAGAAATAAACAACCGACTTGAACAAGCGATTCAAGAAGTACCGCATGCAATTGGAATGAACAATCATATGGGCTCAAAAGTAACAGCGGATGAAAGAATTGTTCGCCTTATACTTGCTGCTTGTAAAAAACACGGTTTATTTTACTTAGATAGTAAAACTAACCCTAATAGTGTCGTCCCAAAAATCGGAAAAGAATTAGGAGTTCCTATTATTGAAAACCAACTATTTTTTGATGATGTGTATACAACAAGGCATATTTCAAAACAAGCCCAATTACTCATCAAAAAAATTCAAGAAAAACCTATTATGGTAGCTATCGGGCATGTGGGTCCTCCAGGTGAAATTACATCACGCGTTATTGAAACTTCTATCCCTAAAATTCGTGAGCATGCAGACTTTATTTTCTTATCTGATCTAGCATTATCCCCGCCTCCTGTTTCAAAATAAAGTTCATTACTCACATAAAGTGAAACTTTAATTAGCCCTCACCAATCGGGCTTTTACGGGCAACACCCGCCCACCTAACTTCTTTGCTTTCACCAAATTTTGAGACGTGGATTTTACTGCCCACAAATAGCAGGACAAAAAAGTACCTATCTATATATAACAGATAGGTACTTTTCTTTTTAACTTAAATATAATCTACGTGACTCACTCTGAATCCTTTTTTCTCTATTTTTCCGATTAATTGCTTTAATTTTGTTTCATCTAACTCATCTGATATATTTACAATAACGCGGCGGATATATTGATCACCGTTATCTAGCGTAAATAGGCCACCAATATTATATGCTTTTAACAATGTACCAAGCTCTTTAATCGTTCCTTTACAATCTTGTGTTGCAATTGTTAATATATAACCACCTGTTCGCATACCAAATGAATCTTCAATAACATCAAATATATTCGAATGCGTTAACATACCGACAAATTCATTATAATCATTTAGCACGGCTAAAAACGGAAGCCGACGAATTACATAAAAAGCTCTGAAGAAGGAATCCTTTTCAAAAATAAATGCATTAGAATCAGCGAGCATATCTCCTGCACTTACATGCTCTAATCCGCTATTGCATTTTTTTTCTAATAAATCTACTTTATAAATAATCCCCGTGAATTTCTTCTCATCTTCTGCTAATACCGGAATGGCTCGAAATCCCGTTTCGTTCATTATTTGCAGTGCCTCTTCACCAGAATCATTTATCTTGCAAAATGTTACTTGCTGTTTTGGCAGAAAATGATATTTAACTCGCAAAATATGTTCCTCCTTACATGTCAACATGTAATCTATATATAATAAGGAGACCTATATTTTATGAGTGAAATTATTTTTAAAACGCTTTCATTTATTATTAACTTGTAGCCATGTCACATCCATTTTTATATAACAGAGCTCCTTGCACCCTTAATCATTAATAACTTTACATGATAGTTCATTAAATATTCTATACCCTCTAACCATTTTTTCGCTTCTTCTGGCGTTTTTCCCCACACAATCATGCCATAATTATGAACAAGAACTACCCCTCCACCTTCAATGAAATTCGGAACATTGCTTTCTAATAAATCAGCGAATTTTTTTTCATCTTCTACAATTGGAATTGTCATTTCTGTTATACCTTCTTTTCCGAAAACACGCTCCACACTGCGTTTATCGAACGTTACTTCTCCTTCTTCCCCATATAACTCTGATATTAAATGACTATCTACAGTCTGCACTTGTAAAATACATCCTGCACTACTTTTTTTATAAATATCCGCATGCATAAATGACTCTGCAGCTGGTTTTTCTTCATTTTCAAATACTGACTCGCACATGCAATTTACGACAATAAAATCTTCTTCCGAAAATAGCCCTTTATCTCTTCCCTCAACGTTTACTAAAAATGTTAACGGCTCTTTTGACGTACATAGCGATAAGCTAATTTTGGTACCATAAAACCAATCACGAAGTGCCAATTCAGATTTCACATCTTTTAATTCATTCCATTTCTTCAGAAAAAATAACATTTCGTCACCCCCGGCATAATATTCATATAAGGTTCGAATCCTTTCTATGTAAAAGGAGTATTTTTTGATTATTCTAAAAATTTAATTGAATTATCACATGAGAACGCTTTTTTGTCAATATAGTTTCGTCGTTCTTCTTTAAAATAGGCTATTCATATGTCTATACTCCTATCTATTTCCTATTTCATTTTGTACATAAAAAATGCGCTATTCTTTAATTAAAGAATAGCGCATTCTCCTCATTTTTTATTTCTTTATTGCATTATATAAAAATTGCGCATATTGTTCACGTGTTACGAAATTATCTCCTAAAAAATTCCCTTCCCCGTCACCTTTTGATATTTTATTATCTACTAAAGCTTTCACATACCCTTTCGCCCAATGGTCATTTGGTATATCTTGAAAATTCTCTGTACTATTTTCATTTTCTTTTAACTGAAATACTCTTTGTAGTACTACTGACATTTCATATCGAGTTAATACTCCATCCGGACGGAATATACCATTTCCATATCCTGTCATAATTCCAGCTTGAACCACTGCATCAATAGCCGTTTCATACATATTTCCTTTCGTATCTGTAAATGCCGTTTTTGGTTCTAGATTATTTTCTAATTTTAAATACCTTTGTATTAGAAGTGCTACTTGTCCACGAGTAATGTTATCACCAAATCCAAATTCACCATTTCCATAGCCTATAAATAATTTTTCTTTCGCTAAGTAATTAATTGCTTCTTCTGACCAATGTCCCTTTGGTACATCTTTAAATTCTACCACTTCTGTTTTCTCATCTTCTTTAGATGTATTACCGTCTTTACTTTCTACTACATTTTGAATAACAGATCCTGTAAAGAAGATTCCTGTATCCGCGAATGGATCTTTCACACCAAATTCATATACTTTCTCACCTGATGTACTCCATTTCACTACACCATTACTATACGTACCATTATCGCTCTTCAGACGGATTTTCGTAGAAACCTCACCATCTTTTTCATATACAGGTACTTTTACTTCTTTATTTACTTCTGTTTCCTCTAAAAATACTTTTTGATTTTGGACATTAATATAAGCCGTCTTACTTAGTTCTATAACTGGTCGGACATCACGGATTTCATTTGCAACAAAACTTAGAAATATTAATTTTTTCAAATTGCTAACTGGTGATAAGTCTGAAATATAATTCGCTTCTAAATCAAGCTTTTGTAAGTTTACTAAACTTGATAATGGAGTAATATCTTTTAATTCATTATTAGGTAAATCTAATTCTGTAAGCTGAGTCATTTTAGTAAGTGGTGTCACATCTTTAATTTGATTTTTCCCGACAAATAATTTATTTAATTGCTTCATTTCATCAATACCCGATAAATCTTTAACATTATTACGCGTTAATACTAAGTCTTTTAAAGGTAATGAATATAACGGTTTAATATCTTCAATTTGATTACCTGCTAAAGTTAAGTATGTTACATTTTTCAAAGCGCTTAATGGAGCAACGTTCTTAATTTTATTATTTGCTAAATTCAAGTAATCTAGTTGTTCCATTTTCGCTAATGCTGTTACATCTTCTATTTGGTTGCCTGATAGATATAAACTTTTTACATTTTTCATTTCAGTTAGTGGTGCAACGTTTGTAATTTTATTATTACTTAAATCAAGGGATTCTAAATTATCCATCTTAACAAGTGGCGTTACATCTGCAAATTCATTACCACGCAAAGCTAAATGATTTAATTGCTTTAAGTTCGCAAAGAACGACGGATCTTTTATCTTCGCATTCGCAACTGTTAAAGATTTTAAATTTGGCATATATTTTAATGCACTATAATCAAGTATCTCATTTGTATTTAAAAACAAATCCTTTACTTGTAATAACTCATCTTTCGTAATTGGTGTATTTAAATCTTTTCTATTAAATACTTTTTTATTAACAAGCTCTCTTAATTTGTTATCTGTTATCATATTTTGATTATCAACTGGATTATCCGTTTCCGTATTGCCTGAATTAGAGTTATCATCTGGTTTCTCTGTTTCTTTGTTACCTACAGTTGGATCTTTAATTTCAAATTGAACTTGATATTTGTGATCATATCCAATAGCCGGAATAAGTATATGCATTTGCATATTGTTCTTCTTCTCAAACTCGCCAATTTCAAATTGAACTACTTTCGTTCCATTCTTCCTCTTATCTTCTGACAAAACTTTCACATCATGAAATACACCTGGCTGGTTTCTATCTTCTATTCTAAGATATTGAAAATAATCGCTATCTTGCATTGTTACAGTGACAACTTTTTTGCCAGCTGCAATCGTTACTTTAGGATCTTTTATATATTGAGAAACCATAGATGGCTCGTCTTTTTGGTCCTTATATATTTTAATCTCAGTATCATACGTGCGATCACTCGCTGCTGCTACCGATTGATTTGCTTCAACTTTTAATGCCGCTAATGCTGGAGTAGAGTACGTAGCAAATGGAATTGCTAATGTTGTCGCTACTACTAGCGCCTTCATATAAATTTTTTTCAAAATAATATCCCCTATCATATATAATTTTCTTAATTGATAATATTTATCAATTACTCACAAATAAATGATAATGAATATCATTATCATTGTCAATGAGAATATTACATTAAACTTATATTTTTAAAGATAAAAATAAAAAAATCCCTTTATTCAAAGGGATTTTTTACCTATCGTATGAAGAATTTCACTTTTTTCCTTCTCATTGATGACACCGATTTTTTGCAAAATATTCGCGTACAATACAAGTTTATTATATATTCGTTCTGACATTTTCTCCCTTCTTTCCTACGACCAACTTTTTTTGTATTGGTAAATTATATGAAAGAGGTGAGAAAATGTGTCCACTTTTTGCATAAATGCAAATCTTTTATTTCACGATTTGCAGACAATAAAACCCCTCCCTAAAAATTAGGCGGGAGTTTATGTGCTTTCACTGTATTTAACAAACTGTCCACTGAATATTATGCTTCATAAGTTCTTCTTCAAAGCTATATGGCATTTTTTTATCACAAATTACGTGTTGAATACGCGAAATTGCTGCTATACGATAATTCCCTTTCACGCCTACCTTCGTATGATCACATAAAATATATGTTTTCTCAGCTAATTTCATCATCGCCTCTGACAATTTTGCTTTCTCTAATTCAAAGCTGGAAACTCCAAAACTAGGTAATAACCCATCAATCGAAACGAATGCTTTATGAAAATGGAATTGCTGTATGACTTGCTGAGAAATAGAACCTGATACACGCGAATGCTTTGGAGATACTTTTCCACCTATAAATAAAACTTCACCGTGAAACATCTTTTTATTAATAGAAGAAATTAATTGTGTCGCTACTGGAAATGAACTTGTTACAATCGTTAAGTTTTTACGATGAACAAGGTATGGAACCATTTGAAGCGGTGTACTTCCATCATCAATTACAATGACATCACCATCTTCTACAAATGTCGCTGCTTTATAACCAATTCTTTTCTTCTCTTCTATATGTAGCATTTCTCTTTCTAACATTGGTGCCTCTACTCCAGCGCCTGGAAGTTGAACAGCTCCACCATACACTTTTTTCAGCTTCTTTTCACGATCTAATTCTTCTAAATATCGACGAATCGTTTCTGTTGATACAGCAAATTCTCTCGCTAATTCTGAAACCTTTACTTTCCCTTTAAATTCTACCTTTTCAAGAATGGTTCGCTTTCTTTCTTCTCCTACTACAGACATAGCTTCACCCCATTTATATCTCCCTCATAAACTTCCTTACTTATACAAAGTTATAATTTTCTTTGTAAGTAGCAACTTCTTCATGAATATGAATACCACGCTTTGCTAGCTCATCAAAAATCAATTGTGGATTTTCAAAGGCTTCTTCAGGCGTAACAACACCCACCCTATTTACATTTCCATTTGCAATTAACTCTGCAGCAATCCCAAATGGAATACCGACGTTTCTCGTATACGCTCTTAATTTTTCCCATCCTACAACAGAACCATCAGATAACGGGTGTGTATGATATAACACATGTCTTTGCTTCTCATTATTTTTCATACCTATTACTTCTACATGAAGTGCATATCCATAAAGCTCTGTTTCTTGTCCTTCTTTCGATTGTAATAAATACTGCGAAATACAATCCATAATACCTATTTCTTTCCCGTTTATTTCAATCTGATCATTACGCAATATGCCGTAATCATATAAAGCACGTACAAGTTGCATATTTTGCTTTGGCCAAGTTCCTCTCGTCTCTATCAGTTTGACACCTTTATTTTCTAGTGCCTTTGCTAACGTAATCGTTTCAGAATGCGGAATGATATACTGCGTTGCCTTACCATAAGGCGCTGGCAATTCTATTTCTCTCGGACGCGCAAACGGAAGTACTTGCTTAAATTCACCATCTTCATACACTATACGCGATGGTAAATGTGGATCATATTCATATGTCGTTGTCTCTGTAATTGAAGCAGAAAAAGCAATCGGACGATACGAACCGTGACTTACACGGACGGACTCTACAGTATCCAGTTGATTTGCTGCATGCATTGCCATCATTTGCGTTACACCTGGCGTCATGCCAAATCCAGGTAAACATGTTTTTTCATTTTGAACAAATATAGCATGCGATTCATTTTCTTCACCAAATCCATTTAAGTTCACACCGTGACAGCCTGCTTCTGCAATACAGCGAGTCGACAATCCGTTTAGCTTTATCGTCGTACCGTCCATTACAATGTCATAACCAATCATTTTTGCAACCGTATCCTCGTGATTCGTTACATCTACTTTTACAAAATCAACACGAGGGTCGTTGAGCCATTCTACTACTTTACGACCCTCTACCTCGTTAAAATCAGCTACAGTAATCGTCTCAAAAGATGAAAATTGAACTAAATCCAAAATAGCTTCGCGACAAATTTTACCTGCTCCACCTAAGCAAAATACTTTCACCCAATAACAGCTCCTTTAGCAATAATATCAACTAAGCGATTAATATCTTCTTCATGTACATCACCGATATTTCCAATGCGAAACGTATCTACTTTCGAAATTTTTCCAGGGTAAATAACAAATCCATAACGCTTTAATTCGTTATATAACTGTTGAAACTCAAACCCCTCTTTTGGATAAATGAAAGATGTAATAATAGGAGATTGATATTCCTCATCTACTAGTGGCTTAAATCCGATTTCTCCCATTCTATTTACTAGTAGTTTTTGATTGTTGTAATATCGATTGTAACGCGCTCTTACTCCTCCCTCTTTTTCTAGTTCAAGTAGTGCTTGATAAAAAGCATGTACAACATGTGTAGGTGAAGTAAAACGCCATTTCCCATTTTGTTTTTCCATCGTTTCCCATTGATCATATAAATCAAGAGATAAAGAGCGTCCTTGCCCTTTACACTTCAATAATTCATCACGTTTTGCGATTACAAATCCGAATCCAGGAACCCCTTGAATACACTTATTCGCACTACTAATTAAAAAATCAATTTGTAAATCAGCAATGTCTATTTCAATCCCGCCGAAACTACTCATCGCATCAACAATTGTAACCTTTCCATACTGTTGTCCTAATTTACATACATCTACAATTGGATTTATAATTCCTGTCGTCGTTTCACAATGAACAACTGCAATATGTGTAATCTCTTTATCTTCTTGCAATAACTTTTCTACTTCTACAATATTAGTAGGTTCCCACTCTTCTGTTTGACTGATCACTACATCAATCTGTAACATCTCTGCCATTTGAACAATGCGCTTACCGTACGCACCATTTGTACAAACGAGGAGCTTCCCATTTCCCGGAATAACAGAACCAATTACTGCTTCAACTGAAAACGTACCGCTTCCTTGCATTAACACTGTTGTATATTTCTCTTCCTCCTTCGTCGCTAACGATACAAGTTTAGCTCTTACTTCTTGCACCATCGTATTATATTCATCATCCCACGTACACCAATCGTATAGCATAACTTCTTTTACTGATTTTGTTGTCGTTAATGGTCCTGGTGTTAATAATAAGTAGTGATTTTCATTCATGATCCCGTGCCCCTTTTATGAAATAATAAGTTCTTGTTTCTCGATATGTTCCATTACGTTTTCGAGCTCCTGCATCGTTTCAATCGTAAAATGAGCCCCATTTTCAACAAACCGATTACGAACTATTTCAATTTTTTCACGAAGCTCTACCGAATCCATACTCTCCACTTCCTCTTCCGTTAAACCGAGCTCACTACTTCCAAGAATTACACCAACTGTCCACATTCCAGCATTTCTACCTTCTTTCATATCTGATACTGTGTCCCCTACTTTTATCATATGGTTCATCGGATACACACCAAGTTCCATTGCATTTTTATAGCACATCCATGGATATGGACGGCCTGCTGGAACATCATCTGGCGTAACAAGAAAATCAGGTTTATATCCTTGTAACGCTGCTTCCTTTGCTACAATTTCCATCATTTCTCTCGTATAGCCCGTTGTTGAACCGATTTTAATGCCTCTCTCACGTAAAGAAGCGATTACTTCTTTTACCCCATCAATCGGCGTAGCATAACTTGGTAAAATAGAAAAGAGAATTTCTTCAAACTCTTCATACATCTCATGAATGTCTGCTTCTGTTGGTAATTGACCGAAGACACGCTTCCACTCATCCGCAATACGAGGCATTTCTGTTAGTGCCCTTACATGATCTATTTTTAATAATCCCATTGGCTTACGTGCTTCTTCTGCTGTAATTTCAACGCCGCGTTTTTGAAAAATCTTCATGAATACTTCTAGTGGTGCAAAACATCCGTAATCAACCGTCGTACCTGCCCAATCAAAAATAACTGCTTCAATTTTCATTCTGTCCATCACCTTTCTTACTTATCTTTTTTGCCATTGTGAAGTTCGGTTACGAAGTGCTTTCGTTCCCCGTTCATATACAACTCTCACTACAATATTTGTAACAACAATAAGTACACTCATTGCAGCTGCTGGCGCTACATTTCCTGCATCATCCATATTTACGATTGATACGGCAGCTAGTTTAAAATCAGCTGCATATAGGAATACAACTGCCGATACAGTTACCATTGAATTTACGAAGTAGTACATTACCATTTCTAAAATTGCTGGTAAACACATTGGTACTGTTACTCGGAAGAATGTTTTATAAAACGGAATACCCATCGACTGCGAAACAAGCTCAAACTCTCGGTCTAATTTCTTTAAGGCAGTCGTTGCCGTGACAAATGTTACAGAATAAAAATGAATGATATTTACTAGTACTAACACAGCAATTGTTCCGTATAAAGAATGAAACGGATTCGTTACTGATAGTCCCAGAATTTGAATCGTTGGTTGACTAAAGAAAAAGACATATCCTAATCCGAGTACTAAACCTGGTATCGCTAAAGGAACGATAGAGAAAAAGTAACCTGTTTTTCTGAAAAATTGTAGCTGGTCTATTTTCTCAATTGCATATGCGAATGCAAATGTTAAAATCGCCCCAATAACTGCTGTAACTGCTGAAACAATTACGCTATTTTTAAATGCTTCAAGTCCATCTCCTGTTAAACTCGAAAAATTAAAATGCTCAAATGTAAAACTCATATTATATGGCCATACTTTCACACTTGCAGCAATACCAACTGCAACAAATAATAGAATGATCATAAGTGTAATCACACTACAATATATGAATGAGATGACATCTCTTTTCTTATTAGCTATTATTCTGTATGGTACTGCTTTTGAAGATAAGAAATTTGCCTGCTTTCTTTGCGTAATACGATCAACTACAAATGCGAATATAGCTGGGATTAATAAAATCATTCCGACAGTTGCACCCATCGGCATATTTTGCTGTCCAATTACTTGTTTGTATACGTCAGTAGCAAGCACATTATATTGACCACCAACAATTTTTGGTGCCCCAAAATCAGTAAAACTAAGTGTAAACACAACAAACATTGCACTAATTAATCCGTACTTTACACTAGGTAAAGTAACCGTGAAAAATTGCTTTGTTTTACTCGCCCCTAACATATTAGAAGCTTCATATAAACGATAATCAGATCCTTGGAAGGCAATTAGCAATATAAGAAAGGCTTGCGGAAATGTATACATAACTTCAGCTATTACAATTCCTACTGGGCCATATAAAGGGATTTGTATACCTTCAAATAAACCAAACATTCCTTTCGTTACTAGCCCTTGATTACCAAATAAATATGTAAGTGCTATACCGTGCATCATCGTTGGTGCGAACAATGGTAATAACGTTACATACTGAAATACACGCTTTCCAAAAACATTCGTACGGGCAATTGCATATGCGTAAACGAATGCGATTGCAACTGAAATAATTGTTGTTGCGCCCGAAATCCATACTGTATTTTGTAAAGACTGAACTAAAGTTGGTGTTGTGAAATATTTACTGAAATTCGCTAAACCAATGAAAACTCCATCTTTATTATAAAAAGCTTGTGTAAATAGTTGTAATAGCGGTAATACAAGTATGATAAGGAAAGAAAGAATCATACCGATAATTACGAACCTTTGGATCCATTCCTCTTTCCCTATACTTCTCTTAATCTTTTTTTTCGTACTTTCTACCTTATAGTTTTCTAACATCTCCATCTATACAATGACCTTCTTTCCATATGACAACATATGATTTTCTGAGAAAGAGATTTGAATCGGCTTTCCTTTTCTAATAGCCGTTGCTTCTACTTCTGACGCTAATATATCCACTACAATTTTCTCATTATAAAGGTGTGTGTTTTCTTGTAAGACTCGCACTTCCGTCCGATATACAGATCCGCGAAATTCCATACTTTCCACAACTGTTTTAATACCGTCCTTTTGTACAATTGTTACATGTTCAGGACGAATTGCATGTTCTTCATTATTTTTCGAAAAGAAATTAATAGAACCAATAAAATCTGCCACAAACGGATTGGCTGGTCTTTGATAAATCTCCTCTGGTGTTCCAATCTGCATAATTTCCGCATGATTCATTACAACAATTTTATCAGCCATCGTTAATGCCTCTTCTTGATCATGCGTGACCATAATAGTTGTTACTCCTACTTTTTCTTGCAAATCACGCATTTCTCTACGCAACTTTTCTCGCACTTTTGCATCTAAAGCAGATAACGGCTCATCGAGTAACAAAATATCCGGAGACAGAGCGAGCGCACGTCCAAGTGCTACTCGCTGCTGTTGTCCACCAGACATTTGAGCAGGATATTTATCTTTTACATTCAGTAAATCAACTAGTTCTAACGCCGATAGCGCCTTCTCTTTTACTTCTGCTTTTCCATACTTTTTTGTCTTTAAGCCGTATTCAATGTTTTCAAGTGCTGTTAAATTCGGAAATAATGCATATGATTGAAACACCATTCCGAAATTCCTCTTTCCAGGAGGTAATGCTGTAATATCTTTTCCATTCACAGCTATACTACCTGTTGTCGCCTCTTCTAGCCCTGCTAAAATTCGAAGCAATGTTGTTTTCCCACAGCCACTTGGGCCTAATAAACATACAAACTCATTTTTTTTCACAGTAAAAGAAATATCCTTTAACGCTGTAAATGCATCAAACTGTTTTTGAATGTGTTGAATTGATAAATATTCGCTCATTTTTTCTCTCTCCCACTCACTTACTTTTTCGGTTCTGCTTTTTGGCCAAACTCTTTTTCCCATTTTTCTAAAATTTTGTCGCGATTTTCTGCTGCCCACTTAAAGTCATTCTTTTTATATAATTTTTCCGTCACATCTTTCGGGAATCCATCTGGAAGTTTATAATCATTTTTAATTGTTGCAAATCCATTTTTCTCGAAGTATAACTTCATTACATCATCAGTAATTGCCCAATCTAAAAATGCTTGCGCTAATTTTTCATTTTTTGCATTATCTTTTTTAATAAGTGCGTTCGCTTCTACTTCCCAACCTAATCCTTCTTTCGGCAATACAACTTCAACTGGTGCACCTTTTTGTTTCTCCTTTAAAGCACTATAAACCATCGATACGCCAACTGGATATTCACCTGCACCTGCTAATTTCGCTGGTTTTGAGCCTGAATGCGTATAAGTTGCTATATTATCATGAAGTTTCTTCATGTAATCCCAGCCTTTATCTTCACCCATAATTTGTAGCCATGCAGAAACTGTTAAAAATCCTGTTCCAGAAGAAGCCGGATGTGGCATAACAAGCGTTCCTTTATATTCTGGTTTCGTTAAGTCTTCGTATGATTCTGGCATCGGTAAATTTTTCTTCTTTAATTCTTCTTTATTTATAGCAACCCCCGTCATAAATGCAGTATTTCCTACCCATTTTTCAGGTTGTTTGTCATCTTTAAATTGCGAAAGAACGCGGTCCGCTCCTTTTGGAGAGTACCCTTTTAACATATCTTTTTTATCTAAAGCTAATAGACTTGATGCTGCAGTTCCCCATACAACATCTGCTTGTGTATTTTTTCCTTCAGCTAACAATTTCGCAGTAATAACTCCTGTTGAATCACGTACAATGTTCAATTTCACATCAGGATATTTCTTTTTAAAGGAATCAAGATAAATTGGTACAAGCTCTTCTTCAATCGCTGTGTAAACAGTTAATGATCCAGATAATTTGTCATCTTTCACTTTCGCTCCAGCACTTTCTTCCTTCTTTGCACCACACCCCATTAATAACGAAAATACCATTCCAGTCGCTACAGCTTTAAAGATTGTTTTTTTCACTGTTTCTCTCTCCTTTTACAAATCTTATGTACAACTCAAATATAAACAACTAGTGTAAAAGCAGTATTAAACCAACATTAATCTTTTGTTTGTTGTTTGTTTTTGTGTAATACGTTGCTACTTCTATGTTTTTTCGCATTTTTCTGCTGATAGAAAACACTAAATTTACAAATAATTAAAAATTCCTTTATAATCCCACAAAAAAATGAGGCGTTTGTAAAAAACGCCTCATTTTTATTTCCCTTTTTTTGAATTACGATTTGCATACTTCGCGCTATTTTCTCCTTCATACTCTAATGCAAATTCTGCATCTGGTAAGCTTTCTTTCGGAGTTTTATTATTGTTAATTGCCGCATTTTGTTTCACTTTTCTTTTTACCAATACATTCACCTGCTCTCAAGAAATCACTTTCTACTCTAGTTTGAAGCAAGCTGAAATAATTATTACTGGCAAGTGTTAACAAGTACATAAGAGGCGTTAGATGGAAATACTACATATGAAGAAATCATTATAAAAAGGAGCTCGTATTTTGAAGAAGCAAGATAAAATTCAGTCACCCATTTTAGATGAAACGCTCCCGCATCAAATGAATTTTCCATCTTTTAAAGGAACAGGAAAAACGATGCAACAACCTTTTTTGAATCAATATGATGTTGTAATTGGAGACAGTAAATATAATTCCGAGAACAGTCCGCTTAACAATTGGAGTGATGAAGTAGATCCTGCCATTATGGCTGGAGAAGAATGGATCCATCCTACAAATGATATTGGGTGGATTTCAGAAGAAAATCAAGAGTTGCTAAAAAAAGAAGTAGATAATAAAAAGGATGCTTTTATGCATCCGCAATTTGGCATTAACGACTAAAAAACCATTCTACCTAACATAGGTAGAATGGTTTCATACTATCCAATAATAATCCGCTCTTTCGGATATTTATAGCGAGGTGGCTGTTCTCTTCCGCCACTAGCTAGTATAAATGTTAAAATACCAACGCGACCGATAAACATAAGCACAATGAGTACAATTTTACCAACAGTTGTTAAATCTGGCGTAATACCCGTCGATAGTCCTGTCGTTCCGAAAGCAGAACAGACTTCAACAATTAGACTCATAAGCGGTACATCTTCCGTAATAGATAAAATAAATAATGCTGTAGCACATAATAAAATACCCATTGTCATAACGACAGATGCTTTCAGCACATCCTCTTCATGTAGCTGACGTTTGAAGACTCTAACCGTTCTCCCGCCTCTCGCAAAAGTGTATAGCGATAATATACTAACAGCAAATGTTGTTGTACGTATTCCGCCCCCAACCGAACTTGGAGATGCCCCTATAAACATTAATATACTCATAAATAAAAGCGTCGGTTGTGACAATTCACGTATATCCATCGTAGCAAGTCCACCACTTCGCGTCGTCACAGATTGGAATAATGTATAAAATACAGTTTCATGCCATGACTTTCCTACTAAAAAATGATTTCTCTCCAGTAAAAAAATCATAATTGTACCAACAACAACGAGTGCAAAAAATGTTGTTGTCGTCAATTTTGTAAATAATGAAAAACGAAATAATTGTTGTCGCCTTTTACTAAGAAATTGCTTTACTTCCATTAGCACAGGGAAACCAATCGCGCCTAAAATAATTAGTAACATATGAATCATTTGAACAATATAATCTTTTTTATATGGAATTAATGATTGTCCTGTTAAATCAAATCCGCCGTTCGTAGTCGCACTAACAGCTGCAAAGAAACCGTGAAAATAAGCTTCTTGCCAAGTCGGAAAGTAAAGTAAAAATCTTGTACCTAATAGGATTGCTCCAATAAGTTCTATCGAAATAATTACAATTAAAATAGAACGCATCAATTCTACAAGACCCGATAAATTTCCTTGATTATGATCTGCCATAATTAATCTTCTTCTTTGCAAACCAATCTTTTTTCCCGTAATGATCCAAACAAATGTACCAAGCGCCATAATTCCTAAGCCGCCTAATTGTAGAATAAGGGCTAAAACAATAATTCCTGCTGTAGTAAACGTATCTGAAATCGTAATAACAGACAGTCCCGTAACACTTACCGCACTAACCGATGTAAAAAGCGAATCTATAAATGTCCATTTCACACCAGGCTTCGTAACAAACGGTAAACTAAGCAATATCACCGATACAACTACCGCTAATAAATAAAACAAAACGATGAGTTGTACAGGACGTAATTTTTGTAAAAACTTTTTTATATCTCTCATTCCATCACTTCGCTACCTTTTTTCTATCGATTAAATAAAGAAAAATCTTTACTTTCTTTATTTGTAAATAACTGCTCAAATAATTTGGCAAATACCATTCCATACACAGTTCCATTACCTCCGTGCAATAATGCGTAAAATAAATTATGTATCTTCTTATCTTCTTTTAAAATAGGTAGACCATCATGACTACTACCAAATGCTGCTGCCCAATAATACTCTGCTTGTATATTCTTATACTGTGGGAACATCTCTCTTACAATGTTAATAAGGATATCACGCTTACGCAATAGTTTCGTATCACCAATCGGTTGAATTTGCATCGCTTCATCTAATCCGCCTACCATAATGCGGTTTTGAAACGTCCGAAAATATAAGTAGGGACGTGCTGTTTCCCAAATTAACGATCGCTCATGCCAGCCATCAAACTGATCTATTTCATTTGTCACAACTGCATAAGATGCCTCTACTGTTGTATTTTTTTCTTTCTTTCCAAAAAGCGCTTCATAGCCCGTCGCCATAATAATATTCTTTGCTACAATTTGATTTCCTGTTTTCGTGTAACAAATTAAATCATTTTGCCGTTTTTTTATATGTATTGCCTCTGTATGTTCATATATATTAGCTCCCATTTGGTTTGCTTTATGCAAAAGACTATGCGCTAGTAAATACGGATTCACCTCAGCATCACCGTGTGTATACAATGCCGCTTGTTTTATAAAAGGATAACGTTCCTTAATATCAGATTCTGTAAAATACTCAACAGGAAATCCATAATTCTGTAACGTATTGTACTCCTCTTGTAAAAATGAGACATCCTCACTTTTACTTGCATAATATAAACTACTTCTTGGCATAAAATAGAGATCAATATCGAGAGTAGGTACCACTTTCTCCATTGTTCGTAACGCTTCGTAACACAGTTTATATGCTCGTACCCCTTTTTCTTCACCAAATGTATGGATAAGTGAGGTTAACGATTTATCATGAAGAAACTGTAATAAACCTACATTTGCAAATGTACTACCACATGCTATTTCTCTTTTTTCAATAAGCATTACACTCATACCGATTTTCGCTAAAGAATACGCTATATGAGCACCGGCTTCGCCACTTCCGACTACGAGCACATCACATATCATATCATTTTCTAACAGTGGATAACAAGGTACAGAAACTCCTGTATTCCAAAACAACTTACCCGTCATAAGTTTCATAATTATACTCCTAAAATATAAATTTCTCCTTTCTATGTTTTGTTATTTTTCATAAAAAAATCCAACTAACATAGGCTAGTTGGATTTTTTTATTTTTAATTAGAACGCTCTTCAAGCCAATTTCCAATCGTCGGATATGTTTGTTTTACAGCTGTTCCACCGTAAACGATAGACATATGCCCTGTTGGTAAACATACATATTGTTTATCTGTGCTAGAAATATGATCTAGTAATGCTTCTACTTGACATGGCAAAGCGATATGATCACGTTTCCCGGAAATATTTAAGACATTCGCCTTAATATTTGCAAGGTCTACCTTTTGTCCGCGAATAACGAGTTCACCCTTAACCAATTTATTATTTTGATAAAAATCACGAATCCACTGTCTGTATGATTCACCTGGGAACGGAATACCATCACCAACCCACTTTTGAACCAATCTCCAGCTTTCGACGAAGCGCTCATTCTCTGAACGATCTACTAAAGCAACATATGGACCAACAAAGTTCGTAATTGGCTTTAACATTTTGTTTCCGAAATCAATCATTTCTGGCGGAATATTTCCAAATGTATCAACGGCTTTATCTAAATTGAAATATTTCTCATCTAATAAAGGACCATACAATCCTGTTTCAGAGAAATCAAAAGGACTTGTCATGAAAATCAAATTACGAATTGGCATGTGCGGATGAAGTGCTGCATAAATAGAAGTTAGCGTTCCACCCATGCAATAACCAAGTAAAGAAATCTCGTCCGATTTTGCAGTTCGCATTACTTTTTTTACTGCTTTTGCAATATAATCAAACACGAAATCATCAAATTTCAAATGACTATCTTCTAAACCAAATGTGCCCCAATCAAGCATATACACATCAAAACCACGATCCACTAGATATTCCACTAAACTATTTCCAGGAGTTAAATCCATAATATATGGTTTATTAATAAGAGCATATATTAACAGAATTGGAACTCTTTGTGTTTTTTCTTGTTTTGGAATGTAGCGATAAAGCTTCGTCTTATTCTTCGTCCAAATAACCTCTTTCGGCGTTAATCCTACTTGCGGCTCTGGTTCACGTAATAAAATTTCACTCGCTCTTTTCACTCGGCGGTACGCTTTTCGGTACTCTTCTGGGTATAGCTCTAATTGCTTTTCCCATTCTGTTGCGAATGTAGTCATTTTTTTATCTCCTTTTTGGTCGATTTTCTTCTTAAAAAAAGAAGTGCATTCCTGCTATGGATATGCACTTTTTTCTTACTTCATTACATATATAATCCGCCGTTAATGTTTAATTGTTGACCTGTGATATACGCACCATCACGGCATAGGTATACTACACCTTTTGCAATTTCATCAGCTTGACCAAAACGTTTTTTTGGGATTTTTGCAACAATTTTTTGACGTACTTCTTCTGGTACTTCTGCTACCATTTCAGTATCAATAAATCCTGGGCAAATAGCGTTTACAGTGACATTTGTTTTTGCAAGTTCTAACGCTAATGATTTTGTAAATCCTAACATACCCGCTTTTGCTGCTGAGTAGTTTGTTTGGCCAAATCCACCTGCTTGACCAATAATAGAAGAAATGCTAATAATTCTTCCTTCTTCCGCTTCCGTTATGTATGGAAGAACCGCGCTTGTCGTATTAAATACGCTGCTTAAATTCACGTCAATTACGCGCTCCCAATCTTCACGATTTAACTTTTTGAATGTACGATCTCTTGTAATACCAGCATTATTAACAAGAATATCAACTTTACCAAAATGATTCACAGCTTCTTCTACAAGTCGGTTTGCATCTTCTACTTTAGAAACATCCGCTTGCACTGCATAAACGTCATGCCCGTCTTTTCCTAATTCATTTACTAAATTTTCAGCTGCTTCTTTACTGCTATTATAGTTAATAACTACTTTCGCTCCCTCTTGTGCTAATGCTACTGTAATTGCTTTTCCAATTCCTTTTGCTCCACCTGTTACGATTGCTACTTTTCCATTTAATTGAACCATTTCTTTTCCCCCTTAAATGAATTTGTGAACGATTGTTATGAATCATTTTGATACTCATACTATAGAGTCCATATATAATTATGTTTCGCTGTTTATACGTGAAAAGAGATTCTCCCTCTCTCTTTTACCTGTTATAAACAAGCGCTTTTATCATTTTTTATTTTCTGGTTTATTCGCAGGCTTTACCTCTTCTTTTACAGGTACTTGTAGTTTAGCTAGTACTGCATTTTGCTTTTCTAGCAATTCTACAATTTGATCTACTTTTGTTTCAAGCGTACGAATATCTTGTTTTACTTTCGTCACATCACGCTTTAATGTAGGAGCTTGTCCTAAAGAATCTACTTTCTCTTCTAGAAACTCCTCAATGTTATCTACTTTATTTTCTAAGTTAATAACAAGCGTAGCCACTCTTGCGATATCTTCTTTCGTCGGCACATTTACTTGTTCTAAATAGTTTTTTGTCGTATCATTTAATGCTTTTTGATAAAACAAATTCAAATCTAGAACGCTGCCCATCCAAGCAGAATATTCTTCTGTTTTAATTGTTTCATTGAGCGCTTTTCCCCAAAATGTTTCGGTTTGTTCATAAGCATTTTTCCATGCTTGTAGTGGATCGAATTTTTGATCAATCACTTTACCTACACTCCCTTTTTCGTTTTTGAAACAATTCAACCTATTCACTATTTTCTAATATTCTGAATAAAACTTCAAGTCTATATTTTATTTTTTCTATTTTCTAACAAATGTGTTGACTTTAAAAACAGATAGGTGTAAATTGCACTTATAAGCAAAAAATTCCATCTAACTGATTCATGAGGTGATGCACAATCATGCTACAAAATGAACCAGAACAACGCGAAAGTTTGGAGAGCAACCAAGCGAAACAACCAAACTCCATGCCAAAAAACTTCTTAGTTCCCTTCTTACTTCTCTGTCTAAAAGACTGGAGTCTTCATGGTTACAAACTTATTCAAATGCTAATGGATATCGGCTTTTCTTCTGTTGACCAAGGTAATGTTTATAGAACACTACGCAAATTAGAAAAAGAAAACCTTATTTCTTCTACTTGGGATACAAGCGATGGAGGGCCGGCAAAAAGAATTTATTCTTTAACTGAATATGGAGAGCAATATTTAACAACATGTGCGACTTCTTTTGAACATTATCAAAATATGTTGCGAACGTTTTTCACGTTATACACCAATGCATTCTTTCCATTTTCTACTTCTCCAGAAAAGGATGAAAAGGATTCTTCATCTTCACCTGGTGGTACAGCAGAGTAATCTGCGTTCACAATATGCAAAAAAACATTTGGGGGTCAAACAATGGAAACTAAACCATACGAATTAGTCGATGCATTTTGGAAAAACTGGTCTCAATCACTTTCCCTTTTCTCTTCAGCTGGAAAACAGTTAGAGCAACTTACTTTAGAAACATTAAAACAACAACAAGACGCTTTGCATAAATTAACATCAGGAGTAGATGAACTAGAAAAAGAACTGCAACAACTCACTGCTCAGTTCAATAACCAATATACAGATTACGTGAAACAATTAACTGGAAACTCCTTAAATGATCAAATTAACGAATGGCAAGACAAGTGGAAGGAACTTTCTGCTCATATGCATCAGCTTACCGTTTCTCCTACAAAAACTTCTTTGTCAATTCTTACACAAACAAGCGGTCAATTTGAAGAAACAACAAAACAATTTATTGAGCAACAACAATTACAACGTGAAGAGGCTCAAAAACAGTTAGAGGGTTTTTTGGAAGAGTTCAAGTCAAAACAGTTGGAACTCGCAAAAAAGTTCGAGGAAAACTCAAAAAATCTATTTACTTCCATCAAGTAAGAAAAATGTGGGAGCTAACCGCAGCACAAACAAAACTCTTTCTTCCTCCTACTACATCAAGATGGCTAACATTTTTCGATATGGAAAAGAAGGAGGACAAAATGAATCCATTTCAAGAAGCACAAACTGTTCCGGAGCTTCGCTATGATGAGATTCAAGTCGGTGATCAAGCATCCCTTACAAAAACAATTACAGATGAAGATGTTATCAATTTTGCAAAATTGACTGGAGATGTGAATCCTATTCACATTTTAGATTCTTTTGCAAAAACGACAATGTTTAAAGAACGTATTGCTCACGGAATGCTCGTCTCGAGTTTTATTTCTACCATCCTTGGAACGAAACTCCCAGGCAAAAATACGATTTATTTATCCCAAAATGTTTCATTCCGTGCCCCTGTCAAAATCGGTGATACACTTCGCGTTGTGGCAGAGGTTATTAAGAAGCGTGACGATAAAAAAATCATTACGTTGCAAACAAACATATATAATCAATCAGATGATATTGTCGTGGAAGGAACAGCGACAATACTAAAAAAAGAGTAGCAAATTTGCTACTCTTTTTTCTATCCAAGAACTTCTAATCGCACCGATTACTTCCGCGTATGAGTACGTCGTTTCCACATAAAATAACGTTACCAGTTTAGATAAGAACTTAGCTGAACTGGACTACTCATAAGGATGTGTATCAACATGGTAAAAACAAACAAATTATTAGTTCCAGGTGCAGAACAAGCGCTTGAACAATTTAAATATGAAATTGCACAAGAATTTGGTGTAAGCTTAGGATCTAATACAGCATCTCGTTCTAACGGTTCAGTTGGCGGTGAAGTAACAAAACGTCTTGTTGCTTTAGCTCAACAACAACTACGTGGATAATAATATAACATATGGCTTAGAGGCAGATATTCTCTGCCTCTTTCTATTTTTAACATACATAATCGTACTTTTTCACATACTAGTAAAAGCAAACTGAAAGGAACGATATGTAACATGAAACGGATTAATATTCGCATGAGTCCTCCCCGTGTTCTTACATTGGCTTTTATTATGTTATCACTTATCGGTACATGCTTATTAAAGTTGCCAATTGCTACAACAACGTCTATCTCATGGCTAGATGCTTTATTTACAACCGTTTCTGCTTGTACGGTTACAGGGCTTGGTGTGGTAGACACTGGGAAGGTATTTACCTTATTTGGCCAATGTGTCATTTTAACACTTATACAAGTAGGCGGACTGGGCATTATGAGCTTTGCTGTCTTAATTGCGATTATGCTCGGAAGAAAAATCGGTCTTCAAAATCGGATTTTACTGCAACAAGCATTAAATCAAACGAATATCGGCGGCGTCATCCGTCTTGCCAAAGCATTATTTTTATTCTCTTTTACAGTCGAATGTATCGCTACTATAATTCTTTCTTTTGAATGGGTACCCAAATACGGGGTTACGAAAGGGATCTATTATAGTTTTTTCCATTCAATCTCAGCCTTTAACAATGCTGGCTTTTCTGTGTGGAGCGATAATTTAATGTCCCATTCTCATAGTATTCTTGTCAATCTCGTCATTTCCTCTCTCATCATTTTAGGTGGAATTGGTTTTACAGTAATCGTAGACATAAAAAGAAAGAAAAACTTTAAAAACCTTACACTACATTCAAAACTTATGCTCTCTTCTACTCTAATCGTCAACATTATTGCTACCCTTTTTATTTTTATATTCGAGTTCCATAACTCCCTTTCTATGAGAGGTTTTACCCCATTTGAAGAAGGATTGGCCTCTTATTTTCAAGCAATTTCAACGCGAACTGCCGGGTTTAATACAGTTGATATTTCTACATTATCAAAACCTTCCCTCCTATTAATGATGCTCCTTATGTTTATTGGTGCTGGTAGCGCTTCAACTGGTGGTGGGATTAAGTTAACAACATTTTTAATCATATTTTTTGGCGTATTTAAATTTTTACAACAACAAGAGGATATTGTCGTATTTAAAAAATCCATTAAAGATACTCTCATTGTCAAATCATTAACCATTACTATTATTTCCATTTCATTTATCTTTTTTGCTATTTTAATTTTAAGTATTACTGAGCGAGTTCCTCTATTGATGAGTGCTTTCGAAGTATTTTCAGCATTTGGGACTGTTGGCCTCAGTATGAATTTAACACCCCACTTAACTATAATCGGAAAAGCTATTATTATCTTTATGATGTTTTTTGGGAAAATGGGTCCTTTAACATTGGCTTTTTCATTTGCTCGTAAAAAGAACCCGAAAATAAAATATCCGAATGAAGATATTTTAACAGGTTGACAACCGTATAAATTATCCATATAATGAGAATACAATAACATATCTCCAAAGGGGAGTAGCGTCCAAGAATATTTCTTGGAAACAAAGTCGTCATTACGTAGAACTTAGTTCTTCCGGCTTTGTTGGCATTTTTTATTACATATGTCTAGCAAGACCTTTGCCTATTAACGGCAGAGGTCTTTTTTGTATTCATTTCCAGATTCTTCCAAAGTTAATAGGCAGGAGTATGGGGAAACTAAATAGTGGGGAAATTCTTCACTTATTTAGAACTTATAGAAATGAGAGGAGAATGTACATGGATGTATCATTATTATTGGAGTATGGTTGGGTATTACTCATCCTAATTGCACTTGAAGGGATTTTAGCGGCTGATAACGCTCTTGTTCTTGCAATTATGGTAAAACATTTACCAGAAGAAAAACGAAAGAAAGCACTATTTTATGGATTAGCGGGGGCATTTGTTTTCCGATTTGGATCGTTATTTATGATTTCGTTCTTAGTCGATGTATGGCAAGTGCAAGCAATCGGTGCCATCTACCTTATGTTTATCGCTGGTAATCACTTATTTAAAACATATGTTAAAAAGAATACAGATGAAGAAACAGAAGAAAAAGAAGCAAAGAAAAAACAAGAGAACTTTTGGTGGACTGTATTTAAAGTTGAGGTTGCTGATATCGCCTTCGCAGTTGATTCAATTTTAGCTGCTGTTGCACTAGCAATGACTTTACCAAAAACAGGATTAGGTACAATTGGTAGTCTTGATACTGGGCAATTCGTTGTTATCTTTGTAGGTGGACTTATCGGATTAATCATTATGCGATTTGCAGCAACTGCTTTCGTACAGATTTTAAAACGTAAACCAGGACTTGAAACTGCAGCATTCTTAATTGTAGGTTGGGTTGGTGTGAAGCTAGCAGTTTATACATTAGCACACCCTGCATTAAATGTAATACCACATTCATTCCCAGAATCCACTCCGTGGAAGCTTACATTCTGGATTGTATTAGTCGGAATCGCAGTTGGTGGTTGGTTCTTCTCAAAAGAAGTAGAAGTAAAAGTAGAAAAGAATTTAGACGAAAAAGCGCTGTAATTACAGCGCTTTTTCTTTTTCCGTTCTTCCTCTCAATGTCCAGAAAAAATTCCATTATACTACCTTTTGTAAACGTTTTCTTAATGTATGTATGTCCTTTTTGTGAAACATTGCACAAACTTATTGAAAGTGAGAACAATTCCATGTACTTTATTCATATAAGGAGTATTTATAGAAGATTTACTAAAGGAGCGTATTACTCATGCTAGAACAAGGACTAGATTATGTTGTCAAACTGGCTAAAAACAAAAAGAAAATACTAGATACAAACCCAATGCAATATTTCATTCGTGCTGCACTTGCGGGTATTTATATCGGTTTTATTATTGTACTATGTTTTAAATTAGGTAACTTTTTTCACATTGCAGATTCACCAGCAACGTATTTAGCTGCTTCTATGTTTTTCGGGATTGCTCTCGTACTTATTATATATGGCGGTGCTGAATTGTTTACTGGAAACACAATGTACTTTACTGTAGCAACTTTAAGAAAAGAAACAACGATTTCTGATACACTTCGTAACTGGGTTGCTTGTTATGCAGGTAACTTAGCCGGCGCGTTATTCTTTGCCTTACTATTTTACGCAACTGGAATTTTCGAAGCAATTGATCACGGTCACTTAATGAGTAAAGTCGTTGAAGGAAAGATGAACACACCTACGATGCAGTTATTCTTTAAAGCTATTTTATGTAACTGGCTCGTATGTCTTGCTTGTTTCTTACCTTCTCAGGTTAAAGGTGACACAGCAAAAATAATGGTCATGATGCTACTTGTTTTCACATTCTTCTTATCTGGCTACGAACATAGTATTGCAAACTTATCACTCTTTGCTTTATCTTTAGTTTCACCGCATCCTGAGACAATTTCTTTTTCAGGTGCTATTCATAACTTAATTCCTGTTACAATCGGTAACATTATTGGTGGATCAGTATTTGTCGGTATGGTATACCACTACTTAACAAAGAAAACACCTGACGTTCAACAGGAAAAAACTGAAATCGCAACAGCTCAACAAGAAGAGATTATTCCTTTACAAGCACATATGAAACATTAAAAACTCCAAAGTTTTACTTTGGAGTTTTTAGCTTCCCACGTATTTAACTAAAAGGTGAGGATTAATTTCTCCTTCTTCCTTTCCCTTATCCATTCTCTGTTTCATCTTATGCATACCGATGACATCATTCGTATGAAGGTGAATTTCATTTACATATAATCCCTCTGTACAAAAAGCTTCTACAAAATCTAGTCCATTTTTTGCTCCCCAGCCCATATTATAATCAAGGGAAAGAATATTCACATCATAATCCCGAACCATTTGCAAGGCACATTCTACTGTAGTTGCGGACACATACCCGAACGGGCAATTTCTTTGATCATCCATATATACGTTCATTTTCGATTCACTCTCTAATTTGAATAAGCGGCTAATACATAACACATTGCCCCAAGACTAATAAAAGGACCAAATGGAATTGGCTTTCGTACTTCTATACGTTTTAATCCGATACCAATCCCCAAAAAACAAAGACTAAAACAAGATGCTAAAAATAAAACGATAAAAACTCCCTTCACTCCTACTATAAAACCAAGTAACGAAAGCAGTTTTATATCTCCTCCGCCAAGCCCTTCTGGATATATCTTTTGCATGCAATATAACAAAATAAATATAACACCACTACCAGCTATACTATCTGTCCAAGTAACTAATTGTACAAAAACACTTTCGAGAATGAGTAAAACGGCAAACGAAATTAAAATACAATCAGGAATTAACATATATAAGTAATCTGTAACTGAAATAATAAGAAGTAGCGAAAAAAGGGATAAAATGATAATAAGCTCTCGTTCTATTCCAATCATATAAACTGTAAGAAGAAATATACCTCCTGTTATATATTCAAATGTTACATACATAATTGGAATTTTTCTCTTACAATTCGTACAATAGCCTCTTTGTATATAAAATGAAATGATGGGGATTAGTTCTTTTGTCCTTAGCACATATTTGCAATAATCACAATGTGAACGCGGGGTAATAATAGAAACACCTAATGGAACCCTCATCGCAACTAGCATAAAAAAAGAACCAAACACCATCCCTGCTAACAGTGCATATAAATAAGTGAACATCCCTTCCTCTCCTTTCCCAAAAAACATAGCAAAAAAAGGAGAGAACTTCTACTTCATATTATCCTTTATTCTACTAAAAAAGCAGGCCATTTTCTGGCCTGCTTTCCCCTCTTTTATACGATGAAATATACTGCTTTTAATGGTCCATGTACTCCGACAACAAGATTCATCTCAATGTCAGCCGAGTTACTTGGTCCTGTAATAAAGTTAATACAAGATGCCGCTGTCTCCCCATTTTCTACGCGTGAGTTCATATCCTGAACTGCTTGTGTAATACGAGGCACAAGTGTTTCACGTGGAATAATAGCAAAATATACAGTCGGTAAAAAGTGTAAAGAACGTCCTTGCCCTTTATGACTTTGTACAACAATTGTACCAGATTCAGCTAATGTATAATCACTAAATGCAATACCAATATTCGCTTTTTCAGCTAAACGCATATTTTCGTCTTTTCTCTCTGGATCCCATACGTTCACTTCAACGTCTCGCTTTGGAAGTTCTTCTTTAAATAAAGATGTTAAACCATATGCATCAAAACGCTCATCTGCTGATAATAAAATAGGTCCCCCGCCGTTTTCCATAATTACTTTTTGAAGGTCTTCACCTAAACTGTCATTTGTCGTTTCTACTACAGTTGTATGAATGTTTGTACATTGCTTTTTAAACACTTCTAGTAATTCTTCTTGTGAATAATCTTTTAACGTTTCTATATTCACATTACTTTTCCATACTGGACGCTCTACACCTTCTGTTTTACGAGCGCGCCCAAGTTCTTTTGCAATGTTATCTAGAAAGGCATCACGGTTTTGAATTAATCCTGTCATTATTTGTCCCCACCTTTCTTATGATCTTTATACCAATCACGGAATCGTTCTTTACTTGGAGCTGGGAATTCACGAATATCTGTCCAGTTTTTAAGTGGCCCAACACCTTTTGATACACGGTTACCAGATGTAAATGGACTCATTGCTGCTGGCGCCATTTTTGATCCCATTTTATATAAAGCTGCTGAAGATGCACCCATACTAAACATTTTCATTGCTAATTTTTCTGCAAGTGGAGCACGTCCTTCTTGCTCAACGATAACTTGACGATGTTTTAATAATAAATCATGCAATGGAATTTTTACTGGACAAGCTTCTGTACATGCTCCGCATAAACTAGAGGCATAAGGAAGCTCTTTGTAATCATCATATCCACCTAAAAGTGGTGTTAATACCGCACCAATTGGTCCTGAGTATATAGAACCATATGAATGTCCACCAACATGACGATATACAGGGCATACGTTAACACAAGCAGCACAACGAATACATTGCAATACTTGGCGGAATTCAGATCCAAGAATTTGAGAACGACCATTATCGACCACAACTAAGTGGAATTCTTCTGGGCCATCTACTTCCTCTTCTTGAATTGGTCCCGCTACCGTTACATAACTTGTTAACTTTTGACCTACTGCACTACGACATAGTAAACCAACTAAAACATCTAATTCTTCCATTGTAGGAACCATACGTTCCATACCCATTACTGCAATTTGTGTTTTCGGAATCGACATGACAAGATCGGCATTACCTTCATTCGTTACTAAACAAAGAGAGCCAGTATTTGCAACAGCAAAGTTACAACCAGTTACACCAATTTCTGCATCCATAAATTTCTCACGAAGTTGTTTACGAACAAACTTTGTCATTTCATACGGGTCATCAGAATTTTCATAGCCTAACTTTTCTTTAAATACATCGCGAATTTGCGTTCTATTTTTATGAAGTGCAGGTGCAATAATATGTGAAGGTGGATCGTTATCTACTTGCAAGATATACTCTCCTAAGTCACTCTCTAACACTTCACAGCCAATCTCTTCAAGCGCATGGTTCATACTGATTTCTTCTGTTACCATCGACTTTGATTTTACTACTTTTTTCGCTTGTTTCTTTTTGGCAACATCTTGAATATACTTTGCAGCTTCCTCTTTCGTCTTCGCAAAGTACACGTGTCCGCCTCTTTTTGATACATTTTCACTTAACTGCATTAAGTAATAATCCAGATTTTCTAACGTATGTTGACGAATTTGTTCACCTAGTTCACGCCACTCTTCCCAGTTTCCTAATTCATCTGCAGCTTTTAAGCGATTCGTATATAAACGCGTTTGTGCAGAAGATACTGCTCCGCGCATAAACGAATCTTGAATTCCATCACCAACGCGATCATTAAATTTTTTCTCACTGATTTTCATAGACATAGCTTATGTTCCCCCTTCATGAGCGACTATTCAGTACCTCAGCAATATGCATTACTTTTACTTCTTTTCCTAAACGCTCAATACGTCCGCCAATGTTTAACAAACACCCACAATCTGCACCGATTAAATAATCTGCACCTGTTTCCATGACACTATCTACTTTTTCGTCTACCATTTGCTCAGAAATTGGAGTCATCTTAACTGAAAACGTTCCCCCAAACCCGCAACAATTTTGCACGTTTGGCAAATCTCTCACAGTTAATCCTTTTACATTTGATAATAAAATTCCTGGTGCTTCTTTTACTCCAAGCATACGCGTCATATGACATGATTTATGAATAGTAGCTATCCCTGGTAAACTTGCACCAACATCTGTAACTTTTAAAACATCTACAATAAACTGTGTAAATTCATAAGTTTTATCAGCAACTTTTTGTGCACGTTTAGCCCACTTTGGATCATCTTTGAAAACATGCGGATACTCATGAAACATTGTCGCACAAGAACCAGATGGCGTAACAATATATTCTGCATCTTCGAAAGTTTCAATCATATGTTTCATCGCTTCTTTTGCTGCTTCTACATGGCCGCTATTATAAGCAGGCTGCCCACAACAAACTTGTGCTTCTGGAAATTCAATTTCACAACCTAAACGCTCCAACACTTCAACTGTTGCTTTACCGACATTTGTTTCAAACATATCGACTAAACAAGTAACAAATAAAGTAACTTTCATAACTATTACTCCCCCTTTTTACAACTTCACCAACAAACATATGGTCATCAGATGACTTAGTAGAGAAGAAATAGGCTCAACCATGGCCTATCCTCTCCCTCTTCTAAAGAAAACGCTTACTTAATCTTTCTCTATTTTATCAGAAAATTAAATTTTTAAAAGATTAAATTACGAATTTATATCGTTTTTACCTGTGACAATATGTTCTACATTTGTTAAATGATCTAGCATTGCTTGCTGCGCTAATTCTACATCTTGTTTTAACACCGCATCATATATAACTTGATGCTCTTCTATAAGTCGTTCTGATGTCGTTTGTTCACCATATAAAATAATGCGTCTTGATTCACCAATTGTTTCAGCAATCATCTCTGAAACATGATTCATGAGTTCAAGCAAAATGTTATTATGCGAAGACTCTGCAATTCCCATATGAAATTGAAAATCGGCTTTTTCGCCAGCCTTTTCATCTCCAATGCTCTTTGCCATTTCATCTAGCCAATGTTTCATATTTTGTAAATTATCTTCCGTACGTTTTGCCGCCGCTACTCGAACTGCCCCCACTTCAAGCACCTTTCGTACTTCTAATAAATTCAAAATATCTTCTTTCTTCATTAATAATCTATTGTTTAATGATTTCGTTAATGAAGAAGAATCGAAGTTCTTCACATATGTACCTTCTCCTTGTTTCATCTCAATTAAGCCCATCGCTCTTAGCGCACTTAGCGCTTCACGAACAGCAGATCTGCCAACTTGAAACTGCTCAGCTAATTGATGCACAGGGAGTAGTTTGTCACCAGGTTTTAACGTACCATTTTTAATCATTGTTAAAATAGCTTCAGATACTTCTTCGTAAATTTTTTTTGGTTTAATAGATTTGTACTCCAGTTAAATCACCTCAGTATCTTCCAAACAACAATTGAAACGATTTATAAAAACTTTGCATCATAACTATTTTAGACCGAATTGATAAGAAGTACAAATGTTTTGTTCATAAAATAGTCAAATTTTCGATATTTATTACATATTAATTTATATTTTTATGTATAAATATTTCCTTCAATATAAAGAACATGTCCTAAAAATTAGAACATGCCCCCTCATCCTGTACATTCAGTTTAATACTAACCGTTGTTCCCTTATCTTTTTCACTTTCAATTTGCCACTGTCCACCATGTATATGAACAATTTGTTTCACAATAGCAAGGCCTAAACCTGTTCCACCGTGTTGACGACTTCTCGCTTTATCAACTCGGTAAAAGCGTTCCCCAAGGTTTTCCAAATGTTCTATATCAATGCCAATTCCTGTATCTTGTATTTTTAATTCACAGTAATCATAGATTTGCTCTAAAGTTATAACGATATTTCCTTTTTGATTTGTATACCGTATCGCATTATCTAACACATTATGAAGCACTTGTTGCATACGATCCTCATCAATCATGACAATGACCTCTGGATTTAAATTGGTTGAAATATGAATTTCCTTTTCTATAAACTTAATCTCATACGTATCTAATACGTCTTCAATCAGCTGTGAAAAAACGATAGGTTGCTTCTTTAACGGAAAGTGCTCGCCTTCTAATTGTGCTAAGTCTAACAAGTCATGAACGAGACGCTGCATACGACCTGCTTCTTTATGAATTAGCTGCGTTACTTTTTCCTGCTGCGGTCCCTTTGCAACACCATCTAAAATAGCCTCGCTATACCCTTTTATATAACTAAGTGGTGTTCTAAGTTCATGCGAAACATTTGCTAAAAATTCCTTACGCTTTACATCTTCTGTTTCTAATGAATTTGCCATTTTATTAAATGCTTTTCCTAATCGTCCAATTTCATCCTCTGAAGAAACTGTAATCCGCTCCGAGAAATCTCCCGTAGCCAAATGATTTGCAACCCGCTCCATTTGCGAAAGTGGCTTCGTAATTGCAATTATAATTTTTCTTCCAATCCATATCGTAATTAAAATCATAGCAATTGCTAACGGTGCTAAAATAAGACCCATATCATAGATTAAATCTTTTATACTTTTTAAAGGAATATACGAATAGACAATTCCGACTAATTTTTTATTTTCCAATACAGGAATGACAACCCCCATAATATTACGGTCAAAATGTTCTTCATATCCTATTTTTGTCACAGTTTTCCCATCTAATAGCGTTTGCCTATCTCCTTCACTTATAAGAGAATGGTGATGCACATCAAAAGGCAAACATGCGCTTAAGTCACGCGGATTAGACACAAAAATAACGTCTGAACTAGATATTTGATCAAACGATCTTACTTTCTCTTCAAAAGTTGATATTCCTTCACGCCTATCATATTGAGCAGCAAGACTTTTTCCTTCCATTACTAACGAAGCTTTTAAATTATCAACGTATAATTTTTCATACGAGTATAAAGATACGAAATAAAGAAAGGACACTGTTACACATACTGCACATACTACTGTAAGCCAAAGTTTTTGTACCATCGTAAACATACGTTACACCTCGAATTTATAGCCTACACCCCAAACAGTTTGAATGTAGTTTCCACTTTCTCCAAGCTTCAAGCGCATCGTTTTCACATGCGTATCTACTGTTCTTGTACTTCCGGCATAATCATATCCCCATACCTTTTCAAGTAATTGCTCCCGGCTAAACACTTGTCCTGTATGCTGGCAAAGAAAATATAGTAAATCAAACTCTTTTACAGTAAGAGAAATCAATTCACCATCCGCCTCGATTCGTCTACTTTTTTCATTGATAAGAATTGGTCCAAATTGAATCTCTTCTTGCTGTTCTTGCTTTGTATATCTTCTTAGCACAGCTTCCATACGGGCAACCAATTCACCAGGACTAAACGGTTTTACAATATAGTCATCTGCTCCCATACGTAAGCCGTTCACCCTATTCCACTCTTCACCTTTTGCGGTTAAAAATATAATCGGCACATCTGACGTTTTTCTAATTTCTTTACAAACTGAAAGTCCATCCATTTCTGGCATCATTATATCTAATACAACGAAATCATAATGATCCGTTTCTAGCTTTTTAAGAGCCTCTTTTCCATTTTCAGCTTCTCCCCACTCATATCCAAAGTTATCCAAATACATTCCAACAAGCTGCCTCATATCACTTTCATCATCTACAACTAGCACTCTATATTTATTCATTGTCCTTCCCTTCCCTCTCTATGAGTTGAAACGGTCCTTTTCCGACTTTAATTGTTTGTTTTATTTTCAAATTCTTCATATCCATAACGCACACTTCATCACTATCATAACTGGCTACATACCCTTCTGCTCCGCTCTCCAAAAATGCAAATGGATTCGACCCTACTTCTACAGAAGCTATTTCTTTATATGTGCTAACATCAAACTTTCTAAGTGTATTCGACCCATGACTGAGTGCATATACGTACTTACTATCCTTCGTTATATTCACAGGCATAAATGGAGCGTGTAAAGAACGCACCATTTCTCCACTCTGTAAAGAATACACTAACACTTTCTCATTTACTTGATTTCCATCACCATGTCCGCCAATCCATATTTCTTTCCCATCAGGACTAATCGTCGCTCCTGTTGATGCTGGCGGAATCATAAAGGATTGAACAACTTCTTTTTTCTTCGTATCAATTGTCGTTAGTTTCGTATCATAAAAGTTTAGTACAGATAACCGATTCTGATACTCTACCATCGTTATAGGCCCTTTTCCTGTTGAAACATTTCCTGTCTCTTTCCCATTTATCGTAAAGAATCTTACCTTTTGAACATTTTGATCAGCAGCAAATAATTGTTTTTTATCTGCTGATACGACCACATTTACAATGCCCTTTCCAGTTTTATATTTTTCCACTTGCCTTCCTTCCGCTAGTGAATATACATACATATATTCTAATTGCTTACCGTATACAAGTATTTCATCGCCATTTGGAAGCAGTGTGATTCCGGCCATTGGCTCATTTAGTTCCCATGTCGTAATTAACTTTTTATCCTTTTTATCAATAAAACTAATACTGCCTTCTTTTATATTCGTAGTTATAATAACATTTTTATCTTTAGCAATTGGTGTATATGAACTTCCTTGACACCCTACTAATAGAAATAAAAAACAGAGAAGAAAAACATACTTTCTCAAAAGATTCCCTCCATCTTCAGATGATTTCGTTATAATTGTAAAATAACAAATAAATGTGTGGAAAGTGTGAAATTTCCCTTTCTTACTCAATTTACATATATAATGTACAACAAATAGAATTTGAGGTGTGTCAATTATGCTATTTCCTGATTTAGCGAATAAAATTGTACGAGAAGTACGCAGACTAATTACAGAAAATATAATTATCATTAATATAGAAGGCGTTATTATCGCAAGTACAGATACAGAAAGAATTGGACAATTTCATGAAGGTGCACTCCGCTGCGCCAAACAAAAGAAAACCGTCATCATTACAAAAGAAGATGAAAGGCGATTGCAAGGTGTAAAGGCTGGGATGAATCTTCCTTTATTATTTCATGATGAAGTAATTGGTGTCATTGGGATTACAGGAGAACCTGAAAACATTTCACGCTACGGAGAAATATTGCGTAAGATGACCGAATTATTAATTCATGAAAACTACTTTTTAGAGCAACTAGAACTTGAGCACCGTTCTTATGAAGCTTTTGTCTTTGATTGGCTTCAAAATACAGAGTGGTCCCCGAGTTTTCTTGATCGCGCAAAAACACTTGGCATTGATTTATATAAGAAAAAACAACTTATTTTGTTTTCTATTGGCAAAAATGACACGATGCTCCAGCGTAAAATATGGCAACACATACGTAATATTTTAACAAAAGAGCATCTATTTGTTCGCTGGGGAAATGATCGTTTTATTTTATTTACAGCAATGAGCTCCAAAGAGCAAACTTATCAATTTTTAAAACGATTAAAACAAGACTGCGAAACTTTATTTTCTATTCCTTTATATATAGGGATTGGACAAACAGTTACCTCAAACAATATGAGCATATGTTACGAACAAGCATTACGAGCTCTTTCTGTATCATTGGAAACGAAAAAAATTGTATTTAATGAAGATTTACGTTTAGAAATGTGTTTACAAGATATTTCTGCCGAAACGCGTGAACAATTTCTAGAGCGTACCATCGAAAACTTATTATCATATCCTGAGCTTATGCACACTTTACGCTTATTTATCGATTATAACCAATCTTATAAACAGACGGCTAAACAATTACATATACACATTAACACATTACATTACAGGCTAAAAAAGATTGAAGAACATACAGGACTTGATCCAAAACAATTCAAAGACTTAAACGTTTTATACTTCGCACTTCTCCTATTAGATAATCATATAAAAAAGAACGATAAAATAGATTAATCTTTAGATGATTATACATAGAAAGAATCCCTCAACTTTTTTATCATTATAATGAAAGCACTGTTACCACGTTGTTTATTATAACTAAACACGTTAACAGTTTGAGGGGGATTTCCAATGTTAGAAAAACAAATTATTCATTCATTCGTATCTATTGTTGGCGAAGATAATGTAGATACATCCAATATGGGGCGTTTAACTTATAGTTATGATGCTACTCCAAACTTCCAAGCAATGCCTGATGCAGTCATTGCTCCTCGTAATACAAATGAAGTAGCTGAAGTGTTAAAAGTATGTAACACTCACAAAATTCCTGTGTATGTGCGCGGATCTGGAACAAATCTTTGCGCAGGAACATGTCCACTTGAAGGCGGTATCGTCCTTATTTTCCGCCATATGAACAATATTTTAGAAATTGATGAAGAAAACTTAACAATTACTGTACAAGCTGGTGTCATTACACTTGATATTATTAAAGCGGTAGAAGAAAAAGGTTTATTTTATCCACCAGATCCAAGCTCGATGAAAATTTCTACAATCGGCGGTAATATTAATGAAAACTCAGGTGGATTACGCGGTTTGAAATATGGCGTAACACGTGATTATGTAATGGGGCTTGAACTTGTCTTACCAAATGGTGATATTATTCGCACTGGTGGTAAATTAGCAAAAGATGTAGCTGGTTACGATTTAACTCGTTTATTTATCGGTTCTGAAGGAACACTTGGCGTGGTAACAGAAGCTATATTAAAACTTGTTCCTATGCCTGAAACAAAGAAAACAATGCTTGCATTATATGAAGATATTAATGAAGCTGCACGTGCTGTTTCTTCTATTATTGCAAATAAAATCATTCCAGCAACACTGGAGTTTTTAGACCAACCGACAATTGAAGTAGTAGAAGAGTTTGCACAAATCGGTTTACCTACAGATGTAAAAGCAATTTTATTAATCGAACAAGACGGTCCGCCCGAAGTAGTCAATCGAGATATTGAAAACATGGCTAATGTTTGCCGCTCTATGAATGCAGTTGATGTTCGCGTTGCAAAAGATGAAACAGAAGCAGATGCGCTTCGTACCGCTCGCCGTAGTGCTCTATCAGCGCTCGCACGACTAAAACCTACTACAATATTAGAAGATGCAACTGTACCACGTTCACAAATCGCTCCTATGGTTGAAGCTATTAATGCCATTGCAAAAAAATATAATATTCCTATTTGTACGTTTGGACACGCTGGTGATGGTAATTTACATCCAACTTGTATGACAGACGCTCGTAATGCAGAAGAAATGCACCGAGCTGAGCAAGCTTTTGCTGAAATATTTGCGAAAGCAATTGAACTTGGTGGCACAATTACTGGTGAACATGGTGTTGGTGCAATGAAAGCTCCATATTTAGAAATGAAATTAGGTAAAGAAGGTATTGCAGCTATGCAAGGAATAAAGCAAGCTTTCGATCCAAATAACATTATGAATCCTGGAAAAATGTTCGCGAAAGACACTCGTAAAAGAGTGGTGGTTGAGCGATGACCACATTAAATAAAGAAAATATTCAAAAAGAATTTAAAGAACGATTAAGTGAAGATGAATTACTAAACTGTATGCGATGCGGTTTTTGTTTACCTACTTGTCCTACCTACATTCAATCCGGATATAAAGAGTCACATTCACCGCGCGGACGTATCGCATTAATGAAAGCAGTCGTTGATGGTTTAATCGAACCAGATGAAGATGTTGAAAATACATTAAACGTTTGTCTTGGTTGCCGTGCTTGTGAGCCTGTTTGTCCATCTGGTGTAAATTATGGACATTTATTAGAAGAAGCTCGTGATATTATTAATCAAAATAAAAAATTCTCAGTGCCAGTGAAAGCTGTTCGAAAAGTCGTTTTTGAAGGATTATTCCCCCATCAAAATCGAATGAGAACATTAACTGGACTAATCGGATTTTATCAACGTTCTGGTTTACAAACGCTAACACATAAAACAGGGATTATGAAGTTATTCCCTGAAACACTTGCAACGATGGATCTCGTTTTACCCAAAGTCCCTAAAATGAAAGCGATGAAAGATCGTCCTTCATTTTTACCTGCAGAAAGTACAAAGAAAAAACAAGTTGCATTCTTCACAGGCTGCTTAATGGATACGATGTTTTTAGAAACAAATAACGCAACGATGAAACTTCTTCAATTAGCTGGTTGTGATATCGTTATTCCGAAAACACAAAGTTGCTGCGGTGCATTGCATGGACATGCTGGTGAAAAGAGTGGAGCAAAAGAATTAGCAAAGCGAAATATAAAAGCATTCGAAGATTTAAACATCGACTATATTATTACGAATGCAGGTGGTTGCGGAGCTTATCTCGTAGACTATGATTATCTTTTAAAGGATGATCCGGATTGGGCTGAACGTGCTAAGCAGTTTATTTCTAAAATTAAAGATATTACTGCTATTCTAGTAGAACTAGATTTCCATAAACGTAATGACTTACGACTCACGCCGCAAGTTATTACGTATCAAGACTCTTGTCATTTACGCAATGTTATGCGCACATCTTCTGAACCTCGTATGTTACTAGAGGCTATCCAAGGTGCAACATACCGTGAAATGAAAGATGCCGACCGTTGCTGTGGTTCTGCTGGTATTTACAATATTGTTCATTCAGAGTTATCAATGGCATTTCTAGATTACAAAATGGACCGTGTGCATGAAACAGACGCAGCAACCATTGTTACTGCAAATCCAGGTTGTTTATTACAAATGAAATTGGGCATTGAGCGAGAAGGGCTTTCTCATAAAATGAGAGGAATTCACATTGTGGATTTATTATTAGAAGCAATTGAAACTAACTCGTAATAACTCGTAACATACGTAATAATAGGAAAACGGCTATCTCCTTCGTCTATGTAAAGAGATAGCCGCTTTTTTGTCTGCTACAACATTAAAAATATGTTACTTTATTATAAAAAAGAACAACAGAAACATTACAGTTTTGTAAAAATCAATCCATTATATTCCTCAAAAAATCGCTCAAACCATTGATACAATAGGATTCTTCATTTTCTATTTAGGTAACTTTATCCAAAAATCCCCTCTTAAAACCAAGTATAAAAACACTATAAATTCCTTTTATACTCTATATTTCTCTTATTTTTGTTCCCTTCTTCTCTTAGGATAAATTAGGTAATTTTAAAGTCTATGAATTTTTTTCCATCTTTTTTCTCGCAAATTGTATGCTACGATGAATTTGTCAGTCAGACAGGCTGTCAAAAACAAATCGTGTGAAAACAAATTAAAACTTTATATAGGGGGACACACATCATGAAAAAGCGTGTTTTATTATCTGTAGCTGCTGCAACAGCTCTTACTTTAGGAGTATCTTCTCTAGATGCACAAGCTGCAACAGTACAACCATCTAACTTAAAGGTTCAAAATATTCAGCATTCAAAAGTGATGATGAAACAAATGAGCCAACAAGAATTACAAGCATTCTTACAATCTATGGGCGTTGAATCATTAGCACAATGGCAACAAGGAAACTTCCAACCAAACTGCTTCATTCCTGGTCAACAACCTACTGAAAATGTTGTAACTGAGCAACCAACTGCTAAGCCAGAAACTCAAAAGCCTGCTGAACAAAAACCAGTTGAGCAAAAGCCTGCTGAAGAAGTTCAAAAACCAGAAGCTCAAAAACCTGCTGAAAACAACAATACTCAAAAACCTACTGAACAAAAACCTGCTGAGCAAAAGCCTGCTGAAGAAGCAAAATCTTTAAGCGAGTTTGAACAACGTGTTGTTGAATTAACAAATGCTGAGCGTGCAAAACAAGGCTTACCAGCACTAAAAATCGATACTGAATTAAGCAAAGTAGCACGTATTAAGTCTGAAGATATGCAAAAAAACAACTACTTTGATCATAACAGCCCTACATACGGGTCTCCGTTTGACATGATGAAGAAATTTGGCATTTCTTATACATCTGCAGGTGAAAACATCGCTCAAGGCCAACGTACACCTGAAGAAGTAGTACAAGCTTGGATGAACAGCGCTGGACACCGTGCAAACATCTTAAATAACGGCTTCACTCATATCGGTGTTGGTTATGTAGAAAGCGGCAACTACTGGACACAACAATTTATTACGAAGTAAATAGATTAAAAGAGTCTTCTCATAATGAGAAGACTCTTTTTTAAGTTTCATAGCTTTCTATTATGTATGAATAGAAAATATATAACATAAACAACATAGATCCACAGCTTATTACACTAAGCAATACATAAAATCCCCACTCTAAGTTCAAAAACAATGAAAACAATATGCCACATGCCATCACTTGAAAAATCCGTCTACTCACTAAACGAATTTTTTGTAATTTAATTGGGTCTTTTTCTTTGCCTTTTATTTTCTTAAATTCTTTACTCAGCATAAAAAGAAACATACTAATCCCAATCGTTAATCCTGTTTGAAAGGATATCAAATCCCCAAAATTAATAAAGAGGATAAGCATATGAATAAACAACATAAATAACGTAATTTTCTTTATAAATCCGCCTATAATACCATGCTCTCTTTCATTAAACTTAAATATATTATGTGAAATAATATACAAAAATCCATATGAAAAAATAATAAAACAGGGAATAAATGCTACAACAACTTGTTTACTCATAAACTCGTTTGGCTCACCATTTACATTCCAATGTACTGCCATACGATTTGGTAAATAGGGATAAAGACATAGAGTAAGTAAAAGACAAGCGAAAAATATTCCAAGTACATACTTATATTTGATCAAGTGATTCTCACCTCTCTTTTCTCTTAACGGCTTCGCTTCTTGTAGAGAAATCCCTGCAAAAATCTACTTTTTTCAAGTTAAAACTTATACTTTACGCATTTTCTTTTTGAAATTCTTTTATTTTATTATTTAACTTTGCAGGAAACGGCACATCAACTTCAATCGCTTCTTTCGTAATTGGATGCAAGAAATTTATCTTCATCGCATGTAATGCTTGACTGGACATATATTTTGTTTGTCCACCATATAATACATCCCCAACTAGTGGATTACCATTATGACTCATATGAACACGAATTTGATGTGTTCTACCCGTTTCTAATTGTAACGTTACGAAAGTCGTGTTTTGCTTCTTAAAATACTTTTCTACTTTATAATATGTGATAGCTTGGTCACCTTTTGGAGAAATACGACGCCTTGTAGCATGATGGCGATCCCTTCCGATAGCAGCATCAATCTTTCCTTGTTTCTTCTTTACTTTCCCTTCAACGAGCGCAGCATACGTTCTTTTAATTTTTCTTTCCATTAATAGACGATCCATAATTGCACCAGCAATTCTATGCTTAGCAAACACGACACCACCTGTCGTATCTTTATCTAAACGATGAATATGACGCACCCTCGTCTCTAAACCTTGCATTTGAAAATGAAAAGCAACAAGATTTGCAAGCGTCCCGGTTCCACCTTTTTCAGCAGGGTGTGTGTCCATTTGCTCTGGTTTATTTACGATAAGTACGTGATCATCTTCGTATACTACATGTAATTCACCATATTCTGGATCTACACCGTACTCTTCCTCCGCAAACATATGGACTTGTAACTTATCGTTCTCTTTTAAAAGCTCATTCCATCTTCTTTGTTCCCCGTTAACCGTAACACCTTTTTCCATACGAAGCTGATGTAATAGCTTTTTCGGTATTTCCCATTCTACTTTTAATACCGATTCAATACTTATACCATTCCATTTAGCTGGAACGGTAATTTCACACCATTCGCCCTTTTTCTTTGTTTCCATACTGTTTATCACCTTATTTCTATTGATTCTCTCATTGTAACGGAAAACACACTTTGATGCACCGTCAAAAATAGAGGACAGTCTTATAATAGACTGCCCCTCAAGCTCTAAGTCTTTTCATTTCTAACAATACTTCTTCAGCTTTTTGTTCATACGATAAATCCTTAAAGAAATCCGCCAACCTTTTATAATCATTGTAAGCATCTAATAAATCGTCCATCTTTTCTATTTTCATCACTTGTTGTTTTTGTTTCATTTTTACTGGATAGCGATAACCTGATACTTCTTGTATTTTGTAATACTCATCCTCAACTTGAACGACCTTTACAAGTTCTTCCTCTTCTGCATCCATCGTATACCCGTCAAATTCTCTAAGTAGTTCATAAATGATATGAGTCCATTCATCTTTTGGATAAAATCCTTTTTCTAACCGATAACCGACAATGCGATACATATGCCCATCGTTCTCGGCAAACTGTACTGTATCATTTAACTTAAACTTAAAATAACGAAACATTGCCTTCACCTACTTATTATGTAATGTTCTTATCACATACTATTTGCAAAATGTAGGCTTTGCTATTCATAAAAAATGCTCATCAATATGATGAGCATTTTTTACAATGATTTTTCTCGTTTTTTTCGAAATGGTAACCACCAGTTCCAGTCTCCAAATAACTTCATTAAGCTTGGTACGAGCATAAGACGAATAATTGTTGCATCAAGAAATATTGCTAACGCAACGCCAAGACCCATCTGCTTTACTGGTAAAATATCAGTAAATGCGAATGCACCAGTTACAACAATCATTATTAAAGCAGCTGATGTAATGATTCTACTTGTTGAAACGAGCCCTTCTAACGTTGCTTGATCGTTATCTCCTGTTTCTTCATAGAGCTCATGAATACGTGAAATAAGAAATACTTCATAATCCATACTAAGCCCAAATACGAGGCCAAAAATGAAGATTGGTAAGACAAACAGAACCGGACTCGTTTCTAAACCGAAATGACCACCTTCAAATAACCAAACAACAATTCCAATAGTTGCACTTAAACTAAGTATATTCATAACAATTGCCTTAATTGGAATGAGTATAGATCGGAATGCAAATAATAATATAACAAAGGTCGATCCAAATATAACAGACATACCAATTACTACTTTATCTTTAATTTCATCTTCTAATTCTTGTTGAAATGTCGTCATTCCGCCTAGATAATAAGTAACATCCGTTTCTTTATAGTTCTTTTTAAAGTCACGCACCCACTGTTTTGCAGTCTCTGTACGTGGTTTTGTTTTCAAAAAGATTTCTATCGTCGTCTTATTCCCTTGCGTGTATGCTTCAAATACAGGAGTTAGTTTCGCTGATTCTGGCGACTGTAATATTCCAACAACTTGATCTACTTTCATTCCAGTTAACCCGTCGTATAAACTTCTTACTTCATGTACTTTCTTATCATCTTTTAACTTTTGAACGACTTCTTCTATCTTTTGTAGACTTTCTTTTTCTTTCATATCTTTTTTCGTCTCTACAACTAACGTAACATCAGCGTGTGTTTTGACAGTTTCATTAAATGCTTCTTCATACTTTTCATATGCAATTCTTGTATCACTCTTTTCAGGTAAAGCTTCAACACCAGGGAACTGCAAATTAGCTGTACGTAACGGTAATAAGCAAATAACAATAAATGTTGTAACAACAATAATCATTGCAATTGGATGTTTCATCACAAATTGTGCAAATTTACGCCATGCTTTTGCCGGCGTATGTGCTACTTGATTCTTTTTTAATATTCTTTTACCTATTAACGATAATAGTGCTGGAAGAAGTGTGAGTGAGAATAAAATGCTCATAATGACAACAATCATTCCGCTAATCGCTACAGATTGAATATAATCTATCTTAAAGAAAAACAAACCGGATAACCCAACAAATACACATAATCCTGAAAATACAATCGCACGTCCTGCCGTTTGATATGTAATTGCTATCGCTTCTTTTACCGTTCGTTTAGCAACTTCCTCTCGAAAACGGTTCACAAATAATAGCGCAAAATCAATAGATAATGCAAGTCCAATCATCGGTGCAACGTTTAACACGAAAATAGATAGTTCTTTATCAACACCGATGAAATACAATATCCCCATCGTACTAATAACACTAAGCGCCCCATTCAAAATCGGTAAAATTGATGCCAAAAGACTCCCAAACGAAAATAGTAATACAAGAAACGCAATTGGTAATCCAATCATTTCTGCTACTTTTAAATCATTTTGCGTTCTTTCATTAATCTCTTGATTAATTTTCGGAAATCCTGTAGGTGTTAATTTTAATGCTACATTACTTACTTTCTCAATCTCATCAGCAAATTGTAATGTCTTTTCCATTCTTTCTTTATTTGTTTTCCCGGAAAATAAAATTGTCGCATAACCGATGTCATCTTGTAGCATTTCTTTATTTTGGATTGGGTGATGGAAAGATTCATAGTTCTCTTTCTCTTGAACATTCTTTACAATTTCATCTATTCGTTTTTTAAATTCCTCATGCGAAACATCTTTATTTTTCTCAAAAACGAGCAGAAGCGTATCTTGAGACTTCTTAAAATTTTTATCTAAAATTTCTTTTGTTTTTTGATAGTCGCCTTCCGTTTGGAAACCATCGCCACCTAATACTCCCGGTAGCTTTGGAGCAAAAATCCCAAGTGCGATTGCGAGCAACAGTAGCGCTACAATTACTGTATAACGAGACTGATACAAAAAGGCTCCTAACTTCCCCCACTTATCAACTTTATGTACATTTGTCTTCACACATTTTCACCTACTTTAAATGATTCAATTGTCACTTATACTGTATCACATCTTGATATAAACAAAAAACGTCTGGAAAAACTATAATGATAGTTTTTCCAGACGTCTTTCTATCTCTCTTTATTAAGCCCTAATCTCTCAGTAAGTAAACGATGGTAGTAAATCGCGATAATTAACAAAATACCACCTACGCAGTAACCAGCTAAAATATCAGTTGGGTAATGTACATTTAAAATGACTCTACTTAATCCAATCGATAGAATTACTATACCCATCAAAATTATTGTGACACATTTCCCAGCTACGCTTTTCAAATTAGCAGCAATGATATAAGTAAGAAATCCAAATGTCATAATCGATAGCATTGCATGTCCACTAGGAAAACTATATCCAAGTGCATCTAGCGCTTCATTTAATGACGGACGTTCTCTCTTTACAATCTCTTTTATCCCTTTATTCACAAGATGTGTTATTAAAATTCCCATTGGATATACAATCATCGCAGCATAATAACGCTTCTTCCAAAAAACAAGCAAACTTATAACGAGCGTAGCGACTATCCCAATTGCTGATCCCAATTTTGTAAAGTACGAGAAAAATGTAAGAGAACTTTCCGTTTGCAGCCCTCTTACTAATCCACGGACATATGTATCCATCACTGTAACGCCACCTGCATGTACGCGCCAAGCAACAATACCAAATACAGCAAATAACAAACCGATACACATTACCTCATACTGATGTAACTTCTTCAAACGATTTCCTCCTACTATGAAAAAATGCGATTTCTACTTTAGAAACCGCATTTCCTTACTTATTTACCTTTTGTTTTTAGCTCTGTCCAGTAACGATCATAATCTTTTAACTTATCGTCCACATCAACAAGCCATTCTGTACGATCTAACTCTTCTTTCGTTAAGAAGATCATGTGATTATCACGGTATTCTTTACTATGAAGAGGATGAGCTTTTTCATTTGGATTACTGTAACCAATTGACTCGTAGTTTTTCACACTTACTTTTTCATCTAGTAAGTAGTTCATAAATTTCTCAGCAAGCTCTTTATGTTTTGCACCTTTTGGAATTGCTAACGTATCAGCCCAAATTGTGCCGCCTTCTTTTGGTACAACATATTCTACATCTTTATTATCTTTTGCGATAAATGCTGCATCTCCAGACCAAACTGTTCCAATCCAAGCATCTTCTGTAATGAATTTTTGTTTAATGTTATCTGTATCAAATGCTAATAAGTTTGGAAGCAGCTTCTTTAAATCATCTGCTGCTGTCTTTAATTGTGCATCGTCTTTCGTACTGTTTGAGAACCCGTGCTTCTTAAGACCCATTCCTAATACTTCACGAGAATCGTTTAGTAACGTTACACGTCCTTTATATTTCTCATTCCATAAGTCAGCCCAGCTTGTAGGTGCTTCTTTCACATACTTTTTATTGTATGCAATCCCTGTTACACCCCAAGTGTACACTAAAGAATATTTATTCTCTGGATCAAACGCAGGTGTTTTGAAATTAGAAACCATGTTTTCGATATTTGGGATATTCTTTTTATCTAACGGCGCTAATAAGTCCATTTTCGCCATTGTTTTAACCATGTAATCAGACGGCTGGATTAAGTCATACTTTGCACCACCAGCTTGTAATTTTGCAAGCATTTCTTCATTACTTGCGTACTTGTCATAGTTAATTTTCACATTATACTTTTTTTCAAAATCTTTTAGCACTTGCTCATCAAAATTGTCAGCCCAGCTATAAATATTTAATTCTTCTTTCTTTTCACCACAACCAGCAAGCACACCAGCAACAAGGCTAAAGCTAATTGCTGCGCCAGCTATTCTTTTCATTAATTTCATCGATTTATTACCCCCTTGTACTTTCTATATCGTTCGTATTATAAAGGAAGGTGTCCTCCAGAGTTTTCTTCACCATCTGCACCTTTGTTCCGGAAGATTTCAGATAGAACCATTAATCCTACGATAGCAACAATTAAAATTGTAGAAAGAGCATTAATTTCTGGTGATACTCCGCGCTTAACCATACTGTAAATGTATAGTGGCAATGTTGTTGATCCTGGTCCTGATACGAAGAAACTAATTACAAAATCATCAATTGATAATGTGAATGTTAATAATGCTGCTGAAATAACTCCCGGTGCAATTGCTGGGAACGTTACATAACGAAACGTTTGCCAAGGGGTTGCTCCTAAATCATTTGCAGCTTCTTCTAAGTCACGTCCCATACTTGAAAGACGCGCAGCTAAAATAACAACAACAAACGAAATACTAAATGTAATATGTGCAATAATAATCGTTGTTTGTCCAAGTTCCATTCCTAACTGACTGAAAAGAATTAGTAAAGATAATCCCATTAAAATATCCGGAATTAAAATCGGTAAATATACAAGGCCATTAATAGCCCCTTCGAAACGATATTTATAACGATGTAAAGCAATTGCAAAGAATACACCAAGTACCGTTGTCACAATCGTTGTTATAACTGCAATCGTAATACTATTTACAAATGCATCAATAACATCTTGTTTTTGAAATAAATCTGTATACCAATGGAATGTAAAACCTTCCCACTCCGCATTAATGCGAGAGTCGTTGAAAGAATAGACCATTAAAACCATCATTGGAAAATACAAGAATAACAAAATTAACCAAGAATAAGAAACTAAAAACTTCTTCATCTTTGCCTATTCGCCTCCGTTCTCATTATATTTATATACTTTCGTTGCACGATAATATAAGTAAATTAACAGAACAGAGAATAGAACAACGATAATCGATAACGCAGATCCAAACGGCCAGTCACGTGCACCTAAGAATTGGTTTTGAATAACGTTTCCGATTAATGCTACTTTCGATCCGCCCATCACGTCTGATACAACAAACATTCCGATAGAAGAAACGAATACTAAAATAGAACCAGTCGCAATTCCTGACATCGTCATCGGCACTGTTATATTCCAAAATGCCTTTATTGGTGTTGCTCCTAAATCATAAGCCGCTTCTAGCTTACGCTTATCCAGCTGCTCAATTGCTGCATACACTGGTAAAATCATAAATGGTAATAAAGAATAGACCATTCCGAGTATTACAGAAGGAGTATTATATAATAAATTTAACGGTTCACTAATAATGCCAAGCTTTAATAACAACGTATTCACAAGACCTTGTGAACGTAAAATAACAATCCATGCGTATGAACGAACAAGAAAGTTAATCCAAAACGGGATCGTTGCCAATAATAAAAGAATAGAGCGGTATTTGCGGTCAACAATTGTAATTGTATAAGCAAACGGATAACCAATTAATAAACATATTACTGTCGTAATAACTGCGATTTTAACAGTTTCCCATAACGTTCCTAAGTACAATGGGTCAAACACACGGGATATATTCTCCAGCGTAAATTGCATTTCTACTGTCCCGTAAGCTCCGCGCTGCATGAAGGCGAATCCTAATACGAATATGAGCGGGATTAGGAAGAAAATTAACAGCCACGCGACTGTAGGTAGTGCGAGTAATTTCCCTTTTTTCAATTTAAGGTCACCTCGTCCTCTTGCTCCCAGCCTACATATACATTATCTCCAATGCTCCACTGCGCTGCCTCTTCAGCAGTTTGATATGCCATTAGTAATTCTGATGTTTTCTCATCACGTACATAAAGCTTCTCCATATTTCCGACAAACTCAATATCTTCAATATGTCCAAGATGGTATTCTTTTAAAATTGGTTCTTCAACCGAACGTACTTTTACATTTTCAGGGCGAATTGCTACATAGCCTTCCCCGTTTTTCACAATATTATTTTCACCGATGAATGTCGCAACGAACAATGTTTTTGGCTTATTATAAATTTCTTTCGGTGTTCCGATTTGTTCGATATGTCCTTTATTCATAACGACGATACGATCGCTCATGCTCATTGCTTCTTCTTGATCGTGCGTTACGTATATGAACGTAATTCCTAAATTACGTTGTAAGTTTTTCAATTCACGTTGCAAGTCTTTTCGTAACTTAAAGTCAAGCGCTCCAAGTGGCTCATCTAATAGTAATACACGCGGATTATTTACAATCGCTCTTGCAATTGCAACACGCTGCTGTTGTCCACCAGAAAGCTTCGCAGGTTTACGATTACGGAACTCAAGTAACTGCGTTAAACGCATTGCCTCTTCAGCACGCTCTTTCTGCTCTGCTGCTGATACTTTCTGCATTTTCATACCAAAACAAATATTCTTCTCTACTGTCATATGTGGGAATAGTGCGTAATGTTGGAACACTAGGTTCATATGACGTTTATATGGCGGCAAATCGTTAATTCTTTCATCATCTAATAAAAGATTCCCTTTAGTTGGAGTTTCAAATCCTGCGATCATACGAAGTAAAGTCGTTTTCCCGCAGCCACTCGGCCCTAAAATTGTTAAAAACTCTCCCTCTTTAATATCTAAAGAAAGAGGTGGGATAATCACTTGATTTCCAAAATGTTTTTCAACTGCTTCAACTTTAATAATCTTTTTCATTTTCCCGTCCTATCTACCTTAAATTTTAAATTTTTATATTCATGAATAAATATTTATGTTCTATAGACTATTTTTTGTTTCGATCCAAACAAAAATGGTTATTTAGCAAGCGTTCGTTTCTATTCTTTATGTAGTATGTTTGATTCATTTTCGCATGATACATAACGTCGAACAGAAAAACCCCTTCCATTGCGAAGGGGCTTTTATCATACGGCTACGCCTACTGATAAACACCATCATCATTTTAACAACTTTCGTATGAATTTTAAAGCACTTTTTGTAGAAGAGTAACGAATTTTCATGTCGAATGCTGTAGATTGGGCTAAAATGCTTTTATAATGTGAAAAAGTCCGAAAACTTTCTTTCCCATGATACCCCCCTAATCCACTACTTCCAACACCCCCAAAAGGTAAATATGGCGTGGCAAGATGATAGACAACATCATTAATACAGCCTCCACCATATGAAATATTACTCGTCACTTTCTTTTGTACTTCTTTATCTTCAGAAAATACATATAACGCTAACGGCTTCGGATGTTGCTGGATTGTGCCAATTACATCTTCTATATTGTCGTACTCTATGATTGGTAAAATCGGACCAAAAATTTCATCTTCCATAACAGCATCTTGCCATGTAATATCCGCTAGCACTGTCGGTTCAATATGTAATGTATCTTTCTCATAGTTTCCACCAATTACGACTTGACCATCTTGTAAAAATCCACATAATCGTTCAAAATGACGCTCACTTACAATACGCACATAATTTTCATTTTTCAAAGGTTCTTTACTATACTGCTCTGTAATTTCATGTCGCAGTGCCTCAATTAGCTTTTCTTTCACGGAAGAATGCACGTACATATAATCAGGCGCTACACACGTCTGCCCTGCATTTAAAAACTTACCCCAAACAATTCTTCTTGCTGTCATCTCTATCTTTGCATCTTTATGTACAATACAAGGACTTTTCCCGCCAAGTTCTAAAGTGAGCGGCGTCAACTGTTTCGCTGCTGCTTCCATTACAACTTTTCCAACGCTAACACTACCAGTAAAGAAAATATAATCAAACGGTTCCTTCAGCAAAGATGTACTCTCTTCAACGCCACCTTCTACTACCGCTACAAGCTCTTCTGGAAATAATTCATCTAGCATTCTCTTAAGCACTTTTGAAACGCTTGGCGTTAACTCTGACGGCTTTAAAACGATTGTATTTCCAGCTGCCAATGCTCCTACAAGTGGTGCAATTGCTAATTGAAAAGGATAGTTCCACGGTGCAATAATAAGCGTCACACCATACGGTTCTGGCACTACTTTTCCTTTTGATCCAAAATGAGTCAGTGCTGTTCGAACTCGCTTCGGTTTACTCCACGATGACATATGTTTCAATTGAAAGGAAATTTCTTTTAATACATATCCAACTTCCGTTGTAAACGACTCGTGAACTGACTTATTTAAATCTAATTTCAATGCCTGAAATATTTCTTCTTCAAAATGCTGAATGCCTTCATAAAGCTTCTTCAAATTATTCTTTCTCATTTCGATGCTTCTCGTATGACCTTTTAAAAAATATTCCTTTTGCCTACTTACAATAGAGGAAATACTCATTCACTCACCTTCTCCCACTATTTTTATCCAATTCTTTCATTATTTATATAGACTTCATATATAACAAATTTCTATTCTTAAAGTTACATTATATATGACTTTTTCAGCTATATAAAATTCATTGCTCACAAAAAAACTACCGAAAGAAAATCTCTCGGTAGTTTCACAGTATTAACGATATAAACGAACAGCACCTGCAGAATTATCATCAGCTTGTCCTACTACTTCAAACTTCAGACCAAGCTTCGGTAAAATACGTCCTGCATCTGGAATCTGTTGATTAATATACGTTTTAGAATCATCAAACTTCGGTACACCCGCTAAACCATCATACGTATACGTTCCACGCGTTGGAGATACAACTTTCCAAGCTGGCGTTTTATCGAATGAGAACGCCGCATCAGCGATTTGGAATCGTGTACTACTTTCAACTGTTGGCTTACCATTTAAAGTTCCTACAATTGCTTCTGGGTGAGAATCGACTACACCAAGGAAACCGTGTCCTGGATGTACACCAACCCAGTTATCTGTGTAAGCTGAATCTGCATACCATACAACCATACCAGTGTTATATTCTGGGCCGCGAGCAAATTTCAACGCGTTATCAGAACCAGCATAGTTTCTCCACTCAACATAGTAGTTATGGCTCTTCTTCTCTGTTCCGTTAGAAACAGCAAAACCATCTAATTTGAATTGTGATGTACCTTCTGCATCATCAGAGAATACTACGTTACCATCTACTGTTAATGAAGCATTATCAAGTAGGAAACCATTTAATGCTAAACCACCATCAGTAATGTAATCAAATGTTAATTTTACTTTCTTACCTTTGAATTGGCTTAAATCATATGATTTGTCAATCCATTTGCCATTTGTCGAATCTGCATTTCCACTATTAGCTTTCTCACCAAGTCTTTCAATTAACGTTTGTTGACCATCTTCTGTTACAGCGTGTACTTCAAGGAAGTCATACTCTGCTTCAATTTCATATAATGATTTGAAGTCAAATTTTGCAGTCGTTGCATTTGTTAAATCGAACAGCGGTGTTTCCATCTTCGTATGAAGATCATCACCTTTTGTGCTGTAGTAATACTGTTTTCCGAATGCCGGCTCAATTGTTTTTATATCTTTATCTGGTAAGTTAACACGAATCATACCCGGACGGTTAGATTTCGTAACACTTTGGTCTAAATATGTTGCTAGGCCGATACCTTTATTTAATTTCTCATAATCTACTTCTACGATATTTGCCCAATTACCACCGATTGTTTTTTGGAAAAACTCTTTATTTTGTGGTGAGAAACTTGTTGGCGTCGTTCCAGCAATTTTACCTGCCCAGCTTCCGCCACTCATAATAGACCAAGCTTGAACTGGTTCACCATCTCCGCTATATTGTGTATCATACTCATCTGGTAAACCTAAATCATGACCATATTCATGTGCGAATACACCAACAGCCCCATCTTCTGGTTCAATTGTGTAGTCGAACGCTGCCATCTTTCCACCCCAATATGGAACTTTCGCTTGTGTACCTTCAATTGCAAATGGTTTTGGTCCAACTGTCCAGCGATGTGACCAAATTGCATCATCACCTAACTTACCACCACCTGCTTCTTGTCCAACACCTGCATGAATAATCATTAAGTGATCAATTAAACCGTCTGGTTGATTTTTATTTCCATCACCATTTACATCATATTGATCAAATTGATCAAACTCTGATAGATCAAGACCGCTATCTACAGCTGCTTTTAATGCATCTTTTACTAAATCACGTGGTCCTTTTGGTCCTTTATTATCATGACCACCGCTAGCAGCATCCGCACCGTAATCAGCAGCTTTACCAGGAACTGTTAACCATTTTGTAACTGTTCCATCTACAGTGTAACTACCACCAGATTGCCCTTCATAATATTGTTTAAATGTTTCAATTTTACTTCCATCATCTAACGTGAATGGCTCGTCACCGAATAACATTTTTTCATAGTGTTCTTTATTAAAGTCTTCCGAATACATATAGCCAGGCTCTTTATCAATATTGTTATGTTTAAAGTCAGCGTACTCTACAAGTAAAACGAGTACTTTATCTTTACGCACATCACCGTTATACGCTTTTTGCTTTGCTGGAGATGTTGGTACTTTACCATTTAATCCGCCTTTAACTGGTCCTGTCGCTGCAGGTGTTCCTGTTGCAGGGTTATCTAATTTTTCTTTCGTGTCTGCTTTCGCATCTTTCACTTTCTTTAAAAAGTCAGATGCTTCTTTCGTAAGTTGATCCCCATTCGGTACTTCTTTCCCAGGATTTTCACCCTTTTTGTTCTCTACATACTTTTCGACAGCTTTCTTTGTTTCTTTCTCTGAAGCTGACGAATCAATTACCCCACGTTTTTTTAGCGCATCTGCTAAACGTTCTTCCGGAATTAAGTGATCATCAACTGGGCTCGTAGCTGTTTTATTCGCAGGCGTTTCAGCATATGCAGATTGAGTGCCAGCTCCGAATGAAAGGCCTAATACAGCTGTTAAAGCGATTGATGACAAAACTTTGAACGGTTTCTTGTTCATCCCATATTTCCTCCCCTAATAAATAATATGTATTACAAATTGAATTTTATTAAAAATTCAATATTTTTTCAATATTTAGTCATATTATGTAATATTTTTAATATATTTGTAAAAATTTCATAGTTAGCATACGAATATATCACAATTCAACAATGTTTTCTGAAAATATTGAAAGTTTTTATCGAACAATTTATAATTTCCATAGAGGGAGTTTAATGGGGATTTTATCTTTGTTTCATCTACACAATATTTGATAATTCACTATATAAAACACAAAATCCGATTGCATTATCATGTATTCTGTAGCAGCAATTATGACCGATAATTAGGGAGGAATTACATTTGTACAAAGATAAGACAGACGCACTGGATCAAGAATGGATTGATTTAATACTTGAAGCTCTAGATGCTGGTATCGCCATGCAAGACATCGAGCAATTTTTCCAACGTATGAAGCCATCCAGTCAGGCTCAATAGGTTTGTTCTTTTTAACGAAGTTTATGTTATAATAATGACATCATAAGACAACTACATATTGATAGAAAGGTGCGCAAATATGATTGGAGAACGTATAAAACGCCTTCGTTTACAAAAAGGTATTTCATTAACTGAACTTGCCGAAAAAGCTGGCGTTGCTAAATCTTACATTAGTTCTATAGAACGAAATTTACAAAAAAACCCTTCCATTCAGTTTCTTGAAAAGATCGCAGCAGTTCTACAAATTCCAGTTGATACTTTACTTCATGATGAAACAACAAAGGAAACTAACCTAGACTCCGAATGGACACAACTCGTTAAAGATGCAATGAACTCTGGTGTCTCCAAAGAACAATTTCGTGAATTTCTTGAATTTACAAAGTGGAAGCAAAATCAAAAATAATAATAGAAAGAAGTGCTTACAACCAGCACTTCTTTTTCTTTATAAAAAAAAGCGGGGGATACCCGCCTTTTTTATTATCTTTCTTCCCCAGCTTCTTGGTTAGCATTGAATGTCCATTCTAAATTCAATGTATCACCTTGGAAGATATTTTGGTCTTTTCCATCATCTACAAATTCAAATTGTACCCATAGATAATCCTCTGTACCAGCTTCTAATCCACCTTTTTCTCCCCACTCAGGAGCGAAGATATCTTTAGCTAAAAGATCTGGATCAGCTTTTTGTAAGTCTGCTAAAGTTGTTTCGTATACAGGCTCACTTTGTTTGTCCCAGTTCCAAAGGAATTTTACTTTAACGTGCTTACCAAAGTCTTCACCTGCATTATCACCTTTTGCATCTTTAACAGTATACTTTGTTGCTAATTTAACGTCTTTAATAGTTAACGAACCGCTGTTTTGTAATAAGAACTCTTTCTTAACAGAATCCCCTGGTTTTAAATCTTTAATATCTACAAGCGTCTTAGGGTTTAATGTAAGGTCTAACGTCCCAGCTGCAAATGTATTGTTTGATACTTCTTTATCACTAAAGAATGCAAATGTTCCTCCACCAATTAAAGCTAACCCCAATGCTGCTGATGCAACTCCCATACCTAATTTCTTTTTCAGACTCACAATCAATTCCCCCTAGCTTTTTTTATATTTTTATCACTTATTTTTCAATAAGAGATGTAAAGAAAACTATATTAGCTTAGCCAATATGTGTTCTTTTTTAAAAACCTTATGTTCATTATAACGAACAAACCTATATAAACACAACACATATTTATTAATATTTTCAGTTATTTTTATTTCTCAATATTATTTAGACTTTTCAGAAAAAAATGATAATTTATAACTTTTTTCACACTCAAATCATTTAATACTATAAGAAAAAAGAAAAACAAAGAGGTGAGGGCTAACGTTCCCTCACACTCGTATAAATATTACTAGTCTTGCTTATTCGTTCGCTCTCTCTTACACCACATTCTTATTTTCTGGCTGTTTCACTAAAGCAGTTACTCCGCTTTCTTCTGCTCTTCTAGCTTTTTCTGTTCTTCCAATTTCTTTTGCTCTTCTACTTTTTTCTGTTCTTCCACTTTCTTTTTCTCTTCTACTTTCTTCTGTTCTTCTACTTTCTTTTGTTCTTCTACTTTCTTCTGTTCTTCTACTTTCTTTTGTTCCTCTACTTTCTTTTGTTCCTCTACTTTCTTTTGTTCTTCTATTTTCTTTTGTTCTTCTATTTTCTTTTGTTCTTCGGCTTTCTTTTGTTCTTCGGCTTTCTTTTGTCCTTCCGCTTCAATTGCAACGTTTAATTGTTGCTGAAGAGCCTGGATTTGCTCATCAATAGCTTTCAAGCTAATTTCTTTCTCAATATAGTCACGCTTCTCTTTGATACTGCGGAAGCCTTCATTTACATATATGGACACTTGCTGCATCGACTCATCTTTATTTACCTTTAATTCTTCTTGTATTTGATTGTAAGGAGCTTCTATTTCAGTATATACATTTTGCAGGGCTTCCTTCTCAGCAAGAATTTTCTCACGCCCTTGTTGCCATACAGAAATCGCCTGTTTTATTTCTTCAATAGAAGTTGCTTTCGATTTCCCCTTCATCGTTCCATACTCACGCTCAATAAACTGTTTATGTTTTTCAGATTGCTCTTTTAACGTATTAACTGTTTTCGGAAATATAATTGCTGTAGAAAGCGTCGCTTCTACTTTCGTTTCATGAATGAACGCCGCTTCTGTATGCGTCATAATTTGAGATCCTAAATAAAACGTAATAGAACACATACACGGCAATATAAGCATCTTTTTAAAATTACGCGGTCTTTTCAGCATCTTAATCTCTCCCATCGAACGTTACGTTCTTTATACAGAACATTACCTATATTATAGTAAAGAACTATTAAAATTGATAGACAAATACTAGAAAAATAGAAAAAGGGCTATCCATGTGATAGCCCTTTTTATTATTATCTTTCTTCACCTGCTGTTTGTTGTGCATCAAACGTCCAATTTAATTGTAACTTATCACCTTGGAATTGATTTTGATCTTTTCCATTATCAACGAACTCAAATTTCACTTTGAATTTATCGGATTTACCTGCTGAAATACCTTTTTCATCCCAGAACCAAGCCGATAAATCATTATCTACAGCTGTAAGTGTGTCACCTTTTAATTTATCTAAAGTAGTTTGTTTCACAATTGTCTCATGTTTATCTACATTTTTTAAGAATGTTACTTTAATATGTTTACCAAAATCATCTTTATTATCTTTCTTTACATCTTCTACATTATAATCTGTTTTCAGTAGAACCTTTTTAATATTTAAAGAGCCTTTATTTTCTAGTTTAAATTCTTTTTCAATTGTATCCCCAGGTTTTAAATTCGATACGTTAACAACCGTTGATGGATTTAATGCTAAATCCAGTGTTCCAGCCGCAAATGTATTGTTTGACACTTCTTTATCACTGAAAAATGCAAATGTTCCTCCACCAACTAAAGCTGCTCCTAATACCGCTGATGTAATACCCATTCCTAATTTTTTCTTTAAAGTCATGTCCATATCCCCTTAATATATATTTGTTAACTTCCTAAACGGAAAGTATAACCAAACGAACTAGACGGATTGTTCTACTTTTTTATCTTTCTTTTCTCCGTCAATGCTACGAATAGCACCAAAAATAGAAATCGCGGAATAACCAAGTAAAAAGACTCCTGGAATAATAAGAAGTAATGCTGCTCCCGCTTTTGAATTCGCATAATTCAGTAAATAACCAACATACGGAACTGTAATATCTGCATACTTTCCAACTACATTTTCTGCAAGTACTGGCTCTAAATCTGGTCCGTTGTTGTTATCCCCTTTTGTTTCATACATTACTTTTCCATTTGTATCTTTCACACCGATAATACGGTGAGTGATAATTTTTTGATCTTTCTCTTTAAAGGTAATAACATCACCTTTTTGATATTTAGAACCATCTTTTTTTGGTTCTATTGCAATGATTGATCCTGTTAAAAACGTCGGCTCCATTGATCCTGAAAGAACGCTCTTAAATTGATATCCCATCACTGTCGGATCACCACCGCTTGCTTTTGAAGAAATAACTACAAAAGCTAAAAAAACCATCAATGCAAATAAAACAAATGAGATCGCGTTGCTAATTATCTTCCATATTAATTTCATCGTCTCTCTCCCTCTCCGTTGTTTTATATTATTTGAAGTATGCAATATCCACTTTGTTCTTTAACAAGAACACAAGTAAATGATATAACGAACTTTAAGTTATTGCAATAAGAAAATTTACAATTATTAGTTATTTTAAGTATAAAAAAAAGACTGTGCCAAAATTTTACACAGTCTTTTTATTAGTAATTTATTTACCTTCTGATTTCATTCCTTTTGTATTTCGGCGCAACACTACATATAAAATTGCTCCAAATAATACAATCGCACCTATCCCAACACTTATTACTTTCACATTTGAGTCTTTTACTTCAGGCATAGTTGTATCTTTTTTAGGCATCGTAAAAGTGACATCTTCTGTTGAAAGAACATTTACCGTCGCAATTGTTTGATTATTTTTCGTAATATCAACTGCACCAACTACCTCACCACGATGTATTCCTTTATGATATAAAGATTCTTTATCTAATGAAGCCGCCCGGAAAATAGTTTTCACATTTTTCCCTTCATCTTTCTTAAGCATAAGCTCCGCACTTTGTTCCAACTCAGAATTAACATCTTTATTTAAATATGTTGTTTTTTGATGCCAATTATGTTTATCAAGCACCATTTGCTTCGTAAATTGACCGAAAGAATATTCCGCCATCTGCTTCAAATCTTCATAAATTTCAGGTCTTTGAGAAGCCATTACTACGCTTATAATACGATTTCCATCTTTCTCATTTAATAAAACAAGTGTATTACGTGCTTCATTCGTAAACCCTGTCTTACCGCCAATGCTATATGGATTTTCAAAAAAATTAGATTTATTAAAAATAGACACCGTCTGCCTAGACGTCGTAACTGTCGTTCTTTTCGTATCCATCGCTTGTAAAATTTCAGGATACTTTTGCACACCCTTCGTAATCATAGCCATATCATACGGCGTCGTATAATGGTTCGGATCATGCAATCCATTCGGTGTTACAAAGTGGCTATCTTTCGCCCCCAATTGCTTCGCTTTCTCATTCATCATATTAGCGAAATTCTCAACACTCCCGCCAATCCGCTCCGCAATCGCATACGACACATCATTCGCACTCAGCACCATTAAAATCATAAGCGCAGTATTTCTATTAATTGTCTCTCCAGGTTGAAACTCAATTTGATAATTACTCTTCTCTTGATCTAATGCTAATTGTGAAAATGTAAATTGATCCTCTGGCTTTGTATGCTCCATGAGTAAAATCGCTGTTAACACCTTCGTCGTACTAGCAGGAAATGCGCGGTGATATGCGTTTTTGTCATACAAAACATCTCCTGTTTTTGCATCAATTGTCGTTGCAAACTGACTAAAAACATTCGGTCCTTCCGCAGGTGGTGGTGCAACTTGTTCTGGATTTACTCCAATATTCGTCTCAGCACGCAATGTCATAGGTGTCAAAAAAAACGAACAAATAACTGTAATAAAAACCAAAATTTTCTTAAAATTTACCATATGACTCTCCCTTTTCCATTTACTCCTTAACAAAATAATAAATCTACCAATCATATGTAATTTGTATTATATTGGAAGAATTTTCACTATTTTTTACTATATCATACTTTTACGATAAAGAACATAAATATACAATAAAAATAAGAAGGAATTACTCTTTCTTATCCTTCTCATCAATCAACGAATCTATTAACTTTTGACTAGCTTCCTCGGGCGTAATCTCATCTGTTATTCCCATAAACGACCAACCTTTAGAATCAACCCACTCAACAAACTCTTGTAAAAATTCATCATGTGTAACATCCACATCAAGAATCGATCCATTAATCGAAATCGTTCTATTTTTAGACACGCGCATCTTGAACGTTTTTCTTACCATTACAACTTTTCTCCCTCTACTTCTGAATATTTATAAAGTGAAACTTTCATCAACCCTCACCAATCGGACTTTTACGGCCATCCAGACTCCAACCTAACTTCTTTACTTTTGCTGAATTTCGAGGTAAGGGATCTTACTGCCTGCAAATAGCGAGATAAAATAATCATGTATCTCTGTTATACATGATTTTCAGTAAATTGTAAAAAGGATATATTGGCCAATTGGCATATTGAAACTGAAAATCTATCATTCTGCAAAAATATCAAATGATATGTAATTGATCATAAATGACTAAATAGATTCACATAAAAATAAAATAACTTACATTTTACCACACCAAATACAAATGACTTTCTTACAATGGAATGGAGTATACTAGAAGAAAACTTAAAATGAGGAGGAACCTCATGACGCGTTGTACGTATTGTAAAACGAAGTGGACAATAAAAGATGTATGGGCAATACTCGTGACATTTGAAAAGGATTGTCCGTATTGTTTTATGAGACAATATCTATCAAAGAAAACGGTGAACACTATGCCAGAACTTATAAGCTTACCTTTACATTTCTTACTCCCTTTTCTTGTTGATTTAAGTGCTGAAGGTCCTTTGGATTGGTATCGTAAATAATATAACCACTACATCCAAAGACTACTTTCTACTAAATTCGCTTCTCATCATTATTCCTTCATACATTACTAGCATAATCGCTTATACTTTCCCTTTTGAAGATTCTCTAGCTCAGCAGGAAGAGCGTCCCCTGAACAAGGTTTATCAATTATGACTTTAATAAACGATGATATATGCATACTGTTAAGCATAAAAAATTAGCATTAAGTTCCACTCAAATATTAATTGAAACCCAACACTCCATTTAATCTGTAATCTAGAATACAAGCAGTGTTTTTTATTATGCATTTTTGCATACAGTATTATTTTCTCTTGTAAATAGATAATAATGTTATATAATAAAACCAACATTTTACCAATAAAAGGTAATAATAAGTGGTGGAATAAGTAAATAACCAAAGCGTATTAACAGATTTGTTCTATGTAAATCATGATACATATATAGAATCAAAACTATGAAATTTTTTCTTGTGATTAGATTACTACAAGATGAAAGATTCATAGCGAATACACTTAAGGAAAAAACGTTCCATTAGATTAATATGATATCTATCGAACGAATTGAGAATATACTTAGGGGGAATTTCAAGTGAAAACATTTGGTAAAGTATTATTAACAGGAGCTTTAGCTTTAGGCGGTTTAACAGCTATGAACATTGATACACCAAAGGCACATGCTGACGGAGCAAGCGAGTTCTGTCGTTATATTTGTGGTCCTAGCGAAACGTTGAATGGCTTCACAATTCAATTACACGCTACAGAGTACAGCTACGGCCAAAATATGATTGCAAAAATCACAAATGATAGAGCTGAAGATGTGCGCTATCGTGTAACTATTGAAAAGAAATGGGCAAGTGGCTGGGGTTACTATGAAACTGACTTCAATTTTGGCTCCGAATTACCAGCTGGAACAAACGAAGAATTTTACAATACAACTGGTTTTGGGGGACAACTTCCAGAAAACGGGGAATATCGTTACAAAGTTAAAATTACAAATGCTGACGGTTCTGTAGATACAATTTATACAGCTTCAATGACACTTACAGGAAGATAGCTCATGAACGAGCTCCATTATTTACACTTGTATTTTTGATGATATCATTGATAATTGCGGTGATATTATTATTATTGAAATAAGCTCTTCTGGGCTTATTTTTTATATACAAATTGGAATAATAATATTCAGAAAATTACATCTTTACACTATTGAAGTTTGTTGCTATTATAAGAATACGTCAAATGTTACAATATTCAACAAATTATATAAATCCTCCGATTACACGAATGAAAACACATTGCTGGTCGTAATATTTATAGTTGGGATCCCGTAGCTCAGCAGGGAGAGCGCCACCTTGACAGGGTGGAGGTCGCTGGTTCGAACCCAGTCGGGATCATACTTTATGAGAAGTCTCAAATCCTTATTTTAAAGGGATTTGGGACTTCTTTTATTATGAAGCGATATTTCTATATGCATTTATAATCACAAACTGGTCACAATTTGGTCACTCTCCCTTGAATTTCACCTCTTCTATTTTCTCCTATATAACCCTACACAACATTTTTATCCTATCTTTAATACTATATAATATAAAATGTTAAATATTTCTAATATCATTTGTTAGGAGCTGAACAAAAATGAGAATCATAGTCACATTAGAAGATATGCAAAATCTTGCTGAATCCCGAGGGGGAAAATGTCTATCTGATCGTTATATAAATAGCCAAACTCATATGACTTTTCAATGTAAGAACGGACATGTTTGGAAGGCAACACCCGCAAAGATTAGGTTTGGGCGGTGGTGTAGAAAATGTAGTGGAAATGAAAAAAAGACTTTACAGGATATGCAAGAAATCGCAAAGAAACATGGTGGCGAATGCCTGTCATCTAGTTATATAAATAATAAGACAAAATTACTATGGAAATGTAAACATGGTCATAATTTCGAAGCCAATGCAGCTTTAATTTTCACTAGAGATAAGAAAGGGAGATTTTGCCCTAAATGTAGTGCTAGGAAAAGAGGAATTGAACGTAGACATACAATTGAGGATATGCAACAGTTAGCCTACAATAGAGGTGGAAAATGCCTATCAACTACTTATACTGATTCCCATACCAAACTAACATGGCAATGTACCGATGGACATATATGGAAGGCCAAGCCCAATCAGATTTTGTCTGGTAAACATTGGTGTCCCCATTGCACTCCGAACTTAACCGAAGAAAGAGTACGTTTTACTTTAGAAGCATTAACCAGTTTATCATTTAAATCTAATCGTGAAATCATAGCGCCTTATGAATTAGACGGATACAATGAATATCTAAACATTGGATTTGAATATAATGGAATTCAACATTATAAAATAGATGGATTCTTTATCAAAAATGAAAATGAGCTAATAGAACGCATTGAACATGATACAAAGAAAAAACAATTATGTAAGCAAAAAGGAATTAAATTACTTATTATTCCTACACACGACATATCAGATAAAACGAATGATGAACAACTCATTCAATACATAACACATATACTACTCACACAGAACATACCGATCAAACAAAATATTCATTCTATTGACAGTCGTACATTATATACCACATACATGTCTTCACTTTATGAACTTAATGAAATAGCAAAAACATACGGTGGACAATGCACGACTTCAGAATACAAAGGAAGTAAAACAAAAATTGAATTTGTATGTGCTAAAGGACATTACTTTATGAAAAGACCTTACGAAGTAAAACAAGGACAATGGTGCAAAGAATGTTACTTAGAATCCAGAAATGATGATTCTTACATGAACGCTGAAAAAGTACAATCTCTTTATGACCTACATAAAATTGCTGAGACACATGGTGGTAAGTGTATTTCTTTAAAATACAAAGATCGTAAAACTAAATTGGAGTTCGTATGTTCTAAAGGACACCATTTTATGAAGAGACCTTATGAGGTAATACAAGGACAATGGTGTAAGCAATGTTATTTAGAATTAAGAAAAACTAGCCCTCATTCGCATGCTAAGCAACAACAAGAACTCGATATGCTTGATAAAATAGCTCAAACACATAACGGTAGATGTATCTCCACAGAATATAAAAATCGCTATACTAAAGTAGAGTTCATATGTAGTGCTGGACATCATTTTATGAAAAGACCTTATGAAGTCATGAGAGGACAATGGTGTAAAGACTGTTATTTGTTTGATTTACAATCAAAATCATTTAAAAGACAATAAAGTCATTAAAATGTAAAACTAATATTTGGATTTAATATTTTTTATTTAGTTTATAATGAATTATATTGAATATTCGACTACTGAATATTCAACACTAGGACAGGCATTAGATAAATTAATATATAATTTGTAGGTGATGAGTATGGTGAAGTATGTTGATGAACATAAAGTAGGTAAGCCTATTTGTAAAAAAGAAAGAATAGTAGATAACGATAATTTGTTTATTGAAAAGCGAGAATTATTGAAAGTTGAATTAAATAAACAAGGTGACAAAATAGTATCTGTAATAATGATGAATCCATCCAAAGCTGATTCTAATCATTCTGATAGTACTGTAAATAAAATTATTAAAAAATTTTACGAGGCATCATTCCAAGAGGTAGCTAATGATGTTAAGTATGTAAATATATTAAACTTGTTGCCAATCTATAACCCGAATAATAAAGAACTTTTAAATAATATGAATACCATTATATTGGAATTTTCTAGCAACTACTTCCTTAATATATTGGAAAGTAATATTATGACAATAAGGAAAGAAATAGAAAATTCCCATTACATAGTATTAGCTTGGGGAATGCCCGAGAATTTCCCACTTCCTTTATATTTTGAGCAAGCTGCGAAAGTACTTAAGACTTTAGAACACTCAAATGATAATGTATATGTTTTTAAAATGAAATCGCTAAAAGGAGAAATTTATAATTTGACTAAACAGTTCTTGAATCCACCACATCCATCAAAAGGAGACATACTAGATTTAGTTGCTGTAGATGTGGAATCTCCTTATAGAATAGTGCCCAGATTGAGAGTAGAGTAGATTAGTAATCATCATATAAGATTAAGGACATGGATGATAATCATCCTAATTAAACAATTTTATTATCATTATCTTCTACGAATGAAACTCAATCAGAACTATAATAAACAGCTTTAAATCCCTTTCCAACATGAGATTGTGTGAAGAGGGTTGTTTTATGAAGATAAAACTAAACGATGTTATTATTTCCATACATTATTAGGCTTCTTAACATTTAAATTATTGAACAAAAAATGAAACAGCACCCCTTGGATGCTGTTTTTACTTTTTAACTCTTGACTACCGACTATTCAAAAAATAATTTATTAATTTTATCAGCAGACTCTATTTGCATACTTGGTAATACGTGACTATATGTATCCAAAGTAATCCTTATATTAGAATGACCTAATATTTCAGCTACAATTTTAGGATTAACACCTTGTTTTAATAATAAAGTAGCATGAGTGTGCCTCAAATCATGAAATCTAATACGCTGAATTTCCGCTTTTGTTATTAAATTATAAAATACTCGTAATAAATTTCTAGGACTGCATGGTGTACCAATATTAGTACATACAACAAGATCATTGTTATTATACAGAATGTCTCCCAATTTCTTCTCATTCATAATTATCTTTTTATGTTCTTTTAATACATTAATTGTTTCTTTAGGTAACATTATAGTCCTTACACTAGATTTTGTTTTTGCCCCAGATACAATTGTTTTACCATCATGGCTTAAAGTCTGTCTTACCGACAGCGAATCATTATTAAAATCAATATCTTTCCATCTGACTCCTAATATTTCACCTTGGCGCATACCTGTTGTCAATGCTAATAAAAATGCAACATAATATCTACTTTCTATTGCGACTTTTAGAAACCCCTTAACCTCTTCAACATCCCATACTTTGAATTCTGTTTTCGTTGCTTTTGGACGATCTACTAATGAAGCAACATTTCTTTTAATCATCCCCCATCGTTCAGCTTTATTTAGTGAGTTATTAATAAGTGAATGGATTTTTTGTATATTTTCTCTAGACAACTCATTCTTTCCAATTAACAAACTATAAAACTTTTGTATATCATTTGGCCCTAATTGAGAAATTTGGTATTCACCTAAATAGGGAATAATATATTTTTCTACTAACCAACTATAAGTTTTAAACGTAGAATCCTTAATAGTAATTTTTTTATCCTCTAGCCAATCATGAAGATAATCTTTATACAATACTTTAGAAGGCTCATTATATGTACCATGCTTCAATAAAGAATGTTCAGCCTCTACTAAAGCTTGTTGTGCTTCTCTTTTTGTTTTGAAACCACGTTTTTTCTTTTGTTTCCGTTTTCCATTTATCTTCCCTAGCTCTAAAATATAATACCATGTGTTACCCTCTTTCTTTACGGAACCAGCCAACCGTTTCTCACTCCTTCAATAAAATATACTTAACATTAGTTTTCTTCACTTATATCTCCTTCAAGCCAGCCAATAAATACCTTTTTCAAAATCTTAATACGTTTCCCTACTCTTACTATATGGAACTCATTAGAATTAACTAATTCATACGCTTGTCTTCTACCAATTCCAAGTATTTCTTGAATATGTATCACATCTAACACTGGTGGGTATTGCTCTATCATTTTTTTCATCTCAAATTCCTCCTATACACTTATTAAGCATCTAAAAACTTTCTTCTTCTAATTTCTTTTTGCTCTATAAAGGTTGTATCATTTTTTTGTAACTTATCTTCAAGCCACTGTTTAGCCATCTCGATTGTGCTTTCAATATCAACATGGTTATTTAAAGCACCTATTGTAATAAATAAACCAGTAACTTGATCTAATAGTTGTGCTGTATTTCCTATCTTTACTCTCTCTCTTACTGCTGAAGAGGTATCTTGATTTATATACGCCTTTTGAATAACCAACCACTTTTGCGATACTTCCCATCTGGTTTGATTCGCATCTTCAGTTGGAATTTTCAGTGTCAACCACTTTGTTGTTAAGTACATCCATATTCCATCTTCTTCATTAATGAATTCTTCAAGCGAATTAACACCAAATTCTTTTAAACCTTTCCTTCTAATTTGGAATTCCACTCGCCAGACATCTTTTTCTTCATTCCAGCTCTTTTCTTTCCATACTTGATGAAACCATGTTTTTTGTGATGTCTTAATTTCAAGCGTTTTATTATAAATCCGACCTAATAGTGGTTGCCCTCGCCCAATTGTAAAACCACTAAAATTCCTTCCATTGTAATATTCGTCATTCACAAAATGCTTTGTCTTTCCTTTAGCTCTAGTAATAATTTGACCTATATCTTCTTCTAAAAATTCAATCTCATCAGTATCGACACAAATATCAATTCGAGATACTTTCGTACAATTAATCTCACCTTTAAAACATTCAAACCATTTATAAAATCTCTCAACAGCTCCTTGAAAACCGAATGACCATAAATAAGATGAAAGAAAACGAACTTTAATTGGTGGTGTATTCAATACAGGTTGATCCATAAAATATATAAGAAAATCATCACAAGATAATTGGTACTCATAAAAAGGGATGCCCTTTCTATGTACCTTTAAATTCACATTATTAATATTTATTTCTCTTTCCCTTCCAGTATCTTGCGCCTCATTCTTCATAGATGATAATACTTCCCAAAACTCTTTAAAATTCTCAAAATAACCGGATAATTCTAAACCAAATTCTACTGTATCAATTCCTTTAACTATCATGGTGAATCCCCCTAAGTTTGTAATTTGAACCCAGCATGTTATATGGGTGCTGGGTTCCTAACCGATGTAATGCCTCAGTCTTGACATGGAGCCTCTGTAAGCCCTGCTAGACAGGCTTTGCGGCCAGTCCTCAAAGAGGCCTGTCCAGCTAAGACAAGCCTGGCAGAGCTTACCTCTCCAAATCAAGACCTAGCCGACCCTCCGCTTCGCTCCACGTCGGTATCAGCTTCGCTTGTACCTAAGCTTCGCCGAATTTCTATAATTCTTTGTACAAGTTTCTTCTCAACTTTCCGTTGAATTATTCTTGTTTTTTCTAACTGCTTTAAATATTTTTCAACCTCTTCTATAAATCTATTTGCACTAATATGAAACACCACCCAATAACGGATTCCGTTAGTTATAATCAAAAAATATATAAACAAAATTAACGGATTTAGTTAGATTATACTAACGTAATCCGTTAATTTCAACTTTATTTTATATTTTTTTTCAAAATCCGTTAATAATGTTAAAATACACATAGATATAACAGAGAATGGAGAGAACATTATCTATGAAGGAGAAAGGAATACTAGAGAAGTTTTCAATCGGATCACAAATTAAATTACTAAGAAAAGAAAGAAAATGGACTCAACAACAACTAGCAAAAAATATTAATGTTTCTTCTCAAGTAATATCAAACTGGGAAAGAGGGTATACAACTCCTACCGCTAAGGATATTGCAATGCTTGCAAAAGCATTTAATGTTAATACAAATATGATTCTGACCAGTCATAATAAAGAAGAAATAGCTAACTATCTTACAGGGACAATGGCAATCAGTACATTGGTTCAAAACTTTGCAGAAACTTATGGAGACGACATAGTAGTTCAATTTTTTAATAATAATTTAAATATTGAAGAGCTATTAAATTCAAATATAAAACTTAATTTTAACGGACAAGTTCTAACAGATTCCGATAAACAAAAAATCCTTAATCTGATTAAGGTACTGTATCAATAAAATTCTCCTTAAATACAGATACAATATTTTTATATTCAATCAGACATCTAAATTTTTCAAGGGGGATTATTAAACAGTCTAATAATCCCCCTTAATCACATTTTAATTATCATTTTTTCTTATAAAAAGCTATATAGTCTCTAATGCTTAATTATTAGCCTTTTGAATGAAATTAGTAGGCCACTCCTAGTATATAAGCAATTCCTACCGCGCTTCGCTTGCTGACCTCTATAAAATAATTTAGAAATTCATTCTAAATCATTTTATAAAGGTAAAAATCTTCTCTTTATAAAAATAGCCTTGTAACCTTCTCATTATGATTTTATATAGAGACTCTGCTAAACAATATTATTGATTTTTTAGCAAAACCAAAGGACTTTTGTATTCTTTGGTTTGCTCCTTATTAAACCGGTGCTACTCGTTAATGGAATACGACTTCAAATAGAAGGGATTCATTAGTGATACGAAAAAGGTTATTGCATATTTCAAAGAGCGTCTAGATCCGAAGTTACCGAGTTACTATATGATTATTGAAGGAAAAAATAATACTATAATAAATAACTTATTGTTAAATATGCATGGCAAATAACAAAGAAAATAATAAATAGTTGCAGAAACTATTTATTATTTTCTTTTCCCATATAAAAAGGATTAAATCCAGTTTTATTTTCATTATTTAGCTCATCAAACTTATCCACATTTAACCCCAGCTCTTCGTATTTTTTATCATCAAATATAAATATTTGCACATCTTCTTTTGAAACGTCTTCATAAAATTTTGAAATAATTGTTCCTATCGAACTTATATTTTCTTTATCAAAAGGCTTTGAAATATGATCAAGAACCAAAATTGGGATTATTGGTGTTCGTTCTTCACAGATCAAAAGTTTTATAAAGGCTAAATATCCGCATAATTGAACTAGCGTATGTCTTGCCATACTTCCCATAACATAATTTACTTCTTCTAATTTGTCCTTATTTTTTATCCTCTTTCTAGACTGTAGTACATTACCCCTTTTAATATATTTGATTCTGAATCCTTTTTCATTTATATCTGTATTTACTATCTCTGAAACTCTATATGCTGATTTATAAAGTTCTGTTATATAGTTAGAAAATTGATCTGTTTTTTTAATATCATCTGCATTTTGAAGATTTTTCAAATCTTCCTTTAAAGTTTTCATTTTTTGGGTCTTGATTTGTAACTCTTTATCAACATCATATACATCATCGCTAAGATATTCTTCGATCAGCATTATCGCTTTGATTTTTTCATCAACTGAAAAAACTTGAAATCTAGATTCATTATCCTGTAACTGTTTTTTCAATTGTTCCCTTTTATCCTTCAATTTTAAGATAGCCTCATCTTTAATTAAATATTTAGAAAATGATATCGCATCATCCATTTCTTCTAAAAGTTCAGTTAGAGGCTTCGTTAAATACGTTAACTCTTTATTATCATTTAATAATTCGTTTAATACTTGTAACATCACTTTCCTATTTTCATATTCTTTAAGCATTTCCTTAGAATCATGCTGTCTATTTTCATAAATTTTTATTTGTTCATCAAGCTCGCTATAAGAAGCTTCTAATTCTGATATAACTTTAGATTTGATTGGTTTTTTTTTAGCATTTAATTGTTTATACTCTTTGATAAACGCCAAAACTTCCAATGTATTTTTACCATTATAAATTCTAGTAGAGCTTAATTTTTTTAAATTATTATTAACCTGGGATTTAATAAAAGAATATTTAGAAGCCTTTTCTTTAAGCTTGGCTATATCCTTTTGAAGAATTTTTAGTTGATCTTGTAATAAGAAGATTTTTTCAATATTCTTATTAAATATGTAATTTAATACTGAACTCAACTTTGTATAATATTTTACATCTCTACATTTATCTAAAAAATTATATGTTAATCCTTGTCCTTTTTCTCCCAAAAAATTAAACATAGTAAATGTCCTAAAAGTCAAATGCTCATTAGTAAATTGTTTTAATTCCTTGAGTATATCGTCGTTTGCAAAAACTGCGTTTAGCTTTTCTTTATACTCTTTTAAATTTATATAATCCTTTTCGTCAAAAGAATCCTTTTGATAATAAAAATAATTTTTTTCTTTATCCAATGTTCTTACAACACTATATTTAATTTTTTTATATTCAAAAATCATTAAAGCTTTTTCAAAGGAATCTTTATACCATACTTTTTTAGAAATATCTTCAGAAGAGCCTAACATAAAATCAATAAATTTATAAAACTCTGTTTTACCGGTACTGTTTCCACCTTTAAAGTAATTTATTCCTGTTTTAAACTCATAAGTGAAACATTCATTACTAGGAGAATATATTTGTAATTCGATAATTTTAAACACTGGATAGAACCTCCTTCAAAAATTGTTTATCTGATATCTTCTCACTTTCTTTAATAGCTTTTATTAAAAACGTGTTACTTTCAAACTCCCCGCTACTATACTTATCTTTTAATACATGAAGTATGCCATTTCCGAAATGTAAAATATCATTTTTCACTAATAAATCTATAGCCATTATTATATATTTCAATTCATAAAAAAAATATTCATCACCAGCTAGTATAGATAAGCTCTTATACATAAGATCCTTTGTATTCTTAGCGTTATATATTTTAAAGTTTTCTACATCTTCCTTTTTTATCAAATATGCATAAACTACAGTTTTAGGTAATGTTAGCTCTCTTTGGACATGAAATAATTCATTTAAAATTTTACAATAGCTGCTTAATAACAACACCTCTGATTGCAGCTTTAAATTACTCACATTCCTCATCCTTCCATGAAATTTTTTTATCATCATCTGTATTCTCTTTTGTGAGGAAAATAGCTGAACCCCATCTTATTTGTTCATTATTAGCATAGGAATTAGACTCATTTTTAGTTCCATCTAATCTAAAAAATGGATGCTCTTTTTTTTCAAGCCTTAATCTTCGTTTAACCGATGAAAAATTAGCATAAGTCGTATCTTCAATAGATTCAATTTTTTGTACTCTATGTCTCCCTAGGATCATTAAACGATAACGACTATAGTACAGCATGTATATCAGATGATCTTTCATTTCCCTTGAATCAAGTTCACATTCATTGAGCTGTATATACTCCCTACTACCAACTATTTTTTCATCTTTTATATTCAAAGCCTTTTTAGTTTCTTTATATTGTGAGTAATCAAGCTCCACATGTTTATCATTAATTTCACACGATATCTTTTCAACTAATTCTAGAAACTCAGAACGGTTTATAGTATAAGCTTGCTGATTATTGATTTTTTCTAAAATTTCATATGTTATCTTTTCTAAAAGTGTTTTAATACGATAAATATAAACTTTTTCTTTATCTTCTCCATCCCTTTTTCTAAATAAATCTTCATATGCCTTCATTATGCTATCATCAATATTTTCTACAGGTTTAAATTCAACTTTACCTTCAACAGCTTTATATGTATCTATAAATAATGTCTTATTATTTATAAATTGCTTTTTTAACTTTCCAATTATAGATCTTGGTTTATCTTTTAATTCTTCTTGATCAATTTTTAAGAATAAATCTTCTGCTGTCATATTAAATAGAATATTTTTATTGCCATAACTCTCTGGTGTCACTAAGGTATATTTGGAAATATTACTCTTATAACTCTCTAATAAAATCCAATTCATTAAAACTTTTAAAGCTGTTCCATTATCTATTTTTGTTCTCTTTACTTGAATAGCTTCAATTTTATTTTCTTTAAAGAGAGTATGGTTAAAGGAACTTTCATTTGAATCAAGTGTGTCTATATCTGTTTCTTTTATAGTTACATCATCATACGTCTCAAATTCTAGCTGCATATTTGATTTTAATTTTACAAGATACAATACAAAGACTCTTATTTGATAAGAGAAACCACCTAATGTATGTATTCCACTCGAATCTGTTTCAAATACATCTGCCAAAAATTTCACCTCAGTTCTAAATCTACTATAATTTTCTAATTAAATTAATTATAACAGTCATTAAATATTTATTTAACTTCAATTTCCATAAATTTTTCTTGCGACCATTTAGACATAGCCGTTTTTCTAACCAAGAATGCTATATTCAGTCAAGCTTCTCTTCCAAGTCACTAATTACTTCATCAACTGCTTACTTTTCAAACTTAGATCCTCTACGTCTCTTTGCTCCCATTCCACCAACTGTTTATTAATAATTTTCTTTGCACCATGAAATTCATTTTTGCAGTAATCTATTGTTGCTGGTCACCTAATGGTCACACACTAGCGAAAACCAACGAAAACTACAGTTCAATTAAATTTTAAAAGTTTCCTTAAACCCTTAATATAAAGTCATTTTTGGACATTTTTGAACACTAAGGGAAATTATACTCCCGACCTTGACAGGGTGGAGGTCGTGAGTTCGAGCCTCTCCGGGGTCATATGAAAAAGAGACACCATATCAACCTTCTACGTGATATGGCGTCTCTTTTTTATCTCATTCAATTACTTCCCACCAAACATCTTCTCCAAAGACTTCGCATTTGCAAACAATACTTCTTTCAAGTTATCGTCAGCAACGATTTTATAGTCGCCATCTTTGTCTTTCTTTAAGTTCAATGTAACTTCGCGAGTTGCCATTGCTGCATCTTTATCTGTTAAGTTTTTGATGATAGTTGAGGTCATTGTTTTTTCGATTGCTTTTTCAGATTGTTCTTTGTCTTCACTAAATGCGCTAGCGAAGGCCATTGGCACAACTTCTCCCACTGCTTTTGTTACAGCAACGGATAGATCAGCAGATGTAATTTTCACTTTCACTTCTGCTTTGTCATCCTTTTTCGATACTTCTTCTAGCTTTTCAAATTTAAAGTTCTTTGTAATTGCACTTAGCATTGCTTTTGCCTCAGCATCATCTGTTTTTTCATTTAGTTTATTAAATTCCTTGTCACTCTCAACAAATGTACGAGCTTTTTCTACATCACCTTTTTGTATCGCTGTTAAAAATTCTTCTGTAGTATCTTTCGGATTTGCACACCCTGCTAAAACACCTGCTGTTAATCCTACTACCATCATTAATAGCAATAATCTCTTTATCTTTTGCACACTCATTCTCCTCTTATCTTTTCTAGTAAGTCAGCATCATACAATATTATGAAACTTACATTACAAACATTTTTTAGTATAGCATTTATATGATTCGTTCCCTATTAATTCCCAAAAGATAAAGGACCTTGCAGCATTCCTACAAGGTCCCTCTTCTATCAATCTATATCCGTAGCACAAATGAACCACATTTTCTGCTCCCTACTACCCGCCACCATCCACATACTCCAATCAAAAATCATAAGCAATAACCAAAGTGATATATTAATATCAGTAAATAATAAATATAAAATGTAATCTCTCTTTTGTATTGCTCCTCTATTCATCAAAATGTAAGCGGCACCGATAGGAGGAAAAAGACAAATATTTTTCTTAACGACCACGGATACAAAGTTACTGTCTGCATATGAATCCCCTTTTCATCATAATACTTGCTTCAACATCGGTCTCACTACCCTATATTCATCACTATAAGCTTCCTTTATGATTAAAGGCGGGTAATCACTTTTTTCTTCCTCAATCATTATGAATACTTCTGTTTTCTCTTGTAATGTATTAGATTCACTATTTTTAGTAGGTTTTCTACTTGTTTTAATTTTCTTTGTTACTTCGCCAAGTTTTTGCCCAACTTCTTCTACTTTGGCAGGTTCATTCGTAACATATTATTCTTGTTCGTCCCATACTAATATAGGTGGCACTTGTTCTCTTTTGTTACATATTATATAAGTAGTACTAGCAACAAGTAGTATACAAGTTAATAAATAGAAGATAGTTCTTTTATTCATATACTACACTCCTTATCTATCATTTCATTGGATTATATAACACAAATTATTTACGGTAAATGGATTAGGTGGTAATTTTTAGGTTTAATAATAAAAAAACCTTACCGAAGTAAGGTTCCGTTTTTACATTCTATAGTGACTGATTAATTAATACGATCATTACAATAATTGCTATAAGCATAACAACTAAACAGCCGATTAATTTATAAAATCCTCGCTTCGTTAACGTCCCACCTTGAACGTCTTTACGAATAAATAAGAATACGGCTAAAAATAATACAAGCCCAATGCCAAAAGCATACATCATTTGCATATCTTAATCTTCCTTTCTCTCCTCCATCTTAATATCTTTTTGCTAAAACAACAAATGAGATAAAGACGGTACTCATTGTAAGTGCCATAAGTATATTCAATAATTCAGTAGCTGATAGTGTAAGTATTTTTAAGTTTAAGCCGATAGAGAAAAGAAGATAATATGCCGTTAATGCAAAAAAGGTTACAAACATTCCTTTATAACGAATAAGTTTCATTCGCTCATCTTTTTCTTTAAATTGTGGGTGCAAGTAACTAAGGCAGAAACACATAATCATCATTGCAAGTAACGTATAAGTAGGACTTGGCGGTGCAGAATGCGTCATTATACCTGTTAATATCATAAATCCACTCATAAATAGAAAAGTAATTCCCATAATCACAAAGTACTTTTGTGAATAATTCATCCCTATTCCCCCTCTTCTTTTCCTTCATAAATAAATACATGTTCTATTGTTGTCTGAAATGTTTTCGCTATTTCAAATGCTAGCGGAAGTGATGGATCGTATTTCCCTTTTTCAATTGAGATAATGGTTTGTCTGGAAACTCCAAGTTTCTCAGCCAACTTTTCTTGAGATAGTCCAAATTTTTTCCGGTATTCGACCATTTTATTTTCCAAGGAAATTTCTCCCTCCTTCCATATACCGAGTATATATGTAAAGGAAACTTTACGTCAAGTTCCCTTTACATATATTTTGATTATTATTCACGCTATTTATATAGAAGAAACTTTTTTAAATTTCAGCACGTCTATTTTGAAGCGAAACACGGAACACTGTAAATAGCTGTTACTATATCTCCTCACTTCTTTTTTTAAAATTTAATATCTCCATATTTGTTTTATCCTTTTAAAATATTTCATTTATTTCTTTATTCCACGAAATGCGTTATTTGTTTTACGGTGTTTTTCGTCATATTTATAGAAACTAACTGTTTATGAAGCATTTTTTATGTTTAGCAACTTTTTTTGTAGAAATCCTTCACTTTCCTTTCAATATTTAACACTATCTAAATAAAGTTTACGGTAAATTCATAATTTTTTATTTTTTATACTATATTCCGTTATATTGTTGTATAATATCTATGAAAGCGCTTATTATTTCAATATACATAATTCAAACTATTTTTATCGAAACATTCTAACTATTATACCTATATTTAAATGCAACAATTATAGCTATTAGTATAGGCATACCAAATATATCCACCCCATTTTTCTGTAAAATTACTTTATAACATGAAAGATTAACTTGGGTGATAAGTTATTGTGAATGTTTTTTTACAAAACAGATAAGTAATAGTGTTTGGTATTATGTAAATTATTGTAATAACATAAGAGTAAAGAAAACATTTACATTGATTACTGATTCATTACTTATTGAAAAAGAGCAAAATGCACCTTTGTATGGAAAAGGATTATATGCATTGGGAGGTTTAAACAAATGACGAGGAAGAATACAACGACAAACCCTTGGGCCAAGTTCCACGGTCCGAACCTTGGTTATGTTATTGAGCAGTATGATCTTTACGTAACTGGAGCAGGTTCTGTTGATCCGGAATTACAAGAGCTTTTTGAAATTTTTGGAGCTCCTTCGTTTCAAGATGATGTCGTAACAGGGGACAACACAGCAACACATTTTTCTCCTCAAAACACAGGTAACATTGAAAAAATTCTTAAAGTCGTTCAACTTGTTGAGCAGATTCGTTCTTTCGGGCACACGTTGGCTCACATCAACCCGATGGAAGATGCTGCAAATGGACAATCTCTTCTTGAGAAAGCAATGAACGAACTGAGCAATGCTGACTTGAAAGCGATTCCAGCGAAAACAGTATGGCCAGATGCACCAGAAGGTATTCACACTGCACTTGATGTAATTCATAGATTAAAAGACGTTTATACAAAATCTTTAGCTTATGAATTTTCTCATATACAAGATAGTGAAGAACGCGCGTGGTTGCATCAAATGGTGGAATCAAATTCATTGCGTCAACCACTATCAAATAAAAAACGAACTGCTCTTTTAAAACGTTTAACAGCTGTTGAAGGTTTCGAGCAATTCTTGCATAAAACATTCGTTGGGCAAAAACGTTTCTCTATCGAGGGCGTTGATATGCTTGTACCTGTTTTAGATGAAATTGTTCTAGAAGGTGCTAAAAACGGCGTAGAGGATGTCATGATTGGTATGGCTCACCGCGGTCGCCTAAGCGTACTTGCTCACGTATTAGAAAAACCATATAGTCACATGTTTGCTGAGTTCAAACATGCAAAAATAGAAGGCGCAGTAGCCAATTCTGGCTGGACTGGCGACGTGAAATACCACCTAGGTAGAGAACAAGTCGTTAGTAACGAAGAAGTTAGCACTCGCGTTACATTAGCAAATAACCCGAGTCATCTTGAGTTCGTGAATCCTGTAGTAGAAGGTTTCGCACGTGCTGCTCAAGAGAATCGTAAAAAATCTGGTCTTCCAGATCAAGATACTTCAAAATCATTCGTAATTTTAGTTCATGGTGATGCTGCATTCCCTGGTCAAGGTATTGTATCTGAGACACTCAACTTAAGCAGATTGAACGCGTATCAAACAGGCGGAACGATTCATGTTATCGCAAACAATGCAGTTGGTTTTACGACTGATAGCTATGATTCTCGTTCTACGAAATATTCAAGTGACCTTGCAAAAGGTTTCGATATTCCGATTGTTCACGTGAACGCTGATGATCCGGAAGCTTGTCTTGCAGCTGCTAACCTTGCGATTCAATATCGCATGTTGTTCAAAAAAGATTTCTTAATCGATTTAATTGGTTACCGCCGCTACGGTCATAACGAAATGGATGATCCAGCAGTTACGCAACCACAAGTGTACAAAAAAATTAAAAACCATCCAACTGTAAGAGCAATTTATGCAGATCAATTACAAGCTGCTGGTGTTCTAAATGCAGATGAGGTTGAAACAATTACACAGTTTACACAAGAGCAATTAAAATCCGACTATGCACAAGTACCACCAGCTGATACGAGTGATGCAACAATTCACGTTAAAGTACCAGATGTTGTTGCAAAAGGTATTCAGTCAATTGATACTGGTGTTGAGATTGACTCACTTCGTGCAATTAATGAAGGTCTACTATCTTGGCCAGAAGGCTTTAACGTATATCCAAAAGTGAAGAAAATTCTTGAGCGCCGTAAAGATGCTCTTGAAGAGAACGGTAAAATTGAATGGGCACTTGCTGAATCATTAGCATTCGCTTCTATTTTACAAGAAGGTACGCCAATTCGTTTAACTGGTCAAGATTCACAGCGTGGTACATTCGCACACCGTCATATCGTATTACACGATACTGATACAAATGAAACATATTCACCGTTACATCGCTTACCAAACATTAATGCTTCGTTCTCTGTTCATAACAGTCCGTTATCAGAGGCTGCTGTTGTTGGTTACGAATATGGTTATAACGTATTCGCTCCAGAAACTCTTGTTATGTGGGAAGCGCAATATGGTGACTTCTCAAATACTGCGCAAGCATTATTTGATCAATATGTTTCAGCTGGAAGAGCAAAATGGGGTCAAAAATCTGGTTTAGTTCTTCTATTACCACACGGTTATGAAGGTCAAGGACCAGAGCACTCTAGTGCACGTCCAGAGCGTTTCTTACAGTTAGCTGCTGAGAATAACTGGACAGTTGCAAACTTAACGAGCGCGGCTCAATACTTCCATATCCTGCGTCGTCAAGCATCTATCTTAGGAACAGAAGCTGTTCGACCATTAGTATTGATGACGCCGAAGAGTTTATTACGTCACCCACTTACGCTTTCAACTGCTAGTCAGTTAAGCGAAGGACGTTTCCAACCTGCTTTAGAACAAGAAAACCTTGGCATGAAACCAAATAAAGTAAAACGTCTTGTTTTAAGCACAGGTAAAATGGCAATTGACTTAGCAGCAGAAATCGAGTCTGGTAAACATGAGTACAACTTAGACGAAGTTCATGTCGTTCGTATTGAGCAATTGTACCCATTCCCTGCTGAGAAAGTTCAATCTATTATTAAACGCTTTAAAAACTTAGAAGAAATCATTTGGGTTCAAGAAGAACCTCGTAATATGGGCGCATGGCATTACATGGCTCCAATTCTGTTCGAACTTGCTGGAGATAAAGTGAAAACAGGTTACATTGGACGTCCTGATCGCTCTAGTCCATCTGGCGGCGATCCATTCGCTCACAAAGCTGAGCAAGAACTAATTGTTGCACATGCTTTAGATGTGAAGTATAACTTCCGTCAAGATAAACAAGAAATTGAAGTTTACAGCAACTAAAAAGTAACAATGAAGGTTTCTAGCTTGTTCCTTGGGCAGAATATCTGCCCAAGGCCAGGCTAACAAATGGAGATTACCGAAGACAAAAGAAGAAAAAACACACCGTTAGGCAAATAAGGGGAGGACATTTAAAATGATCGAAATTAAAGTACCTGAGCTTGCAGAATCTATTACTGAAGGAACTATTTCACAATGGCTTATCAACGTAGGCGACAAAGTTGAGAAAGGTGGCAGCGTTGTTGAGCTTGAAACTGATAAAGTCAATGTAGAAATCATTGCAGAAGATTCAGGTATTGTATCGAAGTTACTAGGCGAACCTGGGGATACAGTTGAAGTTGGAGCAACTATCGCAATTTTAGATGCTAATGGAGCACCAGTTGCAGTAAGTACACCTGCACCGGCTGCTGAGCAACCAAAACAAGAAACGGCTGAAGCACCGAAAGCTGCGGCACCAAATGGTGAGCAAACTGCAACACTACAAGGTTTACCAAATACAGACCGTCCTATCGCATCACCAGCTGCTAGAAAAATGGCTCGTGAATTAGGAATCGACTTAAACGACGTACGTAGTACAGATCCACTTGGACGCGTGAGACCACATGATGTACAAGCTCATGCTGCAGCACCAAAAGAAGCACCAGCTGCTCCAAAGAGTCCAGCTCCTGCTCCAGTTGCAAAAACGGAATTCGAAAAACCAGTTGAGCGCGTGAAAATGTCCCGCCGCCGTCAAACAATTGCAAAACGTCTTGTAGAAGTTCAACAAACATCTGCAATGTTAACAACATTTAACGAAGTTGATATGAGTGCGATCATGGAATTACGTAAAGAACGCAAAGATGCTTTCGAGAAAAAACATGATGTACGTCTTGGCTTCATGTCATTCTTCACAAAAGCAGTTGTTGCAGCATTAAAACAATTCCCACTATTAAATGCTGAAATTCAAGGTGACGAGCTTATCATTAAAAAATTCTATGATATCGGTATTGCAGTAGCAGCTCCAGATGGATTAGTTGTTCCAGTTGTACGCGATGCTAACCAATTAAACTTCGCTGAAATCGAAAGCGAGATTCGTGAATTAGGTAAAAAAGCACGCGATAACAAACTTTCATTAAAAGAACTACAAGGTGGTACATTTACAATTACAAACGGTGGTGTATTCGGTTCTCTAATGTCAACACCGATCCTAAATAGCCCTCAAGTTGGTATTTTAGGAATGCATAAAATTCAAGTACGCCCAGTTGCAATTGATAACGAGCGTATGGAAAACCGCCCAATGATGTACATTGCTTTATCTTACGATCACCGTATTGTAGATGGTAAAGAAGCAGTTAGCTTCCTTGTTGCTGTTAAAGATATGCTTGAAGATCCAAAGTCATTATTATTAGAAGGTTGATAGATTAAAAATCTATTAAAGGCTGTAGAATGATTCATTCTACAGCCTTTTTTTATTGTGTTCATACGGGACAAATTTCATGACATAAGGTAATAATGTATGCCTAAACGTAAGGAGGATTAAAATGAATAACCTTCCAATTCATGCAAAACTTAAAGTAAATAAGGATACTTTCTTCCTCCCCGATTCAAACGGGGGTGTCTATTTTCGAAATAACGCCAGTTCATTTCGCATGGACGGTGATGGAATTTATGACTGGATTGAAAAATTAATGCCAATGTTTAACGGGAATTATTCTTTAGCAGAAATAACCGATGGCCTCCCTCTCCCCTATCAAAATCGAGTATTTGAAATTGGAGAGATTTTATATGAAAATGGTTTCGTTCGCGATGCAAATCAAGATGCACCTCATGAATTAAACAGTACATTACTCGACAGATATGCTTCACAAATTGAATTTTTAGAAGCTGATTCTCATTCAGGTGCTTTAAAATTTGAAACATACCGCGGAGCAAATGTCCTTGTACTTGGCTCCGGAGATATGCTTACTTCTTTAGTTTCTTCTTTATTAGAATCTGGTTTACCTACATTTCATTACCTCGTTACAGATCGAGATGAAACAAACTATGACAGAATACATGAGCTAATAGAACGTGCATATGAAGTTGATAATAGTGTACTCCTTCAAGAAATCGATACTACAATTGACCGTCCCTTGCATGAAGTATTCGAACCTTTTGATTGGATTTTATATGTTTCTCAAAATGGAGACATTGACGGTTTAAAAACAGTTCACACTATTTGTAGAGAAACGAAAAAGAATTTTATACCAGCTATTTGTTTATCAACACTCGGTATAGCTGGACCTGTCGTAACGGAAAATCGTGATGAATGCTGGGAATCCGCATGGCATCGGCTACATGAAACGACTTTGCAAAATGAAAATTCATCGGATTCCTTCTCACCAATTACATCTGCCATGTTAGCAAATGTAATCGTTTTTGAATTGTTTAAACATGTCGCGGATGATTCATATCGTGAAAAAGAATCACAATTCTTTTTATTAAACTATGAAACACTTGAAGGAACGTGGCATCCTTTTATAAAACACCCTCTTGCAACTGATGAAAGTTTTACAATTGATACGATAGAAAATCTTTCTGAAAAACTTGAGCATCGGTCGAACCAACATACTTCAACTGATGTATTCCGATTTTTTGACTCATTAACTTCTAAAGAATCCGGTATATTCCATGTATGGGATGAACAAGATTCATATCAATTACCGTTATCACAGTGCTATATTCAAGTAGCCAATCCACTATCAGATGGCCCAGCTCCCCTTCTGCCTCTTATGACTCGCAGTGGATTGACTCATAATGAAGCACGCCGAGAAGCTGGTTTAACAGGAATTGAAACATATGTAGCAGAAATCATTCACCGCCTTATTCCTGAACATAACGATATCGGTATCGGGGCTGGAGAAACGATGACAGAAGGATTTTACCGGGCACTACAACAACATTTAAACAATAAATTGTATGAGCGGCAATCACATATGCTAGAAGAACTTACAACGATTGATTTAACTGATATTCACGATAAACATTGTAGATTTTATTACGATGCCCTTGCTACAATTCATGAAACACCTAAAATCGCAATGAGCGAAGAGATTCTTAGTTTTCCAGTCGTTTGGGTTGGTATAAATGATAGATGGTACGGTGCATCTAATATTAATATGACGTTAGCGTTACGGAACGCACTACAACTATCACTGCTCCACATTCAAAGTGAAGAGACTCCTTACAGAGCTAATATCTTGCCTGAATCGTCTATTATTTTATATGACACGGATTCTTTTAGAGTGGAAATACAAGCGGAAGAAGACATTCCAAGCGTACAATCTTTACAACTCGCCTTACAACATTTAGAAGAACATAATTTTTACCCATTCGTATTTGATTTAGCAATTGAACCATTTTTGAAAGAAAGCTTAGACGGTGTATACGGAGTATTAATTGCAAAGGAGGACGGTCTATGACTCAAAATATATTGCTTATAGGAGATGGCCTTCTTGCAGACTATGTACATGATCAATTATGCAAACAATATTCCATCATTCGCCAGCATACCCTTACAGAAGAACTTCCTGAAAATATTCATCTCGCTCTCGTATTACATGATGGATCTCCTTCTACTATTCATCATGATGCTGAGCTAATTTTTCGGTCAAAACATATCCCGTGGCTACGTGGTTTTACTTCATTTGGCGAAGGTATTATCGGTCCTTACATTCATCCTCTTGCGCCCGGATGTTCCCATTGTTCTGATGGACGCCGTTTTATCGCTGGCTTTGATCAAAAAGAAATGTGGGAACTACAGCGGAAATATGCCTTTAAAGCAGATAATGTAACGAGGCGTGATGTACGTGCCACCCAAAATGGAATGTTGCAAATGTGCCATATTATTTGCGCAGAAACAGAAAAAATATTAACTCATAACCATTCCTCTTTAGAAAATGAACTTATTTTACTAAACTTACAAACATTACAATGTACGCGGCATTCTTTTCTTCCAGATCCTCTCTGTCCTGTATGTAGTAATTTACCTGATGATACTGCGGATGCGGCGGAAGTTTCTTTACAACCGAGTTTAAAAGTAAGCACCGAAACGTATCGCTGCCGTTCCATTCATGAATTAAACACATTTTTAACAAGAGACTATTTAGATTATCGGGTCGGTATGTTGAACGGCAAAATACAGCATTCTTTATTACCATTCGCTGACGTCATTATAAACATGCCATTAATGTTTGGAAATGAAGGTGTTGCAGGCCGAACTCATTCATTTGCAGTGAGTGAAGCAACTGCCATTTTAGAAGGTTTAGAACGATATTGCGGTATGTCGCCTCGTGGAAAAAAAACAAATGTGCATGGTAGTTTTCATGATTTAGAGGAACATGCACTAAATCCCCTCACACTCGGTGTACATACAAATGAACATTACAATCGTAATAATTTTCCATTTAAACCGTTTGATCCTGATTATGAGCAAAACTGGGTATGGGGATATTCTTTATCACAAAACAGACCGCTTTTAGTTCCTGAATCAATTGCTTATTACAGCCTCGGTCATCGAGATGCTTTCGTGTATGAAACATCAAATGGATGTGCAATTGGCGGTAGTTTAGAAGAAGCGATTTTTCACGGCATTTTAGAAATTGTAGAGCGTGATGCCTTCTTACTCACTTGGTATGCCGAATTACCTCTTCCCCGCCTTGATCTTAATTCAGCAAATGATACAGAATTACAATTAATGATCCAGCGGTTACGTACGATTACCGGATATGAATTATACGCTTTTAATGCGACGATGGAACACGGCATCCCGAGCTTATGGGTAATTGCAAAAAATACGCGTGAAAATGGAATGAACGTTGTTTGTGCGGGAGGCGCTCATTTAGATCCTATTCGAGCCTTAAAAAGCGCCATTCAAGAAATAGCAGGCATGTTACTTATAACAGACGATGAGCTCGAGCACAAAAGAGAATACTACGAAAAATGCTTACAAGATCCTTATTTCGTTAATAAAATGGAAGACCATAGTATGCTGTATGGATTGAAAGAAACGGAAGAACGTCTTCACTTCCTTTTACGAGAAGATGCACCGGTGCAAACGTTCCAAGAAATGAATGTATCACAATCATTTGATATGGATTTAACATCCGATCTCCACCAACTTTTAAATCGTTTGCATCAATCTAATCTGGAAATAATTGTTGTAGATCAAACCGTTCCCCTTATAGAAAAGAACGGACTATACTGTGTAAAAGTTATTATTCCAGGCATGTTACCGATGACGTTCGGACACCATCTTACTCGGGTTACAGGATTGGACCGGGTATATACCGTACCGATGACACTTGGATATACAGACGAACCTTTAACGAATGAAAAATTAAATCCACATCCACATCCGTTTCCATAGTAAAGGAGGGATTTCATGCAGCTAGATACTTTTTTACATCATCTCCATTTCTCTATCGATGAAATTATGCCGAATCATGAGGTGGACTGGAAAGACGCACCGCTTCCTTATAAATTATATCGAAATGTACCTACCATCCCGCTCTCCTTAGAAATCCCGTTATCTTTATCGAACTCTTCTACTACACCTACTCTAAATGAGATTGGTTATTACCTTTGGTATTCATTTGGTGTAACACAATTATGTCAGCTAAATAGCGAGAGAAATGTATTACGTAGATCCATTCCTTCAGGCGGTGCCTTATACCCGAATGAATTGTATATCTATTTAAAGGTTGACGATTATCCAGACGGCATTTACCATTATGACGCCGCACATCACCGACTTATTTTACTTCGCGAAGGAAATTTCGATTCTTATTTAACAGACGCACTCGGTAATCGCTGTAATATACATGATTGTTTCGGTGCTGCATTCGTATCGACTATGTTTTGGAAAAACTTCTTTAAATACAATAACTTTTCATATCGACTTCAAGGATTAGATAGCGGGGTTCTCATTGGACAATTACTAGAATGTGCAAAACAGTTCGGTTATACGAACGGCGTATACTTTCAATTTCTAGACCGTGCACTGAACCATTTACTCGGATTGTCAGAAGGTGAAGAAAGTTTGTATGCCGTTATTCCTTTAAGTACAGAGCCAGAAACTAATTGGTTTCACAATGATTACCGTGAAAATAAAACAGTTACTTCTCATGAGTTGTTGCAACAAATTCCGCCGCTCGCACATGAACATTTCATTCGCTCAAAACATGTAGATGAATATCCGATGATAACAAAAATAAATGAAGCTTCTATGATCGAATCGACAGCACACTTCCAAACACTACATCATGAAGAGCACTATCAACATAATACGTACGCTGTACAGCTACCAAAAGTAGAACGGTTATCGTATGATTTCTTGCAACTTTGCAGAAAACGATATTCTCCTGATGCGGACTTTATTTTAACGAAATGGGATGCAGCCGAGCTCGCTACTTTACTACAAGAAGCGAGTCTCTCCTTCCCCTATTACAACGATCTTGACGGTAAGTATACAAATGAAAATACACGCATCTCCTTATATGGATGTTTTTATAACGTGAAAAATATTAAAAACGGGGCTTACGCTTATAACAGTAAAACACATTCCATACAACCAATTCGATATGGAGACCTTCGCTACCCACTTCAGTCTAGTATGACGATGGATAACGTTAACCTTTTTCAAGTACCACTTTGCTTACATGTAGTCGGAAAGAAAGATTACTATACACGTGCATTAGGCTATAGAGGATACCGCATTCACCAAATGGAAGCAGGTATACTCGTTCATAAACTCATTTTCGCTGCAACTGCTATGGGGATGGGCGGGCATCCGTTACTAAGTTTTGATACAAATTCATGTGATCAATTGTACGGTATTGATGCTGGGAATGAAACATCTCTTATTCAAGTTCCAGTTGGGGCATATCGGGCGCGGAATTGGTTAAAAGGGGCTTTGCATAGTTAAAAGCACGCCGATGGACGGCGTGCTTTTTTACTAGATTAACTTAAAAATACTCTTAATTTGTCTAGCAAATAACCAATTTTTCGTACCGTAGTTATCATTTAAACTATCTAAATTAATAGATTGTCCGTTAGCAAACTTTAATTCTAACGTAGTATTTTTGTCATTTGTTTTTAAATTACTATTGGTAATGGCATCATACTTTAATTTTTCAATCTCAACATATTCGTCTTTTTCTTGTCCAATCACGACATGGTCTTGGAAGAAGAAAAAGACTTCTACTTTTTTACCGAAACAAAATACGTTTTTCGTATAAATTAATGTCGCGTTATCAAGTCCGACACATACTTCTTTCATTTCTTCCACAACGTGTCCAAAGTCTTCTTCATGTCTTGCATTTGATTCAGCAATCCATTCTTCGATTGTTTTCATGTTAATTGCCATACTGCGCCCCCTGGTTCGTTCATTGCTTCGTTTAAAAAATAAATACTATATGAAAATATAAGCGATACGTACGATGTTTTCAAGGGGGCACGGTATATTCAAAATAAAGTGAAACTTTATTTACTCCCTCATTGTAAAAAAAATAGCACTTTAAAAAGTGCTATTCCGCTCTCCTTGCCGCTTGCTGAATTGGGTCCCACACGCTGTTATATGGTGGTGCATAACTTAAGTCGACATCTTCTAAATCATGAATACTCATTTTATTGAAAAGCGCCATCGCAATCACATCAATACGTTTATCTACGCCTTCTTCTCCAATTACTTGTCCACCTAATAATTGTTTCGTGTCAGAACGGTATAGTAATTTTAAGGAAAGTGGTTTCGCATTTGGATAATAGCCTGCCATATTTGTGGAATCTACTTTGACTGTTTTATACGGGATATGTAGTCCTTTTGCTTCTTTTTCATTTAAGCCTGTTCTTGCAAGCGTCAAATTCATAAATTTAATAATGCCTGTACCTAACGTTCCTTTAAAAGCTCTTCGTTTATCCAGCATATTCAGCCCGGCAAGTCGCCCTTGTTTATTTGCAGTTGTTCCAATTGGAATATGGTCATAAATTTCTTTTATCACGTGATAATGTTTCGCACAATCACCAGCTGCATATACATCTTGCACATTCGTCTGCATATATGCATTTACCTCGATGGCCCCTTTATGATTTGTACGTATGTTCGTTCCTTCAAGAAAATCAGTATTCGGCTTCACTCCGACAGATACTAAAACAAGATCCGCTTTATACGTACCTTTATCCGTTTCAACTGCTTCTACTCGTTCATTCCCTTTGAACGCTTTTACATTTTCATTCGTTAAAATTTCAATATGATGTTTATCTGCTTCTTTATGTATATACTCCGCCATATCCGCATCATAAATCGTACCGATATGATCATTTCGCTCAATCATTCTTACTTTCTTACCAAGTTCGACGAATGTTTCTGCCATTTCCAGTCCGATTGCACCACCTCCAATAATCGTTACATCTTCAACTTTACTCGTTTCTAGCGTTTTTAATATGCGCTCAGCATCAGGAATTGTTTTTAAAAGATGAACACCTTGTAATTCCCGTCCCTCCCATTCTGGCATAACAGGACGCACTCCAGTCGCAATTAATAATCGATCATATGGAAATTCAAAGACATCTTTCGTCTTCGTATGCTCTGCATACACCATTTTCTTTTCCGTATCTACTTTCGTTACTTCATGACGCACTTTCGCATCAATTCCATATTTCTCACGAAACGTCTTCACGTTGCGCGCAATTAACTTTTCAGTTGAAGCGATAGCACCACTAATGACATACGGTAATCCACACTGAGCGTATGAATAAATTTCACCTTTTTCTAAAGTTACAACATTTGCATTTTCATCGTTTCTAACAATTTGCATAGCTGCACTCATACCAGCTGCATCTCCGCCAATAATGACATAGTTCACTTTACCACTCCTTCTTTTTTACATATTCTTTACGTTTTCCATATTTTATAGAAATAACACCTACTTCCATTGTAAAGAAAGAGAATTTCATCTTCAAATTTGGTGCACAAACTTATGTATGAATAGGTAACTGTCGTGTCTTATAAACAACATGTTTAATATGCTATAACAGTAACTATTGAAAGTAGGTGAAACATACATGTGCGCTGGTCTTCTCGCTCAGTTTCCAGAGGAACCGAAAGAACCGAAAGCCGCCCTCCCGCTTGAACAAGAATTTACCGTTAATGCAACATTATACAGTGCTCGCGCTTGGTTATCAGACAATGATACTTTCTCTCAAACTATTTGGAAAGCCACTCGCTTTGCTTCTGCATCACATGCTGGTAAGTCCATCTTCCCCGTCGGTACTATTAAAATTGTAAATGTTTCTGATGATACAATAACGGTTACTATATCATCAGAATCAGATGATACACTCAAAATAGTCGTTCCTCCTCATTCTGAAGCTGCCTTAACGTCTAGTTCTTTATCTGATGTGCAAGCCAGTACATCCGGGGGAGCAAGTAAAGTCACATTTCTCTTTCATATCTTTTTCTCTAGGGATCCTGGTCCAGCTAAATAACGATAGAAAAGGTACAGCAATATACACTGTACCTTTTTCAAGCGCTCTATTCTCTTGATTTGATTAGTTCAATATTATAAGTTTCGATATCTGTTAACGTTCCTGTAAAATAAGGATTCTCTCTATACCAAGACTGTTTTGCAAAATACGCTTGCATATCTTTCGTTTGAAAAATATGGCCATGCCTTGCATATATTTCGTTTCTAGCAATTTTCAACTGCTCTTTCGATAAATATGTTAAATCTGCGCTCGTTAATTTTCGAATATCACTATCAGGAAAGATGAAACCATTATATACATACTCAGTCGTAGGTGGCGGGGTAACATTATAAACAACTGGTTTTTCTGTACTTTTCTTTTGGAATGGAAGATTATAAGACGAGAGTGCCGTTACCGTCTCTACTTTTGTCGTTTCCCGTCCACTTTCTCCATTTCGTTCTAAATAAATCGTCGCACTTCCATCAGTCGCTACAGGCCCCCATGTAATTTCTTCTCCTGCCAGCGCTGTAACTGGTTTTTGATTTACGTACAATGTTGCACCAGGCGCGTTCGTTTGAACTGTAATATATTGACCTTGCAACGTTAAATCTACCGTTACGTTATTTTGGCTTTGTTTCATAAGTACAACCTTTTCCTCACGCAATAGTTTTACGTAGTCATTTTTATATTCTGATTGAAACAATTGATTTCCCGGAAGAAATGGCCCATATTGCTTCTCAAACTTTTTGTCATCTGTCTTATCAATTTCTTTTCCGTTCATTTTTAACGATACGTCTTTTTCATTTGTAAGCAAAGTTGTATAGTACGTCTTCGCTTTCAATTTATAGCGATCAAATATAAAGAAATACTTTCCGTCTTTCGTTAATGAAAAATCAGCTCTTTCTATTCCATCCCGTTGTTTTTCACCTTGTCTCAAGTATTCTCTTAATTCATTTACGTAAGATGGATTTTCTTTTATATATGAAAATAGAGGCGTTACGCTCTCTCTCGTTATCATAATCGATGGATCATCTGCCGTAACGATCTCAGCTAATTTCTCTCCGTCCCTCTCTTGTAAAATCGTAATCATCCGGTCTACTTGTGCCACCTGCGTATAATACGACGATCCGTACAAATACAATCCAATAATCGCTATAACAAATAGCGCTAACAGTGTAATGCCAACTTTTACACCACCGCTCATGTTCTTCTTTACTACAGAACGTCCCCTCTTCGTCCCGCAGTTTTGACAAAATTGCACACCATCTTCAAACTGAACTCCGCACTTTGTACATACCTTCATCCAGTCAACCACCTTTTCATTAGAAGCCAGTTATTCCTTGTGTTAAGGCTTGAATTATCGTGCTAATGTAAGACCAAAGTACAATGAATGTTGCAATTCCAATTAAAACATTCGCAATAATAAGTGTGTAAACGAGATCTAATCCGCCATTGGCTAGTTTTAATACCGCTACAGTTATACTAATCCCTATATAAGTTGTAGCTACCGATAATAATATCGGTAAGAAAAAGATTAATAAGAAACTAAAAAGAAAAGAAAGGACTAATATGACAATAGCCGGCGTCGCTATCGTTCCCCATATACCGAATACTTCAAGAAACGAAAAAGATGATTTCATCATCTTACCACTTACAAAAATAATAAATCCGACAAATAAAGTTAAAATTAATAAAAAGAAAAAGACCGTTATAGATGCTCCAAAAAACGTAGGAGTAGATATATCTGGTGCAAATGTTCTCGTAACTGCTGATGCTGCACTCATCATTCTATAAAAAATACATGCTCCTAAAAAACAAATAAGAATAAGACTTACAATTCCATTTCGCACTTCAATAGCGCCGCTTTTCATAATCGCTGTCGGTGCTTGTAATGCATGTTTAAAAAATTGAAAATAGCCGCTCGCAAACCGCTTCGCTTGTTCTACCGTTTCATTTGGCCCAGTTTTCTTCGCTTGTGCCGCACGTGCTTGTTCCGGCCCTTCTTCTTGACCACTACTTGCCACTACCTCTTCCGTTAACGAATGTCCACAATTCCCGCAAAATTTTGCCTCCGCTGCATTTTCTGTATGACATGACGGACATTTCATTCTCTTATCCCTCCTTAAGCATATACCATATAGGGTGTTACAAGTTCAATATATGACTTTGGACATAAAACATGACTACAAGAAAAAGATTCTGAAATCCTTCTTCCGAAAGAAAATATATGTGCTAGTAATCTTGAAAAAAAATGCTATTATGAAACAGAATAAATAATATTTTTAACAGATTGGATGACTGGCAATGGAATTGGTAAACTCAATTTTTCAAATACTCCTTACAAGCGTAATCCAATTATTATCTTTAATTGGCGTTATCATTGTAATTGGATTTCTATTAGGCTATTTAGAATCTCTCACACGCATGTATTGGTCGAGAGCTTTTGGAAGAAAAGGATTCCTATTAACGGCTTGGATTGGTGTTCCTATTCACGAACTTGGACATGCCATTATGTGCGTGCTGTTCCGTCATAAAATTGTAGCAACGCAGTTCTTCCCGACAGATACAAGTCAAGGGGCTTTAGGTTACGTACAACATCAATACAATCAAAAAAGTGTGTATCAACGGATTGGGAATTTCTTCATCGGCATTGGGCCTATTATTTCTGGTATTACTGCACTAATCCTTTTAATGCGCTATTTCGTACCAGAATCATATTTTTTATTTAATACAACTCTCGAAAAAACGATTGCTTCTACTTCTATTAATGTAGAAATGATCCAAAACATGCTCTTGTCGACGTTTGTATTATTGAAAAGCTTATTTACAATCGGCAATTTATTGAATCCTTCCTTTTGGTTATTTTTATTTATCGCCATTTGCATTTCCGCACATATCGCTTTAAGTAAACCAGACATTAAAGGATCAATAGACGGTGTTATCGTCATGTTTATCGTTTTATTTTTATTCAACATCATCGCGGGACTGTTTCAATACGACAGTAACCAGCTAATTGGACAGGTTATGAAATATAATATGTATCTCATTGCGTTTTCTAGTGTAGCACTGCTTTTCTCTTGTATTTCTACACTTGTTAGTTTTTCGTTTTATAAAATAAGAAGAGGGCGTTCTTTTTAAACGCCCTCTTCTTATTAATTATTCCCCTTATAATCACAATGCTCAACCGGAACGCGAGCATGCCCTTCTTCATCGGTACACCATGACTGTGATTGGAATGCAAGAAAGATACCAATCCATTCTTCTTCCTTTTCAAAGTGAATGAGTATCCCTCCGTCTTGCCATATGCCATTATCACCTTTCCATTTCTCTACATTCCCTTGATTCATGTGAATATCATGTATACCGTTTCCTGGTTTGAAATGAAAATAGGAATCTGGTGTATTTTCTTCTGATCCCCATCTTTCACCAAACGCGTAAATAATCGCTTTTTCTTCTATCGCTCGCTTTATATAACGTTCTATTTTTTCGTTTAAATCATTATCTGCTCCTGCTTTTTCGGGAGGCAAAGGAATCATTTGTTTTGAATCAAATAGATTTCCTCTTACATAATCTAAAGCCACTTTCGGTTCATTGTTTTTTATTTCTGTAAAACCGAATGGTAATGTCGGTAAAATATGAATTGCTTCTGATTTAATATTGTTACTCGCAAAATATAAAACTTCTGACGGATAACTTTGCGATTTTACGTTAATTGCAATACGATAATCTACTCCTACTTCATCTTGTAAATGAACTTGATAATGAGGTGTTTTCCCTTTTCCAATCTTTGATTGTATAACTGTACCTTTTAACACACCGTAGTTTTTTAGGGGCATACATTTCATCTCCTATTCATTTAGTAGAAGCTATTCATATTTAAATCATTATACACTCATAAAAAAAATCCTCCTATGTTAGGGGGATTTTTAATTTCTCAACATATACCAAACAATAACCTCTACCACTACAAGTAAAACCGCACCAAAGATCATTAACGTCGTCTTCTTTAATAGTTCATTTTCACGGTAAGGGATATTACATAAGTAAGCACCTAATGTAATCCGTGATGGACAAGCGATTGTCGCTACTGATGATGCGGTGTTTTGAAGTGTTGTGACATATTGCCACGGGAGTGCTACGTTTTGTGCGGTTTGCATTTGTAGTTTTATAAACATTGCATTTGATCCTGCGTTACTACCTGTTAAAAATCCACCAATAGCGCCAATAAACGGAGCAACAAAAACGAAAAAGCTTCCAAATGTTTCACCAGCTATTTTTGCAAGTAATGAATGCATGCCAGATGCACCCATTAGTTCTGAAATGGCGATAAACATTGTCGTCGTAATAGCAAATGGAATCCATTGTTTGATCGTTTGTGAGAATGATTGTTTAATAATATTAGACGGAATGCGGAAGAAAATAATAGTAAATAAGCAAGTCATACCGAGCCAAAATCCTGGTGAATATAGTAACTCTAGTTTGTAAGAGTATGATTTCAAATCAAGAACCGCATATGATCTGAACAAATCATGTAATGCTGGAACGAGGCGAGAAAGTAAAATACAAACTGTTAGAAATATATAAGGGCTAATAATTTTTATAATGGATACTTCTCTCTCCGTTGCAGCCGCATGTTCTGTTATAAGATTTTGCCCACTTTTTCCTTTTAATTTAATGATAAGAAAGCCAAATGTAATCGTAACGATAGAACTTAATATCCCGGCTAGTTCAACACTTACGTACGCATTAGAAAGATATATTCCGAGAGAAAATAATAGAAAGAACCCTGCTCCTTCTTTCCACTTTTCTATAACCGCTTGCCAGCCGCCAACAACGTGTAAAGAAAGAATAACGAAGTAAGCAAACATCGGAATACTTAATAGCGCTGTATTTGTACCAAGTGTTGTAAGAGGCATATTTATTAGCTGCGAACCGATAATCGTACCCGTTGCCATTGCGCCCCATGAACTAGCTAGTAAGCCGATGAATGAGAGCAGTACAGCTTGAAATGGTTTATAGCCTAGCGAAAGAAAAATAGGTGCTGCAACCATGAATCCAATACCAAATCCACTTACTGATTCAATAAGCGGGCAAATGCCAAAACACATAAGCAGCATTTGTAATAAGCGATCATGTGTGATTTCTTCTAAAAAACGTGCTACTTGATCGATGTATCCCATTTTGTTCATGAGGTGAAATAAAAAAATACCGAAAAATAAAACGTACCCGACAATAAAACAAATTAACCATCCTTTAATCGTTGCGTGCACAGTTTCACTTATCCCTAATCGAAACGTTGGCGAGAGTAAAACGATTCCGACAGACACTGCATAAGAAATTAACGAGGACCTTAATGACGTTTGTTTAAATAAAAATAAACAAATGAAAATCATCATAATTGGGATAAGCGCCAACAACATGGCCATGTTATCATCTCATTTCGTTTAAAATACAATTTTTAACTATTATATAACAGATGTTATAATTTTCAATTGTTTTTACAACAGATTCAAAAAAGGAACCAAACGGCTCCTTTTCATTCACTCCCATTTTCTATTATCTTGAAAAACTGTCTGCTTTCCGACTATTTCTTTCAACACAACAAACACAATGTAAGTACATATTGCTTGCAATATAATATTCCAAAATTTCATTAATGTAAATGAATGAATCCGTAGAAATAATTCATTTAATAATACAATCGAAACGATACTAAATAATTCTATACTAATCGAAAATAGACATATTTCTAAAATAGACTGTTCTTGAATGCGATTTAAGTTGGAAAAGATGAATACATATCCTAAAAATAGAGCCATTAACTCTATTTTCGTCATGCTAATTAGCCAAGCGTATAGCGGTACAGTTAAAAATAGATATAGTAGTTTACGTCTTAGCATGCCTTCTCTCCCCTTTAATTATATGTATTTTCTGTATATTTTAACATTTATTACGCAAAACAAAAAGAAGAGACTACGCCTCTTCTTTTTGTTTTGTTGCATATATTAATTCACATATTTCTTCTCGCTTTTCATTTTCTAAAAGCTCAATGATCTTACTTCCAACGACAACGCCGTCGCATATTGTAACCATTTCTTCTACATGTTCTTTTGTTGAGATGCCGAATCCAGCGACTACTGGTAAGTTGACGTGTGATTTTACTTTTTCTAAGTAACTATGAATCTCCTCTTTAAAATTTTGACGTACTCCTGTTACGCCCGCTACTGTAACGGCGTATACGAATCCTTCTGATTCACTCGTAATTTTTTTGATTCGCTCAATTGGGCTCGTTACGGTAACGAGTGGAATTAAAGCGATATTCGCCTCTCGAAGGAGCGGCGCAATAATATCTTGTTCTTCATACGGTAAATCTGGAACGATGATGCCGTCTACACCCGCTTCTAAGCATCTCTCAATGAATTGTTCTTTTCCGAATGCGAGTACTGGATTTAAATATGTCATGAGTACAAACGGAATTTGTACTTCTTTCCTTACCTCTATCAATGCTTGAAAAATGCCTTTTACTGTTACACCGCCATCTAGCGCTCGTTTCCCTGCTCTTTGAATCGTTGGACCGTCTGCAACTGGATCTGAAAACGGGATGCCAATTTCAACGATGCTCGCTCCCGCTTCATCTAAAAAACGAATTCTTTCTTTTAATTTTTCAAGACCACCATCTCCGCCCATTACGTACGGAATAAATGCTTTCTTACCACTTTCAAACGCTGCTTTAATTTTTTCTACTCCCATTTTTCACACCTCTTCCATATAACGTTTTATACTCTCTACATCTTTATCGCCGCGGCCAGATAAACAAATGACAAGTCCCTCATCTTCCTTCATTTTCGGAGCTAATTTTAATGCGTATGCGACAGCATGTGAACTTTCTAACGCTGGGATAATGCCTTCTTTTCTCGTTAATAATTGAAATGCTTCTAATGCTTCTTCGTCTGTTATCGAATGATAAGAAACGCGGCCAATATCTTTTAGCAAACTATGTTCTGGACCAACACCTGGATAATCAAGTCCTGCTGAAATAGAGTGAGCTTCTTGAATTTGTCCTTCTTCATTTTGTAGAAGATACATCATCGATCCGTGTAAAACGCCGACGCTTCCTTTCGTTAAAGTCGCTGCATGCTTTTCTGTATGAACGCCTTTTCCGGCTGCTTCTACGCCGTAAAGAGTGACTTCTTCATCGTGTACGAATGGATAAAACATTCCCATCGCATTACTACCACCACCAATACAAGCAACGACTGCTTCTGGTAACTTTCCTTCTAACGCCTCATATTGTTTTTTCGTTTCATTTCCAATTACACTTTGGAAATCACGGACAATTTGCGGGAATGGATGTGGTCCGAGAACAGATCCCATAATGTAGTGCGTATCATGCACATGTGAAACCCAGTAACGAAGCGCCTCGTTTACCGCATCTTTTAATGTACCGCTACCTGCCGCTACACTTTCTACTTTCGCTCCGAGTAATTCCATTCGGAACACATTTAATTTTTGACGTCTTACATCTTCTTCTCCCATAAAAATGACGCATTCTAATCCGAGAAGAGCACATACAGTAGCTGTTGCGACTCCGTGTTGTCCAGCTCCTGTTTCAGCGACAACTTTTTTCTTGCCCATTCGTACCGCAAGAAGCGCCTGACCAATTGTATTGTTAATTTTATGAGCCCCTGTATGATTCAAATCTTCACGTTTTAAATAAATCTTTGCACCTCCGCAATACTCCGTCATATTCTCAGCGAAATAAAGCGGTGTTTCTCTTCCGACATACGTTTTTAAATAATGATTTAATTCCTTTTGAAATGCTTCATCTTCCATCGCCTCTTTATACGCTTCTTCTAGTTCTAATACAGATTGCATTAACGTTTCTGGAACGTATCGTCCTCCATATATACCGTAGTGACCTTTTTCATCTGGATATGCGTAATTCATTTGGAACACTCCTTCGCTTTTTTAATAAATTGTTTTATTTTCTCTACATCTTTCTTTCCTTCCGTCTCTACTCCGCTACTTACATCAACCATATATGGTCGAACAGTTTGAATTGCTTCTTCTATATTAAGAGCGTTTAATCCACCAGCTAATATCGTTTTCTCTCGTAATTCTTTTGGCATATACCCAAGTAATTCCCAAGAAAATGTCTTTCCATTTCCTCCGTGAAACTTTTCCTTCGGGCTATCAAATAATATATAATCCGTTTCATACCCTTGGGCGTTTTTCATATCACTCTCTGAAGTTACTCCTAGCGACTTTATAGACGGAATATTCAATCTTCTAATTTGATAATTGTCTTCATCCCCATGTAGTTGTACATGTGTTAACCCGCACTCATCTGCAATTTTCTGGATCACTTCTACTGATTCATTTACGAAAACACCGATTTTTAACACGTTGGCTGGAAGCTCCTGAATGATTTCTTCCGCTCTCTTTGGAGTGATTTTTCGCTTACTTTCTGCAAAAACAAATCCGAGTGCATCTGCTCCGTATTCGCAAGCACGTTTTGCTGTTTCCATATCAGTGATGCCGCAAATTTTCACTTTCATATGTTCACCTTACAATCTTCAAAAAAGGTACGAATAGAAGATGATGTCATAAGTGCTTCTCCAACTAATACACCTTTTGCTCCAGCTCTTTTAACACGGATAATATCCTCTTTTGAATGAATCCCGCTTTCGCTAATCCAAAGTAATTTCTCCTCATTTAATCGTTTTCCAAGCTTTTCTGTTTGGCCTAAATCGACTTCGAATGTTTTTAAATTACGGTTGTTAATACCGATAACGTGCGGATTTAATTCGATTGCAATTTCTAATTCCTCTTCATCATGAACTTCAACAATTGCTTCTAATCTTTTTTCTCGTACATAGCTATATAGCTCTTTTAATTTCTCTTTCGTTAAAGCTGCTACAATTAATAAAATAATATCTGCGCCAGCTTCATATGCTCTATCAATTTGAATCTTATCGATTATGAAATCTTTACATAAAAGCGGAATGTTACTTTCTTCTCTTGCCGTTTGTAAATCATGAAACGACCCTTTAAAAAATTGACCGTCTGTTAAAACAGAAACTGCTCCTGCGCCACATTCTTCGTATGTTTTCACTTGTTTTCGTACATCAACGTGTAAATTGATATCTCCTTTTGATGGTGACGCTCGCTTTACTTCTGCAATAACAGTAAACTGCTGTAATGATTCTACGAGTGAATGTGTCTTTCTTTTTGCTTTTACTGGTGTATATATTTCACATAACTCCGCAACTTCCTTTTTCTTCTGTTCTACAATTTTATCTAAAATCGTCTCCACTTTAGTTCACCCTTTCTAATTTTTCGTTGCTTGCTGCAATTAATAAGTTTAATTTGGCTAATGCTTTTCCAGAGTCAATGCTATGTGCCGCGAGGTTAATTCCTTCTTCAATCGTTTCCGTTTTTCCATTTGCGAAAAGAGCTAGACCTGCATTTAATAAAACGGTATCGCGGTAAACACTCTTTTCTCCGCTCAATACGCCGACTGTAATCTTTGCATTTTCTTTCGAATCCCCGCCTCTAATCTCTTCATTGTTCACTATTGAGAAACCGTATTTCTCAGGTTCAATACTCGTTTCTACTATTTCATTATCTTTTAAAAGAACTACGTGATTTTCCCCTTGTAATGATGCTTCATCTAAAAAACCACTTCCATTTACGACAAGCGCTTGTTTCCGGCCTAACTTTTGTAATACTTGTGCAACTGGTAATAACATATCTCGTTTATAAATACCCACAAATTGTGTTTCTAAATTCACTGGATTTGTTAAAGGGCCAATTAAATTAAAGATCGTCGGAACATTTAATTCTTTTCTTATTTTCATAATGCGCCTTAATGCTGGATGCATCGCTGGTGCAAATAAGAAGGCAATGCCCACATGCTCTAATAAATAATCAATTTCGTTTGGCGTACTACTAATATTTACACCGAGTTCTTCTAATAAATCTGCACTTCCTGTTTTACTAGAAACAGCGCGATTACCATGTTTTGCAACCTTTACACCTGCTCCTGCCAGTACGAATGCTGATGTTGTGCTAATATTAAACGTTTGGGCACCGTCACCACCTGTCCCGCAATTGTCCATCGCGCCTTGTATATGGTTCGAAAATGGTAATGCCTTTTCACGAAGAGCTCGAACGAGACCGTATATTTCTTCTGCTGTTTCACCTTTCGCTTTCAGTAATACTAAAAAAGCTGCAATTTCACTTTCCAATATGTTTTCATTTAATAAAAGAAGCCCTGCTTTATACATTTCCTCTTCTGTTAAATGTTGCCCCTCCACTAATTTACGAAGATAGTTATTCATACTCTTTCCTCCTCTTTCACTTCGCCTAAAAAGGCATGTATTAACTTTCCGCCTTCTTCTGTTGCGATTGATTCCGGATGAAACTGTAATCCGAAGAGCGGATAATAATTGTGACGAACTGCCATTATTTCTCCGTCGTCCATCGCTGTCGCTAATATGTCAAAACACTCTGGCAAGCTCGTTTGCTCTGCAACAAGGGAATGATAGCGCATTGCTGTTAGCGGCTGCATCACATATGAAAAGATTGACGTTCCGTTATGTTTCACACGCGATGTTTTTCCGTGTCTAATACGTTCTGCTCTAACAATGTCTCCTCCAAATGCAGCTATGATCGCTTGGTGACCAAGACAAATCCCTAATATAGGAACGTTCTTATAAAAATGACCGATGACGTCGATACAAATGCCAGCATCCTCTGGTTTTCCTGGTCCTGGTGAAAGTACAATTCCTCTTGGATTCATCTCTTCTAAATGTTCTATCGTTATTTCATCATTTCTTACAACTACAATTTCTTCTTCATGTTCGCCTAACAGTTGGTACAAGTTATATGTGAACGAATCGTAATTATCGATAAGTACAATCATTTCATTACCTCCAAAAGCGCTCTCGCTTTATTTAATGTTTCTTCATATTCAGCTACTGGATCTGAATCGTAAACGACTCCTGCTCCTGCCTGAACGTATGCTTTTTCATCCTTTACGACCATCGTTCGGATGGCGAGCGCCATATCAAGATTTCCTGAAAAACTAACGTATCCAACTGCACCAGCGTATACATTTCTTTTTTCATTCTCTAGTTCATTTATAATTTCCATCGCTCTAATTTTCGGAGCTCCAGAAACCGTCCCTGCTGGTAAGCAATACGCTAACGCATCAAATCCGCTCATTTGTTTTCGCAATGTTCCGTAAACTTCAGATACAATGTGCATAACGTGAGAGTATTTTTCTACTTTCATATATTTATCTATCGTAACCGAGCCAATTTCGCTCACTCTACCAATATCGTTTCGCCCAAGATCTACAAGCATCATATGCTCTGCTCGCTCTTTCTCATTGCCTAACAGTTCTTTTGCGATTTCCTCATCTTCCCTCTTCGTTTTCCCTCTTGGTCTCGTACCAGCAATTGGATTCGTCATCACTTTATCCTCCCTTACTGATAGTAAACTTTCCGGCGAAGAACCGAGTACAACATAATCTTGGAAATCGATATAAAACATATATGGTGATGGATTTGCAATTCGAAGTTTTCGATATAACGCGAATGGATCACCAATACATTCACTTTGTAAACGCTGTGACAGTACGACTTGGAATATATCTCCCGCTCTTACATATTCTTTGGCCATTTCTACCATCTCACAAAACTCTTTTTCCGTTATAGAAGAAGTGAATGATAATGTGGATGGTATTGCATTTACTTCAGCTTCTTCTCCTTGTAGCACTTCTTCTTTGTATACTCGTAGTCTTTCGTATACTTCCTCATAATTTGCTGAATCATCTTCCCTGCATACATATACAAACGACAACTTTTGGCGTAAATGATCGTAAACGATAAACTCACGATATAGTAAAAGGTGTACTTCCGGAATATTTAATGGGTCGTGTAAATCCGCTCCAATGTTTTCATACTGCCGAATGACATCATATCCAATATAACCAACTGCTCCTCCGCAAAATGGAAATGGACTGTCTACTTGTGATGGTGCAACTACTTCTTCTAACACTTGTAGTACGTTACCTTGTAACTTTTCTGCGCGGTCGAAAATCGTTCGTTCCACTTCCGTACCAACGCTTTTCACTTCTCCATAAGGATTACATCCTAAGTAAGAATAACGCCCTTTATCTTGATGAAGCTGTGAACTTTCTAATAAGAATTTCTTCTTCCCTTTCATACGTCTATATAAAGAAATTGGCGTAATGCTATCTCCTTCTTCTTCAGTGATTACTAAAAATGTCTTTCTCTCTCTTTTTTGTTTTATAAATTCTTCTTTCGTCATCATGTCCTTCACCTCGCCCTGAAAAATAAAAAAGTCCTCTACATATCGAAAATATGTAGAGGACGATAAATATACCGCGGTACCACCTCGTGTTGGATGCAAAAGCATCCCGCTTTGTTCAGGTACAAAATTTATACCTTATCCTTGTAACGGCGGAACCCGGGTTGCCTACTGAATATAATTGTTCAGCATACCTCTCGTAAGCCCATTCCGTATATGGCACCGTACCGGGCTCCCACCTATTCCCGGCTCTCTGTAACGTCTCCAATATACGTACTCTTCTTACTTAAACGATTTCATTTATTTAATTTTTTATACACAAAAAGGGAGTACTCATCCTATAGAAAGGACGGGTACTCCCGTGGTGCCACCTTAATTCGTTACAAATGTAACGCACTTTACCGTATCAAAAACAATACGTGTCTCTTGTATCGATGAGATCATGTCGCCAAAGCCTACTTCTTTCGTTTCGGTTTGGAAGCTCCGAAGCCCATTCCACATCAATTCCATACTGATTCGCACCAACCATCAGCTCTCTGACATGTTCATCATGTGTACTCTTCTTCATCAACGCTTGCATTTTTTTAAGTTGCACTCATTATAGACCTGACTTTTTTCACAAGTCAATACTTTTTTAAAAATTTTATTTTTCTTTCCTTTCAATATTATATTGACAAAACAACCTCTTTTTATGTAAATATAATAAATACTCTATTAAAAATAAGGTTTTTTGTATGAATATTATATATTAAAAAAGTAAAATGACGCCAAAAAACGCTTACATTTCTGAAAATTCGTATTTCTATATGGATTTTTCAGAATAATCATGATAGATTATAAAGTGAAACTTTAATCAGTGGGGGGTGTTCATCCCCACTGATTATTAGTTGAACCAATCGGGCATTTACGGGCAGTTGATCTCCCACCTAACTTCCTTGCACAGCCAATTTTAAGGTGGGAGTTTTACTACCCGTTAATGCGGGATAAATATGCATAACGCATCAAAAGACATGACAAAAGGAAGGGGAACTATATGAGTACGCAGATGTTAACTTTAACTTCAATCTCTATCTACATGCTCGGGATGTTAGTAATTGGCTATTTCGCCTATAAACGAACGTCCAACTTAACAGATTATATGCTTGGCGGGCGTACACTAGGACCCGCAGTAACGGCATTAAGTGCTGGAGCATCCGATATGAGTGGTTGGCTTTTAATGGGATTACCAGGTGCAATGTTTAGCGTTGGATTAAGTAGTAGTTGGATTGCGATCGGCCTAACACTAGGCGCATACGCAAACTGGCTTTATGTTGCTCCTCGCTTACGTACCTACTCAGAAATTGCAAATAACTCTATTACTATTCCAGAATTTTTGGAACACCGTTTCCACGACAAATCTCATATGCTACGTTTAGTATCTGGACTTGTTATTATGATTTTCTTTACTTTCTATGTAGCTTCAGGATTAGTTTCAGGCGCTGTATTATTTGAAAATTCATTTGGCATGAACTATCATGTTGGATTATTCATTGTAGCAGGCGTTGTTGTAGCTTACACATTATTTGGTGGTTTCTTAGCAGTAAGTTGGACAGACTTCGTGCAAGGAATCATTATGGTAGTTGCTCTTATTCTTGTTCCTATCGTAACAATTATGAATTCGAACGGACTTGGACCTGCATTTGATACAATTCGATCTGTAGATCCAACACGTCTAGATATTTTTAAAGGTGCCTCTACTTTAGGAATGATTTCTCTATTCGCATGGGGCCTTGGTTATGTCGGACAACCTCATATTATCGTACGCTTTATGGCAATTTCTTCTGTAAAAGAACTTAAAAGCGCACGAAGAATTGGTATGAGCTGGATGATTTTCTCTGTTGTTGGAGCTATGTTTACTGGTCTTATTGGTATTGCTTACTATTCACAACAAGAGTTAACATTATCTAACCCAGAAACAATTTTCCTTGAACTTGGGAAAATTTTATTCCACCCACTTATTACTGGATTTTTATTAGCCGCTATTTTAGCAGCGATTATGAGTACAATCTCATCTCAGTTACTCGTTACTTCTAGTGCCGTAACGGAAGACTTATATCGTACATTCTTCAAACGTTCTGCATCTGATAAAGAACTTGTATTTGTCGGTCGTATGGCTGTACTTGTTATTGCATTAGTTGGGTGCGCTTTAGCGTTTAAACAAAATGATACGATTTTAGCTCTTGTTGGATACGCTTGGGCTGGTTTTGGTTCTTCATTCGGACCTGCTATTTTATTAAGCTTATATTGGAAACGTATGACGAAATGGGGCGCGCTTGCTGGTATGATTTCTGGTGCCGCTACAGTCATTATTTGGACTCAATTCAAATTCTTAAAAGATTTCTTATATGAAATGATTCCAGGTTTTGCCATTAGTTTACTAGCCATCGTAATTGTTAGTTTACTAACACAACCTTCAAAAGAAGTTGAAGAGCAATTTGAGGATTTCGAAAAACAACATCGTCATAATTTATAAAAAAATCTCTGCTGTTATCGTAACAGCAGAGATTTTTTACAGTTCGACAATCTTCTTATCAAATTTAACAAATTCTTTATGTTTCGTTAAATTTAACATAACACTACTCCTTTATAGTATGAGTATCAGCACTTATACAGAAAGGGGACTCCAACATGTTAGCAGCTTTCCAGCAACAACAAACACGAAAATTTTCACCTATCACAAATACTTCTGCGTCTTGTTTAAACATGCAACCTAACCCGCCTAAAATTTCAATTGCTCCTTCTGTTATTTCAGTCATCGGTGTTCATATGGAAAAACATAAATTAAAAATAAAAACGGGACAAAACATTGTGTTAGCAGCTTCCATTTTGCCAATACAAGCAACGAATAAAGAGCTTATTTGGTCAAATATGAATTCTGATATCATCACCATATATCCAAAAGGTGACACCGTGACGATTACTGGAAAAAGTGCAGGTAAAGCAGTCGTAATTGTCACAACTGCTGAAGGCAAATTCCGTGACCTATGTGTCATTCATGTACAACCTTATATGACAAATCCAAAGTAAAAGAGTGGCTTCATAGCCACTCTTTTACTTGATTTCAATATTTAAGTTTTTACTTTTTACAAGGTTAATAAATTATTCTTTATTTCTTGGAGAAATAATTTCTGTTTTATGTGTATCGTAAACAATTTCAAGTCGGTCAAATGATAATGCATGAGCTGCTATTGGATTTTTCGTATTTGAAATTTGTTTTATATCTCTTATAAATATACGTTTTGTAACGAGACCCGATCTAATTGTAATTATTTCTTCCCCGGCAATATATTTTGCCAAAAACCAACTCCAGCTAAACAACATTGCTAATGGAATTGTAAAAAGCAAAAGAAAATATTCTCTCCCTACAAAAATTGTCGCAAAATAAGCACCAAAAACAATGAAAACAAGTGGATATAACCATGTATCTTTTTTTGATGGAAATTCGATTTCCATCCCCCTTCTATGCCCATATTTCTATAAAACAAAAAGAGAAGTATCACAACTTCTCTTTTCTCCCCTAACACTATAATTCCTGTGTATACACCGGCTCGTTTACGACGTTTTTTGCTGTACGTTTTTGTTGCTGCAGTAAGAAAACAGATACACCAAACAATACGAGCATGCTACCGATAATTTGCATTGCATTTAATTTTTCTCCAAGTAAGAAGAACGCAAGTATAGATGCTCCAACAGGTTCTCCTAAAATACTCATTGAAATTGTCGTTGCATTTACATAATTTAACAGCCAATTATTAATTACATGTGACACTGTCGGCACAACCGCAAGTAAAAGAAAAACGGTCCAATCCCATTTCGTATAACCTGTAAAAGGTACTTGTAATATGACATTATAAATCCCCATAAAAAAACCTGCGAACGCAAAGACTGTAAAACTATAAATCCAGTGTGATACTTTCTTTACTGTCGTTTGCCCGATAAATAAATAACCGACAACTGCTATTACACTTAGAAAGGATAATATGTCTCCATAAATTGCTTGCTTACTTAACCCTAAATCTCCCCAACCAATGCACATTACCCCTAAAATAGCGATTCCCATCGTTGCAATGGCTGAATATGTTGTTCTTTCTTTAAACAGAAAAAAACCTCCAACTAAAGATACGATCGGTTGAAGTGCCAAAATAATTGTTGAACTAGCAACTGTTGTATGCTTTAAAGATTCAAACCATAAAAGAAAATGAAGTGCTAAAAAGAAACCAGATCCAATTAAAAAGCCCCAATCTTTCATTTGAATCCTATTAAATTCCTCTCTTTTTTTCCATACGATAGGCAGCATAATAAGTACGATAATCCATAAGCGGTACATACTTAATATTGAAGATGGTGCTGAGGACATCTTTACAAAAACTGCTGCAAAGGAAATGGCAATTATAGAAATAGCCAATGGTAGTGCGATTGATTTTTCTTGTTTCAAATCCTGTCTCCCCTCTCACCTGTCAAAAATCCCACTTCATTATATCCGTTTTCTTTCGTAACTTAAATACTAATTTTTTAGATTCTTCGTACCATTATGGTAAAATAGAAATTAAGGCGCCAATTAGTGAATATTTCTTTCCTTTTCACTACAAGCGTCGCTCTTACAATCGTTACAGTAAATTTTTATTTAGGGGGATCTACATGAGTCAAACAATAGGGAGAATTGAAGAAATTTCATTTTATAGCGCATCACTTCAAGAAGACGTTACACTTCTCGTTTATTTACCTGTAAATTACACACCACTGCACAAACATACAGTTGTAATTGCACAAGATGGTAGAGATTATTTTCAGCTCGGTAAAGCGCACCGTGTAATTGAGCGCCTTCGTGAAACCGAAGAAATTGACCGTACAATTATTGTCGGTATTCCATATAAAAATGTACATGATCGTAAAGAAAAATATTTCCCAAATGAAGTGAAAAATGCTGCATATATTCGTTTCCTTGCTCATGAACTTGCACCATACATTGATGAAAATTATCCAACGTACCAAATGGGAAAAGGTCGTGTTTTAATTGGTGATTCTCTTGGCGGAACAGTTTCCTTTATGACTGCACTTATGTATCCGCATACATTCGGTAAAGTCGTTATGCAATCACCATTTGTGGATGAGACAGTGATGAACTTAGCAAAAGAATTCACAGATCCACAGGCGTTAGAACTGTATCACGTCATCGGTACAGAAGAAACGGCTGTAAAGCGTACTGATGGACAAGTATCGGATTTCGTAGGGCCGAACCGTGAGTTAAATAAGCTTCTTACAGATAGAAATTTCATCACGCATTACGAGGAGTTTGAAGGCAATCATACTTGGAAATATTGGCAAACTGATTTACCGAAAGCCTTCTCTCATATTCTAGCAATGAAATAATAGAGAGCAGTATTCAGAATAATTTGATATAATAGATAAAGAGATTTATTTATCTCAAAATCTAACTAGACTTACAAAGGGAGGAATTGGAACATGAAATTAGGCATTGTAATTTTTCCATCTAAAATGATTCAAGATAAAGCGAACGGATTGCGTAAACGTTATGACCCGCACTACGCATTAGTTCCACCACATATTACATTGAAAACACCCTTTGAGGCGCAAGATGAACAATTAGAGTCGATTGTAAACGAATTACATACAATCGCAAGTAAAACGAACCCTTTCACCCTTCATGTTGGGAAAGTTGGTTCATTCGCACCTGTTAATAACGTCCTTTACTTTAAAGTAGAAAAAACACCTGAACTTACTTTCTTAAATGAAGAAATGCATAGCGGGTTATTCACGCAAGAACGCGAATATGCTTTCGTACCTCATTTAACAATCGGACAAGGCTTATCAGATGCAGAGCATGCTGATGTTTTGGGCCGATTACGTATGAAAGATTTCTATTACGAACAGCCAATTGATCGTTTCCATCTTCTATATCAATTAGAAAATGGAACATGGACTGTACACGAAACATTCCGTCTTGGAAAGGGGAACAACTAATTTGCACGCACAGATTGTACAAACGGACGAACAACTAAGAGATGCATTCTCTGTACGTAAACAAGTGTTTGTAAATGAACAACGTGTCTCTGCTGAAGAAGAGTACGATGAGTTTGAAGAAACTTCCACACACGTTGTTATATATGACAATGATGTTCCAGTTGGTGCTGGACGTTTTCGCACCCTTGATGGTATAGGAAAAATGGAACGCATTTGCGTGTTAGGTTCCCATCGGAAAAAAGGTATCGGAAAAATTGTTATGGATGCGCTTGAAGCGTATGCAAAGGAAAATTCGTTACCGAAATTGAAACTTCATGCTCAAACACATGCTGAAGATTTCTATAAAAAACTTGGATATGTAACAAGTTCTGATGTATTTATGGAAGCAAATATCCCGCACGTCGTAATGATAAAAGAATTGTAATTTGAAAGCAGGAGGTGACCCCTCCTGTTTTTTTACATTGCTATTTTCTTTTTCTTCCGCTAAAGTTAAATGTTGATGCTATAGTTTTGAAGGTGAACATATGACACAAGAAAAATTTTCACAAAAATCGTTAACACACGCTGATATTCCGCGTGCGACATATCATATTCCGAAAACATCTACCCATTTAATTATGGAAGAAGATGTAGATGCGGCTTATTTCCGCGCTCTAGAACAACAAAATGTTTTTTTAAACGAAAAACAATTAGAAGCTGTGCGCACAACAGAAGGTCCTGTTCTTACACTAGCTGGTGCCGGAAGCGGGAAAACATCTGTTTTAACAACTCGCGTTGGTTATTTAGTAAATGTAAAACAAGTTCATCCACGAAATATTTTATTACTTACATTTACACAAAAAGCTGCTGAAGAAATCCGAAGTCGTGTTGCGAAGTTACCAGGTATGAATCATGCAGCAAGTAGCTACGTAGTTGCTGGTACATTCCACTCTGTTTTCTTAAAATTGCTTCGTAGTCAAGGGTATAATCAACAAATTTTAGCAAATGAAAAACATAAACAAATTATGATAAAGAAAATCTTAAAAGAATTGCGTTTAAAAGACGATTACGATGCTGAAACGATGCTCGCGATGATTTCACTTGAAAAAAACAAATTAAATCGTCCGAAAGATGTAAAAGCGAAAACACCAGTGGAACAAGAATTTAAAGAAGTATATGAACGTTTTGAAGAGGTAAAACAACGATACAATTATATTGATTTCGATGACATCTTATTGGAAACATATTATATGTTAGAAAATAATGCTCCTTTACTAACTCAATTACAACAACGTTTTCACTACATTGAAGTAGATGAGTTTCAAGATACATCCTATGCACAATATGAAATTGTAAAATTGTTAGCCACGCCAAGAAATAATTTGTTCATCGCAGGTGATGATGATCAAGCAATTTATGGCTGGCGAGGGGCAAGTCACCAAATTATTTTATCTTTTCCAAAAGAATTTGATAACACAACAATTATTGCACTAAATACGAATTATCGATCCAATCCCTTTATCGTCGGGCTTGGAAATGAAGTTATAAAATTAAATCAAGAACGTTTTGATAAAGAGCTATACTCCGTTCGCGAGGAAGGTGTACAACCTTTTTATGCACGACCTGCTACGACTCTTGATGAAGCAAATCAAATTTTACAGCTCATTCAAGAAAAAGTAGATAGCGGTGACCGAAACTATAAAGATTTTTGTTTACTGTATCGCACACATTCTGTAAGTCGTTCGTTACTTGATCAGCTTACCATTCATAAAATCCCGTTTATTAAACACGGGGCGAGCCAATCATTTTATGAACATTCTTTAATTAAGCCTGTATTAGATCATTTAAGACTCGTGATTGAGCCGTTTCGGCTAGAATCACTTTCAAACATATTGCCGACGATGTATATCGGACGTGATGATTGTATTTCATTTATTGAACGTGAACAATGGAAATATGGTGAGGGACGCTTCCCTTCTCTTCTTCATTTCTTACTATTAAATCCAAGCTTAAAACCTTTTCAAGTGAAAAAGGTAAATGAGCGCATCGATTTTATTAAGTTTATTAAAGAATTAGAACCGAAAAAAGCATTAAAAGAAATTATTCATGGTAAAGGAAAATATTTAGAGTACTTACAAAGTAACGATCGTTCTTCCTTTACGATGCATAAAGACATACAAGAAGAAATGTTGGAAGAATTAATGGAGTCTGCAACTCGTTTCACCGATATTCCAGCTTATTTACAATTTATCGACGAGGCGATTCAAGGTCAAAAAGAAATGGAAGCATTAAAAACAATGCCGCAAAAAGATGCCGTTTCACTTATGTCAATCCATAACGCAAAAGGCCTTGAATTTCCATGTGTCTTTTTACTTGGAGCGAGTGATGGAATCCTGCCCCATACTTCTTCTTTAAAAGATGCAAATGATCGTATTACGGAAACTTCTGAAGCGTTAGAAGAAGAACGCCGATTACTGTATGTCGCCATTACACGTGCAAAAGAAGAACTTTACATTTCTTCTCCGCAATTTTTCAGAGGAAAGAAATTAGATATATCTCGTTTTTTATATACTGTGCGAAAAGATTTACCTGAAAAGACATCCACTAAATAAGGATGTCTTTTTTTATATCACGTTATGTACATCCCTCCTATATAAATTCCCTGTTTTTATCGTGAGAATTAACGTAATATCAGCCATATCCCACTCATATTGTAATAGTGTATGTCAGAACTCACGAGAAGGAGTGAACATAATGAGCTGCAATTGTAACGAAGACCATCATGAACATGATTGTGATTTCAACTGTGTATCTAATGTCGTTCGCTTTATACATGAACTGCAAGAATGTGCAACGACAACATGTGGATCTGGTTGCGAAGTTCCATTTTTAGGAGCACATAACACTGCATCAGTAGCGAATACACGTCCTTTTATTTTATACACAAAAGCCGGAGCACCTTTTGAAGCATTTGCACCATCTTCAAGCCTTACTAGTTGCCGATCTCCAATTTTCCGCGTAGAAAGTATAGATGATGATGACTGTGCTGTATTACGTGTATTAACTGTAGTATTAGGTGATAACTCACCCGTACCACCTACTGATGACCCAATTTGTACGTTTTTAGCTGTACCAAATGCAAGATTAGTATCAACCTCTACTTGCATTACTGTTGATTTAAGTTGCTTCTGTGCTATTCAATGCTTACGCGATGTTACAATTTAAAACTAAATAATGAGTTAAGTATGGATTGGGTGGCAGATAATTCTGCCACCCAATCCATGCTTAAAGAGTATTATTATGTAAATTTCTTAAAATTGGGAACTTGTCTAGAACATAGAACCTGTCCTTTTCATTAACTGAAAGTAGAAACAGATAAAGGAGTGAAAAACATGTTCTCTTCTGATTGCGAATTTACTAAAATTGATTGTGAGGCAAAGCCAGCTAGTACACTACCTGCCTTCGGTTTTGCTTTCAACGCGTCTGCACCTCAGTTCGCTTCACTATTTACACCACTACTATTACCTAGCGTAAGTCCAAACCCAAATATTACTGTTCCAGTAATAAATGATACAGTAAGTGTTGGAGATGGCATTCGAATTCTACGAGCTGGTATTTATCAAATCAGTTATACATTAACGATTAGTCTTGATAACGCACCTGTAGCACCAGAAGCTGGTCGTTTCTTCTTATCATTAAATACGCCAGCTAACATTATTCCTGGATCAGGTACAGCGGTTCGTTCTAACGTTATTGGTACTGGTGAAGTAGACGTATCCAGCGGTGTTATTCTTATTAACTTAAATCCTGGTGACTTAATTCAAATTGTACCAGTTGAGTTAATTGGAACTGTAGACGTCCGTGCAGCAGCATTAACAGTTGCACAAATTAGCTAGTAAAAAGCGGTATTTCTAATACAGAAATACCGCTTTTTATATGTATAATAAAAAACACTCACAGTAACATGAGTGTTTCATTCTTCATATTGTTTTATTGTGTTCTTCTTTTTCCCACAATTACATCCCTTTTTCTTCACAAATCCTTGTTGTTGCAATTGTTCTTGATATGCCTGTTGTTGTGCATGGTGCTGTTGCTGTATTTGATACCACTGCTGCAGGTCATATGAATTTTGCCTTGGATTATTGCTCACAGCAAACATCTCCTCTACTGTCAATTCTGTCTATTTACTATATGAACAACTCTTTATTTCCGTTCCCTCATTCTTTTAAACTCCGCTTTTTCTCTTATTATGAAAATATATTATTCTCCCATAAAATATCCTGTAATCGTTTCAATGATTGCTGCTGCTCCTGCAATAGCCAATAATGCAAGTAACGGCTCCGCAACAATAGGAATCCAATTATATAAAACTAATAAAAAAGCACTAACCCATACACCTGTACACCAATAACAGCTTAATAATTCGCCAATCCACTTTCTTAATCCTTTACCTTTCACTTTTGTAAACGTTGATACACTTCCATCTGGCTCCGTAATCTCTAATTCATCAATAAATGGTCTTCGCAAAAAGGCTGTAATTTTATCATAAACAATTAAACGAGTGAGCCTAAAGGCTGCTAACGCGAAAATAAAAAATAAAAGCCAGCTTGTAAACAGCATAATTCCACCTTCCCTTATCCTCTTTCGCCTATTTAAAAAAAAAGGTCTTGAGATTGTGACCAAATCTCCTCGACTCCAATATCTTATTAATGTAAATACAAACAAGAAGATAAGGAGTGACATTAATGAGTTGTAACGAAAATAAACACCATGGCTCTTCTCATTGTGTAGTTGACGTTGTAAAATTCATCAATGAATTACAAGATTGTTCTACAACAACGTGTGGATCTGGTTGTGAAATTCCATTTTTAGGTGCACACAATACTGCATCAGTAGCAAATACACGTCCTTTTATTTTATACACAAAAACTGGAGAACCTTTTGAAGCATTTGCACCATCTGCAAGCCTTGTTGGCTGCCGATCTCCAATTTTCCGTGTGGAAAGTGTAGATGATGATAGCTGTGCTGTACTACGTGTATTAAGTGTAGTATTAGGTGATAGCTCTCCTGTACCACCTACTGATGACCCAATTTGTACGTTTTTAGCTGTACCAAATGCAAGACTAGTATCGACATCTACTTGCATTACTGTTGATTTAAGCTGTTTCTGTGCGATTCAGTGCTTACGCGACGTTACTATCTAATGTGAAGTGAACTAAAAAACTATTGGGGTGGTAGAAGCTTTCTACCACCTTTACATATTTAAAAGCCGGCCATACTAATCGATTGGATATCATCTATAGACAACCTAATATCTCTCATACTATTTTGCGGCATAATAGATACGATGCCATTACGATACGATATGATTGATCCAACATAAGAAACTGTAGCTGTTTTTATTCTACACCTTACTTTCGGAATGTAATGAGGGCGGTTTAATAAAAAATGAATTTTTTCATCATTATTCATATCCTTAAATGATTTATTATACGGGACGGTTCTTACCTGCTCTTGCTCTTCTTGTTCTTCTTGTTCTTCTTGTTCTTCTTTTTCCTCTTCTTCTATTTTTCCTTCCACTTGCTTCTCTTCTTGTTGTTCTTGTTCTATTACCTCTTCCACAGCACTACTTACAATATTTTCTTGTCTATTACTTTTTTCTTTTTGATCTTCATTTTCAAAGTTTGTCAGGATAATCCTTTTTATTTTCGGTGCAGCAAGTTCTAAACTTACTTGCGTAATATATAACAACGGTTTTCCAACTGTTGAACTTTTATTTTTATTCTTCACACTCGTCCCTCCCACTTCCATACGTAGCTGAATAAATCGTGTACTATTATAGTTATATTCATCACGTGGCAAGAACTTTCGTTAAAAATCGTTCTTTCTAAGAACAAATAAAAAGGACAATCTCAGCATTTAGAGATTGTCCTTTAAAAATTAATATTATATTTATCCTAGGATATGATACCCTGAATCAACGTGAATGTTTTCTCCTGTTACACCGCGTGCTAAATCACTGAATAGGAATACTGCTGTATCGCCAACTTCTTCTTGCGTTGTTGTACGACGAAGTGGTGCGCGCTCCTCAATTTCTCTTAAGATTGAGTTGAAATCGCCTACACCTTTTGCAGATAACGTACGAATTGGTCCTGCAGAAATAGCGTTGACGCGAATACCATGTTGACCTAAATCGTTCGCTAAATATTTCACGCTCGCTTCTAATGAAGCTTTCGCAACACCCATAACGTTATAATTTTTCACAACGCGCTCGCCGCCAAGATATGTTAACGTTAAAATATTTCCGCCTTCTGTCATTACTTTCTTCGCTTCTCTTGCTACAGCTGTTAAAGAGAATGCACTAATATTTTGTGCAAGTAAAAATCCATCGCGAGAAGTATCTACAAATTCACCTTTTAAGTCATCGCGATTTGCAAAAGCAATACAATGTGCTACACCGTGAATAGTACCTACTTCTTGTTTAATTGTTTCAAAACAAGCTGTAAGTTCCTCATCATTCGTTACATCACAAGGTAATACAAGTGATTCTTGCCCTTCTAATGTGTCCGCTAATTCACGAACGTTTCTTTCTAAACGTTCTCCTGCATATGTGAAGATTAATTTTGCACCTGCATTATGCAAAGAGCGAGCAATTCCCCATGCAATACTTCTTTGGTTCGCAACGCCCATAACAACAAATGTTTTCCCTTGTAATAGTTCCATGATATATCCTCCCAGAAATACTTATACTTGTTATTAGTACCTGATACTATAATTATAGTAACATAAAACCGCTTAAAGGCAAACAAAAAAGTCATTAACAGAAATTTGTTAATGACTTTTGGTTTCTATAAAAAAGCGCTCTAATCCTTCTTCCCAAGACGGCATTTGTAAAAAACCATTTAATCGTAGCATGTTATGTTGAAAGATAGAATATTTGGGCCTTGCAGCCGCAGCTCCGAATTCTTCCGTTGAAACAGGTAATACATTCACTTTCATATTGGCGTACGAAAATATTTTTTGTGCAAATTCAAACCAAGAGCATGAACCTCTGTTTGATACGTGGTATGTACCGTATAAAGAAGTATGAATGAGCTTATTAATAACCATATTTAAATCCGCCACATACGTAGGAGAGCCAACTTGATCCGCTACAACAGATATTTCATCTCTTTCTTTTCCTAATCGTATCATCGTTTTTACGAAATTATTTCCATATTTACCATATAGCCACGATGTGCGAACGATAAAATATTTATTATGTAACTCTTTGACGAACTGCTCCCCCGCATACTTAGAGGCTCCATATATATTTACCGGAGCAGGACTATGAAATTCATCGTACCCCTCTGGTCTGGCGCCTTGAAATACATAATCAGTACTAATATAAACTAGCTTCGCCCCTACTAATTGTGAAGCGACCGCTACATTTCGAGCTCCAATTGCATTTATTCTATATGCAAGATCCTGTTCTTTCTCTGCATGATCTACTTTCGTATAGGCAGCACAATGAATAATTATATGTGGTTTTATTTCTTGTACCACTTGTTGTATTCGGGATATATTTGTGACATCTAGTAACTTTTTATCAAATGCATATATATCATATTCTTCAGAGTTTAACTCTTCAAATAGTTGCTTTCCTAATTGGCCGTTTGCTCCTGTTATGATAACCCTCTCTTTCATTTAACATGCCCCTTACTAATCTTTTAGTGGTTTCCACCATTCCTTATTCTTTTCATACCATTTCACCGTCTCTTGTAATCCTTGTTGAAATGTATATTTCGGTTCCCAATCAAATTCATTCTTCATTTTCTCTGCATCAATCGCATAACGACGATCGTGCCCTAAACGATCTGTAACATATTCAATATCTTTTTTTGTTTTTCCTAAAAGAGTAATAATTTGTTCCACAACTTCTACATTTGTTTTTTCATTATTTCCACCTATATTATATACTTCTCCTACACGTCCCTTATGCAGAACAACGTCAATCGCACTGCAATGATCCGTTACATGTAACCAATCTCTTACATTTAAACCATCACCATATAACGGTAATTTTTTTCCTTCCAGTGCATTCGTAACCATTAATGGAATTAATTTTTCGGGGTACTGGTACGGCCCATAATTGTTAGAACAACGCGTTACTATAACTGGTAATTGATATGTTTTATAGTAAGATAGAGCTATCATGTCCGCGCTCGCCTTACTTGAAGAATATGGACTATTTGGAGCTAACGGCGTTGTCTCTATGAACTTCCCTGTTTTTCCTAAAGAACCATACACTTCATCTGTTGACACTTGCACAAGTTTTATATGCGAATATTTTTTAACTAGTTCTAATAAAGTGACCGTCCCAATTACATTTGTATCATAAAAAGGAATCGGATTTTCAATACTACGGTCCACATGTGATTCAGCTGCAAAATTTACAATCACTTGTACGTCTCGCTCTTTTATGATGTGTTCTAATAGCTCTCCATTTTGAATTTCTCCTTTTACAAAAGAGTAATTCGGGTGATCCTGAAGAGATTTTACATTATTTAAATTCCCGCTATATGTTAATGCATCGTAATTAATAATTTTATATGTTTCATAACTTTGTAGCATGTAATGAACGAAATTACTTCCAATAAATCCAGCCCCACCTGTTACTAATATATTCATAAACAACTCTCCTACTTAAAAACTATCTTCATATTCCTCTAGTAATGGCAATATCCGGTCCTTATCGGACAATATGGGATCTGTTACCGGCCAAGGAATTGCTAAATCTTTATCTTCCCAAAGTAATCCAGAGTCATGCTCTGCACTATAATATTCATCTACTTTATACATAACGATAGTATGCGGGACAAGCGTGCAAAAACCATGGGCAAATCCTTTTGGCACTAGTAATTGCCGATGGTTATCTGCACTTAAAATATACCCTTTCCATTGTTTAAATGTTGGTGATTTTTTTCGCAAATCAACGATAACATCATAAATTGCTCCTTGCATAACTTGAATGAGTTTCGTTTGTGCTTTCGGTTTTTTTTGAAAGTGTAGCCCCCGTATCGTTCCTGCCTTAACCGAATAAGATACGTTATCCTGTACAAATGAATACGTAATCCCTAATGTTTCTAGCACCTGCTTATTATAGCTCTCTGAAAAAAAGCCACGCTCATCTCCAAATAACCTCGGTTCTAACAATTTTGCATCGGTAAAATTTGTTTCTATAACTTTCATATTCTCACCTATTCTCCGTTAAACTGTTTCCCAAAGTTAATATCCTGTGCTAACGTATTCGCCTTTTGAAGAGAAGCATGAGTTCCAGCATCAGTCCACCAACCGCTCATTTCATTATAAGTAAGTACCCCTCGTTTTAAATACCAATTATTTATATCTGTAATTTCAAGTTCTCCCCGTGCAGAAGGTTTTAATTCTTTTATATAAGAAAAGACTTTCGAATCATACAAATAAATTCCCGTAACAGCATAAGAACTTTTCGGCTCTTTCGGCTTTTCTTCAATTTCAACTATTTTTCGGTTTTGAATATGTGCTACGCCAAATCTTTCGGGATCTTCTACAGATTGCAATAGTACTTTCGCACCTTCTTTTTGATTTGCAAACTCTTCAACATACGGAAGAATATCATCTGAGAAAATATTATCTCCTAATATAACTACCATACGATCATTCCCGACGAAATCTTCACAAAGCCCTAACGCCTGTGCGATCCCGCCCGCTTTATCTTGCACACGATACGTAAAGGACACGCCAAATTCATGACCACTTCCTAAAAAGCTAACAACATCCCCCATATGCTCTTTACCTGTAATAATCATAATATCTGTAATATCGCATTGTTTTAGTTTATATACCGCATGATAAATCATCGGATACCGCCCAACAGGAAGTAAATGTTTATTCGTTACTTTCGTTATTGGATATAATCTCGACCCAGTACCACCTGCTAAAATAATTCCTTTCACTCTGCATCTCTCCTTTATGATGGAGATAATATATCTTTGTAATGTTCTACAAACACTTTCCGGTACTTCTCATATGTATCCGCATCAAACTCATCCCCGTTGTAATGAATACACCATAAATTTGCTTGATTTGGGATACCGATTAAATAACCAGCCCTTTGAAATTCTAAAGACTGTGACACATCATAAAAGTGAAACCCTTGAAATAAATCTTCTCGCCACGGAATATCATACTGCGTTGCCATAAATAAACCATCAATTGCCTGAACTGACAAAAATGGTTGATTACCATAAAAAACCTGATCCAAATTTAATAATTGATAATTCCGTCTTCTATATTCAATCACTTTCCCTACTAAATTTTTCCCTTCCCACCATATCCCGTTATTCGGTAAAAACTGAGCCCCAGCGACCCCTATTAAACCAAGCTTTTCATTTTCTTCAAAAAGAGATATAAGTGTATAAAACATATCTCGATTAATAAGATATGTATCTTGATGTATATACACTTTGTATTTCGCTGGATATGAAAGGGCTCGGTTATATGCACTTGCCATACTTTGTGCATCTCGTATCGGAAAAATTTGTACAGCGTAACCAGGGGGAACAAAAATGTTTCTTATTTGGCTCTCACATTGTTTAAAAAGCTCCTCATTATTTACACAAACAACGACTAATATTGTATGATCTTTCATTTTTGTCCCCCCTTTATTCTTCCTTATTTACATCTGCCATATAGTGTTCTACAAATATTTTTCGATACTTTTCATAGTTCGTCATATTCACATCAAAATGATAATGGATGCACCAAGCATCGCGCTGTACAGGTACACCGACTGTATATCCTGCTTTTTTAAATTCAAATGATTGAGATACATCATAAAAATCAAATCCGTCAAATAAGTCTTCTCGCCACGGAACATCATATTGTGTCGCCATTAATAAACCGTCAATACATTCTACAGGAATAAATGTTTTTGATTCATGATACGGTTGTTCTAAACTTGCCATATAAAACAAATCATTCATATAACCAATGACCTTTCCTACAATTCCACGCCCTTCGTTCCATACACCAGTTGGAGGAACATATTGCGCTCCAACCATCCCAATCATACCAAGGTGTTCATGTTCCTCAAATAATTGAAGTAATCCATATAAAAAAGCTCTATTTATAATAAAAACATCTTGATGTAAATACACTTTATACTTCGCTGGATGCGAAATAGCTTGATTGTATCCACTCGTCATACTTTTCGCATTTCGAATCGGCATAAATTGAACAATATACCCTGGAGGTACTAACAATTGCAATATATGTCGCACGCAGTTTGCATACAATTTCCGATCATTTATACATGTAACAAATAATATTGTTTTGTCTGCAGCACTCATAATTGTGATTTTTCAGCTTCAATAATATACTGAAATACAACTGTCTCAGCCATGAAGCCACTTCCAAGACGATATTTTTTACAAATTCCATACAACTCCTCAATAAGCGGCTCATACATTTTATGATCAACATATACACGATCTACTTTACTAATAACATATCCTGCTTTTAAAAACATTCTTAGCATTTCATTAAATGTAAAGAAACGAATATGTGTTTTATCTAATAAACCATATTCTGTATACGTCCAATTTCCGGCAAGTAAGGGCGCTAATACTGAAATATGAGCAACGTTTGGTATACTTGCTAAAATCACACCATTTTGCTTTATATATGGCTTAACCTTTTCAATCACAGCCCACGGATCAAATAAATGCTCTAATACATCTCCAAATAGGATGCAATCAAATTGCCCCTCCTCATAAGGAAGATCTATTTTTTCTATATCCCCTAAAATAACATGATCTAGTATTTCTTTCGCTTTTTCTGCAGCCTCTGGAAATGCCTCAATTCCTGATACACGTGTACCGTTTTCTTTAATAGCTGCTCCCAATGCACCGCTCGAGCAACCAATATCAAGAACTTCTTTCCATTCCTTTTTTATATGCTTTAATAAATTCGGATTCGCTGCATTATAATAATGCTCGGATTTTTCTTCATATAAAGAACTTTTTTCGCGATTCATTTCACACACTCCTTATGCAAATTGAATTAGAAATATAAATCTCATATGAATTCTATAAAGTGTAGTTTTTGTTCATCCCCCACTGATTATTAGCCCGCAAATAGCAGTATAAAAATTTTTATCTATATTGGTTACGTTACTGATACTCTAATATATAACCAATCTATTAGAGTTAGAATAACGATAAATCATTTCTAAAAAAACGAAACCTATTACGCTTTATATGGTTTATCAAAAACTCCCCGAAAATATTTACGGTTATATTCAATTGCAGCATTATTCGGAACATAAGAAGCTGCTAATTCATTGTAATAATATGCTTTATCCTGCTCTCCTAACCTGCTATAACAAATACACATTTGTAAATAGGGTAGCCATGTGTAGCTAGCTGGACTATGGAAAGGACTTTCCGTTGCCATTGGTACTTCCGTTGCAAGTTTAAACCAAAATATCGCTTCATTATATTTTTCTTGTTCCATATATATATATCCTATTCTTGTACAATTCTCTCCTCTAGGGACGTCATACCGAAACGACTTCACACAAGATTCAATTGCCTTCTCCCACATTCCGAGCTTCGCATAGCAATCTCCTAACTTACCACATGCATAAATTTTTTCTTCATACCATCCTTCGTCCTGATTAAGAAATGTTTCATAAAGAAGAACTGCATCATCATATTTTTGGTTATCCATAGATTCATTTGCGTAATAAAATAAATCCCTCGGACTCAATTCTTCCCCTGCAGCTACAGTGTTTTGAAAAATTCTCAAATTACGATCTGTTACTTTTTTTTCTTTTTTATGCGTAATAGCAACATTACTACTAAAAACCTCACCAGAAATAGCTAAATACTCGTGAACCTTTCCAAACCATTGAAATTGTTTTTCACGTTTTACAAGTCGATTTCTTTTTGTACAATATAAAGGTTTCCCGTTAGAATCCATTGCAAGGTGATAAGACATCGAAACGGCATCAATTTTAGGATCTAATTCTCTTTTTAAAAGTTTCAACGCTTCTTGAGCATCTTCTAATAATACGTCATCTGCATCTAGCCACAATATATACTCTTGCGTCGCTTTTGAAAAAGAAAAATTTCTTGCTGCTGCAAAATCATCAATCCACTGGAAATCATATATGTTAGAAGTGTATTTCTCTACGATTTCTTTCGTTCGATCGACGGAACCTGTATCAACTACTATAATTTCATCCACAATTTTTTCAACTGTGTCTAAACAACGGGCTATTGTCTCCTCTTCATCTCGAACAATCATACATAAACTAATTGTAATTCCTTGCTTGTTCAACATAATCACCCTCTTCCAAATCAATCATATGTTATACCTATACTAAACTTTCCATTTTTTTAAATTGTTCAAGTAGTTTAAGATTTCTTTTCAATAATTCAAATGTCCGTGTCATTTTCTTTCGGTTTTGCATCTACTATATAATGAACGCTTTATGGAGGTGAATTTATGTCAAATAATAATTATTCAAATGGATTAAATCCCGATGAATCTTTATCAGCTAGTGCATTTGACCCTAATCTTGTAGGACCTACATTACCACCGATACCACCGTTTACCCTTCCGACTGGGCCGACCGGGCCGACTGGACCGACCGGACCTACAGGGCCGACTGTACCTACGGGGCCAACTGGACCTACTGGACCAACTGGTGACACTGGGGCTACTGGACCTACTGGACCTACGGGGCCTACTGGTGACACTGGGGCTACTGGACCTACGGGGCCTACTGGTGACACTGG
>NZ_CP016285.1:1108364-1144755 GCF_001679765.1 Bacillus sp. B25(2016b) | reverse complement strand
GCTACTGGACCTACGGGGCCTACTGGTGACACTGGAGCTACTGGACCTACGGGGCCTACTGGTGACACTGGGGCTACTGGACTTACGGGGCCTACTGGTGACACTGGAGCTACTGGACCGACTGGGGCTACTGGACCTACGGGGGCTACTGGACCGACTGGACCAACTGGACCATCCGGACTAGGACTTCCAGCAGGACTATACGCATTTAACTCCGGTGGGATTTCTTTAGATCTAGGAATTAATGATCCAGTACCATTTAATACTGTTGGATCTCAGTTTGGTACAGCAATTTCTCAATTAGATGCTGATACTTTCGTAATTAGTGAAACTGGATTCTATAAAATTACTGTTATCGCTAATACTGCAACAGCAAGTCTATTAGGAGGTCTTACAATCCAAGTGAATGGAGTACCTGTACCAGGTACTGGATCAAGTTTAATCTCACTCGGAGCACCTATCGTTATTCAAGCAATTACGCAAATTACGACAACTCCATCATTAGTTGAAGTAATTGTTACAGGGCTTGGGCTATCATTAGCTCTTGGCACGAGTGCATCTATTATTATTGAAAAAGTTGCTTAATTTTTTACTTAGCAGTAAAACTGATATCAGTTTTACTGCTTTTTCAATTTCAAATTCAATCATGAAACATTCAGTACCTACATAATCATATTGTTGTATGACATTTTGCAGGAGGCACAAATATGGAAAGTAAATCTGCTGTTCAGCTTTATCTCGAATTGCTAAAGAAGACAATTTTATTTGAAATATGGTTAGAATATGAGGCATACTTACCCGCATCTCTACATATTTCGAAAGAACTAGAATTCGAACCAGTTACAGTCCCTCTCCCTTTATTCATTAAGCAATATGCCGAAAACCATAACTTAAAAATTGTAAAACCAAATGTCTCAAAAAGTGAACGTCATGATGGAATGGATTGGCCAAGAGCAGCACATAGCATGATTGGTCGAGAACGTATGAACCAATTACAAGAGGCGATGGAAACCGTTGTTCGTGAAAATATAGAAGGTGATTTTATTGAAACAGGTGTATGGCGCGGAGGATCATGCATTTTTATGAATGGGTTTTTACAAGCAAACAACATTACGGATCGTAATGTGTGGGTCGCAGATTCATTTGAAGGTTTGCCAGCACCGAATCTAGAACAATATCCAAAAGATTACGGTGATTATTTACACACATTCGATTACTTACGCGTCTCTTTAGAACAAGTACAAGAGAATTTCAAAAAATATGATTTACTAAATGATCAAGTGAAATTTTTAAAAGGTTGGTTTAAAGATACTTTACCAACAGCACCAATTGAAAAAATAGCAATTGCACGGCTTGATGGTGATATGTACGAATCCACCATGGATGGTCTCATGAACTTATATGATAAAGTTTCTAAAGGTGGCTATATAATTATCGATGACTACGGGCTACCACCATGCGCTGAGGCTGTGACAGACTTTAGAAAGCAACGAAATTTAAAAGCCCCTATTACTAAAATTGATGTATTTGGCGTTTATTGGAGAAAAGAATAAAAAGATTTAATCTATAGGAGATCCCATTTTCACTCATCCTTCTCTCACTTCTAACCCAACAAAATATTTTTTTCGGAATCTCCTTACATATAACAATTGTTTTCCTGTCTTCTCTCACTACAAATTGAAAATTTCATTAATAGAGTTACTGCATATTCTCACACAAGAAAGGGGTATACTCATGAGCGAATTTAACAAAGAAATGACTTTACTCCCCCCTCCTGAACTCGTCCAATATGTAGGTGGCGACTTCAAAAAGGTTGGAAAAGAGTTCCTAAAGCATTTTATTCAAATTGGCGCTTTAAAATCAAATGAAAAAGTATTGGATGTAGGCTGCGGCGTCGGCCGAATGGCTGTACCATTAATGAATTACTTAAATGATGATGGAGCGTATTATGGATTTGATTTGTTTAAAGATGGAATTACTTGGTGTCAAAATAACATTTCAACTATGCGTAATAATTTTCACTTTGAACATGTTGACATATACAATCAATTCTATAATCCGGAAGGAAAAGAAGATGCCTCTCAATATCGTTTTCCCTATGAAGACGGAACATTCGATTTTATCTTTTTAACTTCTGTATTTACGCATCTTCTCCCAAAAGAATTAGAACATTACGTATCTGAAATTGTACGTGTATTAAAAAAAGACGGGAGATGTTTCATTACATTCTTTCTTATAAACCCTGAATCGTCTTATTATTTAAATGCAGGACAAAGTACATTAGGTTTTTATCATCGAATTGAAAATTGCTACGTTGTAAATAAAGATATTCCGAATTTCGCAGTTGCTTATCCGGAGACAGATATTTGCAATTTATTGAATAAGTACGACCTAGAAATAATCAATAAGCCGCATTACGGCTTATGGTGCGGCAGACATGAATATACAAGTTACCAAGATATTGTTCTTACAAAAAAAAGCTTCTGAAAGGAAGTTATGTATGATGAATGAAAAAAATCCACCTCTCGTTTCCATCCTTATTCCCACTTATAATCGGCCTCATTATTTCAAAATTGCTCTAGAAAGTGCATTGGCACAAACTTATTCAAATATTGAAATCATCATCGGAGATGATAGTACAAATGATGAAACAGCAACTTTAATACGCGAACAATACTTACCAAATTATAAAAATATAACATATATTCGAAATACCCCTACTCTAGGACAATTTCACAATGACCTTATGCTCATAGAAAAATCAAATGGTGAGTATATAAACTTTTTAATGGACGATGACGTGTTTTATAAGCATAAAATACAAAAAATGATGGCCTATTTTGAGCAAGATTCCAATAAAAATCTTGCTCTTGTTACTTCTTATCGAGTACGTATTGATGATTATGGAAATCTAATAGGTGATTCCCACCCAACACAAAGGTTATATAGTGAAGACACCCCATTAAACGGGATATTTTTAGGTAATTGGATGTTAAAGGGCGGGCACAACATTATCGGTGAGCCTACGACTACTTTGTTTCGAAAAAAATTACTCACTGAACCTTTTGGCACCCTTAAAGAGCGACAATATTCTTGTAGTGTTGATATGGCCTCATGGATTTCTTTACTTTCTAAAGGAAATGCAATATACATTTCTGAGCCTTTAAGTCAATTTCGCTACCATGCTGGACAACAAATACACAATAAGCTCCTTCAAGGTTGTGAAGATTTCACACACCTTGTTATAACAGCAAAAGAATATGGCTTTTTACAAAATACTATGGACTATAGAGCAGCTCTACTTAGTGCTTACCAATGGTGTAAAAGTTCCTTAAAATACTATCTTCATCAACTAGATATTTTTCCTGACGCACATGTACGTCTTTCCCATTGTTTGGATATAATTATTAAAGAGTTAAACAATTAAACTACTCTGCAAAATTAAAAGTGTATGGACTATATGTGAATCATTCGTATAGTTCATACATTCTTTCTCATACTATAAAGTGAAACTTTAATCAGCCCTCACCAATCGGGCTTTTACGGGCAGTTGATCCCCCACCTAACTTCTTCGCTTTCCCTGAATTTTGAGGTGGGGGTCTTACTGCCCATTAATGCGGGATAAAATCCATTACTATAAAGAGCAGTAGAAAGGAATACCTACATTGAAAGATCCAAATTCTCAATATCAAATAGACTACTTATTACTATTTATTTTATTTGCCATTGGGATTGTTAGTTGTTGTGCTATTGCAAGTGCACAAGCCTCTTTACCTCCATTTTTACAAAACGTCAATTTTGTACTAAAGCAAATCCAATGGTATTTCATTGGATTTATAGCCATTGGTGTTATTATGATTATCGACTTCGATCGTTATCAAAAAATTGCTTGGTATTTATACAGCTTTGCAATGGTACTACTTATTGGACTAGAACTTCAAGTACCAGGTGCCGTTACAATTAAAGGCGCTACCGCTTGGTACAGGCTCCCAGGTATCGGAAATTTTCAGCCTTCTGAAATTATGAAATTGTTTTTAATTATCGTCATTGGACGAATTATAGCAAATCATAATGAGAAATATTTTTCCCAAACGATACATGACGATTTTTTATTACTTGGAAAAATATTTGCGACAAGCTTGCCACCACTACTACTTATTGCAAAAGAACCAGATTTAGGAAACACAATGGTCATTTCAGCGATGCTTGCAGCAATGATACTAGTTTCTGGCATACGATGGCGTTTTATTTTCGGATTAGTTTCAGCTACTTTCGTGGCTGGATCTACATTAATATATATTTTTTTTACTCACACAGATTTTTTTAAAGCACACATTTTAAAAGAATATCAATTAAATCGCTTCTACGGATGGTTAGCACCTTACAAATATGATGCACAAGGCTATCAATTAAGACAAGCATTCTTAGCGACTGGATCCGGAGAAATGCAAGGAAAAGGATGGGAAAATGGACAAGTATATTTTCCAGAACCCCATACAGATTTTATTTTCACTAATGTCGCTGAACAATTTGGATTTCTAGGCGCAAGTGTCATTATTTCACTTTTTTTCTTACTCATTTTCCGAATGATTCATATCGCTTTAGAAAGTAATGACCCTTTCGGTAGTTACATTTGCGCTGGTACAATCGGAATGTTTACTTTCCAAGTATTTCAAAATATCGGGATGACAATTGGATTACTTCCCATTACAGGGATAACATTACCTCTTATGAGCTACGGAGGCAGTTCACTACTTACATACATGATTGCGATTGGATTCATTTTAAATGTTCGCTCAAGAACGAAAATCTTTATATTTAAATGAACAACATAAAACCGCTATATTTTTATCTCTATCCTTTTTTAGATATACTAATGAAAAATACGATGGAGGTTTAAATATGAAATATGACATTATAGGAGATATTCATGGATGCTTCCAAGAGTTTCAAAATTTAACGGAGAAGCTAGGATATAACTGGAGTAGCGGTCTACCAGTTCACCCTGACCAACGTAAACTTGCATTCGTTGGCGATATTACAGACCGTGGTCCTCATTCATTACGTATGATTGAAATTGTATGGGAACTTGTCATACATAAAAAAGAAGCTTATTACGCTCCTGGAAATCACTGTAATAAACTATATCGATTTTTCCTTGGGCGTAATGTAACAGTCGCTCACGGACTTGAAACAACTGTTGCTGAATATGAGGCACTTCCTTCTCATAAGCAAAACATTATAAAAGAAAAGTTTATCACTCTTTATGAACAATCACCGCTCTACCACATACTAGATGAAAAAAGAGTAATCGTATGTCACGCTGGAATTCGGCAAGATTACATAGGAAGACAAGATAAAAAAGTACAAACCTTTGTATTATATGGCGATATTACAGGAGAAAAGCATGCCGATGGCTCACCTGTCCGTCGCGATTGGGCACAAGAATACAAGGGACAAGCTTGGATTGTATATGGACATACACCAGTGGCAGAACCTCGATTCATCAATCAGACAGTCAATATTGATACTGGCGCTGTATTTGGTGGCAAATTAACCGGATTACGTTATCCTGAAATGGAGACTATCTCTGTCCCTTCTTCTTTACCTTTTGTCGCCGAGAAATTCCGTCCAATTTCATAACTACCTTACTTAGCGAAAGATTATCGTATTATTTAAGCAGATTTCATATAAAACTAGGTAAAGTAATTAAAAAAAGATGCAATAAAGTGCATCTTTTTTTAATTACCCTACATATAATGTCGCAGGAGGTGACAGAATGAAGAAAAAATCTTCTAAACAAAAAAGAAAATTTTCCCCTTTATATCTGCCCATGTACGGAATTAACAACTGGTGTAGTATTCGGGCTGCAGCGATAGAAGAACTGGAAGAACAAGAGTCATCAAAAAAAAGCAAAGTAAAACCAACATATGTCTCTTTAGAAAATGCTGTGATGAGCCGCATAATCGATCGCAGAAAAATAAAGATGCAACAAAAAAATAAACAGCTTTCAAATCAAGATGAACAGATACTACATTCTAACCAAACAGAAGAAAAGACGGAAGAAAATATTTCTGTAGCAGTGAATAAAGAAGTGGAACCAGAAATTCCAGCTGCTATTATAAACAAAGTAAAAAAAATAAAAGAAGCATTAGCTTCATCGAATGATATACAAATTGAAAAACCGCTCATAATTGAGACACCTACACCTGAAAATACAAAAGTTAAAAGAGGCGGCCGATATGCATATGCGGAAGGGCTTCACTCTCATGCAGAGGGCATGGCAGCACATGCGGAAGGCTTATTAACACATGCAAAAGGTTCTTTCTCTCATGCAGAAGGATCAAACTCAAAAGCAACTGGACATAGTTCGCATAGTGAGGGAAGTGAAACGACAGCAGGCGGCTCTTATTCTCATGCAGAGGGTAAACAGACGATCGCTTTAGGCGAAGCAGCACACGCAGAAGGAACCGCAACTATCGCTAACGGATCCTCTTCTCATGCGGAAGGTCATCATACATCAACAGCTCATTTTGCAGGTAGCCATATTATGGGGCGCTTCGGCACTGCAGAAGAAGCTTATTCTTGGTTTATTGCAAATGGTGTAAACGACACCGACCATAATATCGGTGCTAAATGGCTTGCCCATAATGGAGAAATGTACATTGAGGGCGCGTCTTACAATGCAAGCGGAACAGATTTTGCACAAATGTTTGAAACAGAAGATCCTACCCCTATTGATGTCGGTTATTTCGTTACATTTAGTAGCGAAGAAAAAATTCGGTTAGCTACTTCACACGATTCATTCATTTTAGGAATATCTAGTGCAACCCCTGCTCTTATAGGAAATAGCGGGGCTTTAAGTTGGCAAAAACGTTATAAAACAGATAACTTTGGAAAACGTCAATATGTATGGACGGAAACAGAAGAAATACAACCTCTTTTAAATACAGAATGGGATCCAACTTGCAAATATGTAGCAAGAAAAGATCGCGCCGAATGGCTTCCTGTCGGATTAATTGGACAAATGTTAGTACGTGATGACGGCACTTGCGAAGCACATGGATATTGTCGTCCAAATGACAATGGCATTGCTACAAAAGCCGAAAGTGGATTTTTCGTCATAAAGCGTACGGGTGAAAACCAAATTTTAATATTATTCCGCTAAGAAAAAAGGGAACAAAATTCTTTATAATATAAGAATTTTGTTCCCTTTTTAAGTATGCCGCAACACTTCTTGCATATCGCTTGGAAGCTTTATAGTAAAAGACATCTCTTTCTCTAAAATAGGATGATAAAACGTCAAAGATTTACTATGAAGTGCTTGCCGCTTCATTTCATCCCTTCTCCCTCCATATAAGCTATCACCAAGTAATGGATGTCCTATATGAGCCATATGCACACGAATTTGATGCGTTCTTCCTGTTTCAAGCTCAAGCGCTACATGTGTCTTATGATATGTACTATCAATTACTTTAAAATGAGTAACTGCCCTTTGTCCATCCTCACAAACCGTTCGCTCAATAATGCTATCAGATTTTCGACCAATTGGTGCATCAATCATTCCTTCTCGTTCTACAATCTTTCCGTGAACAATTGCTTCATACGTTCGTTTCACAGCTTTTTGTTGATGCTGCTTCGATAAAAGATGATGCACAAAACGATTTTTTGCAATAAGCATAAGCCCCGAAGTATCACGATCTAACCGTGTTACAATGTGCACTGTACTTGCAAGATGCTGCTTATCATAATGAGATAAAAGCGCATTAGCAACACTCCCTGTCGGATGTTCTCTAGACGGAATTGTTGACATGTTCGCCTCTTTATTAATGATAAGAACCGCATCATCTTCATATACAATGTATAAAGGGATATCTTCTGCCATCATCCCTTCACTTCTTTCCTCCACTGGAAAAAAGATACGTAATTCTTCACTAGCGCGCAGCTGATGACGAACACTCGCATGTTGCCCATTTACTTCAATCGCCCCGCCGTGAAACTTTATATCCGTTAAAGCGGCTTTAGAAATACCTTTCGTTTTCAAAAATTCCCTAACTAAAGTTCCCTCTTCAGCCAGCCCTATATCCCATTTCAATGTAAATCTGTTCAAATATATAACCCTTTCTATTTATCTGCAACAAACGAGTCACGAACTCGTTTCCAGAACGGGAACGGGCGGAAACGAACAAATCGTACTTTCTCGTTTGCGACGCGATACTGGATTGATTTCACATCTTGATGAACCATCGTTAAATGATCCACTGTAATTTGTAAGTTCATTCCCGCAGCTGGCTTTAACACACATGTATGATGCTTCGGCAATACAAGTGGCGATCCTACAGTACGAAATACACGATTGTTAATGGACGCCATTTCTGCAATTTGAATCGCTTCAATAGATGGGTGAATAATTGCTCCGCCAAGCGCTTTATTATACGCGGTACTGCCTGAAGGAGTAGAGATACAAAGGCCGTCTCCGCGGAATGTTTCAAAATATTCTCCGCGTATTTCTACTTCTGTTACTAATGTACCTTCTGCACTTTTTACAGTCGCCTCATTCATCGCTAAATACTGTGACTCTTTACTTCCATTCACATAGCGAATAATTACTTCTAAAAGCGGATATTCCACCACTTGGAATGGTGTTTTCGCAATCGCAATTACTAATTTCTCTACTTCTGTCGGTAACCAATCTGCATAGAAACCTAAATGTCCTGTATGTACACCAACAAATGCTGTTTCATCCAATCGATTATAATAACGATGAAACGCATATAAAAGCGTTCCATCTCCCCCAACAGAAATTACAATATCGGGTTCCTGTTCATCCATTATAAATCCAAAATCTAGCAAGTACTCTTTCATCGTGCTTGCCAGTGTATCTGATGATTGATCTCCCTTTGACATAATTGTAAATTTCATCGCCCAACACCCTTTAGTTTATGATTCGGAATCTTTCGTTTCTTGCTTTCTTGAAAAAGCCTTTTGCGCTTCTTGAATTTCAAGACGAATAGAAGACATTTCTTCATCTAATAAAAACGCCGCTTCAGCTGCACGTTGCAAGCGTATTTTAATATCTTCAGGAAAACGTCCACTATATTTATAATTTAAAGAATGCTCAATTGTTGCCCAAAAGTTCATTGCTAGCGTGCGTATTTGGATTTCTACCAATACTTTTTGTTCACCCTGAATCGTTTGAACAGGATAACTAATGACAACATGATAAGAACGATAACCGCTATCTTTCTTTTGCGTGACATAATCACGTTCTTCCACGATTTCAAAGTCATTTCGTTTTCGAAGATATTCTACAACAGGCTTAATCTCATCAACAAATTGACACATCATTCTAAGCCCAGCAATATCCTGCATATCTTCTCTCAATCGGTCTAACGGTACATTTCTCTTCTCCGCTTTATCAATAATACTTGCAACCGACTTTACCCTTCCTGTTACAAACTCAATTGGAGAATGCTCTGTTAACATTGCAAATTGAGTACGCATTCCTTTTAGTTTCACTTTCAGCTCTGCCACCGCTTGGTGGTAAGGTGCTAAAAATTCTTCCCAATTTCGATTCATTTCAACCACCACCAAAATCAATCCATTTGCTTATAGAAATACTTTTTCTACAGCAGTTACTAGTTCTTCTCCGTAATTTGCATTACCTTCAATATTTTCAACTAAATATTCTACTTCTTCTTTTAATCCTTCTAATTCCATTTCAATGTCATTCACGCGAACGAACATAACCACATCGTTATTCATCGCTTCATGCATTGCTTCCCAGCATGTGTGCGGAATACTTACATAAATGAAAGATGATTCGTTTTCTAAGATATATAAAAATGATAAATTGTCTGAGTCTACAAGTACGTGATTACGCGCACTTAACTCCTTTACCTCTATTTCACTATTTTCCGCACAAAAAATAAGAGCATTCTCTCTCTTTTCTACGCTCTTAACTTGGATTTTATTTTGCATGCTCTAACTCCTCCATCTCAACTTCCTGTCTTACTTAACAGTATTATTGTATCATAACATGGACGCAAACAAATAAAACATTGAACCAAATTTATGAAAAAGCGATAATGTGTAAAGAATTATTTTTCAAAAGGAGATTATACAATGACACAAGAAATTGAAATTGAATTCAAAAATATCGTTACAAAAGAAGAATTCGATACATTATGTAAATCGTTTTCTATTGAAGCATTTACAAAACAAGTGAATCACTACTTTGAAACACCTGACTTCTCGTTAAAAGAAGCTGGCTCTGCACTTCGTATTCGTCATAAAGGAGAAACTTATACGTTAACGTTGAAACAACCTGCAGAAATCGGTTTATTAGAAACGCATCAAGTCGTAACAGAATACGAAGCAAAAATGATGATGGAAACAAACACAATCATTCAAGGAGCAGTAGTAGATCAATTACATAAATTACAAATTCCTGTTTCTGCTTTAACATATATGGGTAGTTTAACAACAGAAAGAGCAGAAACATTATTTAAAGGCGGAACGCTTGTCTTTGATCATAGTTTCTATTACAATCACGATGATTATGAAATTGAATTTGAAGTGCAAGATGAAGAAACAGGAAAAGCTGCATTTATTCATTTATTAACGCAACATAACATACCTGTTCGTCATACAAATAACAAAGTAAAACGCTTTTTTCTTGCCAAACAAAACAAAGCACGCTAAAGTGAAAATTCCACTAGTGAATATGTTTCACTAGTGGATACATCTCACTAAAAAAGTTTACACCCGTAGAATAAGCAAAGAATCTTTGAGAAAGCTGTTTATTTGCCCTCTCGAACATTCCATTGCTACAATAGATATACATTTCATGGAAAAAGGAGTTTATAAAGGATGAGCAAGCAACCGATGACACCATTTGAAGCAATTGGCGGTGAACAATGCATTGCAATATTAGTAGATACATTTTATTCCTATGTCAGTAAACACCCTGACTTATCTCCCATCTTCCCGGAAGATTTAACAGAAACCGCTAGGAAGCAGAAGCAATTTTTAACACAATATTTAGGTGGTCCTAATTTGTACACTGAAGAACATGGTCATCCTATGTTAAGAGCACGCCATCTCCCGTTTGAGATTACTCCAAAACGAGCAGAAGCTTGGCTATCATGTATGGAACAAGCAATGGATGATACTGGAGTGCATGGTCATATAAGAGAGTTTATTTTTGAACGTTTAGCATTAACCGCTCAACACATGGTTAATACTCCAAACGAAACAGGTGAAGTGTAATGGATAAGCAGGAAGCAAAGCATATAAATATGCCATCTCCTTCCGCATGCGAGCATAAGTCTGTAGAAGCATATTTATTTATTGATCCACTTTGTAAAGATTGCTGGGAAATTGAGCCTTTTATTATTAAACTATGGCTTGAATACGGAAAATACTTCTCTATTCGTCATATCGTAACAGGAAAAGTGGATGGAACGAACGCTTCCTCACACAAATGGAATAAACCTGCTAATATTCGATTTGTGTGGGAAAAGACAACAAGTTTACAAGGTTTTTCATGTGATGGAAAGGTACATATGCAAGAAGCATCGTCAACACCATATTTAGTTTCGATGGCAATTAAGGCAGCGGAGTTGCAAGGCCGAAAAGCAGGTTCGAAGTTTTTGCGAAAACTCCAAGAATACATCTTCCTTGAAAATGTATCAAACCCTGACTGCGAACTATTACTTGCATGTGCGAAAGATAGCAATATTGATGTAGAAGAATTTAAAAAAGACCTACATTCTGCTAGTGCAAAAAAAGCTTTCCAATGTGACTTGAAATTCACGAATGAGATGCATATTACAGAAATACCCTCCCTCGTCTTTTTTCATGCGAACTCAGATGAAGAAGGTATTAAAATTGCTGGAAATTATTCCTACGATGTATACGTACAATTATTGAAAGAACTTGTAAAATGTGAAATTGAGCCAGAACCATTACCACCTTTAGAAGTGTTACTAGAAGCCACACAATTTATATCTTCAAAAGAAGTAGCATTTATTTATAACTGTCCGCAACAAGAAATTGAGCGCGAACTAAAAAAATTACAACTGAAACGAAAAGTGCAAATGATTGAAGTAAAATGCCAACGTTATTGGAAATGGATAGCAAAAGAAAAAGACCTGGTGTAAACACCAGGTCTTCTTCTTTACGGCTTATAAAAATATTAAAGGGGATGGGAGAAATTTTCACGTTCAAACAAAGGGGTATATGTTTGTATGTGAATTCGTTCACGCTTATTATATTACAAGATTCGACGTCAAATGACAACCCCTTTTGTCGATTTTCACACTTTTGTCACATTCTAAACGTTTTCATTTTTGAATAAGCTATAAAAAAGGTCATTTAGGGGGGTTATTTATGAAAAAATCTTATATTGCTCTTCTCTTTCTAGCTGTCATCGTTTCTTTTTTCTTGTACATTCTCTCTCTACTACAAGCTTTTCCTAAAATTATTGCCTTACCTCTTTTATTCGGAATCATCGTTATCACACTCTCTTATTTCAATTATAAAAAACGATTCAAAGGGTTTTAATTTCAAAAGTCAGCCGTAAAGCTATCCTTTCAGTTAGAAAAAACAAAGAAATCCACCCTTCTCTTCGACAAATATCGACATTGAATCTATTCAACAAAAAAGACGAGGATACAATCCCTCGTCTTTTTTCATTACTTTTCTTCAAATAATAATGCTTCTAATTCATTTAATTTCTCTTCAAATACTTGTAGCGCCTCTTTTACTGGTTCAGGAGATGCCATATCTACTCCTGCTTTTTTCAACACTTCAATTGGATAATCAGAGCTTCCTGCTTTTAAGAACTCGTTAATATAGCGTTCTACTGCTGGTTGTCCTTCTTCTAAAATCTGTTTAGATAGAGCGGTCGCTGCACTAAATCCTGTTGCGTATTGATATACGTAATAGTTGTAGTAGAAGTGTGGAATACGAGACCATTCTAAACCAATCTCTTCGTCGATTACTAAAGCGTCACCGAAATATTTCTTATTTAAATCATAGTAGATTTCCGTTAGCATATCTGGCGTAACAGCATGTCCTTCTTGTACTTTCTTATGAATAATATGTTCAAACTCTGCAAACATCGTTTGACGGAATACAGTACCACGGAATCCTTCTAAATAATGATTTAATAAATATAGACGCTCTTTCTTATCTTCTGTCGTTTTTAATAAATAATCATTTAGAAGCGCTTCATTACAAGTAGATGCCACTTCTGCTACGAAGATGGAATAATCACCATATACGTGCGGTTGTGTTTTTCTTGTATAGTAACTATGCACCGAATGACCAAACTCATGAGCAAGTGTAAATAAATTATTTACATTATCATGCCAGTTCATTAAAATATACGGATTTGTTCCATATGCACCAGATGAATATGCCCCGCTTCGTTTTCCTTTATTCTCATACACATCTACCCAGCGATTTTCATATGCTTCTTTCAAAATACCAACATATTCATCACCAAGTACGTTTAAAGATTTTAATAAAAGGTCTTGCGCTTCTTCGTATTTCACATTCATTTTCACTTCTGGTACAAGTGGTGTATATAAATCATACATATGAAGCTCATCAAGTCCTAATGCACGCTTACGAATATCGATGTAACGGTGTAATAAATGTAAGTTATCATTTACCGTTTCAACGAGTTGATCGTATACTGCTTCCGGAATATTATTATTGCTCAGTGCAGCTTGGCGAGCAGAATCGTATTTACGAACACTCGCATTGAAATTATTACGTTTTACTGCTCCACTTAACGTACTTGCGAATGTGTTTTTAAATTTTCCGTACGTTTCATATACAGCTTTAAATGCATCTTCGCGAACACGACGATCATCACTTTCTAAAAACTGAATGTAACGACCATGTGTAATTTCTATTTCTTCACCGTCTTCACCTTTAATAGATGGGAATTTTAAATCCGCGTTATTCAACATACCGAATGTATTGCTTGATGAACTCATTACTTCAGATGCTTCCGCTAATAAAGCTTCCTCAGCTTCTGATAATACGTGCGGGCGTTGACGTGTAATTTCTTCTAATGCATGTTCATATACACTTAAATCTCTATTTTCCTTCAAGAATGTTTGCAGTGTATCTTCTGAAATAGATAAAATTTCAGGCACAATATACGCTGTGCCACTAGATACTTGTGAATATAAATTTGTTGCGCGATCATTTAATGCTTGATACACAGAGTTTGTTGTATCTTGATCGTAACGCATATGAGCATATGTATAGAGCTTACCTAATCGCATTGAAATTTCATCTTCATATTGCAATGTCTCAAGTAAATTGTCCGCAGAATCACCAAGTTTCCCTTTAAATTCAGTTAACTTCGGTAATAGCTCCTTAATAGCTTGGAATTCTTTTTCCCATTCTGCATCTGTTTGGAAAATATCTTCTAATCGCCACGTACTTGCTTCTTCAATCTCATTGCGATCTGGTAATGTTTTCGCTTTGTTTTGTTCAGACATTCTTTAAGCCCTCCTTTAAATATCTCTACTTAAGTACAATTCGTTTTTTTCTTATGTAATTCCTTCACAATCAGTCTTTATTATATCCCCTTTTCTTTCTCTCATGTTGTACTTTGCCTCAAATAAAGATAAGGCATACGCTAAACAAGTTTCATCATATTTCATAACTTCCTCCTCTGTTTTTAACATAACGATCCCCCTTATTTTCCGGTACTTATAAGCCTCCACTTTACGTAATACACCTGTATAACATAAAAATGTCATATATTCAGTAACTGCTACTTTCCATATATGCTTTGAAAAGTACGGGAGCATACGCCTTTTCGTATACTTTTTTACATAACTACACACATATTGAATAGAAATACAATCCCCTACCGCAAGCTCACCTATACACTTCATATATAGAAATGCTTGCCATATAAATGGATTTGTTTGAAAAGCAAATGAGGATGGGAGCGGCACACCAATTTCAGAAGGAAAATTTGCTGGGGTACATTTACATTGATATAAAAAGCGTAATAATGACTTATAATTATAATTCCAAATAGGCAAAGCATTTTTTCGAAAATAGTCCTTTCGTTGCTTCCATTCTCGGTCTAATATTTCTTTTTGGAAAGGAACAGAGGAAAAGAGTAGTTCAAAAGTAGTCGTTTCAGTTGGTAAATATATAGTATGTGAGAAAGAGACGCTTGTAGAAAATGAAGTAAGAAACGCGCATTTCATAAATGATTTTTGTTTGGAACAGAAGAAAATAAGAAATGGTTGAGGATAAGATTGTAAGGAGAAAGCCATAAGTGAGGAGAATTTCATCCAATATGCAGATTGCTTTTTCAATTGATTTCCACCAATGATCCAAATGACCTGTATACCCGCTCGCCAATACGAATATGTTCGTTTGTACAGCTGCTCTATAGAAAGGTTTGCGCATTGGTATTCAATCGCAATTTTTCTCCCTGCTCTCTCTATAAAAATATCTGGCCGTTGCTGAATCTCTGGCAGATAACGCTCTATATCTACATGAAAGTTTTGACGTTTGAACCATTTATATAACAATTCTTTACCGTGCCTATGATACATAGATTCCGCTTCATAAAAGGCAAGACATGAATCCACTTTTTTATGAGCAAAATGCCAACTTTTTTGTTTCCCTAATTTCATTTGTACTTCCTTTCCACAAGCTACACAAAAGAATCGTTCCTGTTGACGCATACGGCGCAAAAGCTCTTCATTACAATTGTAGAGTAAATGAATTTTTTCTCCGTTTTCTCTTTTAGCGATAAATATCGTAATCACACCCTTTCAGCTCCTTATATTCTACAATTTGTTACAAATTCCTTTAAAAAAGAGATGTCCCAATTTCGGACATCTCTTTTTATAATAAAGGCGATAATAACCGGTACGTTGATTCAACAATTCGTCTATGAAGACGCCTTTTATGAAAACGATCGACGTGAATTTCACTGGATTCTTCTAAATCGTCTTTAAAATCTTGAACAAGCTTTCGAATGCTATCTGTATCATATAAAAAGGCATTTACTTCAAAATTTAAATGAAAACTTCTCATATCCATATTAGCTGTCCCAATTGAAGCTAAATCAGAATCGACAATGACAACTTTACTATGGAGAAAACCTTTTTCATACTCATATATCTTTACCCCTGCATCTAAAAGCTCTGGGAAATACGATCTCGATGCGTAAAAGACAGTACGCTTATCAGGCTTACTCGGCATTAACAAACGAACATCGATACCAGCAAGTGCAGCAACCTTTAATGCGGATAAAATATCATCATCCGGAATGAAATACGGCGTTGCAATCCAAATGGATTTCCGCGCAGAAGCAATCATTGCGAAATATAAATGCTTAATTGTTTCCCACTTATTATCCGGTCCACCTGCAACGAGCTGCACGCCTCCCCAATGTTCCCCCTCAACTGCTTTCGCTTGTAAATATTCAGGGGCTAGCACAGCCTCACCAGTCATATAAAACCAATCTTGAAGGAAAATAAGCTGCAAACTTTGTACAGCTTCACCACGCAAATATAAATGTGTGTCTCGCCAAAAGCCGAAGTACTTATCCTTGCCTAAATATTCATCACCAATATTTAATCCACCTACAAACCCTTCATTTCCATCAATAATAACGATTTTTCGGTGGTTTCGATAATTAATCTTATCGTTTAAAATCGGAAAGCGCACAGGGAAGAACGGAATCATTTCGACACCTGCATCGTTTAATTCTTCAATATACGATTTTGATAATTTAAAACTTCCAACCGCATCATATAAAAAACGAACGACTACGCCCTCTTTTGATTTTTGTATTAAAATATCTTTAATTTCTGTTCCAAGCTTATCATCACGCACAATGTAATATTCCATATGAATGTGATGTTTCGCTCGTTTTAATCCATCTAAAATGGCCTGAAACGTTTCATCTCCATTTGTTAATGTTCTCGTTTCAGTTTGAAATGAAATATTTAAAGCGCCTAAGCGATCCGCTAAACGAAATAATAGCTCTTGATGCTTATGATTGCGCAAAATCCGTTCTTCGTAATCTTCATGCCCTTTATATTGTAAAAACGCCTGTTCATCAAGTAAAGCCTTCTTTTGGAACATTCTTTTTCTCCGAAAATTTTGTCCAAATAATAAATAAGCAAAGAAGCCAAATACCGGAAAAATACCTAACACAATTAACCATGTTAGTGTTTTTGACGGATGACGGTTCTCTAAGAAAATAACGCAGCCAATTAAAAACGCAGATACTGTAAATAAAATACTAATAATACCTAAAATCGAAACATCTTTTATCCCAATCACATCCGAATAAAATGCTACATCAATAAACATACGTAGTGAAACAAATAATGCGAACAATAGAAAAACAAAGAAAATCAACTTTAACGTATTTTTCATCTCTTACCTCCTAACTAAGAAAGCTTTCCTATTCTTCATATAAAAAGCCGATTTCATACTACAGAAATCGGCCTACGTTTTAGCAGGAAAATTATTGCGAATCGTTTCAAGCGCATGCTCTTTCACAATTTGTTTTCCATACTCACTTACACGATGAATTGTTAAAGTTGATTCTTCTCCATATTCTAAAATAATACTTAAAATACGATCAATTTCTTCTTCATCATGTAGCACTTCATCGAATTCCACATATACATAATAGCGGTTCTCAAATGAATACAGCTCATCTTTTATATCTTCAAAGATAAGACGATGACTTAATGAAATGACATCTTCAAAATCATTAAATTTAATTAAAAAGCCAAACGTACCATCTTCATTAAAGGTTGTTCCTGTTTGTTCTTCTACCTCTTCGACTAACTCTTGCTGGAATAATGATTCGATGCCTTCATCTAGAGGAATATCTATAATTTTGTCTACCCCTATCGGTAGTTCCAGCTTTTGCCCGTCCTTTGAAAGCTCTGCTTTCGTGACAAGTACTTCAATCCCTTTATCGACTGCTTGCACTTGAATCCATAACGGTCCATCAATAAAGAAATCGTCATGATCACGAGCTTCGTCCATCATCTCCCAAAAGAGCTCTTCACTTCGTTCGCGATCATACCAAATTTCTTCACGATTAAATCCTCTATCCTCTATATCAATGTACGTAATAAAAAATTTCATCGTATGATCATTAATTCTTTCAATATCCAAAATACAACTCTCCCTTCCTGCTTAGAATTGTTATGAAGGGATTCCCCACTCATATGACAAATCAATAGATTCTTGTACTCTCATTTTATGATAAGATTCTCCAGAATGGAAATAAAATCGATTTATTTTACAAAAATAGTTATATGCCTATCTTTACTCGATCAACTACATAAATATATTATTATAGCGATTTCTTACTTACAAAAAATTTGGACATACATTTCCACATTCCCCCGTACACTGTAATAAAGTGAAACTTCTATTGGAAGAGATTACTTAACAACAACTTTCTTCATCACATACATATAGTTCGCTTATTAAAACATCATAAATGGAGGCAGACGAATGGACTTAGAGTTTTTAACATCAGTACTAATGATTGTCGGTATCGATGTTGTATTAGGTGGTGACAATGCAATCGTCATCGCACTAGCTAGCCGAAACTTACCTGAATCGAAACGAAATAAAGCCATTTTGATCGGTACTCTTTTAGCAATCGTACTAAGAATTGTCCTTACTATACTAGCTGTCTATTTACTGGACATTCCATTTCTGCAACTTATCGGGGGCGTTTTACTTACATTAATCGCAGTAAATTTATTAACTGATAATAGCAACGATCTTTCTTCTATTCAAGGAAAAACAACTTTATTTCAAGCGGTGCGTACAATTGTATTCGCGGACCTTGTTATGGGGTTTGATAATGTTATTGCCATTGCAGGTGCAGCTCACGGGAGATTTTTACTCGTCATAATCGGCTTACTCATTTCTATCCCGATTATTATTTGGGGTAGCAAACTTATTTTAATACTTATGGAACGATTTCCATTCCTCATTTATTGTGGTGCAGCGATTCTTTCCTATACTGCAGGAAAAATGGTTACACATGAAGACAGACTTGCAATCTTTTTTCATAACAACCCAAGTTTCACTGCAAGCATTCCTTATTTGTTCATTTTCACTATTTTATGCATCGGCTTTATCGTACAACAAGTTCGATTACGCAATGTGAAACATTAAAAAAAACCTTCTACTATATAATAGGTAGAAGGTTTTCATATTATTATAATTAATTTACAAGACGTTGTGCTTCACGTAATTGGAACGTTCTTACTGTACGTGGTAAGAAACGGCGAATTTCGTCTTCGTTGTAACCAACTTGAAGGCGTTTCTCGTCAATCATAATTGGACGACGTAAAATCCCTGGATAGTCACGAATCATCTTATATAAATCTTGAAGTGGTAAAGACTCTAAGTTTACATTCAATTCTTGGAAAACTTTCGAACGAGTAGAAATAATCTCATCCGTTCCGCTTTCTGTCATACGTAAAATCTCTTTAATTTCCTCAATCGTTAATGGATCTGAGAAAATATTACGTTCTGTATAAGGAATATGATTTTCCTCTAGCCATAATTTCGCCTTTCTACAAGACGTACAGCTTGGAGAACTATATAATGTTACCATACAAAGCTCACTCTCCTTAAAGAGTACAAATTCTGTACTAAATACAGTTTTAATTTCTAACTTCAGCAATTTTTCGCGATAACTTGTCTTATTAAAAAGTACAAAAATCGCATTTCATGTAAGCAACAACTTATAATAAACAACAATTACTTTTAATAAGTAACTTCTATAATCATTATACAATAGATTTTGCAAGAAATATACAGTAAATTTCCTGCTAGTTGAGAAAACTCTTCCGTGTATTCCACTGCTATGTAACATGATTACGCTCACTTCAGCTGTACTTGAACAATAACTTTCAACCCTTTTACTACTCACTTCCCATAGATTTTTCATATAATATATAGTTATTTATCTATAATCTTTCCTATGAAAAAGAGAACGTTTTCTTACTTTTTCGTGATAAATCAATTAAGAAATGTAAGACTATACAAATGAGAACGAAAAGGAACGTTTGTTCTCATTTTAACAAACATTCCCCCTCCTGTCTACAAGATTTCTAAAGTAAACCGAAAATTTTTCTGACATTTCTTTCTTTTTTATTTTTTATCTCATACAATAAACATACAGACAGGCAAAGGGGGAGTTTGCAAATGATTGCTTTTTTTATTGATTTTATTACGGTTGCTGCCCTCATCATCGGAATAACAGCATTGATTGGTGTCATTACAAATAGCATTGGTGAAAAGCTCTTTGGTGGAAAAGAAAAAATGAAGTTTGTTAACAAAAGTTTGCATGTACAATCCGGCTGGAACGAAGTTGGCGGAAAAGGCATTTATAAGAAACGAACGTATTAAAAAAAGCAGGTGGTTAGCCTGCTTTTTTTATTTTCCTACGGACGCCCACTTAAAGCTTAAATCTCCGCCATATTTATGGTTGTACATATCTTTAATTGTTTCTCTTTGTAAGTATGCTCTACCACGTTGATATACTGGAACGATTGCAGCGTCATCAAGTAACATTTTTTCTGCTTCTAATAAGTTTTTCCAACGAGCATTTACATCGCTTCCATCTTTTTTCGCCTTCATAATGATTTCATCGTATTTTGGATTAGAGTACTTCATCTTATTTTGTGACCCATCTGTTACAAACATATCAAGATATGTAATTGGATCTGGGAAGTCCGCACTCCATCCAGAGAATGACATGACATAATCGCCCGCATCTTCTAATTTTAGTTTTTGTGCGAATGGTTGTTGTTTAATCTTTACTGTTAAACCTGGTAAATTCTTTTCTAATTCACCTTTTAAATATTCACCAGTTTTCTTTGATAACTCTACATCTTCATTTAATAATTCTAATTCGATTTCATTTTTACCAAGTTCTTTTTTACCAGCTTCCCAATATTTTTTCGCTTCTTTCGCGTTTGGTTTTACAATATCCCCGTTTACAGCACGGAAATCTTTTTTATCTGGTCCTTTAATGAAGTTATCAGGAATTAATCCTGTCGCTGGCTTAGAACCGTTATTTAATAATGTATCCACGAATGGCTTACGGTCAAAAGCAAGTGAAATTGCTTTACGAATATTTTTATTTGCTAAAGCTGGATCTTTTTGATTTAAACGAAGGAAGAACACAGATGTATCTTCTACTGTTTGGAAATCTGGTTTTCCTTTATATTTATCAATAAACTCCGCTAATAACGACGCTCGATCAATTGCATTTGTTTCATATAAGTTAATTGGCGTAGATGTATCTTTTACAATATTAAAGTTTACTTCCTCAATCTTCACTTCTTTATTGTCCCAATATGACGCGCTCTTTGTCATTTTAAAGCTACGTTCATGTTGCCAATCACTTAATGTAAATGGTCCGTTATAAAGCGTTGTATTCGCTTCCAAACCAAACTTCGTACCTTGCTCTTTCACAAACTTTTCATTCACAGGATAGAAGATTGGATATACCATTAAATCTACAAGGTATGGAATGGTATTATCTAATTCCACTTCTAATGTATAATCATCAATCGCCTTTACCCCTAATTGATCCGGACTCATCTCTTTTTTATTAATTTTCTCTGCATTTTTTATATCATACATAATGTACGCTGATTTCGCAGCTGTATCTGGGTTAATCGCTCTTTGCCATGCGTATACGAAATCTTTTGCCGTCACAGGCTCACCATTTGACCATTTTGCGTCTTCACGTAATTTAAATGTATATTTTTTACCATCTTCTGATTTTTTGAATTCCTTCGCTACACCAGGAACTAGCTTATCATCTTTTCCTAAACTGTATAAGCCTTCCATCGTATTAGTCATTACTCTTGAAGAAACTGCATCAGCTGATAATGCTGGATCCATCGTTGGTATTTCTTGCGTTTCAATTAAGTTAATAACTTGCTTTGCGCCGCTTTTCCCGCTATCCCCTTTTGCGTTCGCTTGCGGTTCATCTTTTTGATAGCTACATGCCCCTAACATCATGCTCATCGCTACTGTTGATGCTACAAAAACTGGTATCTTTTTTTTCATACTTCCACCCTCCAAAAAAATGTTAACCCTTTCATTTTCAAACAGAAAGAAATATATATATGTTCTAATAATTCATATTATACACACAAATATATTTTTTGTATATTTATATTTCTATTTTATTAAAATTTTCCGTTTTAAAATATATCTTTGTAAACGTTTTATATTACCGATAATCCTTACTAAAGTACTGAAAATAATTATTTTTATATTTTTCTAAATTATCAGAGAAAAACAAATTTTATATTTTATAATACTTTATGCATAATTATCCCACCCTTTTTAACATAAAATAGCAGACCCTTCATATTAAAAATATGTAGGCTAAAATGAGTGCAAAGGTTAAGAAAGTATGTTACGATACATTTTGCTAAAAATAGATATCGGTAAAGAGGGGACGGACATGACAGCAATTCAGGCAAAAAATGGACCGACAGAGAAATTAAGTTTATTCTTATTAACATGGCCTATTTTTCTAGAAGTTTTTCTTTTTATGTTAATGGGGATCGCTGATACTTTCATGTTAAGTGCATTATCAGACGATGCTGTATCTGGGGTTGGTGCAGCGAATCAATATCTTCATATTGCGATTTTGGTATTAGAAGTCATCGGGAACGGCGCTGCTATCGTTGTATCTCAATACCTCGGTTCCAAACGCTTTATGGAAGCATCTAAAATATCAGCATTAGCCGTCACATTAAATTTAATAGTTGGGCTCGTTATAAGTGCTGGTTTTCTTTTATTTTCGAAACATATGATGCTCGCAATGAACTTACAAGGCGATGTACTAACGTATGCGCAAAACTACTTATCTATCGTCGGAGGAGCCATCTTCCTACAAGCTATTATTAACTCATTAGCGGCAATTATCCGTGTACACGGTTTTACAAAGCAAGCGATGTTTATTTCACTCGGAATGAATATGATTCATATCGCTGGAAACTACGTACTCATTTTCGGGAAATTTGATTTCCCTGAGCTCGGTGTACAAGGGGCTGCAATTTCTTCTGCTATCAGTCGATTGATCGCACTTATTGTTTTCTTCTGGTTACTATACCGCGTTATGGAATATCGTGTAAAATTACAATATTACTTCACTTTATCCAAAGAATACATTGGGAAAATTTTAAAAATTGGCATTCCATCTGCATTTGAACAAGTGATGTATCAAGCTTGTCAAATCGTCTTCCTTTATTACGCAACGTACTTAGGAACGGAATCATTAGCTGCTAGACAATACGCTACTAACATTTCCATGTTCACTTATTTATTTGCAATTGCAATTGGTATGGGAACAGCCATTATTATCGGCCGCCTCGTTGGTGGTGGCGAAAAGGATGAAGCATACGAACGCTTGTGGAAAAGTGTAAAATGGGCAATTGGTGTAACTTTATGTATGGTCGCTCTCGTTATTACATTCCGTACACAATTAATGGGACTGTTTACAGATAATCCGCACATTATCGGGTTAGGCGCAAGTGTTCTTTTACTAAGTGTACTACTTGAAACGGGACGCACGATGAACATCGTCATCATTAATTCGCTTCGTGCAGCTGGTGATGCAAAATATCCTGTTTTAATCGGTGCATTTTCTATGGTGTTAATGAGTTTACCACTAGGTTACTTTTTCGCCTTTCATTTAGATATGGGGCTCGTTGGTATTTGGCTAGCGATCGCCATCGACGAATGGACACGTGCCATAATTATGTTCTTCCGCTGGAAAAGTAGAGCGTGGGAACGTTATGCACTTGTTAAACCCGAGGAGCAAGAAGAGAATATTTCTGTTCAAGTTCAGTAATTTTGCATATGGATATCACTAATGGTACATGAGATTTATCCTAGCGATTCTTTAAATATATCAACTGACCGACAAATGTATAAAATTCTTTTATATAGTAGAAAAAGAGCCATCCTTCCATAACAGAAGAATGGCTCTTTTTCTTATTGATAAATCTCTTTATATTTCTTATACTCTGCTTCAGAACATAGTACGAAATGTCCTGGGCGAATTTCACGCATTGTTGGCACTTCGCTACCGTAATCATGCTGCGATGGATCATATACGATACGTTTACGATTGCGCTCATAATCTGGATCTGGAAGTGGAATCGCTGATAATAGTGATTTCGTATATGGATGAATTGGATTCGCATATAATTCATCACTTGTTGTTAACTCAACGATTTGGCCACGATACATTACACCAATACGGTCACTAATGTATTTTACCATTGATAAATCATGGGCGATGAATAAGTATGTTAAACCTTTTTCTTTTTGTAGCTTTTTCAGTAAGTTTACAACTTGCGCCTGAATCGATACGTCCAGTGCTGAGATCGGCTCATCGGCAATGATAAATTCTGGGTCTACAGCAAGCGCTCGAGCAATACCGATACGCTGACGTTGTCCACCTGAGAATTCGTGTGGGAAACGGTTTGCGTGCTCTTTATTTAAACCAACTGTGTTTAATAGTTCATGAACACGGTCCATGCGCTCTTTTTTACTTTTCGCTAATCCGTGAATATCAATACCTTCTGCGATAATATCCCCTACTGTCATACGAGGATTTAATGATGCGTATGGATCTTGGAAAATCATTTGCATTTTACGGTTGAATTTCTTCAGTTCTGCGCGTGATTTCTTACCATGTACATTTTCACCATCGAACAATACTTCACCAGCAGTTGCATCATATAAACGAATAATTGTTCTTCCAGTTGTCGATTTACCACAACCCGATTCTCCTACAAGACCAAATGTTTCTCCGCGGTAAATATCAAATGAAATATCATTAACCGCTTTGACAACACCACCACTCACGTCGAAGTGCTGCTTTACATTTTTTACTTCAATTAATTTCTCACGTTGTTTAGTCATGTTGTTCACCTGCTTTCATTTGAAGAATGCGTCTTTCAACGACTGCCGGCGGTTTTACTTCTGGAGCTTGCTCGTGAAGTAACCAAGTTGCCGCATAGTGTGTATCACTTACTTTAAATAAAGGTGGGTCCATTTCAAAGTCAATTTTCAGTGCCTGTGGGTTACGTGGTGCAAAAGCATCTCCCTTCGGCGGCTTCAATAAATCTGGAGGCGTTCCAGGGATTGCATATAACTCTTCTTCTGAACCATCTAAACTTGGCATAGATGCGATTAAACCCCAAGTATATGGATGTTTCGGATTGTAGAAAATTTCATCTACAGTTCCAATTTCAACAACTTTACCAGCGTACATAACTGCCACTCGGTCCGCAACGTTTGCTACTACACCTAAGTCATGCGTAATAAAAATGATTGCTGCTTCTGTTTTTTGCTGAATGTCTTTCATAAGTTCTAAAATTTGCGCCTGAATCGTAACGTCTAGCGCTGTTGTCGGCTCATCGGCAATTAATAATTTCGGGTTACAAGCTAACGCCATCGCAATAACTACACGCTGTCTCATACCACCTGAGAATTGGTGAGGATATTGTTTTAAACGAGCTTCTGGATTTGGAATACCTACAAGGTCAATTAATTCTAAAGCAACTTTACGTGCATCTGCTTTACTCATCCCTTGGTGTTTAATTAGACCTTCCATAATTTGATTTCCAATTGTCATCGTTGGATTTAATGATGTCATTGGATCTTGGAAAATCATCGCAATATCTTTACCGCGTACTTGCTGCATTTCTTTTTCTGTTAATTTTGTTAAGTCACGACCTTCAAATACGATTTCACCATTTTTAATGCGTCCAGGAGGATTCGGAATTAATCCCATTAACGCTTTAGAAGTAACTGATTTCCCTGAACCAGATTCTCCTACAATCGCCAATGTTTCTCCTTTTTTCAAATCAAAAGTAACGCCGCGTACAGCTTGTACTTCACCTGCATGTGTATCAAAGGAGACTTGTAAATCTTTTACCTCTAACAATGTTTTCATCTTTGCCTCTCCCCTCTTTTACTTACGCATTTTTGGATCTAACGCGTCGCGTAATCCGTCTGCCATTAAGTTAAATGCTAAAATTAATATACTGATGACAACCGCAGGGATGAACATCATATGCGGATACGTTTGAATAGATTTATAACCATCATTTACAAGAGAACCTAGTGACGCAAATGGTGGCTGAATCCCTAAACCGATGAAACTTAAGAACGCTTCACCAAACACCGCTGATGGAATTGTAAACATTGTCATTACGATAATAGGTCCCATTACGTTTGGAATTAAATGTTTCACAATTAATTGTGTATTTGTTGCACCTAATGTACGAGATGCTAATACATATTCTTGGTTTTTTAACTTTAAGATTTGTCCACGAACAATTCGCGACATCCCTATCCAACCTGTAATCGCCATCGCGAGTGTAATTGACCAAATACCAGATCCCATAATGATTACCATTAAAATAACGATGATTAAGTATGGAATACCGTTAATAATCTCCATAATACGTTGCATAATATTATCTACTCTACCGCCGTAGAATGCTGAAATACCTCCGTATGCAACCCCAATTACTAAGTCAATTGCTGCCGCTAAAAGAGCGATATATAATGATACGCGTGTACCTTCCCATGTTCTTGTCCATAAGTCACGGCCAAGATCATCTGTACCAAACCAGAAGTACTCTTTAATATCACGTTTTTCATACTGGTCAACACCATATTGATCTGTACCGTCAAATGGTAACCAATGAACATTTTCAATAACTGGAATTTTTGGTGGTAATTTCGCACGACCTAAATCTTGCTCTTTATACGAATGTTTACTTACCATCGGTCCAAAAATCGCTAATAGCGCAATGATAACTAATAATACAAGTCCAAGCATCGCACCTTTATGTTGGAATAAACGTCTTCTTACATCTTGCCAAAACGTTAAGCTTGGACGGGCAATGACTTCATTATCAACATTATTTTGATTGGCTTGTTGAAATAAATCTGGAGATAATTTTTGTACATCTTTCATCATTTTTTCCCTCCCGCTAAACGAATACGAGGATCAATAATTCCGTATAAAATATCGACAATGAAAATAACTAAAATGAAAATCGCACTATAGAAAATCGTAGTTCCCATAATAACTGTATAGTCATTTAAAGTAATCGATTTAACGAATTGTTCCCCAAGTCCTGGTACAGCATAAATTTGCTCGATAACAAGTGTTCCTGTAATTAATGCCGCAACCATTGGTCCTAAAATTGTTACAACTGGAATTAACGCGTTACGAAGTGCATGTTTAACAATAATAACGCCTTGGCTAATTCCTTTCGCTTTCGCTGTTAAAATGTAATCGGCTTGCATAACTTCAATTAACTCTGCACGAGAGAAACGTGCGATTGTTGCGATAACTCCCATCGATAATGCAATTGTAGGCATTACAGTAAACTCTGGCCCTTTCCAGAATGCTACTGGGAACCAGCCAAGTTTTACCCCTACGAAATATTGCAGTAATGCGGCAAATACGAATGATGGTACCGACATTCCGAGTACCGAAATAACTGTTGCACTATAATCTACCCACGTATTATTACGAAGTGCGGCAACAATACCCAAAATTAAACCGATAAACGTTCCTAATATAATCGCTTGTAAACCTAATTGGGCTGATGGTCCAATACGATCCACAATCATGTCTGTTACTGGGCGGTTATCATATTGGAATGATACCCCTAAATCACCTTTTGCTAAGTTACCTAAGTAACGTGCGTATTGAACTGGTACCGGATCATTCAATCCGTATTTTTCAAGAATGATTTCTTTTTGTGCCGGTGATAGCTTCTCCTGGTTTTTAAGCGGAGAACCCGGAAGTAATTTCATCAAAAAGAAAGTCAGTGTAGTAATTAAAAATAATGTCAAAGCCATGTACACGAAACGTTTTAATACATAACGTCCCATAGTCAAGCACCTCCCCGTTTTTCTCAAAAGCAATAAGATAGTTTAAAATATTCTTACTTTTATTTTTTTAAAATAAGAGCATATGCCCATCATAAGCATATACCCTTGTAAACGATGGAAAAAAAAGATTATTTTTGTTCAATAGATGCCCATTTGTAAGTTAATTTACCACCATAGTTAATTGGGATAATATCTTTTACGGCACCTTTTACTACATACGCTGAACCTTTTTGGAAGATTGGAGTGATAACTGCATCCTCTTTAATTAACATCTTCTCTACTTCTAGAAGGTTGTCCCAGCGAGCTTGTAAATCTTTTGTATCTGTTTTAGCTTTTAGGATTAACTCATCATATCTCTGATTAGAATACCCTGTTTTATTTTGAGAACCATTCGTAACAAACATATCTAAATATGAGATTGGATCTGGGAAATCTGGTCCCCAAATACCAAACGCAATATCATATTGCTGAGAATCTTCTAATTTATTTTTTTGTGCGAATGGTTGCTGTTTAATTTTAATTGATAAACCTGGTAAGTTCTTTTCCATCTCACCTTTTAAGAATTCCCCAACTTTTTTAGCATCTTCATTATCAAAGTTTAAGAATTCTAGTTCGATTTTATCAGTTCCAAGCTCTTTCTTCGCTGTTTCCCAAAGCTTTTTCGCTTCTTTTGGATTTGTTTCAACTAGCTTTCCATTTTCAGCTCGGAAATCCTTTTTATTCGGACCTTCAGCGAAATCTTTTCCAACAAAGCCGTAAGCTCCAATTGCACCGTTATTTAAAATAACTTTTGCAATGTTATCACGGTCAAAGGACATTGAAATTGCTTTTCTTAAGTTTTTATTACTTAAGTACTGATTACTTTGATTAAATCTTAAGTAAGCAACCCCTGCTTCTTTTCTTGTTTGGAACTCTGGGCTTTTTCTAAACTTATCAACAAATTCAGACGTTAAAGCCGCTCGATCAATCGCGTTTGTCTCATATAAATTTACATCAGTTGCTGTATTTTTTACAATATTAAAGTTGATTTCTTCGATTTTAACCGTTTTATTATCCCAATATGAAGGATTCTTCTTGAATTGGAAACTTTGTTCATGTTTCCAATCACTCATAACGAATGGACCGTTATATAATGTTGTATTTGCCTCTAAACCAAATTTATCACCTTGTACTTTTACAAAGTTTTCATTTAGTGGGTAAAATACTGGATAAACTGTTAAATCGATAAAGTAAGGAACGGGATTGTCTAATTCTACTTCTAATGTATAATCATCAATAGCTTTTACACCTAATTGGTCAGCAGGTAATTCTTTTTTATGAATTTTCTCTGCATTTTTAATATCGAACATAATGTACGAATACGTTGCTTTTGTATCTGGATTTACTGCTCTTTTCCATGAATACACAAAGTCTTTAGCTGTTACAGGTTCCCCATTCGACCATTTCGCATCTCTTCTTAATTTAAATATGTATTTCTTCCCATCATCTAGCTTTTCGACATCTTCTGCAACTCCAGGCATTCTCTTTTGATCTTTGCCAATACGATATAAACCTTCCATCGTATTATTTAATGCTGTAGAAGATGAAGAATCAGATGCTAATGATGCATCCATTGACGGAATTTCAGATAACTCTGTTAAATTAAGAATCTGTTTTCCGTTACTACTACTCGTAGCGTTCTCTTTCCCTTTTGCTTTTGCGTCATCTTTTTGGTAGCTACACGCGCTAAGCAACATACTTGCAGTTAAAGTTGATGCAAGTAATAACGGTATCTTTTTCTTCATGTTGTGTTGCCTCCCCTAATTGCACTTCCTGTACCCTCACTTGTTAAAAAGTAGAATTGAAAGAATAATCTCCAAGTTTCTACAATTTTCATTATACATATAATATAACAATTGTGAATATAGTTTTTTGTTTTTTTGTTAAAATTTTTAATAAAATATTTATATTTTTAATTTTCCGTAAAGGGATACATTAACATTGCTACCATCATCTTAAAATCAGACCTTTAATTGCGTATAATTTTCAAAAAATTAATCCTAGTACTTATTATAGCTTTTATAGTATAATAATTCTAGTAATATTTTGACGGAGGGGAATATTTTGAATAAAGTTTTTTTTCATACTTGTATACTAATTTTTATAGCGATGATTGCTTCTAGTATTGGTGCATTCCTCATTTCATCTCAATTTTTGTTGAACTTTGTCAACATTTTGTTTTATATTGCACTGTTTTTTATTCTTATCGGCGGTTTTTTATACATATTTCAAAATGGTTTTTTCAATGTAACCATTTACGCATTCCAAAGAGTATTTGGTACGAACAAAAAGATTGACTCTTTAATTGAAGAAGTCGAGGAACCTACAGATAAGAAAGAACGTATTTATAAAACATATTCATTCAAATGGACATATCCAATTTGTATTACAGGTATCTTCCTTGGGTTGTTCTCGACCCTCATTAGCTTTACTATTTTGATGTAGTTTGCAAACACTATCCCATATGATATAATAATCAGCAAAACATTTTGTTATAAAACTTTAGTTCTTTCATATTAAAAGAGCTCAAGTAACAATAAATAAATTTATATGTATGCGATGATAAAGAAGAGTACATATTGAGGCAATTTCAGAGAGCTTGTGGTTGGTGTGAACAAGTAATTGTACAGTATGGAATGGGCTTTTGAGCACCAAACCGAACCGAAAGTAGTAGGCTTTGGCGTTATATCCTAACGTTATTATGGATTAGAGAGATTTCACAGTAGTGAAATAATTAGGGTGGTACCGCGGTCCATTCGTCCCTATAGTTTTTGGGATGAATGGGCTTTTTTGTTTGCCTTCTCTTCCCCCCATCACGCATTCAATTTTAGGAGGAATTACTTATGTCAGTTATCTTTTCTGGTATTCAGCCAAGCGGAACGATTACACTTGGAAACTATTTAGGGGCTATGAAGCAATTTACAGAGCTTCAAAACGAACACGATTGCTATTTCTGTATTGTAAACCAACATGCCATTACAGTACCTCAAGATCCCGTCGGGCTTCGTAAAAACATCCGCAGTCTTGCTGCACTTTATGTGGCATGCGGCATCGATCCTGAAAAAGCTACTTTATTTGTACAGTCAGAAGTACCAGCACACGCTCAACTAGGATGGATTATGCAATCTGTTGCTTACGTTGGAGAATTAGAGCGTATGACGCAATATAAAGATAAAGCTTCTGGTAGAGATTCAGTTCCAGCTGGATTACTTACGTATCCACCATTAATGGCTGCTGATATTTTACTTTACAACACTGAAATCGTGCCGGTTGGTGATGACCAAAAACAACATATCGAATTAACACGTGACTTAGCAGAGCGTTTCAACAAACGTTACCGCGAAATCTTCACAATGCCTGAAATTCGTATTCCAAAAGTAGGAGCTCGCGTTATGTCATTAACAGAACCTACGAAAAAAATGAGTAAATCTGATCCAAATCCAAAATCAATGATCAGTATGCTTGATGAGCCAAAAACAATTGAAAAGAAAATTAAGAGTGCTGTAACTGACTCTGAAGGTATCGTGAAATTTGATAAGGAAAACAAACCTGGTATCTCTAATTTATTAACAATCTACTCTTCATTCTCCGGAAAAACAGTTGAAGAAATTGAAGCAATGTACGAAGGAAAAGGATACGGCGACTTCAAAGGCGACCTAGCGCAAGTAGTCGTAGAAGCAATTCGTCCAATCCAAGACAAATATAACGAACTAATCAATTCACCAGAACTAGACGAAATTCTAGACAAAGGTGCAGAAAAAGCAAACCGCGTTGCATTCAAACAACTACGCAAAGTAGAAAACGCAATGGGACTAAGCAGAAAACGTAGGTAACATATAAAGCGGAGGCAGCTCGTTCAGCTCTGACTGGCTAAGGTTCTTTCGCATAGAAGACGCTTTTTGTCTTCTTATGCGGAAGGTTCTTAGACACGAAGAGCTTGCTGCCAGAGCTGGATTTCATATAAAGCGGAAGCGGCTCGCTTAGAATGTGAGGGGGATGGAGCTCCTGACGTAGAGGCGCTTTTTGCCTCGCAGGAAGGCGCGAAGCCACCGAACATTCTTGCCGCTGGAGCTGGATTACAACAAATTAAAAAAACCGCCAATCGGCGGTTTTTTAATTTACCTTTTGCTCATTTTCCATTTCCCATAACTTTTCAAAAAATGGCTGTCCTTTTACAAGACGCTCACATAATTGTTCATGTTTCTCAGACCAGCCAGCTTTCGCTTCATCATACAGTCTAGCCCAAATATCCTCGAACTCCATATGTTGAACCGTTCCATATGCTGATGGATCCCACTCTGTGTACCAATAGCGAATCTCTGCTGTATTTTTCGTTGTATGTAATTGATCTAACGCCATAAATAATAATTGTTTTAGCTGTCTTTCTTTACGAGTCAAGCCATTCATAATGAAAGGCGATGGTGATAAAATGTGATGTTCTTTTTCTGTTTCTTCTACTTGGAACTCATACTTTTCTGCTTTTACGTTTTCTACCATCTCATATACCATCTGCTCTTGGCGTGGTATAAGTCTGCTTTTACGAATTGGTACATTGTAACCAATTGTGTCAATCGCAATAATTCCTTTTCCATCTGTAACAACAAAGCAATACTCTTGCTGCAAACGTTCATGATTTTTACGAATATAAGCCTTATGATGTACGTCTTCCAGCATTTTTTGCGGAAGCTCTAACAATTCGTTCTCGATGTAATGATATAATGTGGCATCTACTTTTAATAATGGCACTTGATCTAATAGCTCAATCGTATCATCTTTCCGCCATTCGTAAAAATGACAAACGTTATACCCATTTTCTTCACCTTCAAACCAATTTACCCATACATCATGTAGATATAACATTCACTACCCCTCACTTCACTACTGTTTGTACCAATCATTATGTTCATTTTTGCTTAACTTTATTCCACTTGAGGAAATATATTCTAATTATTATTTTTTCTTCTATTAATAATAAAAAAACAGGAAATAGAACTCCTGTTTTTTATATATGAAATGCACTTGCTTTATTCAATATTTCTTTTGCATCTATAGATAATAAAGAAAGTGTATCTTCTCCTTCCAAAGTTACACAATCTTTGACAATATGAAATCCAAGCGCATAGCCAAGCATCTTCGGATAAGAGTGAAAGCCATTTAATACGATGTCATGTTCCCTTGTTCCTCGTTTTATACTTATTCTTTCATGTACAACATTTTTCCAATAATAAATAGCTTCTTCTTTTGAAAGATACGCCGTCCACGGTGCATTGTTTTTTTCTGTATACCTTTCTGTTACTGCCTGCTCAGCTAGCCCTTCCATAATCATCGTATCAAGTAATGTATATTCTGTTTCTTTCATCTCAATTTGATGTAACCTGCATATGTGATGATATTCATGCGCCAATAACACTTTTAATTCTTCTACCGAATTCCGCCCACATACGAATAAGAAAATAACATGACGCATAGATAATCCAGCCCTACCGTTATACTCTTCTTGTACAGTTCGATTATAGGAATCTGATAATAAAATAAAGACAGGGACATCTGGACCTTTTAACCAATTTTTCAGTTTATCATACTCCAGGCTCAATTCTTTCCAAATTTCCTTTTCCTCTAATTCTTTAATTTCCTTTTCTCCACGCATGATTGGGCGATACATCCCTTTTGAAATTAAAAAGCGATACAATCTTTCTTTTGGCAACGGAATATACTTCGTAAATTTCTCACAAAGTTTTTCTGGCCGCCCATAATATAAATGTAGCCATTCAGCTGTTTCAACAATCCCCATCTTTATCCCCCCTTTTTTCTTATGTATATGCTACAGAAGAAAAAGACGTAAAAATAAATAAGGAGTTTTTTCGCAATATATTACGAAAAAACTCCTTATTTCATCTATTATTTATACGATTTAAATACTAACACTGCGTTATGACCACCGAATCCTAATGAGTTACTTAATACTGCATTTACTTCTTGGTGTCTCGCTTGATTCGGTACATAATCTAAGTCACATTCTGGATCTGGTGTCTCATAGTTAATTGTTGGAGGAATTACTCCGTCTGTAATTGATTTAATAGAGAAAATCGCTTCAACAGCACCAGCTGCTCCTAATAAGTGACCTGTCATTGATTTCGTTGAGCTAATCGCTACTTTATACGCGTGCTCACCGAAAGTTTCTTTAATTGCCATCGTTTCATATTTTTCATTCGCATCCGTACTTGTACCATGCGCATTAATGTAATCAATATCTTCTGGCTGTAGGCCTGCATCAGCTAAAGCTTGACGCATTGCACGCACTCCGCCTTCACCACCAGGAGCAGGCATTGTAATATGGAACGCATCTCCAGTTGCACCATAACCAGCAATTTCCGCGTAAATGTGAGCACCGCGCGCTAATGCGTGCTCTAATTCTTCAAGAATTAGAATACCTGAACCTTCACCCATTACGAAACCGCTACGGTTTTTATCAAATGGACGGCAAGCCGTTGCTGGATCTTCATTAAATGTTAATGCTTTCGCTGAGCTAAATCCTGCGAATGCCATACTTGTTAGCGGCGCTTCTGCTCCGCCTGTAATCATTGCATCAGCATCACCACGCTGAATTGCTTTAAATGCATCACCAATTGAGTTTGCACCAGATGCACAAGCCGTTACAGAACAAGTGTTAATTCCTTTTGCTCCTGTTGCGATTGATACTTGACCTGCTGCCATATCTGGAATCATCATCGGCACGAAGAATGGGCTCACGCGGCGTGGGCCTTTCTCAGTAAAAATCTTAAATTGTTCTTCGTATGTTTCCATACCGCCAATACCAGATCCAATCCATACACCAATTCGAGGTCCGTTTTCTTCTGTAATTTCAAGCTTTGCGTCTGCAACTGCCATTTTCGCTGCTGCCACTGCATATTGTGTAAAGCGATCCATACGGCGCGCTTCTTTTTTATCAATATATTTCTCGACTTCAAAGTCGTTAATTTCCGCTGCTACTTTTGCTGGAAGTAGTTCTGGATCAATTCTTGTAAGTCGCCCGATTCCAGATACACCCTTTTTAATGTTTTCCCATGCTGTTTCAACATCTGTTCCGACCGGTGTAACAGCCCCTAGTCCTGTAATTACGACCCTCTTTTTTTCCATACAAAATACACTCCTTTTTTCTCTCAGTCCTTATTTACCCCAACGAAGAGCAACTGCTCCCCATGTTAATCCGCCACCAAAACCAACAAGTATAATTAAATCACCGTCTTGAATACGTCCGTTTTGCAATTCCTCTACCATTGCAATCGGAATTGAAGAAGCTGATGTATTACCGAACTTCTCAATTGTCATACTCATTTTTTCTTGTGGTAAATTTAACCTCTCTCTTGCAGATTCCATAATACGAATGTTTGCTTGATGCGGTACTAAGAAATCCACATCTTCTTTCGTAAGACCAGCTTTATCTAAAACGCGAAGACAAGAATCACCAAGTTGACGAACGGCAAATTTAAACACTTCTCTGCCATTCATCATAACATACTCGTCTTGATAAAGATGCTTGCCGCCACTTCCGTCTGCTCCTAATTCAAAAGATAGAACACCTTTACCTTCTGAAACAGCTCCCATTACGATAGCACCGGCTCCGTCTCCAAATAATACTGCTGTATTTCGATCGTTCCAGTCTACAATTTTAGATAGTTTATCACTACCAACTACTAATACATTTTTATAAGTTCCCGTTTGAATAAATTGCTGCGCTGTAATCATTCCGTACATAAAACCAGCACATGCTGCACCTACATCCATTGCAGCTGCCTGTTTCGCTCCAATCGCTTCTTGAATTACACAAGCAACTGCTGGAAAAGCACGATCTGGTGTTACTGTTGCTACTAAAATAAGGTCGATATCCTCTCCGTTAATTCCTGCATCTTCAAGTGCTTTTTTAGAAGCCTCTACGGCCATATATGAAGTATCTATTGTATCATCGGCAATGCGTCTTTCTGCAATTCCCGTTCTCGTACGAATCCATTCATCGGATGTTTCCATTATTTTCTCTAAATCGTGATTTGTGACTACTTTTTCTGGCACATATCTTCCGATCCCTAAAATGCCCACGTTCACATCGCAGCCCTCCGTTTTATATCAATTATTATGACTTGGTACTAATTTTAAAACATAAATGTATTTTTGTCTAGAATATATTTCGCATAAAACAGAAAGCTAACGCATTATTCACGTTATTTTTCATTAAAAGAAACAGAAACATACCTCTCAAATATAAAAAGACTCAAACCGCTTCTATTCACGGTTCGGGCCTCTCTTCCATCTTAAAAAGATGCTTTTTATTCTTTATCTGCTTTCC
>NZ_CP016285.1:915191-1108258 GCF_001679765.1 Bacillus sp. B25(2016b) | reverse complement strand
TCCATCTTAAAAAGATGCTTTTTATTCTTTATCTGCTTTCCTTCTAAACTAAAGAGTTCTCCTCACCACTTTTCCTTTATACTCTTCATATCTCTGATTTTCCCCCAGGCGAGAATAAAAAAGGCCCTGACCGCTTCTACCCACGGTTCGGGCCTCTCTTCCATCTTAAAAAGATGCTTTTTATTCTTTATCTGCTTTCCCAAGCTCATAAGCTTCATTCATAACTTTCATTAACAACTCTAACACCGGCTGTGCTTTCTCCATATCAAGTGCAATTCCATTATCATCTAAAATTGCCTTTGCTTCCGGTAAATGCTTCATTGCGATTTGTAAAAACTGCATGCTTTTTTCGTTCATATTATGCTCTTCCTCTCCATTAAAACTTTCACATACAATAGTGTAACACGCGTGCTACTCTTCGTATAACTCTTTATATTTTTTCATGTGTGCCAGTTGCTTATTTAAACCATATTCTAACGGAGTATTTCTTTTTATCGAAATTACTTCGATAGCCTCATCTCTTACTTCGTTATTATTTTGATTTACTTTATCATCCGCGCGTAAAAGATTCATACCTTTTTCCCATAATGACTGTTTACCACTAAGTAAATTGTATATACCAAGATGCGCCCCGCTCGTTCCATGTTCCCATAAGTATTCACATACATCTTCAATGTAAAGTAAATCACTTCCTTTTTCCTCACTCGTACAACGGCACTCTTTCTCGTCTAATTCTGATAAAATGAGCTGATGATACATCATAAAAGATGGTTGCCACGGTCCATATAATGTAGGAACTCGAAATACACTATATTGTAAATTCCCTTTCTTCAATCCTTCTTCTACTTTCAAAAATAGGCGCTTATTTTCTGATTCATCTGTACTACCTACTTCAATAGAAGAAATTAAATTTAACTTCACTTTTTGTTCTTCACACATTCTTATGATTCGCTTTAAATATTGTAATATGACTCTTTCATTCCGAAATCCACTTTGCTGATTTGGCTCATATAAGCAAAAGTAAACAGTATCGAAGCTCTCTTCCTCTACTGATCTCCATCCATCTTCATCTCTTATCGAATAATACGTAAATAATGCATTTCGCCCAATTAATAATAACTTCTCTTCATTAATTTTGGTCATACTATCGAATTCATCAAAATCAAGACCATATACTTCCACTTCTTCTTCAATCATTTTATTTACAAGGTGATAACCTACAAACGTAAGTGCACCTATTATCAGCACGCGTTCCATACCACCAACCCTTTCCCTCTGAAACAAATAGCTCCTCATTTATGTATATGGGAGCTTCACAATTCTTCTTCATATTTTTTAAAGAAATCGGTCGTTTGCCTAACCATTTTATATTTCACATCTTGCAGATGGAACAAGACAGAAGTATCACATTGATTGAATTGCCTCATTTTCTCATATTTACGCAATTGCTGTTTTCTTCCTCTTTTTTCTTGGGTTGATACGAAAACTTTGACCGGTACACAAGATGGAAGAAGCGTAAATGATTTCTTATTTATTTTTGATTCTAATTCTTCTTCTTTGGCATCATACGCCAAACTTAATTCCTTCACGAGTCTCTTGTAAAAAAACTTATGCTCTTTTTCAAACTCCACATATTCTGGTAAATCTAAACACGGATTTAACATAATGACAGAGCGTATACACTCAGGGTATTTGTTCATCATTTCGAGTGCTACAAGTGCTCCCATACCATCTGCCATAATGTGCATTTTCGCATTCAATGTCTCTTTTCTCAACACAACGTCATATAAACGTTTTGCTAGACGAACAGATTGGTCGTTTCCCCAATGTCTTCCGTATAAATTAGAAGAAAAGACCGTGTAGCCTTGCTCAATAAGGCCATGTAAAAAATAAGATCTACCCGCATGCTGTGTCCATAAACTTGTACCATTCTCAATAAAGTAGTTATAATCACCGAGGAGCATAACAGAAAATCCATTTGGCTTCTCCGGTAAATAAATGACACATGGTTCTTTTTCTAAGTAAAAAAAACGTTCCGTAATACTCATTTTTCCCCCGCCTTATTTTCTAAACATATAAAACCACTCTTTTATAATGTATGAACGGAATGCAAATTTGCGTTGAAAAATCTACAAATATTTTTCTATATTCTTTTTTCAATTGTGTTACAATAAGGACAGATTGAACGAATAGAGGTGTAAAATATGCGTTTCATTTGGGCATTAATTTGGTCGTTCTTACTTGTACATATGATGAGCTATGTAATCGGCTCTATGACTGGCGGTACATACGACTTTAACCAAGCGTCTATTTTCTCAGTTGTTCTTGCTGTGTTAGTACTAGCAATTTCAGCTGCAATTCCAAACGAGCCAGTAGAACAACACTAAAAAAAGAGTCCGGATTTTATCCGAACTCTTTTTTATTTTTATTTCACATGAACGACTAGTTCGTTATTTTCTACATCAACAACTACGTGACTATTGTCAGTAATTGTTCCTGCAATTAATTCTCGTGCTAATTTCGTTTCCACTTGACGTTGTACGTATCGTTTTAATGGACGAGCTCCGTACATTGGGTCGAAACCAGCTTCTACAACAAATTCTTTTGCTGCATCTGTTAATTCTACTGTAATGTGACGGTCAGCTAGACGACCTTGTAGTTCTTTTACAATTTTATCAACAATGCCTTTAATTTCATTCGTTGTAAGAGGTTTGAATAAAATAATTTCATCAACACGGTTTAAAAATTCAGGGCGGAAATGTCCTCTTAATTGCCCCATTACAAGGTCTCTTGATTCCTCTTTAATCGAACCATCTTCTTCTAATCCATCTAGTAAATGAGCAGATCCAATATTTGAAGTCATAATAATAACTGTATTTTTAAAGTCCACTGTACGACCTTGCGAATCTGTAATGCGTCCATCATCTAACATTTGTAATAAAATGTTGAATACTTCTGGATGTGCTTTTTCAATTTCATCTAATAAAACAACGGAATATGGTTTACGTCTTACCGCTTCTGTTAATTGACCACCTTCTTCATATCCTACATATCCAGGAGGTGCACCAATTAAGCGTGACACTGCGTGTTTCTCCATATACTCAGACATGTCAATGCGAATCATTTGCTCTTCACTATCGAATAAAGACTGTGCTAACGTTTTTGCAAGTTCTGTTTTACCAACACCTGTTGGTCCTAAGAAGATGAAAGAACCAATCGGGCGGTTCGGATCTTTAATACCAGCGCGAGCACGAAGAACCGCGTCTGACACTAAGCTTACTGCTTCCTCTTGTCCAATGACACGCTCTGATAAGATTTGCTCTAAGCGTAATAATTTCTCGCGTTCGCCTTCAACAAGTTTAGCAACAGGAATACCAGTCCAGCGTGAAACAATATCTGCAATTTCTTCTTCACTTACTTCCTCACGTAATAAACGATTTTCTTGTTTATTATGCGCACCCATTTCTTCCGCTTCTTTTAACTCTTTTTCAATTGCTGGAATTTTCCCGTGACGAAGTTCGGCTGCTTTATTTAAATCGTAATTACCTTCTGCTTCTTCTAATTCACGGCGCAGACGTTCTAAATGTTCACGTAAGTCACGAACTTTGTGAATGTCTTCTTTTTCTTTCTCCCATTTCGCTCTCATACCACTTGCAACTTCTTTTAAATCCGATAATTCATGTTGCAATGTTTTTAGACGCTCTTGGCTACCACGATCCGTTTCTTTTCCAAGAGCCGCTTCTTCAATTTCCAGCTGCATAATGCGGCGCGTTACTTCATCTAATTCTGTTGGCATAGAATCGATTTCTGTACGAATTGTTGCACACGCTTCGTCAACAAGGTCAATCGCTTTATCAGGTAAGAAGCGATCTGAAATATATCGATCTGATAAAACTGATGCTGCTACAATCGCACGGTCATGAATATTTACACCGTGATAAATTTCAAAGCGTTCTTTTAATCCACGTAAAATTGAGATTGTATCTTCAACAGTTGGTTCTTCTGCTAATACTTGTTGGAAACGTCTTTCTAACGCTGGATCTTTTTCAATATATTTGCGATATTCATCGAGCGTCGTCGCTCCAATACAATGCAGTTCACCACGCGCAAGCATCGGTTTTAACATATTTCCTGCATCCATCGCACCTTCTGTTTTACCAGCTCCAACTATTGTATGAAGTTCATCAATGAATAATAAAATGCGTCCTTCACTCTTTTTTATTTCATTTAATACAGCCTGCAGACGCTCTTCGAACTCACCACGGAATTTCGCACCAGCTACGAGCGCACTCATATCTAACGCAAAAATCGTTCTATCTTTCAATCCTTCAGGTACATCCTTTTTCACAATACGCTGTGCTAGCCCTTCAACGATTGCTGTTTTACCAACACCTGGCTCCCCAATTAAAACAGGATTGTTTTTCGTTTTACGTGAAAGAATACGGATTACACGTCGAATTTCACTATCCCGTCCGATTACAGGATCAATTTTCCCTGCTCTCACTTCCGCTACTAAATCACGACCATATTTTTCTAACGCCTCATAAGTTGCTTCTGGATTTTGACTAGTCACTCTTTGATTCCCCCGAACTGTCATTAAAGACTGTAATAAGTTATCTTTCGTAATATGCAATCTTGTAAATAATTGATTTATATCGCCTTTTTCTTCAGAAAAAGCAAGCAATACATGTTCTACTGAAATATAATCATCCTGCAGTTTTTCTGCCTCTTTCCCTGCTCTTACAAGCAGTTGTTGCAGAGCGCTCGTTACATACAGTTTTCCAACTTCTGCACCGCTCCCCGTTACAGAAGGTTTCTTTTTAATTAAACTTTCTGCACCTTGCTTTATTGCTTCTATATCAACATTCATTTTTTGAAATATACGTACTGCTAATCCATCTTGCTCTTCTAATAATGCAAGTAATAGATGAACAGTATCCACCTCTTGGTGATGATGAGATACCGCTAAAGATTGGGCACTCATAATCGCCTCTTGTGTTTTTGTTGTCATTTGATTTAAGTCCATCTTTACAGCCCTCCAAAAGTTTGACTTTCTTTGACCTTTGATTTGATTATACGCCAACTGACTTTTTTATACAATAATTTTGATTATGTATTTTCAAACTTATTATTGGAAAAAGAAAAAGAGAGCATTCATTATACTGCTAAAAAAATACGGTAAATGAAATTACAATGTGTGGCGACAAAAAAGCCGCAATAACGATTGCGGCTCCTGTTACGGTTTTCTTTTATATGTCCACTGGCGGTTATGATTCGTGTTATCCGGAAACTTTTCACCGGCAGTTAATTTCACCATTTGCGGATCTTTCACCATACTTCCCGTTTCACCAATTTCTACGTAAATGCCATCATTCGGCGCTTTTTGTCCAGAACGAAACCTGCGATTTTGTCCCATCTTCATTCTCCTTCCATGACGTCTTGCCTCATTAGTATATCCATTTTAAAAGAAAGCTTTTCTGTCATGTTTAGGAAACAGTACTACATCTCATTCTTGTACATATATATGAATGACACGAGCGTAAGCAGGGATTTCTTTCCTACTTGTAGAAAAAAAGAAACCAACCTACTCTAGGCTAGTTTCAAAGGAGAGTCAAACATATACGAGAAGATTACATATTCATTATATGCCTCATTATACGAGCAATGTAACCCTTTTCACAATTTGTACATAATGAAAGAAACATTGTTTGAACTTTCTAAAAAGATGTTGACTTCTCTTGATTTCCAACGATAAATAGTAGACACCACAGCACTTTGAGACGTAAGATGGATATATAGTGAAATTTCCATCTATGGTGATTTCACCAAGTCTAACCTCTTATTTCTGCATATTAAAAACGGAAATACAGATAGATACAAAAAAATTATTATAAGAGGTGAAATTATGAACAAACAACATTTAATCGCATTAGACTTAGACGGTACTTTATTAACAGACAACAAAATAATTTCCACTCGAACGAAACATACAATTGCAAAAGCAAAGGAACAGGGACATATTGTTGTTATTTCAACAGGACGTCCATTCCGTGCTAGTTATGATTACTATAAAGAACTTGCTCTTAACACACCTATCGTAAACTTTAACGGTGCTTACGTACATCATCCTCTTGATTCAAGCTGGGGAACACACCACTCTCCTCTTGAGCTAGCAACAGCGCAAGAAATTGTACGAGCTTGCTTTGATTTCGGCGTAAAAAATATATACGCGGAAGTAATGGACGATGTGTATGTTCGTGAAATTGATGAAGATAAAAAACATATTTTCGAATTCGGCTCTCCTAAGATTTTTACGGGAGACTTATTAAATATTTTAAACGATCATCCAACTTGCTTATTAATTGATGCACATGACGAGCATTCCACTGCAATTCGTCAACATTTAACGGATATGCATGCGGAAGTAATCGACCATAGAAAATGGGGCGCACCTTGGCCGATTATTGAAATTGTGAAAAGTGGATTAAATAAAGCAGTTGGATTACAAAAAATCTCTAGTCATTACAACATTCCACAAGAGCGAATTATCGCTTTCGGTGATGAAGATAATGATTTTGAAATGATTGAATTTGCTGGTCACGGCATTGCAATGGGAAATGCCATCCCTGAATTAAAATCACTCGCAAACCATACGACGTTAACGAACGAAGAAGATGGTATTGCTTTATATTTAGAAGAGGTTCTTGGGTTGTAATCTAAAAATTCCCTACTTATAGTTTCCTGCCAAATGTCCATACTATAAGTAGACGCATGAGACATCGCGTCGATTGTTTTCAGCTAAATAAAGGGGGTTTTTCGAATGGGTAAAAAGAACAAATCAAAACGTTTTATCCAACAAGGAGCCGATGCTGTTATGAAGCATGATGCAAGATTCCCGTACAGAGGTACATTAGCTGAGGCAGAAAAAGCAAGAAGTAACTCTTCTTTTGGAGGGGTTTAAATGGGGAACTTACTATTCCAACAAGCTAGAGATGCTGTTGAAAATGCCGTATCTTGTTCAAGCGGTACTGAGCAACAAGATCTCGTGTATAGAGCAAAAAATGCTTTGCAATCCGCTTACGCAAACTCTTCAACTGCTGAAAAAGTTCAGCTCCGTGAAATGCAAGAGCAATTGCAAAACATTACGAATTTACATTAAAAAAGAGGACCAACTTTGGTCCTCTTTAATCTTTCCGAAACAATCCGAACACCCCAACTGTTTGCAGTATATTTGTAAATGCACCTGGGTCCACTTGTTTAATAATCCTCTCTAATTCGTATAACTCGTAACGGGTAATAACCATCATTAACATTTCTTTATTTTCATTCGTATAAGCACCTGTTGCTGGTATCGTTGTAATCCCTCTTACTAATCGCGAGTGAATCGCCTTTCTTACGTCTGCCCCATTCTTCGTAACAATTAATGCTGTAATCTTTACATGACGAGTATGAATTGCATCAATAATTCTCGTTGACACATATAAAGTCACTAGCGTATACAACGCTTTTTCCCATCCATATACATAGCCAGCAGCGATAATGATAATTGCATTAAAAAAGAAAAAGTATGTACCGACAGGCTTATCTTTTATTTTTGATAAAATCATGGCAATAATATCTAATCCGCCTGTAGAAGCACCCCACTTTAAAGCAATCCCTACTCCAATTGCCGAAATAATTCCGCCAAAAATCGCATTTAATATGATATCATTCGAAACCGCTCTAACAGGGATAATTTCTAGAAACAGAGTCATAAATATAACACAAAGAAAACTGAAAAAGGTGAAGGCCTTTCCAACCTTTTTCCACGCTAAAATAACGACAGGAATATTAAATAAGCTAAACAATACTCCCGTAGATATGTGAATCGATAAAAAATCACCTAATATTTGTGATAATAATTGAGACAATCCAGCAAAGCCGCTCGCATACACTTTTGCTGGCGTTAAAAATAAATTCATCCCAATCGCGTTTAATAAACCTGCGATGATTACAACGATTAACTTCTTTATAAGTTCAGTATAATTCAACTTCAAATCCATTTGGAATCCACCTTTACCCTTCATAAATGCACCGCTATACATAGTCTTTACGAAAAAGGAAATGATAAACGTACAACGTTTAGAAATGGAGTTGATACATATGCCACATACGAGTGATAACGACAAAAAAGCACGCGATAATAACGCAAAACGCACACAAAAAAATGAGCAAGAACAAAAAAATATTCAGCAAGGTAAACGTGCATACTCTAAAAAGACCGATCACCTTTGATTCCATCGTACATCAACAATTATGTTGATGTACTTTTTTACATTTTAAAGGAAAAAAACATTAAAAATTCACTTCATGTTCACTTCTATATTCTACAATAGCGATAACATATTCGGATGAGGTGTTGGCATGAGAGGGAAACATATTTTCATTATTACTGCACTAATAAGTATATTGATGTTATCTGCTTGCGGACAAAAAAACGGCTCAGCTACAGTCGCTACAGCAACAGACTCGACCATTACAAAGGATAACTTCGAAAAACAATTGAAAGATCGTTACGGAAAAGACATGCTATACGAAATGATGGCACAAGACGTCATCACAAAAAAATATAAAGTATCTGATGAAGAGGTAAATAAAGAAGTAGAAAAAGTAAAAAAACAATATGGAGATCAATTCAAAAAAGTATTAGAAAATAATGGTTTAAAAGATGAAGAGGATTTTAAAAATCAAATTAAGTTCAAACTTGCTATGAATGAAGCGATTAAGAAAAGCATTACAGAGAAAGATGTAAAAGACCACTATAAGCCAGAAATTAAAGCGAGTCACATTTTAGTAAGTGACGAAAATGAAGCGAAAGAAATAAAGAGTAAACTAGATGCTGGTGCTTCATTTGAAGAATTAGCAAAACAAGAATCACAAGATCTACTATCAAAAGATAAAGGCGGAGACCTTGGATACTTCAATTCAGGTACAATGGCTCCTGAATTCGAAACGGCTGCCTACAAACTAAATGTTGGACAAATTAGCAACCCCGTAAAATCATCAAACGGTTATCACGTTATTAAATTAACTGATAAAAAAGATTTAAAACCTTACGATGAAGTAAAAAACTCTATTCGCAAAAACTTAGAGGAAGAACGTACTGCTGATTCTATATTCAGCAAAAAATTGTTACAAGAGGAATTAAAAAAGGCAAATATTAAAATAAATGATAGTGATTTGAAAGATACGTTTACTCTTGTTTCTCCGCAAGGAAATTAAAAAAAGCACACCCTTATCTTTTTAGATAAGGGTGCGCTTTTTAATCTTTCATCTTATTTCTTAAAGTAAGTCCAACCTTCTTCTTGGTAAACCTTTTCTTCTTTCATCAACTTACCAAGTGCACGCTTAAATGCAGCTTTACTCATGTTAAAGCGTTCTTTAATATCTTCTGGATGGCTCTTATCCCAAAACGGCATTGCTCCGCCTCGTTCTTCCATATATGCATAAATTACTGCAGCATCGTCTTCCATTCCTTCTTCTTTACGAGGAAGAAGTGAAATGTTAATTGTACCGTCATCTTTTACGTCAATAATACGTCCTGTTACACGCTGACCGATGCGGACTTGTTCTTTTCTTTCTGTATGGTGTAAGAAGGCACGGAAATGCTCATCCGTTAGTATGAATGAACCAACTTGAAGTGAACGATATACACGTCCATTTACGTTTTTATTACGCATAGATGGCGTTGCATCTACGATAATTTCTTGCATATCACTGTCTCTTGCCGGAAGAGCAATTAAACGATCACGATTCGTTAATTTTAACGTACAATATAATTCGTCGCCTACTTCTGGCCATACTGGCATATAAATCGGGAACTCATCAGCTGGAATTAGTATATCTTTTGACACACCAATATCAACAAACACACCTAAACTAGGAATAACTTCTACAACCTTTACCCAGTTCCAATCATAAGTTGTAATAATTGGTTCCTTCATTGTTGCTGAAATACGATTTTGGTGATCAAGGTATAAGAATACATCAATCGTATCGCCTTCTTCAATTTCTCCAGCTACTTCGTTTTTATGTAGGAAAATTTCTTCTTCTTCATTCCCAACCATATATCCGATTTCCGTTTCGCGTAAAACAGTTACCTGTTCAATCGATCCTATTTGCAAATACATATTTTTTAATTCCCTTCTATATATATAAAATTATCTTTTTTATCATTCCAAACAAAAGTTAATTATAACATGATTTTTCCTATATTTGTCCAACTGCCCAAAATTCACTATAATAAAATGAGGTTACATGAATATAAGTACGAAAACACTTAAGTCTAGACTCGTTTTCAGCTATACTTTAGTATGTACAGTACATAACAAGATTAGAAATTTATTTGGAGGTGCTAACTATGGCAAAAGATAGTTCTTTTGACATCGTTTCGAAAGTAGAATTACCTGAAGTAACAAACGCAATTAATATCGCATTAAAAGAAATCCAAAACCGATATGACTTTAAAGGAAGTAAAAGTGATATTAAATTAGAAAAAGAAGTACTTGTTTTAACTTCTGATGACGAGTTTAAATTAGAGCAAGTAAAAGACGTTCTTATCTCTAAACTTGTAAAACGTAACGTTCCAATTAAGAACTTAGATTACGGAAAAGTTGAAGCTGCAACTGGCAACACTGTTCGCCAACGCGCAACACTTCAACAAGGTATCGATAAAGATAACGCGAAAAAAATTAACAACATCATTAAAGAAATGAAATTAAAAGTAAAAACACAAGTACAAGATGATCAAGTACGTGTTACAGCAAAAAGCCGTGATGACTTACAAGCAGTAATCGCAGCTGTTCGTAGCGCTGATTTACCAATCGACGTACAGTTCATTAACTACCGCTAAAAAGAAAACTCCTCTTAATTAGAGGAGTTTTCTTTTTTGTCTTGTAGAGACAATATTACGAGAACAAACTATAGAAAAAGGGTATGTGTGGTAAAAATCGCTAAGTAAATTGAAAATAAGGAAAAGACACCTTAAGACGTTTTCCCTTCGATTTGAATTACTTTTCTTAGTAACTACATCCTAGACCAAAGTCATCTTAAAAATCGCTGTAACTCATAATTCCTCTCCCCGTCAAAACGTAACAATTTATGAGTATAAGAATATTTCCCAACCTTTAATGTAATGTAAAATTAATAAGGAACTTAAAAAATGTTAATTAAAAAAGAGTTAGAAGTGGTTATATGAAGAAATTAATATTATGGTTTTTATTGGCCACATTCTCCCTAAATACTGTAGGATGTTCTAATAATGCAAATTCACTAACGGATAAGTCTAACTGTATCAACAAAGCTTGGTACAAAAAAACTATGTCATGTAATCATTTAAAAAAACATTAAATAGTTAATGATAAAAGTCATAAAAAAAGACACCTCAAAGCGCCTTCCTCCGACTTGAACCATCTTAATTTTAATTATATTTGGATGGAGTTAAAAAGAAGCATAAATGGTTAATAAAGATGCAGACTTCAAAATAAAAAGTACACTAAGTAAACTCTTATTCAAAAATTTATATTAAACACTAATATTTTAGAAGAAAGTTTATAAGTTTAGAACCTACAGGGATTTTCCCTGTAGGTTTTATTATATTTCAAGTGATTTCCAAATGAATTATGAGTGACTTTTTTCAGTTTGGTTTTCAAAATATTTTTCTTTAACCATTTTTATCAGATTTTCTTTTTCTGTTAGTTCAAATATAAATAATGCTTTTTTCATGTTATTTGCAACATCTTCTTCATTAGGTTGTTTAAGTTTCAATAAATTCCAAGCTTTTCCATAGTATAATTCACCTAGTAAATATAAAGTATTTAGATTAATAGCTAGTTTGATACCCATATCATTGTATTTTACTGCCTCTTCATGTTGATTTGCATGACCTAAAATTTTTGCTAAATTAAAAATAATTTTCAATTTAATTTCTTTATCTCTAGGAAAATCTAACTTATTAAAATTAGTTAAACACCTTCTTAATATATTAATACTTTTTTCATATTCTTTATTTTCCCCATGGAATATAGCAATTGTCTGCATAATATCTATTTCTCTTTCTGATAAAAAATCTGAATTAGTTACAGTTAATTTTAATGCATTATTTAAAAAATCTAAAGCAGTTTTTATTGATTTATCCACCGTAAATATAGCAATCGCTTCATGCCATATTAAAAATTGTTTATCTTCTGTTGATTGGAAGTTATTTTCGTTTTTCTCTTTTTTCACTATTTCATAAAGTTCTTTGTATTGTTTTTGCTTTAAGCAATCTTTTATTACGCATTTTACATTTTCTACATATTTTAGTTTTTTGTTTTGAGTTAATGCAAATATATTATTTGGGTCAATACCAAGTCTTTCTGATAATTGATATAACAATATACTAGATGGATAAATCACACCTTTTTCTATTTTGCTAATTTGACTTTGCGAACATATTCCATGACATAATTCGGATTGTGATATATTTTTTTTAATTCTAAGCTCTTTAATGGTAATACCCAAATCGTAAAACTCCATTTTCCCACCTACTATTTAGCACTGTATTAGTATAAGAGTATTCTCTAACTTTTAATGTAATGTAAAATTAATATAGTTGCAATTATTGATTTTTCAAAGATTCTTCCCTATCGGTGCTAACACAAAAAACAGGTTAGGAAGAAAATCCTCTTCCTAACCTGGCCCTCCTCTCACTAGGGACGTTTTCATTCTCACATCGTTTCTCTTAAGAAATTTCATATCAACAGAATAAACACTATCGCGCCACCGAACAAACTTACATATACAATAAGAAGACATGAACATAGAGCCAGCAACTTCTCATCTTATCTACGCTTCCTTTTAACTGCAATTAAAAACGCAATAAATAATACATTCACCCCAACGATTAAGGAGATAAATAACCAATTCACACCTGTTTCTCCGTTAACTTTATACACGTTTGATTCTTCACGCTTTAAAACGAGATAAAATTCCCCATCTTCCTCTCTTATAATTTCATCCTCTAACAATCCTCTTAACTCTTGTTTTTCACCAATCATACTTGCAGGTAAGGAGACTTTTTGTGTTTCTTTCGTATTATTAATTGCTACTAAAGTTACTTCATTTTTATATTTTCGTTTTAGTATGCTCATACCGCTCTTATCATACAGTAGCTCAAACGTACCGCGTCGTAAAGACGGTCTCGCCTGTCTAAGTTCACCTAGTTTTGTTATGTGCTGCATAAATTTTTCGTCTGACTTAAAATCCATTAATCGTCTATTATCGGGTACACTTCCTCCATCTAATGCAATTTCAGTTCCGTAATAAAAATTCGGAATTCCAGGTGATGTTAACAAATATGTAAGCGCCAGTTTTAAACGTGATGGCGGATAATACATATTTTCTTTTGCAATACGCGCATATCTTTTTGTTTCTTGATCATCTAAAAACGTAACAAATTCCCCTTCTTTTTTACTCACATCGTATAACGATTTCACCGATACATCTGCTTTAGAAAACGATTCTACTATTTTTTCGTTGTATTCGCTATCCTCCTTTGTCATAATACGAAAATCTTTCTTTATCACTTGCATATCTTTTTGCGCGTTATCCCAAAAGGAACGCGGCTTTTTTTCACTATGTATAACATAACTTCCGTCTAAATCAACTTCTTTTATCCACCATTTCATTGCGTCAATTACCTGTTGTTCGTTTTCTCCAAGTGGAAATTGAAATACAACTTTCATTCCTTTTGCATGAACTTCTTTTACAAGTTCTTTCACATCATTGTCTGTCCCGAAATGTTCATTTACCTTTTTAAAATTTCGCACGTCTAATCCATCGTACTTTCCACTTTCAAAAAGTGGCGAAAGCATAACGGTAGTAAAACCCATTTCTTTTATGTAATCCAACCTTTTTATAATTCCTCTTATATCCCCTCCTTGATACCCTTCTAAATTACCAACTTCTAACTGTTTGTCATTTTTCGGTTCTCCATTATTGAAGCGATCAATCATAATGGAGTATATAACTTCATCTCGCCACTCTCTTTTTTCGTCTGCAAAAGTATGTATTGGTACAAACAAAACAACAGCTAAGCAAAAACAAATGAATAGTTTCCTAGTCCGTATTTTTCCCACACGCATCCCCCAAGCTTTTTAATTGTAAGAATATTATACCAATTATCTGAATGAAACGCATATGTCGATTTTAATCCTCACAAAATAATTCATGTTAGGTTTTATGACATCATGCATATAATTTTCTGAATTTTTAGTTGATTTTTAGTTTAATTTCGAATATGATATGAAACATAACAAATAGATGTTATTTTTTCTAACATTACAGGAGGAGAGATCATGGATATGGGAGATACAGTTTTTATGTTTGTGACGACAGTAATGGTCATGTTGATGACACCAGGATTGGCACTTTTTTATGGAGGTATGGTTCGCAGCAAAAATGTACTCAGCACAACGATGCATAGTTATAGCGCAATGGCTATCGTTTCGATTCAATGGATTGTTATCGGCTATTCTTTATCATTCGGACCAGATTGGCACGGGCTTATCGGTACACTTGATTGGTTCGGTCTAAACGGAGTTACCTACGCACCAAATCCAGACTACTCATCTACTATTCCTCACAATTTATTCATGATGTTTCAACTCATGTTCGCCATTTTAACTCCTGCTTTAATTTCAGGTGCATTCGCTGAAAGAATGCGATTTTCTGCCTTTCTTATTTTTATCCTTCTATGGACAACGATCGTTTACAATCCTGTCGCTCATTGGGTATGGGGCGTCGGCGGGTGGCTAAGGGAACTTGGTGCACTAGACTTCGCTGGCGGAAACGTCGTTCACATCACTTCCGGAGTTGCTGGTCTTGTATTAGCTATTTTCCTTGGAAAACGAAAAAACATAAATGGTTCTTCTCCCCACCATTTGCCATTTACAATGTTAGGCGCAGGCTTATTATGGTTTGGCTGGTTCGGTTTTAACGTCGGCAGCGCATTATCCTTAAACGACGTAGCTTTAACTGCATTTATTAATACAAATATAGCCGCTGCTGCCTCCGCTCTAACTTGGATGCTTTCTGAATGGTTCTTCCAATCAAAACCGACCGCGATGGGAGCTGCTTGCGGAGTTGTTTCCGGTCTAGTCGCTATTACACCAGCTTGCGGGTTCGTTACACCTTTCTCCGCCCTTCTTATCGGAGCAATTGGTGGCATATTATGCTTCGGCGCCGTTTTCTTCTTAAAAACAAAATTTGGGTATGACGATACACTTGATGCCTTTGGATGCCACGGCATCGGAGGAACTTGGGGCGGTATTGCAACAGGACTATTTGCAACTACTACCGTAAACGGGGATGGTGCGAACGGATTGTTTTACGGAAACGCCGCGTTACTGTTTAAACAACTTATAGCGATTGGCGCAACATATGCATTCACAATCATCATGACGTATGCCATTATTAAAGCGATCAACTTCTTCCTCCCTGTTCGAGTAGATGAACACGAAGAACACATGGGTCTTGATATTTCAATGCATGGTGAGAAGGCTTATGAACATGCAGAACGAGCAAACTAAAAAGGGATGCAATCTATTACTAATAGATTGCATCCCTTTTTTTGCGCACGAGGCAACATACCCCACCTAGTATAACTGTAAATATATCAACGTTTTTTTGGATATATCAACGATTTTTCAAATATATCGATTGTTTCTTTCAATATATCAACGGTTCGACACAACATATCAATTTACCAACAAATTCCGACATGAAGAAGATGAAAAATACCCCGGCATAAATTTACACACAAAAAAGACGACCGAAGCCCGGTCGTCTTTTCCTATTTATTTCGGAGCATTTCCTACATATTGCGTAATATCAACATTTAATGCCTGCGCTAAACGCATACCGTATTCTTGATCTGCACGGAAGAAGTTACAAACAGCTAATAATTTTGTGCGTTCATTTACGTCTTTTAGATCATTTGTTAAGTTTGCAATTAAGTTATCTTGCTCTTCTTTAGAGAATGAACGGTAACGCTCACCTGCTTGTTTGAAGTCATTTGGTTTCTCAATTTTTTCACGAGATACATAGCCTTCTACTTTCATAGTTGAATCGCGGTAAGCTTTGTCTTCAACTGGATTTTCAGCATGACGACTAGGTTCATAGTTGATTGTAGATGGGTTTTGATTCACTTGCATCGCACCATCACGTTGTTGATTATGAACAGCTGCGTATGGGCAGTTTACAGGAATTTGCAAGTAATTTGCACCAAGACGATAACGTTGTGTATCTGGGTAAGAGAATAAACGACCTTGTAATAATTTATCTTCCGATGGCTCAATACCATTTACAGTTGCACTTGGAGAGAACGCTACTTGTTCTACTTCTGCAAAGAAGTTTTTCGGATTACGATTTAATGTCATTGTCCCTACTTCAATTAACGGGAAGCGATCTTCTGGCCATACTTTCGTTGGATCTAATGGATCAAAGTCTAAAGAATCCATTTCATCTAATTGCATAACTTGTACGTGTAAATCCCATTTCGGGTGATTTCCTTTTTCGATCGCGTCGAACAAGTCACGAGTAGCATGATTGAAGTCTTTCCCTTGTACCTCTTGCACTTCTTTCGCATTTAAGTTACGTACACCTTGCTGTGGTTTCCAGTGGTATTTAATATAAACAATTTTACCTTCTTCATTAATCCATTTAAATGAATGGACGCCGAAACCTTCCATTTCACGATAACTTGCTGGTGTACCGTAATCAGAAAATACCCATGTCATCATATGTGTAGATTCCGGACTTAACGTCATGAAATCCCAGTAACGATCTGGCGTTTGAATATTCGTATCAGGTGCTGGTTTTAAAGAATGTACCATATCAGGGAATTTAATTGCATCACGAATGAAGAAAACTGGTAAATGATTACCTACGATATCGTAGTTTCCTTCTTCTGTATAAAATTTAACAGCGAACCCACGTGGGTCACGTGCTGTTTCAGGAGAACCTTGACCATGAATAACCGTTGAAAAACGAACAAATACAGGTGTTTCAGTTCCTTCATTTTGTAAAAATGCAGCTTTCGTATATGGCTTCATACTATTTTTCGTTACGAATACACCGTGAGCACCTGCACCACGTGCATGTACAACACGCTCCGGAATACGTTCACGATCAAAGTGTGCAAGTTTTTCTACTAAATGATAGTCTTCTAATAATACCGGTCCACGACGACCAGCTGTACGAGAATTTTGGTTGTCTCCAACTGGAGCACCTTGGTTTGTTGTTAAGCGATTATTTGGATTCATCTAGGGGGATCCTCCTTTTTCTTTCATAGTAATTATTATTTGTTTAAAATTATTATAAATTAATTATTATTCAAAACTAAATCTTTGTCAACTATTTCCTTCACTTTTTTGGAAACAATTTCAGCCAAACAGTCGATAAATGCCGATTGCGCATTCGGCATATTTGGTCTAAAATATTTGGCATTTAATTCATCCGTTACAACTTTACATTCATAATCGTTGTCATATAAAACTTCTAAATGCTCCGCTACAAAACCAACTGGGCAATATATGAAATATTCGTACCCATGCTCTTCATATAAATCTTTCGTTAAATCTTGCACATCTGGACCAATCCACGGATCTGGAGTATTCCCAGCACTTTGCCAACCGATTGTATAGTTTTGAATATTTGCAGCTTCTGCAATTAAATCTGCCGTATGCTTTAGTTGTTCTACATATGGGTCTCCTGCTGCAATAATTTTTTCTGGCAAACTATGTGCTGAAAAAATTACGACTGCTTTCTCTTTATCATCAATTTCTTTAAACGTTTCTTTTATTTGGTCTGCCCAATACGAAATAAATTTCGGTTCATCATACCATTGTTCAATTGGTTCAATAACAGGACCACCGATTTCTTTTGAAAGACGAATAGCACGGTCATTATACGCTTTAATGCTAAATGTAGAATAATGCGGCGCTAATACGATACTAATCGCTTGCCCAATCTTATCACGCTTCATCTCTTCTACTGCATCTTCTATAAATGGAGCTATATGTTTTAAACCTAAGTAACAAGTAAATTCATACTCTATAAATATGTTATTCATTGAATCTGTTAATTTATGCGCCTGTTCTTTCGTAATTTTTGCAAGTGGCGAAATTCCACCAATCGCTTTATAGCGCCCAATTAAATCTTCAAGCGCTTCTTCTGATGGCTTACGCCCGTGACGGATATGTGTATAATATCCCTCTACATCGTCTAATGATTCCGGTGTTCCATACGCCATTACGAGTAAACCTATTTTTTCTTTGTCATCTATATAACACCTCAATTTTATAAATGAGAATCCTTTTCAGAACGTTTGTTTCCAATTATAACAAGCAATAATAAGTACGTCAAAATAATAATTCTAATTAAATATTATTTACAAGGTAATCTTGAATTTTATATGACAATTTCTTTAATAAAAAGCGACTTACATAATTGTAAGCCGCTTTTCCGTTATTCCTTAATATTTACCCCATATTCTTTAAACCAAATGTGAATTTGTGCTAAATGAGCTAAAAGCTGCGGCCCAGTCATCAATTGACCAAACCATGGTGTTTGAAATGCACTGCCGCCAGACTGAATCAATTCGTTCAACTGCTCTTTATCAAACAGTTCGTGTAAAATTGAACCTTTATCCGTTAATAAACTTTGAAGCCATACTGTTACTGCTTTTGTATAGTGTGGATTGTGAGTTTTCGGATAAGGACTCTTCTTTCTATATAAGATGTCATGTGGAAGTACATCTTCTAACGCTTTACGTAATAGACCTTTTTCGCGGTTTTTATACATTTTCATTTCCCAAGGAATATTCCACGCATATTCGACAAGACGATGATCCGCAAATGGAACACGTACTTCTAAGCTTGCCCCCATACTCATGCGGTCTTTTCTGTCTAATAATGTTGTCATAAACCATACCATATTTAAATAAAATAATTGGCGTCTTTTTGCTTCTAGCGGACTTTCTCCCTCTAAAATAGGAACTTCTTGAATCGACTCTTCATAGCGCCTTTGTACATATTGTTGTAAATTTAATTTATTTCTCCATTCTTTTTTTAGAAGTTGTTCACGCGCTTCTGTAGAGCGCATCCACGGAAATGCACTCGATTGTAGATCATCTTCTCTATAAAACCACGGATATCCACCAAATATTTCATCTGCACATTCTCCAGATAAGCCGACGACAAAATCTTGTTTAATTTCGCGGCAAAACCATAATAATGACGAATCGATATCTGCCATACCAGGCAAATCACGAACGAGTACCGCCTCCGTTAAATACTCTGCTAGTTTTTCATTCGAAATGACGCAACGATGATGGGTTGTTTGAAACGTCTCTGTCATCAAATTAATAAACGGAGCATCTGAATTTGGCTGAAACGCATTCGCTTTAAAATATTTGTCATTATCTTCGTAATCAATTGAATACGTGTGTAATTGTCCTTTTCCTGATCTCTCGTATTCTTTCGCCGCAATAGCTGTAATAGCGCTCGAATCTACACCACCTGATAAAAAGGTACATAGTGGTACATCAGAAACAAGCTGTCTTGTAATGGCATCTTGTAGTAAAAAGCGCGTTTTCTCTACTGTTTCTTCAAAGGAGTCTTCATGTTTTTTACTTTCTACATTCCAATATCTCCATATACACAAACCGTTCTTTGAAAATGTCATCGCATGACCTGGACGTAATTCTTTTATACCAGCATAAATACCGTGGCCAGGCGTTCTTGACGGTCCGAGTCCGAATATTTCTGATAACCCTTCTAATGTTACTTCCGCCTTCACATCTGGATGCGACAATATCGCTTTTAACTCCGAACCAAATAGTAAGCGTCCGCTATCATATTTATAAAAAAGTGGCTTTACACCTAATCGATCTCTCGCAATAAATACTTGTTCTTTCTGTTCGTCCCATACTGCAAACGCATATATACCGTTTAAATGACTGACACATTCTTCTTTCCATTCAATATAAGAAGCTAATAATACTTCTGTATCAGAATGACCTTTGAACGTATATCCTCTTCTTAATAATTCCTTTCGAATGTCTTCTGTGTTATAAAGTTCACCGTTATAGCAAATGGCGTAATTCGTTTCATCTTTTAAACAAGTCATCGGTTGTTTACCGCCCTCAGGGTCCACAACGATTAAACGTTTATGCCCAAATGCGACATTGCCTTTAATCCAAACTTTATTATCATCCGGCCCCCGCTTCGCTAACGTCTCAGCCATTTTCGTAACGACGTCCCGCTCTCCTTCTAATGAGCGTTTATAATCCACCCATCCTGTAATCCCGCACATATAAATCATCCTTCCATCTTATTTCTTTTCTTGAACGTGCAGTAATCCCCACCCTAAGAGTGCGGATTAAAAAATGAAAAACTTGACGATAACCTACTATCCACATATGGAATAGCATTTTCACTCAGTAAAACGTGTTTTATTGTATGCCCACCTATGTCTAGATGTGCCTAGTTATAAAGAATGCACGAACTGTCTATAACAGAAATAACTACTTTTCATAAAGGAGAAATCGTGTATGATACAACGTAAACATATTTTATATAATCAACCCCGTGCTCATACAGTCGGTAATGTAGAATATATAAACAATGAGTGGGTATTCTTTGATGATGAAAATGATGAAGCGTTTTTATTAGAAGATATTGCCGAAGATGGGTTTGAAATTTTGTATAATAACAATTGGCTACCAGCCCGTTTCTATGAACAAGATGTATTACAAATCGCCAACGAGCAACACCATTTGCAAAACGGTGAAATGATACGTATTCGAAAAAAGTTACTTCTTAGCTATAATGAATGGCTGGAGGAATTACCTGACTCTGTCTTCACATTATTAACGGAATCATTGCAATCACTTCACTACTCTTTATATGATTGCATGTATTGTCATAATTATTTATCTTTCTTACCGAAAGAGGAGTCACGCGAAGGAGTAAATATTCTTTTGTTTGATAACGAAGAAATGATTTGTACACTGCAGCATCATTTCGTTCGTCACACTACATCAAATAAAAATATGTTCCGTTTTACAAAAGTAAACGGAGAAGAGTTGCATATTGATGCGACATAAAGTAAAACTTTAATTAGTGGGGCAACCCCCACTAATTATTAACCTTCACCAATCTGGTGTTTACGGGATAACGTAAAAAACCACCTTATCTCCCAAGTCTTTGAGATTATAAGGTGGTTTTATTTTTTATTAGAATACTTGCCAGCCAATCGGTAATTTCAGTCCAAGGTAAAATACTGCTACTAGTGCAACAATAAATAGCCCCCAAACTGCCCCTGTTGCTTTGTTCTTGCTCATTTTCACAAGAACCATTTCCATTCCACCGATAACTAAAATACCAGCTATCATTTTTAAACCATACCACATGTGCATGTTACTTGTTGCAGTCTTCATAATACCCATGTACAACATGAAACCTGTCACAATAATGATAATATACATTAGGCGAAGCCCCATATGTACACCTTTACCTTTTCTTCCTGCTGAATAAAGTGAATACGCAACGAAGAATAAAATTAAACCTAACGCCCATGCTGTAATATGCATATGTACCATCGTATCCCTTACCTCCTCTTTTCACACTTTTTCACTCTATATGATAACATGTTCATTTATTTTCAGGAAATGTTTCGCTTTTTTACATTTAAATGATATAATATTTAGAGTATTTACAAACTTCTTGTAATAACAAAAGGGGGAACAATCATGATTCAAACTAAGGATATTATCGAACTTACAGACACATACGGAGCAAATAACTATCACCCACTTCCAATCGTTATTTCTAAAGCAGAAGGTGTTTGGGTAGAAGATCCTGAAGGAAACCGCTATATGGACTTATTAAGTGCATATTCTGCAGTAAACCAAGGTCATCGTCACCCGAAAATTATTAACGCTTTAATTGACCAAGCTAATCGTGTTACGTTAACTTCTCGTGCTTTCCATAGCGATCAATTAGGTCCTTGGTACGAAAAAGTTGCGAAACTAACTAATAAAGAAATGGTACTTCCAATGAATACAGGTGCTGAAGCTGTTGAAACTGCAATTAAAACAGTTCGTCGCTGGGCTTATGATGTGAAGAAAGTAGAAGCAAACCGTGCTGAAATCATCGTTTGTGAAGATAACTTCCACGGACGTACAATGGGTTCTGTTTCTATGTCTTCAAATGAAGAATACAAGCGTGGATTCGGTCCAATGCTTCCTGGCATCGTTGTAATTCCTTACGGTGATTTAGAAGCGTTAAAAGCTGCAATTACACCAAACACAGCAGCATTCATTTTAGAGCCAATTCAAGGTGAAGCAGGAATTAACATCCCACCAGCTGGTTACTTAAAAGAAGCTTTTGAAGTATGTAAAAAAGAAAACGTTTTATTCGTAGCAGATGAAATCCAAACTGGCTTAGGCCGTACTGGTAAAGTATTCGCTTGTGACTGGGACGATGTAACTCCTGACATGTACATACTTGGCAAAGCGCTTGGCGGCGGCGTGTTCCCGATCTCTTGCGTTGCAGCAAACCGTGACATTTTAGGTGTATTTGAGCCAGGTTCTCACGGTTCTACATTCGGTGGTAATCCACTTGCATGTGCTGTGTCTATCGCAGCTCTTGAAGTGTTAGAAGAAGAAAAATTAACAGAGCGTTCTCTTCAATTAGGAGAAAAATTAGTTGGGCAATTAAAAGAAATTGATAACCCAATGATCACTGAAGTTCGCGGTAAAGGTTTATTCATCGGTATCGAATTAAACGAACCAGCTCGTCCTTACTGTGAACAACTAAAAGCAGCTGGTCTACTATGTAAAGAAACACATGAAAACGTAATTCGTATCGCACCACCTCTAGTAATCTCTGAAGAAGATTTAGAGTGGGCATTCCAAAAAATTAAAGCTGTATTATCGTAATGATAGAGAGGTTGTCCGACATATTGGGACAACCTCTTTCTTTTTATATTCATTTATATTAAGATAAAATTGTAATTTTCTGTATTTTAAAATTGTAAAGGAGGTGCGATATGCTATTAAGATATGGTAAACATATTAACTATTTAGCTACATCTTTTATTTTAGTTACATTCTTTGGCTTCCTACTTTCCACAACATGGCTTACTCACTACTCAACTTCTACTACATTCACACTACTGAAAGCATCATTTTGGACTGCTGTTATTCTTACTATCATTGGTTTTGGACGAGAAAAAAGCGCACTTACGGTTATACTATTTGGCATTTGTACACTTGCATTCATTGGTCTTTACACTTTTTCCGTTATCGATTACCTCTATAACCCAAGGCCATAAAAAAGAGCTATCTTTTAACAAGATAGCTCTTTTCTTCACTTCACTACATTTCGCAAAGTACCAATTCCTTCTACTGTAATAACCACTTCATCACCAGCATGTAAAAACTTTGGTGGCGTGAAACCTTTTCCGACACCAGCCGGGGTTCCTGTTGCGATAATATCGCCTGGTTCTAAAGTCATTCCTTTACTTATCGTTGAAATAATTTCTTCTATTGGAAAAATCATTTTATTTGTGTTGGAAGTTTGCCTTACTTCTCCATTTACTACCGTTTCAATGTGTAATGAATTCGGCGCATTAACCACCGATTTATGAATTAAATACGGTCCCATCGGACAAAATGTATCGAAGCTTTTCCCAAGGAAAAACTGTTTATGTTTTCTTTGAATGTCTCGAGCTGTTACATCATTGATAATCGTATAACCAAAAACATGCTCAAGCGCTTTTTCTTTTTTAATTTGTTTCCCTCGCTTACCAATAATGATAGCTAATTCTCCTTCGTAATCTAGTTCGTCCGTTGCATGAGGGTGACCATTAATTTGCTCATTTATGCCAATAACTGTTGTTGGTGCTTTCGTAAAGATCATTATATTTTCTGGAATAGACTCTACTCCGCCCATTTCTACCGCATGCTCACGATAGTTTTTTCCAACGCACAAAATATTCTTTCTTGGCCTTGGAATCGGTGCTAATATTTTCACCTCTGTTAACGGATAATACGCCGCTTCCCCGTTCTCTTTTGCCCAATTTACAATTTCACATACTTTCTCAAAGCATTCAGTCCCTCTTTCAATACACTCTAGCATTGTAATAGGGATTGTAACCTTTTCCCCTTTTTGTCTTTGCGCTTCTCTTAAGTGTAATACCTTTTCTTCTTCTTCATCCACAATACCTACAAATACCTTTTCTTCTTTTTTCGCCGTTACAAAACGCAATATTTCCACTCTCCATCCTACAACTCATACACTTTAATTGTATTCGCATCCGCAAGAAAAAAACCTTCTCATGCACGCTAATTTTTACAATATTCTTCTCATATCCGATTCGTTACTCCTTTATCATTTGGCATAAAATGTAGAAATTTTACTTTTTTTAGCGAATGCATTTCTTTTTTATGAAGTTTTTGTATAATATGTACTACATATATACTAAAAATTTCATTTAGAGATGGAGCCGATTTCAATGTTTGAGCAAGCGATTGAAAAAAAACGTGAAAAAATGATTTATTTTGCTGAACGCTATGGAATGACTTCTCAAAAAACAGTGGATTGTAGCCAAGAACTGGACAGGCTCTTAAATGTAATTTGTCATGTACCTACGGATTTACACCCTAATCAAACGTTCAAAACACACACGCAATAATGCGTGTGTTTCTTTTATTTCAAAAAAATACACATTTTATTGGAAACGCCCATACAATAGTAGAAAAGAAAATTTTAAAAACGAAGGGTGTTTTGTATGCCAGCTATGGTCGGACATATTCGTATCGTCAATATTGGATCAAGTGGTATTTTTCATATTGGAGATGTATTTGCGATTAGGCCTATTAGTTACTCACGTGCTTTCGCCGGGGCCGGCTCTTTTAACGTTGGAGATAACGTTTCTGTCTACAATTATCAAAGTGCAACGACTGTCAACGATTCAGATGTCGTCGATCAAGCGATAATTGGTTCAACTTAAAGGGGGCGATTATATTGAACTTTTATGTAAACCAAAGTATCGTCATCAACAGTATTAAAATTGATAGCATTACAACCTCTTCTGTGTTCCAAATTGGTACTGCCGGAAGTATTAAAGCCCTATCTAAATTTTCAAATACGGGCGGATTTACGGAGCCGCTTCGCCCATTACAGGCGAAAGGACAAATTATTTCTATCAAACCATCAACTAGTTCTTCTTAAGACATCCTTGTCATAAATATATAGTAGGAATATTTTTACCCTCCCTATTGAAAAGGAGGTTTCACAAATGAATCAAGATATATATACTTACTTACACCAACTTCAACAAGCTCTTCAAACACAACAAGCAGCCATCTTGAATTTAGAAGATCAAGTGCGCCAACTCCAAGAAGAGCTTAACGAATTAAAAAATCGCCCCTCCTCTTCTGTAGGAAAAGTGGAATACAAATTCGATCAATTAAAAGTCGAAAATTTAAATGGTACTTTAAATATTGGTTTAAACCCATTTTCAGCAAAAGGACAACAAATTGAAGATTTTCAAGTGGATACAGAAACATTAAAGGTAAACCCTGAAACCGAAACAAACCCAGACTTTTATCAAGGTATCCTCCAAGAAATGCATCGATACTTAGATGAAGAAGCATATAATCGTATTCTCCATTTTGAACAAGAAGAGAGAACACCGCTTGATGAAATGTATCGACAAATGATGGTGGATGACATAAAAAAACAGATGGAGCATCGACTCCCTTATTATTTATCACAAGCGCAATCATATGAAGGTATTTCAACAGATCCAGATTATTTACGAGATATCATTATTCAGGCAATGAAACAAGATATTGACAAAGCCTTTCTCTCCTTTATTCAGCACATACCAGGAAATTTCCGAAAGGAGTAATTATGTATGAACCTTAACGTTGTAAACCGTGAGTTAAAAGTCGGACAGATTAAAATGAACGGTGTATCGTCGTCCGCACTCTTTTTAATTGGAGATGCAAATCTCCTCATTCTATCTTCTATTCTCGATACACCATTTGAAACAGTTACAGAGGGTCCATTTGTACCATTAGTAACAGATGTCGCTCCTACTCCAGGTTAAGGAGACTGAGAAATTATGTTGCATCATGTGTCCATTGTCCAAAATGTTTCTATTATTTCTTTAGGGATTACTGCCGTATTTCAAGTTGGAGATGCAAACCAAATGGAATTAAAAAGTAGAGCTATTGCCGTCCACCGTGAAATTCCTTGTTATATACGGGGAGAAGGTCGCTTTGATGCTTTTGAAATCTTTACAGATGAACACATTACAATTCCAAAACGAACGACAGATGTAAAATTAAATATTGTAAATGAATGTCCTTTTATTGAAGTGAATAACGTTGAATTGCGGACACTTTTAAATTCTGGTTGCTTTCAAATTGGGAATGTTGATTATGCTTTTAATAACTCTCGTATTATGCAAATCCGCCAATATATTACGGATGAACCTTCCGCACAATAATTCATATAGTAATTAAAAAGCTTAGTAAAGTAGGTGGATGGTATGCCTTCGGTTGTAGGAAATCTCGTCGTGCAAAACAGTAACGGCTCTTTCAACTTAGGAGATTTTTATAACGTATCTCCGAAAGAAAACACGAAAGCCTATAACGGATCTGGAGCTTCTAATGTTGGGTTTGTCGTGAATACGTTTAACGGTGTTAGTGCAACAAATACGTTTGATTCTGATGTGGCAGATCAAGATCAGATTGGAACAGCGTAAAAAAAGTAGGAGATATTCTCCTACTTTTTTCTTTTATCTAATTCAAAATTATTAAAATGAAATTTTAATAAGCAAGAGCTTTACTGTCCACAAATAGTGGTATAAACAAGTAAGTAGTGAAGAAGCACTATTTCATTTTATTTAAATGATAACCCGCTCTCCTCCAAAGCCTTCCTAAGCTTCGGCAAAGACGCTGGTCCCATACCATGCATTTTTAAAATTTCTTTTTCACTATATTTTGAGAGTTCTTCTATCGTTTGAATTCCGTGATGTTGCAGCGCATTTCGTGCTGGTGATGAAAGAAGTGAAAGAAATCCTGTTTTCGGCTTCTTTTCTTTCTCGCAAGTTGGGCAAGTTGGACAGTCGCTACTTTTGTAGTATTCATGTCCTTTTTCACACGTTCTTAACGTTTTTTCCGTTGCCATTTTCAAGTCCCTCTATTCTTCAATTTTTACAATATGATTGCCATCAAAGAAGTATAAGCATTTCTCTTTCACAGGATGTTGTAAGCTTTTCTCCAGTGCTTTTGCATATAACGAAAGCTGTACTTTATATCGATCTTCTAAAATTGGTTTTGCTTGTTCAAATCCGCCTGGGAATTTCCCTTCAATCGTATCTGTTTTGAAGTCGATTAACGTAATGCCGTCTTCCTCTTCAATCATGCAGTCGATAACCCCTTGGACAAGAATCGTTTCTTCACTCTTCCCTTGCCAATCTTGATATGCTTCTTCTGCTGCAAGCATCATCGTAAATGGTACTTCACGCTCAACACTTTTCGCCGCTAATACCCTTTTACCTAAGTCACTGTCGAAGAATGAAATTACTTTTTCAATGGCTATTTCTTCCGCCTGCTCGAATGTTAATAATTCCTTATTTACCATTCCAGCAATTTGCTCTTGAAGAACTTCAACCGTAATCGGCTTCTTCAAATCAACATGCTGCATAACGGCATGGACTGCTGTTCCGCGCTCTGCGTACGTTAACCCTTTTTTCTCCATAAAGCGCGGGCGTGTTTTAATTGGTGCACGTAGTTTTTTAATAAAGGCGTTATCGCTACCTTCTTCAGATTGATAATTTCTCTTTATTTCTGTAACAGATTGCTTCGCGCGATGAGATGTCGCATCCTCATATCCGTACTTCCACATTAATCTGTCGTACACTTCTTCTTTCCGTTCACTTTGCAGGGGAACAGCCTTTTTCTCACGAAGCGCTTCTAACAATTCTTGTTTCTCTTCTTGAACTGGCTCTGGTGCAAGTAGCGTATTACCGTCCACAACTTCTACTTTCCAGCTAGTGTCATACCCGTAAATTTCATCTGGAATACTTCCTTGTCCTAATTCAAGAAGTATTTCACTATCACGGTGTCTATATAATGAAGGTGCAATCCAGTCTAAATAACAAGACGCTCCGGCACGTATATGATCTGGTAATAACCATTCACTATGCTCCCTCGCATCAAGCCATTTTTCCATTTCCTTATTTGCATCCTTAACTGTTCCAATTAAAATTAACTTCTCTTTCGCACGCGTCAATGCTACGTATAGTACGCGCATTTCTTCCGCAATTAATTCCATTTTCATTTTACGCTTAATCGCAAGCTGTGATAATGTTGTATATTTAATTCGTTTGCGCGGATCGATAAATTGCGAACCGAAACCGAAATCTTTATGCAATAAGAAACGTTTCATTAAGTCTTGTGTATTAAAACGACGACCGAGTCCAGCTACAAATACAACTGGGAACTCTAGCCCTTTACTTTTATGAATCGTCATAATGCGAACAACGTCTTCTTGTTCACCGAGGGCCCTCGCCGTCCCCATATCATCACCGCGTTCTAAAATACGTTCAATAAAACGTAAGAAGCGGAATAATCCTCTAAATGATGTTGCTTCATATTGTCTTGCGCGGTCATATAGTACGCGTAAGTTTGCCTGCCTTTGCTTTCCAGCTGGTAAACCGCCAACGAAGTCGTAATAACCTGTCTCACCGTACACTTTCCAAATTAAATCAGAAAGTGATTGTTGACGTGCAAATTCACGCCATCCTTGTAGTAAGTTATAAAACCACTCTAATTTATCATGAAGTTCTTGCTCCTCTTCAAGCGGTGCCCCTTTTAAGAATGAGCTCATTACTTCATAAAACGAGCCTTTCTTTCCATGAGCACGAAGCATTGCAAGTTCTTCATCGTTTAATCCAACGATCGGGGAACGAAGTACAGCTGCAAGCGGGATATCTTGCATCGGATTATCAATAACGCGGAATACGTTCATCATAATATTTACTTCCGTCGCTTCAAAGTAACCAGTCGCGAGGTCAGCATATACTGGAATTCCTTGTAATTTTAACTCTTCCATAATTTGCGGGGCCCACGGCATGGAGCGAAGTAAAATAACGAAGTCGCGGTATTGTACAGGGCGCATACTATCCGTTTTACGATCATATACTTCATAACCTGAATCGACCATCGCTTTAATGCGCTGCGCCATAAGGCGAGCTTCAAGCTGTGCCTTTTCTACTTCCGAACCTTCTTCACCGTCTATTACTTCTTCTTCTGTTTGCTGAATGCATAGTAGTTCAGCCGCTACATCTTCACCTTCTGGATAGGTAGCACCTAGCTTTAGTTCAGCGTCAACATCGTAGTCAATTTCCCCAACTTCTTCGCCCATAATTTGTTTGAAAATAAAATTCGTACCTGCTAGTACTTCATGACGACTACGGAAGTTTTTCGCTAAGTCAATCTTCATTCCGCCACCCAATCCTTCTTGTGTGAAGCGTTTATATTTTCCTAGGAATAGTCCTGGTTCGGCTAGTCGGAAACGATAAATCGACTGCTTTACGTCACCAACCATGAACAAGTTCCCTGCACTCTCAGAATCTTTCGTTACGAATTTAATAATGGATTCCTGTACAAAATTCGTATCTTGATATTCATCGACTAATACTTCAGCAAATTTATTACGATATTGGAGCGCCACTGCTGACGGATTCATTTCACCATTTTCACTTGGTTCACTTAAAATTTGTAAACAGAAATGCTCTAAATCTGTGAAATCGACCATTCCTTTATCTCGCTTCATCGCTTGGAAACGCTCTGTAAATACTTTTACAAGTTGAACGAGCTTTTCTAATACTGGGTGCATATCTTGAAAATCTCGTAAGAAACTTTCAGGTTTGCGGCTAAATAGCTCTTCTTGTAATTTCTTCACTTCATCTTTCGCTTTATTACGAAGAGAGTCTACTTGTTTTACAATATCCTCGTTATAATCACTTTTCTTAATGCGCTTTAACGTTTGCCACGATACGTTTTGCATCGCTTCATACAAACTTGTCCACGATTCACGAGCAGCTGATGATAGCGTTCCAAGTAAAGCTGCATCTGCTTGCAACGTTTCAACGCGAGGCGCTGGACCGTCAGGAAGCATTGCGAGCTCCGTCGCTTTACGAATATGCTGTTCCGCTGTTTCAAGCTGGAATTTCACATCTTCTAATAAGTAAGAAGCGTACACTAAATCTTCAATTGTCTTTCCTTCTACGTCATATGCTTCTACTAATTTATCGAGCCATTTTTCCGGATTTGGATGCGCTCTTGACTCTGTATGAAGCGCTAAAATCATACGTTGTAAGTCATCATCACTACGGTCACTCGTATAACGATCAACAAGTTCAAAGAAGATTGTATTATCTTCGATTCCGTACTCTTCTTCTAATATGTCATCTAGCACTTCTTCTTTTAACAATTCATTTTCTGTTTGATTCGCAATACGGAAACGAGGATCCACATCAAGCATGTAATAGTATCCTCTAATTACTTGTAAACAAAAGGAATGAATCGTCGAAATAGAAGCTTTATTTAATAAGCTCAGCTGCTTTCTAATGTGCTGAGAGCCTGGCTCATCAATTAATACTTTTTCTAACGCTTCCCCAATTCTGTTTTTCATCTCTTGCGCCGCTGCATTCGTAAATGTTACAACGAGCAGGCGGTCGACATCGACTGGATTCTCTTCATTAATAATCTTTTTAATAATACGTTCAACTAATACTGCTGTTTTACCTGATCCAGCTGCAGCCGCAACTAAAATATCACGTCCGTTCGCTACAACAGCTTTCCACTGGTCATCTGTCCATTGACTACCTTCTGGTTTTTTAGGCCAATTTTCTATCATTCTCCGCCAACCTCCTCTCTTATTTTCTCCATCGCTTCGCTATCTTTCATATCTTTTAACGATCGGAACTGATTATCTTCAAGTGACTCATCAAATTGACAAACAGATTTGAAGTTACAGAACGTACATGCTGCTTTATTTCCCATTTTATAAGGAGCAATATCGATAACACCTTCTGTAATATCTTTTCCGATATTTTCAAACGTATGGTGTACATATTTTTGCAGTACGTTAAACTCTTGCTCACTTGCAATACTTGAACGCGCACTAAAGCTACCGTCTTTTTTCAGGCCAGCAGAAATAATATCTGAACTTCCTGTTGAAAGTTTGTTATCCATTAAACGAACAACGTCAGCATCTCCTAATACGAGTCCTTTCATTTTAAATTTCTTTAAAATTTCTTTTTCAATTTCAGCTTCAGATGCGTCACCTTTCATCTCAACGATTGGGTTATGAATATGAAAATACAATACACCAGCTGGTGATGCTGTGTGACCTTTTTTCATCCAGGTCTGTGCATTCGAAGTAACAACATCTAAATACGTTAACATTTGAAGTGCTAATCCGTAATACACTTCCGTTAAATCTAACGCTTTTGAACTTGATTTATAATCAATAATACGTAAGAACGTCCCGTTTTCATCTTCTGCCTTATCAACACGGTCAATACGGCCGACTACTTCCATCTTCACACCATTTGGTAGTGAGAATTCCATCGGCGGAAGTGATCCTGTACCGCCCATACCGAACGGCACTTCTAAATCAACTGGTACGAATCCGCTCGACTTCGCATGTTCACGAAGAATGATTGACGTACGGAAAATGATTTGTTGTAGTTTTTGTTTTAAATAGAAATGACGGTTTGAACTTAATAAAATTTGTCGTTGTAATAACGGTGCGATTTCTTCTATTACTAAAACAGAAAGATGCTCACACTCTTTTATGGATAAATCCGCCCAAGTACGGTTTTCACGCAATAACTTGTCCGCAATTTTCTTTAATGCCGCATGGAATAATTCGCCGATATCTGGCGCATCAAGCTTGAAAATATCACGCTCTCTAAGCGATAAACCGTGCTGCGCAAAATGAGCGTATGCACAACGGTTAAATAGTTCCATACGAGAGACGCTTCCTTTAATTATATCTCCATATAAATCTCTACTTACTGCTGTACTTAGTTTCTTCGCACGATTTCGATAGAATAAACTTGATAAGACGCGGCTACTTTTTTGTTTCCATTCATCTGAAGTTACGTAGAAGTTGTATACGTCCCACCAAAAGTCTAAATTCCCTTCAAATCCGTATCGCTTCCACGTTTGTAGTTGCTGCATAACGTAAGATAACGTTACTTCTGGCGTTGCTACGTATGAAATTTGTTCTGAACGTGATAAATCATTTACGTCATTCGTAATAAATGAATCTTTCACATTAGGGAACATTCTTTTTATTTTCTTAATAAAGCTAGACGCAAGTAACGTCTTTCCTTCTTCATCTGCAAGCGGGCATGAAATGTATAACTTCTCAGATGCTCTCGTTACCATTTGATACATAACGAACTGTTCTTCTAACAAAGTTTGTCTCGTCGTTGGCGCTAATTCAATTCCTGCCGCACCAAGAACTTCTCTTTCCTCATCAGAAAGCATACCTTCATCCATAGGTGCTGCTGGAATAACCCCCTCATTTACACCTATAATAAACGTTGCTTTCACGTCAGATAACCTGGAGTGATCAATATTAGCAATTAATACTTGGTCTAATGAAGGCGGAATATTAGCAAATTGAAGTGCCTCAAGACCTGTCGACATAACGTCCGTAAACATAGAAAGAGACATTTTCTCATCACCAAGCATCTCTACAAACGTATCAAGAAGGCTCATTACCTCTTCCCATACTTGTTCATGATCTGTCGCAAATAAGAAATCTCCACTTTCTTCTGCACGTATACGTAATTCTTCTAGTTTCTTTGGAACATCCAGCTCTTCTAAAAATAAGTAAACTGCTTCACACATTTGCATAACTGTTCCTGCACGCTTTAACCTTTTTTGCATGCGAATAACAGGTGTTCTTACAACGTCACGTAGCCTATTTATTTTCTCTTCCATTTCACGTTCACTGTCTGTGATCATCCCGTTCGTATCATCAAGAGAACGATAACGGCGATACATCCATGGATCCTCTGAAGTCCATCTCTTTCCTTGTACACCGTACGCTAAACAGTAATTTTCAAATTCATCCATTTCTTCACGCATCGTTTCTTTTCTTACGTCTAATGGATATAAAAGCTCTGTTTTCACGCAGCGGAACACCGCATCATAACGCCAATTCCCACTAATAATCTCGAGTGCAGAACGAATACATTCTACTAATGGATGGTGTGACATCGGGCGCTTTTCATCGATGAAGTGCGGGATATTGTAATCTGTAAATAACGTTCGCATCACATCGTAATAACTTTCCCCATTACGAAGAAGTACTGCAATATCTCGGTAACGATATTTTTCATCCGCAACAAGTTTACGAATTTCACGAGCAACACCTTCTACCTCCGCTCGTAAATTCGCAGCTGTACTAATCGTTACACTCGCTTCATCGTTAAATTTTTCATTCGGACGCGCTTCATAATGAGCTTCTAAATGCGCTAATGCTGGAGAATGAAAACGCGGCTGTTCCATAAGTGGAATTGTTTTTTCAATTTCTATTTTTTCTTCACGCGCTACTTGTTTTATTTTTTCATACGTTACCGTCGTTTCATAAAATAAATCGAGTTCATTTACTGGCTGCGCTAACGTTTTTTCATCTATCGTTAACGTGATCGTAACTCTCGCTCCGCAAATCATAAGCTGTCTTACAATCTCTAACTCTTGCGGGGAGAATGAATGAAATCCATCTATATAAATTTCCGCACCATTTACATATTCAGATTGCGGAAGCTTTTCCACTAGCAATTGCAAGTAGTCTTCTGAATCTAAATATTTTCCGATTAAAGCACGTTCAAAATCATCATATAGTAGTTGTAAATCATACACTTTATTCGCTAATAGCTTTTGCTCGGCACTGCTACTATGCGCATCTAATTGTTGCCACATTTCATATACGTTAGATGGCGTTACATTGTAACGTTTAAACTCTGCAATCATACTGCCCAGATGTTCAAAGAAACCGTTTTGCTCCGCTGCTTTTTGGAACACCGATAACCCATCTTTACGAGACTCTACAATTTTACGAAGTAACATATGTACACCCGCTTCATCAATATGAAGACGACTCGCTCCACCAACTTCTTGTAGTACCTTCCACGCTAATCGTGAAAAACTAAAAACTTGTGCCCGAATAGAACCTCTTACATCCTCACTTCCAATTAACGCCTGCTGCGTCTGGAATGTCATCTGTTCTGGCACAAGATATAATATTGTTTCCCCTCTCGGGCGCTGTTTTAACTCTTCTTGCACTTCGTGTAAACAAAGTGTACTTTTTCCACTTCCCGCTCTACCAATCACAAATCGAAGTGACATGTAACCCCACCTTTCACTTACATAACGAACGTTAGTTTGCTACTATAATTGTATTATAGGACACGAAAAAAGACAAACGGAGTAGTTTGCCTTTTTTTATACTTCTACCTATTATATCAACCTTTTGAAAAATTCGTTTGCACCTCTTGAATTGGCCAATATCGTAAATCAACTTTACCGACAACTGTATCAGCTTTTACAAATCCAAAGTGTCTACTATCCCAGCTCCCGAGGCGGTTATCACCTACTACAAAAATATATCCAGGTGGCACCGTTTTTTCCTTAGTTAACTCTTCTAGCGTAAAGTCACCTGTTAGTTGTCGTCCATTTATCTCCTTCTTATATTTCTCTAAATAAGGTTCATCCACGAATTGTCCGTTTATATATAATTTATCATGCTTATATTCAATATGATCTCCAGGTAAACCGATAATCCGCTTTACATAGTCCTCTTTTTTATTCGCATGAAACACCACAACGTCAAATCTGTTCAAGTCCCCAACTTGATAACTCACCTTATTTACAACGAGCATATTGCCATCTTGTAATGTCGGCATCATTGACTTCCCCTCTACAACGTACGTCGAAAAGAAAAACGTTCGAAAAAATACAGCTAATAATACACCAATTAAAATTGTTCGTATCCACTCTATGCCTTCTTTTTTCAAAGTTTTCTTCATCTGCTTCTCCCCTTATCCTTTAATACTGAAGCTTTCCTTTACAAAGAAGACTATTCTTAATGCAGTTCTAACTTTACTTCGATTTTCTTACCGACATACCATAAAATAAAAATACCAATCGCTACAATGACTGATTTCACTGGATTATGAATAAATGACATTAAATCATGACCGATATACGTTAAAATAAAAATCATCACAAGTTTTCCGAATGCTAACGCTAGCCCAAACTGTTTTACACTAATTCGGGATAAACCAGCGACAACATTTATTAATGCTGACGGTGTAAATGGAAAACAAAATATAACAAAAATCGGTGCAAATCCTTTTCTTTCAATCCATCCCATTGCTTTTCGTACTCTCTCATGCTTATTTACAAACGAAAAGAAACGACTGCGACCAAAATGGCGGATGATGAAAAAGACAAGTAATGCACCCATTACTGATCCAAGCCATGAATAAAGAAAACCGAGCCAAAAGCCAAATGCAACAGCATTTGCCAGTACAAATACAATAAGCGGTAATGCTGGAATCAACGCCTCTATCATCGGTAAACCAATACCAAGAAGTGGTCCGAACGCTTTATAACTCTCAACAATATGATCCATATTTTCTGGTGAAAAATACTCTTTGATTGTCTGAAAATCCATTCTACACTTTACCCCTTTACTCTAAATACTATCCCTACTGTATCATTGCTTATATGAAAGAGGAAATGGTAGATACGACATATGGAGATGTATTTATTAAAGTTTCCATATCTTTCATAAGAATTCCTTCATTATTTAGCTATGATAATCTATCAATATTCGACAGGACGTGTCGTTCGTTTTGTTATTTAGATTGTTTTTCGATTTTTTATCGGCAAATGAAATTACACTGGTGATTTTCTAGATATATCAATTACAACTCGGTTTCTCTAATATATCGCCTTATCTACAAAGACTGATAAAGTGAAACTTTAATCAGTGGGGATTTTGTTGATCCCCCGCTTAACTTCTTTGCTTTCGCTGAATTTTGAGGTGGGGGTCTTACTGCCCACAAATAGCGGGATAAACAAAAAAAGAATGGGGATTCCCCCCATCCTTTCACACTTCGCCTTCCTTCACAAAATACACACTCTCATAAGCGGGTCTTAATGTTGATTCCTCTTTTTTATCAACCTCTTTAAAACAAGGGCTCCCTTGTTTTTTCCTACGATCTTCATATTCAGTACGTAATTTCGCTGTACGATTTTGTTGATTTTCAAAACTAGTTTTTGATATTTCTAATTTCACAGCAAAACCATTTATAAATCTAATAATAAGATTTCCATCTTTTAATTCTTTGTTACTTTCAATATAAAAATGAGACAACCAAGCGCACTCTTTTCTAGAGTAAGAATAGGTAGGGAAAAAATAAAGTTGATCTGCTGGACTAATCGCAATCGGTGCTTTATGTGTAATATGAGTTAACTCTTTCGTTCCTTCTTTTCTGCCTAAGAAACTAGAGCCATGCTTGCGGCAACTTCTTTCTATAATATCTAGAGGTTTTTGAAATACGAAAAAAGAATCATTCATTTCAACGACTCGCGTAACAATTTTCTTTTCACTTAGAATAACAGGAAGTAAGGCCATCGTATTTTTCGTTACAACATAATTTTCGACATAGCGTTCCACTTTACTTTCCATACTCCATTATCTCCTTTTTTCCATTTATATTAGCAGCTGTATATATAATTTTAGCATCTATGAAAAGGAAATAGCTTACAAGCTCCGCTTTTTTACAGTTTTTTATCATTTATCAAACATTTGTTAAATAATAAAATCACAATATAGTGATTTTTTAATTTTAAAGTTATAAAAACAACATTTATACTACCTATAAATATTTATTATCCCTTCCTATTTTCACATCATTAAAACAATTAACTTTGCTATAATTAAAATGTAAATCCAATATATAGAGGGCCACTATGGAAGAAAAAGAAATCCAACCATCGATTCAAATGAAAAATAGTAGCATCATTATCGTGAAAAACTCAGCTAGTATTATATTCGGTTTATTTTTCATTCTGCTATTCTTTGCCAAACCGTTTCGTAAATCAAAATGTACAGAATGTAAAAAACGTGAGAAGAAAAAATCAGGGCAAGAACAATAAAAGGCCTTCCTTTATGGAATGCCTTTTTACATTTGTAGTATCATTTTATTTATTCTTCTTAACCCTTAAAAAAAACAACTATATTTTCTTCCAAGGTTCTCTACATCTTTTTTGATTTGTAATATGCTCCTTATATAAAACATGAGAAAGAGTATTTGTACTTGTTACCCGCTTTTAATTTTTGTTAAAAAATTAAAATTTGTACATCTTTATCCATCACTAACAATTCGTTAATTAGTTAACTTTGTAATATAAGTTTTGTATATAATTTCATTCAAAAACACAATATATAAGTAGCTAGTTATAATTACATTACTTTTTATCGAATTCCCAAAAGGAGCTGTATACTTATGGATAAAGAAGATCTATTAAGCCAGTAGGTTAATAGCATCCCCTCAGATGCTCTGAATACCCCTAGTAAGGAACAAGAACAACTGTTAGAAACATCATCTCAAAACGTACAAAATTCCAACAACAATGCTAACAAAAAAGATGTTACTCAAGGTCTATCTAGAAAAGATTTCCCCATTTCAACAGAGAAAACAAATTTATAGTTATTTACTATCATACGCAGCAAATGCTCTTGCTGAACTAACTCTTCTACAGAAACTAATACGCATTCCCGATAATTTTTTACCAGTTTTAACATAAAAAAAAGAGAGTTACATATAAAAACAGGCTCTGGAAAAATTTTCTCCACAACCTAAAAAAAGGATGGCATTAGCCATCCTTTTTTCCATCATCAACTATAAAATTATAGTTTGATTACGTTTTTAGCTTGAGGTCCACGGTTACCGTCTTCGATTTCGAAGCTAACTTTTTGACCTTCTTCTAGAGATTTGAAACCGTCAGTTTCGATTGCAGAGAAATGTACGAATACGTCGTTTCCACCTGGAACTTCGATGAAACCGAAGCCTTTTTCGTTGTTAAACCATTTTACTTGTCCTGTTACTGCCATAATTATTTCCTCCTAAGAAAATACAAATTTAAAATTTTTTAGTCTTCCTGTCTAAAAAAAGAATCCACACATTATCAAATACGAAACATAAACTAGTTCTCACATACTTTTTCTCGTTCGTTTTCAGCACTTGATAACATATGGATTGCTTAATTTAACTATTCAACTGACATTATCATAGCACATTAAAATAAAATATACAATCTTTTTCGAAAATAGAATTCCTAATTTTTAGTATTTCTTATAAAATATAATTATCTCTATTCTAAATAAGGAGGAGTTTATGACCAATAAAATTCCTAAAAAAACATTAAAAAGAATTGAAGAGGATATTGAAAATAATAATCTTGGAAAAGCAAGAGATAGATTGCATGGCCTCATCTTTACATACCCAAATGAATTACATCTTCGAAAACAACTCGGAGATATTTATTATAAATTACAATATCCGGAAATGGCTGGACGTTACTGGTATCTAGAAGAGCATAAAACAGATATTATGCATGAATCATGTTTATTATTTGAAAAATCAATGGGAAATAGTCCTCATCATATTGCACGTGCTTTAAAGTTTAAAGGCGATTCTATCCATATAAAGGGTTTGGATAAAGATAAGCCCTTATCTTCAGTGCAGAAAGAAGTAGTAGAGAATTTAGTTTATGAGTATAAAGAAACATGGCAAGATAAGCTAGTTCCTTTTGGCTGTCTAGCATTGCTTGCTTCCCTTCTCTTTTCTGCCATTGTTGGTCTATTCACTATTTGGAATTGGATTTTTTAATCACAGGGGGGAATTTTCACATGTCAAACTACGCTAAAGAAGAAAGACTAACAGGGGGAAACGTCTCAAACGTATATCGTTCTGAAAATACTGTTCGGCGAGAGTTAAAGCTAGGCAGTGAAAAGATTCATAAGCTATTGCAACACTTAGAAAACAAAGGATTTCATTATGCTCCAAAGTTTTTAGGTGTAGATGAAAAAGATAGAGAGATTTTATCCTTTATTGAAGGAGAAGCTGGCAATTATCCTTTAAAAGAATATATGCGATCTAATGATGTATTAAAAGAAATCGCAAAGATGCTCCGCCTTTACCATGATGCCGTAAGTGATTTTCCGTTATTAGATGATTGGAAACCGATGGATCACACTCCAAATAACATTGAGGTTTTATGTCACAATGATTTTGCCATATATAACATTATTTTTAATAATGAGAAGCCAGTAGGGATTATTGATTTCGATGTTGCTGCTCCTGGTCCAAGACTATGGGATATCGCTTATACACTCTATACTTGTGTGCCTTTAAGTAGAGTGTATTATACAGAATCTGGTGAAGCCGTTCATTATGACTCATCGCAACATGCAGATCGTATTAAAGAGAGAGTGAATTTGTTCGTTCAGTCCTATGATAAAAATATGGATGAAGATTACTTAGGAATGGTGTTACTTCGATTAGAAGGGTTATGTACATATATGAAACGAAAAGCTCAAGAAGGCGACTTGAATTTCCAAAGAATGATCGATGAAGGACATCTAGAGCATTATGAGAAAGATATGAAGTTTATTCGTGATCATAGGGCTGAGTGGAGTTGATTTAGTAATAAAGAAAAGTTAGTATCGTTTTTTGCCGACAACTCAATCTCTCTTTTCGAATCGTTTAGAAAATAACAAGGGGCACCTTTCAAAAAGGTGCCCCTTCCTTTTATTTCGTAAACTGTGCTTCTTCCGTAGATCCTTTTAACGCTGTCGTTGATGAAGTTCCGCCTGTAATCACTTGTGCCACTTCATCAAAGTAACCTGTTCCTACTTCGCGTTGATGACGTGTTGCAGAGTAGCCATGTTTTTCAGCTGCGAATTCTGCTTGTTGTAGTTCAGAGTATGCTGCCATGCCGCGCTCTTTATAGCCACGTGCTAGTTCAAACATACCGTAATTTAATGAATGGAATCCAGCAAGTGTTACGAATTGGAACTTGTAACCGTAAGATGCGATTTCCTTTTGGAAGCTTGCGATTGTTTTTTCATCTAGTTTTTGTTTCCAGTTGAATGAAGGTGAGCAGTTATATGCAAGTAGCTTCCCTGGATGCTCCTTATGAATTGCGTCCGCAAATCGTTTTGCATCTTCTAAATTTGGTTCTGACGTTTCACACCAAACGAGGTCTGCATACGGTGCATACGCTAAACCGCGCGCAATTGCTTGATCAAGACCTGCATTCGTACGGTAAAACCCTTCTGGTGTTCTTTCTCCTGTAATAAATGCTTTATCAACAGGATCGATATCGCTCATAATTAAATCAGCTGCATCCGCATCTGTTCTTGCAACGATAATTGTCGGCACTCCCATTACATCTGCTGCAAGGCGTGCAGAAATTAAATTGCGTACTGCTGTTTGCGTTGGTAGTAGTACTTTTCCGCCTAAATGGCCACATTTTTTCTCTGAAGATAATTGATCTTCAAAATGCACACCTGATGCACCTGCTTCAATCATACCTTTCATCAGTTCGAATACATTTAATTGCCCACCAAATCCAGCTTCTGCATCTGCTACAATCGGTACGAAATAGTCTGTATCATCGCTTCCTTCCATATGCTGAATTTGATCCGCACGTTGAAGCGTTTGATTAATTCGTTTTACTACAGCAGGTACGCTGTTCGCTGGATATAAACTTTGGTCTGGATACATATGCCCAGAAAGGTTTGCATCAGCTGCTACTTGCCAACCACTTAAGTAAATCGCTTTTAACCCAGCTTTTACTTGTTGCATCGCTTGGTTTCCTGTTAATGCGCCAAGTGCGTTAATATAGTCTTCTGTATGAAGCGATGTCCAAAGCTTCTCAGCACCGCGACGCGCTAATGTATGTTCAATATCAATTGACCCGCGCAGGCGAATTACATCTTCTGCCGAATATGGACGTGTGATCCCTTTCCAACGCTCATCTAATTCCCAGCTTTCTTGTAACTTCTCGATTCTTTCGTTTTTCATTTGTTCCATCCCCTTTTCATTTTTTATAAAATTTCATAACCCGGTAATGTTAAAAATGGTACGAATTCATCATTCCGAACGAGATTTGTAAACAACGTTGTCGCCTCTTGGAATCTCCCTTTCTTAAAGGCTTCCTTACCAATCTCTCTTTCTATTTTTGCTAATTCTTCTTCTTTTAACTCTTCCATTAATTCAAGCGTAATATTACGACCATCATTTAGTTTTCCACCTTCATGACGAATCCATTGCCATACTTGTGCTCTTGAAATTTCAGCTGTTGCCGCATCTTCCATTAAGTTATAAATGGGTGCTGCTCCCCGTCCGCTTAACCAAGATGCAATATATTGAATACCTACGCTAATATTCATGCGAAGGCCCTCTTCTGTAATCGTTCCCACCGGTACCTCTAGTAAATCGTTTTCTGTTACACATATTTCTTCACGTTTTCTAAAAATTTGATTTGGTGTTTTCATAATGTGATTAAACACTTCCATTGCAACCGGTACAAGTCCAGGGTGGGCAACCCAAGTCCCGTCATGACCGTCTAAAGCTTCGCGTTCCTTATCAGCACGCACTTTTTCAAAAGCTGCTTCATTTGCTTCTGGATTATTTTTAATCGGAATTTGTGCCGCCATTCCTCCAATTGCTGGTGCATTACGGCGGTGACATGTTTGAATTACTTTCAAAGAATACGAACGCATAAATGGCGCCGTCATCGTGACTTGTGCTCTATCTGGTAGTAAGAATTTATTATGATTACGGAAACTCTTTAAAAAGCTAAAAATATAATCCCATCTTCCGCAGTTTAAGCCAGCAGAATGATCTTTTAGCTCATACAAAATTTCATCCATTTCAAACGAAGCGTGAATCGTTTCCAGTAACACAGTTGCTTTAATCGTTCCATTTGGAATGCCGATATATTTTTGAGCAAATACGAATACATCATTCCATAATCTCGCTTCTAAATAACTTTCCATTTTCGGTAAGTAAAAGTATGGGCCGCTCCCTTTCGCTAAAAGAGCTTTCGCATTATGGAAAAAGTACAAGCCGAAATCTACTAAACTACCCGACATATTTTTCCCATCAACTTGCATATGCTTTTCCTCTAAATGCCATCCTCTTGGACGTACAATGAGTACAGCTGTTTTCTCATTTAATCTATATTCTTTCCCTTTATCATTTTCATGTGAAATCGTTCCCTTTACTGCATCTCGTAAATTGATTTGACCTTCAACTGCGTTTTCCCAAGTTGGTGCATTCGAATCTTCAAAATCCGCCATAAAAAGATGCGCTCCTGAATTTAAAGCGTTAATGACCATCTTTCTATCTACCGGTCCAGTAATCTCTACGCGACGATCCTCTAAGTCTTTTGGCAGCTTGGCAATTGTCCAATCCGCTTCACGTATGTGTTTTGTTTCTTCTAGAAACTTCGGAAACTCCCCTGCATCAATTCTCTTTTGTTTTTCTACACGTTTTTGTAAAAGTTCTATGCGGCGCTCATTAAAATTCTCATGTAGTTCCTTCAAAAAACTAAGCACCTCAGGTGTCAATATTTCGTTGTACGCTGGTAACATTTCTCCAACGAGTGTAACCCGTGAAGTTTGCGTCGACATATTAGCATCCCCTTCTTAAACTGTTTTATAACAGATTTGATTTCATGTTTTATATTATATAACAAATCTTCAGAAAAGGAAGTTTTTTTTGAAAATTCATTTCATTTTTTTTCAAAACGTCATTCTTTCGCGCTTTATTTTATAAAAAAAAGGCCGCTGTTATACAACAACGACCTTTTTGTATTATTTTTAAATTTCACTTTGACTAGTTAAACTTTATTACTGCCCTTGTTCCATATCATGCAATATTGCTCTATGTAAAAACTGTGCGTATTGTTCTCTCGTTACCTTCATAGACGGACCGAATTTACCTTCTCCGATTCCCATTGTAATACCATTTGTTTGTACTGCACTAATTGCATTCGTTGCCCATGAATTTGCTGAAACATCATTAAAGTTATGAGATCCTTTTGCCTGTAAGTCAAAAGCATTCGTAAGAACTTGTGCCATTTCCGCACGCGATAACGTTGCCTTCGGTCTAAAGTTTCCATTCTCGTCTCCCTGGAAAATTCCGATTTCCGTTAAAGCCAATATCTCCTCGATAAAGCTTGTTGAATTTTCATCGATATCTCCATATGGGTTTTCATATTCATCTTGTTCTTCCATATCAAACACACGGTAAATTAAAGCTGCAACTTGCTCACGTGTTACATTATCCCCAAAACCGAATATTCCATCACCATATCCCAAAATGATTTCTTGCTCCGCTAATTCATGAATTGCCTCATATGCCCAATGTCCTTTTGGTACATCTTGAAATACAATTGTATTTGTTTTTTGCAACGGTGCACTTTCCGCTTTTACACTATCACTCTCTGCTGAGAATAACACCCCACCCATAATTGTTAATGCTGTAGCTGTTTTTAATAATTTTTTGCTCATCCAATTATCTCCCCAATATGCATATGTTTTTTTAAAAATATACAGAATAAATGGTATAGAGACAATATATTTTTCGACACATTTCGTGACGGTTTTGTGAATCATATTACACATCATGTCTTTTTCATCGGGTTGATTATAAAGCTTGTGTATAACCATAAAAATACATAAATACGAATAATAATTCTTTTTAAACAAACAAAAAAGCACAACTATTTCTATTTGTGCTTTCATATTTCACTCTACTTCCAATCCTCTTTCAAATGATAATTAATAATCGCATTATTAATAAACTGAGCATATTGTTCTCTAGGTACAGGGCGATTTAATTCATACATGCCATTCCCAGTTCCTCTCACAACATTATTAGATTGTAACGCACTAATTGCATCTTCTGCCCAGTGACCTTTTGGAATATCTTTAAATGTATGTTTTTGTTTCGTTTCAAAATTAAATGCTCGTTTTAAAATGACAGCCATTTCCGCTCTAGAGATTGGTGCTTTCGGCCTAAAATCCCCTTGGCCATCCCCTGTAAAAACCCCACGTTTTGTTAACGCTAAAATTTCCTTTTTAAAAGTGGTTGTACTATCAGAAACATCTTTATATGGATTCGCTACTGGCCCTTCTTCTTTTATCTCAAGTGTTCTGTAAATAGTCCCAGCTACTTGTTCACGTGTTATAAGATCGCCAACACCATACTTCCCGTTTCCATACCCTAATATAATTTTATGATACGCTAAATCCATAATAGCATCATATGCCCAAAATCCGTATGGAACATCTTCAAACACAATCATTTGTGGATACTCTTCCGCTTTTACAGGTGTCACATTCGCCCCTGCAAATATACCTACTGCCATTGTCGCAATCATCATTACACCCAATATTTTTTTCTTCATTAACCTCTCTCCCTATTTCATTCAAATAAAATGAACTTCATTGTTTCAGGAGTACTATTTTTTGGTGAATGTAAGATAAAATGCAAATCTTCTAGAAGAAATATTTCCACTACCTTTCTGCTTTATGCCTCCTTCTTTCTTTTTCAAAAAGGAAGTTGTTACATCTAAGGTGTTATATACTAAAACATTCTACAATTTCTTTATAAACTCCTTTTCACTTTATAACTTCCCTTTATTGGCACCTAAAGGAGATACCTAATGGAGGCTACTATATTGATAGTTTATATTTCAAGGGTAGCATTTTTCGCTGAATTTTGAGGTGGGGGTCTTACTGCCCAGCAAATAACGGGATAAAAAAATCATCCTTTTTTCTTAAAAGAGGATGATTTTTTTATCTTTATTAACACTCAAATATGCTACTACTTTTGAAGAGTAAATTGGGCAACTATTTGTTTTAATTTTCCTGCTGCGTTATGCATATGTTCAATTGAAACCGAAATCTCTTGAACAGATTTTTCTTGCTGTTGAATAGACTCTTTTACCCTATCAGTTCGGTCAGATGATCTTTGGGAAATTTGAGCCATGTCTTCTGCAGAAGCCGAGATTTCCTCACTACTCGCTGCAATTTCATCTGTAGACATAGATACCGTTTGAATTTGCTCAGATACTTGCTGTACTTTTTCTGTAATTGTTCCAAATACTTTTTCTGTATGCATTACTACTTGTGTACCTGCCTGTACCTCATTATCTACTTTCCCCATCATATGTACCGTATGGTTCGTTGTTCCCATAACTTGAGTAATAAGATTCTCAATTTGTTTTGCAGAATCACTAGATTGTTCTGCTAATTTCCGCACTTCATCTGCCACAATTGCAAATCCTCTACCACTTTCACCAGCACGTGCAGCCTCAATTGCGGCGTTTAATGCTAATAAGTTAATCTGGGAGGTAATACCTTGCATAACATCAATGATTTTAACAATTTCTTCTGATTGTTCTTTCATAGTCTCTACTTGTTTCACACCGCTATGTACCGAATTTTGGATTGTATCCATCTGTTGAATCATTTGTTTCATTAATTTGTTACCACTCTCTGCATCTAATGCTGATTGAGCAGATAATTCATTTACAGAGGATGATGTATTGACTATACTCTGCATTCCTTGTGTCAACTCTTCCATCGCACCCGCAGTTTGTTCCATTGCTTGCATTTGACTTTCTGCACCATTTGCAACTTCTTCAATATCCATAGTGATTTTCTTCGCTGCACTACTAGATACTTCTGATGCAGATACTACTCCGTCTGCATGTTGGAATAAAAGCTGAATATTATTCTCTACTTCTTGCATATTTGTTCTTAGCCCTGCAATCATCTCGTTAAAATTACTTACTAATACACCTAATTCATCCTTAGCAGTATAATCACCATGTACGGTTAAATCTCCTTCTTTCGCTTTTTCCATCATACGACTAACCGTTTGTAAAGGAGCAACTATAAGCTTGCTAATAATATAACTTACTATACATATAACGATTGTAGTAACTACTACAAGAATGATAAAGGTAATAACGGATCGATCAATCATTTTTTGAGAATCTTTAAATACTTGATCAGCTAAGTTTGAAACATACGATTCTAGATCCACTGCATAACCAGCTAACTCTATTCCCTTCGGTTTTAATTCCTTCTGAAATTCATGTACCATTTGTGGCTCGTTTGTTGCCTTCGCCTTTTCAAATATTTTTTTATATGTATCTTTATAACTTGGTAAAGATTTCTTCATCTTCTGAAACAGTTCATCCTCTTGCTTACTTAAATTAAAACCATCATCATATTCTTTTAATAAAGAATCATATTTTTTAAGATCCTTTTCAATATTATTAATTATTCCCTCTTTATTTGCTACTTCATTTTGTGATGCCGTAATTAATTCTAATAAATTATATTCTAGTGAATTTTGTGTGCGAAGCATTCCTTCTAATAAAATTGCAGAATATTGATAATCATCTACTACAACCTCTGTATCATGCTTAATCTTATTAATAGAACTAATTGCTACACTGCTTATAATTACCATACCTAAAACTGCTAATGAAATAAGCGACAATAATTTATATTTCACTTTTAAATTTTGTAAAAAATACATTTTTTCACCTTTATTCCTTTATATATAGATTTTTAGAATTTTATAGCTTATTATTTACAAAATCACAATAAAAAGCAATGATAAATATTCCCAATATGAAACTTATATCTCTATAAAAAAAGAAGTAGCTATCATGCTACTCCTTTTTGCTTTGTTTCTCATATTGTTCAAACGTATGAATTCTTTCAAAAATTGGTGGGTGCGTGTATAAGAAAAATTTCACTAACGCAGGCGGATTTACTTGGCTTAAACTTGTTTTTGATAAATATTGAAAAGTTTTCACACCAGATTTCCCGTCCTTCGTCATATTTAAAGCATATTGATCTGCGGCTCTTTCTTCTATACGTGAAACGTAGTTTGTTGCTGGTTGTGCTGCAAAAGAGAGTATAGAAGAAATTAAGAAAAATAAAGGTAAAATGGAGAAACATGCCACTTTTGAAATTTGCAATGTATCTCCCCATTTGCGAATACACATATTTATAATACGACTAATTAAAAACATACCTATAAACGATAGCAACACATAACTTGCAACGCCAAAATATATATGTTTCATAACATAATGCCCCATTTCATGGGCCATTATAAATAAAATCTCTTTATCTTTTAACTGCTTAAGTGTTGTATCCCACATTACAATACGGGCGTTAGGGCCAATTCCTGTTACGTAAGCATTTAATGCATTCGTTTTTTCTGACATATTTACTTCATATACGTGTTTAGCAGGAATGTCCGCTTTGTCTGCTATCGCTAAAATTTTCGTTTCTAATTCTTTATTTTTCAGCGTCGAGAAGTCGTTATACAGTGGATCAATAACGACAGGCTGTATGAATGTTAAAAAGATTGTAAATGGAACAGAGAGCGCCCATCCTGCTAGCCACCATCTCTTCGAAAATTTACGGATAAGCCATAATAGAACGGTAACTACGATTAACATAGTCGCATAACTTTCCCAAAAACCGATAACATGATCTTTTATCCAGCTTTGTGTACTTTGTGTTGAAATGCCGTAATCAACGGACACTTTCCGGCCAATCCATTGCATCGGTAAGGCAAGTACTGTTGTCAATAATGATAAATAAAAGAAATAAATCGCAACTTGCAAAACACTTATTTTAGTCGTTTCCCTCGACCATTTCTCAAACTTTCTTGAAATACCTAGCACAAGTACAAATAATAAAATAATCCATTCAAGAGGCGTCGCTAAAAAGTATAGTAAATTTTTCACGCGCGAATAATCTTGGCTTAGCGTAAGCTCTCTAGCACTCATAAACGTTTCTGGATCTGCACTCGTTCCTTTATACATGTCCGGAATAAGTTCATGATTCCATCCAAATAAATACCAATATATAAGTAACGCAAATCCAACGTACAAAAAAAGCGACCAACCGATAACCTTCCTCACGCTATTCCCTCCTCTATGCTGCCTGTCTATTATTATTGTAAGTTCGTACACGCTAAATTAGAACAAGCTTATTATGTGAATTGCTCTGGATCTTTTTATTTACATAAAAAAACTCTTCTACATAAGAAGAGTTTTACCTATCTTTAAACACTTTCTTCGGTTCACAATCCGTAATAAGGATCACACTTACAAACCAACACGTATCCTACTTACTGTTTAGATAACATAAAGAGCCTCTTTAAGGAAGTACATCTATTAATAAACTAAAATCTTGTAAAGAGAAAGAACTATATTTCATAATACCCTGTACAGCTAAAAGTAAAACAAGACCGATCACACACATATAGTTAACGCTTTCTTCACTCTTTTTTTCAGTAACGACTCCACCACTTATACATAAAATCCCCAACAAATGGAGCGCTAAATACATGAAAAAGTAAGCTTCCTCCCAGCGCAAAATAACATTCACTGTCGTTATTAACACTAGACTAAGCAAAATCAAATAAAAAAACTTATTTGATGATATCGTTTCATTCATATGATTTTATACATCCCTTTCAAATTTCGAATTAATGATGTTTCAAAGCTATAAAGTAAATGATTGTTTTTATACCATAAAACAAAAGGAAAGCCACCATTACTTTCTCGAATACTTTATGAATCCACATATACTTCTCTTCATTCTTTCTGAAGATGCGCTTCATCATTTCTTCTACAATTAGACCAAATATTAGTAAAACCCCGAACACAACAAGAAGAGAAATAATATTTTCTTTTAAATGAGTACTAGAAAATAAGTAATACTCTGGAAACACAATCGTATCTACTACAGGTTGAAGCCAATGACAAAAGCTTTTATCACACATATCTGTGATAGACGTAGCATCTATAATATCTTTTAATATTTTTTCAACCGTCTTCTTCATCTTATTTACTCCCGACTACATCTGAAAAGCTCTTTTCCTGCTCTGCATATATAACTGGCACTTCTTTACTCCAATACTTGCGATTAACAAATAAAAAGATAAGTACTAAGTTTAATCCTGTTATAAAAATAATAAGTCCAGGAAAGAATGTCGTATAATTTGAGAAATCGGCAAAACTCATAATTTTTTCTCTACTTATTAGAAAAGACGCACCTATTACAAATGCATTGTTTAACATATGTATTGCAATTGGCATGAGTAAACTTTTCGTACGAATATATACAATCGACAATACGATGCTGAATATGGCTGCACCGAGGAAATCAACATGTAACAACGCAAACAATATTGCTACAACGATGGTCGCTATGCTCGTTCCCCATTTTGTGGCAAAACGTTGAAGTAAAAATCCGCGAAAAACAAATTCCCCAATAACTGGTGCGATGAATACGACCCTAATGACTTGAGATACATATCCCCCAGTACTATCTACAATCGGTTCATGCAGGGCATTCATAATAAAGTCCGGTGTAATCCATGCAAAACTATACATATACAAAATAAGATACCCGTAACTAAACATGCATAACATAACCGTAATGTATAAAACTTGCACCAAGTTAAATGTTTCATTTTTATTAATAAACAATGAAAATGAAATGTGATGCTTTCTATACTCATAAAAAATCCATACCATCGGAAGGATATAGAATATAAGGGTATTTATAAAAGAAGAATTTTGTATATGAAATATACTTGTTAGCAAATCGCCACTACTTCTCGCTATTAAAATTAATAGTGCAAATACAATTAAAAAATATCTAGCTCGCATCACTTGAAACGGATTCACACTCATCTCCTCCCCTATGTTACTTTTATCATATCATTTGATTCTTAATTTTTTGCGAAAGAAAACCTTAAAATTCCCTTAAAAATTCCATAAGTTACAAAAGGATGATATGATATTCGAGAAAATTAGGAGGGATGTTTATGTACCAAGCAAATATTTTACTCGTTGATGATGAAACTGCAATTTTACAATTACTAACTACCATTCTTGAAAAAGAAGGTTTTTCTCATATTACAACTGCAACATCAGCTGAAATAGCTTTATCTCTAACTAAGGAAAACAATTACGATTTAATTATTTTAGATGTAATGCTTCCTGGACAATCTGGTTTTGATATTTGTCCAATCATTCGCCAACAAACAGATTGTCCCATTTTCTTCCTATCAGCAAAAGCATCTGATTTAGATAAAATATCTGGATTTTCATACGGTGCGGATGATTATATTACGAAGCCCTTTAATCCATTAGAAGTAGTAGCACGCATGAAAGCACAGCTTCGGAGACATATGAAACAAACCGTTCCACACGAGCAAAAATCACACTCGATTTCATTTGGAAGATTTGAAATTGATCAGCACTCTGCAGAACTAACAGTAGATGGGCATATTGTCGAATGTTCCGCTCAACTCTTTCAACTACTACTCTTCTTTTGCGAGAATCCAAACTACGTATTTTCGAAAGAGGAAATATATGAAAAAGTTTGGGGAGCACCTGCCTATAATGGCGATGACAACACTGTTATGGTCCACATTCGAAAACTACGTGAAAAAATTGAACACGATCCAAGTAAACCAGAATATATAAAAACCGTTCGCGGGCTTGGTTATAAGTTCGTTACAAAGTAGGGTGACGATATGAATTTTAATAAACGACTTATTATTCAATTTATCATGCAACACGTTTTTGTTTTAGTTACATTACTTATCGCTGTAGTTGCTGCTTTTACTTATTTAATTTTTCTTCTTACTAGTACTTTATACGAACCTAATATTCCAGATTCTGATAGTTTTACAATTTCAAGATACATCTCTTCAGAAGATGGGCATATTTCATTACAATCTGAAGTGCAAGATTTAATAAAAGAGAAAAATGATTGGCTCCAAGTTGTAGATGAAAACGGAAAAATCCTCTACCACTTTAATACACCAAATGATGTTCCGAATGCTTATACGAAGACATCTTTAGTCGCATACATACAACATCATATCGAAAGTAATTATAAATTTACATATTGGGAAATTGAATTAGAAGAAAAGAAAGTACTTGTTATTTATGGTGGTATGTTAAAAAGCAATGCGTTACTGACAGCAATTCAAAAGGATCATTCCTCTTTAACGATGGATTCGTTCACATTAACAGATCAAGAAAAACAGTTACTGTCTAAAGAAAAAGCAGCACTTCAAATATTTAATCAAAATGGCGAAGAGGTTTTTTCCTATCCAACTGGAAAGAAAAAAACATTTTCAGCAATACAAATTGCCCTTAATGAAACAGAACCGTGGAATCATAAAGAAAACACGTCTAGCTTTTACGATGCAAATAGTGGCAACCTTCTCGTTGTAACTGCAAAAAATGAGCACTACTATCCAGATGATGAAATGGAAGATGTATTTACTAAGAAGTTTCTCATCGGATGCGGATTAATCCTTCTTATCGTATTTGTTTATTTAGTCATTCTTTCTATTTGGTACGGTAATAAATTCGGGAAACCGTTATTACATGCGATGCGCTGGCTTAAAAATATCGCTGGTGGAAAGTATGAAGAACCTATTAGTAAAAAAGGAAAACCTGTCAGGTTCCGGCGATCTGGTAAAGAAAAATGGTCATTCCGTTTGTTTAGAGATGTGACAAGTTCACTAGAACACCTTTCTATTACACTCAAAAAAAATGATGCGATGAGGCAAGTACTCCAGCAAACACGAGAAGAATGGATTACTGGTCTAACGCATGATTTAAAAACACCACTTAGCTCTATATATGGCTACGCATTATTACTTGAATCGAATCAATATAACTGGACTGATCGTGATATTCAGCAATTTGGTAGTGTTATGAAAGAGAAATCTCAATATATGACGACATTAATTGATGATTTAAGCTTAACGTATCAATTAAAAAATAATAGCCTTCCTGCACAGCACGTAAACGTTGAAATCAATCAGTTCGTTCAAAAAGTATTATTGCAATTTATTAACAATCCAACACTCCAAAATCAAAATATTGAATTCGTACCGAGCTCAAATAAAATTCAATATTTCATTGAAGAAAAATGGTTTCAGCGTATTATCGAAAACTTACTCGTAAATGCTGTAAAACATAATAACGAAACGACTAATGTCATCGTAAAACTATCACAAAACGCTAATTCCTTTACACTCTCCATTTCAGATGATGGAAAAGGAATGGATGAAAAAACGAAAGAACTTCTATTTGAACGATATTACCGCGGAACAAACACAGAAGAAAGCAACATCGGAACTGGACTTGGCCTAGCCATTACAAAACAGCTCGTTCATGCTCATAACGGGACAATTTCCGTTGATAGTGCACTCGGAAAAGGAACGACGATTATTCTTGTATTTCCGTTTCGTTCGTAGGAAAGACGCTATGTGGCGTCTTTTTTCTTTTCTGGGAGAATTTTATGGTAATTGAAATTATGTGGATCGTTTTTTTGAGGTGTTTTAGCGGTATATGAAATTATATCGGCGATTTTTTGAATATATCGGCGCAACTCGAATTATATCAGCGATTTCCGAAATATATCGACTTACCGGCAAAAACCGACAATACTAACCTACCTCCCTACTATACAAAGTAAAAATAACCCTTCATAACTCACTATGAAAGGTCACGCCATATTTCAACTATTTCCCTACTAACACAAACACATTCTCATCAGGTGCTTCCATTACTGCAACATGTCCTGATTCTGTTGGAAATGCTTCGCGAATCCACTTTACATCTTTATTATCTTTTAAACTCTCATACGTTTGTTGTACATCTTCTACTAATACTTCAACTTCCGTAAAATTAATATCCGGATGATTGCTTATTACTAACTCCGAACTTTTCTCATCTGGAAATTTCAATCCTATTAACGTCCAAATACTCCCTTCTTCTAGTTCTCTTTCTATCATCCAGTTTTGCTTCATTCCCATTTCTTTATAGAAAGAAACTGATCTTTCTATATCTTTCGTATGTATAGATACACATTCTAGTTTTTTGAACATTTTCCCATTTCCCCTTTTATGAAAAAGCGAACCATCTCCCAATGATTCGCTCTTACCCTATTATTTTTTCTTCACCGGTATCCAAAGCTCTACTTGTGCAAACTCACTCTTATCTTCGTGGCAACGCTCATCGTACAGTTCAAACTCTGTAACTCCGCAATGTTCATATCCTGAATGTGGGAACCATTCTGAGAATACTGCATTCCAAGTTTGGTGAATAGACGATACCATTTCTTCATAAGGAACTTTCGGCGTTGTAAATACTGCATATGTTGCTGCAGGGAAAGTACGCTTTGCAATTTCATTTGGTACATTTTCAAAGTCTGTAACTTCCATTCCAATAATATAAGTGAAGTCCCCTGTTTCTAAATTAAAATCAGTACATAATCCAAGCTCTACCCATTGGCTCGTATCTTTACGATTCGGAATCGTTGTTCCAAGATCTTTTTGTAAATATTCTTGCCAAAATGCTGGGATGTCTTGATGGTTTTTCCCTTCTTTACTTGTCGTCTTCAGTTCATAACCTGCCATTAAAAATTCTGGTTTATTTACAATACGATATTCCATTTGTATGCCTCCTAAATACGGATTTAATTTTCTTTGCTTTACATTCACGCTGTAATACATCGGTGTTTCAATTTCTTGTTTTCGATATTCACTCGGTGTCATTTGAAATAATTTCTTAAAGGCTCTCGTGAACGTTTCGTGAGATTGAAAGCCATGCTCAAATGCGATATCAATAACTTTTTCATCCGTATGAGAAAGTTGATAAGCTGCCCGGGCTAACCTCCGCTTTCGAACATACTCCATTACTGTATCACCTACTAATGCCTGAAATACACGATGAAAATGCGACTCAGAAAAACCTGCAATACGTGCTAAATTACGCAGCGTCTGTTTTTCCATTACATCTTCCTCAATATAATCAATTGACCTTTGAATTTGTGTTTCATAGCTTTCCATCTCTGTTCACCCGCCTTATATGTATTATGATAAAAGAGAACACAATCCAATTCTTGACGTTTTTTACTATAATTCCATAAAAAATTGTAACTTTTTTATATGTATTTCGTTGTTATGTATGAAGGGAGGGAAATGTAGTGAAACGCAAACAATCATTAGAAGAAATTTACTCAGAGCATATGCAAGATTTATTTCGCTATCTTCTCTCCCTAACCGGAGATTCCCACTATGCGGAAGATCTCATGCAAGAAACCTTTTACCGAATGCTCGTCCATATTGACTATTATAAAGGAGAAGAAATTAGGCCGTGGTTATTTTCAATTGCCTACAATGCCTTTATCGATTGGTATCGTAAAGAAAAGAAATATAAAACAACAGAAGTTGCAGAATTCCATTTACCAAACGTGCCAAGTACAGAACATGCATATTTCGTAAAGTTTGAGATTGCTAGTTGGTTAGAAAGTTTATCCGTTCTTCCGCTCGAAAGACGAAATGCCCTGCTACTACGAGATTACTATGGATTCTCCTATAAGGAAATAGCAGAAATGACTGGTCTCTCATTAGCGAAAGTGAAAATTGAATTACACAGGGGACGAAAAGAAATAAAAAGCATAAAGGAGTGATACAGATGGGTTGTACAGAATTTAAAAAACTATGGGAGAAATATGAACAAGGAACACTCACCCGTAATGAACAAGAGCAGCTAGAAAATCATATTGAGTCATGTGAAGCTTGTGAAGCTTACTTAGATGAGCTGTTAACAAAAACAGAACCAATTAAGAAAAAGTTACCTCCAAAAGATCTTAAAATTCCTTTTTGGAGAATTAAGTGGAAACATCGTTTACAAACGTTTGGTTTTATATTATCAATTTGCATCGTTATCTATATAATCGGCGGGGTATTATCAGCCTTTTATTTTCAAGCTAATAATGATAAAAGGCTAAAAGAAATTAGAGAGGTTCCTTCGCTGGCACTTGAAGCAACTATCCCAAATAGCCGCGTTATGGGAGGCGGAACAAGTGTAGAAGCTTTTTTCCGTACAAATAGCCAATTTGATTTAGTAAGAACCGTCGGTAAAAAAGAAATGCCACTTGGTACAATAGAAACAAAAAGCTTCTTATCATCTGTAGATATCACGAAGCAAACTTGGATGAATCCGTTCTATCAACCAAAACTCTTCTTTGTTCATCCAAAAACAGAGCAGGGTGATTATTTAAAGGATTCATCAAAAAAAGTATGGGATACACTTGCAAAAGTACATGATGGAACCGTTGCAGAAGTAGCAATTTCTTTTGATAAAGCTTACACTTTAAAAGAATTAGAACCGCTTTTATATAGCATATTTGAGGCACAAGAACTCCCTCCAACTCCTGTATGGTACGCTTTAGATACAGGACAAGAAAGAAAAAATGTAGATGACTATATCCTACATGGCGGAGAAGCTATAGGGTTTCCAGAACATGTAAGATTCCTCGATAATGAAACTGACGGGCAGAAAACGCAAGAAGACAAAGTAACCGAAATGATGCGCGTCCTTTCTATTCATAAAAAAACGGTAAGCAAAATAGCAGCGCTTTCTGAGAACGAACTAAACTTAGATAAACGTTATCAATATGTAAAGGATAACGGTGTAAAAGTATACGGAGTTGTTATTACTGGCCCATCGAAAGAGTTATTAAAATTACAAAACTCCCCGCACGTACGTTATGCGACTCTTGGAGATATTGAGATTTGGAATTGGTTTGATTATTAATAAAAAAGAAGTAGCGCTCTAAAAACGATGCGCTACTTCTTTTTTAATCCGAAATCACTTTCACATACATCCCTCTCACCGCTTTTTCATAAGCAATATCACTCATCTGTCTTATGTTTTCTGACACAACAGACGACTGAACGATTTTCCCTTCACGAAGTAACGGTGGATCAATAAGACGCACTTTATTTTTCTGATACAAATCATAATCGTTTCTATCTTCTTTTACTTTTACATTCGGATGAACTTTTCTTAATAAAGCATGTACTTCTGAATCATTACATTGCTGCAATTTCGAAATAAGCTCATCATCTTCAAGAAGAAAATCATCTGCATGAATAACCTTTTTATGAAGAGATAACTTTAACGTTTTCGCTAACATATCATTTCCGTAAATATTCATTGGTTTCCTAAAGAAATCAATTACTTCTTTGTAATACGTTTCTGTAAACCATTCTGCCATTTCGACACTTTGAACAACCATTTTCCCATCTACAGCGATGACATCTTCTAAAAAAATGTGAACTTCTTCTAAAGAAACATACCCATATGTATACATATCTCGTAATGTATAATCCACTCTGTCTGCGCATAATTCTGGCGCTGACCTTTCCAGTAACGTCCACTTCGAATCATCTAACAAAATATCTTCATAGTTATAACCATACTTCGCAAGGATCGCTGGAATTTCTGAGTTTTTCACAACAGAACTAAATATCTCTTCATGGTAACTTTCATCTTCATTATGAAAAACGTAATCAATCACGTGGGAAAAAGCAGTATGCGATACGTCATGCAGTAAACTAGCGATCTGTTCTTCTACTGAACCACCTAGTTTTTTCACTAACAACATAACACCAACTGAATGATCAAAGCGCGTTACATTCCATTTCTCGTTCATTAAGTAACTTGCGCCTGCTTGATGAATTCCCTTTAGTCTTTGCATAGACTTACTTGAAATTAATTCTTCTACTACTTGATCCACTTCAAATTCTCCGTATAGTACATCTGATATGATCACTTACAATCCCCCTTTATTTTAATCGAGTCTTATAATCTTATCTCTTTTATGAAATTAACACCAACATAAATATTTATTGTTATTTGTTTTTATTTAAAAAAATAGAGAGCCATCAGCTCTCTATTTCATAACCCCTATTCAAATGTAACTTCTACCTGCACAATCTCCGACCTACTTCCAAGTCTAAGCGGTGGTCCCCAAAATCCAAATCCAGAAGAAACAATTGCGTGGAACGCGCCTTTTTGTGCGTATCCCCAGTCTAGCTCGTACATTCTTCTCGTTACAATATGATTGGGCGCCATTTGTCCGCGGTGTGTATGACCGGATAATAATAAATCTACACCTGCCGCTGCTGCTTGTTTCAACTCAAATGGCTGGTGATCCATTGCGATAACAGGCATCGATTTATCTACCGTACTCATTAATTGTTCAAAGCTTTGACGATCTCGCTCTGTTTTATCTCTTCTTCCAACGAGATAAAAGTCATCTTCAATTGTAATTACTTCATCTAAAAGAATACGAATATCAATCTTATCCATCTCTTGTAAAAACTCTGGAACCGCTCTACCGTAGTATTCATGGTTTCCTAATACGCCATATACGCCTAATGGTGCTTTCATTTGTTTCATGATTGGTCCCATATTCTTTTGAATGAACACACCTGGATGATCATCGATAATATCACCTGGTAGCAAAATAATATCGGGCTCCATTTCATTTACATGACGAACAAGTCTTTTTAAATGCGAAACGCCAGACAGTTTACCGAAATGCATATCAGAAGCCATCGCAATGCGTAAACTTTTACGCCCCTCTACCTTTTTCGGTATGTGCACCTCGTACTTTCTTACCACCGGGCTATACGCATTAAATACTCCATACGCAAAGATAAAGATAAATGCAGCTATCACAGCCGCCCCTGTCCAAATAATTGCCGCTTCTTTCTCTACTGAAAACTGTAAAAGAAAGACCATAATATTAGCTAATGGCAACAGCATAAGCGCATATTGTATAACCGCAAACCAAATCGAACCTATCGTTCGCAGAAATGGCAAAAACTTAAACACTTGCACGAGAATGTACGCATATGAAATAAATGCAACTATGAAAGCATAATACCCCCAAGATTCCCAGCCAAATACCGCATGAAGCCAAACCCATCCGTTCCAGCCGATGTAAAACATAAGTAGTGTGTATATAATTAATATGGTAAATATATTGAGATAACGAAGATTCTTCACAGCCAGCCTCCTTATTGATTTCTTCTATTATAACTTGTTATGCACTTATAACGTAAATATTAAGCACTTCAATCTTCACAATAAAAACATTGATAAACATATCGTCTTAAAATTTTTAAGAACGGCTGTAATGGGCATTTTGGAGTCTTAAGTGTTGGATGAAATTCTATTATCTTTATCCTTCAAAACTCATCTATGCAATTATGCATAACCATCCATTCCGTTTTATTTTCATGTTACGATATAAATGTAATACGACATATATCGACAAAGATAAAAGGAAGTGATTGTATGAAACGTTCTAAAACATCCTTAAAATGTTTAGCATTATCCGCTGTTTTTGCTAGTGGCGCTTTAACTCTTTCAACACCTGCTACTTACGCTCAAACGACGTCACAAGTTGTAACAGATATCGGGCAAAATGCAAAAACACATACGAGCTATAATACATTTAATAATGATCAAGCTGATAATATGACAATGTCTTTAAAGGTAACTTTTATCGATGACCCAAGCGCTGATAAACAGATTGCCGTTATTAATACAACTGGTAGTTTTCTAAAAGCAAATCCTACTATAAGTGATGCACCTATTGATAACTACCCAATCCCTGGCGCTAGTGCAACATTACGTTATCCTTCACAATATGATGTTGCATTTAACCTTCAAGATAACAGCGCTCGTTTCTTTAACGTAGCACCTACAAATGCTGTAGAAGAAACGACTGTAACATCTAGCGTATCTTATCAACTTGGTGGCTCTGTTAAAGCTTCTGTAACGCCTAATGGCCCTAGTGGTGAAGCTGGTGCAACTGGTCAAGTCACTTGGTCTGACTCTGTAAGCTATAAACAAACTAGTTATAAAACAAATTTAATTGACCAAACGAACAAAAACGTAAAGTGGAACGTATTCTTTAACGGATATAACAATCAAAACTGGGGTATTTACACACGTGATTCTTATCATTCTTTATATGGAAACCAACTGTTCATGTACTCTCGCACATACCTATATGAATCTGATGCAAAAGGTAATTTAATACCGATGGAGCAACTTCCAGCATTAACAAATAGCGGTTTCTCTCCTGGTATGATCGCTGTTGTTATCTCTGAAAAAAATACAGATCAATCTAACTTACAGGTCGCTTATACAAAACACGCCGACGACTACCAACTTCGTCCAGGCTACACATTCGGAACTGCAAACTGGGTTGGAAACAACGTAAAAGACGTTGATCAAAAAACATTTAATAAATTGTTCACACTAGATTGGAAGAATAAGAAATTGGTAGAGAAAAAATAGATAAAGAAAACCGAACCGCCATTTAGAGGGTGGCTCGGTTTTTATTTAAATAACAAAATTCTTTCGTTCTTTTCATGTTATGGAAAAGATTTTTTTATGTGCCTAATTCTCTGTTCTTTGTAATAAAGGAATCGTATTATATATTATTAATATAGCGATATAATATTTATTAAAATACCTTTCGTATCACTTTTCAAAACATTACCCACGCATCTTCATACGTTGCTACAACTTCTCTACTTTGATCTGTCATCGCAATAACATCACCACGAGGATTGTAGTAGTAGTATAACGTTTGCCCTTTTGATTTTATAGCTAAGCGTGTACCACTTGTGGAATATACATATTGACGAAGAACATTTCCACTACCATCTGTCTCATATAATGGGTTAATGCTGTCTCCATCATAGAAGTAGCGTGTTACTTGACCATTTACACTCTTTTCAATACGACGATTATTTTCATCATATTTATACGTTGCGAATGCATTGCTCTCACCTTGTTTTGTAATCGCTACAAGTTGGTCATTTTCATTCCATGTATACTTGTACTTTCCATCAGATGTACGATTTCCATTCGCATCATACGTTAACGATTCGTTTCCGAATTTGACAAGTTGATTTCCTTCATTAAACGTTGCCGCTATAGACTTTGTTTCTTTTCCATTCTCTACAACTTTCACACTTGTACGGTTTCCAAATCCATCATATGTATAAGATTTACTTGTTCCGTTTGGTAGTGCTTCATTTAATAATTGGTTAATCGGGTCGTATACAAAGTTTGTTTCTGTTACTTTTCCGCCCGCACCTTCATGTTTAATCTTCGTATTGAAGTTTAAAGATAAACACATTTAACAATTGATAAAATAAGACAAGGGCTTTTTTGGAATCATCGGTTAAACTTGCAATTTAGTTGAAGAAGGCACAAACTGATGATGCGGAAAAACGTAGTATATAGAAGACTATGTAAGGAGTTTTTCATATGATTGATAACAGAATTTCGAAAGATTATGATCATGAAATAGATGATTCTTTAAAAGAAATTACAGATACAACCATCTTACTTAATTTTCAAAAAGCGATTGTAAGTTTATATCCTCATCTAATACCAATTTATGCTTTTGCCTATGACGCATGGGATGATATTGTAATGCCATTGTTTTATGAAATGGTATATAAAACCTTTGCTTTTAAATACGGGATAGATATTAACTTTAAAGAAACTCATACCTATATGTTTTCGCTTAATAGTTATAAAGGGATACATCACATCGAGTGTGTTCCAAAGTGCACGACATTTAAGATTTATATTAACGAAGAATGGATTGAAATGGATAATAAAAGTTTGAAAGAAAATGTATTTGTATTTAAGTCATTTGGGGATGGATTGCATTTTCTAACTGGTGGAATTGAAATTGAAGATGCTTATCGTGTAGGATTTGACCTTGTTGAGGTTGATATTGTTTCTACCATAACAGGTCTTCCATCTAAAACAAGTATTTTTATTGATAAAGAGCATGTAGACTTTGTGTTTGTTGCAGAAACATATGATACAAATATCCAAAATTAAAAATTTTATGTAAGAAAGTAGGAAGAATATCTTCATTACTACTCATATCAAATAGTTGAACACGCTCCGCTATTATATATACAAATTTCCTACTACATTTCATATGAGAAAAAGTTATTACGATAAACAAAGAAAAGGTCTCCTAAAATATCTTTTAGGAGACCTTTTCTTCATTACACTTGCATCGCTTTCTCTCTCAATGCTCTTCTTAACAACTTACCCGTCGTATTCTTCGGTAATTCTATTAAAAACTCAATGCTTTTCGGCACTTTATATTTCGCTAAATGTAACGTGCAGTAATGCATTAGCTCTTCTTCTGTTACGTTTGCTTGCTTCAAAACGACGTACGCTCGCACAGCTTCTCCTAAGTTTTCATCAGGAACACCGATTACGACAACTTCCGCTACTGATTCGTGCGTATATAATACTTCTTCTACTTCACGAGGGTATACGTTATAACCGCCAACTAAGACGATATCTTTTTTACGATCCACGATATAGAAGTAACCTTCTTCATCCATTTTCGCCAAGTCACCTGTATATAGCCAGCCGTCTTTCAATGTCGCAGCTGTATCTTCTGGTGCATTATAGTATCCTTTCATAACGTTAGGTCCGCGAACGATTAATTCGCCGACTGCGCCGACAGGTACTTCTTCCCCAAGTTCATTTACAATTTTATTTTCTACATGCCAAATATTTGTGCCAATTGATCCTGGTTTACGAGGACGATCTAGCGGATTGAAACAAGTAACTGGTGATGCTTCTGATAAACCGTATCCTTCTGAAACAATAACGTTAAAACGTTTTTCAAAGTTTTGCAGAAGAGCAACAGGCATCGATGCACCACCGGAAATACAAAGGCGAAGCGTCTTCACATCTTCTGCACTTGCTTCTTCAAATAAATATAAATAATTGTACATCGTCGGTACGCCAGCAAAGATCGTTGGTTCGTACGTGCGACAAATACGGAATACTTCTTTCGGACTAAATTTCGGTAACATTAAAATCGTTGCCCCGTTCACAATCGGTGCATTTACCGCAACTGTTAAACAGAATACATGGAACATAGGCAGTGCCGCAACAACGCGGTCATCAGCCGTATATTGTAAATACGACGCCACATCGTTCGCATTACTATATAAATTTTTATGTGTTAACATAGCGCCTTTCGGTTTTCCAGTTGTGCCCGAAGTGTATAGAATAACCGCTACATCTTCTTCATCTAGTTCAGGACCTTCGTAAGTTGTATCTCCAGTCCCCACAAAACTAGTAAACGTTTTCATTTTTTCGGTTTCTGTATGGTTAAAATCTGATGAGGTTTCACATATGATGATGTTTTCTAATGAAGGAAGTCTTGTTGTAAGAGATTGTATAACAGGTAGAAGGACGTCGAGTACGATGATTGTTTTTACATCTCCATTTTGTAAAATATAATGCATTTCGTCTGCTGTATAAATTGGATTAACTGGAATAACAGTTGCTCCGGCTTTCATTGTTCCGTATAAACCGACCAAAAAATGTGGTGAGTTCCCGACAACTAATGCGACATTGTCCCCTTTTCCAATGCCCATTTCTGCTAAATTGCTAGAAAACCTTGTGACCATTTTGTTTAATTGGTCATATGAGACCGACTGATCCATAAATATATAAGCCGGTTTTTCCCCCTTCTTTATTGCCGTTTCAGCCAAAGATTGAACGAGATTCATAAAAACCCCACCTTTATAAAATTTAGAATATTTAAAAATTCTAAATTAATTATATTAAAAGAAAATTAAAGTGGCAAGTGATATTCTATTAACTGCATATAGACAGATCACCTTCTCTTAGTTTACTTTGGAAAAATAAGGGGATTTTATTTACAAGTAATTTATAACACTAGACCAAAAATCATTTTAGGATAATATGCACTCATCTTTTTTCTAAGATTTTCAAGTTCCTCTTTATTTAAGCTCGTATACTCCCCATACAAATTCAAAACGTCCGCTCCATTTTCATGAAAATACACGGTAACATATAATGCCGGTAACCCTTTGTTGTCTTCATCTATTGATAAGACGACATCTGGTGTTTTATTAACAGTGCTGAATGTTTCATTTCTTTTCCACTTCTTATTTTGAAACATGTCTTGTATATCATGTATCTTTCGTTTGTTATCTGTATGCGTAAAATATATAACATTATCCTCCGCTGGTTTTCCGATAGACAAAATTGTACGACTTGAGGGCAATCCACTGCAACACGCTGTCATTCCGACGACGAAGCTGAGTAATAATACAACGTACATTACCCTTTTCATTTCGATTCTCCTCCTTTTGAATATATATATTCCTTTATAAGAGGCAAATGTCCTGTGATTTTATGTTTTGTGGTAAATGAAATTATATGAGCAATTTTTCAGTTATATCAGTGCAGCTCGATTTATATCGGCGATTTTTCAAATATATCAGCGCAACTCCATTTATATCGGCGATTTTTCAAATATATCAGCGCAACTCCATTTATATCAGCGATTTTCCAGTTATATCGACTTACCGACAAAATCTGACAATCTACACAAAAAGAAAGAGGCTACCCATTATGGCAGCCTCCCTCATTTTTAGAAGAATAAATGTAAGAAATCTTCTGTTGTAATGTTACCGAAGTAGCGTGCGATATCTACGCCTTCTAAAGCTACAGTGAATGCATCTTTATCGAATTGAACGCCTGTTAGACGCTCTTCGATATCATGCACATCTAGTGAACCGAAGAAGTCACCGTAAATTTTGCATTCTGTTACTGTTCCTTTTTTCACCTCAAGACGAACGTCAACTTGTCCAACTGGGAAGCGGTGTGAATGTTGTAAGTTGAACTTCGGTGATTTTCCGTAGTTCCAATCCCAATTTTGGTAGCGTTCTTCAGAAAGTTTGTGGATCTCTTTCCAATCCTCTTCTGTTAATTCATACGTTGGGATTTCTGTTTCTCCTTCGAAAATTGTTTCTAGAAGAAGTTGTCTAAACTCTTCTGTCGTCATTTCTTCGTTTAGGAACTCTGTAATGTTCGCAACGCGGCTACGGATTGATTTAATACCTTTTGATTGAATCTTATCCATTTTTACTTTTAATGCTGATACGACGTGATCGATTTCAGAGTCAAATAGTAACGTACCGTGACTGAACATACGACCTTTCGTTGAGAACTGCGCGTTACCTGAAATTTTTCTACCTTCAGCTAAAATGTCGTTACGACCACTTAGTTCTGCATTTACACCTAATTTACTAAGCGCTTTCGTTACAGGCTCTGTGAATTTTTTGAAGTTGCTGAAACTGTCTCCATCATCTTTCGTAATAAAACTGAAGTTTAAGTTTCCTAAATCATGATATACTGCGCCTCCACCTGATAGACGACGAACGACATGAATACCTTTTTCTTTTACGTAATCTGCATTAATTTCTTCTACTGTGTTTTGGTTTTTACCAATGATTATCGAAGGCTCATTAATGTAAAACAGTAAATATGTTTCGTTAATATCTAAATTCTTCACACAATATTCTTCAATTGCTAAGTTTATTCTAGGGTCTGTAATTCCTTTATTATCAATAAATAACATCGTATCACCTCATGAGTTCCATACGTAGCCACTATGCGCTAGCGTAATATGGCCACTGAAAATTTGTTTTGCTTCTGTTACTAAATCAGCTGGGTTGCCTGTATGCGGTAAGTGCGTTAATAAAAGTTCTTTTACATTTGCATCTTTCGCAATACTTGCTACTTCTGTACTATTCATATGCCCTGCTTTTGCAGCCTCTTGATGTGCATACATATTACACTCACAAATGAAAAGATCAGCATCTTTCGTGAATGGAATGAATTCAGGAATATAACTTGAATCAGCGCTGTATACTACAGCATCATCTCCAGCTGTAATACGCATCGCAAAGCATGTAACAGGATGAACAGTTTTTAAGAATGAAATCGAGAACGGTCCAACTTGAAGTGTTTCTTCTGGATTGTACGCGATTCCTTTCGTATGTGGTTCATGCGTTAAAGAATGGAATCCATTCTCGTCAAAGGTATGGCCGTATATTGGTAATTCCGGTAGTTGCCCCTTCGCCCCGCTCATAATTAATCTCGCATATTGCAATACCCCGATATCCGCAACATGATCATGATGATAGTGTGACAGTACAACTGCATCTATATGAGATGGTGTTATATATTTTTGAAGCTGTGCTAGTACACCACTACCACAGTCTACAAGTAAACGAAAACCATCGTGTTCAAACAAATACCCCGACGTTGCTTCTCCCGCTTCTGGAAAGCCGCCCCAAAAGCCGACAACAGTCATTTTCATATGTATCCATCCTTTCTAAAACCGAGTAGAAATGCATGTTTTACTTACATCCTACATTGTTAACTATAATCCATTTCCTAAACTTTTTCATTAATTTTCAATTTTGTTATAAAACAGTTGTTGACTTTTATTTTTTGTACTAATACAATGATAGTAAGAAATGGAAATGGAGGGATTGACATGATCGATCAACCAATGGAGTTTTTCAGAAATTTACCGACGAAAACTTGCGCACACTGCGGGAAAGAAATTGATGAGCAGCACGAAGCATACCATAACAAATGTGACGATTGCGTTCACGAAGAATAGTAGTTTGTGAACATAAAAAAACCTAGCAGACATAGTCTACTAGGCTAATAACATCTTATCCTTCATCGTTGAACCTTTCACCAAGAGCTCCAGTTCAAACTCATACAATTCTTTTTTTCGATAATTTTTCGTATGGATTTTATCCATCATTAGGTCGACAACTTTTCGGGCCATTTCATCAATTGGCTGTTCAATTGTCGTAATACCTGGTTCTGTAATCTGCGATAATATTTGATTATCAAAACCGATAACAGCAAGATCATCTGGAATGCTCCAGTTATGGCGTTTCGCCTCTGAGATAATTCCAGCCGCTACCTCATCGCCTCCTGCCAAAATCGCGGTAGGATTTTTTTTGTCCTTTAATACTTCATGGAATATTCGTTTTCCATCTTCCCAAGAGAAAGCGTTTTCAAGAAAGTCAATCGCTTCTACTTGGCGGCTCTTCTCAGTTATTGCACGTAAAAAGCCCATTTTTCGCTGCTGGCTAACGACTTTGGTTTCGTTACCACGGCAAAAAATAAGATTACGATATCCTTGATCTAACACATGCTTCGCAGCTATGTATGCTCCTTGCGCATGATCAAACTTCACTGTTGGAATATTTGCTTCCTCAATATATTCATTACACAACACGATTGGACCGTGCTGTAAGTATGGCTCTACATCTTCCCACGGATTTTCTAGTGAACATAGAATAATCCCATCTACTTGTTTCGTAGATAATAATTGTAAATACTCCATCTCTTTTTCCGGTAAATATCTTGTTTGACAAATAATCAGTTTATATTTATGTTCAGAAGCAGCAATCTCGATTGCTTCAATAAATCTACTGAAGAAAGGATTTGTAATCCTTGGAACTAGCACCGCAATTGTTTCCGTTTTTTGTTTACGAAGCCTTCTCGCCGCAGAATTAGGAACGAAGCCTAAATGCTTCATTGCTAATTGAACCCTTTTTTTCTTCTCATCTGAAACATATGGATGATTATTAATCACCCTAGAAACCGTTGTCCTTGATAACCCCGCTAATTTCGCCACGTCCTCTATAGTCGACACGAAATTCTCCCCCTTTGAATGAAAACGTTTTCTTAAATTGATTATATAGTATATTATTGGAAACTGCAATATCGGTTGTTATGATTTTACTATATTAATATTATACATAGGAAAAAGTCTGTTAATGCAGGAGCAATATACTGCTTTTAGAAATTTACGTTAGGTACATTCCTTTTCTTAATACCATATATCCTTTATTCAATATAAAACCCCATCAATACGTCATCTCCATATGATCCATCTTCATACTTTATTTGCTTTCTTTGTCTGCCTTCCTCTACAAATCCCATACGTTTATACACCTTAATCGCCCTATCATTAATAGAAACTACGCCTAAGCAAATTTTCTCTAAACCTTTCTGCTCTTTAGCCCAACGAATAAGAAATTCAATTAACTTCGTACCAATGCCTTGATTACAGTACGCCTCTTTAATTCCCATTCCCATTGTACCTGCATGTCGTAAGCGGTCTAATTCATATCGATTGAAAAGTAAAAAGCCAACCACTTTTTTATCTACTTCATAAACTATGTAAAGATTGCCTTTCTCATTAATTTTCCGTATCTTTTCTCTTTCTGCATTCGTATCATTTTGTAATTTCTTTGGAGATACTATAAAAAATTTTGTAGTAGTTTCCGATAATATGATTTCTTTTCTAATATCCATAATTGCTTCTGCATCAGTCTCTTTTACTAACCGTATCATTGAATCACCTCGTACTTTTTCTTTTTAAAAATAATATTAAAACTATAAAACGTCCAATATGCAATATTGCATATTGAGAATCTTTTTACTCTTGATACAATATTCATACATCAAAATAAAAGGAATGTATGCAATGAATCCAATCTTAACAGCTGCAAAACAACTATTACATAAAGAAGAAAAGGTTTTATCTACTTTAAAATGTTCACTTACTGGCTATATGATTACGCATAAAGTCCCGTATCCTGGCATGTTACTTGCTACTAATCAAAGACTTCTCTTTTTTAGCCAATATAAAAACACATTCATTGCCGAATTTGATTATGAAAAAATTCTATCCATAGAAACGAAGAGAAGAATCTTTGACAAAAAAATAATATTTTACTATGAAGATGAATATATAACGCTTGGATACATTACAAGTTCGAATGTTGAAGCGTTCATAGACTTACTACAAAGAAACAGCAAGACTAGCACAGGCTTATAATCAGCGGGGATCCCCTCGCTGATTCATTATTTTAACTCCTCCCACTTCGTCCAAACTTCTCTCCCGTTTATACGGTACATATTATCCTCTCTATCCATAAACCCCTGTACAATAAATTCACGTCTAATTGTACAAAAATCATCATGATATTGTTTTATAAATGTATTAATTTCTTTTTCTGTATATTGATTTTCAGCATTTAACTTGCTAATTAAATGCTCTAACAATACTAGTTTTTTCTTCTTTTGACCTGGAATCGATTTTAAACGATCCTCTTTATCGAAAAAGTTACGAATGGTCGTATCACAGAATTTCATTTCACTTTCAGTCATTTTTTATCCTCCATCACTTTTTTTCTTTATCTTTTCACTTAAAATATCAATAAAGTAATATCCACCCATTAACACATAGTAGAACGTAAGTATTCCAAATGCATCTTTCATACTTGTATATACTTCTTTATCAAACAATATAGGTGAAAGGGCATAAACAAGAAAGATTATTAGCGGATTTACGATAAAATAATAAGTAAGATTACCTTTCATCATATCAACTCCTCTACCCTATGTTTCTCTGTAAATTGTTGTAATTCCTTTTCTTTTGTTTCTATAGCTTTTAGAAAGATTTATAGATGAACTAAGGAAAAGATGCCCTCTATTAAAATAAAAAAGCACCGAAAAGGTGCTTTTTTCTATGCTTCAACCGATTGATTTTCAGCAATATTTTTAAACTGTCGTTTATGCATCCACGTTAATGAAGCGATTGTTCCAATTGATAACACAACGATAAAGATCATGAGTATTCCTATGTTTTGCCACATGAAGTTAAAGTCTCCGCTTGATACGACTGCTTTTAATCCTGATACAGAGTATGTCATTGGTAACCAAGCATTGAATGGTTGTAAAAGCTTCGGAATCAATTCTAGTGGGAATGTTCCAGCACTTGTTGTAAGCTGAATAATTAATGTGATGATGGCAATGAAACGGCCTGCATCACCAAATGCTGTTACTAAACATTGAATTAATGCGATAAACGCTAAACTTGTAACGATGCTAAAGAGTATGAAATACGGAATACTTTGTACTTCTACACCTAATCCAAATAGCAATATAATATCTGCTACTACCGCTTGAATAATGCCAACTGATAGTAACACGCCGAATTTACTAATAAACCAACTAAATCCTGATTTCGGAACACCAACTGTATCACGTAATGGATATACGATAGATAATAGTAGTGCCCCAACAAATAAACCGAGTGATAAGAAATACGGTGTAAATCCAGTTCCGTAGTTAGGAACTTCCGCCATTTTCTCCGTCTTCACTTTTACAGGACTCGCAAACATATCATACGTTTTATCTGTTCCTTTTACTTCACCAGTTTTCTCTGCTCCTTCGCCAAGTTTCTCAGCAAGTTCGCCTGAACCATCGTTTACTTTCACGAGGCCATCCGTTACTTTTCCTGATCCATCTGCTAGTTTATTTACTCCGTCGATTAGCTGTGTTGAGCCGGTTGATAATGTGCCTAAGCCTGTTGTTACTTTACCGGAGCCATTAGCTAATTGCGTTATTCCGCCTGACATTTGGCCCGCTCCTGCAGATAATGTACCTAAACCACCTGTTACTTGGCTTGAGCCGTCCGCTAATTTCGTTACGCCTACAGATAGTGTACCTAAACCGCCTGTTACTTGCCTTGAGCCATCTGCTAATTGATTGACACCACCTGCCATTTGGTTCGCTCCTGCAGATAATGTACCTAAACCACCTGTTACTTGCCTTGAGCCATCTGCTAATTGATTGACACCACCTGCCATTTGATTTGCTCCTGCAGATAATGTGTCTAGGCCACCTGTTACTTTACCGGAGCCATCTGCTAATTGATTTATCGCATCAATTAATTGACCGGATTCGTTTTTAAATTTATTTGCGCCTTCTTTTGCTCCATTTAATTTCTTACCAAACTCGTGAAAATTCCCAATAAACACCTTTTGTACACCGACTAATTTCTCAATACTATCTGTTAAAGAGTCCAATTTTTCTGTATTCGAAAGCTTGTTTTGTGAATCACCTGTTTTTTGATTTATTTCGCTTTTTAATTGTTTTACTTCTTCATTTAATTTATTTGTTCCACCTGCTACTCCAGCAGCTTTTTGCTGAACTGTCGCTGTACTTGTTATAGCACTTGTTATGAATGGTTGTAACTGCTCTTGATATTCTTTTGGTAAACTCTCGATTTGCTTTTGTAAATTCGCTACATCTTGTGCTGCATTTTTTGCATCTCCCGCTGTTGATTGCGTAAGTTCATTTAACTGCTTTACATTCGCCCCAGCTCCATTTATTTTCTCATTTACTGTATTCAATATAGAAGGGCCTTTCGACTGCATTTCCTTTAAACCTTCAGCAGAATTTTTTACTGCACGATCTAAATCTTCCAAACCCTTTTCAATTTTTTGAGAAGCTCCCTCTAATTGGGTTTGTCCCCCAACCAGTTGTTCCATACCATTTGATAGATCCGTTGTTCCTGTTTTCAATTCATCGGATTTACTTACTAGTTTGTTCAAACCACCGGTCACTTTCTCAGATCCATCACGCAATTCATCAATTCCTTTTTGCATTTCACCCGTTTTGTTATTTAACGTATTTAAACCGTCTGTTACTTTTCCGGACCCATCTACTAATTTTCCAACACCTGTTTGCATCTCACTTGTTTTACTATTTAACGTATTTAAACCGTTCGTTACTTTTCCGGATCCATCTATTAATTTTCCGATACCTGCATTGCTATTTAATACATGTAAACCGTCTGTTACTTTTCCGGATCCGTCTACTAATTTCCTTATACCTATCTGCATTTCACCTGTTTTGCTATTTAGCGTATTTAAACCACTTGTTACTTTTCCTGACCCATCTGCTAGTTTCCCAACTCCATCCTTCATCTCCCCAGATTTCCCTTGAAGTGTATGAAGGCCATCCGTCACTTTATTCGAACCATCATGCAGTTCACTTGATCCGTCATGTAGTTTACTTGCTCCTTCCGCCCCATCTGCTAGTCCTTTTGAGACGTCTTTAATGGAATCAAACATTTTCTCTGCATATGTTTTCGTTAACGTGCTTGATACTTCACCTTTAATTTTTTCAATGGCTGTTCCGCCAATTTGTGAAGATAGGAAGTTTAAACTTTCGTTTGGAATGTATTCTAAGTTTAATGGTTTTGGATCATCTTTTAATAATGTTGTAGCGTTACTTGAGAAGTCATCTGGAATGCGCACTAATATGTAATACTTTCTACCTTCCATTCCTTTTTTCGCTTCTTTTTCACTTACAAATTCCCATTTGAAACTTGTATTATCTTTTAAGTTATCAACGAGCCCTTTTCCGACCTCAATTGGTTTCCCATCAAATACTGCACCTTTATCTAAATTGACTACCGCAACTGGTAAATCATCTAACTGTTTATATGGATCCCAAAAAGCCCATAAAAACATACCTGCATATAAAATTGGTACGAATAAAACCGCGATAATTGGAATTAATATTTTTTTACTTTTTATAATTTCAGTAAACTCTTTCCGAAGTAACTGATTCCATTTCATCTTTACTCCCCCTCTTTCAAATGACTAAAATGTTCATTTAGTCATTTTTACCCAAATAAAAAGGCTATATTTATTCATACATATGCCTTATCCCCGAATTTATACTATGCAACTTTTACTCAATATGAAATTATTTTCCCTCCTTAAATTAAATATATGACCGTTTTGTTCATTTAGTCATATTTTATAATAATAAAAGGATTATCTTAATTTGACAATCCTTTTAATAAATAAAGTTCAAATAATTCTGCAATTTTTCCTTTTTCTAGCGGTTCGTGATTTTTTTCCCAATCAAAAATAAGCGATACGTATAGACGAAGCATAATAAATGCTGTAATTTCTGGATCACATTTGCTAATTTCACCTTTTTCAATCGCAATCTTTAAATACGATTGAATAACAGAAACGATTTCCACATCAACTTGTTGCATAACTTCTTGTACTTCTTTCGTTCCCATATCGCGCTCTTCTTGAATTAATTTAATCATGAGCTGATGTTCTTTTCTAAATTCCAAGATGCTATATAATGCTCTATGTACATTTTCAAAAAATGAAACATCTGAACGAATTGCACTTTCTGCAACTTGCTTCATTTCTGTAATTAAATTAGAAATAATTTCACCAAATAGCTCTTCTTTATTTTTGAAAAAAGTATAAATCGTTCCTTTTCCTACATTCGCTAACTTCGCTACTTGATCCATCGTTGTTGCTTTATAACCGAACGCTGAAAAAGACTTTGTTGCAGCCTCAATAATAGAACGTTTTCGATCTATTGCCACATCATCACCTCCAAAAATGACCAATTGGATAATATAGTCAATTGGTACATCTTTGATATTACCACACGCTTACATTCTATACAAGTTCTCTTTTTATTATTTCCAATATAAAAAAATTCCAGTCAAGTTATATCATACTGTCCATAGTTTATCAAAAAGTATACTTGTATGGAAAGCTAGAATATATTCGTAAATAATTGCTGACTAGATCCCACTAGAAATTTAATAAAATAGACAGTGTTCTTAAAACCAACGGTTTAAGAACACTGTCTATTATTTTGACATAGAAAGTAATATTTTCTCCATTTCTTTCTTAGTTAGCTCATCATCGATTATCTCTTCGTATATCTTTGTATCTCTTGTAAAAATATCATTCACTATGACAATTTGATAATCACTATTCTTACCTTGTGCTGGTACAAACATTTTAAGGCCTCTTAACTTCCCCTCTCCATGAGAAGATTTATTATAGACCATTCCTTTCCCGTCTAAACTATAACTTTCTAAATTCTCTTCTCCAGGCATCATATAGTGTAGTGGATCCTTACCACCATTAACATTACCATCCATATACATCCTTGACTGATAAATCGTAAAACCATATTTCCCTTTTGTATATTCTGATTTAATAACTAATTCTACATCTCTTCCAAAATATGAGTCAGCCCATTCTCTCTTTAGCTCATAACCTTCTGGTATATAAGTCGGCTGCTTAATTTGATACGGTACATGTTCTTTTGCTTCTTCTATAGTATATGTTAAAGACTTCTCCAGCTTATCTCCAAGCGGCTTTAATGTCTTCTCAATAGTAGCTAATCTTTCTTGATCAGCTTTCTTCAAGCGTTCAGGTTTATATTCCTTTGTATCTCCATCATAATTCTCAGGCACATTTTTCTTAACCATTGCTTTTTTATGAATTTCTTGCGCTTCCTTAAATAATCGAACATACTGCTCAAATTCTTCTTTTGTAAAATTCTTTTCTGCCAAATACAAAAAATCTGTATTCTTTTTATATGACGTTATTGACATCCCCCATTCTCTACTTGCATTCTCTGGTGTACCTAATACTGTTTCTATCGCTTTTTCAAATGCCGCTTTAGATTGCTTTTTTTCTACAACTTTTTCTTTCTGTCTTTCATCTCCCTCAGTTATCCTTGCATTTAATAAAAATCCGCCTGCTATAGTTGCTATAGCAATAATCCCAAGTAAAGAAAGACGATACGATTTCTTTTGGAATTTTTTAATCATAATGATTCTCCTTTTTAGTGTTCGTTTATTTCTACTTAAATTTGCTAGGCTTGGTACTTGATAGGAATAGTGTTCTAAAAGGGTAATAATTGTATGACCGTATGCAATTTGTTCCTCTTTATCTATAAAAGTAAGTGCATATGCATCACAGGCTAATTCTTGATCTTCTCGCATACAAAAATAGGCGTACCAAAGAATCGGATTGAACCAATTTAATAGGATTAAACTGTACATAATCCAATTTACAGCTACATCGTTTCTCTTAATATGAGCTAACTCATGGTAAAAGACATATTGTAATTGTTGCTCATTTAATACTTTCATATGTTTTTTTGATAGTAATACTTTCGGACGAAAGAAACTAAACACAGTTGGGCTCGCAATCTTTCCCGCTAGACGTAACGAAACTGCCTTCTTCATTTTCATAGACTGCTTACAGCGATTAAACACTGTAATGGCCTGTTCATCTGTAATATCGGGTTGTTTCTTTATGTACGAATATAACCGTCTATTTGTAAGAAACGTGATGGTTGCTAATATGATTACCCCAGCTAGCCAAACATACAAAGCAAGTTTGTATAAAGAAAATGTAGTCTGTTTTTCCAAACTGACTTCTACTTCCGGTTCGCTAGTTTTTGTCACCATTTTAGGATTTGATTCCAATTCCACTTTACGGTCGCTTTCTATGTTCACTATATTCTCAGTAGCCGGCATATTTTTTGGAATCACTTCCGATACACTAGAACGATAGGAAAGTAATGAGTAAATGCTATAAGAGCTATCTGGCGACCACGGTAAAAGGAGTCTTATCATTAATACGATCCACAGCATATATTGCCACCGGGGGGTTAATTTATTTCTAAATAGAACTTTTATACATAAAATAAATCCAACTAATATGCTAGCCATAAGTGACGTTTCTATAAGCCAATCAAAAAAATGAGGAAGGTATACATTTATAAGCGTGTTTATCATTTTTATCGATCCTTCCTCTTATTCTCCTCTGTCTTCTCATCTAAAATGCGTTTTAATTCATTAATATCTTCTGAAGATAATTTCTCCTCTTTTAAGAAATTAACAAGTAATGGTTTAAACGCTGCACCGCAAAAACGCTTTAGTAAAGATTTCGTTTCCACTTGCAAATAATTATCTTGTGATACTAACGGATAATAAGCATACATTCGCCCTTTATCTTGATGGTAAGAAACGGCTTCCTTTTGTACTAATCGATTAATTAATGTGCGGATTGTTTTTGGTTTCCAGTCCATTGTATCTTCCAGTTCTTCTATAATTTCATTCGCTGTTTGTGGAGAATTCGACCAAAGTACTTTCATAATTTCTAATTCTGCTTCAGATATTTTAGGTAATTGATTTGTCATCGTATGTTTCACTCCTAAGTATTACATTCGTAATCTACAATTAAGATTACAAATGTAATACTTAATTGTCAACCATATTTTAGAAAAAATTAATTCCAGCTAACCTTACTTCACAACAACAAAATTCCTCTTTTTTAAATAATCAAATAAAAAAACAAGAAAATCTTTACAATTAATAGTAATATAGAAAATAGAAAAGTTTATCAAAACAGTGGAGGCTTTTTCATTCATGATGCGTGCACTTCGTTTAAATATAAAGCAAGCTTTTTGTAGTCGTATTTCTTTCATTATGATGCTTAGTGGATTCGTTCTTATTTGCATTTATCACTATTATTATGTAATTCGTTATTTAGGAGACGCAGCAAATGGTCCTATATCAACAGATTTAAAATGGATTGGATTTCGCGACAATGAAATGGATGTTTATTTATTATTAATGCCAGTTATTGCGAGTTTCCCCTTTAGTACAAGTTACAATTCGGATAAGTCCGATGGTTTTAAACCGTTTGTGAGTAAGGGGATTTCTATATTTCCTTATTCCGTAGCGAAATATATCGTTACGTTTTTTTGCGGAGGATTTCTTTATATACTTCCATTCATCTTATCGTTATTATTTTGCAAATTAACCATTCCAGACGGAACACCTACGGTTGGGTCAGGCATCATAAATGCTGATGGAATGTTCGCAAACCTATATTTTGATGCGCCTCTCACTTACATTACTGTATATATCGGAATTAATTTTTTATTTGCAGGTTTAATGGCCCTTTTAGGACTTGCTGCATCTGTATGGTCACAAAAAGACTATATGGCAATTCTCTTTCCATTTGCAGCCGCCTCCATTCCGTACGTCCTGCTAAATACAATACTTCCTTCAATAGGCGGAGCACCTTTTCATTTATATGATCCGAAACAACCATTGCAAGGCATGTCACCATATATTTTAATGACGCAATGTGCTTTCTTCCTTTTCGTTAGCTTACTTATGTATATACAAGGAGTAAAGCGGGATAGAAAAAAATATAAAAGAAGACTGCAAAAAAGAGAGCGGTGTAGAAAAGCGTTTCAAGTATAATAAAACCCTAATTTCCTTACTATATTGGAAATTAGGGTTTATTTACTATTCACTTACGGTGTACCAGCCAACCCCCATAAAATAACGACCGCTACAAAATAAATCGCTTTAATACCTACAACTAAACATAATGAAACAATTGCATATTTACTTAATTCTCTTCTTGCACCTATTAAAGTGAAAATAACCGCCAAACTAAATGTTATATAAGAAGCTGCTGTATGTATTAAGTTATACGTAATATCTAGATTGCTTGTAAGTCCTGTTATATCAGCTACAAACTGAAGCATGATGATCGTACTAAAAAAAATTGCAAACTGATTCATTACCTTTCCATTTATTTGTAACTGCATTGTTGTCCCCCTCGTTAAAAACTAAATATTCAATCAATTTTATCATTAGATTACAAAAAAAGGAATCATCTCTTTATACTATTCTATAACGATGCAAAAAAAGAACGCTTAGTCACCTAAGCGTTCCCCACTTTAAGAAGCCTTCTTCAAATCAATTTGAGCAAGTACTGGGTCGTGGTCACTTACACGTCCGTGCTCTTTCATTATGTTTGAGTTTAAGTGCACTGGATCTACAATTGTGTGCGGTGCGATGTTGTTTGTTACTAAAATATGATCTAACACTTGCGCATTTCCTTCGTGAATGTACGTGTAACGATTCTCTTTCGGTACTGTGTTTAACATATCTTTTAAGATTGTTCCCTCTAGTGTTTTTAGTGGTTTAGAGAATTCGAAATCGTTCATATCACCTAACACGACAACTGGTGCATTCGTATTCTTTTTCTGAATTCCTTGTACGAAATGATTTACTTCTTGCGCTAACTGAATTCGTTTGTCTTCACTTTTTAATACGAGCGGCTGCACTTTTCCAAATGGCGTTGCATCTCCTATTTTTGAGTTTAAGTGATTTGCAACGACAACAATGTTTTGTCCTTGGAACGTAAATTCTGCCGCTAACGGTTTACGTGTACTTTCAAATAATGGATTTTCGTCTCCAATACGAACGACATTTTTATCAAGTAACTTCGGTACCGTCGCTAATTTCACGCGTGATGGATTATAGAAGAAACCGACGCGAATATTCGCTCCTGGTGCTCCTCCGTCTTGATTATTGTTTGGAGCGATTTCTACATACTCATACTTTGGCCCGCGAATTTCTAGAACTGCATCAATGATACGTTTTGCGCTTAATGACGCATCTGTTGTACCGTCATTAATTGATCCGTTATTATCTTGCATTTCCTCTACACCGATAATATCTGGCATTTTTAAATTGTATTTAATAGAATACGCTAACGCTTTTACCTTTTCATCTGTTGTTTCTTTTTTATTCGCCGAGAAGTTTTCAATGTTATATGTAGCAACCGTTAACTTATCAAGACGAGGCTGAATATTTGCCCCTACTTGCTTAAATCCACCATCCACTACAGCTGGCAGTTCTGTTATTGGCGAAATGCGGAACGAACCGTAATCATATCCGACTACCCCTGTTATATCTCCAGTGAAAGTATCTCCTACTTTTGCTACATAATCGCGAGGTACTTTTACAGAAAGGCGCTCTGGGTTTAATTGATTTTCATCTAATAGAGGTGTTCCATATTGTGTTACTATTTTATCTCCACCATTTTTTACTGTTACATATAAATTTCCGTTTTTCTGAGGTGTAATGATTTTTGGTGTTGGCATCGTAACACGCATACCTTCTATACTTTCATAGAAGTCGATTGCATCTTCAGTTGGATCAAATAAACCAAATGCATCATTATCAATAATCTGGTCCGGGATTTTCACACCGTTTTCGCCAAGTACAATCGGTGCCGGCAAAGATTGATCTTTTGCGACTACAGCAACGCGACTCGCCTTAATTTCTGTCGTCGTTAAGTCTGTTTCAAATCGCTCTGCATATCCTGGTCCAACATATTCTTCTACTACTCCATCAACTTGAATAAGATCTCCTACTGCTACATTCGCATCTTTTTTATATACGTACATACCTTCTGAAGTAGCTGGATCATTATCTGGTTGATTATCTTCTATATAAAAGCCGTTTTTATCAAGCGCTGTGACAACGCCTTCCACATTGTATACTTTCTTCCCGTTGTAAGGAGACATATGTGATTTTCCTTGAATGTCATGAATACGAACCTGTTCATTATTTACGATAATAAATGAAAATGTCGAAATTGCTGAAGGAGTAAGTCCTTCTTTTTCTGCGATTGCTTTTACTACACTATTTTCATTCACTATAATTTGTCCATTATAACGAACACTTTTATTATTAGGATTAGAGCCATCTAACGTATAGTAGATTGTTGCGCCTTCTATATTCGTCGTTAATGTTACCGCTGTTCCTTTAGCAACTTCTCCGCCGTTCGGTGAAGCTACTACATCGCTAACACGGTTTTGTCCTTCACCTTGAAACTTATAAGCCGTTACTGATTTTAGACCTGGGTTACTAAAATATAATTCAAGAGTCCCAGTCAAAATAACTTTCTTCCCGATATTTTCAGGGTGATCTTTTACATTCACTGCCGTTCTCACATCACCTTTCGGTAACTGAACGGGCATGATTTTGTCTGGATTCGTTTCGTTTGGCGAATCTGCAATTGCTACGTTTGTATCATCAAACTTAGCTGGATCCTTCGTATATTTAGAAGAACTTTGCGTATATCCAACAATATATCCTTCTACTATCCCCTTCGTTTTCCCTTGCTGCTTAAATACTTCAATTGCTTTTTCTACTGACATAGAAGCAGTTTCTTCTGCTTGCGCTAAAGTTCCAGTAAATGAAAGCAATAGCAAGAATGATAAAAAGACACTTAACAATTTCTTCACAGCCATTTTCCTCTCTCTATTTCATATTTTCTCAGCATTTCTATCATAACAAATGATTCGTTATATAGAACTATATTTCGACAAATTTTACAAAAGATTTATTTAATTTACAAGCTTTCAAACTATAATACAAAATAATAATTTTACACCTTCTACAAATACACTCTATAATGTTAGAGAGAGAAAACAGAAAATATCGACATTTAATTGGCATGTAAAATGGATTCATTTGAATAGGAGTGATTGGATGGAAGTGCAAACAGAAACATACCGCGCAGCTATGAATGGAACATTAGAACGTCATTTTTCAGATATGATTGCCGTTATACCAACTAGAATTACAATTGAGCAGTTAAAACAGCGACTAGAAACGATCGCTACTAAAGTTGATGATTTAAAAATTGTTTATAGTGATGAGACAAGCCTTATTGTTGAATTACATATGGGTGAAACAGTCATACCGTATGAACTGCATATTGATGAACCGAACGATCCAGAAGGATATAAAATGTACAATAGACAAGATACTACAATCGTAGATCGTAATTTTGAAGATGCAGCTTTCGGCACTGAAATTTTCACTCGTACGCTATTTGTAGGCGATGTACTGGACTGCTTTTTCCAGCAGTTACAGTTCTTATGGAATCTCGCCCCAGATTTGTTATTTGTAATCGATTCAAGTGCAGCAATGAAAGTGATATCTAGAAGCTATATTGAATATCACGTTGAAAATGAATTATTACCTGACATTCCTGACTTATACGTTATTCATTCCGTTTATGAAGACGATAAAGACGGTGAGCCTACGCAATATTGGTTTCATACACATGGTCTTTTAAGAGCAGGCGTAACTGAAATAGAGTTAATTATTCCAAATCGCATTTCTTCCTACTACGGCATTAGCGATCTCTTTCAAACATTTGCTAATAATGCCGTTGAGAATGGACAAGTCCCTATGAATGAGCCTATCGTTATCGCGCATAGTCAGCAAGGTTCTATACATACAGTCGCTGTTCCGTGGGAAAAAGGATTATCTTATATAGGGCATAAAACGAGTATGGACCAATTATCTTCAATCGAAGATGAGGAAGTGAGTCTACAACCAATAGATTCACAAAATGCATTCTTAGGCGGAATGGATGCCCGAGATGAATACCATCAATCTCCATCCGTTCTCTTATTCAAATTTAATACTTCAGAAGAATATATTGAAAGTTTTTTCAAAGAACACGAGGAAGCTACAGGGCTCATGTTCTATAAAACAAATAGTGAAACCGATCGTATGGCTTACAATGCGAAAAATACTTTTGGGTATTTCAGCAACATTTTTCACATTGAACAATCAAATGAAGATTTTCGTTTCCTTGCTAAGTTTGGCGTCTCCTACGAAGAAGGAAAAAGTGAACATATGTGGTTTGAAATGCAAAACATTACGGAAGATTTCATTCAAGGAATACTCATTAATGAACCATATTTCATAGAAGATATGAGTGAAGGAAATAGTTATCATTTAGATTTTGATAACTTAACAGAATGGGTTATTTATGCAGGAGATGCTGTTATAAAGCCAAATAACTTATATATGTTTATTGGCGAATAAGTATTTTATATAATAAACGAAACGCCTTCAATATGATTGAAGGCGTTTCGTTTATTGTGCGATTAATTCAGCATCTATTACTTTCTCCAAATGAGATAATACACGCTTTGCAGCTTCCTCACCTTGATTAATACAATCTGGAAGTCCAGCACCAGCATAGGAGCTACCTGCCAAGTATATACCAGGCAACTCTTTCTCCATAAATGTTGTGAGCTTTTTCATTCGCTCGTTATGGCCTACTGTATATTGAGGCATCGCTTCTTTCCAGCGGCTTACGATTGTAAACTCTGGATCCTCTGTAATATCCATCGTCTTTCTTAAATCTTCTAGTACGAGCTGAACGAGCTCTTCTTCAGTTTGTTCTACAACCGCTTCATCACCAGCACGTCCAACGTAACAGCGAAGGAGTGTTTTTCCTTCTGGCGTTGTATGTGGCCATTTTTTATGCGTCCACGTACATGCTGTAATGGTGTAATCGCTATTTCGTGATACGACAAATCCTGTACCATTAATATCGCGCTGGATTGCGGACTTTTGGAAAGCAAGTGCGACATTCGCAACGGATGTGGATGGAATATTACGAAAGAAACGAAACTGCTTGTATTGAGCAAACATGGACGGCAATACTTTATGCGAAGTTGCCACTACGATAGCGTCTGCTTCTATTTCTTTTCCGTTACTAAGAGTAATCGTATAACCATCACCCTGTTTTGCAACTTTTTCAATGCGAGTTCCCTTTATTATCGTACCTTCATGCATCTTTGCTTCAAGAGATTCAACGATAGATTCTAAACCTGTTTTCACTGTTTGGAAGATTCCTTTTTTCGGTTCAGCTTTCTCTTCTTTCGGAGCGAGCGTACGCATACCGAGTGAAATGCTGCGATGTTTCTGCTCAATCTGATACATTTGCGGGAATGTTGACATTAAGCTCATTTCATCAATATCCCCTGCATAAATACCCGATAGTAACGGTTCTATTAAGTTTTCAACCACTTCGTTTCCAAGACGATGTCTGAAGAATTGTCCGAGTGATTGGTCAGATACTGGCTTTGACCTTGGCATTAATAGATCAAAACCAGCTCTTAGTTTACCAATTGGGGAGAACAGCCCGGAAAATAGAAACGGCGTAATTTGCGTTGGAATTCCCATCATTGATCCATTCGGCATTTTATGTAATCGATTGTTTACGAGGATAAATGATTGACCGGCTTGATTATTTACAAGTTCATCGCCAAGGCCTAATTCTTTCACTAATCTAGCTGCACTTTCTTTTCGTGCTAAGAAAGAATCCGGTCCGCGCTCAATTGTAAATCCATCTTTTCGAACGGTTTGAATTTTTCCGCCAAGTTTACCCGATGCTTCTATAAGTAATGTATCAATCGGCAAGTTTTTTTCATGAATATTTTTTTGTAAGTTATACATTGCTGTTAATCCAGTAATACCTCCGCCGACGATCACAACTTTTTTCCTCAAGCAGGCTCCCCCTTTCTTCTTACAGTACAGATTCTTTTTTCTTTAATACAACATCTGTTAAACAATCAATAAATGCGTCCGATGCATTTGGCATTTCTGGACGATAATATTTCGCACCAATTTCATCCGTTACAACTTTACACTCAAAGTCGTTGTCATATAAAACTTCTAAATGTTCCGCAACAAATCCAACTGGTGCATATACGAATGAAGTATAACCGTGCTTTTCATTTAGTTCTCTCGTTAAATCTTGTACATCTGGACCAATCCAAGGATCTGGTGTGTTTCCTGCACTTTGCCAGCCTACTGCATAGTTTGCTACTTCAGCTCCGCGCGCGATATAATCCGCTGTTTCATTTAATTGATCTGGATATGGATCGCCCATTGCAATAATTTTCTCTGGTAAGCTATGTGCAGATACAATTAATACTGCTTTTTCACGCTCTGCATCTGACATACCGTTATATATACCTTTCACTGCATCAACCCAGTACTGGATGAATTTCGGCTCTTTATACCAGCTATCAATGCCATGAATTGTTAAGTTTCCAAGTTTCTCAGCTTCTTCTTGTGCTCGTCCAACGTATGATTTCACGCTAAACGTAGAATAATGAGGTGCAAGAACAAGTGCGATTGCATCTTGTATTCCGTCGTTATGCATATCTTTCACTGCATCTTCAATAAACGGTTCAATATGTTTTAAGCCAAGATACATATGGTACTCTACTTCATCTTGTACTTCATTTAAGCGCTTCTCTAACTTCTTAGCTTGCTCTAATGTAATAGTAGCTAAAGGAGAAATACCACCAATTGCACGGTAACGCTCTGTTAAATCTTCCAACATTTCAGGACTTGGCTTTCTTCCTCTGCGAATATGTGTATAGTAACGTTCAATATCTTCTTCTTTATATGGCGTTCCGTATGCCATTACAAGCAAACCAATTTTCTTTTTCATACAGCAATTCTCCTTTACTTCGCTAACTTCCCTTTAGAATATTCATGAATAAATGTAGTTAAACGTTTTAATGTATCTGGATTTACTTCTGGGAACACACCGTGACCTAAGTTAAAGATATAACCCGGCTGTTTCATCCCTTGATCTAAAATACCTTTTACATGTTCTTCAATAACAGACCATGGTGCAAGTAAGAATGAAGGGTCCATATTTCCTTGTACCGCCTTAAGAACGCCGCGTGCACGTGCTTCTTCAATCGGTAAGCGCCAGTCTAAGCCGACTACATCAAGCGGTAAGTCGTGCCACTCATTCACTAAGTGTGCAGCTCCTACGCCGTGCATAATCATCGGTACACCCATCTTACGAACTTCTGCAAAAATACGCTCCATTGCTGGTTTAATAAATACGCGATAATCTGCTACATTTACTGTTCCAACCCAAGAATCGAAAATTTGAACTGCTTTTGCTCCTGCGTTAATTTGCGCTTTTAAATATGTAATAACCATATCTGCTAGCTTATCCATTAAAGCAAACCAAGCTTTTGGCTCTGCATACATGAACGCTTTCGTATTATGGTAGTTACGAGATGGACCGCCTTCAATCATATAGCTCGCTAATGTAAATGGAGCTCCTGAAAAACCGATTAACGGTACGTCTAACATTTCTGTCGTTAATAAACGAATTGTATCTAGTATGTACGGTACATCATCTTCTGGATTGATTTCCCCTAGTTTTTCTACGTCTTGTAAAGAACGGATTGGGTTATCGATAACTGGGCCAATACCTGATTTAATTTCTACATCCACACCAATTGCAGGTAGTGGTGACATAATATCTTTATAAAGAATTGCTGCGTCTACGTTATATTGATCAACCGGCAATTTTGTAACGTAAGCACATAACTCTGGATTGTGTGTAATTTCAAATAAAGAATACTTTTCTTTAATCTTTCTATATTCCGGCTGTGAACGACCTGCTTGACGCATATACCATGCTGGTACATAATCGGTACGTTCCCCCCTACATGCTTTTAAAAATGTCTCATTTATAGTTCTTACCAAGACCCTTGCTCCCTTCCTTACCAATGCTTCGAATACGTTCGATATTTATCTTTTTTTACTATACAGCTTGTAAAAACAAAATGCATAATATTATGTACGTTGTTCATTAAATTGACACAAACATTCGTAAAAACGCTTACTATTTTCACAACATTCTTATTATAACACAGAGAAAAACTATGGTTTAGCTACTTTTGACTTTTCTCCTTCGCGATTCGTTTGTGAATTATATGGTACAACGTAAAAGCTCGGTTTTGAAAATATGTTAACGAACTTTTCCTCATATTCTCCAGCACCATTTACAGTGCTAACATGCGTATGAATTCCGTTCTCCACTCTATAGATTCGGTACATAATTCTGTTATCTGGAAGTGGCGTCCAACTTAATTTTGCTTTAAATAAACCGAAAGGGCTAAATGATAGTTTCATTTTTACATCTTCAATTTTGCGCAGCCGAATCGGAGCACCGATTGTTTCCACACCTTCAGGCTTCATAAACTTCTCTTTATGTTCTACATTAGCCTTCGTTAAAATTTTCTTAAACAATTTTGTCGCAGATGCACTTTCTCCTTGCAACTGATGTTCCTTATCCGTACGGTCATAACCAATCCAAACAGCGCCTACTAAGTTCGGTGTATAGCCGACGAACCACATATCTCTTGCTCCCTTATCGTCATTTGGCAATGAAGTTGTACCCGTTTTTCCAGCTAGCGCACCGTTATATACACCTGCTCTCGCTGTCCCCTCCTTCACAACTCCTTCTAACATTTTCGTCATATACCATGCTGTCTGCTTCGAGAAGATTTTCGTCTCTACTTTTGGAGATTCCCCAATGACTGCACCGTGTCTATTTAATACTTTATCAATAACGTGCGGCTCGATAATATTTCCATTTGCTAAAAATGAACGATACATTTTTACAAGATCAAATGTTGAAACGCCATTTTTCAATCCGCCAAGCGCTGTACTTAAACCAGCATCTGCAATATGGACATTTCCTTTTTCTAAATATTGCTTTCCTTCTTCTACCCCTAACTCATTTAATAAAGAAACTGCCGGTACGTTTGCCGACTCTAAAATCGCATCATACATCGTCATTTCTTTTGAATACTCATGATTATAATTTCGAGGTTCATACCCTTCAAAAGAATTTCTTTCATTCGTTAATAAAGAATACGGATTATACTTTTTCGTTTCTAGTGCTGGTGCATAAACGATAAGTGGTTTTAAAACAGATCCGGGCTGCCTTTTGGCAAAAACACGATTAAATCCTCTCGGGACGTACTTTCTTCCCCCAATCGCCGCTTTAATCCCTCCCGTACGATTATCCATTAATAAAAATGCACCTTGTGCCCCTTCTTCTTTCCCAGGAAAATTCCTTGCATCTTGAAACTGGTTATACGCTACCTTTTGAATTTTTTCATCCATAGGTACGACAAACGTATATCCTCCGCGAAGTACTTCTTGATGAGACAATCCGTATAAACGAGCTGCTTCATCTATGACCATATCAATATACGGCATATATGCGAGCTCATTTTCGTCTAAGTTTTTATATAAAGCAATCGTCTTTCCTTGATAACGTACGCTATCTTCGGCAGTCAAATAGCCTTGTTTATGCATAAGTGACAATACTAGATCGCGGCGTTCCTTACTCTTCTCTGCAGAATAGTACGGTGAATATCCGTTTGGTGACTTCGGAAGGCCTGCAAGCATTGCCCCTTCCTCTACTGTTAAATCCTCAACATTTTTATTAAAATATAACTTTGCTGCTGCTTGAATACCGTAAGCCCCATGACCAAAATAAATATGGTTCATATACATTTCAAGAATTTGTTGCTTCGTATATTTTTGCTCTAATTGAAGAGAAATTGCGACTTCCTTCAATTTGCGCGTAAATGTTTTTTCACGAGTTAAAAAGACGTTTTTAGCGAGTTGCTGCGTAATGGTACTACCGCCCTCTACCTTTTCTCCAGCTAACGTATCTTTATAAAGAGCACGGAATATAGAGGGATAATCAATTCCTTGATGCTCATAAAAACGAGAATCTTCCACCGCAACAAATGCCTGTTGCACATACTTCGGAATTTGCTCGATCGGTACGAGCTCTCTATTTTCTACGTATAATTTCGTAATTTCTTTCCCTTTCTGGTCAACGATACGTGATGAAGAGTGGAAAACGAGCTGCTTTTCATCCATCATATAGCCACCAGCTAACACGATAAGTTTATAGAGTACAATCGCTACTACGAACGTTGCGACGCCGCCTAATAAAGTCCACTTTACTTTCTTCATACATCGTCCTTCTTTCCAAATGATGGTACATTTATTATTTGAAAAAGAAGTATCTTTATGTATATTATCTTCGAAGTTTTTTAAGAGAGTTGATATAATAGAAACAAACTATTAAGGGGGCATTAAAATGAAGGCTATTATTTCATATGAAACACCTCTAGAACAAGCACATTTCACTGCAAAAAATGATGAAAAAAATATGTTTTATAAAGAAAATACAGAAGAATCTGTAGAAGGCTCACTTAAGTATGACGTACTAGATGCTGTCGGTGAATTTAAAGGACAACCTGGCTATATCGTTTGTAACAACATTTCTGTCACAGACGAAGGTCGCCCTGTATTTGAAAACCGCTTTAAAAACCGCGCAGGCCTTATCGAAAACGAACCAGGATTCCAAGCGATCCGTGTTCTACGCCCATTAAGTAACGATACATATGTTATCTTAACGATGTGGGAAACAGAGCAAAACTTTAAAGACTGGACAGAATCACGTTCATTCGAAAACGCTCATAAAAAACGTCCCACGCAAGCAGAAGGACAAGCTCCGGCACATCCACATGCGGAACAGCAAAAGAGTATTTTCTCACGTCCATCTTTTGTGACTACTTTTAATGTGTTAGTTTAATTTTTTGGAGTTTGGAGTTCGGAATTCTCGGTATGTGAAATTATATCGGCGATTTTTCGAATATATCAGCGCAACTCGAATTATATCGGCGATTTTTCGAATATATCGGCGTAACTCGAATTATATCAGCGATTCTTCGAATATATCGACTTATCGACAAATCATGACATAAAAAGGAAACACCATTACACACCGGTGTTTCCTTTTTCTTTGTACCAATTATATATACGAAGTGAATCTTTTTTTCTCATATGCTTTACTTCATAACCCCGCCCCGCTACCGCTACAAGAGTTGTACATAATTCATCCTTTCTTTGAAAATACGATTGATTATAACCTACTGCTTGAACATGTCTTCTTCGCATTATTCCTGTATATTTCGAAAAATCACGATATACAACCGTTAGTTGATTTTCTCTTAATTCATAACCGCCGCTTTTATATCTAGCATACGCAAGTAACGAAAATACGATAAATAACGGTAAAATAACAAACAATGCAATATATTGTTTTAAATATATACTAACGCTGGCAATTAGAACTGTTAGTATGATACTTATTAACCAGCCCATAATGAAATAACGACGCAACGCTGTTTTTGGTAAGTGAACGATCTCCGCTTCAATTTCATAAGGTAACTCTAAATATGTGAGCAGTTGCCGTACATCTTTTTTCTTCATAAACGGATGCAGCATCACTTCATTACTTGCTGCTCCAATACTGTGAATTGCTTCCACTTCAACAGCGCAATAACCAAATGGCTGGCGAAGCATACCTTCTTTTACAGTAATCGCTTGAATTCGGTGCAATTTTAAGACAAACTCTTTCTTTTCAAATAAACCTTGAACGATACGAATTTCTTCCCCTTTTCGCTCAATTTTAAAGTTTGCATATTTCAACACATATCCAGCCGTGGAAATAATCCATGAAATTGCCATTAAAATTAATGCTATTACAATTAGTTTATAAACACCGTTTCCCATCACATACGCTTCTACTTTACTTGTGAATCCTTCAGGAAGAATAAAATCAAACTTTGTGTAAAGAAGTACTAGTCCAGAAAACACTAGTCCGAACCGACCAGAGGTAATCGCTGCTGCTAAAACCTCTTTCGCTGTTAACTGATAAACCGTCTTGCTTTCTTCCTCTTCTATTTCTTCTTTTACAGTAGTTTCTTTCTTATGTAATAAAGCGATTAAATGTTTTGCCTCGTCTTCTTTAATACCAGCCAACATCACTTCTGGTTCACTACCACCACCCGCTACTTCTATATTTAACTTCATAAGTCCAAGCATCTGATAAATAACGTTAGAAGACGTACTAACATTTTGCACACGTTCTTTATTTAAATAACTTTCCTTCTTTACAAAAACACCGTGCTTTATATGTAGAATATTATTCTCAATCCAGTACACTTTAAAATACCATTTAATTGCTGAAAAAATAGCCATGATGAATAAAACAACCAGAAGAAAAAGATAAAATAAATACCAAGGTTCCACTTGTTCATCAGGTTTAAATAAAACAAGAATAATAAGTGGCAACAAACTCGCAACCCTAATACCTAACAATATTGTAATCGGATGTTGCCTCTTATACATCCTCATCACTCACTTTCGCAAGTTCTCCAATTTGTCTTTTCAGCTGTTCTGCTTCTTCTTTCGTTAAACCTGGGATACTATGAGAAGTTGCGGCTGTTGAAATATGTAATTCTGCTAAATTATACTTTCTCATGATTGGCCCTTGCTCAATCGTTACGTGCTGCACACGGATCATCGGAATAAGTACGCGTTTTACAACGAACATTCCCTTTTGAATCTCAATCTCTTCTTCATTTAATCTGTAACTATAATAGCGCTGACGTAAATTTGGAAACACAAAATAATCAAGTGGAATAAATATAATGGCTCCTGTTACTAATAGTCCAAACAACCAGCCCCACCAGTTAAAATTAATCATAAAAAAGAAATACGCAATTACGACTGTTAGTATAACTGCCGCCCCAATTAAAGCGTGAATTCGCCACACTTTCAGCATATTAGAATGAATCTCTCTTTCTAACGGCTGCATCTCATCACTCCAATTCTATGAATTTATTACTTATATATTATCAAAAAATATGAATCAAAAGCATATTAAAGAAACACATACCTCAGTTTTGAAAATTATATATTATAAATATGAATTATTTTGAACTAAAATAAACCTTACATAATTCATGCAAGGTTTATCGTTTTATGCACAATATATTTCATTATTGTTGAGATATACTAGCATCGCTTTCAATTTGATTTTCTTTTTGGCTCAGTTTTTTATCTTTAGATTTTTTTAATGTTAAAGTCATGCCAATAAAAATAAAAAGAATTCCTGTTATTTGCATTAAAGTTGGACGGAATCCAGTAAGTACAGTATCTAATAATATTGCCACTGCCGGATCTAAAAAAACTAATATTGAGATTGTTTTTGTAGATAAATAACGTAGACTATCAAAAAACAGATAATATACTATCCCTGTGTGAATAAAACCAGTAGCTATAATATATGTCCAATTACTTTGAGTGAGGCCACTAAAAGCATCTAAATCTATAAATGGTATTAAAAGAAATATCCCCAAGAATGTTTGTAAAAATGTCATTGCATACGCACTCATTTTGTTAATCCCTTTACCAAATAAAGTTGTAAATGCATAAAAGAGAGCTGCAAGAAATCCCCATATCATACCTGAAGACATTAATGAGCCGACAGAGAAGCTTCCATCGATACCAGCAATTAATAAAGCTCCTGCAAAACACACAACTATTGAAATGATAGATATTAATGTTAATTTTTCTTTAAAGACGATACTTCCAATTAACAGTACAATTACTGGTGCAAGATGATAAACTGAGATAGCAATTGTAACTGACATATTTTCAAAGGCTTTAAATAAGAAAACCCAATTAAATACTAAGAAAAAGCCACATATTAAAACTTGAATAACTTCTTTTCGTTCCCATTTATCTTGTTTATATTGCCCTGTAAGCAACCAGCATACACTTAAAAATATTGTCGCAAAAATACACCTTACAAACACTAATTCAAACGAAGGTAAGTTTGTTTGAACCGAAAAAAATCCAACTGATCCAAAGATAACCATTGACGCTATCATCTTTAAGGCCGGTACCGTTTTCTCTTGCTTAAAACTTTTTTGAAGCAAATTAATCCCCCTCCAATAAAAACTCGGTTTATAGTGAGAAAAACACCAGCCTAAAAAAGGACAGGTGCTTTTCCTCAAAAACACTCAATTATAAATTTTTCCCAGCAGTCCAACCACCATCAATTACAAAATTAGAACCAGTAATAAAGCGGGCCTGATCAGAAATCAAGTACTCAATACATGAAACAACATCCTGCGGCAACCCCCAAGTATCTAAAGATTGATTACTTTTTATCATAGACATCAAGGCTTTATTACTAAAGTATTCTTCTGTAAGTTCAGTTCTAATAACACCAGGAGAAATGCTATTTACCCTTATATTTTGCTTCCCAAATTCCATAGCCATCTGTTTAGTTAATCCGATTAAAGCATGCTTTGATGCAACATAAGCAGCTCGCTCTGGTTCAGCCATTAATCCAGAAACCGATGCTATATTCACAATACAACCTTTTATTTTCGATTCACACCATCGCTTCGCTACTTCCCTAGAAAGGATAAATGGGGCTACTAAATTTACATCAATTACTTTTTTAAACATATCATCGGATAAATGTAAAACAGGTGTTATCTCTCGAATACCAGCTGCATTTATTAATATATCAGGAGAAAGCTTTTCTAAATCTAATTGAGTAAAAAGATTATGAATTGCTTCGCTATTACTTAAATCAATTTGCACTACTTTCAAAGGCATATCTGTTTTCATATAATCTATTAAATTATTATTATTAATATCAAGCGCTATTACATGAAATGATTTTTCTAAAAAGTATTTTATACAAGCATAACCTATACCGCTATTGGCTCCAGAAATCATAATTATTTTATTCTCTCTCATTTTGTCTCCTTATAAGAAAATGTTACTAATAAAATATCGCGAAAAGCCTCCGTACTACATTCTGTTCCAAGTGGCGTTACGGCATGGAAGACCTTTTGTCCAAATACTAAAGTTTCTAAAGGCTCCTTCAAACTTATAAACTGATTAATTTCCCGAGGAGAATTAGCTATTAAATTATCTCCGCCAATAGCTGTATTACTTAAATTCATAAGGTGTAAAAACACTACTGGTTCATCATCTTTATGTAACCAAATAGGTGAACTAAAAGATGGTCTTTCTTTAGTAGCTTTATATCTTACTTGATGTAAACCTATAATTAAGTCTTTACTTGTATCTATTATATTTGTTTTAAATGCAAATTCAGTATCGAAACGCACGATATTTTGAATTAAAGGATTACATAAAAAGCTATCATTTATGCTATTGAACTGTCTAACTTTCCCGCCATCGTCATAGTTATATTCTTTAGATTGGAAGTAATCATTACTATTATCTAAAATATAATCTGGTGAATCAACATACTTTATATACCTTGAATAAGATCTAGCACGGCATTCACCGTACGCATCATCTTCCAAATTATAATAATCTAACTGTGCTTGTGTTAATAAACGATGATTCTCTTCCTCTTGTAAAAAGATTTCATTTGAGATTTCAAGGAATCCTTTAGATTCAAATTCATGTACCTTTTCTTCTATGCTAAAGCCACTCATTTTACTAAGAACAAACGTCATTATAAAAACCTCCACACTATTGTATTTTTCTATCTCACCCTATGTTAGAAATGCAATAAGTAACCGAGATTCTTGCTTAATAAAATTTAAAATTATGATATTCAATTAATACACCAAATGAAATATACGTAATTCATTAAAATTATTTATTAAGCAATATTATATATCCTTTCGGGTATTTTTTCTAATTATCTGAAGATTTATCAACATTAGTCTTAATATTCAAAAATAAAGAAATAGATTTTTCAGAAAGATAAAACTGCGTGTATTGCAATTATTTATGTATATAACTTTTTTTAAAATTATATTTGAAATATAGCTAGTTTTTTATAAATTTTTTGATATAATTACATACGGGAAAAGGGAAGAATTTTGTCTTCCCTTGTGTTTTTATTTGCATCTAGTACTTTTGCTAGATGCCTTTTTTTATGCTAAAAAAGGTATCCTCAAATACTTTGAGGATACCTTTTCACATTTATTATCTCTGCTGTTTTCTACCTAATACGAGTAATCCAAAACTCATCATTACAAGAAGTGCTCCCATATATGGTTCCACAGGCATTTTCTGCCCTGTCTTCGGTAATTCTTTTTCAGTTTTTTCTGGATTTTGTGTTCCAGGTTTCTCTGGATCTGGTATTCCAGGATTTTCTGGATCCGGTGTTCCAGGATTTTCTGGATCTGGTGTTTCTGGACCTGGTGGTGCTAAATGATTCAATTTGTTTAATACTTCTAATTGAACTGCATTTATCATTCCATTTGTAATTTCAAATGGAATTGGATTAGTTAATTTTTCATATCCTTTTGGTGCTTCTACTTCTACTAGTGTGTAGTTACCTACAGATAGATCTGCGATTTTTGCCTTTCCATCTTTATCTGTTGTTACTTTCACTACTACTTTTCCCTTTTCATCATGAACTTCAAACACAGCTCCTGATAAGACTTCCTTGCTTTCAGCAGCCATTTTTGTAATCTCCACTGAACCTTTGTCTAACTGTTCATTCTCTACTTTCAATGATAAGACTTTCGTCATACCTTTTTTGATTTCGAATGAAACTGGCTTTTCTAGTGGTTTGTAGCCTGCTGGTGTTTCTACTTCTACTAACTCATACTTTCCAATAGATAAATCTGAAACGTCTGCTTTTCCTTCTTTATCCGTTGTTACTTTCGCAACTACTTTGCCTTTTGAGTCACGTACTTCAAATACAACATTTTCTAATGGTGCTTTACTGTCTTTATCTATTTTTGTGATTTCTACATTCCCCGTATCTACCATTTCATTTTCTACAGTGAACGCTAAAGATTTTGTCATACCTTTTGTAATTTCAAATAGTACAGGCTTTTCTAATTTTTTGTAGCCTGGTAAACTCTCTACTTCTACTAGCTTGTACTTTCCTACTGATAAATCTGCAACTATTGCTTTTCCAGCTTTATCTGTCGTTACTTTCGTTACTACTTTGCCTTTGTCGTCTTGTACTTCAAAGACTACACCTGCTAACGGTGCCTTATTATCTTTATCTATTTTTGTAATTTCTACATTTCCCGTATCTACCATTTCATTTTCTATTTTTAATGATAGAACTTCTGTCATACCCTTTTTAATTTCAAACGATACTGGTTCTGTTAATTGTTTGTAGCCTGGTAAGCTTTCTTTCTCTACTAATTTGTACTTTCCTACAGATAAGTCTGAGATTTTTGCTTTACCATTTTTATCTGTTTTTACTTCCGTTACTACTTTATCTTGTTCGTCCTGTACTTCGAAAACTACGCCTTCTAATACTTTTTGACTATCTTTATCTACTTTTGTAATTTCTACTGAACCTTTGTCTAACTGTTCATTCTCTACTTTTAATGATAGAACTTCTGTCATACCCTTTTTAATTTCGAATGATACTGGTTCTGTTAATTTTTTGTAACCTGGTAAACTTTCTTTTTCTATTAATTTGTACTTTCCTACAGATAAGTCTGAGATTTTTGCTTTTCCTTCTTTATCTGTTGTTACTTTTGTTACTACTTTGTCTTTTTCATCTTGTACTTCGAAGACTACGCCTTCTAATACTTTTTGACTATCTTTATCTACTTTTGTGATTTCTACTGAGCCTTTGTCTACTAGTTCATTCTCTACTTTTAGTGATAAGACTTCTGTCATACCTTTTTTGATTTCGAATGATACTGGTTTCGCTAGTTTTTTATATCCTGGTAAGCTTTCTACCTCTACTAGCTTATATTTTCCTACTGATAAATCTGAAATTGTTGTTTTTCCTTCTTTATCTGTTGTTACTTTCGTTACTACTTTATCTTTTTCATCTTGCACTTCGAATGTTACGCCCGCTAATACTGCGCCACTTTCTTTGTCCACTTTTGTAATCTCTACTGAACCTTTGTCTAACTGTTCGTTCTCTACTTTCAATGATAAAACTTTCGTCATACCTTTTTTAATTTCAAACGATACTGGTTCTGTTAATTGTTTGTAGCCTGGTAAGCTTTCTTTTTCTACTAATTTATACTTTCCTACTGATAAATCTGAAATTGTTGCTTTTCCTTCTTTATCTGTCGTTACTTCTGTTACTACTTTGCCTTGTTCGTCTTGTACTTCGAAGACTACACCTGCTAATACTTTTTGACTATCTTTATCTACTTTTGTGATTTCTACATTTCCCTTGTCTAACATTTCATTTTCTACTGTTAAAGCAAGAGATTTTGTCATGCCTTTTTCAATTTGGAAAGTAATCGGATCTACTAATTGTTTATATCCTTTTGGTGCTTTTACTTCTACTAACTTGTATGTGCCAACTGATAAATTAGTAGCTTGTGCTTGTCCTTTTTTATCTGTCGTTATTTTAGCGACTACTTGTCCTGCTTCATCTTGAATTTCAAAGACTGCATCAGCTAAAGCATCTTTCGTTTCTTTGTCTACTTTTGTAATTTCTACATTTCCTGTATCCACTAATTCATTTTCTACTGTTAGCTTTAGCGCTGTTACTCTACCCTTTTCAATTTCGAATGAAATTGGCTTTTCTAGTGGTTTGTATCCTGCCGGTGTTTCTACTTCTACCAACTCATACTTCCCGATAGATAAATCTGAAACGTTTGCTTTTCCTTCTTTATCCGTTTTTACTTTCGCAACTACTTTTCCTTTTAAATCACGTACTTCAAATACAACATTTTCTAATGGAGCTTTACTATCTTTATCTATTTTTGTTATCTCTACATTCCCTGTATCCACCATTTCATTTTCTACTTTTAATGATAGGACTTCGGTCATGCCTTTTTTTATTTCAAATAATATTGGTTTTTCTAACTTTTTATAACCAGGTAAACTTTCTACCTCTACTAATTCATACTTTCCTACAGGTAAATCTGAAACATTTGCTTTTCCATCTTTATCTGTCGTTACTTTTGTAACTTCATTACCCTTTTCATCTTGGACGATGAATGTTACTCCCGCTAACGGTGCTTTATTATCTTTATCTATCTTTGTAATTTCTATATTTCCCGTATCTACCATTTCATTTTCTATTTTTAATGATAGAACTTCGGTCATGCCTTTTTTTATTTCAAATGATACTGGATCTGTTAGTTTCTTATAGCCTGGTAAACTTTCTTTCTCTACTAATTTGTACTTTCCTACTGATAGATCTGAGATTTTTGCTTTACCATCTTTATCTGTTTTTACTTCCTTTACTACTGTTCCAGCTTCATCTTGCACTTCAAAGACTACGCCTTTTAATACTTTTTTGCTGTCTTTATCTACTTTTGTAATTTCTACTGAACCTTTATCTAACTGTTCATTTTCTACTTTCAACGATAGGACCGTTGTCATACCTTTTGTAATTTCGAATGATACTGAATCTGTTAGCTTTTTGTAGCCTGGTAAACTTTTCGTCTCTACTAATTTGTACTTCCCTACTGATAAATCAGAGATTTTTGCTTTACCATCTTTATCTGTTTTTACTTCTGTTACTACTTTGCCTTGCTCATCTTGCACTTCGAAGACTACGCCTTCTAATACTTTTTGACTATCTTTATCTATTTTTGTAATTTCTACTGAGCCTTTGTCTAACTGCTCATTTTCTACTTTTATTGCTAAAGCTTTTGTCATACCTTTTTTTATTTCAAATGGTACTGGTTCTGTTAGCTTTTTATAACCCGGTAAGCTTTTCGTCTCTACTAATTTGTACTTTCCTACTGATAAATCTGAAACGTTTGCTTTTCCATCTTTATCTGTTACTACTTTTCTTACTACTCCATCTTTCTCATCTTGGACTTCAAATTCGACACTCGCTAATACTGCCCCGTTTTCTTTGTCCACTTTTGTAATTTCTATATTACCTTTGTCTATCATTGCATTTTCCACTTGTATTGGAAATATGCCGTCCCCTGTTACATTTACTTCGAACTCTATTTCTTTTAATTGGTAGCCTTCAGGCGCTTTCGTTTCTTTTAAAATATATTTTCCTAGTGCTAACGGTTTAGAAGTTGCCTTACCATCTTTATCTGTAACAATATGTTCGACTACTACACCGTCTTTTACTATATCAAACTCTGCATTTGCTAATGGTTTTTCACCATTTTCCGAATCAATTTTCTTTACTTCAATTTGACCCTTTTGCATAGTATTTTTAATTTCAATTGTTTTTGTTTCTCCAGCTTGAAGTGTAACCTCTACTGGGCTTGTTAATTTTTGATATCCTTCTGGTACTACTGTTTCATAAACTTTATACGTCCCAGGAGCTAAAGTTTGAGGTACTGAAAAACCTTTTTCGTCCGTTTTCAGTTTTGCAACAACTTCATTTGCACTATTTCGAACTTCAAATTCGGCACCTTTTAACCCTTTGTTCGGATTCTCAGAATCTATTTTATGAATCGATACTGTACCATCTTTTGGAGCTTCAGGCGGCGTAATAGTTACTTCTTTTGATGTTAATGTTTTATCATCAAAATGTAATTCCGCTTTATTAGGAATCTTCTTATCTACGTAAGAAGATAAGTCTGCATCATTTTTAATTTTCGCCTTGATACTGAGATTAATTATCTGGTCTTCATATGACTTATAGTCAAAATTCTCACCAAACGTAAATGTTACTTCACTTCTTTGTTTATCTATATTTAACGTTCCTTTAGATGTAATATCTTGGCCATTTTGATCATACACTTTTGCCTCTAATACTTCTAAAACATCTTCTAAATCATCACTAATTACCATTGATGTGTATTTAAGAGGATCTTTTGGTATATGTGTACCAACTTGGTATTGAATAACTTGATCCATTTGTGTTAGCTGCTCATTCTCTACAAGCTTGCCATTCTCATCAACTATATTTTTTTCAATACTAGGTGGATTATCGTCACCTGAACCGGATCCTCCCCCACCACTTACAAATACTTGTCCTACTTTTTCTTCAGTTACAATATTTTTACCTTCTAATTTCACAGTATTTTTATGAGGCTTTGCAGCAGGATTTGTAACCTTTGTTTTATATCTTAAAATATAGCCTTTTGAACTGTCTGGAAATTCAATTGTAAATCCAGTCTTTGTTGCATTAATTTTAATGTTAGATAAATCTGCTGGCTTAATATTTGTTGGTGCATAACCATCTTCAAATACAGCCTCTTCTAATACTACGCTGTCTGTAATTAACTCATGCCCAGGTCCTAATGTATCTGTTAATTTAAGATCTTGCATTTCTGTTCCAGTTGCATTTACATATACAAGCCAATCAGCAATTGAAGGATCTTCTTGATTATAAGAACCCCATTTCAATAAATTTTCCGTATTGGGCTGTGGCTTCGGTCTCTCTGTCGTATTATTTACACTTACTTCTTTATTGACGATTTGACCATCAACGTTAAATTCTAATGGAATTTCTTTAACACCATCATATGCTTCTAGACCAAAGTAGAATTCTACGAATAAAGAACCTTTAATGTTATTCTTTCCTTCTACGTAATCACCCATAGTACATGTTAATAAACCCTTTTTCATCTCACATGTACCAACTGTTTTTCCTTCAGCATCTTTTAAGGGAAAACTCATATTCATAAGGTCTTTTCGAAACTCTTTTGGCATATCAATTGTGAACTGATCTCCACTTTTTATTTTTTCTTTAGCTGACCACTTCACTTCTACTTTCATTCCATCTGAGGCTTGATACGGTTCAGATGTCGTGCCATCAGTACGGGAAATATTAATTTCGTCCACTGGACTTTTCATCACAGCAGCTTGAATAACTGGAGCCCATACATTCAGCACTGAAAATAATACTAGAAAAACTAATGAAACCATTGAAATGTGCCTTTTAGTACTTTTCATTTGCATAGTTCCCTCCTAAATTTTTATATTTATATAACAAAAAAAGATCGTCCGGTTGCATCAAAAATGTGCAACCAGACGATCTTAGTAACCAATATGTATTACCGTAGACTCTAAGCTTTGCGGCCTATCCTTTCGAATAGTGTGCTAAAAATATCTTTTATTCTTTTTTTGTTTCATTTTCCTCTTAAACCAAATATTACTATACCGTCTGGACGGTTATAATTCAATACTCTATAAAATTGTTCTATTTTTCTAATAAAAAAAACAATTCAGCACTACATTAAAGAAGCAATGGTGAATTATTTTAAAATTATATAGTTCGTATATTCTATTTATATGAATTACTAATAAGAGCTTGAATCACTTTTTCTCTTAACTCTGGCCTTAGTCTTCCAACCCCTAAATATTCCGAATACCATAATCCATCTGCTGCTAATCTAATAATTGTTGCACACACTGAATCTATCTCATCATTTTCTATATTCTTTTGCAGTTGCTGAAATGATTGTTGTAACGGCTCAAGTAATTCAGGTTTTAACATGAGTGCTGCCATCATACTGCTAGACAACTCTTCTGTTCTTCTCTCATTACTTAATCTTTCCTCTACAAAAGAGCGAACCCATCTCCCTTTCCTCTCTGAGTCTTCCGCTACTTTATTGTAAATGGCCCCTTCATAATCCTCTACCCCTCTGACTATCATACCTTCTATTAAAGCTTCTTTATTTGAAAAGTGATACAATAATCCACCTTTACTTAAACCCGCCTCTTTTGCCACTGCTTCTAAGGTTAATTTAGCAACCCCTTTACATTGTACAATTTGAGAAGCAGCTGCTAAAATCTTTTGCCGCGTTATGCTTATACTCATTCCTTTTTAAAACCCCATTTCTACTAAATTTATATAAATACGAATCTTATTTTTAATATTGTTGATTACTACTAAGTATTTTCTTTATACAACAAAAGCTGCATTACCTTTGAATTTTTAGTTACTTATTCTATTAAAAATTTCCATATCATTCAATATGATAACATTAAATACACAAAGTTGACTATACATCTATACTTTTGTATTTATTGAAAATATATCCATTAATAAAATTTACCGATTTAGTCCTTCTTATTACTTTAAGACGGCAGTAATTCTTTCAGCACTAAATAAAAAATGTTATTACCCCCATTGAATTGAGTAATAACATTTTACTTAACAAATTCGCTGCCAACTAGCATCCTTCACTAGTCGGTTTTCTAACTGATCCAATAAAACATTCCTCGCAAGCACCATATGCAATAAAATTTTTCTGTGCTTGCCTTAACGAGACTTCATTTGCCCCACCTTCATAGTCATGATTTTCAAATTGAACCGGATCATCTTCCCAATAACATATATTACAAATTTCATATGTACCTGGTGGTTCTTCTTCTAATGTTTTACCCCGCATTAACGGGCAGTAAAACTCCCACCTCAAAATTCAGCTAGAACAAAGGAGTTAGGCGGGGGCGGGCTGCCCATAAATGCCCGATTGGTGAGAACTAATAATTAGTAGGGAATGAACAAAATCCCCACTGATTAAAGTTTCACTTTATATCCGCAAAATAGATAAGTATATTTCATTTCTGTTACTCCTTTTATTTTTCCTAAAAAGAATTATACCTATTTATTAGACGAATTCCTCAAAAAAGAAAACCACCTATCCCCTAAAGAATATAGGGAACAGGTGGTTTATATGTTTTATTAGAAAGTAGTGCTCACTTTTTTATAATATTCTTTTGAAATCTCTTCATAAAATGCTGCCGATGTCGAGTAGAAATAAGGTACTAACCATAAGAAACCAATTCCTACAGTAAGAATACTTAAAATGAACCACCCTAAGAAACTTAAGCATAGTAAAAAGTAATCTATTTTATGTCCATTCATCATATGACGACTCTCAGTAATCGCTTGATTCGCTGTATATTCTGGATGATCATTCAAAATAAAATATGTCATAGAATAAGAAAATGATTTAATAATACCTGGGATAATAAGAAGTAATGTCCATAGAGTCAAGTATACATACATTAGTAAATATGTTAAAAACGACTTCATCAACTTACTTCCATCGCTAAACCATCTAAATATATGACCAATGCTAGCATCAGTCCCACGAATTGCATTTAAAACAAGATAATAGGCACCTATTGTTAATGGACCTATAACAAGCATTACAATAATACTTACTGTAAATGAATCACTTGCTTCTTCCCAACCCCAAAATATCGAGAAAATACCTGTTGTTAGCATTTCAACAACGCCAATAAGGATTCCAATTAATAAGGTTGCCCCTACCGCTAATCCCCATCTTCCTTTTAATGCATCAAGTGCTTCTCTTTTCAACTGACTTATCATATATAACCTCCTAATACTATTTCCATTTTATTATACCATTTATATCAAAAATCCCACATATTTTCCTAAAACAGAAGCATATTACCTTTTTTCATACGTATTGGTACATGTGTGCTGTAGTTGTACTGATATATGGATTAAACCACTCTTTTCCCTATAACCAGAGAAAGCTTGCCCTTCATAATAGGCAAGCTCTCTCTGGTTATTTCTCATTTATTTTCTTCTTATACCAATCCTGCATTCTCTCCGCATCTTCTACTCTCGTATGCTCTATTTTGTAACTAGATGATGCACTCGAAAACTTATACGTACATAAATCCGCACGGCGCTGGAAATATGATTGTGTCTTCTCCATTGATTGGACGTGTCTTCTTCTAATAAGTCCTGTATATTTTCCGACGCTACGATAGACAAGTGTAATTTGTTCTCCGTTAACACTGTAACCATTTGTTTTAAATGTTGCGTAGCCAAGTGTAAAGATAAGGATTGCGAGCGGTAGTAATGCCCACATGATGTAATACTTTTCAAAGTATATGCTTATTCCAGTAAGCGGGATTGCGAGAATAGCGAAAAAGATTAAACTATCAATGAGATAGCGGCGTAATGCTGCTTTTGGTAATGAAATAATATTTGTATCCAGTTCGTATGGTAGTTGTAAATGCGCGAGTAACTGTTGTACTCGATCTTTTCGAATGATTGGATGCAGTGTAACTTTTTCTTTTTCATCATCCGTTCCCTTACTTTGAATCACTTCTACTTGCACAGCACAATAGCCGAATGGCTGACGTAAAATACTTTCTTTTATGGTAATACCTTGAATACGGTGCAATTTTAGTACGAGTTCTTTTTTCTCAAGTAATCCTTGCGAAATGCGGACTTCATCATTTCTTCGATTCACTGTGAAATCTCCATGTTTTAGCGCATAACCGATTGTAGATATAATCCACGAAAGGACGAGCAAAATAGCTACCATGAAAATCCAGCCATATATATCATACTCCATTACATATGACTTTACGCTATTCTCTATCCATTTCGGAATGTACTCCTGTACTTGGTGATACACGAAAAAGATTAACGAGAATAATAGTCCAAACTGCCCCGATGTAACAGAGGCTAGTAAAATTTCTTTCCAAGTCAATTTATATTCTGTCGTTTGTTTTTCTTCTGTAACGATTTCTTTTTCTACTTCATGTTCCGTTTTTTCGTCTAGCGTTCCTTCTGCTTTCACTTCTGGAGTTGGCTCATTTAGCAAAGCAATAAGCTCAGTTGCCTCTTCTACTGTAATACCGGCTAAGCTAACCTCCGCATCATCGCCCCCACCAGCTGTTTCAATTTGGATTTTCTTTAAGCCAAGCATTTGATATAACACGTTAGAGCTTGTATTGATTGTTTGAACACGTTCTTTATTTAAGTAGCTCTCCTTTTTCACAAAGAGACCTTGCTTCACATGTAATACGTTATTTTCAACCCAGTATGTTGTGTAATACCATTTTTCAAACGCTGAAAAGACAGTGAGTAAACCAAATGCAGCGGGAATTAAGTACCAAAACGGGAATTTTCCATTTAAGCTAAACATGAAAATAAAGAGTGGTATAAAATCTCTTATTTTTAATTCCAATAACATCGTGATTGGATGCTGCCTCTTATACATCCTCATCACTCACTTTCGCTAATTCTGCGATTTTTATTTTCAACATTTCTGCTTCATACATCGTTAAGCCTGGGATGCTGTGAGAAGTTGCCGCTGTAGAAATATGTAATTCTGCTAAGTCATATTTTCTCATAATCGGTCCTTGTTCAATTGTCACGTGCTGCACACGAATCATCGGTACTAATACGCGCTTTACGACGAAAAGACCGTGCTGAATTTCAAGCTCTTCTTCATTTAATTGATAACTGTAATAACGTTGACGTAGTTTCGGGAATAAGAAGTACGAAAATGGTGCGAACACAACTGTTAGCCCAATCATCACATACAAAATCCATGCCCACCAATCAAACTTTATCATGAGGAAAAGGTAAGCTAAAATGACGAGAATACCGATCCCTTCTTCAATTACAGCACGAACTTTCCACACCTTGACCATGTCAGGGTGAATTTCATTTTTCAATGGCTCCATGTAACCACTCCAAATCTAGTAATCTAATATATGAATACTCTTAATCTATATTTTACGTAACTTTACAGAAAATTGAAATTCAATCTTCTTTCTTCTCAGGAATAAAATATCCGAACCAAAGTAGCCAAATGAAACCGATTAACTTCATCCAATTTCCATCCGCTTGAAAAGCTTCAATCATACCTGGTATTTTATAAACCCCAATAAATCCAAGAAAACCGAGCCACCAGTTTTTTTGCATTTTCATTTTTACTCCTCCTTCATTACGTTTTTCACATTTCGAATCCAAATTTCTTTATACTTTAACTGGAATCCCATGAGCATATAGTTGCTCATATTATCGATCACGAGTGCTAGCGTATGAGCATTTTCTTCCGTTTCATGTTGTGACACAACGCCCAGTCTCGTGCCTTTCTTCAATAAATCGTGGAAACCATGTAAGAAATCCTCTTGTATTTCAAATAAACGTTTCTGGTACTTTTCATTTCGCGATGCAGTTACGATAAATTCATTGATAACGCGTAGTATTCCTTCTTGCCCTTCATACTCAGAGAGCATATGTAAACCATCTGCGATTAGCTTTTCTGCAAAGTTTTCTTTCGTATACTGCTCTTCATCGAAGTAATTTGCGAAATGATAATCAGAAAAAATCTCTTCAAATAAAAAATCAACTAACGCTTCTTTAGAAGAAAAATGATAGTAAATAGCCGGTTTTGAAATACCTACCTCTTTCGCAATCATGGAAAGACTCATCTTCTCAATGCCGTGTTCTGCCATAAGTTTAAATGATGCCTCTACAATGTTCTGCGATGTTTGTAAATTCTTCGTCATACTGTACCTCACTTATTTTTACTTACCGGTCGGTAAGTAAATTATAAAACAAAACGAAATGATTTTCAATTTAATTAGTACTACATAAGGTATTTATAGGAAAATACCGAAAATTATAAAGTAAAAGCAATATATAACAATAAAGAGGATATCGTATGGGACTTGGTGGTAATGGGGTAGTGGGGGTAATGGCGGCGGTGAAGCGGGACAAGCTGGTAAGAGCGGATTTTCATTAATCATTTTACTTTTTATCGTATTGATTATAGTTGGAGTTAACTATATCGGACTTGGCTTCTAAGAAAAGGCGTCCCACATTACACATGTAGGACGCCTTCTTTTTAATCCCTATTCAGCAATCGCATACGATAACAATTCATCGTCACTTCTCCAAGTCTTTGCAGCAATTGATAGTTCGCATATGCGCCGACTGGGGCACCGATTACTGGTACGAGCTGAAGCATTTTCGCTAAATCAATATAGTCTCGGTACTCTGTTTGGAACTTTTCCCAGTCCATATGATTTTCTTTTTCTGTATCCCACGTTTCAATTGCTTTCCATATTTCTTTTCTATGATCATCACTTGAAAAGGCGAGTTGGAAAACGTGAAGGATAAAAAGACGTTCTTCTTGTTTACTCGTATCAAATCCGTACAACGTTGCTGCATCGAATAAAAATTTAATTTTAATTGTAAGTAAAAGCGGAAAGTCAGCAAGACCGAGGAGAATACCGCCAGCCCCCGTCCCTGCTCCTTCTGCCGCTGCTATTTTTTTGTACTCATCCATTTTTTTACGCACTTCATCGTCACGTCTTTGCAGTGACCATGTCGTCTCTTTTAGCTTCGGCTTTATAAAGTTTGACCCGGCGCTGATCGTTTGCACCATCATACGAATCGTCTCTGTTAGTACCTTTTGTACTTTCGCCGGAATGAGCTGTTGCACTTTCGTCTGCACTTTTTTGGAGAACCGTGTCATCATAGAAGAATCTTTCATGAATGTAGCTTTCCACTGCTCCAATTCTTTTATAACCTTCTCTTCGTATGTAATCATAGGTTCATTCCTTTCAATTTAAACGCTCAATGCGCTTCGCCCCGTATTGGTAAACGAAACCGATACTAAATAATATGCTTAGGATAAGTAAAATTCCTGTCATTATGAAATTTTTCGTTGCTAGTGCAAATATAACTGTAAAGATTACGCTCCCGATGATTAGAATCGCATTTAATAAAGTAAGAAAATCTTTCTTCTTCTCTTCTCCCCCAACCGGATACAAATCAAGCCAAATCTTCATACGGTGATGCTTCCATAAAGTTAAGAGCTGATAACCGATTAAGTATAGGAAGATAAAGCTTACGATAAATCGTCCATATAAAAACGGAATGAAGTACAAAATAACTCCTCCAAGAGCGAGCAAACGCACATATAATCCAAAATAGTTACCTGATCTTAAAAACGTTCTCGTATATAAGTATAAATATGTACGCTTTTCGCCGATTATCGAAAGAATGAAATCAAGCCATTTTCGGCGAGATACTCTTTCTTTTAATGCTGGTACATCAACGAACATATTCGCGATGCGGTACAGCAACATCATCTTCTTACCTTCTTCAGAAATTAAATACTCCCAGTTTAGCGGCTTTCCCTTTACCATTTGATGCATGATAGCCAGGTATAAAACCATGAGAAGGACGATTCCACCAATGAAAAGAACTGAAGTACGTTCTACAAGGAAATATACAAATAAACCGTTTAGGATAAAACGAACAAACCAATCAGCCCTTTGTATATTTTGATCTGTTAAAAATGACTTTTCCCACGCTACAAATAAATTCCACGCTTTTACAATGACAAATGCGAGTACGATCCATATGTAGCCAGCTCCTGTTTGCTTCATTTGTTGGAAGTATAACGGAGCAAGCGCAGCTGCTACGATTGCGATTATGTATAACTGAATCATAAATGTAAAAAGAAATGCCTTTGTGAAGTAAGGTTTTAACTTTTCTTCAACTGGCAGTAAGTAAACGAGATCCGCTTCTTTTAATAACGTTTGAATGGATCCAGCCGTTAACACGAGTCCAATTAATACTGCCATTACGAGCGCCGCCGGAAACGAAGATGTTAACGTTTGTAACCATTGCTGGTAATAATACGCTCCCGCACCGATGATGAACACGAAAATAAATTTCAAATGATCATTAAATACGTATTTACTATATGTACGAACTTCTTTTAGAAAGTGACGAAATCGTTCTTTCCATAACGCTGTGCTATTCATAATCTTCTTCCTTTGTTAGCGCGATGTAAATATCATCTAACGTTGCACCTGGCATATGAAACTGTGATTGCAGTTCAGATAACGTTCCCTTCGCCCTTACTTCACCTTGATGCAAAATAATGAACGAATCACAGTAACGCTCTGCCGTCGCTAAAATATGTGTACTCATTAAAATACCCGCGCCACTCTTTTTCATTTGGTCCATCATTTGAAGAAGCGATTGAATCGCTAACGGATCTAATCCAACGAAAGGTTCGTCTACTATGTAAAGAGATGGCTCCACTAAAAATGCGCTCATAATCATTACCTTTTGTTTCATCCCTTTTGAGAAATGAGATGGAAACCATTTTAAACGATTTTTCATACGAAACTCTTGTAGTAGTTGTCCTACACGTTCTTCATATTGTTTTTCATCAACACCATACGCCATAGCTGTTAATTTCAAATGCTCTTCTAACGTTAATTCATCATATAATACCGGCGTTTCTGGAATGAATGAAAAGCTGGAACGGTACGCTGTCATATCATCACGAATTGTTTTCCCATTAATTGTGACAGTTCCTTTTTTCGGTTCCATTAAACCGATAATATGTTTAATCGTCGTACTTTTACCAGCTCCATTTAAACCGATTAAGCCGACAAGTTCGCCTTTATTAACAGAGAACGAAACGTCTTTTAATACAGGTCGTTTCGTATATCCTCCTGTAACATTTTCTACACGCAATAACTCGCTCATACGACACCACTTTCTTCATTAGTATTCATTCTATATTCATCTTACCAAAAATTATGCCGTACTACATAGTATCCATGTACTCAAAAAAATTTTTAAATTTATTAGCATATATTTTTCCGAAAGCGGACATCATAATTATTGAAGAAGGAACACATTGAAAAAGCAACCACCAATTGATGAGTACAACAACATAGTGAAGTCATCATGAAATGGGGTGTCCAAGTTGGACAATGAAATTTACACATAACCAGATTATTTGTTTCATTTTCGAAACGGGGTGTCTCTGAAAGAGCATATACTGTTTTAAAAAATAAACAATTTCATTTTAAAAAAGATTGCAATTCATTTCACTTGAAAATGGGGTGTCTACGGCAGAAACTTTAGCCGATTTACCGTGCATTTCTTAAATAAATGAGGTGTCTGCGAAACGTAAATTACGATAATGCTTTTTCAATCCCTCTTCAGAAAACAGGAAGCTGAGTCAGCTTCCTGTTTTTCGTGTTTGTTCTCTTATGTAATTATGGTAAAATACGGCTAAGGATATTTGAAAGGATGAGATCAATGAATCATACAGCAGACAATTGTATTTTTTGTAAAATCATTGACGGGCAAATCCCTTGCTCAAAAGTATACGAAGATGAACATGTGCTTGCATTTTTAGATATTAGTCAAGTAACAAAAGGACATACTCTTGTTATTCCGAAAGTTCACAAACAAGACATTTTTGCGTTAACGCCAGAAATCGCATCACACATTTTTTCTGTCGTTCCAAAAATCGCAAATGCGATTAAAGCAGAGTTTAATCCAGTTGGCTTTAACCTACTTAACAATAACGGTGAAAAAGCTGGACAAACTGTGTTCCACTTCCACCTTCATTTAATTCCACGCTACGGTGAAAAAGATGGTTTCGGTGCTGTTTGGAAATCACACCAAAATGAATACACTATGGAAAATTTACAAAACATCGCAAGTACAATTGCAAATAGTGTGAAATAATGACACTATAAGAAGGCGTAATACATAACAAGCCACTTCCCTGAAGTCATCAAATTCCGCATGGCTTGTTTCTTCACTTAAAATGCTCAGGGATGATTGTTTGTGCATAGCACAGATAAGAAAGATATGCATATTTTTTCCATCATGAATACGAACAAAAAATAAGGAGGTCTCCTTTTATGTCAAAAGCTAAATCCTTTATTACAGGTGTTATTTGCGGCGGAGCAGTTGCTGGACTAGCTGTTCTTTTCTCAACTCCTTCTTCTGGTAAAGACATGCGCGGCAAGTTAAAAGAAAAAGGAAATGATATTAAAAAGACTTTAGCTGATATTACAGCTGATACGAAATTATTAAAACGTCAAATCGTTGAAACTGCTTCAGAAGGTAAAGAAGTGTTTCAAGAATTAAAAGACGATATGCACGATACACTTTCTAACTGGAAGCAAGATATTTCTCAAAACAAGCGCCATATTGAGAAAGAAATTTTGGACATCCAAAAGTCAATTGAGAAACTACAAGAAGCTGTTCCAGAAAAAGCGTAAACAAATTCCTGCTTAGTTTTTTGCATATAACAAATATTTTTTATATAAATTGACCTTAACACGGCATATCGTATAGATATGCCGTGTTTTTATGCATTTACAATATATGTTATCACTTAACATGTAAGGACAACGTATGTATTCACGACTCATAAAACGCTTCCATAGTTATGCATGATTTGTATAGAATGTCATTTTTCCGAAAAATTTTCACAATTCTCACAAAAAGACTTTATTAATTTTTATTTTACTGGCATAATAGATAGTAATGAAAAAAGAATGTTAAAGTGGGTGAGTAAATGAAAAGTGGAGAAAAAGATTACTCGGTAAAAGAAGCGATGATTTTCAGCCAACGCATTGCTCAATTATCGAAAGCGTTATGGAAATGTGTAGAGAAAGATTGGCAGCAGTGGATTAAACCTTACGATTTAAATATTAATGAACATCATATTTTAACAATCGCTTATCATTTAAAAGGGGCTTCTATTTCTGAGATTGCTAAGTTTGGAGTTATGCACGTATCAACGGCGTTTAACTTCTCTAAAAAGCTGGAAGAACGCGGCTATCTTGTATTCTCAAAAAAGGAAGATGATAAACGAAATACGTACATTGAAATTACAGACAAAGGGGAAGAATTACTACTTCGCTTAATGGAGGAGTATGATCCTGAAAATAATTCAGTGTTTAATGGAGCTCTTGCACTCCGTAATTTTTATGGGAAGTTCCCAGAAAATATCGAACTGATTGCAATCCTGCGTAACATTTACGGACAAGACTTTATCGATATTTTTGAGAAATCATTAGAAGATATTGAAGAGAACTTTACAGAATCCGATCAAAAGTTAGTTAAGAAATAATCTATTTATTTTTTCGCAATCATGCTTAAGAATTCATTCATAAGCGGCTTAAATAAACCTTGTTTTGCTAGCGCTTCCGCAGTTTCGTGTACTTCGAGCTGATGTGGAAGCGCTTTTTCAAATTGATCTAACAGCGCATCGAACAAAAGAAGCCCTTCTGCTTTCTCCACTACATATTGCTCGTTCAGTTTTTCACAAAGATTTAGTATACGTTCAATATCTTTTTTACGAGCTTTTTTCTTTATGATCAAAGAATAAAATGGACACTTCTCTTCATCAATCATTTTAAATAGTAGGTCTACATAGTATTCAGCTTGTTCTAATCTTCTAACAACGTCCATTTTCTCCCTCACTTTCTAACACAAAGTCTTCTATTTCTGAATTTTGTAACACGAACAAAATATCGTGTGATACAATATATGTATATGTATTTTAGCCAAAAGGAGGTCTCGCCTCATGACACTTATAACAGTTGTTTTTGTCGCATTCGCACTTCTTGTTATATTTTACACGAATTTCATGACACATACACTGTGTGAACGAAAACAAATAGCTGCGAGCCGCCAGCCCGGTGTCTTTCGGGTTATTAATGTATGTATAACAATTTTATTAATTTCTAGTTATATAGAAATTATATTTCATGGAAAGTGAGGAAGGAAAGCCCCTTCCTCACTTTTTTCCTCTATAAGCAAATTATACCTACAATAACCAATAAAATAAACAGTACAAGTAATAAAATAAGTTGAGAATTCATCCCCATCCCCTCCTCTATTCTGTATATGCGGCATGCGCCCAATATGGCACACTTTCAAAATCTGACACGTGCTGGTTAATTTTTCTTTATCAATATGAAAACGGTTCGAAATATGATATATTAAATTTTGTACATATTGCTTATACTATAGAACAAAACATTCATCAAAACTTTATCCTCAGCCACGGTAAGCCCTGTTAAGCGCGCTTTACCAATATAAAAAAGCAAAAGTATCAGTGAGACTTAATCGGGCTCTTATGAATCAAAATTCATTGGTGTAGGATAAATTAAAAATACATAATAGTAGGAGTGTTTATTGAATGAAGAAAGCTATGCTTGCCTTAGCCGCAACAAGTGTAATCGCATTATCAGCATGTGGAACATCATCATCAGACAAAATCGTTACATCTAAAGCTGGTGACATTACAAAAGAAGAATTCTACGATCAAATGAAGACACAAGCTGGTAAACAAGTACTAAACAACATGGTTATGGAAAAAGTTCTTATTAAAAACTACAAAGTTGAAGACAAAGATGTAGACAAAAAGTTCGATGAAATGAAAAAACAATACGGTGATCAATTCGATACACTAATGAAACAACAAGGTATTAAAGAAGAAACTATCAAAAATAGTGTGCGTGCTCAATTAGCTCAAGAAAAAGCGGTTGAACAATCGATTACTGATAAAGATGTAAAAGCAAAATTCGAGGATTATAAAAAAGAAATTAAAGCAAGTCATATCCTTGTAAAAGATGAAGAAACTGCTAAAAAAGTGAAAGATGAACTTGCTCAAGGTAAATCTTTCGAAGAATTAGCAAAACAATACTCTGAAGATACAAGTTCAAAAGAAAAAGGTGGCGACTTAGGATTCTTCGGACCAGGGAAAATGGTAAAAGAATTTGAAGAAGCAGCTCAAAAGTTGAAAAAAGATGAAGTAAGCGAACCTGTAAAAACACAATTCGGTTACCATATTATTAAAGTAACTGATAATCACGCAGATGCAACTTTCGATAAATCAAAAGCTGATATTAAAAAATCACTAGCTCAAGAAAAAACGCAAGATGCTCAATTTATGAATGACTTAATGATGAAAGAAATCAAAAAAGCTGACGTAAAAGTTGACGATAAAGATTTAAAAGATCTTTTCAAAGAGCAAAAAGCTGACGCTAAGAAAGACGAAAAGAAATAATGAAAAGCTCGGGATTAGCCCGAGCTTTTTTTATGTATCCTCTTCATTAACGAAAGTTTATTTTGTCATTCATTTAACTAAAACCATCTTTTATGCATTTCACTTAAAAACGTTTCTGTTATTTTACATCCAGAACTTTCTCCGATAATAGAGTCAATCCCGCAATGCGGACAAACTGCTGTGTTATCATCATCCCACCACTCTGTAATTTTTTCTGGATGGAAAATTTCTAAACAATAGAAACAACCACATATAACATCCTTTTCTAAGTGCTTTCTATTACGAGAACAAAAACGATGTGCTTCCTCAAAATATTTTTCCATCAGTATCCCCCTATTCCTGATTTTCTGCTTTGGTTTACTTACATTCTCCTTAATAAAATTACAATTCTCCCTTAAAGAAAAACAAAAAAAACCTCGATTCACGCCACACGGAACCAAGGTTTATCTTATTATCATTGATTAAATGAAAAAACTATGTTAAATTAGAACAGAAACACGTTTCACAAAACAAAAGGAACGTATTTATCCGTATCTTAATTGTACACCAAAATACATCTTCAGTCAACCTCTATTTTTCACTTTTAAAGGAGTGCTTACCGTATGAACAAAAACCTTGATTTAGAGCAAAAACGATTGGATACCGTAATTGAAACAATTACGGAGCAAATTGATAAACTGGAAAACGAAACTGGCAGACGCCGGGCAGAAGTAATCAATATTCGTAAACACTTTTGGGATGACGTGAAAGTGAATACTGATACTTTCGATGATTATCTTGAAACAGTTATCAACTTAAGACAACAAGCTCAGTCACTAGCTGTTACACAAATTACCCATAAGCACACCTATAATCGACTTGCCGCATTAAGACGCATGCATAAAGCACCTTATTTCGGACGAATTGATTTCAAAGAAGAAGGAGAATCTGCCGCGGATCAAATTTATATCGGCGTCGCTACACTTACTGATGCAAGCGGAGAAAACTTCCTTATATATGACTGGCGCGCACCTATTTCGAGTGTGTACTATGATTATCCACCAGGACCTGCTGAATACAGTACACCAGGCGGCGTAATCCACGGTAATGTGGAGAAAAAATTACAATACATTATTCAAAATGGCGAGATTGATTCTATGTTCGATACGAGCCTTACAATTGGTGATGAAATCTTACAACAAGCGCTTGGAAAAGGCACGAACAAACATATGCAAAGCATCGTTGCTACGATTCAGCGCGAGCAAAATGAAATTATCCGTCACGATGAAGGCCGACTTCTTATCGTGCAAGGAGCTGCTGGTAGTGGTAAAACGTCAGCTGCCCTGCAACGAATCGCCTACTTACTATATAAATATCGCGAATGGCTAAAAGCGGATCAAATTATTCTCTTCTCCCCTAACTCTATGTTTAATAGCTACGTTTCTAACGTACTACCTGAACTTGGTGAAGAAAATATGCAGCAAGTGACATTTCAAGAATATTTAAACCATAGACTAAGTAAGTCATTTGACGTTGAAGATCCTTATGAACAATTAGAATATATGTTAACTGAAACGAATAGCCCTATCTATAAAACGAGAAATGCGAGCATTCGATTTAAAGCATCTACTCAATTTTTCGAGATGATTAGAACGTACAGACAATCTCTTGAATCTTCAGGCATGCTATTTAGAGGAATGAAATTTAGAGGAAAGTTAATTGTCTCTGCTAAAGAAATTACAGAGCAGTTTTACAATACTGATTCCTCCCTCCGCTTCCATAATCGAATTGAAAAGTTAACAGATTGGCTAAATAAACAAATAGATGAGATTGAAAAAACAGAACTGAAAAAACATTGGGTAGAAGAGGAAATTGAATTACTTAGTAAAGATGAATACCAAAAGGCTTATAAATATTTACAGAAAAAGGGCGAGTTTGACGACAACTCCTTCCATGATTTTGAAAAAGAAACGAGAGTACTTGGACGTATGATTGTCCGTAAAAAAATGAAGCCACTTCGTAAAGGCGTTCAAACTTTACGTTTCATCAATTTCACAGGCATATATAAACAGCTCTTCACAGATGCATCATGGGTTACTGGGGAAAAACCGAAAGAGTGGGATGACATTTGCTCATTAACAGTAAACATGCTCGATGAAGGAAAACTATATTACGAGGACGCAACTCCATTTTTACTTTTAAAAGAGTTAATTGAAGGCTTCCAAACGAACAGATCGATTAAACACGTACTCGTAGACGAAGCGCAAGATTATTCGCCGTTTCAGTTCGAGTTTTTAAAACGTCTCTTCCCTGCCGCGAGAATGACAGTACTCGGCGACTTTAACCAAGCGATATTTGCTCATGCGAGTGAAACAGTTAATTTCGATACACTTACAAATTTATACGGTCCAGACGAAACAAACGGCATTAACTTAACTCGTAGCTATCGCTCCACAAAACCGATTATTGAATTCACACGCGCTCTCGTACCGGAAGGCAAGAACATTCACGCCTTTGAACGTGACGGCGAGAAACCCACAGTGACGAAAGTAGCGAATGAGAGCGAACTGCACGAACATATTACTGCCAAAGTTGCTGAACTACAAAAAGAGCAGCACAATACAATCGCAATTATATGTAAATCCGCAGCTGAAAGCGCCGCTGCATACGAAGCACTTAATCATATCGATAATATTAAACTCGTGAAGAGTAACTCAGCCGAGTATGAGCAAGGCATTGTCGTGATCCCTGCTTACTTAGCGAAAGGTATCGAATTTGATGCCGTTATTATTTACGATGCTTCTAAAGATGTGTACAGCACTGAGAGCGTTCGTAGATTGTTCTACACTGCTTGTACGCGCGCGATGCATGAATTGCAACTTTATAGCGTTGGCGAGGTTAGTCCTTTTGTGCTTGGGGCTGATTCGTATAGTTTTGAGCTAATAACTAAAACACCTTGATGATTATCAAGGTGTTTTTCTCATTCTAAAAGGAATATCTTTACGTCGATATACACTTAACACAATTCCCATTATAAATGCATGAAACAGAGTTGGTATCAATCCGTAGCTAATAAATGGTAATGATATAGAAACACGTGGTAATATCCCGAGGGTCATGCCAACGTTACAAATAAAATGGATTACAAAAAGAGTCACTCCGCCAACGAGAAGCAATTTACCATAACCATCATTTATTTTATAAGCTATGTTCATTATTCTTACTGCAAAAAGAGAAAGAATCACGACAAGAACTAGCGCAAGTACATATCCATAATAGTAAGTCAAACTTGCAAATACAAAATCAGTATGAGCAGCACGGATAGACTTTATATTTCCATATGTACCAAACCAACCTGCTGAAGACATCGCCTCTTTTAAACGTAAATACCATAGATCATGCTCTGGATTTAACATTCCTAAAATTCTAGCTATCCGGTATTCTTTTACAGCAGACCAGGAAAATAAATCCCTAATAATAAAGAAACAAATCGGTAACATTGTAATGAGCCATGCCGTTTTCTTTCCTAGCTTACTCCACCAAAGCATAACGAAAACCATCGTAATATAAATAAAAATTGGCACTAGGACGGATGTAATTAAAAATAAATATAAAGAAAATACGTACAGCATGAAAAGATGCATAAACTTTAATCTACTGTTATTAAAAAATGAAGCCCAGGCTAGAAAAAAGAATGGTATCGTCATTAAACAGTCAATTTTGATGGGACCAATTTTTATTATTGCTTCCCCAATCACGTAACCAGTCGGAAAACATTTTATAGCTAACAAGATAAGTATTCCAATTGTATAAAACAGCCACCCGAATCTTTCTAGCTTCCGGTAATCAAGCAACATCATCCCAATAGCTGTTACAATGCCGAGAATTACAAAAATTACTTTGTTCATTAGTAAATCGTTCGTATGCCCAAGAGCGATTATTGGCAAAAACCCTAACCCCATAGCAGCCACCAATAAAATAAGTAAGAACCAATCCACCTTTGGCTTATGTAGTTTGTTAAGTTCCCGCCCTAATTTACTCGGACTTCCCATCTGTTCCACAGCTTTATTTTCAGCAATTTCCTCACTTAAACCTTTTTCTATCCACGTGTTCTTCGCCTGTTTTAAGTGAAAATCTAGTTCAATTGCTACAAAGCTCTTTGCTTCTTTTGATTTAATATGATTCGTAACTTCGCTTACAAAACGATCCCCTTTTTTATTCAATTTCGCCTCACTCCTGTACTAAGCCTTTTAATATAAATTGTACCTTCGTAGCATTCTTCTCTGCCTTTCGCAGCATCTTGTTTCCTTTATCATTTAATTGATAATATTTAGCTCCTGCGTGATCCCAGTTAGATTGGATAAAGCGATTCTGTTCTAGACGATGTAATAAAGTGTATAGAGACCCTTCATCACCTTCGAATTTTTGAATCCCTCTCCCCCGTAGTAACTGCATCAATTCATAACCTGTTTTTTCATTCATAAGAAGTTGTAACACTGCTAAAAGGATATCTTCTTCCTTTTCGGACGATTGCTTAATTTTTTCGCGCACCTGCTTCTGGTGTTGATCAGAAAAACTCAAATGTTTAAACGTTGTGTTCTCCATTGATTTTCGCAAGCCTTTTAATCGATCTTCCATTTGATTATTCCTCCAATCCTTTCTTCAAAAGCTCCTTCGCTTTTTTCAGTCTCGTTTTTATCGTGTTTTCTTTCACGTCTATTACAGTAGCAATCTCTTTAATTGATAATTCTTCATAATAAAATAGATAAATGACTTCTCGGTATTTTATCGGTAAATTCATTACCGCAGAAGCGAGCTCACGATCCTCCGCATTTTGCATAACAGTTTGTTCGACACTATCATTTTGAACCCCCATATAAGCAGATTCATCCTCTGTCACGATCACCTTTTTGTTATACCAACTTTTTATATAGTCCTTACATTGATTAATCGCAATTCTCCATAACCACGTTTTCACATTCGACTTCCCTTTGTATGTATGAAGAGACTTATAACATTTCACAAATATATCTTGCGTTACATCCTCAGCGATTTCTTTATTGTTTACATATGAATACACAAGCTGCAGGACTTCTTGTCCATACTTGTTCATGATTTCATCAATAAGGAGTTCCTTATCTTCTATTTCAAACGCTTCTACCGTTAATTCATCCACATCATTTCCTCCTTCCCATATATTAGACGACGCACTGTATGAAAAAGTTTTATAAATTTATAAAAAATACGGACGGCAATCACGTTTTTTATAAAACACTTTCCAGCTACTTACATATAATAAACCGAATAGTCGTTACAATACATTCACTTAAAGAGCGCCTCTCTCCCAAGGCGCTCTTTAAGTTTACAATAAGGATTTTGTCTTAGTTTTATATCGCCAAGATTCCCCTCATCGCTAAATTAAAAAGAGAACCGATTTAATCGAGTCCTCCTTCTTTCTAATGCTCATTTAAAGAATCTAATATATCATGGCCATACAAAGATGGATCGATAATATCAAAACCAATACATTCTTCATACAAGTGTAGGATTTAAACTTCTATACATAACGCAATTGAATGAAAACCTTAACTTGTAGGAAACTCATAAACAGGTTATACATGATAAACCACAATTTACACAACCACCATTTAAAACTAGGGCTTTTCATCCATATGTCTTGTTCCCTATTTTAAAACATAATACAATGAATACGTAACTTAATAAGCTATAACTAGTAGGTGTGGCAATCATCTCTTCCATTTTGAAAAAAGGGGGAGGTGATAATATGATCGCGATGTTTGTAATTAAATTAGTGTATGGTATCCTAACCGGAGCTGGCGTTGTCATCGGTAGAAGATACGTCGGTCCGTGGCTAATTTCTGTATACAAAAAAGCGAGAACCACCCTGCTTCGTGGAAAGGGTAAGGGCGGTTCTCGGCTAAAACGTTAATGTAATTGTCTTATAACCGCACCTACTACCACCACAATAGCAAGTTAGGTTACACAAGGCAGAAGTTTCTCAGGCTTCTGTCCTCTTTATTTTATGCAAAATTCATACTACATACTCTATCATTATTGTAACACATTTTATTTATTTTTAGTCAAGAGAGAAAACCACCTAAAGGCTCCCCTTCAGGTGGTTCTCTATTTTATGCTAACGCAGCTGCCTGTTCTTGTTGATCTAGACTTTTTCTAGTTCAGCTGTGCCGCTCTCATCATTTATAGCACCAATAAAGACGGATTATGTACCCGCTTCATAACAGTATGAGTAAACAAGGAACAACACCTATTACGAATATAAAAAATCCTCTCACTATATAACACCTATGTTTTCAGCAATACTCTATTACCATCAAACTAAATTTGTATAATTTAAACTACAGAATAGCAAGCTAATTTTCAAATATCTTCTTGCGCATTATCCTAAATTTATTATCTATTTGTATCATGCTTATAAATAAAAGATATCCTACCGACGCACCGAGCATATTTATAGCAATCCGCCACACATCAAAAACATCAGACAAAGTTAGTAAATGTAATATCTCCCAAACAAGAAAGGTCATAACATACCACTTACGAGCTTTCTTGTAGTTAGTCACTTTATTAATAAGCACTGGAACGAAAAATCCAAATGGAACTACTAATATTATATGTTGTAAAACACTTAGCCAATAAGTTGAGTTTCCCCAAGGACCTGGATGTGCAATAAAATCTTCAACTTGCCAAAGTGTTATTCCAAAAAGTTGTAATAACGTTTCTAAATCAGATATATGTAAAAATTGCTGCCAAAATTCAATGGGATGATAGACAGTCCCACCTGTCAAACTGCGAACAGAGTCAAATGTAGAAGTTGAAATAAACGTTCCTAAAAAGACAATAAAACAAATGATTATATAAGGAATACATAAAATTTTTGATAATACCTTTAATGACCTAGGAACTTCGTATACCGATTTATTAATCTCTACGCCAATAACTTTTGATTCTCCAAAACTTTGAATCGCTTTATAAATCGCTGCTTTTTCATTCATACCTTGTTCCATATATTCTTCTTTCAAGCTGTTCAAGTGATCATACATTTCTAGAAATAACTCATCCTGTTCAATATCACTAAGTTCTGAATAGGCTAAAATAGACTTAATATACTCATCAAATTCACTCATAAATAACTCCTTTCTGACAAGCTTGAATTAATGCTGTTACACTCTCCCAAGAGTTCACTTTCTTCTGCAATTCTTTTTTCCCTTTATCTGTAATAGTATAGAATTTCCTTTTCATCCCATTCTCAGATTCATTCCAATAAGATTCAAGAAACTCCTTTTTCTCTAATCTCTTTAAAGCAGGATATAAAGTTCCCTGCCCCATACTATACAAATCTTCACTTGCATCCTTTAAACTTTGAGCTATTTCATATCCATATGTATCACGTTTTGCAATGATAGAAAGTAATAAAATATCTATACTTCCCTTCAAGATTTCTTTGTCCAACAATACCACCACCTTATATACATCGTATAACAACATATGTCGTTATGCAATATAGTTAGAAGAATATCCCATAAAAAAAAACACCTAAAGGCTCCCCTTCAGGTGGTTCTCTATTTTATGCTAACGCAGCTGCCTGTTCTTGTTGATCTACAGGAATTACAGCGTCTGTTAATGCTTTTTCTAGTTCAGCTGTATATTTCATTTGTTCTTCTTTGCTCCAGCCTAGTTTCGCAGCCATGTAGTTGATTACTGCTTCTTTCCACTCGTATACCCAGTGGATGTTGAAGAATACAGCGCCTCTACGGCGTACGAAGAAGTCAACTGGTTTTGCTGTCATTTCGTAATCCATTGCGTATACAAGCGGGATTAGAACGTCTAGCGGCATGTTGTATTCTTTCGCTTCGTCTTTATGTTTTTTCGCTAAGTCAAATAGTACGTCAACGTTAGAACCGTAGAATTTCGCAAATTCTTCTGCTTGTGCTGTTGTTAAACCATATTTCGTACCTTCGCCAGCTTTTTTCGCAACGAATGCTGGGAATCCGTGTGAACCATCTACATGTCCACCAGAGATTGGCATATGTTTCGTGTCGCTCTTCGGATATGCGCTATGACCTTCTTTTTGTAGTAAGTTCGTTACGTAGTCTACTACCATTTCAGCCATTTTGCGGTATCCTGTTAATTTACCACCTGCGATTGTAATTAAACCAGATTCAGAAGTCCAAATTTCATCTTTACGAGAAATTTCAGATGCACTCTTACCTTCTTCATAAATTAACGGACGTACACCAGCCCAGCTTGATTCAATGTCTTTCTCTGTAATTTTCACGCTTGGGAACATGTAGTTAATCGCATTAATGATGTATGTGCGATCTTCTGTTGTCATTTGTGGTACAGCTGCGTCTTTATCGTAGAACGTATCTGTTGTACCTACATAAGTTTTTCCGCCGCGAGGAATCGCGAACACCATACGTTTATCTGGTGTATCGAAGTAAATTGCTTGACCTAATGGGAAACGTTTTTGGTCAATTACTAAGTGAACACCTTTTGATAACTGAAGTACTTTTCCTTTTTTCGAGTTATCTTTTTCACGAAGTGTATCTACCCAAGGGCCAGCTGCGTTTACAATTTTCTTACCGTACACTTCATATACTTCACCGTCTAGTAAATCGATTACACGTACACCGCATACTTTTCCATCTTTATATAAGAAACTGTCTACTTTTGCGTAGTTAACAGCTTTTGCGCCGTGCTCAATTGCTTCTTTCATTACTTCAATTGTAAGACGCGCATCATCTGTACGATATTCTACGTAGTAACCGCCGCCTTTTAATCCTTCTTTTTTTACAAGAGGCTCTTTGTTTAATGTTTCTTCACGGTTAAACATCTTTCTGCGCTCGCTTCGTTTTACACCTGCTAAGAAGTCGTATACACGAAGACCAATTGATGTACTAAATGATCCGAACGTACCGCCTGTATGGAACGGAAGTAACATCCACTCTGGTGTTGTTACATGGGGACCGTTCTCATATACGATCGCACGCTCTTTACCCACCTCTGCTACCATTTTCACTTCAAGTTGTTTTAAATAACGTAGACCACCGTGTACAAGCTTCGTTGAACGACTTGATGTACCTGCTGCAAAGTCCTGCATTTCAAACACAATTGTTGATAACCCGCGTGTTGCTCCATCTAATGCAATACCAGAACCAGTAATACCTCCACCAATTACGATCACATCTAACTCTTGTTTATTTACTCCGTTTAATACGTCTTTACGTTGTTTACTTGAAAATTTCATGGTAATTCCTCCCTTTGATAACGAAAAAAGAGACCACAAACTCCGCTATAGATTTCGCCTCTATAGCGCGTTGTGGTCTCTCCAAATCTCCTACCGAATTATTAACTTGTCACCATTATAACACTGTTTATGATTATTTGAAAGCTTTTGTTGCTTCAATTGCTTTTTTCCATCCAGCATATAGCTCTTCGCTTGTTTTCGCTTCCATCGTTGGCTCAAAGCGTTTGTCCATATGCCACTGTTCTTTAATTTCATCTTGGTTTTTCCAATATCCAACTGCAAGACCAGCTAAGTATGCTGCACCTAGAGCCGTTGTTTCGTTGATCACTGGACGCTCTACAGGAACATCTAAAATATCACTTTGGAACTTCATTAAGAAGTTATTTTTAACCGCTCCGCCATCAACGCGTAATGTTTTCAGTTCAATACCTGAATCTGCTTCCATTGCGCATAATACATCTTTCGTTTGGTAAGCTAAAGATTCTAGCGTTGCACGAATGAAATGCTCTTTCGTCGTACCGCGTGTTACACCAAACATAGCGCCGCGTACTTCACTATCCCAATAAGGTGTTCCTAGTCCAACGAATGCTGGTACAACGTATACACCGTCAGTTGATTCAACGCGATTTGCGTACACTTCACTCTCACTTGCATCTTTAAACATGCGCATTCCGTCACGTAACCATTGAATTGCAGAACCTGCTACGAAAATACTTCCTTCTAATGCGTAGTTTACTTTACCATCTATTCCCCATGCAATTGTTGTTAATAGGCCGTGCTCAGAAGCTACTGCTTTTTCACCAGTGTTCATTAACATGAAACAACCAGTTCCGTAAGTATTTTTCGCCATACCTTCACCGAAACAAGCTTGTCCAAATAATGCTGCTTGTTGGTCACCAGCTACACCTGCAATCGGTACATTTTGGCCGAAGAAGTGATAATCAATTGTTTCTCCGTAAATTTCAGATGATGGACGCACTTCTGGAAGCATGCTCTTTGGTACTGTTAACATTTCTAGAAGCTCATCATCCCACTGTAAGTCGTGAATGTTAAACATTAACGTACGTGATGCGTTTGAGTAATCTGTTACGTGTGCTTTACCACCAGATAGTTTCCATACAAGCCACGAATCAATTGTTCCGAATAATAGATCGCCGTTTTCTGCTTTCTCTCTTGCACCTTCAACGTTATCTAAAATCCATTTTACTTTCGTACCAGAGAAGTATGCATCAATTAAAAGACCTGTTTTTTCGCGAACCATTTCGCTATAACCTTTTTCTTTTAACTCATCACAAATTTCAGCTGTTTGGCGAGATTGCCATACGATTGCGTTGTAAATTGGTTTACTAGTCGTTTTATCCCAGACAACCGTTGTTTCACGTTGGTTCGTAATACCGATACCAGCGATTTGTTCTGGTTTTACATCTGCTTCACTTAAGCAAGTTGCGATAACTGCTAAAATAGATCCCCAAATTTCTTGTGCATTATGCTCTACCCAGCCCGGCTTTGGAAAATGTTGTGTAAACTCTTTTTGAGCTGAATGAACAATTTCACCTTTTTTATTGAAAAGAATTGCGCGTGAGCTTGTTGTTCCTTGGTCTAATGAAAGAATATATTTTTTCATATCGGTTTCCCCCTTATGCTACTTTTCTACTATTTGTATTGCTTCCGCTTTTTTTACTTGTCATATAAGAGATTGCTAGTACAATCACAGTTGCGATAATCACATAAATAAGTGCTGAATTTTGTTTTCCTTCAAATACAACTTGATGGAATAAACCTGCAAGTGATCCACCTAAAATTGGACCAACTACTGGAATCCATGCATACTTCCAGTTTGAACCGCCTTTTCCTGCAATCGGAAGGAAGAAGTGTGCGATACGCGGACCTAAATCACGTGCTGGGTTAATTGCGTATCCTGTTGTCCCACCTAATGATAAACCAATACTTACAATTAAGAAACCTACGATGAATGGATTTAATCCATCTGCAAATTTATTTGCACCAATTGCTAATATACCAAATACTAAAACGAATGTTCCAATCATTTCACTTAAAAGGTTTGCAAATGTGTTCGGAATTGCTGGACCTGTTGCAAATACACCTAACTTTGTTCCTGGATCTTCTGTTTCTTTCCAGTGTGGTAAGTAATGTAAATATACGATAACTGCCCCGATAATTGCCCCAATCATTTGTGCTGCGATATAACCTGGTACGTCACTCCATGGGAACGCTCCCTTAAATGCTAATCCTATTGTTAAAGCTGGATTCAAATGTGCCCCACTAATTGATCCAACCGCATATGCTGCAACCGCTACCGCTAAGCCCCAGCCCATTGTAATTACAATCCAACCAGAATCTTTCGCAAACGACTTCTTTAAACTTACACCAGCACAAACGCCGCCACCAAGTACGATTAACAACGCAGTCCCTATTAACTCTCCTAAAAATGCTGACATAGTATCCCTCCACAATCAATTTAAACGCTTCCAAATGTGATAGAGGTAAAATGAATGGCCATTCGTTTTTGTCAAAAGAAAAAGACCCACAGCTTGCACGCTTCTATATAAATTTATATAGAAACAATGAAATGTGGATCTCTACTTTTCTCCGTCACGTTTATTAACTTGTCTATAATGTTAACCGTAAATGAAAGCGGTGTCAACGAAAAAATTCACATTTTCGTCACTTTTTTTGGTAATGTTTCCATAGTTCGCGTTTTGATGTCGTAATTGCTGTCGCACCAGCGTTTAAAGCTCTTTCCACATCTTCTACAGTACGAATAAAACCACCCGCTAAAATCGGTACACCAGTACGCTCTTTCACTTCAGCGATAACGTCCGTTAATGCTCCAGGAAGTACCTCAATATAATCCGGTTTCGTCTTATCTAAAAGATTGCAGCTCTTCTCCATCGCACTCGAATCGATTAAAAAGATGCGTTGTATTGCCACAACACCTTTTTGCTTCGCCTTCATAATAACGCTCGCCTTTGTTGAAAGTAACCCGTACGGTCTAAACTCCTGACATAAATATTCTGTCGCATGCCCATCACTCTGCAAACCATGAATTAAATCCACATGTAAAAACACCTTTTTACAATATTGCTTCGCAAGCGAGATAACACTCTTCAATTGGCCGACATGAATATCTAAAATAACGATATATTCATACGAACTATGTAATAGCTTTTCCAAATCTTTAATTTGCCTCACTGCCGGCAAAATTTTCTGTTCATGAAATTCCATTCTCTATATCCCCTTCTTTATGTCATCCTATCCTTTATAGTACACAATTTAAGTGAAAAGAACAGCTAGTGTAGGGGATTTCTTTCAAATCTTTCCTCTATTTATATATTTTCTTCAACTTATCAGAACCTATACCACCTATAATCATGAATACAAGGGGCAAAAGATTCATTACATATGGCGCATCTGCTACAATTGTAATACTTGCTCCAGCAAATTTGTTTAGCATCCATACAACGATTTTTGCAATAAACAAAAATACTCCTATTATAAATAGACTATCAAAAAACACCTTCCATTTTGGATATGCCAATTGCTTACTATCTTCAATTACTTTCTGCGTCAATTCTTCATCACTCCTTAGCAGTTCATCAATTGTAATACCGAACAGGTCACTTAAATGAATAATAATTTCAATGCTCGGATAGTTCTTTTCCGTCTCCCATTTCGAAACAGATTGCCTGCTCACATGAAGTTTTTCAGCCAAATCATTTTGCGACCAATTTCTTTTTTCCCTTTCTTCTTTTAAACGCTCACTAAAAATCATACTGTGTTTATCACCTCTCTATGCCCATTATGTTCAAATAAATGATGAAGAGTAAAGCGAGTTATCGTTGCATTTCCTGCGCAACTTATGCGTTACAGCTTATAATGGCGCTATTTTATATGTTTCTTCCCTATACTATGCTCCAATAATAATTTCCCGAACAATAATACAAAGAATGGATACTAATAAAGTGAAACTTTAATCAGCCCTCACCAATCGGACTTTTACGGACAGCCCGCCCCCCCACCTAACTTCTTTACTTCAGCTGAATTTTGAGGTGGGGGTCTTACTACCCGGCAAATAGCGGGATAAAGACTAGATTAGGCATAAAAAATGCGCCATCCCTTCTTATCAGTCTCCAGAAAGAATAACGCAAATTTTCATTTTTACTCATCACTTTTCGGACTATATGAAAACCCCGGATATTTCACAACAGGCCACTTCTCCTTACGCAGGGAATCCATTACTTGCGGGCCAACATGTATATTACTCTCCACTATTTCTTTAGGAGTCAGTGCCATCCATTGATTTAACGATACATCTTCAAAACGATTGCTTCTGAACATCTCTAAAAACCATAATGTTTCGGTACCTGTATTTTGAATATAATGCCCCGTCGCAAACGGTACATACCCGACATCGCCAGCTCTATAATCAAATGTACGAGCGGTACCATTTCCAAGAAACACAGTCATTCTCGCTTCCCCTGTCAAATAATATTGCCATTCATCATTATTCGGGTGCCAATGAAGTTCTCTCATTCCGCCAGGCTCAACCTCAACGAGCGCTGCTGCGATTGTTTTGGAAATAGGAAAATTTGTAGAATCTACAATTCGAACGCTACCACCAGGAGTCTTAATCGGCTTTTGTTTTAACAATTCATGTTTAAATGTTAAAGGAACTTCTCCTTTAGGTGATTGAATTTCCTGACTTTCAAGCGAACCTGGCACCTCTCCTTGATAAATATAAACTTGATCTGAAGGAATAGAACGAAAAGCACTCTCAGGTACTCCGAAATTAGCCGACAACACTTCTTTTGGCGTATGCGCAAACCAATCAGAAATAGCTAAAGTAGATAAATCAGAAAAATGCCCATCATCGAAAACGAGTAGAAATTCACAATGTTCCAATCCTTGAATGGAATGCGGAATACCAGGAGGAAAATACCAAAGATCACCTGGCCCAACATCAGCAATAAAATTACGCCCATTTTGATCAACAGCCGTTATGCGCGCCCGTCCTAAAAGCATATACGCCCATTCTGCCTCTTTATGCCAATGTAGTTCTCGTACTCCACCGGCCGTTAAACTCATATTCACTCCCGCAATCGTCGTCGAAACCGGTAGTTCCCGAGCAGTAATCTCCCGAGACCACCCGCCTTGTTTCAAAATCATAGAAGTGTCCGAGAATGAAAACTTCAAGTTAGGAACTAACCCTGCATCCGTTATAGGCGGAACAAGCATATTCGGATTTTGAATATCCCGCATAACATTACGAGGTCCAGAATCAATCGCACCTGCTCCGTCGCTGCGGATTGGTTGTGGCACATTCCCTCCCGCTTCATTAACAGTACATTTCTTCATGATTACACTCCTTTTTCATCCGATTAGTAAGTAAAAAGCCTCCATCATAGTGTATGAATTGGGCTTTAGATGGTTACAGTTACATCGTGAGAAAGGTTTGCCTATCATTATCGTTTTGTTCATTTCTCAACTTATACTAGTATGCTTAGCGCTTAGGAAGACAAAAAAATAAACTAGAACTAACAAAAAACCCTGTAAAATTTATTACAGAGTTTTTCACCAATTATTTATTGTTTTATATATCGAATACGAACATTATCGTCCATTTGATAAATTTGTAATGTGTTTCCATAACTAATTCCTAACTCTTCACTTGCACCAACTGCACCCACAAGTACCCCTTAAAATAATTTATTCTTAGTTGGTTTTACTACCGATACTCTTCGCTGCCTCTTCAAACAGTTTCGAACCTTCTTGTGCTTTACTTAGTGATTGATGCATTTTACTTTCGTCTTCTTGATCTAATGCATCAAATAGAAGTTGAAAACAATCCGCATATAGTTCCATCGACTGCTTTATCTTCGCCTGTTCTCCCTGTAACTCAGGAGGCGCTTGTAGATTCTTCAGTTTCGTTGCAGTTGCCTTTGCTCCACCTAAACTCAGTTGTACTTCACTTTTCTTTTGTTTGTATGATTTTACGTCTGAATCTGCTATTCCTTCAATTAATTTCATTGTATCTTCAATTTGAGTAGCACTATTTATGATATCTGCCTTGTACCTTTCAACATCTGAACCAGTTACCTTACCAGTTGAAGAACTAGAAGAAGTTGAATTATTTGAAGAAGAACTTGGTTGACTACTTGATGAGCTACTATTTGTACCTTCACCTTTCGCTACAGATAAGCTATCCTCTTTCTTGCTATCAGTTGACTTACTCTCTTTTTCAGAAGTCTTATTCTCTTTCTCTACCTTTTGCGTTTCTTCTTTCTTTGGTTCAGCTTTCTTACCATCAGTTTCAATTGTAATACAACCACTCAATAACATAACTGGTAGCGCTAAACTTACTAATTTCTTTGCTTTCATGATTACTAATACCCCTTTATTTGTAAAATGTAGTGCAAACAAGTTAATATACTTAACTAATAAATTTCCCTTGAATAATTTATTAAAATCTATTATCCATAGATTTCCTGCATATTCATAATATTTCCATATATAACATTTTACAAAGAATTACATATTTGGTCAAAGGGATTTATGTAGTCCTTAAAAGAAAATTTTAATCACAAAGAAAAGAAGCTAACAATAAATTGTTAACTTCTCAGCCTAAGGAAAAATAGTATCTTTCCTTATCTTCTAATATCTAGGTTGTGATTGAATATTTGTAAGGTGAACATCATACATATCAATGATTTCAAGAAATCTATCAGCTTCACGGAAAACATGGTCTGCTAATAATGGATGAATGATACTCTTTATTTTACATTGCTCAATTAAATCACGTGCTGTTTTCTTAAAATCCCGAAGAGATGCAACCGACACGCGATTTTGATCTAAAAATTGATCTAAAAGAGGAGCTGTTTGGGATTGTGGTTTCATAGATTCTAAGTCAATTGCTTGATACATCAATTCATCAAAATCATTGCTAAAATTTCGTGCTGTATCTACAAGCTTTCTTTCCGATGGATCAAGAAGATGACCAATAAATTTAGCATGGTCTGCCATAATCCGTAAAAAGAAAACATTTTCTTTAATAATAGCATCAGGAAGCGCATCTAATTTACCTTCATTTAATTGTATTAAACGTTTTCTAAAATAATCAGCTTCCCTACTTGTATGGTCAACTAAAAGTGGAAAGTTATTTTGTCCTGGCAATTTACATGTGAGAATTAATCCTAAAATTTTTCGTTTAAATCCCCAAATATTAGTTGCGGCTTGTTGTACTTCTGCATTAAATCTTTTTATTTGCTCAGGATCTGTTTCATTTGTATAGGAATGCGCTATTTGTTCAATATGTTCAAACAATCGATAAAATTGATTCGCCTCTTCGATTAATTGCGTATCCTCGCATCTAAACCCTAAGCGAAGAAAAAGAGAATGCTCTTTCATGATTCTAGACCAAAAACGAATTTCATTTAATGAACGCTCAACAAACATTACAGATGTAACACCTGTATCAGGATGTAATGAAGTTTCATCCCTATGCATTGTTAATCCCCCCCCAGTAAAATCCCCACTAGTTCCATTCTTATGAGTAAAAATATATATAAATACCATCAATAAAAGTTTATGATGACTCTCTTATACATGTAAAATTAAACTAATATAACCTTAGCTTGATGAACATATACTGCTCCCGCAGAAGAAAAAAAGCTACCACCTAGATGTAAAATCCTACTAGGTGGTAGCCTTTCAAAATTTTTATTAAAGCAATACCGAATCTTTATCACTATCCTGATTACGTTTCTCGCGTTCTTCTTCTAAGCGCTTCATATATACTTCGCCTTCTTTTTCAATAAACTCATTATCCATATCTTGCTCTTTTTTCGAAGTATATAAAACCATGTAGCCACTTAGTACAATCCCGACAATTACAAGATACACCCACCATGGTAAAGTTTCCAAATCACTTCATTCCTTTCCTTAGACAAGCCTTATTAGTTTCACTTTATGAGGAAAGAAGTGGATTTATGCTTAAAATTTTTATTGTGGATGCTTCGCGAAAAACGCTTGTACATATTCCATAAACTCGATTGGTTCCTGACGAAACGGTGCGTGGTATCCTTTTTCAATAATATGAAACGTACTATTTGCAAATAGCCCATGATACAGTTCACCATTTTCCCAAGAAACACTCTTATCATGTCGTCCCCATATAATTAGAGTTGGCACCTTAATTTTATCAGCTTCCATCGCAATGCGGCGCTCTCTCATTTTCGTAAGCTGATCATAATGCTCTTTATCATCACGACTATTTTTCACTTCATTTTTATTATACTTCGTAATCTCAGTTACAGTTTGTAAGTCCGTCGATAGCGGCGGCACTTCATAACTGTCTTTTTGCTGGAAAGACTCTATCCCTGTAGCATCCGCCAAGATGAGATGCGTCACTGCATCCGGATATAAATACGCTAAATTAAGGGACATCTCTCCGCCCATCGAATGACCGAGCACCGCAAACTGATCGTATCCGAGCTTCTTCATTAACTTATAATATAAATTCACTTGCGCAGGAAACGAATACTGAAAATCAACTGGCTTAGAAGAACGCCCAAATCCTAAAATATCAACCGCTATAATCGTGTGATCCTTTACAAGTTCCGGATAAATATCACTAAACCCATCAGATGAACCACCAAACCCATGAAGCATAAGTAAAGGCGGCTTCCCCTCTCCAATTTGCTTAAAATAAATTATCTGCCCATCAATTTGCGCCATACTCTCTTTCGTATGCAGCTTCATCATAACAGTATCTTTCACTTCTCCAACCTTCGCAATCGGCTTATCGACGAAATTACAAACAATTAACAAAACGAGCACAATACCGCTAATCATATAAAACTTAAACCTTTTCAAAGTTCCCGTCTCCTTTCTCTTGTTGCTATTTAAAAGTTTTTACATTTTTTGGTTATTTTATGTTCTCTTTTTAATTGTAACTAAAACAGTTACAATTATACTAAAAAAATATAACTCACTTCTATTACTAATGGTTATTCTGTAACTATTATAGTTACATATTTAAAGTAAGTCAATTCTTTTCTCTACATGGCCTAATAACAAAGAAAAGGACCTCGTTGTGAGATCCCTTTCTTTGTTATTATTTAATTTAAAAATGATCAGCGTGTGAGTCTTGCTTGCTAATACCGCCACCGTCACCTTTATTGAAGTTGGCTGGTGCTCCACCATCGCCTTTATTATCTGCTGGTGCTCCGCCCGTGTCGCCAATGTTAACGTAGTCTGGTCTTGCTGGTGCTCCTCCTGTGTCGCCAATGTTAACGTAGTCTGGTCTTGCTGGTGCTCCTCCTGTGTCACCAATATTAACGTAGTCTGGTCTTGCTGGTGCCCCTCCTGTGTCACCAATATTTACAGCTTGATTTGTAAAAGAACTATTGAACCCAATTGATAATACCCCTACTAATGCAGTCCCAACAATAGCCAAACGAAATTTCTTCATTATTTTAACGCTCCCTTTTCCAATATATTTTTTTGAGCCTTATTATTCATATAAAAATATTTACTTGCCTTAACATGATCATCAAATTCATAAAATTTCAGTGCTAAAATTTCAGTGTATTCTTGAATACAATCCCATAATCTTTCTCTCTCAAAATAAGAAAGTCCTTCTAAAATTACATCTTCAATAATTGATACTGAAGATTTTCCATTGAGTTCTTTCAAAATTTTAAACCGATGTTGAAATTCTTTTTCTCCTAAATCAACACAAATATTTAAACCTTTTTCAACGATTGGATTCGCTAAATTATATTGTCCTAATTTGTAATGTTCACGCGCTTCTACAAATAAGGCTTTAAAGTGTTCTGGGTAGTTTTTGGTCACCTCAGATATATGACGAATTGCTAATTCTGAAAGATTTTGACTAGCATAAAGCCAAGCTAAATTATGCCGAACCATTAGCATATATTTTTTTTGATCTGCTTTTTGCAATACTTCCATAGCAGAATTAAAGTTTTCTTCCGCTAATTCATAGTGATCTATGTCTACACAACATAGTCCAAAAGCATTTTCACATAATCCTACTTTTATTTCATAACCTGGATATTGTAAAAATGCTGCTTTTGCCCTATTCAAGTAATCTATTGCATGAACTTGGTCATATTTTTGATAATAGAAATTCCCCATCCGATAATTAAACTCCGCATGTTCTATCGGATCTGCAATATATTTCAATAACTTCTCAGCTTGCTCATACTGTTCTTTCGCTTCGTTATAATTTGAAATTAATGTGCAATGAAACCCTTTAAAAAAGTGATAGTAATAAGCTAGAACACCTTCTGCTGGGATTTCAAAAGATTCCACTTTATCAAAACTATCTTCTCTAACCCCAATCCAATCCACTAATGCATCATATCTAAAATTCAACAACGCATGATAAAGCAATACATCCTGATCCACATCCAACCCACTAATCTTACTTTCAATCGCCTCTTTCATTTCCATAGCTTTCTCTATATTTTGCTGCAACATTACACGATACCAATCATCTAAAGAATGTTTCATTTGCTCCCGTGTTACTACATCTGCTCCCATACACTCGCATCCCCTTTTCTCCAAAAATACAAAATTAGGATTTTTATACAATTATCAAAATTTTATATTACCACTCCTTTTCTATGTATTGAAAAATAATTATTAGAAAATTCTATATTTTAATTAATCATACCAAAGTTTTCCTTTTTAACAACTTGAGAAACAATTGTCAGAAAACTTACTAGAATAAATAAAAAAGCAAGCAGTTCCAGCACTCCGCTAAAACTACTTGCTCTATTTTTACTCTTTAATAAATTCCTTCGTGCTTCTTACTGTATCAATTGGACGAACTAATTTTTCAATTTCTTCACGTTTTGGCTCTAGGAATGGAGGTAAAGATAATTTTTCGCCAAGTGTTTCGTATGGCTCATCTCCCATAAATCCTGGGCCATCTGTTGCAAATTCAAATAAAATTTGTGGTGCAACTCTTGCATATAATGATTCAAAGAAATGACGGTCTACATAACCAGATGAAGGAAGTCCAACGCTACTGATTCTCTCAATCCATTCTTCTAATACAGCGCGATCTTCTACGCAGAATGCAGCATGGTGCACTGTACCAAAACCTTGTTGTGCTTCAGGAAGAACCGTATTATGTTCTACGATGACAGATGCACCGTTTCCGCCTTTGTTCACTTCAAATAAATAGAATTCTCCTTCTTGCGCAACCTCTTTAAATAATAAAACTTTTTCTAACACTTCTTTGAAGAAACTAAAGTTTGCAATACGGATGAATACAGGCCCTAAACCAGTAATTGCATATTCTAATAGAACTGGTCCGTTTTGCCATGGTGTACCTGATTCGATCCCTTTATCAAGTTCATCTGAGATTAATTGATAGTGTTGGTCATCAAAGTCAACGAAAGAAAGAGTTTTCTTACCAAATTGCTCTTTAATTCCTGTATGTTCTACTTCAAGACGGTCAAAACGTTTTACCCAATATGCTAACGCTGCATCAGTTGGCACTCGGAATGAAGTTTTTGAAATTTCATTCGTACCGTGTACTCCTTTCGGAACACCTGGGAAATCAAAGAATGTCATATCTGTTCCTGCACTACCTTTATCATCTGCAAAGAATAAATGATACGTTTGAATGTCATCTTGGTTTACTGTTTTTTTAACTAAACGCATTCCTAAAACGTGAGTGAAAAACTCATAATTCTTTTCTGCACTACTTGTAATCGCTGTAACGTGGTGAATTCCTTTTAATTGGTTCATTTTATATTCCTCCAATGGGTTTCATTTATATGTTAAAGTTGTATATTTTCTTCTATTACTTCTCTTCAATAGATGCTAAATTCGCTTCAATCTCTGCACGCTGATCTTCTAAGAACGGTGGTAAATCAAGTTTTTCTCCTAAGTGTTCCATATCTCCATCAACTGTAAATCCTGGTCCATCTGTCGCAATTTCAAAAAGGATTCCGTTTGATTCACGGAAATATAAGCTTTTAAAGTAGAAACGGTCGATAATGCCAGAAGAATGGAAACCTTTTTTTATTACCTGTTCTTCCCAATAAGCTAGCTCTGCATCGTTCTTTACACGAATTGCTAAATGGTGAATGCTACCGCGGCCCGGCTTTTCAGTAGGACCATCTAAATATTTCACAACGATTTCTCCAAAAACCTCTCCTTTAATGGACTGAAAAATTGCTTCCTCTTCGCTGCGGCTAACCTCTGTATAACCAAACATCTCTGTAAGTGTACTCGCCATTTTATCAAGTCTACGAACTGTCATTTCTACAGAACCCATTCCTTGAATTTGATGCTTTGCAGGAACTTCTGATTTCTCCCAAGTTTCCCAGTGCTCTACTTTTTCCCCGTTTGAAACGAGTAGTACTAAGCGAAGACCTTCAACATCCTCAAATTGTAAAGCAGGACGATTTGCATATGTTGTCATTTCACTATGTTTCACATCAAATTTCTCAAATCGTTCTTTCCAGTAATGTAAGCTTTCCTCTGAAGGAACGAGTAATCCAATTCGAGTAATCGCATTTGTACCGCGATATGTTCTTCCTACTAATGGAATTTCAAAAAATGATAACTCTGTACCCGGACTTCCTGTTTTATCTCCGTAAAATAAATGGTACATTGACGGATCATCTTGGTTTACTGTCATTTTCACACGACGTAATCCAAGCACATTTTTATAAAAGTGATTATTTTCATTTGCATTTTTCGTAACCATTGAAATGTGATGATGCCCTTTAATTTCATACATTGATAATTCCTCCGTTTCATTTTACTAGTCAAGTGATAACTAAAAAATAATATGCTTCTTAGCTTTTCAATTTATTCTCATTATGTTTTTGTAAATTCATCTTAGTTTTTACTAAATAAGTTACTTCGTTTTTTAATCGAAAACAACTGAGTGTATGTTTTTCATATGGCTCAATTGCTTTCGTTACTATCACTTTACAACTCAAGTGATTAAAAAGCAAGCGATTTATCTCAAATTCGAGATATTTTTTATAAAGTCTTATGTACTTCCTATAAAAACAGCTGTGCAGAAATAATATAGTTGTTTAAAAATCCTTATTCCACGAACGGAGCAGGTTCGTGGAATCTATGGTAATTAGGTTTGGCTGGGAATTTTGTCGATGATATTAAAAAAGACACCGAAGTGTCTTTTTTTTCAAATTAAGCATACCGATAAATTAAAATTTAATTACTTAACATTATGCTTATCTTGGGAGCGAGGTATTTTATCGGTGAGTGTATACAAACCATGTAATGCTTGCTGTTAATAATGCTGACGAAATCAAAGCTGTAAGAACACTATATGTTTGCCACATAAGTATTGTTGACCAATCGAAAGCACAGCACAGTATACCTAGGGCAATCGTAGCAGTCAGGAAAATAACTGTTACGGTTATTCTCTTTTTTGTCATTGGCTGCCGCTCATTCGTTCTCCTTCTGCGTAATCCTAAGAGAAATAGCAAAACGGCCAATAGGCAAAGAATAATTGTGATAGACGACAAAATGATATCCAAAAGCTGTGTGCCGCTTATTTCATATGACTGAGTGAGATTGCCTTCTAATATATCTTTAACTTTTAGTACCATGTTTGTATTGGTATTTGCGCCGTTGCTCAGCAAGGAGACGGCTGTTCGTTCATTTGGCAGTATGACTACTTCGGTTCTGAAATTTGGATTGCCCCCAGTGTGTTCTATAATCGTTTGTTCGGCGTTTACGGACCAGCCTGCCGCATAATACATACCGTTGACAGCCGAAACAGACATATCACCCCTATGTGATTTTTCGATAACCATGTGAAATATTTCGGGTATGTCCTGCACGATCCCCATCTGTATGCCCATCCAACGCGCCATATCTTTTGTATTAGAAATGATGTAGCCTGCGGGTTTATTCCCAGCATAATCCGGAGCTTTAAATGGAGTTGTCATAAAAAATGAAGAACGGTAGCCCTGTGCCAACTGTCCAGTGGCTTGAGCAGCTTCTTTATAAACATACGTCTGGTGAAGACCTAACGGCTGAAATACCTGTTCCTTCATAAAGTCTTCATAGCTTTGTCGCGACACAATCTCAATAACCAAACCCAATACGTCATAATTAACGGTTCCATAGTTATACTGTTCACCGGGAGGGAACGCCAATTCAGCATCCACGAGCATTTCTACAGTCCTTTGCAACATATCTGGTGTATTGCCTTGTGGAATATTTTGAAGATGCCTAATATTTGTTAGACCACTGGTATGGTGAAGAAAGTTATTTAGTGTAAGACTTTGCATATCAACAAGTTTCCCTTGATACTTTAATGTAAACCAAGGTAAATATTTTTGGACAGGGTCAGTCATTGAAAGCAGCCCTTGCTCTTCCAATAGCATAATACCCATACCGGTAAAAGCTTTACTGACCGAGGCTAACTCATAGAGTGTATTTTCACTTGCAGACAACCCCTTTTCACGGTCTGCATACCCTGAAGAAAAGTAGAACACTTCATCATCAGCAAGTATTGAGATTGACATTCCCGGCACACCTGATATACGACAGGCATCATCTAGCAACGCTTGTATTGCCGCAGATTGAGAATCTGACAACGCATAACTTTGTGTTGCAAATCCTGAGAATAATATAAATATCGTTAATACAAAAACAATAATCTTTTTCATAAACTCTCCTTTTTGGAAAATTATAAGAGAATAATATAAATAACCTCCTTTTACAACTACGAAACTAAATTTTAATTCATCTTTCTATTCACCTGTATAATATCAAATAATTACGAATAGTTACACTTGAACGAACAGATGGATGTAATTTGAAACAACTTTAAAGAGCCTTGCTACGTAGAATGTAGTAAGGCTCTTAGCTTTTTAATAATCAAAATTCAATAACTTTATTATCATTATACAACAGCCTCACTAAGCATATTAACACTTAATGAGGCCACTTTATTCACACTATTAATTATGAAACGACGGCTTATAGAACGAACGATTATCAAGTGCAAAGACACGTTCTGTGTATTCGCCTGGTTTCGTGCGTCCTAATGCACGGTCCATCATGTTCATTTTTGCATCTAAGTTATCGATGTAATGCAGAATTTCTGCTTCTTTTACTAATGGTGGTTTTGGGCTACCCCATTCTGCTTTTCCGTGGTGAGAAAGCACGATGTGTTGAAGAATTAATACTTCTTCTGCATCGATTTGCAGCTCATCTGCTGCTTTCCCAATTTCGTTCACCATAATCGAAATGTGACCTAGTAAATTTCCTTCTAACGTATACGTTGTAGAAATTGGGCCAGATAATTCGATTACTTTACCAAGGTCATGTAAAATAACGCCTGCATACAGTAAGTCTTTATCTAATGATGGGTATAGATTTGAGATAGCTTTCGCTAAATCAAGCATCGATACGACGTGATACGCTAATCCAGATACGAACTCATGATGGTTCTTAGTCGCTGCTGGATAGTCTAAAAATTCGTTTTGATGCTTATTTAATAAATGTCTTGTTAGACGTTGAATGTTCGGGTTTCTCATTTCAAATATGTATTGCGTAATTTTCTCGACCATATCTTCTTTTTTCACTGGTGCTTTTTCTACGAAGTCCGAGATATCTGTTACTTCATTTTCATTCGCAACTCGAATTTGTTTCACACGTAATTGAATACGGCCTTTGTAGTTTAAAATATCTCCAGCTACTTTCACGATTGTTTCCGCTACATATTGTTTCTCAACTTCTGGTGATACGTCCCATAGCTTCGCTTCAATATCTCCACTTGGATCTTGTAAGATTACTGTTAAAAATGGCTTTCCATTGCTTGCGATACCTTTTGTCGCTGTTTTAATTAACAAGAAAATATCGACTTGTTCACCAACTTCATATTCTGCAATTTTCTTTTTCATTCGAATTCCTCCACCAAATCAGTTACTTTTAGTATAGCACACTACAACTCATTTTCTTTACGCATATGTGTTAATTTTATAATCTGTTTTTCTGTAAAATACGCGAGTAAATGCGCATGACATGTAAAGAATATGACTTGTCTATCCTTTGCAATTTCCTTTATAAGTTCAATCGTTCGATTCGTCCTTACCGCATCAAAATGCACGAAACTATCATCAATAATAAATGGATAATCATGTTCGAATGTTTTCGCGAGTGCAAATCTCAGCGATAAATATAACTGCTCCGCTGTCGCTTGGCTTAGTTCATGACTGTAAAAACGCATACCATCGTTACGTTCAACGATAAACGGTTCTGCCTCTGACGGTGAAAAGATTTTACTATATCGTCCGCCTGTTAAATAGACGAAATACTCTTCTGATTTTTGTAAAATACGAGGAAGATGTACTTCGTGATAATATTGCTTCGTTTTCGTTAACACCGTTTTTGCGGCCGCATAAGCAGCCCACTTCTTCACTTGTTCACGCACTTGCGCTTTTTTCATTTCCCATTCATGCATTAAATCGCCGTATGTACTACCTTCTTCTAAATTCGCAATTTCCATACGATGTTTCGCAATACGCTCTGTCAGTTCTTTCTCTTCCGTAAGACAGTTTTGCACGACTGTCATTTCTCTCTTTAATTTCTCTTCATAACCGTCAGCTTCATAATGTTCAGCTAATGATAAGTTCGTTAAACGCTGTTCCAACAGATCAATTTGCGGTAATAAACGCCCCACTTGTTTCTCAGCATCTTCACGTTTTTCCGCTAGTTTACCTACTTCTAAAAACATCTCTTCATCTGTAGCCTCTGCAATATGCCATAAACCATCTCGTTCTACTAACAGATGTTTCAATCGTTCTTGCATAAACTCATATTCTTCTTGCCATTCCGCCAGTTTTTCTTTTAACTGCTTACAAGTTTGGCGCTTCTCTTTCTCATTTTGCATACGGCTTTGTGCCTCGTGTAGCTTACTATACTCCGCACTACCGATAACAGTTTCTAGTTTATGTTCAAATTGCGAAATCATTTCAAATAATGAAGATTTGCGCTCACTTTTCTTCTCTAAATCACGATATAATTGCTGCATTTTTTCCATACGCTCAAACGCCGGCAATATGTGTGCATACGTATAAAATTCAGGAAACATATAGCGCGTTTTATATGCATCGACTTGTTCTCCCGCCTGGAACGTTTCTCTCTCCCATTCCTCATACGATGAAACGACTTTATCATACGCTCGTTCCATTTGCTGTAACTTATATGACTCACGCTCAAATAGTTTACGTATCTCTTCATCTTTTTCTAACTCATAGCGCACAGACATCGCTTCTTCACTTTGTCTCCCGCCAGCACTTTGCTGAAGTGTAAGGAGCTCTTCTTGTAATCCACTTGATGGATCTTTATATAAAACAAGGGCGAGAACAATCCCTACAAAAACAATGACACTAATAAATAAGAGCGCTCGGTTATCTATAAATAAGCTTGTGAATAAAACGCCTGTGTTAATAAGAAGTAATAGAAGACAAACTCTTTGCCACTGCTTTTTCTTTTGCTTAGCTGTTCCTGCTTTTTCCTCATACTTGCGCTTCATTCTCTCTGCGCCTATACCGATAAACGCCGCATCTTGGAACGATTTCTCTTTCTCAACTAACACATTTCTCTCTTCATCCACTAACATTTGTTTCTTAATCTGCCTTATATTTTCTTCTTGTTCTTCTAATTGCTCTTGCGCTACTTTAAAACGATCATCGAGCTGTGCTTTTTGCGTTTCTAATTCGCGCGCCTTTTGCACTGTTTGCGTAATTAACTCTTTCGTTGCCAAACTCATATCAAATGAAAGAACTGTTTCCTTTTCAAAAGTAGCACCAATTTGTTGTTCCAGTTCTGCGATTTCTTCTTTTATATTCGTAATACTTCCTGTCAGATCACGCATTTCTTGGCGTGCATTTTCGTAAGACATATGCTGCATTCGAAGTTCTTCTACATAACTTTCTTTTTGCAAAAACTCTTCATCTATTTGAATCGATTCCATTTCAGATTGCACATTCTCAATTTTTTTATGAAGTGAGTCCACTTGTAATTGAAGCGGCTCCATCTTCGCCTTAATTGCTTCATAACGCGCCATTCCGTTTACAGGAAACTGCCCGCTCTCGTTCTCTAACACTTTCTCATGCGCACGCTTTTCAATAACGAGTGGCTCAAGCGCTGCTAATATTTCATAATCTTGCTTTCGTTTTTCTGCACTCTCTTTTTCCCCGCGAACAGAAGCAAGCTTCTCTTCACTTTCTTTTAACTGCTCCACTTGCTTTTCATACGTGCCAATTTTCCCTTGCCACTCTTTCATCTTCTCTTCAAGTTTCTTCATCTCTTGCAATGACACGTTAATTTCTGGTTTACGACCACTCGGCTTAAAGCGCTGGTCCATTTCTTTTTCTAGCTTTTTATCTAACTGCAATAGCGCATCACTCCCGACTGCACTTGCCGAAAATAAATAATTGCCAATATCCGCTTCACCAAGCTGATGAATGTTTTGAAGGCCATGCATATCAAATGAAAAGACAGATTCAAATAAACTTTCATTCATCCCGCTTAATATATCGTGTAAAATTTCCTCGCCGCCCGTTTTCCCGTCTTCAAAATAAACGGTCACCTCGCCAGCTGCCATCTTTGGCAATCGTTCAATTTTCAAACGGCCGTACTTCTCTGTTTGCACAGTCATCGCACCGCCATACTTGCCGCCTTCTTTCGGCTCATAACGGCGCTGTCCTCTCGTCGGAAAACCGAATAAAATACTTTTCATAAATGAGCGAATTGTTGATTTCCCCGCTTCATTTTCACCATATAACACTGTCAGCATTGACAGATCCATTTCCACATTTTCTAATTTTCCGTACCCATAAATATGGAGTTTTTCAATTCTCATTTCTTATCCCTCTCTTGCTGGAATAATTGTTCTAAAATAATATTTTCTGCTTCCTTTTGAATCTCTTTCTTCTCTTCCTCTGTAAAAGATTCAATACTATTACGTGCTACAGGAGATGTCCAAATCGTGCGCAACACACCGTCCATATTGGTGAAAGCTTCTAACTCCTTCAGCACACTACCGACGAAATGATTTTCTTCTTTCAAACGCTCGATTTCTGCAAAAGAGACTGTCTCATTTTTCCACTTCATCGTATATACGAAATCTTTTCGCTCTTCACCAGATGCTAAAATATGAAAAATCTCTTCTACGCGCTTTTCATCACGTAAATAAGGAGAAAGTGGCCCTTGTCCTGTAAATACGACAGTAAGTAGCGTCCCTTCCTCTTCTCTTCGGCATTCATTCATCGCACTCGATACGCTCGTCATCAGTTCATCAACAGTTTCAAGTCCATCAATATTCACTTCTATCTCATCCCACACAACATCCGCCGTATGGAAAAATGAACATTGCGATCCTTGTTTTGTAAGTTCAATAAGGTACGCACCCTTTTCCCCTGTCTCCTTACGATGACGACCTTGTATATTCCCCGGATAAATAATATACGGCTCTTCTGATAAAATTTCACGTTTATGTATATGGCCAAGAGCCCAATAATCAAACTGCTTTTCTTTCAGCTCACGAATTTGAAACGGCGCATAGCGATTATGCTCTGCATCCCCTTCCACACTTCCGTGAAGCATACCAATATGAAAAGGCGCATCACTCATTTTCGTATACTGCGCTGTCATATTATCCGTTACCGCTTGCTGCAAATAACTAAAACCGTAAATAGAAGCTAACAACTCACCATTTTTATAAAATGATTTCTCTTCTACATAAGGCTCCGTAAACACGTGAACATTTTCCGGAAACTCAATTGCTGCCCAACTTCCCCCTAAATGATCGTGGTTACCGTGAATAATAAAAACAGGGATATCGTACTGCGAAAGTCTCTTCATTTGCTCGCGCACAAACACTTGCGCTCTCAAACTTCTCGTCTCCGCATCATACAAATCCCCGGCTAGTAATACGAAATCAACGCGCTCTTGAATCGCTTTATCAACAATACGCTCGAACGATTCAAACGTACTTTGCTTCATTCTTTCCCAAACAGACTGCGGTACACTCATCTCCATCCCTTTAAATGGACTATCCAAATGCAAATCAGCCGCATGTATAAACTTTACTTGTTTCACAAATAACGATCCTTTCTATGTTTCAAAAGTTTCACCTTATTGTAACACGCAATGTCATATATTTCTTTGCATATTCTAGTGATTTATGCCAAAATAGTTATAAGATTCTGATTTTATTATTGGAGGGAATTTTCATGGGAGTATACGTTCTAACAGTCTTTGAAAAAGATGGTTCTAAAGCATTAGACGAATCATTCGAGGCGGCAACTGAAAAAGAAGCGAAAGCAAAAGGTGAATCTATTTTAAAAGAAAAAGGATTGTATGAGAAAACACATCGCTGCACATCTTCTGCAGGTAAGCTCGTTTTATTCCAGCGCTAAAAAAAGAAGCGTCATCCGCTTCTTTTTCACTCTACTATATCTTCGTCACACCACGTAAACACCACATCTAGAATGCGATTACCGATACGTACGCGTTTATTCCATTTACCTGTTTGGATCTGATGTTGCAATTCTGCTTTCATCTTTTCCGTCCAGTCGTGAATCGTTTCACTACCGTCGTACGGATATACGCTCGGAAACTCTTTCTGCAATAGATGCAAGCTCTCTGCATCAAAATGAAAATGGAAGAAGTAGTTTGCTGTAAGCGATGGTTCTTGTAATCGTAAAAAATGATCATCAATTTGCTTTCTATTTCTATAGAAAGTAAAGATATTCACTTTACCACTCGTAATTTGGTCAATTTGAATTTCGTGCTTCTCTATAATCACGTCTTGTCCACCTCGTTGTATACTATCTTTAGTATATATGTCTTTTGCAACAAAGTTAACCATTTTCGTGCGAAATTCATTTCCTTCATTATAATTCCTGTACCTCCATATGCAATCAGGATAAATAAAAACAAAGTTGAAGGGGAGCGATCACATGTATTTCGGAAGCAAAGGTTGGTATGTAAAAGAACTTAAAAAATTAGGTATCCGTACTTATGAAGGTAAAAAACTAGAATCTTATCGTACGCATGTGTTATCTAGTTTACTTGAGAGAATGAAGAAGGCTTCGGCTTAATTGATGTAGGAAGCAACTACGGTTGCTTCCTTTTTATATAGTGGAAAAAAAGAAATAATTCTATCTTAACGTTCTATCTTTACCGTTATACTCTCTTGATAAAAACCACCCATTATTAACTGAATCTCTATTACCAAATCTCTTTCTAGATAATCATTCGTACATACTTTAAATTTCCCATACTTATTAACCCGTCCGCTTCCAACATACATATCACCACTTGTTATGACAATTGTTGAATGAGGTTCTGCACGACCCAACACAAAATTATGACCATATTCCACAGAAGCTATCGTTATTTTTTGATGCATATTATTAATTGAACCTATACATTTCTTTTTACGCAAATTAGCATTACTTTCTTCAGCCCTCGAAAACGCTAGATTCCTGTTAATCTTTTCTGAAGACGAAGCAACATTCCCCAGCCAAATAAACCTATCAAATGTAGTAATAAGTAGAAACATCTACGCTAACTCCCCCATTCTTCCTTTCCCACATTAAAAACGTCTGTGTAATGCAATTAGAGCGTTCTTAAATCTCTCATACTTTCTAAAGCATAACATGAGAAAATAATAAAAAAATCGTACAAAAGGGCAAGCCTATAATGTACGATTGGGCATATATAACGTTTTAAAAATGAATTAACTTCCTTTCAATAGATACAGCTACTGCTTCTGACCTTGAATTAACACCTAATTTATTATATATATTTGTTAAATACGCTTTTACTGTTCGTTCAGCTATTCCCATATCGAATGCAATTTCTTTATTCTTATTTCCACGCGCAATAGCTTTCAACACAAACAATTCTTTTTCTGTTAAATTATTTTCTTCAACCTTATCAGCATATACTTCTTTCCTTTTATAATTCACTATCTTTTCCATAATATTAGGTTGTAGTAAAATCTCACCTCGAATAGCCGCTTCCAATGTTCGAAACAAATTCTCACGATCCGTATCTTTTAGCAAATATCCTTTTGCTCCTAGCTCAATTCCCTTTAACATTAATTCATCTTCGTTATAAGTTGTTAATATAATAATCGGCGTATGATTTTGTTTTTTATTTAAAGCCTCAATTGTTTCTAAACCACTCATTTTAGGCATATTTAAATCCATTAAAATAACATCAGGTTTCTTTTTTTCTATGAAAGAAAGGGCTTCTTCTCCGTTTGCAGCCTCACCTATAATTTGAAATGAATCACTCGTTTCTATTATTAATTTCAGACCTTCCCTTACAACGAAATGATCATCCACAATTAATACGTTATACTTCATCGCTATCTCCTTCATTATTAATAGGTACTTGAATACACACTTTCGTACCCTTCATCTTTTCACTCAATATATGTATTTCTCCATTAATCAATCGAACTCGCTCATTTAAGCCAATTAAGCCGTAATGTCCAGGATTCTTACCGATATATCCAGTGTCAAAACCAATTCCATTATCTTCAACTTCAATAGTAAGTTTTTCAAGGTTATCACTATATTCAACTTTCAAATTTACATCTTTTGCCTGTGAATGTTTTGCGATATTCGTTAAACATTCACTAATTACATATAAACAATGTTCCTTTACTAATCTTGAAATATGCGGGGGACTTTGAATAGTAAATCTCACATGTATAGACGTAGCCTCAGAAAAACGTTGAACTTCTTCCTCTACAGCTTTATTAAATGAATTAGTAGTATGACGCAAATCATCAATAACCAGCCTTGCGTCATGTAAAGTTTGTCTCGCTCTTATCATAGTTTGTTTCATAATCTCTTGCGATCGCCCTGTATTCCCTTTTTGCATATGGGCTTCTATTGCTTCCAATTGCATAATTAAGCTCGCTACACCTTGCGCTAACGTATCATGTAAATCCCTTGCCATTCGTTGCCTTTCATTAGCTAATGTCAATTCTTCTACTCTCATATATGCAGACTCTAACTCTTGAATGTAGCTCTGTATACGATTACGTGCATCATATTGCTGCTTATTAATATAAGAAAAAGGAATAATAATTGCTAGTACTAAAAGGAACATAGAGATAAGAATAGCTACTTTATTCACACCATAATTCATACTAATCGCAGTACAAAATATGGCATACATGAGAGTGAAAACCGCCATTACTTTAAATATATTGTTATAAACATATAAACTTTGGGCAATTAAAATAGGGGTTAATCCAACAAAAATAGCTATTGAACCATTTGGTACAATAAATGCAGCAAGAAACACAATGAAGAGTTGTACAAAAAAGAAATACAACAATTGTCTATTCTTTAATGAACTTGCATACCAATGAAAGATAGTATGAATAACAATAATTATTGTGAAGAAGAAACTATCCATTGAGAGAATATTATTACGAAATTCTAAAAGCATTGAAGCTATATATACGAGTGTAATCCATAAAACAATAAACCTTCTTGGAATAAATACCGCTTCCAATACATTTGTATCCACGTCTATATTTGAATTCATTTTTTCATATTCGACCTCCACCATTATATTATACAAGATGCAGCTTACATTTTGATAAAGTGAAACTTTAATTAGTGGGGCTTTCTCCCATCCCCATTACAGAATACAAATATGAAATATTGCATATCGAAATGCATTGATATAATTGTAAGCGCTCACTATAATAAGCGTATAAAGATTTATTGTATCTTACCATTAAAAAAGGAGGCACTCATATGGAAATCGCAATGGCAGTTTTAAAATTTGTAGGTGGAGTAATTCCATTAGTTCAAGAACTTTTAAAAGCATTCATGTAAGGTTATCATTCAGCAATTATCTATAATAATTATCATACAAATGATCTGTATATCAAAAGCAAATTGATATACAGATCATTTGTGTGAGAAAACTTTATACGAGAACTATGTAACCTAGTAGAACAATAATAATGCATCTATCTCAAGTTAGAAAAAGACGCTCACAAGAGCGTCTTTTTCTTATATTACTACGTATTCAGAAGAAACCGATTTTATCAAATAGATAAACGAAGAATTTCTGTTCCCTTTTATTTTTTGATAACCAAATAATCACTCCAACCAAAAATGCTATAATTAATCCTATCAAACCAAGGGGGAACATTTATCGTGCACGGAAAACACATTCAATTTCACAAGTTTGGCAACCCAAAAGATGTATTACAAGTTGAATATAAAAATATAGAACCACTAAAAGAGAATGAAGTTTTGGTCCGTATGTTAGTTAGACCGATTAATCCATCTGACTTAATTCCAATAACCGGAGCGTACGCTCATAGAATTCCTTTACCTAACATACCTGGTTATGAAGGTGTTGGTATTGTAGAAGATGTAGGTGCGGGCGTTACGAGAGACCTTATCGGTAAACGTGTTTTACCGTTACGCGGAGAAGGTACTTGGCAGGAGTATGTGAAGACGTCAGCTGATTTTGTAGTCCCTATCCCTGATTCCATCGATGATTTTACAGCGGCGCAAATGTATATTAACCCTCTTACGGCGTGGGTTACTTGTACAGAAACGTTAAACTTACAGAGTAATGACGTTTTATTAGTGAATGCTTGTGGATCCGCTATTGGACATCTATTTGCTCAGTTATCACAAATTTTAAACTTCCGATTAATTGCTGTTACAAGAAATAATAAGCATACAGAAGAATTACTGCGCCTTGGTGCTGCATATGTAATTGATACTTCCACTGCCCCGCTTTATGAAACTGTTATGGAATTAACAAACGGGCTCGGTGCGGATGCTGCAATTGATTCTATCGGGGGATCGGCTGGAAATGAATTAGCTTTCTCCTTACGTCCAAACGGGCACTTTTTAACGATCGGTCTTCTATCAGGAATACAAGTAAACTGGGCAGAAATTGTCACGAAAGCCAAAGTACACGCGAACATATTTCATTTACGACATTGGAATAAAGAAGTGTCACCATATAAATGGCAAGAAACGTTTCGTCACTTAATTCGCTTAGTAGAAAATAAGCAATTGTGTTTTATGACGGTACATTCTACGTATGACTTAGCAGATGTGAAAGCAGCAGTTGATGTTGTGCAGTCCGCTGAGAAAACGAAAGGGTAACTAACTGTTACGATTTATTTAACCAATTATAACGAAAGTTAATTAAATATATCAGTAAGCCCTGCTAGTCAAGTGATTGGCTAGTAGTGAGGGTTAACTGCGGGCAATCCCTAAAGCTGATTGAACTACAACGTGGCTAGAAATAGTGAGCGTGAATGTCGCGAAAGCAGAAAAAATCAATCAGATCGTGCAAGGTTAAATCCTAAACACTAGAACAATGGGTCTTCCGCCTCGAATCATCTAAGTCAAAATGGATAAGATGAACGTTCAACGACTATCTCGTATAACTGACGAGAGTACATCACAAGCCTATGGTGGTGGAAAAATCCTCTATCTCTAAGTAGATAAACATATAGTCTGCGCTCATGTGAAAACATGAGAAGTTCATAAGAGAACTGGCTAAGGAGTTGCGCCCTTAGTTGAACGAGATAAATTTTATTGAATCTATCAAACTTTATTGATTTTATCGAACGTACGTGCTGTGTTTGATTCGATGAGGTGAGAATAATAATGAAATTTTCACGAGTTAGTCAAGTATCGGAATTAACAGGTTTGCATCCGAGTGGTCTCAGGAGAATGCTGGTGGAACACGCTACGATTCAGAAGAACAAATCTTTCATTAAAGGAGTTACATTCTGATGATATTGGCGAAGAAAGTTAGACTAATTCCAACGCCTGAACAAGAAAAAGTGCTTAGAAACCATGCTGGTGCTGCAAGATTTGCTTATAACTATTGTAAAAGAATGAGTGATAGATATTATAAGCTATTTGGAAAATCTGTTTCACAGTTAGCTTTACAGAAACGATTTACAAAGATCAAGAAGCGAAAGAAATATGAGTGGTTAAAAGACATTAATGCACAAGTTCCTAAACAGGCTTCAAGAGATTTTGATGCGGCGAGAAAAAATTCGTTCAAAAAGTACAAAAATGGTTCTCACACTTCTTATAAATCCAAAAAAGATGTAATCCAAGGATTTTATGCTAATTATGAAAGACTGATTATAGGAAAGAAAGTAGTTCACATTCAGTCTATTGGAGAAGTGAAAACAAGCCAACAACTACCAAGAAATAAAAAACCATCCAATCCAAGAGTTACCTTTGATGGTCGTCACTGGTGGATTAGTGTAGGGTTCCAAGAAGACTTTGAATTACAAGAACTAACGAATGAGTCGATTGGTGTGGATGTTGGTTTAAAAGAGCTTTTTGTAGCTTCTAATGGTATGAAAGAACGAAATATAAACAAAGATGCCAAGGTTAAAAAACTTTTGAAAAGGAAAAAGTCAGCACAAAGAGATATGTCTAGGAGATTTAAAAAAGGTGCAAAAATTCAATCTGCCGGATATGAAAAAGCGAAAGCTGAGCACCTGCGGTTATCTAGGAAAATTACGAATATCCGAACTAACCATATCCATCAAGCAACAGCTAAATTGGTGAAAACCAAACCAATCAGGATTGTTGTGGAAGACTTATCTATTTCAAACCTGTTAAAAAACAAAAAACTATCGAAAGCATTTTCATTTCAAAAATTAAACTTCTTCTTTCAATGTTTGTCATACAAGTGCGAGAAGTACGGCATTGCGTATGTAAAAGCTGATAAATGGTTCGCTTCAAGCAAGATTTGTTCATGTTGCGGCGTAAAATACGACCATTCAGTTCAACCAGAAGGACAGTGGAGTTTAAAGATTCGTGAATGGTGTTGTGCTTCATGCAATAGCCATCACGATAGGGATGTAAATGCGTCGATAAATTTATCAAGATGGGTAAAATAAATGCTTGATAATAGGAGGTAACGATACTGCCTCGTGTGGAGTGTTATACCCCTCGTCCCTTTGGGGCTGCGAGAACACTTTGAAGCACTAACTTGTGTAAATTTGATTGAATTTTATAGATTTAGTTAAGTTTATCGTATCGGAAAGTGTTTTTGACGAGTTATTAAATGCAAAAGAAGAAGTCTTTTGCATTTACCTTTTAAATAGACTAGATAGTACGTTTAGCAGTCTATAATTGTAATTTTTTGGTACAATTATATTGAAAGGTGAAAGGAGCTTCTAACATGTGGCTAATTTCGGCAATTTGGCCTATTATACTAGTCGGGGGGATTGTAGTATTTGTAATAAAAAGATTGGAACATAAATATAAGCACGGCAATTTGGGTAAGAAAAAATCAAAAGAGGCTCAACTGTTATTAGACAGTTTCATACCTATAGGAATGCTTGTCGGCTGTATAATCGGTTTGATTTTCGGCATGTTTTCCCCCGATTTCTCACTGCTTTCAGTTAGTTTAGGAGCTGGAATAGGCTATTTATTTGGATTTTTCGCCTATGGATTTTATAGCAAGACAGCAAAAGATTTTTGTTAAGCCACAAGGAATAAGCGGGACAGTACATAGTGATCATATAAAATATGTAACTGTCCTTTATTTTTGCATCAATGTTATCAATTTTTCTTCCACATCCTATACACCTTTTTTATTGATGTTTCTCTCCTCTTTCTTTCGCATATCCGCTTTTTTGTTCTTCTCGGCTCTATAACCAAAGTAAAGTAGCGCACATGTAGTAATAGAACCTACAATGTATCCTAAAAAGCCTCCTAACCAAAACATAAAAATTGCCCCCAATCCATTATAAATTTTATGTAGTAGACATCTGTAAACCGCTCTCGGTACCTCGGTTTTTTATTACAGATTGGAAAATCCCCTTAACCATTCCATCCATGAACATTCTGTCTTCTCTATTTTGATTATTATCTATAAAGTTATTTATACCACTAATTCTTCCATTATCTCAAATAACAACTTTATTATAAAGTTTGCACTCACATTACATATATGTAGCATCACTGTTTCTTTTTTCATCTCGCCCTTACAACTGAATTTCACTTCTATAACTTAAAAACAAAAAACCCCCTCAAAGCATAAACTTCAAGGGGTGAGCCTGTTTTTTATTTACTTATATACGTACAGCTGTACCACTTACAGCAACCATTAACATTCCATCACGAACAACTTCGTAATCTACGTCAACACCAACGATAGCGTTCGCACCTTTTTGTTTTGCAAGTTCTTTCATTTCATCCATTGCGATATCACGAGCTTCTTTTAGCTTGCTTTCATACGAACCAGCACGACCACCGACAACATCACGAACAGAAGCGAATAAATCGCGGACAATATTTGCACCCATAATAGCTTCACCATTTACAATATCGATATACTCAATAATTTCTTTACCTTGAATTCCAGACGTTGTTGTTACAATCATGACTGACACTCTCCTATAAATTATAATTTTTGATTAGCTTTCTTATATCTTTATTATGACATGGAAAAAGTAACTAATCTATTGAATTACCTTACAGGAGTGTGACAATTTTGTAATAATAAAACGCGCTTTATGTTTCATTTTAATAAAGCGCTTTAATATTGGGATACATAAACGATTCTCTATTTTCTTTCCAATCCTTTTCTACTTCTTTAAAAGTTGGTCGCCCTAATTCTTTATTATTTTCATGTTTACTAAACCATTTTTTCACATACTGATCTCCATTTTTATTTTGAACTGTACAAAGGAAACTATTACTACTATCCTTTAATATTTTTACAATCACGAATAGACACCTCTTCCCTGCTCAATATCATAATAGGACTTGATCTTTTACTATAAGCCCTTCCTCTCTTATAGTCATACGACTCCTCGGTCGCGCCAAAGTTGTAAGATCAAAAAACGATATTCATTATGTTTAAATATGTGACGTACATATTATTTAAAGAAATCAGAGTTATACGCATTGTGCTTATCGAATATTTTATAGATTTCTAACTTATCATCTAATTTTGCATCTACTAAAATTAATATATTGCCATCGTAAATGTATTCTTCATACTTTTTAGCATGTTCTTCTGGAATTCCTAATCCTATAAATGCTCCTATTAAACTTCCAGCTCCTCCGCCAATACCGGCTCCTCCAATAGCTGCTGCGATTGGTCCTGCTGCTACGATTGGACCCATTCCAGAAACGGCAAGTATACCAAGACCTGTTAATAAACCACCGAGTCCGCCTGCTACTCCTCCAGCTACAAGCCCTGTCGCTGAAAAGATATCTGCTTTATGTGCAGTTTCGCTATTCACTTTTTCACCCGATTTTTCTTCCAGATGTTCAATTTCCTTTTGATCCTTTGCAATAGCTGAAATGTTATTAGCTGAGTATCCTTTATCATTTAATTCATTAATAACGAGTGCCGCATCATCAATTGTTCTAAAAACACCTACTATTTTTCTATCTACATTCATAACTATTAACCTCCTAAAGTTTTATATAATGTATCTTTATTTTTCTTCATTTCTGTATACACTAATCTTCTTATTAACATAACCATTTACGAAAAAAGCGAATAGTAAAAGCACTACAAGTGAACTACTTAACAAGTAAATTAAATCAAATGTAATATTAATCATCATTTCATTCATGTATACCAGGCTCCTTTTTATTTAAAGTAAAAGTATATTTTGATAGACTAATCTACTAAACATAGACATCTTACAATTCATCTTCAGTTAATCTCTTTGTAGTATATGTATACCCTTCCTAACCTTTTCTAAACGTAAAAAAACTATAATTATATTTTTCTTATTTATATGTTTAACATTTTTTAAAACGGGTATGTTTATATTGTTATGCTTACTATATGGAAAGGAATATTACGATGAATGTCATTCAATCTACTACTATTTCTTATAATGAAACACCTACAATAACGCAGATTCATCATTTTTATGCTTTAATGACAACATTTCAAACGAATGTATTTATAGGTAAACATGGAGCACTTACTTCTATTAAAAACTTAAGCACATTAGTATCCTTTTTCCTTACTGTCAAAAAGAAAGAACTTGTATTATTTATCTTTGAAGGAATAGATGCAAAAAAAGCTTTAAGAACACTTTTTCCTGCTTAAAAGTTTTATGATCCCCCTATTCCCTCGATTGTTACTTTTCATATATAGTTTTATATTTCAACATGATTTCCTCTATGAAAAACGAACCCCCTAATACAATAGGGGGATTTCTAGTTTGGCCTTACGAAAACTGATATAATATATATTACGTTTTCATTCTTTACGATTGAAAACTTTTAATAATCTTGAAGGTAGGAATTTTTGATGAAATCGAAAGCAAAATTTAGTATTCGTTACAAAATTATGGCTGGTTATTTAGTTATCATTTTGTTCTTACTTATTTCTTTCATTATGCTAAACAATGAGATTTCCAGTTTACAAAAATCTCGTAATTTTATTATTGAGCACGATTTTAAAGTTCTTAATTTAACGAATCAAGTGGAGAAAGATTTACTCACAATTGAAAATAAAACGAAAGGATTTATCACTTCTAATGATGCAAATTACGTTCAATCCCTTAACGCTGCGGAAAAGGATTACGAAAAACATTATCAAGATCTTTTCTCATTATTAGAGGATAACCCATCTCAGCAAGAAAAATTAAAACAGATTAACGAAAACATTACTAGTTGGATTAATAAAGAGATTCACCCACTCATTACAAATAATAATAGTAATAATGTACAAACAATCGACACGACTCAAATTCAGTCCTTACAGTCACAGGTAACTAACTTCCGTAGCACTGAGGAGCAATTAACGAAAAAAAGAGCAGCACAATTAGATACTGAAAATAATAAATTAGAGATTTGGTTATACAGTTTATTGTTCTTACTTTCTTGTATTTCTATTATCATTTCACTCTATATTTCGAATTCCATTACAAAAACGATTAAAAATGTAATTCAAGCTATTAAATCCATTTCTTCTAAAGAAAAAATTACGGAAAGAATTCATGTAAACACACGTGATGAAATAAAAGATCTAGCTCACACAACGAACCACTTACTAGACGAAATATCGAAAAGAGAGTGGTTGCAAACCGAGCTTGCAGAATTAATTTTAATGTATCAAGGTGTATCTTCTATTGAGATGTTAGGTAACAAAATTCTTAGTGGGGTTATACAAAAAACGCAAACTTCTTGCGGTGCATTTTATGTTCGTGAAGAAATTGAAGACACTGTCTACTATGTGAAGAAAGCTTCTTTCGCTGGTCAAGGTCCTGATGTTGGAAAACAGTCTATTAAAATGGGTGAAGGTTTCATTGGACAGTCTGCTTTAGAAAAGAAAAGTTTTATTCTCAGGGATATACCTGAAGAATTCCGTTACGTTACTACTGGATTATTAGAAATACGCCCTAAAAACCTACTAGTCATCCCTATCTTATTTGAGGATGAAGTAATTGCAGTAATGGAGTTAGTAAGTGTAACTGAGATTTCAGACTTGCATCAAGATTTAATTCAACAAACTGTTGATAATTTAGGTTTGACAATCCATAGTATTATGGGACGTATGCGAATTCAAACTCTTTTACATGAATCACAAGCAATGACAGAAGAGCTGCAAGTTCAATCAGAAGAATTACAAACGCAAGCTGAAGAACTACAAATGCAAGCCGAAGAATTACGAACAACGAATGAACAACTAGAGTCTAGAACGGAAGAGGCGGAGCAAAAGACAGCTGACTTACAAATTACTAAATCAGAATTAGAAGAAAAAGCAAGTGAGTTATTACGTAGCTCAAAATACAAATCTGAATTTCTAGCAAATATGTCACATGAATTACGCACACCGTTAAATAGTATTTTACTATTATCTGAAATGTTAAAAGAAAATCATGATAATCATTTATCCGACGATGAAATTGAATTAGCAACCGTCATTCATTCATCAGGGAAAGATTTACTTACTTTAATTAATGACATACTAGATTTATCGAAAGTAGAAGCTGGGAAACTAGATGTAATTTTTGAAGCAACAAATATAAATGACATGGCAGCAAGTATGCATCAAAACTTTTTACATATAGCTGCACAAAAAAATGTCGAATTTACGATTGAAGATAGTGATACAATTCCTGATTTATTTTATACAGATGCAAAACGGATTGAACAAATTATTAAAAACTTATTATCCAATGCATTTAAATTCACGGAAACAGGATCCGTTTCTTTACATTTCGATTCAATAGAAACAACTAATTTAAGTCCTGATATGCAATCTATCAGTAATGATTGGATGAAAATTTCGGTAAAAGATACTGGTATCGGTATCGCTAAAGAACAGCATCAACTTATTTTTGAAGCCTTTCAACAGGCAGATGGCGCAACGATTCGGAAATATGGTGGTACAGGCTTAGGATTATCTATTTGTAAAGAATTTGCTAGATTGTTAGGTGGTTGGATTACGTTAGAGAGTCATGTAGGAGAAGGCAGTACTTTCACTGTATATATTCCTAACCTTCCAAATGGATTACATGATATACAGTTATCCAATTTAGAAGTTGCAGCAACGATAGAAGATGTTATTCCTGCTGAAGTTGCGGAAGAGACTATCGTGACTCCAGAAACAAATAACGTCTTCCAAGAGAAAACTATTTTAATTGTCGATGATGATCACCGAAATATATTTGCATTACAAAATGCATTAAAAAAACAACATGCCAACATTATTACTGCACAAAATGGTATAGAGTGTTTAGACATACTAAAAAACAATACAAATATTGACCTTATTTTAATGGATATTATGATGCCGAATATGGACGGTTATGAAACGATGGAACATATCCGAATGAACTTAGGGTTACATGAAATACCTATTATCGCATTAACTGCGAAAGCAATGCCAAATGATAAAGAGAAATGTTTATCTGCTGGTGCTTCAGATTATATAAGTAAACCATTAAATTTACATCAACTTTATTCGGTAATGAGTGTATGGTTAATAAAATAAGTGAGGTTTAGTTTAAGTGGAAAATAAGTATTATAATTTTGATCCATCTGTAGATATGGATAAGCGTACGAACTTAGAAATTGAATTACTATTAGAAGCGGTATTTAAACTATCTGGCTTCGATTTCCGCCAATATGCTCGTACATCTATTTATAGAAGAATTTGTAATCGAATGCAGATCTCTAATATCCCAACCATTTCAAAGTTAATTGAAAAAGTAATTCATGAGGAAGGGTTTTTAGAACAGTTATTAAATGATTTCTCCATTAATGTAACTGAAATGTTCCGTAACCCTAACTTTTTTAAAGCGCTAAGAGAGCATGTCATTCCTGAATTAAAAAAGTATCCTGAAATTAGAATTTGGCACGCTGGATGCGCAACTGGTGAAGAAGTATTATCCATGTCCATCTTACTTCACGAAGAAGGATTAAGTGAAAAAGCTGTTATTTATGCAACAGATATGAATACAAATGTGTTAGAAAAAGCAAAACAAGCTATCCTTCCGTTAAATAAAATGCAAACTTATACGAAAAATTATTTACAAGCTGGCGGTACACAAGCATTTTCTAACTATTATTCAACAGATAATCGCTTTGCTTATTTTAATCCGTCACTTTTACAAAACATTATTTTTGCGCAGCATAATTTAGTAACTGATCAATCTTTTAACGAATTTCATATTATACTTTGCCGTAACGTTTTAATTTACTTTACGAGTAAACTTCAAAACCAAGTACAACAACTATTTTATGAAAGCTTAGGTCACAATGGATTCCTATGTTTAGGAAATAAAGAAACTCTACGTTTTTCCGATATAATGCCGCATTATATCCAATTTAATCCGAACGAACAAATCTATCAAAAAATACAATAAAAGCGTATGAAATCCTCTGTTTGGATTTCATACGCTTTTTATTTCGCATTCGTTTGTATCATAATTAGACACATATCATCTGATTGCGCTTTCTTTTGTTCTTCCTTGTAAAACCCTTCTATCTCTTCTTCTAAATCTCCCCATTTTCTTTCTGTAAAAGTACGTAATTTCTCTTCAGCCTCAAATTCATCATTTGCAATTGCTTCAAGAACACCATCTGTAAACAATAATATTTGAGCGTTCTTCTCAAAAGGTATAACTGTCTTTTTAACTTTTATTTCATCAAAAAATCCTACCGCACAACTCCCGCGATCTAGTTCAACTACATTTGTTTCATCAACTAAAACATATCCAGAAGGATGCCCTGCATTTACATATTCAACTGTTCTATCTTCTGTATTAACAACTAAGTATATAGCCGTAAAATAATAGGGAATATTATCATTTTCATTATGTAAAAGGGTCATATATTTATTTAATTCTTTAATAACGAGTTCTGGATCAATTAAACATTTAATTGTTTCACGTAATACAGACGAAATAAACATACAAACTAATGAAGCAGATACACCATGTCCCATCACATCTAATAATATAATACCGTAGCGATTTTCATCGATTTTATACCAATAATACATATCTCCAGCTAGTTTAAATGAAGGTAAGTAACTTGCTTCAATTTTTATATGATCTTCTCTTAATGGGCTACTTAATAAGTTTCTTTGTACTTGCGTAGCTAAATCTAATTCATTCCGAAGATTTTCTTCTTGTTCTTTATGCCAATTTAATTCCGATTTCAAGCGTAACGCTACACGCATACGTGCTAATAGTTCAACTTTATTTATAGGTTTGGTAATATAATCCATTGCCCCCATATCAAGCGCTTCGGCCAATTTATTTGCATCCTCTAAAGCTGTAACAAAAATAATAGGAATATCTTTAAACTTCTCCTCTTTTTGTAATCGCCTACAAACTTCAAGTCCATCAATTTCAGGCATCATAATATCTAATAGTATTAAATCAATTTCATTATGCCTGGAAGAATCTTTTCCAAACTGTATGTATTCGAAGAGCTCTTGTGCAGAATTGAGCGATACAAGATCATGATATCCGGCTTGTTTTAAAATCTTCTCAATTACAAATATGTTAACCGGATTATCATCAACAATTAAAATGGACACAAGTTATTTCCCCTTTTCTTATTTAAAATGTAAATCTATTATCATTTTCTATTTTTCTAGTATTACATACTCAGTTACAAAATGAAAATTTCCTACTCATATATATTTTTTATACAACAAAAGAACAAACCCCTAGAAATAGGAATTTGTTCTTTCACTCTATAAATTTCTACTTTTAATTTAACACCATTGCTTTATCATTTAAAAGACGATCTAATTCTTCCATATGATTTGTTTCATCTGCAATCATATCTTCTAGCTTTACAACTAATTCTGTCATATTTAATTTCGCTGCCTGTTCTTTTCTCGTTTCATAACGCTTAATTGTTTCATATTCTGATTGTCTAGCGGATTCTAACATTTCTCTAACATCTTCTACTTGTTTCACTGGTAAAGGGATCGTAGTAGGTGTACCACCTAACGTCTTAATTTTCTCTGCTAAATATAGGGCATGTCCTTGTTCATCACTAATTTCAGATTCAAAGAAAGGTTTTAACACTTGTCTATATATACCAGAAACTGTAGCTGCATTATGGTTATACATAATAATTGCTGAGTATTCTCCTGCTAAATCTTCATTCAATCCTTCGATTAGTTCTTTCACATCGTGTGACATTTTTATATCTCCTCCTATACTTAATAACTACCCCTTTTCTCATGTTTTAAACATAATGATTTTAAATTTTTATGTATCTAAAAATGCTGCTTGCTTCAATTTACTTATCGCTTGTCTTTTAATACGAGAAACGTGCATTTGTGAAATACCTAACCGTTCCCCTGTATCTTTTTGATTTAAATTTTCTCCAAATATATAATGAATAACACTCTTTTCTGTCTCATTTAATACGTTAAAAATATCCTTTAAAACGAGACGCCTTTCTGTCTCTTCATATCCTTGCTCTACTTCACCTACAGATTCAATCCTCGCTACCGAACTGCCATCAGATGAATTTTCAACTACATCATCTAAGGAAGATACGCGATAATTATTTTTCGCATCCATAATTTCTAGCACTTCCTCTTCGGATAGTCCTAAATGATCTGCAATCTCTATAATCTTGGGTGAACGCTGCAAACGATCTGTTAGCTCCTCTATCGCAAGTTTAATCTTCCCGCCTAAATCTTTAATTCGCCTTGGAACGTGAATACCCCAAGTTTTATCACGTAAATATTTCTTTATTTCGCCTACTATTGTAGGTATTGCAAACGGCTCAAAAGCATTCCCTATCGAATAATCATACCTTCTTATTGCACCTAAGAGCCCTAACATTCCTACTTGTATAATATCTTCATGCATCGGCCCACCTTTTGAATAGCGATATGCAATGGAATATACGAGATTTTTATAGTGATTAACCAATCTTTCCTGTGCTTCATCACATTGGTTTTGTTGGAAGTCTGCAATTAGTTTAATAACGTCTTCTTTAGTAAGATTTGTAGGTTGAGATTGGATTTCCATCATTCTCCACCTGCTCTCTTTGTATATATTTTGTCATTAAAACTGTCATGCCCTCATCATGCATAATTTGTATATCATCCATTAACGTATTGATTAAATATAAACCTAAACCATTTTCTGGCAAATACTCTACTGGTTTATTAATATCATACGGACCAACTTTACTTTTTAAGCTATTAAAATCAAAGCTAACTCCATTATCCGCGGCCATAATTTCTAATCGATCTTCATATAGGCCAAAGACAATTGTAATTTCTCCAACGTCTTCTTTATATGCATGTTGTACAATGTTTGTACATGCTTCACTAATAGCAATTTTCATATCTTCTATATCGTCATAAGCAAAACCCATTCGATTCGCAACACCAGCCATTGTTAAACGAATAATAGCCACATATTCTGCTTTTGCAGGAATTTTCATTTCTATCTTTTCAAATCTCTCCATCATCCCTAGTCACCTTCTTTCTACTTTTTCAAAATCGGAATTCAAATTTAATATTTCTGTTAGCCCTGTAATATCAAATAATCTTTTTAGCCTTTTAGACACACCAGTAAACTCTAGCTTCCCATCATTTCTCTTAACTGCTTTTAATAAAGCTATAAAAACTCCTAAGCCTGTACTATCCATATAATCTACGTTATGAAAATCTACTACAATATGAACCTCTTTTTCACTTGCAATAGGCATGATCTTATTTTTCAAATCTGATGCTGTATATGCATCAATTTCACCATTAAGTTGTACCGTATAACCTACATCATTTTGCAAAATATTTATTTCCAAATTCATCATTTCCGCCCCCTTATCTCAAACTACTACTATTTAATTACCCTTAAAAATTAGTTTTAAACATATTTTTTCATTTTAATTATAAATAAATTTTCTACACCTTTCTCAGCTTAATACTAAAAAAATACTACCAAATGTTTAAACTTTATAAATTTGTGTATGTATAATGTATAAACATTATTTTTAGGGGGATCTATCTATGGAAGAGCACAACTTTAAAAAGGGAGATTTCGTTCAATTTTCTTATCGACACGATCATGCTACAAAATTAGTTGGTTCCATTATTAACATACTAACGAATACAATTGTAGTTGATATAGGTAATAACGAGGACTTATCTCATATAGAGCCACGGCAGGTCGTAAGAATAAATAGTTGTAAAAAAGTAACGATGGCTTAATACATAATAGAAAGTGTAATTTTAATGAGTGGGGGGTTCTTCATCCTCCACTCATTTCTATGTAGATTACATTAAAAAAGCATCCAAATTAGTTTAATTGGATGCTTTTTTATGTATATTTATCAGTTTATTCACTTTATAGTTATATATAATAAACTCAAGATTACTATTCATTACCATACTTACGCTTTCCGTAGCATTCTAGAAAAGAATGTAACGATTAAAATAAAGACGATTGCACCTAATAACGCCGGAAGAATAAAGATGCCTCCCCATTCAGGACCCCAATGACCAAATAACGCACTACCTACCCAAGATCCGATTAATCCGGCAATCACGTTACCAACTATACCTAACGGAAAGTCTTTTCCTGTAATCATTCCAGCTAACGCACCAATAAGTCCACCTACAATACACGTAATAATAAGTCCCACAATTAAACCTCCTATATTCGTTTTATATTGGATTCATCAAGCTTTAGTATGTAACCAAAGCTTGATGAACATATATTATTCTTTATTATCCAATTCATCGCTTATCTTTTGTTTCACTTTTCCGACTTTTTCTTTTATCGTTCCCTTCGTTTTTTCCCACTTCCCTTCATTTTTCAACTCTCTATCTTCTGTAACTTCACCAATTCCTTCTTTTACTTGTCCTTTTTTCTTTTCAACTTTACCTGTAATTTGTTCTTTTAGTCCGTTCTCACTCATATTTACAATCTCCTTTTCGTAATAGATTTATAGATTTACAGGATACAAATTTAAATAGAATACATGCATCTTCTTTCTTGTAACCATTCACCGACTCTTTCTAAATCTTTAACGAATAACAAGATTTTTCCTTCATCCAGCTTTTCTTCATAAAAGTTAGCTTCTTCCTCATTAAGTCCTAACTCTTGCATCTTATTTCTTAACTGATCTCCCGTTTTATGAAAGACATTAATAATACTTGTCCCAAGTCCCTCCTCTTTTATTCCAATCGTGTTCACGTCTGCATTATCTGCGATTCTATCTGTCCTCTCTTTCTCATGTGTTAACACGTAAATATCTTTTTGGTCTATTCCTTTCTTCACTAGATCATTCGCCGCATTCATGACCTCTTTCTCCGTAATAAATTCATATACAAAAGGTTTACTATACTTCGTTTCCATCTTTAACTTCCTCCTTTAAAATGAATCATTTGTTATATTATATGTAGTACACCTATTTTCGAAATGTTAAACATAAAATATGAAAAAAGTTATGTGAATTTTAATTTTAATAGAAAATGAACAACATCATTTACCACTTTAAAACATCTTCTTCTTACAATAACCACCTAAAATAAAAGAAAATTGTTATAATTAAACTTAAGAAGGGATACTATGAAAAAAACCATATCTATATGCGCTCTAACCGCTCTATCTTTCACTTTAATAGGTTGTACAAGCACCTCGGCTACAGATAAAGCTTCACAAGTTAAGCAAGAACGCACTCAACATACCTTTCAATTAAACTCCGCAAATATTTCAGATATTGAAATACTAAAAACAACAAATCATACTACTTCCAAATCTCAAACAGATAACGAAGAAATGATAAAATCTATCGTTTCAGCAGTTCAAAATGGTACACCTAAAACAATCACTTTAGATCAAAAAAAGAGAGAATCTGCACATTCTACTATTACCGTTACATATAAAGATGACTCAAAAGAAGAATTTCTTGTGTGGGTTGATAATAAGGAACAAATTACAATCACTAAAGATGAGAAGAAAGATAAGGTAGAAGGTGTGATAATGAATATTAAAGATGCTAAAATGATGAAGGATTTCTTTTAAAATTCTAGTTAACGAAAAAATGAGTAGGATTACACCCTACTCTTTTTTTAATCATGCTCAATAAATAGACCTTTATAAAATCTATTTAAGGTCTAATTTTGCTAAATCATGTTGTAAAACATTATTTCCTTCTTGTGGGTTAAATACGATTGCACTAAGACCAAAAACATTCGTAACAACATCTCTATCTTTCGGACGAATGATTCTTACTTCATAAGCAAAAAGTGCTGGAGGAAGAGCTGCTGAACGAAAAGTAACATATCGATTAGGTGGCAATGTTTGTATTGAAGGGTCTATTAATGGTAACAATACCGGAGAACCTGATGACCAATCAAACATTTCAACTGTTACTCTACGAGTATCATCTGGATCAACATTCATAGCTTCAACAGTAAGAAATAACGTAGCGGAATGTCTACGTAATACACCCGTTGATAAAGTTTCATTGTGATGTTCAAAGCATTTTTTTGGAGGGTGACCATAGCCATAACTCATACCAATCCCCCCCTTTTCATTTATAATTAAGGACAAGTATTCCTTATAATATATAATGCTAGTATTCTTTTATTGAAAGGTATAAAAGCGGATTTCTATCTATATTTGTAGATATTTTATTTTTCATTTATTTGCTCTTAAAGAATAATATAAATTCTCCTATTTTGATTTTACCTTTGAATTCCTTCTAAGAATAAATAAATCTATTTTAAAAAGGACCTGCTCCATTCATTCATAAAAGCATAAAGTAAATGGAATCCGTTAAAACACATGAGTGACCCCTTGGTTTTCCCCTCTTATTAAAAGGAGGAACTGTTATGGGCTTTGGTGGTAGTTGTGGCGGCTGTGGCTTCGCTGGAGGATTTGCTTTATTAGTTGTATTATTTATTTTATTAATCATCGTTGGAGCTGCTTGCTTCTGCTAAAAAACTATCGAAAAGACACTCATGTGAGTGTCTTTTCTTTATATGTAAAAAAAGCCCGCCTATTTCCGTAGGCAGGCTTTATCTTTATTACACAATACGAAAGTATACTCTCTTTTTCACTAAAATTTTATGTAATTATACATATTCACGAAAATAAAAAAATTAAAATATGCCAAAATAAAAAATGAGCTAAATCCCCTAAATAGCTATATAAAGATGGAGTTGTTATTACAACATATTTTTATCATTAGAATGTTTTTCTACAAAATCAAGGATCCTAGCATTAACTTCGTTAGAGAATTCACCATTGATTGCGTGAGATGCATTTTTCCAATTAACTATATCAATATCTTTAACGTATTTTTTTCCAGTTTCAACTGCTTTTACCGAATTGTGCATTGTACTTTTTTCAGCCATAAGTGCAAGCACTGGAATATCAATATTTTTTAAGTCTTCTTTACTAAATAGATTAGGCGCTGGCATTTTCAGTTTATAGTTACGCATACCCGGCTTGATTAACTTAGCGATAGGCTCATCGTCATTTGCTTCTGCTCCTCCAGAAACATAGCTTAACATCTTTTCTCTAAAAAACTTAGGTACAATAGGAACGAAAGCTGGAATAGATGCCATTTGGCAAAAAACTAACTGTTTTCTTGTGCATTAATAGACAACTACTGCAAGAGTTATAGTTTTTATGTTTTCATTTCCTTTTTGCATTTATCTTTTAATCAGACGAATGCTTTTTGTAGTACATAATAAAAAATATCCAGAAAAACTGTCACAAAATCCTTTTTTCTGGTTTCTCTATAATACAGGTATCAAATTGAAAGTGAGGTTTAAACAAACATGTTAATCATGGAAAATGAAGAAAGTCATGCTTCTGATATGACCTTTGAAGATTTATTTAAGCAGTACTATGCTTACGCTGTGAAACAAATCATCTGGATTGTTAAAGATCAATCTATCGCTGAAGAGTTAGCACAAGAAGTATTTTTACAATTATATCGTAGTGATTGGAAAGGAATTGAAAACATACCTGGATGGTTGATTAAATCTTCTACTTATGTAGCCTATAACCATTTTCGATCTGAAAAAAGGCAACAAGCGAAGATTGATAAAGAAATACAATACCATGAAGTACAAAATGTTTCATCATTAGACGATGATTGGATAAGAAAAGAAGAAATTACAAAGGTCCAAACGATACTAAATAAAATGAATGATCGAGAACGAACCCTTTTACTAATGAAATTCTCTGGTTTTCAATATAAAGAAATTGCAGAAGTACTTCAAATTGAAATATCTTCTATTGGAACATTATTGGTTCGAGCCAAAATGAAATTTCGCAAGATTTATAAACAAATGGAGGAGGCATAACAAATGAAATGTTATGATATCGGATTTATTCAAACATATATTGATGGAGAACTTTCTCATGATATAAGAAAGGAATTCACAAAGCACTTAGATACATGTGAAGCATGCCAAGATTTATTAGTAGAAATCAATAGATTAAATCAATGGGAAAACGTAATGCTAGATGAAGAGTCTGCAAATTCACCACAAGAAATCAAAATTGATATAGAACAAGCATGGAAAACATTTGAAAGTCGTTCCAAGTTAGACAATGTTTCTAATATAAATCACAAAAAACAACAAAAGAAGGGAATCTTTACAAACATGAGTAAAAAATCAAAGCGTTTCATTTATACAGCAGTAGCTGCAGCTGCACTTTTCACAACAGCAATGATTCCACAAGTACAAGTGGCGGCTGCAAATGTTGCTTCATATTTTTCTAATGCAATTACAAATGATAAAGTTGTAAATGAAGGAATAAAAGATGAAAATGATATCACACAAGATATGATGAAGAATGGTAAATATATTCCTATTGATGAAAAAATTACAGATCAAGGTATTACTGTACATCTCAAAGAAGTATTTATCGCAGATTCACGTATATCAGTTCATTATAGAATGGAAAAAGCGGACGGAAGTTTAGTACCATTTGAATTTGATACATCAGGGTTAGATCTCGCAAGTGATGGTAAAATTGATGGGCAACAAGAGGAAAACCCTGAGATTAAAAATGACGGGAGACTATCATTTATCCATGATTCTGATGATTATCTTCCTTTTGAACTTATGGCAGCAGGTAAAAAGTTAGATAAAATAGGCATTCGTGATAATGATAGACCTGAAGGTGTTGCTACATTTGTTATAACTACTGAAGAAAAAGACGTTTTTAAACAGCCTCTTACTTTAGACGTAAATATAACTAGAATTGGAAAAGTAATTGGTTCTTGGAAAGCTCAAATTCCAATTGATACTTCACATTTGAAAAATAATACGAATTAACATGAAAAAAAGAATAGAACAATATGTATCTAATTCTCAGTTTATATGTTTCCTTGTTTTCGTTACATTTATTTCGTATATAGTTTTTACTCTATCTTTTATTTATGATTTAAGACCATTATAAGAAAAAGCCCTCTAAAAAAGTAGGAAAATAAATAACCGGTTTCTTAACGTATAAGGAATCGGTTATTTTGTATTTAAAATGCGTCTAAACGTACAATTTTCTTTTTTTGATATGGTGACCTCCAATACATCATTGTCCTTCTCTAAGCTCATATCTATTTTAAGAAGAGTCATTTACAAATTCAAAAAAACCCTCAAAGCATCTACTTTAAGGGGATTTTTCCTATCATCTTCTCTCTTCATACAATCGATTTGCTTTATACGAGCAAACGAAAAACATACATGTCGCAACGGGGATAAATGTCAAAAAAAGTCCTCTCATTAATGCAAATGGCGTTTCAAATAAGAATGACCATAGAAATGATGCACCTTGCTTATCCCATAATCCTGGCGTCAAGTATAGTTCTTTCGGATTTACAAAGGCTCCTAAATTCATTGTATTACTATACATAAATAAAAATAATATCGGCAAATAACAAATCGCTAATTCTAAAAATGTTTTAGATAGACGCTTATACTTCCCTGCTCGTGACATTGGATCTGAAAAAATGTCATCTTCACTTTCTTCATTATTAATCCTCCAAAATGTAAAATTTCAAAAATTATCATAACAGACCAAAGCCCTTTCACTTGGCACATTCTGTCGAATTAATACAATAAAAAAAGCATCTAAAACAGATGCTTTTTTTCATTCTTAATACGTAAACGTAATCGTCACTAAAGAATATCCTTCTTTCGCATTGTAAGGCTCCGCTTTATAAGAAACTCGATTTGCCCCTTGCGGATAACCGATTTCCCCAATTGCCTTTTTCACATCTTGCAGTGCACCGTTCATTGATTGCTTATAAAGTACTTCTATCTTTTCTGGCTTTGCACTATAGCGCTGCTGCATTTTATTTTTTAATTCAGTATAGTTATTTGCGATATATTCATTTCCTAAATAATTTAACTTTGTATCTTTTAATATTTGCTGATATGCAGGCGTTTTCGTACTACCTGCCGCAATTTTATTTGTCAGTGTACTATAATAATTTGTTGTAGCTTGCGGGTAGTCTCCGCGGTTCCACTCATGATTTTTTGCGATTTGTTCATCTGATAAATTGAAATACGAATACGTTACGCGGCCCTGCTCATCTGGAACCGGATCATCGAATGTTGTATCAAGATGATACCATTTGTTTTCGATTTTCACTAAATTCCAAGCATGGGGTTGTCCGTCCCCAGTTCCTGTCACGAAATGATTTTCAATTCCTGCTTCTTTTAATAATTGATAGGTTAATAGTGCGTAACCTTGGCAAACTGCAGAACGATTTACAAGTGCTTCATATGCTGTGTAAGCTTTATAAGACGTATCATAAGAAACATGTTTTACTACATAATCATGAATCGCCTTCACTTTTTCGTGATCATCCATTCCAACTTGAGTAATAGAAGAAACGATTGCTTTCGCTTGTTTCATGACATATTCCGTCTGTTCTTTCGTTTCACGATATGTAATCTTAAGCGTAAACGTATAATTTCCAGGTGATCCAGAAAGTCCATATGAAACATTCGATCTATTATTATTTGTATACTCATTTTTACTTGCAACTTCTTTATATGCGTTAAAGAGTGTATTCATCACTTCTTCTGTATTATTATTTTTCGTTTTATATGGAAGTGTAATATTCGTTTCATACATATTAATACGCTTTTGTACTTCCTCTTTAAACCCTGTTAATAATGCCGCATCTCCTGTATCTTTCACATTAGCATTTTTATATTTTAAAGTTTTATATAAAAATTGCGCATACTGTTCACGTGTTACTGTACCATACGGTTCAAAATTTCCGTCTCCTGTGCCATCTGCGATTCCATTTGACTGCACTGCACTAATTGCGTTTTCTGCCCAAAACGGATTTGGAACATCTTTAAAGGTATGTTTTTGTTTTGCCGCAAGATGGAAAGCATTTGTAAGAATTTGTGCCATTTCCGCACGACTCACAGAAGCTTTCGGTCTAAATTGGCCATTTTCATCACCTTTAAAAACTCCTAAATTTGTTAAAGTTAATACCTCTTCTGGGAACATTGTAGAACTTTGATTAATATCACCGTAAGGATTTTTAAACGTAGACCCATCCTTTAATACGAAACGAGTTCCATCATTACTAAACGAACCGCCTTGTTTATTCGGTACTAACACTCGATAAATTAAAGCCGCAACTTGCTCCCTTGTCGCAACATCTCCAAAACCAAATATCCCATTTCCATAACCGGAAATAATATTCTTACTCGCTAAATCTTTAATTGCAGGATATGACCAATGTGATGTCGGCACATCAGAAAAAACACCCACTTCAGCAGCTTTCACATCACTGCCATTTGTATATAACAACGCACCACCAATAAGTGATAATGATGTAATTGATTTTAATAATTTTGTATACATAATGTCTTCTCCCAATACGTTCTCTATTTTTGTTGGTTTATGTCGAAAAATCTAAAAATATGACAAAATATATTATACAATTAAAAGTTTTTGAGGGATATATTGAATTTTAAAATATGCAAAAATTCATATTAATATATTTTTCCGTATTAATATTATGTTGTTTCGCTTGTGAATATATATAAGTAGTCAAGTCAACACAAATAATAAAAAGACAGCTATCCATAGATAACTGTCTTTTTATTGAATCCAATTTAATTATTTTGAAAATCTAGCATACCCCAAGAAGTGCTTTTGAGTGTATGAACTATTTATCTTACTTTTAATTACACCTGTTGTTTCGTCAGCAGCATGAATATATTCACCATTCCCTAAATATATTCCTAAATGAGAAGGACCCGCTTTATATGTATTCTGTAAGAATACTAAATCTCCTGGTTGAGGATCACTTATTTTTGTAACCATTCCCCAATATCCAGCTACGCTTGTTCTTCCAATATTGTATCCATTATTTTTAAATACATAATAAATAAAACCGCTACAATCAAATGAATTAGGTCCACTATTTCCAAATACATATGGTTTTCCTAATTGTTTTAAAGCAAGATCAACTACTCCAGAATTACCAGAATCTGTTTGGTTAAGATTAATCCACTTGTCGCCTTCCCATGTTTTAATCTTCAACCATCCACTAGTTGTCCCATCTATTATTCTAAAATTCTGCGGACTATATAATGCTCCAGCGTTTGATTTTGCTGAACTAAATGAAGGTTCATTATATGCATAGAATGATTTATTTATAAATCTTTCTTCTCCATCTAGATTCAGCCATTTCTCGCCTTCCCATGTTTTAACCTTTAACCATCCATTAGGTGTCCCATCCACAACTCTAAAATTCTGCGGATTATATAATGCTCCAGCATTTGCTTTTGCTGCATTAAATGAAGCTTCGTTATACGCATAGAATGATTTGTTTATGAATCTTTCTTCTCCATCTGGATTGATCCACTTATAACCTTCATAAGTACTTACTTTCATCCAGCCATTTTCTTTTTTTTCTACTACTCCCCAATTTTGTGGGTTAAATGGTGCTCCATAATTTGCTTTCTTTGCATTAAATGAAGGCTCATTATATGCATAAATCGTTTTGTTGACGGTAATTTGTTCAGCCGCAGGATTCATCCACTTATCGCCTTCCCACGTCTTAAATTTAAGCCAACCATCTGTTGTTCCATCTACTATTCTAAATGTTTGTCGTCCGTACTTCGCTCCAGCATTCGCAACCTTTGATGAGAGAGAAGGTTCATCATATGCATAGAAATCTCCCATGACACGTTCTTCCCCATTTAAGTTAATCCAAACTGGACCTTCCCATGTTTCAATCTTCCACCAGCCATTATCTCTTTTTTCCACTACTCCTACATTTTGAGCACCATACTCTGACCCACCATTTGTTTTAGCTGAATTAAAAGATGGCTCCTTATACCCATAGAATGATTGATTCACATATTCTGAACTACTAGCAGCGTGAGTTACTATACTAAATGTAGAAATAGATAGAATGAGAATCAATAGCAATGATACGCCTTTTTTAAACATATAAACTTTTCACCTCTTCCTTTTTTTAACAATATATTACCATAAGTACATTAACATAAATTTCTTTATTTATCTATAATTTACCATATTAATCGACAAACAATTTAGATTATTATATTTCTTTTAAACCCTCTCCATTCAAGGCATGATTGGGTTAAATGTAATATGAAATACAAGATATGCAATATTTCATATCTTGTATTTTGTATATTAAATTATCAATCTATTCCTTTCTTATACATCAGTATCTAATTTTTGCTAGTTGCTCTTCTTTTTAAAATAACTTTTTTGTTCATTTTTTTGATACATTTACGAAACATTTCTCTGTTATCTTCATTAAGTTCTTTTCTTTTTATAATGTCGTGCGAGATATACCAACACAGGAAGCCCTAGCCCCCTAATCCTAGAGCTTCTTTTTTAATAAGGATTTTATGTATTTTATTATTCCCACCAACTTTCTAAATTTTATATTCAATATATAATTATACTAAATTTATAATATATTAATGGAACGTCACGTGTTTCAAATACAACATTTTTTGATGACCTTTAATACATAAAATGTTGTTATCAAGTCGGAGTAAAACACCTTTGGGTGTCTTTTCTTTTGTACATTATATTCATTAGGGCTCATTTATTTTTTACAAAACCCACCCTTTTGCTTCCGACAACGATGAGGAGTGGTTTTTTTGTTATCTTTTTCTAAAATTTGTTTCCTAAAACATACGCAGAAACTTTACGTACAATGGTTTTCACAAATTCTTTTAGAAGTTCAAACAAAACTCCATTAGAGATAGTTTTATTAAATTTTTCACTACTAGCCACAAAAATATCTTATAATCTTTATATAATAAATTAATGTATTAGGGGTAGATAAAATGCCAGTTACACTCGAACTTATTCTTTTCATTCTTATAGCAATTAGTGCTGTTGGCTATTTAATAAAAGAATTTCAAAAAACTAGGAAACGAACACTTGGAATTTCACTAGAATTTTTAGTTCTTTTCTGGTCAATATGGAGAATATCAACTCTCATAATCTAATTTATAAAACATGAATTCCTTCGAATGAAGTGAAACTTTAATCAGTGGGAGTTTTATTCATCCCCCACTGATTATTAGTTAAACCAATCGGGATTTTACGGGATAAATTTACCAGTATTTTTACCACAACATTCATGTTAAAATCCCTTGTGAGTACGACATAACTCGACCTTATGAAGCTCCGCAGCTTTTATCGCGGAGCTTTTTTTATTTAAAATAACTTTTTTGTTCATTTTTTTGATACATTTACGAAACATTCATATGTTACGTTATATAAGTCCTTTTTTAAATCATATTCATTCTAGCAAAAAGTCCTAGTCCCCCTAGGACTTTTTGCATTCAAATAATGAGTTGTCTTTTTTCTCAATAACCGAAACTATTTAAGGTGGTAAAATAATAATTGGACTGGCATCCAATACCATATTACAATGGAGCAAATCTCAAGAAGGCACCTTAGGGTGTCTTTTTTATAGAGAATCAGTTTAAAAACTAAAAATAAAGGAACCTCAATAAATGAGGTTCAAAAAATCTACTATTTTAAATTACCTTCGTAAAAAGCAACTCCATTTTGAACATGTTTTAAATACCACGTAATCGTCCCGCCACAAACATTTTCATTAAAACTATTAGCATATACTCCATTTGAGTAATAAAGAGTTCTTTTGAATTTCCCATTAGAGTACTCATAAGGAATTGAGCATGTTGCTTGCTTCGGAGAGCTCACAGCTTTTTGTGTATCAGCTGAAGCTGCACCAATTCCTCCTGTTAATGCAATACCTGTTGCTAACGCTCCTACTACTAATTTCTTGAACATAATAAATCCCCCTTTAATAGTTTTTATTGATTACAACTTAAATGTATCACTTTTGTAATTTATGTAAATATCTTGAATATATAGAAATATTTATTTAATCATTGGTAATATTAGGATTTTATTTTATCAAATGGAATATAGAGGGATTATTAGATGAGCATGTGAAAATACAGATAGGTTTATATTAAATGAACGTGGTCCAAGTCGGCGAAAGGCACCTTTTGGTTTCTTTTTTTACATAAAAAAATCTCACCATCTTATAGAAACGATAAGCCCTTTAAAACAATAATTGCAACTATATTAATTTTACATTACATTAAGGTTAGAGAATGTTCTTATATTAATAAAGTGCTAAATAGTAGGTGGCAAAATGGAATTTAACGATTTGGGTATTACCATTAAAGAACTTAGAATTAAAAAAAATATATCACAATCCGAATTATGTCATGGAATATGTTCACAAAGTCAAATTAGTAAGATTGAAAAAGGTATGATTTATCCATCTAGTATATTGTTATATCAATTATCAGAAAGACTTGGTATTGATCCAAATAACATATTTGCACTAACTCAAAACAAAAGATTAAAATATGTAATAAAAGATTGCTTAAAACAAAAACAATATAAAGAACTTTATGAAATAGTAAAAAAAGAGAAAAACTTAAATAATTTTCAAACAAAAGATGAGAAACAATTTCTAATATGGCATGAAGCAATTGCTATATTTGTGGTGGATAAATCAATAAAAACTGCTTTAGATTTTTTAAATAATGCATTAAAACTGACTTTAACTAATTCTGATTTTTTATCAGAAAGAGAAATAGATATTATGCAAACAATGGCTATATTTTATGCGGAAAATAAAGAATATGAAAAAAGTATTAATATATTCAAAAAATGTTTAACTAATTTTAATAAGCTAGATTTTCCTAGAGATAAAGAAATTAAATTAAAACTCATGTTAAATTTAGCAAAATGTTTCGACTTCACATATCAACATGAAGAGGCAATAAAGTACATTGATAAAGGTATCAAATTAGCAATTAATCTAAATACTTTATACCTACTAGGTGAACTATTCTATTTAAAAGGTCAGTGCAGTGTTTATTAAAAATTAAACAACATAATGTAGAAGAGGTTATTTATAACTGGAAAAAAGCATTATTTATATTTGAACTAACAGAAAAAGAATATTATACAAAAGTGATACCAGATGAACTTATTGAAATACAAAATAAAAAACACTCATAATTTCGTAAAAACTACTTACAAAACCCACAGAAAAAATCCCTATAGCTTTTAAACTTAGATCGATAATATTAAAATAATTTAAGCCGGCGGAAGGCACCTTTTGGTGTCTTTTCTTTATTTTTACAAGGACCTGCTCAATTAATTCTTAAAAACATAATAGGGAATATTGTTTTATTTATCTCATTTTCATTCATGCTATATATAAAATTCGCTAATAAATCCACCTCAAACATACTTATATGCATAGGAGTATGTTTGAGGTGGAACTCCTTCAAATACTAATTCCTTTTATAAGCCGTTTTTTTGATGTAGATGACATTATTCTCAATACAATAGAATGAATTATGGGAACATATTTAGCAATATATATCAAAAAACAATATTAAGACCCTCCCTCCACCTTAAGGTAGAAGGTATCTTCTAATTTCTATTTCAAACTACTCGCAATCTCGGTAAAGATAACCCAAAGCGCATACGCACTTGCATCTAGATATCCTTAACTTCTTTCACCAACTACCGCTCCTCTGCCGAACGATCTTTCACCGATAGATTGTATGCCGTGAAGTGCTATTTGTAACATTTCAATTCAGATATACGACAGTAAAGAATACATCATCACGGTGTCAGCAAGCAAAAGTGTATTCTGCATTTCTGAAAACAGTAGATGGCAGATTATGACCTACTGAATCTGCTAAGAAAGAATATACAAGAACATCCTTAACATCCTCTCTATTTCCACTAATGATGACATCAAGGAAATCTTCTACTTGGAATTCTGGAGTAAACAACACAATCTTAGTTGTTCTGTTTGGTTCTAAAGAAACAAAAGTACGAGAGATTTCAACTAATTCATTTTGAGTTGGGAAAAAAGTGTTTCGGCTTCTCTTAACAGTTACCGTTACATTACTAGTATGGCAACGTGAATCATTGTTTAACATAATGTTGAGAGCAGTTGGAATAATCCCATTTCTAGAAACTGGAACTCGAAACACTCCCGTAGATTTATAAGCCATATAATCACATTCTTTCAAAATAAAATATATTTACAATATATTAGATGCAAAAAACGTTCATTTTGATATGGACAAATTATATGATTAATATATTTATAATAACCCTCGGTATTACTAAGCCAAAGTTTTAAAAGATTAACAAATAATTACCTCTGCAAATTTAGAAACCCTTTGCATTTTTATAATCAGATAAACTAAATCGTTACCGCATTAACAAAGGGACTCCAATTATGGAGTCCCTTTGTTAATTAGCAATTAAAAATGATCAGCATGTGAGTATTGTATAATTTCTTCCTTTTTTAGAGCATGTTGTGTATCACCTGTATTGTTACTAAATGATAATGTTATCACTAATCCTAACGCCGCTAATATAAGCTTCTTCATTATTTTAACGCCCCTTTTCTTAGTAATTTTTGTTTCGCTTCGTAACATACATTGAAATAATCACTAACTTTTTCATGCTTATTCAATTTGCGGAAGCGAACCGCTAATACTTCTGCATATTCTTCTACGAAATCCCATAAATCCTGCTTTTCGAAGTAAGAAATACTTTTTTCCACTTCTTCTTCTAAGAGTTCAATTGCTTCATCTTCATTAAGAGAACGTAAAATATTGAAATGATATACATACTCTTCATTTCCTAATTCTATACAAACTGCTAATCCTTTTTCAATAAGTTCTTTTGCAATATTTATTTCTCTTAGCTTATAGTGTTCACGTGCTTGTAAGAACAATGCTTTAAAATGGGCAGGATTCTTCTCTGTCACTTCTGATAAATGACGAATCGCTAATGTAGATAAGTTTTGAGTTGCGTATAATAATCCTAAATTATGCCTTACTACTAAAATCAATTTTTCCACATTATGTTTTTGCAAAAGATCAATGGAACGATTCAAATGTTCTTCCGCTTTTTCAAATTGCTTTAAGAATATACAAGCTGTCCCTAGTGTGTTTTCACAAGAAGCGACTTTCACCTCGTATCCAGCATGTCTTTCAAAGATTTCTTTCGCTTTATTTGCGTATTCAATAGATATTAGCATACTAGACATATGATGATTTAACACCGCATATTTTTGATAAAACTCTGCATGCTCTAATTCGTCAGAAATATGTTCTAATAGGCTCTCAGCTTCTTCATATTGTCTTCGGGCTTCATTATAGTTACTAAACATTAAAGCATGTTCTGCTTTAAAAGAATGATAGTAATAAGTTGTGAGTGTATCTGTCGATTCATCGAATGTATCAATTGCTTCAAAACTATCTTTTCGAATACTTACTCGATCAGTTAGCATTCTATATTTTAGGTCTAGTAAAGAATAATATAATAATAAATTTTGATTTTGATTTTCTTTTTCTTCTGCATGTTTAATCTGTTCAATTTTTTCATCTATTTCTTTAATTCAGTTGCTTTTATAATTTGCTGCGACAACATCATTTGATAAAAATCATTAAGTTGTTGCATAACTGCTTCATGCATTAAAATATTTGTGCTCATATCACTACGTCCTCCTCAACCACTTCTTTTTACCTAAATATTACCATAATTCCGCAAATTATATAACAATTCACCCCGCAATTATAAATTGATAAAAAATAACAGAATATTCTAAATTAAAAAGGGGACTGGCTGACACATGGTTACTGTATAAAAAATAAAAAACTTATGATATTTGATCTTATTTATGGTTCTGTTACAAAGTTTTCTAAGTTAATATAAACTCTAGAAAAAATGAATACAGATCACCAAAAATGAGTTATCTTTAATCCGAACAATAATTATAATCGTTATAAAAATTCTCATTATTGTTAATAATAAAATATTTTGATATTCCATTTTTCCTAAAAGTGTACTATACTGTAAATTGCTGAGGGGGCATTTTTAGTATTTTATGGTAACCATTCAATTTGTTAGGTCATTATTAGTATTATGGTAACGAAAACCTTATATTTCCCCTTGAAGATAAAGCATTAGCAGCAATCACATCGAAATATCATAATAATAATTATGTTCTTAACATATATCAAGGAGTTTTAATTCAGAAAATTCTAATCGTTAACTGATATAAAGTGCTAAATAAAATATTTAGACAATTGAAGTCCAACAATGATTAGAAGATATATATATTAGAAAAGGAATTTTGGGAGATCTTATCCTATATAACTAATACATATAGCGTTGTATCTTTAAATCAATAAATTTTTCGATAAGCTAGTTAATAGATTATTGAATTTAATCTTTTGATAGAGTTAAAAAAATCAACTTTATATTCTAATTTAGAAATTACTAGGTGGTGTCGGTAGTGTTTGAGTATCTTTTAGTTAAAGCCTTATTTACTATTTTCTTAATTAGCCTAATCGTGTTAATCAGTGTAATATGGACTAAAATAGAAAAAATTATGGACGAGACTGTATTTAAAAACGTTTCTGAAAAAACCAGATATGTAGGAACTATGATAATTGTTATGGTGGGAGAATTTGTTCTCATAGTCATTACTTCATTAAATTGGAAAGCTTCAATTATTGACACACTCTTTTTTGGTAGTATTATTTTGTTCTGCTGTATATGGCTAATACCTTATTTTGTTAATCAACAACAAAACGTCGCTAAAGTTATGGATAAGCATTTTAGTGGAGGGGTAGATTTAGGTGAAATTCAAGTTCATCGTGCGAAACTTTCTGCATTTAATTTAGGAAGTATTGTATTTTCTATAGTGGGAATCATTATACCTATTTGTTATTATTTTAAATACTTTTTATAACGCTTTATTGGTACTGTTGCAAATTTTTTTAAGATATAGTAATAGGTGAGATTACAGATATTTATGTAGAAACAACTTAGATGTATAAGACAATCCATTTGAGCGAAAACAGTAAAATACCCTACAAGTAAAAAATGATACTCATTTCCAAAATCTTAAACTTGGCTGCCGCTATTTCTTCCTGAGCTGATACATTAGTACGTTTAGCATCGTGAATCTCCCTGACCATCTTCATAAGATTATCATCCCTTAGCTCTAACTTCTTTTCTATCTTTTTTTCCCCGTTCCTTCATATCTTCCATTATTAATTTATTCCTTTTGAAGTACTTTTTATCAATTGAGAAGTTTTCCAAAACACAATTAAACAACCTAAACTCCCTATTTATAGGAACTCACGTTTCTTCTTTTAAAACTATTATCTTAGTATTTATAAACATACATATCTTTACAGAGAAAACATCTAACGAAATTATATATTAATCAATTATAGAAAAGTCCCTCCACCTTAAGGCAGAGGGACTTTCCAATTCCTATTTCAAACTACCCGCAATCTCCGTAAAGATAACCCCAAGCGCATGTGCACCTGCATCAGGGTATCCTAAACTTCTTTCGCCAACTGTACCAGCGCGGCCCATGCGAGCTACGATTTCTTTCGTGTACTCTGCTCCTTTAACCGCTGCTTCTGCACCTTTTTCAAAGGCAGTTTTTACGTCTACTTCGTTTGAGGCGCTATCTAACCAAGAATCTACACATGGAGCAAGCGCGTCAACAAGTGTTTTGTCACCAACTACTGCTCCTCTGCCGAATGATCTTTCACCGATCGATTGGATGCCTTGCAATGCTGCTTGCAGCATTGCAGCGAATTCTTTCACTGTTAACTCACGCTTCTCGCCTGCTGCTTTACTAGCTGCGCGGAATGCTCCGCCCCAAATTGGACCAGAAGCGCCGCCGCAATGTTCCATAATAATCATAGAACAACCGTCAAGGAATAATCCGATCGTTACGTTCTCTTGATCTACAATCGAATGCCACTCACGTTTTAATTGCTTAAATCCTTTTGCTACACTCATTCCGAAGTCGCCGTCACCAGCATGCGTATCTAGCTCACAGAACGGTACTTCATTTTTAATAATAATATCGCTCATTTTATCAACGAGATAAATCATGTTGTTTAATGTAATGACATTATTTTTAATAACAGCGTGTTCTTCCGCAGTTTCTAGTTCAAAGGAAACTTCCTTCTCTTCGGTCTCTTCCAGTACATTTACATACTCTACACTTTCAACTGGACCGTCTACTTTAAACGCGGGTGTATTACATTCTTTTGATAGTAATGTTTTTAGCTCTTCATCTAACTTCATTACCGTTAAAGACATACCAGCCATATCAATACTCGTCATATAGTTACCGACAAATACTCTATTAATTTTAATGTTTCTTGCAGCTAGTTCTCTCGTAACTGCGTTGTTAAATAAGTAGAGCTCTTGCAGTGGTGTTCCGCCAAAACCGTTAACTAGAAGTGCAATTTCTTCGCCTTCTTTTACTCCTAAATCTTTTACAAGATCGTTTGTCATACGGTTCGCTAGTTCATCTGCTGACAACATTTTTTCACGTTTAATTCCTGGTTCGCCGTGAATACCTACGCCGTATTCCATTTCATCTTCCGCAAGTGTGAAAGTAGGTGATCCACTCGCTGGAACGGTACAAGAAGTTAATGCTAAACCGATTGTGCGCACGTTAGCAGCTGCTTTTTCCGCTACAGCTTTCACCGCTCCTAAATCCATCCCTGCTTCCGCTGCTGCGCCGGCAATTTTATGAACTAAAATAACTCCTGCAACGCCGCGGCGTCCTACTGTATACAGACTATCTTCTACCGCAATATCATCGTCCACTTTTACGTAGTCGACTTCAATTCCATCTTCCGTCGCTAAATGAGCTCCGTTTTTGAAATTCATAATATCGCCGCTGTAATTTTTAATAATTAATAACGTTCCTTTTTTACTAGCTGTTTCTTTAATTGCTTGGTATACCTGAATTTGTGAAGGAGAAGCAAAAACATCTCCGCACACCGCCGCATCTAACATTCCTTTTCCGACTAATCCTGCATGTGCCGGCTCATGGCCACTACCGCCGCCACTAATTAACGTTACTTTGTTTTCGTTCATTTCTTTCTTCTTAATAACTTTATATTTTTTCAAAAGTTCAAGCTCTGGGTGAGCCATAACCATTCCGTTACACATTTCCATTACTAATGTTTCTGGTTTGTTTATAATCTTTTTCATTGTGATTATCCCTCAATTCCTTTAATATATTGTGATATATTTGAAATCTTCTTCTTACTATCCATGTTAAAATGAAAGCGTTTTATAGTAAACGGACAAAATGGACAATCTGTCTAAAGACACCGTTCTCATTTATGGGTAGGATTTTCATATTACTAACATTCTAGGGATGATTGAGATGACCTCTTCTATAATTTCTAAAAAGATAATCGCGAACTCATTGAAGTATTTAATGGAAACAGAGTCGTTTCATAAAATATCAGTGAGCGATATTATGTTACACTGTCAAATGCGTAGGCAAACTTTTTATTATCATTTTAAAGATAAATTTGAACTATTAAGCTGGATTTATAGAGAAGAAACGAAAGAGAACATTATCGATTTTCTTGACTATGAAACGTGGGAAAACATTTTTGATTTATTATTTGATTACTTTTATGAAAATCAAAAGTTTTACCGAAATGCTTTTAAAGTTATTGAACAAAACTCGTTTAATCACTATTTATTTGAGCATACGAAAAACTTATATATGAAGATTATTGATGAATTATCTGTGAGCTGTGGATTCAGCCTTTCTGATGAGACAAAAAATACGATTGCCTCCTTTTATAGTCACGGCTTCGCCGGAACGATAAAAGATTGGATTGAAAGCAAATGCGAAGTAGATCCTTCCATTATGTCTTCTCTCATGAAAAATATGATAAACAATCAATTACTACTATTACTGGAGCAATCAGCAAAGTAATTAAAGGGTGGCAAAAGCAATGAAAAAGATTATGAATGATGTACAAAATATCGTTCAAGATATGCTGCATGGCTTTTATTTTGAACATAATGACAAAGTAAATTACGACGAAACACATAACATCATTTATGTAAAAGATATCCAAAAAATGAAGCAAGACGTCGCTATTATAAGCGGCGGTGGTAGCGGACATGAGCCTGCTGATATTGGCTATGTAGGAAAAGGAATGCTTACAGCGGCCGTAAACGGCAGCATTTTCACTCCGCCTACAGTAGAACAAATTATAATGGCAACTCGCCTTATGCCGAAAGATAAAAGTATTTTATTCATCATTAAAAACTTTAAAGATGACGTTGAAAACTTTCTAGCGGCAAAGCAAATTGCTAAAGAAGAAGGAAGAAAAATTGACCACATCATCGTAAATGACGACGTTTCAATTGAAGATGATGTTTCCTTTAATAAAAGAAGACGCGGCGTCGCTGGTACTGTTTTCATTCAAAAAATACTTGGTGCAGCCGCTCTTGAAGGACATTCTTTAGAAGAACTGACTGCACTCGGCCGTTCTATCACTGAAAACTTACACACATTAGGAGTCGCCCTTTCACCTGCCAACGATCCAGTGAAAGGACAAGCTTCATTCACATTAAACGAAGATGAAGTCTTTTACGGCGTCGGTATTCACGGTGAAAAAGGTTACCGCAAAGAATCGCTGTCCTCTTCTGAAATATTAGCGATTGAACTGATGAACAAACTAAAAAGCATTTATCGTTGGAGAAAAGGCGACAACTTCGCCATCCTTATTAACGGACTCGGTGCGACACCATTAATGGAACAATACATTTTCGCAAACGACATTCGCCGTTTGTGTGAACTTGAAGGATTGCAAGTTACATTCGTAAAGGTTGGTACGCTGTTGACTTCTTTAGATATGAAGGGTGTTTCGCTTAGTTTGCTTAAAGTAGAGGACTTGGATTGGGTGAAGTGGTTGAAGGCGGATGTTAGAGTGGGTAATTGGTAAGTAAAAATTATGATGATAAAAGCCTTTAACTATAACGTGTTAAAGGCTTTTTGCAAATTGAAATATCGTACAGGCGTTAACAAGAAATTCTTAATCACCTCACTGAATAATTACAGGTCTTCCAAATAAAGCTGGATAATAAATTAACATCGCACCTACAAATGAACACACTAAACAAAAAACAGCCTCGTATTTTATGACTAGAGAAGAATTCGTATCAAACTTTTTTTCATCTCTTTTACATATCATTTTAAATAAAACGCTATATAATAAATACCCAATAATCGCCCCGAGGGTGTTCGTAAATAAATCATCAATATCTGTAATTCTATTATTTAGTAATTGATTTAACTCAATTGCCAATGAAAAAAAGAATCCCGCGCATACGGTGTTTTTCATTTTTTTAAACTGCGGCCAAATAGTCGGCAATAAAAAACCTAATGGCATAAACAGTACGATGTTCAAAAGATACGTAGTACTACCCGCCGTATCAAATAGAGTCAAATTGATTTGATTTACACGAATCCACGTTTCATATCTACTTATATCCCATACAGTCGCAATCTGCGTCACCTTATACACTAGCGAAAGATAGAATAGAAAAATATATACCCATAGAAAATGCCGAATAGATATGTTTCTTTTCGCTTTAAAATAAAATCCAATTTGAAACATAATACAAAACATAATAGTAAAAAAATAAGTATATAAATAACTCATCAAAACTCCTGTATGCATGTGGAATCCCCTAACTTTACATTTTCATCTATTATTTTAGAACATAGTTCAAGAACTGGTACTTTGTTCATATATTTAATCTTCTACTTTGTCTTCGAATATAGGGAATATATTAAAAATATAAAATCCCCACTTCTTCATTTTCAGTCTCCTCCTTGATGTAACTTGTTTATAGGATAGGAAAAACTTTTAAAATAAAAAGTGGGGTAAATATAAAATTTTTCTTAAATCTTATGTTGGGTTTAATTATTGCTCTTCTTAATAATCCGCTATTCATTGTTAGGCAACAGTATGCTTAAACTTAGTTTTCACTCTATTCCTTCGCATCCCTCATACTGTAATACCCAAAATTAATAATAATCAAGAAATACCCACCCATAATTCCAGCTGCAAATGTCCACATGAATTCATGATGTTCAATTTCATACATAATAATCGCGCCAAGTATTGCCGCTGCGAACCGATTTATCATTCCGAGCATCGGTGCTTTTTCTTTTTTTACAATGCTATCTCCAAACTTTTCAATACGCCTTCCTAAAATCCAGGCGCAGTACATACTCACCAAAAGGCCAATGCTTATCCCGACAAACTGGGCTGAAAAAGGTGTCACGAGCCATCCCAATAACATTACGCCTAGCAAACAATACATTTGTATGTTGAATGATCTTAATGCCATACGAATCATTTTATTCTCCTTTATCTTTCTCATTGTAGTTCCGTATCATCAATCCAATCTTCCAAGCTTCAAGCTTTCAGCTATATCTTTTTTTAAATGAGGGAATTTGATTTTGCTCACCATTAAATAAGCGAGTACGCATGTACCAAACACCACGGAAACTGGATTCTTTAAAAAACATAAAATAAGGAGACACATTGCCGCGAATGGAATCGGCATTCCGATAAATGTCGGGAGTTTGCTTTGCTGTGTGTTAAATCTCGCAAGCCGAAGCATTCCGCAAATACTATAAGCGAGCGCGCATATCATCCCGATAGACTGCAAATCTTTTAACGAGGCATTATATGCAAGAATAGATGGTGCCACACCAAAAGTAACTAAATCCGCAAATGAGTCCAACTCTCCACCAATTTCTGAAACACAATCAAGTTTCCGAGCGACCATGCCATCAAACAAATCAAGGACCATACCTGTAATAATGAACATAACTGCACCGTACATATCGTCAACGAAAACAGCATGAATAGCCAAAAGCCCACACACAAAATTTGCTATCGTAATCATATTTGGTATGTAACTCATCACATGCTTCCCCTCCTTTCTACTAATTGCTTCATCTAAGTTCTTACTCATTACAATCAAGATCCTTCTGCTTTTCTTCCAATATCACTTTATTTATTTTCGTTAACGTCTCTGTCATTTGCTCTAGGGCATTTATATCGATTTTAGAAAAGTATTTCTCAATTAATACATCATCTAACTCAGACAACCGCTCTATATACTTACTACCGTTTGGACCAAGTGTAAGAAAATACTCCCTTTTATTATTAGGGTTTACTTGTTTTGAAATCATCTTCTGTTTCTCCAATTTCGATAAAACTTGGCTAACGGCACTTTTGGATACATTAAAGGTAGTCGCAATGTGATTTGCTGTCGTGTTTTCATTTAAATTAATATGAAATAGCATGCTCTCTTGCTGTCCTGTAAGACCGAACTCATCTTTTAACTCCTGAAATAGTAAAATGTAGAATTCATTATAAGCTCGGTTCATTTCATTAATTACTTCTTTATAAGTTCTAGTCATAGCGTTATTCCTCCATGCTTTTATTTCGTTTCGCTTAATAGTTAAGTTTACTTAACTTAACTATAGTATACCGTTATCTTCGTGTAAAGGGAAATATAACTCTACACTTTACTCACAATGATACAAAAAAGAAGACACTCTTCTAAAACAAGTTTAGTCGCTTCTGTCTCACTGCTTTCCTCATCCAAATACTTGGTAAGTCATTCTGAATAATCAAAAAGAAAATCAATAAAATTCCATATAGACCCATTACTGGTTAAAATGTTATAATAGAATTACCCTACATAGTTACTCATAGCCAGACTGAGGAACTAGCGTCTTATTAAGTAATGCGCATAACTAAAATAAAAAAGACACTTTACGGTGTCTTTTTTATTTATATTCATTGCAATTATCTCTTTTATAAACAGACTCTATCAAACAGTAAAGGAAACTAACAGATGGAACATCCTGTTGCAAGAGAACTACGTTTCATACGTGTATACCTCATCATTTTGATTATTGTCATCGCGTTTTGGGATCGTGAGAAAACTGTGGAAATTACTGATCACGGTAGCGATCCTATCTTAAATACCAGCAATATGACCCAAGTTGGTGAGTATACATTTGCATACAAAGACGAATCTAATCAAATTAAAATATTTAAGTTTAATCCAGATACGAATGAAATAAAACTAATAAAAGAGTTTTATGCTAACGAATATGAACTACATACAATAAATAATTCAAATCGATAAAAGGCACTTTAGGGTGTCTTTTCTTTATGGAGTAGGATTATGAAAAGACAGATTTACAATTCTAAGCGACTCGTTGGTACTACCCCATCATCATCAAGCTAATATTTTCATATCCCCCTAAATTAAAATTTTCTTTCTCTACAGATAGTTATTCTGAGAAGGTGCTCATTTTTTCGTTTTGGGGGCATTTCTTTTTCTTAAGTTGATGGGCATATATGGTGACCCCTATTAGACGATAATAAATTAACAATTTCGGGGTTCAGTTCAACTTTATTCAAAATAAGATTTTTTTTGCAGTAAAATCAATGTTAGTGGAAATTTTTTTAAAATTAACATAAATACTTGCAATATTTAAATTAGTACTATATAGTTCTAGTTATGACAAAGGTAAAATTAATTAATCAAAAACGTGTGATTGAAGTAGCTGCAACATTATTTTTAGAAAAAGGGTTTGCTTATACAAGTATGGATGAATTAGTACGTGTAAGCAAAGTTTCAAAGTCTAATGTGTATTATCACTTTTCTAATAAGGAACAATTATTAGAAGAAGTCGTTGATTATTGGATTGAAATGTATCAATCTGCAATTGATGACGTACTTTCTCAGAACCAATTTTTAGTTGAAGATCGTATCCAACTGTTTTTAAAGCAATTATCACAAGGAGTTCAGTCGAGAGAGTATAAGGGGAGCTGTCCATTTATTACTCTTTATATTCAAAGTCCTACACAGGCCACGCAAATAAAAGAAAAAATAGGTCTTTTTTTTACAGGATTACAAGAGAAAGTTTCTCTATTACTTAAACAAGGGGTAGAGAATGGAGAATTCAGAAATACGATTCATATTGATGAGGTTGCATCACTTTTTATTACAAATCTTGAGGGAGCGTTATTTATTTCAGAAACATTGAAAGATGCAACTGTAATCACGAAAACAGCAGATCATTTTTTTAAATTGCTTCGATAAAAGAAGCTTTTTTTTTACATCAAATTAGTACTAATTAGTACTACAAAGGGGATTTTATATGAGAACAGTATTTTTAACTGGTGGAACAGGCTTTGTTGGAAAGCAATTAGTGAAAGAATTAGCCAAAGAGGATGTTAAAATTCTTCTTTTAGTAAGGTCGAAAAGTAAAGCAATACGCCTTTTTCAAGAAAGAGGCAGCTTAAAAAAGAAAGTTATGCACTTTATTGAAGGTGATTTGACGAAAATAGATTTAGGTCTAAGTGCTGAAGATAAGGAGAGGGTATTGAAAACGGATGTGATTATTCACGCAGGAGGCCCCATGGATATTCAAGCGACAAGTAAAGAGGCAGCTTCCGTATTTTTAAATGGCGCCAAACATATTAGTGAATTAGCTAAAAGTATTCATCAATTGAAGGGCTTGCAACAATTTATTCATGTTGTAGGTTATATGAGTCCCTTTGATGATAAAAATAGCAAGATTGCAATTGATGTGTTTACAGAAGGAAACAATTATTTAAAAATAAAAAATCCATATGAGAGAACAAAATTTTTAGCAGATCTCTATATCCGTCAGCAGGCATCCGCAGTAGGTTATCCGCTTTCTGTAATTAATCCGCCAACTGTAGTCGGTAGTAGTAAAACAGGGAGTACAGAGCAGATAGCAGGATTAGGTTTGCTTGTGATGAGTATGCGAAGAGGGCTCATGCCAATGATTCCTGGAGGTAAGGGATATAGGTTACCACTTATTTCAAACGATGAGCTTGCGAAGTTTATTATGCAGGTTTTCAGATTGGAGCAACCGACTATTCAAACATATACACTTGTTGAAGACAAACAGTACGATCAGAACATTGCTGAATTATTAAATATTATGTCGGAAAGTATGAATATGAGGGCACCAAAAATCTCTGTTCCAATGCCACTTATGAAAGCAATTATGAATAGTGGAGTAAGTAAAATAACAAAAATTCCTTCTGATGGATTGAATTTTATTACAAAACAAAATTTCCCAAATGTTTCAGCGAAAAAAATTATGGGAGGAGATTGGTTTAAGAAGACGAGTGTAATAAAATTTTTGCCTGCCGTAGTAGCTGATCTGGATTATCGAATGATGTATCAAAATGGCCAGCATAATCATTTATTTAAACGAACATTATGCGATAACACTACCCTTTACCAATTACAAGGAGAGGGTAAACCGTTTATTTTATTACATGGTTTATTGAGTGATGGAGAAGATTTATTTCCTTTAGCACAAGAGCTTCATGAAAAAACTGGTCAACCTATATGGATCTTGGATCTTCCAGGTTTGGGACGTTCTCCTTTTAAACGAGAGAAAAATCTTCTAGATATCTATTTGAATGTAGTGAAAAAGTTATTGGAGAAAGCTACGAATGGTGCACATCTAATTGGCCATTCATTCGGTGCGTTTATTCTTCTGGAAGCATTGGTACAAGAGTACATAGATAAGAAGTATGCAATCACTTTACTTCAGCCACCTGTTGCTAAAAAAAATGCTAAATCACTAAATGTTCCTCAATTTATGAACAAATGGACATTAAAATTAGCAACTACTAATTTGATAGAGCGTTATTTATTAAGTAATGGTTTGTTTGAAAGTATGGAGAGCATCCCTGAACATTATATTGAAAAGATAAGTAACAGTTTTACTTCTCCTAGAATTTTAAATACTACGGTTCAGCTTAACAGTTTACTACTGAAAAACGATCAAGGTGATTTCAATGAAGTAACAAAGTATAATCTTCACATTATTTGGGGGGATTATGACAGAGCCTATTCTGCTCCATCGCATCTTGGTAATGTTGATTTTGTTCCATATGGCCATCATTTTCCTCTTAGCCATCCGAGTGAAACGGCAACATTAGTAATAAAAAATAGTAATACTAGCAGATGAGAGTGTGGGATAAATAAAAAGTGTGTAGTAAAATCGTTGTGTCTTTGAAATAAAATCGTACTGTTTTGGGTCCCACCCTATGCCCATCAACTTCAAGATTTTATAACACCCCAAAACGAAAAAATGAGATTTTTATTGCAAGTAAGCACAATTTTTCGTTCTGAGGGGTAAAATAATATTCGGATGGGAGTCCAATACATATTATTAAAATTAAGATGGTTCAAGTCGGAGGAAGGCGCATTAAGGTGTCTTTTCTCTTTAAATTAAAAAGTTTGAGACATGGAGTCTTTAGTCATAATTACGACTAAAGGCTTTTTTCTATAAAAAAATTAAAACATAGTAAAAACGACATACTTACTTAAATTGTTTTTCGCTTTATAAACTAAATCCAAAAAGTTGGATAGCTTCTTTTACTACTCATATTATTAATGAATAAAGCAATAACTACAATAACAACGGAGCCAATTAAAACTGGTGTTACTAAATAACTCCAACTATTTGCCCCTAAAATAACGATAATCGGATCGGCCCCTGCCGGAGGGTGCGTCGTTCTCGTTAACATCATAACGGCTATTGCCATCCCCACTGCTAAAGCAATTGTCCAATATTCATTCCCAAACAAATGATATATTGATAGACCAATGAAAGTTGAAATCAAATGTCCTCCAATAATATTACGCGGCTGAGATAATGGCGCATTCCAAACTCCAAACGCTAATACACAACTCGCCCCAAATGGAGCCATTAATAATTCTGTAGAGGTTATGCTCGTTAAATATGTTAAGGTAATAATTGTTAAAAATCCCCCTAGTAGTCCTGTTAAAGAGTCCTTTATATTTACTTGTAATGGACTTCTTCCTTTCCCTTTCATTTTTGTAAAATATCGTACACTTATTGGTTGAGGATCTTCCTGCTTAGTTGCTGTTATATTATCCATCATTCTCCTCCTTTATTTACCAACAATTATAACTCGACATAACTAACCTGTAAATATTAATTTTATAGGTTAGTTAAAGAAGAAAAAAAAAGAATCAACTGTTATAAGTTGATTCTCTAGACTTCTTCAAATTTTCGATCCTGAAATTTTGCTACCTTTTTCCGGTTCCCACATATTTTCATAGAACACCATTTTCGTTTCCCACTCTTATCTATAAATAATAAAACACAGTCAGGATTTGAACACCTTTTAAGGGAAATCAGCTTATTTGATGCTATTAACGTTAAAGCATCAAATGCAATTAACGATGCGAGTACATCCTCGATTTCTCCAACCGGGATAGATACTAGCTGCTGTTCAATGATTTTATATGTAAATGGTGCTTTCTCAATTTGTGTTTCTAAATACGTAACAAAATCATTGGAAATTTCGTGCTGATCAGCAATTACCTCAAACTGTTTTCTCAGTACCTCTCTTACTTCCAATATAATAGATGTCACTTGATTCGTGCGCTCTTGAATCCTTATAAATGTTTTTTCATTCCAAAAAGGAAGACTAACCTTTATTACATGTAGCCATTCTAATACATCTTCATTTGTTATTAATAAATCATAACGTTGTCCACGCCTAACTAGCTCTGTATTTACTAAATCTAATGAGAGATTTCCAGATATAAGCGGGAATTGTTTTTTGTCCTGCATGTACTCATCACCTTCTCTTTAAATAATCATATTCCAAATTAATACAGAAGTGCAACTTTTTTATAAACTACAAAGTATGAAGATCCAAGCCTTTAGCCATAATTACGACTAAAGGCTTTTTGTAGATAAGTAAATGAAAAGGAGCTAATTTTATGGAACATAATAAAAATGGAGTGCTTGCTTTAATCGTTTTGTTTGTAGGACTAGCATTTTTTGTTATCGGTATGGTTTATCATTTATGGGGAACGGTTTAAAAATAAATAATAATTCATTTAAGAAAAAGTACTCGTATGAGTACTTTTTTAATGTCATATAAAAACATTCTAAACTTACTTACATGCATACAATCATCAATTATAGTTATATAATTGGGAAGGTTGTAAATTATCAATCTATATCTATATTGATTAGGAAAGGAGCTAAAAATGTTAGAAATCATTTTTGTTGCTGTATTACTTTTATCTAGTATCATTCCCATCTTTATCAAACGGGGTTTGACGAAAAAAAATGGAGTCCTTTTACTAATAAATTATGCATTATTATTTGCCACCATCATTGTAATTGGTGCAAACTGGCGTATGATTCCCGCCTATTTCTTATTGTTCGTTTTAACATTACAAGTTTTTTTGAAACCAAAAACTACAGCCGTTTCTAAAAAGTTAGTGATGAAAGTTTTAAAAGGTTTAGGAATTATCGTAACTGCTATCGCAATGTTTACATTACCTTTACTTTTTCCGATCATAACACTCCCAGAGCCTACTGGAAAATATACAGTAGGAACGAAAGCTTTTCATTTAATTGATACAAATCGAAAAGAAACCACTGTACCAAATAATCATGGAAATCGTGAGTTAATGATACAAGTATACTATCCTGCCGCAAAAGGATCAGGGAAGCCTTCTGCCTATTTTGAGAACATAAACGAGCTGGCTGAACAATTGGCAGTAACAAACGGTGCTCCATATATCGTAACGACACATTTAGGGCTGACAAAAACACATTCTTATCAGAATGCTAAGCCACTTCAAGATAAAGAAAAATTCCCCCTCCTTTTATTCGGCCATGGGATGGGATTATATGGTCAACAAAATACATTCCAGTTAGAGGAATTAGCTAGTCAAGGCTATGTAGTAATCGCTCTTAATTTTACAGGATATGCAGCAACAACGATTTTCCCTAATGGAAACCGTGTAGACTCTATACCAATTGAATATACACCTACCGCCTTAAATACCATAGTTCAAAAATGGGAACAGGATACTACTTTTGTTTTAAATGAAGTAATAGAAGGCAATTTCGATAAAAGTTTTAAAACTATTGCAGACTTAATTGACTATGACAAAATTGGAATGTTCGGTCACTCTTTTGGTGGAGCAACTGCCGCACAAATGTTAGTGAAGGATACGCGTATTAAAGCTGCAATTAATATGGATGGTGGATTGTATGGCGATCCAATGCCTAAAGACGGTCCTCAAAAACCATTCATGTTGATGAATGCTGAAGCTACGATTCATTTTATGAAAGAGGCTGAGAATCCAAAGACAACCGGAATCCCAAATGAATTATTGGAAATAGTCTATTTAAGAAATAAAACCATTGAAAAACCGGGCGTGTACACAGTGGTAATTCCAAAAACAAACCATACTAGTTTTACAGATTTAGCAGCATTTTCACCTATTATTAATGAACCTGGCGAAGATGTAGCCACAAACTACAAACTGATTAATAAACTAGTAACTAGCTTTTTCGATCAAACTTTAAAAGGCAAAAGCGAAAATCATTTAGAAGAAATTCAGAAACAACACCCTGAACTTCCTCTCATTAAACACAAATAACTATTTTCCTAGTTATGTAACCCCTCCTTATGCTTGAGGGGTTTCTACTTTAACACAATTATAAAAAGGCCCCATTACTGGGGCTCTTAAAAAATAATAAGAATAAATGAATTAAAACAAATAACAGACAACTAAAATATATATGCTTAACATTATATAATCTATATATTTATGTAAAATTACATATATATATAGATTATTATACGCTATACTAAAATAGGAGTCGACAATCGTTATTTTCTTCTTATTTTTAAAGCAATATGGATATACCTTCTTAACTCATTTGGATTGGATAAGAAAAGAAGACAGCTTAATTGATGTCTTCTTTTTTTATAATTTTATGAATTTTTTTGAGCAGCTGCTCTCCAATCACGAAAAGATGTTGGGCGTCCAGAAAAAGCTCTTTGCTTTGTAACAGATGGTTTTTCTTCAGGAGTCATTGTTTTTTCTTTAAGAGTCGCTGGTTTTTCTTTAAGCGTCACTGATTTTTCTTCAAGAATAGTCACAGCTGTTTGCATTTTCTCTAACTGTTCTTTCAACAATTGTTGTTCAATCTTTAAATCCGTAAGTAAACGTAAAATCATCTCAGAATTAGCCATAAGATCCTCCTTCCCCCAATACACAGAATAAAATACAATATGTAGCAGACGAAATACCGGTGACAAAAATAAGGTCGTCAACTCTTTTTAACTTCCAAAATCCTTTTATTTTTTAAGGACCTGCTCCATTCATCCTTAAAAACATAAAGTAAATTAAATCCATTAATAAATGGTCTTTATGGAAGGAGGAGTTAATATGGGCTATGGCGGTAGTTGTGGTGGAGGCTGTGGTTTCGGCGGCGGATTTGCCTTACTTGTTGTGCTCTTCATCTTATTAATCATCGTTGGCGCTAGCTGTTGGGGCGGCGGATTCGGCTGCTAAGGAGAGGCACTCTTGAGAGTGTCTTTTTTTAATATGTGGCTCGTATACATATTGCTCAAAATTTCCGTTCTAGAAGTATTATAATATTAGCTTAACATGTCAGTTTCCCCTAATTAATAGGTGGTTCTAGCCTATAGAATTCTTTTAAGTATAAAATGAAACTATATTTCTCAATGAATAAAACAATTTAACATGGTAAAATAATATTTGGATGGGAGTCCAATATATTATTAAAATTAAGATGGTTCAAGTCGAAGGAAGGCACCTTAGGGTGTCTTTTCTTTTTTATAAATAATTATAAATTAAAATTACAAAGGATGCTTACTACTTACAAGGAACATTTTCTTCCGTACAACTATTTATTTGAAACTAATTACTATTATAAATATAAAGAAATTATGGATAAAGTAGTGAGGTAAATAAAACAAAATATAGATTTAATTCATGTTTCTCAACGAGGTACTACCAGCATTTTCAAAAAAATACGCTAAGCAAAAAAATAATCAGCTGTCCATATGGACAGCTGATTTACATCATTACATTTCTATTATTTATCTTACCACTTGTACAGATACTGGTTTCCACCCCTGATTTTCTACCCAATCAATATTAACCTTATATTTTTTATTATTTTGCTTATCTCGTACATTACCGTAGGCTTTATTATTACCATTATTCCCAATAAAATCGAAAATCAATTGGCTCTCTGGAACATCAACAGCATAAGAAATTGCTTTTTTCATCTCACTCCAATCTACTGTTCCTTCTTTAAATTTCATTTCAGGTTTTGCTCCTTGCTCGGTACCAATTGGCTTCCAAGAAGGATTAGTTTGAGAACCCTTTTCTTGAGATGTCGTTTTTTCTTCCTCATTATTTTCAGTTCCGTTCGTTTTTACCGATTTTTCTGTTTTTGATTTCTCTTCTAGCTGTGCTGCCTCTTTATCTTCAGTTTTCTTTTCTTCTATCTTTGCTGTTTCTTTATCTTCAGTTTTCTTCTCTTCTATCTTTGCTGTTTCTTTATCTTCAGCTTTCTTCTCTTCTATCTTTGCTGTTTCTTTATCTTCAGCTTTCTTCTCTTCTATCTTTGCTGTTTCTTTATCTTCAGTTTTCTTCTCTTCTATCTTTGTTACTTTCTTTTCTTGAGCAATTGCTTTCTTTGATGTATTAGAAGCGGTAAATAACTGGTATGTCACTATACCAACTGTCACTAATACCAAAGTAAATGCAATATTAAAAATTGCCTTTTGACGACGATTCTGTTGTTTTTCTTGAAATCTGCTTACTTGTCCCATTCTTCAAACCTCCGTGTTTACTTTCTCCTCTACTCTTTATGTATTATCCCTAAAATTCTTAATATTTTTATTAAACAATAGAAATAAACTACACTTTCCATACAGGATTTCATATCATAATAAAATTTGTGTTTTTTCAAGTATCTGACATATGTTATTCAAAATAGTTTAATACATTAAAAATTGATAAGCTTCTGCACTTAAGAAACCTTCAATTTTATTCAAAGGTGATTCCAATTATGTCCATATTAGATCTCCTGTAGAAAGCTTTTTAACAATTAAACCTCTTCTTCCCTTATTTATAATTTTTAAATTAAATTTCCCTCTATAGTATAATAAAGATGTTTCGTTTTCTAATGGGGTATGTCGTAAAATCAAAAGGGATTTTATCTCTTTTACCTTCTTTTCAGAGTAAATTTCACCACTAGGAAATTCTATTATTCCTAATGTAATCTTTAATTCGCTCTCATCGAAAGGCCACTCCTTATTAAGTTCCCTTATCTTTTGTATAAAGCTTCTTTTGGTTTGTCCTATATATAGCAATGTTACACTCTTAGCACATACTCTAGAGATTGCAAATATCCCCTTCTTAGAAGCTTCTTCCCTATTATAAAAATCATTTATACTATACATTCCATACCATTTAATATGTACTGTTTCTATGAATCTCACCTCATTTTTAGACAATATTATAATTTCTGAATGTTCAAATTATAATGGGCGCATAGTCCTGATTACTTGAATTATAAATTGTGCTTTTCAATAATACATTTTATTATTACTAATTTCAATAATACAAAAAAAAATACAATATTATAGTTTAATTACAAAACTTTATAAAAAAACAAAGTGATGTCGTACCAAATATTATATTTTTTCAATATCAGACTACCACGAACAAAAGTTAGAGAGTTATGGAATAAAATATAATTTGTATGTACATACATTTCTTTAAAAAGAAGTTTTGTAGTTTGCAACTGAATTAAAAAAACATAGATTTTTATGACTCTTTTTGGGATATAGCAAAGTGGGATCTTTTATATGCACGTTACTATACCGAACTTTCGGTATAGTATTTTTTTGCAGCTCCTTGATTTTTCACCAAATACGTATAAAAATTAATAGTATGAAAATAAACTGCTGGCTAAAAGTTTACTTTCGATAAAATAAAAAAGGACCTACTCCATTCATTCTTAAAAACATAAAGTAAAGTGAACCCGTTAAAATACATGAATGGCCCTTAGTTTTAATCCTCTTACCTAAAGGAGGAACTATTATGGGCTATGGTGGTAGTTGCGGAGAAGGCTGTGGTTTTGCTGGAGGATTTGCTTTGCTTGTTGTACTCTTTATACTATTAATCATTATCGGATGCAGTTGCTTCTGCTAAAAAACTATTAGAAAGGCCACTCTTATATGGGTGTCTTTTCTTTATGAAAAGTATCTAACTATCAACCTTTTCCTTATGACTTCTAACATCAACAAAGGGTGATACAAATTATTACATATGTTTGTACCACCCTTTATTGATGTGTTTAAACTTCACAAGTGTTGAAGTTTTAGACTTCTCCCTTAGTGCACCCATATTATTAGAACATCCTGTAATCTGTAGACAAAATGTAGCTAATAAAAACAATATTAATAATTTCTTCAATAAATCCTCCTACATACATAAAACACCATATATTACAAAACAAACATAACATCAACTCTTTATAAAAACAATAAAATCCTCGGTCCTTAAGCTATCTCTTAACATAGGAGTACCGCTACAAATCCATTTTTAAAATATCCTCTACTTAAGGAATTTGTAAGTATCAAGTAAGAAAAACGAGAACTTTGCTTCGTATAATCAAAATATAAAGTGAAGGAAGAAAGATTATTTCTGAAGTTTATATGCATGTGGAAAAGGAGAAATCTACGTTTGTTTAGAGTAATAATATAAATGTGTCCAAGTTTTGGAGATTAATTGTAAATATTTTGAGGTTTTTGTACCAGAATTCTAATTACCGTACTTGTTTTTTACCAGCACATATTGGAGGTTAAAACATGAATAAAAAAAAGAAAATACAAAAATCAGTACTTACTAAAATGTACCCTATAGAATAGACTTTTTTCAAGTGTCTATTCTATAGGGTACATTTTAAAGACTACTCTTGTTTCTTTTCCTTCTCTTCTTTTTCAATTTCAGATACCGACTTTTCAGGGTCTTTTATAAGTTTTCCAAGTTCTCCAGAACGTGTGAAATCATCTTCGAAATTTTCTGTAGTACTAATATAAGCTATAAAATCCAATTCTTCATTATTATTTATATAACCTTTTAATCTGGGAACACCCATTGGACTTACACTGTGTTCTTTAAATGTAATCGATTTTACATCTTGAATATTGTAATGAATATACTTTTCTACTCGTGCCTCTTGTGCCTTCCAAAACTTTTCTTCTTTTTCTTTTTGTTTTAAGTATTCCATAGTAAAATACCCTCCTACTATGAGTATCACAGCAGATACAATCAAAATCATTACTTTCTTCATTGGAAATTCTCCTTATAAAAAACATTTACCAATACATTTTTCTTAGAATAGGATACAAAAAAAGAGTAGTTCAAAGACTACTCTTTTCTTTTTTCTTTCTCTTCTTTTTCAATTTCCGATACCGATTTTGCTGGTTTTTTAATCATTTTATCTAATTCCCCAGAACAACCAAACTTATCCTCAAATTTATCTGTAGTACTTATACTTGCATCAAACCATAATTCCTTATCATTATTTATATATCCTTCTACAGAAGGAACACCCATTGGACTTACACTGTGTTCTTTAAATGTAATCGATTTTACATCTTGAATATTGTAATGAATATACTTTTCTACTCGTGCCTCTTGTGCCTTCCAAAACTTTTCTTCTTTTTCTTTTTGTTTTAAGTATTCCATAGTAAAATATCCTCCTGCTATGAGCACCAGAGCAGATACAACCCAAATGATTACTTTCTTCATTAGAAAATCTCCTTATAAAAAACCTACCAATGGATTCTTCTTAAAATGAGACAGAGAAGAAAAGAGTAGTACAAATGGTATTATCCCCTATAGGTAGACAGTAAAAAAAGAGTCCATCTGATATGATGGACTCAATACTGTTTTATCTGGAGGGGATTTTTTTATGGCAAGAAAAGGACAATCATTTCAAAAATATACAGAAGAACTAAAGCGAGAAGCAGTTCGTCTTCGATTAGAAGAGAGAAAATCATTGCGAGAAATTCGTGAACAACTCGGTGTGAAGAGCGATGCCCAGATTATTGAGTGGGTAAAACGTGCGCAACAAGGGGAGTCCTTTGATGATCAACGTGGTGTCTGGAATCGAAAGAATTTTAATAGTCTAG
>NZ_CP016285.1:860830-915091 GCF_001679765.1 Bacillus sp. B25(2016b) | reverse complement strand
CTATGTTTAAAATGCGAGAACTCCTATTACGTAAGAAACAGAAAGAGCTAAGTGAATATAAAGCGATGTACATAATTAAGGATTATTTTTCACTTTTTTACCAAGCATTACACAAAAACACCCAAGAATTATCAAAGGTTCTCCTTCGTCTGTTTAACCTCCTACAGCACAACGGACGAAAATCTCATCGATACGAGAAAAAGACAGTCTTTGATATTTTGGGTGTTGTTTATGAGTATACCACTTCTACTCATCAGGTAGCATAGTAAAAAATTGAAACCCGTCAGGGTTTATTTGATATGCCCGCTTTTATAAAATCTACAAAAGATAATAAAAAACTATATGGAAAGACCGCATTTTGTTTAAAAATATACCTTAAGTTGATGGATGTGGGAACACACCCCCTCATATTAAACATTTTAAATTTACGAATAAAAAGAAATCCCCATCAATATTAAGCTAAGAATTTAAGTGTAATATCATTAGTGGAATTTCACTTTGTAAAGGGAATACGTAAGATACAAATAAAACATCTCTTCCATGTTGCACTGTTTTATTGAAGTCTATCTCGAATTGTTGCTATTTCAACACGATTGAAAATTCAGATTTCGGAACGCCAGCAAATACAATCGTTCCGTTCTCCGGAAGTTTCACTTTGTTATTGCCGCTCACAACGGTAAAATTGACGCATCCTCCCTTCTCATCATATACCGCAAATGATGAATTCCCTGATAGCAACTCCACCGTCATCGTTTTCCCTGCTGCCTCTTGCGGGATCGTAAACCATTTCGCATGCCCATTTGCTTGCAGTGTAACCTTTGATAATTGACCTGCATCAAGCGATTTCACGTTGGATTCACTGATGTATAAAAAACTGGCCATCTCCATGTATTCATTGCCGTCCTCTATATAGAAATGTGCTTCCTTCGTATCACGCCCATTCATCACAGGAAGCTGAATTTGATGCGTCGCCGTATTCGGACCTGTAATTTTTTGGCCGTCCCAATAGCCATCTTTGAGCATAATTTGTGTGTTAAGAGGTATTAGTTGTCCTAGATAGTTCATAGAATTAAATTTTTCATTAACGAGATAGAACTTGCTGCTCTCACGCTTCGCCCATGCAGCAGCTGTTTTCTTCTGTAACACATTGTTTTCTAATTTCTGGGCTAAATAGTGAGTCAGCACATTTTGCCCCAATCCCGGCGATAATTCATATGTGCTCTCTCTCAAATAAACTTTTCCATTCTTCTCAGTGACAAAGTTAAGCTTGGAAGTGCCCTTCTCATTTATAAAGCTTCCATCCGCCGTATATACATATTTTTCTTCCGGTTTAGTTGGTAAAAACAGTTCTCCCTTCTTCGTGATTTCTATTTTGAAATGACTGTAGCTATTTCCATAAAATCCTGCTTTTTTTACCACGTCTTGAGGCACTTTAGCCTTAATTGGCTTGCCGAAAGATTTATCTGGTTTTATATCCTTAATTGTCCCTTTCTCTTTAAGCGTGGCTAGCAGTAACTTTTTTGCCAACAATTGATTTGTAATACTGCTACCACCGGATGACAACACAGCTGCTGCCATCTTCTGTTCTGGAAGCACGACCAATGACGCATGTTGCAGGACTGTGTCGCCGCCCTTAGACAAAGCTTTTATCCCATATCTATCAAATGGGTATAGTTTCACACTATCCCAGCCAAGACCATAGTTGAACACATTATCTCCATCCCCTGGCCACATTCCTTTTTTATATTCCTCTTGTTCCATCTCCTTGATTGCCTTATTAGAAAGGATTTCTTTTCCCTGTCCCATAAATAATTGCGAGAATCGCACCACATCTTCTGCAGTAGAAGAGATTCCTCCCGTACCAATCACATTCACCATTTCAATGGGAAGCTGTCCTTGGTACTTCGGAGAATAAAGTCCAGCCCGCTTTTCGTCCCTCCATTTGTCCTGAGGTGTTTGCGTATGCTCCAGTTTTAATGGCTTTGTAAACTTTTCATGTAGAAATTTAGTAAAACTCATCCCACTTACTTTTTCCACCAAAATCTCAGCCAGTGTAAAGCCGTCGTTGCAATATACCGAGAATGCGCCAGGGTCCGCCTTCAAGTTTTGACTGGATAGTTGCCGCAACAACATATCATGGGCATAAGTATCATTATCTTTAAATAAAAATGCATTATTGAACGTCATACCTTGCAAACCCGAAGAATGATTCAACAGCATACGTGGCGTAATGCGCTTGTATCGCTTATCTTTCATTTTGAACTCGGGAATATAGCGTACGACAGGAGCATCCAAATCGACTTTACCTCCGTCTACTAGTTTCATAACAGCCGCAGCTGTATATACTTTACTGGTTGAACCAATCCCATAAAGAGTATCTTTGGTTAATGGCTGTTTCCCCTCTATATCGTTCTTGCCTGTCTGACCCGACAAAATCAGTTTGCCATTATCAATTAGCGCATACTGCACACTAGTCGTCTCATAGGACTTCGTGAGCAGCGCAGCGTTCTCTACAGCAATCTTCTCCAATTCTTTACTAGCAACTTCTTGGCTAGCTACAATCAGAGCCTTACTGCTAGAAGAGGCTATCGCTCCTTTTGGTAGAATCATCGTTAGAACCAAGGTAGCAGCTAACACCCCAAATTGTTTATTTTCCATAAGAGAAATGCCTCCTTAGATAAGTGTTTGATTTCATTCCTTATTGGTCCAACTACAAACATCCAATAAATCACCATTACATCTTTTTATTTACTTGCTAAATTCAGCAAGTAAAATACTTTTAAAAAGCCCCGGACTCTCAGTTCTACCCATACTGTTCAAATTGACGGTCAACATATGCCTACCTCCATGTGTCCCTCCAGCAAAAGTATCAAAACCTGGAATGCCACCTGTATGTCCCCATATCGTGACACCGTTAGGAAGTTTAATTTCAAAGATTCCTAGACCATATCCATTGATTCCTCCCTTCCCTGTAGAAACTGTAGTAAACATTTGTTTTAGTTGCTTTCCTTTCAATAATTTTCCACCAAGCAAATAAGAGAAGAATTTGTTTAAGTCGTCTGCAGTAGAAATCATATCTCCAGCCGAGCTAGCTATACTTGGATTAAAATAAGTAACGTCTTTTAACTCTCTTCCCTCTTCTTGTTGGACATAGCCACGGGCGTGCTTGTTACCCGGAATAACACTTGAATTTCCAGGTAAGAATGTATTTGACAATTCGAGTGGTTCAATAATTCGATTTTCAATCTCTTCTGCATAGCTGTTTCCAGTTACTTTTTCAATAATCATACCCAATAATACGTAACCAGTATTTGAATAGGACCACCCCTTTCCTGGAGCAAAATCTGGAGGTGCTGAGAGTCCAATCTTCACTAGCTCGTCAGCGGTATACAATCTTTTGGTATCTGTAAAATCAGCTTCTTTTGACCTTGAGTATTCAGCTATACCACTTGTATGGTTCAACATTTGGCGGATAGTAATCTGTTTAGCATCATATCCATTTCCTTGTATAACATCCGGTAACCATTTTTCAATTGAATCATCTAGGTTTAATCGATTTTCTCCGGCTAATTGAAGGATAACCGTTGCAATGAACGTCTTCGTTACACTTCCAATCCGAAAGCGAAAATCTGTTTTCATTGGTTTCTTAGTTCTTAAATCTGCTACACCAGTGGCATACCCCCACGTTTTTCCATCATAAGAAGTTTTAGCGAGTATTCCTGGGTATCCAAGTTGCAATGTATCTTGCATTGCTTGTTTGACAGAGGTACGATCTCGTTGAGTACTTGTTTGTAATGAACCAACTATATTTTGGATGGGCTCTGCTTTTACAATTGAGGTTGGCATTGTGTTTAATAGAGAGCTTCCACCTATTAAAAGGACCAGACATACACATGTAATTTGACTACGTATTTTCAAAAGGCATTCCTCTCCTCTATTCGTATTGTAAGTGTAGTTGCTTGCTTGTTCGTATTAACTACTTAGCTCTATTATCTCCACCAATGTTAAAAGGGTAACATCAAATTCGTAATCATCTTCATAATGATTATTTTTACAAGCATCACTCTGTCTTAACAAACGGTAATCCTACTCTTTTCACATGTATTTTAAACCTAGAAATTACTTCTTTTCCTTAGAACACTCTTGTTACTATTTTTTCATTTTGATTTAAGTTGAAGTCTTCTTTAAAATTAAATAGACTGAAGATTCTGACTCATACACCCACACAAGGACAAACTGTTCCAAAATACCCTTTTTATATTTGTATATTTAATAAATCCTCACTCCTTTCTTGAATGTTCAGTACTATCCATTAAACAGTACTGAACATTATTTGATACATATTATGTAATAACTTACCATATGCTACTATTCATTGCAAGGTACCGAAAAATTTATTTAAAAACATCTCAACAATATTAAACTAAGATTTTGCACTATTTATAAAGCAAAAAAGACGTTATCCTTTCTGTTAAATATTTTAGATCTCTATGTTTAAAAATTCAAAAACTTTTTCATCATCTTAAGACAATTCCCTCTATCTAACGAAAACGTTTCTGTTTTTATTATTACCTTGTGGCAGAGACCATAAAAAAATAGGAGGTGCCTATCGTGATAGACTCCTCCTAAAAAACAACCGTTATATACATATTGAAAATAAATTTATTTTACGATTAATGAATATTCACCATTATTATCATCAAATTTATACACATTCAAATAATATTTCCCTGGTTTCGCTACGAATTTCCCCTTTATAGCATTTCCTTCATCTTCACCACAAGCTACGTAATTTTGCATATCTGATTCATGATAAAGTACCCATGTCATCCCAATGTTTTGTTCATTTACCACAGAAATATCTACTTCTTTTGGAACTGTAACATTAAACGTATAAACATCTGTTTGATCCGGAGCAATCAGATTTCCTTTTACAAGCTTATTAAACTGGAGTACCTTCTCCTCTTCATGGGACCCACCAGTTTGCGGATCTTGTTTTACAGTAACTTTTGTTTGTTCTTTACTTTCTTTTCCTCTACTATCTTTTACTGTTAGTTCCACAGTATATGTTCCTTTTTCTCCATATACATGAGTAGGGTTGGCTTCTGTGCTCGTTGTACCATCTCCAAAGTTCCATAAATAAGAAATAACTTTTCCATTTTCACTTTCTGTACCATCACTATGGAATTGAATTCCTTCATTTACTACCCCGCTATATGGTCCATTCATATTTACTATAGTCGTTGTTTTTTCTTTTTTTTCTGTTGCAACACCATGGAAAACAATATCATATTCAAACTGATTGGCTGCATTCACACGATAGTTAACAAAATAAGCTGTAACTGTTTTATAGCCGCTCCATTCTTTTTGAGACAACTGCTCCAAGGTTTGATTGACTTGTTTACTCATTGTTTTCCAATCTTCAGACTCACCTTTTGATGTACTACCTATGTACTTACCTTCCATAGTAAATGTGTTAAAGAATTGAGACTCATGTTTTGTTATTTTTGCATCTTTTATATTAGTTACATCTACAATTTCTTTCTTCACTTCAGCTAACGGCTTAGGTGCATGTTGTATTAAGTAATCATTTGTTACTTGCGGTACATTGTATTTATCTTGATTATCAATCAATTGCTGCATATACGTTTGATATTCTGTATTCAGCTGTGCATCCTTACTTAATGATTCACGATACGCGTCATAATTTTTCACATCGTTTGCACGGATTAAGTCCTGAATCTTATCAAAGGTTTCAAAGTGATGATTATATAGATAAGACTGTAGTGCAAAGGAATAATTATAAAAATCCCATGATCCATATTTTGCGAACAAAGTTTGCTTTGCAGTATAACGGCTTGCTGGATTAGATGATAAGCCACTTATAATACTTTTACGTGGAACGACATTATTTGTACGTGTAGATCCTGCAAAGAATTCTGCATTCCCCTCTTGGAACCAAGTTAAGCGTTCATTTTGATATAGTTCTCCGCTCCCAAATAAACCAGGAACCTCGTATCTTCCTTGTAAATAATGAGTGAATTCATGACGGAATAACTCTTCTAGACTATAAATACTCTGTTTTGGCGTACGCTCATATGTAAAGAAAGTACCCTTCTCTTCAATATAGATACCACCGTTGTTCGTTTCATATCCATATAATTGTCTATTCAGTTGATAATCATCTGGATTATTATAAATTACAATTGTCAGTACATCATCTGCGTTACCTTGTTCTAGTGCTTTATCATTTCCAATTACACGGTGATATTGTGCCTTTACTTCTTTGGCTGCCCAATATAACCTTTTAATTTTTTCTTCTGTTACTTTATCGCCTGTCTTAAAAACAATAGATCCATCATCAAATGTATATGTTTTAGGTAAGTATTGTAACTTTCCTTCTTCACGTATTTTCTGTAAATCTACTGCATTTCCATCATAATCTTTTCCACCGTAGTTTGTTTTGATTTGCTCTACCGCTATAAAATAAGGTCCGCTTAGACGAGGATATATATTCATCGCTTGTGTAATAACTTCCAACCCTTTATTTGAATTGCTATGAAATTTCCCTAAACGCCCTGCATAATAAATACCATTATTAATTAGCCAACTATTCTCAGTTGTTAAATTCCGTATGAGAGCAATTCTACTAACCTCATTTATAAAATTATCAATTTTTCCATACCACATTGTTACATTAGGTTTTTTATTCGTTTCCTGCAAATAAGACTGTAGATCATAATCAATACCTTTTACAATTTCATATACAGCTTGTTCTTTCGTATAATCTTTAGCATACATAGAAAGGTTATCATTAAACTGTTTTAAAATATTTGCTGCATACTGTACTGTTTCAGCATCACTAGAAGCATTACTAATTAACTTTCCATACGCAACTACTACTCTATCTTGCTCAGCTGTACCTAATGTAAAGTTTGGATTTTTTGCAATTGCTTTTAATGATGGTAAACATTTGTCATGGAAGCTTCTCTCTTTTAAGTAACCTACTTCATTATTAAAATATCCCACATAAAAAGCAGAACGTAATACTTCAACAAAAGTTTCAATTCCCTTTGAATCCTCTTTCGTAAAAGATGTCCCTCTTTGTCCTAATTCATCAATGATAACGTTCATACGTTCTTTATTTTGATAAAAAGCTTTCGTATCTTGATTGAATTGAAATAAGTCTGTAATTTGATTCCATGAAACTCTTGATAGCGTATCAATGAATTCACTATCAGACATTTTATTCAATTCTGCCAGAGTATAGCTTTGCTTTAATTGCCTTTCATCATGTTTCATCACCGAAGTAGGTCGTTGTGAAAAATCGCCTACTTTTAAACGCTCTTCAAAATTCAATGTTTCGTCCGCTTTTGTAGCATGAGCCATTTCATCTTTTGAAGTTTCTGTTCCAATTGGTTTCATCTGCAACAGATTATGGGGTGCTTTTTCTTCAGCTGATACCTGTGTTTGAATACTTCCAAATGATAATGCCATCGTACTCATACCGATTATCAGTTGAGTAAATTTAAAATTTTTGTTCATTACATTTCCTCCATTTATATATTCCACACAAAAATATAACATTTTATCTTAATAAATTATTAAAAAATGTATTATTTCATATTACATTAAATGAATTTATATATAAATCAATATTGAACAAAGTATTACTGTATCTCTTTCATTTCCAAAAAGGACAAACTATCCCGGGTGAATAGTTTGTCCAAAACCATAATCTCTCTGATTTAAGAATATATAATTCATTTCCGCTAAAAGTCTTTTATTCTCTTTTCACCTCCTACTATTTTTGCATCTGAACTAACAATAGTAAATTAGAATAATGACTTAATACTTGCCAGAACAGTAAGTATTCCTATAACAATTACAAATACATTGCTCATCTTTCCTCTATATTTTGCTAGTACAGGCACTTTACGAATTGCATACATTGGTAGTAGACATAGAATAGCAGCAACTAACGGACCGCTAAGGGCATCAATGATTCCAAGAATACTTGGATTTGTATAAGCAACATACCAGCATGTTAATACGACAAAAGTAAGAATCATTGTCTTAACTGTTTTCTCTCCTAAATCTTTCCCACGTTTTTTACCGGACTTGATAATCATGTCACGCATTACCTCATACGCACCTATATAATGACCAAGGAAAGACTTTGTAATAGCCATAAACGCAATGATAGGTGCTGCAATAGTAATTACTGGCGAATTAAGCTCATTAGCAAGATATGATAGGATTGATAAGTTCTGTTCTTTTGCCACCTTAAGATCATCTGGAGTCAAACTTAAAGTACTACTCCAAACAAAGAACATAACAACAGCAAATGTCATGATATAACAAACTTTCTGTATATGAGCACATTTAGCATCAGTAGCCTCTATTCCATACGTAGCTCTCTGTTTCATAACGAATGACGAAATCATAGGTGAATGATTAAACGAAAATACTATGATCGGTAGTATCATCCAAATCGTTCCAAAATACCCTGTTCCAGTTGAATCAGTAGAAATACTTGAAAAACTTAGCATTGACGTATTCCACTGTGGAATTAAAGATATTGCAATAAAAAGTAGAGAAGCAATGAAAGGATATACTAGCATGCTCATTATCTTTACAGTAATATCTTGTCCAAAATTTAGTATAGCGATAAGACCGAGTACTAATACAAGTGATAGAATAGCCCTTGGAGGCTCCGGCATGTGCAATTGATGCACAATAAAACTACTTGCAGTATTTGTAAGTGCAACCGAATACATCAGCACGATTGTATAAATTGAGACGAAGTATACGATGTTAAAAATGATACTTGCTTTATTTCCGAAATACTCTCTTATTGTACCCGTAATCCCCTCTTCGGCAGAATTCGAAGCGTATATCATTTTAGCAAGCGCCCTATGTGAGTAATACATAACAGGATATGCAAGTATGGTAATTAACAGCAATGATAATAAACCACCTGAACCTGCATTAATCGGTAAAAAGAGTACTCCCGCTCCAATTGCTGTTCCAAATAGACTCAATGCCCAGGTAGTATCCTGTTTATGCCACTTTTGCGGATCTAGATATTTCTCATTTTTTACTGCAGTATTATCAGCTTGAAATTCTATGTTTTTTGCAGTGTTCCCATTCATATAATAATTCCTCCTTGTGTCCTATTCTTAATTTAAGGCATAGGAATAGAGACCGTTCTTGAAAAATGAAATACTTATAAAGTGCGCCACATCGTATATCCTTCTTCTAAGTTGATCAAAGTCAAAAAAATTAGCGAAGCAGCAACCGGATGGGTTCATTACCACTTACAGAATGTTTCAATTATATAGTAGTAAATTTTATTGATACTTCCCCTAATATACTGACATCCTTAGGAGAACAATAGAGAATATATTGTTAACTATTTCACAATATATCCGATAACTGTTAATTAATTTGATTGTTTCTCTCCAAAGATTTTATTTTTAATGGCAATCCCTGTAGGTGTAGACGCAATTCCACCTAAACCTGTCTCTCTTAATTCGCGAGGCATCTGTCTTCCAACTCTATACATTGCTTCAATAACTTCGTCAGCATTGATGATATTGTTTACGCCAGCTAATGCGATGTCCGCTGCTGCTAAAGCATTTGTCGCTCCAATAGCGTTTCGCTTTACACAAGGAATTTCTACCAAACCAGCGACCGGATCACAAACTAAACCGAGTAAATTTTGTAACGCGATTGAAAAAGATTCAGAAGATTGCTGTGGCGTTCCACCGGCTGCTTCTACCGCTGCTGCTGCAGCCATCGCTGAGGCACTGCCTATTTCAGCTTGACATCCTCCGTACGCTCCTGAAATACAAGCGTTGTTTGCGACTATTGTTCCAAATAATGCTGAAGTGAATAGAAAATGAATCATCTCTTCATGACTTAACTGCAACGTATCTTTAATACTAAATAGGACCCCTGGGATTGTCCCACTCGCACCAGCTGTTGGAGTTGCACAAATTGCCCCTAATGCAGCATTTACTTCATTAACACCGATAGCATTTTGTATTCCTAACACCATCAAATCTCCAGAAAGAGTTTTCCTATTTTTCCTATAGTTTTTAATTTTAACGGCATCACCTCCAGTTAAACCGGTCGGAGAAAATACCCCTTCGCCCTCGATACTTTTATTTATGGCATTTTCCATAGTCGCTAAATTTCGTTCCATTTTACTCCGAACTTCTTCATAAGAAGTTTTAGTTTGTTCGATTTCCTGTTCAATTGCTAATTCATAAATTGGCTTTTGGGTTTTATTAGCTGCATCTACAATTTCTTTTATGGCCAAATACATATTTTTTCACTCCTTAATATAACTAAAGAATAATGAGATTAGCTTTATTTCTTAATTTTCCTAATTCCTTCTGAACATTACCAGGTAATAACGAATCCAAAGCGAATGCATATAAATATTTTTCGTTTTTTTCTAAACTATGAAAGTTGTTAATTTCCACATCATATTCTTTAAAGATCCTGCGTAAGACAAATTCAAAATCAGCTCTTTCAGAAATCGCAATAATAACTGGCAATGGCCCCTGTAGATCTAAACTAAAACCGTCAATTTCAACATGCTTCACTTCAATTAATCCACCTCCGACTGAAATACCCATCGTTCTAATACTCCGACTTTCATCCTCTAAATATACATCTGCCGTATTTGGGTGACCAGCAGGACTATCGCCCGCTTTTTCAATAAAAGTAATGTCAATTCCTTTACATTCTGCTATTTTAATAGCATCTGGCACTTTGCTGTCATCGGCAGCAAATCCTAATATTCCAGCAATAATTGCAAAGTCAGTTCCATGTCCTTTATGGGTTTCAGCAAATGATTCATAGTATCTTACCACGACTTTTTTTGGAAGACCTTGAAATAATTTATTCGCAATTGTTCCAATAGCCAAAGCACCTGCAGTATGTGAACTTGAAGGACCTATCATTATGGGTCCAATCACATCAAAACAACTTTTGTATTTGATAATCTTTTTTTCTTTAATAGATGCTACATTCATATTTATAAAGCACCTCCATAATTTATAATTTTTAATTGTAGTTAAATCTAGGTTATTACAATGATTAATTGAAAATAAGATTATTTGATAGCGCTTTCTTTTTTGTCGAATAAATTTCCTCTCGGATCAAAAAAATTTCGTAGTATAATCATATCAGTGTCTAATTTTTGAAGGTTACTTGCAAGGTCTTTATAATTTTTTCACAAAACTAGCTTTAATATTTTCTTTAGAGAGTAATAAATTATCTTTCAACGCCCTCATTATAACTTGTATATTTATGAGTTTAATCTTTTTTTATTTTTAGAATGATTGAATAAACAGAATATTGAATAGGTAATAGATTACACTTATGATGTAGCAATTGTGTCCTTTGTTTGAAGCTGTATTAGTTAGTATAAAAGCAAAAATAATACAGAATTCCTTTCATTAACACATTGATTATGTTGGAAAGTCATTATAAAGATACTTATATCGTCCATTGTCGAAACATCTTATTTTAGGTATATAAGCTGTTGTAATAAATAATTATTGTAGATGGAAATTAATAAGTTTATGATATATAAAATCACATTAGCATAAAAATAATAAATAACGTATAAACATTCATTTTTTAGAAAAAAACAACTTTTCTTCATAAGCCTTTAAGTACTAATTTTGCACTATTCACTAGTATAAAAAAGGATGTTATCTCTTCTATATAGATTATATATATTTTATTCAAAAATCCTAATGGAATTAGATATTTAGAATTGCTTTCAAGATAAATTGCAATATTACATACTGTTTTAATAGTTAAAAGAATCGTTACAATTTAACTTATATATTAATCCCTGATTCATTGAATTCTCTCCTAGCCCATCTATTCTAGGTAAACTAAGGGGATTATACAAAGCGAAATATCATCAACATAAATTTATATAAGTAATGCTCGAAAAGATACATGCAAAAACACCTTTCATTAATAGTGAATGAAAGGTGTTTTTGCATCTTAAAATATCGCATATTATTTCAATTATCTTAAAATTATTATATAAAGATATTTCTTATTTATTGTTCCAAATTGTCTTTTGATTTACTATTTATTTTTTGTTCTGTAATAATAAATCTTGAGAGTAATTCTGTTAATGCTTCTACCTTTTCTTTCATATTGTTTGACTGTATTGAAATTTTTTTGATCGAATCTGATTGTGATTGAATTGATTGTACTGTTTGAGTTGTTTCTCTTTCTACTTGTGCTGCAGTATCAGATACTAGTGAAAGAGACGCATTTACTTCTTCTGTGCCAGCAGACATCTCTTCTGTTGCTGCAGAGACTTCTTGAATTTGACTTGTAATTTTATCAATGTCTCTCATAATAGATGAGAATGTTTGATCCGCTTTGTGGGCCGCTTCTTTTCCTTCTGCTGCTTTTTGTTCTCCTTTTTGCATGACATGAACTGTATCTTGAGTATCTTGTTGAATTGATTTGATTAAATGATTAATTTCATTCGCGGACTCTTTAGACTTTTCGGCCAAATCCCTCACTTCTGCTGCAACCACTGCAAACCCTTTCCCGTTCTCTCCAGCACGTGCCGCTTCAATAGCAGCATTTAGAGCAAGAAGATTAGTTTGCTCGGCAATATTAGTAATTGCATCCAAAGCTGTATCAATCTGTTGTGTACGTGTAACAAGTCTATCTATTACTTTTGATGTTTCCTCGACAACATCATGAACACTATTCATTTGAAGAATAGAATGTTTTATCACTTCACTACCTTTATGTATTTGTTCCGTGGTTGTTACTGCTACCTCAGCAACTACTGCTGAAGATTCAGCTACTGTTTGGACACCAATTGTTATTTCTTCCATTGACGATGAACTCTCTTGAATACTAGTTACCTGTCCTGCTATTTTTTCTTTTACTTCAGTAATAGTCTGAACAACCTCATTTGAAATATTAGATGCTCGCTTTGTATCTTGTAAAACCCCCTCCGTAGAAGAAATCACCTCTTGTGTTGTTGCCTTAACATTGGCAATTAATTGTTGGAGGTTATCTAACATACTATTAAAAGACTGTACAATGATTCCTAACTCATTATTTGCTTTATAAGAAGTACGTATTGTTAAATCACCTGCAGCTACTTTTTCCATATCATTTTGTAATAAAATAAGTGGTTTTCGTATAGTAAGTTTAATAATATATCCAATAAATATAACTATGACAATTGCTAAAATTGAAATAACCACAAACATTATCATTGTATTTTGAGCACTGCTATTGTTAACTTTCTGTAACTGGTCTGCATTATTACTATTATATATAATTAGTTCACGAATTGACTGAATTGTTTTTTGCATATTAGGTTCAATTTCTTTTAGATAATAGGCATAAGCTTCCTCATTATTAGATTTCCCTAATTCTTGTGCTTTTTTTATTTGAGTTCTTAATTCATTAAATGCTTCATGAAATTTGTTATATAGTTCTTTTTCTTTATTAGAGATAATTTTAGCTTCATACTGCTTTAATAACTGATCGTTTTCCTTACGCATCCCATCCATTTCTTTTATCAAATCGTTCATTCTTTTCTCATCTTTGGATAGCATTATTTCCATAAAGTTCATATTAACATGGTAAAAGTTAGATTCTATGGTTCCTATCCACTCGATTGATTTTAAGTCATCTTCATACATATTAGAAGAAGCACTTTTTCCTCTTTCTAGACCCCATCCGCCTATTAGGGATAATACTATACAGGAGATACAAGATATAAGTATTAATATGTTTAGTTTTGTACCAACCTTACTGTTTGCTAAAAATTCCAATTAAAACTCTCCATTCTTATATATAGTTCAGATAATATATTGTATACTAAGAATCTAAAATATACGATATTAATTTTTAAAATATAAAAACATGTAAAATTCTTAAAAGTTCTATATATTAAAATATTTAATTTTAGTATTGACATAATCCTCTTTTGTATATGTATAATGATTTTTTTATGTATTTTTATAGGAGTACTGCCACATCACTTGTAACCTAACAAAATAAACTACACTAAAACAATGAAATCAAGTAAATTGCGCGAAAATTTATTGTTCTGGATTAATTATAAATTCTTAAGTTGATAGCCATGTAGTGCTACTCTTATTAGAAATTAAACAACTTTATTATGGCTATACGGAAAACAGTTTCAGGTCTTTTCATCTGATAATTATTCCTATCTAATTCAAAATAAATATCTCGTAATTTTTCCACCTACAGAACTATTTACATGTGAAAATTTCTCTAACCCAAATGTCTCCTAATTCACTAGCTGTCTCTATACTTATCTACCAACTAACAGGTGAAATTATAATTTTATTTACTTACCAATAATTATCCATTTACATTTCCGCACGAATAAAACCTTATTTAATTATATAAAAAATACATAATTAAATAAGGTTTGGAGTGTTTCAAATTCACACTAATAGATCTGCAAATGAGGTACCTACATTATTTTCTCGTTTCATATGCTTTTCTAAATAAATCTTTGTCGTTTGAATGTTTTCATGCCCCAATGTTTGCATTAAATGATATAAATCTGCATTTCCTTGTTCAACTGCCATGATTGCGAATGCATGACGGAATGTATGTGCCGTTACAGGATTTTCACGATACTTTAGAAACTCTAAGTTTGTCTTTTTTATCATATCTGTTACTTGATTCGATAGTGTTTTAGAGTTATAAGTATTTCCTCTTTGATTTATAAATAACGGACTCTCATCCCCTTTTTCCAATACCGTTTGGCATCCCCTTCTCCGCCTCATTTCACAAATACACTGGTATAAGTGTTCCGAAATGAAAAGTTCACGCACTTTATCTCCTTTTCCAGTGACTTTTAACCAGTACTTTCCGTCATAATGTAAATCTTTCACTCTCGCGGTGCACAATTCTTGAATTCTTGCACCAGTACTTGCCAGAGCAAGTAAAATTGTATAGTTTACTAAATGTCCTCTTTCTTTATAAAACCCTAAAATTTTCATAACCTCATCATAGGATAAGTCCCGATTTGGCCGATCCTGCTCATTTACATTTGCCCGCTGCAGTTCTTCATGAAGAGGCTTTTCAATATAAGAAAATACATGAAGATGTTTTAGAAAAGAACGAATGAGTACTGTTTTCTTTGCAAGTGTTGCGACTGCATATGTGTCACCATTCCTACCGTTCTCTACTCGTTTCAGCCAAGAATTGTATTTACGAATATGCCAAGGTTGCAATGTTTTCAATAAAGAGTCATTTTTCTGTACCTCTTCCCCATTCAATTCAAATTCTTCTGCATGCTGCACCATGCACTGACAAAATGACAAGATTTCAGAAACATAACTCTTTTTCGTATCCTCTTTTCTATTCTTCTTCTCATCCATATCTTTTTGTAAATGTACGAAATGATAAATAACTTCCAGGTCACTTAAATACGTATATTTACTCTTTCCCTCTTTTTCTGCAAGCTCCATTTTCTCTTCCAATTTATCCACATAACTATCGTTATAAAGAAATGGAACTACATCTCTTAAATTCTCTACATATGTATCTATATATTCACTATGTTTATTTATAATAGATAAATTTTCTTTTTCATTTTTATTATCCATATTTCAAATTTACCTCTCCTATTGAAGATTATAATAATAATTCTCTTTATTACCTATAATTATTATTTTATTTTACTTCTATTAATTATACAATTGATAATTCATTTTCCTTCTGTAAGAACGCTACATTCTTCTCTATCTACTTATAATTATATTTTTTATAATTTATTATTAAATAGATATCTTTTAACAATTAAATAATTAAAATTCATAGTGATTTTATAATAAAAACAACTATAACAATTCATTAACATATAGATTGAATGAAAAATATTTCTAAACCATAACAATGAATACTATATTTAATAAAATCTATTTCTTATTTTAAATATAAATCAGATTCTGATATGATATATACATACCTAAAATATTAACAAACGATAGTTATGGAGGTGTCCTTTTATGACACAAGATTTATTGTTCATTACAAAACCTACTGTAACGACCAAAGAGGCAGCTGACTTATTAGGAGTAACGGTACAAACAATTTTAAAAAAAGAAAAAGATGGATTAATAGAATGTGTATATAAAGATAACTGGAAGCAATTCGGTAGTAAGATTTTCTATTTAGAGGATATTGAACGTTTACAAAATCAAAATAAGGTTAAAGGCCTTAGCACAAAAGAAGTAGCTGAAATTCTTAATGTTGCACCATCTACTATCTTTACATACATCAAATCTGGAAAATTACCCGCCACAATGATAGAAAAAAGAGGAAAACAAGTATATCTTATCGATGAGGAAGAACTAGAGATTTTTATGCTTGATTATGAAAAAACCAAAACAAAAGAGCGAAAAACATTCATTACGAAAATTCAAAATGAAGATATATACTTATATCAATTATTAACACATCAACATAACGGAAAAACAGCTAGGGTAATAGAGATCAATGGAGCAGACGGTAAGATTCTTACAGAAGACGAGGATATTTTCCCTATATCCACTTATAAACAACATGATTACACCTTTGAACCATTCATTAAAAAAGCGGTAATTACAAAACGAGGGTATTTATCTTTTTCCTTTAAAAAACCTCAATTATTTAATTCCATTACTTATAATCTAATAAACTTATTTTATAAGGAGCTAGGTATCACAAATATGAGATTGAGTATTTCAGCAGATACTATCAAATTAGAAATTAAACCTTTCGTATTACAAGTAGATCCATTGCAGTTTCAAGAAGAGATTAAGTACTTACATTCTCATATGAAATCTGGCACGATTCTTCCACATGTAGAAGGTATTTACTTTAAAAGTAATGTAGAGCCATTAACTTTTCATGCAGATCATGAATTTAAGCAAAAAGTAGTTCAAATGGCAGCGGAAGCTGGTATGAGACAGGAAGAATTCTTATTGCAAGCTGTAAAATCTTATATAACAAATTTAAAAAAACACTAAATCTACTACTTATTAAAAGAAGCGTAGAAATAAGATCTTTCTACGCTTTTAAAATATTAGTCACTCGCAATGAATACAACAAAGGGAAAATATCATAAAATTAAAATGTACATTTCCTATTTTTGCGAATTAAAGGGATCCATACCCACATCCATCAAGCTAAAGTTTTGAAGTACCCTCTAAATGAAATTTTTCTTTCTCTACATAACGTGACCTAATTGATACTACGAAATACAAAAACATCCTGCATGTTTGAACCATGCAGGATGTTTTCTAGTCTTTGTTTTTCATAATGTAAGTAACCAGACGAAGGATCTCTAGATATAACCATACTAATGTCATCATAAGTCCTACTGCGCTGTACCATTCCATATACTTTGGTGCTCCACTATGAGTACCATGTTCAATTGAATCAAAATCTAGTAATAAATCTAATGCAGCAACAACAATTACAATTGCACTTATGATAATACTAATTGTCCCACCTTGATGAATATATGGAACAGTCACCCCTAAGATGCTCAATAAGAAAACAATAAAATACATAATAAAAATTCCAAGTGTTGCAACCGTTACAACCGCACGAAACTTTTTAGTTACTTTTACTATTCGAGTTGCGTATAACACTAACATGGAAAATAAAATCGAAATTGTTAGTAATACGGCAGTTAAAGCGATAGAATCACCAAAGCGCATTGTATAATATGCTGAAATACTTCCTAATAAAACCCCTTGTAATATTGCGTAAATCGGTGCGCAAATTGGGGATATGCGCGGAACGAATATAACCACAAAAGCGACAATTAGAGTAACTATTATAATTCCAATTAACACGGGTATTTTCATTGTCTCTTGTGTCATCTGTACGTAGGAATAAACAGATGCTGCAAGAAGTAAGATAAGCAAAATGAATGTTTTTCCTATCGTTCCACCTATTGTCATCGTAGAAGCGCTTGTCTTCTTTTCATGGAATTTGTCTCTTTTTAACATTGGATTAGATGTTTTCATGCTTTCCTCCCAAAATATCTTTTACTTATAAAGTGATTTTTTATATCTCTAATTTCTTATTGATAATGCGACCTGTAATCGCTACGAGTACAATTATTAACAAGCAAGTAAAACATAGACCCAAAATAGTGAAATCTTCAATAGGGTAAAATGATGTATCAAAAAAATCATTCTTATCCATGAACCCAGAACTTTTAATAGTAACTGCATACTTCTCTAATTTACTTAACACATTCATTACTATTGTTTGTATTGTTGAAAAGATAGCAACGAAAATGATGAATAAAATTATTTTACTCATCCATGACTTCACTGGAAACAGCCTTATAATGGCTATGATAAAATAACAAGAAATAAGGATACTCATGAAATCGATTCCCCATAAAAGAAAAGCAAATATGTGTTGGAAGATTCCGTAACTATACAACTTGTGATATTCTTGTCGAAATTCTCCGGTTACTTCCCCACCATAAAGACTCGGATTATAACCAATTACTTTTCCATCATAAAGACTTTGTGAAAAATAATATGAAAAAATTAAGCCTATACCTAATAAAATAATAAACATTAATGTAAAAAATAATAAATTCGTATATATATATTTTTGGGTTGGGATGGCTGTATAACGAATCATAGAATTTTTTAATATTTTATTGAAAGAAGGCAGCGCTATTAGAAGAAGTAAAAATGCAGCTATACCAATTATTATTAGGTATATGAGTAATACTAAATCCTTTATAAACGGAGGTAGTACCCTTGAGAGTCCTATCGTACTAAATAAAAGAAGTAAAGAAATAATAATAAAACCAGAATAAAAGACTGCTATTTTTTTTCTATTGCACTTATATAAATAGAGAAAAAGTGGGTTCATTGCTCAAACACCTCCTTAAACAATTCATGTACTGCTTTCCCGTGATGAAAACGAATTTCCTCTACGTTTTCATGTAATATAATAGTTCCGTCTTTTAAAAAGATTACTTCATCAAATATATTTTCGGTTTCTTCTATTAAATGAGTTGAAATGAGAATGGTACAATCTTCTCGGTAAAATTTAAGAATTAAATCTAGTACATGTTTTCTAGAAACAAGATCAATTCCACCCAATGGCTCATCTAATATATATAACTTTGCTTTCCTGGAGAAAGTTAAGATAAGTTGTAATTTTTCCACTCCACCTTTTGATAAAGCAACTATATGCTCTTCTAATGGCATTTTAAACTCAGCTATTAAGTCCATTGCCTGATGAAAATCAAAGTCACTATAAAAATCCCGATAGAAAACTACAGCATCTTTTATCGTCATCCACTCGTCAAAAACAGGACTATCAGGCATAAATGAAACAGTTTTCTTTGTTTCTATTCCTACCTTCTGACCTTCAATTGTGATAGTTCCTTTAGAAGGATAACGCAAACCAGCAATCATTTTTAAAAATGTCGTTTTTCCGCTACCATTATCACCAACAAGACCAATAATTTTCCCTTCAGAAATTGTTGCACTTAAATCTTGAAGCACTGTTTTTAAGTTATATCTTTTCCACAGATTTTCAATTTTTAATAACTCTGTCATTAGTTTTCCTTCCTTTTCTTTTCTAATGAAGAATGGAGGATTGGAAGAATTTCTTCTTTCGTAAATCCTAAATTGTCCATTCCATTAATAAAATTATCAAGCAACTCTGTTGCCATTTCTTTGCGTAGTTCAGTAATCTTTTCTCCTTCACTCGTTACAAATCTCCCTGTTCCTCTTCGTGTCACAGCAATACCTTCTCGTTCTAGCTCTTGAAATGTGCGTTGAATCGTATTGGGATTCACTTGTAATTCACTGGCTAGTTCACGTACAGCTGGGATTTTATCACCCGGTGCTAAACGACCTGTTACAATTTCCTTTTTTATGTATTCCATTACCTGAATATAAATCGGGATATTAGGAGAAAAATCAATTTCCATTTCTTCCCTCCTTAGTATTAGTGTACTAGGTGAATAATACACTAATACTGATTGTGTGTAAATGGTAATTTTTCCAAACTATATATAATAAATAAAGATGATATCTGAAAGAAATACGGCCAAAAACCAGTTCTTAAACTCATTACTAAAAACAAAATCCCATAACAAACATTAAATGTCGTTTATGGAAATTTGTTAACGTACGGTAAAACCCAGGTTTTTAACTTAGAAATTCCTTAGCATACGAAGTTCGCGTTTAGTTGGCGCGACCTCATTATTAACTCGTCTATTAATTTAAATGTAGCTCTGTTAATCTCGAAATACACTTTCAACTTACCAACTATGAATTTTATTTTCATCTGCCTCACTCTCTTTTTTGATTTGATAAATCATTTTAGTTAATCGGACACGTAAATATAATTCTTAAGCTGTTCGACTGTTTTTTATGTAAAAGTAGCAATTGTTCATAACAAACAAAATAACAGTGTTTTGAATGTATCCTTTTTGGATATTTATTCGAAATATGAAGAAATGTTATAAACACAGTGATTGAAAGAAAGTAAACTTTTGGGTAAAAGTTTACTTTCTTTTTATTGTATTATTATTGGCTAAGTAGTTTAGAGTTTCTTGTCCTATGTTCAAAAAGTTTAGACTTTCATGTCCCGTTATTGAGACATGAAAATGGATACTTTTTAGACACGAAAGTAGATACTTCTTGAATATCTTTCGTTACTAATATAAATTCCAAATGAATTTTCACTTCACATTTAATAAGGTTTTGCTGAAATGCAAAAAAAGAGAGCAAAACTCTCTTTTCATTTAATCAATATTATTTTTAAAAATTTAAATAATAAAAAATAGCCAGTTAAAAGAGCGTGTTGTTATATATTTAGCTAAACACACTCTTACCAATATTTAAACCCTATATTAATTTCTTATTCCATTCATTTAACTTATTCATCCTTTTTTTTATTCGGTTATAAGCTTCAAATTCATAACCTTTTTCATTTAATCTTTTTATAATCTGTGAGCTGCTACCATCCTGCACTTGCATTCATACCAGATCCCATAAAATTAATAAATAATGGCCATAATAACGGCCATAACGTAAGAAGTATATTTAGAATTATAAGTATACTATATACCCCAGGGAAATTATGATTTTTACTACTTACCAATACTAAAATCGATAATAATATTATTGGTATTAAATATAAAAATATCATTATAAACCAATACCATGTCATTAAAGTAAGACTCAATGGTCCTAATATCTCGTGTACAACTCCGAATGATATTCCTAATGCTCCAAAACTAAAGGTTGTAATTATTGTTTTTAGAAGCACTTTAGCCAATTTTGAATCGTACGTTTTTCTACTATATAGACCTATCACAATATACAACGATAGATATGCCATTAATACACCTATCCAAATCAATAGCCAGTCTGCATCTAACATAAAGATGTCAAACAGCGCCCAACACACCCCTACTATTGAAAAAACAAGGGAAATAATTATATATTTTAAAACTGGTTTCATGTTCATTTCACGTCCTTTAAAAACTTAAGAATACATTATTAGCTTGTATTCTTCTTTTTCTATCGCTTTACTATAGTCTGTTGTATATTCAATAACAGTAATCCCTTTACTTCTAAGTAGATTTTTTCCCACGGTTTCGCATCAGTTGACAGTTTGAAAATTAATATTAATTTATTTTAATTAAATATATATTAACATTATATTAAGTATAAGTAAATAAAATTAATTTAAATTTAATATACTCCACTCATTTAATGGAGATTATTTATATGAACAATATTAATGTTGTTCAAAAAATTATGGCATTTCGAAAAGGTGCAGGATTAACTAGTAAACATTTAGCTGAAATAGCTGATACAACGCCTTCCATGTTAAGTAAGATTGATCAATGGATCACGAATCCACCCTTACAAACACTAAAGTTAATTTCTGTAGCATTAAATATTCTTTTATTAAATTTTTTCTTGGAAAATACCAATACAGAAGAATTAGTTGTAAGAGCTAACCAAAGATAAAAATAACTTTCCCTGAAAGCGGTAATGTTTCGTATGAGTTATTATCTCCTAATTTAGATGGATCACTGGAATTGGCTTTAATCAATCAGCTACCTCAAACCGCTTCATCTATGGAGCCTGTGGCACATAAAGGTGAAGAAATAGCATTTATTATAAAAGGGCACGTAAAACTATATCTAAATGATGAGGTTTTACTTGAGATCCAGGTGATAGCGGTAAAATACATCACCATTTGCTAGTATTCTTCCATTACTTCTTTTTGAATTATACTCCCTCCTGTTCTCCATACAATATACCTACCTAGATTCAATTTATGTTTTAAATTGTTATTTTTTATCCACCTCAATCAAGCTAGCAAATCTAAATATCATTTTACTTTTTTATTATATAGACTATACTAATTTCTCTTCCCACTTATAGGTTTCGTTTAAGCTAAAAAATATAGCCTCAAGAACGGGATCCTGAGACTCTATTTTTATTTTAGAAAGGACAGCATAACTTTCTCTGTTTCTTCTTTACTTAAATCACCTGCAATAATAAAGACTTGAAAAGCGCTATTCTTTCCTTTTGCAGGAACAATCATTTGCATTACTTTATAGGTTTCCTCTGTATCAAGACTTTCAACTAAGGTTATTTTTGTACCTTCTAATTCATAATTTGTTACCTTTTCATTATAATCCGCTTTTTTATTCGAGAATTCTATTCCCTCAGCAGTAACTGCAGATTGGTGCACAATATATACATTATCTTTACTTTCATTTTGATATTCATAAATAAAATCGGGATTCATTTTTCCAGTAGTCATCGGTGTATTAACACCTTCTCCAGTTAATTTAAACCCTTTTACCACATAACTTGGGGTGTTAATTGGAAAATCAACATATTTCTGTGCTTCCTTTTTAGTTAATCTAAAATGCGAATGAATTTTCTCTCTAAATGGTCCAATTTCTTCACTGTTTTTCTCATATTTTTTTTCCTCTTCTGGGTCTAACTTTTCAGGACTTCCTACTTGCCTTACTTTTTTATCTAAAATATGTGCTTCTGTTTCCAATGTAATGAATCGATCAAATTCTTCTTTCGTAAACAGATTCCTCGCCACTCCAATCTCTGTAAGTAAAGTATTATAGTCTCCTTCGGAAACAAAAAATTCTGCTTCTGCTTGTTCTTTTGTACCAATCATTTTTTCTACAATTCGCTGTATAGGAGCATCTGTTCGTGTTTTTAATTCTTTCATATTATTTTTCACTTCTAATTGTTGTTTCTCAGGGTTAGTCGGCTGATCAGCACGGGCGTTTAATAAGGATACAGATGATACTGCAATCACTGCCACAGCCCCTATCGCAGACCAACGATATGATTTTTTTTGGAATTTTTTAATCATTAGAATTCTCCTTTTTAACGCTCTCTTGTTTTTACTAAAATTTGCTATACTTGGTATTTGATAATAACTTGAGTAGTGTTCCAATAGACTAATAATAGTATGTCCATACGCAATTTGTTCCTCTGAATCTATACATGTAAGAGCTAATGCATCGCATGCTAGTTCTTGATCTTCCCGCATACATGAGTAGGCATACCATAGAATTGGATTAAACCAATTTAAAATGAGTAAGCCATGCATAAGCCAGTTCACACCAACATCTCTTCGCTTGATGTGAGCTAATTCATGATAAAAAATATATCGTAACTGTTGTTCATCTAATATTTCCATATGTACAGTTGACAATAACAACTTGGGACGAATAAATCCGAACACTGTTGGACTGGAAACCTTTCCAGATACAAATAGAGGGATATTCCGTTGAATAGACATAGAGTGCTTACACTTTTCAAAAATCTGGATAATCTTTTCATCTGTAATAACAGGTTGTTTTTTTATGTAAAGTAATAAACGCCTGTTCATTATAAAAGTAGCAAAGCATAGAAGGATAACTCCAGTAAGCCAAATGTATATAAAGATTGTATAGAATGGAACCGTCTTTTCATCCTGCTTTTCATTATTATATGTTTGTGTCTTATTTGTCTGAGTAGTTTGTGTTGAACTTGAGGTATAAGTATCTTCTTTTGTGAGCTCCTTTGTATTATCTATATTCTTCAATTCTTGCATACGTTCTTTTGTAAGAATACTAGCTACAGGGTTTTGGCTAGAAATAAATACATCATCATTCTTGTAAGTAAGAACAGAATAGATACTATAGGAACTATCTGGCGACCAAGGTAATACAAGTCTTATAATTAATATGATCCATAGCATATATTGCCAACGTGGAGTTAACTTATTTCTAAACAAGACCTTGATACACAAAATTAGGCCCACTAATATACTAGCCATAATGGAAGTCTCAATCATCCAATCAAAAAAAGCAGGTAGATAGATATTTATAAATTTTTCTATCACTATAATCTATCCTTCCTCTGATTTTCCTCAGTTTTCTCATCCAGAATACGTTTAAGTTCGTTAATATCTTCTGAAGACAGCTTTTCTTCTTTTAAGAAATTTACAAGTAAAGGTTTAAATGCTGCACCATAGAAACGTTTAAGTAAAGATTTCGTTTCCACTTGTAAATAACTATCTTGGGATACCAAAGGATAATAAGCATACATACGTCCTTTATATTGATGATAAGCAACTGCTTCTTTTTGGACTAATCGATTAATCAGCGTTCGAATTGTTTTTGGTTTCCAATCCATTTTCACCTCTAACGCTTCAATCACCTCATTTGCCGTTTGTGGAGATTTTGACCACAGTACTTTCATAACTTCTAACTCAGCTTCTGAAATTTTAGGTAATTCATTCATTGTTTAAAATTACACCCCTCGTATTACATTTGTAATCCACAACTGAATATTACACTTGTAATCTCTTGTTGTCAAGCTTGTTCGGTGTTTGTGGAATCCTTTCCTATCCCCATCAACATAAGAATGGAAAAAATTAAAAGAAGTTTAGACTCTCATGTCCTGCTAATGAGATAAGAAAGTAAATCCTTCATGAATATTTTTGTTACTACTATAGAACTGGATTTTAACTTCACATCTATTTAGTATTTGCTATTTTTACAAAGTTTCCACTTTGGTGTCTTTGTTTAAAAAAGTACCCATTTTCTTATCTCGATATATGGACAGGAAAGTGGGTACTAAATGAAATGTATCAGTAGATAATTTAGCATTGTACACTATAAAATAATTTCCTACTTTCATTTCGAGAACTTAGTTGGGACAAGAAACTCTAAACTGAAATTTTTTAGATCTATATAATATCCATTTAACCTAATGTTAAACAAAATAAATAAATTCGAAAGAATATAATTTATTTAAAGAAAACTCCCCAAAAATATGAATTTTTAGGGATTAGATGCATTATACGCATAAACGATTTACCGCTAATTTCATTTTATGGTTTATATTAGTAATTAAATGAATTTCTTCTGCTTTTAGTTCAGTTGATTTCACGTTAGGTGAACACCCTACTTCCACAAACAATTCTATTGCAACCGTATCTTTACAAGCCCGTTTACCGAAGTGTAGGATTACTTTTTCTCAATTTATTTGATTTAGTACATTTACTAAAATATCTACCAAGAGCATGTATAAATCACTCGTTATTATAAAGGAGTATTTTTTATAGTTAACTTTTGAGTATTAAACAATGCTATTCTAGACTGATAACCTTTGAATCTTACATATTTGTCAAAGAAATAATCATCGTGGCTCCTAATTTAATGCTCCATCATCTCGTGGGCAATATCATGTCCATCCATATCCGATGGGTAGTAGGTAGGCCAGTGTATGACTTCATCCAATAAAGCTTCACGATTGTCACCCCAATACAAGTGGTAGTGATCAGCTTTATTCGGATAAATACCATGATCACTAAATTGAATATATTGAGGAACTCCTTCTGTTTTTTCTGCTAGTTTAAATATGTATCTTACACCTCTATTCCCTGCATCATATGTCAAAATTTTGTATCCATCATAGATATACTTACCAGAATATTCTTCTTTGTTTTTGTAGAATGTTACAGTATCTCCTTGAATCACGATACGGTTCACATCTGTTTGATATCCTTCATTATAATACTCCTTATATTCTTTGGCTGACATTTTACCTTTATGTTTCGCTTTGTATGCAAATACCTCATCAAGCGTTCCATCTTGTAAATATGGATATACCGATTGCCAGTCTCCTTTCCAATCGGAGAGTGGTCGATCCTTCACTTGGTTGTCTTCAAAATATCCTTCATAAATTCTTTCTGTTGCTTTGTCATGAGCATGACTATGATTATGACTGTGATCGTGTTCATTTTCATGTGTATGACTTTCAGTTGTTTGCTCTTGCTTTTCAGAAAGCTTCTCTGCAACTGATGCGGATTGTGTTGCTTCTTTTAAAGAATTCACGTTTTCTTCCATTAAAGTGAAGTAATCTTTATTATTCTTCGCATCGTCTTCAGAAATAGTAGCAAGGTGATTTAAGCGTAAAATTTTTGTACCAGTTTCTTTCTGAATAACTGATGCTACTTTTGGAGTAGAAAACGTTTCGAATAAAATGTATTTTAGACCGTATTCTTTAACTGTTTTTGTAATTTCAGCAAGCTTTTTTTGAGATGGTTCATCAGAAGCTGAAATCCCAGCAATAGGAATTTGTTTTAAACCATAGCGTTGTTCCCAGTAGCCATAGGCTGCATGGGAAACTAAAATTTCTTTCGTTTTTGCATTTGCTACAGCAGCTTTAAATCGATCGTCTAAATCTGTAAATTTAGTTTGAAGTGCTGCAAAATTCTTTTCGAATTCTTGTTTATGATCAGGCTGTAATTCTACAAGAGCATTTTTGATTTTTTCAGCTTGTTTCATCGCTAGTATAGGATCTAACCACACGTGTGGGTCTTTATCGTGATGATGTTCATCTTCTTTATGTCCATCTCCATGATCATGATGTTCATCTTCGGTTGCGGCACGCAGTTCGATTCCTTTTGATGCATTTACAATTTTAACATTTTCTTTTTGTAAGGTTTTTTCCATTTTTTCAGCAAACGGTTCTAATTCTGCACCGTTATAAATGAATAAATCAGCTTTTGCAACTTTCACTGTTTGTTTTTGGCTTGGTTCAAATGTATGAGAATCTGCACCAGGAGGGTAAATTGCTTCAACATTTACATAGTCTCCACCAATTTTTTTTGCGAAATCAGCAAGTGGGAAAATAGTTGTATAAACTGTTAGCTTTTCATCTTTTTTTGCAGTCTCTTCTTTTTTATTTGAGCAACCAGCAAAAATTAAAGTGAAAATAAGTAGGAATGAAAACATAGTTGATTTTTTTAGCATAAAATTCTCCTCTTTTCTTTTTTACAAGTTTATTTCCTCCAATTCTATGAAGAAAATATCGTCTTAATATAAAACGTAATGATTACGCTTTAGTTTGCGAACCTAGTATAATACATCTTTATGAAATTCGCAATAAATAATAATCATTACGATTTATGGTAGAATTTCTTTGCCTATTCACCGAAAAAGGGGAATAAGACAGAAAATCCTAATTAATAAACAATCATGTAACAAAAAGGTAGAAGAATTATATTGTGACAAATTATTTTTGAGACAGTATTTAGTTACATCTAAGTTCCATACGATTTCACTTTAGGATTATTTTTCATCTATTTTAATTGTTATTTTGCACTATAAGGGGTACCGCCCCATCGCCATCAAGCTAACAGAACAGGTTGCCCCCAAAACGAAAAAAATGAACTTCATTGCTAAAAAGGACTCTAATTTTTCGTTTTTGGGGCATTATAAAATTTCAACTTGGTGTTGATGAGGTACTGATGGACAATATATGTAGCTTAAACCACATCGTCGTGTGCAGGCTGGATAAACGTGCTCCGGTGCCAATCCGTAACCGACGCATTTGACGGTCATGCGTTTCGAAATCGCTGTTGATTGATATAACTCAGAATAGGAAGATTGAGTTGATTCGACGATTTGTATATACGAAGAGGTAAGCTTTTGTCTTATTAAAAGATGGTTCTAAACTAACGATATAATAATTCATGTTTAATTTTACTGTAAAGCACAAGATGCTTGTGTACTATTTGTTCATGCCATTTTTATCTTCCTGTATTATAAAATTCTCATGATTGTGATCTCTAGCAAATTTTTCTACGTTTCCCTATATATTCCCTATACCATTTTTAATAACTTTTTTACCCTGCAATATCTTTTAACTAATATAATGTAACTACTTTTCTCTTGAACCTTGTACCCAATAGGTGTCTATCTTGCAACTTTTGCTTGATATATAGCTAGCTCTATAAAAAAATTTATCTAAAGCAAAACTTTTTTGAGACACTTGTCTTATTTTGATACAAATGCACGATTTTGTTCATCGTTTTTCTCTAATACTTATGATAAATTTATAAACATACCGATAGTATAATTATGCTTCTCTCAATACGCTCTCAAACATATTGAGATTTTAAACTTCTTCTCCCAGGAAACTGGGAGTTTTAATTTTATATTAATACATTTGATTGAAAGCCTCTCGTTCACTCTCCTCCATATTCCAATTAAAAGTCCTCTTCAATTAGCTTTTGTAACTTCTCTTGTCTAATGTTATGTTCCTGTTATAGTTTTTATTAAATACTTAATATGTGACTGAACAAATAAATCTCAATACTCTATTACATTGCATGGGTTATCAGTTTTATATACAATCTTTTAAATCGTTATAAAAAAATTCCATATCTTAATTTATTAAGACATACTAAAGAAAAATAAGAATCAGCCAACTAAAGCCAGTATAATTTAAAGCAGTACTTTCGCTTCAAATATAAGGAGGATACATACATTGGGTAATCACACTCGTTTACGTACACAAACTTTAATAAGAGATACATTTTTGGATTTATTAAACGAAAAAACATTCTTAGATATCACAATTAATCACATTTGTGAAAAAGCAATGATACATAGAAGTACATTTTATCGTTATTATGATGACAAGTATGAGCTTTTTAGTGATACAATCAATTCTATCGCTATAACATTATTTGAACAAACTAATCAAGGTTTAGATATAGAACATACATTATTTGAAGAGGTAATTGAATACATAGATGCTAATCGAACATTGTTTTTTAACGTTACCAGTAAAAATAGTAACCTTGAGTTATACGACAAGTTAATTCAATTTGGCGCAAAAATTTTATATGAAAATTCATTAGAATATAACGATTCACTTTCCATGAAAATCCGGAACTCTGCTTATCCAAAAGTTTCATGTGATTTTTATTGTAGTGGTTTTTTTGAGATTATAAAAAAATGGGTAAGCAATGAATATCCATTTTCAAAAGAAGAATTGATTCAGATTTCTAAGAATTTATAGATAAATGAACCATTTTAGCACATATGTCTCATTTTGAGACATATGTTATTTTGTGTTCATCGATTTCCTCTAAACCCTATGCTAGATTAAGAAGCATAACAAAGGAGGAAGTGAAACATGAATAAAATTTTTGACAAGATTGGACATTTCATTATCAAGTACGCAAAGATAAATATTGCACTTATTTTATTTCTAACAATCTTTTTCGGATTCGGCATTACAAAACTTGAAATGAAGATGGGAAACGATGTATTCCTAAGTAATACATCAGATGTTTATAAAGATACGGCTACGTATCAAAAACAATTTGGTGGAGATGGGATATATGTATTACTTAGTGGAGATAACGATAAGTTAATTTCACAAGAAACAAATAAAGCAATTGTAGAATTCACCAAAAAGGCAGAAGATATTAAAGATATTACAGGATCAACGCATTATGTAGGGTTATTAAATGAAATGTTAAACTCTCCTTCCCCGTCATTTTCAGCATTTGATAAAGGGGAAACAAACAAGAATTTAGAAAAAGTATTGAAAAATTCTATTTCAAGCGAAAAAATGAGCGAAATTAATAATAACGTAAAAAATAGTTTAACTGATGAGCAACGTGAAAAAATGGGTACATTTATTCAACAACAACTTACAACCGAACAAATGCAAGAAGTGCAAAAACAATTGGTTGCTCTAGGTCATATGCCAACAGCTGATGAACAAGAACAAATCATGAAAGCTGTTTTAACAGACACACAGAATGACGAAGTAACGGATTATACAAAAAGCATCTTAACACAACAACAAAAAGACAATATGCAAAGAGATATTGTTAAGGCTTTACCAAATGTACAAAACATGAATAATGATTTACTTCATGAAATCATTTTTTCTGATCAAGGAAAAGTACCAGAACAATTCAAACAGCTTATCCCTCAAAATGGGAAACATGTTATCATTCAGCTTCATACATCCGATAATACAGAAATTACGACCTATGTACGTATAAATAAAGAGTTAAATGAACTTATTAAAAATACAAATTTCAATTCAGGTGTAACAGTTAAAGTAGCTGGAATGCCAACTATCCTTGGTGATATACAAGAAGAAGTTATCAAAACTTTAGGGATTATGCTTGGTCTAGCGGTTATATTAATGATTGTTGTATTATTCTTTGTATTCCCTGTTAGACGACGCATTATTTCATTAGGCTTTGTATTAATTGGTTTAATATGGACATTTGGATTTATGGGTTGGGCTGGAATTCCAATTACACTCGCAACTATGGCAACATTACCAATCATTATTGGTCTTGGCACTGACTTTGGCGTTCAATTTCATAACAGATACGAAGAAGAATTTAAAAATAGTCAATTTGACGCAGAACTTGCAATACGAAATGCAGTACGCCATATTGGACCAGGCGTAGGAATTGCAGTTGTTATCATGTCCTTAAGCTTCCTAACAATGTATTTATCTAAAGCACCAATGATGCAACAATTTGGTTTAACTTTAGCAATGGGTGTTTTATTCTGTTATGTGGTTGAGTTAGTACTAATGTTCTCAACATTCTACTTATTGGATCATAAAAAAACAGTAACTACTATTAAGGTCAAACAAAATGAAAATACGTTATTAGCACGATTTTTAAATAAATATGCTAATATCGCTATGAAATTTGCTATTCCTATCTTAATTGTTTCCGTTATTTTATCTGGCCTTGGATTTATGGCAGAAAAGTCTATACCAACTGAAACAGATTTAACCAAAATGATTCCACAGAACATGGAATCATTAAAAAATACAAAGCATTTACAAAAGATAGTTGGATCTACAACGTATATTACGTATTTAGTAGAAGCGGAGGATGTCACGGAACCAAAAGTAATGTCTTGGATGCAAGAAGAAAGTAGAAAGGTTGATAGTAAATATAAAGATGTGAGTGATGTTATCTCACTTCCTAGTGTTATTTTACAAATCAATGGAAAAGATACACTACCAGACTCTGCTTCACAAATAACAAATGAACTTGAAAACGTGCCAAGTTCATTAAAAGACACTGTTATGAGCGCAAATAAAAAATATGCAACGATCCAATATCAAGTAAATCCAGATCTTTCTTCTGCTGATCAACTAAAATTGATGCATAAAATATCGAAAGATATGAAAGCGATAGATGGTGTGAAAATTAAGCCTGCAGGCGCACAAGTTATGATGTTATACGGTATCGATAATATCGGTGCAAACAGTGAACTCATGATTGGTGCAGGACTTTTAATTATTTTCCTATCGTTATTCCTTGTGTATCGCCGTGTAAAACATGCTTTATATCCGTTGATACCAATTGCTTTAGTATTAGGATTCTCACCTGGCGCTTTAAAATTACTCGATATTTCATATAATCCACTTACAACCGCTCTTAGCTGTCTTGTACTTGGAATTGGGACAGAGTTTACCATTCTTATTATGGAAAGATTTCGCGAGGAAGAGGAAAAAGGATTGTCTGCTCAAGAAGCAATTCGTGTTTCTCTTTCAAAAGTTGGACAAGCAATTACCGCTTCTGGGTTAACAGTAATTGTTGGATTTTCAGCATTAATCTTTGTAAACTTCCCAATTTTACGTGAATTTGGTATTACAACCGTTATAGACACAACACTTTCTTTACTCTGTGCTTTAACGATATTACCAGCTTTAATTGTTTTATTTAGAAAACGTAAATAAATACCATTTATATCTTTAAAAAGAAAAGTGATATCATTCTTGCAATATAAGAAGAGATATTACTTTTCTTTTTTATACAAAATCAGAATTTACCCGATTTAAATATAGAATATAACAACCAAAGAAACATCAAAATTGCTACTCCAAATCCAATTTCAATGGCTGGTAGGTTCCAAAGAAGAGTGGATTTCCTACTCAATGCTGAACCAATAATAAGACCCATCATGATGATGCTAAAGGAAAGCAATACAATACTAAATGAAAGTCGATTACTGATACGATCTAATTTTGTTAATAATAGGTTCAATTCTGGGATTGTTATGGCTATACGCATTTTACCCTTTTGCATTACAGAGGTTAATTCTTTGAGTTGTTTTGGGAGTTGAATCAAAATCTCTCCATTTTCTATTACATAGTCTAGTACATCCTCTGCAACTTTTTTTGGATGATAACGTTCCTTTAATAATTGACGACCAAAAGGTTCAGCTACTTTAAGGATACTAAGTTCGGGATCTAACTTTTCCACCACCCCTTCAATAGTAAGAAGAGTTTTTCCTAATAACGTTATATCTGATGGAATTTGAATATGATGCTTATATGCAATATTAAATAATTCATGGAGAGCTTTCCCAAGACTAACCTGGCTTAAAGGGACATCATAATAATTTTGTTTTAAATAATCCACATCAGTTGTCAGTTGTTTCATATTTACATCATCAGGTACCAACCCCATCCCTGTAATCGCTTTGATAACCCCTCTTGTATTTTGACGCATCATAGAAATAACTAACGACGCTAAATGCTGTTTTAATTCAGGGCTAAGACTTCCAACCATACCAAAATCCATAAAAGCAATGACTTCGCCTGGTAACAAAAGAATATTACCAGGGTGTGGATCGCCATGAAAAAAGCCTTCAATTAGAATTTGATGAAGGATAGCTTGAACTACCCGTTCAGCTAGTACCTTACGATTTAGCCCTTGGTCATCCAATTTTTTGAACTCATTCAATTTTATTCCTTCCATGTATTCCATAGTCAGTACTTTTGAAGATGTATAATCCCAATAGACTTTCGGAACACAAATATCAGGATGATACTTAAATTGGTGAGCTACCTTTTCTGCATTTTGGCCCTCTATTGTGTAATTTAATTCAGCTTGAAGAGATTTAGAGAATTCTGCAATAATATTACGTATCTGATATCTAGCAGCCCACTCCAATCGAAGCTCAGCGAGTTCTGCTAAATGCTGCAAAATTTCTAAATCGGTCTTAATAATTGTTTCGATATTAGGACGTTGAATTTTAATTGCTACTCGTTCACCAGATTTCAATAATCCATAGTGGACTTGTCCAATAGAAGCTGCAGCCAAAGGCTTTTCTTCAATCTCTTCAAATGTATCTCCTATAGTACAATCTAATTCCTCTTCAATTATCTGTTTTACTTCCTGATAAGAAAAAGAAGCTACCTTATCTTGAAGTTTTTCCAACTCATGAATGATGTCATCCGGGATTAAATCCGGTCTTGTGCTAGCAATTTGCCCCATTTTTATAAAAGTGGGGCCTAATTCTTCTAAGAACAATCGAATGCGCTCAGCTTTTGTTTTCAAATGAATTTCCGGCTGTTCCACCGTATTAAATCGTTTAGAAAGTGAAAGTAAGTCTTGCAGCCCCAATTCCTTAACAATCAGCCCAAACCCATTACGAGAAAAGGCCATTGCGATATCACGATAACGTTGAATGTGTCGTATTCTTATTTTCAAGAATAATACATCCTCCTTATAATACACTTACTCAAATTTATTTTGTTGATTTTCTATGTTTGCAATACGCTGTTCTAGTCGTTGGATATCTTCTTTGGTAGCTATATTTAATTCGCCTAATAATTCTTTTGTTTTTTCATTGATTAGTTGTTCTAACTCTAATTTGGTTTCTTTTCCTTTTTCATGCATCTCTTTAATAAACTCTTTAGATTCTTCTTGATTTAATTCTCCTCGTTTCACTAGCTCATCTGCAATTCTTTTAGCTTGTTCTTGTGTAGTAACTATCATTCCTAATCCTAATGTCAATCCTTTTTTTAATATGTTTGTCATTGAAGTCAACTCCGCATTGTCAATTTCGATTTCAATTTTTAATTAATGAAACTACTTCCATGATTTTTCGTTCTGCCTCTTGTTCTCCAGCGTCTATACATTCTTTAATCTTTGTAATATCAAATGCTTGAATCTGTCCTACACTTGGACGAAAAATTACATCTGCAAACTGAAGATTTTTTCTTCTCATTTCAACCATCATAAGAGATAAGGATCGATTTAATACCTCAATTATACTTCTTGGCTCTCTTTCCTCATGCTCTCTCTCCACATCTACAGCGAGCACAATTTCTACTCCTGCTTTTCGTGGGATATCCGTTGGCAAATTATTGAATATTCCTCCGTCCACTAATACTTTATCTTCATGCTTTACAGGTATAAAAAGTCCAGGTACGGATGTAGTTGCTCGAATAGCTAAACTTAAATTTCCTTGTTCGAAAATGAAAACTTTTCCCTTTTTTAAATCTACAGAGACCACACGAAATGGAATTGGAAGTTGTTCAATTTGAATATTGGATAATCCCTTTTGTTCTAAAAATTGAAGTAACATTCCATACAGTTTATTTCCTGCCACAAGCCCCCTTTTTCCAATCCCCAAATCAACCATGCGATACGATGGTGTAGTAGTAAGAACAAAATCCTCAATTTCTTCCACATCAATGCCGGCAGCAATTAATCCACCAATGGCTCCTCCCATACTGGTTCCTGCAATAAAATCAATGGGAATGTTATGCTTTTTTAATACTTTTAGTACACCAATATGTGCTAATCCCCGTACAGCACCGCCACCTAAAGCTAAACCTAGTTTCATTATTTTTTCCTTTCTTAACTCTACTATTCTTATCGATTAAAATATTCAAAAAGCAAATGAGTATTTTTTCAATATCAGCATGCAATTGTCCCTTACTTCATGGTATATATTCTTGTTTATTGATTTCCCTTTATTTATTTTCTCCCTAAAAAATATAAAATACACAATGGTTTAAATATAATGAAACAAAAAAGGATGTTTACTAATAAGTTGTACCATTTGTAAAAGACATTTCAATAGCGTTCCTTTTAAAATCAAGAAAAAAACTCCCGCTTTTTTCCATTCATTACTCCAAAAATGTAGTATTTTCTTTTAAATTCACACTTAAAAAGAACTCATTAACAAAATAAAAGCATGGTCTAAAAATAGCCACGCTTTTTATCTGTATAATTTATTAAGTAATTTTATGCATCAATATACAACTTTGTATATCTACAATCTTCTTGTATAATCCATGGCTTTATTGTAATCATACAGCCGTCTACTGTTTGCTCAAAAATATTCCATACAGGCACAGCTTCTTTGGCAAAATCAATTGTATTCAAATATCCTTGTAGACGTTCTTAAAAGCTCTGCTGTCTTGTAGAAGTTCGACGAGCCACTATGAATTGAGCGAACAAGATCCAGATACCAGATTCCAAATCATTTAAGTTTATCATATATGATACTTCCTACTTTTTAAGGACATCTTCATTATTCTTTAGGGATTTAAAATATATCTAGTAAGTAGCCTTCGGTCTCTTACATATCTAGAATTCCCCCATATTTTTAAAGAATCAAGTAGATTTCTTATTTAAAAATCGATAAAACTATGTTGCTTTTGTTGTCTATGACAGTACATTTTATCTGGAGATGTCAAATTTCTTATTTTGGGGTATTTGCTTTTCATAACACGCAAAAACACGCTATTCTTTTTGTAGAATCATAGGAAAGGATGGCGTTTCTGTATGTCTGTTTCTGTGTCTGACGAATTACAACTATTTGCTCAAGAGATTCAAAGTTTTTTATCTCCAAATGCCTTACGGGATCTTGCTAGAGATGTTGGTTTTGTACAACGAACCAGTAAGTACCAAGCAAAAGATTTAGTAGCTTTATGTGTATGGCTGAGCCAAAATGTAGCTATGACTTCTTTAACTCAGTTATCTAGCTGTTTAAAAGCATCAACAGAAGTACTCATCAGTCCTGAGGGACTGAATCAACGGTTTAATAAGTCGGCCGTCCTACTCTTACAACAGCTACTAGCCGAACTACTAAGCAAAAAATTGGCCGCATCTATGCCGATTTCTTCGCCATACACTTCTGTTTTCAAGCGTATTCGTATTTTAGATTCAACTGCATTTCAACTTCCAGATCCTTTTTCATTCGTTTATCCAGGTGCAGGAGGATGTAGTCATACAGCCGGGGTGAAAATTCAGCTTGAGTATGATTTATTAAGTGGTCAATTCCTTCATATTCATACAGGTTCAGGTAAACAACATGATCGAACCTACGGTTCCCTGTGTGCCCCAACCGTAACAGCGAATGATTTATGTATCCGAGATTTAGGCTATTTTCATTTGAAAGACCTTCAACATATACAAGATAAAAAGGCTTATTATATCTCACGTATCAAATCGAATACACGTATTTATCAAAAAAATCCTAAACCTGATTATTTTCAAGATGGCAGAATCAAGAAAGGTACAGAGTATATCCAGCTAGATATGGAGGTTTTAATGAACTCTCTTCAGCCAGAACAAACACACGAAATATTCAACGCTTATGTAGGAATGACCGATAAAGTCTCTACTCGTGTAATTGTTCATCGACTAACAAAAGAACAACAACAAAAACGATTACACGATCAAACTGTAAGAGAAAAAAAGAAAGGAATGAAGTATTCTGCTCGTAGTAAAAGGCTTAGTGGTATCAATGTATATATGACGAATACTCCTATAAATATTGTTCCTATGGGACAAGTACATGATTGGTATTCTTTACGTTGGCAAATCGAGATTTTATTTAAAACGTGGAAATCATTCTTTCATATTCATCATTGTAAAAAGATAAAACGAGAACGCTTGGAATGTCATTTGTATGGGAAACTGATTGCCATTCTACTCTGTTCTTCTACGATGTTTCAAATGCGGCAATTACTTCTTATGAAAAAGAAAAGAGAACTGAGTGAATATAAGGCCATATATATGATTAAGGATTACTTTCATCTTCTTTTCCAAGCTATACAGAAAGACAACCAAGAGCTATCAAAGATTCTCATTCGTCTGTACAACCTTCTACAGCAAAACGGGCGGAAATCTCATCGATATGAGAAAAAAACGGTCTTTGATATATTAGGTGTCGTTTACAATTGTACCCTGTCTGATAATCAAGCCGCTTAATTCAAAAAAGTGAAACCCGCTAGGGTTTATTTCGTATGCAAATCTTTCAATCACCTACACTTGCCCTTTAGAAAAAGAAACAATTTCGCCTAAAATGGACTTTGCATAAGCTTAGCTTGATAGCGATGTGGCTGTACCCCATTACTATCAACTTAAGAATTGATAGTGATGGGGTATTTAATTTCTTAGCTTGATGATTATGGGATACTGCCAGCATTTCTTCTATCTTCTATATTCTTGTTATAGGGTGTTATAAAATTCTTAAGTTAATAGGCCTTGAGTGGCATACATAGCAGAATTAACGAGTAAATGTAATAATCTCATCAACAGCTTTGATATAACCACCTGCCTCACGGAATGATTGACTAATTTTTTTGGCATTCTCTTTGTAAATCGAATGCTGCAACACTTCATTAACGGCACGTTTTAAATCCTCGGCCGATAATTGCTGGATATTTAACATAAATCCTGCGCCAAGTTCGTATACTCGCTCAGCAATCGTATGCTGATCATTTATAAATGGGAGCATAACTAGAGGTACTTCAAAATAAAGTGATTCACTTGTGCTATTCATTCCACAATGACTAATAAATACATCCGCTTGACGCAGTATATCTAATTGTGGAAGATAGTTACCAACAATAAAATTATCAGGTATATCTCCTAGCTGCTCCACTGTTAATTGTTTGCCTATACTAAGTACTACTTTCGCATTGAGATCTTTTAAACCGACAAAACATTTTTGATAGAATTCAGGCTGATTATTAATTATGGTTCCCATAGAAATATAAATCACACGTTCTCCTTTTAATTCATCAACCGAAAAATCATTTAGAGTTTCATTTTCAGCAATGGAAGGACCGATAAAAATATAGTCATCCTTAAAATCCTTGCTGTTTCTTTGGAAATAGCGAGAAGTAAAAACAATATTCAAATCGCCTGAACCCGGACAAAGTAAAAAATTATCAGATAGAGATACTTCATATTTTCCTTCTAAATATTGTTTCATTTTTGCTATTTCTTCTAATTGCAAAAATGCTTGTAGCATGGCTAAACGTTCCTGTTTTTGTTCTATGTTTCTTGTTCCTGTCAGGTTCATATTTTCTTTTAGTTCTTGTGAAAAAGCAAACGTGGTCCAAGTTGCAATAGATGCTAAACCTCTATGGTGAGCAACCCATTTTCCAGGTAAAGACTGTGCATCATAGAGGATGTAATCGTATGTTTCTTTGGAGATTTCTTCAAAAATGGAATCAGTAATTCTTTCCATAGCATGAAAGAAGTGTAATAAATACTCTTGAGGATGGGAAGTCATAAGATTCATAGTTTCCGAAAGCTCTCTTTGTGCCTCTTGATTGATAGGACGGAATTGTGCACCTGCTTTTTTGATTTTTTCTTTAAAATCATTTGATGAATAATAGACAATGTTGTCTCCACGTTGTACTAAATCCTGTACTAATCCTAACGTTGGATTTAAGTGTCCTTCTCCACCTATATTGATGTAAAGTGCTTTTTTCATCTTTGTCCCCTCCAGTAAATTTGATATCGTTAAGTGTAAAATGTAAACGTTTTTTTATTTTGTTTGAATTATAACAAACGAAGTAAATAAATGTCTATTTTTATTTTTGAATACCCTTAATTTTTAGAGGGTATTTTATTTAGATAACTTGATGGATATGTGGCGAGACCCCATCGCCATCAAGCTAATATTTAGAAGTGCCCCCAAAACGAAAATTGTAAATTTTTTGTTTTGGCCTAGTTTGATGCCAGTGTGGCGCTATATGAATAAACTCATAAAATTCCATGAATTTCAAGTTATTGGTATACTAGTATCTTTGAAAAAAAACCTGTTAAGTGTTTTTTGAGTCATTTTAACCTTGTTTTAAATTGTGCTGTATTAAACACTCTTAATATTATTGAATTTATTACAAAATTGTCACCTTTATGTAAGGTTATTAGATAGTTCTATCTTTATTTAAATGTAATAATAAATGCATAAGAAACGTCAATAATAAGTATTGTATAAAATTTATGTAGTTTACTATTAACAATCAACCATGGAGGAATTAATTGTGAAAGCCAATTTAGAGACCGTAAAAGAACATTTGAAAAACAATGAAGAAATCCTTTCTACAATTTATTGCACAATAAATTTTGGTTATATTAGTAGATCTGGAATCTTAGTTGCTACAAATAAAAAGCTATTGTTCTGTGCTGATGCTATGTTTGGAAAAGGACTTAAGTGGGAGTATGAATACACTGAAATTTCGAACTTCGGTGATACAAGAGGTCTAATTTTAGAGATATCTGCTCTTCCTGTTATCCAAAAATTAACAATGAATCATAAAGATGATTTTATTGTATTCTCTAATTTTTCAAGTCCATCAAAAGTGAACAAGTTTTTAGAATTGGTTCAATTAAAGCTTTAATTTCTAAAGAAATGTTGCAATGATTTTTTTAAGTTGATGGCGATGAGGTAGCACCACATTGCTATCAAGCCGACAATATAAAATTCCTCTAAAATGAAAAAATACGCTATTCTTTCTGTAGAATCATAGGAAAGGATGGCGTTTTTTATGTCTGTTTCTGTGTCTGACGAATTACAACTATTTGCTCAAGAGATTCAAAGTGCCCTATCTCCAAAGACCTTAAGGTCTGTTGCGCGAAGTGTTGGTTTTGTAAAGCGGATTAGTAAATATCAAGCACAAGATTTAGTCGCTTTATGTGTATGGATGAGTCAAAATGTCGCGACAACTTCTTTAGCTCAGCTATCTAGTTGTTTAGAGGCATCAACAGAAATACTTATCAGTCCTGAGGGACTGAATCAACGATTTAATCCAGCAGCTGTACAACTTTTACAACATATATTAGCTGAGCTCTTAAACAAAAAATTAACTTCATCTATATCAATTGCTTCTCCATGTACTTCAATTTTTAAGCGTATTCGTATTCTAGATTCTACGGCTTTTCAGCTTCCGAATATATTTTCTTCCGTTTATCCTGGTGCGGGAGGTTGCAGCCATACTGCAGGAATGAAAATTCAACTTGAGTATGATCTTTTAAGTGGGCGTTTTCTACATATTCATACAGGACCAGGGAAACAACATGATCGAACTTACGGTTCTCTTTGCGTACCCACTGTAAAAGAAGATGATTTGTGTATTCGGGATTTAGGCTATTTTCATCTGAAAGATCTTCAATATATACAGGATAAAAAGGCTTATTACATCTCACGTATCAAATCGAATACACGTATTTATCAAAAAAATCCCAATCCTACTTATTATCAAAATGGAAAACTAAAGAAGGGAACAGAATATAAACAGGTAGATATGGAGGTAGTAATGAATTCTCTTCAGCCAGGACAAACACATGAAATATCTGATGCTTATGTAGGAATGGTCGATAAAGTACTAGCTCGTGTCATTGTTCATCGACTTACAGCAGAACAGCAACAAAAAAGATTGCGGGATCAAGCTATACGAGAAAAAAAGAAAGGAATGAAGTATTCTCCCCGTAGCAAACGACTCAGTGGTATCAATGTATATATGACAAACACGCCTATAGAGATTGTCCCGATGGGACAAGTGCATGATTGGTATTCTTTACGTTGGCAAATCGAGATTTTATTTAAAACGTGGAAATCATTCTTTCATATTCACCATTGTAAAAAAATAAAACGAGAACGATTAGAATGCCATTTGTATGGGCAACTGATTGCCATTTTACTCTGTTCTTCTACTATGTTTCAAATGCGGCAATTACTTCTTATGAAAAAGAAACGAGAACTGAGTGAATATAAGGCCATATATATGATTAAAGATTACTTTCTTCTTCTTTTCCAAGCTATACAGAAAGACACCCAAGAGCTATCAAAGATTCTCATTCGCCTGTTCAAACTCTTACAGCAAAACGGGCGAAAATCTCATAGGTATGAGAAGAAAACAGTCTTTGATATATTAGGTGTCGTTTACAATTGTATCATGTCTGATAATCAAGCGGCTTAAATCAAAAAAATGAAACCCGTTAGGGTTTATTTCGTATGCAAATCTTTAAATTCCCTACACGTAGCCTTTAGAAAAAAGAAATAACCTCTACTATAATTGAAGTTGTATAAGCTTAGCTTGATAGCGATGTGGCGAGACCCCACATCCATCAACTTAAGAAAAAGAAACACCCCAAAAACAAAAAAATGAGATGACTTCTCAAAATAACTAACTGTAGAGAAAGAAAAATTTCATTTAGTGGGTACTTCAAAACCTTAGCTTGATGGCGATGGGGTCACCATATCAAAAAAAGAAAATTGTGCGTATAGACATATTTTTCAAGCGCTTCCTGTACGTTAAGGGACTCGTTATTTTTTTTACAGTTTTTTATTATGAAATTCTAAATAACTAATTATAATAGGTGAAAAAACGATCAATAGTTGGGTTATGGAAAGGATTCGAATTTACATTCTTTCTCAATACATATTATAGATAAATAAAGTAAAATATGGGTTGAGGTTATGTCTCGTGTTGTGTTAATCCTAACAATAACTAAGGGTACATAATATGCTTTCATACCTTTGAATAATTTTGTTATAGGAGGGATGGAGATTTAAATGGCTCAAATTGTTGGTATTGATAGATACCTTTGTACTGGGGCTTTAATCTATATGCGTGAGGGCCTTTCCCTAAGTCTTGTCAGGAAGTAAGGAACAGTAAGCAAACACTGATACAATATGAATAGAGAAGAGGAATGCCTTATGAAAATACGTAGTCAAATTACATGTGCAAGTCTGGCCCTTTTAATAGCTGGAAGTTCCCTGTTATATACAATACCAACCTCAATTGTAAAAGCAGAGCCCACTCAAAATGTATCTAGTTCGTTACAAACAAATACTCAACGAGATCATATTTCCGTCAAGCAAGCAATGCGGGATACATTGCAACTTGGATACCCGGGGATACTTGCTAAAACTTCTGAGGTTGGAAAAACGTGGGGGTATGCCACTGGAATAGCGGATCTGAGAACCAAGAAACCAATGAAAACAGATTTTCGCTTTCGCATTGGGAGTGTGACGAAGACGTTTACCGCAACAGTTGTACTTCAATTAGCTGGAGAGAATCGCCTGAATCTAGACGATTACATCGAAGACTGGTTGCCTGGTGTCATTCAAGGAAATGGATATGATGGTAACAAGATTACTATCCGGCATATATTGAACCATACAAGTGGTATCGCTGAATACTCAAGGTCAAAAGACGCTGATTTTACGGATACAAAAAAATCGTATACGGCTGAAGAGTTAGTGAAGATGGGGGTTTCTCTGCCTCCAGACTTTGCCCCAGGAAAGGGCTGGTCTTATTCAAACACAGGATACGTATTACTGGGCATTCTTATTGAAAAAGTAACCAGAAACAGCTATGCGGAAGAGATTGAAAATCGGATTATTGAACCACTTGAATTGTCGAATACATTCCTACCAGGCAACTCAAGTGTTATTGCAGGCACTAACCATGCCCGTGGATATGTCCAACCAGACGGAGCAAGCGAGCTAAAAGACGTTACTTATTATAACCCAAGTGCAGCTAGCTCTGCTGGAGATATGATTTCTACTGCTGACGACTTAAACAAATTCTTCTCTTACTTGCTCGGTGGCAAATTACTGAAGGAACAGCAACTAAAACAAATGCTTACTACAGTTCCTACAGGAAAAGAAGGAATCGATGGATATGGTCTTGGAATCTATGAAACTAAGCTTCCAAGCGGTGTCTCGATATGGGGACACACAGGTGGCATTCTAGGGTTTACAACTCTTGTTGGAGGTAAACTTGGGGGCAAGCATACGTTGGTCGTCAATTGGAATAGTTTGGGTAGAATTGATAGTCCTAATCCTTTTAAAAATATTTTACTTGCTGAATTTAGTAAGTAGGAAAAAAGGAAAAATTTATCGTAGTTTTCATAGTTAAAAATATACTTTTCTAGTTCAAAAGCCCTAACTTATTTTCAAGAAAAATTTAGGGCTTTTTTGTTTAGGTGGCGTTTATTCTTCTTAGGTTGATGGATGTGTATGGTGACCCCTGATTTCAAAATAATCATCCTTGTTTTATATTATTTTTATACGGTAAATCTCCCCTTTATTGAAACAGGTATCGCAAAGTTGTTTTTCTTTTGTCAACTGTTCGTTAAATTAAAATTTGCGGACAGTTAGAAAGGGCGTTACTATCCCCTGCTGTAGTTATTCTCGTACTGTAAAAAGATATGAAAGTCTAAACCATTTGGACAAGAAAGTTGACATTATTTTATAAACGATTCCCTCTATCATGTTAAATTTTCAATTAACTGCTAAAAATTGAATGTCAAGCAGTTAAATATACAAAAAGAATCAGGCAATTTTTGCCTGGTTCTTCTGAGCTAGATTTGAGGTTGGAGTTCATTAAATTTAGACGCGATCTCTTCTTTTTCTTTTTGTTCATCTTTTGGTGTATGCGTGAAACATACGGAAATATTCCTTGTACCAATAACCTTATGAGCATCTGGTAAAAGTTTTTCCGTTTTCGCTTTATTTTCTAAACTCCGTTTGTTTCCATTTATATCATTATTAAGGAAACTGCGAAAATAAATTTTTTCTTGTTCATTATCTTTACTGGTAGGATATGAATATGAACAAGCCAATCTATCTTTAAACTTAATACTAGCTTTTGTTGGAATAGCATTATGTAGAGCCTTGAAAAAATCTAGTGGTTTAAAAGGACCGTTTTTTGTATAATCAATTTCCAAGAACTCACAAAGGTCTTTGTATAAACTATCGTTTGGGCCTACTAATGGTAATGTAAATGACTTATATTTCCCTTTAACTTCATATTTTAATGGTAATTCCAAAAATTCTCTAGTTCCTCTTTTAAATAAGCCCAATGTATATACTTTATTTGTAATTTCATCATACTTTTTCTTATTATTTATATCTTTATAATCATGCTTGAAAATTGCACATATTTCTAAATTGTTTTTATAGCGTATTCCATTTACAACCTGGTAATCAATATCATGGCGTAACATATCTTCTGATAAAGAAAACAATCTTCCTAGTTTAATGGTTCCTCCCATGCTAATTCCCCTCTTCGTAAATTGAATATATTTATTTTTTTAGATGTGTACCTTCTTATTGTATGGTATAATTGGAGGATTTTTCAATACATGTGCTGCAACGCTTAGCAATGTTATCCATCCCCCCCACCCATTTTAGTAACTGAATAAGTACCAGTAACATAAATCTTGAAAAAGTGATTTATATAAGAACTAGACGTTATCTGTTCGTTAAGGTAGTAAAAAACCAAAAATTGAACTCTAAAATAAGAGTCTCTTTCCAGGTTTACACTTCAAATAATATAAGATTTTTATTTTTAATGTGTAATATTTACTCTACCGTCTTTGCAGGACTGAATTGATTGGTATGATTCTATGAATCCTATTGTTTCTGCCCATGTATATGTTGTAATTTAAAAGAAAAGATAAAAGTGAATATAATATTGAAATATTGTTCTACTTTCTGAATGTTTTCATCTGTAATTTCTTTTTTATTTACTCCAATCCAAGTAACGTTTCTCATATGTACTCTTCCTTACGTATCGCTGTCTTTTCCCCAATTTTATATCCACCAGTGTGACCTGTTTTTCGATGTGTTTCATAATCAACAAGTTGCATTCGTCCTGCTTCTTGATGATGATGCCATGTATAATTTTCTGGTACCTCACCTAGCTTGAACAACTCTATTTCTTCTTCTGTGAATTTTGCAGCTAACTTAGGGTCTTTCATTATTTTTTCGTATAATGCTTTACTACATATTCTATCATGTGTTGGTCTAGATTTTTTAAAATCAGCTTCTTTTAATTTAACTTCAGAAATAGCTTTAAAAAATAAGGAAATCATCTAAATCATACCGAATGCCTGTAACAGGATGTTTGTCTCCCGCTAACTCACCCATTCTTAACCTTATTGTCTTCGGGCCATTTGGACCTTCATAAGTATATGGAGCTACTTTCTGTAAGTACTGTTGAATTCTTCCAACTCCCAGATCTAACAATTTCAATTTCTATAGTTTTCACAGTAGCACCTCCTAAACAAAATGGTAAAAATTTATTGCGTTCACCATCACTTTGTTCTTCTTTACAATAAATTTAACCTATTAAGATTTAAAAATCATACAACAAAAGAGGGACTCGGTTTAGAATCACTCTTTTCACCTACCCCTTAACTTCATACCATTTATAATTGAGTTCTTCATCAAAATCACTTGTGACAATTCCTTTGACTGATGAATGTTGCAAGTAAGAACGGCCCATTCAATATTTTCTATTCAAATATGATAGAATAAAAATATATCCAAAACGGAGGGATAACAAATGAATTCAAACACAAAACAGTTTATTTATGATATCCAGCAAAGAAAAAACAATTATATAGAAAATGCTTTAATAGCAATACAACATCCTGAAAAAGAGCATTCTGAACAGGTCATTCAAAATATAGTAGAGAAGATGGATATGATGATTAGTTTAGTTACTACTTACATGGCTATTGAATCAGAATCTACAAAAGAATTAAAAGAGCTTCAGAAAGAACTTATTCATGCTCAAGCATATATTCAAAAACGGAAATTTGAAGAAACACAGAGATAAAACCCTGTGTTTTTACTTGGTGGACTATGACATTAATTTTTTATAAATTGGATTATTGTTTTGGCATAATCCATACAATTTGTTGAATGCGTACAATATATGGCGCCGTATCTTCAATGAGCAAATGATCTGGTTTCACATCTTTTAACTTTCCTCTTACATTACCTCTTACAGTTTCAATAACCACATGCTTACCAATTACTGATTGTAATGTCTGATATACGTAGGGATTAGATGTACTTACCATATGTTGTTCACTCAAGTCATTTCCTTTCGAATAACTCATTCTATAAGACTCCTTTCTAACTTGCATTCTTTCTCCTAATATATGATATAAATCTTATAAATATGCTAGAAGGATAATTCATTATAGGAACGGAAATAACATTTTAATAGGGTACGGTTTCTATTTCTACATTGCTAAAAAAATGATTTAAAAAGCTACTTTTACCAGTTAACAGGAGATGATAAAGGGATATTTTGAATGTACATCTAGTTTGTTCCTTTTAGCATATGTATGATTTTAAATACGCCCTTTATTAGAATAGTGCTCATACTTTTTTTGAGATTCTTTCGTAATACGTGCATTAAGTAAAATTGCTAACAATAAAAACACTCCATATTTTCCTCCTGTTGCTCCTATGATAATCACACTACTACAAACAAGTATAATTAATAGGATAAACGAAACTGAATAAATACGGTCATAATTCTTTGACATCTTTTCGTATTTTATGCGTTCTTTCCTTGCATCCATCTAAATTCCTCCTTTAAATTATCCATTTCACTATCAAATAAATCTCGCCCTTAAAAAGGAAACAATATATCGTTATATAAATTAGTTTGTTTTTTTATTAACTAATTTATATAACGTAAAAAGAAATCCTACCAATATTAAGCTTTCCACCATGATAATCCCGACCCTCTCCTTCCTTTTAGCCCCAACACATCAAATAAAAGTTGCAGCAAACAAAAAGGATCCTCTCTTCTCGCTTCTTTAATTCATTACTTAATTCTTTTGTTAACATTTTTTTCATGTGTGCACTCCTTCTTATTGCTTAATTTACTATTTGTATGTAAATAAAATTTAAAATGGTTTCCTGTTCTGGAAACCATTTTTTTGTAGTTGACCATATAGTGTTACCAGTTCGTTTATCAATTTTACGTAAAGAAGATAAACAATTACTATACACTGTCTCATTAGATGTAAGAAACTCTTAAAGATAGCAGTTAAATTGATTGTTTTTTCTTCACCTTGACATTTATTACAAAAAATGTTATTATTAAAATGAATTATTTTTGTTCGGTGTAAAGGATTTGTAACTTTTCACCTTTATGATCACTGAGAGCAAGGATAGTATTACATTGTGTGTGTTTACACACTAGGAGGCAATACAAATGGAAAAAGGTAATGTAAAATGGTTTAATGGCGAAAAAGGCTTCGGATTCATCGAACGTGAAGGTGGAGACGATGTATTCGTTCATTTCTCAGCGATTCAAGGCGAAGGTTATAAAACTTTAGAAGAAGGTCAAGCAGTGACTTTTGATTTGGAACAAGGTCAACGTGGACCTCAAGCTTCAAACGTACGTAAAGCTTCTTAATTTTACAAAGCAGGGAAGGCAGGCTCTTTTATGGGAGTCTGCTTTTCTTTTTTCTGTGAAACTATTTTGAGAAGTCAGCTCATTTTTTGTTTTGGGGGTGTTTACATTCCTTAAATTGATGGGCATGGGGTACCACCACATCGCTATCAAGCTAACTAGAGAAAATACCCCCTAAAAAGAAAAAGGCGTTATTCTTTCTGAGAAATCATAGGAAAGGATAACGTCTTTTTATCAATATGGGGTATAGCCGAGATACGTGTAAAAATAGGGCATAGACTTACGTTTATTTCCAATTACGTTTGAAATCAGCTATTATATTTTCATAAAATTACAGCTTAGATGATATTTAGCTAATTGTCTAAAGAAAATGTATGCATAGCTTTGCTGTGTATTTTATCAATGTAGTTTTTGGATAATATTTGGTCAAGTTGATACTAATACCCTCGATAAACGAAAGAAAATTAAGAGTGTTCCGAGAAAAAGCAATTAAAGAATACTCTTAATTTATTTAATTGAGTTATCCTTTCATACAAAAATCTGATTATTTATTTAATTGGCATTCCATTAAAATGCTCATTTACAGAAGAACATTATTCAAGTGAAGCCCTCTATAATTCAATTACAACACCTTGAAAGTTTATGATACTATCCTGATCACACTTTTTATATTTAATGTTTTAAGAAAAAAAGCTATACTATAAGCGAAACTAAAAATCAGAAAGGAAATACCAGAACATGGAAAACTATTTGCTATTTATCCTTACAGCACTCCTTATTATAATGATGCCTGGTCCTGGTTTTGCTTTAGTTACAAAAAACACTATCTCTCATGGTAGAAATGGTGGGATAAAGACCGTCTTAGGAACGGTATCTGGAATGATGATTCATACAATAATGGCTACACTAGGACTCTCTGCTATCTTAATGAAATTTGCTATGCTATTTACATTAATAAAATATGCTGGGGCATTTTATTTAATTTATTTAGCTGTAAAGTCAATTAAAAGTGCCTTTTCTAAAAAAGAAGATATGTCAGGTTCAGTGGAAATAAACTCTAAGGATATTGGAACGGTCAAAGGTTTTAGACAAGGATTTACCACGGCAATCTTAAACCCAAAAACGGCTGTATTTTTCCTTAGTTTTCTACCCCAATTTATTGTGAGTAATCAAAGTCATTTCTTCCAATTTCTTTTGTTGGGACTCACATTTACGACTTTGACAGCAATATGGTATTTACTTTATATCTCTCTAATACGTCAATTAAGAACTTTTTTAAGAAAAGAAAAAGTGAACCGTACAATAGAGGGTATTACTGGCACAGTATTATTAGTATTTGGAGTTAGGCTATTTTTCCAAAAATAAATATGTAATAGAGAGATTTTAAAACTTTCAGTTTTTCCAATAAATGAATCAATATAAAAAGTATGGCTTTCAAACAGTAAAAAAGTTAACAAGCGGTTGGGTTTTGTGGAATAAGCTTCAATAAAATAACCAAACTTTTTATAAAGAAGTGAATCGATTATATTAAATAAGAACATGTTTTAATTAACATGTTCTTATTATTTGCCTCTATATCATGATGGTTGTTTTTGGGCCGCGATGGTATTATTACGAAAAACGCTCCAATCGAACAGGGCCTAGTTTCGGCAACTTTATTTTGTTCCCTACAACGGCAATGTTTTTATTTGTTTGTTTTGTGGTATAAGATTGTACGTTGTTCTTCTTAGATTTAAAGCGCGGTGCGCTGTTTTGTTTTTTGAAAAAGCGCGTATAAGCATCCGCAAGGTTGCGAACAGACGACTGAATCGCAATAATATCCACTTCTTTTAGCCAAACCAGCTCTTTCTTCATGGCAGGTAGTTTGGCAGAGCATATACCATAGGTCAAGCCTTTTCCTGTCTCTTTGTATGCGTGATCCCATAAGGCTAGGAAATGATTGAATACAAAACGAGAACACCCAATCGTTTTGTTGATTAGAATTACTTGTTCTTGATTTGAATAGATACGAAACTTATAGGCTTTATTCATCATTATTTAATTCACCTCCATTTCGTTATATGACTATTACACACCAAACATACATTCGATAGTTAGTGGAGTAATACTTTCTATATGTCGAACATTTAAGATGGCTTCCTGCCATCCCTTGTTCGAAGCCAATTCATCTCCCACCTACTCACTGGGCTGTGACCCTTCACGCTCCTTGAGGAAGGAGTCTTCTTGGCTAAAATGACAAAAAAGTTGAGGATTCCCCCAACTTTTTTATACATTTATTGTCTTATTAATCCTGTAGATGTAACCTGATATGTTCTTTTCTTTCCTATATATTCCTGTTTTCCATTCTCAAGGTTAGTTAAAGTCGCTCTTGTTTTTTCCTTAGCTGCATCCCCTTCTATATGAGTAAATTCTATATAATCTCCCACTTTTATAGGTACTGTTTGGGTTTCAGCATTTTGTTGTCTATTTCCCATGATTTCTTTATTGTACATAACGCTACCAGACGAGTTCTGGACTTTAATACTTGCATANTTTGATTTTCAGCTCTTCTGCTGTTTGATTATAATCTACTTTTGCAATTTCTCGATCACTATATCCTTTTAATGACCATGTAAATTGTTTTCCATCTAGAATTGTTGTCTCTGGCATTTTTTCTACTTTCTTTAAGCCCTCTTTTGTAACCTGGTATCTTGCTGTCTTTCCAATAGTTTCATTTTTGTTATTTTCAAGATTCATTAATGTTGCGCGTGTTTTTTCCTTTACAGCGTCTCCTTCTATATGAGTTAATTCAATGTAATCTCCCACTTTTACGGGCACTGTTTGGGTTTCAGCATTTTGTTGTCTATTTCCTATGATTTCCTTATTGTACATAACGCTACCAGACGAGTTCTGGACTTTAATACTTGCATATGTACTATTGAAGTAAGAATGCGGTACACCAGCTTCTAATTTAATTTTCAGCTCTTCTGCCGCTTTATTATAATCCATCTTTGCAATTTCTCGATCACTATATCCTTTTAGGGACCATGTAAATTGATTTCCGTCTAAAATTGTTGCTTCTGGCATTTTTTCTACTTTCTTCAAGCCTTCTTGTGTGACTTCATACATTGCTTTTTTTCCAAAGCTTTCTTGTTTACTGTTGTCTAAATTTGTGAAATTCGCTCTATGTACACCTTCAAGATGTGTTAATTCAATATAATCTCCTACTTTCACTGGAACTTTTTGCGATTCAGCATTTTGTTGTTTGTTTCCATAAATGTCATTATTATATACTACTTTTCCTGATGCATTTTGTACTTTAATACTCGCATACGTTTCATTAAAATAATGATGCGGTACGCCTGCTTTTAAGTCAATTTGCATTTCTTCTGTCGACTTATTGAAATTGATTTTTGCAAACTCAAAATCACTAATTCCTTTTAGGGACCATGCAAATCGATTCCCTACTAAAATATCAGAATTTCCATTTGTAATTCCTACTTTTTTCTCTACAGTTCGATCAAATATATCTGTTAATGTAATTTTAGCAAAAGCTGTTTGAGGCAATTGCATAGTTTGACTTACCTCAGTTTGGTAGGACTTAATATTATCAATTACTTTTAAAGGTTGTCCCATTAACTTTTCATTGTCATAGATTTCAATTTTCCCTTTAAACTGTGGAGTACTTTGTTCTTTCAATTTCCATGAAACATTTAATTTTCCAGCTTCAAAGCGAGTATTTTGGATATCAAAATCTAAATTTCCCATTTCTGGTTGACTAAGCTGATTTATATTAAAAGTTTTTCCAGTACCAATAGTTGATTGAGTATTTCCTCCTGCCCTAACCCATAGATATTCTGAAGTTGCTCCTCCATCGTATTGATAGGACGTATCATGTTGCCCAGAGATACGCTGATTATTCCAAGAATTCCATTGTTTATCTGAAACTTTTCTGCTGTATCCATTTTTAAGACGTGCTTCTCTTACATCTTGTCCATTACCAGCCCAGTCCTCTTGAAACATCGATAAACCATAGTTAAATGCAACATTCGCAACTGGATGATCCATAATAGCAACTAACTTCCATTGATTTAATGTATTATCTTTTATCCACTGGCCAAACTTTGTATGGCCATCTTCTTGCCAAGAGCGTAGAGTCATTCTATACCATTCACTATCTTTCCAATTATAAGTTGTTTGTACCTTCAGACCTGTTCCTTCTCCACCAAATCTGCTGGCTTCTGAAGTCGGCGATAAATATTCAGCTTTTATTGCTTGGTTTGATGCTATTGGATCCCAAAGTGCAAAGTGAAGGGTACGTTTACCGAATTGATCAAAACCACTTTGTTGTTGGAAGCCCGCATAACCACCACCCTCCCCTCCCTGATTCCAGTTATGCACAGCCCAATACGTATAAGGTGCTGTTTGGACTGGTGACCAGTCTATACTAATAATATCTGAAGCAGCAGTATTTTGTGGTGTTACATAAACTGATGGGGCATGCGATCGGGTTGCTGCCTCTGTACTAGAAATTGGTGCTCCATACATTGACAACATGGTACAAGCCGTTGAAACCATAACAATTCTTTTTATTTTTCCCCTTGTTTTTACTTTAAACATAACTTCCTATCTCCTTTTAAATTATTTTAGTTACATTGAATAATAACCCTATATATCCCTTTAAACAAATTAGGTAATAAAGTAACATTAGCTCTAAAATCTAAATATATTTAATGTTTTTTACACTGCTATTATTAATCAAATTATAGTATTTTGTATTAAAATCATATGATTTAGGGCTAAATATAAAGTGAAAATTTTATAAAATTTCATAAATATGTAGTTTTAGATATTTATGATGAAAGACCCACTAAATAACTTAATTGATTTTATAAAAGATTTCCTTTCGTTATTGATTACACTATTAAACCCAGAATTGTTTACTAGAAAAATGTTATGTAAACTTCGGTTTGCCGATTAGACAAAATAGTTTATCAATTTGCTGATATCTTATCATTATTTAGAAAGAGCCTACTTAAAAACGTAGACTCCTTTAGGTATCTATACATTACATATATAACAAACATAAAAAAATAACATCGCATTCTTCTGTTAGTTTATTTAATATTTAATGACATAGATAATGTATTCCAAGGTGCATTTGTAGATGTATTTTGATATTTAAATTGCCCATTTTGCTGTCCTGAAGCATCCCATTTATATTCCCATCCATCCACTGTTCTATCCCCATTTATATCAATCATCTTAGAATCTACTTTTTTTAGTTTTTGACCACTCATTTGAGCAATTGGATTTCTACCATATCCCATTTCATTTGTATAAATGTATAAATAGCTCCCTCCATGATCTTTAACTGTACTTAAATTATTAGGACCAATAAATTCAACCCCGCCTAATTGAGATTCAACTTTTACCACATTTAATGATGTTAATGGTGGTGCAGGTGCTGCGGATACATCAGTCGCTAAGCCAACTGTTGCTCCCACTACTAATGATGAAACTCCTAAAATCATTCTTTTTAGCATATACTCATCCCCTTTATATTTAATACAAATTGATTCTATCATACTAAATTCATACCTTTCCTTCTCTATGAAAGAATTAACAAAAAGTACCTATTTACATATGAAATTGTGCATATTCATTGCATTTTTACTATTTACACTTATTACTAATCCTACTACAGCATAATTGCTTCTCTATCTTGATTGACTTAATACATTTTGCCTTATTTCAAGCTGTTTTTTGTAAGAGCTAATAAATGCTGTGTAGTTCGGTGTTTTAACAAATAAAGAATAGAGTTGCAAATCCAACTCTATTTAAGTCGGCTTTTCCTCTAGCATTATAAACAAGATCCACCACTTGCATCAATTAACTCACCAGTTATCCAACGACTGTCTGATGAAGAAAGAAAACCTACAATATCAGCTATATCATTAGGTTCTCCCCACCTAGTGAACTACCCGCCACTTAACGCCCTAACGGACTGTTTGAAGTGGGGGCTTCTCGGTTAGTCGTTACTTTTGGTAGCTAACGAATTCGTCCTAAGACAGCCGAGCTAACTCCCTTGTTCCAAGGGTTATTTTATTGCTATCTATGCTAACGCCAATAGGCGTATTGCTTCATTTTTAATATTGATAGCTGCGTTATAATCTCTATCGAGATTTACACCGCATATACAAGAATAGACTCGCTCAGACAATGACATATTTTTCACATTTCCACAACTGCTACATGTTTTTGTGGAAGGAAACCATTTGTCTATTTTCACTAGCTGTTTGCCTTGTTCATTTAGTTTATAAGCTAAGAAAGAAGTGAACATACCCCAAGCATTATCAGCGACGCTTTTTCCAAAATGAAGTGCTTGCGATATTCCCTTCATATTTAGATCTTCAATAGCTACAACATCAAAATGAGTAGCTAACTCTTTAGACTTATGATGAAGGAAGTTCTTACGTTGGTTTGCTACTTTTTCATGCAGCTTAGCTACACGGATACGTTGTTTATTCCAACGCCCTGAACCTTTTGTACGTCTTGATAATACTCGTTGAGCCTTTGCTAA
>NZ_CP016285.1:854731-860730 GCF_001679765.1 Bacillus sp. B25(2016b) | reverse complement strand
CAATGAAATTGTTGCCTGGAAGCTATCTTCAAGAAATGATTTAGATTTGGTTTTAACTACATTACGTCAATTAGAAGGGAAGTCATTAACTACTAAGCCCCTTTTCCATTCAGATCAAGGGTTTCAATATACATCTAAATCCTACGCAAAACAGTTAGAGAAATTAGGATTTGTCGGTAGTCATTCTAGACGTGGAAACTGTTTTGATAATGCGTGTATCGAATCATTCTTCTCACATTTAAAAACAGAGAAGTTGTATTTAGTGTGCCCAAAAACATATGAAATGGCCTACCGAGCAATTCAAGAATATATTCAATTTTATAATACAGAAAGATTCCAAGAAAAACTTCACGGCCTTTCCCCGATAGAATATCGGGAAAAGGCCGTGGCATAATACTCTTTTTATTACTGTCTACTTGACAGGGAGATGACCACAAAGACTACTCTTGTTGTTTTTCTTTCTCCTCCTTTTCAATTTCAGATACTGATTTTTTAGGGTTTTTTATTAGTTTTCCAAGTTCTCCAGAACGTGTGAAATCATCTTCGAAATTTTCTGTAGTACTAATATAAGCTATAAAATACAATTCTTCATTATTGTTTATATAACCTTTTAATCTGGGAACACCCATTGGACTTACACTGTGTTCTTTAAATGTAATCGATTTTACATCTTGAATATTGTAATGAATATACTTTTCTACTCGTGCCTCTTGTGCCTTCCAAAACTTTTCTTCTTTTTCTTTTTGTTTTAAGTATTCCATAGTAAAATATCCTCCTGCTATAATACAAATAATGGATAAAATAATTACCAATTTCTTTTTCATTTAAAATCCCCTTGTATTTGAATATAGTTAAAATATACCATGAAATGAGTTGGAACATATGAGTGAGTTTAAAAAGAACACAATTGCGACAGATGAAGATTATTTCAAATTAGCAGATCATGTTTATGATGACGAAGTTTTAAAAAAAGGTACAGAAATAGAAGGTGTTGATGGAAAAACTTGGATAGTTATAGAATCAATAGATGCAGATTATCAAAAAGTAAAAAATGGATTAGAAGCTATCGCAGTAGTACCAGCAGACAAATATGATGAAAATGCAACACATTATGATGAGATAATCCTAGCATTTCGTGGGACAGAGCCTAACCAATTAGCAGATTTCGAAACAGATATCGATCAGATTACGTTTGGAATTAAAACACATTCTAAAGTAATTACTCCAAGTAACAGTCAAACTATAAAACCTGATTCTGAAACATCATTTGATACTGGATTAAAATGGGCAAAAAATGACATCGTAGCAAAATATACCCCTTATTCTCTTCATACTACTGGACATAGCAAAGGTGGTGCAGAAGCGGACCTTATCGCTGCAGAATTAGATTGTTATGCAACTACATGGGCTGCACCAAATCCTTATCGTTTGCTAAGTCCTGAAGCAAAAAAACGAGTAGATAGAGGGGAAATGGAAAACAAAGCTACGGATTATACACATGAGAATGATCCAATTGGTAACCATACTCAATTCGGTGCGCCTCTAATTGGTAAGCAATTTACAGTGAGACAGAACGATACAAAAGAAGATTTTTTTACACGTTTAACTATGGAAGGACACGGCAGAGATACATTTAGAGGAACATTTCATTCAAATGGAAGTCCCCTATTAAAATTAGAGCCTGAAGATATTATAAGACAAGCACAAAAAATTCAATTGCTCAGTAATCGATTATCAGATATCGCAAAAAATATAGAAGAGTTTCAAAGAAGAGAAGCTGAAGCGGTTCAAAAGTTGAAAAGTCAATTAAAATATGAAACAGGACCAGGTGGGAAATATCATCTATTAGAAGCATACGAAATAGATGAAGCCATCTCACGAATTGCCAAAACGAAAGAAGGTGGAAATGACTATTTTCACGATGTACACATAGCAGAAGAATTAATTCATCTTTTAAGAAAAGAACAAAAAAGTTTAAGTAGATTTGGGGATGAAATTAGTGATGCAGCAAATTCACTTAGGGATAAAGATAATCAATTAGCGGGGAATTTTCAGTTTAGATAAGGAGATAATTATATGATGGATTTTATGGGGGAAATTAAAAAGATAGAAAAGCAAATCGAAAGTGTTACAGGAGATTTAGCGAATCAGGTTGTTGATGAATTACAAGCTGCTAAAAAACAAATTGAAAAAGAAATGCAGCGTATGATGTTAAAAACAGAGGTAGAGTTTAAATCAATAGATATTATAAAAGAAGATACATATGCTCTTCAAAAAAACATAGGGATATTTCATGATTTACAAACAAATACAAGAGATATAGCATCAGAACTAGAGAAAAGTTTCGAAAGTAAAACTGGTAGTAAAATAAATGAAACATTAAAAAAATATGAAAAACAAATTAATAACAAAATTTTTAATGAGCATGTTCACTTAGCAAACAGTTGCGGAAAAAAATAAGGGAAATAGAAAAAAAGTCCTCTTAATATAGGACTCTTTTTTTGTTATTCCTGAAAGTAAACTTTTAAATATTAGTTTACTTTCAAATTATCTTAAACATTGAGTTCACACCAAATCTTCTGATACTCTCAAAATATAAAATAAAAGTATACATTCGAAGTATTATAAACAAAGAAGTTGAATCCCTCATAAGAAAAGATGAGTATCTCCTCACTATCGAGATACTCATCCAAAGAAAACATAAATTAACTATTAGTATTTAGCTCTTTACTGTATTTCTTTATAAAAAACGCCATTATTAACGTAATAATTCCTATACCTAAACCAAGTAATTGATCTAACGAAATTACATCACGAAAAATCCAACGTATAATAAATCCCACACTAAATACTAATACAAGTAAAAAACCAAAATATTTTAGTCCCTCATATACGTCTCCCATACCCAAACCCCTCTTAATTTTATAATTAATTCATCCATAAATATAAAATATTATTATTGATTTTGTTTTTCTCTTTCACCTACAACCCAAGCTACTAATAAAATTGAGCTAGTTGCTAACAATGCTGTAAAAACTCCCATTAAACATTTCTCCTTTTTACAAACATAATTAACCATATTATACCATAGTGATAATACTTACAAAGACTTAGTTACCATAACATCACTTATCGGGATTCAATGTATCTAGAAAAAACCCCTTCAGTTTACTTGCTGAAGGGGTTTCATATTTACATAATTATCGTTATTGGAAGTCGTTTTAAAATTCTACATGTTTACTTTTTTCTTGTTCTTACGAATAAACCACAACACCACAGTTAAAAATAATAAAAAAATCAGTAAAAAGAGCGGTATTTTTTGAATAAAGAAAAATCCTTTCCAAAAATCTAACCTAGTACTATCAGGAGAATCTGTTGCCATCCCACCTATAAAATAAGATAACGGAATGGTAAGTATATTTATCCCTAAACCGATCATTACGAATGATAGATTTTTACTCCAGATTTTTGGTAATGCAGCCATAATAAATAAAACTAATGCAGTACCAATTATAAGAAACAGTACTCCAAAATAAAATGCAAAATATAAAATAATCCCCATAATATCCCTCCAAGGCTTTAATTGTACCATCAATAAGGGTAATTTTGGTTGAATATGATATTTATAGAAAGTTAACATAACTTCTCATTATCGGTAGCGAAGAAAAAAGTGCCCCCTTAATCTCAGAAGGGATTCGCCTTTTTCTTTTTCTATGACTCTATGCATCTTTTTATACATCCCTATGGTTCCCGGTGTCCCCCTATTTTTTGCATAAAACTTTGTATACTCTTAGCGTGTTCTTTTCAAAAATGCTGGCCGTACCCCTCTTCAGGTGAAGCGCCTTAAATCATCTTTCCCTTATTTTCAAAAGGACCTGCTCATTTAATCCTTAAAAACATAAAGTAATTTGAATCCATTAAAATACATGAGTGACTCCTTATTTTTCTCCTACTCTTTAAAGGAGGAATTATTATGGGCTTTGGTGGTAGCTGCGGTGGCGGTTGTGGCTTTGCAGGAGGATTTGCTTTATTAGTTGTATTGTTTATTTTATTGATTATTGTTGGAGCTTCTTGCTTCTGCTAAAAACTATGGGAAAAGACACTCTTATTTGGGTGTATTTTCTTTTGTACATTAAAAAACTCACCATCCTACAGAAATGGCGAGATCCTTATATATTATTTAATATCTTGTTTTCTTTAATACTTTTCTTCTTGATTGAACATCTATAGATTCATAAAAAAATAACCAAAAATTATCACAGAAATTACAAGTCCCATAGCAGCACCTAATAATATTTGCCCATCAGTATCAGTCCAAAATTCTTTTAAATCTGCTTTTGCCTTTTTCCTATTTTCGCCTGTTGAAAATAGATATCGAATAGAATATATAACTAGTAAAAAGAATGACGTGATTATATCTATCATGACTTATGTACCTCCTAATATATATGTACCTTTAATTATCCAGTAATTTTCTTGCACTTTGTATCAGCCTGAGTAACTGAAATGCTTAGTTCAATAAAAGCCAAATGACAAAAATTACTCCTGTAACTGCTGCAGATCCCAAAAAACCTACCAACATTTTCCCCTCAGGACCATTAATAAGCTCTTTTAAAACTTCTTTTGCTATTCGCTGACCTTTACCACTTAAAGATATCGAAAGAATAAAGAATATTACCACTAATACAAATGAAGAAATTATTAGCTCCATGACTTGTGTACCTCCCTAATATATGTTCGCTATTAATTAACCAATAATTTCCTTAGACATTATATCGGCTAGAGTACATGGAAGTATAACAAATTATTTTTATATTTAAATGTATTAATCGTTACCATATTAATACATGGTAGTTCAAGTCGGAGGAAGGCGCCTTATGGCGTCTTTTTTCTATTTTCAAAAGGACCTGCTCAATTAATTCTTAAAAACATAAGGTAAAGTGAACCCATTAAAATCCATGGAATGAACCCTAGTTTTACCCTCTAATCTAAAGGAGGCACTATTGTTATGGGATATAGTGGTAGTTGTGGCGAAGGCTGCGGTTTCGCTGGAGGATTCGCTTTATTAGTTGTATTGTTTATTTTATTAATCATTATCGGATGCAGTTGCTTCTGCTAAAAAACTATTGGAAAAGGCACCCTTATATGGGCGCCTTTTTGTATATTAAAAACCTCCCTATTTCCGTAGGCAGGCTAAATGTGATTTTGCACAATTGAGTTATAGCAAAATCATTTATATTGAAAGTAATGAAAATTAACTTAGTAATCCTAATACCTTAATAATCTCAATTGTTTTATTATCTTTTATTTTAAAATAAAGCCTTTTCCCTATACGTTCACTAATTACAATATTTCCAAAGGCTAATTTACGCAAATGTTGTACAATCAAATCCTCTGTAATTCTTGTTTGCTTACTTAAATCAGAAACTGACAACGATCCATATGTAATCAATTTACAAACAATTGATAAGCGAGTAGAATTCCCTAATAACCCTAAAACTTTTATACTTTCGGTATAGAAACTAAAATCCATATGAAAAGCATGTAACAGATTTTCCAACCTCCTAAAATAAGATGAATATCAACCAAAATATCTTAACATAAAAATAGTAAAAAACACCCTAAAATATACCAAATAATCATTGAGAAAAATGTTACTTGAATGGGAGTCCAATACATATTATTAAAATTAATGTGTATTGGACTTTCCATCCTCAATGAATGGAAAGTAGAGATGCTTCAATTATATACCGATCTGGAGCGTCTCCTATATAGTCAAAAGGATAACAAGTTGTTAATGTTAATGTTGGCTCACTTTTTTCTACAATAACTGTTCGATCTTCTGAATCTGTTATCCAATGCTTGTTAATTTCATATGTATATGTTTTATTTTCATATTCCACGATAAGTTGGTCATTTTCCTTTAATTGACCAAGCTCGGTAAAAACAGTATCTCTATGTCCACTTAAAACTGTATGACCATTTCCAGATGGTGTAGT
>NZ_CP016285.1:787998-854693 GCF_001679765.1 Bacillus sp. B25(2016b) | reverse complement strand
AGAGTATTTCTTTTGTATTTTAGGGATAATTAAATATGCTACTTTATCTCCTAACTGATGGTTTACCTTTGAAGCGGGAATTTGTACAGGTTCTTCAGGTTGTAATGAAGTGTCAATCTTTGTCTCTGTCTCTGTTTGATTGATGTTTTGCGTTTCATTTTCTTTAGAAGGTGTGGAAGTCTCATATTGTTTAGCCTCGTTAGTTGTTAACGACTCTGCTGATTGTCTAGCACTATACCATTCTAGAAAATAATAGGAAAAGATAGTAAGTCCAATAACAGTTAAACATAAGCCTATCCATTGTTTTTTATTCACTTTTATCACTCCATTTGAAAACGACAGGATTTCTCCTGCCGTTTTAAGGAACTATTTTATGCGTTTGTCTTTTTACGACGGAACATTAATACAGAACCAGCTAATGCTAATCCTAAGCTTGCTAACATCATTGTAACACCGTTTGATGCTGTATTAGGTAATTTTTCACCTTGTTTTTTCGTTTCTTTTTTCACAACTGTATTAGTATTTTTCTTTGTTTCTTTTGCAGTTGTTTGAGGCTTAGTTTGTTCTTGTTTATTATTTGTTGTTTGGTTATTTTGTTTTGAATTCTCTTGCTTAGTGTTTTCTTGTTTAACAGGTTCTTGTTTAGTGTTTTCCTGTTTAGTATTTTCTTGTTTAGGTTGTTCTTGAGGTTTAGTAGTTTCTTTATTTTCTGTTGTAGTATTTGTGCTCTTTGGATATTTATAATCTTCACATGGAATGCCGTCTTTATCATTATCTAAACGGTGTGGATCATTTCCAACACCATATCCATTTTGATCCCAGAATGCTTGAGCATCTTGTTGACTTTTAAAATGACCACAGTTTTTTGTATCATTAGGACTCTTAGCTGCAAATGCAGAAGAACTGTACCCCACTGTTAATAGTGTTACCGCTGTTGCTGAAGCTAATAATTTTTTCATAAATTTCTTTATCCCCCTAAATGGTATGTATTTACATTGAAATATTTTACATTTAAAAATCTAAAAATACAATAATAATTTGTAGATAAATGTAAGATTTCTAGATAATAATACCAAACTGTTAATTCATATATTGTCATATTATGTCGAAAGAAAATAAAAAAAGAGCCAAAGCTCTCTTTAATAACTAATACTAACCATAGTCACTATTCTCACAGTAATATGAATTTGATTTATCACAACAAATATATGTTGTTTGTTGGATAAATAATGGAATCAGTAAAGCGTTAGCTGTAGTAGCATTTGAGACAGTAATACTTGAACATCCTCAAATAAGAAAGCTCTTGTATCTCCCGGTGTTAATGTAATTATTACAATTCTACATGCCTAATAAAGAAAAGGTATACCGTATACTTTATACAGTTGGCTATTGTCAGGAATCATTTTGCACGAAAGAAAAGACACTCCATATGAGTGTCTTTTCCAATAGTTTTTAGCAGAAGCAAGAAGCTCCAACGATTATTAATAAAATGAATAACACAACTAATAAAGCAAAGCCTCCAGAAAAGCCACAACCGCCACAACTACCACCGTAACCCATAATAGTTCCTCCTTTAGATAAGAGGGGAAAACTAAGGTTCACTCATGTATTTTAATGGATTCGTTTCATCTTATGTTTTTCCGTATTGATTGAGCAGGTCCTTTCGAAAACTATTTACATATTAACTATATTTTTAAAAATGAATAATTTAACTATAACAATAAATAGATAAATTAATATAATGTATTAATTCTAAAAGAAGGGAGGAATAGCCATGCAATTAGTTTGTTTTAAAATAGTAAGTGGTCAATATTTCTTATTTGTAGAAGGTATTCAAATTCCTGTACCAATTCCAGCAGTTGCTGCAGCTTTATTAATTGGTTTAGGAGTAATTCCACTTTGTTCTTAATGTAAGGAATTCGGATCATTCCTATCTTTCCATTGGAAAAGCCTCAAGTATATGAATACTTGAGGCTTTCTTTATATCAGAGAAAAAACACCTTACAGCGCTTGAAGATCTCCTGATTTAATTAATGCGGCCGTTACATCATCACCGAAAGTATTGAGACAAAATACTTGCTCGTCTACCTTATCCATCACTGTAGCTTCACCTATCACGCCACCTTGAAGTTTAATAAAATAGTTATGTTCTTCTACAATTTTACTAAAATCTCTATTTGCCCATCTTTCAGTAATTGCTAATAGCTCTTCTTTGTTCTTGAAATTGTTTCCGTTTAGAATATTTCTTACTTTCTCTGCATTCTTTTTGGACATAGGGGTTGCTCCCTTTCCTTCACACGCTTTTACTTTTTGATGAGTCATGCTATGCATAGCTGAAATAACTTCTTCTTCAGTAGAAGTTACTGTAATGTGAAGTTGTGCATTTGAACCTTTCACTTCTGCTTCATTCGATAGTATGTCTTCTTTATTAACCTCTGCAAAAACATGGTCCTCACTCTTAAGCGGGACTTCAGCAAACTGTAATATTCCATAAGTCATACCAGTTGCAAGTACTACTCCCCCTATAATAGATGCTAGCCAATACTTTAGCTTCTTATCCATCTTCACTTCCCCCGTCTTCGTTTACATACATTAACTAAAGAATACCATATTTAATTCCTTTTTATTGAAGAGTCTCTAATTTCTACTATTTAAAAATATTCTCATCGTCTAATGTAATACGATATAATCATTTTATAATACAAAAAAAACCATATTCTCATTCCCTATTTTTTTGGAGGTGATTGTCTTGAATAAAAACATCAATCTACTTCTTCAAATAATAATTGGAATTATAATTATGATCGCACCTATTCTCATAACAGGATCTATATACGATGTCACTAAATCATTTGGTGAACTATTAGTGGCAGAACTTATTATAAGAACACTTTCTCTCATTATTGGACTTTTAGTTATTAGTACGGCTTTGCATCGTTATTCTCAATAATTATTCATGTTCAAAAAATACAAATATTTTACATACCAATTCTTATGTATTAAGACATCAAAAACAAGTGTTACGAAAAAAATATAAAAAAGACATCTTTTTTAGGGAAAGATGTCTTCTTTATATAAACCTTAATGTTCGTTCTGTAAAACCCTCGCTGCCTTTACTCCCTTTTTCTCTTCTTTTAAAAATAACGATATGATAAACGCAACAATTATAAAGACTAGCCCAAGTGTAAATGCACCTTGGAATCCTGACGTTAAACCGTTTAACTTCTCTACTGGATCCAGTGGATTTGCGGAGCTTTCCATATAGCTAGTTGTTCCTGAAGACATTTTCGATATGAATATAGCTGTACCAATTGCGCCAGATACTTGTTGCAGTGTACTAAACAATGCTGTTCCGTGCGGATATAAATCTGGTGTTAATTGATTTAAACCGTATGTTTGTGCTGTCATGACAAACATAAGTCCAACCATTAATACGCTATGCATAATAATAATTTGTAACATTGATGTATCAGGAGTAATGCCTTTAAATAAGAACATTGCAATCCCTACTAACACAATGCCGGGAACGATAATAACTTTCGGACTAAATTTATCAAATAGTTTACCTGCAATCGGTCCCATTATAGCGCTAATAATACTTCCCGGAAGCATGATAATTCCTGATTTAAAAGCTGTAACGAGTAAAACAGTTTGCAGAAACATCGGTAATAAAGTCATCGTTGAAAATAATGACATCATCACAATGACGATTAATCCAACTGATAATGTAAACATCGGGACTTTAAATGCGCGTAATTCTAAAATTGGATTCTCAATTTTTAATTGTCGGACGACAAAAATACATAATGAGATAAATCCAACAAGTAAAGCGCCATACACTTTCGTATCAGACCATCCTAAATCACCTGATGCACTAAAGCTATACACAAGTCCGCCAAATCCGAGTGTCGATAAAAGGATTGATAGGTAATCTACTTTTGGTCTTGTTAACTCTGAAACATTTTGAATGTACTTCATCCCAATCATAATGGAAATGATCACGATCGGAATAACAATGTAGAATAACCAGCGCCAATTTAGTGAGTCTACGATTACTCCGGATAATGTAGGACCAATTGCTGGAGCTGCCATCATTACAAGTGCGATTAATCCCATTGTTGCACCACGTTTTTCAGGCGGACAAATAATTAAAATCGTATTCATTAATAACGGTGTAATTAATCCCGTCGCTACAGCTTGGACGATACGGCCGACTAATAAAACGGAAAATGTCGGCGCAAATCCCGCAATTAATGTACCAGCTAAAAACGTTACCATAGCGATTAAAAACATTTGCCTCGTTGTGAGCCATTGTTGAAGTAACGCTGTAATTGGGACTAAAACACCAACTACTAACATGTAAGCTGTAGAAAGCCATTGAATCGTTGAAGCTGTTACGTCAAATTCTTTCATTAATACCGTTAACGCATTACCAAGTAATGTTTCATTTAATAATGCAACCATTGCCCCTAAAAGTAACGCAATTAAAATGGGGGTATGTTTCAAATTAGAAGTATCAACTTTGCCACTTGCAGGGCTCTTAGTTGTCATATTCATTTACAGATTCTCCTCCTGTTTCTTACTTAAAAAACTTTAAATATACCTAAACACATGTAATATAATATACATATGTAGATTAAAAAGGGAGAATCAATTTTCAGCCACTGTATATTTAATCTACAAAAAAGGAGAAGTGTAGATGAACGATAATGAAAAACAAATTGATTTACGTATTAGACGTACACATAAATTACTATGGGATTCCTTATTTGAATTAATGACGCAATCAAAACAGAAATATAGTACGATCACGATTAACCAAATATGTGACCGCGCAATGGTACACCGAACAACCTTTTATAAACACTTCGAAGATAAAGATGCTTTATTAGCATTTGGATTTAAACGATATAGCAAGATGATTGCTGAAATACCAGTTTCAGATCGATTAAGTAAACCATTTCAAGTAATGGAACAATTCCTACACCATGAAGAAATCGGTAAAATATTAGAAACGCAAATGTCTGATGAACAATTCATTAACCGGACACAGTATTTAAGTCACGAAACGAGAAAACAAGAAATAGAAGCGTTACATCAACTGCGCAAAAATCATACGATGCCAAATGATTTAATCATTGAATTTTATTCAGGGGCAATCACCTCATTAAGCGCATGGTGGTTTAAAAATGAAAGAAAAGTTTCTGCTGCTGAAATGGATAGGTATCTTCACCAACTTATTAACCAGGATATTTTTCAGTTTGAAAAAGAATAAGACTACACCTTTTCAATCATGGAATCAAATTGACCATAAAGTAGGAGTATGATATATTTTCGGTAGAATATTATATAAGTGTGACAGCGAATAAATTGGCATATAATAAAAAGAAGAGATGCGCTAACATCTCTTCCCTAACTGCTACCGTATGGGTGGTAGTTATTATAAGCTATTTCTTTTTACGAAACCCACCCTTTTGCTTCCTACGGCGCGGAGTGGGTTTTTTGTTGTCCTTACCCAGAAGTTGCTTCCGCAAAAAATACGCTGAAACTTCACGTACAGTCGCTTTTACAAATTCTTTTACAAGGTCAAACAAAAACTCCATATTATCACCCCCTTTCCTTCCAAATGGAAAGAAGGGATAACCACCCACCCTCACAATATGCAGTTACATATATTTTATCAAATGATTGTAAAGATATTATGTAAACAAAACAAATGAAATTTTATATAGAAAATATGAGTTTATATTATTTTCATTCTCTTCAATTAGATTTTCTTTTTAGATGCTATCTTCAAATAAGGTAGCATCTAAAAAACGTTAAAAAGAATTTTCTCCCTAGTGTCTTCTTATATTTTATGTAATCTGCGTATTTAACCTTTTCTACGTTCTTTAATTACTTACTGAATATAGTCATACAGATTTTTCGCTAACAATAAACAAGTTACTGTAATGAAAAGAGCACGAACATACCCGCTTCCTTTTTTTATAGCAAATCTGGAGCCGGCGATTCCTCCAGCAATTTGAGCAACTCCCATTATAAAACCATACACATAGTTTACTTGCCCTACATACATAAACATCAACAATGCACCAACGTTACTTCCTAAATTAAGAAACTTCGCAGTACCTGCTGCTTTTAAAAAATCATACCCAATAAATAAAAGAGAAAACATTAAAAATGAACCTGTACCAGGACCTAGAAATCCATCATAAAAACCAATAGCAAAAATAAAAAAGGTAAAAATAATGACGTGTCGACCAGACAATTTTTTATGAGTGGAAATACTTCCCCAATCCTTCTTGAATATCGTATAAATAGCGACCACACCAAGCATGATCAGCATTAATGGCTTCAGTACTTCTGGATTCATTAAATGAACGGTCCATGCCCCTATTATGGAACCTATAAAAGTGATTGGAAATAATTTAAAAGCCGATTTCAAATCAAGATTACCAGAACGATAAAACACAATATTACTAGTTGCACTCCCCATTGTCGATGCTAATTTATTCGTGGCTACTGCACTTGCTGGATTCAATCCTGTAAATAATAAAGCTGGTAAAGCAATGAGTCCACCACCACCTACAACTGAATCAATAAATGCAGCTACAAATCCAAAAACAATCAAAATCATTAATACAGATGGGTCTAAATAAAAATCCATACTAGTAGCCTCCCCTTTAGTCACTATTGTAATAGTAACTACCAATTTGCTAAATGTAAAGAGTTATTGTAACGTTGAAATATAAAGTGAAACTTTAATCAGTGGTGGGTTTTGTTCATCCTCCACTGATTATCAGCCCTCACCCATCGGGCTGCCCGTTAAAGCGGGATAAAAGCAAACATCGGAGGACGAAAAAGTGGACTACATCGTACAACAGCTTAAAAAAATTGGTTTTAATGAATATGAAGCTAAATCTTATGTATCTCTTGTTAAACAGGGGCCTGTCACAGCCTATCAAGTGAGTAAGGATTCGGGTGTCCCAAGAGCGCGAATTTATGAGATTTTAGGTAACCTTGTAGAAAAAGGAATTGTCATGAAAGAAGAAATAAATGACACTACTCGCTATTCACCTCTACCTGTTGAAATCTTTTTACAGAAGGCGCAATCAGAATGGCAGTCTACTTATGAAGGAATAAGTGATTCATTAAAAAAACTAGAAACTTCCGAGGAAAAAACGGATAATCGAGTGATTACTTTAAAAGACAATAAAACAATCATTAGCTATTGTCAGGCATTAATAAAAAAAGCAGAACGACGTATTGTCATTTCAATGTGGGATGAGATGTATGAAGCGTTAAAAGAAGATCTATCTGAAGTAGCTGATAAAGTTACAATACAAGGTATTACCCTACATGTTGAAAATCCCATTAAAAATCTAGAAGCCCATCGCATAACCCCTTATACAGAAACCTTGTCTACAGAACATTGGTTTATTGTATCGATAGATTCTAAAGAAATGATTTATGGACCATCACTTGAAGAGCGTAATATTGCTTTTTATACAGATGACCCCGTTCATATATACTTGCTAGAGGATTACGTATGGCATGATGTTTTAGTAAATCGAATTGTCCGACGTAGCCAAGATGACTTGCAGCAATGGATTACGGCAGAGAGAAGATCTTTCTTTATGGGGAAATAAGAAGTATATTCAAGAGCAAATCAAAAAATTTGCGTATTAAACCTATCAACTTTTCCTTATAAAAATAGCCGACTATTATATAGTAAATAGTCGGCTATTTTTAACATGTTGATTTATGCAGACACTGCCACTTTCTCTTTACGAAAGATTCCCATTAACCCACCGATTAATAGTAAAACTGCAGGTAAAATATAAATGAAAGAAATACAAATAAATCCTCCAATTGCAGCGATTGTCATCATAGCCCCGCCCACTTTTGCTTTGCTTTTTACCATAACTGATCCAACGATACCTAGAATTGATAATGCGACCGCTGCCCAACCTAAACCAATTACATTACTCGCTCCTTCTGCCTCCATAGCAGAAGCGACTCCACCTATAAATAAAGCAATAAATGCACATAAAATACCGAAAATACCACCAATAAGTCCTAATACAAATTCTGTTGTACGTTTCATTTTGAATCCCCTATCCTTCCTTTATTTCATTCCCATTTGTGCTTTACTCGTAGCAAGTTTTTGTCCGTCTTTTTCAGTAAATGTAACATTAAAATTCGCTCCAAGGTCACCATTAACATTTTTTGTCCAGCTAGCAATAATCATTTTAATATCCCCAGCTTGAGACTCCGCTTTATTATCCGGCTCTCCAAACTTTGCGACCACATCTTCGTATTTCTCCCCACCCGCACCAGTTAAAGAATCACCTACTTTAATAGCTTCTACGTCAGCTGCTGAAATTTTCTTTTTACTTTCTTTATTTTCTTTCTTCGTTTCTTGCTTCGGCTCTTCTTTTTTCTCATTAGAAGCTTCCTTAGTAGCATCATCACATGCCACTAAACTTAATGCTACAGCACTTCCTAAAACCAATACCCCTAGTTTTTTTAACATTTCAAATCCCCCTATTAACTATAATGTAAGATTTCCAAGCCTATCTTAGCAAATAACCCAACCAAAATTTGTCATATTATGTCATGGATAATAAAAAAAAGAGCAACACTGAATATCGCCCCTTTTAATCGGATAAACGCTTCTCCCACTCTTTCACCTTTTCAATTGTTACATCTAATTTTTCAGCTATTTCTTCTACACTCATTCCTTTAAAGAGCATTCCAGCTGCCGAAAGTGCTTTATCAATTTCTTCTTGCTTCTCTTGCTCATATAAACGACCTACTTTTGTCATCCGTAACCACTCCTTTACCTTTTTATATGCCTTCTTCTATTTTATCATCCAATCTCCACAAACCGCCCAAACTCCTTCAAAAACCTCAATTTAAAACTCCCCACAGGCCCATTCCGTTGCTTCGCCACATGAATCTCTGTCATCTCTTTCTGCATCGTTTCCTTATCATAATAATCCTCTCGATACATAAGCATAATGACATCCGCATCTTGCTCAATTTGTCCTGTCTCTCTTAAATCAGATAAAAGAGGTCGCTTATCTTGACGTGCTTCTACCGAACGAGACAATTGCGACAACGCCACTACACAAACATTTAATTCACGCGCCAATACCTTAAGCTTACGAGAAATCTCACTAATCTCTTGAAATCGATTACCCTTATGTTTCGGATCGCCCGTAATAAGCTGCAAGTAATCTACAATGACTAAAAGTTTTTTCTCCCCATGCTTCCTCTTTAACTTACGAGTTTGCATCCAAATATCTTGCACCGTAACACCTGCGTTATCGTAAATCTCAAATGGCAGTTCACCAATCTCCGCAAATGCCTTACTCACCTTTTCCCAGTCCTCTATCGCAAAACGATGCTTCGGATTTTTCAGCCTACCTCCTGACACCTCACCTACGCAAGACGCCATCCTTTTTAACAATTGCTTATTACTCATCTCTAATGAAAACAATCCAACCGCCGATCCAGACTTCGCCGCATGCATTCCAACATTTAGCGCAAAAGCAGTTTTCCCCATAGAAGGACGCGCACCAAGAACGACAAAATCACCTTCCTGAAGTCCACACGTCATTTTATTGAGCGATGTATAACCCGTCTCAATACCAGTAATCTCTTTCGCATCTTGATGAAGCTCTTCATATAAATCAACTAGCGCATCTTTCAAATCAAACTCACATACGCAGTCCTTTTCCTCTAACTCACAAAGTGCCGTAATCGTCTCACCAATAATCTTCTCATTCTTCTCCGCAATAAGACGCTCTCCCATCTTGTGCCCGAGAACACCCGCCTGATACATTTTCCAGGCACCTCGAACAAGCCCCTCATAATAAGAGAAGTTGGCAGTTGTAGGCACACCATCCATTAACCCTATAAAATACTCCATTCCCCCGATCCCCTCTAAAAACTTCGGATCTACCCTAGAAATGAACGTCACAAGATCAATCGGTTGCCCCTCTTCTTCCATTTTTCGCATTAACTGAAATATAGACTTATGCACCGACAGAGAAAAATACTGCTCCGTCAAACGGCACTCCTTAATAAGCTCTCCATCAATTAGTAGAGAACCTAATACCGTCTTTTCCGCCTCCACATTTTGAATACTCATGGACGCCACCCGCGCTCCGCTAAAAAGCGCTGCAACTCTTCCTCAGACGGCGCATTCTTCTCCCACTCCTCACACCTCGCCAAAAACTCCTCCGTCTCCCCCGTACTAACAGACGACTCCTTCTTCCTAAAGCTCGCCGTATCCGCCTCAACTTCAGAAACTTTCGTAAAACCTTTCCCGTGCCACCCTCTCAAAATGCCCTTCACATAAGCAACCGTCCGCTTATTATTCTCAAACGCAATTTGAAGAGCCTTCAGCACAAGCTCCTCTGACAAATCTTCCATCCACGCACTCAGTTCCTCCACAGTATGCGGAGACAAACTACCGAAATGTTGCTCATAAAAAGAAAACACGCGACTTCCCGTCTCTTCCTCTATAACCTCTTCTTCCTCTGTCTCCTCACAAATCGGCTCAACATCATCCACAGTCAAATCATCAGGCATACCGAAATGCGCTAAAAGCATCGGAACACTTAGCTCTTCCTCAGCGCACTTCTGAAGAAACATATGTACAAACTCCTTATTCTTCACACCCTTAAGCTCACGAAGCACACACTTCTCCACATTCGTATTCGTCACAGGATTATAACGAAGCCAATTTAAAACGAATAACTCCCGCGTATCCGCATCATAAAGAATCTTCCCATAATCAATGAAGCGCTGCACAAGCTTATCAACAGTCTCCCTGTTATAACCCGTCTCCATCTCAGCTAATCGCTTCGGAAAAGGAAAAATCCCACACTGCGTCGTCTTCGAACAAGTCAACAAGTACACATAAAAATACCGCTCCTCCGGCGTCAAATCCAAAACAAAATCATCCTGCCAAAAATTCACCTGCACAGTACGATACACCGCCATCAAAGTTCCTCCCGTCTCCGTTCAAAAGTAAAAGCCCCTTCATAATATATATGGGAGGATGGCAGGGTTTTTGGCGTATTATTTCAAAATTTTTTTCGACTCCTACTACGGTGTTTGTTGGTGTTTTTGTTTTGTTATGTTTTTTCTTAGTGATTTATTACTTGGTAGGGGCTTGTAAGGGGCTTAGGAGGGGCTAGTTATCGGTTTACTTCGATTAGAAAGACCCATCTCCACATTCTACTTAAACCAATTAAATGAATCCACAAATCTAATAAAAAACATATTAAATTCCAATAAAAAAGACCATATCAAAAGCATACTCCGATGTCATTTTGATACAGCCCCATCTATATTCGCTTAATAATTTTAGAAACATAAAGATATTAAAAATTTAATATACCTACAAAACATTACCGTCCTTTATATAATCATAGATCTTATTATCAATTGATTTCTCCATAATCATATTCATCGTAACAACAGGTAGTTCTTTTCCATTTTTATCTTTCATTTCAGTTTGTTCTACACTTGCTTTATCAGGTGTCGCTTTTCCTAAATAGTAAAAGTCGCTTCCCTCGTCATCATCTTTTTTCACAAAAATATGGACGTCAATATTATTTTCTTTAGCATCAATAATTGTTTGAACTTCCTTTGATTTTAATGTTCTATTACTTCTTGTATACCATTTAAGAACATCTTGATTAAGGAATTCATCACCGTAGTCCACACTGGATTCTACCTCATCATTTTTATGGTATGTGATAAATATTGGACAAGTATAGTACTTTGTCTTATAACCATACATAGTTGAGCTCTCGTCATTATGCCAATTTAAAAGTTTACACACATCTTTTCTTGAGTATTTTTTATATACAGTAAGGTTACTATCACACTCATAGTTTTTGCTCTTTTTCCTTGCACTTTTAATAATGTCCATAACCATACGCTTAAAGTATTGATTTTGTTCTAAGCTTTTTCGGATAGAATCATTAAACATATACATCTTATCGTCCTGTAAAGAGAGAATTGGCTTTTCTCCATATTTCTTTTGACTGTTTTGTGAGAAAAACTCTAATTCAAAAATTCGTTGTACTGAAGTAATCGTTTCATCATCTGTTAAGCAATTAGATTCTTCAAGTTGTTTTATATACTCATCCTTATCAACTTTTTCTTGCTTTAATAATAAGTCTAACAAAACGATTTCGTTTTTACGTTTTCCATTCAATACTTCCAATGAAAACATCGTTAAAACTTTATTTTCGTACTCTGTTAATGCAGGGACATCTTCTTTCATTTTCAATAAGAACTGATAATAGTTCGAATATCCTTCTGCAAGTACAACTGGATCAATAGAATGGTTTACTATAAAGTCATATAGATATGGAGTTCTTCCTATTCTATTTTTCAACTCAGCAAAAGCTTCCTTCAATACTTTCATTGCTGTTAAATTACTATTGTTAATCGCTTTAAAGATCTGCTTTTTCGCTATCTCTTCAAAGTTAACTGTTGAAATACCTTTAATATAACTCGTGTCATTTGTATATCTACGTATATTATCTTTATTTTGTGATCTATCTCCTGAAAGGGCAATCGGAATTAAATAGTTATTTTTATAGTTTCCAATAAAATCAATAATCGTAACAAAATCTTTCGAATCGTGTTTTCGAAGTCCACGCCCTAACTGCTGTATAAAGATAATGCTTGATTGAGTTTGTCTCAACATAACAACTTGGTTCACACTCGGAATATCAATACCTTCATTAAAAATATCTACTGTTAAAATATAATCCAGTATGCCATTTTCTAATTGATTCACCCGCAGTTCTCTTTCCTCTTGGGAATGATCGCCGGTTAATGCAAATGTGCGAAAACCTCTATTATTTAAGGCATGTGATAATTGTTCTGCCTCATCTTTTCGGCTGCAAAACATTAGTCCTGTTACTTTCTCACCAGAAAAACCATAATATTTTACTTTTTCAACTATATGATCTACTCGTTCTTCCGTAACAAGTTTAGATAAAACAGTAGTGTCATCTATCTTTTCACCATTATATTCAAAATCAGTTACTCCAAAATAATGGAAAGGACAAAGCATATCTTCTTCAAGTGCTTCTTGCAATCGAATTTCATAAGCAATGTTGTAATCAAATAGCTCATAAATATTAAAATTATCTGTACGTTCAGGTGTAGCGGTCATTCCCATTAAAAATTTCGGTTTAAAATAATCAATAACTCTATGATAAGAACCAGCACCTGCTTTATGAACTTCATCTATTAAAATATAATCAAATAACCCAGGATCAAATTGCTGTAAATTTTCTTCTTTTGAAATGGTTTGGATCGTCGCAAATAAATATTTAGCATTTATTTGTTTATTTGACCCTGATAAAATTCCAAAGTCCTCATCTATCCCACCAAGAACTTTTTGAAAATCGGATTTCGCTTTATTTAATATTTGCTCTCGGTGAACAATAAATAACATCCGTTTAGGTGCAAAATTTCTGACATCAAATGCTGAAAGATATGTCTTCCCCGTTCCTGTTGCAGAGATAACTAAGCCTTTTTCTTTTCCGGCGTCTCGAATAGCTTGTATTTCTTGTAACGCAGCTTGTTGCATTTTATTTGGGGTAATTTTCAAAGCTTCTTCAATTGAATTGTGATATTGACCAGGTAATTCTATAACTCGATCTAGTAACTTATTTTCTGCAGCTTGCTCATATATTGTTTCGTAATTTGCAATCAACTCTTCGGTTAATACTTGAGAATGCTCCCAAACTTCTTCAAATTGGTTTTTAAAATGCTGTACAATCTCTCCATCTTCATGCGATGTTAACTTAACGTTCCATTCATAGTTTACCTTCAAAGCATGTGCAGTTAGATTTGAACTACCGACAATTAATGAACAATGTGTTTTATTATCAAATATGTATCCCTTTGAATGAAAACCAGATAAATTTGTTAATCTTACTTCTACATTTTCAAGTTTCATTAACTCTCTAAACACTTTTGGTGTATTAAAGTTTAAGAATGTAGATGTTAATATACGTCCTTTAACCCCTTTTTGTTTAAGATCAAGGAAATGTGATTTTAAAGTCGCTAGCCCGCTTTCTGTAATAAAAGCTACTGAGAAAATAAAAGATGTACTATTTTCTAGCTCCTCCAATAATGAGCTTAAAACATTTTCATTTTTTTTCGTATTGTTTACTAATAATTTCGGCTTATATATTCCAGGATGATTATGTTTTTGATCAATAAACCCTTTATATAAAGACCCCTCTAATTTTTGAATAAAATTCTCCATATGATCACCATTTATGACAATTTTTTATATTAATTGTATTACTCACTGATTTAAAGTGCAAATTTATTACAAATATAAAAAACTATCCGTATAAAACGAATAGTTTTTTTCAAATTACTTTACAATCGATTCTTTTGATAATTTCTCAATAGTCGGGATATCCGCAGGTGCCCACTCTAAAGCTGCTAGTTCATTCGGATATAACCATTTAATTGCTACGTGCTCAGTTAGAACCGGACTTCCTTCAACAAGTTTACAATAGAAAGTTTTCAAATGAACAATACCAAAATCATACTCATAGGCTGTATAATCAATTTGCTCACCAATCTGCACGCTACAATGCATTTCTTCATCAATTTCACGCTTTAACGCCTCTTGAGGTGTTTCTCCCTCTTCTATTTTCCCACCTGGAAATTCCCACATAAGAGGTAGCGATTTAGATGGTCCTCTTTGTGCACATAAAATTTTCTCATCTTGAACAATTACTGCTCCAACAACATAAATATTTTTCTTCATTATGTCCTCCTTAAATCTCACAGAAACTCTATACTTTATGTTTCCACACTTTATAGACTGAAAAATGCCTTTTATATCTTTTAACGACTAATATATTTTTAATCAGTAAGCTAGATTTTATCTATCCCTATCTAGCCCTTTTAATACAATTAGCCTAACACTCTCATCTCTTTTATATTATATAGAAGTAACTACAAAAATAAAGCCTGATTGAATACTTCCCTCTTAAGCCTCTTTTTTCACCATTTCCTCATACCTAAAATGACACTCCTCCAAAAACCCCCTACTCTCCCCACTATCCTTATAAAAACTCTCCCAACCCCGCTCCCTCAAAATCCCCTTCCAACTCTCACTCTCCACCATCTTCTTAATCACACCATCCCAATAAGCAACCTCTTCCTCCGTCATATCTTTCGGGCCCATAATTCCTTTCCAGTGCTGGAATATGACGTTGATTCCTTGTTCTTTCCATGTTGAGATTTCTGGTAGGCGGTCTAGTCGTTTTGGTGCGGATACGGCTAGTATTTTTATTTTGCCGGCTTTGTATTGTTTTTCGGCTTCGGATAGGGTCATGGTTGCGGCGCTGATTTGTTTGTTCGTTAGGGCGTTTATGATTTTTTCTTTGTTTTCGTAGACGAAGAATTGTAGTTCGGCAGGGTTTATGCCGAATGCTTTGCTTACTTGTACGAATGATAGGTGATCGTCGTTTCCTAGGCCTGGTGCAACGCCGATTTTGAAGTTTTTCTTGTTTTGTTTTAGTTGTTCCATTAGTTGTTTTGCGTTTTCTATGTTTGATTCTTTCGAGACGACAACGACTTCCCAGTCCGATGCAAGTGTTGCGAGCGGCGTGAAGTCTTTATATGTTAGTTTACTGTGGCCTAGTAGGTTGTTCGTTATAAGTAAGCTTGAGTTAATCGCGAGTACGTGACCGCCTTTTTGTTTCGTATATTTCCATCCGACATCACCGCTGCCACCTACTTTGTTTGTGACAGTGATTGGTTTTGTGAAGATTTTTTCTTCTGTCAGCGTTTTTTGCATTGCTCGTGCCGTTAAGTCCCATCCTGCTCCTTGAACATTTGGCGCAACGATTTCTACTTTGTCTATGTTTACTGTATTCTTTTGAGTTTTTTCCGAAGAACAACCAGCTATTACTCCTGTCATGATCCATATACATAGTAATAATCGCTTTTTCATAGTCCTCGTCCTATTCGGTACTTTCGTTCTGGTCGTCCGATAATGCCGTATGTGTACTCTACTGTGCATTCGTTTGTCGCTACTAAGTATTCCAAGTATCTTCTTGCGGTTGTTCTGGAGGCCCCCATTTGTTCTCCCATTTCTTCTATTGTAATGCCCTCTTCAAATCCTTTTATAATCCCTTTCACTTTTTGCAGTGTTAACGGATCCACACCTGTCGGTAAGTTTTTTATGTCTTGTGTTTGCGAAATACCGAAGAAGTTATCGATGAGTGCTTGATTTACTTCATTGTTACTATGTAATAATTGCTTCTTTCTTTTATAGTCTTCAATGGTGCGAACGAATTTTTCTAACGTGACCGGTTTTATAAGGTAATTGCTTACGCCATTTCGAATTGCTTTTTCTAGCATATAGTTTTCATTCGCCGCTGTTACCATAATGACGTCAACATTTGGAAAGTCAGCATGAATTTGTGGTAATAAGTCAGTTCCAATTCCATCTGGTAAGTAATTATCTAATAGAAGTAAATCGATTTCTTCCTTTTGTAGTAGTTCCATCGTTTCTTTCGCGTTCAATGCTTTTCCGATTACTTTTACATCCTTTATTTTTAATAAAAATTCCTCTTGAATTTGCGCGACGCGGAAATCATCTTCTGCAATTGCAACCTTCAACATATGCCCATCCCCCTGTTTGTCATGTACTTTCTCTCAATGTTTTCGGAAGGTAAATTGTAAAAATCGCTCCCCCATTTTTCTCGTTTTGAATCTCAATTGTTCCCTCTAGTACATCTACCATTTCTTTTACGTTCGCTAGCCCGTAACCACGATCATTTCCTTTCGTTGAAAATCCCTTTTGAAAAATGGTCGTAATTTTTTCTTCTGGTATCCCTATCCCGCTATCTATCACTTCAAACACAATGTCATGTCCAATATCCGTAACAAAGAAGGAAACATTCTTCTCCTCTTGCCCACTCACCGCATCAAACGCATTGTCGATTATGTTTCCAAGAATCGTAATAAGGTGCGCAACTTTTATATGGTCTGATAACGGATGAAGCGTACTCTCTCCTTCAATATGAAAATCGATTTTCTTCTCAGATGCCGTTCCGATTTTTCCTAATAAAACAGCTTGTACTTTCGCATCATGAATTTGATGGAATAAAATATGGTTTTGGCTTTGATGAATATTAGATTCTTGCTGGATAAATTCAATCGCTTCTCTGTAGTGCCCTAACTGAAGTAATCCTGATAAGACGAAAAGTTTATTTGTAAATTCATGCGTTTGAGCACGTAAGTCCTCTGAATACTTTCTTACCTCAGATATTGTATTCACTAAATTTTGCAGCTCCGTTTTATCTCTAAAGCTACATACAACGCCTACCGTACTATTATTTTCGAGTATCGGCGTCATGTTTAAAATAAACACTTTATCTTGAAACGCGATTTCTTGATCGTTTTCTAGCACTCTTTCCATATTAAATTCTGGTAAAACTTTTGAAATGTGCTGCTGCATATAATCATCATTTACATGTAGCATCTCTTCTGCCGACGTATTCATCATCGTAATAAAACCATTTTGATCAATGGCGATAATTCCTTCTTTTATAGATAGTAGTATCGCACTTCGTTCCCGGTATAACGCTGCGATTTCATTCGGCTCTAAACCCAGTGTATCTTTCCGAATGCTACGTGCCAAAAGAATGCCGCCAACAATTCCAGCTAGTAATACAGCTAAGGAAAAGAGTATAATTTCTTTCGTTCTGCTCAGTATGTTAGATTCGATACCTTTTATTAAAAATTCTACTGTCACAACACCTACGACTTGATCGTAGTCTCCGTTATGAACAATTATGGGCGCTTTCGCCATTAAAGCAGGACCACTTTCACCATTTCCTTCGAGCGTATAATAACCACCAAAAGTAAGTGCCTCATAGTTATACGGGTTGTTACTCTTTGTTCCAATCAACTCAGAATTAGAATGGGAATACATAACCCCATAGCGATTTTCTATAATGACAGTATCCGCACCAGCTTGCTCACGAACTTGTTCCGCAATGGATTGAATCTTACTTTTATGCTCGTTATTTTGAAAAGCTTCTTTTATAGCTGGCATAAAAGAAAGCGACTTCGCTGTTTGCAGTGCTAGCTGCTCCACTTGGCGCTTCGTATCAACGGACTGAATGTAAACAAATATTCCCGCTAATAGGAGAACGACAAATAAAATTAACGCGATAATTAAGCTTACTATTTTCGTTTGTAATGACACTTTGCGTGATTTCTTCATACTTCATATCCTTTGATAAAATATTCAAAACTATCAATCTCCTTTTTCTATTATTATGACAAAACGAATAATGAAGCAACTATTAAAACTCTCCATGTACATAAAGTACAAAAAGAATAAAATTGTCATAATATTGAGATTTCATTCTATAGACAGTACAATTCAACTACAATGAACACGCTTTCATATTTAACTTTTATTTCTAAGCAAGAGGAGGAATTATTATGGCTCAAGCAAAATCTAATCGAGTCGCCGGCAATATTTTCAAAGGTTCTGTCGGTAATTTAATTGAATGGTATGACTGGTACGTTTACTCTGCTTTCGCTGTTTACTTCTCAGCAGAGTTCTTTCCTAAAGGAGATCCAACGAGTCAGTTACTGAACACTGCGGCTATTTTCGCAGTTGGATTTTTAATGCGCCCTATCGGAAGTTTATTAATGGGACGTTATGCGGATCGGCACGGACGCCGGGCAGCATTAACGCTTTCGATTACAGTTATGGCCGGTGGTTCTTTAATTATCGCCTGTACACCTAGTTACGAAAGTATCGGCATTATGGCGCCAATTATTTTAGTTCTTGCCCGTTTACTACAAGGGTTATCACTCGGGGGAGAGTACGGAACTTCCGCAACATATTTATCTGAAATGGCTAGTAGTGGACGCCGTGGTTTTTATTCAAGTTTCCAATATGTAACGCTCGTTGCTGGACAGATGGTTGCGTTAGGCGTTCAAATTGTTCTTCAGCAATTACTAAGCGAACCAGATATGAAAGCTTGGGGATGGCGTATTCCATTCATTATTGGAGCGATGGGCGCAGTAGCTGTATTATGGCTTCGCCGCACGATGGATGAGTCGGAGCAGTTTTCAAACATAAAATCACAAAAACGCGAAAGCGCAGGAACCGTTCGCGCGCTTATGAAACACCCGAAAGCAGTATTAACAGTAGTCGGCCTAACATTAGGAGGCACTGTTGCATTTTATACGTACACAACATATTTACAAAAGTTCATGGTAAACACAGTCGGCCTTCCAAAAGAAGTTGTAAGCTGGATTAACTTTGTCGCACTACTTATTTTCGTCGTACTTCAACCGATTGCAGGGCTACTATCCGATAAAATCGGACGACGCCCACTATTAATGGCTTTCGGTATTCTCGGAACATTACTAACAGCGCCGATCTTCTTCTTCCTAGAAAAAACGACAGAACCAATCGTAGCATTTTTACTCATGATGGTCGGTCTCATTATCGTTACTGGTTACACTTCCATTAACGCAATTGTAAAAGCAGAACTCTTCCCAACTGAAATTCGCGCACTTGGCGTAGGTTTACCATATGCACTAACAGTTGCGATATTCGGCGGAACAGCTGAGTTCATCGCATTATGGCTGAAGAGTATCGGAATGGAATCACTATTCTACTTCTACGTAGCCGGATGTATCGCGATAAGCTTTATTACGTATTGGCGTATGGATGAGTCATCGAAGACTTCGCAGATTGAGGCGGAGCTTGGTGGTGGGGATAGTTTAGTTAATAATAAATCTAGTTAAAATTATGTATTCTATAATCTTCGTTTATCTGAACTCGATTTACTTTATCTAAGAAGGCATAATTCATTAAGATATAATTTAAAAACCTCTACTTATATGTAGAGGTTTTTGTATGACGAAAAAACACGTATTATCGACAATTGCAAAAAGCCGGAGATTTTGCCAATGTAGAATCCATTGGTACTCACACCATGCGAAAAACCTTCGGCTATTGGTTCTATAAACAAATAAAAGATGTTGCTATGTTACAAGAAATTCTTAACCATAGCACACCACACATCCCTCTGAAATATATTGGAATTAATAAAGAAGAAAAAGATAATATTCTTGATACATTTCAAATTTAATTCACTTAAAATTACTATTTCAATCATCATAAAAAAGACCTTTTATTTTAAAATAAAAGGTCTTTTTTATAAACATATATGTATTAAGATTTATATTTTTTTACTGTACAAGGAATAGTTACAATGTACAAATCAATAGCATAGATTGTAACCCAGATACCTTTACCTTCAGCTTCTAACTTTTTATCTAGTTGAGACAAATGCTCTGAAACTTTTCTTTTTCCCCATCTTCTAGGAAACCATTGAAAAACCTTAGGAACATTATATTTTTTATTATACCAAGTATTCAATCTCCAAAAAATGAAAAAAAAACAAAACAATAATTATGATACGAAAAATATCAGAATATGAAATTCCTAAAACCATATTATATTTTCTCCATTTTCACTAAAACTCAGATAATTTACTTCTTAATTCTAATTCATCCTCTGTTTCGAAACCCTTAAATAATAAATGAATTATTTGATTATGATTAAAAAACACATTATATTCTTTTGATAAATTACCATGAGGATATGGACAAGAAACATAATCGCATAATTTATTATCCGCTTGTTGTTGCTTTCTTCCATAAATCATAAGAGGTTGATTAATTTCTTCTATAAGAGCTACAGAACCAATTGGTAATAATTAGCCTCCAATTGGAAAATAAGAGACGAACAAAGACAATCTACTCAGCTCTCCTAAGGTTTTAATAGTTTAATATTTGATTTTCAAGTTGCCTTCACAAATTCCTGTTAACACTGATAATAAGAAAAACAGGCCGTAAAACGGGCGATTAATTTGATCATATAGGTCATACGCTTCGCCAAGTAGAACATCCGAATCATGTGGTTGTTCACCCTGTAACAATTACTAACAGCGCGTAGAAAACATTTGGATAAATAAGAGGCAAATAAATGATTAAAAAGTTGTAACCCCTACTATAAGAAATACTATTATTACTAAAGGAAGAATGATAATCATAAAGGACACTATTATTGTTAATAATGCTTTCCATGCTGAAAATTGTTGTGCTTCTCCTAAACATTTTAAGGAAATAATGATTGTCCAAATTGCAATAACTATATCAATTATGGCAAAAATAATAAACAAAATCGTTAAAGTTATGCTACTATCCATTTCCGGTGTCTCACTCGTAAAGTTTTCTATCCCAAACAAGAAAAATGAAGGCACCCAAACTAATATAAGAGAATAAACGTAAGGGATATAAGAATAGGCAACTGAGTAACGTGTTTTTTCAAAGGTACCTTGTCCACCAAGTTTTTTTGCCACCCAATTAAATAACGCTGGTAGCAAAAAATAATAAATTAAGAAAGCAACGAAGGTACCGAATATAACTATTGAGATTATTGAAAATGGACTACTTATTGAATCCGCCACATTTTTAGAAGATGCTCGATCTAAAGTCTGTACGAATGAGCCTAATAAAATGAGTAAAAACACATTCTTAGGTTTGGATATAAAAATTTCTTTCATTGTATCACGTGATTTTGTCCAAATGGAGAACCAAGGATTAAGTGCACGTTTAAATTGATTTTCTGGAGTTTCCATAAAAAAACATTCCCCTTTCTTAAAACATATCAAATATAAATCCCTAATTATCCCAGTTATGTATATAGAAATATTAAAGCATAAATAGACGGTTATTTAAATATAAATATTCAATCATTTAATTCCATCTGAAACTTAGGAGGAGTGCTTCTTAGCAATTACCTCTATATTGTCTTGTATTTTTAACTATGGGCTGAGTAGTTACTTTCATTTTGAGTACCTCACATTCTTTAATACATTGGATAAACAGTTATAATCTTATCATTAATAAGAACAAACCTAATTTCCATTCCTTCAGATGTTTTACTAGAATATAATCTTCCTCTTATACATCTTTTATTGCTATAAGTCTCGTGAATGGCTTCCATAAGAAGAATGCGATTATACACTTGAAATCCAACAAATTCTCCTTAAAAGCCTATACGTATTTTCCCTCCAACTTCTATGTGCTTCCGTAAATAATAATACTTATGGAGTTCTATAATCATATAAAACAAAGCAAACGAAAACACTGTGCATGCACACATAAATACAATTGCCCCCATCTGTTGTGTTGCAATGCTAAGAATTATATTAGCAATTAACTGCCCCGATCCCGCTGCAATAGCTGCTACTTTTACACCACCAGTTCCTTTCGATGATTTTGATTTTTTTCTTGGTTCCTGAAGCTTTTCAATATGATTTTTATAAAAATGATACAAAGCGAAACTATACAAACCAAATGAAAGAATAAAATAGATGGGAGTTTGTAATTGTAACACTTCATAAGCATATTTTTGAGTTATAACTAATAATCCGACTGAACATATGGCGCCATATACTCCTCGAAATAGAGTGTATTGTAACTGTCGTTTCCGAGGATTGATAGCAATCCATATCGCCCACAAATTTAAAAAAATAACTGGAGGAGTTACTATATATACATAGAGTAATCGAAAAGGATTCGCAAAAGCAGGCAAAAGAACAAACACATCTGCCCCCAAAAGGACAAGACCAATTACGTGGACTCTTATTTCATTTACAGGATAAAGAGCCATATAATGTGCAAAAGCTTTCTTATTAAAATCTAGACTTTTTTTCATGTTAATTAAACCACCCCGCTACTGTTCCAATCAGTAAAAGTTTCATAACTATTCATTCTCTCCCCCTAAATTTATCCATAATATTATGAGCAACTATATTCCATAGTAAAGAAAGTACGGTAACAAAAAGTACAGCTAAAGAAAAATAAATCCTATCCTTCCATGTATCATGTACAATCATGCCCAGTATAATCATTATTAACGCACCAACACATATAACTATTTTTGAAAATTTTTGCATTCTATTATCTCGCTTCCTTCTCAAACTTAAATGAAACTCCTGCGGAATCTATAACCATACCCACCTATTACAATCTCACCTTTGGAACTTATATCATAATCACCTAATACAGGTATATAATTAGGTATCTTAATTTTAGTAATTTCCGCTTCATATGTTTGCAACACTATCAACGTTTCAAATGTCCTTTATACATTCCTTATTTAACCCCAAAACATTAAAATGTGAATATTATAAAAATTAACTATCTACTTCCCATCAAAATTACGGTAATCCTATTAAGCCTGGGATTACTCCTTCTACCTTCGCCCATTCAAACGAGCACTCAACTAACATTTGATTCTTACACTTAATTCTTAATAAACCTTCTTCTATCGTATTTATTTCAAAATAATCAATTATATTTTCTGTCCCTAAACCTTTTATTGTTAAATTATGAATAGTAAAGAAAGATATCTCTACATAAATTACATCCCACTTATCCCATCTTTTTGGCTTGTTTTCAACATTTTCCTTTGTCATCAATTGAATAACTAAAGTAGGGCCATCTCTTTTAAGACGCACATCTAATAACTCTGATTCTTCAAACTTTGGTATTTTCCCAAAAATACTAATTAACGCTTGTGGATTTAAAAATTTAAATTGATCAATCATTTTTATACTTCCTATTTTTTATTTCTCTTCTCAAAATAATAATGATCCTCCATACGATCTACCTGTCCTGTTCGTGTATTGTATTCAGGTCTTACATTATGATGCGGTGACTGATCTCCAATTCCACCTTCTCCAAACTTATGACCCTCTGAATGATCTTGAATTATAATTTTTTGACCTTTTACTTCATATGTTAATTCTCGAGTTATAATAGGCTGTTTATTATCATTTAATATCCTTTTACCATTACTATCTGTTAATGGTACCATTTTTTGACTAATCGGGTGTTGAAATCTAGGTATATTTAATTGTCTTTTAATTTCTTTTAAACTAGCTCCCCTAGATTCATGAGAATTTTCCCCCTCAATCTTCTTAACTTGGGGATAATATTAAAAAGACTTATGCGTAATTCACATAAGTCTTACTTTTGTTACTCATAATTAATTATTCGTCCTCGTCTTCAAAATCATATAAGCTATCAAGTAATTCTGCAAAAGATGAACAAACAGGATAGATTGATTCTTCCATTTCTTCTTCCTCATGGTCCCAAAATACGACTGTTGGTGACTGAGGATTATTTCGGTAATCAAAGCATAGAAGGTTACCAAACGGGTCTCTAGCAAAAGGATATACTTTATCTACCAATCTATCTTTTATACTATTATATGTTTGCAGCATAGAAATTTTTCTCTCAGAGTCTAAGGTTAAAAGGTTATTAAGTGAATCTTCATCCTGATTAGGAATATTGAATGTATCTGGAGTAGGATAGCCACCATCATATTTCTTTACACACTCAATAAAATCATTAGGAAATTTAATACCAAAGTACTCTTCTAATTGTTCAATTTGTTCATCTGTAACTTTTTTCTCACTTACATTAATCCATGTAATGTTGTTCATAATTATAAACCGCCCTATCTTTTCCTCAAATTTTATATCCACCTGTATGACCAGTATCGTGATGTATCTGATAATCTACAAGTTGTATTCGACCAGGTTCCTGATTATGAAAGATTTAAAATTAATTCTGCTAAACTATCACAGATTACTTCGAAGCTTCCGCCTTCATAAGCTTCTAATTTTACTTGTCCATTTTCATTATCTACAACTACCAAGAGACCATTAAATTCCATACCAATAGGAATATTATTCAGTTGATTATCATGTGCGCCTTGGTACCCTTGTAAAGATACATAAAAATCATGCAGTTCAATTCCTGGTATAACAGAATTAAATTCAAAATCATAACCTAAATAATTACCTCCTAAGTCTAAAAACCAATAAGAATTATAATATTCTTTAATTGAATTATATAATTGTATCCCCAAATCTTTTTCTATATTAGAAAAATCATGAATTATATTTTTTTCTAACGGTTTCCAGAATACGTATCCCTCTATATCTGGTTCTCCTTCATAGATAAAAGCCTCTGCTTCTTCTATCCATAAAGATTTTGGCAATGAATTATTACAATCTTGCCACTCTCTAATTATTTTATCAAAACAATTTTTCATTTCATTTTTCATTTTTTTATTTACCGCCTAATGTATGATGTTCAATAAATTTCTGAAGCATTTCTACATATCCTGCATCTTTTCCCCCATGCTTCAATCGCTTTTTCTGCGTTATGAATCCCTCCAAAACCAGGATGTAGTGGAAGCGGAACACAAACAGCTTGACCACCACCAATATGGTGATGGGCTAATTTAGTTCCACGTAATCCAGTAAAATCATATTGTAGAAATTCCCCTCTAAATCATTAAGGATTTAGAGGGGAATTTCCCTATCACATAAGTAATATCATTTCTTATTAAATTTACTGTGTATCAGTTCAAAGAATTTATTTGCACCAAGTGAAATTGCGCCAATAATAAGAACACCAATAATAAAATAAATCTTTTTAAATAAGTTGTAAGGAGATAAAATAGCAACTACAAGAAGTATTATAATTGCAACGAATGTGACTAATTTTCCAACTTTAAATGCTTGCATATCAGCATTCCTCCTTCTGGATAAAAACAGCCAATATATTCATACATCACAAGTTCTTTAATCCCAAGTTTTTGTTTTCTTCCATAGTTATTTATGTGAATTCAGCTCGTTTTTTTGTTTTGGGTGAAAAAATTTTTAACTTGATAGAAATGTGGTGCTGCACCTATTAGGCAAATTCGACAAAGAAAAGACACCTAAAGGTGCCTTCCTCCCACTTGAACCATCTTAATTTTATTGTTTTGTTATTATATAAGAAAAGAAGACATCGCTTAAGATGTCTTCTTTTCTTGTACACTTGGTGTTAAGAAGGTATTTATTGCTTAAAAACCATAAAAAAATATAACAATCATCGAGTAAACCTATTATAGCATCAATAAATAGAGTTTTTATATGCATTTTTACATATATATAGATTTATTTGTGTTTTATCTATATAGTTAAATTGTCTGTTTCTTGTTTTAATTCGTTTGTTTATTTTGAGTGCTCCAGCAATGGAGCCTTTTTTTTATGCAATAAAACATTTTCTTAGCATTACTTAGTTGATCTATATTAACTTTACCCCTTAAATTATATCTATATTTTACCAAATAATTATATAGATAACCAGTTTTTTCTAAAAATCTAGTGAATTGATAATTTTAATGTTAGTTGTTAATACTCATAGAAAAATTCATTATGCAATGAAAATTGAGAAATCAAGAATTATAAAAAACTTATAGTATCTTTTGTAAAAGCATATTTATAATTTGTATATTAATATGTTATAATTTAATTTCTAAAACTACCAAAAAAGGACTGCCAGTAATGGTGGTCTTTTTTATATTGGTGAGATTGTACTAGTATAATAAAATAGGATTAACTGTTTATTGTGAATTTGATTGGTTATCCCTTCTTTCCATTTGGAAGGAAAGGGGTAATATACCTATGGAGTTTTTGTTTGAGCTTCTAAAAGAATTTGTGAAAGCCATTGTACGTGAAGTGTCTGCGTATGTTTTTAGGAAACAAATTTTAGAAAAAGATAACAAAAAACCCACCCTTTTGCTTCCTCGTCGCCGTCGGAAGCAAAAGGATGAGTTTCGTAAAAAATAAATGATCACGTTATATCCCTAATTGATTGTAAATTGATTTGAATACGTGAATTCACCACGATATTTAATTGCAGCGACATAAGTACCGCTTGTATAGCTATCTGTGATAGGGGTTTGCCAAATTTCTGTTCCAGGAATAAATTCTGGTTCTATTGTTTGGAATCGTTCTAGGGTACCATTTGTGTGGATTTTAAAAATTTTCATTTGCGCACCAAAATGTTCTCTACCAAAGTGCTGTGTTAAGTAAAATGTATCACCAGTTATTAAATTCCTAATCTTCCAATCTGGTTGATATGTACTTTCCTCTGAATTTTGTAAATCCACAATGGTTTTAAATCCCCAATCATCATTAAGTGGATCTGAGTAAGCTGCAGCTGCTTGTGAGGTAGGTTTACTCATTTCTATTGCAGTAAAACCGCTAAAAGTTAATGCCCCAATTAATGCTAATTTTCCTAACTTCATTATTGTTTCCCCCCTATTAATTTTTGTAATTTTTAAAACCAGAAATCATACACACATAATAATATAATCTACTGTATTATATTTCAAATATTTTCTAATAAACTCCATAAATAAAAAGGCACCCCAAAGGTTCCTTCCTCCGATTTGAATCACTTTAATTCTAAGAATATGTATTGGACTCCCATTCAAGTATTATTTTTCCTAATGAATAATTGGGATATTTTGGGTTTTTCACTATTTTTATGTTAAGATATTTTGGTTGATATTCATCTTATTTTAGGAGGTTGGAAGATCTGTTACATGCTTTTCATATGGATTTTAGCTTCTATACAGAAAATATAAAAGTTTTAGGGTTATTAGGGAATTCTACTCGCTTATCAATTGTTTGTAAATTGATTACATATAGATCGTTGTCAGTTTTTGATTTAAGTAAGCAAACAAGAATTACAGAGGATTTGATTGTACAACATTTGCGTAAATTAGCCTTTGGAAATATTGTAATTAGTGAACGTATAGGGAAAAGACTTCATTTTAAAATAAAAGATAATAAAACAATGGAGATTATTAGGGTTACAAAGTTAATTTTAATTACTTTCGATATAAATGCTTTTGCTATAACTTAATTGTGTAAAATCACAAGTAGTCCACCTACGGAAATAGGTGGGCTTGAAATTCATAAAAAAAAGACACCTAAAGGTGTCTTCTGCCGACTTGAACTATCTTAATTTTAATAATATGTATTGGATTCTGTCCCAAATATTATTGTGCCATGTTAAGTTATTGTATTTTATTTTTGCAACAGAACTGTTTTCTTTTCATAGGGTAATTTGTCCAATTAAAAACTACTTCCACTACAAAGATCAACTCTTTAATAGAGTTGATCTTTTTTTAATTTTGAATATTTTAATTTTTAATAACAATACAATCCTATATTATGTTAACATATAAGTATATCCCAATATTACCAATAATTATTAAATTTTCCACAGTAATATTTGTTACTAGAAACTTCTATTTCACTGCTTTTTTCGCTGTTGTTCTCTCATAAAATAATAATAAAACCTCTTAACTTATTTGAAAGGCGTTATTATTTCAACTAACATTTAAATCTTAAAATACCCTTTCTTGATCCCGCAAAAATAATAAAGATGAATATATGAACAATGAATTAAAAACAATTATTATAAACTGAAAATTTACTTTTTATTTACAAAAAAATGAGGATATGGTAAATTTACATTGTAATATTTTCCATTAGTGTAAAATCTTAACAAAATATAAACTGATAGAAATGGGGAATTAGTATGAAAAAAGCTATTATCGGTGCAATTGCTGCAGGTGTTTTAGTAGTTCCAGCTTCAATGAATGTATTTGCCGCAGAAAAAACAGTTGGAAAGTCCGAAATTGTGACAGCGGATAGCACAATAACTGAAGGATTTGTAGCAGATGAAAACAATTCTGGCAATAAACCTCAGTTATACGCAGGTGTAACGTCTGGTAAAGCAGACGGTGGGTATTGGATTAGAGGAAAAAGAGATGGAAACGTCATTTCCGAATATAAACATTATACAAAACAAGGTAGAGCAACAGTTACAAATGGAAAAGGCGTCTACAATGATGGAAAATGGCAGAAGAAAGATGTATTTAGCAAAGCAAAAGCTACATGGACATCTAGTGGTACAAATAAAGCGAATTACGATAATAAATAATATTCAAAAACAAGAGAAGTTTAAAAACTTCTCTTGTTTTTGAATATAGATAATTAGTGATATTAGATTTTTCTAAGAGGTGTTTGCATGAAAAAAATCATTTTTATTTTAATGGCAGCAACGCTGGCATTAACTGCATTTTTATCTTTAAATATTTTTAAAGAATATAAAACACAACAGTTATTCTATAAAAATACAACTAGTATTACTTTAAATTTTGAAGAAGAGAAAAGTTACACTAAGAATTACATTGAATTTTTACAAAGTTTAGCAAAGAAATATAATGTGAATATTTCAAAATACATATACCCGGGAGAAAATGATTTACATATTTTTACAACTGATACTGGTTTAAATAACCATATCAAGTTAAAATCAGGGAAGTTTCCAGAAGTAAATTCAAACAAATTTATAAGTACTTCTGAAATTGAGAGCACAGATCAAATTGGTATTATAAAAAGAATAGATTCGAAAACTAAAATAACTATCCAACCTTTAAGTGCAGATGAAAATTTTGATGGAAGTGGTATGTACTATATCTCGACTCAAGATAAAGAAAAAATAAATGCCATGTTAAAAGAACTAAATGAAAATGTAGCTAAAACAGAAATTTTTGGCGAAAATAAAGCCAATTTTATATATTTACTTGAGAGCAATGGGTTTCAAATATTTTGTATATTTTTGATTGTATTATGCATCTTTGTTGCGATTATTCACTATATCATTCGTAGATTGAAAGATATAGCTATCATGCAAACATTAGGCTATACAAGAAAAAAAATAGTTAGCTTCTTTATCTTTAATTTAGGGAAAATCATGATACTATCAAGTCTTATGATTTATGTATTATTTATTATGTATTGTATATTTACAGATAGTACAGATTTTTATTTTGAATTATCATGTATTTTTTGGATTATAGCAATTACATTGAGTTTTATTTTAATTATACCTATCACAATAATTACGATAGTAGCCTTTACTAGAAATATAAATGTTTCAAAAATAAAAGGTAACAAGCCATATATATTAGTTAGCACATTAAATTTCACTTTAAAATTTCTATTTATAGTCGTAATGTTATTGTCCACGTATCATTGGAAAATCCTATCGAATGAACTCAATCAAAAGATAGATAATTTATCTAATTGGTCAAAAACTAAACATATTTATAAAACTCAAGTTACTTTCGCTAAGGGCGACGATTTAGGTGCGGAAGAAAAAATTAGCAAAAAAATGAAAGACCTTTACTTGGATATGGAAAAACAACATGGTGGCTTTCTAATTAGTACGTCAAATTATGACAAAATAGATGGAAAGTATATCTATGATTTAAATAATGAAAATGGGGATCCGAAGTTAGAACCTTCCGGAAATAGTGTTACTATAAATTCAAACTATTTATCTTATAATCCTATTAAATCAGTTAAAAAAACAATCAAAGAGCAAATTATTCATGATTCGAATACTATGAATATATTAGTGCCTGAAAAATTAAAGGAATATGAGAAGGAAATATATAAGAATTATAGAAAACATTTTTATTTCCAAAAAGTTGAAGTTGATAACATTTATAATGAGGAACTAGGAAGAGAGAAAAATAATACTAGAGAACAAGAGTTAAATATAAATATTATATATGTAAAAAATAATCAAGATTATTTTACTTATGATTCAACTATAAAAGCGGAAGATAAAAATCTCATTAGAGATCCTATTGCAATTATTGATACAGGTATCTTCAATCAATCCTTTTATTTGTCATATGTTGCATCTGAATTTTATTTTAAAACTAATAGTGAGCAACCATACGATAGTATAAGGGCTACTATTACTAAAAATGAGGCTCAATCAACTATACAAAATATCACCTCAGTATATGATCGTTTAGCGTTTGAAATTCAAAACCTAAAAACAGAAAAAGAAAATTTATTGATCGCAATGATCATATTAATCGTCTCGAATTTTCTAATAACTTATAACACTATTTCTAGTTACTATGAAAAAAACAAGTTCAATTTGTATATTAAACAGTTATTTGGATTTAGCGCTATAAAGCGCAATAAAATTATGATTACTTTATTGTTATTAGTAAATATTATACCTATTATATCTGTATCTATATATGTTATTGATACTTATGTGATTTCTATAGGTATTTTGATCCTAATCTTAGAAATTTTAATAAGCTATTTCTTTGATAAGAAATTAAGCAATCAAACATTCAATGCTATCATAAAAGGAGAACATTAGTAATGATTGAATTAGTGAATATAAATAAGAAATTTGGTAATAAAGTTGTATTAAAAGACTTCTCATTGAAGATTGAAGATACAGACTTCATCGCAATCGTTGGGGAAAGTGGAAAAGGAAAAACGACGTTATTAAATATTATTGGTTTATTAGAACAAAGCGACTCTGGAGATATAATTATAGAAGAACAAATGAATCCAAACAAAAAGCAAACCTTACTATTGCAACGTGAAAAATTAGCTTATCTATTTCAAAATTACGCTTTAATGGAAAACGAAACGGTAGAGAAAAATTTATTAATAGCCCTAGAATATCAAAAAAATATCGATAAAAGAAAAATAATAAAAGAAGCTTTACAAAAAGTGAATTTGCCTAATTATGAGAAGAAAAAAATTTTTGAGCTTAGTGGTGGAGAACAACAAAGAATCGCTTTAGCAAGAATACTTATTAAAAAATGCGACTACATTTTAGCTGATGAGCCAACTGGTAATTTAGATAACAATAATCGAGATTTAGTGTTTAATATATTAAAAGACCTTAATGAAGATGGAAAAACGATAATATTTGTTACACATGATATGGAATTGGCCTCTAGAGCAAAAAAAATTATAACAATTTAGCGTAGGTTAAAAAGAAACTATTTTTACCCATACCATGAAAATAGTATGAGACTGATATTAATGCATCATTTGCAAAACGAAAGGACGATTCTTATGTATTTATAGAATCGTCTCTTCGTTACTATACGTATCCTTATTAAAGTCATTAAAATGGGTCCTGTTGCAAAAAATCGAGAAGCTGATATTGTTGTATGAAATATTGTATAAAAGAAGCTTATAACGATTTAATAGTGATGAATTATTAAATCAGTTGAAATCTGTTCGTAAAAAAGTAAGGTATGTAGAAAACAGCGCTAGTAATTGGGCTAGGATTAATCCCACTCTGTTCTTAATTTAAGGAATTCCAAAACGTTCTAACTTCAATGGAAGACCGCCTGCACCACAAGCTTAATTGTTCCGCAAAGAAAGTCATACTACTTGTATGGCTTTTTCTTTATTTTAGTTACTTAAGCCCTACATTTTTATCTGATTTGCTTCTGCTGGTGTAGAAGAGGGAAAAGATATAGAAGCATAAAGTGAAACTTTAATCAGCCCTCACCAATTGGGCTTTTACGGGCAGCCCGCCACCTAATTTCTTTGCTTCCGCTGAATTTTGAAATGGGGATCTTACCGCCCGTTAATGCGGGATAAAAGAAAACCGCCTGAAATGATATGTACTTGAATAGTAGTACATAAAAAAATACAAATAACAATAAATTAAATATCGTTAAAACAAAAAGGAGATGTCCCAGGCATGGTACTAGGACATCTCCTTTACTTATCTAAATTTCTAAACTCTATACAGCACTATCATTTAAACAATTATTAAATATATCTTCTAACTAAAACATCGTATTATCATTAGCTGCTTCACTTGGAATCTCTTGAATTACATCCCAGTGTTCGACAATCTTTCCATCCTTGATACGAAATATATCCACTATAGCAACTCCCTTATCTTGAGAATTAGTACGAGAATGTACATGAAGAGCAACTGTATCCCCTTCAGCTACTACACGTTTAATCTCTGCAGAGGAATTAGGATTTTTAACAAAATCCTCCTTAAAGAAATCCATGAAGGCTTTTCGTCCATCAGCAACAAAAGGATTATGTTGCTTATAATCTTCACTAACATATTTAGGGATAGTATCGATATTATGTTTGTTAAAAACTTCATTATAGAAATCAACTACCATCTTTTTATTCTTTTCATTTTCTTTTACTTCTTTTGATACAGAAGCGACATTTTCGCTCTTTATTGAGTTCCCTTTGTTATTACCGGTGGAAGCTTGAAATATCAAAGTCGATACAATTCCTAAAATAAACACAGAAATAATTATTACTATTAAACTTTTCTCTAATTTCATATATACCTACCTCTTCTACTTAAATAAGTTTTCTTCTATAAAAAGCTTGAAGAAGGAGAAACCTTCCCCAAAATGTAATGTCAGGGGTAATGTTAGGAATTTCATTTATCCTAACCTCCCCCTATACAAGGCATATTAGAAACGATTAACTCTAACTTAATACCTCATTAACAGTTGCACTGTCCACAATTTGAATAAACTTCTTAACCTTATCGTTCTCATCAAACTTATAAAGATGACAAAAATCTGCTACAAATGACTTCCCTGTAGCTTTATATGTTCCACTATATTTTCCATACACGATAACAGTATCGTTATTAAAAGTATAAATTTCATCTTTAGCACTATAGTCATCCCATTCCGTGCCAAGACGTTCATGTACGTTTTTCACTACTTCATCTGGACCTATATAAGTACCTGCATATGGAAACCCAGCAGCTTCTGTCCAAGATACATTTTCACTTAAATACGTTTTGAACGCATCCAATTTCCCTTCGCCAGTTAACACATACGTTTCATGTAATAGTTTTTGATATTTATTCATATCATTAACCCCAAGGCATTTCTTTTGTTACAACTTTTGCACTTAATTCTAATACACCTTTATTTGCATAGCCTGGATATGCTGCTTCAAGTTTTGCCACAAAATCTTTTGAAGTTCCACTTTCCTCAGAAGCTTGAACCGCCGTTCTTAGATAATCCATTGTCGCAGTAAGTGCTTGATTATTTAGGGATTTTTCGATTGATCCATGGCTAGGCACAATTATGTCAGCATGTAATGCTTGTAATACTTTCAAGTTCTCAATCCATGCCTCCATAGCCGCTTTTGAGCTAGTATCCGCTAAGAATACATGTATTTCGTTAAATACATCAATACCACCAATTAATACTTTTAGTTCTTTATTAAATAGGCTAGTTCTGTAATGATCTAAGCCTACTAGTTCAAATGTTAACCCCTGAAAATCAATCGCTTTTTCTTTAAATACTTGAGGTAATACCACGTTACTTGGCGCATTTTCTCCAAGGGCGTCTTTCCAAACTTTTAATTTTCCTAAGACAGAATGAACGATATGTTCAACAGTAGACTCTGTTGCATACGCTATAGCTTCTGGGTAAACGGCTTTAATGCTCTCTAATCCAAAGTAGTAGTCTGGATCCCCATGAATAATAAAGATTTTATCTAGAGATAAGTTGTTTTTTTTCAGATACTCAATAATTTCTTTCGAATCAGATTGAGTAAATTTTGAGTTTATTAAAAATGCATGTCCTGCTTTCTCAACTAATGTTGCTGTGACCATAAAGCTTTTTTCGTCCGAACTAAACACCGTTAATTTCACATCTTTTTGATTTGTATCGATTGTTTTAAACATAGTATGTTATTCTCCTTTTGTTAAAGTTATGAACTAATTATCATATTTTTATCTTGTTCCGATAAAGTGAAACTTTAATCAGTGGGGGGTTTGTTCATCCCCCACTGATTATTAGTTGAACCAATCGGACTTTTACGGACAGTTGATCCCCCACCTAACTTCTTTGCTTCCACTGAATTTTGAGGTGGGGGTCTTACTGCCCGTTAAAGCGGGATAAAATCTCCCACTCCCATTTATCTGAAAGTGTAATAGTACTGGCGAATATTCCGGAGATGAATGTCAGGTGGCCTAAGATAACATGTTTGCTACTGTATCCTAAATTTTCTTAATATAAATTTTTAAAACGCGCTTCAATTTTATCCGGTGTCATTACGCCACCACCAATAGGAATAATTTGATTATCCTTTTGTAAAAGTAATGAAGGATAGCTATTAACACCAAGCTGTCGAACTTTATTAAAATCATTTTGGACATCTATTATTGTTTCTTGAGCGTTTAAACGTTCTAATACTTGTTCAGGGTCCAAACCATGCTCGATTGCAATCTTGCGATATGTTTCAGGATCACTCAGACTTTGGCCCTCATAATAAAACGCTTTTTGCATAGCCGAAGTGAATTCTAATAAACGGTCTGGCGCTAATGAGCGTAAAGCTGAAAAACCAATTGCAGCATCTTTCGAATTCATTTTAAAAGTCCCTTCCTCCACCAATTTTTGATAGGAAGGACCAAATTCAGCACCTGTAAGTTGATTAATTCTTTTATTTCCTTCTTCTATATATGAGAAGTGTTTCATTGGTAAATTATCCAAAAATAACCCTCCACATAAAACCGTTAATGGCACTTCAGTGTGGTTTTTGTAAAATCCTTTAATACTTTCTGAAAAACCATAGCACCATCCACAATATGCATCCCATACGTAAATAAGATTATCTTGTTTCGTCTCCATTTAAATCTCCTACCTTTTTTTTATTATCCAGCTCAACTAAATTTTTGGTTTATATAGGTACATCTTTTTATACCTTATTCTTTTTTAGATACCTTACTATATTTCCCCAAAACTAATATTTCCAAAGAAAGATCCACCAAGGTTTTTAACAAAAGATAACGTTTCACCTTATTGCCCCGTAACAGAAAATACTAAAGCTTAGAATATGCATCGATTTGAATGTGTTAGTAACTTTCTACACCGGGTGGCAACGTATGGACCACCATCCTTAATTAAATATATAAATCATATTTTTAGCAGATATTAGTTGTAACTAAATTGATTACATCTTTATGTAACTATTTTAGTTACAACTAATATAGAAGTCAATTCTTTTTTTCGAAAACATTAAATTTCTACATTAATCTACAACTAATCCCACTCTTTACAAAAATATATCAACGATTATTCAATTATATCGATCGTAACTCCGAATATATCAACGTTTCGACACAACATATCGATTTACCGACAAATTTCGTGAAAACTATCACCAAAACCAACAACCAATCCCACACCACGTCCACCTACAAAGAAAAAAGCACCAGGTCCCCCCTAGTGCTCTTCCTCTAAAACAAATGACAAGCCACCTCATGCCCCTTCGCAATCTCAACCATCTTCGGTACTTCCTGTGCGCATTTTTCAGTGGCGAATTTGCAGCGCGTTCTGAATTTGCAGCCGGATGGTGTGTTTAGTGGGCTCGGTACTTCTCCCTCTAGGATAATCCGTTCTTTGCCAATGTTTGTTGGATCTGGTTCTGGCATAGATGAGAGTAGTGCTTGTGTGTATGGATGTGCCGGTTTTGTGTATAGGTCTTCACTGTCGGCAATTTCTACTATGTTTCCTAAGTACATGACTCCGATGCGGTCTGATATGTGTCTTACCATAGATAGGTCATGTGCGATGAATAAATATGTGACTCCTGTTTCTTCTTGGATGTCTTGCAGCATGTTTACGACTTGTGCTTGGACGGAAACATCTAGTGCTGAGATTGGTTCGTCACATAGGATGAAATCTGGTTTTACAGATAATGCACGCGCGATGCTAATGCGCTGGCGCTGGCCTCCGCTAAATTCGTGCGGGTAGCGATATAAGTGTTCTTCTTTTAATCCTACCTTTTTCAGAAGGTCTAAAATGATTTCTTTTTGTTCTTCTTTTTCGTAAGAACCGTGAATGTTCATTGGTTCGCTAATAATTTGGAATACATTCATTGCCGGGTTTAATGATGCGTATGGATCTTGGAAAATGATTTGCATTCGTTTTCGATATTCTTTTAGTTCACTTTCCTTTAAACTTGCGATATCTTTTCCATCAAATAAAACGTTACCTGAAGTGACATCGTGTAAGCGAATGATACTTCTTCCTGTCGTTGATTTTCCGCATCCAGATTCTCCTACTAACCCGAATGTTTCACCCTTTTTAATAGTGAAGCTTAAATCATCGACTGCTTTTAATTGCTCTGTTTTTCTGCCGAATAGTCCTTTTTTAATAGGAAAATACTTTTTTAAGTTCCGAACTTCAATTAAGTTTTCTTCATGCATGAAAATCACCTACCGCCCTATCGTTTAGCCAGCACATGGAACGTCTTTCGTTTCCGATTTCAAAATATGGTGGACGTTCTTTTTCACAAATGTCCATCGCATGCGGGCAACGCTCTGCGAACGGGCAACCTTGTGGTGGGTTTAATAAGTTTGGCGTTACACCTTGAATGGGAGCAAGTCTTTCTTTTACGCCGTTTGCAATTTTTGGCAGAGAGTTTAATAACCCTTTCGTATATGGATGATTCGGCGATTGGAAAATATCAAGTACAGGTCCTTCTTCCATAATAAGTCCGCCATACATAACGATAACGCGTGTACAGTTTTGTGCGACTATTCCTAAGTCATGCGTAATAAGAAGTAACGCCATGTTCGTTTCGTTTTTTAAGTTTTTCATTAAATCTAGTATTTGTGCTTGTATCGTTACATCAAGTGCTGTCGTCGGTTCGTCCGCAATGAGAAGGTCAGGGTTACAAGACATCGCCATTGCGATCATAACTCGCTGCTTCATACCTCCGCTTAGTTCATGCGGATATTGTTTCACCCTTTCTTCTGATGAAGAAAGACCGACTTGTTTTAACAAGTTGACCGCGATTTGCTCTGCTTCTTTCTTTTTCACTTTTTGATGACGTATAATTACTTCCATCATTTGTTTCCCAATTTTCACGACCGGATTTAGCGCTGACATTGGGTCTTGAGAGATAAGTGAAATTTGATTTCCTCTAATAGAACGCAATTCTTTTTCAGATTTAGAAAGTATGTTTTCATTATGAAAAAGGATTTCCCCTTCTTTCACTTTTCCTGGTGACGTAACGAGAGACATAACGGACTTCGCCATTACACTCTTTCCACTTCCAGATTCCCCAACGATACCGACTACTTCTCCTTTATTTAAGCGAAATGTAACGCCGCGAACCGCTTCAACTTCGCCACTTTCTATGAAAAAAGAAGTCTTTAAATTTTTCACTTCTAGTAGTTTTTCAGACACGCTTCTCACTCCCTTCACTTAACACTTTAGTTTTCATGTCCGGCTCCTTTTGGTGCGAAAGCTTTCTTCAATGCTTCACCAATTACGTTAAAACTAAGTACCGTTAAAAGGATAAGGAATCCTGGGAAGAGTGTTAAATACCAAGCTTCACCAATATATCCTTGCGCATTGTTTAGCATGCTGCCCCAAGAAGAATCTGGTTCTCTAATACCTAAACCTAAAAAACTAAGTGATGATTCCATTAAAATCGATGTCGCAATTGTTAATGTCGCAGCGATAATAATGGTTGATAAAATGTTAGGAATGATATGTCTTACAATAATCATAAGTGATTTTTGTCCTGATACTTTTGCGTATAAAACGTACTCACGCTCTTTTACAGATAACGTTTCTGCCCTTACAATACGGGCGGTGTCCATCCATGTTAGTAATCCGATAATAAGAACTAACGTCGTAATTCCTGGTTTTAAATACGCATTTAATAGTAGCATTAAAAAGAATGATGGAATTGACATAAGTACTTCAACAACCCTCATTAAGAAGTTGTCTAACTTTCCGCCAAAATATCCGCTAATTGTTCCAACTGCGGTACCGATTGTAATAGAAACAACCATCGCAAGAAAACCGACCGCAAGTGAAACTCGTCCGCCATATAACGCTCTCGTTAAGTAATCTCTTCCGTAATCATCCGTTCCGAAAGGATGACTCATACTTGGTTCTTGTAAGCGATCTGGAATCGATATTTTGCTAGGATCGTACGGCGATACGAATGCGAAAATTGATGCGACCGTTAAAATCGCAAGTATAATAACTCCCATTGCAACAAACTTATTTTTCGTAAAGCTATGTTTTATCGTTTGAAATCTCCTATTATTCATTCCAAATCACCCCCTCATTCGAATGCGCGGATCTACTACGCCATATAAAATATCAGCAATTAAGTTACCGAGAATTAACATGAATGATGATAGTAATGTAATTGCCATGATAATCGGATAATCAAATCTAAAAATAGCATTTACCCCAAGTGAACCAAGACCCGGCCATGAAAATACTGTTTCCGTAATAAATGCTCCGCCTACTAAACTTGGAATCGATAATCCGAAAATTGTAATGATTGGTATTAATACATTTCGAAGTACGTGATTAAATAAAACCGTTTTCTTTGAAGCACCGTACGCATATTGAATTTGTACATATTCTTCTTCTAATTGCTGAATCGTACTTGAACGAATATATCTCATATAAACAGATACGTTTTGGAACGCTAGCACCATACAAGGTAAAATGCCGTGTTGCACAATATCCCAAACAGAATCTTTACCTACGGTGCGCATACCCATACTCGGAAGTAGGTTCAATTTTAAAGAGAATAAGTAGACTAATAGTAGTGCAAACCAGAAAACCGGCATAGAAATACCAACGTATGAAATAAAGTTTACAATGCGGTCAAAGAACGAATTCTTTTTCACACCTGTAAATAGTCCAAGTGGTATTGCGATTACAAATGAGACGAGTAAAGATGATCCCATTAACCCAATTGTTGCAGGTAATCTTTCTGCGATAAGATCTAAAACAGGACGATGATTTTGAAGTGAGTAACCAAAGTTTCCTGTTAAAATATTTTTTAACCATAAAATATACTGCACGTAAATTGGTTGATCTAGTCCTAAACTTTTGCGAATACGCTCCACATCAATTGGACTCATATTTGGCGTTACAAAGTTTCGAACAGGATCCCCCGGCGCTAGCTTTATTAATAGAAAAGAAATAATAGAAATAACAAATAAAAGCGGAATTGCATTTAAAAGCCTCTTCGCAATTACTTTATACACAAACTTCCCCCCTCAAGCTAAAGAAGCTGATTTCCACCAGCTTCTTTACTGTTTCTTATTTCACTTCATAAATCTTAGATAGATCTTCAAACATTGTGACAGGAATTGCTTTCGCTTCTTTTAATCCATCAAACTTTTTATCTACTGCAATAACTGCTTTCGGATACGCAATTGGTAGATAAGGTACGTCTTCTCTAGCTGTCTCTTGAATTTTATGGTATAGCTCTGCACGTTTTGTTTTATCTGTTTCAACTGCAGCTTCTTCCCATAACTTATCGAAATCAGCGTTTTTATATCGGGCATAATTGTATTCAGCATTACTTAAGAATAAGCTCTTATATGAATCTGGCTCAGGTCCCATTATGTAACCACCAAATGTAATGTCATATTCTTTATTCTCTTTATCTAAGCCTTTTTCACTTGCTGCACTAGCATCTAATGCATTTAGTTCAACTTCTAAGCCAACTTCTTTTAATTTTTGTTGTGTATAAAGCGCTAAGCTTTCCATGATTTTATTATTCGTTACATACATCACACGTACTTTTTCTTTATCTTTCACGCCAGCTTTTGCTAATAAATCTTTCGCTTCTTTTTTATCATACTTATAGTCTTTAATATCTTTCGCATAGTACATAGCGTCTGGCGTTAAGATTGAATTTGCTGGTTCTGCAAATTCACCTGAAACGAATGCTGAGTTAATCATTTCTTTCTTATCTAACGCATGCGCAATTGCTTGGCGCACTTCTTTTTTCTTCATCAAATCTGTATTCATGTTATAAGATAAGTAGAATAATCTACCTTCAGGGAATGTCACCATTGAGAAGTTCCCAGTGCTATCTAATTTCTTAAAATCTTGTGGCTCAATCATCTTCATGTTGATTTGACCATTTTGCAGTGAAACATTGGCTGTATTACGGTCTTTTACAACACGGTATACGATAGAGTCTAATTTAGCTTTTCCACCTACATAATCATCAAATCGATCTAATGCAACGTACTCATCTGATTTATACTCTTTAAATTTAAACGGCCCTGATCCTACAGGCTGTAAGTTTTTCTTACTTTTCGCTAAATCTGCTTCCCCTTCAAATACATGTTTCGGAATTGGGAAGAAATCATTCATCACACCTTCGAAAGATGCGCTTACTTGTGGTAAAACGAATTGAGTTGTTAACTCATCTACCTTTTTCACCTCAAGCGGCTTTCCTTTAAAAATAAAGTTTTCACGACTTGAGCTATTTTGCTTCTCATCCAAAATAGATTGGAATGTAAATGCTATATCGTCTGATGTAATTTTCTTACCATCATGCCATTTCAAATTATCTTTTAACTTCAGTGTCCAAGTTAATTGATCTTCTGAAGGCATAAAGCTCTCAGCAAGAACAAACTTTTTCTTACCGTCTTCCATATGATATAGCGGCGCATATAAAGCTTGCTGCACAGTTAATGACACACGATCATTCGCATAAAGCGGATTCATCGTATCTGGATTATCGCTAACGCCAATCGTTAACGTTCCTCCATCTTTCGGAGTCCCTGATTTACTAGTGCCCGCTTGCTTCGAATCTTTTTCCCCTGAACAAGCAGCTAATGCAATAAATAATAGTAGGACAAATGGTAATACAAACAACTTCTTCTTCATATTTCGACCCCTCTCGACTATTTACACCTATAAGAAAACTCGGAATTAATACCGAGTTTTCTTATAGGTTTTAAATTACCACTACCGGTATGTATTGTCAAACTTTTTCGCAAAGATAGAAAGTTTAAAATCTATTAATGCGTTCTTGCGATAAAATATATTTATGCGGAAGATAAAATAAAAAGACCACGAATAGGTTACCTCGTAAAATGAGTTAAAAAACTAGTAGCTTCCAAAAAAACCTCTGAAATGATTGTTATATATGATCGAAAATGTAGAATGGGATTAAAGACAAAAAACACATTTAGGAGGTTACCATGACATTTGATGAATTGAAAAAAAACAAACCAACAACCCAATGGATTGAGAATGATGAAGATGGGGAATTTTTCACTGAAGAAAATATAAGTGCAACAAATAAAGTTCTCGATACTTACATAAATAATTTAGAGCAATTGGGAAAAAATCCAACTGAATTTGAAATAATGCATGTTGTTAAAGAGGTTGTTCTTAACATAAATGAATTAAATGACGAACATGACTATTTTATCGAAACAATGGAAAGAGAAGATCTCTATGAATTTATCGATACAGCAGCACGAATAGCTGGTCTAGAATCTGAAGAAGACATAACAGAAGAATGGCGAGAATGGTAAAAAGTTGCACCTCTAATTGTTAGAGGTGCAGCTTTTTTCATATACCAATTGAATGAATGATGTGATGTCCGCGCAGAATTCATATATTTAAACATAATATTAAAAGTATTTAATTATAAATACTAGCACACCCATACTGACAAAAAAGACCACCAAAAGGCAGTCCCTCAAAACTCAATCCTATTCCCAATCCCGCACTCCACCGCTTTCTCATACAAATACTTCGCAACGATAATATCCACTACTGCCAAACCAACTGATTTGAAAATAGTAATCTCTTCGTCGTTTTCGCGGCCGGCTTTTTCTCCGCTTATGATTTGTCCGAGTTCGGCGTAGATGTCGCTTGCTTCAAATAAACCTTCTCTTATCGGAACTAGAAGATCTCCTGTTTCTTCTAGTGCTGCTTCTTTTGATTCGACTACTACTTTGTTTGCGCCCGCGATAGCGTGGGATGGTAGTTCTTGCATGTTCGGTCTAAATGAGCCGACGGCGTTTACGTGGACGCCTTTTTGTAGTTTTTCTGAGAAGACTGGTGTGGATGCGTTCGTAGTTGTGACGATGATGTCTGCTTCGCTTATTGCTTCATTTGCATTTGTGTGAACATATGCAGGTTTGTTGAATCTCTCTTGTATATATTCCGCAAATGCATACGCCTTTTCTTCTGTTCGATTGTATAAAATGACTTTTTCGATAGCTCTTACCGCAAATACAGCTTCAGCAATTCCCTTCGCCTGTTCACCCGTCCCGATGATACATAAAGTTTTTGCGTTATGACGAGCTAAATATTTTGTCGCTACTCCTGATAAGGCGCCTGTTCGAATCATCGTTAAGTAGGATCCTTCTAAAAGTGCGAGCGGTTCTCCCGTTTGAAAGTCTGATAGCATCACAATCCCGTTTATCGTTTTCTTTCCTATCTTTTTGTTCTCTGGGACTACTGTTACTACTTTTAAGCCAAGTGCCTCAAGCCCTTCCGCTACTGAGGGCATAATTAATGCCGTATTTTTCTCGTTCGCAAATGGCAATGAGCCTCGAATTGGTGTGATCGTTCTTTCTGCGGAAAATTCTTTTAAAGCAAGCGCCGCGTATTCAATGACTTCGTTCATATTTACTAAGTTTCGTTGTTCGTTCGCGCTTATGACTAGCATATCTTTCCACCTCCTCCTTCTATCCTAACAAAAACCCTCGATTTAAATCATCTCTTGGGTCTACAACGAACTGATGAAATCCTGTAATAAATGCATGCCCCGTTACTTTCGGAACGACAGCTTCATATGTATCTACTGCGGTTACCGACAATACTTCCCCCTCGAATTCCCCGTCAGTAATACATTCGTGGACGAAAATTTCTCCCTTTTGTAAGGCACCTTTCTCAAAAAGAGTTGCGATTCTTGCGGAAGTTCCTGTGCCGCAAGGAGAACGATCTACTTGCCCATCAGCAAAGATTGTTACATTTCGTAAAGTTGCGTCTTCCCCTTTTGGTTCATCTGAGAAGATAACGCCGTATATTCCTTTTAACCCTTCTTCAAGGGGATGCTTCACTTCCATCTGGCTCTCAATGTAGTGCTTAATTTTACCGCCCCACGCTTGAATGACAGGTAAGTCTTTAAAATCTACCTTCAAACCAAATTCTTTACTATCTACTACCGCATAAAAAGCTCCGCCAAATGCGATATCTACTTGAAATTCATAGTTATCTATTTTAATAGGAACGTCTTTTTTGTATACAAATGAAGGAACATTTTCAAATGATACGGACTCTACTTCGCTCCCGTTATATTTTGCGTACGCAATGACTTCCCCAGCAGGGCTATCAATAATGAACTGTTGTTTCTCACCTGTCACTTCAAACATACCTGTTTCAATTCCGACTGTAATAACAGCAATAATGCCATGACCACACATCGTACTCCATCCTTCGTTGTGCATAAATAATACGCCAAAATCAGCATGAGCACTTGCAGGCGGTGTAATGATACAACCGTACATACCGTGATGTCCTCTCGGTTCATACATAAGAACTTCGCGAAGATGATCCAAATGTTCCATGCAGTATGCGCGTCTTTCTAGCTGCGTGTCTCCTTTTATTTCCGGCACGCCGCCTGTAATAATTCGAAGCGGTTCCCCAGCTACGTGAGCATCAATTGTCGTGTACACTTTACTAACCTTCATTTCTATCTCTCCCCTATATGTTGATACTATTTTCATTGCAAATATCATGCCAACGCATAGGATATAAATTTGTATACATTGTGTAAAAAAGCATACACTACTGTCTATTTTTTTATACACTGTCCGGAAATTATTTTATGGAACACCCTGATACAGCCAGGCTTATTATTTTCAATGGAAAGTTACTTCCACCCCCAACATATACTGTTCAAAAGCAAAAAGGAAGTGATCTAATGTACTACGGAACAAAAGGCTGGTACGTAGCTGAATTAAAAAAATTAGGTGTGCGCTATCACGAAGGACGAAAACTAGAAAGTTACCGCGGACATATCTTACGCAATTTACTAATCGCACAACAAGAAAAATTAAAAGAACAGTAATATACTAATGTAGCGATATCGGCGATTCGACATAGGATATCGACTTACCGACAAATCACTCCTCCATTCCACCAACCAATCACACAGCAATACAAACCAAAAAAAGGTCACCCAAACGGGTGACCTTTTTTTCTTATTCACAAACGAGAATTTGTCTAGTAAATGATCCTTTTCTTGTAACACAGCGATCTGTAATTTCGAATCCTGCTTCATGGATCATGTCGTCCATTGTTTCCATCGTGACAACGACTACTTTTTTAGCGATGCGGCGCGCACTTGAAAGAATGGAGAGCTGATCTTCTGGTGTCGCGTGCGTAAATAAGTCGTACGGCATATCGATAATGGCAACGTCGTAGTTCTCAGTAATTTCCTCGATCGGCCCTTTTGTTACTGTTCCTTCAAATCCGAAATGTGCGATGTTTTTTCTCGTTCCAAGCACTACAAGTGGATTTATATCTCTACCAACGATGTTAATTCCCATAGAAAGTGCTTCTACTACTACTGTTCCAATACCACAGCACGGATCAATTGCTCGTACTCCCTCTGGATTTGGTACAGCGATATTTGCAACTGATCTCGCAACACGCGTGCTAAGAGATGTCGAATAACTATGCGGTTTTTTTATGTGATGATACCAAACTGGCTCGCTTTCTACATAGTGTCCGAAGTACCAACGTCCTCCAAGAGGAACAATTCCGAATACACGCTCTGGATTACGAACATCCGCTTCTCCTTCAATATGCATGCCGAGGTCGCGTTCAATGAGACGTCTTTCTCCATATTCAATTTTATTCTCTCCAACGAGGTCATTGATTTTAACGAATATAACTTTAAATGACGCCCCCGCCAAATCAATTTGCTCTACTTGTTTTAAAATGCTTTCTAAGTCGTCTCCTTCATACATAACCTCAACGCGCTCTTTTATAAACGCACTTCTACTCGGGTCAATTTTGACATCACTTTTCAAAATATTAACGTGAGACTCCGTTCCAAAGAACGAGCGCATTTCCAAATAACATAAAGCACGCTCCTCCTCGCGAAATGCGTACGTATATATACATGCAGGTGTTTTACTATGATTATTCAATCTATGATCATCCTCTATATCGTTATAATTACAATTACTACAATACTTTTTCTTATAAAATTAAATGATATCATATGCCGGAAATAAAGAGAAACGTTAATAAATAAAAGAGACTGCCTATTGGCAATCTCTTTTGATTTATTAGCGGTAAGAAGATACGTTATTACCCTTTGCTTCGTAATAATCTAAAATACCTTGATAAATCGCTTCTGCTGCAGCTTGTCTCTGTTTTGGTGTAGCAATTTTATCCGCATCACTTTTATTATCTACAAATGCTAATTCTGTTAATACAGCTGGCATTGTATTTTCTCTAGTTACGTATAAGTCCTGATGTCTCACACCACGATCTTTTGTTCCAAGTGCTGCTACAAGGCGGGCTTGAATTTTTTTTGCTAATAAAATACTGTCTTGTACATGTGGATTCGTTGCTCTTGGCGCTGCTGACTTATAATATAATGTTTCTGTACCTTGTCCATTTTTCTTTTCAGAACCATTAGCATGGATACTTACAAAAATATCTCCATTATTTTTTTGAGCAAACTCTACACGTTTCTTTAATGAATCAGGACCACTTGTTCCTGGACGTGTATCATCTGTACGAGTGAATAACACAGTAAATGGTGTCTTTTTCTCAAATATTTTCTGTAATCGCAATGATACATCTAATACAGTTTCACTTTCTTTCTCATAATAACCTGGATTACCTGAATCAACTCCACCATGACCTGGATCAATGATAATCGCTTTGCCCTCTAAGAAGTTACCTTGCTTCACTGGATTTAATTGATTTTTATTAACCCATTGGAAACCAGCGCCCATGCGGATACGAATCCAGCTGCCGTTCTCTTCAATAACAGTTACTTGCTGTGCGTTATGTGTTCCCATTACTTTTGAAGAAGAAGAAGCTTCTGCATAAGTAGTGAATCCTTCATTAATAAATTCTGTTTTCTCTACTAAAGGTGTCCATTTATCACCTTTACTTGTTGCAATTTTGATCCATCCATCTCGTTCTTCTTTAATTTCAACCATTTGTGGATTATGCTGATTTGCACTAATCCCAGAACTTAATGATGGTGCGTGATATGTAATGAATTTTCTATCTATGTACATTTTCTTTGTTTCTACTGGACGATCACTATTCTTGCTAAATTTATCTGTTTGCGCAGTAAGTTGAGCTGCTTGTTCACGCGTAATAGAATCATTCGGTTTCCAGCCATCCTCTGTACCTAACGAAAGTTTTAATTCTACTAAAATATTAACTTCTTCTTTACCCCAATGATTCTCTAAATCAGCAAATTTTGTAGGAACTGGTCCTGTTACTTTGCTTTTCAGATTATATGCTCTTACAAGCATAGCTGCCATTTCAGCACGAGTTACTTTTCCTTCAGGATCAAATACTCCTGGTTCTCGCCCTTTAATAATATTCTCTTTTTCCATGGCTGCAATAAATGAAGCTGCCCAACTATTTTTTGCATCATTATAAGACGGCTTTGCATTTGGATCTACTTTAGCACCAATTGCTGTTGCGATAATCTTTGCTGCCTGAGCGCGTGTTAAATTTCCGTATGGCATAAAGTTACCATCTGGCATACCGTTAATTACATTTCTCTCTACTAAATAATAAATTGCGTCTTTTGACCACGCACTATCTGAAACATCAGGAAATTTCTTCGTTTCTGCTAAACTACTAATTGGATGTGCTAGTAAATTTGCTGCTAATAAACCTGCGGCTATTGCTTTGTACTTCATGAAAAATAAATCTCCTCTCAAAACTTCATCTTCATTCATTTTTTTAATCAAGCTAACTAAAAAATATTAACTATTAATTAATTCCTTTCATAGTGTATAACATTATATATCTATAGTAAATACGTTTCCGGCCGTATAACAAAAATCGCATATATATAACTTATAATGAATGTATATAAAAAACTTTAATCAGCCCTCACCAATCGGGCTTTTACGAGATAAAAAGCGATTAGGACATGTCTCCTAATCGCTTTGCCAAATAAAAAGCTGATTAAAAATAATATCTTTAATCAGCTCTCTATTATCTATGAAATTATTCTTCAATTAAATTAGACATTACATATGCATACACTAATGCTTCTGTATGCGCAATTGAACTTTCATGCGTACGTTCAAATGCATGGGAAGAATCAATACCCGCTCCAATTAACGCATGTTTCACATCAAATCCCGCGCGAATCGCAGCTGATGCATCAGATCCGTAGTACGGATAAATATCTACTTTATATTCAATATGATTCGTTTTCGCAAGCTCTACTAAATGTTTGCGCAGTGCATAATGATACGGGCCGCTAGAGTCTTTTGCACAAATAGATACTGTATATTCATCAGATGCTTGTCCATCACCTAACGCTCCCATATCAACTGCTAAGTATTCAACAGTTTCTTCTGGAATGTTAGAGTTACCACCGTATCCAATCTCTTCATTATTAGAAATTAAGAAATGCGTCGTATATGGTAATGTTATGTTTTCATCTTGTAATCTTTTAATTAATTTTAATAAAATTGCAACACTTACTTTGTCATCTAAATGACGTGATTTTATGTATCCACTCTCTGTAATTTGAACGCGCGGATCAAATGAAACGAAGTCTCCTACTTCAATTCCTAATTCGCGTACTTCATCAGCTGAAAATACGCGCTCATCAATACGAACTTCAATATTTTTCTCATCGCGTTTTGCTTCACCTGCATCTTTATATACATGTACAGATGTTTGATGCATTAAAATCGTTCCTGTATATGTCTTGCCACTTGATGTTTCAATTTCGCAATATTCCCCTTCTACAGAGTTCCAGCGAAATCCACCAATCATAGAAAGACTCAGGCGACCATCAGGCTTAATTTCTTTCACCATCGCACCTAACGTATCAACGTGTGCCGTTAATAAGCGGTGCTGCGCATCATTTTTCCCTTTTACCGTTAAAATAAGAGCTCCCTTATTATTACGTTTCGTTTCTACGTTCCACTCACTGACATAGTTTTCAATGAAATTAATAATTTTTGCTGTATTTCCAGATGGACTTGGAATAGAGACAAGCTCCTTAATCAGTTCCATCGTTTCTTTCGTATGGTGTGCCATTGTCGTTTCCTCCTCATTTTCTCTACTATTCAGTATACAAAATTCGCCAGAAAACCTCTACTTATATGGCCTAATTTTCTAAATTATAGTAAAATTCTTTTTAGTATACAAAAGGAGCCTTGAAATATGAATATATCAAAAAAATATATACACATTGCACTCATTTGGTTTTTAGCATCATTATTTTGTTTACAAATCTCTTATGCCGTTCATACTACTACTTCTATTACAATCGGCTGGATATTAACAGCAATCTTCTTCATTATTAGCTTCATTGCAACAAGAAAGCATAGCGTTACTCATTAACGCTATGCTTTTCCTATAAAACTATTCTTCTGAAACGTCTAATAAATAAATCCCTCTTTCAAATCCACCGCGCTCTATCTCTTTTTGCTTACGAAGGCGTTCTACATCTTCAATCGATGCACCTTCTGCACGTGCTAATGAGATGATAACTTCTAGCGCATCCGCAAGAGAATCTAGCGCATGTTCGCGTTCTTTCATAGAAGCAAATTCACGAATTTCTTCCGTTCCAATTTTCGCTAAAGCTTGTATGTATGCTTGCCCTGTTAATTTTTGTGCTGTATATGTTTTTCCAGACATTAAAATCTTCTCTGGAACACGATCTCTTACTAACTTGTTATATGCTGACATCATTCATCCTCCTATATTTAATAACATCCGAGCTCTGCTTTATAGAAAAACCATTTTTTCTTCACGCATGCACTTAACATATCAATTTCTGATTCATGTGCTCTTACAGGCGGAAAGAAATAGTGCTCTGAGTTTTCTTCCTTACCATATAGAGTTTGGTACTCATCTGGAATCGCTTCTTTTTTCACATCTTTTTCTTTCGTCACCCCGTCAGAAAATGCAACACTTGGATGTCCCTCAAAAAATAACGCAGTCCGAACTGCCAAAGATGGTGTACTATGCAAAGCAGAATATGTAAGCAAAATAATAGTGATAACACCGATTATTTTCTTCATGTATTACTCCTAAAAAAAAGTGCTAACACAATTATACTAAAATGTGTTAGCACTTTCTCCCCTTTACCCCGAATTAACGAGCTAATAATCAGTGAGGAATGGACAAACTTCATTCCCCTTTAAATGCTGGTAAACGTTTCTCTAAAAACGCAGCAATACCTTCTTTATGATCCGCTGTTTGTCTCATTGCATATTGACCACGCTTTTCTAATTGCAATGTTTGCTCTAAATTAGAGCGATTTACTTCACACAAAATTTGCTTCGTTTGAATCATTGCTTTAATCGGTTTTTGTGACCATTCATTAATTTTTTGTTTCACAGCCGTTTGGAAATCTTCGCCGATTACTTCATCAATTAAGCCGATATCAAGCGCTTCTGTCGCTGATAACTTCTTACCTTCCCAAATAATTTGCTTCGTCATATTTTCACCGACACGCTTTTGAAGGAAGAAATGACCGCCTCCATCTGGAATTAAAGCGATTCCAATAAAGTTCATTGCAATAACAGATGATATATCCGCCATTACATAATCAGCTGTTAACGCAATACTTAACCCAAGACCTGCAGTCGGTCCATGAATTGCACTAATAACAAGCTTTGGCATCGTATATAATGTCACGACAACTTCAGAAATGGTATTCATAATGCCATCAAACTTACTTTCATCATTACTTGAAAGCATCGATTTAATATCCCCACCCGCAGAAAAACCACGGCCGTTCCCGCATAACACAACGATATGCGCAGAACTTTCCGCTACTTCTTTCAACTTTTGTAATAACTCTTTTAAGGTCGGCTCATCCAACGCATTTAACACCTCTGGGCGATTGACCATAACCGTTGCAACGTGGCCTTCATATTTCACAACGACAGATTCTGTTTTACTTGTTATTTCCATTATATATACCCCTCTTTTCTCCATAAAGATTATACTTATATAATTATAGAAAACCACTGAAAAATCCTTCTTTTTTCTCAATTTTCTGTCTAATAATCTCGCAATTTGTACATTTACCGTATAAAACATACAATTCCGTTGAAAAATATAGAAATTAAAGTCGGTTTATCCATGCTTTTCATCTATTTACCATTACAATGAAATGGTGTATTCTTAAGTTTGATAAAAAAACAAATATTGAAATTCATTCGCCTTACTATGTAAAAAAGGCTTTATACCCATCTTTTGGGTGTTGTAATAAAGGAATGAAGAACTGGAGGAACATATGGTTAATAAGTTGAAACAAACGGATAACTACTTCCCACATTTCCTATTGCTATTCATTGTGTTTCAACCAATTTTAGATTTATTAACATCTTTTTCAATCTATATACTACACATGAGCGCAACAGTTGGAGTTGTAGTCCGTTTCGCCTTTATGCTTCTTGCATTAGGGTACCTACTTCTTCATCACAAACAACAAGATGCGAAAAAGTACATCCTCTATTTATGCTTACTCGGAATCGCACTCGCAATTGGTCTTGTAAATAATATGATGGTTAAATCTCCAGTTTCATTTGGAGAAGAAGTTAAATTCATCTTAAAGAGCGTATATCCAATTGTGCTACTGTTTGGATATATTATCGCCTTTAAAGAGCTAAAAAATAAAGAGTATGTATTCCATAAAATCATTACATATTTCTTATATGCAACTTTAATTTTAAGCATTACAATGATTGTCGCAATGCAAACTGGAACGGATTTCCCAAGCTATCCTCACTCAAAAATCGGTTCAAGAGGTTGGTTCTTCGCTGGAAATGATTTAAGTTCTCTTTTCGCCATTATGTTCCCAATCATTGTCTTATATTCGATTCATAAAACAACTTCTTTCTCGAAAATATATTACTGGATTCCAACAATACTTGCGATGTATGCAAGTATTATGGTCGGAACGAAAGTCGGATATGGCGCAATTGTTATTACATTAGGCGTAGCACTTTTCTTCTCATTCATTGAATATATGATAAATCGTAAAAAAGAAGGAAAAGGATTCACACATATTGTAAATACCGTTGTTGTCGCAGTTATACTAGGAGGTTTAATTGCTCTTACACCGCATACTCCTATCGCAAAAAATATGGGCATTCACATGCAAATATACGAATACAAAAAATCAGTGCAAGAAGAGAAAGATCGAAAAGAAGGAAAAGTAATTAAAGCAGATCCAGAAGATGCAAAAAAACATGCAAAAGGTGAACTTACAGATTCTGAAGTAAAAAGTTTAATTTACAGTGATCGCGACAAATTCTTAAAAACATACAAACAATACTATAAAGACGCACCGCTTTCACAAAAACTATTCGGAATGGGTTACGCTGGTAACTACACAGATAAAATTAAATTAATTGAAATGGACTTCCATGACCTATTTTTCGCCTTTGGAATTGTCGGTTTCCTTATTTACTTAATACCTCTTCTATACTTTGGTATTAAATTATTTATCCGCATGATCACAAACTTTAAGAAAATCATGAAAGTAAAGTATATGCTATTAGCGAGCACACTCGTTCTATCACTTGGCATTGGCTTTATGTCTGGCCACGTATTAACAGCACCAGCCGTTAGTATTTTCTTCATTGTTATTCTCGCTTATATCATTGTTGATTTTGAAATTGAATAAAGTGAAACTTTAATCAGTGGGGGTTTTGTTCATCCCCCACTGATTATTAGTTGAACCAATCGGGCTTTTACGGGCAGTTCATCCCCCACCTAACTTCCTTGCTTCCACTGAATTTTGAGGTGGGGGATTACTGCCCGGCAAATAGCGGGATAAAAAGAAGGTGCTACGAAATATTAGTAGCACCTTCTTTTTTATTTAATTAATGTTTTACGTATTCTAAGCTTTCTTTTGCAATATACGCTTCTGTTACAGTAGGATTATCTGAAATAACTTTAACCCACGCTTTTCCATTTATTATCTCTTCACCAGTAACTGTGACAACTACATTTGTATTTAAACGATACAGTCGCTCATTTGATATACTAGGATTCTTTTTCACTTCCACGTTATTCATCACACGTGCAAGTTTGTACTTGTTGTATTCTTTTTTACCTAAATAAGAATCAAAACGGTTCATATGCCCCGCTACTTTTTTACCCCAGTTCGCATCAGATGCATATTTCGCATTTAAACCAGCAGCTTTATCACCTGTATATGTTGCTGTATAACGCCAATGTCCTGGATTTAAATATCCTTCATTCATGTATAATTTTGCTGCATGTTCAATACAATCTTCTTTTGAATTGAATGCTTCTCCGTTACCATACGGACTATCGTCTGTTGCTTTTAAACCAAATAAATTATTTTTGTCTTTTGCAAGAGCGCTTGTTCCATAATAACTTTCATGAATTGCTAATGAATATAAGAATAATGCATTTACATTATACTTGCTTTCTACTTCTTTAAATTTCTTTCCTAAACCAATTAATGGAGAGTCTGGTTTAATCGATTTCACATAACTATCTAGTTGTTCAGCTGTATAATCTGTTTTCGAACGTAATGATAAATAATTGAAATATTGATAGAAAGTTTCGTCTCCAAATGTCTTTCCATCTACACTATACATTTGCTGTCCTTGCTTCATGAAAGAAGGTGCCACACCATATCTAAATTCTGTATATCCAGGTGAACTTGTATTATATGTATAATATTTATGGTATAAATATCCATCTGATTTCACATAATAAGACGACTGTTTCATTTCATTTGTAGGAATTAAAGTGATTTCATCCTTCTTCACATAACCTGTCAAACCAGAAAGTTGAACTTTCACACGATCTTCGCCAACTTCTAACACTTTCAATTCTGTTCCATACTGAATATACGTATATACTGTTGACAAATTCTCATCATAAATATTAATGATGTTTTGCCCAGTTATTCTTTTCGCACTTGCAAAACCATCTTTAATCCATAAAAATTCGTTCTCGTATTTTACCGCATTCATACCTTTATTTTGAGCAGCCGTAACCGCTTCTTTATACGTATTATAGCGCTCTACTTCTTGCTCTGTTCCGTTTTCTCTTACATTTGTCACAACATATTTCTTAGTTTCTACAGGATTGCTATTTCCGTTTTTTTCAATCGTCTGAAGCATACGATCCAACATAGCTGAAGCCATCCCTCTTGTAGCTGATAAATGTGGTCTAAATGTATTATCTTCTGGATACCCTTTAATAATTTGAGTAGCCACCATAACTTGTACATGCTCTTTATAGTTAATACTATCTTTATCAGTAAAGGTAAGCGGACTTACAGCTACTTTAATATTTTTATAGTCTAACGCTCGCTTTACCATTATCGACATTTCTTCACGTGTAATCACATCATTTGGTGAGAATGTCTCGTTCGTACGACCATTAATAATTTTCGCTCCATATGCTCTACTTACACCATCATATAAACCGTAAGTCTTCGGCACATCCTCGAAATTCGAATCAGCTTTCGGTAAATTTAAAGCCCTTGCTATGAATGTAGCAAACTCTGCTCTTGTTACTAATTTATCAGGCGCATATACATTGTCTCCATACCCCATTAAAACTCCTTTAGTAATAAGTGAGCGCATATTCGTCTCAAACATATGTCCTGTAATATCATCATTTGCCGCATAACTTGAAATAGGAGTTAAAAGTAATGATCCCGTTAATGCCACTGCTGTTATACCTTTTGAAAAAGTCTTCAAGTTTACCCTCCTCGTAATCTACGAATTTATTATCACAAATTTGATTATATAATAATCGCAATCATTTTAGCATAATAAATAGGAATTAAAATAAAACGTTTTTGTAATTAGAATTTTCATTAAATTCAAAACAAAAATAAAAGACACTTTACTTTTTTAATAAAGTGCCTTTTTCCATATGATCAATGAGTTTCTTTGTTGCCTGTTTGCCTTGCAACCGAAGCTCATCTATTGTCAATTGTAACTCTTGCTGCACAGTTCCTTGTTGCATTAATTGCTTTTTCGCAATTTCATATAAATACTCAGCACTCCATTCGCCATCCACACTTCCTATAACTGGCTGATTCACTTGACTTAAAAACGAATCAATTTTCGGATCGTATGAAATCCCGACCATTGGAGTTTTGGCTACGGCAGAAAAAACAAGTGCATGAAGACGCATACCAATTAGTAATGAACATTGTGATAAAATGAATATTTTCTCGTCGATATCCATTTTATACGGAAGCATATACGTCTCTTCTCCCATTAAGTCTACTACTTCACGCGAAGCTTTTTGATCAAATGGCTCATGCATTGGAACAAATAGAATTTGGTATCCTTCTTGCTTTAATTTTTTTAATGCCTCAGCTAATTTTTTTATATAATCTTCTTTTGCATTCCAATAACGCACACTAACCGCAATTACTTTTCCATGTATCGAATGCTTTTGCAACCAATCCGATTGTTTTGTCCGTTTCCATGTTAAAACAGGGTCTGGAACAATTTCAATATCGTTTTTTATGCCAAGTTCTTTTAAATATAAAAACGAATCCTCATCTCGAACTGATACATAGGAAGCTTTTGACAAGTTCCATTTTACTAATAGACGATTATATCCTTTTGTAATTGGACCTATTCCTTGTGAATAAATATAATACGGCTTTTTTAATAATCGAGCGAGTCCCATAATACCCGTATAATATAGAATACTCTTCGTACTTGTCTGATCTTGAAGAAGGCTCCCGCCACCGCTAATAACTCCATCACTGTTTTTGATTGCATGATAAACAGCTTTTATATCCCAGCGATCTACCGATTCTACACCATACATTTCCTTTGTATATTTAGAATCATTTGATAGTACTACTAGTTCTATATCCGGGTTCTCTTTACTTAACGATTCAATAATTGATTGTAGAATCGCCTCGTCTCCAACATTATAAAAACCATAATATCCTGATAAGACTAAACGCACCCTAAATCTCCTCCAAAACTAGGTAACCGTTTATTTCATCTAACATAAACTGGTACCCATTCCTTACCTAAACACTTGATACCCTACATAGTTTCCTCTTTATCAGTTCATATGAATTATAATAAAAAATTAAATTTCTATATTTATCTTTTCAAAAATGGTATTTTGTTTATTGATATCCATTTTAATTTCAAAGCACATACACCATACAAAATGGTTGTAATACTTAATGCTATACCACTGAATAATAACGTCATAATTCTTGAAGATGTAACATCTATCACATTACATAATTCATACAATCCTAGTCCCAAAATACATGCTATTGCTAGCACACCAAAAAAGCTTTTTAAATGAATAGAATAGGCAATATAGCTTCGAATATACAAATGATTTACAATACAAAGCAATATGTAAGTAATTAATGTACTATACGCCGCTCCATCTATGCCAAACTTCTGCACGAACATAATGTTTAACACGACTTTCACACAACTCGCACCAATAACAATCCATGCAGCTTGTGCAGAACGGTTAATGCCCTGTAAAACACCTATTGATAATACCATAACCGCAGTAAAATACGAACTGCCAATCATAACTGTTAACATACTACTGCCTTTTACGTCTGTGAACAATCCGACATTTAACGGTACTGTTAATGCCATCAACCATATTGTTAACGGTGCTGTCAAAACATGCGCTAGTCGATTTGTATTTTGAATTGTTATTTTCGCCAAATTTATATCTCTTTTGGCCAATGCGGAAGTTAAGAGTGGTATTAATGGAAATACAATTGCACTTGCAAAAATAACAATTATTTGCGTGAATGCAAAACCGCGACTGTATATTCCAAATTGTTCTTGAATTTCTGTTGATGATCCTTGTAATACATGCGGTATTGTAAGCGAGTCTACTAAATTTAAAAGTGGCATTGATAAAGCTCCGATAGCGATTGGGATCGATACCCGCAATATCTTTTTGCCGTTTTCTCTTAAATCTCGGAGCGAATAGGAATTGCTTTTATTGTAGTATGGACTTCTATTATATTTTATACGCAAATATATAAGCGAACTAATGACTCCAAGAAAAGAGCCAACCATCGCACCACTAGTAATAACAGTATTACTCTTATCCCATGATACTAGTATGTAAGCAATTATTAACATAAAAAACACACGTACAAATTGCTCAATGACCTGTGATACCCCTGTTGGTTTCATATCACCGAAACCTTGAAAATACCCTCTATACACCGCCATGTATGGCGCAATGAGTAATGCTAATGAAGTAATAAGCAACGGCATTCTAGTTTCTTGTCCACCGAGCATATTCGCAATTTCAATAGAAAATAATACAATGACTAAACAGCCGAAAACGCCAAATGCTATCCCAATAATTGACGCTGATTTAAATAATTTCGCAATTTCCTTTTGCTTATTTTTTTCGTTCAACTCTGCAATTAGTTTCGAAATTGCAAGTGGAACTCCGGCTACCGATAATGTAAGAGCAATCATATATACAGGAAAAACAAGGCGAAAAATACCGAGCACTTCATCTCCTGCAATATTTTGTAATGGAATTTGAAAAAAACTACCAAGCAATTTTGACAAAAAAGTTGTAATGGTTAAAATTGCTGCTCCTTTTACAAATGTTTTATTCATATTTTTTCTCTTTTCTTTTATACATATACTCTCAAACATATTGTTTTAAGCGATAGGGATTCATTTTATCCCATTGGTTATCATAACAAATTTATTATAGGTTGAATACTTGGTTTTTTTTTCAAAATAGAAAAGCGAACCCATTTAAGCCTGTCTCTTCACAATATTTTTCTAATTCCTTCCATTATATATGTACACACTATAAGCGTTTCTGTTACGCCAAAAGAGCCCTTCCTCTCTGTCACTGCGATACATATTACTAAAAACATTATAAAAACATCCCACAACTCTACATTATAATTTATGTAAAATTGTGAGATATTCTAATTACTATCTAAACACTTAAGATTTTCAATTGCTCTTTCTGTTCATCGCTTGCCATTACTGCGATTGTTTTTTCAATACTCGGATGTACTTGCTCAAGCTCTACACTTGCTCCTACTTTATTTGATTGCTCAACAAAATTTAATAATGCCATAGCTCCTGATACATCCATATAACGCACATCTTTCATACGTAAAACAACCGGTGACTTCACATCTTGTAAAGTAGAGAAAATACGATCTACTGATAGGAAAGAGAGCGGCCCTTGAATTGTGTACGTTTCTTCTTTTTCTTTTACGATAGAAGTTTTACGTTCTTTACATTTCACCATATATATGATGAACGAAAGAATAATACCGAAGGCAACAGCAATCATTAAATCGAACTTCACCGTTACAATCATCGTTACGAGCATAACAACGACATCACCTTTAGGAGCGACATGCATCTTTTTCATGCTTCCCCAATCGAACATTCCAATACCAGTTAAAATTAAAATACCTGATAATACAGCAAGTGGAATATATTGTACGACCGAACCAAGACCCATAATAAAAATAAATAAGATAACACTATGCATACATGCCGAAAGTGCCGTTTTACCGCCACTTCTTATATTCACGATAGACCTTACAGTCGCACCTGCACCTGCTAATCCGCCAAACAATCCGCTCATCATATTACCGATACCTTGTCCAACGAGCTCTTTATTACTTTTATGACGTGTACCTGTCACATTATCCATTACGACCGATGTTAACAACGAGTCAATCGACCCTAACAAAGCAATACTAAGCGCTGGTAAAATAAGTGCTGCTATTCCTGTTCCACTTAAAGATGGAATATGAAGCGTAGGTATCGCTTCTGGAATAGTTCCAATCTTTTCAATTACTTTATTTAGTGAAAGATTTCCGATAATCGGTAACTTTACTGTAAGTCCTTCGAGTAGAGAAGAAAATAAAGGAAGCAAAGCTGTCACACCGACTAGTGCTACTAAACTAGACGGAATCGCCTTAATCCATTTGCCAGAAACAATCATTACAATAATCGTTAACACAACAAGTAGAAAACTATTTTGTACGTGTTTTATTTCGCCTAAAATAATGATTAATGCAATACCATTCATAAATCCTGAAACGACAGGATACGGAATATATCGAACGTAAGAACCGAGCTTACATACACCGAATAAAATTTGAAATAATCCTGCCATCATAAAGGCAATAAAACTTGCCTCTAACCCGTGCGTCGCAATAACTCCTGTTGCAATAACGGTAATCGGTCCAGTTGGCCCTGTTACTTGCCCAGGTGTCCCGCCAAATAACGCTGCGAATAAACCTGCAAAAATTGCACCATACAATCCAACAAGCGCTCCCTCAGACGTTCCTGTCGCAGCAATACCAAACGCAATCGCAAGTGGTAACGCAACAATCGCAACAGTAAATCCTGCTAAACATTCCTTTGCTATTTTTTGAAACATAAAAAAACCACCTTTGTATAAAGTCCATGTTCCATTGTACACCTAAAAAGATACATTCGTTAGCTCACTTTTTACATTCTCGTGACGTAAACGTATTCAACGAAAAGTTTTCCCCTTATCTTTGGAAACAATTGCAACTATGCTATAATGAACAAATTAAATCTTTTACTATATACTTGGAGGCACTATGCTAACTTTTGAAGAAAAATTATCGATTATTGAATCTTTCCCAGAACTAGAAAGAAAGAACGTATCATTAAAACGTGTAAACTTCCACTTTGAAGAAAGTCGTTTAGATAAAAAGAACGTTGTATTTCATTTACATCCAAATGGAAATGGATTTGTATATGCAAGTGGTATTAAAGGTTATAAAACAGATGATAAAGGTATGGTTAACATCCGTGAGTTTTCAGCAGAGGAGTTACGTTCAGTAATTGAGAAATCAATTGACCTTCTATCACAAGAAGAGGTAGTAGCACCTGTAGAACCTGCGAAAGAAGAAGAATGGCAGAACGAAGATGGTCATATTCTTACTCTTATTTCAGAGGATGACATGTGGAACGTGTACGCTGGTGTAAACTTAGACGGTACATTCAACTCTTATCCAGAAGCTGCGGAATACCTTGATGAAGAAGGCTTTTCACGCAAATAAAAATAGAAACCTATTTCATTAAACGACTTTTATAGTAATCAAAGAAGACACTTAAGGTGTCTTTTTTTGTTATATAAACTCCTTTCTCACACTATCTCTATTAATTTTCATAAGATGATTTAGAGGAGGTTTATATGAATACAACTGCTAAATTAATAAATTGGAAAGAACATGGCGATATGATTATTCTAGAATGTGAATTAAATGGAAAACGCTTCGAGATATCAACATATAAACAACGAATATATAATGCACACCTTTTATCAGATGACGTTTATATTCGTTTAGACTCATCTGATAATATAATTGGAATAAATATTTATAAAAAGTAAGAAAAGCCCCCTATTCCGTAGGTGGGCTTTATCTTTATTACACAATATTAGAGTATACTCTCTTTTTTCATACATTTTATGTAATTATACATATTCATTAAAAAATACACTAAATGAATATTACATGTAGTAAAATATAACTTGTGGGCACGTTCTATAAAGCAGATTCTTTTAAAAGGCGTAACATATCAATTATTATAGGGGATGTGGCGTCACTTCGATATTGATCTCAAATCTCTTGTCTTTTGTGAACTAACAATCTAGTGTATATAGACGATTCTGCTTTATAGTGTGTGTTTACACTCATAACAAAGGGGTAATGGTAATACGGATAGATTCCGATTCGTATGAAATGAAATGGTTCAAGTCGGAGAGAGGCACCTTAAGGTGTCTTTTCTTTTTGGACATTACATCCATTTTGTTTTTCCACCTTATTTCAAATGCGCTAATTAATCTTCACCAAGAAGAAACGAGAATTAAGTAAATATAAAGTGATTGATATTCACTTAATTCTCAATCTCTATAAAGGAACAGGACATTTAAGAATTAACAAAGATATTGTTTCTTCGGTTTAATCTCTTACAGAACAAGGGACAAAAATCCCATAGGTATGAGGCACCCTTCATTTTCTATTTTTTTGCCCCTTTCAACGATTCCCTCAGCACAAACTTCTGCAACTTACCGCTCGCATTACGCGGAAGTTCATCTACAAATAAATAATGACGCGGACGTTTATAATCTGCTAGTTCATCACTTTCTTTGCAATACGTTTCTAAATCAGCTTCAGTTATTGTTTCATCTTTCTTCACAATAACTGCTACAACACGCTCTCCCCATAATTCATCTGGCTCACCAAGTACCGCCACATCTAATATACCAGGATGACTATGAAGGAAATCTTCAATTTCACGAGGATAAATATTTACGCCACCGCTAATTACCATATCATCAACGCGATCAGCAACGAATAAATAACCGTCTTTATCAAAATAGCCTAGATCACCAGAATGATACCATCCTTTATACATCGATTTTTTATTCGCTTCTTCACGATTATGATAGCCAGCCATCATAGTTGGGCCGCGTAAAATAATTTCTCCCACTTCATAAGGAGGTAATACATCCTCTGGTTCTGCCGGTGCATCCTCGTTCGGTTTCACAATACGAACTTCATGGCTAAAACATGGCGTGCCTGCTGAACCAGCTTTCGTAATTTGATCCTCCTCTACGAGAAACGCAACAACTGGCCCCATTTCTGTCATTCCGTATATTTGAACAAGATCAATATAAAGACGTTCTTTACATTCTTTTACTAACGCCGGTGCCATTGCTGCTCCGCCGTATATACCAATCTTCATCGAAGTTAAATCATACTGAGCTAAATCTTTTTGCAACAACATATTCCACATCGTCGGCGCTGCAAAGAACGTCGTAATCTTTTCTTCTTGAATCGTATGTAATACTGTTTCTGTATCAAAATGATGCAAAATAACATTCTTTCCACCAACTTGAATGCGTGGTATGATTCCGGCATTTAATTCACCACAGTGATATAAAGGCGCCACAACAAGCCCTACACTATCTCTATTATATTTAAGGAAATACGTACAAATCATACTATGCTCAGTCATTTCACGATGACGATGTAATACGCCTTTCGGATGACCTGTCGTACCGCTCGTATAAAGCATTGAACAATAATCCATTTCATCAATTTCGATATTTACTTTCTCAGAAGATGCTGCATTCACTTTTTCATGGTAGGAACTTGCATAGGAAGGTTTATCGTTTTCTATAGACCAAAAAGATGTATTTGGAAAATCTCTTTCAATTATAGCAACAGTTGACTCAACTGCTTTTTCAAAGACCACGACTTTCGAGGATGCGTCCTGAAGAATATAAGATACTTCTTTTGCTTTTAAGCGGAAATTAATCGGGTTAAAGATCGCTCCAATTTTCGCACAGGCTAAGTAAACGTTTACAAATTCACGGCAATTATATAAGTAAACAGATACAGTATCTCCCTTTCTTACTCCGTCTTCTAATAGAGCGTGCGCTGTTTTATTTATTTGTTCATCCCACTGTTTATACGTCCAGCGAATATTCTTTTCAGGTTCCACTAACGCCTCTTTATTCGGATACTTACCAACTGATAAATCAAAAATTCTCCCTATCGTCATGTACATGCCAACAATTTCCCCCTTTTCTCTTTCATAAATCTATCATTTCGTCCATAAGTAGACATTGTCCTTTAATGATTTGACTAATTTTTCTGATTATTATCGACATAGTTTTACATACGGTGCCGCTAGAAGGTAAATGAAATTATATCAGCGATTTTTCGAATATATCGACTTACCGACAAAAACTGACAAGATATAATCGGACCGCCCATTACTGCAGGATAAAAAAGAGGTTGTTCCGACTCGGAACAACCTCTTTCTTCTTATGCAAATAGCTCTTCTAAAATTTTCAGTTTGTCTTCTGTATATTTTACGAAGCCATCGTTATATGATTTTGGATCTTTCGGATTTGCGAAGTGCGTAATTGCCCCCGTCTTCGGGTGAACAAATTTACTTGATGCACCACAGCCAAGTCCGATAATCGATTGTACTTCTTCCATAATAACAATGTTGTAAATACTTTCTTGCGTCGGCATTGCATAACCAACGTTCTCTAAGTTACCTAAAATATTCTTTTGACGATATAGGTAATATGGTACGTAATTATGCTTTTGCGTCCACTCTTCTGCTTCGTGCATCATCGCTGTAATTTCTTCGCGACCTGCTACTTTATATTTACGTTTGTTTTGCGTCATTTCAGAAGCACGTTTAAATGATAACGTATGAACTGTTAATGATTCTGGCATTAACTTTTCTGTTTCATCTAACGTATGTTTGAAGATATCTAACCCTTCACCAGGAAGACCAATAATTAAGTCCATATTAATATTGTTCATTCCCATTTCACGAGCTAAATGGTATTTCTCAATTGTTTCTTCTACAGTATGATGACGTCCAATTGCTTTTAGTGTCTCTTGATGGTATGACTGCGGATTAATACTAATACGGTCAATGTTCCATTTATTTAACACTTCTAGCTTTGCTGGCGTAATTGTATCTGGGCGGCCTGCCTCAACTGTTACTTCACGCACATTTTTCACATCTGGGAATGCTTCATACATTTCTTCATACAGCATATCCATCTCTTCTGCTGTAATACTTGTAGGTGTACCGCCGCCGTAATAAATCGTCGTAACTGTTACACCTTTTTCTTTTAAAAACTTACCAATTTCACGAACTTCATAATGTAAACCACCTAAGAACGAATCAACAGAGCCTTGGCGTCCATTAATCGCATAAGCCGGGAATGTACAATATGCACATTTCGTTGGGCAGAACGGAATACCGATATAAATACTTACTTCTTCTTTCAAACGGTATAAATCCGGAACAACTGCTAATTGGCAATCAACAATGCGCTGAAGAAGTTCAATTTTCTCTTCATGAATTAAATAACTTTCACGAAGTTCTTGATGCGCTTCTTCTTTTGACATACCATTTTGAAGCATTTTATGAAGAAGTTTCGTCGGACGTACCCCCGTTAAAATACCCCAGCTTTGTTCAATACCAGTTAACTGCTGAAGAACAGAAAGATATACATAAGAAACAACGTGTTTCACTTGCTTCATACGCTCTTTTTCATCTGTGAAAGCAGATAAATCTTTCGAGAATGTTTCTTCATACACATTTCCTGTGCTAACATCCGTTAATCGAGCGGATGCTTTCACATTATCCTCAATGTGTATATCAACGATAAGATTCGCTTCCTCTTGTTCAAATCCAATCGTACTATCTTCAAAAAATAAGCCGCCAATATTTTGTAGCGGACGTAAAAAACGATCATCTTGTAACGTTTTAATTGAAATTAACAACATTATCACCTTTTCATTTGCAAACTCTCTTTAGTTTACTTGAAGGGCGTTTACAGGTCAATACAGAAGGTTTTACCTGTTTCTCTTACATTTTTTCAAATAATTCTTTTTATGAATATCGCTCATGTATATAGACATCATCATTTTCTCTTGTTAAAATTTATTAGTATTAAAATCGATACATAGTGAAAATACAATATAAAAAGGAGGAATGTTAACACTAGATTCCATAATCTAATGTGTTAAAAACAAATATGAAAAAGAAATTTTATAGTGTTTTAACTCTCTCTCTTGCATTACAAACTGTTCTTGCACCTACTTATTCATTTGCAGAGAGTGCTGAAAAATCCGCTGAAGTATATACGGAAGATCAAGTTTTTAAAAGTATTAAAGAGCATGTTAATGAGCATAGTACTCATGAAGAAGATATCGAGGTTACTGGTCAATTCCTACTATACACTTCAAAAAAACATTCATTATATACCGCGAATGATTTAAAAAACAAATCGAATATCGAGATTACAGAACAAGTCGTAACGGCGACAAAGAAAAAAGGAAATGCTTATTACATAACGACGCCAACTGGCGCTGGATGGATAGATAACAATGATAATAGTTTAGAAGTTCAAGAGATTCATAAACTATCTAACCAAAAATTAATCGTAAAAGAAGAAGCTTCCATACATGCCCTTCCGTTCCAATCATTTAAAGAAGAAGGGAAACTACAGCCACAAGTCATAACTCCTACTGAACAAGCTGGAAATTGGTTTAAAGTCCAAATAAATGAAACAGCAAAATGGATTTATGCACCTGCTGCTACATTTGAAGGTACAAAAGCTTCATTATTAAAAAACAGTCGTACTGCTAAAAATAGTTTATTGAGATCGCCAGAAGCTCTACAAACAAACAATATTTATGGCGTTACATTTAAAGAAATGATTGTCCCAAAAGGAAATGATGATATTCGCCCTGGCTACCCAATGGTACCTAAATATATTACGATTCACGAAACGGCTAATACAGCGAAAGGTGCCAATGCTCTAAATCATGCAAAATTCTTAGATAATCAAGCACGCGGAACAGCTGATCGCGCCGCATCTTGGCATTTCACAGTAGATGATAAAGAAATTTATCAACATCTTCCAGTAAATGAAGTTGGATGGCATGCTGGAAATAAAACTGGAAACTATGAATCTATCGGAATTGAAATTGCCGTTAATCAAGATGGAAACTATGAAAAAGCGGTAGAAAATGCCCGTAAATTGGCAGCTTATTTAATGAACGACTTAAATATTTCTCTAGATAAGGTCCAAAAACACCAATTTTGGTCAGGAAAAAACTGCCCTGCGTTTATGATTCAACGCGGACAATGGGATGCTTTCTTAAAAGGAACTGAAACATACTATAAGGAAAACCAAAAAGATCCAGTAACTGATGACATTACAGGTGGATGGTATGAACAAGACATTCGTCAATTAGCAGCTAGAGGCATTATGCAAGGAGAAGGGAACGGCAAGTACTTCCCAGAACGTCTTGTAACGCGTGCTGAATTTGCTACACTAATTACTCGTGCTTTACAATTACCAAGTGGAAATGCTAATTTCACAGACTTAGAACAAGTACACCCATCGTTAAGAGACGGTATTAATCGTGCAGCAAGCGCAGGCATAATCCGCGGACGTGGTGATAATACATTTGATCCAAATACTACAATTACACGCGAAGAAGCTGTTATTATGATTGATCGTTCTCTAAAACACGCTGGTATTTTTGCAAAACAAGTTGAACTACCATTCGTAGACCAAAACTTAATTTACGCCAAAGAAGAAGTACAAAGAGTGTATGGATATGGAATTGTAAAAGGTAATGAATTTAATCAATTCGTACCAAAAGGACCATCACAACGTGCTCACGCAGCTGCATTTATAAACAGAATGCTTAGCGTAATTGAAGCTTAACATATTTATCATTCCATATAGATATTTTCATTTTATCTGTATTCACTTAAAAGGCATCAGAGACTATATATCTCTGATGCCTTTTATACATCTGTTAGCTATTTTTAGCCATGAATCTTAAACGTATTCCTAATAACAGAAGCATAAAACCGATGAATGGAACGTAATTCGTATTGTGTCCTGTAGCTGGAAGTTGTTGATTATTAGAAGAACCTTTTCCTTTTTCTGGTAAATTAGGTTTTTCTACTCCCTCACCTGGTTTTTCTGTTCCTTCTCCCGGCTTCTCTGTTCCTTCACCTGGCTTCTCTGTTCCTTCACCCGGCTTTTCTGTTCCTTCACCTGACTTCCCTGTTTCTTCACCTGGCTTCCCTGTTTCTTCACCTGGCTTCCCTGTTTCTTCACCTGGCTTCCCTGTTTCTTCACCTGGCTTCCCTGTTTCTTCACCTGGCTTCCCTGTTTCTTCACCTGGCTTCCCTGT
>NZ_CP016285.1:658079-787910 GCF_001679765.1 Bacillus sp. B25(2016b) | reverse complement strand
CTGTTTCTTCACCTGGCTTCCCTGTTTCTTCACCTGGCTTCCCTGTTTCTTCACCTGGCTTCCCTGTTTCTTCACCTGGCTTTTCTGTTCCTTCACCTGGTTTTTCCGGACCTTTTTCTGTATCTTTTTTATTTGTAATTTGAAGCTTTACAACTTCAATTTTTTCATTAGAAATCGTAAATTTCATTTCCTTATCGGATAAAGTATATCCTTCTGGCGCTTGGATTTCTTTTAAAGTGTAATCTCCTGGTTCTAACTTCTTAGAAGTCGCTTTACCGCTCTTGTTTGTTGTTAATGTGTCGATTTTTGTTCCGTCTTTCCAAATTTCAAACACTGCGCCTGCTAAAGTTTTATTTGTATTATTGGCATCTACCTTTGTAATTTCTAATTGACCTGTAATTTCTTCTTTCACTTTTTCATTCATAACTTCTTGTTTTACTACTTCGTTCGCTACAACGTTTACTTCTACTGTTACTTCTAACGCCTTATAACCTTCTGGCGCTTTTGTTTCCTCTAACGTGTACTTTCCTGGCACTAAGTTTTCGAATTTCACAACACCTTCTTTATTCGTTGTTTTCGCTTCTCCAACTACTTGACCAGCTTCGTTCTTTAATTTAAATTCTGCACCTGCTAGAACTGTTCCACTCTCTGCATCCTTTTTGGTTACTTGTAAGCTTCCTAGTTCTTTTGCGTTTTCTACTTGTACTTCTACTACTTTGTTTGCTTCCACAACGACTTCAATCTCTTCTTTTAACAACTTATATCCTTGTGGTGCTTTCGTTTCTTTTAATGTGTATGTTCCTGGTTCTAATTTCTTAGAGATTACTTTACCAGTTTTATCTGTTCGTAACGTCTCTACTTTTTTACCATCTTTATACACTTCGAATTCTGCGTCTGATAATACTTTCGTTTTATCTTCCGCATCTACTTTTACAATTTCGAATTGACCAAGGCTCTTACTGTTCGTTACTTTTACATCAACAACTTTTTCACCGTCAACTGTTACATGAATTATTTGTTTTGTTAACTCATAACCTTCTGGTGCTTTTGTTTCTTCTAACGTATATTCACCTGGCACAAGTCCGTCTACTTTAACCGTTCCAGACTTATCTGTTGTAATTCCTTCCTTTACAACATTTCCTTTCACATCTTTCAATGTAAATTGTGCGCCTGCTAAGCGTTTCGTTTGATCTTTATCATCCATTTTAATAATTTGTAGAGAACCTAAGATTTTTTCGTTTTCTGCCTCTACTTTTACTACTTCTTTCTCGTTTTGAATTGTTACTTTCCATTCTTTATTTGAAAGCTTGTAGCCCGCTGGTGCTTTCGTTTCTTTCACTGTGTATTCACCTAGCGGTAATTTCGGTGACATCACTTTTCCACTCTCATCTGTTTTTAGTTCTGCTACCTTTTTACCATCTTTATACACTTCGAATTCTGCACCTGATAACAATTTCGTTTTATCATTCGCGTCTACTTTCACGATTTCAAATTGACCTGTTACTTTTTCATTCGTAACTTCTTGTTTTACTACTTCGTTTGCTACAACGTTTACTTCTACTGTTACTTCTAACGCCTTATAACCTTCTGGCGCTTTTGTTTCCTCTAACGTGTACTTTCCTGGCACTAAGTTTTCGAATTTCACAACACCTTCTTTATTCGTTGTTTTCGCTTCTCCAACTACTTGACCAGCTTCGTTCTTTAATTTAAATTCTGCACCTGCTAGAACTGTTCCACTCTCTGCATCCTTTTTGATTACTTGTAAGCTTCCTAGTTCTTTCGCATTTTCTATTTGTACTTCTACTAACTTGTTTGCTTCCACAACGACTTCAATTTCTTCTTTTAACAATTTATATCCTTGTGGTGCTTTCGTTTCTTTTAATGTATACTTTCCTGGTTCTAATTTCTGTGAAACTACTTTACCAGTTTTATCTGTTCGTAACGTCTCTACTTTTTTACCATCTTTATACACTTCGAATTCTGCATCTGATAATACTTTCGTTTTATCTTCCGCATCTACTTTCACGATTTCGAATTGACCCGTTACTTTTTCGGGGATCTTTTTATTCACCACATCTACAGTCACTACTTTATTAGCCTCTACATCAATAGAAACTGAACTAGATGATAATTCATATCCTTTTGGTGCTTCTACTTCTTTTAATGTATAGCTTCCAACTGGAAGTTGTTTCGATAAGGCTTCACCTTTATCATCTGTAACAATTGTTTCCACAACTTTCCCATCTTTATCGATAACATCAAATTTTGCACCTGGTAGAAGTTGACCAGATTCACTATCTTTTTTCAATAATTTAAATTGGCCATTCTCTACTTTTCTCGTATTCTTCATAACAAGTTCAATTACGTTTGTATTATCAATTGTTACTTTGACTGGTGTATCAACTTTTATATATCCTTCTGGTGCATTTATTTCTTTTACAAAATAGTCACCAAATGGTAAATCTTTAACTTCCGCAATACCCTTTTCGTTTGTTGTAACAGTAGCCACAACGTTATTATCTTTGTCTATAACATCAAATTTTGCGTCTTTTAAAACAATATTTTCATCGTTTTCATCAACTTTTTTAATTTGTAAATGTCCTTTTTCAGCTGCTGGCTTATTCCACTTTGGCCAGTTAAATTTAAAATTATGAACCTCAAAACCATCTCTTTGGTGTAATCCTCCAACATAGGCTTGTCCATTAATAGAACCACCTTTTGTTTCTACAACTGCATTAGGTGCAAACACACTACCTACTACACCATAACCTTTAGTTGTTATCTTTGTAGCATTAGGAAATACCCAAATTACCTTACTAGCCAACTCAGTAAAAGATGAATTAGGGTCGTATGCTTGAGATGTATTAATTAAATCCGTCGCCATCCCAGTATTTCTTGTATCATACAAAATTGCACCGCCACCAAAACTCACTTCTTCTGCATCTGAATAAATAACAATAAAGTCTTTATTCTCTACATTCGGAAGAAAAACGTCTTTTACATCAAATGTTTTCTTTCCCGTTTGGCCTGAAGAGACATAAATATTAGGGTTGTTTACATCTTCACCGATTCCAAAGCTCATATTAGGTTTTGGCTTATCAGTGTGTAGTTTACTTGCATCCCCAATTACACCATCGACGTCTTTTCTAAATTCTTTAAACTTAGCATCAATCTCCGCTTGCTCTTTATAAGAGATACGGTCATATGATGTTTTCATTGCGCCATCTGGGTCACCGTCTTTTGTCATCGCCACTGTTCCATCTTGAATAATTACTTGTCCTGCTCCCGCTTTCGTAAATTGACCGCCTAGTAATAATGATGGATATCCTTCATCTACCCAAGTTGCTCCAGCTAAGTTATTTGCTCCAGTTGCAGCCGCTACGACTGTATAACTTGATGCGTTCATATTTTTCTGAACAGCCATCGCACCTTCAATATCCGCACTCGTTGCACTATGATCTCCAAAAATGATGGCATTGTAATAAGATACATCACCTAAACCTTTTAATTCTGTTGTAGCTGCCTCTGCTTTAAATGGTAAGTGGATTAAAAAATTCATACATGTTAGTAATACAACTATTAAACTACTACTTAACTTTTTAATTTTTTGATTAAATGATTTCCTCAAGAAATTCATTCCCCCTTTTAAACTTCCTAGAATCACAAAAAGAAGTACATATCATATGTACCAAACCTTACTCACATTAACTTAAAATAATCCATTTAAATAAAACAAAGAAACACTACAACTACTTAATAAGATTGCTACAATTCATTTTTGAAATAATACGTGAACTAAACTGTCATGCGGAAATACTTTTACGTATGGGAGCCCAATAAAATTAATCTGAAGAATATTTCATGTGGTGTAACTGTTTTGGCAACATCATCCACTTTACATTAGTTTTCTGAAGGATTCAAGTGAATTGTATGGATTTCGTACACAATTCATATTTTAAAACGCTTTCACTGTTTTTAATAAGATAAACAAAAAAACGTAGCCAAAAAGCTACGTTTTTCTTTCATCGTTTCGGTGTATTTTTATGATTCTTCAAAAACGGAAGCGGGAATTGCTTACGGAAATGCTCTTTAATCATATACTCTACACCGTTTTCGCTATTTGAACGTGTAATCCAATCTGCTGCTTGCTTTAATTCTACAGGTGCGTTCCCCATCGCTACCCCAAGTCCCACGTTTTCAATAACTTCTAAATCTTCCATACTATCTCCAATCGCAACCATTTCATTTAGCGAAATATTTAAATGCTCTCCAAGCAATTGTAATCCACGTAATTTTGATACATTTTGTGGTAAAATTTCTATTCGTTTTGAATCACATTCAACATACTCTACATCTTGGAACGCTTTTCTTAATGTATTTAGCCCGCGTTCTTTTTCACCTTTAGTTTGGAAAAGAACATCAATTTTTGGCGCCGCTACCGGATGATCACGAAGCGCATCACCTAACGAATCTACAAATTGAACTGGATAAAATAACGGATCTGCGCTTGATAATACAGTGCGCGCAATTAAGTTTGGTGTATTTCTCTCACGATTTCCGATTGAAAACCGTTCATGAGAAATACGTACGTTACAATCAAAGTGCTCTAACACTTGCACAATGTTAAAAGTCTTCTCTTCAGATAATCTTCTTTGAACGTACGGTTTATCTAACGTTGCTGAAACGAAAGCACCACCATGTGTCACTAATATAGAATCTAATTTTAACGCTTTTGCTACTTTATGAGCGGATTGAAAATTACGACTCGTAAATAATGTAACGTATACATCTTTTCTTTTCACAAATTCAATTGTTTCTCTTAATCCTTTTGCAATTTTTCCGTTGTTGTATAGTAGTGTCCCATCTATATTAAGAGCTAGTAAGCGATAAATCATGTCGCACTCCCCCTCTTCGCTGTTGTACTCTATCCATAATTTATGAAATAAATGTAGCAAATAGAACGAGTTAGAATTACTACTGAAAATTTGGTTTACTATATACATATACACTTAGCAAAGGAGATAGTACAATGCAGGCACCACCTTCCTTTTATGAAGGCGATACGTTAGAAGTCGCAAAGAAATTACTCGGACAGAAACTTGTACATATTGTAGACGGAGTAAAACGAAGCGGAATCATTGTAGAAGTAGAAGCATACAAAGGTCCCGATGATAAAGCCGCACATAGTTACGGAGGTAGACGAACGGACCGTACAGAAGTCATGTTTGGTGCACCGGGACATGCTTACGTATATTTAATTTACGGTATGTATCATTGTTTTAACGTCATTACAGCGCCAGTTGGCACCCCGCAAGGTGTTCTCATTCGAGCCCTTGAGCCGGTAGATGGAATAGAAGAAATAAAACTAGCACGCTACAACAAAACCGACATTACAAAAGCCCAGTATAAAAATGTAACGAACGGCCCTGGCAAACTATGCCGTGCCCTCGGAATTACTTTAGAAGAACGAGGTGTATCCTTACAAAGTGATACATTACATATTGAACTCGTCCCAGAAGAAGAACACCTATCATCACAATATAAAATAACAGCAGGACCTCGTATTAACATCGACTATGCGGAAGAAGCTGTACATTATCCGTGGCGTTTTTATTATGAAGGACATCCGTTCGTTTCAAAGAAATAAGCGATATCAACGATTTTTCAAATATATCTATCGTAACTTACAATATATCAACGGTTCGACAAGAAATATCGATTTATCGACAAATAATAACATTACGAATAAAAGAAGACTGTTCCATTTTGGAACAGTCTTTCCCTCTTACTCTGCACCTTCCGCAGTTGCAATATTATCCTCTAAATTTTCTCTTGATAATTCAGCCTTCATAAAATCTGCTGTTTCTGGAAGTGCTAAATGCATATGAGCTTTTTGACAAATTTGAATCGTGCAGTTTTCTACAACATAGTCGAAAACATGTCCGCCTCCGCTTCTTTCATCATCAATGTAATGTAAGTGGAATCCAGCTACCCCAATACCTTGTGCATAATCCGGTGTCCAAAATCCAGCAAGCGTACCTTCTGTATTTTCAAACGAAAAGATTGGTTGCGATTTCGTCACTTCAACGAGTGGTGTATACGGTTTTTCTTGTCTTGGAACAGTTCTCGTTCTTACTTCACGGAACGTACCGTCCATTCGAATAGCGTAAAATAAGTTTTTACTTGGCATTAATTCATGTAATAACGCTTCAACTTCTTCACGATTCATCGGACGTTCTACCTTATAACTCATTTCTTTTTCAAAAAACGTTACAGTCGCAAATGGCGTTGTTTCTTCTGGCTCTACTTTTTCCGCTGAACCGTCTGAACGTAAATGATAAAATCCATTATCAAATGCAATCATTTCACCGTCTAATTGATCAAATGTGCCGATGCCGAAATCACCATGTTTTTTCAAATCTTCAAAGCTAATCACACCATCATATATACCATCTAATAGCGCAAGCATTGTAGATGTTTGATATACTTCATTACTCATTTTCGTTTTTTTTGCATCAATATCAATTAATTGCGCAACAGTCATCTCAAATCTGCCTCCATTAGTTTAGTTGGTTTGGTAATAATTTTTCGCTTAATTTAATGTTATCACGGTAGTCGATTGGAATATCAATAATGACAGGGCCGTCTGCTGCTAATGCGGATTTTAATACCCCTTCTAATTCATCAGGCGTGTTAACACGAAGACCTAACGCCCCGAAACTTTCCGCATATTTCACAAGATCAACATCGCCAAACTCTGTAGCTGATGTTCTGCCGTATTTCATCATTTGTTGGAATGCAACCATATCATATGTGCCGTCTCTCCAAACAAGATGGACGATTGGAGAATTTAAACGTACCGCCGTTTCTAACTCCATCGCTGAGAATAAGAAACCACCGTCACCTGATACGGAAACTACTTTTTTACCTGGTTCTACTAAAGTAGCTGCGATTGCCCAAGGAAGTGCAACACCTAACGTTTGCATGCCGTTACTAAATAATAATCTACGTGGTTCATAAGAACGGAAACATCTTGCCATCCAAATAGAATGGGAACCGATGTCACATGTAACGGTTGTATCGTCACTAATTAAAGAACGAAGTGTACGAATCACTTGAAGTGGATGCGTAACACCTTCTGCAGGACGATTTGGAACTTCTGCTTGTTCTGATAATTTCGCGCGTAATCGTTCTAATACCGCTTCTGATTTCGTACTTAATACAAGTTTCGGTAATTTCTCCGCGATGCTATTTACCGTTAAGGCAATATCACCAATTAATTCACGCTCTGGTTGGTAATCATGGTCGATATCTGCTTGATGGTCGTCAAGATGAATAATCGTTCTGTCGCCAAGTTTATTCCAGAACTTTGGATCATACTCGATTGGATCATAACCAATTGAAATAACAAGGTCTGCTTCTTCTAGTAAAATATCACCTGGTTGGTTACGGAATAATCCAACGCGGCCGAAGAAATGATCTTCTAACTCACGTGAAATCGCACCAGCTGCTTGATATGTTTCAACGACAGGAAGTTCTGTATCCGCAATTAATTTACGAACAGCTTTCGTCACTTCATTTGTGCTCGCTCTCATACCGAGTAAAATAACTGGTAATTTCGCTGATTTTATTTTTTCTACTACATATGTAATATCATGTGTGGGAGCGATTCCAAGCTGTGGCTTAGAAAGCGCACCGATAGACTCTACAGTTGTTTCCGCAGTCATAACGTCTTGCGGCAGACTTACTAAAGTAGCGCCTGGATTTGTGGAAGTTGCACTTCGGAATGCATTTGATAATGCTTCTGGCACATTATCAGGATGCTCTACTTCTACGCTATATTTTGTGATTGGTTCGAATAGTGCAGCATTATCCATAGATTGATGCGTACGTTTTAATCGATCCGTACGAGGTACTGCACCAGCTAAAGCAACAACGGGATCACTCTCCGCATTCGCAGTAACAAGACCTGTCGCTAAATTTGATGTCCCTGGTCCTGAAGTTACAAGACATACGCCCGGTTTCCCTGTTAATCTACCAATAGCAGCTGCCATAAATGCTGCGTTTTGTTCATGACGACAAACGATTAACTCTGGTCCTCTTTCTTGCAATACATCAAATACAGAGTCAATCTTCGCTCCTGGAATACCGAAAACATGTGTAACACCTTGTTTAATTAAACAATCAACAACAAGATCTGCTCCTTTTGTTTTTGTCTTCACGTCGTTTGCTTTTACATCTGTACTCAAAACTAATCACCCTTTATTTCATAATGTGTGTAATAAAGATTTTAATTTCACCTAGTTAATTAACGTGGTGAAGTATCGTTATCATTATATTACAAATGCATTATTTTTCCAACAATATGAATTCGACATTATTTTGACAAGATTCAAAGAATGCGCTTACAACCTTTTGTTTATCTTAAAATAACATTTTTATATCTCTTCTAAAAATACGCAAAAATATTTCCATCCATTTATAATATTAAAAATTTTATAGTACCTTGCAAAGAACAATAGTAAGTGATATATTTGTAAATAATGGAATAACCATTATTTGGAATTTTATTCACAATCTATATCTCCTTTCAAAAAGTAGATATAGATTGTGTGTGCTGTTTAGAAAAAAGATATGATTTTCAGCCATAATTCATCATTTTATAAAGGAAAGTGATTGTTATGAACAAAAGTGAATTTTTAGAGCAACTTAGTTCTTCCCTACGGAATATGCATATTTTAGAAAAGGAGGATATTATCTCGGAGTACGAAACTCATTTTATTAGTGGTAAACAGGATGGAATATCTGAAGAGGAAATTTCTAAAAAACTAGGAAACCCTAAAACTATCGCTAAAGAACTTAACGTTTCATATGCAATAAGCAACGCTGACAATAGGCGCAGCCTAAAAAACATTATGAAAGCACTGTTTTCTGTTATGAGCTTAAGTGTTTTAAACTTTATATTTATCATTATCGCCTTTTTCGTATTACTCTTTCTATTACCGCTTCTTCTAGCACTTATAATTGCTACACCGTTATTAATTATTTCGCCTATATTATTACTAGGGTTAGGATTCTTTAAAGGGTTTCATCAAATCAGTTATTCCGATGTTTACAATGTATTCATAGCTTTTTGCATCGGCTTACTAATATCAGTCATATGTTATCAAATAATAAAACATCTATACGTAGCTTTAGTTAAGTATTTGAAATGGAATGTAGCTATTTTGCAACGACACTAATGCAAAAGGAGATTAAGATGAAAAATTATATTTTATACCCACTCACGTTACTTACAATGTTATTTCTATCAGCTTGTTCAAACAGTGTACAGCCTAAGGAAAAAAATGATGTACAATCTATCAAAGATGTTGTTATTAAAGTTCCAGAAAATATATTTAGTTCCTCAAAGTAAAATGAAACTATTAGTGAAGACGAAATGAAACAAAATATAAAAAGTTATATAGATTATAGTTGGGAGTTATCTGAAAATATTATCCCTCTCGCTTCAACAAATTCTGATACTGATTTCACGGAACCTGACCGAGAAAAATTACAAAAGCTAATCGATTTAGCGAAACAAAACGATATGAATTTCCATGAGTTTATTAGTAATAATAATTTACCTAATGATTATAAAAAGCCTTCAAAAGAAATATATGAATTTATGTCTTCATCTACAGATATTTTCGTAGAGCTAGATCAAGAATTAGACAAACTCGCCCAAGATGGTAACTTATTCAAAGCCAATTTTTCTTTTACAAAACGCCTTGAGAAAATAAATGGGAGGAAACAAAAAGAGATTGAAAAGTTTTTGAACGAAAAAAACATTAAAACTTCAATTAACAGCAATAAAAAAATTAGATGTATTACATACCCCTTTCAAAATAACCAATAAGAAATGGCTATTTTGAAAGGGAGTTTTTGTGGTATAACTATTAAATTCCCTAAACAAAAAAGACGCTCCCATAGGAGCGTCTTCCACTATTACGCTTGTTGTTGCGCGCTATATAATTCTTCAAGTGGCTTCATGATAATTTTGTTAACGTCACCGATTACAACGTTTAGGCGTTGCTCAGTTTCCATTAATTTTGTAATTTTAGCATCTTGTTGAATGCGAGCTACAACTTCTTGTGCCTGTTGGTTGTCTTCTTCAGTGATTTCTTGGCCTTGCATCATTTTTTGTTGTAAGCTAAGTTGCATTGTACGGAACTCATCGAATAAGTTCTTTGAAGCCGCATCAGCTTGAACTGCTGCGTAGCTCTCTTTTAAAGTTTTGAAGTCTTCGTTTTCAGCGATTGCTTTTTGTAATTCATATGCAACATCATGAATGTTCTTTGTCATTTTATTTTTCCTCCTTTAGAAGGCTAGCGCTTTTCACTCGCACTGCCTTTTCAGTGCATTTACATACGCACCTCTTCTTACCATATCAAACTATGCAAGAGATGTGAAGAAATTTCACTTTTATTTCTATGTACTCACCTTATTATCTAAGAAACAATAGTAACAATCCTTGTACGAGTCCGATCATTCCGCCTAATAACGCTCCTAAATACGTAATCATTTTCAATTCGTTTTTCGTAATAGACAGAACTAGGTCTTCTAATCTTTCTGTTGAAAATGTAGACACCTCTTGCTGGACAATTTCCGCAAGGTGTAGATTGTTTAGTATACTCTCTACATTTTCTGTTCCCCACTTCAAGCCTTTCGTTACTGTGCTTGGAACCACTTTTTCAATAATTGTTTCTCGAACTGGTTCACATACTTGCTGAACAGATTGATTTAAAAACTTACTCACTGTTTCCTCTACTTTAACTGCTGACAGCACGGAGCTTACAATCATTTCTTTCTCTACAAATGCTTCTAATTCTTTTACATCTCTTCCTTTTAACTTTTCCCACTCTTTTTGCAGTACATCAGTTAAAAGCTGCTTTGTACCATCTTGACCTAAAAACTTAATAACTTCTGGCTGCACACGATCCACTACACTTACATTTCCTAAAAACATTCCGACTAAGTTAAGTAGCGTTCCGCGAGAAGCAAAGAAATCATCAATCATTTTTGAAAGACGCGCTTTCCCTTCTTCACTTTCAAAAAAGCTAATTCCTCGCTCTAAAATAAACGCCGAGGCATTCGGAATCGCATTCTCTATCTTTTCATGTACAGAATGAGGTAAAGCCTGTTCCCATGTATATGTATAATACTCTGCTAAAAATGCATGAATTTTTTCTGTAATCACATGTTCGATTTTTCGAATCGCTTCATCTTCTACATGCGCTACATTCCATTTCTCTAACATATGTCGCAGTGATTGTTCATTCGTAATTACTTTATCCACTTCTACTTTGGCCCAGTGGATTAAACCTTTTTGAAACTCTTCATTTGTTAACTTCTTTCCGATTCCTTCTGGTGTTAACAAATGCTCTACAACCATTTTCCCTAATTGAACAGCAAGTTCATCACGACGCTTCGGAATTAATCCTGGTGTAAATGGAACTTGAAACTTTCCGATATAAATAGGACGATGAGGACGAAATAACATTTTTATCGCTAGATGATTCGTATATCCCCCAATAATTGCTCCGAGTCCTGTCGTCGTTAACATATTTAACCATATATTCATTACAATCAACCTTTCACTTCTCCAAAACTATAGCATATCATCATACGGACAAAAGTATAATGGTATAAAAACGTATTTGCAATATATAGCTTCGCCTTTTATGCAAATAGTAGTAAAGGAGTGATTTCGTTGGTTCTCGGCCTTTTAACTTCTAAACTTCATTATGAGCAAACGTATTACACCGAAATCGCTAAACGCGCTCGGCTTTATCATAATGTCGTTGCCCAGTTTACGCCATTTTGTATTGATTCTAAAACAGACCTTGTTTCTGGTCTTATTTACGATACAGATACAGGAAAATGGAAAGAGCAAACATTCCCTATTCCTTCTTATATATATGATCGTTATTCTTTTCACGAGGAAACAGACTTTGAAAAAGCAAAATCAATTATTCACTCTTTGCACAACCGTCCTTCCACTACCTTTTTAAATAACACACTTATTAACTTAAGTGAACTACATGATTTATTTCTTACTAATAAAAAACTGTCTCCTTATATACCAAAATTTGAAGTGGCAACGATACAAATCATTTTCAAACTGTTGTTAAAAACTAAAGATATTATTATACGCCCCACTAATATACATTCTAAAGATAACTTATATCGAGTCGCTTACAAAAATAAAACGTTTCATATCGATACAGTAAATGAAAAATACCATACTTCTATTCCAATCAAGAGGACAGATGAATTTATATCTTGGTGTAAATCTAACATACGTTCATCACGCTACATAGTGCATACTATGCTACAACCACCAAATCAATTAACATATCCACTGCACATTCGAACCATTTTGCAAAAAAACAAAGAACAAACTTGGAATGTTATCGGTCAATTTATACAAAAAAGCTCATTTCCTAATCAGCTTTTACCCTCAGCAACGGACGATGATTCATTGCATTCATTTTCAAAAATTAAATACGTACTATCTAGTACAGGTGTGCAACTATTACACGACGCTTTACACGACATTATAAATGAAGTATTCCAAACACTAGATCAGTCTTATTCTTCGTTATTTGAACTAGAACTTTCCACAATTATGGATCAAAAAGGTGCAATCTGGCTTATGTATGTCAACACGATCCCTCCTTACGAACAATACATTCGTCATAGTGATTCATTAGCTGAAAAGATATTTCACGGACCACTTAAATTCAGTCGCTTTACACCATAATGAAAGGAGGTAAACCGATTTTGAAAGAACATATATATACATTAAATATTTCAGATGAACATCCAAATAGCATTACTTTACCTTACGTTTTTTCTATTACACCACCTATTACATCCCTCTCCTTCGGCATACGTCATATAGCAAGTGAAGAGGTGAAAATTCATTATTCCTTTACTCGCGAAATTATTATCGGAAAACATATTGCCGAAAAACTTTTACTGCCTCAATCAACTACTATTCATGCATTCACACAAAACCAAACGATTATTTTCGGACCATTGATTGGCATTTTTACAACTGGCTTTAACGATGATTCTTCTAACCCTTTAGGAAATCGTTCAATTGCTCTCAGTGAGTTGTTAACACCACCATTCTCATTACGACCGTTCGTATTCGTCTTTGGCGTTCAACATATAAACTGGGAAGAAGAAACGATTGAAGGATATTTCTTTCAAGAGAAACAATGGATAAAGAAAAAAGTCCCTTTACCAAATGTCATTTACGATCGATTACCGAATCGACAAGCGGAAAATTATAAACCAATTGTCAGAGCAAAAAGAAAGTTAGAACATGACTACTCCATCCCATGGTTTAACCCAGGTTTTTTCAATAAATGGGAAGTTCATCAACTTCTTATGAAAGACGAATCAATTAAACCCTTATTACCACATACAGAAACATTTCAGCATTTTGAACAAGTAGAACGGTTTCTTGGCACGTATAAATCAGTGTACATGAAACCAATACACGGGAGCTTTGGTAGAAATATTCATCAAATATTTTATTCTCAAACAGAGAATTGCTACTACTGTCGTTATCGCGAAAATGAAGAAAATAAACTGAGAAAGTATCAATCATTAGAAACTCTTCTAAACCACTTATTAAAAGGACATGATTTAAAAAAGTTTATCGTACAGCAAGGTATTTCGTTACTTCGTTTCGATGGGCAACCTGTTGATTTCCGCATTCATACAAATAAAAATCATTTCGGTAATTGGATAGTTAGTGCAATCGTCGCCAAAATCGCCGGCAAAGGCAGTTTAACAACGCACGTAAATAGTGGCGGTGATACAAAATTATTACAAGAGCTTTTTCCAGATTCAACGAAACAAGTTCAAATTGAAAATAAATTAAAACATACTGCCTTACAAATAAGTTACGCGCTCGATGAACAAGTAACCGGAAATATTGGAGAAATCGGTTTTGATATCGGTTTAGACACGAAGGAAAATCCATGGCTCTTTGAAGCCAACTCGAAACCTGGGCGAACTGTATTCCAAGATAAAAAATTAAAAGAGCAAAGCGAACTGACGCGCCAGTTATTTTACGAATATGCCGTCTACTTAACTGAACATTCTTTACGTGATACAAAAGAAAAAATGTCTCAAATAAAATCAGGGGCTTCATCAAACACCGAACATATCCCTTCTCCTATGATTCACTCACAAATACAAAAACAAAAACTTCCACCTAGATAATAAGGTGGAAGTTTTCTATTTACACAAGTTTTACTACAACCTCAGTTTCCACGTTACATACTCCGCAATAAAAAATATGATTGCAATATTCATTTGAATTATTATGCGTTAAACCATCTACTGCACTTAATAATTCTTGATCCATATAGGCACTATAATCGTCTATGTAATCTACAGACTTCCCATAATCTTGGAGTATACTTTGGCAATTTTGACAAGAATATGTTTGTGATTCTAATGCGTTGCAAAGCGGGCAAATCCCCATCATGATTCCTCCATACATTATCGTTTAAAGCCTCTCTTTTTTAGAGTGAAGAAAGAAAGCAACCTATCCAGGCATAGGAGCGGTCACTCCACCACTACTTAAAAATAGAACTATAAAGTTGCTACCGATTTCATTTTTTTTCAATAAATCATAAATAAGAAGCTAATGATTAGCCTACAAGTAATAGGCTACAAAGAGAAAAATATATTTAATACCCCTCTTAGTTTGGCCTGTTTTCTTAAAAATACAACGATTACTCTTATTTCATAATTTACGAAATCAATAAGTTTTTTTGACAAAATTTACAAATTATTATTTTGTATATCTTTCTAGGTAACATCCATACTATGAGTACAAACTTAATTACCGATGGATTAGCGCCAACCGGGGCGATAATCTGGTTCAACTCCAGCTAGTCCAACCAAAAAAACTTTTATAACTCTAAGGAGGATATATTCCTATGGCAAACCAAAATTCTTCAAATCAATTAGTAGTACCAGGTGCAACAGCTGCAATCGATCAAATGAAGTACGAAATCGCTCAAGAATTTGGTGTACAATTAGGAGCAGATTCTACGGCTCGCGCTAACGGTTCAGTTGGTGGAGAAATCACAAAACGTCTAGTTGCAATGGCTGAGCAAAGCCTTGGCGGATTCCACAAATAAATATATATGGCAAAAAGGTCTCAAGGCATATGCCTTGAGACCTTCCTTAATTTATTGCAACATTTGTAAAAACTTCTTCGTACGTTCTTCTTTTGGATTTGTAAATACTTCTTCTGGTGTACCTTGTTCGACAACGACACCACCATCCATGAAGATAACACGGTTCGCAATTTGATGTGCAAAACGCATTTCGTGCGTTACAATTACCATCGTCATGCCTTCTTTAGCAAGTTCCTTCATTACTTTTAGAACTTCTTGAACGAGTTCAGGATCAAGTGCTGACGTCGGCTCATCAAATAGTAACACTTCCGGCTCCATCGCAAGCGCGCGCGCAATTCCAACGCGCTGTTGCTGTCCGCCTGATAATTGGAACGGATATAAGTCTACTTTATCCGCAAGACCAACTTTTTCAAGGAAATAGTTTGCTTTTTTCTTCGCTTCTTCTTTCCCCATCTTTTTCACTGTAACGAGCCCTTCCATTACATTTTGAAGTGCTGTTAAATGCGGGAATAAGTTATGGTGCTGGAATACCATACCTGTTTGCGTACGAAGATTGACAATATCTTTCTTCGTTACTTTTTCAGAGAAGTCGAGTTCTTTATTACCGATGCGAATACTACCAGCGTTCGGCGTTTCTAACACGTTGAGACAACGTAAGAATGTCGTTTTACCAGATCCAGATGGCCCGATAATAACAACAACCTCGCCCTTCTCAACTGTTAAATCTATATGCTTTAGTACGGTATTATCTCCGAAACTTTTTTGTAAGTGCTGAATTGAAATCATAAAAACAAAAACTCCTTTTGTAAAAGGATTATTTTAATGTGTAGCGTTCTGAACGCTTTTCTAACATCTGTTGTACGATTGATAATAAGAAACAAATAACCCAATAAATAAGACCTGCCTCAAAATAAACAATTAAAAACTCGTAGTTCATCGCCGCAATTTCCTGCGCTTTTCGGAACATTTCTGTTACTAAAATTAACGATGCTAATGAAGTATCCTTCACTAAGCTAATAAATGTATTCGAAAGCGGCGGGATTGATACGCGCGTTGCTTGTGGTAAAATAACACGTTTTAATGCTTGTGGATATGTCATCCCAATTGTGTAAGCTGCTTCCCACTGCCCTTTCGGGATGGAAAGGATAGAAGCACGAATAATTTCAGATGCATATGCACCGACATTTAATGAAAATCCAACAACTGCTGCTGTATATGGCTCAACTTCAATATTAAGAGTTGGAAGACCATAGAAAATAATAAATAACTGTACAAGAAGTGGCGTTCCGCGAATGATAGATACATAGATACGAGCAATCCATTGTAAAATACGACTACCAGAAATACGTGCGAGTGCTGTTAACGTTGCCAGTATAATCCCGATAATAAATGTAATAAGCGTTAATGGAATTGTCGTAAAAACAGCTTCCTTCAGCATAGGCATGAAGGAAGACTGCATAATATCTGTCCAAGTAGACAATCGATCTGAAACCAATGCACTACTTAGATACATTTTCACCGAACCATTTTTTCGTTATTTTGTCATACGTACCGTCTTTTTTCATATCTTCTAACGCTTTATCTACTTCTTGTACAAGCTTAGTGCTACCTTTACGGAATAAGAATCCACTTTCTGAAGCTTCTTTTTCAGTATCTACAATTTTAATTTTTGCATCTTTTTTCGTTTCTAAATAATTTAATACTGATAACTTATCATTAATTGTAAAATCAACGCGTCCTGAAGCTAATAATTCTGCCGCTTGGCTAAATCCTTCTACACCAATAATTTCCGCACCATTTTTCTTAGCGATATCTGCATAGTTACTCGTTAAAGATTGTGCTCCTTTTAACCCTTTTACATCAGCAAATGTAGCAGGCTTATCTTTATCTTTTGCGATAACTAATGCCGCTGAAGATGAAATGTATGGTTTAGAGAAATCGTATTTCTTTTGACGATCTTCACGAATACCAACTTCGTTTGCAACCATATCGAAACGTTTTGCATCTAGGCCAGCAAGTAAGCTATCCCATTGTGTTTCTTTAAATACAGGTTTTACACCTAAACGTTTTGCAACTTCTTCCGATAGTTCAACGTCAAATCCAGTTAATTTATTGCTTGAATCGTGGAACGTAAATGGTGGATATGTACCTTCTGTACCAATTACAAGTTCACCGCTTTGTTTAATCTTTTGTAACGCGTCTTGACTAGCTGTATCTTTTTTCTCTTCTTTACCGCAGCCGGCTACAATCCCGATCGCTAATGTAGTTACTGCAAGCACTGAAAATAATTTCTTCATGATAGTAATCCTCCAAGTATTCTGATAGGAATTTAAAAACTATATTGATTGTATGCAATCTTGAACAATTTTTCAATGAAAATGTTCTTATTTAGTTTATCCTTTTTCTTCATAATCAAACAAAAGGGAAAAATAACGCTACATACAAAAAATAAGTAACATTTTTTAATATAGCATTTATAAAGAAAAAGGTAAAACAATACTTCTTATTCAACTGTAGTAATTTGCTAAAGAGTCGACATGTTCATCAATAAAAAAGAACTTGTGAAAATCACAAGTTCTCCCCCGTACATATTAAGCACTCTGATTACCTTCCATTTGCGTTTTATACATATCGTAATAACGCCCGCGCTTTTTCATTAGTTCATCATGAGACCCTTTTTCTAAAATCGTCCCTCTATCGAGCACAATAATTTGATCTGCGCTTTTAATCGTTGAAAGACGATGAGCAATAATAAATGTCGTTCTTCCTTTTTTTACAACTTCCAATGCTTGTTGAATCATCGCCTCTGTTTCTGTATCAATACTAGACGTTGCTTCATCTAAAATTAAAATAGCGGGATCAAAAGCAAGCGCCCTAGCAAACGATATAAGCTGACGTTCTCCGGTTGAAAGTGTACTTCCCTTTTCTGTAATTTCTTCATTTATATTGTTCGCAAATCTTTCAGCACCGACATCATGCAATGCTTTTATGATACGCTCTTTTGAAATTTTTTCGTTTTCTAAGCTTACATTGGAAGCAACCGTTCCGCTGAAAAGAAACGGGTCTTGCAGTACGATTCCCATATGCTCACGAGTTGCTTGTTTCGGCATTTCTTTTACATCGTGACCATCAATCGTAAGTTTCCCTTTTTCAAACTCATAAAATTGAAAGAGTACATTCATGATGGAACTTTTTCCTGATCCAGTATGACCGACAAGTGCCACTGTCTCGCCTTGTTTCGCTTCAAAAGAAATATTTTTTAACACTTCATCTTTTCCATTATAAGAAAATGATACATTATCAAATTTTACATTTCCTTTTAAACGAGGCATACGTTCTTCTTCTACCGCTTCTCCTTTTTCCTCTAACAATTCAAAGACACGTTCTGATGCAACGCGCGCTTGCTCTAAGTTTGCAAGCTGGTTCACCATATTCGTAATTGGCGAGAATAATCGTGTTAAATAATCGACGAACGCATACAGTACCCCAAGTGAAATAATACCTGTAGCACTTAATGACGCACCGCCGAAATACCAAATTACTCCTGTGAAAGCGATATTTCTTAATACGGCTACTAAGTTATGCGAAGTTGCTGCATTTAAATTTAAAATTTTATTTTGATACTTAAAATAATCGCCATTTAATTCTTCAAACTCTTTTTTCGTTTCACGCTCTTGACGGAACGCTTGAATAATTGGCATCCCTTGAATGGATTCATTCACTGTTCCGTTAATATCAGATAAACGCGAACGCATTTTATGATTGTATACAGACGCATATTTTCTATATAAAATGGCCCAAACAATTAAAATCGGGATAATTAACAAACATAATGAAGCGAGCTTCACATCTAGTAAAAATAGCGCAGCGAATATCCCAATAATATAAATGATACTAGAAACGAATGTTGCCAGCACCGTTACATATAAATCACGAATGGCCTCTGTATCATTCGTCACACGCGAAACGATTTTCCCCGCCGGTAAATGATCAAAGTACCGAATTGGCAACGTTTGAATATGAGAAAACACATCTTCCCTCATAATTTGAATAATTTTGTTCGCTGCCTTCTGTAAGAAAAATTGCTTTCCGTATGCAAATAATGATACGACTACTAGTAAAGCGAAATAGCCACCACCAAGCAATAATAGACGGTTTATTTCCGGTTTATAAAACGCAAACACTTCTTCTTTCGTTAATGCTTTCGCTTTATACACTTGCACCGCCTTACCATTTTGAACGGTAATCATCCCCCCTTTTACAGTACGTGATCCTTCAATATTCACTTTATTCGGTACAAAATAATATTGAAAACCAACTTGCATCACACGTACTTCTTTACCTTTTGTCTCGCCTTGCTGGAAGCGATCGCTTCGCTTATAAAAGGCGCCATTATACGAAACAGCCTCTTCACTCTGTTCTGTTTCATACCAAGGTTTCTCTATCCCGACGATATGATCGTCAATCATCGTTTTAGCGACGAAAGGACCGGCAAGCTCTGCGATGACGAAAATAAATAACATTAACATCGCTGCAAAAATCGTCCCTTTCACTTTCATCGCGTATTGAAATAATCGTTTTGAAACGCTCATATTTTCACCCCACTATCCGCACTTTCACTTTCTCCTTGTTGTCTTTCAAACTGCTCAGCATACCAGCCTCCCTTTTGGATAAGCTGAGCATGCGTACCTTCTTCTATAACTGCGCCTTCATCCATAACGAGAATCCAATCCGCATGTTGTACGGCAGATAAACGATGCGTCGTAATAATCGTCGTCTTTCCGCTTCTTTCCGTTCTTATATTTTCAATGATCGCTGCTTCCGTACGAGCATCTACAGCTGATAAAGAATCATCCAAAATTAAAATTTCTGGATTTTGAATAACAGCTCTTGCGATCGAAATCCTTTGTTTTTGCCCTCCTGATAAAGAAACACCTTTCTCTCCAACGAGCGTTTCTAACCCTTCTGGTAAAAACTCTAAATCCTTTTTAAACGCAGCAATTTCAATTGCTTTCTCTAGTTCTTCTTCCGTCGCTTCCCTATTTCCGAATAAAATATTTTCTCGCGCTGTTTTTGAGAACAAAATATGCTCCTGTGGTACATAACCAATCCAGCCGAGTACATTTTCATTCGTCATTTTATCTAATGTCACATCAGAAACTGCAATATCTCCATCTCCAAGCGGATATTGGCGAAGAAGCTGACGTACAAGCGTCGTTTTCCCGCTTCCTGTTTTTCCGACAACCCCTAGCGTTTCTCCTTGCTTTAATGTGAAAGAAACCTTTTTTAAATTTGTTTCAGTTGATGAAGGATATGAGAAAGACACATCATCAAACTGAATATAATCCGGCTCTTGCACAAGCTTTGGATGTTTCGGATTCTTTACATCTGGTTCATACGCTAATGTTTCATTTACACGGTCTAATGAAGCATTTCCTCTTTGCATAACATTAATTAATTCACCAATTGCAAACATCGGCCAAATCATCATCCCTAAATACACGTTAAATGAAACAAGTTCACCAAGTGTTACCTTTGATTGAAATACAAGATATGCGCCGTACACTAAACCGATTAAATAACTAAGGCCAACAAGCATTTTCACAGTTGGTTGGAATAATGCGTCAATTCTCGCTACTTTCATATTTTTTTCGTAGACGTCATCTCCTAAGTGATGAAATCTTTCCTCGTCTGCATTCTCTTGTACGTATGCACGAATAACGCGCACACCAGCGATTGATTCAAGCACTTTATCGTTCATATCACCAAACGCATCTTGCGCAACTGTAAATCTTTCATGCAATTTCTTTCCATATATATTCATCGCATACGCCATAATTGGAAGCGGGATAAGCGCCGCAAATGTAAGCTCCCAACTAATTGTAAATCCCATCATAAAGACAATCGTAAGCATATATAAACTCGAATCCACGAGCGTTAATATACCAAAACCAGCTGTCATAGCGATTGCTTTCAAATCATTTGTCGCTCTCGCCATTAAATCACCAGTACGATTTTTTTGATAAAAAGTCGGCGTCATCTTAAGTAAATGCCCCATAAATTTAGAGCGCATCGTTTTCTCAAGTACGAATGCACCTCCAAACAATTGATGTTGCCATACGAAAGTAAGACCATACCCAACGATTGTAACCCCTATTAAAATAAGAATAGACTGTATAATAGCTTCGTTTGATAACGTTCCTGTTTTTATGTTATCTATCGTAACCCCTAACACTTTCGGGGGAATCACTTCAACTATATTCACAATTAAAAGAGCTCCAATGGCAATACTATATCTCTTCCAGTGCTCTTTAAAAAACCATTTTAACTTTAGTAATACTGATAACAATGTAACCTCTCCCTTCTCGTTCTCGTTTACTTCTCATTTCTTTATCCACTATCCAAACCCATTACATTTACATTTCGTAACCCATACAATCTCATCACATTTGTCCACCTTCCAAAGTTTTATATAGGAATATGGAAAATAAACAAAAAAAAGCATACCGCCGCTTGACGATATGCACAAAAATGCATAAAAAGCGTACGTTACGATATACGCAACGTACGCTTTTTATAAGACAGAGAATGCCTTATATATCCGCACGGGTTGCGTAATGATATGAATGTTTTCTGCCATTTAACAGAGCTAAACCCATTACATTTACGATTACAATCATTACGCACACCCCTTTCATTTATTTTCCATTTATAATCTTACAACTTTATTGAGTATTCTGTCAATTTTTTTTTTTACAGATCGAATGAAAATATACGATACATCATTTTGAAATAAGGGAATGTTCTGTAAGAAAGGGCATACAAAATAAAAAAATAATAAGAAATCGTTTTCACAAACATTTCATTTGAAAAATGTTATCAAACCCCCTACAATCACCTTATACTCACTCTTACAAGTTGCTATTTTAGGAGGACTAATCATGACAACTAGCAATACGTACAAATTTTATTTAAATGGAGAATGGAGAGAAAGCTCTTCAGGAGAAACAATCGAAATTCCATCTCCATACTTACACGAAGTAATTGGACAAGTACAAGCAATTACTCGCGGAGAAGTAGATGAAGCAATTGCATCTGCAAAAGAAGCTCAAAAATCATGGGCAGAAGCTTCTCTACAAGATCGCGCAAAATATTTATATAAATGGGCTGATGAGCTCGTAAATATGCAAGATGAAATTGCCGATATCATTATGAAAGAAGTCGGTAAAGGATATAAAGATGCGAAGAAAGAAGTTGTTCGTACAGCTGACTTCATTCGTTACACGATCGAAGAAGCTTTACACATGCACGGAGAAAGCATGATGGGCGATAGCTTCCCGGGCGGTACAAAATCTAAACTTGCGATTATCCAACGCGCACCACTTGGTGTTGTATTAGCAATCGCACCGTTTAACTACCCAGTAAACTTATCTGCTGCAAAACTTGCACCAGCATTAATTATGGGTAACGCTGTTATTTTCAAACCAGCAACTCAAGGTGCAATTAGTGGTATTAAAATGGTGGAAGCACTTCACAAAGCTGGCCTTCCAAAAGGTCTTGTAAACGTAGCTACAGGACGCGGTTCTGTAATTGGTGACTACTTAGTAGAACACGAAGGCATCAATATGGTATCGTTCACAGGTGGTACAAACACAGGTAAACATTTAGCGAAAAAAGCTTCAATGATTCCACTTGTATTAGAACTTGGTGGTAAAGATCCTGGTATCGTTCGTGAAGATGCTGACTTACAAGATGCTGCAAACCATATCGTAAGCGGTGCATTCTCTTACTCTGGTCAACGTTGTACAGCTATTAAACGTGTACTTGTACACGAAAACGTAGCGGACGAGCTTGTTAGCTTATTAAAAGCGCAAGTAGCTGAACTATCAGTTGGATCTCCAGAACAAGACAGCACAATCGTTCCATTAATCGACGACAAGTCTGCTGACTTCGTTCAAGGCTTAGTTGACGATGCTGTTGAAAAAGGTGCTACAATCGTTATCGGTAACAAACGTGAGCGTAACTTAATTTACCCAACATTAATCGACCACGTAACAGAAGAAATGAAAGTTGCTTGGGAAGAGCCATTCGGCCCAATCCTTCCAATCATCCGTGTTTCTTCAGATGAGCAAGCAATTGAGATTGCTAACAAATCAGAGTTCGGTCTGCAAGCAAGTGTCTTCACAAAAGACATTAACAAAGCATTTGCAATTGCTAACAAAATCGAAACTGGTTCTGTTCAAATTAACGGACGCACAGAGCGCGGCCCTGACCACTTCCCATTCATCGGTGTAAAAGGTTCAGGTATGGGCGCACAAGGTATTCGTAAGAGCCTTGAGTCTATGACACGTGAAAAAGTAACTGTATTAAACTTAGTTTAATCTTATAAAAAGAAGCTGATCTATTTTTAGATCAGCTTCTTTTCTATATATACTTCCAAAAAACAGAGTAGTTAGTTCTACTTCCGATTTGGTTTTCCAAATCGAACTAAAACATGCCATAATAATTTTAATTCCTGAAGCACTTCTTCATAAGTACCACGATCACTCCAAGATAATGGATTGCGTTTCAAATCCACTACAACAGAGCCAATTATATTTGCATCGATACAATGATTCCTTGCAATGCGTCTTGCTAAAGATGGCATTTTTGAACCTCTAAAATCCATCGGAACTTCGTCTACCATAAGTACAAAACCGATGTGCCAATACAAATCAATCGCATACTTCAGGCAAATTTCTTCTAAAACTTTTCCTATATCCGTACCCTTAAATGAAGGATCTACAACAAGCACCTCTACGTCTTCTTTAAGAGAAATCTCTCCATGAATTTGCGCTTCAATATAATGATTAAGATTACGGGCTGGCTCTTTGCTTACTAAATCTATAAACGGCCTTTTCAGATTACCCAGTAAATGATTAATTAATATTGTCGGAGTCAAATTCCCTTCACCAATTGCAAAGTCTCTTACAAATGTCTCTTCCAAAAGAGCAGCTAAAATCATATCAAACTCCTCATAAGTCCCCTTTTCTTTCGGATCTTGATGCGAATCTAAATACGTATATGTAGAGCGCGAAGAAACTTTTGGAGATAAGAGAAAATAACATGAACCAAAACGTGGAGCCGGCCCATCTGGATGTAACATTAAATTTAGCGCTCCATATTTTGGCCGTTGATCATTCGTTACGCCTTCTAATTGATATGCTCCTCCAAATATTCTCTTTTCCCAAAGGTCACGTTCACCACCAGGGTAAGCAGATACGCTTCCATTAGATAGCAATGTTTCAAACTGACTTTTATATATTCCTTGCTCAAACAGTGCTTCAGCAACACTTTTCATACTCGAATCTAGTCTGTCTGGATGAAAGTGTAAAGCAATCCGTGCATGAGATTTTAAATTAGCGACAGCTTCTTCAAATATTTCATCTGTAATATTAGACATTTTAAGTATATGATTAATTGTTGCTTTAGCCTCTCGTTTTTCGTTCTCTGCATATTTTGAAATATACTCTAAAGCAAATAATTGAGATCTTGATAATTCCATAATCCAATCTCCCCTTTAATTGAAATGACCTTAATCAATTCAATTAAAAGCTTAGTCTTTCCTTCTTATGAAACGAACCTTATTTATTTAAAAACGTAATTTACTAAATCTTAATTATGCATACACGCATTTTGCATAGGCAAATGTACACATTCTACAGAAATTTGATACCCTAGCCATTGCTCAGCAATATGTTCAAATGATAAAACAGATCCCGTCGTAAAAAACGATGCTTCGGATTCAGATTGTCAGACAAAATTCCTTTGTGCTGTAAAATGGTACTTAACTCTATCGCTGTTTCTTCTGCAGAACTAATAATCGTTACATCTTCTCCTAACTCACTTTTAATCACAAACTCTTCTCTATAATCTGATTATTACTATATCCATTGACGTATAAAAATTCATTTGTTACTCTTAAAGACGTTAATTTAATATTTAAATCCTCATTCGTATCTCGGTGAGGTAGAGGTTGCAATCATTAAGAGTATCATTTCAGGAGATGTAGTGGCATTGATGAAGGAATGAGAAAGGAATGGTTGCCGAAGTAAGTCGTGTCCACCATGCACGCTTGCTGGGTCTGCATTTAATAAGTGCAGAACTGTCACAAACGTTTCGTTTGTGGAGAGCTATCGAGAGGTATGTCGTGGGTTTCTTATAAGATAGAAAGCATGTAGCGGCAAATTACGTGCTTTTTTTGTTTTGTTTGGGACTTCTCTTCCTGACTCAGGAAGACATACATATCTCCTCGCTTGACTTGGTTATACTAACTTTGGAGGTATTTTCTATGCAACAAAAAAAATGGGGCTTTTGGGTACTAACAGCTTTCGTTGTCGGTAACATGGTTGGCGCTGGTATTTTCATGGTGCCAAGTACGTTGGCACAAACAGCAAGCCCACTCGGTGTCACTTTAGCTTGGTTAACTACAGGGTTTGGTGTTTTAATGCTAGCTCTTGTTTTCGGTAATTTAGCAATTCGTCGTCCTGATTTAACGACAGGGCCACAAAGTCATGCATATGCTTTATTCTCAACACCAAAAAAGAAAAAAATGGCTGGTTTCAGTATGGTATGGGGATATTGGGTTGCAAACTGGGCAAGTAACGTTGCCATCATTACATCATTTGCGGGATATTTATCACTCTTCTTCCCAATTATGAAAGATACGCGACTACTATTTTCAATCGGTTCGTTTAACGTAGAAGTCGGAAAACTAATTACATTTACGATTTGTTCCATCTTACTTTGGGGAACTCATATTATATTAACAAACGGTGTAAGCGGAGCTGGAAAGCTAAACTTTTTAGCAACAACAACGAAAGTAACTGGATTCCTTTTATTCATCGTCGTTACGTTATTTGCATTCGAAGCTTCTAAGTTTGGACAATGGTACACACCGATGATTGATAAATCAGGTGCATCACACGGTCTTCTTTCACAAGTAAATTTAGCTGCTCTTACAACGCTTTGGGCGTTTATCGGAATTGAATCAGCCGTTCTTTTATCAAACCGTGCTGTTTCTCCAAAAACGGTAAAACGTGCAACAGTTGCGGGATTACTTATTACAGTTGCGATTTACTTAGGAATTACAATTTTAACAATGGGTGTACTTCACGTTGATACATTACAAGCTTCTGAACGTCCATTAGCAGATGCACTAAATGCTGCAATGGGTCACGGCGGCGGGAAACTGATGGCATTACTTGCTCTTACTTCCCTGTTCGGTTCTATCTTAGGCTGGATTTTATTAAGCTCAGAAGTACCTTATCAAGCAGCAAAAGAAGGTTTCTTCCCTTCCTTCTTCACGAAAACAAATAAAAAAGGAAGTCCAATTTACTCATTACGATTAACAAACATTATGTCTCAAGTATTCCTATTCTCAACATTATCAGGAACCATTGCGGAAGCTTATACATTCGTTATTACCGTATCAACACTGGCCTACCTCATTCCATATCTCGTTTCACCAATCTTCCAGTTAAAACTAGTCGCAACTGGTGAAACATATAAAAATGAAATGCGGGCAAGAATTACAGATGGCATAGTCGCAGTTATCGCACTTTGCTACGCACTATGGGTTATTAAAACTGGCGCATCCGATATAAAAACGTTCCTTCTCGGAATTGGTTTATTCGTAATTGGATTTGCTTTCTATCCATTAATGAATCGTGATCAGAAAAAAAATAACGAAAAGAAAAACGGGCAAGTTGCATAACGCAATTTGCTCGTTTTTTCTTTTGTAAAACATATATAATAGAACAAAGAGGTGAAAAACATGTCAATCGAATCGCTATGGAGCAGTCGCTTCCAACAACATATTCAAAATATCATTACATACTTTGCACGTATGATTAACGGTTTACTATATAGCTTTATCTTTATTTCATGCGTTGGCGCATATTATTATGCTCAGTTTCTAAAAGCATCTCCTTCTAAAGGAATATCTTTAATAATTATAACGATTGTACTTACATTCCTTATAACGAGATGCCCTATCCGTACATTTATTCAAAAACCTGATGCTGTCTATTTACTAGCACTAGAAGAGAAATTAACATCTTATTTCAAAAAATCTCTTCTATACAATTACATCATTCAGCTTTTCCCATTGTTATTTACGTTCCTTATTCTCGTTCCACTTGCTATGCAATCATTACAATTAACTGTACCTTTTTTATGTACAATCTTTATCGTGTTAATGATTACGAAAGCCTGGAACATGTACATACATTGGATGTGGCGTGATAGTCACGAAAAAAATATATGGCTGATCATTCGTATTACTTGTAACGCCCTAATCATTTACATGCTGTTTTATTCCGCAAATGTTCTCATATTGGGCGGACTACTCTTACTACTTGCTTTCCTACTTCTATATACGAAAAAACAGCCTACAAAACGAATACCGTGGGATTACATAATTGAGCAAGAAGAAAAAATGAACGTTCGTTTCTATCAATTTGCTAGCATCTTCACCGATGTTCCGCAACTAAACAAGCAAGTAAATAAAAGAAAATGGCTTACAACTTGGATTGAACCTTTATTACATAAAAAACGAGCAACTTTCTTCTATTTACATACACTCGCATTTTTACGCGGGAATGATTATTTCGGTATATATATTCGCTTAGGGCTGATTGGTGCCTTCGCCTTATATTTTATACCAAACATATACGTAAAGGGCGCTATCGCTTACATCGTCCTATATATGATTTCTATGCAGCTCCGTTCCCTATGGAAATATTTTTCGGGAAATATTATTGTAGCATTATATCCAATTGATACTGAAAAACGACTGAATCAATTTCTTCACTTAATCTTTATATTGTTAAGCATTCAGCTCATTGTATTTTCAATTGTTATACTCCTTGCTACAGGAGAAATTTTACATAGCCTTATCATTATGATTATCGGGTTACTCTGGATCAAATTTATTATTGTACCAAAAACGAAGCAACGTGTTTCCTCGTTTTAACGAAAAGAATTATCTTAAACGCCAAGGAGAAAATAAATTTTCTCCTTGGCGTTTTATTTTTTTCCTCAAACAAGAATCACCGGAACAACCGATATTTTATGATTTTACATACAAAAATGATAATACATGTTTACGTCCTAATAAAAAGGGTATCTATTAAATTAACAGAGTAAAGGAGGGGCCTATATTGTGAATAAAAAAACGGAACAATTGAAGCATCACGTTACTGACAATCAATACAAACATGCTTTAACAACAAATCAAGGGGTAAAAATAGCTGAAGATGAATTTTCTTTAAAGATGGGCTTAAGAGGCCCAACCTTAATGGAGGATTTCCACTTTCGCGAGAAAATGACCCATTTTGATCACGAACGAATTCCCGAAAGGATTGTTCATGCACGCGGGGTTGGCGCTCATGGTTATTTTCAACTTTATGAATCTTTAGAAGCATATACGAGAGCTGATTTTCTTACAAATCCTTCAAAGAAAACACCTGTATTTGTACGTTTCTCAACCGTTCAAGGTTCTAAAGGATCCAACGACACAGTAAGAGATGTACGCGGATTCGCTACAAAATTTTATACAGATGAAGGAAACTATGATTTAGTAGGCAATAATATGCCAGTATTCTTTATCCAAGATGCTATTAAATTCCCTGATTTTGTCCATGCAGTTAAACCAGAACCACATAATGATATTCCTCAAGGAGCTAGCGCTCATGATACCTTTTGGGATTTTGTTGCACATAACCCTGAGTCCACGCATATGGTCATGTGGCAAATGAGCGACCGTGCTATTCCGCGTAGTTTACGAATGATGGAAGGTTTTGGAGTTCACACATTTCGACTCATTAACGCAGAAGGAAAAGCCCATTTCGTAAAGTTTCACTGGAAACCTGCCCTTGGGGTTCATTCATTAGTATGGGATGAAGCTCAAAAGATTGCTGGGAAAAATCCTGATTTCCATCGTCAAGATTTATACGAAGCAATTGAAAAAGGCGATTATCCGGAATGGGAGCTTGGATTACAGTTAATTACAGAAGAAGATGAGCATGCATTTGATTTTGATATTTTAGATCCAACGAAATTATGGCCGGAAGAAGAAGTTCCTGTAAAAATAGTTGGTAAAATGACATTGAACAAAAATGTTGATAACTTCTTTGCGGAAACGGAGCAGGTAGCTTTCCACCCTGGTCATGTCGTACCAGGTATTGATTTTTCAAATGACCCTCTTCTGCAAGGAAGATTATTCTCCTATACAGATACACAATTATCTCGTTTAGGAGGACCTAATTTCCATCAAATCCCTATTAATCAGCCTGTATGTCCTTTTCATAATAATCAACGTGATGGTATGCATCAAATGCAAATTCATCGTGGTCAAACAAGCTATCATCCTAATGGCTTAAATGACAATCAACCCGCAACCGTCCAAGCAGAACAAGGAGGATATGAGCATTATCAAGAAAAGATTGATGGATATAAAATTAGAGGGCGCAGTAAAAGCTTCCTTAACTTTTATTCTCAGGCTAAACTTTTCTATAATAGTATGAGCCCTATTGAAAAGCAACATATAAAAGAAGCTTTTTGCTTTGAAGTTGGGAAGTGCAAATCAGACATGGTGAAGGCAAATGTAATTGCTCTTTTAAACCACGTCGATCGTCAATTAGCACAAGAAGTCGCTAACATTATTGGAGCTCCTTTACCTAAGGAAAATCACGAAGTAAATTCAGATGCAAAATCACCTGCACTCAGCATGTCCAATACTATTTTTAAAGCTGATTCCAAAAATGTTGCAATTCTATTAAATGGTGACCCAAGCATCTCTCTTCTGTCCGAATGGATTCAAGCTTTTGCACAGCATCGAATTAACTATAGCATCATAGATAATAAAATTTATCATTTCAATAATTCCATTAAAGTAACGGATACTTATACAACAGCAGACTCCTCACTTTTTGATGCAGTATTAGTGTTTAGTAGTAAATCTGTCATTCAACCCCCTGTTTTAGAATTTGCAGAAACTACTTTTAAACATTTTAAACCGATAGCTCATGTCCTTAGTGACCCTCATGCTTTAGACCATAGTAAGGTGAAACTGGATGGAGCAGGAGTTTACAACTTAACAAACACTTCAATTGAGTCATTTATAGAAGGCATTGCCCAAGGACGATTCTGGAACCGATAATATAATGTAAGGAGCGGATTAGAATGAGTAAAAAAATTGCTATTTTAATAACGGATTATTTCGAGGACACAGAATACACAGAGCCAGTAGAAGCTTTTAAACAGAAGGGATATGAATTAACAACTATTGAAATGGAAAAAGGTAAAACGGTACACGGTAAACAAGAAAAAAGCGAAGTCGTAATTGATAAAAATATTGATGGTGTTTCTCCAGAAAACTTTGATGCACTCTTCATACCCGGCGGATTTTCTCCAGATATACTTCGTGCAGATGAGCGTTTCGTTCGCTTTAGTAAAGCATTTATGGATGCAAAAAAACCTGTTTTCGCTATTTGTCACGGACCTCAGCTACTCATCACTGCACAAACACTTGAAGGACGTGATGTCACTGGATATAAATCTATTGAAGTCGATTTAAAAAACGCCGGCGGAAACTTTCATGACACAGAGGTTGTCGTATGCCAAAACCAGCTAGTCACAAGTAGACAACCAGAAGATATACCGGCGTTTATTGAAGAATCATTGCGTATATTAGGATAGTTATTATAGGTTAACCAAAATAGCTGTTTAGCTACTTTGGTTAACCTTTTTATTTGTATGAAAAATAAAAAGGAATGTCATTTTTAATGGCCTGCGAATTCCCCCTTTCTTTGTCCCAAAATTTCTAATCACTTTTCATAGGCATTTCTCATATAGTGAAAATGACTATACGATTCCTATCCATAAGTTAAATAATGATTTTACACATATATAAATACAAGAGATGGGAGCCTAACTATGAACAACAATCCCCCTTCAACGCCCCAAGACAACTCCGAAAACAATAGCCGTGACATTACACTGCAAACATTAAGAGTCATCAGACTCGTCGTCCTTATTAGTGGTTATATCCTCGTCGCTCTCTCTGAAGTAGGTGAGCTGAAAGTCTTATTAACGAACCCAAATAGCAATCCTGATTTAGCTGAAGTTGATCCGTTTTAAAAGCCATGTGAAAAGCGATTTCTAGCATCGCTTTTCATATCATTTTATCCAATCTGAGAAGCCTCCCCCTCATACTTCTCTCTCCCAATCGCCTTCATAAATAATAAAATACTGCTCATACCCACGATAAAGTACAGAGCACTCATGCCCCAAGATGCAAGAAATGAACCTAGCATAACACCTAATGCTCCGTTCATTTTTGCCACTTGAAAGACCATTCCGTTAATCGCCATGTATGAGCCTCTTGCCTCATTTGGCACCATATCTGCCATAATAGATTGACGTACTGGCACATACATCATCTCGCCTACCGTTTGGAACAGCCCTGCAATTAATAAAATCCATAAACTATTGCTTGTTCCGAGTATTGTAAATCCAATCGTGTAAATGAATAAGCCTACATATAAGATTTTCAAATCATTGAAGCTTTTCAGCATTTTAATAAGAAGTGCTGAACATAACACAACTAAAATTGTATTCTCTGCAGAAATCCAGCTCAACATGCGAATACCTGTTAAATCAAACGTAAAACCATCCCCGAATAAAAAGTGCACCGTTTCAAATTCCTTCTGCAAACGTACCCCTAAATAATTATTAATTTGAAACTCTAACGATAATGTACATATACTCGCTGCACAAAAAATTAAAAATGCTTTATCTTTCATCACGACTTTATAACTATCTACCATATCTTTTAATACATTTTTCTTCTCCACCGTTTTTCGTGCTACATACACTTCTTCCATATACACAGCCATCACATATAAAGTCATAATGGCAACAAGCGTTAATACGATAAACAATTGTAGTCTATAGTTTTCAAATAGTAATCCTCCAAATATCGCTCCAATGGCAATCGATAAATTAATGGCCCAGTAACTAATGCTGTACATCACTTTTCGATTTTCAGGTGTACTCACATCAATTAACATCGCCTCTGTCGCAGGATTCATAAGTCCAGACCCTAAACTATTCACTAACATAAACACAAATGTTAGCCATGGTGAGTCAATGTAATCCGAATTCGCAACTCCCATACAAGCAATGGAAATGACTTGTATACTTTGACCGATAATCATAACCTTTTTACGCCCAAGCCGGTCTCCAACATATCCACCGTATAAACCAATTACTAATGAAGCTATGACATTAATGAGTAGTAACGCACCAGCAATCGCACTACCTAACTTTATTGAAAAATAAATCGCCATAAATGGAAAAATCATCGTGGACACAGTACGTGTTAAAAATGATGTTATAATTCTAATTTTTATATTTCGATGCATACTCCAAAATCCCATTGTTTCCCCTCCTTATGCTTACTTATTTTACTTTGAAAAAAAGGAAGAAAAAGGTTAGAATATTCTAAAGAGTTTCCCCTTTTATGATAGAAGGAAGTGTATATATGAAAATTATGGACTATTACATTCGATTAAGATTACATGCACAAGATCAACAACATATACGAAATAGCTTACAAGAATTAGCAGATGTTTTATATTGCAGTACGAAAAACGTAAAGATTTTATTAAAGAAAATGAGCGAGGAGCAATTAATTAGCTGGACTCCAGGGCGAGGCCGCGGAAATAAAACGGAAATTCTATTTATACATAATTTCGTAGAAGCGATTGAGTCCTATACAGATGAACTGTTAGCGAAAGAAAAATTAAAAGACGTTTTTCTTCTTTTAAAAGGCCCCCTCCCCCTTGCACTTCAAAAAAAGATAGAAAATAAACTACATCATCATTTTGGATACGAACCTTCAAATGATATGTACGACATATTAAAGATTCCTATATCGAGAAAGATATTTCCATTAGATCCAGCTTTTGTAGCTGTAACTACAGAAAGCCATCTTACGAGTCAAATTTTTGATACGTTAGTCGTTTATAACGATGTTACTGAAAAAATGGAACCACACATTGCGCATACGTGGGAATTAAGTGAAGATGGACTTACGTGGACCTTTTATTTACGAAAAGATATATATTTTCATAACGAAACAATTTTAACTTCTAAAGATGTACAATTTTCATTTGAAAGACTAAAACAAGTTCAATCCCCTTTCGAATGGTTAACAGAAGAAATTATTCAAATTGAAACACCATCACCACTGCAAATTCAATTCCATTTAGCAAAACCAAATCTATTTTTCTTACACTATGTAAGTTCAATGCAGCTCGCAATTTTACCGCGTGATGCTAGTATTCAAAATAATCATTATATAGGTACTGGACCTTTCAAACTTGCTCATTACTCTGAAGATAATATCGTACTCGAAGCGTTCACCCATTATTTTAAAGAGCGCGCGTTATTAGACCGTATTGAATTTTGGGGTATTCCTGACCATGTGCAAATAGATGCTGATTATGAACTACCAAACGAAGAGGAAAATGAAAGGCATGATATACAAATAGAAGAAATAGGCTGTATTTATGCTGGCTTCAACTTTACAAAACCTGGTCCTCATCACGACATTTACTTTCGAAAAGCTTGGAGAGAACTATATGATGTTGAAATGATACTTCGTAACATAGAGGGTAGACGAACAATTGCTGCATCAAGCTTCTTCCCTGATAGAAGCCGCCAAGCTACTAAAAGGTCCTACTCTTTAGAAAAAGCGAAAGAGTATTTAAAAAAGAGCACCTATAACGGAGAAACGATTCATATTTATTTCTTCGCATTTAAAGACAGTGCAAATGACGCATATTTCCTAAAAGAACGTTGCGAACAATTAGGCATACATGTAGAACTTCACCCATTTCTCGTTTCAGATTATATGGATCGTTCTATCGATACACATGCCGATATTATTTTCATGGGAGAAGTATTTGCTGCTGACCATGAACTCGCATTCTTAAATGTGTTTAAAAATAAAAGTTGCTTCGTAAATCGGTTCATGGATCCGCACTATGAAAAACAAATTAACTGTTTACTTGATACATTTTTATTAGAGGCAAATAAAGAAGAACGCTATGAGCTCATGTATGAAATCGAAGAATTTTTACAAGTAGAGCACATCATTTTATTTAACTATCACGTTTTAAAAAGAAAAACATACCCTTCTTCTTTAAAAAACGTAACAATTGATTCATTCGGCTGGGCAAATTTTGCGAAGTTATGGATACAGCCATCCATGTATTAACATGCAAAAAAGCCCCTTACAAAAAGGGGCTTTCCAATCATTCTTTATTCTCATTACTTCGCAAAACTTTCAGCCAACTGTTTCTCTCTCCACATAAATGTAATGCCGAGACCAACTATTAAAACAACGCCTGAAAATGCATATGGATAATGAATATTCATATCAAATAATATTCCGCCCATCGCTGGTCCTGCGATATTTCCTAAACTCGTATAAGTCGAGTTCATCCCAGCAACGAATCCTTGCTCTTTTCCAGCTGCTTTTGATAAAAACGTCGTTAAAGCTGGACGAAGTAAATCAAATGCAAGGAAAATAAAGCACGTAACGAGAAGTACAATCCAATAATTAAAGACTACAGTTGAGACGAATGCTAACACTGCACCTACAATTAAACATATTTGAATTAATACTTTCTCACCGAACATGTCTACCAATTTGCCAAACATAAATACTTGCACAACTACCCCAAAGATTGAACTAATTGTAATAATTGCTGCGATATCTTTCGGTGTGAATCCAAATTTATGATCAGAGAACAGACTAAACACAGTTTCATATGCTGATAATCCGAATGCGAGTACAAATACGATAATAAATGCAATTGCATACATTGGATGTAATGATTTCTTTAAATCACCAATAAAGCTTGATTCTTTCGTATTAGAAGAAATCTCTGCAAGCTCTTCTTTCGTTAACGGTTCTTTTAAAATAAATATCGAAATCACACATGCTATAAAGGCAATTGCTGCTGCAACAAAAAACGGCACACGTATACCGTATTCTGCAATAAATCCGCCGATTCCAGGCCCTATAATGAATCCAGTACTAATAGCCGCAGATAAGTATCCCATCGCCTTTGGACGTTCCTGAATAGATGTAATATCCGCAACATATGCCGTAACACCAGGCATAATAAAAGCAGCACTAATTCCGCCTAACACCCTCGCTACATAAAGCATCCACACATCTTTTCCTAATCCAAAAAGAAGCTCTGAAACACCAAAAATAAATAATCCAATGATTATCATTTTCTTCCTACCGTAAAGATCAACCCACCGGCCTGTAATAGGTGAAGCAATAAGCTGAGCCATTGCAAACACTGCAACGAGATACCCCATCGTCTTCCCTGTTAAATGCATGTCATTCATAAAGGACGGCATAACCGGAATGATTAATCCAATCCCTAGAAAAGCGATAAATATATTACTCAAAAGAATGACCAGTACCATCTTTTGTTCTTTTATCGGTTTCTTCACTTTTAACACCTCTTCCCGTAAGCTCCTCTCAAAAAATAATGCCCAAGAAGCTTTTTCTTTATCCTGCTATTTGTGGGCTAATCATGAGTAGAGATGCCCCCTACTCGTTAGAATTTCACACTATCCTTCCACACATACATACGCATTAGGTGAATGACTATCATTCAGTTTTCCTCAAAAATGAACCTACCTTTTCAGACAGGTTCATCTCACTATTTCTTTATATGTAGTGCATGTGTTAAAAAATCTAGTACTTCTGCCTTTTGCAAATCCACCTGCTCATCATCTTTATGATCATATAAATACACTTGTTCCGCTGCTGATTCAACAAGAGCGATAAATAACTTCGCTGTTCGTTCTGCGTGAACCGAATCACGAATTTCACCGGCTTCTTTCGCCTCACTTAAAAATTCGCTTAACCACATATAAAGAGGCTCATATACAGCTTCCCACTCTTTTATATGTTCAGTAGATGCAAGACCCGCATACATTAAAGCTTGTATTTCACGGTATTCCTCTATAAAGTGAAACACCGCATCAATTACTTGGGCCACTTTACTTGAAAAAGGTACATCTTTTTGTACTTTTTCTTTCACTGCAAGTATCATCTTTTCAACCATCACTTCTGCTATTGCAGGCATAACAGATAGCTTAGAAGGAAAATATAAATAGAAAGTTCCTTGCGCAATGCCAGCTAATTTCACGATATCAGAAATCTTCGTTTTTTCGACGCCCTTCTCCTGAAACACTTCAATAGCTGCATAGACAATTTTCTCTTTTTTATTCATCATCTAAACCCTTTCACACGCATATTGAATGACTGTCACTCATTTTATAAGATAATCGATTGTACTGTCAATGATAGTGAACTCTAAGAGGAAGTCATTTTTTTATAATAAAATCTCCTAATAAACAATTAGGAGATAAAAATACAATATATCTTTAAGAAAGTGCCTTTAATCCTGTCACTCCGCATACAATAAGAGCCACACTAATGATACGTGCTTTACTTTTCGACTCACCAAACAAGAACATGTTTAATAAAACGGCTCCCGCTGTTCCAATACCAATCCAAACCGCATACGCGACACTTACTTGTAAGAATAAGAAAGATGTATACAAGAATGCGAAGGATGTAGCAAACCCACCTATATAAATCGCACCATTGGCTAATGTCTTATCTTTACTATACATTTTAAGTCCTATCACACCGACTATTTCACTAATTGCAGCACACAATACGAAAAACCACCCCATTTTTAAGCAGCTCCTTCCACAGTTTCTTCTTTATTGTCAGCTAACTTTAAACCGATAACGCCTGCTACTACCATAAGAATGAAGAATAGTTTGCCTGCGCTGAAACTTCCACCGAAAAGAAATACATCCATTAAGAAAGTACCTACCGTACCAGCTCCGGCGAAAACAGCATATACAGTTCCTGTTGCAAGATGTTCACACGCTTTAGAAAGGAAGTGAAAATCAACAGCGATAACTCCTAAAATAATAATCCAATGCCACCAAGTATTGGCTGTATTAAAACCAAACACCCAAAAAATTTCAAAGATACATGTTAATATGACATATAACCAAGCTTTATTTTTCATACCTCTCACCTCTTATGACTGACTATCAGTCATTTTTGTTTTAAAAAAATATACTCTTTCATCAATACTATATAAAAACAACTATCATCCTCATTTACCATTGTATTTGTTCCATTTCTAAGCTAACTGCATCCTGTCACATGAAAATGACTGAATGTCATTCATATATATTGTACATGAACATTTTAAAAACTGTCAATGCCGAAAGTTTATTTAAAATTTCTTTCATCTGATTTGTATATTTCTTAATAATCTGTCAATACTGCTAGTAACATAATATTTTCTCCACTCCCCCTTGGAGAGATCCCTTGAATGGAGCAGTTAGCTTTTGCTAGCTGCTCTTTTTTCCTTTTATTTCATCCAACATATCGAATCATCGCCACCTCATCACAATAATCAACCTTTGGACAATGTCTACAATCAACCCATACTTTCTCTGGTAGCGCATCTCTATTCACAAAATCAAATCCACACTTTTGAAAAAATACTGTTTCATATGTTAAGGAAATTACTCTTCTTACATTTATTTTCGTAGCTTCCTCCATTACATGATTTACGAGCATACGCCCTATCCCTTTCCCTGCATATGTATGCGAAACTACTAACGATCGTATTTCTGCAAGATCTTCTCCTAATACATGCAATCCAGCAACTCCAACAATTCTCTCGTCTTCTTTCATAACATATAAACATTGCAAATATTGATAAAGAGACAAAAGAGAACGTGGTAAAACAACTCCCTCTTTTGCATAAACCTCAATAAGACTATAAATTTCTTTCACATCACTCGTCACCGCATTACAGATTTTCATATTACATCCCCTTGCCCCTCAATATTAATATTTATAACTTAAAATGAATTTTAATTCATAATTTTATATAATAATACCTCTCTCTTTTCTCCTCGTCAATCACTTTATGCAAACAAAAAACCAAGCAATCTAATCGATGCTCGGTTCCTCATCTCGTATCGGCAATACTGTTGAATATTTAATTTCACGAAGGGCTAAACTTGTCTGTATACGTGTAATACCAAGCTTATTCAGCTTTCTAATAAACTGCTCCAGTTCTTTACGATCACGATTTGCAACCTTTAATAAATAATCGTACTCTCCTGTTAAACAGTGACATTCTAACACTTCCGGCATCGATTCTAATTCTTTCTCCAACACTTCCAGCTTGTCAAATTGATGAATATTTGTACTCATAAAAATAAAACATAATAAATCAAATCCAAGCTTTTCTTGATTTAAAATCGCAACTTGCTTATCGATGAAACCTTCCCCATCCAATCTTTTTATTCTTGCATGCATCGCAGCCGGTGATAAATTAACGCGACGTGCCAGCTCTGCATTACTTACTTGTGACTCCTTCTGCAATATATCTAAAATTTGTACATCCAAATCATCCAACACTTTAATAACAGACGACTCCATTACAATTCCCCCTTTTTTCTTACCGATGATTATTCGAAAAAATACCTTATACCTTACACAAAACTGAATATTATTCCGTAAATATCATTCATAACTAAATATTTTATCGAGTTTTAACCATTATACAAAAGAATATATTACACAATAAAGAAAAATGCTAAAATTATTTACAATTCGTATTGATTACAAAAAAGGGGATTTTAGCATGCCTTATTTTTACGTCTTTTTACTATTACTAACGAGCTTATTATGGGGAGGAAATTTTGTCGTTGGAAAATCACTCGTCGATCATGCATCGCCGATGACACTGACAAATTTAAGATGGATGATTGCGATTGTTTGTTTATTACCAATGGTATGGTTTAAAGAAAAGAAAATCCTTCCACCACGTACCGCAATACTTCCGTTAATATTGATGGGAATTTCAGGGGTCGCTCTTTTTAACATCTTTCAATTTTTAGCATTAGAAAAAACATCCGCTACAAATGTAGGTCTTATCTCTACTTTGAATGCAATTTCAATCGCATTATTTTCAGTATTATTTCTAAAAGAAAAAGTAAATACACTCCAAATCCTATCCATGATTCTTTCATTCTTCGGGGTTATCCTCGTCCTATTAAAAGGTGATTTCTCGCTTTTATTTTCACTACATTTTAATAGTGGCGATTTATGGATGATTGCAGCAGTTTGTATTTGGGGAATCTATTCTGTTTGTAGTAAATGGGCAACAAAAACAACTACACCACTTATGGCAACGTTGTACTCTGGTATTTTCGGCGTTATTTTATTACTACCGTTTAACATAGGTAGCTTCACTGTTTCAAATATAAATACTTCTTTCATCACATCACTTTTATATACTGGGCTTATTTCGACAGTTCTTTGTATGGTATTTTGGAATATTGGTGTACAAAAATTAGGCGCAACTACATCAGGTATTTTTCTAAACTTCAATCCAATTTTCACAGCCATTTTAGCATTCATATTCCTCGGAGAAGAATTAACGTGGATACAAATTTTAGGGACAATTGTCGTTGTAACAGGATGTTATTTATTTTCTCATTTCAAAACTGTTGCCGTTCAGCCAACTAGACCTTTAATACGAAAACATTCTTAATGAAAAAACATCGTCATCTGGGTTGGCGATGTTTTTATTTACTCTTCATTTCTTTTATATACTGCTTTTCCTCTTCTGGCGATAAACGTTCCGTCGCCTTGCCAGTATCTCCACCTTGAAGGCTCCATAAAAAGTTATGCTCCTCAACAGTTTGAGAAAAATCTCCTTTTTCCCATCTATTTATAATAGAAAATAACTTCATTTTATATTGAAAACCTGTACTATTTTCAATATCTCTTTTTACATTAGAAATCTCCTTTTTTGTCATCTCTACAAATCCCCATTTTTCAGAGGATTTTACCTTTTGGTGCACCATTTTATGCATAGTAGAAATAATTTCACCTTCACTAATTTGCGGAGCTTCTTCTGCAGCTTTTTTCTCTTTTTCGTTTGCCGCTCGCTCGATTTGAATATTTTTATTTTCTTTTTCCACATATGCAAGCAATTTCTTTCCGCCAACTATAGACGAGAAAATTACTATAATTGTAATGCATATACCTACGATCCATTTAAAAAGCATTATCTCTTCATCGCTTCCCTAACAATATGACTATCTACATATTGCTTAAACTTCACAATTTTTCCGTTCTCAAGTTGCCATACATGAACAAATTCTGCTTCAAATGATTTTCCCGTTTCTTTATAAATTCCTGAATAAACACCTTCAGCAATAATTACATCTTTTCCGTTTACTTCATGATACGTATTTACACTTGCTTTATAATCATCCCATTCTGATCCTAAACGGCTAAATACATTTTCCATTATAGCTTCTACGCCTTTATATGTTCCGCCATACGGGAACCCTTCTGCCTCTGTCCATTCCACTTTTTCAGAGAAGGCTTCTGCTAAATGCTTTGCATTTGAAGAAGCTGATCCTTCATACGTGCTTTTAATAATTTCTAAATTTGATTTAGGCATATTACTTCCTCCCGTTTATTTATTTTCACACAAGACGTAACCAATGTAGTTACATCTTGTGTAAAAAAATATTTAAATTGTTTCATTCGTAATTCATTAGTTGTAATCATTATAGTTACAATATTTCTTCAAGTCAACATTTATAAATAAAATTTACTTCGTTTTCATTACTTTCTCTTTTAAGAAACGATCTACGTATCCTTCTGCTTTTACTACGAATAAATACGCACCCATTGATAATAATGCAAGATCTAATTCATATCCTGGATTCTTTCCATCTCCTAATAAACCTGCTGCTCCATTTACCTTTACGATAGCTCCAGCTAAAATAAGAGCGAATAACAATCCTACATATCGTACACCTAAACCGATAATTAATAATATACCACCAACTAATTCAACTGTTGCTACGCCGTATGCAAGGCCACCTGGTAAGCCGATGCTTGTAAACCATCCTGCTACGTTATCGATACCTGATTGAAACTTCGCTAAACCGTGCGCAAAGAACGTTACTCCTAACACGATACGAATAATTAAATTCCCAATATATTGGTTCATTTTGAACTCTCCTTTTCGTTTTGTTATAGTGAACTTTTATTTACAAGTCAAAACAATACGGTATTTCAATTCATTCGTCAAATACTTTTTTAAAGAAAACAAAAAACATTATCCCTTTTACGGATAATGTTTTCTTACAAAATAGCGCTAATTCAAGCTTTTACTCTATCGCACAAAAAAGTTGAAACATTTTTCCAGCGCCAACATACGGCAATAAAGAAATATCCTCTTCTACAACCATTCCAACAACATTCACTTTCTCATCTACAGGTAAATCATGTGTGGCAACTTGCATCTCTCCTGCATATCTACCGTACAATTCATTATCAATTGTAATGCTGCCTTTCTTTCTTACAATTGTATGCATCGGCTTTATCACCACTCTATTTCCTTCCCTTGATTCTACAGATCGAATAACATCACGAGCCGGATCTAGTCTATTTGTATGCACTTGCTCCACCACTTTTAATACTTCTTTATCAGTTATAAATGATTTGTAACGCAATGGAATAATCCCTCTACTCGCACTAGCTACTTCTTGCATACTTTCCAAACTTGCGCTTATATCTCCAATCAATACTTTATCAACACCACAATCTTGAACAAGTTCTAAGTACGCTTCAAGCGGGCGCATATTGCGATGTTTTTCTAACGTTGGTAACCCCTCATATAACGGACCACGTTTTTCCGCATCTCCTGGAATAAATGCCATCGTCTTTATTCCGCACTTCTGTAAATATTGATTTTGTTTTTGTAAGAAGGACTTTGCTAGTCCCGTCTCTGGACGTGGGTAAAAATTATGCCACGCTTCTACATTCTCTACTCTTATATGTTCTGCAAGTAACTCTTTCCAAAATGACTTTGTAATCGTACTCGCATTTAAAGCTACTTTCATCTTGTGAGATACGCGGGCGATTTCTTTTGGCGTGATGCCATAGTCCATTCTTAAACCGGTAATGCCCCAGTTCAATAACTCTTCCACATTTTCATATGTTAGCCCTAAATGGTGTAACGATTTTGGAGAAACATCAACCATTAACTCCATTTCATTTTCAAGAGCCTGCTTCCCAAGTATCTGAATTAACTCTTTATACGTACCAGGATCATCCTCTGGTATATGAAGTGATGTAAAAATAGACAAAAATCCATTTTCCTTCGCCACTTTTAGCCACTCTTCTTGTTTCTCTACTCGTTCTTTTGAAAGATAAATGGAAACTCCGATCATATAAATCTCCCTTTCTATTAATAGAAAAAGAGAAAGGAATCCCTTTCTCTATATGTTTTCTGCCATTTCTTCTTTAAATCCGAAGAAGTACGTAAAGATAAATCCGAAAGTATATGCAATTACTAAACCTAAGAAATATAGTAAATATTTATTGTCAGCAATTAACGGAATTAAAGATAGCCCTGATACGCCAATTCCAAGTGAAGCCGTTTGCATAACTGCTTGGAATGCACCACCGACAGCCGCTCCTAAACAAGCAGTAATAAACGGTTTCCCAAGTGGTAATGTAACCCCGTATAATAACGGCTCACCAATTCCTAAAAAGCCAACTGGCAATCCACCTTTAATTACATTTCGAAGTCGTTTGTTTTTTGTTTTCACATAAATCGCAATTGCTGCGCCCACTTGGCCAGCACCAGCCATTGCGAGTACTGGTAATAAAGGTGTTACGTGTGTTTGATTAATAAATTCCATATGAATTGGTGTTAAACCGTGATGCAATCCGACCATAACGAGAGGTAAAAATGTTCCCGCAAGTACTGCGCCAGCAAATGCTCCGCCAATATTTAAAATAGCATTAATTCCGCTCGTAATACCATCTGATAAGAAACCTGCTAATGGCTGAATGGCTAACATCGTTACGATACTTACAACTAATACAGTAATGAGTGGTGTCACGATAATATCAACTGCATTCGGCACTGCTTTTCGAACTTGTCTTTCCACTACAACCATAAGCCATGCTGCAAAAATAACTGCGAATAATCCGCCCCGTCCGGGCACTAATGCTTCACCAAACAATTTTACGTTTGCCATCGCTGGGTTGAAAATTAAAATACCAGCAATTGCCCCAAGAACCGGTGTCCCGCCGAACTCTTTCGCTGTATTCCAACCAACTAAAATTCCTAAGAATGTAAAGATACCGCCGCCAATGAGTAGTAACATTTGTAACCACGTTGCATTTGGATCAGCACCAGCATTTTTCGCAAAGTTAGCAACCCCGTTTATAATTCCTGACGCAACAAGTCCTGGAATTAACGGAATGAAAATACTTCCTATTTTTCGTAAAAAGTTTTTCACCGGTGTATTATTTTTCTTCTTAATCTCTGATTTCATCTCTTGCCCAATATCTTCAAGGTGATGATCTGCTACCTCACCAATTCGTAGTCCTGTTAAGCCTTCCATTTCAGCTGCTACTTTATTTACTGTTCCTGGACCAACGACAACTTGAAGCGTCTCATCTTCTATAACACCCATAACACCTTCAACTTTTTTCAAAAGGTCCATGTTTACTTTACTTTCATCATGAAGCGTTAAACGTAGTCTCGTCATACAATGAGCAATACTACGAATATTTTTTATTCCTCCAAGTTGCTCCGAAATTTCCTTGGCCATTCTCTCTTCTTTCTTCATAATAGAATCCCCCTCCCTATTATTTTATAGTGCTTTCTTCACAAACCCTTTTGCGCATTTTAGTTTCTCCAGTGCTTCCCCATACTCACACTGCAACAACACCATAACAATGGCAGCTTTTACGTTACGTTCTGCTTTTTCATAATACTCTGCCGCTACTTCATAACTAGCGCCTGTTGCTTCCACAATAATTCGTTTTGACCGTTCTACTAACTTTTCATTTGTGGATTGAACATCTACCATTAAGTTTTTATATACTTTTCCTACACCAATCATCGAAGCTGTTGAAATCATATTCAACACTAATTTTTGTGCTGTACCAGCTTTTAAACGTGTTGATCCTGTTAATATTTCTGCACCTGTCTCTACTTCCACATTTAACTTTGCATATTTACTTATTTCAGCATTTTTATTACAAGAAATACTCGCTGTACTCGCTCCTACGCTCTGTGCGTATTTCAAGCCGCCAATTACGTAAGGAGTTCTGCCACTTGCAGCAATTCCAATCACTGTATCTTTCTCATTTAATCCAATACTTTTTAAATCTTCTTCTGCTAACTCTTCGCGATCTTCGGCACCTTCCACCGCTTTAGTAAACGCTTTCAATCCACCTGCTATAAATCCTTGCACCATTTTATCATCCGTGCCAAATGTCGGCGGACATTCCACTGCATCTAGAATACCTAAACGACCACTCGTACCAGCACCAATGTAAATTAAACGTCCCTCTTCTTCAAAAGATTTAATAACAGTCTGTACAACCTTTTCAATTTGTTCTATCTCTTTTTCAACTGCTAACGCAACAGTTCGATCTTCTTCATTCATACTTTGCAACACTTCTTTTATGCTCATCTCATCCAAATTCATTGTTTTCTCATTACGATGTTCTGTCGATAAATTTTCTAACATATTGCCACCCTCTTTGAAATTATATTTCACACTTTTATTATAACTTTAAGAAACTAAAAATTAATTACTCTTTCTTATTTTATGAAATAAAATTTCACGACATGACATATTTTTGTCAAAGATAATAAAGTGAAACTTTAATCAGTGTGGGTTTTGTTCATCCCCACTGATTATTAGCCCGCACCAATCGGGCATTTACGGGCAGTTGATCCCCACCTAACTTTCTTTGCTTCCGCTGAATTTTGAAGTGAGGATCTTACTGCCCGGCAAATAGGGGGATAAAAAAAGATGAGTCTCCTCATCTTTTCTTCTACTTTAACTTCCGTAACCGCAACGCTTCTTCTCGTGTCTCCATAAATTGATTCAATACTTTATTACCAATTCGATTGAAAGTAATCACATATAAAGCATCGATCATATTCAATTGCGTCATTCTCGAAGCAATACTCGCAATACGATGATCTTGTTCTACATCTGGCATACAAAGGCGAATATCCGCTTCTTTATATAACGGTGATGATTGATCTAGTTTCGTAATTCCAATAACAGTTGCACCTTGTCTCTTTGCATACTGCGCCATTTCAAGCACATCTTTCGTTCGACCAGATGTTGAAATCGCAACAAATATATCGCCTTCTTTTAAATTCGTCACAAGCGGCAACATCATATGAAAATCAGATAGCATCATCGCTGTAAATCCAAGCCTTGTAAATTTATAAGCTCCGTCCATCGCCGGAGTAGCTGATCCGCCTACTCCATAAAAGATAATTTTATCGGCATTTACAATACGATCTGCAGCTTTTTCAAGTTCTTTTTTATCTATCGCCGTCACGCTCGCCTCAATTGCAGCTTTATTCACATAAGTAACTTTATTAAGTAAATCATACGGTCCATCTTCTGTATTCATCACTGAAAAATCGTTAATATTATAATCAGCAATCGTTAATTCACGAACGAGTGCTATCTTAAATGCTTTAAAACTTCCGATTCCAATCGATTTACAAAAGCGAACGACACTCGCTTCACTTGCGCCTGCATTCGTTGACACTTCTTTCGTCGTTAAATTCGGTACAATCTCTGCATTCTCCATTATGTACATGGCAACCTTCTTCTCAGCTGGTGAAAATTGATCCATATTACTTTCAATTTTAAATAGTAATGTTGAAGCTTTCACTATTTAACCTCCACTTCTTACGGTTGCGTTCACTTATTTTCTCTTGCTTCAAGAAGGTAATAACCATCATCGCCAGGAGGATGAAACACATTTACAATGCGATTCCCTTTTTGATAAACAGTTCTTTCCCCTTCTGTCCACTTCTTTTCCCAACCGTTCATCCAAATCGCAACATCAGGTAAAAAAGCAGTATATTTCAGCTTCTGACCGTACTCACCATCTGCTTCTTCCGAAAAAATAGAAACCGGAAAATCTTTCACTTTTGATTCTTTCCATGCAGTAAATGGTATACATACTGCAATAAGTACGATTACACCAATAACCTTCTCCTTCGTAATCTTCACACTTCCCTCTCCTTGTCATATCACATACATAGATTTTACCATAATTACAAACCCTTCATGCTATATGATCATTGCTTTTGGGAATAAAAAAAGAGCTTACCTACATCAGATAAGCCCTTCCTCTCTATACAAAATATTTCTTCAAAAGTGGCGGTGTAATAATCGTCGTCAATATAACAACAATAACAATCGCTGTGAAATTTTCTTTCGCTAATAAATTCGCCGTAAGTCCATTTGCAGCGATGATAAGCGCTACTTCACCACGTGATACCATCCCCGCGCCAATACTAATAGAAGATTGGAGATTAAATCCTGTCAGCCTTGCTCCTAAACCTGATCCGATTAACTTTGTGAAAATCGCAATGAGAGTCATAATAATAATGAACCAAAGCTGGCTTCCAATACCTTGAAATGTAATTTCCATTCCGATACTTACGAAGAATACTGGAACAAATATTGCATAAGCAATCGGTTCAATTTTATGTTCCACTTCATGCTTATACTCTGTTTGAGAAATAGCAATTCCCGCTGCAAACGCTCCAATAATACCTGCAATTCCCATCATTTCACTGTAATAAGAAAAAGAGAAACAAATAATAAGAGCCGCGCTAATTAACGCTTCTGTTACACGAAGCGGTACAAGCATTTTCATAATCCAAGGAACGACTTTCCAAGCAATAAAAACAATACTTACAAAGAAAATAATTTTCTTTACAATGACAAGTGTTATATTCACATCTTGTGTTCCTAAAAAACTCATTACAAATGCCAATAAAATAACGACAATGACATCATCAAATACGGCAGCACCTAAAATTGTTGTACTTTCTCTCGTATTCATTTTTCCTAGATCACGTAGCGTCTGGACCGTAATACTAACCGATGTTGCGCAAAGTAATAACCCTAAAAAAATGGCATGGGACTGTATTAATCCAAACAGCAATCCTGTTACATAACCACCGATGAAAGGAAAAATAATTCCACCGGCCGCTACTGCAAACGACGATTTCAAATTCCGATTTAACTCTTCTAAATCTGTTTCAAGTCCCGCCATAAACATAAGTAACAAAACACCAATCTCACTCAGTTCATCGATCAGTTCAGAACTATTAATAATACCAAGTACAGCCGGACCGATAATAATACCGACAATTAACTTACCAAGTACAGAAGGCTGACCAAGTCTCACACTAATGTCACCAGCTAATTTCGTACAAAGTAAAATGACGACAAGTTCAAAATAAAATAACATAGCATCTGCTCCTACTTTAACTTTAATCAGTGGGGTTCTCCATCCAAGTAGATTATTAATCCCCGTCCATTTCTGCAAGTAGTTTCCCCTATTGATCCGCATTTTATTTGTCATATTTTTATTTGACAAAATATTCTGAATTATATTAAGATTAATCCAGCAATTTTAAAAAAAACTACATACCATAACTGCACCTCCACTTCCTTACTTACTCTTTTTTAATGGGCTCATACTATAGTCGCAGTTATGGAAATAAAAAAATGGGGGGAGAGTCCAAAGTGAAGTCATTATTACGAAAAAAAGCGCTTAGTACTGAATCACCAAAGCAGCTAGATAGAACATTAACTGCACTCGATTTAACATTTTTAGGAATCGGCGCCGTAATTGGGACAGGGATCTTTGTATTAACAGGTATTGTTGCAGCAAAACATTCTGGTCCTGGTATTATGCTATCATTCCTTATTGCTGCATTTACTTGTGCTTGTGTAGCCTTTTGTTATGCTGAATTTGCTTCTTCTATTCCTGTCTCAGGAAGTGTGTATACTTACGCATACATGACAGTCGGAGAAGTTGTCGCCTTCATCGTCGGATGGTGTTTAATGCTCGAATATTTACTTGCCGTTGCAGCAGTAGCTGTCGGTTGGTCTGGTTATTTGCAATCTTTACTACAAGGGTTCAATATACACCTGCCCGCCATAATCGCCTCAGCCCCCGGCGTAGGAAAAGGTGGTCTCATCGATTTACCAGCTGTTTGTATTTTACTCATCATTACTGCCCTTTTAAGTTTTGGTATACGCGAAAGCGCACGCATTAATAATATTATGGTTCTTATCAAGTTAGCCGTTATTATCGCTTTTATCGTAGCAGGCGCAAAATATGTAAAACCTGAAAACTGGACACCGTTCATTCCATTCGGATACGACGGTATTATTACTGGCGCTGCCACTGTGTTTTTCGCCTTTTTAGGTTTTGATGCAATCGCAACCGCTGCGGAAGAAACGAAAAAACCACAGCGTGATTTACCAATTGGTATTATTGGTTCCCTTCTTATTTGTACTATTTTATATATGATTGTATCTTTCGTTTTAACAGGTATGGTTCCTTATACACAATTAGACGTTTCTGATCCAGTTGCATTTGCATTGCACTTCGTTGGTGAAGATGCAATTGCAGGACTACTCGCTGTTGGAGCGATGACTGGAATGACGACCGTCCTCCTAGTCGTGATGTATGGACAAGTTCGCGTTTCATATGCGATGAGCCGTGACGGTCTACTTCCAAAAGCGTTAGCACGTGTAAATAAAAGAGTAAAAATCCCTTTATTAAATACATGGATTACTGGCGTCATTGCCGCTTTATTAGCAGGCCTTTTAGACTTACATTTGCTAGCGAATTTAGTAAATATCGGTACATTAACAGCCTTTACATTCGTTTGCTGCGCTGTACTTATTTTACGAAAAACACATCCTGACTTAAAACGTGGATTCCGTACACCTTTCGTACCTGTACTACCAGTTGTCGCGATTCTTTGCTGCTTATATTTAATGATCAATTTGTCTAAAAAAACATGGATTAGCTTTGCAGTTTGGCTTATAGTCGGCTTATGCTTCTATTTCTTCTACTCTAGGAAACATAGTCATTTAGCTAACGAAAAAACAGATGATGAACAGAAAAAAGCATAACAAAATAGCTCGCCGATAAAACGGCGAGCTATCTTTCTGTACTATTATATTTTTTCGTTAACGATTGTAAAATGAAAAATATGCCGATGCAAGCTGTAAACCATGCCCAATTTCCTATTGGTGTCGAATATTTGACCATTCCAATACCCACAAGCACTAAGAAAATAATCACCTGATATATGAGCTTCCACTTTTGCATATATTCCCTCCTTTACTTCGTCCCCTTCTTTTTCTTCTTCCAGGCATTCAAACTATCAAAGAAGAAGTTAATAAATAACGTTCCTAATCCTGCTAATAAAAACGTCATTAAGAATAAAACCCAAATACTTTTATCTTTTAATAAATAATATCCTACAAGGAGCACAACCGCGATCCATACATATTCAAGAATTCTTTTTAGCTTTTTCTGTTCCAAATTATTCGCTCCTTCTTTCTATGCTACTTTTAGTATAACAAAAAAGAAGCCTATCATGATAAGCTTCTTTTCTTCTCTCTTATTTGTTCATACTTTTTTCAACGAGTGAAATCGCATATTCCATCGTACGATTCATCGTTTCTACTTGTGTATCTTTTACTTTCGCATCTTTTAACACAGATTCTGCCACTGTAATTTTTTGGCTCAATGATTTCATTGAACCGTCCGTTACATTTGCAGCTTGCGCTTTTTTCACTACTGCTTTTGCAGATTCAATATTAATTTGTAATTTTTCTTTCGGTGTTTTCGGTTGTTCTACTACTTTAGATTGTACAAATGTTACATTAGCTGTTTTTAATTCGTTATACGTTTGAACGATTTGCTCTCCCGTACTCCCTACATTTTCAAATGCTTGCTTTGCTATGTTAAAGCTTTTCTCTAATTCTTGAAATGCTTCTTTTGAATATTGACCTGGCTTGTCACCAAACTCATACGTACCAGCTAACACTTCTTTTACTTTTCCAAGCTCTTCAAATAGCGCATTTACTTGCTCTAACTTCGTACGGTTAGAAAACTCATTGTACGCTGCTAATACTTCTGAAGAACTTAACGCTTTACTATATAATTTCGCAAGCGCGATTTGTCCATTTAACGGAATACCACCATTTCCGTTACTATCAGGATCCGCTCCAAATGCAAATGGTACGTTCGGGTTATAAACTTTTCCTTGAGCTGACTGACTATTTACTTTTTTACCATCTACGTAAATTGCCACTTCGCTTCCATTATATGTTCCTGTTAAATGATACGTTTTGTTCGCTTCCAATTGAGCGCCAACACGTTTGTAGCTACCGCCAATGTGAGCCCATAATTCAACATATCCACTTCCTGTAGACTCAAAACCAATTCCGCCGCTCTCTGTATTTTGCAAAATACCTTGCCCGCGAATTTCATTCATTGAAAACACAGTTTCTAACGTAAACGTATTTGCTATTTTCTCTTTTTGTGCTGCTGAAAATGGAAGATATCCAAATGTATTTGCTTTTCCGTTTAACTTCATAGCATTCTTTTTCAATGCTTTATCATATTCAATAGTCACATTACCCTTCAATTCACCTTTTGTACCAAATGGTGAATTGTCTTTAAATGTACCATCTGCAAAGTTTACATCAAAAACATCCGCTTTTGGTACTTTCACATTCGGGTCAATATTATCTTTTTTTGTAGTAATTTCTGCTGTTAACGGCTGCGCGGTTTCATTGCCAAATGAATCAATCGCAACTACTTCAAGTGTATATGTTTTCCCATCCTCTAACCCAGCAAGCGTAAACGTAAGATCTTTTGGTACTGGATCACGATAAAACTCTGAGAATGCTAATAACTTGTTTTTAATCTCTCCCGTTTGTTTATCCTTCGCTTGTACGCGATACGAATGAACGAGAAGGTTGTCCAATGCTTGTGGGAATGTTACTGTTGCTGCATTTTCTGTTACATTTGATACTGATAACTTCGCATCTGTCGAAAAAGATGGTTTTTCTTTATCACGATCTTCTACATGTGTAAAAGTTTCTTTCTTTGCTGGTAATTTAATTTTCCAAGGCTCACCTGTCCAAGAATTTGTATGGAAATCACGACGATTAATCGTTACTTCTTTATCGTCTACTTCTACTAATAAACCTTGGCTTAATGCACGCGATTCTAAAGGAATATTCCCTTGCACTTTACCGCCCTCTACCTCCATATAGCTTACAGAAGACGTACCAACAGATGTAAAGTCTTTTTGATGAATCGACCTTGGATCATCTAATGGATAATGTGAATGACCTGAAAACGTAATGACTTGTGGGTATTCTTTTAATACTGCATTAATTTTTGCACTATCCTTCGTTCCCCATTCTTGGCTACCGTACACTGTATCTTTAATATGTTGATGTAAAAATACGAAAATCGGTTTTTCCGGGTCATCTTTTTGCGCCTTTGCCATCTCTTCTTTTAACCAATTAATTTGTTTATCTGAATAATATCCATGTGTTGTCCCATTTTCTGGCGACATAACAAGGAAGTGATATCCTTTCACCACTTTATGATAATAAATTGATTCCATACCTGTTTTTTCTAAGAAACGCTTCTGTGCTCCCTCTACGGATAAACCGTTCCAATAATCATGGTTACCTAGAGAATTCATTCGTACCGCATCTTTATTTGCATTGTCATTATACACTTGCATGAAACGATCATATTGCTGCACAGACCCTGAATCAGTAAAATCACCTACAATAACAAAAGCATCTTGCTTTGGTGCAATTGAATTAAATTGCTCAATCGCTCGTTTCCAGCGGAACATATCATCCGTTTTATTATCTTTAATATGCACATCACTTACAACCGGGAAAACGATTTTCTTCTCACTTGATTCCTTTTCTTGCTTTTTCTCTTCCGCTTTGACTGATGTACTCCACGGAAATGATACAAACGCTAATACAAAAACCACCAATAATCCAATAAGACCTTTTACTTTTCGTAAAGCAATTCTTTCCACGTGAATCCTCCTCATAATAATTGATTCATTACAAGGGCTATTTTATCTAATACATGTTAATGTTGTTTAAATAACAAATGAACTTTATTAGATTTTTGTAAATATACAGTTAATTATAAATCAAGTCCAACATCCCTCGTACCATTGTATACAACCACCTTTTGTCTAAAAGAGTCTGATCATTCTTTTCCTATGACTATTCACATATAATCTTTTCTATAACACTAATGATAAGTTAAGGTTTAAGCCTATTAGACAATCTTAATTTTTAATATTTCCTTCTTTTTTTAACACATCGGCCATACTTTTACATTTAATAGTAGTAAAAGACAACTTAAAAGGAGGGGTTGTATTGAAGAATAAAAAAAATATTGGCTGTTTCGCTCCTTTATCTATTATTTGTCCAGACCCTTGTCCACCGTCCCCTCCTCCAAATCCAAATTGCGAGCGAGTAAAAAATGAATTTGCAGGGAATTTCCTCATAACTAATAACACCATCCCCTCTGCCAAAGATGCATCACAATCAATGATACTATGGCAAAGTGATGGGATACTACTTATATCAGGTACTGTCTCGGTTTACAATAGTACTAGCAGCACCGAAGCAATTACAATTCAAATCATTGGAACAGTAACCAATATTTTCACTGTGTTTCCTGGTAATACAATATCGTACACAGGAAAAGACCTACAGTCGATCAATATTATCAATATAACAAGTAATCTTTCACTATATTTAGAAGGCAAGTACTGTTGCGAATTTACATGTTGCTTATAGAATACCAATTTCATTATTTCCTTAATATAAAAAGCATACCGTTCACGGTATGCTTTTTATGAGATTGGATAACGTACTGTAATACAAAACTCTCCTTGATTAACAGTCGTTCCTGTCGTAGTAATTCGGACAGTAGTAAAATATCGGACAGTGAAAGTACCACTACTTTGTGGTTGTACAGTAATTGTATCAACTACTGTTGCACCTACTAAAAAATCAACTGTAATCGGGTTGGCACCTACATCATATTTCACATAACCTGAACCATATACTTCTTGCGTGATATTATTTGTATATACAATTTGAGTACCAGCACCTGTAATAGACCAGTCTGTACATACTTGATCTTGCACAAGTGTTTTATTAGAACAACAAGACAAACTGGAACTTCTCATTCCCATTTCGATCCTCTCCTATTCTGCTATGAAAGTGGATAACGTGTTGTAATACAAAATTCTCCCTGATACGTTCCAGCAGGTGTTGCAGGTAACACAACTTGTATAATATCAAAACGACGATACGTAAACCCGATACTCGTTCCTGGATTTAATGTTTGTGTATCTATTACAGTACCAGCAGAATCAAGTACCTCTACAGTAATTGGGCCTGGTCCAACATCATATTTAACAAAACCAGTACCAATTACGTTTTGGTTAATATTATTTGTATAGAGAACATTATCAATTGCTGTTGCAACTACAGTAGCAGACCACGGACTACACACTTTATCTTGCACATAATTTTTATCTGGACAACAAGTTAATGCTGACCCTGAGCACTCACAAGACATAGTTGTTTCCCCTCTCTCTTTTATATTCCCTATATGTGTATGTCCCTCAGAGTCTTTTGCCTGTACTATTCATCTATTTTCAAAAAATATTCAAATGACTAGATAGATTCCGTTTTGTTTCTTTTCTTCATATATTTATAGACAAAGATACTAGCAACGATAAGAATAACGCCCCCTAATATCGGTAGCATATATTGCCCAACAACATCTGCTGCTTTTTCCCAATGCGGACCTAATTTCATTCCAAAATAAACATACAAAGTCGTTAACGGGAACATTGCTATAAATGTATATATGCTAAATTTCCATATATTCATTTTCGCCATACCACACGGAACCGAAATAAGCGTTCTAACTCCCGGTACAAAGCGTCCAACAAATGCTACAACTGGTCCATATTTCTCAAAGAAATCATCCGCTTTTTGAATTTGTTCTTCTTTAATAAAGAAGTATTTCCCGTATTTTATTAATAGAGGACGACCGCCGTAATAACCGAGTGCATATAACGTTAAAGGTCCTGTCGTTCCGCCCAGTGTTCCAGCTAATACAGCGAGCCAAAAATTCATATCTCCCTCGTACACCCAATACCCAACCATGGGCAAAACTACTTCTGCTGGAATAAATTCAAACGTTAATGCTAACACAACTCCAAAATAAGAAAACTGCTTTAAAAACTCGATTATATCTAAAATCATTTGCTCCATATTTTTAACTCCTATCCTACGTTTACGTTATGCTTTTCTTGTAATTGAACTGGCGCCATTTTTACAATTCGGTTCAAAATAAATAACACAATTCCAATATCATCTAAAATACCGATAAACGGTAAAAAGTCTGGAATTAAATCAAGCGGCATCGCTACATAACCAACTAAAAAAGCGATAGATAAAATTTTCTTCTTTATTGAAACCTCTTTTGAAGTGAAAAAGTCAAATAGGAATGGAACAAATCGGCGAACATGAAATACAACTCTTAATCTACTAATAAGTTTTTTCATTTTTATTTCTCCTCTCTTTGTATACGAAAAGGACCCTACCAAATATGGTAAGGGTCCTCAAAAAGACAATAAGGGGCCTTTACCATTGCTGGTAAAGGTCTCACTAACAACGAAACGTTGCCAATAAAGCCGAGGGTTTCTCCCTGTAATGACGACTTTACTGTAATAAGTTACTCCCCTTTATACACAATTTTATACAATCACATTAAAATATTTCAGAGAGCTTGTCAATATATTTTATATCCCAATCCCTTCCGTAAAAAACAAAAAACGTATAGGAAATTTCTTACTATCTCATAATATACATAACCATTTTTGAACGAAAGGAGATGTTTCATTTGCATACCGTCTGGAAAGGTGCACTTTCACTTGGACTATTAAATATAGGAATTAAACTATACAGTGCCGTAGAAGAAAACGATATAAAATTTTTAAGTCTCCATAAAGAATGCTTAACACCTATTAAATATAAAAAATTTGCTCCTGATTGTACGGATGAAGAAATTGATGATACAGATATTGTAAAAGCCTATGAATATGCACCTCATAAATACATTATTATGGATGAAAAAGAATTAGCTGAGTTGCAAAAAGCTCACGAACCACGATCCATTCGGATTATATCTTTTGTCCAAAATAACGAAATCGATTCTGTTCTTTATGACCGTTCTTATTTTATAGGTCCTACCCCAGGACATGAAAAATCCTATTTATTATTAAAAGAAGCTCTTGAACGTACAAATAAACTTGGGCTTATTCATATTTCTATTAGAAAAAAACAACATTTAGCTATTATCCGTAACTTTGAAGATGGGCTAATGTTACAAACCATCCACTACCCTAATGAAATTCGCGAAATAACAAATACACCTAACTTACCAAGTAACGAAAATTATCCTATACAAAAACAAGAACTCACCGCAGCAATTAATTTAATCCACCATCTTACAAATCCTTTTGAACAAGAAATGTATACAGATGAATATAAAGAAGCCCTTACCGAATTAATCGAGAATAAAATTGAACAACAGGAAAAAACTGAAACAATCTCTCCAGCTCCGAACATCATTAATATTATGGAGACATTACAGGCAAGCATTGAACAAGCAAAAATAAAAAGAGACAATAAAACAGACAAAGAGGCCAAATAAAATTGGCCTCTTTGTCTTTAAAGCGGATTACATTTTGGCATTTCAAGTCCAGACGATTGAGCTAGTTTTAATAAGTAGTAACATTCCTCTCTTGCCATATGATCTGCCATTCTAGCTGATAATACACTTAATACTTCATTCGATAACTCGAGCTCTTCCACTTCATGTAAAAAATGCGAAAATAATTTCAATTCAAGTGAAACATCTTTCGTAAACTTCTTTAATGCTGGAAAATGATGAAGCTCCGTTCGTAAATATCCAGTCATCTCAACTGCCTTTAAGTAAAATTGTTCAAAATGCTTCGTAAATTCTTCGCTTTTCTCTTTCAATTTTTTTTCAACAAGATCTAGCCCACCAGAAATAGAACCTGCATGACCAGCCGCATCTGTTAACCAAACGAGATGATAATGTAATTCATGAAAAACAGGCGGAACTTCCCCTTTCTTCAAAAACTCTAAAACCGTTATATACTCTTCCACTTCGTTTACCATATGATTAATAAAAGTTGGCGTAAAATGAATAGTAATTTTCCCTTCCAGCTGTTTCTGTATAGTATCTAATTTAAACGCCCGAATCTCCTTAGCGGCTTGTTCTGCCTCTTTGGAGAATACCATCAGATTCACATTGCGAACTTTATTTAACAGATTCGTAAATGTTTCAACAAAGTAAGTAGCTTTCTTTATATCCTCTTTTTCCTTCGGAGCTAATGCATCCAGTAAAAATTGTGCATGATCAGTAAGTACCTTTAGCCAAAATTGATGCTCAAACAACGCACTTTCTTCATAACTTCTCTCCACTAAATCCCCTCCGTTTATTCATCCTTCTCTATCACTTGAAGTTTATATCCATCTGGGTCTTGTACTACAATACTCTTCTCACTTTTGTTTTCTATATATAAAATTTCATAAAACGTTAGCTTCTTTTTTAACTTCTCTATGTTAGAAATTGAAAATGTTATAACCTCGCATAAATTCGTAACACTCTTTTCTCTTCCTCCTAACATGCGATTCATAACAAAACTAATTCTCGTTGAATCGATATCATACCAAACCCCTGTAACATCTAATTGCGGCCTCAATGAACTAGGTGTTATTCCTAAAATCCCTTCGTAAAAATACAGAGTTTCCTTTAAGTTTTTTACTTCTAACACGATTAAATTCTTTACATTCTCCACATTCATTCCCCCTGTACTTATTACTTTTTTATATGTGTCATAAATGCTCATTATGTCTGAATACAATACGTAGTGATGAAGATATAGGGAGGTTTATTAATGGATAAATACATGAAATCATATGTGCCATATCATAGCCCTCAAGATCCTTGCCCTCCTATTGGGAAAAAATATTACTCTACCCCTCCTAATTTATATTTAGGTTTTCAACCGCCAAATTTACCACAATTCTCACCGAAAGAAGCACTACAAAAAGGAACTTTATGGCCTGTTTTTTATGATTATTACGAAAATCCTTATAAAAAAGGGCGGTGACTACTGACGTGAATCAACCACTACCAGAAGAGTATTATCGACTTTTAGAGAATCTCCAAGAATTAGACTTTGTATTAGTTGAACTAACTCTTTACTTAGACACCCACCCAGACGATACAGCAGCTATTAACCAATTTAATGATTTTTCCTATAAACGAAGAGTATTAAAACAACAGATGGAAGAAAAATATGGACCGCTTCAACAGTATGGAAATAGCTATTCTAATGCCCCTTGGGAATGGAGTAAAGGTCCTTGGCCATGGCAAATATAAAGGAGAGAAACTATGTGGATTTATGAAAAAAAATTACAATACCCTGTTAAAGTAGGAACTTGTAATCCAGCACTTGCCAAATTATTAATTGAGCAATACGGTGGTGCAGATGGAGAATTAGCTGCTGCACTACGTTACTTAAACCAGCGTTATACCATTCCTGATAAAGTCATTGGCCTCCTTACCGATATTGGTACAGAAGAATTTGCGCATCTTGAAATGATTGCTACGATGGTTTATAAGCTGACAAAAGATGCGACTCCTGAACAGATGAAGGCAGCTGGTCTCGACCCTCATTACGTCGATCATGACAGCGCACTTCATTACCATAACGCAGCTGGTGTTCCATTTACTGCAACCTATATACAAGCTAAAGGTGATCCAATTGCCGACCTATACGAAGATATTGCAGCTGAAGAAAAAGCGCGTGCCACATATCAGTGGCTTATCAACCAATCTGACGATCCCGACATAAATGACAGCTTACGCTTTTTACGCGAACGAGAAATTGTCCATTCCCAACGCTTCCGAGAAGCCGTTGAAATTTTAAAAGAAGAACGCGATAGAAAAATATATTTTTAATACACGTATCCTAGCGATATGTGTTTTTTTCACGTTAAAAGTTAAATCCTTCCTATTAAACATACAAATAGTATATTTATTCGATTTAATGCATTATTTTTTAATTTTTTCAAAATTCCCTATTGCTTTCTAGTCATCAGACCTTTAAAATAATAACAGTTACTCGACAAATTATTTGAATTTTCGACAAAAATACTCATTAGGAGGATTTTCTTTATATGCGTACAACTTTGAAACCAGCGCAAATACTTTCGATTAGTTTATTACTATTCGCAGTTTTCTTCGGTGCTGGTAATATGATTTTCCCACCCCTTCTTGGTCTTTCTTCCGGAGAAAATATGTGGGTTTCCATTACAGGATTTATTATTACAGACGTCGGTTTATCTTTACTTGCTATCGTTGCTGTTGCCCTTGCTGGTGGTAGTTTTAACACTTTAGCGAGCCGTGTTCATCCAAAATTCGCAGCAGTATTCGCTATCATTATTTATCTTTCAATCGGCCCACTATTTGTTATTCCACGAACTGGATCTGTATCTTATGAAATTGGGATTGTACCACTTTTCACAGATCAATGGTATTCTATGTTAGTTTTTAGTGCGATTTTCTTTACAGTCGTTTACTTCTTATCATTAAATCCATCCAAGCTAGTAGATCATATCGGTAAAATATTAACGCCAATTTTACTTGTAATTATTGCAATTATGGCAACAAAAGCGATTCTTTCACCAGGAACGTTTGCAGAGCCTATCGGTGACTATAAAGACATCCCGTTTTTCAAAGGATTTCTTGAAGGATTTTTAACGTTAGATGCAATTGGCGCTCTCGTTCTATCAACAATTGTTGTAAATGCAATTCGTCAAAACGGTATACAAGAGAAGAAATCTATCGCAAAATATACAATCATTTGCGGAAGCATCGCTGCTCTATTCTTAACAATTGTTTACTTCTTACTCGGTTATATCGGAGCTTCAAACGGAAACTTAGGGCAATTCGAAAACGGTGGTCAACTATTAGCTACTGTTATGTATCAATTCTTTGGGACAAGCGGTAATATTTTATTAAGTATCGCCATTATCTTCGCTTGTTTAACAACGGCAATTGGTGTTGTAAGTGCATTTGCAAATTACTTCACAACAGTGCTAACAAATGTTTCATACAAAAAGCTTGTACTATACGTTTGTATCTTTAGCTTCGTTATTTCAAACTTAGGATTAAGCTTATTAATTAAAATCACACTACCTGTATTAATTATTTTGTACCCAATTACAATCATTTTAATTTTCGTATCATTTATCGATAAATATACGAAACGTAAACCTTCTGTCTACATCGGAGCGATGATCGCAGCATTTATTATTAGCTGTATTCATGCACTTGATAATGTGGGAATGATACCAAGTTTTATCGCTAATATCGTACACACGATTCCTTTTTATAACTTAGGGATCGGCTGGATCGTTCCAGCAATCATCGGTGGTATAATTGGATACTTTATTCCGCAAACAGAAGCTGAAGGCGAAGTTTCTACAAAATAAAGAAAAGAAGCAAGCATGTATTTCATGCTTGCTTCTTTTCTTTATTTTCACATCGTATGCTTAAAAGTAAATAACTCTTCTTTCGACTGCACAACAGATTGTTCCTCTTCTACAACATCCTTCTTTAGCTCTCCTCCTAACCTTACCTTCAACATCGCCTCTTCTATACTTTTTACAATCATATTTCCTGAAAAAATAGTAAGCCCGAAAAATGTAATTGGGACGAGAGGAATCCATGGATGCACTGTTAATGATCTAAAGTATACTCCAATTAAACCTGACCATTCATGCGTATAAGATTCCACCTCTTTTATAGGTCCACCAAACGTAACAGTCCCACCAAAGAACACTTCAAGTAATCCTAAGTGCAGTAAAATAGTAAGAGTCTGCGTAAACTGCTGAAGAAATACGAGTATAAATGGCATATAGAGATGCGGAAAAATATGTTTTATAACAATATGTCTTCTCGATCCACCTAATATGCGCGCGGCATCAACAAATTCTTCCGTTCGCAATTTACGAACTTCCTTCGCAACATACAGTGCAATAACTGGCATTACAAGCAGTACAAGTAATACCACTTGAAACGAAGCCCTTTCAAAAAAGGTTGTTGTCTCCTCTCCGCTTCCAAATGAATTTGCAGATTGAAGAAAAAAATACGCAATCATAACTGTCGGAATAACTGTAAAACTATCAAAGAAAGCCTCAATTTTTGAAAATCCTCTTTTTATATACGTTCCGAGTACGACACCGAAAAACACACCTATTACCATTCTAAGTGCCGCAATTAAAATAGATATACCAATCGTCCACTTCGCGCCCTCAATGACTAAATGTAACAGGTCATACCCTTTCCGGTCTGTCCCGAGTAAAAATTGTAATGAAGGTGGAAACGGTGGCACTTGTGGATTTTCATCCGCATCATATTGCAATGTAACTTGTCTAATATGTCCATCATTCCATAACGTATTTCCGATGCTCAAAAGAACTAATAAGAGAAGAAACCCAATGCTTATCCAAAATCTTTTATCACGTTTTATATACGTCCACATATTATAATCTCTCCTTCATCGCAGCCGGAATGAGATAATGAAACAATTTAAATAAAATAAAAATCGGAATATATATAAGAAGCACACTAACGATGAAAACCTCAACTCTAATACCGAAATACGATTTCAAAAACATAAAAATACCACCCGTATTAAAAATCCATTCTATAATATATAAATTAGATAACATAAAAAAGATGTTCGTTTTCGCAAAGAATAATGTACTAAGCAACACATTTCGTAAAATATGACGATTTAAAATATGAAAGCGCCCCAGCCCTTTCGCCTTAGCAAATAGTACATAATCTTTTTCTAGTTCATTTTCAAAACGAAGCACGACCATTTTTACAAACATAATCGTAGTCGGAATGCTCAAACAAAGTATTGGCAACCCCCTAATCGACTCGCCTCCAATTGAAGCAATTTGAAAAGGTAAAAAACCTGTTTGTTTAAAAAACCATACAACTAAAATTTGTGATACTAAAATAAGAAGGATATCTGGAATGGATTCTAGGAAGATAAGAAATGATTTAATTCGATGTTGTATACGCGGTGAACTATTCATAATTACATAAACAATACAAAATGCTACAAATAATGAAATAAAAAAAGCAGCTAAAAAAATAATAATCGTTTCTTTATAATGGACGAACAGCTGCGGAAATAAAAATTTACCTCTCACATATTGCAAATTGGAAATATCCATTAAGTTCACAAACACTTCTTTTAAACTCTGTATGTACTTTGATACATCCAGCTTAAATCCATAAAACAATTTCGGCAGAGCCCCTAACATAATAATCCCCAAAATCGAAATAAGAAATTGAATCGTCACTTCCATTCCATTTAGAAAAACTTTTTTGACCACGTTTTCCCTTCTCTCTATATATAATTTACCCCTTAATTCTATTCTTAATTTTCTGAATTGTAAATATTTTAAAGACGAAAAATCACTAGGCTATGATCCTAGTGATTCTTTATGCGTATGCCCTTCTCTTTTCGCAAACGGCATATATAAAATGAAACATCCAATAAGCGCTGCAAGCTCTAATGAAATAATATAGTAAGGATGCGGTCCTAACATATCGAGTAATGAAGCAGTCTCTGGCTTATGAGCTAAAAACATATAATTACCGCCTGTTTTGTAATTTACAAACGAAACAAGCGGAATTAATATGTTTAAAAATATCATCGTACGCTTAATAGATTGCAAGGTCGGTCTATAGCCTTCCACCCAAGTCATAAAGAGTGGTGCCCAAATGAGCAATACATGCGCGATAAAATATTCAATGAAACGAAAATGCGGAAAAGCATATTGCAAATTTGGTGTTAAAATGGCTTGTGATGCACCAATAATTCCCGTAAAAAATACAATCTCATATATACGGTAACTTTTCGTTACAATCATAATCGATGCTAACAACAAACTAATCGTACATAACTCGAATGGTAATGAAGTGGCTAGCTCAAAAATCCCTGCTTTCCACTCCCACATATGCAGTCCAATTTCACTCCCTATAAATAGAAATGCAATCGCATATCGAACCGTTATATTCCACTCATTTTGACGTAATACATCTTGGTATTGATATAGGAAAAATATCCCCACCAACATAATAAATAATATAATGGCATGTTGCCTTGAATAGGGAATAAACGGTTTTAATGGATGCGCGCTAAAATAAGCTTCCATCTTCCTTCCTCCTTTCCTCCATACAATATTATTGTAAGAAAGAAACGACGAGTCAATTCATTTGCTTACACTAGGACAACCTCTACCTTACATTTACATATTCATACCTTACAAAACTGTAAGGTTATTGTAAGCTAAAACGATTTGTCAGATTCTTTACCTCTTCTATACTTAATGTAGATACTAAAACGAACGAAAAGGTGATAAATAGATGAAGAAGAAAAATAAAGTGTTAATTACTAGTGTAGTAGCAATCGGAATTGCAGCTGGATCATACTTTGCATTTGCTGGTGGCGGTTCAGAAGTAGCAATGGCATATAGCGGATATAAAGTAACTGAAAAACAAATCCAAAACGCGCAAAAATTTGGTGGCGAAGTTATTCCAAATGGAATTGAAACTATTTCATTCGATCCAACAAAAGGAACATATGAATTAGCTGTTAAAAAAGGCGATGAAGTGAAAAAGGGTCAGCTTCTATTTAAATACAATGATCCGACTGCGAAACAAGGTATAACAGAAGCAGAAATGCAAAAGAAAATCGCACAAAAAGAAGTAACATTGTTCCAAAAACAAATTGATGCAGCGAAACAAAAATTACAAAAAGATAAAAATGCAGGCCTTCCTGCTGAAGCATTAAAAGCATCAGAAGTTGAAGTTGGGCAATTAGAATCACAACTTGAAATGAAAAAGTTTGAAGTTGAAAAAGCTGATGAAATGATTAAAGCAGCAAAAGAGAAAGTAAACACTCTTTCTGTAACAAGTCCTGCTGATGGCGTAATTGATGATATCGTAAAAACTGCTGACGAAAAAACAGGTATGAGCGGAATTACTCTTCGTCACGCTGGTCAATTTAAAGTAAAAGGTCAACTTTCTGAATATGAGCTTGCTAGTATGAAAGTTGGGCAAGAAGTAACTGTTTCATCAAAAACTGTCGCTGGTAAGACTTGGACAGGAAAAGTAACAGAAATCGGTTCTACACCTTTAAAGAGCATGGATGAAAATAAAACTGTTTCTAACTATCAATTCACTGTCACATTAGATAATAGTGACGAACTACAAAACGGCTTCCACGTTTACGTAACAAGTAAATCTGGCGAAGCAACTGGTACAATTGTTCCGAAAAGCAGTATCGTGAAAAAAGGTGATAAAAATGTTGTCTTCGTTGTAAAAGACGGTAAAGCGAAAGAACAAGCAGTTACTGTTGAATTCGAAACTGATAGCGAAGCAAAAGTTTCTGGAGTGAAAAAAGGCGAGGAAATTATCTCTAAACCTGAAAAAGACTTAAAAGATGGTATGGAGGTTGTCGCCCAGTGATTAACTTAAAAGGCATCACGAAATCCTTCCAAAATGGTACAGAATCCGTTCAAATATTACATGGAATTGACGTAACACTGAACCAAGGAGAATTCACTTCTATTATGGGACCTTCTGGTTCTGGTAAATCAACATTAATGAACATTATCGGTTGCTTAGATAAACCGACGACAGGTACGTACGAGCTGGCTGGACAAAACATTTCAAACATGTCTGAAACAGAACTTGCACATGTCCGTAATAAAGAAATCGGATTCGTATTCCAAAACTTTATGTTATTACCGAGACTTACAGCAATGCAAAATGTTGAATTGCCTCTTATTTATGCAGGTGTTGATAAAAAAGAGCGACGTGAACGCTCACTAGCAGCTTTAACAAAAGTAGGTTTAGCTGATCGTGCTACTCACTTACCGAACGAATTATCAGGTGGACAAAAACAGCGTGTCGCAGTTGCACGTGCAATCGTAAATAATCCAAAGTTCATTTTAGCCGATGAACCGACGGGAGCACTTGATACGAAAACGAGTACACAAATTATGGACCTCTTTTACGAATTAAACAAACAAGGCTCAACAATCATTATGATTACCCACGATCGTGAAATTGGAGAAGCTGCAGCACGTCAAATTGTAATTCGTGACGGAAATATCGTCCAAGATTGGAGAGGTTAATTTTGAACACGAGTGAAAATATACGCATGGCCCTTTCCTCTATCTTTGCTCATAAAATGCGTTCTATCTTAACGATGTTAGGTATTATTATCGGTATTAGCGCTATCATTACTATCATTTCAATGGGTGATGGTACAAACGCAAAGTTTAAAAAAGAATTAGGCCAAGGAAAAGATAATGAAATAACGATTTACTACGATAACTCTGACTATGGAACAGATATTGCCAAAATTACAGCTGATATGCTAAAACGTCTTCAAACTGTTCCAGGCGTTAAGGATGTGTATCCAGATGTACGTATGAAAGTAAAAGCAGCTTCTGGTTCAAAAGATGTCTCGCTTGATTTAATAGGTGGAACAGGCGACTTCATGACAGATTCGAAAATAAAATTAGTTCACGGTCGCGAATTAAACGACAGCGAATTAACACAAGCAATTCCTGCTGTTATATTAAATGAAGAAGCTTTCAATAAATTATTTAATGGTTGGGAATCAAATTTATACACTGATATAAAAGGAAAGCCGTATAAGGTAGTCGGTGTGTACGAAACGAAAAATGAATTCGGAATGGCTATGGCTGAAGGGTATACGTCACTTGAAAATGTCCCTGTCATTTCAGGAGTAACTGAGTATGACTCTGTAAAATTAACAATGACCTCCCCAACAGAGCGTAAAAGTGTAGAAAAACAAGCCGTTTCTGTTTTAAACGAAATGAAATCTCCTAAATTTGAAAATAAATTCAAAGCACAGGACTTAGGTGAATTTACGAAGCAATTAGACGAATCTATCGGTATGATGAAAATGGTATTCGGTGGTATTGCTGCTATCTCCTTACTTGTTGGTGGTATCGGTGTAATGAACATCATGCTTGTATCTGTAACAGAACGTACACGTGAAATTGGTATTCGTAAAGCACTTGGTGCAACGCGTGGTAAAGTATTAACACAATTCTTAATTGAATCTTGTATTTTAACAGGACTAGGTGGTTTCATCGGATTCACGCTCGGCATCTTCTTCGCTTGGATCGTCTCCATCTTTGCCGGATGGCCACTCGTTGTCTCAAAAGAACTTGGACTTCTTGCAGTAGGTATCTCTATGTTAATTGGTATTATATTCGGTCTACTACCAGCTAACAAAGCTGCAAAACTGGATCCAATTGAATGTTTACGATATGAATAAAAAACGTAGGAGTTTACACTCCTGCGTTTTTTATTCATCTACTAAATTGAGTTTCTTCTATTATATATGTTTCACGTTACAACTATCATTCTAATACTCTTCATTATTTATAGATACTAAGGCTATTATCTAATTCTATTATTGCAAAAATACTATGTAACAGACGAAAATCAAGGCGTAATTTTTTCCATACTTCGACTGATTTTGTAACAATTATATCGATATTTTATTAAATTTCACCTCATTTATATATTTTCATGCCTAAAAAGATTATCGTTTCATAACTAAATTTCCATTCAAACAGTAAAATACGCTACTTTTGTAACACCATAGATATCATCAAGAAATATTACTGTAACATTATTAACGTTACAGTAATTGAAATGCTACTCATTTTGTGTTTCATATGCCTTAATACGCCAAAAAACAACAAGGAAGCGCTATCAGGATATTTATGGAATTGTTACAGAATATTAATGCCCCGTTACGAAAGCTTTGTAATTTTATGTTTTTCGCAAATAAGAAAATAATGGTTGCTATAATGAGGTCAACGAAAACAAATGCAATGGAGGCTATTATGAAAAAATTTATGGGTATAGCAACAGCAGCGGTTTTTGGTCTTGGGATTTTCACAACATCTGCTAAAGCAGAAACAATCGTAACGACTGACGTACTAAACGTACGAGAAAACCCAACTACTGAATCAAAAGTTGTAGGAAAATTATTAGATGGATATAAAGTAAATGTTTTACATACAGAAAATGGTTGGTCAAAAGTTCAATTGAATAGCGGTAAAGAAGCTTTCATAAGCGCTGACTATACAAAAGACACTTACTACGTAACAGCAAACGTATTAAACGTACGTGCTGGAGCAAACACAGACTCAGAGATTCTTGGTAAGTTGAAAAAAGATGATGTAATTGAAACAACACACCAAGTACAAAATGATTGGATTCAATTTGAATATAACGGAAAAACAGCTTATGTTCATGTTCCTTACTTAACAGGTAAAGCACCAGTTAAAGTTCAACCAGTAGCTAAAGTTGAAAAAACAACTCAAGTTCAAGATACAGCTAAAGTTCGTGAAGCAGTTAAAGCTCAGGAAGTAGCTGAAACTCAAGCAAAAGCTAAAGCAGTAGAAGCAACTAAAGCTCGTGAAGCGGCAGAAGCTCAAGCAGAAGCTAAGGCTCAAGAAGCAGCTAAAGCTCGTGAAGCAGCTAAAGCTCAAGAAGCAGCTAAAGCTCAGGCAGCAGCTGAAGCTCAAGCAGAAGCTAAAGCTCAAGAAGCAGCTAAAGCTCGTGAAGCAGCTAAAGCTCAAGAAGCAGCTGAAGCTCAAGCAGCGGCTAAAGCTCAAGAGGCAGCTAAAGCTCGTGAAGCAGCTAAAGCTCAAGAAGCAGCTGAAGCTCGTGAGGCAGCTAAAGCTCAAGAGGCAACTAAAGCTCGTGAAGCGGCTAAAGCTCAAAAACCTGCTACACAACAACCTGTTGCAAAAGAAACTGAAACAAGTGCACCATCATCTTCTCGTGAACTACGCGTTGTAGCAACTGCTTACACAGCAGATCCACTTGAAAATGGTTATAAAGCAGGCGACCAAGTAAAATCAGCTTTAGGTCACAACTTAACAGCTAATCCAAACATGAAACTTATTGCAGTTGACCCAAGTGTCATTCCATTAGGTTCAAAAGTATGGGTTGAAGGTTACGGAGTAGCAATCGCTGGTGATACTGGTGGAGCTATTAAAGGAAATAAAATCGATGTTTTAATGCCAGATAAAGGCACATCTAGTAACTGGGGACGTAAAACAGTTACAGTTAAAGTATTAAACTAGTTAGCATATAAAAAAGAGTCAGTCTTATTATTGAGGCTGACTCTTTTTTTATGATTCTCACATTCTATCTTTCTCTTGAAAGTAAGCAATGTTGTCTCGAAGCCACTTTCGCTCTGACATAAATAAATTCCCTCGTTTTTTGTACACTTTATCAAATGTCTTTAAAACTTCTTCACGATCAACAAACTTATGTAAAAAACGAACACTATCGTTTTTATGATAAATATAAGGAATAATTTTATTTGTACTACTTACTACTGGTAATGTATAAATATTACTAAGCAATTCACTTAACAAAGTCGGACTGTCTTCATATTCCAAACAATCTATAAGATAATCTGCAATACAAATTTCTTTCGTATTAATAGCAAGTTTCGTCATTAAATAATAAATATCTTTCTTCATAGATACCTTTTTTGCTTTGCTTAACTTCCCCTGTAAATAAGGAAAAATTAATAAGTCATTTAACGCTTTTGCTTCATCATACGCACGATGCCATATATCTATAGCCATCCGCCTTAATAAATCATCTATATACCCTTCCATCTCCTTCTCTCCCGTCCAAATTAAATCTATCTCTTTGCATTCTATATACGATAGATTACTATTTCAACAGAAAAAAGAGGATGTCATAGCATCCTCTCCTGCCCTACCCTATTCCACACAAGTAAACTGTGTCCAAGCTCCTACATAATCTAGTAAGAATAACTCTTCTTCTGCAATTGTACCGACAATATTTTTCCGTTCATCTATCGGCATTTCTTTTAGAATGATTTGAAGTTCACCTTTATACTTACCAAATGAGTTGTTTCCAATTACAACTTGCCCTCTTTCCTGTAATACACTTTCTCGCACTGGGAAGTCATAGTCTTTATACTTTTTACGTACTTCTGTAGAACGCACCATATATTCTGTTATGTCGCCGCGTCTTACATGTAATTCTTGCAGTGTCGCTTTCTTCTCTACTTCAGTCGCTTCGTCTACAAAGTTTACCTTTAGCTGTAACATGTAACGATTTAAGTTTCCTAGTTTCTCTAACTCTTCTTCACTCGCATAGGTATTTCCGATAATAACGTCATCAATAAGCCCTGTCGCCCATAAGTGTTTCGCTTGTACTTCAATCGGCAAGTTACGATGCTCTTCTAGCGTACATAATCCGTCATTAATATCCCATGGACCGATGTTAGCTGCATGTGACGTAATAAATGCTGCCGTGCGAATACCGTGTTTTTTAAAGCGTTCACTACAGCGAATGAAATAATCATACGGAAGACCAGTAAATTTTTGCGGATAAAAGTTATGGCAACCAATTAAAGTTGATTTATTCGCTTGATGCGAAAGAATATTTTCTAAGTAAGCAATATCGTTACTTACATTTAACTCGATTTTTAAACCGTACGGATTATTCGTCATTTTCGCTTCAGTTAGTCCGTCAAAACCTAAATCTAATCGAATACCGTCTGCACCTAACTCTGCGAAGAATGATAGATCGCTATAACTAATACCAAGTTGATCAAATACCGCCGGAGCTACATCTAAAATAACTTCCATATTGTTATCTTTTGCGTGATTAATAATCTCTTTAAATTCAGCTATAATTTCTTCTTTCGGACGATTCACAGATAACAAACAAGTAAATATTCTTGAAAAACCATGTCGTGCCGCTACGGAAATATAAGCCATATCTTTTTCTTTCGTTGAATGTTCTGGATAAAGTGAAATTCCTAATTTACGCTCCATGCTTTTGCATCTCCTTCACACGTTGTATTAATGCTATGCTCGTAAATCTATATTTTGCAGATAAACAAGTTGCACATAAAATCGTTGGTACAATAATTACGTACGGTGATTGCAATCCTAACATTACATATGCACCCATTGAACAACCGATAAATAAAACTGATACGAGTAGTAACACTAATAAAGATTTACTTTGTACCCATTTCGAATAATGGGCAATACACTGTCCGACCACGAATGTAATTAAGATGATAATTGCTCCGAGCATTCTGTTTTCTCCTCTCCTGCTAATTGTTGTTTCTCATACATTTTGAAGAATGGATAGTAAATAACGAATGAGATAACAAAGTTAACAAGTACAAGTACACCAGCCATAATTGTCCAGTCCGTACTAATCACCGCTGCAATCGGTGCTAACATCGTAAATGGCAGTTTCGCCATCATAAGTGGAATCATACCTGAAACAACTGCGAAATATGATACTGTCGTTGTCACTAACGGTGTAATAACGAACGGAATAATTAAGATTGGGTTCATTACAATTGGTGCCCCGAAAATAATTGGTTCGTTAATATTGAATAAACCTGGTACGAATGATAATCTCCCTAACTCTTTTAGGAACTTAGATTTAGAGAACATAAACATAATGACTAAAGCTAACGTTGAACCTGATCCGCCAATCCATACGAACCATTGAATGAATTGCTCTGTAAATAAGTTTGGTAACTGATGTGCATTTCCTGTAGCCGTGAACACTTCCATATTTTCAAGAATTGCTGAATCCCACATTGGACGAATAATCGGTCCTAAAATCGCAGGGCCATGTATACCGAATGACCAGAAGAACACGATTAAGAATACTGTTAATAAACCGCCGAATAAATTATTTCCTACTAATACTGATTTTAATGGTGCGATTAAATATGTAATTGTTGTATTTACATCAAATTTCAAACCGTAGCGAATGCCCCAGAATAAAAGAATAACTACTAATGTTGGAATTAATGCTGCAAACGAATTTGAAACTGCTGGTGGTACACTATCTGGTAATTTAATCGAGATATTATGCTTAATCATAAAATGATAAATTTCTACTGCAATTAAAGCTGTAACGATTGCGCCGAATAAAGACGTTGCACTTAATGTTCCTATTGAAATGTATCTACCTGCATCAATAACACCTGGTACAGCTTTCGTAATTTGAATTGGTTCAACTGATGCTAGTAAAAAGGCGAGTACAGATAATAACCCTGCACTTAACTGATTGAGCTGATAAAAGTTCGCGAGCGAAGCCCCTACACCAAACGCTGCGTATAATGCCATTAGTCCTACTGTAAATCGGAATGGAATATCTAAAATATGGCGAAACGGTGCGATCCATTCCATATATGCATCAATCGGTAAATTTAAAAAGATGACGAAAAATGATCCGACGATCGTTAACGGTAATGTAGAAATAACCCCATTTCGAATTGCTAATAAATGTCGTTGTCCTGCAATTTTTTGCGTTGTTGGCATAATCTTTTGTTCCATAAAACTCATAAACCCATTCATCAATAGCCCTCCTCTTCCTCTCTACTATAAAAGAATGAAATAAACTTTATAACATTATAATGTTTATATTTAAAAAGATATAATTATGCTAAAACTAATTGTTCCGCTTGCTTAAGCACTTTCAAACCATCACACATTCCATAATCTCGTTGGTCTATGATCGCAACTGGTATATTGTATGAATTTGCAAGAAACTCTACAGCTGGAAATAAATATTTCACCTGTGGGCCAATTAAAACGACATCGGCTTCCTTAATTTCAAGCTTCACTAGTTCTGAATCAACTGCCTTAATTTTATAATTCTTCCCCTGTTTCTTTGCCTCTTCTTGCATTTTTCTTACGACCATACTCGTTGACATACCTGCTGCACAACATAATAAAATGTACATCTTATACTGTCACTTTCTCTTCTACTCGTTTATGAAGAGCAATAAATTCTTCAGCCAGTTCTTTTACTGTAATTGCATTCATTAAATGATCTTGCGCATGCACTAACAGTAAACTGATTTCTGCATGATTTCCTCTTGCCTCTTCTTGAATTAAATCCGTTTGAATGCGATGAGCTGATGAAATTTCCTCACTAGCAAGTTTCATCTTTTCACTGGCATTCCCGAAATCTCCTTGTCTTGCAAAAGCAATTGCTTCAAGCGCCGCACTTCTCGCATTGCCACCATGTAAAATTAATGCAAATGGAGTTTGCATATCAGCCATTTTAAATTCCCCCAAGCTATATGTTTTCTATGTTTTTATCTTATTATGAAAACGCATACAATTAAACATAAAAAACTTCCGTTATGTAACGGAAGTTTTTATATACTTTTTCAAAATGATAATAAAATCTCTTGAAAATCTTCAATTAACTCGGTCTGAGTAAGTTTCTCTATCGTAGTTTGACTAGACATAATATCATATAAAAAATCATAAAGCCTTTGCAAATCTTCATTATTATTGCGCTTTACACTAAATAAAATAATTACTTGTACTTTTTTATCTCCCCAATCAACAGCCTTTTCAAGTGTGCAAAACATCAAAAAAGTTTCCTCACTTAATAACTGCATCGGATGCGGGATTGCAACTGAATTCCCAACCGCTGTCGGAGACGTATTTTCTCTTTCCATAACAGAAGCATAAAAGTTTTTTGGTACATAGCGTTTCTCAGCAGCTTTCTCACATAAAAACTGAATAACATCCTCTTTCGTAGAAGCACTATGATTTAAAAAGATTAAATCTTCCTTAATATAAGGCTGCACACTAGTATTCACATGCGTAAACAATCGCTGACCAATCGATTTAATCTCTTTATCATCAAATATTGAATTCACTTTTATAACTGGAACAGGCAAGCCACTCGGTATATGAATCGTACTAATAATACAATCTATTTTTTCTTTATAAAGATCTTCTACTTTCAATTGATAATAGCCTGTAATACCTACAATCTCTAATTTATCTCGGAACTGTGATAAAATTTTATATTTTAATAGTTGTGCACTTCCTTGACCAGTCGCACAAACTAATAAGCATCTTTTCTTTTGATTCTGCTCCTGCAAACGGCTCATCGCTCCGCCGAAGTGAATTGCAATATAACCAATTTCACTTTCAGGAATCGATTCACCCATATATTCACCAATGATATCTCCAACAAGAACCGCAACTTCAAAAGCATACGGATAATTCTTTTTCACTTCTGCCAAAAGAGGATTCCTCGTATTTAACTTATACTTCAAACGATTTAATAACGTTTTTAAATGAATACCAAATCCAAATAATAATTCTTCATCATAATAAAAAATAAGATTCCGTTCTTCCGCTACTTTAAAAAGAATATGTTGCATAAATGCATATATATCTTTCCCTAATAGCTCTTCTACATTTTCATAGCGACCTCTCGTTGTAACAGCAGTACTTAATAAATGCATCGTCACATATAATACTTCTTCTTCTGGAAATGAAAATTTTAACTCTTTCTCTAAATCTCCTAAAATCTGCTTCGCAATTGTATATTCTTTCTTTATTATAAGTTCTGATTGCTCCGCATGTAGTCCTTTCATATAATGTTGACTTTGACAACGCTTTAATGCAATTGCAATATGAATGACTAAATTATCAATTTCTATATCAGATAAATATATTGTTCCGCCTTCAATATACTTTAATATAATTGAACGAATGAGTGATATATGAGGTAGCGATAAATATGTCTCCGTCTGCTCAAATTGCTCATGAAACGGAGTATGGTCATAACGCGGGAAACCATATTGTGATAAACAAGAACGAATATTAAATTCCTCTCCAACAATACGTATACCATAATACGGTCTCTTCTCAATTTGTAATTTATAGCGACCACATATATCTGTAACATCTTTCATAATTAAATTGACCGTTGATTTGCTCACATACATCTCTTCCGCTAATTCTGAAAGCTTCACATATTCCTCTGTCATTAAAACACGCTGCAGAATGTACGCTATTCTTTCTTCATAAGAAGTTGGGATCTTTTCCGTCTGTTTTTGAAATAGACTCACACAAAAGTCTTCAAATTTCTTCTTTTGTATAATTTCTAATTCGTACCCATTCCCTCTTTGCGATTCGATTTTCGCTCCGTTTTCTTCCAATATATCATTTAATAATTTTATATCCTTTTGAATCGTCTTCGTTGATACATGTAAACGGCCCGCTAAAAAAGCTCGATTTAACATCGATTTCTCTTCTAAAAATTCCTCTAAAATAGAAATTAATCGCTGATGCACCTTTGTCATAGCTCTTCCTCTCGCTCTTTATATATAAAGGGGGAAACGCTGCTGAAATCAGTAGTTTTTCCCCTTTATATTCTCTCTATTTCTTTAATGTGAATCCGAATTTATCCCATGCTTGTAAATAGTCTAGTAAGAAAATCTCTTCTTCTACAATTCGACCAACTACATTTGTTTTTCCTGTATTCACCATATCTTTTAATGCAATTTGTAATTCACCTTTATACTGGCCATATTGCTCATTGTCAATTAATAAATCTCCACGCTTAATTTCGCGCGTATTATGAGGTTTAAACTCTTCTTTTTTATATTTCACACGACTTTGTGTAGAACGAATCATATATTCAGATACATCTCCTCGATAAAAATGTGGTTCGTCTAATACGATAATTCTTTCTAGTTCTGTCGTTGTATCATATAGTTCTATATCAAATGCTTGTTTTTCTTTATTTAATGCACCTAGTGCTTGTAATTCTTCTTCTGACGCATATGCGTTTGCAATAATAACATCATCAATTAATTCCGTCGCGAATAAATGCTTCGCCTGTGTTGTCATCGGTAATTCACGATGCTGCTCTAATGTACATAACCCTTCTGTTACTGGCCAAGGTCCGTATGTTGCATCAAATGATGAAATAAAAGCAGCCGTTCTCATACCGTAATCTTTAAATTGTTTCGAGCATTTAATGAAATGATCGTATGATAACCCTGAATAACGATGCGGATAAAAATTATGACAACCAATTAAATTTTCACGATTTGGTCTATGACTCATAATGTTATCTACATACTTCGTACCATTACTCATATTAATCTCAATTTTCAAACCATATGCATTATAAGTCATAATTGATTCTTCTAATCCTGAGAAACCGACATCTAAACGAATACCGTACGCACCTAATTCATGGAAGAATGATAAATCATTATACGAAATACCTAATTGTTCAAAAACAGATGGACTAATATCAACTAATACTTGGAACCCTAATGCATTCGCATGAGAGATCGTTTCTTTAAATTCTTCTATAATTTTCTCTTTTTCTCCATCCACAGATAATAAACATGTGAACACACGTGTAAATCCATATTTACTTGCTAATGTTAAATACTCCTTATCTTTCTCTACTGTTGAATGTTCTGGATAAATAGAAATACCTAATCGTCTCATATGTACACGCCTCTTTCTTCATCATATTGTAAACCTTTTCAAATATATGTAGTGAAAAAGTATATATCCCCTTCTTGTTCACTACTCTTTTGAATCCGCTTTCTTTAAAGAAAAAATAATTTCTATCGTTCTTAACACCTACAAGTCTATACATCTATACTTTACATCTTTTTTTCTTAGTTGTGTAGCTTTTACACAAATTTGTCAGTTTTTCATCTTAAAAATTGTTATCCGTTTTCAAGACACCTTCCTTGACTGTTTCATTGGCCAATACATATACTCGAAAGAAAAGAGATAAAGTGAAACTTTAATCAGTGAGGGGGGTGTTCATCCCCCACTGATTATTAGTTGAACCAATCGGGCTTTTACGGGCAGTTGATCTCCCACCTAACTTCTTTGCTCCAGTCCGATTTTGAGGTGGGAGTTTTACTGCCCGTTAATAGCGGAAAAATTTTATATAGGGGATGAATATATGGGAGAAGCAATACTCGTAAAACGAGAGCCGTTATGGACAAAAGAGTTTGTTGCTTTAATTTTTGCAAACTTATGTATGTTTTTAGGGTTTCAAATGTTAATTCCAACCTTACCTGTTTATGTGAAAGAAATTGGTGGCACAAGTTCCAATATCGGATTTGTTGTCGGCATGTTTACCGTTGCGGCACTTTTTGTTAGACCGCTAACTGGGAACGCCTTGCAAAAATTTAATAAAAAAATCATTTTAATGATCGGTACTGCTATTTGTTTACTCGCTATGGGCAGTTACCTTTTCGCCTCAACAATCTTTCTCTTGCTTGCTGTTCGTATTTTACACGGAGCTGGTTTCGGTATTACAACGACTACATATGGAACTGTCGTTTCTGATTTAATTCCCTCAGCTCGCCGCGGAGAAGGCATGGGATATTTTGGCCTTTCTGGAACAATTGCAATGGCCCTCGGTCCACTTATCGGACTATGGCTTATGCAAACATATAATTTCACAATTCTTTTTTTATGTGCATTATCGTGCACAATTGTTTCATTAATATTAACGAAGCTACTTCAAATCCAAAAAACGAAACAGCCGCCACAACAATCATCTAGTACTTTTCTCGATGGATTTATTGAGCGTAAAGCTTTACTTCCTTCATTATTAATATTATGTATTACATTAATGTACGGAGGAATCGGAAGTTTTATCACACTATTTGCTACAGAAGTCGGCATAGCTGATATTAGTCTCTTCTTTTTATGTAACGCACTAGCAATCGCTGTGACTCGTCCATTCTCTGGAAAGCTATATGATGCGAAAGGGCATACATTCGTCATCATTCCGGGAGTTATTATAACGTTTACAGGCATTATTTTATTGTCGTATACGACGACAATTCCGAGCTTAATTATTGCTGCAGCATGTTACGGAAGTGGTTTTGGAGCGATCCAACCTGCACTACAAGCATGGATGATTGACGGCGTAGCACCCCATCGACGCGGCGTAGCAACTGCTACATTTTTCTCCGCATTTGACCTTGGAATAGGCGCTGGAGCAATTATATTTGGATTTATTGCTCACTTTACAAACTATGCAACTGTATATCGTTACTCCTCTCTATTACTTATTGCTTTTCTCTTCATTTACATTACAAGCATAAGAAAACAAAAGCATGGCGATAAAAACACGGAAAAAGCTGCTGGATAATTCAGTGGCTTTTTTATCGTGTTAAAAAAATTGTTTTTCCTCGCTTTGCTATTATAAAACTACATGCATTTTCCTACATATTTTTTTAACTTTCCTCAAAAAATATACGATGAACTCGCAGACGCTTTCCTTGATATTCGACTGAACAATATTATTCTAAAAAGTGTGATTTCTTTACAAAATTAAGATTTAAATAAGATGTAAACCAATAAAATACAGCTGTTTCTTTAAGGGATTGTAAACTTTTCTTCTCTTTGTAAATTTAGTGTAAATTTTACTAGCAAACCGTTTACAGTAACTCAAGGTTCAGTTAATAATTACATCGTACATGAAATTTAAGGAGTGGAATGCGTGGAATATAATGTTCAAGATATGATCTTCCAGTTCATTGGTGGATTAGGTATTTTCTTATTCGGGATTAAATACATGGGCGATGGACTGCAACAAGCAGCTGGAGATCGTCTTCGCGATATTCTAGATCGCTTTACAACAAACCCACTAATGGGTGTACTAGCTGGTATGTTAGTTACTGTATTAATCCAATCCAGTTCAGGAACAACCGCTTTAACAGTCGGACTTGTAAGTGCCGGATTTATGACATTAAGACAAGCAATCGGTGTTATTATGGGTGCAAACATCGGTACGACGGTTACTGCATTTATTATCGGAATTAAAATCGGAGAATATGCTCTTCCAATTATGGCAGTTGGAGCAATCTTACTATTCTTCTTTAAAAATAAAAAAGTACATTCTTTAGGTCAAGTTATATTCGGTTTTGGTATGTTATTCTTCGGTTTAGAATTAATGAGCACAGGCATGAAACCTCTTCGCTCTTTAGAATCATTCCAAGAATTAACAGTTAGCATGAGTGATAATCCAATTTTAGGTATTGTTGTTGGTACAGTCTTTACTTTAATTGTACAAAGTTCAAGTGCAACAATCGGTATTTTACAAGAACTATTCGGTCAAGGTGCAATCGATTTACAAGCTGCCCTTCCTGTATTGTTTGGTGATAACATCGGTACAACAATTACAGCTGTATTAGCAGCAATCGGTACTTCAATTGCTGCAAGACGCGCAGCATTAGTTCACGTTATCTTTAATATCGTCGGTACAATCATCTTTACAATTTTATTAATACCTTTTACAAATTTAATTCTATACTTCCAAACGTCATTAAACTTGAATCCAGAAATGACAATTGCATTTGCACATGGAACGTTTAACGTAACGAATACTATTATTCAATTTCCGTTTATTGCAGTATTAGCATGGATTGTAACAAAAATTATTCGCGGGGAAGATGCAGCTATTGACTTCAAACCGCAACATTTAAATCCAATCTTTATTGAACAATCTCCTGCTATCGCATTAACAGAAGCACAAAAAGAGATTATTCGTATGGCTGAGTTTTCATTACATGGATTAAAAGAAGCAAACCAATTTTTGAACACACAAGATAAAAAACACGCTGACATGGCTACTCAATTAGAAGGAGCTATTAACAATTTAGATAAAAAAATTACCGAGTATTTAGTTTTACTATCAGAAAAGCCACTTTCACCTACGGATTCTGAAAAACATTCCGTTTTAGCAGGTGTTGTTGGAGATATTGAACGTGTGGGTGATCATGTAGAAAACCTTGTAGAACTTGTAGATTTCCAAATTTCAAACCGTGTTTCACTATCAGATGAAGCATTAGCTGAATTAAACGAAATGCTAGAATTAACTATTTCAACACTGCAAGACTCAGTTGAAGCTTTAACAAACTTCGATACTGAACTAGCTCAAACTGTTATTGCAAAAGAACGTAAAATCGATCAAATGGAACGTGTTCTTCGTAAACGTCACGTATTACGTCTGAACGAACGTAGCTGTTCAGGTGATGCAAGTATCATCTTCGTTGATATGGTAAGTAACTTAGAGCGCATTGGTGATCACGCTGTAAATATTGCTGATGGTGTTTTAGGTGAACAAGGTAAAATCAATTTAAAACAATCATTATGATAAGAAAGAGACGCTAACTTAAGCGTCTCTTTTTTCATTATATTTTAACAACTGTTCTTCCTTTTAACTTTCCTTGCAATATAATTGCAAACTTCTTCTCTAGTTCTTCTAATGTACATTCCTCTGTATAAGATAGTAACTCTTTATTTCCCCATTCATTCGCTAAAAGCGTCCACACATCACTTCTCACATCTGCTGGACATTGCACAGAATCTATCCCTAAAAGGCTTATGCCTCGTAAAATAAACGGATATACCGTTGTTTGTAATTGCTGACCTGCCACATTACCGCATGTCGTTACACAACCACCATACTTTACTGTTTTTAAAGCTGTTTCTAACATACGTCCACCTACAGTATCGATAACCCCCGCGTATATCCCTTTTAACATTGGTCTTCCTGATTCATCATTCAATTCCGCGCGATGAATCACTTTTTTCGCGCCTAGACGTAGTAGCATATCTTCCTCTTCCATTTTCCCTGTCGCTCCTACTACGTTAAACCCTAACTTACTTAAAATGCTTACAGCTACACTCCCTACGCCGCCTGTAGCACCCGTTACTAAAACATCCCCCATACTAGGGGTTATACCTGCTCTCATAAGCTTATATACTGATAAAGCCGCTGTAAAACCTGCTGTTCCGTACATCATACTTTCCTTTAATGACATTCCCTCTGGTAAAGGGACAATCCAAGATGATGGCACGCGAATATACTCTCCGAAACCACCAGAAGTATTCATCCCTAAATCATATCCCGTTACAATGACTTGATCTCCTGCCTTAATGGTAGCATCTTTACTACTTACAACCACTCCTGCTGCATCAATTCCTGGCGTATGAGGATATGTTCTCGTAACACCTTTATTACCAGTAGCTGAAAGAGCATCTTTATAATTTAATGAAGAATAATGAACTTGTATGAATACGTCTCCCTCAGGTAAACTACTTACTTCTCTCTCAACAACTTTTCTTACAAACTGATGATTTTCCTTTTCGTTCACAATGATTGCTCGGAATGATGTATGATTCATTATGCTCTCTCCTTTATCCGTCAAATTCTTCTTTATTATATAGAAGAAATAAGTAAGCTTACTCATTTCTTCTTGGCTATATTTCAACAAATCTTACTTCCCTATCACTTTCTCATAATATATATTTTCATTTCTACTAAAAGCCCTTATACTTATTCTACATCTAAAAAATAACATATAGAAAATCTGACTTTTTATAAATAAATTGAATTTTTACGAAATGTAAATGATTTGTAATGTTTTTTTTCGCTAAATTTCATTATAATAAGTGGATATGAGTGTCGTATTTCAATCCAAATGAAGGAGTACAGGAAATGGAGCAAAACCCATCTTTGCAAGAAAATACACGCAATAAACCGAAAAAAAATAAGAAAAAAATAAAAATTATTATAAGCGCTATACTATTCGTTTTATTAATAGGCGGCGGTTATACTTGGTTTTTAGTAAATAAAGCATCTTCTGCTGTTCGAAATGCCGCACACGATTTAGCACGCGGTGATAAATCTGATTTACGTGATAAGGCTGTAAAACCTATTACAAACAATGTCTCTGTTTTAATAATGGGTGTTGATGAAAGCGATGTCCGTGGAAAAGAATATGGTGAAGCTATAAGAACAGACGCGCTTTTACTTGCAACATTTAATAAAGATAGCAAAACTGTTAAACTATTAAGTATCCCACGTGACACATATACTTATATTCCAATAGAAAAGAAAAAAGATAAAATTACACACGCTCATGCATTCGGTTCTGCTAAAAATGGAAAAAATGGTGGACCACAAGCAAGCATTGATGCAGTTGAAAAATTAATGAATGTTCCTGTTGATTATTTTGTGAAATTTAACTTTAAATCATTTATAAAAATCGTCGATGACTTGGGCGGTGTTGAAGTTGATGTACCAGTTGAATTTACTGAGCAAGATAGCAATGATAATGCTGAGGCAATTCACCTAGAAAAAGGTGTTCAAAAGTTAAATGGCGAAGAAGCTCTTGCTCTTGCTAGAACAAGACACATCGATAGTGATGCAATGCGTGGACAACGTCAACAACTCGTTATCGAGGCTATTTTAAAGAAACTAACAAGTGTTGGTTCTGTAACAAAAGTTGGCAGCATCATTGATGATATTAACGGACAATTCGTTACAAACTTAACATTTGATGATATGCTTTCATTCTATAAATATGGATCGGATTCGGAAATTGAGAAATTACAAATCCAAGGTGATGATTGCTATATGGCAAAAGGTGACGATACTTGTAGCAAATCTGCTGGTGGTGGTCGAACTTACTATTACAATCCAGATAAAAAAGAATTAGCTAATGTTACAAATGAACTTCGTACTCATCTTGGACTACCTGCATATACAAAGTCTGACTCAGACTCTGATTCGAAAAAGACAAAAGAATCTAAGTCTGAAAATAAGAACGAGCACAAATCAAGCAAAAATGAAAATAGTAGTGAAGGTACAGAAACATCGTCTAATGACAATGAATAATATAGAAGCGGTTCTCTATGGAGGTAGAGAACCGCTTCTTTTTATTCTTCCAAATACAAAAATCAGAACTTTCTAACTATCTTTTTTAATATTTTTAAATTATAATAAATAGTAGCAATCTATTCCAATTATCAGGGGGCTCATACATATGAAAGCTGCAGTAAAACATAACATCTCAGATTTTAAAGACTACTTAAAATCCAACGATATATACATGGAAGAAAATATAGATGAAAATGATGGCTCTGTTCATTTTTCAGTAGGATTAGAGACTGAAGCTGGCGCAAAAATTCAACTTATCGCTGCTTTCCAAAACGAACATCCTACGGTGGATATATACTGCTTCAATGTTGCTCACGTGCCTGATGCAACATCAACAAATGATATTTTACATGTCATCAATGAATTAAATACATCTTATCGCTTTGCAAAATTCACATTAAACAAGCAAAATGCAATTGATATTTCAACATCTCTTGCATTCTCAGAACCAAATTTTAATCCAGCACTTGTCTTTGAACATACAAGAATGCTATATAAATTAGCAAATGACGAGTATAAAAACTTAATGAAAGTTATTTGGGCATAAATTAAAACTATAATCCGTGGGGTTTACGGGTAATAAATAAAAGGATGGGCTGTAAGCAGCACCATCCTTTTATTTTGATAGCATATCGACCCACATTTTAACAGCGGTGCCTACAATTAAAATCGATAACATATATTGTAGTGCTTTTTGATTTATCCTCTTCCCGACTCGTGCTCCAAGTGGCGCAGCAAATATACTTGCAACCGCAATAATTAGAGCTGGAATCACAACTACTTGTCCAGTAATCATTTTTCCAGTCGTAATCCCTACTGAAGAAATAAACGTAATAGCGATAGATGTTGCTATCGTCATGCGCAATGGTAATTTTAAAATAACTAGCATAATAGGAACTAAAAGAAATGCACCGCCAGCTCCAATAATGCCCGAAACACCTCCTACAATAAACGCTAACACACTTGCTAACCATTTATTATAATTAATTGCTCCGCTATTATTTTTCTTCGGTACAAACATCATCATAGCTGCAATGGTCGCTAATACTGTATAAACAACATTTACAGCATGTTCATCTAATAGATTTGCACTAAAACTTCCTATAAAACTTCCTATTAATATACTAGCTCCCATATACACAACTAACGTTTTATTCATATCAGTACTTTTCCGATATGCCCACGCACCTGCAAAAGTTGCAAAGAATACTTGTACCGCTGTAATACCGCTCACTTCATGAGACGTATAGCCAGTAAATCCTAACAGTACTGGAATGTATAAAATCATTGGATAGTTAATAATTGCACCGCCAATTCCAACCATTCCTGATATAAACGATCCTATAAACCCAATTATAAAAAGTAATAATACTAAACTCACCTTACATCCCCCTCCTTCTAAAAAGAAGGTGATTTAAATGAATAAGTTCACATTCCCATCCGAAGCATCTGCTAAATATGCCCCTACACCTGCAAACTCTACCCCTTCCATAATCTCTTCCTCTTTTAACCCTAATAAATCTACTGTCATTTGACAAGCTACAAGTTTAATCCCCTGTTCCTTTGCCAAATCAATTAAATCTGGCAAAGGCATTGCATTATGTTTTTTCATAATGCCTTTAATCATCTTTGGTCCCATACCAGCAAAATTCATTTTAGATAACCCCATCTTATCAGCACCGCGTGGCATCATTTTTCCAAATACTTTTTCTATAAATGTTTTCTTTACATTCACATGTTCATCTTTCCTTAAAGCATTTAATCCCCAGAAAGTATGAAAAATAGTTACCTCTTGATCATACGCCGCTGCACCATTTGCAATAATATAAGCAGCCATTGCTTTATCGTAATCTCCGCTAAATAACACGATTGTCGTTTTCTTCTGTTGTTCCATATTGTTCTCCCTTCAATTACCTATAGGGGTATTTTTTTATTTATAAAAAATTGTTTCTCCCTATTCTACTTTTCCTTCCCAAGCTAACATACCGCCTACCATATTGATTACTCGAAAACCGTAACTTTCTAAAAATTGAACAGCTCTTGCACTTCTCCCGCCTGAACGACAAACGATAATATATTCCTGATTTTTATTTAATTCATGCATACGAAACTCTAATAGTCCTAGTGGAATATTACATGCTTCTGGAATTTTCCCTTCAGCTACTTCTTCTACTTCACGTACGTCCACAATATTTACCACTTCTTTACACAACAATTTTTCTTCTAATTCTTTTGTAGTCATTTCTTTCATTTTAAAGTCCCTCCTCACAAACTATTCATACCACCTGAAACGTTTATTACTTGCTGAAACCCTAGTTTTTTCAATATCTTTGCTGCTTGCTTACTTCTCATTCCACTTTGGCAAATAACGATTACTTCCTTATTCTTATCTAATTGATTCGCCTTACTTGCCAGATCATTTAGGGGGATATTTTGAAAGCCTTTCATATGATTCCCTCTATATTCACCTACTGTACGGACATCAATAAAATACTTCCCCTTTTTCCCCACTATACTTTTCAATTCTTTGCCATTTATATTTTGAACACCTTTCACTGGTAAAAATCGTGAAATAACAAACCATGCAGCAAGTACAATGAAAAGTGTACTTAATATTGTGTTCATATAACCAACCTCTCTATATTTACAAAACTATTGCTTCACTACGCCTTCATAATCCAAAACTTCAGCACATCGCCTTCTTCTTCAAGCTTTACGATGTCATGGCCACATTTATTTGCCCACGCTGGAATATCTTTCACTGATCCTTTATCCGTTACCTGTATTTCTAACACTTCTCCAGTTTGTAAAGTATCCATCGCTTTCTTCGTTCTTACAATCGGCATTGGACATGCTAAACCTTTCGCATCTAACACTTGTTTTATATTCATCATCAATTCCTCCATTTTTTATTTATTTCATTATTCATGCACTGCACAACGATTTGGACCAATCTCCATTTCACGCTCTTTATCCACACTTGGGTGAATTTTACCCATATTGGTTTGACGAATTTCTTCATATGCATTTGGCTGAGGTGGTAAGTTTTCTGTTACAACTTTACGGAACTCCCCCTCATCCTCAATATTTAATCCTGCATTATGCTCAAATAAATCTTTTAATTTTGCACTAACAATACCACTTTCGTTCATTTCACTTATTTTTGAATAATGAGCCGGTAACACAACTAAATTTTGAGATAGCTCTTTATATCGGCTATACAAAGTATTACGTAAATCACTCACCCAATCTTCAGCCTTACCAGCAAGATCAGGACGCCCAATTGAATCTACAAATAAAATATCGCCTGATAATAAATAAGAATCATCTACAATGAATGACGTACTTCCAATCGTATGCCCTGGTGAGTATAATGCGTCAATTACAATTTTAGTACCCCCCACCGTAATAACAGATCCTTCAACAAGCGGTTCGTATGAGAAAACAACTTCCTCTGCATCTTTTGGTGGTAACCAATACGTACCACCTACCTTTTCCGCTAACTTACGTCCTCCGGAAATATGGTCTGCATGTAAATGTGTATCCATTACAGTCGTAATCGTAACGCCATGCTCTTTCGCAAATTCTTCATATGCCTCGGCTGTTCTTACTGCATCAATAACTGCTGCTTCACCATTTGAAACGACCATATAAGATAAACAGCCTTTTCCAAGGCGGTTAAACTGATACATACTTCCACCATTTTTTAAATCTCCCACTTTTATAGGCTTTACATATTCACTCCAAGCCTTCATGCCACCAGCTAAATAATAAATATTTTCTAATCCAGCCTCTGTTAATTGCTCTGCCACAAATATAGAAGACCCTTCTTTTGCACATACTACTAAAACATCTTTATCTTTAGGTAGTTCACCGATAATATGATCTACCCCCTCTAATAAATCAAAGTACGGTACATTTATTGAAGTAACTTCTTTTCCTTCAATTTTCCAATCTTCATAATCCGTCTCATTACGAACATCTAAAATAAACAACTCCCCGAATAAAACTTTCTCTGCAACATCTTTTGCTTGTAATGCTTTAACACTCATCTAATTACCCCCATAGGTATGTTTTTGTTTAAAAAATTTTATCCCGCTTTAATGGGCAGTAAGACCCCACTGATTAAAGTTTCACTTTATTTTTCCACATTCCCTTGCCACTCTAACATGCCTGGAATGACATTTTTCACATTTGCATAACCTTTCTCTTTCAACATGTGGCAAGCTACATCACTACGGTTGCCAGTTCGGCAAACAACATAAATTTGCTTCGTTTGATCTAACACTGCACCGTCTAATTCTCCTAACGGTATGGAAACAGCCGATGGAATATGACCAAAAGCGAATTCCGCCGCTTCACGAACATCTACTACAATACACTCTTCACCACTTAATACTATCTCTTCCACTTCCGAATTCGTAATTGTATGAGGATATTTCACTATTTCATTCATTTCATGCTCATTTGCTTTTCTAACGTAATGCATCAATACATCACCTTCATGTTTCGTCCCGATATATTGATGACCTACTTTACTCGCCCAACTTTGTATATCCACAATAGACCCTTTATCTGTTGCCTGAACCTCAATCACTTGCCCTGACGTCAATCCTTCCATCGCCTTCTTCGTCTTTACAATCGGCGTCGGACAAGCCAAACCTTTACAATCTAGATTCATATCCACTTTTATACTCATAGTCGATTCCTCCATAATTTACATACATATACCCGTACGGGTATATTAAAGTGTTTTTGAAAATCTGTCAACAATTATGTTTGACAGATTATCGGCTTTTTACAAGTAATTGAACAGCTTCTTTAATTAATTCTTCATTTGAACCATTACCGCTTTCAAACTGCTCACGCAAACATTGCTCTAAATTTGTCCCAACAACAAGTCCAATTGTACGATCAAGTGCAGAACGAGATGCCGTTAACTGTGTAATAACCTCTCGGCAATCTTTTCCTTCTTCCATCATACGAAGCACACCGCGAACTTGCCCTTCAATACGTTTTAATCTATTTTTCATGTCTTGATTATATTCCATTGTATAATCACCTCATTACCATTATGTCACTATTCATAACCTATGACAATATATTATACCCTATAGGGTATTTTGTAAACCCTATTTTTAATTTTCACCTTATATGTTCACAAAACAAAAAGTAAAACCTTAATCTATAGGTTTTCATCTTCCACTAAATCTTGAAGTAGAAAATGAAAAATATCAATATACAACACGTTCTGGCAATACTGTCCCATACAATTTAAAACCACCATCTACATTCTTTACCTTATATCCTTTTTCCATTAACATACGCGCTGCAACATACCCTCTCATACCAAGTTGACAAGTGATATATATTTCTTTGTCCATTGGCACTTCATCCAATCGATCACGTAATTCATCTAATGGAATATTAATAGTGCCTTTAATCATTCCCTGTTTTAGTTCATTAGGCTCTCGAACATCAATAAGGTACCCACCATTTTCAACAATGTGATCTATTTCATGCCATTGCACTGTGTCCACAAAACCATCTACTATATTACTTGCAGCATACCCCACCATGTTTACTGGATCTTTTGCAGAAGAATACGGCGGGGCATATGATAATTCTAAATCCGGTAAATCGATTACTGTTAAGTTTGCCTTCATTGCCGTCGCGATAACATCTATACGCTTATCTACCCCGTCACGTCCTAAAGCCTGTGCTCCGTAAATTTTTCCGCTATCTTTATTAAAAATTAATTTTATTAGCACTGGCGTAGCATTTGGATAGTATCCTGCATGAGAATTTGCCTGTACATGTACTACCTCATAGGGTATATTTAATCGTTTTAATATTTTCTCATTTACTCCAGTCGAAGCAACTGTTAAATCAAAAACTTTAGCCACAGAAGTTCCCATCGTACCTTTATATAAAGAATCTGTATGACCATGAATAATATCTGCTAACATGCGACCTTGACGATTAGCTGGCCAAGCTAAAGGAATCATCGTTTCTGTTTCTATAACAAAATCTTTCACTTCAATCGCATCACCAATTGCATATACATATGGGTCAGATGTTTGAAATTTCTCATTTACCTTTATCGTTCCTCTAACTCCTAATGCTAATCCTGCATCTTTCGCTAAACTACTCTCTGGTTGTACACCAATTGCTAAAATAATCATATCTGTTTTTATAACTGAGCCACTTTTTAAACGTACAACAGTCCCATTCTCCTCTAACGCATCTACACCATCTTCAAAAACAAGCTCAACATTGTGCACCTTCATATGCTCATGTACATATGCCGCCATTTCGTAATCAATTGGTGGCATCACTTGATTTGCCATCTCTACAAGAGTAACCTCAATCCCGCGTTCTCTTAAATTCTCAACCATTTCCACTCCAATAAATCCTCCACCAATAACCGTCGCATGACGTGGTTTCTTCTCATCAATATACGCTTTTATACGATCTGTATCAGGTACATTTCGTAACGTAAACAACGCCTTCGCTTCTTCAATGCCCGGAATAGGTGGAACAATTGGTTTCGCCCCTGGTGAAAGAATCAAAACATCATATTCCTCGTTATATGTTTCATTTGTAGTTACATTCTTTATCGTAATTGTTTTCTCTTCTTTATTAACCTTTACCACTTCACTCAATACACGTATATCTAAATTAAAACGCTTTGACATCCTTTCAACAGTTTGTACTAATAACTTTTGTCTTTCTGTAATGACACCGCCAATATAATATGGCAATCCACAGTTTGCAAATGAAATGTATTCACCGCGCTCAACCATAATAATTTCATCTTCCTCACTTAAACGACGAAGCCTTGCAGCTACTGATGCCCCGCCTGCAACTCCGCCTACTACAACTATTTTTCTGAACATATTTCAAACCTCCATCTTATTGATTATTTAATTTTCTAACACATCACAAATAACCTATACCTGTATGGGTATATAATAGAATATAAAAAAACTAATTTCAATATATATGGCTTTCTTTCACAAATTTGAAACAAATAAACAGAACGGACACAGTATCCTATGTCCGTTCTTTCCATCACACATACTTCCGATGCACCATCTTCCCATCATAAGAAAACACAACGCCCTTACTCTCCACAATCGACTCCATATGCACTGTTCTTCCCCACAGCTGATGAAGGTATGGTAATACCTTTTCTAAGTATTTTAAATCAAGCTCGATTCCTTCGTAACTATGTTTAATGTATAATTCCCCGTTCTTTAAGTAGTCTCCATCTTCTACTACTAAGTACGGGAAGCCGCCATTTGTACGCATATTTACGAGCTGATCACGTACATGTTCCCACTCTTTATCTATTACTTTATATTCTTTTCCTTGGCGCTGGAATAAGTACATATCTTCTCTCATTACGAGATCTTTATTTAAGTAGTTTCTTAAGAACGATACGTCCCATTCGATTTCGCGCACTTCAAAGATTTTGTCACGACCAGATCCTGGTTTGACGCCTCTTCGTTTCATTTCTTCTGTCGGGTTGTTGTAGCGTTCTTCAATATCTTCAAACATTTTAATACCGAGGTAGTATGGATTAATGCTCGTTTTTGATGGCTGTACAACACCTGCATTTAATTTCGCAAATTCGATGGCTTCATCAGATGTTAAGTCCATTTCGCGAAGTATGCGTTGATGCCAGAAGGACGCCCAGCCTTCGTTCATGATCTTTGTTTCAAGCTGCGGCCAGAAATATAACATTTCTTCACGCATCATCGTTAATATGTCTCGCTGCCAATCTTCTAACTCACGGCTATATTCTTCAATAAAGAGAAGTAAATCTTTCTCTGGCTTTGGTGGGATTTTCTTCTTTTTACGCACATTGGAACGTTCCTGTTTTTTATTGCGATTATCTAAATTCCATAAGTCATCGTATTGCGACACCTTTTTCTTTTCTATTTCTTCCTCTTCTAAATCATCGATACTCCATGTGAGTTTCGGACGCATAAGCGAGGGATCAATATGCTCTTGAATGGCAAGTACGGCATCTAAAAATGTTTCTACCTCTTCTTTTCCGTACTTATGCTCATATGCTTTCACCCGTTCAGCTGTCGCCGACATACTTTCTACCATATCCCGCTTCGTATTTGAAAAACGAATATTATTTTTGAAGAAATCACAGTGTGCTAAAACGTGCGCTACAATTAATTTGTTTTGAATTAACGAGTTCGTATCTAATAAAAAGGCGTAACATGGATCAGAGTTAATAACGAGTTCGTATATTTTACTAAGTCCTAAATCGTATTGTAATTTCATTCTGAAAAATTGTTTTCCAAAACTCCAATGTGAAAACCTTGTTGGCATCCCATATGCACCAAATGTATAAATAATTTCCGCTGGACATATTTCATAACGCATCGGATAAAAATCAAGCCCAAATCCAGTCGCAATTTCCGTAATTTCCGCAATCGCATATTGCAGTGCTTTATCGTCACTTGCTCTCATTATTTTCCCTCCTTACACTTTCCCTTAAGAAAGTGTATGATGGAGAACAAGCTTTCATGAGGATTGATTGCATAATAAAAAGACACCCCCGCAAAAACGAGAATGTCTCATCTATTAACCTTCAATAATCTCCATCTTCTCCGTAATCGGAGTACGCGCTTTTCCTTCAGGCGCTTTATCAAAATAACCGATATGAAGAATTCCAACGATACGTTGGCCTCTTGTTAAACCGATTCCTTCTATAAATAATGGATTATAGTTTAATCCGCCTGATTTCCAAACACATCCTAATCCGCGTTCCCAAGCAAGAAGTTGGAAATTTTGCATAAATGCACATGTTGCAGCGTAATCTTCATCACGCTGAATTTGACGTGGATCTTCATTTATATACACAACGATTTGTGCAGGTGTGCTTAAGAAACGATCTGATAAAATTTTACCGCGTTTCGCTCTTTCTTCTTCTGTGAAAGAGTTTAATACTGCATCTACTAATTTCTTGCGGCCTTCTCCGATGTATAGTTTACAATTCCATGGTTCACGGTGCTTATGATTAGGTGCCCATGTTGCATCGTTTAATAGTTCAATTAATAAATCTTTTTCTACTGCTTTGTCTGTAAATGTACGAACAGAGCGTCTTTCTTTAATCACATTTGCGATGGAAGTATATGTAGTCATATTTTTCTCTCCCTTATTTTTATCTATATGTATAAGTTTATCGTTAGTATTGATATTGATTTTCAATTTCGATTATACCTTAGTTTTTTACTATTAATCAATGTTTTATGTTGGAAAACTTCTAAAAACGTCATTCCATACTGTGAATAAAAAAACTTAACTTGTTCACAAGTATTTCACATTTTATGGAAATGATATATGTACAGTTTTCCACATTATCCATCTAGGAGGAATTTATATGTACAAAAAAATTGCATTAAGCATGACTATGACAGCATTATTATGTGGGATATCTACTTTCCCCGCTTCCGCTGCCACGCCAAAAGAAGTAACATTCCATCAACATAAACCAATTTCAGAAGAAGAAATGCAGTCGCTCGAAAAACTCGGCTATAACAAACATGAAATTTGGAAAGCTGCTCACATTGCAAGAATGAGTAAAAAAGAAATTAAAGATGTTTTAGCTTACTATAAGCAAAATAAATCTTGGGAGAAAACAGCCGAGCATTTCGGTGTAGATCCAAGTAAGCTGAAAAAGCATCATATAAATAAAGAAACAAAGCAAGCGCTGCTACAACAGTTAGCAACTATGCAAAAATCCACACCGGATCAGCTAAAGCAAAAAATGAAAGAATATAACATCAAATTGCGTCATCTTACTGTGTTAACAATCATCTCTCAAAAAAGCAATACCCCTCTTGATGATGTGTTAAAGATGAAAAAAGATGGAATGGACATGAAACAAATTGCCGAAAAATTAAATGTAAAAAGAGAAGATATACGAGCGGAAATGATGAAATTAGTGAAGTCTATTAAAGAACAAAAAACAAATTAAACAGCTAAAAAGGAAGAGACATTCACTACTCTTCCTTTTCTTTATGAACTTTCAATTTTTAAGTATAAATTCCCGTCTTTCCCAAAAACTAACACAAGTAAATGATGTAAGTTAGGGGTGAGAAAATGTTCGGTTTATCATCTAAGAAATCAAAAAAGACTAATACAAAAACACTTTGTTCTATTCCAGAATTTATACAAACCATGAAAGAATCAAGCGATTTTGTCTCTTATAACATACTTAAAGATGAAACGTTGTGCTTGTTTTATTATAAATCTGTCGTGGAAGCACTTATTATTAAACAATTCATTTTAACTCCTATAAAAAAGGAATCGGAACAAATCCAAAACATCTCTGATTTATGTAATATCATCTCTATTGAAGACATTATTACCTCCCCTTCTATTGATGATATTCGTGAAAAATTATTAGGTGGATATATTTTAATACGCTTAAAAAACAATGCGAATCCTGATCAATATGCTTTAATTCGTGCCGAAAGTACTGTTTTAGGAAAACGATTATATAACGATACAGAAAATGAGTATAGTGTAATCGGGCCTAAAATCGGTTTCGTTGAAAACCTTGATACAAATATCCACTTATTGCGCCGAAATATCGTAACGGAGCAACTCATTTTTAAAGAAGTTACCGTCGGATCTATATCAAAAACGAAAGTAGCAGTTGCTTATATAGAAGGAATTACAAATGAACAATTTATCAACACCGCAATACAACGGCTAGAAGACATTGATTTTGATGTCCCATTTGATGCAACTATGATTGAGCAATTTATTAGTGATAATAGCAATTCACCTTTTCCCGTTCTATTACCTACAGAACGATTAGATCGAGCTGTATTTGCATTAATTAACGGAGAAGTTTTAATTTTAACAGATGGCTCTCCATATGCTTTATCAGGACCAACAACGTTACTGGATTTTTTCATTTCACCAGAAGATTATTATTTACCGTGGATGATTGGATCTTTTTTTCGTGTTATTCGTTTTTTCGGAGCTATATTTTCTCTTTTTTCCTCCGCTATTTATACAGCGGCTTTAACATATCATTATCAAATGATTCCTGCTGATTTACTAGGTCCTATTATTTTCTCGAGAGCTAACGTACCTTTCCCTCCTATTCTAGAAGCACTCTTTTTAGAAATTACAATTGAATTGCTTCGTGAAGCAGGAGCACGTTTACCAACGAAAGTCGGACAAACGATTGGGATTGTTGGGGGGATTGTAATTGGACAAGCATCTGTTGAAGCAGCTTTAACAAGTACAATTTTATTAATTGCAGTTGCTTTATCCGCACTTGCATCTTTCACAACACCGACTGTAAAGATGTCTTCTACTATCCGTTTATTACGCTTTCCGCTTATTCTTTTAGCCGGTGCATTCGGAGGATTAGGCCTTATTGTCGGATTTGTATTTATTTTAGCTCATTTAATTAAATTAAAATCACTTGGATCACCTTATTTATTACCTTTATATCCATTTCGTGGTTTAGGTACAGCAGAAGGTTTTCTTCGATTACCATTTAGCCAAACGGCTCAAAGACCTTCTTTTCTGAGACCAAAATCAAAATGGCGCTATAATCCAAACAAATCGAAGCAAAAACATGATGGTGAGAATGAATGAAGAAAATTTTATTGCACCTTATCATTATCTTCTTCGTTTTACAAACTGGCTGTACACAAACGTATATAGTAGATGCACAGCGTATTATTCATATTGCTGGATTTGATATCACAAAAAACAAAAGATTCCAAGGAACTATTCTATTCCCAGAGTACACACATGGTGTAAAGTCTAAGCCAGAGACTCAAACAACATCTGCCCGTTCACTTGAAACAATTGCTTCACGATTGAATGCGAAATCTCCTCACAATGTTGTTGTAGGTCAAATGCGTGTTGTCCTATTTGGAAAGGCTCTAGGAGAACGCGGAATGGGAGAGATTATTACTAACTTACAACGTGACCCAAATATCGGGCGTGATGTACAACTAGCAATTGTAGATGGATCGGCTGAAGAGCTTTTAAATTACGGAAAAAAAAATGGGTCTTTATATATCGCTGATTTACTCGAGCAAAATATAAGAAATGAGAACATCCCACAAACCACATTAAACATTTTTTTATATAATTATTACTCTTCTGTATGTGATGCCTATGTTCCTTATATTAAAATGGACGATAATCATTCTATCGCTGTCAAAGGACTTGCCTTTTTAAAAGGCGATAAAGTAGTCATGTATACAGATAAAAGACATTCTGTTTTAGCAAAATTACTTATTAATCCTACGAAAAATGGACGTTACGAAGCAGTAATAAAAAAGGATAAGCATAAAGGTATGGTTGTTATACAAAACTTAGCTGGAGAAAATAAGTATGATATAGATCAAACTGGCGACATACCAAAAGTAAAAATTCATTTAAAATTAAATGGATTAATTAAAAACTCTCCTAATTGGATTGATCTAAGAAAAAAAACAAATATCAATTATATAAAAAAACAAATTGAACAAAATGTTAAAAAAGACTGTGAAGATTTAATAAAACAATTTCAAGAAAAGGAAATTGACCCTTTAGGAATACGAGATGAAATTAGAAGCCATACGAGAAAATGGAATATAAAACAAATTCGAAATATGTATAAAAACGTAGCGGTGGATATAAATTTAGATCTTAATATTGTACAATCTGGAATCGGGGAATAGTGAGGTGAAATGAGCAATGAATACAATGAATAAGACAAAAACTGTCTCTCCATATTTTGCATTTATTTTATTGCATTCTCTCCAAATCGGCATAGGAATTCTCGGCTATCAACGTGTAATTTTGAAAAATGCAGGTTATGATGCTTGGATTTCTCTTATTATTGCGGGGATTGCAACTCATATTGTACTGTTTTGTATGTTAAAAATGCTTGAAAAAGACGGAGATTTAATTAGCATTCATACAACCACCTTTGGAAAATGGATTGGCTCTATATTTTCTGTAATTTTCACTCTTTATTGCTTATTATTTTGCCTTACTGTTCTTCGTACATATATGGAAGTAATACAAGTTTGGATTTTCCCTACCATTAAGTTATGGAAACTAACCTTTATGTTTTTATTAGTGACTTGCTATATTATAAAGGGTGGATTTCGCTCTGTAACCGGAATATGTTTTTGGGGAGTCGTTCTACCTATTTTCGTTGTATTCTTTTTAATTTATCCAATGAAATATGCACATTTCCGCAATATTTTACCTATTTTTACACATTCACCTTTTGACATGCTTATATCAGCAAAACACTCTGCGTTAGAGTTTCTTGGTTTCGAGACAATCTTAATCTTCTATCCATTTATTAAAAAAGGAAAATCCTTAAAAAGATGGGCCCATGCTGGAATTGCTTTTAGCACCTTAATTTATGTAATTTTAGCTATCGTATCTTTTATGTATTATAGCGAGGGACAATTAAACCGTACTATTTGGCCTACTTTAACGATGTTAAAAATAATTAAAGTTCCTTTTATTCAGCGTTTTGAATATATTATTATTTTCGTTTGGTTTTTAATTATTTTACCAAACCTTTGCTTAACTATTTGGTCATCATGTCAAACGATGAAGCGCTCCTTTCATATTTCATTTAAATTTACATTACCGTTTTTTATTTTCATCATATTTTCAGCTTCTCTGCTTTTCACAAACCGTGAAAGTATCAACACATTAAATACCATACTATCTCAAGCTGGTTTATATATTGTATACGCTTATATCCCAATTTTATTTCTATTTCATTCGCTAAGATGGCGCTTCAAAAATCAGTCAAAAAAATCTTCAACTGATACACCGTAATCTCTGATACAATTTGATTAATACATTTGTAAAGGGGACAAGCGAATGAAAAAGTATGTATTTTCTTTACTTGCAGTACTAAGTTTAATTCTTGCTGGATGCGGAAGTACTGGTACAAATGACCAAAAATCTTCTGAATCAAAAAAAGAAGAACATGACCATGCATCGCACACTCAGCAAGCTGACATTCAAGAGAAAACAAAAGGAGTCGACACACTTCCGGCCTTCCTAGATAAGCTTGATCCACAAATGAAAGATATCTACACCGTCGCTGGACAAAATGCAGAGCTATTAGATTGGATTCCATGCTATTGTGGTTGCGGTGAAAGTGTAGGACATAAAAATAATAAAAACTGCTTTATTCGTGAAATTAAAAAGAATGGTGAAGTTGTTTGGGATTCCCACGCAACGACTTGCGTCAATTGCCTAGAAATCGCAGTTGAATCTGCTTCCATGAAACAAAAAGGAAAATCAACGCTTGAAATTCGTAACTATATCGATAATAAATACAAAGAAGGTTATGGCAAACCAACACCTACGCCAATGCCAAAAGCTTAAAAAACGAGGAAACTCCTCGTTTTTTCTTTTCATTCACTTTTTTTCTTAACAAATTCTTTCAAGTGTATTTCCCCTTACTTATCACACACTATATATAACTCTCGGTAAGGAGGGTACACAGTGCAAACATACAACGACTATGATAAAGCTCTCTATTACACGTATTGCTGTAATTGGGATAAATTACTCGTTCTCATGGTTCAAACGAACGATCAATTATTTTCTAAGCGTATTGAGCATTTTTTACACGCTTATCAATACAGTAAAGAACTGCCAGAAGTTGATAAACAATTGCAGCTCCTATTTCAATATATTGACCACGCATCCCAAAAGTCGCATGTAGAAGAAGTAGAACAAATTCAAATGTAAAATATAGCGCTATTCTCTTCCAGAGAATGGCGCTTTTTTAAAATATTAATACTAATAAATGTTTCCTCTTATAAAACTTTTATTGATAAACATATTTTTTCTTTCTTTTCTATACCACTTCATACTATAATTTAGTATGTAACTATTATAAGAGAGGTATAAAATATGGGACGAGAAAAAAAGCAAGAATATGCTTTACTTACCGCATGGGGAGCTTCTTTTATTGCTACACTAGGAAGTCTGTACTTTTCCGAAATCATGAAATTTGAGCCTTGTGTCCTTTGTTGGTATCAACGCATTTTTATGTATCCATTCGTTTTATGGCTTGGTATTGCTGTAGCAAAAAAAGACTATCGCATCGCAAGTTATTCTTTACCAATCGCAACTATTGGCGCTTGTATTTCTTTATATCACTATGCAATTCAAAAAGTCGCAGCATTTTCATCTGCTGGGGCAGCTTGTGGACGTGTACCATGTACGGGAGAATACATAAACTGGTTCGGCTTTGTGACAATCCCGTTTTTAGCACTTATCGGCTTTATTACAATCGCTGTTTGTAGCTTTATTGTCATCAAAAACAAATAAGGAGATGAAAGAATGAAAAAAATGCTTATATTTGGTGGTATTATTATCGCCTTGTTCGTGGCAATTTTTGCAGTAACACAAATGGAAGAAAAAAATGCTACTAGCCAAAAAATTGATAATCCTACTGAAAGTAAGACAAACGGTTCTGACTACTACACAAATAAAATTTCTCTTTCAGATCTTCAAAAGAACTTAAAAGAGAAAAAAGAAGAAACAGTATACTTTTATCAAACATCTTGCGTTCATTGTCAAAAATTATCTCCTGTCGTAGTACCAATGGCTAAAGACTTGAACGTTGATATGAAAGTTATGGATATTGAAAAATTAGATGCTCCTTGGGATGAATATAAAATTCAAGGTACACCAACAATCATTCATTTTAAAGATGGCAAAGAAGTGAGCCGTATTAGCGGTGAACAGCCGAAAGACAAATTAAAAGAATGGCTTGAGCAAACGAAAAAGTAACGAGAAAAGGAAACTCCTTCTACACATGAAATGGGCGTAAAATCCCAAACTAATGTATAAGGAGGGGGTTTTATGCCAGAAGTAAGATGTTCTGTTTCCAACTGTTCTTTTTGGGGACAAGGTAACTTTTGTCAAGCAAGTGCAATCATCGTTCAGCCTGATGCAGATGAAACTGGTCAAACTGAAAATGATTCATATACAGCTGCTGTTTTAACAAACGAGACGCTAGAAAGTTCTGTAGCAACGAGTGTAGAGACTTGTTGTCATACATTTAAGCCTAGATATTAACAATTATTCCACCTCATATACGTGAGGTGGTTTTTTCTTTCCCTCTTCTTGTTTACGTCATCTCTAATTCTCCCTATAATAAAGTTAACATTTTTATGAATACGAAGGTGAAATACTATGGCTAAAACAATTGCAGATATCGCCAAATTGGCTGGAGTTGCAAAAAGCACAGTCTCTCGTTACTTAAACGGCGGATATGTAAGTGATAAAACAAAACTTAAAATCGAAGGTATTATTCAGGAAACAAATTTCTCTCCCAATACATTTGCTCAAAGTTTAAAAGCAAAAACAACAAATTTAATTGGTGTCATCATCCCCCGATTAGACTCCTTCGCTACAATGAAAACACTTATCGGGATTGATAAAACATTACAGGAAAATAACTATCAAATGCTTGTAGCAAATGCAAATCAAACAACCGAAACTGAAATACAAGCTATGGAAAACTTTATAAAACAAAGAGTAGCTGGCATTATTTTATTAACAAAAACATTAACGAATGAACATCAAAAAATTATGGCTAATTCAAACATCCCTATTTTATTCGTCGGGCAAGAATATAAAGATCAATATTGCCTCGTTCACGATGATTATGATGCAGCTTATGAGTTAGGGGCATACGTGTTATCACAAGGTCATCGACATATTGCCTATTTAGGGATAGAAAAAGATGATATTTCTGTTGGAATAAATCGAAAAAATGGTTTTCAAAAAGCAATTGAAAATTTAGAACCGGCTTGCAACGTTTCATATTACGAAACAACTTTCCGCATAGAAGATGCCATGAAACAAGTACAACATATTTTAGATAATAATCGCCCAACTCTTATCGTATGTGCTACAGATAACATCGCTCTTGGCGCAATGAAAGTGATTCACTCCCACTCCCTTTCTGTACCAGGTGATATTTCTGTAACAGGATTCGGTGGATATGATATTTCAGAAATGGTACACCCTAGCTTAACGACAATTGCGTTTGACTATGAGTATGCTGGAAAGCTTGCTGCCACTTCTCTTTCACAGCTTGTTGAAAACAAAACTATACCAAAAATATTACACTCTCGTTATACATTAAAAATCCAAGAAAGCGTTGACAAAATATAAAGGCGCTCTATAATAAAATTAAAACCGGTTCCACATTTTAAAAACAGGATTTTCAACATCATTTCCCTGTTTTTTATTTTAACTTATTGCGGAACCGGTTCCACAAGAGAAATTTATAGTAAGGGGGAATTTTTATGGATATGAAACAAATTGCAAATCAAGTATTACAGAACATTGGTGGAAAGGAAAACATTGTTCGTGCCACACATTGCGCGACTCGCCTTCGTCTTATATTAAAGGATGATACGAAAATAAACGCTGCAGAAATCGAAAACATCGATGGAGTAAAAGGTGCTTTCGCAACGACCGAGCAATATCAAATTATTTTTGGAACTGGCATAGTAAACAAAGTATATGATGAATTCTCAAAACTAATTGGAATAGCAGAACTAGATTCTACAACATCAAACGATATACCTAAGAAAAAAATGAATCCTATCGCCCGCCTAGCAAAGACACTATCCAATATTTTCGTTCCAATTATTCCAGCTATCGTCGCAAGCGGTTTACTTATGGGTCTACTCGGAATGTTGAAAGCGTTTAAATTAGTTCCTGGAGATCACTCACTTATCCAATTACTTGATATGTTCTCAAGTGCAGCTTTCATTATTTTACCTATTTTAATTGGAGTAAGTGCCGCTAAAGAATTTGGTGGAAATATTTTCTTAGGGGCAGTTGTTGGTGGTATATTAACTCACCCAAGCTTAACAAATCCTTGGACTCTTTCAAATGCAAAACCAACTGTTTTACATTTCCTTGGCATGGATATTGATATGATTGGCTATCAAGGTACTGTTTTACCTATTTTATTATGCGTATACGTTATGAGTACAATTGAAAAAGAACTTCGAAAACGTGTTCCGAACTCTTTAGATTTATTAGTTACACCATTCTTAACAATTATTATAACTGGCTTTTTATCACTTATTATTATTGGACCAATTGGATATAAAATCGGTGACGGTATTACGTACCTTTTAAATACAATTTATCAATTTGCAGGACCAGTAGCTGGTCTTATATTCGGTGGTCTATATTCAACAATTGTTCTTACTGGCTTACATCATAGCTTCCATGCTATTGAAGCAGGCTTACTCGCAAATAAAGATATCGGTGTCAATTTCTTACTCCCTATTTGGTCAATGGCGAACGTTGCACAGGGCGGCGCTACTTTAGCTGTCTATTTCAAAACAAAAAACAAAAAAACGAAAGAAATTGCAATTCCGGCAGCAGCTTCAGCATTTTTAGGAATTACAGAACCAGCTATTTTTGGTGTCAATTTAAAACTAGGTAAACCATTTATTGCAGCAGCTATTGGCGGCGCAATTGGAGGCGCTTACGTTGTTTGGATGCAAGTAGCAGCTAACGCATACGGTTTAACAGGTATTCCGATGCTTACAATTGTTGCACCTCTTGGCATGATGAACATGATTCACTATATAATTGGCTTCGCTATTGCAGTTATCACTGCTTTTGTTGCCACATTCATTTTATATAAAGAAAGTAAATAATAACGGGGTGAAAACCTATGTCAAAATATAAAACAATACTGCAATCTAATAAAGACGAATTACATTCTTTATATGAAATTGCAAACCAAGATTCATGGAAACCAATTTATCATATCCATCCACCATTTGGATTAATGAATGATCCTAACGGTGTATCATACTACAATGATGAATATCACGTTTTTTATCAATGGTATCCATTTGGTCCCATTCATGGAATGAAGCATTGGGGACATGTGAAGTCAAAAGACCTTATTAACTGGGAGCGTATGCCTGTAGCCATCATCCCTACTGAAAGCTATGAATCACACGGTGCATATTCTGGTAGTGCTATCGTAAAAGATGGCCTTCTTCATTTACTTTATACAGGGAATATAAAAAATCCTGATGATTCCCGTGATGCAAAACAATGTATGGCAACAATGGATTCACAATATACGATGACGAAATATAGTAATAATCCTGTTATTGATATAATTCCTGACGGATATACAAAACATGTACGTGATCCAAAAGTCTGGAAACATAATGATATGTACTATATGTTACTCGGTGCCCAACGTGAAAATACAACAGGAACTCTATTACTATACAAATCACAAGACCTATACAATTGGCATTTCCAAGGCGAAATTACAACAAATTTAAAAGAATTTGGATTTATGTGGGAATGCCCCGATTACTTCCAATTATCAGGGAAAGATGTACTTCTCTTTTCACCGCAAGGAATTGAAAAAGACGGAGAAAACTTTCACAATGTATACAATGTCGTTTATGCTATAGGTCATTTCGATATTAAAAATTTATATTTCCATATTGATTCCTATTACGAAGCTGATAAAGGATTCGATTTTTATGCCCCTCAAACTTTAGAAGACGCTACTAGTCGTCGCCTATTATTTGCTTGGGCAGGATCAAGTGAAATCACATATCCTTCTGATGATTATATGTGGGCTCATTGCCTAACACTTCCACGTGAATTAACATTAGAAGATAACATCATAAAACAAAAACCAGTTTCAGAATTAACAAAACTACGAACAACAAAAAAAGACATTTCAGGAGATATAACAGCTGGATTAAATGTATTATCAACGCTTGATGATGAAGGCTCCTATGAATTAATTGTTACACTTAAAACAGAAGATGCAAAGCGTTTTGGGCTTTCTCTCTTCCACAATGAGGAGGAATGTTTCCCCATTACATTTAATCGGGAACAAGGTACTATTTCTATAGACAGGGGCAACTTCTACCATCAATTTGGCGGAGAATATGGATTTGAACGCTGTAAAAAAATCGATATTCAAGATACGATAGAACTACAAATATTTGTAGATAAAAGCATCGTGGAAATTTTCTTATACGATGGTTCAACAGTCTTTACGTCCCGAGTTTTTCCTCGAAAAGACATGAAACATCATATCGCAATCTTTTCAGATGCAAAACTAAACTTTACCATCACACAATATAAGCTGAAAAGAGGGATTGTATGAGAAATGTCTTTTGTATAGGTGAACTATTAATTGATTTTGTGTGCCGAAATACTAACGTTTCTTTAGTAAACGGTTCAGATTTCGAAAAAAAAGCTGGTGGAGCACCCGCTAACGTTGCTGCTGCGATTACAAAATTAGGTGGACACGCTACATTTATGGGGCAAGTAGGAAACGACCCATTTGGTGAGTTTCTTGAACAAACTTTACAGCGTGCGCAAGTCGATACATCCATGCTCATAAAAGATAAACAAACAACACTTGCATTCGTATCCATCGATCAAGATGGCGAACGTGATTTTACTTTTATGCGTGGTGCAGATGGTGAATATCAATTCAATAGCATTGATTTATCAAAAATACAAACAAATGATTTAATACATTTCGGTTCAGCGACAGCTTTACTATCAAGCCCATTAAAAGAAACGTATTTCCAGTTGTTACAATATGCGAAAGATAACGGCCATTTTATTTCTTTTGATCCAAATTATCGAAGTGCACTCATTACAAATACAGAACAATTCTCTCAAGATTGTCTAACCTTTATAAAACATGCACACTTCGTAAAAGTAAGTCAAGAGGAAGCTACTATGCTCTCTAAAGAAAGTGATTTACAACAAGCTGCACTCAAATTATTAAATTATGGCGCAAAAGTAGTAGCTATTACACTTGGAAAAGACGGTACCCTTCTTGCGACAAATGAAGGTCAAACCATTGTCTCTTCTATTTCCATTCAACAAGTCGATACAACTGGTGCTGGTGATGCTTTCGTTGGAGCAATGTTATATCAGATTGCCCAAAGTGAACATACACTTTCGTATCATTTCAAAGACTTAACAGCGTTTATCTCCTTTGCAAATAAAGTAGGCGCTATCACATGTACAAATTACGGTGCAATTGCCTCTCTTCCATCATTAACAGATATAAAAGCATACGATTAATCGTATGCTTTTTTTACATTCCTCTCCAAAAATCATGCATAATAAAAAAGTACAAAATAACGAGAACGGCCGTCCCGCATAGGGTAATGCGCCGATATATACTCTTCTCTCCTTCCCTTGCTTTCACAAACGCCCAAATAAATCCGAAGAACAATATTAAATCAACATATGGAACATAAAAAGAAAAGACGAGAAACGCATATAAATACACGATAAATAAACAGGTCGTTACTAAGAAAACTTTAAACGCAAATTCACTTTTCATAATATAACCGCCCCCTATCTGTACTGTATTATATTCAGCAAAATACAATAGTTGCAGTTAAACTCCAAGTATAAATAAGCTACCGTCTATAATACGGTAGCCATTACGGAACATTGTATTTCCGTTTATATATATTACTTAAAATCGAAGAAGGAATTTGCTCGTAACGAATTTTCTCTCCTGTTTCATCTATAATATACGAATTGTTTCCTATATAATATATTCCATCTTTTCGTTTTGAGTACACTGGATATCTTTCATTTGGCAATACCGTTTTCACTTTCGTTAACTGTCCATTTGGTTCTTGCCAATATATATCCGCGCGGTCTACTAGCGTAAGTACTCCAATTTGTTCTTCTTCTATTTTTCGACCATTCCAGCTCACAACGCGATAACCAAGCTTATTCGCTTCATATTCGGGACTCGTATGAAAACGAGAAATGATTACTTTTGTTTGTAATTGTACTCGGTCATATAACCATTGTATATCCCTGTCATGCATGCGAATACAACCATTTGATTCCCTACTTCCAATCGTCCATTCCCGATTTGTCCCGTGAATCGCATATTCATTCTTATCTAGTCCCAGCCACCTCGTACCGAGAGGGTTATTCGGTGCACCCCCAGGTATTTTTTTTCGATGGTATTCTTTATTTTTAAATTTAGTTATAATACAAAAGTTACCTTCAGGCGTAGGTGTACGCTCTCTTCCAGTCGTTACTGGAAATGTTTTTGTGTAATTTCCATTTTCAAAAAAAGACAACTGGTTTGTCGCAAGATTTACTAATATTAAATGATCTGTATTAGCAAAAGCACTAACCGGTAGGATGAAAAATAATAGTATGACGAAACATGACTTTTTCAGCTATATCCCCCCTAGTGCTCACTATAATAAGTGGAATTAACATTACTTTGCTCTTATAAATGAAAACTATCCATTTACAATAACTCCCCCATTTACATGTATCATTTGTCCGCTAACATAGGATGAATCACTAGACGCTAAATATACATATGCTGGCGCTAATTCATATGGTTGACCAGGTCTTTGCATCGGAACATTGCTCCCAAACTGTGATACTTTTTTCTCATCAAAGCTTGATGGAATAAGTGGTGTCCAAATTGGTCCTGGCGCAACACCATTTACACGAATCCCTTTTTGCACTAACGATTGGGAAAGTGATCTTGTAAAAGCTACGATTGCCCCTTTCGTTGCGGAATAATCAATTAAAGTTTCATTTCCTTCGTATGCAACGATAGACGCTGTATTTATAATGACATCACCTTGCTTTAAATGAGAAAGTGCGGCTTTCGCAACGTGAAAATAAGAAAAAATATTAATACGAAAAGTCTTCTCTAGCTGTTCTGCTGTAATATACTCTAAGCCTTGCTGCGGATATTGCTGCGCGACATTATTTACCAAAACCTGTAAACTACCTAACTGCTGGACGGTCTCTTGAACAACATCTTTACAATGCTGTTCATCACTTAAATCACCCGGCAACAATACACACTTTACACCTTCTTTCTCAACATATTGCTTCGTCTCATTAGCATCCCCCTCCTCATCTAAATACGCAATCGCAATATTTGCTCCCTCTTTCGCAAAAGCGATGGAAACAGCTCGTCCAATTCCGCTATCTCCACCTGTAATTAATACATTCTTTCCTTTTAACTTTTCGCTTCCTTTATAATTGGGATCTTCAAACTGCGGTAGAGGATTCATTAATGATTCAATGCCAGGCTGTTTATTTTGATGTTGCGCCGGCATTGTTACAAAGTTTTTTTGCTGTGGCATAGCTTCTTTCAACTCCTTTTTCTTATAATGTGCATAATAAAAACTGGAATTCGCACATCATATTACGATTAATATTCGAATTTAAGACACAAAATATGAATTGTTGTAAACTTTTTATGCAAAACTATTGCAAAATAGTTAAAAAACGAATATTATATATAACTGTTGTGAAAATTATTCGTAAACAGAAAGGATGTTTATATGTTTAACCTTTCAAAACATAAAACTTCTATTAAAACTGAAATTATGGCAGGTATTATTACCTTCTTAACAATGGCATATATCATTGTCGTAAACCCTGTCATCCTTGGGGATGCAGGTGTTCCATTTGAACAAGCATTTACAGCAACAATTATTGCTGCTGTTGTCGGAACATTATTTATGGCAATCTTTACAAACTTACCAATCGCAATCGCGCCAGGTATGGGATTAAATGCTTACTTCTCTTACTCTGTTGTAAAAGCACATGAAGGCATGACTTTCGCAATTGCATTCTCTGCTGTATTCGTAGCAGGTATGATTTTAATTTTGCTATCATTTACATCTTTCCGTACAAAATTAATGGAAGCAATTCCTGAAAACTTAAAACATGCAATTACTGCTGGTATCGGGCTATTTATCGCCTTTATCGGTTTACGTTTAACAGGTATCGTTACAAAAAATGATGCAAACTTAGTTGGACTTGGTGATCTTCACTCTGCTCCAGTTCTACTAGCATTAGCTGGACTTGGAATTACTATTATCCTTATGTCTTTAAATGTAAATGGCGCACTATTTATCGGCATGCTATTAACTGGTATTATCGCTTTCTTCACAGGACAATTAACATTCTCAAATGGTGTTACATCAATGCCTGGATTACCAGAAGGAATTATCGTTTCAAATCCAATTACTGCTGTATCTGATGTAATTAACTACGGATTGTACGGCGTTGTATTTTCATTCTTCCTTGTTACATTGTTCGATACAACAGGTACATTACTTGGGGTAGCTCAACAAGGTGGATTTATGAAAGATGGGAAACTTCCAAAAGCTGGACGAGCTCTTCTATCTGACTCATTCTCGGCAACAATCGGTTCTATGTTCGGAACAACACCATCAACAGCTTACATTGAATCTTCTGCTGGCGTTGCAGCTGGTGGTCGTACTGGTTTAACAACTGTTACAGTAGCTGTTCTATTCGCACTAGCAGCATTCTTTGGACCATTAGTAAGTGCCGTTTCTGGTGTATCAGCTATTACTGCCCCATCATTAATTATCGTTGGTAGTCTTATGATGGGTTCAGTTCGCCACATCGATTGGGACGCATTTGATGAAGCATTCCCAGCATTCTTAGTAATATTAAGCATGCCACTTACATCAAGTATCGCAACAGGTATCGCACTTGGATTTATTTCATACCCACTTATGAAAGTAGCAAAAGGTAAATTCCGTGCTGTTCACCCACTTGTATATGTATTTGGAATTTTGTTTGCTTATCAATTAATATTCTTACCACATTAAAAAAGTAGAGCATCGAAATCCGATGCTCTACTTTTCTTTTATAACAATCATTCAAACTATAACGGTCCCTCCAAAATATGAAGGAGCTTATAACCTTTTAATATTTCTCTTCTACCTGTAATTCTTTACTATACTTTTGAATGAAAACTGATGAAATAACCATTACTATGCCCACACTAAAACTAATAAGTTGATCTAATAACATTTCATCATGAATAAACCAGCGAAGTAAAAATACGCTACCAAAAATAAACATCATAATAAATCCAGTATGTCTAAGTCCTTTATATACATTTTCCATATGTATCACCTCTTCACATACTTTTATCCATATTATACCATAATCTAAAAACGTGTATAACCAACATTCGGTATTGAAACCAATAATAAAAAGACTGCAGAGAACTCCATCTCCACAGCCTAATTATTATTTTTGCAAAAACGCCTGCAAATCTGCAAACTGTCTCTTTGCATCTTCATAGCCTTGCTCATATAGATTTTGTAGTTTTGCTGTATCTTTTTCCATACGATCTACTTGAAGCGGCACTTCTGGACGAATAACAAATAAATTCCCAGCTTGTTCTTCTTTTTCAATGTAGTGAAGTGTTTCATTATACACTTCATAACGATTCAGCATCGTGTTAACAAGGTTCGGATATTTTTTATAAGCTTTCGCTGCAACCCATCCAAACTTTGATTTTTTCTTCGCGTAACCATGATTTCTCGTTAAAATAACGACTGATTTTTTAAAACCATCTTCCTGTGCTTTACGAACTGGAATTGGATCCGAAATCCCGCCATCTAATAATTGCTTACCACGGTAATTTACTACAGGTGCAATGAAAGGCAATGAACTAGATGCTTGTAATAAATTTAGTGCATCATCATTCGTTCCTTCTTTTTCAAAATAAATAGACTGTCCTGTTTCACAATCTGTCGTTCCTACAAGGAAACGCTCTTGGCTATTAAAGTATGTTTCAAAATCAAACGGAACATGCTTTTCTGGAATCTCATGAAAAATGAACTCCATATCGAATAACTGGCGTTTTCTCCATAAATTTTTATACGATAAGTATTTTGGGTGTGATGCATAATCAATATTTACTGTTTTATTTCTATTTCTTTGTCTGGAAAGATACGACGCTGCATGACAAGCACCAGCTGATACACCGATTACATATGGAAAATATAAATCTTGTTCCATAAAGTATTCTAATATCCCGCCCGTGTACACACCACGCATACCGCCGCCTTCTAATACTAACCCCGTATTTTCAAGCATGTTACTCTCTCCTCTATATATATTGACTCTTTAATTATTCACCATGTTAAGTATCTTTTTCTATTATATATGAGTTCTTTCAGAAATTATATTCAAAAGACTTGAGAAAAAGGAGTTTTTTCTTCCAATTATATTTCCAAATGGTTGGAGACATCCTTTATAAATCTTTGAATAAAATCTTGCTCTTCTTTCGTATATCTATCTAAAAATAACAGCCACTTTTCTTCAGCTTGTTTATGTAATTTATCATGAGCTTTATATATTTCATTTCCGCTTTCCGTTAAACGGAAGAAGATTTCTTTTTGATTATCTAACATTTGCATCTTCTCAACGAATTTCTTTTGAAACAACTTTGTACAAATTTTAGAGATTGCACCCTTCGTCATTCCCATTTCTGTCGTAATAGCAGTTACATTCATCAAACCATTTTTCCCGATACACTCGATCACATGTAACTCAGATAAAGACATACCACTTATACCTGTCTCACGAAGAAATTTCTCATTTTGCCCTTTCAAATGTTCTTCTTTTTTATGCAAAAGTGTACGAATGTCCGAAAGTATTTCCATTTGTTTCGTTGCATAATCCAATCCGTTCGCCTCCTGAGTTTCTAAAGAAACAAATTAACTATATACCATTTTAAAATCATTTTTTCATATTTACAAGTGAGAAAATCATGTTAAAATAAATTTAGTTTCCAAGGAAACTAAATGACAAGGAGGTTAACATAATGAAAAAATCCAAAATACATTTCATTTTATATGTCGTCTGTATGAGTGCCTTACTCGGTTCCTTCGCTCAAAATATTTACACGCCTATCTTGCCCATGATTCAAGGTTCTTTTCACACTTCTCTTTATCTTGTAAATGTAACAGTTTCCCTTTTCACATTCGTTCTTGCGATTATGCAGCTCATATATGGACCTTTCATTGATACAAAAGGGAGAAAATCTGTCCTTATCCCTAGTTTGATCATTAGTACAATTGGTTCAATCGGATGTGCTTTTTCAGCGAACATATATGTATTTCTATTTTTCAGAGCTGTTCAAGCTATAGGAATAGCAGCTATACCTGTAGTAGCAGCAACGATTATCGGCGATTTATTTGAAGGAAAAGAACGAGGAGAAGCAATGAGCCTGTATCAAATGTTACTTGCTCTTGCACCTGCGATCGGCCCTCTCATTGGTGGTTATCTAGGCAGTATAAATGGCCACGTATCCGTATTTCTCTTTTTATCTATACTTGGCATTCTCTTATTAACGATAAATATTTCACTACTTCCAGAAACAAAACCAACTGTAAGTAAACAACCGCAAGCAAAAAAGAATTACTGGCGTATCTTAAAAAATAAAACTGGATTTTCTATTACTCTTATTAGCTTCATTCAATTTTGTATTTACTTTTGCTTCCTCGTTTTTTTACCGAGCATTTTAACAAATTCATTTCACTTAACTGCAAGTGAAATTGGTCTTATGTTTGTACCGATGTCTCTTTCTATTATGCTAGGAAGTTATTGCTACAAGTTTTTGCAAAAACGCCTCACAACAAAGCAAGCTTTATTCATTACAAGTTTCTTCAATATTATATGTGTCACTTTATTCTCTTTCACATATAACATCAATATCACGTTCATCATTATCGTTACATCTTTGTACGGTTTTAGTATGGGACTTTCTATGCCAACTCATACTACTTTATTAACAGAAGAATTTGTACAAGAACGCGCAACAGCTATCGGTATGTACAACTTCATCCGCTATCTTGGTATGGGTACAGGGCCACTTATAGGTGGATTTCTTTTATTTAACCAAAAATACTTTTGGATTTTCTTCCTAGGCGCAATTATGTTTTTACTTGTAATCTTATATGCAATGAAAATGCTACGCTTTCATGCTGTACAAAAAGTAAAATAGGGCCCCAAAAAGGTCAGCTCTATTTTACCCTCTTTGATCCGCAACAATATGAATATCAATAAATTTTGTTTGTCTCATAATTTCATTTACAATAGAGCCTTTTCGTATTTCTTCCCACCTTGTTCTTGCCGATTGTCCAAGTAAAATTTGCGTCACCTGTAATCTTTTTGCCACTTCAATAATAACATCTGCTGGCTTTCTTCCTTTTGCTTCTTCTAATACAAAGCTTGCATCAAATTGATTCGTTAGCAACTTCCACTCTTCAATCGTCTGCTTTTTTCCAGCTGAAATAGAATCTATATTTTCCCTCTCAACGTTTAATACGTACAATTCAGCATTTAACCGATCAGCCATGCGCCATCCCCGTCTTATTAATTTCTCCGCTGTTGAACTGTATTGTACACAAACGAGAATTTTTTCTTTTACGCCAATTGGTTCTATTACTGTTTGGCTAATTTTCTCGTCCATATCATCGGCAACTTCTCGAAGTGATAATTCCCTAAGTGCTCCTAAATTATTAAGTGTAAAGAAGTTTTGTAAGCTTTGCTGAATTTTTTCTTCTTTATATATCTTTCCGTCTATTAGTCTCTTCCTTAATACCTCAGGCGTTGCATCAACGAGCTGAATTTCATTTGCTTTTTGTAAAATAAAATCTGGAATTCGTTCTCTTACTTTTACATTCGTAATTTGAGCTACAATATCATGAACACTTTCTAAATGTTGAATATTAAAAGCTGATAATACCGATATACCAGCCTCTAACAATTCCTGCACATCCATATAACGTTTCTTATGTTTAGAACCAGGAACATTACTATGCGCAAGTTCATCCACAACAACGACTTGCGGTGCCCGTTTTATAATTCCTTCCACATCGAGTTCATAAAACACTTTCCCTTTATAATCTATTTCTTTTAAAGAAACTTGTTCTAAATCAGCAATTGCGTCTTCTGTCTCTTTTCTCCCGTGCGTTTCAATTAAACCAATTACAATATCCGTACCATCCTTTTTCATCTCTCTAGCATCATAGAGCATTTTATAACTTTTTCCTACGCCTGGAGCTGCTCCTACATATAGCTTTAACTTTCCGCGATTTTGCTGACGAATATATTCTAAATATTCCTCTGGCGTTCGCCTTTGAAACTTCGGTTCATAATCATCTGCATACAAAATAAACACTACCTTTCATTCGAAACAACGCTACCTCAATCCATTAGATTGAGGTAGCACTGTTACTATTTCATTAATTTCTGTAATGCCAAATTTAGCTTTAAGACGTTCACTCGATCTTCTCCAAATAAACCAAACGCAGCACCTTCTGTTTGATCTTTAATCAATTGATTAAGTTTTTCTTTCGGAATATTCGTTAATTTCGAGATGCGATCCACTTGCACCGAGGCCGCCTTTGGACTAATATCAGGATCAAGCCCTGAACCTGAATTTGTCACTAAATCTATCGGTACTTCTGTAACTGGAACAGCTGGATTTTTTTCCTTCCAGTCCTCAATACTTTTCTCTACTCGCTTTGCTAAATCTGGATTAGATGGTGCATAGTTATTTGAACCAGATGCTTCAGCCTTATATTCAATACTAGAAACACGCCCTTGAAAATAACGTGGATCCGTGAAGTTTTGACCAATTAATTTAGAACCAATCACTTCATTTTTATCATTATATATTAGACTTCCATCCGCATTATCCTTCATCACTGCTTGTGCAATACCAGTAACAATAAGTGGGTATACAAGTCCACACAACACTAGAAATGTAAAAGTAATACGGATAATTGGTGATAGTATACTTTGTTTCTTCTCCATCTTTTTCCCCTCTTCCTTATATAAACAAGCCGACAATCATATCAATTACCTTAATTCCAATGAACGGAACGATAACTCCGCCAAGCCCATAAATAAGTAAGTTTCGGCTAAGCAATGCATTAGAACTCATCGGTTTATATGCAATACCTTTCATCGCTAACGGAATGAGTAATGGAATAATAACAGCGTTAAATATTAATGCTGATAAAATCGCTGACAGTGGTGATGTTAATTTCATAATGTTCAATGCCTCCATTTGCGGAATCGCAAGTGTAAACATTGCTGGAATGATTGCAAAATATTTCGCTATATCATTCGCAATACTAAACGTCGTTAACGCACCTCGCGTCATTAACAATTGCTTACCGATTCCTACAACCTCAATAATTTTCGTCGGATTCGAGTCTAGATCAATCATGTTCGCCGCTTCTTTCGCTGCTGTCGTACCACTATTCATCGCTAATCCAACGTCCGCCTGTGCTAATGCCGGCGCATCATTTGTACCATCACCTGTCATCGCTACAAGTTTCCCTTTATCTTGCTCTGCTTTAATAACAGCAATCTTATCTTCTGGTTTACACTCGGCAACGAATTCATCTACTCCTGCTTCTTTTGCAATCGTTGCTGCTGTTAACGGATTATCACCTGTACACATAACCGTTTTAATCCCCATTTGGCGCAACTGTTCAAAACGATCACGCATACCCGGTTTTACTGTATCCTTTAAATAAATTAAGCCATAAATACGATTATCTACTGCAACTACAAGTGGTGTTCCGCCCTCTTTTGAAATTAAGTCTGCTTTTTGATTTACATCTTTCGGAATTGTTCCGCCTTGTGACTCAACCCATTCAATAACGGCACCTACAGCACCTTTTCTCACTTTCGTTCCGTCTTGTAAATCAACACCACTCATTCTCGTTTCTGCTTTAAACGGAACAAACTCACCTTGTTCTGCAAGTTCTCTATTATATGATATAGATTTTCCCTGCACATACTCGATAACAGATCGGCCTTCTGGTGTTTCATCTAAAACAGAACTAATAGCAGCCCACTTTCCAACTTGCTCAATCGTTTCATTTCCTACAGGTAATAATGTATGAGCCATTCGGTTCCCAAAAGTAATCGTACCTGTTTTATCTAAAATAATTGTATTAATATCGCCCGCAGCTTCTACTGCTTTCCCTGACATCGCTAACACGTTAAATTTTGTTACCCGGTCCATCCCAGCAATACCAATTGCCGATAATAGCCCACCAATTGTCGTTGGAATTAAACAAACTAATAATGCAACTAGCACAGCAGTATCAATTTGAAAACCTAAATAATTTGTAAAAATCGGCAACGTCACAACGACGATCAAGAAAATAAGAGTTAAGCTCGTTAATACTGTATTTAAAGCAATCTCATTCGGCGTTTTTTGACGAGCAGCTCCTTCTACTAAAGAAATCATTTTGTCGATAAATGATTCACCAGGATTACTCGTAATGACAATTGTAATTTCATCACTTACGACCATCGTTCCACCTGTTACGGAACAAAAATCACCGCCTGCTTCTTTTATAACAGGAGCTGATTCCCCTGTAATTGCAGATTCATCTACAGATGCTAACCCTTTGATTACTTCACCATCACTTGGAATCATTTCTCCTTGTTTTACGATAACAACGTCACCTTTTGTAAGATCAGTTGCTGAAACTTGGACAATGTCTCCATTTTCTTTTACAACATTTGCAAACACATCTTTCTTCGACTGCTTTAAAGAATCGGCTTGCGCTTTACCACGACCTTCTGCTAATGCTTCTGCAAAATTCGCAAATAAAACTGTAAATAATAGAATGAGAGAAACTGTTATATTAAACCAACCTGGTATACTACTAGAACTACTTGGAAGAAAAGATAAAATGAACGTAATGATAAATCCAATTTCCACAACGAACATAATCGGATTCTTTATCATGACTTTCGGATTCAATTTCGCAATGGATTGCTTCATCGCATGTGTTACGATATCACGATCCATCGTTTTCGCTTGTCTAACTTCATCTTCTACAGCATGTATTTGTGACTCATTTAATTGTTTTTCTTTTACTACTACCGGTCTCATCATTTACCCTCCATTACTTCAATGTAAGAAATTCTGCAATTGGTCCGAGTACTAACATCGGGAAGAATGTTAATGCACCAACAATTACAATTGTTCCGATAAAGATACCACCAAATAAACTATTATCTGTACGGAACGTTCCGACTGTTTCTGGCACTACCGTTTTTTCTTTCAACGAAGCTGCCACAGCTAGCATCGTAATTAAACTGAAGTAACGTCCTAAAAACATAACTAAACCAGTCGTAATATTCCAAAACGGTGTATTATCTCCTAATCCTTCAAATCCAGATCCGTTATTCGCAGCTGACGATGTATATTCATATACAACTTGCGTTAAACCGTGGAAACCGGAATGAGAAATAGCATCCGTCCCTAAATTTGTTGAAAGAGCTAATGCCGAAAAGCCTAAAATGAGCAATGGATGAAATAAAATCGTGACCGCAATTAATTTCATTTCCTTACCTTCAATCTTTTTACCTAAAAACTCTGGTGTCCGTCCAACCATTAACCCAGATATAAACACTGCAATAATTGCATACATAATAATATTTACAAAACCTGCTCCAACGCCGCCATATACTGTGTTTAACATCATATTTACAAGTGGAACTAAACCGCCAATTGGTGTTAACGTATCATGCATCGTATTAACGGCGCCTGTTTCAGCAGCTGTCGTTACCGTTGCGTATAGTGAAGAAAATACTGTTCCAAATCGTACTTCTTTCCCTTCTGTACTTCCTTGTACATGTTCGATACCCATTCCATTTAATGCCGGATTCCCGTTTAGTTCAGATGTCGTAATTGTTATAAATCCTAGTAAAAACACCATAAAAAGTGAAACGAAAAGGATGCGACCTTGTTTTTTATTTCCTACCATTCGTCCGTACGTAAATGGAAGTGCTGTTGGTAATAACATCATAAGCATCATTTGCAAAATATTACTCATTTGTCCTGGATTTTCAAAAGGATGCGTAGAGTTTGCTCCGAAAAATCCACCGCCGTTATTTCCAAGTTCCTTAATGGAAACGAATGATGCAACAGGTCCACGTAATATACTTTGTTTTGCCCCATCAATCGTTTGTGCTGTAACCGCTCCATCTAACGTTTGCGGTACGCCAAGTGCGACAAAAACTAGTGCCGCAATAAATGCGATAGGAAGAAACACTCTCGTTAACGCTCTCGTAAAATCAACGAAAAAGTTACCAAGTTCTTTTCCAGCAAGTCCTCTTATAAAAGCCATAACGAGCGCCAATGTCGTTGCTGGTGCCGCAAACATTAAAAATGTAATCCCGATTAATTGTGATAAATAGGATAAACCATTTTCACCGCTATAATGCTGTAAGTTTGTATCAGCCATAAAACTAATCGCTGTATTAAAAGCGAGCGTAGGCTCCATCCCTTCAATATGCGCTGGATTTAGCGGCAACACACCTTGTAATCTGAAAATGAAATATACAATAACAATCATAAATCCGTTGAGTAAAACTAATGATAATGCGTACTGTTTCCACGTTTGATTGTATTCTTTTACACCCGTAATTTTAAAAATAAGTTTTTCAAAAGGCCCGAATACTTTATCTAGCATTTTGCTACCTTGAAAAGCTTTTTCTAAATAAATCCCCATTGGCTTTGCTACTAAAATAAACAAGAGCATTGTAATAATGACTGCAACCCAAATCATAATGAATGATTCCCCCTAATTAAAACTTCTCTGGATTTAATAATGCATACACTAAATACACTGTAATTGCTGCGACAATAACCGATAAGACAATCATCATGATTGCTTTCCTTCTTTCACAACTTTATCTGACCAACTTGCAAGACTTGCCATTGATGCAACTAATAAAATAAAAATCCCGACCATTACAACATCTAACATAGCTATCCCTCGCTTTGCTTTTTGTTAAAATTTACCATTTTAATATTAAAAAAGAACACTGAGCTCTACTCAGTGTTCAAAAAATGAACAACAAAAAGTAAACCTCCTCTCTAAACGCTTACGAGGTTAGCTGTCGGATTCGGGCCTAAAGAGTAGCCCTACTTTCAAAACTGAAAGATTCACCCCAAGTGACGATGCACAAAATTGGTTCCCCCGCTCCATTTCTGGAACTCAGCGATTTTAGGTTTTTTTGGAAATTTTATGAATGATTTATGAGAGTAAATATACTCCTCTATATTTCACTTGTAAAGGGTTAAATTACTGAAAATAATAATATTTACATCCATTTAAACGCTTACATTGAAGATTATTACTATTATTTCATCTATTTTCTTTATTTCTCTTCTCTTTTCTTAAAAATGACCTTTTAAATATGAAATAAAAAGAGCGAATGAGATGAAGTGCATAGCTTGTTGCACTCAGCATTCGCTCTTTTTTATTCAACCTTTATTCTCCTCGTAAAAATGCACGTAAATTTCTCCCACGAATATAAACTTGTGTCAATTCTGCATGTAGCTGCTCATACTCGGTAATATCCACCTCTAAATACAAAGCATCTTTTGATGGTAATATAATATACGGCCCTGGAAAAAGGGGATCGATCTTAACCAATTCTTGAACTCGCTCTACCGATACTGCCCAACGATTTGCTATATCTCCAAGTAATAGTACCTTCATCATTTCTTCCCCCGCCCTATTCAAAAAATAAAAAAGAAATATTATCACAATTTGTAAACACGACAAACTTAGCTCCAATTGTTTCATAGAGCCTCGCTGGATATCGTTTATTCCTTGTAACAACAGTAATAGGTGCTTGAAAAGAAAAGCGAATGTGTTCTGTGAAAAAACTAACGATTGGAAGCTCATCCCCTAGTAAAATCACCTTCTTAATACACTCAAAAATACTAGTAAAGTCCTGCTCCTTACTGCAGCTATAAGTCCAATCAAACCCACAATTCCTAACTTCAGCCGCTATCTCTTCATTTGCTGTAAAAATAATTAACTCATGTTGAAATGATACTAGATCTCTTAAACTATCTACCTTACTTTCTTCTCCAACACAAATAAGTGTTAGTTCCATGTACCTCATCCTCCTTAGTATAAAAGAAATCAAACATAGATTGATATTCCCCTATACTAATCTGATCGATGAAGTGATGTATCCATCATGGCACCGTCCTCTCTCAAGACGCTTACGAAGTTAGCTGTCGGATTCGGACTTTGAGAGTAGCCCTACTTTCAAACTTGAAAGATTCACCCCGAGTGACACTGCACAAATTGGTTCCTCCGCTCCATATAATTGGACTCAGCGTTTACAAAAAAATGTATTCTGGCTGATATATTACTCCTGTATTTTGAAAAAGTAAACAGAAAAAAAGCCAGTTATAAAACTGGCTTTTCACTTACCTATGCACGCGTTCTATTCACTTTATATGCAAAATGATTCGTCGGTCCATGACCACTACCAATATTCAATGGCTCTTCAATTGCTATACTAATAAATCGTTTTGCTTCTTGAACAGCATCTTCAATTGAGTATCCTTTCGCAAGTCCTGCTGTAACCGCTGAAGCAAATGTACACCCACTTCCGTGCGTTTGCTTTGAAGGAATTCGCTCGCTTCTAAACTCAATAAATTTTTCTCCATCAAAGAGGAAATCAATTACTTCATTACCTTGATATTCTGCATGTCCGCCCTTCATAAGCACATATTTAGCACCTAATTCGTGCAATACTTTTGCAGCTTCCTTACTATCTTCAACATTATGAATCTCCATCCCAGTTAACACTTCTGCTTCTGGGACATTCGGTGTTATAACAGTTGCTACTGGTAATAAATATTCTTTTAATGCTTGCACTGCTTCTTGTTGTAATAATGATGCACCGCCCTTAGCAATCATAACAGGATCTAGTACAATATTATTCCAGCCAAATTTATTAATATGTTCTGCTACAATTTGAATAACTTCGCTGCTAAATAACATTCCTAGTTTCACAGCATCTGGTGTTAAATCCGTACCAATTGAATTCAACTGTTCCGTAATACCTTCTAACGAAACTGGATATACCCCTTGAACGCCAAGCGTGTTTTGAGCAGTAATTGCCGTAATAGCCGTCATTCCATACACACCAAGCTCTTGGAATGTTTTTAAATCTGCTTGAATGCCGGCACCGCCGCCACTATCAGATCCTGCAATTGTTACAGCTTTATTTATTTTCATCCCACTCATCCTTTTCTATCCAAAATAGCGATGATAAATTGTTTTTGCTTCGCTTATATCTTTCGTTCCATGTACAAGTACACGACCATCTTTAAAAGCAACTAATCTCTTTTCTTCCACAGAAAATGATAATAAATATGGATTTACATTTAAATCCTGCACACGATCATTCAGCAGCTCTTTATATCTTTCAAAATCTATTTCCTCTTTATGAGGTGGTCTAATTTGAACTGTATTTCTCCCGCATAAAACTGCTGTTTTCGATGTGTTTTCTTTATTTAAATACGGGTATATCGCATTCTCTCCGCACGAAGGACAATTGTGTTTACGAAGCTTTTGCACATTCATACATGAATATTCATTCTTCCATACATCAAATGACACAAGTCCATCTCGCAGTGATTCGTAATCTTCTACTAACAGTTTAAGAGCTTCTGTTACTTGATGAGAAACGACGAGAGATACAGCAGGTGATATAATACCCGCTGTATCACATGTTGCCCCGCCAAGCGGAATCGACTGTAATAAACATGATAAACATGGTGTTTTACTAGGAAGGATTGTGTAAGAAAGACCGTAACTACCTACACATGCACCGTAAATCCATGGAATAGAATATTTTTGTGCTATATCATTCACAATAAAGCGTGTTTCAAAATTATCAGTCGCATCAATAATTACATCAACATTTGTAACAAGTTCTTCTAGCTCTTCAGCTGTTACATCTTGAACGAGAGCTTCTATTGTTACATCACTATTGATCTCTTCTAAACGTTTTTTAGCCGCTATAGCTTTTGGAAGATTATTCTTTACGTCGCTCTCTGCATACAATTGTTGTCTTTGTAAATTACTCCAATCTACATAATCACGGTCAACAATTGTTATCTTGCCAACACCTGCTCTTACAAACATCTCTGCATTTGCACTACCTAATGCACCTGCACCGATAATAAGCACATGCTTTTCTCTTATCTTTTGCTGTCCTTCTTCTCCAATTGGAGAAAATAGTTCTTGGCGAGAATATCGATTATTCAACTACGCTCATTCCTTCTAAAGGACTACTTGCAGTTGCACAACGCTTACGTGCAATACGACCTGCTTCAAAGCCTAAACGTCCTGCCTCAATACTTAATTTCATTGCTTGTGCCATTTTAATAGGATCTTTTGCTCCTGACACAGCCGTATTTAATAACACACCATCCGCTCCTAATTCCATTGCAAATGCCGCATCAGCTGGACTACCAATACCGGCATCAACGATAACTGGTACTGTCGCTTGTTCAATAATGAAGCTCAAATTTAATGGATTTACAATACCAAGCCCTGAACCGATTGGTGATGCTCCTGGCATAATCGCATGCACGCCAAGCTCTTGTAATTTACGTGCTAATACAACATCATCAGATGTATACGGAAGTACGATAAATCCTTCTTCTAGTAACATTTCAGATGCCTTTAACGTTTCTACCGGATCAGGTAATAACGTTCTATCATCACCAATAACTTCTACCTTTATCATGTCACAAAGCCCAGAGGCTTTTGCTAATTTTGCAATACGAACAGCCTCTTCAGCGTTTTTTGCCCCTGCTGTATTTGGTAATAACGTATATTTTTTCACATCAAGTTTCTCTAATAAATTAGGTTGCTTTGCATCAAAGATATCCATACGACGTACTGCAAACGTTAAAATTTCAGCTTCAGAAACGTCAATTGCCTTTTGCTGCACGTCAAAATCAGGGAATTTACCTGTTCCTAATAAAAGTCTAGAATGAAATGAAAATGGTCCAATGTTTAACATAATCAACCGCCTCCTACAAAAGTTACAATCTCAATTTGGTCTCCATCAAAAACAGATGTATCTGTATGATCATCTTTTTGTAAAATATCTTTATTACGCTCTACTACAACAATTCTGTTATCTAGCTCTAAATGTATAAGTAGCTCGGCTACTGTTTTTACACTCTCTGGCACTTCAATTTGATTACCATTAATTTTCAAATTCAAACTTCCATCCCCTTTCTAAACCGTTTTAGAAAGCAATGAATCTAGCAAATAATTCTCTTGCTTTCCTTCTATTAAATCAGCCATATATTGGCCAGAAACAGGACTTAATAAAATACCGTTTCGATAATGGCCCGTGCAAGCATATAAACCTTTTATTTCTTCATGCTCTCCCATATAAGGAGCTTCATGATTCGATTGTGGTCGTAATCCTGCCCACGTGCTTTCCCATTCTGCTTCTTTTAAAGCTGGCAATATTGTATAAGCACGCTCTAATATAGAAGTTATACTTTCTGGCTGCACAGTTTTATTGAACGTATGTGGCTTCATTGTTGCCCCAATTACGTAACGTCCACCGCGCTTTGGAGTAATGTAAAATCTTTCTTGAAAAATAGGTGCTTTTAAAAGTTGTTTTCTACTTTTTACCGCAACCACTTCTCCTTTAACTGGATATGTACCCCAATCACGGTGAAAATAACTGAGTAACTGCGTACTCCATGAACCTCCTGCAATAACGACTTTCTCACATGTGACAATACCTTCACTTGTAATAACTCCAGTCACTTTATTATTTTCAATACGGATATCAAATACTTCTGTTTGCTCATATATATCCGCACCGGAAATTGTCGCAGAATGTGCAAATGCTTTCGTAAGCTCTGGTGCAATAACATGACCGTCTTTCGGATAATATACTGCTCCTATAATAGATTCGGATAGATATGGCTCTTTTTCCCGCACATGGTCTCCCGTTAGAAAATAAGAATCTTCACCTGTTTTCTGCTGCCAATCCATAATGTGAAGAATTCTTTCCTTCTCATCTGCATTTTGAGCAATACGATAAATTCCTTTTTCTTCATATCCAATATCAATACCCGTCTTTTCACGTAAAACTGCTGCAAGTTGTGGAAATATAGCTCGGCTTTCTCTAGCAAGTTCAAATAGCGGATCATACGCATCCCATTCTGCTTGAACACCAAGTAAACCAGCAGCTGCTTTCGAAGCTTCCGATGCAATTCTTTGCTTTTCTACAATCGCTACTTTATGTCCTCTTTCTGCTAGAAAATGTGCAACTGAACTACCAATTACACCACCACCAATAATCGCTACATCATACTTCTCACACATGTTTTTCCGCCCACTTTCTTATTGATTCCTTATAAGACTTCGCTTTGCTATACGGGTTACTACTACTTAAAATTCCAGACATAACAGCAATTCCACTTACTTCACTTGCCAGAATATCCTTTGTATTCTCAGGAGTAATCCCTCCAATAGCTATAATTGGTATCGATAAGCTCCTTGCAATGTCCGAAATTTCTTCAAGCCCTCTCGCTGGCACACCTTTTTTACAATCTGTCGGAAATACATGGCCATAAACGAGTGAATCCGCTCCATTTTTAAATGCTACTATCGCTTCATCTAGCGAATGCACAGAATAACCGACATGCAAATAAGAAAACTTTTCTTTCACTGACTTTACATCTGTGCTTCGATATCCTAGTTGAACACGAGGAATATTTAATAAAATTGCAATATCAATTCGATCGTTTATGACAATTTTAGAAGCCGGAAAGCCCTCCATTAACAGAATTTCCACACCTTCATATAATTCCTTTGTACTCTTCTCACGCTCACGAATATGCAAATAATCAATCTCACTCTCAATTTGCATCGCTACATTCACTAACTCTTCGAATGGCATATGGCCATTTGAGATTACGTGGAGCTCATTTTTCATATTCATTCGCCTACTTTAAAATATTTTCGAATAGTTCATCGGCTGGGACGGTTTCTTTTGTCATTCCTTTGTCCTTCAGCCACTTATTTTGTTTCTCCCAAGACTCTTTTGAATCTGATAAGAATGGCTCATCTTTCGTTTCCATCTTCTCTAATAAAATTTTCATACTTTCCTTTTCAACTTCTGGCACAAGTGGGAAGTTTTCTTTTTCTTGATGATTTAATAAAATATTTAATGCTTCATCTGGATTTTTCTTCATGAAATCATAGCCTTTTTTCGTACCACGTAAGAAGGCTTGCAACGCTTCTTTATCTTTTTTCAACGTTTTATCACCTGTTACAAATACAAGCTCATGATAATTCGGTACACCATAATCTGCTGGATTAAAGTACGCTGGTTCATGACCTTCATGACGCATAACAGGTACTTCATGGTTAATGTATGCCCCTGTTACCGCATCCACTTTTTTCGTAATTAATGCTGGTACTAAATCAAAGCCAACATCGACTACTTTCACTGTATCTGGATTACCACCAGCTTCTTTTACCATCGTTTTTAAATACATCTCACTTAAAGGTGTTCCAGAATATCCCACTGTTTTCCCCTCTAAATCTTTTGGCGATTGAATGCCTGCTGACTTCAGTGATACAACATGATTTAATGGGGAACGTACGACAGCTCCAATTGATTTCACTGGAATTTGTTCGTTTGCTTTTGCCATAACAACATCTGGTTGATAATATAGGCCAACCGTTACTTTTCCTGTAGCTGCTAAAGTTAATGGGTCAGTCGGATTGGAAGGGAATTTAATATTCACCTTTACACCTTCTTCTTTAAAGTAGCCTTTTTCAATTGCTGCATAAATAAAGCTATGTACCGCATTTGGGTACCAATCAAGCATGACCGTTATTTCTTTTTCTTTTTCTTTTTTACTCTTATCTGATGCTGAATTACTAGAACATCCAGCAATCATTGCAACTAATAATGTAAACACAAAGATGCGTTTTAATAATTTCATGAATGCTTCCTCCAACTAATGAATTTCTTTTCTAATATCGAAATAAGTATGACGAAGAAAATAGCTAATAACGATAACAATACAATGGGTGCAAATACACCTGCTCCGTCTAACTGCGTCATCATTCTTTTACTGAAATATCCTAGCCCAGCTTGTGCACCGAGCCATTCACCAATTGCTGCCCCAATTACACTAAGCGGAACTGCGATTTTTAAAGCTGAGAAAAAATAAGGAAGAGCAGACGGCAATTTTAATTTAAGAAAAACATCTTTTTTCGTTGCCCCGTATGTAACTAAAAGCTCTTCCCATTCTTTTTTCGTACTGCGTAGTCCATCATACGTATTGACCGCAATCGGGAAAAACGTAATTAAAACCGTAACAACGACTTTACTCCAAATCGTATATCCAAACCATAAAACGAAGAGCGGAGCAAGCGCTGTAATAGGAATCGTTTGTGAAGCGACTAATAATGGATAAAATGCTCTCTCCATCCATGTACTCGCATTCATTAACATCGCTAGCCCTACCCCAAGTACGATAGAAATTGCCACACCTATTAAAACGACATATAATGTTGCCGGCAAATGAACCGTAAATAATATATCTTTTAGTTTCCATATCTTCATTACAATTGCAGACGGTGACGGTAAAATGTACATTTCATCTACAATTATTGCTCCTACTTCCCAAAGGGCAAGTAAGATACTAGAAAGTGTAAGAGCAGGTAATAGCTCCTTCAACCGGTTCATCATACGAGTACCTGCCTTTGTAACATACTAAGAAGCTCATCTTTCAGCGCCAATACTTCCGGTTTATATAAATCTTTTCGTGTTCTGTTATGATCAAGCGGCACTATCCGCTCAGTCAAAGTAGTTATCGGCTGCTGCTCCACTACTAAAATTCGATTAGAAAGAAACAATGCTTCTTCCACATCATGAGTAATAAATAAAATTGTTTTTTCCCACTCTTTCCATTGTTCAAACAGCCATTCTTGCAAAGATGCCTTCGTTAAAGCATCCAACGCGCTAAACGGCTCATCTAATAACAATATCTCCCCGCCTGTTAATAAAGTTCGAATAAAAGATACACGTTGTCTCATACCCCCAGATAAATCTTTCGGATATTTTGTCTCATACCCTTGTAAACCAAATTTATGCAATAGTTCCTTTGCCTTTACTTGTGCTTCTTTCTTCGGCACGCCTTGGCATTCTAATGGCAAAGCAGCATTCTCAATAATCGTTCTCCACGGCAAGAGCATATCTTTTTGAGGCATATACCCTACAGGATGGCTCTTTGTTTCTATCAGCTCTATCTGACCAATACTTACTTCTTCTAAACCTGTAATAAGGCGAAATAAAGTACTTTTCCCACATCCACTCGGTCCGATAATACTTACAAACTCTTTATCTTGTATAGAAGCATTTAATTCATTGATGATTGGTTTCTCATCATAATGAAAACAAACATTATGAAATTGTAGTATGTTCTTGCTCCTCAAATCCCCACATCTCCTTACGATAGGACATATCCCAGAATAAATATTCAAATCGACTGGAATATAGGAAAATCTCCTCTAATCGGTCAAGCTCTTTTTCAGACTTTCCAACTGCCATTTCATTTAATAAATCTATTAACCAAATACAGAGTTTGCCGTATTCTTCAGAACTATATCCTTGAATCCACTCACCAAAGAATTCATGATCCCTTGCTCCCGGAATATCATTTAAACGCTTTCCAATCTCCCAATAGCTCCACATACACGGAAGAAGTGCTGCTATTAATTCTGCAAGTGTGCCATTTTGAGATACAGACATCATGTAATTTGTATAAGCTAAATTTTTAGCAGATGGCTTTGCAGACTCTATCTCCTCTATAGAAATTCCAAGTCTTTTTGCATACTGTTTATGGATTGTCATTTCTCCATTTAATATTCCATCAATTTGTTCAGCAAATTTCCCCATAACTTGTGGATTCGTTGCCTTTACAACACCGATAGCATATAACTTTGCATAATCTAACAAGTATAAATAATCTTGAATAATGTAATACTGAAACTTATCTTTTTCTAACGTACCATCCCCCATACCTACTACAAATGGATGATTATGACTCATCTCCCAAACTGGTTGTACAGTTTCTAATAATCTATCGCAAAATTTCATTTCTCTATCCCCTTCCAGTATGTGTATATAAATAAAAAACCACTTCTCTATATAAGAAGTGGTTACAGCCAATAAAATTATAATTTATTCGTTGTTCCACTTCCCTTCGCTAGTATTACCTAGATCAGGTGTTATAAGGGTTAAGGATTATTCCTCTCTCAGCACAACAAGCACCCCTAGTGGTTTCAATATGAAATTTTCAAATAAAAAAGCCCCGTTTCTATACGCAAAGAAACGGGGACTCATTATTAGTGTCCGAATTGCTTCCCTACGCTAGCATAATCTAGATCAGGTAATAAAAAGGATCAAAGACTTAAGGTCTTACTCTCAGCTGGCAACACCAGCTCTCCTAGCAAACTATAAAATTATCACTGTCAGTATAACACCGTAATAAGACATCATCAACTTTTTTAATTTTCTTAATTATCAACATAATATCAAAGTTATACAATACATACATTCTATTTTAGAAAATAAAACACCAATTAATTGTATAAAAAGGAATCATTATCCTCAAAAAATTTATTTTTATATTGATTTCATATTACATTTATGTGAATACACCCACTATATTATATCTTTATACTATAATAAAATTACAACTATACAACTAGAGGAGGTCTCTATTCCATGAATATGAAAGCTACTGCTTTAACAGCAACTACTGTAGCGATTGCTTCTTTACTTCCTTCTATGGGTGAAACAAATGTACAAAAAGCAAACGCTGAACAATTATCTAATATTAAAACTGGGTATGTCAAAGTCGATCAAGTAGCATTACATACAGAAGATAACGTAAAAAGCACATCAATTGATACAATTCGCTTTAATACAAAAGTGAACATCCTTGAAACAACTAATGGTTGGTATAAAGTATCTGTTCATAATAAAGTAGGTTATGTACAAAAAGATGCTATTTTACTAAAAAACAAACTTCAATCTAATGATCAATACATCGTTAATGCTAATGCATTAAACGTTCGCTCTGAACCTAATTTAGAATCTTCCATTTTAGATGTATTACCAAATGGCAAGTTTATTACCGTTCAAGAAGATCAAGGCGAATGGTATAAAATCTCACATAATGGCCAAACAGGTTACGTACAAAAAGCATTCATCTCTAATGGTTCACAACCCTTAGTAAAAGGAATCACCGTTCAAAATAATACAAAATATACCGTTGCAACACCTAATCTAAATGTACGTAGCAACGCTAGTACAAGTAGCGCTCTACTCGGTTCATTACAAAACGGTACACAAGTACAAGTAGTAGAAACTGTAGGAACTTGGTATAAAATTCGTTTTGGCACAGGATACGGATATGTAGCAAAACACTATGTAGTACAAAATCAACCACAAGCTAAAACAGATCAGCCTTCATCAATTCCAGCTGCTTTCAAATTCCCCGCTCAAGGAAGAATTAGCTCAACCTTTGATATACGCTGGGAACAAATGCATTATGGTATAGATATTGCCGCTCCAGGAAACGTCTCTATCCAAGCTGCTGCTGCAGGTAAAGTTGTGAAATCTTATTATTCAGCTAGCTATGGCAATGTTGTTTTCATTGCGCATCAAATCAATGGGAAATTATATACAACTGTTTATGCTCATATGAAGGATCGCACTGTACAAGCTGGTGATCAAGTACAAACTGGACAATTAATAGGTCATATGGGAAACACAGGTCATTCATACGGGCAACATCTTCATTTTGAATTACATAATGGAGAATGGAATTTTGAAAAAACAAATGCAGTAAATCCACTGCCATATTTAGTTAGGTAAATTGTATGCCACGCAATATACCTCTTATAATTGAATACGTAGCCTTTTTAGGTTTAATCTGTTGTTTAATCATTTACAATACAAACATTGTATTTTTATCTATTATTATTGCTTTTGTTGCATTAGAAATTATGATGGAATCATTTCAAGTGCAACTAAAACAAAAAATTGCCCATATTTATAATGCTATTTTTCTTTTAAGTGCTCTCATAACAAATATAATTAGTAATGGCTTTTATTTATCTACTGTATTTCCAGTATTCTTTATGGCTGTTTTATTATTTGTAGCTAGATATATTAATGTCCCTTATAACCAAAAACAAAAACAAGAAGCTTAGAAAAAGGAGACACTGTGTACCAATCTTTCAAAGATACTCCAATAAAATACATATTGAATTTGTATAAGAAAACCAATACTTTTTTTGGTATACAAGGAAGTTATACTGCACAACTCCTCCTATATGGAATGCTTTTTCTTGTCTTAATCACTTTCTCCTTGTTTTACTAACAAAAAAGGATCTCACATAAACTGGAGATCCTTTTTAATTTATATGAATTTTTCATATCGAAAATATTGTTTATCCACAAGCATATTTTTCATAAATAAAGCTCAGATTATATTTTTTCTCTAAACTCATTCGTTGTTCGTCATCGCACCAATAGAAAAGAATATCATGAATCGTTGCGTAACGCTTATTTTTAAGAAATAGCCTAAAGAATGATGGTAAACAATCATGTAATTGTATAAATATATAATTGCGTAGTATTTCTTCTTTATATTCAATGCCCTTACAAATATACAGTAATTCTTCACAATAATATGCATGCTGTGGAACTTGTATCATTTCGAAAAATGGCACATAAGATAGTAGCTTTCCAATAAAATGACCGTATCGATCCATTACTCCTATCGTCATATGCTCCATCATTTCTTTCATCACATATAAATAATCATCTACATGCGTTGTCTTTAATGGGTCTAAGCGATCGGAAATTTGAGATAATACAGCTCTTTGACATGCTAAAACTGCCTGACTAGGTCCATAATATGATAGGAAATCTGTACACTTACGATATTTCCGTAATAAATCATGTGTATACAAATCATATACAAAAGTATTACAATACATCGCTAAACTCATCATATCACTATTTAATTGCTCTTTTGATAATGATTTCGCTCTCTTGCACATATAAAAGAATGTAAATTCCAATACTTCTTTATGAGATAATAAATGTTTACAATCGGTTATACACTTCTCATTAAATTTAACTCTATCCCAAATTTCAATATCCCTATCTGTCAATTCACCTATACGATATTTAATAATTAAATAATTTAAAGCAACTGATTGCGTCAAAAGATCCCATGTTTCATATTCCAATGAAGTATGAACAAACTCAGCTAATCCTTGCGCTATCATAAAATCATTTGCCTCTTCATACCAACCAATCTCTTGGCATAAGCGAAGAATACGCACTAAAGTTGGAATTTCATCTTTATGAAACTGCGGTAATTTCTTTGCTTTATTCATGCCATATACGATAAATGACGCTAAATTTTCTTCTTTATAAAATTCTTTCTCTTTCCATACTAATATAGTTCGTTCTTTCCCCTCACCTTTTGGGTGACAAGGTACAAGCAAAGAAAATAATTCAGCGAAATTATTTGGTTCTATATATGTATCTGTAACCAAATTCCAATTTGGATCGCCCTGTACAGCCTTCATATAATTCCCCTTCCCTTTTCATCTATGTAGGAAATATTAATTTATTATCGCGCCACTAAAAATTAATATTGTTATATTCAAAATCTCTCATAATACTTATATCTATCAGTATATCATCTTTTCTCTTATTAAAAATGAAGAATAACAAATTTTAAAAAACTGTCGAAATTATTAACCACATACTTATTATATAATGTCTCAGATACATCACGCTAACATATTAGTTTAATCCATATATGCTAGAATAATGTATCTGAACTTTATATATAATTTAGCTCTTTATGAGTGACCATCAGACTCTCGGTTAATGAAAGTTTCAATTTACTCTGTATGCTCTGAGATTTCGCTCAAGGCAAATCCAGCTTGATCATCTGCTGATTCCCTTATAGCTAAATCTCCTAGTGCTAACATGCCAATAAGTTGACCACTATCAACTACTGGTAATCGTCTAATTTGATGCTGTGCCATTAGCTCTGTAGCTTTTTCAATAGAATCATTTGGAGAAACTGAGATAATATTTGTTGTCATCACATTTGTAATTTTATTAGATCCAGGATGTTTTTCAGCAATCCCTCGAACGACTAAATCTCGATCAGTAACAAGCCCAACAACTTGCTCATTTTCAACAACTGGGATTAATCCAACTGATTCTTCCTTCATTTTAACAGCTGCCTCATATACATTGTCTAGCGGTGTACAATGTACAATATGGGTACTCATTAAGTCTCTAACTCGTGTCATTATTTATTTCCTCCTTTTTATACATACCATAGCTTTTCCAAAATCCCTTTATTTATTTCTGGAAAGTAACGTAATAAAAAGGATTAACAAAATAAAAAAGAGCCAGCATAATGCTGACTCTTTTTTGTATGACCCGTACGGGATTCGAACCCGTGTTACCGCCGTGAAAGGGCGGTGTCTTAACCACTTGACCAACGGGCCATGGCTCCGCAGGTAGGACTCGAACCTACGACCGATCGGTTAACAGCCGATAGCTCTACCACTGAGCTACTGCGGAATAATATATGGTGGGCCTAAATGGACTCGAACCATCGACCTCACGCTTATCAGGCGTGCGCTCTAACCAGCTGAGCTATAGGCCCATATACTTTACAGGGGCAGTAGGAATCGAACCCACACTGGAGGTTTTGGAGACCTCAGTTCTACCTTTAAACTATGCCCCTAAATGATGCCGGCTAGAGGACTTGAACCCCCNCAATTGAGCTAAGCCGGCATAAAAAAATGGTGGCTCGGGACGGAATCGAACCGCCGACACGAGGATTTTCAGTCCTCTGCTCTACCGACTGAGCTACCGAGCCAACATAAATGGCGGTCCCGACCGGGGTCGAACCGGCGATCTCCTGCGTGACAGGCAGGCATGTTAACCACTACACCACGGGACCATTTGGTTGCGGGGACAGGATTTGAACCTGCGACCTTCGGGTTATGAGCCCGACGAGCTACCGTGCTGCTCCACCCCACGACAATATAAAGTTTTAAAAAATGGAGGAGGTAGAGGGATTCGAACCCCCGCGCGACTCTCGCCGCCTGTCGGTTTTCAAGACCGATCCCTTCAGCCGAACTTGGGTATACCTCCATGAAGGAAAAAATATTTTATTATATGTCTAAACCATTAAAGAAAAAATGGAGGAGGTAGAGGGATTCGAACCCCCGCGCGATTCTCACCGCCTGTCGGTTTTCAAGACCGATCCCTTCAGCCGAACTTGGGTATACCTCCGAGACATATATTAAATAAAGTGGAGCCTAGCGGGATCGAACCGCTGACCTCCTGCGTGCAAGGCAGGCGCTCTCCCAGCTGAGCTAAGGCCCCATGTTTTTTGGGAATATCGGGAAGACAGGATTTGAACCTGCGACCCCCTGGTCCCAAACCAGGTGCTCTACCAAGCTGAGCCACTTCCCGTTAATAAAAGCGCGCCCGAGAGGAGTCGAACCCCTAACCTCTTGATCCGTAGTCAAACGCTCTATCCAATTGAGCTACGGGCGCATATGGTGCCGAGGGCGGGGGTCGAACCCGCACGGTGGTCACCCACCGCAGGATTTTAAGTCCTGTGCGTCTGCCTGTTCCGCCACCCCGGCATGTCATATTGAAAATTGGAGCGGAAGACGGGATTCGAACCCGCGACCCCAACCTTGGCAAGGTTGTATTCTACCACTGAACTACTTCCGCAAGACATGT
>NZ_CP016285.1:563556-657979 GCF_001679765.1 Bacillus sp. B25(2016b) | reverse complement strand
GTTCAAAATGTTATCCGGTATTAGCCCCGGTTTCCCGGAGTTATCCCAGTCTTATGGGCAGGTTACCCACGTGTTACTCACCCGTCCGCCGCTAACTTCATAAGAGCAAGCTCTTAATCCATTCGCTCGACTTGCATGTATTAGGCACGCCGCCAGCGTTCATCCTGAGCCAGGATCAAACTCTCCAATAAAGTTAGTTTGTCTAGCATCTAAAATAAAAATTGACGTTTCACGTTGTTTGTTTCGTTCAGTTTTCAAAGAACTTGTCCGTCGCTTCAGAAGCGACTTCATCATATTAACATCTTCATTTTTCGATGTCAACTAAGTTTTAAAATTTCTTTTTTGTCGTTTTCTGCGTTTCCGCATCAGCGACGTTTATTAATATACCATCACACTTTTTAAATAACAAGTGTTTTTTTATAAAAATATAAAAAAATTATCTACCCTACTTTCTTCTATAGAAATAACTATTATCCTCTCTACTAAAAATAGTTATTCTGATTGTATACTACTACACTTCATTCAACAAAATTGAATTTCACAATACCTTCCCAAATTTTCATTCTCTTCTATATTAAGGTTTATAATAATTATCCTTCTATAAAATAACTATACAAATTAGCCGTAAGAAAAAATCCCATCTACATTAAACAGCCACTCACGCGCATTATCCCCTTCCTTCTCATTCGAAAATTCCCCCCTACAAATTAACAACATTCCAATCCTAATATAAACTTAAGGGTATTTTTAGAATTTTTTTACATTTAATTAATGAAAAATATCCATTTTTTGTTATATAGTAAGAAAGGACGCACTCAACTATAAATAAACCAATGGAGGAATTATTTTATGGATAGGTTAACAAAGTTTTCATTAAAAAACCGAGCTGCCATTATCATCATGATCTTTCTCATTTCCATACTCGGTGTTTATTCCGGCTCTAAATTACCTATGGAATTTTTACCAAGTATCGACAATCCGGCAATTACCGTCACAACCTTATCTCAAGGACTCGACGCTGAAACGATGACAAAGGATGTAACTGATCCTCTCGAAAAACAATTTCGCAATTTAGAACACGTCGACACCATTACTTCTTCTACATACGAGGGATTATCACGTATTGACATTGCGTATACATCAAAAGCAAACATGAAAGATGCAGCACGCGAAGTCGAAAAAGCCGTCAATATAATTAAATTACCTAAAGATGTAACCAAGCCCGTAGTTAGTCAATTAAACACTTCTATGATTCCACTCGCTCAAATTACTATCCAGAAACAAAACGGTTTTTCAAAAGCAGATGAAAAACAAATTGAAAAAGAAATCGTACCACAACTCGAAAACATTGATGGTGTTGCCAACGTTATGTTTTTCGGAAAATCCACCTCTGAATTATCTATCGTACTTGATCCGAACCAATTAAAAAATAAAAACGTAACATCACAGCAGGTACTAACTGTTTTACAAGGAAAAGAAACTTCTACTCCAGCTGGGGCAATTACTGTTAATCAGGAAGAATACAACCTCCGCGTCATTGGGGACATAAAAAATGTAAATGCCATTAAAAACATCACTGTGGCACCCCAGGTGAAATTGGAAGACATTGCTCAAATTGAAATTAAACAACACTACGATACAATCTCACATATAAACGGAGAAAAAGGCACAGGATTAATCATCATGAAAGAACCGAGTAAAAATGCAGTTGCCATTGGAAAAGAGATTGATAAAAAAGTTAAAGAGATAGATAAGGAATATAAAGATCAATTTTCTATTAAACTTTTGGCTTCAACCCATGAACAAGTTGAAAATGCTGTTACTAACATGGGAAAAGAAGTAATACTTGGAGCAATCGCTGCAACTCTAATTATCTTAATCTTTTTACGTAACTTCCGAACAACACTCATCGCTGTTGTCAGTATTCCATTATCTATTTTATTAACACTCTTTTTACTACATCAATCTAACATTACGCTTAACATTTTAACACTCGGTGGTTTAGCTGTTGCAGTTGGACGTCTCGTCGATGATAGTATCGTTGTCATCGAGAATATTTTCCGCCGTTTACAAAAAGATTCTTTCTCTAAAGATATCATTCTCGATGCAACGAAAGAAGTCGCAGTCGCAATTACTTCTTCTACTTTAACAACGGTTGCTGTTTTTTTACCTATCGGCCTCGTATCAGGAGCAATCGGAAAATTAATGTTACCTATGGTATTAGCAGTTGTATATTCTATTCTATCATCCTTAATCGTTGCACTAACAGTTGTTCCACTTATGGCTTTTTTACTACTCAAAAAAACAAAGCATCGAAAGCCAAGTTCTTCATCACGATATGTCGCTACGTTAAAGTGGGCTCTTTCTCATAAATTCATTATTCTACTTACTGCATTTTTATTATTTGTAGGATCAATTGCAGCCTATATATTACTACCGAAAGCAAACATAAAATCTGAAGACGACACAATGTTATCTATTAACATGACATTTCCAGCAGATTATAATGCTGAATCTCAAAAACAAAAAGCATTTGATTTTGAAAAGAAATTACTTTCTAATTCAGATATAACAGACGTTATTTTACGAATGGGATCTAGCGCAGAAGATGCACAATGGGGGCAAACAACTAAAAATAACCTCGCTAGTATATTCGTAGTCTTTAAAAAAGGTTCTGATATTGATCAATATATTAAAGAGTTAAAAAAGGAAAATAAAACTTTTGAACCTGCTGAACTTGATTATATAAAAACAAGTTATTCAAGCTCTGGCGGCGGCAATAACTTACAATTTAACGTAACAGCTACTAACGAAGCGAATTTAAAAGAGGCGGCTACTATCGTTGAAACAAAACTAAAAAGCATGGATGATCTTTCTAAAGTAAAAACAAATTTAGAAGACTCTAAGAAAGAATGGCAAATTCATATTGATCAAACAAAGGCTGAACAACTAGGTTTAACACCAGAAATAGCTGCGCAACAAGTAGCATTCCTTATGAAGAAATCACCTATTGGCGAAATTACAATTAATAACGAAAAAACTACTATTATGATAGAACACAAAAAAGAAAACATTAATAAACAAGAAGATATTTTAAATACAAACATGCTATCACCTATTAATGGCCCAATACCTTTAAAAGACATCGCAACTATTTCAGAAAAACAAACGCAAACAGAAATTTTCCATAAAGATGGAAAAGAAACAATCCAAATTACCGCCGAAGCTTCAAATGAAGATTTGAGCAAAGTAAACACAGCAGTAAATAAAGCGATAACTGACTTAGATTTACCTAGCGGTGCAAAAGTAAATATCGCAGGAGCTACTGAATCTATGCAAGAGAATTTTACGGATTTATTCAAAATTATGGGGATTGCAATCGGTATTGTATATTTAATTATGGTTATCACCTTCGGGCAAGCACGTGCTCCTTTTGCAATCCTATTCTCCTTGCCGCTAGCTGCTGTCGGTGGTATTTTAGGATTAATCATTTCACGAACACCTGTTGATGTAAATTCCTTAATTGGCGCATTAATGTTAATCGGTATTGTTGTTACAAACGCTATTGTATTAATAGAAAGAGTCCAACAAAATCGGGAACACGGAATGGAAACAAGAGAAGCCTTACTTGAAGCAGGTTCTACTAGACTACGCCCAATTATTATGACAGCTATTACAACAATCGTTGCTATGCTCCCACTCCTATTTGGCCAATCCCAAGCAGGAAGTATGGTATCAAAAAGTTTAGCCGTCGTTGTCATCGGTGGTTTGGCAGTCTCAACTGTTCTTACATTAGTAGTCGTTCCAGTTATGTATGAACTGTTAGATAAAATTGGGAGAAAAAGACGCTCCCGCAGGAAAATCAGCACTTCTACAGAAACACCTGATATTTAAAAACAAAAGGCGTTATCTTCAAAAATGAAGATAACGCCTTTTCTCTACTTAATCATATAATGCATCATTTTTTCCACATATCGCTCTATAGGTTTACTAGAATCCACAATCCAAATTACATCTGTTCGTCTTTATAATTAATTACAAATTCAACAATCATTACATCCATTCCTTCTATATTAAAATACAAAAGAACCCCCTACTTATAAATAGAGAGTTCTCCTTTGTAACTTATGCCGCTTTTACCTTCTTCGTCGTTTTACTTTTTCTTTTCGTTCCTGTAAAACGCTTGTGTAATATAGACGCTACCAAGCGTGAAATAACATTGAATAATAATACCATAATAATTAATACAGCTGCAGATTTTGTCGCAATCAACTTCGCATCTGGAATAACTCCTTCAGAATTTAATTTCCAAATGTGAACCGCTAATGTTTCAGCTGGTCTAAACGGATTTAAAGGATGCGCAGGACTTGAGAAATCCGCTGCTGAATTTAAAATCGGCGATGTTAAACCCGCTGTGTAAATTAATGCTGCCGCTTCTCCAAATATACGACCCGCCGCTAAAATAATACCTGTAATAATTTGCGGTAATGACGATGGGATAATAATACGAGCAATCGTTTGCCACTTCGTTGCACCTAATCCAAGACTTGCCTCTTTTACATTATGAGGAACTTCTGAAATCGCATTTTCACAAACACGTGTTAAACCTGGTAAATTTAAAATAGTTAAAGCAAGAGCACCACCCATTACTGTGTATCCCCAGCCTGTCATTGTAACGAACACTAACAAACCGAATAAACCAACAACAATCGAAGGTAAAGACGCCATTGTCTCAATACATAAACGAACAAAATTTAAAAAACGTCCTTGTTTTGCGTACTCCGCTAAATATATTCCAGCACCTAAACCAAGAGGAATAGATATAACAAGCGTTATAACAAGCATGTAGAAGGAATTGAATAACTGTGGACCAATCCCACCACCAGCTCTTGTATTACTTGGTTCTCCAAACAAGAAATTAGGATCCCAAAATCCCCATCCCTTTTGCAGAATTTCAAACACTAAGAATACTAGTAAAGCTACAACAAAAGCTGCAACTGCATAAAAGATACCTGTCCAAACTTTATTTACCGTTCTTGCATTCATTATTATCGCTCACCTCTTTGCCCAATCGCTCGAATTACTAAAATAAACAGGAATGAAATAACAAGTAAAATCATCGCTAAAGTCCATAGCGCATTGTTCCAAGCAGTTCCGTTTAATGTATTTGTCATGTCCATTGTCAAAATACCAGTTAACGTTGCTGTCGGACTGTATATTCCTTCTGGTAATTTAATTGTGTTCCCGATTACCATTTGAACCGCTAATGCTTCACCAAAAGCACGCGCTAAACCTAAAACAATACCTGTTAAAATCCCTTTTTTCGCAGCAGGAACAATCACTCGGCTAACCGCTTGCCATTTCGTTGACCCTAAACCATAAGAAGCTTCTAAATAATCAAATGGAACAGAGCGTATTGCATCAGAAGCGATACTAGCAATAGTAGGTAAAATCATAATACTTAATACAACAATACCTGCAATTAAACTAAAGCCCACTCCTCCAAACGAATCACGTAATAGCGGCACTAAAATCGTAACCCCTAATAACCCGTATACAACCGAAGGAATACCAACTAATAATTCTAAAACAGGCTTCAATACTTTATTTCCAAACTTCGGCGAAATTAAATTCATGAATATAGCAAGAGCTATAGCAATTGGCGCACTAATAATAACCGCACCTAACGAAACCACTGTTGAACCTACAATGAAAATCAAAGCCCCGAAGGTTCCTTCGTCAGCATTTGGATTCCATTTTGTGGATGTTAACATCTCAGTAAATGAAATACCGCTTTGTGTAAAAGATTGAATACCTTTACCACAAATAAACGCGATAATAGCTAATGTAATTAAAACAATAAAAATACCACAAAACGTAACAAGCGATCTTCCTATATATTCACTTTTTACGTAATTAATTTGTTTTTTCCCCTTCATCACAGGTCAGACCCCACTTCATAGATTGAAATGAACAGGACTGGCCTTGCAGCCAGCCCCATAAACTTTATTACTTATTTAATTTAGACATTGGGATGTAACCCATATCTTCTACTTGCTTTTCAAAGTCTTTACCTTTTACATAATCAATGTAAGCTTTTGTTGCTTCTTTCGCTTCACCTTTTGTTACCATGTACTCGTAAGACCAGAATGGATATTTACCAGACGAAATGTTTTCAACTTTTGGTTCAGCACCATCAATTTTCACTGTTTGTAGTGCACCTTTTTTGTCGCCAACCATGTAAGACATCGCTAAATAACTTACTGAACCTGGAGTAGAGTTAATCGCTTGCTCTACTGCACCGTTAGAATCTTGTGTCGTACCAGTTCCATCATTAATCTTTGCTTCTTTCATAACTGTCTTTTCAAATGTAGCACGTGTACCAGATGAAGCCGGACGGTTAATTACGTTGATTTTTTCATCTTTCCCGCCTACCTCTTTCCAGTTTGTTACTTTTCCAGTGAAGATATCTTGTACTTGTTGCACTGTTAAGTTATCAACTTTTACATCTTTATTTACGACAAGTGCGAATGCAATACCCGCAACCTTGTTATCTACTAATTCTTTCGCTTTTTCAGCATCTTTTATTTTATCTCCTGATGGAACATCTGAATTACCAATTTGTACTGCACCCGATGCTACTTGGTTAATCCCAGTTCCACTACCGCCACCTTGTACTTGAATAGAAACTTTTGAATTTTTCTCCATGAATTTCTTTCCAGCTTCCTCCGCAAGAGGTAGAAGAGCTGTAGAACCAGCTGCTGCAATCGTACCTGATAACTCTTGTTTTGTATTATCGCTTCCTTTAGCAGTTTCTTTACTAGCTGTATCTTCTGCTTTCCCACATCCAACTAACGCTCCTGCCACCACTAAAGCTGCTAAAGAAAATTTAATACCTTTTTTCATAACCATGTCTTGTACCCCCATTTGGATTATCGCTTTTCGAATTCATTTTCTTTCGAACACAAATTCATTGTAGGACAACAATATTATGTGAGTGTTAAGCAATTTTTAATTTTAAGTAAATGACGATAATACTCTTTAAAAGCTAGGAATCCCAACATTTATAGTTAAAGAATCCAACAAAAACCACACTAACTATGCTGTAATGTAAATTTATTCTTAACAATGTAAATTCAATGTAAATGTTTTTCTATCTTTTCCCTTTCTAGTTAAAGTTAGATTTACAATTCCGCGCATTTTGTAACTTTTACACGCCTAATTTGTGAACATTAAAAAGAATTTCAGTAATATTTTTTAGTACAACTAAATAAATTGGAACAATTCTAAAATTAAATGAATATTTTTAAAGTACTAATTGACAACATAATCCAACGTGGTCTACTATATTACTAACAAAAAGTTTACCTTAGGAAACTTTTTAAACTTAAACTAACAATATAGAGATGAGGTAACTTTTATGGTATCGGCTAATACAAAACCACTTTCCGAATTTAGAACAGGAGAGTTTGTACAAATTGAGAAGATACAATTAGAAGGAACTATGAAACGACGTTTATTAGATTTGGGATTTATCCCTGGGGCAACGATTAAAGTATTGCAACGCAGTCCACTTGGAGATCCAGTTGCTTATCAAGTAAGCAACACAACTATTGCACTGCGCAAAGAAGAAAGTTCCCTTATTTTCGGGGTATTAATAGGAGATGATTTCAGATGAGCAAACATCGTATCGCTTTAGCTGGTAACCCGAATACCGGGAAAAGTACATTATTTAATACTTTAACAGGCTTAAAACAACATACTGGCAACTGGACGGGAAAAACTGTTTTAAAAGCTGAAGGGGAATATGAACATAACGGAAGTAAATATACATTAATAGATTTACCTGGAACTTACTCACTATATTCAAACTCTGCGGATGAAGAAGTAGCAAGGGATTATATTATATTTGAAAAACCAGAAGTAACTGTAGTCGTTGTAGATGCAACTGCAATGGAAAGAAATTTAAATTTAGCACTTCAAGTGATTGAAATGACGAGTAACGTAGTCATTTGTATTAACTTAATTGATGAAGCTGAGAAAAAAGGCATCGTTATCGATGAAAAGAAATTAGCAAAATCACTTGGTGTGCCTGTCGTTAAAATTTCAGCACGTAACCGAGTAGGTATTGGTCATTTGCTGAATGTTATTGCAAAAGTAGCAAATAAAAAACTAATTCCAACACCAATTAAAATTACTTACAGCGAAAAAATCGAAAATATGATTCAGGAATTAGAACCACAAATTTATAAAGTGTTCGGTGATACGTATCCAGCACGTTGGATTGCGTTACGTATACTAGATGGAGATAAAAATTTCTTAACTACACTTCAAAAACACCATAATGAACCACTTGTAAGGGAGGTCGTAATTAATGGAATCTCACTCAGCCAGTAAAGCTCTTCCATTAGACTATATTATTCAACATGCACAAACACTTTCAAAAGAAGATATACGAGATGATATAGTCGGAGATATTTACCGAACATCTGCAAGCATATGTAAAGAATCCGTCCAATATACAAATACTGATAAATTATATCGTTCCGAAAAACTAGATAAAGTTTTCACATCTCCAATATGGGGATTCCCAATTATGCTTGGTATTTTATCTATTATTTTTTATCTTACAATTGCAGGCGCTAACGTACCATCTGATATGATTGCCGAATTCTTCGGATGGGCCGAAGGATATTTAACATCTTGGTTCCAAGCAGCACATGCACCTGAATGGTTACACGGCATTTTAATACTTGGTTTATTCCGTGGTATCGGTGCTGTTATTAGCGTTATGTTACCACCTATGGCAATCTTTTTCCCTATGTTCGCGCTATTAGAAAACTACGGATACTTACCACGTGTCGCGTTTAATATGGACCGCTTATTCAAACGATCCGGTGCACACGGGAAACAATCTTTAACAATGGCAATGGGATTTGGTTGTAATGCAGCAGCCATTATGTCAACACGTATCATTGAATCACCACGTGAACGTATGCTAGCAATCTTAACAAACAACTTCGTACCTTGTAACGGTCGCTGGCCTATGTTAATTTTAATGGCCTCATTATTTATGGCTGCTGGTTATACAGGTAGTATGCAAACACTTGTTACTGCCGGCGTTGTAGTTGGAATGGTTGTAATTGGTATTATTATGACATTAACCGTTTCTTGGGTACTATCAAAAACAGCTTTAAAAGGCGTTCCAACTCACTACACACTTGAGTTACCGCCGTACCGTAAGCCAAAGGTTTGGAATACAATTGTGCGTGCAACACTCGATAAATCAGTCTATGTTTTAAAACGAGCTGTTGTTGTAGCTGCCCCTGCGGCTGCATTAACTTGGTTACTAGCTAATATTTTCATCGGTGATACAAGTCTACTTATGTATTTTGTAAACTTCCTGGATCCATTCGCTAAAATGTTAGGACTTGATGGCTTTATTCTAGCTGCGTTCATTCTTGGACTACCAGCAAATGAAATTGTTATCCCAATTTTATTAATGTCTTACTTATCAACCGGGGCTTTAACTGAAATAGATGATTTTAATCAAATTAAAAATTTATTCTTAGAAAATGGTTGGACTTGGTTAACAGCGTTAAACACAATGTTGTTCTCACTTCTTCATTTCCCATGTGGAACAACACTGGTTAACATATATAAAGAAACAAAAAGTGCAAAATGGACATTCTTATCGTTTGCAATCCCTACCGTTATCGCTATTGTTGTGACATTCCTCTCTACACAATTGGTACATTGGTTAGGGCTTGTATAAAGCAAAGCATACATAGAAGGTATCCCCCTTCACATATGCTTTGTATAAAAGAAACCTGAAATCATTCAGGTTTCTTTTTTTGCACATCAGTATTCCAAGGTTGCGCTCCATACGTTGTGAGTTTCTTATGAATAAAGTATATGGCTCCTGGAAGAATCGCTATTAATATTGTGCAACTAATTCCTAATCCAGTAAACAACTTCCATCACCTTACTTCACTTTCTTTGGTAATGCTGAACCTGAATGTTCAATTGTTGGATCAACGTGAACATTAATTTCAGCATTACTAAAATAATTCTGACCTTGATCCCAATTCTTACTAATTTTCTTCCACTCTTTATAATTATGCCTCTTATATACCTCTCCTAATTCCAATACATCTACCTTATATTTTTTTTGAACAAGCTGTATAGACTTTTCAATACGCTTCTTCATTTCCTTTGAAATCTCTTTCTTTAAAAACTTTTCATTCATCACTTGTTTCGGTTCATTAAAATGTAACTCAGCTAATATGCCTTCTGTGGACAAATGAATATCAAACTTCGGTTTTGTAGCATTTTCAGTAGACACCTGAATCTTTCGGCGCAACTTATGAATTTCATATGTAATGAGCTGATTCTTTTTACGAACAGTAAAGAAACCTCCAATTTTTTTACCTATTACATAGTTCATTCCTAATGTTTGTTCTCCACTCAAAGTTCCAACACACTTATTATCCTTTCCACGGATCAATGCCGCTCCTTCCATTTGTACTCCTTGTTTAGTTAATCCTAAGAGAGGTAATGCAAAACTTCGATCTGCGATCATTTTCCCTTGTACCTCACCAATTCTCGCCGCCTCAATCATTTGAGCGTTTTTCGGAGGATGTTCAGCTAACATATCAATGTACTGCGCCGGTAAGTTTTCAGGTTTGGCGCTCTGTTTTAAAATAGATTCTGCATTTTTCTTGGAAACGAACAAACGAATATTTCTTCTCATTTCATGATCACGAAAATATACATCTAACGTATTTTGCAAAACATACGGATTCGCTAGTAATTCATCCGAAAAAATAATGACTTGTATATGCGGAAAAAATAATGTTCGACTAATTTTTTTAGCAATTATTCTTATTTGCTCGAAGACGCTATCTGCTTTCGCACTTACGTTAATATAATTTTCACTATCTCCATCGCCCTGTCCACCTTGTTGTGCTAACTTACTGGGAAGTACCATCTGATACGTCCCTTTCATAATCGGATTTGATTTCTTTTTCTTCACAATATCGTAAGCTGCGCCTACTACAAATCCTCTTTCTTCTATTTCTTCTAGTTCAGAACACCCACTTATAAATCCAGCTAAAACCATAACCATTATAATTTTAAGAAGGTTTTTCATTTCTACCATTCCTTCTTTTCATTTTATATACAATAAAAACTAGCAAAGGAGCTAATACGACAAACCCCATATCTATCCACGCTAAATACGTTCCGTAACTTGATAACGTATCTAAATTACCAGGGAGCATATTCAGCATAAAAATCAGAGGCGCGCTTCCGAAAATAAAAATATGTTTCTTCACTTTCGGAAACATGGCACAAAACAATAAAGATGCGACGTCATAATACATTGCTGTAGTGTTATAAATAGTAATAATCCAAGTCGTAAAAAAAATTGCATCGAACCTTTCTAAAAAGCCTCCACCAATTTCAATTTCTTTCCCTAATTCAATTGTTGGATATGTCAATCCACGAGTTGTCATATACGTAAAAACACTAATACAAGTTACATAAATTAAAATATATGAGAGCACATTTACTATCACGGCTTTTGCAACTGCCATTGGTGCCTTTTTCGCTGTCTTATCATTCAACAACACAGCATAAAACAGAGCTACCTCAAATCCAATAAATGTGAATATAGAATTTTTAACCCCAACAGCGTACTGACTTACTTCCGTTTGAAAAGCTGGAAATAAATTGTTTATTTCCATTAAATTTATATTCAATAAAGAAAGAAGCACTATCGCAATTAAAACAATAGGTAAAAATAGAACATTTAACCTTAATAAGGCCGCTCTTGATCCTGCTATTCCGTAAATAACAACTAGTAAGAAGAAGAAAGACAGTAGTTGTATCGGTGTCTCACTAAATAAATACGTTTGAGAAATAATTGAAATCATTCGCGATTCATATGCTGTCAAAGCAGCAAACGTTAATACTAAAACCATACTAATCGTGTATGCTACCGGCTTTGTCAAATGTGCACTCGTATATTGAACAAAGTTTTGTTTTGGAAATAAAATAGCCACCCTCGTTACAAACCAGCCTAAAACTGCACATATCAATCCACCCAAAAGCAAAATAATCCAACCATCTGAAAATAAAGTTTGGTTAGCAATATCCCTTGGCATAGATAATGCTCCTATACCAATAATGGTCGATGATACCGCAAACCCAATTTCCCGAGATCCAATTTCTTCATCGCCATACTCAAATGGTTTCAATTATTTTCGCTCCTTTGGACGTACTGTAGAATCTTTCGTTTGTAAATATTCCGGTCTCTCTTTCAACATTGATTTTGGCATGCGAATAAACTCCTCTTTCCAATCTTTATAAAATGCAGGAGCAATTGGAGTTGTATACGGTACACCAACACTTGTTAAATTTGTAATATGAACAGCAAGCGCAATAAGAGCTAGAATGATTCCATACAACCCAAAAGCCGTTGCTGCTAATACAAAGACGAAAAGTAAAATCCGAAACGTAATTGTGATGCTATACACTGGAAGTGAAAATGTAGCAATAGCTGTAACCGCAATAATGATAACTAAAAATGGATTTACAATTCCTGCATTCACCGCTGCCTCTCCAATTACAAGACCACCTACAATCCCAATTGTTTGCCCCATCGGTTTCGGCAACCTAATTCCTGCTTCTCGTATTAGCTCCATCGTTAATGCCATCATTAACGTTTCAATATATGCAGGAAACGGAACCCCTTCTCTTGCTCCAGCAATTGAATAAGCCAATTTAGAAGGAATAAGTCCTTGATGATATGAGACGAGCGCTACATACATCGCTGGCATTAAAATCGCAATTATACCAGAACCCATCCGCAAAATTCTTAATAAAGTCCCAATTACCCAGCGCTCATAATGATCTTCCACAGATTGAAAAATATCAACAAATACTAATGGCGCAATAAGAGCAAACGGTGATCCATCCACTAAAATAGCCGCCTTACCTTTCATTAATGAGGCCACAATATTATCAGGCCTTTCTGTGTTCAAAAATTGTGGAAACGGTGACAAATTATTATCTTGAATTAACTGCTCAATCGTTCCCGTCTCAAAAACGACATCTGTCACTATTGATTGAAGACGCCGATCTAACTCTTTTACAATGTAAGGATTAATAACGTCTTCTACATATACTAAAGTTACTTCTTTTTGGGATCTCTTCCCTATAATATAAGATTGAAATCTCAGCTTTGGGTCACGTAAACTACGGCGAATTAACATTTTATTCACGTTAATATCTTCATTTAATCCGATCCTCGGTCCACGTATTAAATCTTCTGTCACTGGTGGTTCTAAACTTCTCTTCTCCCAAGCCCTACTATTAATAACGATAGCAGTTTGAATATTATCAATTAATATAACTGTATCTCCCGCTAAAATCGCATTCATAATGTCTGGAAACTTCGTCTTTACACCAACTTCTGCGATAGAAATAAAACGATCCAATAACGTTTGAACAACGGCTTCCTCACTTGGAATTTCTTCGTATTGCAGCGTACGAACGACATATTTATAAACATTATCCTTGTCTGTTAACCCACATAAAAACACAACCGCACAACGTGTAAAACTCCCAGCAAGAGCAACTTCTCTAATTGTTAAATCATTAGGTGAACCTAACTCATCCCTAATTTCTTTCATAACTTCAAATAAGTTACCTTCAAGCTCTAACAATTTCCCCACCTAACTTCCTTTTCAACAAGTTTTTAGTTAGATTCCGCTAATAGAAGAAAATATATACAAAAAAGAGCTATCTCTTTTCAAAGATGGCTCTAATAAACGAATTACTTTTCTACTATTATGCTGTTTTTCTTTATAGATACACTTTTTGTAAATCCACTAACTACAAACATCACAATCATATTAATTAACAATGCGACTATACCTACATTTAAATCTTTTATAGACTGCGGAAAACTCGGAAACATCGTAGCTATATTAGAGCCCGATAAAGTGATATATGCAACAACTAATAACCCCATTCCCATTCCTGCAATCGCTCCTTGCTTCGTAATAACCTGACGTGGAAACAAGCTACATACAAGTGCAGGGAAAAGTTGTGTAACAATACTGTACCCCATTAATAGAAGGGCTCCTATTGTTTCTCCTCCTTTAAATGTAAATAAAACTGCTACGAGCGTTACTACAGGTACAAATAACTTTGCAGCTTTAGCAACTTGTCTATCTGAAGCAGATGGAACCATCGTTCGATAAATATTTTTCGCTAACAGTGTAGAAGCCGCCATAACAAGCATAGAGCCTGGAACTAACGCCGTTAATACTCCCGCACTACCAATAATTCCAATAAACCAAGGATCAAAAGTTTGTAAAGCAAGACGGAATAACGAAAGATCCACATCCGCTCCCTTTAACCCAGGAACTTGCAATATAGCAGCAAACCCTGCAAAAAATACGAAAAGTAACACTAAAGAATACAATGGCATAATTGCTGCATTTTTACGAAATACTTTTTCATTTTTTGCAGAAAAAGCAGAAGCAAATGTATGAGGCCACATATAAAAACCTAGGGCCGTTAATATAATAGTAGAAACAAACCAAGAAATACTCATTCCTTCTTCAGGTAAAGATAAAAATCCCGGCTTCGCTGCTTCTACAGCCTCAAACATAGGCTGAAATCCTCCATAATAATGATACGGTAAATATATACCTAAAAACATAACGATAAACAGTATCATAATATCCTTCAAAGCAGCCGTCCAAGCCGAACCGTGTATACCTGAAACCATTACATATATAGTTATAACAATAGCACCAATCCATACTGCAACAACAGGTGACACCCTTCCGTAAGAAGCTTCTGAAACGATAATCCCTAGTCCCTTTAACTGTAAAACAAGATATGGGATGATGGAAACAACACCAACAACTGAAACAATAAGTCCAAGAGCTTTACTTCTATATTTCTTCGCAAAAAAATCCGACTGCGAAACAAGGTTATGCTCTTTCGCATACTTCCAAATTGGTGGTAATAAAAAATACGATAAAAGATAAGCTAAAGCACCATATCCCAAAATATAAAAGGTAGGTGCTCCTTTACTATACGCCCAGCCGCTTCCCCCTAAAAATGTAAACGTCGTATAAATCTCACCTGCCATCAGGAGAAAAACAAAAATAGTGCCAAATCCTCTTCCCCCAACTGACCATTGCTCTAAATTCATATCTTTTCCATGTTGTGCCCGAATCCCTAAAAATAGTGCGAGAAACAAAAATAAAATAATGATAAGTAATGCAGTCATTTTACATCCTCCTTATTAGCAGGATCAAACACGTACACAAGCCCCATACAAAGAGATGTAATAAACACTGATAATAATACCCAAAATAATAAAAATGGCATCCCTAATACGTAAGGAGTAACTGAATTCGCAAATATTGGCCCAACTACTAAACAAAGAACTGGGATAAGCGCTAGAATGTGTATTTTCTTCATCTCATTCTCCTTTACTTATAAAGTTCATAATGGCTGATACAAAGACTTCCACTCCAATCGGTAATGCATCTTCGTCAATCGTAAAACGAGGGTGATGATGAGGATATATAATACCTTTCTCTTTATTTCCCGCTCCGATAAAAAAGAATGCCCCTGGTGCCTTTTGTAAAAACGCTGAAAAATCTTCTCCAGCCATCGTCGGCTGCAAACGAACAACTCTATCTCTTCCATAAAGTTGTAATGCCGTTTGTTCAATAAGCTCTGTAACTTCATAATTATTTACAACTGGTCGATATCCATATTCATAAGAAAACGTATATTTCGCTCCGTAAGATTCCGTAATATGCTTCACAATCCGCTCAATCTTCTTCTCTGTTTCACCTCGTAACTCATGTCTTAAACTCCTCACTGTCCCTTCAATCTCCGCTTGCTCTGGTATTACATTATGAGTTGTCCCCGCATGAAATTGCGTAACGGATATTACGAGAGAATCTAATGGATTCGTGAGGCGAGATACAATTTGCTGAAGTTGCGAAACGACTTGTGTACCGATTGCGATACTATCTACCGTTTCATGAGGGATTCCAGCATGTCCACCTTTTCCCTCTATCCTAATTTTAAAAACATCCGGTGCAGCCATTGCAGGACCATAAATAACGCCTATTTTCCCAACCTCTAACGACGCCCAAAGGTGAGCACCAATGATATAATCCACACCTTCCATTACACCTGCCGCAATCATTTCCTCTGCACCACCAGGAAAATTTTCTTCAGCATGTTGGAATAGAAAACGAATCTCCCCTTTAATCTTCTCTCTTGCTTCTACTAACTTATGTACAACCCCAAGTAATATCGCTATATGTCCATCATGGCCACATGCATGCATTACACCTGGATATTTAGAAATAAAGTCAAACTCATTTTCTTCATGAATAGGAAGAGCATCCATATCGGCTCGAACCGCAACTGTTTTGCCCGGCTGTTTACCTACTAACTTTGCCATCACACTATATTTAGTCGGCCGTGACACTTCTAAATATGGGCATTTCCGAAGTATATCGAACACAAACTGCGATGTTTTTTCTTCTTGAAAAGATAACTCTGGATACTTATGAAAATGCCTTCTCCACTCAACTAACTGATTTTTTGACAAAACAAGTTCCTTTGCAACATCCATACCCCTTCACTCCTTCTTCACCAAGTTAAATGTTATTATAACGTGAATTGTTAACTTTTAAAAGAATCTTCTGAATTTTCAATTACAATAAAACAAAAAGAAAAAGCCATCCAAAAGATGACTTTTTCTTTATTATAAAATAGTAATCGCTTGTTTTCCCATTTGCTCCCAAGCTTTCTCAAATTCTGCTCGTGGAACAGCCAAACGTGGATTATTTTTCAGAGGATCATTTACATATACAAAGTTTTGATCATATCCAATTACTACTGCACTATGCTCATAATATGTAATTTTCACTTCGCCTGAACTCGTATTCCATGTTTCAAAACTACTTTCAGCTAGCGGCTTAAACGTCGTATTAATAATGACCCATACCGGGGAGCCAGAACTAATTACTTTATATATATCTTGCATGTCTCTACCTGTTAAATTAATTACTTTTTCAGGAACATATTTTTCTGCTAAATCAAAGATTGGTTTATTGTATACACCATATCCAGGCTTTGCCTTTGTATAAATATTTCCTACAAATCCCTCGTAAGGATTTCCACGCAAACCATTTTGTTCAAATGGAACACGATAAATTTCGCTAGCAAGTTGCATCTTATCTACTTGTACACCTTTATATTGCAGCAACATAGCTAAACTTGTCACTTCACATCCTCGAGGTAATTCTGGTAATTGTTTAATAAACGGAACATCTTCAATCATAGCTGCTTCTTTCATTTCAGATAGAAACTCTAAGCGTAAAACTTGCGCCTTTTGCATGATTTTATCTTTCCCTATAAAAAATGCAGCAACAAGTATAATACCAAAAACAAAAAGATATTTTAACTTTTTCATTATAAACAAAACTCCATTAATTATTATTTTACAGACACAACTCTTATCATTGTACCTTTCTTCTTACTAGTTTGCTAGAAAGATCATGTGAATTATCGCTCATAAAATTAATTGTAAAAATTCTAATTATTTTTAATAAAAAGAAAAATAAATATACATTTCCAGAATATTTTGCTAAAATCAAAATTGTTAACATAGTGAAGATATCACCATGTTAACAAACATTCTTAGAGTATTTAGTCATAGTTCGTTTTTTACATACTCCATTCATTTCATAGCAAATAAACCGAGTGTGTGTTGCATCCCCCACTAATGATTAAAAACTCAGAATAAAATGAAGTTCACACATTCAAGAAAATACGGGGTGAGGGGCATATGAATCAACAAATTGAACAAACAAATTTAAAACGAACAATGAAAAGTAGACACCTATTTATGATTGCACTCGGTGGTGTTATCGGAACCGGGCTATTTATGGGATCTGGTCAAATCGTCCATAATGCCGGACCTGGTGGCGCTATTCTTGCATTTTTAGTCGGTGGATTTGTTATGTATTTAACGATGTTATGTCTTGGTGAATTATCTGTTGCTATGCCAGAAGCAGGTTCATTCCAAAGCTATGCAAGCAAATTCATTTCACCTGGTTTTGGATTTGTTGTCGGTTGGATGTATTGGTTAAATTGGGCTGTTACAGTTGGTGTAGAGTTAACAACTGTAAGTATTTTAATGAAACGCTGGTTTCCAGACGTTTCTTCATGGATTTGGTGCGTTACATTTGCAGCAGCGCTCTTCCTCGTAAACGCTTTATCAGCAAAAGCATATGCAGAAGCAGAGTTTTGGTTCGCAAGTGTAAAAGTCGCAACAATCGTTATTTTCATTGTACTTGGTGGGGCTGTTATGTTCGGTTTACTAGACTTTAATGGAAAGCCAGCTCCGATGCTTCATAATTTCACTGAAAATGGCGGGCTATTTCCAAATGGTGCATTAGCTGTTCTTCTTACGATGATTACAGTAAATTACTCCTTCCAAGGAACAGAATTAATCGGAATCGCTTCAGGAGAAAGTGAAAATCCTGAAAAAACAATTCCAAAAGCGATCAAAAATACAATTTGGCGAACTCTCTTCTTCTTCGTCTTAGCGATATCAGTTGTTGTAGGTTTACTCCCATGGCAAGAGGCTAATCTAGTCGAAAGTCCGTTTGTACTTGTTTTTGATGTAGCCGGTGTCCCATATGCAGCGGACATTATGAACTTTGTTATTATTACAGCTGTATTATCCGTTGCTAACTCTGGTCTATACGCAAATTCTCGTATGCTGTGGGCGATGGCAAAACAAGGAATGGCAAGCCCAGCATTTACGAAATTAACTAAAAAAGGTGTACCGCTAAATGCATTAATTTTCAGTCTGATTTTTGCTAGCCTTTCCTTATTAACAAGTGTATTTGCAGCAGATACTGTCTTTCTAGTTTTAACATCTATTGCAGCAATGGCTGCCGTTGTCGTTTGGATGTCAATCGCCGCTTCACAGTTTTTCTTCCGTAGAAATTTCGTGAAAAATGGTGGCGACATAAATGATTTAAAATATCGTACACCGCTCTATCCACTAGTTCCAATCGTAGCGTTCTCGCTCAATTTCATTACATTTGTTAGTTTGGCTTTCATTCCAGATCAAAGAATTGCTCTTTATTGTGGCATTCCATTTATGATTATTTGTTACATTTTATACCAAGTTAAATATAAAAAAATTGTCACACTTGAACAGCCGCGAACTGTCACACGATAAATAAACTAAATATACAAAACATTCAGCTATCTTCCTTATGATAAGATAGCTTTTTTCTATTTCTTGGATATCCTGGTATAACTTTATTTATCTTAAAATTTTCACAATCACGTTTTTCTCTGGAAAATAGTTTACAATGTAATCAAGTTACAAATGATATTCACCTTAAAAAGTGTGCATTTGTGTCTATTTTTTAACAATATATCAAAAACTATTGCCTTCTATAAATTAATAGGTTTATATTGTTTTATTGGCATAGTTTCAATCCAAGGAGAAAGGAGATTTTCAATCGTGCAACTAAAGAAAGCGTTTTGGAAGTTGGCTTCGCTTCTTCCGTTATCATTACTTCTGTTCCTCGGTGGCTGTGATAAAAAACTCGCAGTATTAAATCCGCAAGGACCTGTTGCAAAAGCACAGTATGATTTAATTGTTTGGTCATTCTTGCTTATGTCATTAATTATCGCAATTGTATTCATTCTGTTTACAGTCATCTTGATTCGTTATCGTGAAAAACCAGAGAATATGGACTATGAGCCACCTGAACAACACGGTAACACATTACTAGAAATTATTTGGACGCTTGTTCCTGTTATTATCGTTATCGCATTATCGATTCCAACAGTAAAAGCAACTTATGCTTCTGAAGAGGTGCCGAAAGAGTCCAAACATATTAAACCAGTTGAAATTTATGTTACATCTGCAAACTGGAAATGGTTATTCAGTTACCCAGAGGAAAAAATTGAAACCGTTAACTATTTAAACATCCCAGCTGGTGTACCAATTCAATTCAAACTGACTTCTGTCGGCCCAATGAATGCTTTCTGGGTACCAGAACTTGGTGGTATGAAGTACACAATGGATGGCATGATTATGGATCTTTATTTACAAGCTGATAAGCCAGGTTCTTACCTAGGTCGTAGCGCGAACTTCTCTGGTGAAGGATTCACACACATGGAGTTCGAAGTTGAAGCAAAAACTAAAGAGAAATATGACAAGTGGGTTAAAGAAGTACAACAAACTGCTCCTAAACTAACAGAAGATAAGTACAACGAAATTGTTAAACCTGGTGTAGTTGGTCGTATGACATTCTCTAGTCACCACTTAAGTTATGTAGATCCAAAATCACTTGAATATTGTGATTACAACTACTACAAAAACAAAAAATAATAGCTAGTATTCCAACAGATTGGAGTGAACACAGTGAAGCTTGATGAATTCTTTGTCACAGGTGACCCGATTATTTACGGTGCAGACGCTTCTATCGTTCTTGTGACATTAGCAATCATTTTCGTACTAACAAAGTATAAAAAATGGAAATGGCTTTGGGACGAATGGTTGACAACTGTTGACCATAAAAAAATCGGAGCTATGTATATTATTTCTGCGGTTATCATGTTATTCCGTGGTGGTATGGATGGTTTAATGATCCGTGCACAGTTAACATTCCCAGAAACAACTTATTTAAACGCTGAACACTATAACGGGATCTTTACAACACACGGTACAGTAATGATTCTTTTCATGGCAATGCCATTCGTTATGGGATTAATGAACCTTGTAGTACCATTACAAATTGGTGCTCGTGACGTTGCATATCCGTTCTTAAATGCTTTAAGTTTCTGGTTATTCTTTGTCGGAGCAATGTTATTCAACATCGCTTTCGTAATCGGTGGTTCTCCAGACGCTGGGTGGACTTCTTACTTCCCAATGGCAGGTACAGAGTTTACTTCTGGTGTAGGAAATAACTACTACGCAATTGCATTACAGATTTCAGGTCTCGGTACGTTAATGACAGGTATTAACTTCCTTGTTACTATCTTAAAAATGCGTACACCTGGTATGACTTTAATGAGAATGCCAATGTTTACTTGGTCAATCTTAATTACAACAATTATCATTATTTTCGCTTTCCCAGTATTAACAGTTGCTCTTGCATTAATGACATTTGACCGTCTATTCGATGCTCACTTCTTTACGATGGCGAGCGGCGGTATGCCAATGTTATGGGCCAACCTATTCTGGGTATGGGGTCACCCTGAAGTATATATCGTTATTTTACCGGCATTCGGTATTTTCTCTGAAATCATTAGTACATTCTCACGTAAGCGTCTATTCGGTTACAGTGCGATGGTATACTCAATGGTTGCAATTTCTTTACTAAGTTTCGTCGTATGGCTTCACCACTTCTTCACGATGGGTGCAGGTCCAGCGGTTAACTCATTCTTCTCGATTTCGACAATGGCGATTTCGATTCCAACCGGTGTTAAGATCTTTAACTGGTTGTTTACGCTGTATAAAGGACGTATTCGTTTTACAGTTCCAATGCTTTGGTCATTGGCATTTATTCCAAACTTCGTAGTCGGTGGGGTTACAGGGGTTATGCTTGGTATGGCAGCAGCTGATTATCAGTACCATAACAGCTACTTCTTAATTGCTCACTTCCACTACGTATTAATCGCAGGTACAGTATTCGCTATGCTTGCTGGATTTACATTCTGGTATCCAAAAATGACTGGTCATATGTTAAATGAACGCCTAGGTAAATGGACATTCTGGATCTTTATGAGCGGATTCAACATCTGTTTCTTCCCAATGTACTTCTTAGGTTTAGATGGTATGACTCGTCGTATGTACACTTACTCTGAAAGTCTTGGATGGGGATGGCTAAACCAAATCGCATCTGTTGGTGCGGTAATGATGGGTATTGGTTTCCTACTTCTTTGTTACAACGTAATTTGGAGTGCTCGTCACGGTGAACGTGACACAACTGGAGATCCATGGGATGGCCGTACACTTGAATGGGCTACTCAATCTCCTGTACAACATTACAACTTCGCGAAACTTCCTGAAATTAAAGAAGCTGATGCTTTCTGGTACATGAAGAAGCGCGGGGAAACAGTTACACCAGCAGAAGAAGACATCAAACCAATTCACATGCCAAGTAACTCTGGTGTGCCTATTATTGCGTCTGGATTCTTCGGTCTTGCAGGTTTCGCATTAGTATTTAGCTGGTTCTGGCTTGCAGCAATCGGCGGCATTGGTATTTTAGCTTGCTTAATCTATCGTTCATTCGATTACGATGAAGGTTACTATATTAGTGTTGATGAAATTAAAAAATCAGAACATGTAGCATGAGAGGTGAAATGATATGGCGGCTTTAGATAAAAGCTTACCTTTGGAATATCAATCCGAACAAAGCAGATTGAATATCCTAGGATTCTGGATTTTTCTTGGGGCTGAAATTATGCTGTTCGCAACACTTTTCGCCTCTTATCTAGTACTTGCTGGTCGTACGGCAGATGGTCCAACACCAGCACAACTGTTTGAACTTAAAACGCTTTTAATTCAAACATTACTACTTTTAACAAGTAGTTTCACATGTGGTATCGTGATTCACGAAATGCGTAAGCACAACCAAAAAGCGATGCTTGGATGGTTCGTCCTTACATTACTTTTAGGTGCAGGCTTCCTATTCTTCGAGATTGAAGAGTTCATTATGTATATTGGTGAAGGCGCAACAATTCAAACAAGTGCTTTCCTATCTGGATTCTTCGTTCTTCTTGGAACGCACGGAGCCCACGTAACAGGCGGTATCATTTGGGCAATTTGTGTTATTATCCAAATTTTAAAACGAGGTTTAACACCAGTTACAGCTCGTAAAGTATTTATTATCAGCTTATACTGGCATTTCCTTGATCTAGTTTGGGTCTTTATTTACACACTAGTTTACTTGAACGGGATGGTGGCGTAAATGAGTCAAAATAACAATCAAGCAAACGGGCATGCGCATAGCGGATTCCCTTGGTCACACGTTTTCGGATTTATTTTATCGCTTGCACTAACGTTTCTAGCTCTATACGTGGCACTTTACACAAACCTGCCACTATCAACGATCTTAACTACCATTATCATAATGGCTGTTGCGCAAGCGTTGTTACAATTAATTATGTTCATGCATTTAAAAGAAGGAGAAGGAAGAGTTCAAATTCTTACTATGATCTACAGTTTCTTCGTTGCAACCGCAACTGTTGGTTTAACTGTATGGATCTTCTTCTCAATGTAATGTACATGAAAAGGACTGCTGAGATTGCTCAGCAGTCCTTTTTTTATCCTCTCCCCTATTACATCCACATTACGGAATTAACAACATAATCATGAAAAATATACTTATTATGACAAATGTTAAGAAAACTCTTTCTTTATGAAATCGAATCCATATGCGTTGCTTTTCTACCTATTATATGGCTAAATAGGTACTATATTTATTTGAAGGGAGAGAACGCAATGGAACATCATACTTCTGTTCTATCACTTATGGTTGTCGTTGCAATCGCGTTTTTCGTTCCCCTTTTGTTACAACGCTTTAAATTAAAAGCACTTCCTGTGGTCGTTGCAGAAATTATTGCAGGAATCTTTGTAGGTAAAAGTGGGTTTAATATTATTGAGCCAGATATATGGCTTCAAGTTTTATCAACATTAGGATTTATCTTCCTCATGTTCTTAAGCGGTTTAGAAATTGATTTTTCTATCTTTAAACAAAAAGGGAAAAAGAATACGACAAACGAACCAAATACATTTCAAGCAGCAAGCATTATCTTCTTATTTATTTTCATCTTATCTTATGCCCTATCATTACTATTCGTATGGCTAGGATTCGTAGATAATGCAATGTTCATGACTTTAATTATTTCAACTATTTCTTTAGGTGTTGTTGTACCAACATTAAAAGAGAACAGCCTAGGAAAAACTGCAATCGGACAAATCATTTTATTAGTTGCTGTTATTGCAGATTTAGTTACAATGATTTTACTCGCTGTTTTCGTCGGATTAAATTCCGAAAGCGGCCAAAGTATGTGGCTCTTACTTATTCTATTCGGTGCCGGTATTATCATTTACTTTATTGCAAAACGCTTTAAAAACATTCCATACTTAGATAGTTTAAAAGCTGGTAGTGTACAAATTGATACACGAGCTGTTTTTGCACTCATTTTAATCTTAGTTGGGTTATCGGAATCTGTTGGAGCAGAAAATATTTTAGGAGCCTTCTTAGCAGGTGTACTTGTATCGTTATTATCACCAAATGAAGATATGGTGGAAAAACTTGATTCTATCGGCTATGGTTTCTTCATCCCTATTTTCTTCGTAATGGTTGGTGTAAATCTAGAGGTGTGGTCTATTTTCAAAGAACCTTCTAGCATGCTAATGATCCCAATCTTAATTGTAGGACTCTTTATTTCGAAACTCTTACCATCACTCGTCTTAAGAAAATGGTATCCACGTAATATCGTACTTGGAAGTGCAATTTTATTAACATCGACACTTTCTTTAGTTATTGCGGCTGCACAAATTGGTGAAAAACTGGGGATTATCAGTCCAAGTTTATCTGCCTCTCTTATTTTAAGCGCAGTTATTACTTGTATTTTTGCACCTATATTGTTTAAAAAAATGTTCCCAAAAGTAGAAACACCAAAACCAAAAGTAGCTATTATTGGCGCGAGCAGAATTACCCTTCCGTTATCACTAGATTTAAAACGAGAAGATTATGACGTAACGCTATATATGATGCGGCAAAACAAAATAAATGATGAAGAAGCGAAATCACACGACTTTCCTATCGTGAAATTAGATGATATTACAATCGCATCATTAACTGAACAAACAGCATTTGATGCAGATCGCGTCGTTGTTGCAACAAGCGATGATGAACAAAACTTATTATTGGCAGAACATGCAAAAGAGCTAGGTGTTGAACATGTTATTGCAAGTGTAGAAGATCCACTTCTACAAGAAAAAGCAACGCAAGAACATATCGCTGTATTCTCAACAATTAACTCTACACGTATTTTATTACGTGCACTTATTGATAAACCTAGTCTCGTTCGCTTAATTACAACAGCAAACGAAACAGTACGTGAAGTTGAACTGCGCAGCAATAAATATAACGGCGTTGCGCTTCGCCGCCTCCCGTTTTTAGGTGATGTACTTGTCATTCAAATCTACCGCGGTAACAAAGCATTAATACCACATGGTGATACAAGACTACAACACGGTGACACATTACTTGTAACAGGTTCAAAAGAACATATCGATACACTAAAAAACATATTAGAGTAAAAAAATGCCCCTCACATAATTGAGGGGCATTTTTTTAACTTCATATGGTAAAATGTTACTATCACATATTATGAGGATGGATCACATTATGTCTATTGTAACTTTAGCTCTTTTATTATTAGCAGAAATACTCATTGCCATTATTCTCATCGGTGTTAGTATTGAGATTTGTAGTTACGGATGGAAAAAATCGAATGGAATAAAATATTCTTGCCTCCTACTTTCACTCCTTCTCGGAACTGCTAGCATACTCGGACTTCTCGCCGCACCTGCTTATTTCTTTATACAATTAACAGAAAAAGCCTTATAAGAAAGGATGTTAATATGATTATCGTGAAAAATATTGAGGGATCTGAAACTTACGTATTACGTCAAAAAATTTTACGCCCCAATCAAACATTAGCAGATTGTAAATATCCTTCCGATTATGAAACAGACACCTTCCACTTAGGCGCATTTATAAACGATGAACTAATTAGTATCGCTTCCTTCTCAAAAGAAATATATCCTGACCTACCAGCCGGTATTCATTATCGTCTACGAGGAATGGCCACATTACCTGAGTTTCGAAACAACCACGCTGGAAGCTCCTTAATTCAGAATGCAGAACAAATCTTACAAGAGCGTCAAGCAAATATGTTATGGTGTAATGGCCGAATTACTGTAGCTGACTATTACAAGCGCTTAGGCTTTCAGGAACATGGTGAAATTTTTGAAATTGAACCAATTGGCCTTCATAAAGTTTTGTATAAAAAGATATAAGAAAAGCTTTCCTCAATACAGGAAAGCCTTTCTTATATTTCAATCTTCTCTTTTTATTTTTTTCATATATATGTATATAAACAAACTAGGAACTAAAAAACAAGCAAACATAATAAGTCCTGTCATACTAATTTCCTTTATCGAAATATCTGGTGTTACAACGATACAAATAGCTAAAATCCCAATAATAATACCCACCGGAATGAATAATAGCTTCATAAAATAACGACGCGACACTCCGCCCGTATGCTCATACACTTCCACTGAATTTTTCAGATTTAAAAAGTTAATAATTATTATCCCGCCCATAAATACCATTAATAAATCCGAAACACTTTCATATCCTGCCCCTTGCAAGACATAGCGGTAAAAGACGATAGCTAGTATGACGATATTTTGTAAAATGAAAGCTAATCTAATATGTTTTAACCCTTCAATCATTAAACGTTCATCTTTCACGATTTTCATCCTACCACTCCTTTTCCTCCCAAAACAAATCATTCAACGTTTTATCTACTGCATAACAAATTTTTAAACATAAATCTAAAGATGGATTGTATTTCCCCTTCTCAATTAAACTAATCGTTTGCCTTGTAACGCCTACTTTTTCTGCTAATTGTTGCTGTGTTAAATCTAACTGAACACGCGCGACTTTTATTTTACTTACAGCCATTCATGTTCCTCCTCTATCTTTATTGTAACATATATATTCCATTAAGTAATTTATATTTTACGAAATCATTTAAGTTTTCATCTTATCACAATTGGTGTGGGCTAATACACAGTGGGGATCCCCCTACTGCCTATAGTTTCACTTTATTATACACAAAAAAGGGGCCTCCCATAAGAAGGCCCTCTCCTATATTTATATTATAAGAATAAATGACATCCAAATAAGAATGCAAATAGGTATAGTAATGGATGTACTTCCATCCCTTTACCCTTCACAATTTTCAAGACTGGATATACTAAAAATCCAATTGCGATTCCATTTGCAATACTAGATGTTAACGGAATACCTATAAAGATCAAAAATGCTGGTAACGCATCTTCAAATTCATTCCAATTAATATCTCGAATGCTTTGTGCCATTAAACTACCTACTATAATTAATGAAGGAGCTGTAATAGCAGCTACACTTGATAAAGAAGCAATAACAGGACTGAAAAATGCCGTTATAATTGTTAGACCAACAACTACAATCCCTGTTAATCCAGTTTTACCACCTGCAGCAATACCTGCTGACGATTCAATGGTCGCTGCTGTTGGGCTTGTTCCAAAGATAGAACCTGTAGTCCCGCCAATTGCATCTGCAATAAATGCTTTACCAAAACGCTTCTCTGTATTGTCTGTAATTAAACCTGCTTGTTTAATTAAACCGAGTAATGCACCTGTTGTATCAAATAACAGTACAAGTAAAAATGAAAATACAACGCCGTATAATCCGTATTCAATTACATCAGAAAAGGCATTGATTGGGTTTGAAACGATAATACCCTCTGGTAAATGAGGCATCGCCACAATTTTATCAGCAAACTTCAATTGCCCTGTAAAGAAGGCAATAATTCCTGTCACAATCATACTAATAAATAATGCACCGCTCACACGTAATGCCATTAATACCGCCGCTAAGATTAAACCAATTAAAGTTAAAATAACAGCTGGAGAATGAAAATCACCAATCGTAACTAAATTAGACGGATGATCCACGATAATTCCAGAAAGGCGTAATCCAATAAAAGCAATAAATAGTCCAATTCCACCTGCAATTGCATGCTTTAAACTATCAGGAATTGCTAAAATTAACTTTTGCCTAAACGAAGTAAAAGATAATAAAAGAAAAATAATTCCCGTTACAAATACAGCTGAAAAGGCAACTACATATGTAATCCCTTCTGCCTTCTGTACAACAGAATAAGCAAAATATGCATTCATTCCCATAGCTGGAGCAATAACAATCGGGTAATTCGCGAAAATCGCCATACCTACTGTTCCAACAACAGTGGCAATAATTGTTGCTGTAAACGCTTGGTCAAACGGTACACCTGCATCAGATAATATTTTTGGATTGATGACAAGAATATACGCAAATGTAAAAAAAGTTGTGATGCCAGCTAAAAACTCTTGCTTCACAGAAGTGTTATATTTTTGTAATTGAAACATGCTTATGTACCCTTCCTACACCTGAATTATTATCACACATTCTTTTTCTTACTAGTATGTGAGAAAATATAATACTTAATCTTAACAATCAATAAAAAGAAGAGTCAATATATTCCCTAATAGTTCGAATTTTAAGTTTAAGTCGGACAAGTACAGATGTAGTACAGTTCATTATGATTATTTTTGTAGCATAACAGATAGAAATGTTTTATAATTTTAAATAGTTAAATATTTAGTAAACGCATTCAAATATCGTTCACTCTACAAGGGGGATTCTTCTTATGCAGCACGCAAACAAATCTGGAACTTTAAATCGTGGTTTAAAAGAAAGACATATTACTTTAATGTCACTTGGCTCAGCTATTGGCGTTGGGCTATTTTTAGGATCCGCTTCCGCCATTAAACTAGCCGGTCCTTCTATTTTACTAGGCTATATGATTGCCGGACTCGTTATTTTTTTCATTATGCGAGCGCTTGGGGAAATGGCAATTGAACAACCTGTTGCCGGTTCTTTTAGTAAATATGCATATGATTATATTGGACCACTCGCTGGCTATATTACTGGTTGGAATTACTGGTTCTTATGGGTTGTTACTTGTATGGCTGAAATTACAGCAGCTGGTATTTACATGCAGTACTGGTTCCCAGATATTCCGCGCTGGACTTGGGCGTTACTTGCTCTATTATTAATGAGCGCTTTTAACTTCTTATCGGTAAAAGTATTTGGAGAACTTGAGTTTTGGTTTGCTCTCATTAAAATTGTCACAATTATCTGTATGATAGTAGTCGGAGCTGGTATTATTTTATTCGGATTCGGAAACGGTGGTATCGCTACTGGTATTTCAAACCTTTGGTCACATGGTGGCTGGTTCCCAAATGGATTTTCTGGATTACTACTCTCCATGCAGATGGTACTATTCGCTTATTTAGGCGTTGAATTAATCGGTGTTACAGCTGGTGAGGCTCAAAATCCGAAGAAAACACTCGCAAAGGCAATCGATAACGTATTTTGGAGAATTCTACTCTTTTACGTTGGGGCATTATTCGTTATGATGGCAATTTATCCATGGAATGAACTTGGTGAGAAAGGCAGTCCATTCGTATTAACATTCCAGCAAATTGGTATCGCAAAAGCAGCAGGTATTATTAATTTTGTCGTATTAACAGCAGCTCTTTCTTCTTGTAATGGTGGTTTATTTAGTACAGGCCGTATGCTATATACATTAGCTCAGCAGAAAAAAGCTCCTGAAAGATTTGGTCGTTTAAATAAAAATGGCATTCCAAGCCAAGGAATTGTAGCAACTGCTATCGTTTTACTCATTGGTGTTATATTAAACTATCTCGTACCTGCAAAGGTATTTACATGGCTTACTAGCATTTCAACTTTCGGCGCAATTTGGACTTGGGGAATTATATTAGTTGCTCAAATTAAATTCCGTAAAAGCTTGCCTACTCAAAATAAACAAAAGTTATCGTATAAAATGCCTTTATACCCATTAAGCTCATATTTCTCACTCGTTTTCCTTGTATTAGTATTAGGTATAATGGCGTATTCAGAAGATACACGAATCGCATTGATTGTCGGCCCAATTTGGCTTATCGGCTTAGCAATTGTATATTACATGAAAGGGTTTCATAAGATTGATGAAACACCTAACTCAAAAATTAGTTAAGCAAAACATCCCTTCCTTATTACTTGGAAGGGATGTTTTTATATCTATATAAATATTTCTCAACATAATTCACGGTATTTTTACAATCTTTTAATATTTTTTATGTTTTCCGTCTTTATTTTTACAGAAAAATAAATTACATTATTAAAGCACATATATTTATTATTAGGGGGATTCTTCTATGAAGAATAAAAAATGGATTACATTTTCTTTAGCAACAGCAATTACACTAAGTATAGGGACCTCGTTCATACCGTCTACTTATGCCGAAAGCTCTGTAGACCCAGCTCCTGAAATTGCTGCAAAAGTTGTAAATCAAAACAATGGGAAGAAAGTATTATTCGATAATACACACGGTCAAACTGCTGGGACAGCTGACTGGGTTATTGACGGTGGCTTTTCTGACTTCGGAAACGGCATTGCAAAAAACGGATATCACGTAAAGGAACTTCGTAAATCAACACCTATTACGTACGAAGACTTAAAAGATTACAATGTATTTATCGTTCCAGAAGCTAATATTCCTTACAAAAAATCTGAGCAGGACGCTATGTTACAATATGTAAAAAATGGTGGTAGTATCTTCTTTATTGCTGATCATTACAATGCAGATCGTAATAAAAATCGCTGGGACTCTTCTGAAGTATTTAATGGATATAGACGCGGTGCTTGGGATAATCCAGCAAAAGGAATGTCTAATGAAGAAGCAAATTCACAAGCTATGCAAGGAGTAGAAAGCTCTGATTGGCTCTCTGACAACTTCGGTATTCGCTTCCGCTACAATGCACTTGGTGATGTTTCAGCGAAAACAATTGTATCGCCTGAACAATCTTTCGGAATTACAAAAGGTGTTTCGTCTGTAGCAATGCATGCTGGTTCTACTCTAGCAATTACAAACCCAAAACTAGCAAAAGGACTTGTTTACCTTCCAGAAAATCCATCAAAATGGAATAACGCTGTTGATAGTGGCGTTTATAATGGCGGTGGTATTGCAGAAGGCCCATATGCTGCAATTGCAAAAGTAGGACTTGGAAAAGCTGCCTTTATTGGTGACTCTTCTCCTGTTGAAGATGCTACGCCAAAATACGTTCGTGAAGATTCTGGTCAAACAAAGAAAACTTATGATGGTTATAAAGAAGAAAACGATGCGATTTTATTAGAAAACATCGTAAATTGGTTATCAAATAAAGAGACATTTACAAGTTTAGATCAAGTAAATGGTTTACAACTTGATTCACCTACAGCTCTACAAACATTTGAACAGCCAAACTTATCAACAGAACCACAACCTGAACCTTGGAGTGCACCAAATGCAGGTTATCAATGGTTTAATACAAATACTTTTAAACCAGGTTCATACGGTTATAACGGTGCGGTAACAACAAGCGACTACGTCGTTACACACCCTAGCATTCTACCAAACAATGAAATTTTCCAAATGAAGATTCAAGTAAATAACTTACTACCTAATACAACGTATAACAACTATTCTTTAGGTATCTTCACTACTGGTGGAACACAAGTGGCTAAAGTACAAAATGCAAACGGCACTTGGCCATCTACTTTCGGATATAGTAGTGCATTTTCTTTCACAACAAACAGCTTAGGCTCTGCTGAGAAAGTTGTAAATGTACAGATTGATTCAAATACAACTGGACAAGCAACGCTTCGTCTACGCCAAAATACAACAACGAAATATAATGAAACTGTAACGATTAATAAGAAATAATAAAAAAGGCAATCCATACATGGATTGCCTTCTTCTCACTTCTCTTCCTTCGAGAAAAACATTCTTGAAATAACGATACCTATACTACCGACGATTAGGAATAACACTGCCCTAATCATCATCGATACCTCTGGTAAGTCAAGTAAGAATAACTTCCCTACCGTTACGACTAAAACGACTAAACCAGCATATAATATTTCATTCATATTTCTATTTCTTCCAAACCAAACCGCAAATAATGCATATACCATCCATAATAACGATACTGATACACTAATTACGCTTCCATCTGTAGATAAAACTTCACCGATTCTCGTAATTGTAATAAATACAATTATCATAAACCAATAGAGCACTATAGAATACATATATTTACCGAAGCTCGCTAATACTTCTTTCGCTTCTCTCATGCAATAATAGAACGTTCCTATTAAAATAAGATGAGCAACAAAGCCTGCCGAAATAAATTGATCAAACGGGCTAAAAATAGTCTGTATCATTCCAATTGCGTAAACCGTCGCACTAACATACAATTTTATCTGTTGTTTTACTTTAATAGAAGTGACCATGCCGAGGAAACCTTGTAACAATAGTACAATCGCTGCATTCACTAAACTATACTCATATAAAATTGCTAAACTAAATGCTCCCATTGCGAAACCAAATAAGAGATTTGTAAATGTAGAATGTCTATTTTTCCTATATTCACATACGAACATAGCGGCATGTACGAATGCACTAATAATCAATCCCCATGTTGTAAAATCAGGTATTTTTGAAATAGCTAGTATAAAGAACACTGCATTCGCACTAAATATCGCCAAACGTGGTTCTAGTATAAAACTTCTCTCCGTAAACATATGCCAAAATAATAGTAAATGAATCAAACCATATACAATCGTTAACTGCATTTGCAAGTTCTCTACTAACATTGACATAACAGCAAAGAAAACGAAAAGGACAATGGCTGCAACAGCGTAAGAAATCATATATAAGTATTTATAACGATTTTTCAACGCATACCATAATAAACTAAGTGTTAATACTGTCTCATATCCAAAGAAAATATAAGGATTAGGAGTCGTACTATTTAACAAGAATGGTACGAAGAACGCACCGACCGCTACGAAAATAGTAAGATATTCCGATTGATATCTTTTCGCTAAATAAATACCTAAAATAACCCATGCAATATTACAGAGAAACGCGACACTGGCCGGAATAAATCCATATAAATAATGTGCTGCAAACGTCGTTAGAACAATCCCGGTAATACTTCCTCCAGCTAATACTAATCCTAACGCTTGCCGCTCTCTTTTAATTTGAATATCTCCTATATAATACAACCCGATAGATAATGCGATACCAAACACAATTCGTATCGCTGGTGTTAATAAACCAGCATCTACCCCTGCTTTAAATAACCAGATCACTCCAAGCAACATAATACCGACAAATACACGCGGTAACCACGTCTGACAAAACTTAATAATATTAAATGGCTCTGGTTTAAAAGCCGATATATCTACTTGTTTTACCTCAGGTTCTTGCAAAGGCTCTTTTATCTTAACTATTTCTTCTTTTGGCTTTTCCTCCATTACCGTTTCAATATATTCTTTCTTGTTCTTACTAACATGTTGCTGAGCGTTTTCTACTTCTATTTCCCTTTGCTTTACTTTTAATTCAGCAAGTGCTTCTTGAATTGTTTCAATTGCCGTTTCGAGTGCTTCTATTTTCTTATCCAAATCCTTCTTCATACGCTCCCCCCTCATTCGTAACTCTCATTGAACCTATATATTACCAATTATCTTTATCATACTCTTAGTCTATTCATTTTCAATAGTATTTTTCCAAAAAAAGAAAGGTGTCTTCCCAAAATAGGAAAACACCTTTTTACTCATTTATTCTTATTTAGAACAATGCTAACGATAAAACCAAGACACATGCCTACAATAGCTGGAACAATCCACCCAACACCTTCTGTATAAAACGGGATGTATTTTAATGCTGACGTCCACTGATTCATCATTACATTTTTATTTAAAATGTCAATTGCACTAAATATCGCTACAACCAAAACAGTTACTGCATATACGTATGTATACTTTCCAATATACTGATGGAATAACCCTAGAATAATAAGCGTTAACGCAATTGGATAAATAAATCCAAGAATTGGTACTGATACTTTTAAAATTTGCGTTAACCCTAAATTAGCTAAGATCATACTAACAACGCTTACTATAAATGCCCACAATTTATAAGATACTTTCGGAAATGCACTCGCAAAAAATTGACTACAAGACGTAACAAGTCCAATTGAAACACATAAACACGCGATAGTAAAAATAAGACCTAATAAAACGACTCCGCCCTGTCCAAATAATGTAATCATAACTTGTGCTAACACTTTCGCACCGTTATCAAATGTTCCTAATGAGCCACTAATTGCCCCCACATATCCAAGGATGACATAAATAATAGATAATAATAGTCCTGCCCCAATTCCAGCAATACTCATATATTTCGCTAAACCTTTATCATCTTCAATACCCTTTGCACGTAATGCATTTGCAATAACAATTCCAAAGATTAAAGCAGCTAACGCATCCATTGTTAAATATCCATCTAAAAACCCTTGAAACATAGGAGCTTGTCCATAGTTCCCTATTGGTTCTTTCATATCTCCTACCGTTGTAAACATACTCTTTATAAAAATGAGTGCAATCATACATAATAATAACGGCGTCAAGACTTTTCCAAACAACCCCATTAATTTAGATGGGGATAAACTTAACCAGTAAACAATACTAAAGAAAATAACTGTGTAAAACAATAATAATCCGTTTCCTGCTTCAGGGAATAACTGACCTGGCCCCATTTCAAAAGCTAAACTTCCCGCACGTGGTATACCAAGCCCAGGTCCAATAAATACATACACGATACATGGAAAAATAATTGCAAATGAAGAATGAACCCTACCCGCTAACGTTTGAAAGCTTCCTGCTTTTGCAATAGAGATAACACCTAATATAGGAAGACCTGTTGCTGATATAATAAACCCTACTAATGAAATCCAAACATGTTCTCCTGCTTCATACCCAAGGAAAGGTGGAAATATAAGATTCCCTGCTCCAAAGAACATAGAGAATAACATAAGGCTAATAAGTAAAATTTCTTTTTTCTGTAACAATTTCATTTCTTTCTCCTTCTTTAATTTCATCTTTTATGAAATCAATTTCACATATAAAAAAGTACAATAACCCGCTTCCTTACAAAGAAAACATAGTCCATAGTCTATCACAAAAGAAACACCCATTCTATAGCTATTCCTCTTTTCCAATTTCTTCTGAAAAATCAACCTTTATTGACTTATAATAGTTAATAAAGTAAAATATTAAATGTACAAAATTATTAACTTTGTTTTTGTTTGTGTCAGGAGGAAAATAACATGGAATCAGCGATACAACTAGAAAGAGAACAACAAAGAAAAAAGAAACATCCTCCAGGTTTATACTTACTCTTCTTTACAGAAATGTGGGAAAGATTTAGTTACTATGGATTACGAGGATTATTAACATTATATTTAACGACAGCTTTAGTAAGCGGTGGTCTTGGGTTTAGTCCCGCATGGGCACTCTCTATTTACGGATTTTATACTGGAGCCTGTTATTTCACACCAATGATTGGTGGATACTTAACAGACCGTTTTCTAGGTAGACGAAAAGCAATCACAATTGGTGGTATAACAATGGCAATCGGTAACCTTACACTATTTGCCTTGCAAAACCAATTAGGTCTATACCTCGGATTAGCGCTTATTATTATAGGTAACGGATTCTTCAAACCGAACATCTCTACACTGGTTGGAGAATTATACGAAGAGAACGATCCAAAACGTGATAGTGCATTTACCATTTTCTATATGGGTATTAACGTCGGGTCATTTTTAGCTCCACTCGTTTGCGGATTTTTATCAGAAAATTTATTCAAAACAACAGTTGATGGCGTTGTACATTACGGATTCCGTTACGGTTTCTTAGCCGCTTCAATCGGAATGATCATTGGACAAATTTTATTTACAACACTATCAAATCGCTTCCTTGGTAATATCGGTAAGAAACCAACTCGCGATTTACAAACAGCTACTGGACAACCATCAGTAGGAGATACACCGTTAACAAAAAAAGAAAAACAACGTACCGCAGTTATTGTCATTTTAACATGCTTCGTTGTCTTCTTCTGGGCTGGCTTTGAACAAGCTGGTAGCTCATTAACATTATATACAAACAAATTTGTAGACCGCTCTGTGTTCGGATGGGAAGTTCCAACATCTTGGTTCCAATCGGTCAATCCATTATTTATTATTTTACTTGCTCCAGTCATTTCTGCATTATGGGCAAAACTTGCAACTCGCAAGCAGGGTGATTTAAAAATCCCAACTAAAATGGGACTTGGTATGATCTTACTCGGTATCGGTTATATCATTCTCGTTATCGCTACATTAAAAACAGGTAGTGATGAACATAACATTACAGAAAAAGCAAACTTACTGTTTATCGTCTTTACGTATCTTTTCCATACGTTAGGTGAGCTATTCTTATCACCTGTCGGACTATCAATGGTTAGTGCGCTTGCTCCGGTAAAATTAGCATCTTTATTAATGGGTGTATGGCTAGCAAGTTCAGGTATCGCCAACATTTTAGGCGGACAACTTGCAAGCTTCACAACTTCACTTGGATACGCTGAAGTATTCACAGTTATTGGCGCTGTGGCAATTGTATTAGGTTGTGTTTTATTATTAATTTCTAAGAAATTAGTGAAATGGATGGATTAAAAAAGATGAGGAATTTCTCCTCATCTTTTTTATGCTGTTTTACCTTTTTCTATTGCTTGTTCGTACAGCTCTTTATGTTCTTTATATTCACTTGGTACGAAACTCTTATAGAAGAATGAGAACCAGCTGTCTCCTTTTTTATACCCTTCTTCTCGAATTTCCGCTGCTTTTTTATTCGATTTAAATCCTTCAGTAAACCACTTCTTTAACAATTCATTTCGTTCATACTTAGCAGGAACTTTTAAATCATAGTTTTCAAATGCATACTTATAGCCAGCCTTTTCTACTGCCTTTTTTGTAGACTTATAGCCTTTTTCATACGCTGTTTCATATGCCTTCACGTATACTTCTTTCTCTCTATTTTCAGGATTCTTTTCAGCTAGTTCTTTCCCTGTCTTTTCCCCTAATTCAGCTTGCTCTTTTTCAATTTTTTCTGTTCTTTCTTTATTCCCTGCTTTGAACCCGTCTGCAAAGTTTACCTTAAACTCTGGAGCAACTTGACTATCGTCCATCGTCTCTTGTGCTAAACCTTGTTCTTTTCCTTTTTCAAAATGCGTTTTCTTCTGCTCTTCTAAAGACCATGCGGCTGCATAAGTCGCTTTAAACGCTTGTTTATATGCATCAGATTTTCCAGCTACATGCACTTCTGCATCATTTTTTCCTGCTTTAAAATCAGTTTCTCCATTCTTTTGACCTTCAAGTTGACCTTTTTCCATATCAGCTTGGCGCTGTGCTTCCTCTTGCTTACGTGCCTCTTCAGCTTTTCTTTGTTCCTCGGCTACACGTTGTCTCTCTTCTTCAGCTTTACGCTTTGCTTCTGCATTACGTTGTTTTTCAGCCTCAGCGTTGCGCTGTGCTTCTGCAGCACGTTGTTTTTCAGCCTCAGTATTGCGCTGTGCTTCTGCTTGTCTCTCAGTTTCTACAGCACTATTATTATTCTGACTAGGAGCTGGGCTCGTTACGCCACTACTAGAAGCTGGTTTATTGTGATAATGATATTCCCCATACTGTAATCCCCACTTCTCACAATTTGTACGACACGTATGTCCGCCATTAGCATCTGTACGCCCTGGATGCGCATAAGCTGAAATTGGAGCTACCAATAACGCTATACTCGTTGTTAAAAGAAGTTTCTTCACTTGTTGTCTCACTCTTGTTCCTCCCAAAATATAGAATTCTAACTTTATTATACATAAATAGAAGAATATTTAAATACGAACCGAAATATTCTATTATTTCTCAACATTAGTAAAAAAGAAGGTGAACTCTTTAAAGAGTTCACCTTCTTTTTTACTTCTTCGCCTTCGTTCCTACTAAATCACCAGCAACAACATAACGCTTAGAATTATCCTTTACAGATACACATGTAATAAGCGTTATCTCATCTTTCCCATGATCCTCTACAACTTCCCACTTATCAGGAGTTACTTCAGATACACCAGTAACCGCATACTCATATTCATTTTCATTGTCATACAAATAAATTTTATCGCCTTTTTTCAAAGAAGCTATATCACTAAATAAAACACCTTTTTTAGACATGTTATGTCCTGCTAGTGCATAATTTCCTTTTCCCATAACTTGATTCTCTTTTACTGTCGCTGCACCTGATAATAAGTTTTTTTCAGTAGAAGCTTTCAAAACAGGCAGTTCTACTGAAACACTTGGAATCGAAATACGACCGATTACTTGTTTCTTATCTAATGATGCATTCGCTACTTCCGCCAAGTCTGGTTGATTAATTTTGGAAGCATCTACAAATTCCGTCTCATGCTTTTCATAATCCATCTTTTGAACAGCCTGCACATTTTCAGTCTGTTTCTTTTCAGCCTGATATCCATCATAAAATGGCTTTCCAATTAACACGCCACCTACAACAAATAGAAGGATTGCTACTATACTATAAATTCTTTGCTTATTCATATACAATTCCTTTCCCTTACAAAATCTTACTCTATATAAAATGATAAAATAATATCGCCATATGTACAAGTATTAGCTGAAAAGAAACCTTCTTGCCGGTGCAAGAAGGTTTCTTTTTAAGCTAATTTATTTCTGTATAGTGATACGTGAAATACTGTCATTTGAATAAAGAAAATCGAAAATATAATATATAATGGGTATCCAGGAAGATATTCATTAATAATAGGCGAAAAAGTTAAAAATCCAACTGCACAAGGTAACACAAACCATAACGATACAAATGTTGTTCGGCAAGCTTTATCCGTAATCGCTTTTTCACGTTCATCTTCTAGTGGAAATAATAATGGATACATCCAAAAAGATAAATTCTTATATTTTTTCTTTTGAATTCTATAAAAAATTGTAACTATAATTGCTCCAATAAATAATAAAATGAATGGTACTCCATTAAACCATACTTCAAATGGGAATTTCTCGTTTTTAATTATATCTGCTAACTCTGTAATGACACTATAAAATTCAACAAATGTCCAGCATGCTAAAGCAGTATAAAGCACGTTTATGATATAAGAAAAAACAATTCTATTCATCCTCTTCCCCCTCCTTATTTAAAACAAACACATCTTCCATCTTTAACTGAAACACATCACAAATCGTAAGTGCTAATAACAACGAAGGAACGTAATCCCCTTTTTCAATTGCTGCAATTGTTTGTCTCGTTACTCCAACCTTTTCTGCTAATACGCTTTGCGTAAAGTTAAAACGAGCTCTTAATTCTTTTACTCTGTTTAAAATGGTCAAATTTACCACCTCTCACCATTATTGTATGCTATCCTTAACAAAATGTAAACTCAACTTAACATTATTATTATAAAAAAATCCAACTTTACATATTGTAAAGTTGGATTTCGCTTTAGTTTAAAATTGTAACTTTAACTGTTCTTCTGCCCCAACTACTTGATGAACCTTTATCTGGCATTAAAACATCAATTCTATGCCCCTTAATAGCTCCACCAGTATCGGCTGCAATTGCTACTCCATAACCTTCAACATTTACAGTCTTACCTAATGGAATAACATTTGGATCTACAGCAATTAATTTCATTCCTGGGTTTGCAGTTAAGTTATAGTGTCCCCATGCAGAAAATACTTGTTGACCTGGTGCATAACCATTTTCCGCTGGATCAGCTGTATAAGCTGTAGCTTCTACATAAATTTCTTTCCCACCAGCAGTTGGCTTAGAAGGTGGTTCAGGTTGTGCAGGTTTGGTAGGTTGTACCTTCGAATTATTATTAGCAACTGGTTCAGCTGGTTTACTAGCTTTTTCCTGCTTTTGCTTTTCAGCAATTTCTGCTTGTGCTTTCGCTAAAGCTTCTTGCTCTGCTTTTTCAGCCGCTTCTGCTTTTGCACGCTCTTCCGCTGCGATTCTTGCTGCTTCTTGCTCACGAGCAATCGTTTCTTGTACTGTCTTCATATTTGATTCAATTTTAGCTTTTTCTTCCGCTGCTAAATTAAGTTGACTTGCAACTTCATTATATTTAGCTTGAACTGTTTGTAAGTTATCTTGACGCTTTTTCAAGTTATCTTGCAGTTCAGCTTGCGCTTTTGCTAATTTTTGTTTGTCTACTACTAAAGATGCTTCTTTTTCGTCAATTGTTTTCTTATCTTCTTCAATTTGACGAAGATCTTGTTCTTGTAGACGTAAAATTTCTTTATCAGCTTCTAGAATAGTAGAAACTGCGTTCATACGTTGTAAGAAGTCTGCAAAGTTTTTTGATTCTACTACAACTTCTACTACTAAACTTGTATTTGAACTGTTTTGAACAGAAACCATACGTTTTCTCATAATATCTTTACGAGCAAGGACTTTATCCTCCAAAACGACAATTTCTTGCTTTTTTTGCTCAATCTGCTTATGTGTTTCATCGATTTTACGTTGAATAGCAGCTTGATCCTCTTTATTTTTTGCAATTGTATTATTTAAATTATGTAGTTCGTTTTCGATACCTTTAATTTCTTTACTAACAGCTTGCTTCTCTTGCTCTTTCTTTTGCATTTCTGCATCGTTTTGTTGCAATTGCTGTTGCATGTTGTTAAGTTTCTCGTCGTTTGACTCTGCTTTAACAGCGACTGTACTAGAAAGACCGATAATTCCTGCTAATACTAGACAGCTGATTCGCTTAAAATAGTTCATAATCCGACTCCCTTCTTATACAGTTATACATGATTTATTTTACAGTTTGTTTACAAAACGATTAAATACAGTTTATTTTTCGTGACAAAAAAAAGAGAATTATGAATAAAATGTAATAGATTCTTAAATATTTAACAATTCCTATATTTAAAAAATACAAAAGATGCTAAAATCCAAATATAGAGAAAATATAACTTTCGAAGGCGGTTGAAATAAATACATGTTTACTCAAAAAAAATCACTCCAACATACAATTGCTCAATTAGAAGAGCGTATACAAGAATTAGAAGCAGAATTAAAACAAAAAGATATTGAAAAACAAGAGACTATTTCTACTATCCACGATCGTGTACAAAGTGTTGTCCAAGAGCATCAACTTGTAAATAACCAACATAATACACTTCAAAATTTAGTTCAACAATTAAGTTCATGTTTCGAAAATGTTTCAACACGTACGACACATTCCAATGAGCTAAATAATGAAATGTTACAAAAGGAACAAAGCTTAATTCAATCTATTGCAGAAATTATTGACTGCTCTAATGAAGGAAAAGAATCCGTTCACCGCTTACTTATTGTAATTAATAAATTAGGTGAACAATCTCAACGCACGTCTAATAGTATGAATCATCTAAGCGAACGCTCAAAGGAAATCGAGCAAATTGTAGAAGTCATTCAAAACATTGCAGCACAAACAAATTTACTTGCTTTAAATGCGAGTATTGAAGCCGCACGTGCTGGAGAGCACGGTAAAGGATTCGCTGTCGTTGCCAATGAAGTAAGAAAACTAGCGGAAAGTACAGCAGAAAGTACAAAAAACATCGGCAACTTAACGAAAAAAATTCAAGAAGAAATTGAAAAAGCATATGATAACACAAAAGATAATTTACATTTAGTCGATGAAGGTGTAGAAATGAGCGCCGATACAAATGCTAGAATTGAAAATATTTTAGTTATGATTCAAACGTTACAAAATGGTGCTACAAATGTTATTAAGGCTATTGAAAACCAAAAATCTTGTAATGATGACATATTACGAGAATTCGCTAACACACAACAAATGTTCCAAAAATTAAATACTACTATTATGAATCATATTCATGATGCTGAAAAAGTCGATGTTCAATTGTCTAAAAGTCTTCAAGGAACAGTAACTTCTTAATTAAAAATAAAAATCCCTTATACTGCTATAAGGGATTTTTATTTTATTTCGAATATTTATTTCTTTTCAATATTCATCCATATCTTTGTTATAATGGAAAAGTTGTTTCTTTCAACTAATAAACAAGGAGGTTATTATGGAACAATTTTACTACGTTTTAAAATATTTAATTCTCGGTCTGTTCCAAGGACTAACAGAACCAATTCCGATTTCTTCAAGTGGTCATCTCGTTTTAGCACAACATTTGCTAGAACTAAAAATAGAAGGGTTTAGCTTCGAACTACTTGTTAATTCAGCTTCATTATTAGCTGTATTACTTATTTATAGAAATGATTTAATTCGTCTAACAAAGAATGGTCTCTCTTATATATTTACAAGAGCAGAAGACGCAAAATCAGATTTCTTCTTTATTATTTATCTTGTTATGGCAACTATTCCAGCAGGTGTTATTGGTGTTTTATTTAAAGATTACATCGATCAGTACTTAAAAGGTGTGAAGATGGTTGGGATTTCCCTTCTTATTACTGCTGTCGGCCTTTGGATTATTAGAAATTTACGCGGTCGTAAAAATGATGGCGACCTTTCTATGAAAGATGCAATCATCGTCGGATTAGCACAAGCTTGCGCACTGATTCCCGGAATAAGCCGATCTGGTGCCACAATCGTAGCAGCAATGTTACTTGGTATGAAGCAAGAAACAGCTCTTCGCTTCTCATTCTTACTATACATTCCTGTTAGCTTAGGTGGCTTATTGTTAAGCATTACAGACATTGCAAATGATCCAAATCTAGACACATTATTCGTACCATATGTCGTTGCATTCATCGCAACATTTATCATGACGTATATTTCACTAAAATGGTTTATGAACATTATGGCAAAAGGAAATTTAAAATATTTCTCTTTCTATTGTATTATCGTAGGTGTACTTACTCTTATTTTCTTATAAAGTAAAACTTACAAATTAAAAGCGAGTCATCTAGTGTAATAGAATAACTCGCTTTTTTATACCTTTATTAAGTTAAAACCTATTATTTACTTATAATTTTCTGAATAGTATAATTTTTATAAAGTTCACTATTACAGTAATTCTATCTTTCCTACTATTATCGTAAAAGAGGTGTTTATATGTTTATAGTTACTAAACTCATTCACATTAAGTACGGATATGAAAATGAGCTACTTTATGGGCTTAAACAATATTATCCTTCCCCCGGAACGAACGGTTGTATTAACATAGAGTTTTCACCTGTTCATCGTACAAATGATAAGGCAGAGTATATGATTCGTATGTTATGGAAAACACAACAAGATTACCATACATGGCTTTCTCAAAAAGAAGGCAATGAAACTTTGAAGCACAAAATACAAGGCTATATCCTTTCTTCCAAATCAAATGCTACCTATGTGCATTAATCCTTCTCTTTTTATTCCTTACGAGGGCCAAAATGATAAAGTGAAACTTTAATCAGCCCTCATCAATTGGGCTGTTCACAAATAACGAGATAAGGACGCTCTTACTTTTCATACTGTAAGAGGGCTTCTCTTATGCATACACTTTCTTCTCTTGACAATACAAACGAATAACATGTTTATTTTGTTGAAATACATCATGTGTCAGCCGAATAATAATAAAGTTTCGTTTTGTTTGATCATCATAAACAAAAATCTGTTCTCCCTCCTGAAAACGCCATGCACTTTCAAAAGTCGTAATATGATCCCCACTTACAGAAAAAAGTTCATATCGCATCTCTTGTACCCTCTCTCAAATTATGTAATCACAATATCCTTATATTTAATTTATTATAACTTAATCCCTATAAAATTAGTAATTATTTCTATTTCGAAAAATTTTAACTTTGTATTTAAATATTTTTAGCGCTATAATGATAAACGAATTTTTATTGAAAGGAGTTTTACTTTGACTGCATATTTATTTCCAGTGAAAACAGCATTTATTTTATTTCCTTTTTTAGCAATGTTTCTTTTAATCCCTTTTTTAATATTTAATTATCGAAAATACGGTTATTTAAATAAATGGCGCTCATTTATTTTATACTCATTATTACTTTACTTATTAAATGCCTATTTTCTTGTTATTTTGCCGTTGCCACAAACGTTTGATACTTGTAGCCTACAACCGGCTAATACACAACACATGCAACTCTCACCATTTTATTTCATACAAGAGATTAGTAGTCATACATCGGCAGTTTTAACGAAACCAACTACTTATTTCTACTTATTAAAAGAGTCTGCGTTTTTACAAGTTGCCTTTAATGTTCTATTAACTGTTCCATTCGGCATTTACTTACGTTATTATTTCCGACGTAGTTTCTTACAAACAATTTGCATTTCCTTTTTCCTTTCACTATTTTTTGAGCTAACACAAGTGACTGGATTATACGGTATATACAATTGTGCATACCGATTATTTGATATCGATGATTTATTTTTAAATACATTAGGTGGCGTAATTGGTTTTATCATTGCACCAATATTTACGTACTTCCTTCCGAAGACAAACGAGTTAGATAGTCATATTAATTTGGAAACGAAACCAGTCGGATTCATTCGTCGCCTTATCGCGATGCAAATTGATTGGATTTTCTTATCTATCGTCGTACCTGTCGTTAAAAACAAAGGGAATTCTTTCTTCGTTTCTAATATGCAATCTTACACGAATATGTATGAACTCATTTTCATTACGTGTTCAATCCTTATTTACTTTATTATTATTCCATACTTTACGAATGGAAAAACAATTGGGAAAGCATTGCTTCGCATTCACGTGAAAGGAAAATCAAATCGTATTACATTAAAAGAACTATTTATTCGCTACAGTATATTTTATTTTGCGTTAGGCGGAATCAATTATATTCTTTCTAGTAGCTCTATTTTAAATCACACAGAGCCTTTAGTATTACTCGTTACATTGTTATTCCTATTTATCATTAACGGCCTATTCATTATTCATGTTTTACTTCATGTATTTAGCCGTGATAAACTACTATTTTATGAACATATTAGTCATACAAGAAATGCAATTACACTAAAAAAAGCTGACAAATAATTATTTGTCAGCTTTTTCATATACATAATGTGAAACTTTAATCAGCCCCGACCTAACTTCTTTGCTTCCGCTGAATTTTGAGGTGGGGGTCTTACTGCCTGACAAATAGCGGGATAAATAACTTTTCTGCATAAGGATTAAAAAACATTCCAAGTTCATCTAGAGATTTCCTCACCTGTAAAAACGAATGAAACTCTGGATATATATCTTGTAATTGCTCATACGATAATGTATGCATTTTCCCCCAATGCGGACGCCCTTCATACTTCAGAAAAATTTTTTCCACTTCGCCAAAGTAAGCAGCATATTTCATACCTTTATACATATGAACAGCGATATACGCTGAATCTCTTCCATAGGCTGGACTAAGCCATATATCATCCCCTTTTACATAGCGGCATTCGATTGGGAAGTGCACCTTATACTTTTTCTTTTCAATAAGATTTGAGATTTCTTCTACAACCGTCCTCATATACTTTGAAGGAATGCTATACTCCATTTCATAAAATGGTACCGTACGTGATGTAGCAAATACTTCATAGCTCGGGCCAATTATTTTTGTATTTGGTACAGCCTTAGCTGATAATCGACTCACTCCTTTACTTATAGAAGGAAACCATTTACACCCTTTAGATAGCAAAGAGAACATCCTATTTTCAAGTAACTCCACCTTTAATTTATGCCATTTCAAATCACTGCCTTTATTCGTTGTTTCGTTCGTAAGTTTCACTTGTACTTCATCAGAATAAGGAAAAACGAAAAATTCAAAATGACGATGCTTCTTATATTCTTCTAGTTTGTTCATTACAGTAGATAATGACTGTTTCTCACTTTCATAAACGAGTGAATACGCTGGAATAACCTTCAATTTTATCTTTACAATGATACCTAACATTCCAAGTGACAACTGAAACGCTCTCCAATATTCTACGTTCTCAGCTTCCGAACAAACTATACTCTCACCATTAGATAAAACTGCCGTAATCTCTATAACTTGTGTTGATAAACTCCCAAAGGTAATACCCGTTCCATGAGTCCCCGTACTAATCGCTCCTGCAATAGATTGTAAATCAATATCTCCTAAATTTTCTTGCGCATAACCTTTTTCCTCAAGTAACTTCCCTAAATCATATAACTTTGTTCCTGCCCATACTTCAGCAACCATCTTCTCTGCATCAATATTCACAATACCCTTCAATTCATCTAAAGAAACTAAAACTTCTTCCGTTTGCACAAGGGGTGTAAACGAATGTCCTGAACCGACAACACGAATTTTCTTCCCCTTTTTTCGCGCAAGCCCCACAACTTCTACTACATCTTGTATACTTTCTGGATACATCGTATAATGCGGCGTTCCTTCTACATTCCCTGTCCAATTTCTCCACTTTTGTCCCTTTATAGAAAGCATTGGCCATCCCCCCGATATGTTGAATACTCCCCAACAATCTCTCCTTTTTTAACACGATACAAAAAAGGAAAACGCTCACATAACTCACCAGCTTTACTATGGCGAAACAATATGGACTCTCCTATATCCACTCGTTCCTCGCCGTTATAAAAAATTGGTGTTTGTACCTCTCCAGCACCTTCTAAAGCTAATAGTTTTGCACCCTTCGGTCTCCAAACTTCAGGCTCTTTATCTTTTCCAACTGCTCCTGAAGCAATATATCCACCACCTAGGCAAGTGTAAATAAACGGGACTGGTTTCCGCACAACTGGTAAGGCAAATCCGACCGCTGGATGAAATTTCACCTCTTTATAATAATCAAACAGCTTTGGAGAATAAAAAGCAGAACCTACTGTAATCTCTGAAACTGAATTATCTTTCTCGGTTGTTTTTATGCTTCCTGTTCCGCCTCCATTTACAAACCTTAGCTCAATACCAATGTTTTGTATTGCTTTTACAATATGTTCTCTTCTTTCTTTAACTTCTAGCACTGATTTCTGCTTTAAATACGAAATCACTTTACTTTTCAACCATTGATTCGGTATATGATCTCCCACGCCAGCAATTTGAGCTTCATAACCCATCACACCATCTAACATTAAATATGATGACCTTCTCACCTTTTCTACTACTTTCAACGCATCCTGCACATTTTTTACTGGGGACCTTTGTACACCAAAATGAAATTGAAAGAAACGACTACTCATATCAATATCCAAACAAACACGAAAACATCCTTTAGATTTCTCAGCAATGTTTTCTAAATACACAATATGCTCTTCACAATCCACCATACAAGTTATAATGAAACCTTTCTTTGTTAACAAACTAATTTCATACAGAGCTCTTTCATCGTAAGCAGGATATCCAAGCAATAAATCATTAAATCCTTGTTCTATTAAAAATAAAATCTCTCTAGGTGAAAAGCACATAATACCTTGAAATCGATCATTTGCAGCTAAAATCTTTTGCATAATCGGAACAGAGCGTAACGATTTACTCGCTATACGAATCTTTTTATTTCCACTTAACTCTATAATCGATTGAATATTTCTATCTAAAGCCACTTCATCCAAAAATGCACACGGTAATGGAACTTCTTTAAAAAGTCCTCGATCCACATTTTTCTCTCCTCTTCTCAATATGTCTTATACATATTGGAAAGAAAGTGTGATTTTCCTGTTTGCAAATAAAAAAAGTTTCTTCTTTACGAAGAAACTTTTTGAAACTACTTCATAGAAAGAGTCGCCTCTACTGGATAATGATCAGAGTAATCATTATACGTATATTTTTGGAACCATGATGTAACAGTCCATTGTGGAGATTTCGGCTGTAACACCTTATTCTCTATATACGATGGGTTCGCATGGTCTTTACTTGCAATAATATAATCTAAATACTCAGCAGGACTATCAGGGAAATTATATTTTGCAATACTGTTTGTCGTCGCGTCCCAAGTCGCTGTATGTCCAGTATAAGATGGTACAGAAGCGTTCAATGTTTTAAACATAGATGCATACTCTGAATCATTCTTGTTCTCTGTATTTATTTTATTTACGTTCATATCACCACCAATTAACACATACTCATTCTTTGGTATATTTTTATTTTTAATAAAGTCTTGAATTTCTTTTAATTGGTCTGTACGTACAGATGCAGGTGAAGTTTTTCCGCACATGCTATCTTCCGCTTGCAAATGCGTACCAATCACGTGAATGAAACGATCATTTTTCTTAATTTTCGTGTATACAAATCCTTTATTCGATAAATTATCTGGCCCGCATCCTTTTGCAAATACATATTGAATCTTTTCAGCGATTGGCCATTTGCTCACAATCGCAACGCCACCATCTTCAGGAGTTGAAGATGAATAGTTTCCTAACGTCTTGTCCCATTCGCTACCACTACTACGACCTAATACCGCTGTTTGATTTGGATATTCTTTCTTCAAATTCCCTAATAAACGATCTGAGGCGCTATTATCAAACACTTCATTTAATATAACTACATCTTGATTCTTTATATAATCTGCCGCCCCAATTAAATCAGCACGCTCAGTTTGTCCCCAGTTCGGATATAAGTTTGTTGATAGCATATATACATTATGCGTCATCACTTTTAATGTATCATTTTGATTTGTAGACGCTTCTGCTTGAGCTGACGTTCCGCTATATAAAGCCCCTAAACCAACACCTAAGCTAAGTACACCTTTTAGCAATTTACCTTTCACGTTTCATACCTCCATGTATTGTATAGTGATAAAAAGGCCAAATACTCTATTCTGAGATTTGACCTTTTTTAAATACTTAACGATTTCCGTACGTATCAAACCAAAGCTGAATATATCCAGCAGTAACACGTTGTGCATCCATTAAACGCTTACCTGTCATTGGTGTAACTTCAGCGCGCCATTTATCTGCATATTCTTGTGATACAGCAGCTCTCACGAACCAATCTTTCGTATTATCATTTACAATGCCAGCGTAATCTTGTTTCGCAACTACTGCCGCTCCATGAATCCAATCTTCTGGATTCGTACCTTTCCAGTTCCAATATCCATTTCCATCCGTTACTTTATAGTTATCTTTTATCGTATCTACAAAGTTTTCATATTTAGAATGGAACCCTTGTGGATATGAAAGGTTCGTAAAGTTTGCCGCATGCATCGGTTGATTTACATCCCCTAAATAATGAAGAGATAATCCTAAATAGAAGAATGCTTGTTTCATATCTTTATTTTTGTAAGACTCACCAGCTAATTTAAAATATTTAGCTCCCGTTTCCTTTGCCTGCTTTGCATACGGAATATAAGTTTTCCCATTGTCAGGGTCATAGAAATGTGAAGCAAATGTGCTATTATCATAATAAGGATTTTCATAGTCAGCAGCATAAATACCGTTCTCTAACTCCGTACGCCATTCATTTAATAGTGCAACTCGATCTTGTTTTACAAGTGTTGTATTACGAGACATAATATCAATTGCACGGTTTACAATCCATAAATGAGAATTCACGCCTTCTTTATGTTTATCTTCAGCAGACCAGCGCGGAATAACTCCAAATCTCTGTGCCCCATCATTTTCATGAGCAAATGCAACACTTTGTAATGGAGCAACTAATGTAATAGCTGCTGCTAAAGCAAGTACTTTCTTTTTCATATAAAATCCTCCATTTTATAATTGAATTATTGTAAACATTTTGTTAGGATCCTATGATGTCGTCCGGTTAACCTATGACTAGAATATCCCACCTTTCACGAAATTTCTATCACTAAATTAAAATATGCAAATGTTCATATCATTATAACTTTATACACAGTGAATATAATGAATAAATACACTTTCATTTTAATAAACTATTATTAAGGCTTGTCTAAACTAATGTAAAAAAAAAGTAAAGCATCTGAATGCTTTACTCTTTTTTTCTATTCGATAATATACTTGGCAATTGTACATTAACTGCTAACTTATGAATAAATCCAAACACTAATCCAATCCCAATAAATATGTATAAGATTGTAAATATCTTTCCGAAATCAGTTTGCGGACTAAAATTCCCATCACCGACAGTCGTCAACGTGACCACACTAAAATATAAAGCGTCAATAGGACGTAATTCTTCAACTGTACTATAAAAAATCGTACCCGATATTAAAGTCAAAATTGTTAATACGAATAATACTTGAAATTCTTTATCTTTCCACGCTCGTAAACAGGCTCTTAACATTCGCTTTAAAGTTAACAAAAATGAAAGCATTAGATTCTCCCTTCCAAACAAAAATACATTTAGTCAAAGGAAAGTCTATCACCTTTCAGTATAGAAAAAAAGTAGCCCTCTTCTATTTCTAGAAAAGGGCTACTCTATTCGATTCTATCTTATTTAGGTGAAACAAGAATTTTCACTTGTGTTTTATCTTTTACAAGTGCTTCAAATCCTTCTTCAACAACTTGATCGACTGTAATTTTTTTCGTAATTAATTTCTCTGCTTGAATTTGACCAGAGCTAATTAATTTAATAACAGCTGGGAAGATGTGACGGTATCCTAAAATACCAATAACCTCTTTTTCTTTTAATACTAAGTTATTTGGAGTAATTGTTGCGTCTTTTTCCCATACACTAACAATTACAGTTTGTCCTTCGAAGCTTGTACTTTCAATCGCTTGACGTAGTACAACTTCAACACCTGTTACTTCAAAGCTAACATTTACACCTAAACCATTTGTTAAGTTACGAATTTCAGCTAACACATCTTGAGTTGCTGGATTTAATACATAATCCGCACCTGCTAATTTCGCTAACTCTTGACGTTCTTTAGAAAGTTCAACTGCAATAACAGGAGTCGCTCCTGCTGCTTTAGCTGCTTGGATAACAAGAAGTCCAATTGGACCGCAACCAAATACTGCTACAGCTTCCCCTTCTTTTAATTTACTTTGACGTACTGCATGAACTGCTACTGCTGCTGGTTCTACAAGCGCACCTTGTTCATACGTCATTTCATCTGGAATGTGATGAACCATATCTTCTGGTACTACTGTATATTCAGAGAAACCGCCGCCTTCTCCGCCAAGACCGTGGAAAACAAGTTGTTCACAAACATTGTAATGTCCATGTTTACAAGCTTCACATTTACCACAAGAATAAATTGGTTCTACAACAACGCGGTCTCCCACTTTATGAGATGTAACTCCTTCACCAATCTCTATTACCTCACCACTAAACTCATGACCTAAAATAACAGGTGCTTTCACATGTGTTAATGGATGTTCTTCTGTTGGAATAAAAATAGGCCCTGCTAAATATTCATGCAAGTCTGTCCCACAAATACCACACCATTTAACTTTGATTTTCACTGTTCCTGGTTTTACTGTTGGTTCTGGTACTTCTTCTACTCGTACATCACGTTGATTATGCCAAAGTAGTGCTTTCATTTTATACATCCCTCTCTATGTATATACTTAACCTGGTGAAGTTTACAATTCTATTATAATACTTCTATCCATATATTTCAAAAAAACAATCGCATCTCTACTAATTTTTTACAAATAACGTTCAATATTTTGTCACTTTGTACTTTTTTCCACATCTGTTAATTCAATTTCATTGCAGGTGAAATTAGCATTGTGCCATAATAGCATAGGAGAGGTGAATATCGCTTGAAATATTTTATTTACTTTATCGTTATCGTGGCTTTTTTAGATACATTTTCACAATTACCTATTATGAGTACTTTCGCTCAAAGCCTTGGAGGAACCCCTCTTATTATCGGGCTAGTTGTCGGTATGTACTCATTCGCTAATATGATCGGTAATATTATTGCTGGAGCAGCTGTCGATAAATTTGGTGCAAAAAAAATCCTTTATATAAGCATGGGAATTACGAGTTTCATAGTCTTGTTATACACCGTTGTTCAAAGTGGTGAACAACTATTAGTTGTTCGCTTTATGCATGGATTTAGTGATGGCTTTTTAATTCCTGCTGCCTTTACATTTTTATCAAAACAAACAAATGCAAAAAGACAAGGAAAAGCAATGGCTCTATCTGGTGCTGCTGTTGGAACAGCCGCAATCGTAGGACCGGCTTTCAGCGGTATTATGAAAGCAACAGCTGGCGTAGAATGGGTCTTCATTACTATTTCTATTTTAATGGCTCTTGGTACGATCGTATCTCTATTCTTCTTACCAAATAACGTATCAAGAAAAGATACATCAAGAACGCAAATGATGAACAAAGAAGATATGGTTGAACTTTTAAAATCAGAACCGTTATTACAAGCATATATTGGTGCTTTCACATTAATGTTTTCACAAGGAATTGTCACTTATATGTTACCAGTAAAAGTTGAGGCATTAACGCTTAAAGCATCCACAACAGGCATGATGTTAAGTGTATTTGGTATAACTGCTATCCTCTTCTTCTTGCTTCCAACAAATCGTATTTACGATCGATTTAATCGTTCGAAACTAATGCTAATCGGAATTGCAGTTATGGCATTCGCATTATCTTTACTCGGATTATTTGCTACAAAAGGTATGCTCTTTATCGTAATGATGATTTATGGAATTGGATTCGCAATCCTCTTTCCGTCTATTAACGCTTTACTCGTTGAAAATACTACAGACGATAATCGCGGAAAGGCATTCGGATTATTTTATGCCTTCTTCTCATTAGGAGTTGTTGCTGGCTCCTTTACAGTCGGTGCAATCGGAGCATCACCTAGCATCAGCTTCATTATCGGGACAGCATTTTTATTAACATTTGCTGGGATGATTTATGTAAGAAGCAAAGTAAAAAAGACAATGATGGGATAATCCATCGTTGTCTTTTTTAAAATGCATATTGATATAATCCGTAATATAATAGAAGCGTTGGAATAATTCCAATTACTTTAAATATAAAAGGTAACGGCTCATCTCGCTCTTCATATAAACGAAAAACAAAAACTGCAGTTAAAGTCCAAATGACGCTAAACAAGAAGATACATTTCCAAACAATTGAGGTTAATATTTGTATATCAAATACAAAACCAAAGAGCCCTATCGAATAGAACTCTTTTTGCCCAATATATTACTTTTGTGTATAACTAAATAACAATGTAAATAAATTGAGCCGTAAAGGCAATAATACATCTCCTCTTTTAAACAGAAAGTTTATAAATACTGACGATACTTCGACAATTTCCTCGGAAATATTTCCTTTCCCCACATAATTTGATACAGTACACATGAATAAACACTTGTATTACATAAAGTGAAACTTTAATCAGTGGGGGTTTGTTCATCCCCACTGATTATTAGTTGAACCAATCGGGCTTTTACGGGCAGTTGATCTCCCACCTAATTTCTTTACTTCCGCTGAATTTTGAGGTGGGGATCTTACTGACCGTTAATGCGGGATAAACTAAAATAATAACTTACTGTACAAATTAAAATAATAACTTACTGTACAAATTAAAAAGCACACTCTTCATATGAAGAATGTGCTTTTATGTTATTAACGTTTAATCCAAACAGCGCCTGCCGATTTATCTTCTGCCTGTCCAACAACTTGGAATTTAAGTCCAAGGTTTGGAACTTTTCTTCCTGCGTCTGCAATTTGCTTGTTACTATATACTTTTGAATCATTAAAAGTTGTAACACCTTGTAATCCAGAATAGTTAAACTGACCACGTGTTAATGAATTTACACTCCATGCTGGTGTTTTATCAAATGAAAATGCAGCATCTGCAATTTGCATGCCCGTATTACCGTATGCTGGTTTGCCGTTTAAATTACCAACTAGCGCTTCTGGATGAGAGTCAACAACACCAAGGAATCCTTCACCTGGATGCATCCCAACCCAGTTATCTTTGAAACTATCATCTGCATACCAAACGACAAGACCTGTATTATACACTGGACCTTTTCCTGCTTTTAAACCATTATCTGATCCCGCATAGTTTCTCCACTCTAAGTAGTAATAATGAGCTTTCTTCTCTGTCCCATCAGAAACAACAAAACCATTTAAATTCATTTTAGACTGTCCTTCTGCATCATCAAAAAATACAACTTGTCCATCAACAGTTACATTTACATTGTCCATCGCAAAACCTTTATATGTTACAGCCGGATCTGTAATATAGTCGAATTGTAGTTTCACTTTTTTGCCTTTAAATTGACTTAAATCATATGATTTATCAATCCATTTCCCATCTGTTGTATCTTTATCTCCTTGGACTACTTTTTCTCCAAGTCTATCAATTAATGTTTTCGTTCCATCTTCTGTTACTGCATGTACTTCGACGAAATCGCACTCTGCTTCTAACTCATAATTTGCTTTATAATCGAATTTTGCATTTGTTCCTTTCGTTAAATCAAAGAATGGTGTCTCTAACGTTGTATGCATATCATCGCCTCTTGTACTATAATATGCATGCTTTCCAAACTCCGGTTTAATCGTTTCAACACTTTTACCTGGTAAGTTAACACGTACAACGCCGGGACGATTTGATTTCGTAACACTTTGATCAATATATGTAGGAACTCCCACACCACTCTTAATTTTATCGTAATCTACTTCTAATATTTTTGCCCAGTTGCCACCCATATTCTTTTGTAAGAAGTCTTTATTTTGTGGTGAAAAACTAGTCGGCTCTGTTCCTGCGATTTTCCCTGTCCAACTACCTCCACTCATTAATGACCAAGCTTCGACTGGTGAACCATTTCCAGTATATTTCGTGTCATATTCATCTGGTAATCCAAGATCATGCCCAAATTCATGTGCAAACACACCTACAGCTCCATCTTCTGGTTCAATTGTGTAATCATGTGCTGCTACTTTACCACCAAAGTATTCTACCTTTGATTTCGTACCTTCAATCGCTACTGGATCTACTGCTAATTTTGAACGATGTGACCAGATTGCATCATCACCTAATTTACCGCCACCAGCTTCTTGACCAACACCAGCATGGATTACCATTAAATGATCAATTACACCGTCAGGTTCATTTTGATTCCCGTCTCCGTTTGTATCATATCTATCAAATTGATCAAACTGGGATAAATCTAGTCCTTTCTCAGCAGCTGCATGCAAAGCTTCTTTCACTAAATCACGTGCACCTTTCGGACCTTTATTATCGTGACCACTGCTACCATCAGCTCCATAATCAGATGCTTTTCCGGGAACAGTTAGCCACTCCGTTACATATCCGTCTGTCGTATAACTACCACCAGACTGCTCTTCATAGTATTGTTTAAACGTTTTTACTTTTGAACCATCAAATAATGTATAAGGCTCCTTACCGAACAACATCTTTTGATAATGTTCTCTACTAAAGTCTTTCGAATACATATAACCTGGTGTTTGATCAATATTATTATGTTTATAATCACTAAATTCAACGAGTAGCACTAATACTTTATCCGATCGAACAGATCCTTTATATGGAGCTTGCTTTGCTTTTGAAGTTGGAACTTGCCCATTCAATTGCTTTTTATTTGGTTCTGGCTTTTGCTCAAGATTAATATTTTTTTCAGTCTTTTTTACATTTTCCTTTTCTTCCATCTTTTTCTCTTTTACTTTTTTTGTGAAATCAGACGTTTCTTGTGAGTGAGCATCTGGAAGAATTTCTTTGTTCGCCTGATCTCCTTGTTTCTTTTCAATATATTGCTCGACAGCCTTTTTCGTCTCTTCTTTAGAAGATGCTGGATTAATTGTTCCTCTTTCTTTCAAAGCTTCCGCTAAACGATCTTCTTGAATTAAATTGTAATCAATTGGCGTTGTAGACACATTCTCTTTCTCTTTTGCTGGCGTTTCTGCATATGCTAACGGCGCACTCATTACAGATGTGCATCCGATAATTGCTGCAATTGCTAATGATGACAACACTTTAAATGGGGCTTTTCTTCTCATTCCATTTCTCTCCTTTTATAAAACTTAAAATTCAGATAAATCGGTGCATTTTTGTCGAAATCTCTGTTTACTACCCTCCCTATATAAAAAGACATAATTCTATAAACATTAAACTTTCTGTTATAGAATCATGCCCTCCAGTTTTCTGGTCAGACCCTCTATCTGTTTATCCCTTGGTTTAACTAATAATCAGTGTGGTGATGAACAAAGCCCCCACTGATTAAAGTTCCACTTTATATCGAAATATGAAAAATAAAGAGTTATGTGATATATATTAAATATCTTATATAACAAATTTAAAAGACAATATGCAAAATTGCATGAAAATTCTTTTAAATAAAAAAGAATCCTAGTCAATTAAACTAGGATTCTTGATTTTCTATTATTTCTCTTGTGTTTTTTCCCAATCAGCTAAGAATTTCTCAATTCCTTGATCTGTTAATGGGTGCTTCACTAATGAAGCAATTACGTTTGCTGGGATTGTTGCAATATGTGCACCGTTTAATGCTGCGTCAGTTACGTGAACACTGTGACGTACAGATGCTGCAATGATTTCTGTTTCGATGCCATGAATCGCAAAGATTTCTGCGATTTGACGAATTAAGTCCATACCGTTATGACCGATATCGTCTAAGCGACCTAAGAATGGTGAAACGTATGTTGCACCAGCACGAGCTGCAAGTAACGCTTGAACTGCTGAGAATACTAATGTAACGTTTGTACGAATTCCTAAGTCAGAGAATGCTTTTACTGCTTTTAAACCTTCTGTTGTCATTGGAACTTTTACAACAACGTTTGGAGCAATTTTCGCTAATTCTTTTCCTTCTTCAATCATTTTATCAGCTTCTAAGCTAATTACTTCTGCACTTACAGGACCTTCTACAACGTTGCAAATTTCACGAATGCGCTCGTGAAAATCTACGCCTTCTTTTGCTACAAGTGATGGATTTGTCGTTACTCCAGCTAATACGCCTAATGCATTTGCCTCTTTAATTTCGTTAATGTTTGCTGTATCAATAAAGAATTTCATTTGTTGTTCTTCCTTCCTAATTTTCATTTTATATTTATTTATTTTTCTTAATAAGCTCTAATTCAATCGGAATAGATTTGTCCACTTTTTTACCTTGTGTTATCTCTTTTGCTGTTTGCATCGCCTTCTCTCCGATTAATTCTGGTTTTTGAGCGACTGTTGCAGCCATACGCCCATCATTAACCGCTTTCACAGCATCTTCTGTTGCATCAAATCCAACAACGACTACATCCGTTTTTCCAGCAGACTTCAATGCTTCAAGTGCACCTAATGCCATCTCGTCGTTATGCGCAAACACGGCTTTAATATCGCTATTTGCTTGCAAAATGTTTTCCATAACAGATAATCCTTTCGCTCTATCAAAATCAGCCGCTTGTTTGGCAACTACTTGTAAAGACTTATCGGCTACGTTATGGAATCCTTTCCCACGTTCACGAGCAGCAGACGATCCAGGGATTCCTTCTAACTCAGCAACGTTTGCTCCATCGCCGACTAATTCACGAATGTAATCACTAGCCATTTGACCACCTTCGATATTATTAGATGCAATGTGAGAAACAACCTTACCTGAATTCGCAACGCGGTCTACTGTAATAACAGGAACATTCGCTGCATTTGCCGCACTTACTGCTGAAGCAACAGCATCTGAATCGGTCGGATTAATAACAACTACATCGACACCCTTTTGAATTAAATCTTCAACATCGTTCGTTTGCTTTGCTGCATCATTTTGTGCATCAACAGCAATCAATTCGATGCCGCTATCTTTCGCTTTCTTTTCTGCACCCTTTTTCAAAGTTACAAAGAAGGGATTATTTAAAGTTGAAACAGAGAATCCAACTTTAATAGTTTTATTTCGACCTTTATCGCTAGAATCCTTTGCCCATTCTGGTGGTTCCATTGAACAACCAGCAGTAATGACCATAATACATGCAACGAGTATAAGTAACCATTTCTTCATGAACTGTCCCTCCATTACGCTTCTTTTCGGCGATCAATTAATACAGCTAGTAAGATTACAAGTCCTTTTACAACTTGTTGGAAGAAAGAAGATACACCTAATAAATTTAAACCGTTATTTAGTACACCGATAATAAGTACACCGATGAATGTACCAACAATCCATCCTCTTCCCCCAGAAAGACTTGTTCCACCTAATACAACTGCTGCAATTGCATCTAATTCATAAGAAGTACCTGCAGTCGGCTGTGCAGAATCTAATCGTGATGTTAAGACAATACCTGCAAGCGCTGCCAAAATTCCGGAAAGACCGTAAATCATTACTTTAATTCTCGTAACATTAATACCTGATAGTGCTGCTGCTTCTTCATTTCCACCAATTGCAAATGTACGGCGACCAAATGTCGTTTTCTTCAAAATGAAGTACAGTACTGCGAAAGCGATCATCATTGTAACAGCTGGTACAGGAATACCAAGAAAATAACCGCGGCCAAACATCTGGAACATTAAATGATCACCAAGACCAGTGATCGGACGTCCGTCCATATAAACAAGCGTCAACCCACGAAAAATAGTCATTGTTGCTAAAGTTGCAATAAATGGAGCTACTTTTCCTTTCGCAATGATGATACCGTTTACAATTCCCATTACAAGACCTGCTAATAGTCCAACTGCCATTGCAAGGAACGGATCCATGCCACTTGCCATCATTCCAGCAACAAGTGCACTTGATAATGCTAAAATAGAACCTACCGATAAGTCAATACCCCCTGTTAAAATTACGAAGGTCATTCCGAATGCAATAAGCGCATTAATCGATACTTGACGCAGTATATTAAATAAATTTGGAATTTCAATAAACGCTGGATTTAAAGCTGTAATTACGACGATAATTAATACTAAACCGATTAAAGAACCGAGTTGTTGTAATACATTCCCCTTCTTAGCCATCCTTACTCTCCCCCTGTAGCTAGTGCCATAATAGACTCTTGTGATGCCTCATCTTTCCCTAAAATTCCGCCGACTTTTCCTTCATGAATAACAAGAACTCGATCACTCATCCCTAAAACTTCCGGAAGCTCAGATGATACCATAATAACGGCATCGCCTTGCTCTGTAAGCTTATTCATAATAGAGTAAATTTCTTTTTTCGCTCCAACATCAACACCTCTTGTTGGCTCATCTAAAATGAGTAATTGCGGATAAATGCCTAGCCATTTTGCGATTACAATCTTTTGCTGATTTCCACCAGAAAGAGATTTCACTGCCTGCTCTCCGCTAGATGCTTTCACATTAAGAAGCTTCATCATATCCTCTGTAAACTGTTGTTCTAGCTCATTGCTTAGAACACTTCCCTTTGAAAGACTTTCTAAATTCGGTAAAGCTAAATTTTCTCGAATTGAAAAATCTAACACTAATCCTTCAGACTTTCTATCTTCTGTAATAAAAGCAATTCTTTGTCTAATTGCATCTATTGGACTATCAATCTTTACTTCTTGTCCATTTATAAAAATTTGTCCAGAGTCTAAAGGTTCATAACCAAATATCGCTTTCATAATATCAGTGCGACCAGCCCCCATCAAACCAGCTACACCAAGGATTTCACCTTTCCTCACTTGAAACGAAACATTTTCAAATTTCCCTTTCTTCGTTCCGTTACGCATTTCAAAAATGATATCACCAATTTGACTATTTCGCTCTGGGTAACGTTCACCAATGCTGCGCCCCACCATCATACTCACTACTTCATCAAATGATGTTTCTGGAATTAATCTCTTTCCCACGTATTCTCCATCACGCAAAATCGTAATAGCATCACATATTGAGAAAATCTCTTCCATACGATGCGAAATGTACACGAATGAAACACCTTCTTTACGTAACTTATTAATTACTGTAAAGAGCGTTTCGATTTCACGATCCGTCAGTGCCGCAGTAGGTTCATCCATAATAATAACGCTCGCGTTTGTCATTAATGCTTTCGCAATTTCGATAATTTGCTGTTGTCCAACCGATAATTCCTCTGCTAACATAGCGCCTCTTACATGCAATCCTAGCTCTGCTAGTTGTTGCTGCGCAATCGCGTTCATTTGTCGAGTGCGTAAAATACCTGTTTTCCCATACATTAACTCTTTACCGAGAAACATATTTTCAGCTACTGTTAAATTCGGCAATATGTTTAGTTCTTGATGTATAAATGCGATGCCGTACTCTTCAGCTTCTTTCGCATTTTTAAAGGTGCGCTCTTGCCCATCAATCGTGATCGTCCCACCATCTTTTTTATATACACCTGTTAAAATCTTCATGAGCGTTGATTTACCCGCTCCATTTTCCCCCATCAATGCATGAACTTCTCCTGTTTCAATCATAAACTGTGCATTCTTCAAAACAGGATTGCCATTGAACGCTTTTGAAATATTTTTCATTTCAATATGCATTCTCATCACTTCCCTTTATTAAAAAATCACGCCTGCATGTAAAATTATATTTGCATAAGGCGTAGCCTCACCTGTACGAATAATCGCCTTCGCTTTCTTTGTATGCTCTTTAAATTGTTCATGAGATACATACTCAAATGCTGGCTCTATTAATTTCTGCTCGATTTCTTTATTTACTTCCGCATTCTTTATAATGACTTCTTCTGCTAACGTCACTTTTTCAATTGCCATATCATCAGCTACAACTTGTAACACCTCTAAAAAACTCGGTTTTCCAATCTCAACAGCTAAATCAATTCGTTTTACTCCATCCGGAATCGGCAACCCGCAATCAGCAATTACAACCATATCTGTATGCCCAAGTGAAGCAAGGACTGCCGCGATTTCACTGTTTAATACACCATGCTTTTTCATCCAACAATCACCTGCACTTCACGTACTCGATCTCTCGTTGGCATACCGCCCTGTGCTCCAAGTTTTGTTACAGAAAGACCACCAGCAATATTCGCGAAACGAATTGCTTTTTGAAGTGTCTCTCCTTCAGAAAGTGCAACTGCTAGCGCACCATTAAATGTATCACCAGCTCCAGTTGTATCCACTACATCAACAGCAATGCTAGGAACATGTACAATCTCTGTTCCATTATGGAAACGGACACCTTTAGAACCTTCTGTCATCAATAATTTATTTGGATACTTCGCCAATAAATCTTCAATTGGTGATGTAAAATCATCTAATACGATGCGGCACTCATGTTCATTTGGCGTAATATAAGTTGCTTTTTCTAAAATATCTTCTGATAAAACTTGTGCTGGCGCTGGATTCAACATAACAGGAATGTTATGTTCCTCACAAATAGCTAATACATATTTTACTGTTTCAAGTGGAATTTCCAGTTGAAGAACAACCATATCCGCTTTTACAAGAAGGTCTTTGGAGCGATCTACCACTGACTTGTTTACAAAAGCATTTGCCCCTTGTACGACAACGATACTGTTATCTTCTTCTGCTAAAACGATATGAGCAATTCCTGTCGTTCTATCTGTAACCGGTACCACATAATCGATAAAAACGCGTTCGTCCTCTAAATTTTTTCTAACTACTGTTCCATAATCATCATTTCCTACGGCTCCAACCATTGCTACATTTGCTCCTAACCTAGCTGCAGCAACTGCTTGGTTTGCCCCTTTCCCTCCTGGGATTGTATGAAACTCTTCACCAATTACTGTTTCTCCTGCTTTCGGCCGTTTCTTTGAAACAGCCACTAAGTCCATTGAAATGCTTCCTACTACTGCAATATTTGGCATCTGTTTCATCTCCTTACTTCGTTGTATTTCGTTCTATAATTTCAATCGGTAAACGATAGTGTTTCTCTTCTAATGTATTTCCTTCCATTTGCTCTAGCAACAACTCTGTTGCAATTTTCCCCATTTCATATATCGGTTGTGCAACTGTTGTAATAGATGGATACATCATTTCCGTTAAAGAAATTCCATCAAATCCGATAATTTGTAAATCATTTGGAATGACAATCCCCTTTTGAAGTGCAGCCTTTACAATACCAATCGCAATTAAATCATTCCCAGCAACAATACCATCAATATGCGGGTATTCTTCTAATAATTCCATCGCTACACGCTCACTATTTGCTGGATCAAACGTACTCTCTGCAATCATATACGAAAGATTATTTTGCGTAATAACGTCTACAAAACCTTCAAAGCGTTCATTTGCAGTACTCACATCACGTGGACCGCGAATATGTGCAATATGTTTACATCCTTTATCTAGTAACAACTTTGTCGCAGCCTGACTTCCTGCATAGTTATCTGCATATACAGTAGGAATACGCTCATTAAACATACGGTCAATCGCAACAACTGGAACAGATACATTCATGTAATTAACACTATTTTGTGGATTCGTTGCTACAATAAATCCATCTACATTATTTTGTCTAAGCACATCAATATATTGTTTCTCTTTTTCTAAACTTTCATCAGAGTTACAAAGGACAACTGTGTAACCTTGTTTATGTGCTACATCTTCTACGGCACGTGCAACTTCCGGAAAGAATGGATTCACGATATTTGGAACAACTAAGCCAATTAAACGAGACTTTTTATTATACAGTGAACGCGCTACTGTACTAGGCTTATAATCTAACATCTCAATTGCACGTTCTACCTTTTTTAATGTATCTTCGTGAACATATCCATTTTTATTTAGAACTCTGGAAACGGTCGCAACAGATACTCCCGCTAATTTCGCAACGTCTTTGATCGTACTCATTCTCTTTTCTCCTCACTTCATGTAACCGTTTACAGAAAATAATATAACGTATTTCTAAAAATACGTCAATCATTTCTCACTAAAAAGCTTTTAAGGTTATACTCAAAGAAGCACCGCCATAAGGCGATGCTTCTTCATTATGAGTATGATACAGTTTTTTCTTTTTCTTCTACAGCAGGCTCTTCAGCATCTTTTTTACGATCTGATAGTTTAATTTTTTGTAAGAAAATCGTAAAGATAGCACCTACTACGATAAATACTAATCCTGTTAAGAATACAGTATGAAGCGAGTCTACTAAAGAGTTTTTCAAAATAGGTACAATACTGTTAGCGAACGCTTCTGGCATTTGTTTTAATGCCTCTGGGCTAAATAGCATCGAATATAAACCTTGTGGATCTGTGTGAATCATATCTTTAAATTTCGTTACCATTTGTCCCGCTTCTTTCGGGAATGTATCTAATACAGGTACTAAATTCTTTGTTAATGTCGTACCTGAAGTGTTATTCATAATTGATCCTAAAATTGTAATACCAAATGTACCACCGATTTGTCGGAAGAACTGACTTGATGATGTTACAACACCAAGGTCTTTTTTCGGGAAGCTTTCTTGTAACGCTAATGTTAATGTCGGCATTACAAGACCCATTCCTAAACCGATAACCATCATATAAGAAGTAGCTGTAAGCTTCGTTGTGTGCATATCCATCGTTGTTAATAACCAGAAACCACCGGCCATAATAAGCATACCTGCGATAATTTGTGGTTTTACACCAACTTTTAATACAAGTTGCCCACCGATAATACTCATCACAATCATTGTAATCATCATTGGAGTCATAATTGTTCCTGATTCAGCAGCACTTACTCCTACAATACCTTGCATGAAGAATGGTACGAACATAATCGCGCCGAACATTCCAATACTCATAAAGAATCCAATCGCATTCAGTATTGTAAATGTGCGATTTTTAAAGAAATGCATTGGTAAAATTGGCTCTTCAGCTTTCGTTTCAACGATAACAAAGCTAACAATACCAATTACAGCTAGTGCAAATAAACCGATAATTTGCCAAGAATCCCATGCATAATCTTTTCCGCCAAACGTTAGCGCAAGTAATAAACTTACAACACCGAGAATCATCGTAAAGATTCCAGCGATATCAATTTTAATTGGTCCTGTTTGTTTATGCGATTTTAATCCCATTGCAATAAAGATTGTTGCTAAAATACCAACCGGTAAGTTAATGTAGAATACCCATCTCCAGTTCACTGCATCTACAATCCAACCACCAACTTGTGGTCCAATTACAGAAGCAAGGCCGTATAACGCACCAAAAATACCTTGCCATTTTGCACGTTCTTTCCCCGTGAACATATCTCCAATAATAATCATAGCCATTGGCATCATAATACCGCCACCAAGACCTTGAATACCACGGAAAATAATTAATTCTGTCATACCATTTGCCATACCACATAACGCCGAACCAATCATGAAAATAACTAGCCCTGTTATATATACGTTACGACGACCAAGTAAATCCGCTAATTTACCTGCAATTGGTACAACTGTCGTTGATGTTAACATATAAGCTGTTGTTAACCATGTCATTAAACTTAATCCACCTAGGTCACCGACGATACGTGGCATTGCTGTACCAACAATTGTTCCATCTAATGCAGCAAATAGCATCGCGATAATTAAACCGATTAACAACAACTTTCTATTTTGATTTTCTTGTTGCTCCATGTAATCTCCTCAATTCCTCTTAGTTATTCTCTTTTTTCTCTTGTGTCCCACAAATAATGGTTTCTAACTTCTCAAAGAGACGTAATAAATCTTCTCTTTCTTGCAACTCTAAATGTGAAAAGTATTTTGCAATATGCTCGTTACGAGCTGTCATTGCCTCTTCTACTCTAGATTTCCCCTTTTTCGTTAACTCGATGATGACAACGCGACGGTCATCTTTGTCGTGATAGCGTTCTACAAGTTCTTGATCGATTAGACGATCAATCATCACTGTAATCGCGCTAGGCTTCACATACATCTTTTTCGCTAATGTTGTCGCTCTTGAAGCCCCATAATGATCTAAAATCTTTAAAATATAAAACTGCGGTGGTGTAAGTCCTGTCGCTTGCATTTGTTCTAATAACTCCGTCTGCATTTTCTTTCCAATCGAAAAGGCAAGAGCTTGAATTTTATCGATATGCGTCATATCATTTGGCATGTTATCCACCTCTTATTTAAACAATAAAATATTTAATGTATTTAAATATTAATCCCACGAACAAAATCCGTCAATACTTTTATTCATAAAAACGTTTACATTTTTGTCACAAAGTTGTATAATTTTCGACGAAGTTAATATTGACAGTCACGGAGAAACGGAGTACACGGCTATGAATCATAAAAAAGGAAACTTTTTTATATTTCATGGCCTTTTTATGTTCTCTGTCTTAAAACGCTTCGAATTAATTAGGGGAGGATTTTCATTTTATGTTTTTCACACAATTATTTAAACCTGCGCCCCACGCGGAATGCTTACCAGCTGATCGCGTTGATAGCGAATACCGTAAATTACGTTTACAAGTATTCTTAGGTATCTTCATCGGTTATGCAGGTTACTACTTTGTTCGAAAAAACTTTTCACTAGCAATGCCATACTTAATCGAGCAAGGCTTTAGTAAAGGGGAACTTGGGGTTATCCTTTCAGCAGTTTCTATCGCTTACGGATTAAGTAAATTTCTTATGGGTATCGTATCCGATCGTTGTAATCCTCGCTACTTTTTAGCAGCTGGGCTATTTTTATCAGGTATCATTAATATTATTTTCGGCTCATTTTCTTTCATTACAACGAGCATTATACTTATGTTTGTACTTCAGTTTTTAAATGGATGGGTACAAGGTATGGGATGGCCTCCTTGTGGTCGTACGATGGTTCACTGGTTCTCTATTAGCGAACGTGGTACAAAAATGTCTATTTGGAACGTCGCTCATAATGTTGGCGGAGCGCTTATGCCTTCCCTTGTAACATTAGGCTTATACTTCTTCGCAGATGACTGGAAAAGTATTTTTTACTTCCCAGGTATTCTTTCAATTTTAGTTGGTATTTATGTATTAATTACGATGAAAGATACGCCTCAATCTTGTGGACTACCTTCTATTGAAGAACATACTGGGGAATATCCACCAGATGAAAAAGTAAAAGATCGCGAACGCGAGCTTTCAGTAAAGGAAATTTTGTTTAAATATGTATTAAACAATAAGTTTTTATGGTACATCGCTATTGCGAACGTTTTCGTATATTTCGTACGTTACGGCGTTGTAGACTGGGCTCCTACTTATTTAGTAGAAGAAAAAAGCTTTACTCATAGTAGCTCACGTACTGCTTACGCTCTATATGAATGGGCTGGTATTCCAGGTACACTTCTTTGCGGATGGATGAGTGATAAACTATTTAAAGGACGTCGTGCACCTGCTGGTATTTTATTTATGGTTGGTGTATTTATCGCAGTTCTTGTTTACTGGTTAAACCCTCCTGGTAATCCAATGGTTGATAGTATCGCACTTGTCGCAATTGGATTTTTAATTTACGGACCGGTTATGTTAATTGGTCTACACGCTCTAGATTTAGCACCAAAGAAAGCTGCTGGAACTGCAGCAGGCTTAACTGGATTCTTCGGTTACTTAGGCGGAGCTGCTTTCGCTAGTGCAGCTATGGGCTTTATCGTAGATGCATTCGGATGGGATGGCGGATTCATCTTATTACTCGCATCTTGCGTACTTGCAATGTTCTTCCTTGCTCTTACTTTAAAGACAGGGTCAGTAAAATCAAAACAAGCTTAAATAACATATAACAAGCATAAAAATAGCTCTTAGCATCTACATACATGCTAAGAGCTATTTTTTATTTTCATTGCTGTTCCTACTAATAATAACAACCAATTCCTTCCCTACTCTAATATTAAAAGATTTGATGAAACACCTTTATTAAAACAGCTAACGTAACAGATGCAGCAAATCCCCCTAGACAAATTAAACTTACCCCTTGACTATATGACAAATTTTGAAATGATTTCATTGCTTCCATCCTCCCTATCTCCCCTTTGATACTTTTATTTTACCAATGGGAAAAATTTCATAACATCGATTTCTCTAACAACTAACTTACAAATTTGTAAGTTAACATCTTTTCAACTTATATATCTAGTATTTCCACAAATAAGAGTCATTTATACATAAAAAAGACCTCAGTTATACTAAGGTCTTCGTTACATTCTATTTCATTTTATAATCATCACCGGACATTTCACTCGTTTTGCTATTTTATGACTTACACTTCCAAGCACCATTTCTTGCAATGTATTTAATCCTCTACTTCCAGCGATAACAAGATCTATATCTCCTGTATTTACATATTGAACAATCGTATCTCCAGGATCACCATGTAATATCGTAATTGTATAAGAAATGTTCTCTTTCTTTAATAAACCTTCAATCTCTTTTAATTTATCTTTTCGACTAGCTGATATTGTTTCTAAATCTGTTTGACCTTGTATAATATCTGATTTTGCCGTTCTATTATCTACTACGTACACAACTTCAACATTTGTTTCTTCGCTACATTTCGCAATATATGTTGCATGCTCCGCTGCTCGAAGTGCATGTTCAGAACCATCACATGCTAATATAATTTGTTTGTACATATGCTGAATCCCCTTTTCGTTATCCTACTCGTATTATATAATAAAGCCCCCTAAAAAGGAGGCTTTTAACTAGCAATTCTTTTATTATAAGTAGCTAAATTTGCAACAAGTTTTGAGCTACGTTCATTTAATCCCGTTATACTCACTTTCACACCACTTTGTTCATACTTCATGATAACTTTATCAATTGATGCCACTGCTGAATCATCCCATACATGCGCATGAGTAAAGTTCATCTCAATTTCTTTCACATCTTCATTAAATGAAAAAGCATTTATAAAATCTGCCGTAGACGCAAAGAAAAGTTGACCGTGAATTTCGTATATTTTCTTATTTTCAATATATAAATGTTTCACGTGAATCTTTGCCATATTGAATGCAAATAATACGGCACTAATTACTGTCCCAATGACTACGCCTAACCCTAAATTGTGGGTAATAAGAACGACTACTACTGTTACGATCATAACGAATGCATTCCCTTTTGGTACTTTATGAATCGTTGTTACAGAGTTCCAATCAAATGTTCCGATCGAAACCATAATCATAACTGCAACTAATGCTGCCATCGGAATATGAACAACATAATCACCTAAAACGAATAGTAATACAATTAAAAACCCGCCCGCTATAAACGTCGATAATCGTCCGCGTCCACCTGATTTAATATTAATAACAGATTGACCAATCATTGCACAACCTGCCATTCCTCCGAAGAAACCAGCAACAACGTTTGCGATCCCTTGTCCGCGTGCCTCTTTATGCTTATTACTTTCCGTATGCGTCATATCATCTAAAACTGAAGCTGTTAATAAAGACTCTAGTAAACCAATGATTGCAAGCATAACTGCATAAGGTAAAATAATCCCTAATGTTTCTAATGTAAATGGCACATCAGGAATACTAAAGAACGGTAATTCTTTCGGTAGGCTTCCCATATCCCCTACTGTTTTCAACTGTAATCCGCTCATAAGTGCAATACTCGTCACAATAATAATTGAAATAAGCGTAGAAGGTACAGCCGTTGTAATACGTGGAAATAAATATATAATTGCAAGTCCTAATACAACGAGTGCATACATTTGCCAAGTTGCATTTTTAAAATGCGGTAATTGCGCTGTAAAAACTAAAATTCCAAGTGAATTTAAAAAACCACTCATAACAGATTTCGGAACAAACTTCATAAATGAGCTCAGTTTGAACACGCCAAAAATAATTTGGACGATACCTGTTAATATTGTTGTAGCAAATAAATATTGCAAACCATGATCTTTAACAAGCGTTACCATTAATAATGCCATTGCACCTGTTGCAGCTGAAATCATTCCAGTTCTTCCGCCAACAAATGAAATGGTAACCGCAATACAAAAGGCTGCGTATAGTCCAACTGTCGGATCCACGCCTGCAATAACAGAGAAGGCTATCGCTTCAGGGATTAATGCTAAAGCAACGACAATTCCTGATAACACGTCCCCTCTCACATTAGAAAACCAGTCATTTTTTATCGTTTGAAACAAAATACCACTCCTCTACTCCTTTATAATTTGATTTTCTCCATAAGAAAATCTAGCCGACTGCACGAAAGCTATTATATAACGAGTAGAAGATTTTTTGCTATGTAAAAGTTTCCTAAAGAAAAAGACGCTACCTCAGTAGCGCCTTTACTCCTTTTATTAATGCCCATCATGCCCTTGACCACTTTCTTGCACAATCTCTAATCTCTCATCTAATATTCCTTGTGTTTCGAATGAAATATCACTCGTACTTCCTAATAAGAAGCCGTGATTATACGGTCCAAGTGTTGGGTCATCTTTAAACTTCGGCTGAATACTTGCAAGGAAGTCATACACTGGTTGTGAAGCTTTTCCTTCCTCTAAAAAGATAACAGGGGCATGTTTACCCATATGTGAAAATGGTGCCCCAGCAACTGCTAAATCTGGTGTTTTGCTTGAAACAAATGATAAACCGTGACCAGGTTTTATGAATCCCCAGCCAAATTTTGTTTTTTCATCTTTAAACTTCGCAAATGCGATAGAATTTTCTGTTGGATTCTCACCGCTAATACGCGTTACTTTCCCGTATTTGCTTAACTCTTTTTCTACTTCTTTTGAAACAATTTTTTCTGGTCCTAGTAAATATATATTTGCTTTATCTTTTCTCATCTTTAATGCCTCTATTGTCGCTTCTGGCACTTTATCCTTTTCTGTATACAGTAGTGGTTCCGGCATATGAGAAATCCAGTTTACAGCGGGTGTTGTATATAAACGTCCTTCTTCTTCAGACGAACCGATAATAACACTATTTGGGTAGCTTCCTGTTATATCGGTGTATTCTTTATCCACATCTTTAGCGAATATAGCTGGATCCGTTTCCTTTATTTGCTTTACTTTATAATCTTTTAATTGTGCAAGCGTGCTAGCACCTACATCCCCCATTACCATAATTTGTGTTCCATCTTTCGTTCCGAGCGGATTTAGCCGTTTTATTTCTTTTAACGTCATTTCGGGTACCTTTTCTTTTTCTATAAATAAAATCGGCCCGTTATTCGGATGATGAATAAGGTCCGCGCTCGCAATGCCTAATTGCCACTCGCTTGCTGGTACTAAAATAACAGCACCTGGCTGGTTCTCTTTATGGGTTGCTGGCCATATCGTTTGCGAAGTTAACACTGCCATTTGCAGGGGATCATTTGTATTTAACCTCGTCACATTTTTTAGACTTGTCGTTAATAAATCATTCGATGCCCCTTGGTTCATTTCTTTCGGCGCAGTTACTTCCTGAACCATTTTCATTTCCTTTTGCTCTGTTTTCTTCTCTTTTGTAGCTTCATGGTTTTTATGGTCTGTATTCGTTTGTCCACATGCAGCAAGACCCACTGCTGTAATTATTGTTATCCCAAAAATTCGGGTCATTTTTTTCACTATACCGCCTCCTTATGAATCGTTTTTGAGCCAATATCATTACCTAAAATGGAATTTCAACTTTACAATAACAAGCAATTCTGAAGAAATTATGCAGATGCATAATAATCTGCACCATTTCTTCATGATTTTGACTTACAATTTAAGTAATAACTACAAATGCGGAGGTACTCTATGGTCGATATACTACTCGTAGATGATGAGCCGAGAATGCTTGAATTATTAACACTTTATCTTACTCCAATTGGATATAACTGCATATGTGCACGATCTGGAGAAGAAGCGATTTCACATATAGAAAATCAAAACTTTAAATTTGTTTTACTTGATATTATGATGCCAAAGATGGATGGGTGGGAAACGTGCAAAAGAATTCGATCATTTAGTAACGTTCCTATCATTATGGTAACTGCTCGTGATCAAACAGTAGATGTCATCCAAGGGTTGATACTGGGAGCGGATGATTACGTAACGAAACCTTTCCATGAAGAGGAGCTTTTCGCAAGAATTGAAGCTGTTTTAAGGCGAACGAATCAACACGCCCAAATCCAATATGACGGCATTTTATGGGATGAGGCAAAGCATTTCGTTTCTGTACATAATGAAGAACTTCTTCTCACTCCAATTGAATTCTCTTTACTCGGATTATTTTTACGCCATGTAAACTACGTATTGAGCCGCGATCAGCTTATTGAACGAATTTGGGGGTTAAATACAAATACAGAAGATCGAACAGTCGATTCACATATTCGTAATTTGCGTGAAAAATTACGAAAAGTAAATTTCCCTATTGATCACCACTTAAAAACAGTTTACGGAGTCGGGTATCGATGGGTTGATACTCTAGAGTAAGGAGCAAAACGATGAAGCGAATTTCTATTCAACTCGGATTTTATTTTTTAATTGTTACACTTTTAATTGAAAGTGTTCTATTTGTCTTGCTTTATTATAGCCTTGTCAACAATAGAGTAAATGAAGAAATGACAGCTTTATTAAAGCGCGGAAATAGTCATCGGGATGTCCTTGAAAAGTATTTTGATAAGCAAACAATCTCCCATGTTGCACTAATGGAATCCGAAGCCGAAACGACTGTCGTTATTACAAATGCAAATAAGGATGTACTAGCTAAATCCAACGAAATAAATACTACTATAAAAAAGCATATTAAAAAGATGCAAACACGGACAAATCATGAAGGCGCAATTATAGAGAATCATTGGAAAACATCTAATTATATATGTACAGTTAGTCCCATTGTAGTAGATGGAAAACATGAAGGCTATGTGTACATGTTTCTTGGGACAGAATCCATTGAAAAGATGGTGAATGGGCTAACAAGACAATTCATTATTGCCGGCGTCATTACGTTTTTATTAACAGCCATCACTATCTTTCTCTTATCACGGTTGTTAACAAAACCATTGTTACACATGAAACATGCCACTGAAAAAATGAGTAAAGGCGATTTATCAGTTTCGTTAACGACTACTCGAAATGATGAAATTGGTGAACTAGCATCATCTATTCAAACGCTTGCTAATGATTTACATTATATGAAAACAGAGCGAAGTGAATTTCTAGCAAGTGTTGCTCACGAATTACGAACACCATTAACATACGTAAGAGGTTACGCTGACATTGCTTTAAAAGAAAGCACACCCCCAGAGCAACGTTTGCGATATTTATCAATTATAAAAGATGAGTCTGATTACATTACAAACTTAGTTCAAGATTTATTTTCACTTGCACAAATGGAACAACATAACTTTTCTATTCAAGTAAAGGAAGTACATTTACACACCTTCCTAACTCGCATAGCCGAAAAAGTAAATGCCATATATAAAGAAAGATACATTAAAGTTTCTTTCTCTTGTCCTCCTACACTGCTAGTAAACTTAGATGAACAACGATTTGAACAAGTTGTGGTGAACATTTTAAATAACGCTTATAGACATTCAAAAGAACATTCTCATATAAACATTTCTGTTACAAAAGAACATAAACGTATTTCCATTACAATTGAAGATGAAGGCGAAGGTATTCCGCCTGAAGACCTCCCTCACATTTTCGACCGTTTTTATCGAGTTGATAAAGCAAGATCACGAGCTACAGGTGGAACTGGTTTAGGACTATCTATCGTAAAAGAAATTGTAGAACTACACGGCGGGAATATTAGTGTAACGAGCGAAGTCGATTACGGGTCTTGCTTTATCATTTCATTAGCATCTATACAAAAACACGACTACCATCAGTAGTCGTGTTTCTTTATCATTTAACTTTATAATATAAATTTACAAATTGCCCAAAACGTTTCGTATCCGTTAAAGTTAAATTGATTTCCGGGTTCTTGTCTTGAAATAACGGCACTCCAGAGCCTAATATATGTGGTGTAATCGTAACAACATATTCATCAATTAGATTATTCTTAAAGAACTCTCTTAGTAGACCCCCTCCACCGACCATCCATATTTTAGATCCTTCTTGCTCTTTCAACCTTTTCGTAAACTCCACTACATCTTCATTTACAAACTCTACGTGTTCGTTTGAACCTTTTTCTGAGTTAGAAAAAACATAACATTTTTTATCTAAATACGGGAATGGTTCTATATGCTCTACTACATAATCGTACGTTCTTTTTCCCATAATTATTGTATCAATTGTTTCATACATTTCTGTATAACCGTTATCTCCTTCTCCTTCCGTTTCCATTAACCACTCTAAATCATCATTTTCTTTCGCAATATATCCATCTAAGCTCGCCGCAATAAATAAAACAATTTCACGTGACATATTTTTTCCTCCTTACATCTCATCTTGATAACATTATGCTGTAAACAATATACTAACAATAAAACACGACAATTTATGTCATGTTTAAAAAGAAAAAAGGTGATACATTTGTCAAAAGCTAAACGCTTATTAGATATTCTTATATTTGCTTCTGCCAAAAAGACATTTACAGCTCAAGAAATAGCTGACGAATTTAATATTTCTGTTCGTACTGTCCATAGATATATTGTAGATTTAAGTGATATGGGATTACCTATTTATGCTGAACAAGGTCGTAACGGAGGTTATAAAGTATTAACGAATAAAGTCATTCCCCCTATCTTATTTACGGAAGAAGAAGCAGTCTCCATCTTTTTTGCTTTTCAATCTTTAAATTACTATCGAGACTTACCTTTTAACACAGAAATCAATTCCGTTACGCATAAACTGTATAGTTCTCTACAAAATGAGGCAAAAGCGAAAGTTGATAAAATACGTTCTTATATTGCTTTTTGGAATCCGAAGAGAACAATTGAGACACCACTTTTACACGAAGTATTAACCGCGGCTATTGAAAATAAAAATTTACACTTTCAATACGAATCTAAATCAAGGATCAAAACAAAACACGTTCATCCTATCGGTGTATATGCGCATGATGGTTTATGGTATTTACCTGCTTATGATTTTAATGTAGAAAAAACATTACTGTATCGCGTCGATCGTATTCTTTCTATATTATCAACGGAAGAAAATGAAGATACATTCATGAATTTAGAAGAGTGGTTTGCCTCTAACTCTCACGTAGTACATAATCCTACTCAGTTACATGTTTTACTGTCAACAGAAGGCGTACGCCAATGTAAAAGCGTGCCTTACCTTGAAGAATTCGTTGTAACAAACGAAAACGGGACAGGATATATACATTCAACAATTGATAAAGGAGAAATCGATTTTATTACCCCTTTATTTTATAGACTCGGAAAAGATGCAAAAGTTTTAGAACCGATAGAATTGATAGATGGTTTACGTATGCGTGCGAAAGAAGTTTTACATATGTATGGAGACGAAAAAAGCTGCTAAATATAAGCAGCTTTTTAATCTAGTTGTTTTTATTATGTTTACGATTGACGAATATCAAACCACCAACGATTTTTCGAATTCATATTTTCAGTGTCACCAATCCCTCTGTAATTGAAAGCATCCAAAAAGATTGAATCTAATTTATCTTCATCTACAAAATAACCTAAATTAACTTTTACCGTTTCTCCTGGTGTGATACTGCCAATATTGTAAAAGCTTTTTCCATCTCCATGAGGCTCTAAATAATCAACTTCGCCTGTCATAATATTTTTTTCTGCGATTCCATCTTTCCCAGCATACTGCCATGCATTTCCTTTATCTTCAAGAACTTTTATAGATGGAGTCATATAGATTTCTTCTGTCGCCTGTTTACCTATATTTTTCACTGTTGTTGTCAGGTAGACAAATTTAGGATGAATTAATTTTGATTCTACTAATTGATCAATTGAATCTTTACCATTTCCAATTTTATATTTATCCCTTCTATATGGTATCAATTGTCCAGCTTGATCCAAAGCTTGATTCCTGCTTAGTATTCCTAAGCCCATTTCATTAAAGTTCTCTTGTTTAAAATCTTTGATTGAATCAAAGGCTTCAACTTTTTCTATCACATATTCAATTTGACTGTTATCCATAGATATCGTTACTGGAACCTTTTGCCCTATATGAAATAGTCGTTTGCTATCCTTCTTCAAAGGAATTACCTTAGTTGTTTTACTTTCTTGGCTAAAATACTTTTTATCATAATCGCTTATATATGATGACTTTTCTTTTGACGTGGGCTCAAGTGAAATGCTCCCTAGCACATCTATCATTTGTTCTTCGTTTATATCATTTCCAATATAACTTTGTAACATAATTCCTTCTTCCTCAAAATAGAGAAAAATTACTCTATTAAACATTAAATCTTTATTACCATTTTCTCTATGGACAATTACTGCCTTCTTACCATTTATCTCTTTTTCTTCATAATTTTTCGAGTACAGGGTTGGAAAATCTAAATTCCCTCCTACTCTCCAAAGAACGAATGAAAATCCACCCTTTGCATAGTTATCTTTAAATGAATATTTCATAGCAGAGTCATCAATTGCTTCCATATTTTCTGGCAATTTACCAACCTTCAACTTATACCACTGATCACTCTTTTTCGAATCCTTATTTGTTAAGGAAACATTTACTTCATAATTTTGTTTTTGCACGATCATATTATAGACTTTCACTGCTCCAAAAACGGTTGTCGGCATGCCGATCAATAAGCAAGCAGCAGCGATTAACATACGATGTCTTTTACGCTTTTTCTGCGGTTGTCCATCTTTCAGCTTCATTTCCTCTAAAAACAATTTCTTTTTGCGCGTATATGTATGTGAAAATTCATGTTGTTCTTCAAGTTTATCAAAATCTTCTAAAGCAATTTTTTCAGCAAGTTCATATATTTCTTTGGAGTTCTTTGAATTCGTCATGTTGTATACCTCCTATCATATTTTGGACTCGTTTTCGAGCGCGTTCAAACTGCTTGCGGACATTTGCCTCCGTTATCCCCATAACACTTGAAATTTCTTGATACGTTAAGTTATAGAAGACTTTGTACTTAAACACCTGTCTGTTAGATTCATTTAACTCTTTTAGCAATGCATCAATTTGAAGCTCAGACATTTTACGTTTTTCCCACTCTTCAATATTTTCATCTACTGCCTCTACTGATTCTCTTTCATATTCTTCTAAAAATGTTTCATGTCGTTTATTTTTCCGGTAACTATCAATTGCCTTGTTTTTCGCGACCCTCAAAATGTAACGTTTAAGCTCTTGAGTAGCCAAGTTATGGAGCTTTTCCAAGTTCTTATAAAGAGTAATAAACGTCTCTTGAACTGCATCTTCTGCCTGCTGAATATTATTCAAAATAGAATAAGCTACGTAATAAATTTTTTGTTCGTACAACTCGTATAGCTCTTCCATCTTTTCATAATTGGTGTTTGTAACTTTCATATAATTCCTCCTCTCACTCTATATAACGAATGGGCGATATAATTTGTGACACTATAAAATCTATTTATATATAAAATTTAATAAAAAAATAAACAAAAGCCCAATTTCTCTATTTTAACTGAGAAATTGGGCTTTTTAATATTAGAATTTTCTTGACTGTTTCCCTAGGAATATCCCTCTTACGCCTTTTCAGTAAGCAGCATATGCTCTATCGCTTCTTTTAACAAATTCTTTGCCTCTTCCAAGTTATGATTCTTCTTTTCCTCTGGTTGCACCGTATAAAACTCAGCAAATGAGCGCTCTTTATATCTTGGTACGACATGCATGTGATAATGTGTTAACTCGTTAAATACTCCACCATTTTGACAAACTGTAACTCCGTCAGGTTTATATACTATCTTAATCGCTTTTGCAATAAGCTTAGAAGCATCCATAATGGATTTTGCTACAACGTCATCTAATTCGTCTACTTCTACAACATGCTGCTTTGGCACAATTAAAGTATGTCCTGGGTAGAAAGGCGCATGATCTAAAAAACAAGTTACATAATCATCTTCATATACTTTATATATTTTTTCCTCTTCGTTTGCTAATTTACAACCTAAACAGTCCACTACACTTTCCCCTCTTTCTAAAAACATAAAAACGTGAGAATACGGCTCTCACGTTTTTATGTTTCACTTTATTAGCTCAATTGTTTCCGTAACCTTTATACTATCTTTTACAGATTGAACAATCGTACAATTTTTCACTGCAAGCTGCAGCGCCTTGTCCAGCTGCTCTTCTGTAATGTTTTCTGCTTTAATTTTATAGTGCAAATGAACACTTTCAACTGGCTTCGATAAAGCTTCACTTCTACCAATTTCAGTTTCGATTGTAAACGTATCATATGTAATACGTTTCTTTTCTAAAATCGTTCGAAAGACAATTGCACTACACCCTGCGATAGAAGAAACGAGTAATTGTAACGGTGAATACCCGTTTTCTTTTCCAATTGCTAATTGATCATACGATAAATCTGCTTCTATATCATCGTGTTTGATTGTTAGTTTCATTTGTTTTTTCCATCTCCACTTTCATCGGTTTCTGCCGTTTCTTACTAATATAATAATATATATAGCAGAAAATGATAAATGGAATACCACAGTATAACGCCATTCTTTGTTCAGGAATAAATGCTAAACTAATAACAACGATACTATTTGTAATTAAAGCTAAAATTGGAACAATTGGGTATAGTGGTGTTCTATACTTTAAGTCCTCTAACTTTCCTCCGCCTTTTATATACTGACTTCTAAAGCGAAGTTGCGATAGAGCAATAATGATCCAACTTGAAACAGCTGATAAACCAGCTATAGATAATAAGTACATGTATACTGTATCTTCTGCAAGGAAACTTGTGAATAAAGAAAGACCTGCTACCGCAATCGTTACGACTAGCGCTGTAATTGGAATACCACGCTTATTTACTTTCTGGAAGGAAGTTGGTGCCATTCCCTCATTTGCAAGTGACCATAGTATACGTGTCGCTGCATATAATCCAGAGTTCGCTACAGATAATAACGCAGTAATAATAACGAAGTTCATAATATCAGCTGCGTATGGAATACCAATTTTATCAAATACGACTACGAATGGACTTTCAATTACGCCTGCTTCTTTCCAAGAAATTAATCCTACTAAAATTGTCATCGTTAAAATGAAGAATAACATAATGCGCCATACTGTATTACGGATCGCACGTGGAATTGTTTTTTCTGGATTTTCACTTTCTCCCGCTGCAATTCCGATTAACTCTGTTCCTTGGAATGAGAAGTTAACTGTAATCATTGTAAGTAGTACGGCAGCTAGTCCATTCGGGAAAAGTCCACCATCGCTTACAAAGTTAGAGAAAAGAGGTGCTGCTTCTTTTCCGTCATATGATATAAATCCTAATAATGCACTACCACCAAGAACGACAAATGCAAGGATTGTAATTACTTTAATACTAGAAAACCAAAATTCTAATTCAGCATAACTTTTTGCCGAAATTGCGTTTGAAGCATATAAAATAACACCGAATACAAGGCACCATACCCAAACATCAACATTTGGAAACCATCTTTTCATCATTAAACCTATTGACGTTAATTCTAGACCCACTGTTACTGCCCAGCCAAGCCAGTATAACCAGCCAATCATAAAGCCCGTTCCTGGTCCAATAAACTTCGTTGCATACTTTTGGAAAGATCCTGAAACCGGCATCGCTACCGTTAACTCTCCAAGACAAAGCATTGTTAAATACATAATAAATCCGCCTACTAAATATGAAAGGATGGCTCCCCCTGGTCCAGCCTGATTAATAGTGTAACCTGAACCTAAGAAAAAACCAGTTCCGATTACACCACCAAGTGCGATCATAAATAAATGTCTACTCTTCATCGTGCGATGTAATTTCTCATTCGTTGGTTGCTGCATCTAAATCCTCCCCCTACCAATACCCCTATATCTTGTTAAAATTTTCTGATAATAAAAATATACACGAAAGCGATTACATTTTCTATATAAAATTAAAACTTTTCTGATAAAATAATATAAAAAATCTAATTATTGCAAGATTTAGATTCTATTTAGAGGAAAATAAGGAGAAACAAGGAAAAAACCCTTACATATATTGTAAGAGTCAACGAAGTTCTAATCTTCTCGATAAAATTGATAAACTATAATTTACGATAAAGTACATACAAGCTACTAATATAAATGTTGGAATCATGTAATTCACATTTTGCCCGCTAATAATTTGAGCATTATGCATAAGCTCAGGGAGTGATATAACAACCGCTAGCGACGTATCCTTCAGCAATGAAATAAATTGACTGACAAGCGGCGGAACCATTCTCCTTAATGCTTGTGGCAAAATAATATGCCAAAGCGCTTGCACATAAGTTAATCCCGAAGATCGTGCGGCTTCAACCTGCCCTTTTTCAATAGACAATAAACCACTTCTAACAATTTCAGATATCATTGCTGCCTCAAATATTGTTAAAGCAACAATTGCAGCTGTTATAATTTCTAATTTCAAGCCTGCTTCTGGAAGTGCAAAATACGTGAAAAATATAATTAACAGTAGTGGTAAGTTTCGAATCACTTCAACTATAACTCCTAATACTTGTGAGACGACAGGTATTTTCGTGTAGCGCAATATACCGATTACACTTCCAATAATAAAACTAAGTACAATTGCTATGAGCGCTACCTCTAATGTTATGAGTAACCCTTTTAATAAAAATAGAATATGATCTCCTGTAATTGCTCCCTTGAAATCCATTTACACCGCCTCCTTTGCCAAGCGTTTTTCTAAATAACGCACTAGCATACTGAGCGGAATTGTTAATATTAAATAAAACATCCCGACAAATATATAAACATCAAACGTAACAAACGTCTTCGTTGAAATTAAATCTCCTTGATACATTAAATCAGCACCAGCAATGATTCCAAGTATTGAAGAGTTTTTAACTAAATTGAGAAACTGGTTTCCTAAAGGGGGAATTACAATTTTCACAGCTTGGGGTAAGACAACATAATACATCGCCTGCACATACGTTAGCCCTGAAGAGCGGGCAGCTTCCATTTGCCCTTTCGCAACTGATAAAATACCAGCGCGAATTACTTCCGCAATAAAAGCTGCCGTATATACCGTAAGCGTAACTGTTCCTGCTACAAAACCATTTAAAGTAATTCCTATTACAGGTAAAGCAAAATAGAATATAAATGCAATTAATACGAGTGGAATATTTCTTACAAACTCCACAAAAGCTGATCCTATCCAATTTAAAATACGAATAGGTGCAATACGCATTACTGCCAAAATTACTCCTAAAATAAAACTGCCTATCAATGCAATTACACTAGACATAACTGTATATTTAAATCCTTCTAAATACATATCAATGTTATTCGTTAATATAGAAAAATCAGGCACATATTCTCCCCTCTTTCTTTACAAGAAGAGGATGAGTACTCTCATCCTCTCACTTTTACTATCTACTTTTCTGGTTTTTGTCCAATCCACTTCTCATATAATTTGTCATACTCCCCGCTTGCTTTCATGTCTTTAATTAAAGTATTAATCTCTTTCGTTAAATCATCTGCCCCTTTTTGCACTGCAATTCCGTATGGTTCATCTGTAAAAATTTTTCCTACTACTTCATAATTAGAATCTTGTTTTGCCATTCCGTAAAGGATCGCATTATCTGTCGTCAACACATCACCTTTACCTGCCTTTAACGCTGTAAATGCCTCACTATAATTTTCAAACTCTAATACAGTCGCTTCTGGTGACTTTTGACGAATGTTATTTGTAGATGTTGATCCTTTTACAGCTAATACTTTAACGCCTTGTTTTATATCATCAACGCTCTTAATATTGCTTCCTTTTTTCACAAGTAACGATTGTCCTGCTTTAAAATATACATCTGAAAAATCCACTTCTTTTTTGCGTTCTTCCGTAATTGTCATTGTTGCAATAATTGCATCAATATCACCATTTTTCAGCATTGGAATACGTGTTTTAGACGTTACTTCTTTCAGCTCTAGCTTCTTTTCATCTCCAAGAATCTTTTTCGCAAGTGCCTTCGCGACATCAACATCGAATCCTTCTACCTGCCCTGTTGAAGGATTTTTTAATCCAAATAAATTCGTATCATTCTTTACCCCGACTACTAATTTCCCTCGTTTCTTAATTTGTTCAACAGCCCCGCCTTGCTTCGTATTTGTTTCCTTCGACTCATCTTTCTTACTTCCGCATCCAGCAACAACAAGCACGAATAAACATGAAAATACGATTAAAGTAAATAATTTTTTCATTTTAAGCATAAAATTCCTCCTCTAATGATTTAGCACCCGACTTAAAAATAAACGAGCTCTTTCTTGTTCAGGGTTTGCAAAAAATTGCGCCGGTGTTGTATCTTCAATAATTTGACCATCATCCATAAATAAAATCCGATCTGCTACTTCTCGCGCAAATCCCATTTCATGCGTGACAACGACCATCGTCATCCCTTCTTTAGCCAGCGCCTTCATAACATCAAGTACCTCTCCAATCATCTCTGGATCAAGAGCAGACGTAGGCTCATCGAATAGCATAATTTCCGGCTGCATTGCAAGTCCTCTAGCAATTGCCACCCGTTGCTGTTGTCCTCCGGATAATTGATGTGGATATACGTTAGCCTTCTCTGGAATTCCTACTTTCTCTAAATAAAACATTGCTGTTTTCTCTGCTTCTTCTTTGGAAACTTTATTTACTTTAATCGGTGCTAATGTAATATTTTGAAGAACCGTTTTATGTGGATATAAATAAAAATGTTGAAAGACCATCCCAATATTTCGCCGCAATTCATTCATGTCCGTTTTTTTATTGTGTACCTCTGTATTTTGTACAATTAATTCTCCATCTGTAATTGGCTCTAATTGATTTATACACCGAAGCAACGTACTTTTTCCTGATCCTGAAGGCCCGACAACTACTACCACTTCGCCTTTTTTCACTTGCACATTAATATTTTTCAAAACTTGAAAGTTACCATAATATTTATTTACATTACGAAATTCTATCAACATACTCCCCCTTCCCCTAACAATGCATGTACATTCTTTTTATATTCAAAAATAGTCCCAAAAATAACTTTTAGCTTCAATTTGTCCATAAAAAAAAGCAAAGAGTTTCCCCTTTGCTTCTTCATTTCTATTCTGTTAAGATACTTCTTCTTTCTTATCTTTCCCGTATTCATGCTCCCAAAAATCAGCATTTTTAATTCCTAATGGCTGCGGATCGAATACTGGATCTTTTCCTTCTTTTTTCTGTTTTTCATAATCCTTTAATGCGACTAATGCAGGTTTTTGTAATAGTAAAATCGCAATGATATTTACCCATGCCATAATTCCTACACCGATATCACCTAAAGCCCACGCCGTTGCTGCTGTTTTAATACAGCCGTAGAATACAGCTCCTAAAAAAACAAATTTTAGTACCATAGACAACCAAGGACGATCTTTATCTCGATTTAAGTACGCGATATTCGTTTCTGCAATGTAGTAATACGCCATAATTGTTGTAAACGCGAAGAATAATAACGAGATTGCAACGAAACCGTTTCCAAATCCAGGGAAAACAGATTCTACCGCCGCCTGTGTATATCCTGGTCCTGGCTGAGCACCATTTAATTTATTAACGATAAAGTTTTTTCCGCTTGCATCAAATACGTTATACATGCCTGTAATAATCATCATAAATGCTGTTGCTGAACAAACAAATAATGTATCAATGTAAACGGAAAATGCTTGCACTAAACCTTGCTTAGCTGGATGTGATACTTCAGCTGCTGCTGCTGCATGTGGTCCAGTTCCTTGCCCTGCTTCATTGGAATAAATACCACGTTTTACTCCCCAAGAAATTGCTAAACCGATAATACCACCAAAAGCAGCTTCTAATGCAAATGCACTTCTTATAATTAACATAAATGCTTCTGGCAATTTTTCAATATTCATAGCAACAATGACGCAAGCTACTAAAATATAGCCTATTGCCATAAACGGTACGACAACTTGCGCTACGTTAACAATTCGCTTCACTCCACCGAAAATAATAAGAGCTAATACGACAACTAATATAGCCCCTGATACGGTAGTATTAATACCAAAAGCCGTTTCTAAACTTACAGCAATACTATTTGCTTGTACACCTGGTAATAAAAGTCCTGTTGCAAGAATTGTCGCTGCAACGAACACTAAAGCATACCATTTAACTCCTAAACCTTTTTCGATGTAATAAGCAGGACCACCTCGGAACTGCCCTTGATGTTTCGTCTTATATATTTGCGCTAATGTCGATTCTACATAAGCAGAACCTGCTCCTAAGAAGGCTACTGCCCACATCCAAAATACAGCCCCTGGTCCACCAAATGCAACCGCTGTTGCTACCCCAGCGATATTCCCTGTCCCAACGCGCCCTGATAAAGAAAGTGCTAACGCCTGAAATGAAGAAACACCAGCCTCTGATTTTTCTCCTTGAAATGTCAGCTTCACCATTTCTCCTACGTGTCTTACTTGTAAAAACTTTGTTCGAATGGAAAAATATAAACCTACTCCTAAACATAAATAAACAAGTGCTGGACTCCAAACAATATTATTTAACCAATTTACGAAAGTTTCCAACATTCCCCCTCCTTCTTTATAAAGAATATTCAGAATATATATAAAATTATAAGTGCATACCGAATCTAGGACAATATTATTTTAATAAAACAAACATATTTTTGTATAAAAAAACAAAGTATACATTTATTTTGTATACTTTGTTTTGAACAAAATGTATTATATATTCACAATTGCTTCTTCGCTTATAATTCTTTCATATAACTCTTCAGATAATTTTTGGAAGTTATCTGGCATATCTTTCCCCTTAAACTTCTTTTGGAGTGTGCCGTATAGACCTATGTCACGTAAACGTAAAAATAGTGGTAACGATTCATACCAACTATCCGCCAGCCTGTGCTCATACTCATATCCTTTTCGTAACACTTGTAACTGTTTACGAGCAAAATCTGTTTTCTCTTCTGCTGTCCACGGTGTAAATAGAACAGAGTAGTATAGAACCATCGCTAAATCATGTATAAAGTAATTATAAGCCGCATCATCAAAATCAAAGATTGTTAGCTCTTTACCATCATAATGAAAATTACCTGGATGAATATCACCGTGCATAAGACCGAACGTTTCTCTTTCAACTGGAAGAGCCTTAATTTCATCCATTAATACCGCTGCAATCTTTTTCACTTGATCATCTTCTAATTCATTAATAATCCCACTTTCGTCTTCTTCCCACGTATCACGATGATTCGTTTTAGGATAGTTCATTGTTAGGCGATGCAGTTGTCCAATCGCTTTTCCCCATGCTTCAAAATAAGCATCTCCCCAATAAGGTGATCCTTCCCCTTTTACTTGCTCGCCTTTTGCATATGTAAATAAAGACGCGAAAAAGAACGTTCCATCCTCTGCTACGATTTCTTCTACGAGATTTCGAGACGTTGAATCAAGAGGTCCTGCTACCTTTGCCCCATTCTCTGCAACATATCGTAAAAAATCTAGTTCAGCCTCTACCTCTTGTTTAGAGCGATGAGAAGAATGTGTTAAACGTAATACGTAATCTTCATCATTATCACCCTTTGCCTTAAAAATATAATTTTCAAAATCTCCAAGTGGCTTTTCTTCTACTGTTACATGAAATTCCCTTGCCGCTCTTGCTAAAATTTCCTTTGTAAAAACACGTTCTACAGCTATTTCCATATATATCCCTCCTATATATCTTCTTAATTCGACACAAACGTGAGAAGTACTGCTATGAAATTGAATAATGCACAAAAGACAATGTAACGTAACTTTCAATTCTCTTCTTAAAAAAATAATCCAAGCATAAATTTCTCACAAAAAGCAAAAATTAACAGAAGTAATTTTATTCTAAAAGAGGTGGAAAGTATGACAGAGAAAAAAGAACAACAAGAGAGTAAAAAACAAAAGCATATGTTTCCATCACTTCCGGAGAACATTAATTACATTGAAAATAAACTTTCTCATTCTGATGATATAAAAAAATTAGATCTCCCTTTTCAAAACGGAAAAGGAACAATCTTATATATTGAATCTTTAGCAGATCCAAATTTAATTCATCAATTAGCTCTTGAACCATTATTAACTCGATCGGATCTGTCCTTAGATAAAGCCTTTTCCACATTAAATATGCAAAAAGAAACGAATTTAAATTATGGAGTACAGGTTTTATTACAAGGTAAATCCTTATATTTTCATGAACATGTCAATAGTTTTTGTATTTTCGAAACAGCTTTATCTTTAAAGAGAGATATAGCAGAGCCTGATAATGAAGGAATTGTGCGCGGTCCACATACTGGTTTTGTAGAGGATCTAGCAACGAATTTAACCTCTATTCGCAAACTCATTAAGAGTCCAAATTTAGTTGTTAAGTACTTTACAATCGGTGAAGAGATGCACACGAAAGTGGCAATTGCTTATATGCAAAATATAGCCAATGACGATCTAGTTGCCGAAGTGAAAAGAAGGTTAGAAAAAATTAAGACAGATGCACTTATGCCTCCAGGATACATACAAGAATTCATAGAGGATACGTCCTTCTCGCCATTTCCGCAGCAATTAAATACAGAGCGTCCAGATAGGACCGCTGCTAATTTAATGGAAGGACGGGTTGCAATTTTATCTGATGGGGACCCAACAGCGCTCATCGTACCTGTTACGTTATTCGCTTTTTATCAATCACCAGATGATTATAATAACCGCTGGATTGTAGGTTCTTTCGTCCGAATGATTCGCTTAGTAAGTTTTTTAATTGCCTTTCTCTTGCCAGCTTTATATATTGCAACTGTCGCTTTTCATCCTGATGTGTTACCGCTCGAACTTGTGTATACAATTAAAGCTTCATTAGAGAAAGTACCGCTTCCTCCTATTTTTGAAGCTCTCTTAATGGAATTAATCTTTGAATTGTTACGCGAAGCTGGTATTCGCTTGCCGAGCCGAGTGGGACAAACAATCGGTATTGTAGGTGGTTTAGTAATTGGTGATGCAATTGTAAAGGCTGGGCTTGTTTCTTACACAATGATTATCGTTGTAGCTTTAACTGCAATTTCATCTTTTCTCGTTCCATCAAATGATATGAGCTCAGCAGTTCGCATTCTTCGTTTTCCATTAATGCTTCTTGCTGCTATATTCGGATATTTAGGAATATCATTCGGTCTCATTATAACTTTTGTTCATTTATGTCAGCTACATTCATTTCATACACCATATCTTTCTCCTGTTGCCCCGATGCGGATAAAAGATATGAAAGATTCTTTCGTAAGACTACCAATTTGGTCATTTTGGGAAAGACCACATGATCCAAAGCCGAAAAAAATGCAACGCCAACATGTAACGAGAGAGGATGAGGACGGTGACAAACACGCAAAGTAAAATTTCACTAGTTCAATTTACCTTTTTCGTTATTCAATGCCAAATCGGAGTGGGCATACTTTCTCTACCGAACCGTCTTCACCTAATAGCAAAAGGTGGTGGATGGATTTCTGCTCTTATCGCTGGTCTGGCAATTCAACTTATTATTTTACTTATGTGGCTTTTCTTAAAACGATTTCCTGATGCAAATATGTATGAAAGTGTTTGTATGCTATTTGGTAATAAGTTTGGAAAACTATTAGGTTTTGCTTATGTTTTTTATTTTACACTTATCGGTATGACGGTTATGTTAAATGCTTGTAATGTCATTAAAGTATGGGTTTTACAAGCAACTCCGTGGTCTGCAATTCTCATATTATGTACAGTAGCTTGTTGTTATGTCGCTTATAATACATTTAAAGTCATCGTACGATTTTATGTCATGGCCTCTATTCTCATTATTCCAATGGCCCTTTTAATTGCCCTAGGGTTTTCCCGAGCTGATTTTTCTTATATTTTCCCACTTACAGAGGCTGGGTGGTGGAATATTATTCAAGCATCGAAAGAAACAATTACAGCCATGTATGGTTTTGAAATTATTCTTATTGCCTTTCCAAAAGTAAACGGGAGTTCTGTGGCAAAACTGAAGGCCATTTCTATCGCTAATGGATTTGTAACACTTTTTTATACTTTTACCGTTTGGATTTGCTTTATCGTATTTAGTCCAAAACAAGTTGAGCTTATTCCAGAGCCAGTTGCTTACTTATTACGCTCCTTGCATATTGGAATTATAGACCGAACGGACCTAATCTTCATACCAATTTGGATGATAACTGTCGCTGCCTCTATTGCTAGTTATTATTGTGCTGCTTCTATCGGCATTGGACACATATTCAACCTTGCTAATCATAAAAAAGCTGTTCCAATCGTTGGTATAATTGCTTTTAGTGTAGCCTTATTTATAGATACACCTGAAGAATTAAAAGTAATTGCAACTTTCACTGATAAGTTCACCTATATTTTCATCGTTGTCCTCCCTCTTTTATTTCTACTTTATTCAGTAATAAGAAAGAAGAAAGGAGAACAATATGTTCCAAAAAAGAGTTAAATTACTTTTTATATTATGTACTAGTTCCCTCCTTTCTGGCTGTTGGGATCAAGAACCATTAAGAGAAGCGAGATTAGCTTATAGTATTGGAGCTGATATTACGGAAGAGAATAAACTCCAGCAAACAATCGAGCTCGTAAAAAGTTCAAGCGGAGAACAATCTTCATTCGAGAATGAAATACATTCAGCAACCGGGCATAACATAAGAGATACAAGCGATTCCCTAAAAAAAAATGTGACTGGAAATATTCGCTATTTTAAATATGGTGTTCAATTACTAGGAACCAAAATTCTAAAAAAAGGGATACTACCCTATTTAGATGTCAGTTTTCGGGATCCAACAAATCCAACTGCTTTAGTAAAGCTTATTGCAGTAGATGGTGAAACGTCCGAGGTACTCGAAAAAAAGAAAGTAGGAAATTTATTAATTGGAGATTTTTTAAAGAAAAAAGTGAAAAGCTTAGAAGATATGAGTGTATTTCCAAAAGAAACTTTAGAAACAGCTGCTACAAAAATGTTAGACCCCGGTAAAGACTTTATACTCCCTTCCATAAAAATAAAAGGAAAAGAAGTAATTACAAACGGGTTAGCTTTATTTAACAATGATAAATTAACTGGGCATTTACCTTTGAAACAATCGGTTTTATTCGTATTATTAACCGGAAAAATGGGAACAAGTGCGCGTATAACCCAAAAGCTTACTAGCGAGAAATCAGAGAAGACATCTGATTATTTAACAATGGAAATTAGCAATCGAAAGTTAAAACGAGACTTAAAAATAACGACAGATAAAAAAGGAAATGTTTATGCTCACATTAAACTACAACTAAAAGTGATAGCGCTTGAAGCTCCAAGAGATAACCTTTATAAAATGGATGAAAGAAAAAAACTAAATAAAGAATTGTCTAAACAGCTTACGAAAGAAGCTAAAAAGATAACTAACAAGCTACAAAAAGCTAACTGTGATGCTTTCGGTATCGGAAGACACCTTATCGCCTATCACCCTGACTTATGGAAGAAAAAAAATTGGAATAAAGATTATGCAAAAGTAAAATTCAAACCTGAGGTAGATGTAAATATTTTGTATAGTGGTGTCTTAAAATAAAAAGGTTGTATGCCGCTCGGGCATACAACCTTTTTATTTCGTATATCGATACACAATTGATTCATATGGTCTTAAGTTAAGTTTTGTAATATCCTTGCTGCAATCTTTATAATTCGACAGTAGTACCTCTTGTTTCATTCCATCTAATTGAACATGAGCTGGTACAGAATACTTTATTTCTTCTCCATAGAAGTTATTGATAACAAGTAATATCTCATCATTTACAGTACGTGTATATGCCCAAATCTTAGGATGATTCTTATCTAAAATAGCATATTCTCCTTCTGTCATAACATCATATGTTTTTCTTAGTTCAATTAGTTTTTTATAATGATAAAATACAGACTCTTTATCGGCTAGTGCCTTCTCTACGTTTATTTCTTTAAAATTTTTAGCCGCTGAAATCCAAGGTGTACTTGTTGTAAACCCGCTATTTATTTCTTCATTCCACTGCATCGGAGTGCGAGAGTTGTCACGAGATTTTTGCTTTAAAATCCCGATAATATCTTCTTTTGATAGCCCTTCTTTTAGCTTTATATCGTATATATTTAACGATTCCACATCACGATATTGCTCGATGGACTCAAATTTAGGATTCGTCATACCGATTTCTTCCCCCTGATAAATATAAGGCGTTCCTTGCAGCATGTGCATAGCTGTCGCTAACATTTTTGCAGATTCGTTTCGGTACTTTCCATCATCACCAAAGCGTGACACAATGCGAGGCTGGTCATGATTACACCAAAATAACGCATTCCATCCTCCGCCCTTTTGCATTTCAATTTGCCAGTTAGACATAATCTCTTTTAATTTAATGAAATCAAACTCTGCTTTCTTCCACTTATCACCATTCGGATAATCTACTTTTAAATGATGGAAACTAAACGTCATGCTCAGTTCATTGCGCTCAGGATTAGAATATTTAATACAATTATCAATTGTCGTAGAAGACATTTCTCCAACTGTAATTACATCTTTTCCTGCAAAAACATTGCGGTTCATCTCTTGTAAATATTCATGAACACGCGGGCCATCTGTATAATACTTGCGTCCATCACTTGTCGCAGTATTACCTTCATCGTTTAAGAAGCATTGGTCTTTTGAAATTAAATTAATGACATCTAATCGGAATCCCGTTACCCCTTTATCCAGCCAAAAGCGCATCATATCATATACTTCTTCACGAAGTTTTTCATTTTCCCAATTCAAATCAGCTTGTGTTTCATCAAATAAATGTAAATAATATTGCTCCGTCTTCTCATCATATTTCCAAGCAGATCCACCAAACTTAGACTGCCAATTATTTTTTTCATCACGCCAAATATAGTAATTACGATATGGACTATTTTTATCTTCCTTCGCTTCTTTAAACCACTTATGTTCAGTCGAACTATGATTTACAACAATATCAAGCATAATCTCAATGTTACGTACTTTCGCTTCTGCTAAAAGTTCTTCAAACTCTTCCATCGTTCCGTAAGATGGATCAATGCTGTAGTAATCACTTACATCATATCCATTATCATTTTGTGGTGATTGGTATATCGGTGTTAACCATATATAATCCACTCCGAGTTCTTTTAAATAATCTAGTTTCTCTGTAACCCCTTTTATATCCCCGGTTTCCCTATTGTAATAACTATTAAAGCTCTTCGGATAAATTTGATAGACTACACTTTTATGCCAATCCTTCATGTTTAACTTCCTCCTACTTCTGTTTGACTCTTTTTGCAAATAACCATGTTAAAGTAAATGGGATTACAACTGCGATAATCATTCCGACAATAAACATTGGAATCGATTTCGGAATGATAGAAATAAATGCTGGCAATCCGCCAATTCCGATAGCAGGTGCTAATACACCATTTAATGTAATGAATATCGCTGCCACAGCAGACCCTATAATCGCTGCATAAAACGGGAACTTATTTCGTAAATTCACACCAAACATCGCTGGTTCTGTAATACCGAAGTATGCTGAAATGGCTGATGTTGATGCCATACTTTTATCATTTTGATTTTTAGAAATCCAGAACATCGCAAGTGCCGCACTACCTTGGGCAATGTTAGAAAGAGCAATCATCGGCCAAATAAATGTACCGCCATGTTGTGCAATCAATTGTAAATCAATTGCAATAAACATATGATGCATACCTGTAATTACAAGCGGTGCATATAATGCTCCAAATAATACTGCTCCAACTACTGGTACTGTTTCATATACACCTACTAATCCTACTGTTAATAAATCTCCAATATGACGTGTAACCGGACCGATAATTCCTAATGCTAACACACCTGTCACAACGATTGTTGTAATTGGTACAACTAATAATTGAATTGCATTTGGTACATGTTTCTTTAAGAAAATTTCTACTTTACTTAATACAAATGCTGCTACTAAAACAGGTAAAATTTGTCCTTGATATCCTACCTTCTCAATTTGGAACAGTCCTAGAATATTGAAGTACTCAATCTTTTGCCCCTCTAAACCAGTCGCTGCTTTTCCATAATCCCAAGCGTTTAATAAGGCCGGGTGCACAAGCATTAATCCCATAACAATCCCTAGTATTGGACTACCACCAAAACGCTTCGTTGCTGACCACCCGACAAGTGCTGGTAAGAATACGAATGCTGTATTGGCCATCATATTAATTAAATCCCAAAGCCCGCCTAAGTTTGGATAAACATCTAATAAATTTTTCCCATCAAAAAATAAGTCCTTTGCGCCTAATAGGTTGTTAATACCCATTAGTAAACCAGCTGTTACGATCGCTGGTAATATTGGCATAAATACATCCGAAAATATTTTTACAAACTTTTGAGCTGGATTTAACTTTTGGTTACCTGAATCTTTTACGTCAGCTACAGTCGATTCTTTCATACCCGCAAGCGTTATCAATTCCGCATATACTCGATCTACATCCCCTGGACCAATTACAATTTGAAATATCCCAGCGTTATGAAAAGCTCCTTTCACTAATGAAACAGACTGTAATTTATCATTATCTATTTTACTTTCATCTTTTAAAGCGATACGGAGCCTCGTCACACAGTGCGCAGCTTGTTCAATATTGTCTTTCCCACCAATATACTGCAACACTTCCTCTGCTGTTTTACGATAGTCTTTCCCCATATTCCCGTCCCTCTTTTCTTTTTTTGATACCGTTTACAATTACATATTAACTCGTATATATAAGTTAGTCAACACTCGTATGTACGAGTTTGTGTTTTTTTTATAAAAAAAAGAGATGAAACAATATTTTGTTCCACCTCTTTACTTCCTACGTGCCACATCCGAAAAGTGAAAAATATCTAAGCGGTGGCGTGATTCTGTATATTCAAACTGACTTCCATCATACAAATGTGTAAAGTTTTTCACAACGACAACATAGTCTGTTCCATTTAAATCTAAATACTTTCTGTCATCCTCTGTACATGGCTGTACTTCAATTACCCTCTGTGAATAACTAATATGTAGCCCAAGCTCTTTCTCAATGTATTTATAAATCGATGTAGCTGCAATTTCTCTCGTTAAGCCTGGAATATATTCCGATACAAAATGGTTTATATCTAAAATTACTTTTTCTCCATCAATATTTCGTACACGTTTAATATGGTCAATCACTGTTTTTTCTTTCACGTTTAATAACTTTGCTACGTCTTTCGTCGCTTCAATTTTCTCCATTTCTACGACGTCTGTAATACAATGACGCCCTAAACGTTCATTTTCTTCTTGGAAACTTACAATACCACCAAAATTAAATTCAATATTTTTTCGCTTTAAAACAAACACACCTTTTCCGTGAATTTTTTGTACATATCCACGCTCTTGCAGTAAATCTACCGCTTTTCTTACCGTGCCTCGGCTTGCCTCATACTGCTTCATTAATTCTGTTTCTGATGGGATTTTGCATCCCTCTTTTAATTGTTTATTATCAATAGATTTACTGATTTCTGTATAAATTTGTTCATACTTACTCATCATCTACAATAGCCCCTTGTCACCTTATAATTCTATATGTATTATAACATGCTTCACTCTTCTGCCAATCTCTCACTTATTTTCCATTACAAGAAAAATATAGGTAAATATTTAATCTTTAAAACGTATTTTTATAAAATTTTTTATATTTTTCTTTTCATTCAAAAAAACATGTAGTATACTAACTTCAAAATCAGAGGAGAAAGGGAGCAAAGAACTATGCTTACTTATACAACAACTGTAGTTACATTTGCACAAAAACATCATCATCATACGTAACCCTTGAAACCTAGCGGAAAAATTACGCGTAGGTACAAGGGTTATTCCCGTTGTACCTACGCTTTGGCGAAAGAGCCATGTAGGTATTTTTTTATCTACATGGCTCTTTTTTTATTGTCAAAAAGCTAGTGAAAAATGATGTTTAAGCAAAACTTACTACAAAGGAGTTAACAAAAATGGAAACGAAAAAATGGGGATTATGGGTTTTAACAGCATTTGTTATCGGGAATATGGTTGGCGGTGGCGTATTTATGCTTCCAGCAAATTTAGCACAAGTATCAGGTCCAATGGGTTCTACACTCGCATGGAGTATTACAGGCCTTGGCGTATTTATGATTGCACTTGTATTTGGAAATTTAGCGATTCGTAAACCAGAATTAAAAGCTGGACCACAAAGCTATGCTCAAGCAATGTTTCCTTCAAAAAAAGCTGGTAAAGTTGCAGGATATAGTATGGCATGGGGATATTGGGCTGCTAACTGGGCTGCAACAGCATCTGTTATTATTTCCTTCGCTGGATATTTATCAACATTCTTTCCAGTTTTACAAAGTAAGCAAATTCTTTTTTCAATAAACGGATTTTCACTAGAACTCGGAAAAGGGTTAACTTTCCTCGTATGTAGCCTTATGCTGTGGGGAATTCAATATATTCTTTCTCAAAATATTGATCGAGCTGGAAATATGAATCTACTTGCTACCATTGCAAAAATTATCGGATTTACAATGTTTATTGTAATTACATTATTCATTTTCAATGCTTCTAATTTCGGAGACGGTCAAACCTTTATGAATGAAGCAGGACAATCAATCTCATTAGGTGGACAAATCAATTCAGCTGCTATTGCAACACTCTGGGCATTTATCGGTATTGAATCAGCAGTTATGCTTTCTAATCGTGCAAAATCACAGCGCGATGTAAAAAAAGCTACGATTTTCGGATTAATTATCGCTCTTCTTATTTACATGTCAATTACTTTACTTACAATGGGAGCTCTTCCGCAAGATGCTTTAAAAGAGTCTCAAAAACCATTAGTAGACGCATTAAATTTAGCAATTGGAAATAAAGGCGCATATATAATGGCTTTACTCGCTCTTATATCTTTATTTGGATCTACAGTTGGCTGGATCGTTGTTAGTTCAGAAGTACCTTACCAGGCAGCAAAAAATGGACTTTTCCCTAAGTTTTTCGGGAAAACAAATAAAAAAGGTAGTCCTTCAAAATCATTATTGATTACAAATGTAATGACGCAAATTTTCTTATTTTCAACGATTTCTGGTACTGTTTCAGAAGCGTATAGTTTCGCTATCGTCGTAGCAACATTAGCCTATTTAATTCCATACCTTGTTTCTACCTTGTACCAATTAAAATTAGTTATTACAGGAGAAACGTATGATATACTGCCAGGATCTCGAGTAAAAGATGGAATCATTACTACATTGGCGTTGGTATACTCTATTTGGGTTATCAAAACGGGAACTGCTGATTTAAAAACATTCTTCTTAGGAATTGGATTATTCGTATTAGGCCTTATTCTCTATCCAGTACTAATGAAAGACTCACAAAAAACGGATTAAATAAAGAGAAGCTGCTTGGTATTATCCCCTATAGGTAGACAGTAAAAAAAGAGTCCATCTGATATGATGGACTCAATACTGTTTTATCTGGAGGGGATTTTTTTATGGCAAGAAAAGGACAATCATTTCAAAAATATACAGAAGAACTAAAGCGAGAAGCAGTTCGTCTTCGATTAGAAGAGAGAAAATCATTGCGAGAAATTCGTGAACAACTCGGTGTGAAGAGCGATGCCCAGATTATTGAGTGGGTAAAACGTGCGCAACAAGGGGAGTCCTTTGATGATCAACGTGGTGTCTGGAATCGAAAGAATTTTAATAGTCTAGAAGAAGAAAATGCTTATTTGAAGGCACAGGTTGAGTATTTAAAAAAGCGCAATCCAAATCTACACGGGAAGGAATGGTCCTAAAGAAAGAAC
>NZ_CP016285.1:474004-563456 GCF_001679765.1 Bacillus sp. B25(2016b) | reverse complement strand
TTTTAACTACATTACGTCAATTAGAAGGGAAGTCATTAACTACTAAGCCCCTTTTCCATTCAGATCAAGGGTTTCAATATACATCTAAATCCTACGCAAAACAGTTAGAGAAATTAGGATTTGTCGGTAGTCATTCTAGACGTGGAAACTGTTTTGATAATGCGTGTATCGAATCATTCTTCTCACATTTAAAAACAGAGAAGTTGTATTTAGTGTGCCCAAAAACATATGAAATGGCCTACCGAGCAATTCAAGAATATATTCAATTTTATAATACAGAAAGATTCCAAGAAAAACTTCACGGCCTTTCCCCGATAGAATATCGGGAAAAGGCCGTGGCATAATACTCTTTTTATTACTGTCTACTTGACAGGGAGATGACCAGCTGGCTTCTCTTTTTTATTAAAAATCTGTAATTAACTTTTCTTTTAGCTCTCCTACAGATAAAGGTTTCGCATAATAAAATCCCTGCACATAATCACAGCTCATTGATTGTAACAAACTCTCTTGCTCTACTGTTTCTACTCCTTCAGCAACTACTGCTAAATTTAAACTATGAGCAATTTCGATAACGGATTTTACAATCGTTCGTTCTGGTTGTGCGTGATCATAATGAAATTCACGAATAAAATTACGATCAATTTTTACAATATCCAGTGGTAGTTGTTTTAAATAATATAAGGAAGAATAGCCAGTTCCGAAATCATCCAAAGCAATTAAAACACCCATATTTCTTAATTCTTGTAATGTAGCAATAATATAATCAAAATGGCGGACTGCAATGCTTTCCGTTATTTCTAATATTAAACGGTTCGGAGGAAAACCAGTTCTCTTTAAAATGCTACGTACGGACAAAATAAAACGTTTCTGCATTAATTGTTGTATAGATAAATTCACAGATAACTTTAGTCCTTCTTGATAATTTGGCAATGTTTTAAACAAGCGACATGATTTTTCTAATACCCAGTCTCCTAGCTTTATAATAAGTCCAGACTCTTCAGCTACAGGGATAAATTCGCTTGGTGAAATAGGTCCGTCTTCTGTCATACAACGTACTAGAGCTTCTATACCAGAATATCTCTTCGTTTTCAAATCAATAATAGGCTGCAATGCTACATCTAACTCTTCGTCACGAATTGCCTTTTGCAAAGCAAACTCAACTTTCATTCTACGATTTATTTTCGCACGTAGCTCATCTGTAAAGAAACATGCAGCGTTTCTCCCCTGTTCTTTTGCACTATACATAGCTAAGTCAGAGTTTTTCAATAAAGTTTCCACATCTTGTCCGTCTTGTGGATAAGAACAAAGTCCTAGACTAGCTGAAATGTATACTTCATGGCCTTCCAGCATAAATGGTGCCTGAAAACATGACAACACAGATGTCGCTAACTGACTCATATCATCTTGTCTATGATTTTTTGTTAACAGCACAAATTCGTCGCCACCTAGCCTAGCCAGAACATCTTTCTCTCCTAGTACATAATGCAACCTTGAAGCAACTTCGCTTAAAAGTAAATCCCCTATCATATGACCTAATGTATCATTTACTAATTTAAAACGATCCAAATCAAAGTAAATCATACCAAATTCTTTTTTATCTGCAATCAATTTATTAACGGTCGTTATTAATTGTAAACGGTTAGGCAAACTCGTTAAGGCATCATGATAGGCAAGTTCCCTATAACGACTTTCACTTAGCCGCAATCTATGTTCCGCTTCTTTTCTACTACTAATATCATTTCGAATTGCGATAAACTGGTATGGCTCTCCTTTTTCATTTAAAAATGGAACAATTGTTGTTTTGACCCAATAATATGTACCATCTTTTGCTCGATTCCGAATCTCACCTGTCCATACTTTCCCATTCAAAATACGTTTCCATAATTCTTGAAAAAAGTTTTTTGGATGATGTCCTGAATTTAAAATACGGTGATCTTTTCCAATTAATTCTTCTCTTTTGTATTTAGAGATTTCACAAAATTTATCATTTACATATGTAATAAGACCTTTTCGATCTGTAATTGCAACAATTGAAGACTCATCTAATGCTAACTTTAAATCTCGCAATGAAGAGTCATATAATGCATGACCTCTCTGTTCTAGCATGCGCATCTCTCCTTGCTTCTATCTGACTAAAACACAACCTGTTTCTCTTCATAGAAATAGAGATATTTCATTTTCTAATACTAGCCCATTACATAAATTATCTTTTTAAATAGACCGATTAAAATAACATAATATTATTTGTAATAAAAAGCAATATTATACCGTTCCAATTATAACTAGTAGCTTCTCATCTCCCTAATGATTTCGCGCCTTATTATACTGCAATCTCTTTAAGTGGCTCTATGCAAGCCTTGTTTCCAACTAATACCACTCACATCTGATCTCTTTGTTTTTAATAACGAAATAGAAATTAGACCATACTACATAACTATTCACGAATAATAATATAAAACTCTATATCAATGTATATGTTTTTGAATTACAATAACAAAATATTAACATATTTTCACCTTAATTTTGGAAGTATTTTATAAATAAATACCGTATTAAACTAAAAAAGAGGATAGCCTCTTTTTTAGTTTAATACGAATATGGTATTTGCTGATAACCTGGGTATGGCATTGGATACGTTACAGGGTATGGTGATGGATAAGCTACTGGATATGGAGCTGGATAATATCCTCCACTTGTTGCACCTGTTAATGCACCAGCTGTCAGTCCGCCTAACACTCCTCCTGCAAAGCTTCCAGGGAAAAATCCACCTCCCCATGAACTACCACCACCCCAGCCCCATCCGCCTCCGTGATGATGATGGTGATCATAGTGATGATGTCCGCCGTTATGATTGTGCCCACCATGATTGTGTCCTCCATGATGATGATTTCGATAATAAAATCCATTATTTTCTATATAATTCATGCTTCTCCGCTCCTTTTCGATTTTTTCATTTTCATATGCGTTAAGAGTGGGATAAAAAATGGGATAGTACACTGTATGTAGGACAAATGCGGAAAGTATAGGTGAAATGTCTATATTTTGTAAAAAAAGCAAAACACCTTATAATAAAGATGTCATATTACATCTTCTATTTAAGAAGTCTATATTGAAAAAAGATTAGGGGAATTATATAGAAATGAAGAAGCCTATCGTTCAATTACTATTAATATTTATAATTGTATCTATCGTTCTGTTCCTATTAAATACATCGTATATTTCGTTATATACATTTGTCGGTGCCCTATGGTCCATCACAATCGTAGGAATTTCATTCGTTATTTTTATAGAAAATAGATCTCCACAAAGTACATTAGCGTGGTTTTTAGTATTAGCACTTCTTCCTATTATAGGTGTGCTTTTATACGCTATTTTCGGGCGCAGCCGCTGGAGAAGAAAAAAACATCTCCATCGTTCAGAAGAACAAAGAAAATTATTCCGTGAAATATTAGAAGGAAGAAGACTAGAGTTATTACTCACAGTCCCACTAAATGAACGTTCCATACATTTAACAGAAGTCATACAAAAATTTGGAGGCGGTCCTGTCGCAGATAGAACAACTACAAAACTTTTAACAAACGGAGATCAAACATTTTCAGAAATTTTGCGAGCTATAGATCAGGCAAAACATCATATACATATTCAATACTACATTTATAAATCTGATGAAATTGGTACAAAAGTTCGAGATGCTTTAATACAAAAAGCAAAAGATGGTGTTATTGTACGTTTCCTTTATGATGGTCTTGGAAGTAATACGTTAAGAAGACGATTTTTGCAACCTATGAAAGAAGCTGGGATTGAAATAGTAGAATTTGACCCTATTTTTTCGGCTTGGTTACTTGAAACGGTCAATTATCGTAACCATCGAAAAATCGTTATTGTAGATGGAAAAATTGGTTTTACCGGAGGACTCAACGTCGGTGATGAATATCTTGGCCGTTCCAAGAAATTTCCTGTTTGGCGTGATAGTCATTTAAAGATAGAAGGAAAAGCATTATATAAATTACAAGCAATCTTTCTAGAAGACTGGCTCTATGCCTCTAGTGGTTTAAATACTTATTCCTGGGATCAATTCATGAATAGACAATACTTCCCAGGTAAAGAGATTTCAAATGCAGAAGGTGCTGTTCAAATCGTAGCAAGTGGACCAAGCTCCGATGATAAAAGTATTCGTAATACATTATTAGCTGTTATGGGCTCTGCAAAAAAATCCATTTGGATCGCTACCCCCTACTTTATTCCAGATCAAGAAACTTTAACATTATTACGCTTAAGTGCAATTGCCGGAATAGATGTACGGATTTTATATCCAGGTAAAAGTGATAGCATCATTAGTGATCAAGCATCTCAATCCTATTTCACTCCGCTTTTAAAAGCTGGTGCTTCTATTTACAGTTATAAAGATGGTTTTATGCATGCAAAAATTGTACTCGTTGATGATACAATTGCAACTATTGGAACAGCGAACATGGATGTACGTAGCTTTGAATTGAATTACGAAATTATTAGCGTACTTTATGAATCAAAAACAGTTCACGATATTAAACGTGATTTTGAAGAAGATTTTAAACATTCAACTGAAATTAAATGGAACTCTTTCCAAAAAAGAAGTATAAAAAAACGCATATTGGAGTCTTTCATGAGGCTCATTTCTCCTTTACTGTAGGCAATCAACTTCATCTTGATTGCTTTTTCTTTTCCCTTTATCCTCCTTCCTTTTCTTTGCATACCATATTAAAACAAGTTATCATAAGATGTATTACTTTATGAAAATAATGTTAGGTGGGAAATACATGTTAGAACAATTTCATATACATGCTGATTTAAAACAACAGCTTTCTACGATTCATGAAAAGAATAAACAAGAAGCTGGTGAAAATGCACATTTAATCGGAACGAAAATATATAAAGCGTCTGATAATAGCATTATTGAAGATGCAATTACAGCACTTCTTCTTGGCAAGAACATTCTATTAAAAGGACCGACTGGTAGTGGTAAAACAGTACTAGCGGAAACTCTTTCTTCTTTATTCCAAAAACCAATGCATAGCATTAACTGCTCTGTCGACTTAGATGTAGAGGGTATTTTAGGATACAACACACTACAAACGAAAGATGGTGCATCTGAAGTTTCATTCGTTAACGGTCCTCTTATGAAAGCAATGAAGAACGGTCACTTCCTATATATTGACGAAATCAATATGGCAAAACCTGAAACTTTACCGCTACTTCACGGCGCATTAGATTACCGTAAAATGATTACAAACCCATTTACACAAGAGGTTGTATTCGGTGATGACGAATACCGTGTAATTGCTGCGATTAACGAAGGTTACGTTGGAACAAGTGAGCTAAATGAAGCATTAAAAAACCGTTTCGTTATTATTGAAGTTCCTTACATTCAAGGTGACACATTAAAAGAACTATTATTAGCAGAATCAAAATTAAATGATGTTGCAATAATTGAAAAGTTTGTTGCATTTGCAAGCGACCTTATGCCTTTAGCTCGCGATGGACGTGTAAGTGAAGAAGCAGCAAGTATTCGTGGTATTATCGACGCATGTGATTTAGGTGTATATATTCCTGTTATGCGAGCGATTGAACGAAGCATAATTGCAAAACTTAATGATGAAACAGAACAAATGACTGTCCGTGAATTAGCAGAAAGTTATTTCTTTGAGGGATAATTTATGAGACAAATTTTTAGTGACAAAAAAATTGATGCGTCGCTGTTTCTACAAATGGAAAATTTAATGTATGCCCTTCTAAAAGAAGACGATGCCTATCTTGAATATGGCTATAAAGCATACTACGACGAAATTGAAAAGAAAGTTGTCATTAGTCACTTTTGGGATGATCGAAAAGAAGAAGATACAGTAATCGGATTAAAAAGCGAAGTGTTCTTAAAAGCACTTGGTAATAAACATTACTCGGACATGACTTTAATTCGTTCTTATGCGATTGAATTGCAAGAATCGCCCCTAAAAAAGTTTTTAACACAATTATTTGTTCTATTAGAAGATTTACGCGTTGAGGAAATCGTAAAGAACTTACGTCCTGGCACGAAGCATGTTTTTAAACGTCGAAAAGAAATGTACCGCAACTATTTCGGCTCTCAAAATGAAATAAACCGCGTTCGTAATTATCACGGTGATCGTCTATTTTGCCTATGCTATCTTTCATTAACGAGCGATAAATATGAAATGTTTAATAATGAATATTTTGAGCAAATTGAAGCGATTTTACATGAAACATTCCAAGCACGTAACACAGAAGATATTATGTATATCGTTGAGAAAATTCGCTATCGCTTAGAGGCGCTTCTTGAAAGTGATATGCTTAACAACTATTTCGGACATGCTCCACTTTACTTATCTGTCCTTGCAGACGAAAAGAACTGTCGCGTCGAAGATTTAGCAAATGATGATACGCAGCTTATAGATGACGATGAAAATAAAAACAAAATGGATGAAAGTTTCTCCACATGGCATCGTGAAAATAAAAATAACGAAAACGAGAACTTTTTACGCTTTGAATTAGAAAGCGGAACAAAAACTAATATGATGGGTGATACTGCCCGTGAATCAGAAGATGGCGACCAAGCACTTGGTTCTGTACAAGGTACTTCACAAAAAAGTACACAATCCAACTTTGATGGCGCTGATACAGAAGAAGCAAGGGCTTCACACGCTTCTAGCCAGCACGACGGTGCATACGGTAAGTATAATGTAGGTGCTTCTCATACATTTAAAGAAGCTCGCAAACCAAACTCAGATGAGAAAAAAGATTACCAAGCTATCAAATCAGTCGTTAATAAAGATGTAAAAGAATTAAAGAAAATTATCGAAAAAACAATTGAAAATAAAACGAATGCGAATAGCGATAAATATTACGGAAGACTTCGTAAGAAATTCCTTCGTATTTATACCGAAAAACAACCGCGTATGTTTTATAAAAAAGGACAAGAGTCACAAGAACTCGATGTTGCATTCCAACTGTTAGTTGACTGTTCTGGTTCTATGTATAACAAAATGGAAGAAACGAAGAAGAGTGTTGTACTATTCCATGAAGCTTTAAAATCTTTAAAAATCCCACACGCTATTAGCGGATTTTGGGAAGATGCCTCTAGCGCTAAACCTGAAGATAAACCAAACGTTATCCATGAAGTTGTAAATTATAAAAACTCAACGTTACCAAACGTTGGTCCAGAAATTATGCAACTTCGTGAAGAAGAAGATAACCGCGACGGATATATTATTCGTATCGTTTCTGAAAAACTTGCCAAAAGACCTGAGAAACATAAATTCTTACTAGTCTTCACAGACGGTGAGCCTTCTGCGCTAGACTATCAACAAGACGGAATTTTAGATACGCATGAAGCTGTTAAACTCGCGCGTAAAAGTGGTATGGAAGTAATCGGTATCTTCATCGAAGAAGGCGAAGCGAAAGAAGCAACTTATCAATTGATGAAAAACATTTATAACCATCACTTCTTAGTTGCAAATCATGCTGAAGATTTACGATTGAAGATTAAACCATTGCTGAAAAAACTATTACTGAAGACGATTGAATAGAAAATAGGAGCCTTGTGGCTCCTATTTTTTCGTTCAATTACTTTGTTTCTGGTTGAAACTTGTACGGAATGGCTACTTCTAATAAAGATTCAAATCCTGCGTCATAGTATGGAAAACGCTCATTCACAATTTTTCGATCCACCCACTCTATTGCAGAAATTTCACCTTCATCTTCCGCAATAAGTTCACCTTTTACTACATTCGCTCGGAATGTAAAAAATAGTGCATGATTCCCTGATTCTTCAAAGAATTTTTCATTGATCGCAACAAGTCCACCTAACGTAGCAGTTAAACCTGTCTCTTCTTTCACTTCTCTTATTAGTGCTTCCTCTAATATTTCACCTTTTTCCACAGCCCCGCCTGGCAATGACCAAACATTTTGTTCTACATTATGTACCATTAATATTTTATCTGTTTCTTCGTCATGTATTAGTGCATATACAACGTCAACTCTTTGCACAAGACTTCTCTCCCTCCCAAAATGATGAAGAGCCGATTCCTAAGAATCGACCCTTCCTATTAATTCATCACTAACCCAGCTGTGAGCTTTTTTTTTAACTTATCCAGCATGTCAGTTGTCATTTTGTCTAAATCGTATTCTGCTTTAAAGCCCCACTCTTTCATTGCTGCAGTTGCGTCAATAGAGTTTGGCCAGCTATCAGCGATTGTTTGACGAGCTGGATCTACTGCATAATCCATTGTAAACGTCGGAATGTGTTTACGAATTGACGCTGCAATTTGCTCTGGCTCGAAGCTCATTGCTGTAATGTTAAATGCATTTCTATGCACTAGCTTACTTGGATCAGCTTCCATTAATGAAATGATTGCTTGTAAAGCATCAGGCATATACATCATGTCCATATATGTTCCTTCAGCAATGTATGAGGTGTATGCACCTTTTTTAATCGCCTCATAATAAATTTCAACTGCATAATCAGTCGTTCCGCCTCCTGGAGGAGCTACGTAAGAAATTAAACCTGGGAAACGGACACCGCGCGTATCTACGCCAAACTTTTGATGATAATAATCACATAGTAATTCTCCTGCTACTTTGTTCACCCCATACATCGTAGTAGGACGCTGAATTGTATCTTGCGGTGTATTATCTTTTGGCGTCGATGGACCGAATGCACCGATAGAACTTGGCGTGAAGAACTTACAGTTTAATTCACGAGCTGCTTCTAATGCATTTACAAGTCCACCCATATTTAAATTCCATGCAAATAACGGATTTTTTTCTGCTGTTGCTGAAAGTAAAGCTGCTAAATGAATAATTGTATCTACTTCATTACGCTTTGCGATATCATGTAGTTTTTGTCCATCTGTTACATCTAACGTTTCAAATGGACCAGATGTTACTACTTCACTATCTGTTTCACGAATATCTGTTGCAATAACATTTGATGCGCCGTATACATCACGAAGTTTCATTACTAATTCAGAACCAATTTGCCCTAAAGAACCGGTTACTAGAATTTTTTTCATTTTCCCCACTCCTCATTTGCAAGCTATTCAAAAGATGTCGTTACTTAAATGATGCCCATTTCTTTTCCTACTTTTTCATACTTACGAATTGCTTCATCTAACATTTCTTTCGTATGAGCTGCTGTAGGCATATTACGAACACGACCTGTTCCTTTAGCTACAGTTGGGAACACGATAGATTTTGCGTATACGCCTTCCTCATTTAGACGTTTACTAAACTCTTGTGTTAACACTTCGTCACCAATAATACAAGGTGTAATTGGCGTTTCACTTTCCCCAATGTTAAAGCCAAGTTCTTTTAATCCTTGTTTCAAGTAGCGGCCATTTTCCCATAAACGATCATGTAGCTCTGTGCTTTCCATTAAAATTTCAATGGATCGCATACATGCAGCTGCATCAGCTGGTGTTAATGCTGTAGAGAATAAGAATGGACGTGAACGAACTTTTAACCAGTCAATTAAGTTTTGTTTCCCTGCTACATATCCACCAATTACCCCAATTGCTTTTGATAATGTACCAATTTGGAAATCAACTTTATCAGATAGACCGAAGTGCTTTACAGTTCCTGCACCTTTTCCAAGTACGCCTGAACCGTGTGCATCGTCTACATATGTCATTAAATCTAATTCTTCTGCAATCTCAACAATTTCTGGTAATTTCGCAACATCTCCGTCCATTGAGAAGACACCGTCTGTAATTACCATTAATTTATTGTAAAGACCTGATTCTTTCGCCGCGATTGCTTTTTGGCGTAAATCTTCCATATCCGAATGTTTATAAACAATAATTTTGGCTTTTGATAGACGACTACCATCAATAATAGAAGCATGGTTTAATTCGTCTGAAAGAATTGCATCATTTTTATCCATAACGGCTGAAATCGCTGCCATATTACAGTTAAATCCTGATTGGTAAGCAATTGCTGCTTCTGTATGTTTAAACTTTGCAATTGTCTCTTCTAATTTAATATGCAAATCTAAAGTACCGTTAATTGTACGAACAGCTCCTGCCCCAACACCGTACTTATGAATTGCACCAATTGCTGCTTCTTGCAAACGGCTATCTGTTGCTAATCCAAGATAGTTGTTTGAAGATAAGTTAATATATTCTTTTCCGCCAATTGTAATGATCGGTCCATTTGAACTCTCAAGCGGATCAATTACGTTATAAAGCCCCTTTGATTTTAAATCCTCTAAATTTTCTTCTAAAAATTTCGCAAGTGTTTTACTAGACATCGTGAAGCCTCCCATCGTTCATGTAAGCGAATTATTGTCTTAATAGTTCCAATAATCCCTCTACTAGCTTAACACGTTTTCAGAATTTATTATAGAAAAATAGTTTAAAGTAACCGCTTACAATTTTAGATTATATATGATTCATTACAATAAATCTATGATTTACTTTTCATATTTGATAGAATTAAAAAAATATTTCGGGAGGTTTCAAACATGGCATTTACAGAATCTGATGTATACAATAACACAGCATTTTTCGAACAATATATGAAACGAAGATACCGAGAAAATAGCCCAAATGAATCCATTGAAAAACCAGTATTCTTTCAGCTCATTGGTCATGTACAAGGAAAACAAATTCTCGATTTAGGCTGTGGTGACGCTAAGTTTGGCGCGGAATTATTAGAAAAGGGATGCCACTCTTACACCGGCATTGAAGGCTCCGAACTTATGTATGAAAAAGCTAAAAAACAACTAGAAAATAAAAATGGATCTGTTCATTTTTTAAACCTCAAAGATTATACCTACCCCTCTTCCACTTTTGATTTAGTAACATCTAGACTCGCCTTACATTATATTGAACATCTTGATACCATTTTTCAAAAAGTGTTTCAAACTTTAAAAACAAATGGCACCTTTACCTTTAGCGTTCAACATCCCGTAATTACTTCTTCGTTTGAAAGCTTACAAACAAGTGGTAAAAGAACGAGTTGGCTCGTCGATCATTACTTTAAACTAGGCAAACGGGTTGAACCATGGATTGACCAAGAAGTTATTAAATATCATCGTACAACGGAACAGTATTTCACATTATTACAGCAAGCTGGATTTACCATTACATCATTAAAAGAAGCTACACCAAATTCAACCTATTTTCAAAATGAAGAAGAGTATAAACGTCGCTTACGAATTCCTCTCTTTCTCTTATTTTCTTGTACAAAATAAAAAAAACGATGAATCACTCATCGTTTTTTTATCTCATTGCCTGGGCAACTTCTTTAACTACACGTCTTCCTCTTCCGTGCGGGATACAAAGTGGTGTTCCAAACAACGGATCCGTACTAATTTGACACTCCATTCGGAATACATCACGTACTAGTTTCTCATCTACCACTTCTTCAGGTTTACCTTGTGCATATATTTGTTTATCTTGAATGGCTACAATGTTATCTGCATAGCGGCATGCCAAATTTAGATCATGTAATACCATAACAATTGTTCTTTGTTCTGTTTCATTTAATTCGAATAATAAATCTAGCACTTCAATTTGGTGAGTCATATCTAAGTATGTAGTTGGCTCATCCAGTAAAATAATATCTGTATCTTGTGCAAGTGTCATTGCGATCCAAGCACGTTGACGTTGTCCACCTGAAAGGGCATGCACATCTCGCTCAGCAAATTCTGTCATACCTGTTGCTGCAAGTGCCTTCTGTACCATTTCCTCGTCTTTTTCTGACCATTGCTTCAGCCATGTTTGATATGGATAACGCCCTTGCTTTACAAGTTGTAATACTGTAAGTCCTTCTGGTGCTTGTGGTCCTTGCGGTAAAATCGCCATTTGACGAGCAATTTGCTTCGTTTGCATACTTTGAATTGCTTGATTATCTAACAAAATATCACCATTTGTTGGCTTTAATAATCTGGCTAGTGAACGTAATAAAGTTGATTTCCCGCAACCGTTAGAACCAATAAAAATTGTAATTTCTCCTTTTGGAATTTCTAAGTTCAGCTCATCAATAATAATTGTTTCACCATAAGACAACGTCAAGCGTTTCGTCTCCAATGCTTTTTGCATATTCATCTCCCTTTATGAATTCCGACTTTTATAAAGTAAATAAATAAAATAAGGTGCACCAATTGCTGATGTAAATACCCCTGCTGGAATTTCAAGTGGTGTGAAAATTGTACGCCCTATTAAATCTGCAGCAAGTACTAGAATTGCACCGACAATAGCTGCAACTGGGAGTAATGCACCGTATAAAGAACCAACTAATCTTCGTGAAATATGTGGTGCCATTAAACCGACAAATCCAATCCCTCCGGCAAAAGCTACCGCACCACCAATTAAAGCTGTACTAAGTAATAACATAAATACACGCGACTTTGTTAAAGGAACCCCAAGTCCTACCGCTATATCATCCCCTAGCTCTTGTGCATTTAAATGCCTAGCTGCGATAAATGATATTACTGTTAAAATGAGAACCCAAGGCGCAAGTACCATAACATTTTGCCAAGAAGATCCGTAAACGGTACCTGTAATCCATACATTCGCTTGACTCGCTTGATAAATTGGTGCTAATAACATAAACAAAGTCGTTGCCGCCTTCGTTAATGCCCAAAATCCAACACCAATTAAAACGAGACTAATTGGTGATAATCCATTATTTTTCCATGCAAATAAGTATACAAAAACCGCTACAATCGTTGCTCCTGCAAAAGCTGCGAGCGGCATATAATGAATACTTACCGTTAGTGCATTATTTTTATCACTAAATAGCGCTAAAAATAATACAACTGCGACACTTGCCCCGCCCGTAATCCCGATGATATCAGGAGAAGCAAGTGGATTTCGAACGAGCCCTTGTAAAATACAGCCCGCTACCGCAAGCGCAATTCCTACAAGGATAGCAATTAAAATACGTGGCATACGAAACTTATTTACAACCATGTTAGACATCGCATCGCCATTTCCGGTAATTGCTTGCCATACGTCATAAGGAGCAATTTTCATGTCTCCCATACCTGCGCTCGCAAAGAATAATCCTATTAAAACAACTAGTAAACTTAACAAGACGAGACAAGCTCGTTTATACATTAAAAACGAGAGCTCGCCTTTTCCTATACGAAACGGAATATATTTCTTCATTTGCTAAGCCCTCTCTTACGTGCAATATAAATAAAGAACGGTGCTCCAATAAATGCTGTCATAACTCCCACTGGTACTTCTTGTGGCATAATGACATATCTTGCTGCTATATCAGCCAATATTAGTAGTATTGCACCTAACAATCCGCTATAGGGCACTCTCCATCTGTGGTCAACTCCAACAAGAAATCTAGCAAAATGCGGAGTAATAATTCCAATAAATCCAATTGGGCCAGCAACCGCAACTGAACCACCAGACAACAGTACAATAATAAGTAACACGAACGATTTCATTAAAATTGTTCGTTGTCCAAGTCCTTTCGCGACGTCTTCTCCCATCATCAATGTATTTACTTTCCCTGCCATCATAAGAGATGCAATCCATCCTATTAATAAATACGGGAATACAGATTGTAAAATTTCTAACTTTCTCCCTTGCACAGATCCAGCAAGCCAAAATAATACCTCTTCAAGTGCTTTTTCATTTAACACAAGTAATCCTTGTGTTAATGATGAAAATAACGCACTAATTGCTACCCCTGCTAACGTTAACTTAAGAGGAGTAGTCCCTTCTTTTCCTAAAGAACTAGAAGCAAATACAAGTACAGCTGCAACCGCCGCTCCTAAAAAAGCAATCCATGTGAAAGCTGATAATGATGTCACGGAAAAGATTACAATTGCTACAACTATGAAGAACGCAGCACCTGAATTTAATCCAATAAAATCTGGAGAAGCAAGTGGATTCTTCGTTAAAGTTTGCATAAGACAACCAGCAATGGCTAAACTAGCACCAACACTAGCTGCAATTAACGCCCTAGGCAGACGTACATTTTCAATAATAATATGTTCATTGGAACCGTTAAAATGGAAAAAAGCATCCAATGCTAGTTTCCAACTCGTATTTGTATATCCGAAAATAATACTTCCCCAAATACAAATGACGACTGCAATGATTCCAACAAATAATCCAATCCATTTTGCTCGATTTGTTTTTAATAACATGCAGCGTTTCCCCTTCAATGTATAATGATACGTTGTTAGTGTATTTCAACTTAATTCTCATTGTCAACGGAAATGAGAATTATTTTCACCCATATATATTGACAATTAAAAGATAAAGGCTTAATATCATGCTTGCTATTGAAAAATATTCTCAACATATAGGGGGTACATAATGAATTTCATGCGGAAGAAATCGTTTACAGTATTTGTATTTTTACTAGCATTTTCAATGCTTTTAAGCGCTTGTGGAAAATCAAATAACAAAGAAGAATCTCCAAAAGAAGATACTAAAAAAGAAGTGGTTACTGTAGAACATGCAATGGGTAAAACAGAAGTTCCTGCTAATCCAAAACGTGTAGTTATCTTAACAAATGAAGGAACTGAAGCTTTACTTGAATTAGGTGTGAAACCAGTTGGTGCTGTAAAGTCTTGGACTGGTGACCCATGGTATCCACATATTAAGGATAAAATGAAAGATGTAAAAGTTGTTGGTGATGAAGGACAAGTTAACGTTGAAACAATCGCTTCTTTAAAACCAGACTTAATTATCGGTAACAAAATGCGCCACGAAAAAGTGTACGAACAACTAAAAGCAATTGCACCTACTGTGTTCTCAGAAACATTACGTGGTGAATGGAAAGATAACTTCAAATTTTATGCAAAAGCATTAAATAAAGAAAAAGAAGGTCAAAAAGTTGTAGCTGATTACGAATCACGTATGAAAGATTTAAAAGGCAAACTTGGCGATAAAGTAAATCAAGAAATCTCTATGGTTCGTTTCATGCCTGGTGATGTTCGTATTTATCATGGCGATACATTCTCTGGTGTTATTTTAAAAGAACTTGGATTTAAACGTCCTGGAGATCAAAATAAAGATGATTTTGCAGAGCGTAACGTATCTAAAGAGCGTATTTCTGCTATGGATGGTGACGTATTATTCTACTTCACATTCGATAAAGGAAATGAGAAAAAAGGATCTGAACTAGAAAAAGAATATATAAACGATCCTCTATTTAAAAATTTAAATGCCGTAAAGAATGGTAAAGCATACAAAGTCGACGATGTTATTTGGAATACAGCTGGCGGTGTAATGGCTGCTAACCTATTACTAGATGACATCGAAAAGCGCTTTGTTAAATAATATTTCCTTAACCAGCTCGCTTCTATGGAGCTGGTTATTTTTCAATTCACTTAAATGTCACATTATTTCGTTTTGTATTTTTATTCCCAATATGTTATATTATAAAAGTAAATAGAGTATATTTTCTTTATATCAGAATATTTTTTAATCTAAATTTTCTGATTAATCACTATTTTATTTTCTTTTAGAATTCAATTATTACATTTGAAAACGCTTATCATCTCGTTTTCAGGGCAAAATACAGTAACGGTTGAAGAAAAATAGAACTTTTTTAGAAATTTTCTTTCTATTTCCATATAATTCTATTGACTTCTAAATATTTTGTAAATTAAAATGATTACATAAATATCCGTTATACAGGATTAGGGGGAAACAAAAATGGATGCAGCTTTAAAATTAGACAAAGCTGGAGAGCAACAATCACCAAAAAAACATCCACCAGGGTTATACTTGTTGTTCTTTACAGAGGCGTGGGAAAGATTTAGTTATTACGGAATGCGTGGCTTATTAGTTCTTTATTTAACAACGAGCTTAGTAAGCGGCGGTTTAGGATTTGATAAAGCAGTTGCAGTTCAAATTTACGGTATTTTCACAATGCTTGTATATTTCACACCTATTATTGGTGGTTGGTTAACTGACCATTTCATTACGAAGCGACATGCCATTACTATTGGTGGTATCATCATGGCAATTGGTAACTTTGTATTATTCTCAATGAACACAAAAACTGGACTTTTCTTAGGATTAGGATTATTAGTTATTGGTAACGGATTCTTCAAACCAAATATTTCGACTTTATTAGGTCAATTATATAGCGAAAATGATTCTCGTCGTGATAGTGCCTTCACTATCTTCTACATGGGGATTAACTTAGGAGCTCTTATCGCTCCATTCATTTGCGGTTACTTCGCAGATTATAGATACGGTTTCTTAACAGCTTGTATCGGTATGATTATTGGGCAGCTTGCCTTTAATTTCTTAGCACCTCGTTACTTAGGGTCTATCGGAACAACTGTTGTAGGTAAACAATCTAAAGAAAAAAATGCAAAAGCAATTGAGAAAAAACCTTTAACAACACAAGAGAAAAAACGTACTGCTGCAATTTTAATTTTAACTTGTTTCGTAGTATTCTTCTGGGCAGGATTTGAGCAAGCTGGTAGTTCTTTAACACTTTACACAGATAAGTTCGTAGATCGTACAATCGGTGGATTTACAATTCCAACACCTTGGTTCCAATCTGTAAACCCACTATTCATTATCTTACTAGCATTACCTGTTTCTGCGTTATGGATTAAGCTTTCAAAAACAAAAAATGGTGATTTGAAAATCCCAACAAAAATGGCATTAGGCATGATTTTACTAGGGATTGGATATTTAGTTCTAACTTTAGCTGTTTTAAAAACTGGTAGCGATGAAGGTAACATTACAATGAAAGCAAATTTACTATTCATTGTATTCACTTACATGTTCCACACAATCGGTGAGTTATTCTTATCACCAATCGGATTATCTATGGTAAGTGCAATCGCTCCTGTTAAATTAGCATCATTATTAATGGGTGTATGGTTAGCTGGTACTGGCTTCGCAAACTTATTAGCAGGACAATTAGCCGCTTTCACTCAATCTTTAGGATATTTAGAAGTATTCGCAAGCATCGGTATTATCGTAATTGTACTGGGATTAGTACTTCTGATGTTCTCTAAGAAAATTGCACATATGATGGAATAACAAAAAGACGCTTCTAAAATTAGAAGCGTCTTTTTTATTATTTCTCCTCTAAAGCTGTCACGTCCACATGAACGCTCTCACCAGGATTAGATACATCATACACTTGAGCACTCCCCTTCTGCTCATCACAGCTCTCAATCCATACTGGTACGCCCTCATATGTAACGTCAATTCTACTTGAAGAAGATAAGATTTGTTTCACACGTTTCACATCCATACTACTATCCCTCCTTTTGCTTACTACACTCCTTTCTATTTTTTCTTTTCCTTTTAGAATATATTCGGTAAGGCAGCATGTTGATTAATAGTCATTTCTTCCTCACATGCTAATATTTACTCTCTCGCTACCTTTCTGACAAATAAAAAAAGACGTATATTACATACGTCTTTTTCCACAATATTCAAATTTTATGAAAATAATGTTTTTACTACCGCACTTACTTTATCATTATGAATTTGATAATACACTTCTAATCCTCGTCTTTCAAAGCGCACTACTTTATTTTGCTTTAACTTCGTTAAATGTTGTGAAACCGTTGATTGCGGAATTTCTAATACTTCCTGTAGTTGTGTTACATTACATGTTCCTCTTTGCATAAGTTCCATTACTAGACGTAGACGAAGTGGGTGAGCTAACGCTCTTAACATTTGTACATCTTCTTCTGAAATACGACATTCGAATTGATTTTGGCTCATAAAGTTCCCCTCATTTTCGTTTTTATTTGCGTTTTTATGTTCTTTTTATTTATTTATATATCTGTTCTTATATTTCCTGTTACGACATAACTTTATCAACCTATAAAGCCGAAAAATTTTTCCATCTTTATCAGCAAAAATTCAGGAAAAAATCCTTGCTGATTTTGAATATTATACTATATGATATAACGAAAAAGCAAAATAATGGCCTACGAATACTTTGCTTGCAAACGTTGTTTTATCAGGCTTTTTGTTATATTTTCACCTCATTGAAATGCACAGTAACGGTATTGTAAAATACCGTCTATAATTGATAACCTATCGTAATGTAGTTGAACTATAATTAACCTCTTTGTTACGTTAAAAGGAATTTTCAGTAAAAAGAGATGATGTGATATTAAAAATTTGTTTCTAATTTTTTATTCGTATTGCAAGCGGTTGGACTATTGTGCAAAACTTCCTATTAAATCCACTCAACGTGCCTCCCTCACTAGATCAAACAGAACAGATAAATGCATATATTAAACTTTATACTCGATATAAAAGACAGCATCTAATATACACCAGAGAACATGCCATCTGAATAAGCAAAATAATATGCAAATAGTTTATACAGCACACTTAAATTCATTTGAGTGTGTTTTTTGTCTACTTTATGAACAAAGCTTTTCTTTTAACACTATTATGGAATAATTATACTTTTTTACGTTGACAATAGTGTTGAAGGAGAATATACTAAGCATGTAAGTTGATTGTGAATAGTTTCACAAATAATGTGAATTTCTTCACATATAATAGATAGGAGTTGTCATTATTATGAGTACTTGGACACAAATTTATGACCCATTAAACAATATTTGGTTATCTGCACTAATCGCAGCACTTCCAATCTTTTGTTTCATCATTTGTTTAATGGGATTCAAAATGAAAAGTTACATGGCTGGTCTTTATAGTGTGATCGTCGCTATTATCCTTGCAATATTTGTTTATAAAATGCCAGCAACAGTAGCTGTAGCATCTGCCGGATTCGGTGTTTTATCTGGATTTTATCCAATTTGTACTATCGTTATCGCCGCAATTTTCCTTTACAAATTAACTGTTAAAACAGAGCAATTCAATATTATTCGCGATAGTATTTCAAGCATTACAAATGATCAACGTTTACAAGTATTATTAATCGCTTATTCTTTCGGTGCTTTCTTAGAAGGCGCAGCTGGTCTAGGGGTTCCAGTTGCTATTACAGCTGCACTACTTGTGGGTATGGGCTTTAATCCATTAAAAGCAGCAGGTATTTGTTTAGTAGCTAATATTGCTGGTGGTGCTATGGGTGCTATGGGTATTCCAGTTACAGTGCCAGCACAATTAACTCAACTTGACGCATTAACTATTGGTCGTCAAACTGTTCTTATTTTACCTTTCATTAGTATTATTTTACCTTTCTTACTTGTTTCAATGGTCGATGGAATTAAAGGTATTAAAGAAACTTGGCAAGGTATTCTTGTAAGTGGTGTTTCTTTCGCTATTACTCAATTCGCTGTAACTTACTTCTTAGGTGCAGAACTTACTAATATTTTCGCAGCAGTTGTAAGTATGATTGCTCTTGCATTATTCTTACGTGTTTGGCAACCAAAATCTTCTACTAAAGAAGAAAAACAAGAAACTAAAGTATCACATACATTCAATCAAATTTTATATGCTTGGTCTCCATTCGTATTCTTAACTGCATTTGTAACAATCTTTAACTTAAAACCGATTAAAGCTTTATTTGCTCCAGATGGTGCGTTAGCAAACTTAGTATTTAACATTCAGTTCCCTGGTCTTCATAATGCTGTTATGAAAACTACACCAATTACAAAAGCTGATACACCTTTCGCAGCTGTTTTCAAATTTGATGTATTCTCTTCTACAACTACTGCGATTGTACTAGCAATTATCGTTTCACTTATTGTTTACCGCGTAAAAGGTAAAATGGTTAAAGAATTAATGATTGAAACAATGAAAGAATTAAAAGCTCCAGTATATACAATTTGTAGCGTTATCGCTTTGGCTTACGTAGAGAACTACTCTGGTATGTCATCTACACTTGGACTTGCATTCTCTTCTACTGGTAATGCATTCCCAGTTCTTTCTCCAATCTTAGGATGGATTGGCGTATTCATTACAGGTTCAGTAGTTTCAAGTGGTTCTTTATTCGCACCACTTCAAGCAGTAACAGCAGACCAGTTAAACATCGTTCCTTCTACACTCGTTGCCTTAAACGTAGTAGGTGGTACAATGGCAAAAATGGTTTCACCACAATCTGTAGCAGTTGCTTGTGCCGCAGTTGGACTAGTTGGTAAAGAATCTGCTCTATTTAAAACAGCAATGAAATACAGTTTAATCTTCTTAGCTGTTATTAGCTTACTTCAATTAAACGCTGTATTTAATATCTTTTAAAACTAAAACACCGATCCAAGAGGATCGGTGTTTTTCACATTACATTTTTTTATTTTTTAATAAAGAAGCTCCAGCAATTTCAGGGTGAGTCATTTCGAATGGATCTAAAATAATATCCAATTCCTCTTCTGTCAGTACACCATGTTCTAAACATAACTCCCTAACAGATTTTCCTGTTTCAATTGCTTCACGTGCAATACGAGATGCTACTTCATAACCAATATGAGGATTTACTGCTGTAATAATTCCAACACTTTTCTCAACATATTGCTTCAACAATTCTTCATTTGCCGTAATTCCTTCAATACAATATTCACGGAATACACGGAATCCATTATTCATAATACTAATAGATTGAATTAAATTAAATACAAGCACAGGCTCCATTACGTTTAACTCTAATTGTCCTGCTTCTGATGCTAAGCAAATTGTATGATCGTTTCCAATTACTTGGAATGCGACTTGGTTAATCACTTCTGCCATAACTGGATTTACTTTTCCTGGCATAATCGATGAACCTGGCTGACGTGCTGGCAATTGAATTTCAGCTAACCCAACACGTGGACCCGACGCCATAATACGAAGATCGTTTGCAATTTTAGACATGTTCATCATACATACTTTAAGTGCTGCAGATACTTCTGTGTATGCATCTGTATTTTGCGTTGCATCAACTAAATGCTCTGCACCAACAAGTGGGAATCCACTAAACGTTCTTAAATATTTTACCACTTGTTCAATATACGTAGGATTTGCATTTAATCCTGTACCAACAGCTGTCGCGCCCATATTCACTTCATATAAATGTTGACGAGACTGTTTAATTCTTTTTATATCACGCGCAAGCACTCGGCTATACGCTTCAAATTCTTGTCCAAGGCGAATTGGAACTGCATCTTGTAAATGTGTGCGTCCCATTTTAATAACGTGATCAAACTCTTTTGCTTTTTTACGAAAAGCAGAATGAAGTTCTTCCATTGTTATAAGAAGCTTTTCTAACATCATAAGAGTTGCAATATGAATCCCTGTTGGAAACGCATCGTTCGTTGATTGGGCCATGTTCACATGAGTGTTTGGGCTAATTTTCGCATACGCACCTTTTTCATATCCCATACGTTCTAACGCTCTATTCGCAATTACTTCATTTGTATTCATATTAATAGAAGTTCCGGCTCCGCCTTGAATAGGATCCACAATAAATTGATCATGAAACTTTCCATCAACAATTTCTTGCGCTGCTTCTGCAATTTCATGTCCAATGTCTTTAGCTAAGTAACCAGTGTCTATATTCGCAAGCGCCGCCGCTTTTTTCACAATTGCCATTGCTGTAATGAGTGATGGATGAATGCGATATCCTGTAATTGGGAAGTTTTCTACGGCACGTAATGTTTGTACACCATAATAAGCTGCACTTGGTACTTCTTTTTCACCTAAAAAATCTTTTTCTATACGTATATCCTTCGTTGCTATCATTTTTATCACCTATACTTTTTCATTCTAAATCCTTATCCAAAAAATCCGCCCTCTAAAAACACGAGTATCATTCAGAAGAATTTTTCAGTATCCACCTTCACTATATAGCACCTTTTTTGAAAGCGCAAACATTTATTTTTCTGTATATCCTTTTTATTAAAGTTTATAGAAAATCATTCTTCTACTTTCCTTATTTCCACTCGTTTAATTTGATGCATATCCTTTTCAAGGACTTTAAAATAAAAACCGTGTTTCTCAATAATATCTCCTTCAGCAACGATTTGTTTTTGTACCATAATCCAGCCACCAATTGTATCTACATCATCAGCAATTAAATGTATGCCAAGCAAATCATTTACTTCACTAATAAGCACTTTTCCCTCTACGATTTTATAACCTTCACTTACATGCTCTATAGGTGGATTCTCATCTTCATCGTATTCATCTCGAATTTCTCCAACAATTTCTTCTAAAATATCTTCTAGTGTAACAATCCCTGCTGTACCACCATATTCATCATACAATACAGCTAATGGAATGTGTTTTCTTTGCATTTGTAATAGTAAATCATGAATCGGAATATTTTCTAGCACTTCAATAACTGGCCTTGTATATGGCATAATCGAGCACTCCTCGTCCCGATTACCATCCATATACCGAATAAATAAATCTTTTACATTAACCATCCCAATAATTTCATCTTTATCTTCACCAAATACAGGATATCTCGTGTACTTTTCTTGCGCGATTACTTTAATATGTGTTTCAAATGGTTCGTCCTCATATAAGCCTACAACTTCCGTACGAGGTACCATAATTTCTTTTGCTACTCTATTATCAAATTCAAAAATATTATTTACATATTTAAATTCCCTTTGGTTAATCTCTCCGCTCTCATAGCTCTCAGATAAGATTAACCTTAATTCTTCTTCTGAATGAGCTACTTCATGTTCAGAAGCTGGATGTAATCCGAATAAACCAGTTACACCCCTCGCTGAACCATTCAAAGCCCAAATAAACGGATACATAACTCGGTAAAAATAAATAAGTGGTTTCGATAACAATAAGCTAACTTGTTCTGCTTTTTGTATAGCAAATGTCTTTGGAGCAAGTTCCCCAATGACAACATGTAAAAATGTAATTACTGCAAAGGCAATAATAAATGAAACTGTACTAGAAATTGCAGGTGAGAATTGCAATTTTAAAAACAACGGTTCGAGTAAATGTTTAATAGTTGGTTCCCCTAACCACCCGAGCCCTAAAGCAGTAATTGTAATACCTAGCTGACAGGCCGATAAATATTCATCTAAATTTGTAGTTACCTTTTTTGCTGCCAGTGCACCTCGTCTTTTTTCACTAACGAGTTGATCAATACGACTGCTACGTACCTTAATAATTGCAAATTCAACAGCCACAAAAAATGCTGTTAACCCAATAAGAAGGACTACCATCAATAATTTTAAAATATCCACATATGCTCTTTAGCTTTCTTAGCTAAAGTTACACCTCCTTTTTAAAAAGAAGTTTCACTTTAGTTTCTTCAATTATTGGACAGCAACTCTATATAAAATCCACCAATTTTCAAACCTCATACAATTCTAAAGGTAAAGCATCAGGGTCTTGGAAAAAGACGAATTTCTTCCCCGTTATTTCATCAATACGGATCGGTTCGGTCTCAACACCACATTGATTTAAATGCTTCATAGCTTCTTCTATATTTGTAACAGCAAATGCTAAATGTCTAAGACCGGCTGCTTCTGGAAAACTTTTGCGCTCAGGTGGATTTGAAAATGAAAATAATTCGATTTGATACTCTTCTCCTACACATAAATCTAATTTATAAGAATCTCGTTCCTTTCTATATACTTCATTCATTTCTTTAAACCCTAATATTCTAGTATAAAAATCCTTTGACGTCTCATAATTCGAACAAATAATTGCAACGTGATGCACTCTACATATATTCATACTCTCTCTATTCCTTTCTTTACCAAAGATGCATATTCTCCCTTGAAATGAAAAACATATATAGCAGAATATCTCTTTTAGGGGGCTTACCATGAAATTCATTACTTTTTTCGTCGGACTAATTGTTGTTTTCTTGCTCGCTTATATCGCTAGCAATAATAAGAAGCATATTAAATTTAAACCAATTTTTATCATGCTCATTATACAGTTAATTTTAACCTATTTACTATTAAATACAGAAATCGGCCTCATACTTATTAGAATCATTTCCAGTTTGTTTACCAAACTACTCGAGTATGCTGCTGATGGAATAAATTTCGTATTTGGTGGACTTGCAAATAAAGGTGAAATGCCATTTTTCCTTAATGTATTATTACCAATCGTCTTTATTTCTGTTTTAATTGGTATATTACAACATTTCAAAATACTACCATTTTTCATTCATTGGATCGGGTACTTTCTTAGTAAAATAAATGGTCTTGGGAAATTAGAATCTTACAACGCTATTGCTTCTGCCATTGTCGGCCAATCCGAAGTTTTCATTACAGTGAAAAAGCAATTAGCTCAAATTCCAAAACACCGTCTTTATACACTTTGTGCCTCTGCTATGTCAACCGTATCTATGTCTATCGTAGGTGCCTATATGACAATGATTGAACCTAAATATGTAGTAACTGCACTCGTTCTCAATTTATTTAGCGGTTTTATTATCGTACTCATCATTAACCCTTACGACGTTAAAGATGACGAAGATATTTTAGAAATCAAAGGTGAAAAACAAAGCTTTTTTGAAATGCTTGGAGAATACATTCTTGATGGTTTTCGTGTAGCCATTGTTGTCGGCGCTATGCTCATCGGGTTCGTCGCATTAATTAGTTGTATTAATGACCTGTTCCTCATTATATTCGGTATTACGTTCCAACAATTAATCGGCTATGTATTTGCACCTATCGCATTCCTTATCGGTGTACCAAGTTCTGAAATTGTCGCAGCTGGCAGTATTATGGCAACAAAGCTTGTAACGAATGAATTTGTCGCAATGATGGACCTTAGTAAAATTTCTAATAGCCTTTCTCCCCGTACAGTTGGTATTATTTCTGTTTTCCTTGTGTCTTTTGCCAATTTTTCTTCCATTGGTATTATTTCAGGTGCGGTAAAAGGACTAAACGAAGAACAAGGAAACGTTGTTGCGAGGTTTGGCCTTAAATTACTATATGGAGCTACTCTCGTTAGTATTTTATCTGCAATTATCGTAAGCATTATGTTGTAATTAGGTAAAATTTTATCATTTTCTTATCCCTATCTTTTGTATACAATAACGAATAGATGTCTTATACAGTGAAACTTTACTCAGAGGGGGCTATCCCCCCTCTGAGTATTAGCCTTCACCAATCGGGCTTTTACGGGCAGTTAACTCCCACCTAACTTCCTTGCATTCGCTGGACTTTGAGGTGGGAGTTTTACTGCCCGTTAATGCGGGATAAATAATCAAGACATCTATTTTTTATACATGTACAATCGTTTTTATTTAGCGTAAAATATTTTTTATGTGTTTGAGTACACTTCTAAATGTATACACTTTGATAGTTTTAAAGGAGAAAAAATGATGAAATCCGACACGAACAACAATACGCGAGCCAAAAAAGGACGCTCAAAGAAAAAACGCCTACTTTGGTTCCTTCTTATTCCATTACTAATTGTAGCACTTGGAGCAGGAGGCTACTCCTTCCATATATACAGTAAAGCAAAGTCCGTCTTAAATAATGCTTATGCTGAACTAGGTCGAGGAGATAAGTCCAGTAAACGTGAAAAAGCTGTTAAACCTATGACCGATAATATTTCTGTACTAATTATGGGTGTTGATGAAAGTGATATTAGGGAAAAAGGTTATGGAAAAGCAACTCGAACAGATGCGTTATTACTTGCAACAATTAATAAAAACGATAAATCCGTTAAACTTGTAAGCATTCCACGTGACTCACGCGTCTACATTAAATCACGTGATAAATACGATAAAATCACACATGCGCACGTATTCGGTGGTGTAGACAGCACAATTGATACGGTAGAGAACTTTTTAGATGTTCCAGTTGACTACTATGTAAAATTCAATTTTAAATCATTTATTAAAATTGTTGATTCTCTTGGTGGTATTACTGTAGACGTTCCAGTTGAGTTCACAGAGCAAAATAGTAAAGATGAAGCAGATGCAATTCATCTAAAAAAAGGACGTCAACATTTAAATGGAGAAGAGGCACTGGCACTAGCTAGAACTCGTCACATCGATAGTGATTATATGCGTGGCCAACGACAACAGCTTGTATTAGAGGCCATTGCTGAAAAGGCACTATCTCTTAATTCCATTAATAAAATCGGTGGCCTACTAGACGCTGTCGATAAAGATTTAAAAACCAATTTAACTTTTGATGATATGATGACAATTACAAAAAATTCAATGGATTCAAATTTAAAGATGGAAAAAATGCAAGTAGAAGGTACAGATAAATATATAGGTGGTATTTATTATTACGTTCCAAATGAAAAAAGCGTCGATACTATTTCAACTACCCTTCAAAAACATCTCGGTGTTACGAATAAAAATGAACATAAAAAATTATAATAAAAAGGCTGCTAGATCTTTCTAGACAGCCTTTTTATTATAATTTTCAACATATTTTTCATACACATTGTGACAATAAGTGACAATTATTACATCCGTGTAACATTTTTTATGAAAACGTTACACACGCAGTGAAAATAATAGTATACTAGTACGTACATAATGTTATTTTCATCATTTTTATACAAAAAATGTAATAAATATATTTATACATAAATTTCTGGGGGGAAATAAATGAAGCTAAGTAAAATACTGATTGGTTCTGCAATTGCCGGGGGCATATTACTTTGTGTAGGCGGTGTTGGGGGATATCAATATGTATCCAAATTAAATAATCAATTAGATACTACTGCATTACCAAATACTACATTTGAAGGTATTTCTCTCGATGGAAAAAATAAGAAAGACATTCAAGCAATTATTAATCAAAAGGTAACTGAATTAGATCAAAAATCCCTTACCTACATATTCCAAAACGATAAACAAACTTACACATGGAAAGATTTAGGGGTAAATTATAAAGAGAAAGATATTATTGACAAAATATTCAAAGAACAAGAAGGAAACGTAATGAATCGTTACAAAATGCGTAAGCAAGCTGAAAACGGTGAATTAAAACGGGACTATAAATTAACACCACAATTAAATACAACAGCTTATGAAACCTTTATAAAAGATAAATATAATGAAACATTAAAAAATCCTGTTAATGCAGAATTAAGTATTGAAGGCTCAACAGTAAATGTTAGTCAAAGCCAAAACGGAGAAAAAATTGATAAAGGAAAACTAAACAGTTTAACAAACGAAGCTATTACTACTGGTAAATCAGATGTTACATTACCAGTTACATTCATAAAACCAGAACGTTCTACAGAAGACATACAGAAAATGGGTATTAAAGAAGTCATTGCTGAATATTCTACTCCAATGGCTGGCCGTAACGGAAATCAATCATTTAACGTAAATAAGTCAGCTAATACTTTAAGTGGGGTTATTGTCGCACCTGATGAAACATTTAGTTTTAACGGCCGCGTTGGCGTAACTGATGCTGCACATGGTTATAAATCTGCAGCAGTATATTCACAAGGTAAAGTAATACAAAGTGCAGGCGGAGGAGTTTGCCAAGTCAGTAGTACATTATACAGCGCAGCTTTAAGGGCAGATTTAGGCATTGTTTCTCGAAGCAACCATTCAATGCCGGTAAATTATTTACCACTTGGGCAAGATGCAGCAGTAGCAGATTATGGTCCAGATTTAAAATTTAAAAATAATACAGGCAATCATATTTATATTCAAGCATTTTCAAATGGAGGTATTATTACTACACGCATTTTCGGTACAAATACTGGTAAAAATGTTGAAGTTTCTTCTCAAGTAATTAGTAGAACTAGTGATAAAATCACAGCAGTTACGTATAAAAAAGTAACACAAAACGGGGAAGTAATATCAAATGGACAAATTTCAAAAAGCGTATATAAAAGCGCTCCAAAAGAATAGATAATATTAACCGAATAACATAAAGAAAAAGGCGTGATTAAATCACGCCTTTTTCTTTTGCAGTAATAGTAAAAAAGTTTCAAGATGGTCTTTCGTTTCTTCTAAAGACCACATACGATTTCCTTGCTTCGCAGCTAATACACACGCCACTTCCCACGCGTTCTTTTTCTTCATATTTATTAATTCATCACGTAATTTCAAAACGATTTCTTCGTCTTCTTGTTCAATAAACTCTTCCATCACGCTTACTATTTCATCCTCATGAATACTTAACGTACAGTACGATTTAAGAAAGTATTGTAATGTCGTATACATAATGTACTCCCCCTTCTTATTTATCAGATGGATAAGAAGTAATAATCTTAAACCCTAATTCCCCTGACTTATCTCTTGCTAAAACAGTAACAGTTTTTACTAACTTGTCTTTTACACTCATATTTTTCTTTATTACCGTTTTTCCAACCGGGAATGAATGAGTTGTATTTAATACGAGACGAGCCTCTTTAGAATTTTTTAACCAATCTTGAATTTCCTTGTCGTGTTGCTTCAAGCTATCTTTTACAGCTTTCGTCGCTGTTTCTTTATCATAGTATGTACTTGCAGCTGACACTTTATCTGTCTTCAAGCGATTCTTCAAATCCTCTTCTGACTTGCCTACATGTCTTTCAATCGTATGACCATTTTTAGGTGGTCCTTCCATTTCATCTAAAATATTATCACTGATTTTTTCTACCGATGTAGCTTGATTCCCTGTCTGTTTCTCTGGCTTTTGTTCTTTTCCTGCACATCCGCTTAAGATCAGCATTAATGCCAATAAACTACTGAAGAAAAGACTGCTTATTCGTTTCATCATATCACCTCTTCCATGATTATTATCTCAACTTCACTAAAAGTCAATTTCACACGAAAAAACATACACATTTTTTAAATTCCTCACCTATTTTGCCATATTATCAACCGATTTTCATAGAATCGCTATTTTCTCCCCTTCTATAAATATACCCCTATATTTTTATGATTATTTCCCGATTTAATCCATCCCTAAAACCACCGGATAAACCCCATATCTAAAGGGTTTATCCGGTGGTTTATTAAAAATAAAAATATACCCCTGACTTAATATACCCAATACCCTTATATAGTATATTAACGGTGTTTTATCAACGTTTTCTACATTATGTAAATTTATCCTTGCCTATATAATCGAAATATGGTGTAATGCAAAAAAAGATAAAGGATTTTAAACAATGGCTGAAACGATTCAAAATTTCTTAACAGAATACTATTCAATCGCAATTCCACTTAGTATCTTAATTAACATCATCATTAGTCTTTTAGGTTTTATCCCTAGTATTTTTTTAACCGCCATTAATATACAGCTCTTTGGCGTAACAAATGGTACTGTTATTTCGATCGTAGGCGAAGCATTAGGGGCTATTATCTCGTTTTATATTTACCGCATGGGCCTTCAAAAGTTCACTCACGATAAAGTAAATAAGTATCCAAAGGTAGAGCGTCTTCTTTATGTAGAAGGTAGAGAGGCCTTTCTACTCGTTCTATCGTTTCGATTGATACCTTTCATCCCATCAAGTATCGTGACTTTATTTGCGGCTCTAGGTAAGATGTCATTACTCTCCTTCAGTATTGCCAGCACAATAGGGAAAATACCGGCCTTATTGATTGAAGTATATTCTGCATATCACGTTATAAATGGAACAAATGAAGCAAAGTGGATTGTAACAATCGCAGGCGCTATTGGATTGTTTTATTTGTGGAAAAAATGGAGAAAAAAATAAAGAAGGAGCATAGGCTCCTTCTTTATTTTTGAGGTATTTTATTAATAACTATCTCTTAAAGTCTTAGTTTACACCAACAGCACTATATGATTGCTTAACTGCTGCTACTTCTGCAGAGTTAGCACCATATAAATCCGCTGCAGCTTGTACTAATCCAGCACGTGCTTGACTAAAAGTAGTAGATTGAGTGAAATATTGCGTATTTGCACGGTAATAGATCGCTCCTACTTTATCTTTACCAATGCCATTCACAGTAACACCGTAATGCGTACCACCATTCGCTAATAAATAAGCTGCTTTGTTAATAATACCGCTGTTTGTATGAACACCACCATTGTCACTAGTACCAGTATAACGCTTAGAGTAGTGGTCTGGATCACCATATTTCGTTGGATCACTCATAGAGCGAAGCGCATCTCCAGCTTTACCAGGCGTATAAATATCTTCACCAATTTCCCAATCTGGGTTACGGTTATCATAATACTCTACTAATGTACCAAAAACATCTGAAATAGCTTCATTTAATGCCCCTGATTCATTTTGATAAATTAAATCTGAGCTATACTCTGTAACAGCATGCGTTAATTCGTGGCCAATTACATCAATTCCACCAGATAATGAAGTGAACGTTACACCATCACCATCTCCGTATACCATTTGTGAGCCGTTCCAGAATGCATTATTATACTTACTTCCGTAATGAACTGTTGATTTTAATGGTGCTCCTGCATCATTAATAGAGTTTCTATTAAATGTAGCTTTATAATAGTCATATGTTTTACCTGCATAGTAATGAGCATCTACTGCCGCTGCATCATACGCTGCATTGAAAACATTATCTGCATCTACCCATAAAGTTCCTGGTAATGTAGTACGATTTTTCGCATCATATGTGAAAATCGTTGCTCCGCGCGTATTATCTTGTAAGTAGTAAGATGAACCAGATAACGTTGTATTAAGTGATTTCGTATCTCCTAATACACCTTTACCAGTTCCTACTTTATTTGTTCCTGTTACAGGTTTTACTACTGCTTTTGCATCCTGTTTAGGAGCCTCTTGCTTAACTGGTGATTTATCTTCATTTGCTACATGATCCAATTTATTATATTTATTTAATACTTTACCGCTGTCTGCTTCAATGAAATAGTAGTAGTTTCCTGGACTTGGATCTAAGAAGTTTAAGTTTACAACGTATGCATATGTTGTTTCTTCACCATTTTGATATACATATAAGTCCGCTTTTGGTTCTACCTCATATTTTGGCGTTACCCCTAAATCTTGCTGCGCGATTTCAATTGCTTTTGCGCCTTCAATCTTATTTTTATTTTTCAACTTTTCCTTTTTGTCTAAATCAGGTGCAACTGTTCCAGACAATACTTTTAAAGAACCGTCTTTACTTACGTGAGCCACTTGAGTAGAACCCCATACAGGCACTCCTTCGTAAACTTGTTGCATACGTACTACTGTTGAATCAGTTACAGCATCTTTCTTCACTTGTTTCACTTTGAAAGAATCTTGCGCACTCTTTTCCCCTAACTTGTAATCACCTTTTGCTGCGTTTAAGTAATCAAACACAACAGATTCTGCTTTCTTACCAGTCGCTCCAGTTAGATCACCAGAAATAAACTCAGGTGACTGTACTGTCTCATTGTACTTCTTCGTAGAGAGTACATTTTTAGAATCCGCAAATGCAGAGCCTGTCCCTCCAAACGTAGTAACTGCCATTCCTGTCGCTAACACTAACGCTAAACTTTTCTTTTTCATGAACCTTCCCCCTAATAAAATTTTTTTGAAAAAGAGTAGTTTCATATTAGCATTATGTTTCTACTATTAATATACTAAAAATTCAATTAATTTATTTCTCAAGTTTTGTAGAATTTTGAGGAACAAATATTGAAAAACCCCTTTCCTGTTGGAAAGGGGTTTCTGTTAAGAATTTATTAACTCTACTACTTTTTCTCCTTGACCATAAATATCCGATGTCCAAGCATATTGCGGTTCCAATACCACTAATACAGCTACCAAAGCCAAAGCACCAATAATTATTTTTTTCATATTATTTTCCTCCCTTTTCTTCTAATAAATTAATTGCTAATTTATAGTAGTTATTACTTTCCTTAAATTCTAGTAATTCCTCGTGATATCCTGCTAGTTCTAAATACACCATTTTTAATTCCTTTTTATTTTCTTCGCCTCTAAAAAATGGGATTGCCTCAACTTCTAAAAATCTTTTATAAACATCTTTCGTTTCAAAGTATTTATTCTTAAGCATTGAAAGTATATATAGCATACTTTTATACTTTTCATCCCTCTTGGCAACATCTATCCCTTTATTAATCCAATCTTTCGCTTCTTCAAATTCTTTTAATTCAATACACTGCAAAGCGATCTCATACACTGCATCAATATAATTTAAATCCTCTTCCTTTTTGTACTTTAGGCATTGTAAATAATAATCTTTTGCTTTTGCATAATCTTTTAAGTTATAGTACAAGAAGCCTAAATTATTTAAAGCAATAGCTGTTATACTTTCTTTATCAGCAAAAGAATTTGCTTCCCTCAAAATATTATTATAAATAGATAGTGCTTCATTATATTGTTTTTTTTGTATATAACTCAATGCAATAAGTAACTGGCAATTTATCACATAACGGAATTTATATTCATTCTTAAATCCTTCCATTGCTACATTAGCAAAATGTAAAGTCATATGTTCAACTTCTAATTCATTATAAACAAGAGCCAAATTGAAATATATTCCATTCTCATGATAACCTTGTTCCTTTGCCATTACTTCTGTTCGAGTCAAATACTCCAATGCCTTCTTATATCTATGTTGTAAAAAATAATATAACCCTTTGCTATACGTATATAATAATTTTTGGAATGGTGAATACTTTTTGTACATCTTCTTTAAGCTCTCTAACTCTTTTTCGACAGCAGGAAAATCCCTTTTCATAATTAAATAACGTGTATACAGCAGTTTATAATAATTTATAATTTCAAAATCCAACACATGCTTCATTTCACCTTGCAACTCTTCATATATACGTTCTACTTGTTGCTTGTCCAAATGAACTAGTGCATTCAACCATTCGTCCAGCTTCCCCTTCACATCTTCTTCTACATCTCTCAAATCCGTCACAGCAATTTCTAGTCTTGTGCAGAGCAATTGTAGAATTTCTTCTGATGCTTCAATCTTTCCATTTTCAATCTTACTTAAGTATGAGACAGAACAAATGCCCTGACATAATTCTTCTTGTGTCATTTTTTGCTGTAGCCGTTTATAAAAGACTTGTTTGCCTATTTTTTCTAATGTTTGTTGCATTGTCCTCCTCCATTCTCATTACCCCCATTACTCTAATAATACATAAAATCTGGAGAAATATAAATTGATAAATATAAATTTTCTAAAAAATATGCATAATTTCATTTTTTTCTCTCTTGACTTCACATCAATATCTCTTCTTTGCTACGAATGGTGAAAAATTGGTATACTATAACCAAATTATGGAGGTGTTCTCGCGATGACTCATTATAAAGACGATAGTTATGCCTTACATACAGACCTATATCAAATCAACATGGCTTATACATATTGGAAAGATGGTATTCATAATCGCCGTTCTGTTTTTGATTTATATTTTCGAAAGCTTCCATTTGAGAACGGCTACGCTGTTTTTGCTGGCCTTGAGAAAATTGTAGAGTACATAGAAAATTTCAGTTTCACTGAAAGCGATATCGCTTATTTAGCAGAATTACAATTTGAAGAAGAATTCCTTCATTATTTACAAAATATGAAATTCACTGGGACGATTCGCAGTATGCAAGAAGGGGAAGTTGTATTTAATAACGAGCCTTTATTACGTGTTGATGCACCACTTGGTGAAGCACAAATTATTGAGACTGCCCTCTTAAATATTGTGAATTACCAAACATTAATTGCAACAAAAGCAGCTCGTATGAAACATGCTGCAAGTAATGATGAGCTTTTAGAGTTCGGCACAAGACGTGCCCATGAGTTCGATGCTGCCCTTTGGGGGACGCGTGCTGCCTTTATTGGTGGTTTCTCCTCTACAAGCAACGTTCGTGCTGGGAAACGCTTTGGGATCCCTGTAGCCGGCACACACGCTCACTCTTTCGTTCAAGCATATCGCGATGAATACGTCGCGTTTAAAAAATACGCTGAAACTCATAAAAAGTGCGTCTTTCTCGTTGATACTTATGACACATTGAAATCTGGTGTTCCAAATGCAATTCGTGTTGCAAAAGAATTTGGGGATCGTATTGATTTCTATGGCATACGTCTTGATAGTGGTGATATGGCTTATTTATCGAAAAAGGCACGAAAACTACTAGATGAAGCAGGGTTTACAAATACAAAAATTATCGCTTCTAGCGATTTAGATGAATACACAATTATGCACCTTAAATCTCAAGGAGCAAAAATTGACGTATGGGGCGTTGGGACGAAATTAATTACGTCCTTTGAGCAACCTGCATTAGGAGCTGTTTACAAACTAGTTGCGATTGAGGATACTGACGGAAAATTAAATGATACGATTAAAATTTCATCTAATCCTGAAAAAATTACCACTCCAGGACTGAAACGAATTTATCGTATTATCAATCGAGTTAACGATCATGCAGAAGGCGATTATATTGCATTAGATTCTGAAGAACCTGGAAAAGAAGAGCGCTTAAAAATGTTCCATCCAGTTCACACATATATAAGTAAATTCGTAACAAACTTTGAAGCCCGTGAACTGCATAAAGACATTTTCGTTAACGGTGAAAGAACATATGAACTGCCAAGTATATTAGATATTCAACAATATAACGAGCAGAGTCTCTCTCTATTTTGGGAAGAATATATGCGAACTTTAAATCCTGAAGAATACCCTGTCGATTTAAGCCAAGAGTGCTGGGATCATAAAATGAATTACATTCAAACAGTTCGAGAACAAGTTGAAAAAAACATACAAAAGTAAACAGAGAAGTTTCCCCTTCTCTGTTTTTTCAATACTATATGGATATTTGTAAAAAATATATTAAAATAATAAGACGAATGTATTTTATTTGTAAATTTTAATATCACGCTATTTAAAATTAAAATAATATTTGGTATTATTTTATTGAGTCAATTTCAACAAAATCACCAATAAAAAAGAGGACGCGGGTCGCGTCCTCTTTTTTATAAATCTTTCACTCGTAATACACGCATTGCATTTAACACTGCAAGTAGTGTCACACCAACATCTGAGAAAACAGCTTCCCACATTGTTGCAATACCAAAGGCACCAAGTAATAAAACGATCCCTTTTACACCTAAAGCAAAGATAATATTTTGCCACACTATACTTCTTGTACGTTTTGCAATTTTTACAGCTGTCGCAATTTTTGAAGGCTCATCAGTCATAATAACAATGTCTGCCGCTTCAATTGCTGCATCTGATCCTAAACCACCCATTGCAATACCAACGTCTGCACGGGCTAATACTGGTGTATCGTTAATACCGTCACCAACGAAGGCAATTTTTTCTTTTCCGTGTTTCGCTGCATCAATTTTTTCAATCTCTTCTACTTTTTGTTGCGGTAGTAATTCCGCATGAACTTCATCTAAGCCTAATTCTTTACCGACAGCTTCACCAACTGGTTTTGCATCACCAGTTAACATTACTGTCTTTTTAATACCTAGTTCTTTTAACTTTTGAATCGCTTGTTTAGAATCCTCTTTTACCTCATCAGAGATAACAATATAACCTGCATATCTTCCATCTACAGCAACGTGAACTAATGTACCTACTGTTTCTGGTTGCTTAAATTCAATATTTTCTTTTCTCATTAATTTTGCATTACCTGCAAAAATTTCTTTTCCTTGTACTTTTACGACTGTACCGTGACCAGAAATTTCGTTATAATCATCGATTATTTTTTCATCAATTGATTTTCCATATGCCTTTCGAATAGATTGGGCAATTGGATGGTTAGAATATACTTCAGCAAATGCCGCATACTCTAATAACTCTTCACTTGTAGTACCTTCGCTCGGTTCCATTTTTGTAACTTTGAAAACACCTTTTGTTAATGTTCCTGTTTTGTCAAAAACAATATATTTTACATCATTTAAAGCTTCTAAATAGTTACTACCTTTTACTAACACACCACTTTTAGATGCACCACCAATACCTCCAAAGAATCCAAGAGGAATGGATACAACTAACGCACATGGACAAGAGATTACTAAGAACACTAAAGCTCTATAAATCCACTCAGAGAATGTAGCTCCTTCTAAAATAAGTGGTGGAATAAACGCCATGATCGCCGCTGTAATAACTACAACTGGAGTGTAGTAACGTGCAAACTTCGTAATAAAGTTTTCCGTTGGTGCTTTTTTACTGCTTGCATTTTGAACTAAATCTAAAATTTTTGATACAGTGGATTCACCGAATTCTTTTGTAACTTCAATTGTCAACACACCATTTTGGTTCACAAAGCCACTTAATACATCATTTCCAACTTCTACTTCACGTGGTACAGATTCACCTGTTAATGCTGAAGTATCTACCATTGATGTTCCTTCAATTACTTTTCCGTCTAACGGCACCTTCTCACCTGGCTTAACGACAATATAATCGCCAATTTGTACATCTTCTGGTGATACTTGTTTCGTTTCATTTCCAACCTTTACATTCGCATAATCAGGACGAATATCCATTAATGAAGTAATTGATTTTCGAGAGCGGTTTACCGCAATGCTTTGGAATAGTTCTCCTACTTGATAAAATAGCATTACTGCTACAGCTTCTGAGTATTGTTGAATTGCAAAAGCTCCTACAGTTGCAATTGCCATTAAGAAGTTTTCATCAAATACTTGGCCACGAGTTATGTTTCTTACCGCTCTCCAAACGATATCTCCACCTATTAATAAATAAGCAAGGACGAATAACGGAATTGTTACCATTTGTGGTAAGCCCGCTAATGCAGCAATTGCTGTCAAAATTCCGCCGACTACTAATCTCCCTACCATCTTTTTCACATTCGCTTCACCATGATCGTGACTATGTCCGTGGTCATGACCGTTTTTCTCTTCACGAACAACTTTCACATCTGGTTCTAACTTTTGAACGACATTTGTTATATTTGCTACAGTCGCTTCTAGTTCTCTTTTATTCGCAACTTCTACTCGTAATTTCTTCGATACGAAATCAACAGTTGCTTCTGAGACAGCTGGCATTTCCTTCACTTTATTTTCAATTTTCATTGCACAGTTCGCGCAATCTAAACCTTCTAATATAAATACTTCTTTAGCAATTTTATTTTTTTGTTCTTCTTGAACTTTAATATGCGGTTCTAATTTTGTAACGAGTTGTTTTGCTTCCGTAACAACTTCGTTTTCTTTATTTTGTGCTGTTTCTAAGATCATTGTCTTTGTTGCGAAGTTTACAGAACAAGAATTTACTCCTTCTATATTCCCAACACCTTTTTCAATTTTCATTGCACAGTTCGCACAATCTAAACCTTCTAACATCAGTTTCTTTTTCACCAATGCTTCAGCCATCGTTCTCCCTCCTCGCGTTCTTTTTATTCTTCTTCGTTTACGTGTTCAAACGCTTGCTCGAAGATATGAATTACGTGCTGGTCAGCTAACGAATAATAAACAACCTTTCCTTCTTTACGATTCTTCACAAGTTTCGCTTGCTTTAACACACGAAGCTGATGCGAAATAGATGATTGTGTCATTCCTAATAAATAAGCTAAATCACAAACGCACATTTCAGCTTCAAATAGCGCATGTAATATTCTCGTACGTGTACGGTCACCTAATACTTTAAATAGTTCTGCTACTTTACTTAAACTTTCATCAGTTGGAATTGTTTGTTTTACTTGCTCTACAACTTCTTCATGAATTATCGTTTGAGAACATGTCTCTTGTGGTGTTTCTACTTTATTTCCAGCCATTATAGCTCACCTCTTTAATTGAACATATGAACAATCATTCATATATCTTATACTCTTATTATATGAGCACCCACTCATATGTGTCAATGAAATCTGAATTTTTTTTATGAACATTCCGTTCACATTTTAATAAGTCGTATACATATTTTCCGCACTCTCTATATTCTCATACAAAAAAGGATGCACAATTCGCACACCCTTTTTTCATATTCCGACATAAAAATTCAACAAAGTAATATACATTCCCTTTATTTCAACAAAAGAAAAAGCCTTGCGCGCTCCCTAGACGCACAAGGCTTACTATACTTATATCCCTTTTAATTAGCTTGTTCTAAATTATCCTGCGAACTTCCATCGTCTTTTAAATGACTATGTTTTTTCGAATAAACAAAGTATACAACTACTCCGATTGCTAACCAAACACCGAAGTACATCCATGTTTTTAATGGTAGGTTTACCATTAAGAATAGACAACATGCAATTGAAATAATCGGTAAGATCGGTACAAGTGGTACCATAAATCCACGTTGTAATTTCGGATGTGTTTTACGAAGAATAATAACTGACACACCAACCATCGCAAATGTTAACAACGCTCCAATATTCGCTAAATTTGACAATTCTTTTAAATCGATAAATCCAGCAATTAAAGCACTACCAATTCCTGTTAACCAAACTGTAAATGTTGGTGCTTCTGTCTTTTTATTAATTTTCGCGAAAGATTCTGGCAATAAACCGTCACGGCTCATAGCGAAGAATACACGTGTCGTTGCATAAATGTAAGCAAAGATTACTGCCATAATACCAATTACAGCTCCAATTGCGATTATACCAGCTACTTTATCTTGTCCTACAACTTCTAACACATACGCCATCGCTTCCGGTACATCTAGCTCTTTATAAGAAACCATACCCGTCATAACGAGACAAACTACAACATAAATGATTGTACAAATGACTAACGAAGCGATAATACCAATCGGTAGATCACGTTGCGGATTTTTTACCTCTTCAGCAGAAGTTGCTAATGCATCAAATCCTAAGAAAGCAAAGAATACTGCTGCTCCCCCCGCGAAAACTCCACTTAAACCGTACGGTGCAAATGGTATCCAGTTTTCTGGTTTCACGTAGAATACACCAACTGCAATGAATAAAACAACGATACCAATTTTAATTAATACCATTATGTTATTCACACGTTTACTTTCTTTCGTACCTCTTGATAATAACCAAGTTATAACTAATGTAACGATAACTGCTGGTAAATTCACCATACCACCTTGAGACGGAATCGTTAGCAGTGCTTTTGGAATTTCAAGCCCTAATCCACTCACTAAGTTATGGAAGTAACCAGTCCATCCGCCAGCTACTGCGGCAGTCGTTACAACATATACGGATAGTAATGTCCATCCCATTAAATGAGCTACAAACTCACCAATTGTTGCATATGAGTATGTGTACACACTACCTGAAACAGGAAGTGTAGAAGCAACCTCTGCGTAACATAATGCTGCAAATCCACAAACGATGGCTGCAATCATAAATGAAAAAATAACTGCTGGACCAGCATCTCTTGCTGCTACTAATCCAGTTAATACTAGAACTCCTGTACCAATTATCGCACCAATCCCTAGCATTGTTAGGTCAAATGCCCCTAGCGTTTTCGTCAAAGTTTTACTTTTACTTTCCCCTAACAATTGCGTAACGGATTTCTTTTTAAATAGGTTGGCCACGATGTATGCCCCCTTTTGCCAAGAAGAGCTAAGAGATCTTCACTCTTAGCTCTTATCATGTTGTTTTATATATTGTTCGATTTTGTTTTGTATAATGCTTCTATTAGCAAGATACTGTTTCTGCTTCTAATAATTCTTTAGCACCTTTGTACTCTACACCGTGAGCTTCTGCAACTGCTTCAAATGTTACATAGCCATCTAATGTGTTAATACCTTTTAATAATGCAGTGTTGCCTAGGCAAGCTTCTTTGTAGCCTTTGTTAGCAATTTGTACTGCATATGGTACTGTTACGTTTGTTAATGCAAGAGTTGATGTACGTGGAACCGCACCTGGCATGTTTGCAACTGCATAATGAACAACGCCGTGTTTTTCATAAGTTGGGTTATCATGAGTTGTAATACGATCAGTTGTTTCGAAAATACCACCTTGGTCAATCGCGATATCTACAACAACAGAACCTGGTTCCATTGATTTAATCATTTCTTCTGTTACAAGTTTTGGAGCTTTTGCACCTGGGATTAATACTGCACCGATTACAAGATCAGACTCTTTAACAGCTTCTGCAATATTGTAAGGATTAGACATTAAAGTTTTTACTTGGTTTCCGAAAATGTCATCTAATTGACGAAGACGTTCTGCGCTTAAGTCGATGATTGTTACATCCGCACCTAGTCCAACTGCAATTTTAGCAGCATTTGTACCAGCTTGTCCACCACCGATGATTGTTACTTTACCACGTTTAACCCCTGGAACACCTGCAAGTAAGATACCTTTACCGCCTTTGTTCTTCTCAAGGAATTGTGCACCAATTTGTGCAGCCATACGACCAGCTACTTCACTCATAGGTGCAAGTAATGGTAGAGAACGGTTTTCTAATTGTACTGTTTCATATGCAATAGAAACAACTTTCTTTTCGATTAATGCTTTTGTTAATTCTGGTTCTGGAGCTAAGTGTAAGTATGTGAATAAGATTAAACCTTCGCTGAAGTGTTTGTATTCGCTTTCAATTGGTTCCTTAACTTTCATAACCATTTCCATGTTCCAAGCTTCTTCAGCTGTATCAACAATTTTTGCTCCTGCTTCAACATACTGAGCATCTGTGAAACCAGATCCTAAACCTGCACCCTTTTGAATGAATACTTCGTGATTGTTACGAATTAAATGTACAACACCTGCTGGTGTCATTGCCACACGGTTTTCGTTGTTTTTAATTTCTGCTGGTACCCCAATACGCATAATGAAATGCCCCCTTATAATTAACAGAAAAAAGAAAGTCTTTTTTCTTTTTGTAATAATTAATAACTTATGTCCTTATTCTAGCATAACTTAAAAGTTATGAAAACGCTAACATACCATTTTCCTAAAGTTTTTATATTTAGAATAGTGTAAATATAAAAAACATTGATTCTATTAGGGGTTTCGTGTCATTCCATTATCTTTCACTCTATTTTTATTATACTGCTTCAAAATAAACAGCAATCATTTATTATTTGACAATAATGTAACAATGTAAGAAACCTAAGCGATAACGTATACATATACAGTTATTACTTTACTCAATACTTTAGAAATATATTCTTTTCACAAAAAAACAACTGCTAGCATTTAGCTAGCAGCTGGGTAACTTATAAATAACTTAGAAAATAAATCGTCTGTCGTTTCAGTAATTTTATCAAACAGATCACTTTCTTCCGCTTCTTGCTCTTTTAACATCTTAATTGTTTCACGTGCATCTTCAGGATAGTCGGTAATGATACCATCTACGTTTAATTTATAATATCCCTTTAAACTTTCCATATCATTTACCGTCCATACGTAAATTGGCTTGTTTAACTTCCTTGCTTCTTTTACTAGCTTCTTATTTAACATATATTCTTCTGCTACGTAAAAGTCAGCCTTCACATTCTTTAAGTTGGCTCTACTTGCATACAGTATATATCCGACTTTTATATCTGAATTTGCACGCTTAAACTCTTTAATAAGCGGGTAATGTAACGTTTGAATAACACATTGCTTCTCAAATTCATTATCTTTAATCGTTTTTAATACTTTATTTACAAAATCTTTTTCGCCACCATGAAGCTTCACTTCAATATTAAGTTTGATTTTTCCCTTAGCCAGCTTAATGATTTCATCAAGTGTACTTATTTGTCCTGAAAACCCATCTTGACTAAGAGTAAGCTGTCTTAACTCGTCCATCGTTAAATCCGAAACATGAACATTAGCATTGGCAAGACGTTTTAGCTTCAAATCATGTATAACTGCTAGTTCACCGTCTTTCGTTTGCAGTACATCAATTTCAGCATAATCTGCTTTCGCATCAATAGCTCCCTGCACAGCTTCTTTCGTATTCTCTACACCTTTTGAAATATAACCACGATGAGCCATAATAATTGGCTCTTTATATGTGTTTGTAATAAAGGTCACAATGAAGGCAACTACCATTCCCGCAGTAATAATCCCTACAATATATACGCCAATAAATTTCCAACGATGTTTTTGGAAGAAACATTTATCTGCTTTCGTTTTCGAATAATCTAATCCTTCTTCTAATAAAACATCCTCAACCGGTACCTTTTGTAAGTATAATCGCGTAATCGCCATAATATAAAATGGCGTCACGATAAAGCTGAATAAATACAATGTGCTCGTTAAAAATACAGAAATCGTTGATTCAGCTAATAATGCAAATGTTCCTTTCGGGTTTGTAAATTCATAAACACCCCATAGACACAATAAATATATTCCTAAAAACACGACATATACAATTCCAATTGAAATAAAAAACCCTACTAAAAAGAATAGTACTTTAAAAAAGCTTTCCTTTACTAAAGTTGCACTTTTACGTGCTGCCACGCGAAATGGTTTTTGCTCTAAAACAACAATAGGTAGAACGAAAATCCATCGAAGATTCAAATACGCGACTACAGCAAAGAACGTGTAATAACCAACTTGTCCCATCGTTGTCTTAAACAGTTCTCCTGTAATAAAGTTAGGAATTTGAATTTGTGGGATTAATGCCGTTTCATATCCCATATTTAAAAGAGGCAACAATACGACAGCATATAAAATAAATCCTGGTAAGCAATATGTGAAAAGAGTAGGTAAATACGTTACCGTTTTATATAAAATCGGACGTAATTTCACCTTCTGTCTTTTATGAGCGAAATACGAAATAATAATAAGCACCGCAAATTCTGTAAAGATAAGAAACAGTGCTAACAATGATAAAATTACGATTGCTAAGATCCCATAAGGCGTCTTTAAAAACGCTAATAATTCATCATTTGTCGCATTTGCATAACCACCAAAATACAATAACTTATTAAAAATGATTCCAAATAGTGGAACAAACACAATCGCTGCTAATAATTTATAAGCAAGTTGAAAAGTTAATACATTCCAAAAAGCAAATTTAACTGTTTGAAAGGAATGTCCTATTACTCCTGGTATAGATAGTTTTTTACGGTGTTGCATATATTCCTCCACATTCTAAAACGATATTTGAGATGGATTCCATATTTCCAGTTCTAATCCATCTTTTTAATAATAATATATTCCGCTTAACATGAACACTCTTATACATATAATGAAAAAAGTGATGGCTACTTCCCATCACTTTTTCATTTATTCTATTTTTTCTCTAGCCCTTGTCCAAATGCTTTCAAGAAACTAAAACCGAATGTAATAGCTCTATTGATATCTGGATCTTTTAATACTTTAAAGAAATCCATCACTTTTGTTTTTTTACCACTATTTAATTCATCTGTTGCAAATTGCAATCCTGTAACTAAACTGGACGTAATTTGCTTCGTTATTTCTGGGTCAACTGAAGATAACGCTTCTCCTGCCCCCATCATATTGTTGAGTGCATTTTTAACTGGTTCACGATTTAATTGCTCCACAGCGATTTTTGAAACATCTTCCTTCGCAGCAAGTAAACTAATCGCTGCATCTAATATACCAGCCTTCTGCAACTGTGCTAAAAGCTGCATCGTTTCTTCTACTGCTTCACGATTATTAGATAGCTCATTTAGAAGTTCATCTGCTAATTGCTGTTTCTGTTCTTCCTCTGTTACAACTTTCTTTTTAATTATAGTAATTTCTTTCGCCACTATCTCCGCCCCCTAGTCCACAAGTGATACGTATTGTTTTCTTTGCCATTTTTGCTCGATTTCAACACCGTTTTGCGGATTACGCTTTTTATCTCTCGGGTTTGAAGATGGTAACGGACGATTCCCTTTTTCACGTAGTACACGCATCTTTACCATCGTTTGTTTGTACGCTGGTGTACACGTATAAAGATCTGTCGCCGTTCCAGTTAAAATATTGATTGCCTCTTCATTTACCGTTGCATGCATCGGTAAATATAGCTCTTTCCCCGTTACACGATCTGTAACAAGTGCCTGTACTTTAATTTTCCCAAATGGTGATGCTAATTCTACAAGGCCACCATCTTTCACATTGCGCTCTAGGGCAAGTTCAGGCGAGATTTCAACGAACACTTCAGATACTTTAGATAAAATACCAGCCGATTTATTCGTCATATTTCCTTCGTGGAAATGTTCTAACATACGTCCATTATTTAAAAGTAAATCATACTCATCTGGCGCTACAACTGGTGGTACCCATTCATCTAATGATAGACGAGCTAGTTTATCTGGGAAGTTAAATCCATGCACATATAATAGCGGTGTATCGCTACCATCATGGCTACCCCAACATAAACTATTCCATCCTTCTAAACGATCGTATGTTGCCTGAGAATATAAAGGTGCAAGCGATGCGATTTCATCCATGATTTCACTTGGACTTTCATAATTCCAGTCCCCGCCAAGTGCACGAGCTACTTTTTGTAAAATCCACCAGTCTGGTTTTGAATCACCAAGCGGCTTCAATACTTCATATAATCTTTGAATACGGCGCTCTGTATTCGTAAATGTTCCCTCTTTTTCTAAGCTTGGTGCTGCCGGTAAAATAACATCAGCAAAACGAGCTGTTTTCGATAAGAACATATCTTGAACAACAAGGAAATCTAAATTCGCTAAAATATGTTGTACATGGTTGGCATTCGAATCTACTAAAGCCATTTCTTCACCCATAACATACATACCACGCAGTTTTCCTTCATCTGCCGCAAGTAACATTGCAATATTATTTAAGCCTGGTGCTTTCGGAATTGTAGTACCGTATGCTTTTTCAAATTTCGCACGGAGCGCATCATCTGAAACCGCTTGGTAACCCGGAAGCCAGTTTGGTAATGTTGCCATATCACAAGCGCCTTGTACGTTATTATGTCCGCGTAATGGGTATGCTCCTGCACCAGGACGACGATAGTTACCCGTAACAAGCAATAGATTTGAAATTGCTGCTGAAGTTGTACTTCCTCCCGTATTTTGCGTTACACCCATTCCCCAAAGCACACAAGTACCATCTGCTTCATATACCATACGAGCCATTTCTTTCAGATTTTCTTTCGAAATCCCCGTGATTTCTTCTGTATAATCAAGCGTATACTTTTCTACCATTTTGCTATATTCATCAAAATTCTTCACATTTTCAGCTATGAACTTTTTATCGTGCCAATCTTGATCAATAATATATTTCGTAATACCAGCGAGCCATACGTAATCAGTTCCTTGGCGAGGATGAATGAATAAATCCGCACGCTCTGCCATTTCATGTTTACGAAGGTCCGCCACAATTAATTTTTGGTCATGTAATTTATGTGCACGTTTTACACGCGTTGCAAGTACAGGATGTCCTTCTGTTGGATTTGCTCCAACGATAATGACAAGGCCTGCTTCCGCAATATCTTTCACTGTTCCAGCGTCCCCGCCCATACCGACAGTTTTAAATAAACCGTCTGTTGCTGGAGATTGACAATAACGGGAACAGTTGTCTACATTATTCGTTCCATATATTTGACGGGCTAGTTTTTGCATAAGATAATTTTCTTCATTCGTTACTTTCGAAGAAGAAATAAATCCAAATGCATCACTTCCATATTCTGATTTAATATGCTGCATATTGGATGCAACAACTTCAAGAGCCTCTTCCCATGAAGCTTCAACAAACATATCTCCTTGGCGAATTAATGGCTTCGTAATGCGATCTTCACTATTTACAAAATCCCATCCAAATTTGCCTTTTACACATGTGGAAATACCGTTAACCGGCGCATCTGAAACAGGCTGTACTTTCAAAATGTGGCGGTCTTTCGTCCATACTTCAAATGAACAACCTACACCACAAAATGTACAAACTGTTTTTGTTTTATTCACTTTCGTCTTACGCATCGCAGCCTCTACTTCTGAAACTGCTAAAATACTACTATATCCAGGTTCTACATCCTTTACAAAATCAATCATCGGGTCTAACACATCCGGTTTCAATCCTGTCATGAATCCAGCTTCACCCAGCATTGTTTTTTCCATTAACGCATTACATGGACATACTGTTACACACTGCCCACAACTTACACAAGATGAGTCATTTATACTTACACCATTGTCCCATATAACACGTGGACGGTCTAAGCTCCAATCAATCGATATAGTTTCATTCACTTGTAAGTTTTGACACACTTCTACACACTGCCCACAAGCAATACATTGATTTGGATCATATCGATAAAATGGATGTGACATATCCACTTCACACGCACTTACTTTCGGCTCATACGGATATTTCTGTTCCTCAATCCCCATCATATGTACTGTATTGTGGACTTTACAGTTACCATTATTGTTATCACAAACAGTACAATACAATAAATGATTCTCTAATATCCGATCCATTGCCTCAGTCTGTGCCTCTTTTGCACGCTGGGACTGTCTTTCAATATGCATACCATTCTCTAATTTCGTTGAACAAGCACGCATTAACTTCCCATTTACTTCTACAATACACGTATCACAAGTTTGAATTGGATCTACTTCTGGTACATGACAAATTTGAGGATGTTCCAAATTACTCTCGTTAAATAATTGTAGTATCGTCTTTTCACCTGATGCAGAAAATTCTTTACCATCGACGGTTACACGGACTGTCTGTTCTGCCATAGTTTCCCCTCTCCTTACAACCAACTGTACAACACAATTATGAATCCGTTTTCAAAATCGCATTACTGTACATATTTTTGAAACGCTCTACCCAAATACTTTCTTATGAAGTCGATTCTAGATGTTATAAGGTATAACTACGAAAGCTTGAAATTATCACTATTCTACAGTTCTATTATATCGTACATATACAATAATAACCAAAATAATCTGTGATCTTCTTGTTAATAGGTGTTTTTATTTTTTCCATTGTTTTATGATAAATGTGGGAGAGAAATACATATAAAAGGGGAATTTAATATGGGGCCTACGCAAGAGACTTATACAATTGTACGCTATCAATCTGGTACATTTTCAAAACAGCTTGATGAGATTGTTACAGAATCTCCTATTACTATTAAGTTGAATGGTGAAGAATATGTAACAGTCGTATGCACACCAAATTATATTGAAGATATGGTAATTGGTTTTTTAATTTCTGAGGGGATTATTTCTTCCTATAAAGATGTTGAAGAACTATGGGTTCAAAAAGATAACGGAATTGTCCATGTAAAATCATCAAAAGTGAATCCGCTCTATCAAACTTTATATAATAAACGATACATCACTTCTTGCTGCGGAAAAGGTAGACAAGGTTTTATTTTCGTAAACGACGCAGCAAAAGCAAAAGACTTACATGATATACATGTAAAAATTACTCCTGAAGAATGCTTTTACTTAATGAATACTTTACAACAATCTTCCACTACCTTTCGCCAAACTGGTGGTGTTCACAATACCGCGCTATGTGATCGAAACAATATCCTCCTATCAAGAATGGATATTGGAAGACATAATGCATTAGATAAAATATATGGTCATTGTTTGCGTAACGATATATCGATTAAAGGAAAAATCATCGCATTTAGCGGACGTATTTCATCCGAAATTTTACTCAAAGTTTCAAAAATCGGATGTGAAATTGTTCTATCTAAATCCGCTCCAACAAAACTGGCATTGCAACTTGCCCATGATTTAGGCATTACAGTCGTAGGGTTTATTAGAAATGAATCTTGTAATATTTACACACATCCAAAACGAATTGATGGCTATCAATCCAATGTTTAAAAAATAACTCCTCAATCGAGGAGTTATTTTAGTTATAAAAATGTAACATATTAAACACTTGAATAGTTAACAAAGTTAATATATAATTTCATTACATAATTAAAACAAAACATTGTAGCATATATCTTTTCATTCTTTTACAAATTAAAAGAGAATACTAACAAAACATATACTCAATCTTATAAAAGTAATGGATTTATTTGAAATCCACCAGGGAGGTTACAACTATGGAAATTCGCTTATTAACAACAGAGGACGCAGAAATATATTTAAAAGTTTGTATGGAAGGTTTAACGAAGAATCCGGAAGCTTTTAGCTCTTCTTATGAAGATGTTCTTAAACATGAAAATCCTGTGGCTGCTATGGCTAAACGATTAAGCAATCCGGATAAGTATACTCTAGGTGTCTTCAAAGATAATGATTTAATTGGTATCGCTACTTTAGAAACAAAACCATTTATTAAACAAGAACATAAAGCAAAAATTGGCTCCGTTTTTGTTTCTCCAAAAGCACGTGGTCTCGGAGCAGGACGAGCTCTAATTAAAGCAATTATTGAAAATGCCGATAAATTACATGTAGAACAACTTATGCTCGATGTTGTAGTTGGTAACGATGCAGCAAAAAAATTATATGAGTCATTAGGTTTCCAAACTTACGGCGTACAAGAGCGTTCATTAAAACATAACGGTCAATATTGGGACGAGGAACATATGGTTCTGTTCTTAAATGATTAATACTTCAATATAAGGTGAAACTTTACTCAGTGGGGGAGTTTTCCAAAAGCATCTTTCTTAATAAGAAAGATGTTTTTTCATTACAACAATGTAATCTTCATGTCACCTTTATCGATCGTACCAAACCTTTCCATTCATTATACTAAAAATATAAAGTGAAACTTTACTCAGTGGGGAACTACATCCCACGCTGATCGCATGTACTTGATATGTAGAGGAGAATGTGACATGAAACAAAACAAACGAGCTATGCTTTTAATATTTACTACAGCAATTGTAACTTCTGGATTAGCAATTTTACCTTGGTTTATCATATGAACACTCCCCCACTTAGCAAAGCTTGAAGTGGGGGTTTCTAACGTTTCGACCTAACGGATAATTAACGTCAGGGGAGTTAACACATTAGCGAGCTGTTTCACGCCTAACCCCTCTATCCCATTTGTCCATGCATTTGGGATTACTTTTCGTAAAATGTTAGCCGCAGCATTTACATCTGCATTAATTAAAGTTTTATTTGCTGAACGATATATGCCGCGCTCTATTCGTTTTCCTGAAAAAGTTGTATTTTGGTCATTTTCTCCATACGTTGGAATGAAGTCGTTATCCAGAAAACTTGCTTTCGATGTATATGATTCTTCAGTTACAACAACTTGAATGCCTACAGCATTTGCTTTGTATGTAATCATTTGAATCAGTAAATTATGCGGGATATAACAAAACGATTGGTTATTTCTTTTTCCCATATTCGTTTCTTGTTTCCAACTTTTGTTTTGACCAATAACGATTTTACAAACTTCTTCTTCTTGAGCTAGTTTTACGATGTGGTGACTAACTTTATGGAAGACATCTTTTATTTTCAAGTAACGTTTTTGATGAAGTTTTTCTATCCTTTTAGAAGTAAAAGGTCCTTTATTAGTTTGTTTTCCATTTCTAAGAATACTTGTAAAATGACTCCTCATTTTATTGTAATATTGATTTATGCTTTTGACATGTTTGCCCTTAACAAGGACAGGTTTCATACCTGTGTTTGTTACGATGGTTGCAAGGTTATCAATCCCTAAATCAATACTCATATAACGAGCATTCTCTTCAATCATTTGTTGTTCAGAAGGAACATCAATTACCAATTCCACTACATATTCATTGTATTTTGGAATCACACGAACTTGTTTCAGTTTACCTTCAGTGAAACCTAGTTTCCCAATATTTAATTGCAATTTCGTCTTTGGAAACTTTAAAAATCTACCGTTTTTAATGATGCAATCTTGGTTTGTATACAGAATCTCTTTTTCAGAAGAACGAATATACTTTGGAATCCTAGGCATTCCAGCATATTTGTTTGGATTCTTTTTATAGTCTTTTAAACTAGCAAAAAAAGATTTCCAATTTTGGAACAAACCTTTCATGATTGACTGGCTACATTGCGTAGGCAAAGCTCGATAATCATTTTGAATCATAGCCTTAAATAGTGCATCTAGAAAGTTGTAATCTACATAAGGTTTTTCAAAATTAGGTTCTGAAAACAAATTACATTTAATCTCTTTCTGTTCTTCTTTAGGCTTTAAATTCTCTTTTTCCAATTTCTTCTGATAGGCAAGAAGTTGTGTGTCATTCATCTTACCAATATTTTTATGAATATTATCCAGAACTTCTTTTTGCAAAGGCTGTAACTCTTTTTCTTGTGTTAATCCAGTGTACACCTGACGTATATAAAAGTTTGTGGTGTTGTACATGTTCTTAGCATTATGACAACATTCTTGAAAATAAGAATACATACGATGCCCTTTTTTAATCCAAATTTGAAGAGTTTTATAGTTTGATGGATTTTCCTTTGTCATTTTATTCACCTCCTTGTTAAGGATATTATAGCAAAACTAGAACGTATGTTCTCTCTATTTTTTTGAAAATGAAATATTTTTTTCGATTCACCTCACCACCTTCACTTACGGAGTCCTCTCGAAAGGCATAATAGAAATACTCCCCTAACAATGAAAAAAGCTGATTGCTTCTTAAGAAGCAATCAGCTTTTTTTATATTATAAAATCCCCAAAATTTTATTTACGCAACTTATAATAATAACCATAGATACGGCAACGCACATGACAACCGTATTACGATCTTGCTTTTCTTTTTTTGAAATTTCTTCTTTTGGATTCATGTGTATGATCTCCTTTTTAAAAAAAGTGTGAGATAGGAAATTTTTCTTATCCGATGCGAGGTGAATACGAAAACCCTCTCTATCTCACATACACAATAGAATGGAATTGTCATTTTATAAATAAAATGACATGACGTTATGTCGCAACATAGGGTATTTTGTGTCGCTACGTTTTCTATTATAAAAAATAGTTGTGCAAAACTAGTGCATTTTTTATGTCAATTACTCTGAGCGAAAAATAACTCTTCCACTCAATCACATAAAAAGAGTTTTTTATTATTTTCATGTAAACTATATAAGTAGAATGAACAGTTTGGGGTGCACAAGATTATGGTAAAAATTTTATTAGTAGACGATGAAGAACGTATGTTACGATTATTAGATCTGTTCTTAAGCCCTCGCGGCTATTTTTGCATGAAAGCTACCTCTGGCCTTGAAGCACTAAATTTAATCGAACAAAAAGAATTCGATATTATTTTATTAGATGTTATGATGCCAAGTATGGATGGATGGGATACTTGCTATCAAATCCGTCAAATTTCCAACGTTCCTATCATTATGTTAACAGCTCGCAACCAAAACTACGATATGGTGAAAGGCCTCACGATGGGCGCAGATGATTATATTACAAAACCATTTGATGAGCATGTATTAGTCGCACGAATCGAGGCTATATTACGCCGTACAAAAAAAGATGGTTTTGTTAGTTTCAATGGTATTGAGTGGGATAAAACGAAACATACTGTCACAGTTTATGATGAAAAAATCTCGCTAACTCCTATCGAATTTTCGTTACTCGGACTATTTTTGCAAAATACAAACCGAGCTTATAGCCGAGATGATTTAATCGAAAAAATTTGGGGCTATGAAACAGATATCGAATATAGAACAATTGATTCACACATTCGTAATATCCGTGATAAACTACGCAAAAAAGGATTTCCGATTGAAGATTACCTAGAAACGGTCTATAAAGTCGGATATAAATGGAAAAGTGAATAATTACTTCGGTCAGTGGGAAATCGTATACCACTGACTCTTTATTATGGATAAGGTATGGTGAAAAAATGAGTAAACTTTCCCTTAAAATTGGGACATACTTTTTAATATTAGCTTTATGTATTGAAACAATTGCTTTCGTATCTTTTTATAAAAGCCTTTCAAAAATACGTATTGAAGAGGAAACAGATGCTCTTTTAGAGAAAGGTAATCGCTATAGTAAAAAAATTAAAAGCCGCGAGAGACGGGATGAATATTATAAAGAAATGAAACACGCTGAACATAATAAAAATCCTAAACGTCCTGTGTACCCTGAGTTCGATATTACGAATGAGGCTGCACACTTAGTTGAATCGGAATCAATTTCTAACTCCGATATAGCTATCATTATTACTGACCATAACGGCAAAATTATTTCCACCTCAGAACCCGTAACAAAAGATATGCAAAAACAACTTACTTGTAAAACAGAAACTGTCCCAGACGGCGGGTTGGTCGTTGAAAGGAACTGGAAAAAATCAAAGTTCATCACAGCAGTAAGCCCACTTAACACAACAAAGTTTCAAGGAAAGCTATATATGTTATTAAAAACATCTTTCCTAGAAAATATGTTACTTAAACTCATGAACCAATTTCTTATCATTAGCGTTTTAACAATTATTTTAACAACAATTTCTGTCTTTGTTTTTTCACGCGTTATTACAGAACCACTTGTAAAAATGAAGAGAGCGACAGAAAAAATGTCAAAATTAAACAAGCCAATTCAATTAGGTATTAAACGAAATGATGAACTCGGAAGTTTAGCAAAAACAATTGAAGATTTATCGAGTGAACTTACGTATATGAAAAAAGAGCGCAATGAATTTCTCGCTAGTGTCGCTCATGAACTATTAACTCCATTGACCTATATGAAAGGTTATGCGAAGGTAGCAAAGAGAGACTCTTTAACAAAAGAGGAGCGAGAAGAATACTTACAAATCATTGAGGATGAAACGGATAGTGTAACCGATCTCGTCCAAGATTTATTTATGCTTGTACAATTAGAACAACACCAATTTGTTATAAAAAAACAAAAAGTGCTTCTTCAGCCATTTTTAGAACGAATGGTAGAAAAAACAAAAACAACATTAACAAATAAGCAAATGCAACTTCATGTATATTGCAAAGATGATTTAGAAGTTTGCATAGACGAAAGACGTATGGAACAAGTTATGTTAAATTTATTACACAACGCTTATCAACATTCGCCAGAAAACACATCCATTACGATACGTGTACTCATGGAAACAGATTCTTTTACAATAAGTGTACAAGATGAAGGTGAAGGTATTCCTGAACAAGATATCCCGCATATTTTTGACCGTTTTTATCGTGTTGATAAATCCAGAACACGAGCTACAGGCGGAAAAGGTATCGGGCTAGCTGTTGCAAAAGAAATTGTAGAATTGCATAACGGTTCTATTCTAGTAACAAGCCAATTAGGAGCGGGAACAAACTTTATAATCGATATACCTTTTGAATAATATGCGTGTGAAAACACCAGTAGTAGTAAACACTACTGGTGTTATTTTGTTCATAAAAACAGCTTATATAAGCTAAGCTTTTGAAATTATTCTTATTTCAATATAAAATAAAGATACATTTGTCAAAGATTTGGAGGGTGATATAATTGGATATCCATGTATTAACAAAAGACGAAGCAGAAATTTACTTAGAACTTCGCGTAGAAGGATTAAAGCAAAACCCTGAAGCATTCAGCTCTTCTTATGAAGATATTATTAATAAAGAGTGTGCGATTGAATATAAAGCACAAAAATTAGCACAAGATGAAAACTATACGCTAGGTGCATTTAAAGATGGGAAATTAATCGGGGTTGCAACACTGGAAACGAAACCATATGTAAAACAAGAACATAAAGCTAAAATCGGTTCTGTATATGTTTCTCCAAAAGCACGCGGACTTGGAGCAGGAAAAGCACTTATTAAAGAATGTCTTGAACTTGCTAAATCTTTAGAAGTAGAACAAGTTATGCTTGATGTTGTTGTTGGCAACGATGGAGCAAAAAAACTTTATGAGTCATTAGGTTTTAAAACATTCGGTGTACAAGAACGTTCATTAAAATATAACGGACAATATTGGGACGAAGAGCATATGGTCTTATTCTTAGATGAAAATAAATAATAAAAAACATCCTCATGTTTGGAGGATGTTTTTTACTTTCTTGTAAACCATGCCTTGTGTAATAATTGAATCGCTTTCGCAATTTCTTCCTCTGATAATATCGCAAACCCAAGCAAAACTACATTCTCAGGCGCCGTACCATCTTTATAGTACGTAGACACAGGATATATTTTGATACTATATTTCGCAGCTTCTTGAATTAATTCTTCTTCCCGCATTCCATTATGCACTTTTAATAAAATGTGTAATCCCGAATCTTCTCCTATCACTTCAACACGATTAGAGAAATACTTCTCTATTTCAAAAACAAGTCGATCTCTCTTCTTTCGGTAGACGACACGCATTTTATGAATATGTTTTTCCCAATAGCCTTCATTTAAAAATCTTCTAATCACTTCTTGGTCCATTCTTGAAACACTTTGTGTATAAAATAAATATTGCTGTTGATACTTTTTAATTAATTTCTTCGGCAACACCATATAGCTCATCCGTAGCGATGGCAATAATGCTTTAGATAGCGTCCCCATATAAATAACTTTCCCCTCTGTATCTAACCCTTGCAGCGCCGGTATAGGCTTTCCAGAATAGCGAAATTCACTATCATAATCATCTTCAATAATATACCTGCCCTCTTCTTTCTTTGCCCATTGTAAAAGCTGCATCCTTCTCGTAATAGGCATAATCATTCCATTTGGAAACTGATGGGAAGGTGTAACAAATACAACATTCGCATTGCTATTTTCTAAATCTGCAATACAAATTCCATCTCTATCTAAAGATAACATTTGGACTCTTGCTTCTCCCTGTTCAAAAACAACCATCTTCCTATGATACCCTGGGTTTTCAACTGCATAATTGCTTCCCTTTAACAATTGAAACAATAGTTTCACTAATATTTGTGTTCCCGCTCCTAATACAATTTGACTAGCTGAACAACGCACACCTCTAGATTCATACAAATAATTCGTAATCTCTTCTCTTAAGCTCGCTTCCCCTTGAGGGTGTCCTAGAAAGAGAAGTTCGTTATTATGCGGCTGCCATACTTCATTTACAATTTTCCGATACATATTGAATGGAAAAGCATTTGTATCAATTCCTGTTTGTGTAAAGTCAAATTTATAACTCTTCTCCTGAAACGGTACTTCTTCTATTCTCTCTCCGCTATCCTCTACATGAACCATTTGCTCAATCTTGCATACAAAATAACCTTTTCTCGATATCGGCTCAATATAACCTTCTGCAAGTAATTGTTCGTACGCTGCCTCTACTGTATTTTTACTTACTTGTAAATGTATCGCTAACTTTCGCTTAGCTGGTAATTTCGTAAAAGGGACAATCGATCCATCTTTAATTTCTTTTTTTATATACTCATACAATTGCACATATAATGCCTTTTTACTATTCATATTTAAATTAGGCGTTAATTCTAACATAATATCTGACCCCTTAATAAAACTAAAATCTGATACTTTTTACAGTACCAGAAGTTATATATAATTCCTTTTATCATGTCACACATAAAAAATCAAATACTGGAGAGGAGAAACATGATAATGAACAATGTTAAACGTATCGGACTCATTATGATTATTACAGGGGCTACATTATGGGGATTATCTGGTCCAATGATTCAGTGGCTATTTCAGCATACTAATGTATCCTCAATTGATTTTTTAACAATTCGATTGTTGCTTGCAGGAATATTTATTTTGTCTTTCTTACTTATAAAGAAACAAAACATATTTCAAATTTGGAAACACCCTAGATATTCTATACAACTTATTATTTTCTCTATTCTCGGCATGCTTGGTGCGCAATACGCCTTTATCGAAACGGTTCATATTAGTAATGCAGTCACAGCAACGCTATTTCAATTTCTAGGTCCTGTTCTTATTACCATGTATGTTGCATTTGAACAAAGAAAATTCCCTGCTCCCATGCAACTATTCGCAATTATAGCCGCGCTAATAGGAACATACTTTATTATTACAAATGGCTCAATTGAAAATATTGTTTTATCCAAAGAAGCTATTATTTTTGGACTATTAACAGCAATCGGATTTGCATTTTATACCCTTCATCCGGCTTCTCTCATTAAAGAATGCGGGACAACTGTAGTAATTGGTTGGGGGATGTTAATCGGAGGAATTGTACTACTTATTTATAATCGTTCATTCGGGTGGAATCAATTTTCACAAACTCTTACACTAAAAACCTTTTCTATGCTTATTCTTATCATTATTAGTGGTACCCTTTCTTTCCTTCTATATATCGGTAGTCTTAAATATTTAGCAGCAACAGAAACAAGCATTTTATCTAGCATTGAACCCCTTGTAGCTGCCATCGTTTCAATCACTTGGCTAAATGAATCTTTTGGAACATATCAATTATTAGGCGGCGTATGTATCGTTCTGTCCGTTATTTTTTTGACGATGCCTCAAAAAGAAACCGAACCACCCTATACAACTGAACAAGTATAATGTGAAACTTTAATTAGTTGGGGCTATCTCCCACTAATTATTAACCTACACCAATCGGGCTTTTACGGGATAAAAAATGTCAAAAGAGGTCGTACAAAACTTACGACCTCTTTTTATACTTTAAAGGAATTGTCCCGCCTTCTAGCAAATACAATTACACTAACAATAAAAACTAGGAGTGTGGCACCATGAAAAAAATCGGAACTATGCTACTTCTCTCCTTTCTCATCACTGGATGCACACAAGCACAATCTGATTCAAAAGCATCTAAAACTGAAGCTGTCGCAACGTCATCCACCCAAGTGAACGCACCTTCCTTCTTTCACCTTAGTGTTTTAAAAGATGTAAATTGGGAAGAAGCCCCCTCATTCATAGACGGAAAAATACCTTTAAAAGGCGTCGAAGGAAAAATCGCAATGGCTGATAATCCTATTATCGCAAATGAACAAAATGAAATAATGTGGTACTTTCTAGATTCTGAAATACCAACTGGAAAATTGTCTATTATTGCGCTAAAACAAGGATCTGTAACTCCGACACAAGTACTCTTTCAAAAAGAAACTTCCAAACAAACTTGGACTACTTCAAATACAATCGATTCTACTACAAACGAACTCCCTCTCACTATGTCACTACCTTCATCTGGATTATGGTTATTAAATATATATGTGAATGAAAAATATTATGATCAGTTTGTAATCACTGCTGAGTAAAGTGACAAAAATAAACCACTTTCTTACAACAATGTAATTTCTACGTCATGTACTTCGATAGTTGAATTATCTCTCTTCTCTTATACTTAAAGTAAGAAATGAAACGAGGAGAGATGAGAGATGAAAAAAATGATAGAAGTGATCGTAGCAGTAACTGAGGTTTTAGTGAATGGTAAACAAGTTGCAATGGAATTAAATAAATAGTGAAGAAACATAAATAATTCTACACTTCTTCATTATTTTGATTTCTTATCTCAAAAAAGCAGTGCCTTTTAGGCACTGCTTTTAGCTATTAATAACGTGGTATTTTCGTAATTTGCGCCACGCCTGAATCAATAGCTGCTTTCGCTACTGCTTCTGCAACACTTGGAACAACTCTTTTATCTAATGGATTTGGGATTACATAATTCGCATTACGTTCTTCGTCAGTAATGATGTTAGCGATCCCATATGCTGCCGCTAATTTCATCTCTTCTGTAATATCAGTTGCGCGCACATCTAACGCACCGCGGAATATTCCGGGAAACGCCAATACATTATTTACTTGATTCGCATAATCCGAGCGTCCAGTTCCTACTACAGCTGCCCCAGCCTCTAATGCATCCTCAGGGAAGATTTCTGGAATTGGATTAGCCATTGCAAACACAATTGCTTTCTCATTCATCGTCTGCACAAGTTCTTTCGTTAATACGTTAGGAGCAGATACGCCAATAAAAATATCAGCTTGGTGAATCGCTTCTTTTAACGTTCCACGCACATGTTCACGATTTGTCTTTTTTGAAACTTCAATTTGCGCTTCGTTCATCCATGTTTCACCTTCACAAACAATACCTTCTAAGCTAACTAGCGTAATGTGCTTTGCACCAGCCTTTAATAATAATTTTCCAATTGCAATTCCTGCCGAGCCCGCACCGTTAATAACGATTTTCACATTATCCATTTGTTTGCTAACAACTTTTAATGCATTAATAACAGCTGCTAAAACGACAATAGCTGTTCCATGTTGATCATCATGAAATACAGGAATATTCGTTTCTTCTTTTAATCGTTTTTCAATTTCAAAACAACGCGGTGCTGCAATATCTTCTAAATTAATCCCTGCAAATGTAGGCTCTAAATTTTTTACAAGGGTAACGATTTCATCTACATCCGTTGTGCCTAAACATAATGGGAAAGCATCTACATTAGCAAATTTCTTAAACAAAATACTTTTTCCTTCCATAACAGGCATAGCCGCTTTTGGTCCAATGTTTCCTAAGCCGAGTACCGCTGTTCCATCTGAAACAACTGCCACCATATTGCCACGTGCTGTATAGTCATACACTGTTTCTTCATCTGCCGCAATTGCTTTACAAGACTCCGCTACACCTGGTGTATACGTCAGGCTTAAATCATACGCTGAATTTACCTCAACTTTACTTGTAATTTCAATTTTCCCTACTAATTCTTTATGCAATAACAATGATCTTTCATTAATTTGATTTGCTAACATACTTATAATCTCCCCTTAATTTGACAAGCTAGCTATATGAATATAGCTAGCTTGTTTGATCATGAAAACATCTTTAATAATATTGTCGCCGTTACAACCATTGCCGCCCCGCCTAAACGAGTCGAAATTTGCGCGAACGGCATTAATTCCATACGATTTGAAGCCGATAAAATAGCAACATCTCCAGTTCCGCCTAAACCGCTATGACATCCAGTTACAATCGCCGATTCAACTGGATACATCTTCATCACTTTCCCTACAAGAAAACCTGATGCTACCATTGTAAGAACAACCGATGCGCACACAACAACATATCCTACTGAAAGAACTGCTGCTACGTCTTTTAACGGAATATACAGCAATCCTAATCCAACCATTAAAGGCCAAGTTAAATTCTTCGAAATAAATTTATATAAATGGAATGCTCCTTGCTCCATTTTTGCTGGCATTAATTTAAAGTATTTCACAAGTGCTGCTGAGAAAATCATAATAATTGCCCCAGGAATACCGATGAACTTAGAAGCAAATCCTCCGAAGATGAAGAACGTACACGCAATTAATAAACCTGCTCCCATTAATGAGAAGTCAATTGGTTTCTCTGTATTTTGTTCTTTTAATAATTCTGCTTGATTGTCTGTTTTCACTAATACACCGTTACCACTAAGCTCCGGTTTCTTTTCACCTAAACGCTTCATATACCCTGCACTTACAATTGCGAACATATTTCCAATAATAGCTGCTGGAATAAGCTGTGATACAAACGTTGCTGATGATTCATTTAAAATATCACTATAAGCTAGCGACAATGGTAAAATCCCTTCCCCGATACCGCCACTCACAATTGGTACGATGATAAAGAAGAATGTCTGCTTCATTTCAAATCCAAATAATGAACCGACCAATAATCCTACTGCTACAGAAGCTAACGTCCCTACTACTAAAGGAATAAACATGCGAACGAAACCTTGTACTAACACTTTACGGTTCATTCCTAAAATACTTCCGACTACTAAACAAGAAATATATAAATATAAAAAGTTCGATTTTTTCATTAACATAGTCGCAGCTTCCATTGAAGCTGGATTCATCCAGTTAAAAAATACAAGTAATGATGGAATAAATAACGAAAGTATTGCTGGACCGCCGATATTTTTTAAAATTGGAATTCTCATCCCAATATCGCCTAAGAAAATCCCCATGATCATAATAACTGCAAATCCACCAATCATATCTGCTGGCAATTTATTATATACAGATGCCCCATAAATAATAGCAGCCAATACTACATATAACGGTAAAGGTATAACACCGATTTTTACATTCATAATTTTAGAAGCGAAAGATTCTCTTTGTACTTCATTTCCTTCAGAAAATGATACCGCTTCCACATTCTTTTGAATTCCCATATGGCACCCCCTCGTTTTCTTAATAACAATATTAAAACGCTTTCAATAGTAAAAATAGTTTTTGTAAGTTTTGTAATTGATTTTGTAATTAAAAAAAGTATAAGCGACTTATATTAAGTCGCTTATACGTAAAACTCTATTTTCTTTTGATCAACACATCTTAATTTACTTACAGGTCTTCCCACATGTTGGTACATCATTTCGTTTTCTAACACCCCAATGTCAGTCAGAAACATTACATATTTTCGAATAGAAACTCTTGAAATTCCAACTAATTGTGCCATTTCATCTGTTGTAAATACTCTTCCATTCAGAGACTCGATCTTCTGCCAAATTAATTGCAACGTTTGCTTCGTTAAACCTTTCGGAAGCTCTTTAGTGACAGTAGGCTCTCTTTTTTCTTTTTGTAAAATTAACGAATCTAATTCCGATTGACTAATTTTTTGTTGTTCTTTCATGAAAGTAAGTTTTTCTCGATATATAGTTAATGCCTCTTTAAATCGTTCAAATGTGAATGGTTTAATTAAATAATCTACTACACCATATTGTAATGCTTTTTTAATACTTCCCATATCATGTACAGCTGAAATCATTATAATATCGATTTCTTTTTCTTGGTTCCGGATATACATTAAAAGCTCAAACCCAGTCTCTTCAGGCATAAAAATATCAAGTAATACTAAATCTACTCGTGATTTCTCTAATATTTCTATCGCCGACTTTACTGAGTTAACTGCTTGAACAAGTTCAAACCCTCCTACTTGCTCTAAATAATGCGTATTTAACATTGCTACCATCGGGTCATCTTCTACAATTAAAACTTTAATCATATTTGCCTCTCATCCCTACCTTTAGGTATTTCAATCGTTATCGTTGTTCCCTTTCCTACTAATGAATGCATATGAATTTCCCCATTTATTCGCTGTATACTTTCTTTTACAAGATACAAACCATAACCGCGGTTATCTCCCTTTGTGGAATAACCTTTCGTAAATAATTCCTCTATTTCTTTTTCTTGTATACCTTTTCCCGTATCTTGTACTGTAATAGTTAGTATATCCCCATGTTGTATCTTAACTTCAACTTGCTTGTTTTCACAATTCGTAACTGCCTCTAATGCATTATCAATTAAATTTCCGACAATCGTAATAAGTTCATGAGTAATACTTTCATCATCTATTTCCGGCATATAAGAATCTTCACTTATAATTAATTTTATATTTTTCTCTCTAGCATAGCTGAGCTTACCTAGTAAAAAACCAGCAAATACTGGACTTTTTATTCTTTTCATAACTCCACCAATTTCATATTGATGCTCTGATACCATGCCGCTTATATACTTCTGTAATTCTTCATACTGTTTCATATGTGTAAGCCCTAATACGACATGCATCTTATTCATAAACTCATGAGATTGTGCCCGTAATGCTTCTGCATATAGTCTAATACCAGTTAGTTCCTCTGCTAGTTTTCTAATCTCTGTTTTATCACGAAATGTTGCAATTGCACCAACTATTTCTCCTTTTACATATAAAGGAACTCGATTCGTCACAATCGTAATTCCGTAAATATTTTGTTCTTCGTTTAATTGTACTTCTCCCGTTTTCAATACTTCTTTTATACGTGAATTTGGCATATACAACTCAACATCTTTACCGATAAAATCTTCTTCAAGTCCGCTTTTTTTAAATAGACGTTTCGCTTCATTATTAATTAACGTTACTCTAGCCTCTTTATCTACAGCAATAATACCTTCCTTTACAGATTGTAGCATCGTATTTCTTTCTTCAAGAATTTTTGCTATCCTGTGCGGCTCAAGACCGAATAAACTTTTCTTTATATGTCTAGCTAGTAATATTGCTCCTATAATTCCGACTAATACCCCAACTCCGACACCAATATAAATGATATGTCTACTTTCCTTAACTCTCTCTTTTACATTATCTGCTGAAATACCAACAGCCACTGCTCCAAGTTGTTCACCTGTTTCAGAAAATATTGGTACAAATACTCGCATGGAAATACCTAAAGTTCCTTCTGCTAACGATACATGTTCTTTTCCTTTCAATGCAGGCCCTTCATCCCCACCAATGAAATGATGACCTATTTTTTGAGGATCTGGATGAGATTTTCTTATTCCATCCATGTCCATAACTACAATAAATTGAACACCTGTGTTTTTTAATATCCTATTTGTATACGTTTGGATTGCAGGAGTATCCGCTTTCCCAACCAAGCCATTGATTACAATTGAATCATTCGCCACAATGTGTGCAATTGTTTTTGCTTTCTCTGCTTGGCTATCCTCCGTCGCCCGTTCTACATTATGACTAATTAATATATCTGTCACAAGTAAAGAAAAAATTACAACTGTACAAACTAACAATGTAATCGTTTTCCACAAATTCCATAGTCTTTTTCTTTTTTTCATCCCGTTAATGACTCCCCTAATTGCTGAATAGAAAAATAAGTAAGGTGATATTATTTTCACCTTACTTATCTGCTGTTATTATACTTTAAATTTACTAGTCATCGCTTGTAGTTCTTCGGCCATCCCAGCTAAGTTTTGCGAAGCTGAACTAATTTCCTCCATTGAATTAACCTGTTCTTCTGTTGAAGCTGCGACACTTTGCATACTAGCTGTATTTTCTTCTGCAGCCGCTGCAATTTCATCAATAGCATTTGTCACTTCATTTGCATCTCCAGCAATTCTCTTCGTTGTTTCTACCATTTGATTAACTTGAGCAACAATATGTGTAGTAGAACTTAAAATTTCCGTAAAACTTACTTTCGTTTTTGTTACAACATCAAGGCCTTGTTGAACTTCTCCATTCACATTATCCATTGCCTTAACAGTATGTTCAATATCCGCCTTAATTTCTGCAATTAAATTTGCAATCTCTCCAGATGACTCTCCTGATTGCTCTGCTAATTTTCTAACCTCATCTGCTACAATAGCAAATCCTCGACCCTGTTCACCTGCTCTTGCTGCTTCAATAGCCGCATTTAAAGCTAATAAGTTCGTTTGAGTAGCTATGTTTTGAATTGCTTCAGAAATAGCTCCTACTTGCTTTGATTTCTCATCAAGAAGTTTAATAATAGCATCTGACTCGGATACCGACCTAGAAATAGACTGCATTTGTTTTGCAGTTTGTTCAACTAAATCTTCTCCCTCTTCAGCTCTTTCTCTCGCATGTAATGAGGAAATAGAAATTGACTCTGCGCTTCCGGTTACATCTTGAATTGCTGTATTTACTTGTTGTAATGTAGCAGCACCTTCTTCAACACCTTGACTTTGTGACTCAGCCCCACCTGATACTTGTTCCATCGCAATTGTAATTTGATCTGTCGCATCATTTGCTTGCTGTACGCTCGCTGTTAACTCTTCAGCCGATGCCGCGACATGTTCTGCTGAAAAGCTAATTTGGGTAATAACATCTTGTAAAGACGTAGACATTTCATTAAATGAATTCCCTAATTTCCCTATGTCATCCTTGGAATGGATTGTAATTTTCTCTGTTAAATCTCCCTTACTAATTTTATATGCCGATTCAGCTATTTTTCGTAATGGCCCTGTAATAGACTTTGTAATGAAATAAATTAATATACTACCAAATGCAATAGCAATAGCAATGACAATCAAAGTCTTATAAAACACTGGACTGGCAGCTTGTGTAATTTCTTCATCAAACATAACGCCAACTACTTTCCAGCCTGTTTTCTCATTTGTTGCAAAGATTAAATTCTTTTTATCATCTTGTTCTGTATAAGAGACATTTCCTTGTTTATCTTCATAAATTGGTTTAATCCAAGGATCAGTAACTTTTGCACCTGGTTTTCTAGATGGATGACTAACAATTTGCTTATTTTGATCTAAAATAACTGCATAACCTTTTTCACCAATATTAATCATTTTGGAAATTTTTAAGATGTTATCTAAGTTTAAATTAATTCCTATAACACCTTTACCATCTTTTACTTCTTTCGCAATTGTCACTACCATATTTTTTGTAGATGCTGACTGATATGGTGCAGTAACAATTACTTTCCCTTTATTTTCATGTGCTTCTTTATACCAAGATCTATCTGTTGGATTATACCCACCATCCATTTGGATAAATGGTTCTCTTATAAACTTTCCTGTCTCTGTTCCAATATAAATACCTTCTACTTCTGGATGAAGTTTTATATATTGCGCTAGCTTCGTTCTTACTATTTCTTCCTGTCCATTTGGATATGTATCTTCTGTTAAGATGTCTGCAAAGTACGTCGCATCAACAAATTTCTCTTCTATATTTTGAGAAATAACAGTATTTAAAATCGAAATATTCTCCTTTGCTTTAGCTGTCATTTGATGTTCAAAATTTGTTTTGGCAGTTTGATATGAAACACCACCGATAATAATTCCTGGTATAGTTAAAATAATAAAAAATGAAATGATTAATTTTTTATTGATACTCATACATTTAACCCCGTTAAATATTTTTTGCATAATAAGCCTCCTTTATGTAATGTGGATACTTGTGTCATTTTATACAATTAACATGTATAAAACAATATATAATGATAACATGTAAATTTTTCGTCAATTATGCATTTTTACATATTCACTCCTTAATAAGGATTTTAATCATAAAAATAAGAGAAGTTTAGCATTATATATACTAAAGTTCTCTTATTTCTCAACAGCTTCTACTCTAAAAAATTTCTCTTATAATCTTCAATCTCTATCCTTCGCCTTATAGTCATCTTACTAAAACTCTTCCTCCTAATTTATTTGGAGTTCTTTACATAACTAATTGCCTGACTCCCCATTTGCACCCATGCCTGTTCAAAGCTTTCTCTCGGCACTTTTACATCTAAGCTATCCTCAAGTGGATCTCGAATATATACAGATTCCTGATCATACCCAATAAGTACAATACAATGTTCATTATACGTAATAGAAACATCTCCACTATTTGTTTCCCATGTAGTAAATTCATCTTCATCTAATGGTGCAAATGTTGCATTCGTAATCATGACTACCGGTTTCCCTGCTTTTACACTCTTATAAATCTCTTCTATATTCTTCCCAGTTAAGTCTACAACTTTATTAGGTAAATATTTTTCCGCTAACTGAAAAAGTGGCCCATGATATACACCATATCCTGATTCAGAAAATGTATAAATATTACCTACAAATCCTTCATTCGGATTCCCGCGCACACCATCGTCTATAAAATCAACTTTTTTTATTTCATTTGCTAATGTCATCTTATCCACTGAAACACCAGCATATTGTAACATCATCGCTAAACTTGTCACTTCACAGCCTCTATCCAATTCTGGTAACTGCTGAATTAATGGAACATTTGATAAGATGACTTTTTCATCGTTATTACAAAACTCCGTTTCTTTTCCTCTTTGTATATTTGAGAATGTAAACTTCTCTACATACTTTGGAATTCCATTTGTATATACACTCCATATTGCTGCACCTAGTAAAGCTGTACATATATACCACTTCAGTTTTCTTATCACTTTCACGCCCTTATTAATTCGTTAAATAAGAATAAAATGCGTCAGCATCCGTTCTAATCATCGGTACAAAATTTAGTTCTTTTCCTTTTTCAGGCTGATTTTTTTTTATCTTTTCCGCTAACTCTTGAATATTCATATTCATTTTATCCATATTAAGCTCATCTGCCATTTGTAGCACCTTTTGTTCATTAATTTCTTTTAATATTTGATATATATCTTTACCGTACAAATCAATATGATATTTTTTTGCTTCTTCCTGTACTTTTTGTTCGTACACTTCTTGTGCTAACTCTTCAATTTCTTTTCCTTTTTGAGAAATGTCTAACTTTCCTGCTTCTTCTCTTACTTTCGTTCCGTAGATTTCTTCCGCGATGTCTTCGATTTCTTTTCCATCTGTAGAAATGCCTAATTTATCTGCTTCATCTTTAATTTTAATCGTATTAATTTGAGTAATTAAATCTACAATTGATGTATTCTCTATAGATATACCTAGCTTTAACGCTTCTTGCTTTACTTTTGTTTCATAGATTTCTTCTGACAGCGTCCCAACATCTTTTCCTTCAATCGAAATACCTAACTGCTCTGCTTCCCTTCCTACTTCTGTTTCATGAATTTCTTTTTCTAATGTAATTTGTTCTTTTCCTTCCGTTTCAATACCTAGTTCCTCTGCTTTTTCTTCTGTATGCACTGCATGTATCTTACCATTGTTCAATTGTTCTTTACTGCGCTGCGTGTAATCTGTCTTTCCTTTTTGTGTTTCAGAAGGAGAGGCACCCCCTAATATGCTTAAACTCATTACTCCAATAGTGAATACCATCATCATTTTCTTTTTCAAAATTAATTCCTCCCTCTTACACTTTCTTTTTCAGCATTCCCATAATTTTTTTAATACTATACATACATCTCATCTCTGCTTGAGATAACATTATGATTGATAAAATCCACTCACATACACCTAGTCTCTTCTTCATGTAACGAACGTTCTTTATGCCATACATAATATAAATAGTTTCTTAACTTTCCCTTAAAAAAAGACGACCTTGTAAAAACAAGATCGTCTTCTTACTTATATTTTTTGATTTTTAGGGAAAATCACTTCAAAACCAGTGCCATTTCCCCACCTGCTCTCTACTGATATTTTTCCATAATGCTTTTCTACAATCCAATTTGCGATTGAAAGACCTAATCCAGCTCCTTCTGACGTACTTCTTGCTTTATCTCCTTGATAAAAACGATCAAATAATTTCGGAATATCTTCTTCTTTCACTCCTATCCCGTCATCCTTCACCTGTATACGAATTGAACTACTCGTTTGCGTACAATCGATTTGAATATGCCCACCTTCGTTTGTATACTTCATCGCATTATCTAACAGTATGACCATCATTTGATGAATCCGCTCTCTATCCCCCATAAAAGATACACCACGTTCTACTTTTAGTATCATTTCTTTTTCTTGATAAGAAGCAATCTCTTTATATGGAGCTACTATTTCTTTTAACAATTTATCAAGTTCAAATGTTTTCTTATCCATCTCAATTTGATTAGAATCAGAACGTGCTAGCAATAATAAATTACTAACGAGTTTCGATAACCGCCTACATTCTTTTGAAATTGTAGAAATATCTATCGCTTTTTCTTCTATCGTAGCGGATGGTGATTGGAATAACACATCCGTTTTTGATTGAATAACTGCAAGCGGTGTCCTTAGTTCATGTGATGCATCAGAAACGAATTGCTGCTGTTTCTCCCATGAATTTTGAATAGGTACAAGTGCTCTGCCAGCTAGGAAAAAGCCGATACCTATCGCACAGAGGCTTCCTATGCTACAACCTATAACGAGGATTAAAAATAAAGTATTTAACATTCTTTCTTCCGCTGTTATATCTCGCACGATTTGAACTATTTCTCCATCTTTTTGAAGCGAAAATGCTCTAAAATATCGTCCTTGTACTTCAATATCTTGTAACTCCCCTAATTTTTTTGGAGAAAACTTTTCCAAATTCTCTTCAAAAATAGAACGGTATTTACGGTTATCGCCCTCTATTTTCACTATTTTCCCATTCCAAGTTATTCTAGTTACTCGCGGATCTCTAATCTGGATATTCTCCATGCGTTTTCTTGGTGGTATTTTAACATCTAATTTCTCTCTATACTGGGCCATCATTTTTATAGATTGATCCACTTCATTATAAATACGCTTATATGTGTATGAATAAATAATACTGCCTAATATACCTATTAATAGGATAAATACTAATGAATTCACTATAGTCAAACGAATGCGTGTCTTTTGAAACATACTTCCTTTTCTCATTGTTCTTTTAATATATATCCAATACCTCGAACGGTTTGAATATCTTTCTGATAACCGAATGGCTCTAATTTTTTACGTAAATGATGCACATACACTTCTACAATCGCTACTGTCGTATCTGAATCAAATCCCCAAACACGATCAAAAATTTGTTCACGCATTAAAATCTTCCCGCTATTTTGAATGAGATACTCTAGTAGCTCATATTGTTTCAATGTCAACTTAATACCTTGTCCATCTACTTGAACGTCTTTATCTTTTCCGAACAATTCAATCCCTTTATAGCGAATTGTTTGCTGCGTTGTTAAACTACCACTTCTGCGTAGTAAAGCGCGAATTCTCGCTTTTAATTCAGGGGCCTGAAATGGCTTAACGATATAGTCATCTCCACCAAAGTCCAATCCCTTCACCCGATCTTCTAAAGAATCTCTCGCTGTCAAAAACAGGACTGGTGTTTCAATCTTTTCATCACGTATTTTTTGAATCACTTCAAATCCGTCCATCCCTGGCATCATCACATCCAACAAAATTGCATCATATATATTTTGAAGCGCTAAAAACAATCCATCTTCTCCATTTATTGCCGTATCTACTTCAAATTCATCACGCAAAATTTGTACGATAGATTCTAATAACGAAGTAGTATCTTCTATTACAAGTAAGCGCATGCTCTCACCTTCCATCAAATAGTTCAATTCTATTTATTATTACATTTCTTCTCTTCATAACAAAAGAATGTAGTTATATTACGTAATTTCATTTTCAACTATTTCCTTCTCAAATTTTGAATTTTTATTATAAAAACTTTGTCTTAAATTTACCTTAATAAAAAATTGAAAGAAATAAGATTCCTCTTATCTCTTTCAATTTTTTATTACATATACCTTTTTACTTGGCAACTCCAAACAATTTAGCTGACCACCATACACAGCCCCGCCATCAATTCCAATAATACGATTACTACCAAAATACACTCCGCAATCCTCACTACTATGAAGCGTCTTTGTTTCCGTATGCCCAAATACAACAACCTTTTCACCGCTATATCCATTATGAAATTCATTACGGATCCACATTAACGTATATGGTTCAGATTCAGAAACTCGTTTCATCGGCTCAACCCCAGCATGTACAAATATATACTCTTCTGTTTCAATGTAATGATCTAATTCTTGAATAAACTTTATATGTTCCTCTAATACAGAAGATTGTAAAATCGGTTTTTGGAAGTCTTTCTCATTAACCGCAATATCTTCTTCTACAAATCCATAACTATATAATGTCTTATCTCCACCATTTCTTTTTACCCAATGGTTCCATGAACGTTCCTCATTTGTCGTTAACGCCTTAATCATCATATCTTCATGATTTCCTTTTAAAATGAGTGCTCCCTCTTCTTTCAATTCTTTTACCTTTTCAATTACAGCACGCGCATTTGGACCACGATCTACATAATCTCCCAGTAAGATTAATTGATCCTTTTTCGCATTATATTGAGCTTCTTTCAACAACTGTTCGAACTTTTCTATTTCTCCATGAATATCACTAATAACAAGAATTCTTTTCATATTATCCCCCCTCTTTCTAATTATAGTTCAAAACAACGGAAAATTCCGAATCTTAACCTTGAATTAAATTTCCCCCGCATTAACGGGCAGTAAGCCCCCCACCTCAAAATTCAGCGGAAGCAAAGAAGTTAGGTGGGGGTAGGGCTGCCCGTAAAAGCCCTATTGGTGAGGGCTAATAATCAGTGGGGGATGAAGAAAAGCCCCATTGATTAAAGTTTCACTTTATTACAAACTAAACAATTACCCTTACAACAATGTAAGTCTCTTGTCATCCAATTCGATAGTTGTAATTACTGTATTTCCTTATACTGAGAGTAAGAAATGAAACAAAAAATAAGGAGAGATGAGAGATGAAAAAAGTAATGGAAGTTGTAGTAGCGGTAGTAGAGGTTTTCGTAAATGGTAAACAAGTCGCAATGGGGTTAAATAAATAATGAAAAGGACAACATTCACTCTAGACCCTTTACTCATATAAAAGAGATAAGACTTCATCATTTCTTTGATCCCTTATCTCCCTATAAAGAAAGCCGTATCCCTTTTAAGGATACGGCTTTCTCTTATTTTTGACTCGTACGAGCTGAAATGCTAATTGCTCTATCTGTTGCTTTGGCAGCTTCATCTAACACTTCTTTACTATTCTTCCCGTCATACATCGCTTCTAATGCTTTTACAACTGCATCTCGTGATTCTGGGAATACACTAATTAAAGCCCCTTGTGTTGCTGGAGATTGCTTCGTCGCTTGCAATTGATCTACTGTTACTTTCAACTGTGGATATTTTTCATATTGCTCTTTTACTAATGGCTCATTATATGCATCTGGATTAATTGAGAAATAACCTGTTGCAGTATGCCATTTTGCTTGTACGTCTGGCTTCGTTAAATATTTCATAAAGTCCCAAGCACCTTGTTGCGTTTCTTCTGAAACCATATTCGTCATCCATAATGATGCTCCACCAATAACAACACCATTTTGTTTCGAATCCTCTGGATACGGAATATATGAAACACCTACATTAAACTTAGATGCATCAATTAAATCACGAACACCTGCTGAAGAATCTAAATACATAGCAACTTGTCCAGACTGGAACGCGGCACGAATATCATCCCAACTTGCTCCATACTTTCCAAGTGCGCCAGCTTTATTTAAATCATCTAACATTCCAAATACTTTCTGTCCTTCTTTACCGTTAAATACCGCCTTCTTTGCAGCATCTTTACGGCCGTTTTCGTTATCTACATATAAAGCACCTTGTGTCGCTAACAATTCTTCAAAGAACCAACCGTAGTTAAGCATGGAGAATCCATATTGTTTTACATTTCCGCCTTCTTTAATCGTTAACTTTTTCGCTGCTTCTTGTAATTCCGCATATGTTTTTGGAGCTTTCTCTGGATCTAAGCCCGCCTTTGCAAAAGCATCTTTATTATAAATTAATACTGGTGTAGATGAATTAAATGGCATAGAATACATTTTTCCATCAACTGAATAATAATTTGTAATTGCTTTTTCTAATTTTGACGTATCGTACTTATCTTTTTTTATCCAGCTATCAATTGGTGTTATTTTTTTACTATCAATCATATATTTCGTTGTAATTTCACTCGATTGAACAAGAGCTGGCGCTTCTTTCGTTGCAGACATCGTTCTAAATTTCGTTAAAGACTCTTCATATGTCCCTTGGAACTCTGCCTTTATCTCATATTTATTTTGCGACTTATTATAGTCTGCAACAAGACCATCTAATACTCCTTGTGTTTTTCCACCCATCGCATGCCAGAAGCGAATTACAGTTTTATCACCATTTTTTTCAACTGGTGCTACTTTTGCCTGTGCTTCAGGTTTTCCCTCTGTTTTACTATTTGAACAAGCTGCACTAGATAATGCCATTGTTGCTACCATTAATAGAGCAGCACCTTTTTTAACTAGACTCATTTAAATCTCACCTTCTCTTAGTTATTTAATTGCACCTTTTGTTAATCCTTGTTGTAATTGCTTTTGCCCTAAAAATAGTAAAATCAATGTTGGAATAACGATAACCGTAACACCGGCCATTACGCTTCCCCAATCAGTTGCAACTTCTTGAGACTGAAGCTGCTTTACACCGATTTGCACTGTTCTTACTTTTTCATCAGTGGTCACTAAAAGTGGCCATAAATACATATTCCATGTTGTTAAAAAGCTATATACTCCAAGCGTAATAAAACTCGTTTTACAATACGGAATTACAACGCTGAATAAAAATCTTATATTTCCAATCCCTTCAATAAATGCAGCTTCTTTCAGTTCATTCGGAATTGTCATAAAATGTTGACGTAACAAGAAAATACCGAAAGCTGTTGCAAAAAACGGCACTGTCATCCCGGAAAAACTATTAATCCAGCCAAAGTTTTGAATCGTTAAAAAGTTAGGCACCATCGTTGCTTCCCACGGAATCAGCATCGTTGAAATAAACAGGAAGAAAATTAAGTTTCTCCCTTTAAACTGAAGAAAAACAAAAGCATACGCCGCTAAGCTTGATACGATAAGTTGTCCAATCATAACGACTATCGATACAATTAAACTGTTATATAAGTATGTAAAAAGCGGTACTTTTTGAAAAATATTAATGAAATTATCAAAAGTAAATTGAGTTGGAAATAACCTTCTCATTTGAATATCGTCTGGTGTCATAAAGCTTATTAAAAACGCATACAGTACAGGAAAAAATACCATTACTGCACTAATTATGAGCAGCATGTATAATAGAAAATTTTGCTTCCACTGTTTAACAATCATTTATAATGCACCTTTCTCTCAGCAAACTTAAATTGAAGTAATGTAGCAATGAAAATGAAAACAAATAATACCATTGCTTGTGCACTTGCTGTTCCAAATTGATGATTCACAAACGCCTCTTTGTAAATCGAGTACACAATTAAATTCGTTGCATCATTCGGTCCACCGTGCGTTAAAATATCAATTTGTCCAAAGCTTTGGAACGCACTAATTAACGTTACGGTTACAATAAAGAATAAAGTTGGCGATAGCATCGGTAATGTAACACGGTGAAGCTTATATAAATAACTAGCACCATCTATAGATGCACTCTCATATAAAGACGTATCGATATTTTGTAAACCACCTAATATAACTAAAAATGCAAATCCTGTATTCACCCAAACTGTTGTAACTGATACAGAGAATAGTGCCCAGTCCGGACTCGTTAACCATGCGATTGCAGGAAGATTCATAGAGCCTAATATATTATTAAATAATCCTACACTTGGATGAAATAAAAATAGCCAAATCACTGCACTAGCAGCTACTGATATTCCCATCGTCGAAGAAAACAGAACTCGGAATAACCCAATACCTCTTACCTTTCCATTTGCAATCAATGCAAGAAACAAAGCAAATATAATACTCGTAGGCACTGTATATAAAACAAATAATAAAGTTGATTTTATACTTTTGTAGAAGGCTGGATCAGAGAATAAATATTGATAATTTTCTAAGCCAACGAAAAGATTAGCTTCTCCATGTATATCGGTTAAATAAAAACTATAGTAAATCGTCCTAAACAATGGATAGAACAGAAAAATCGAAAATAGCAAAATAGATGGTGCCAAAAACAATAATCCTATTCTTAAATCTTTCGTTCTCCCCCATAATTTTTTCTTTTTTGACACCTTTGTTTGAACTGGTAACTTACTTACTTCGATCATTATTTCGCCACCACTTTCAACTCTTCTTTAGCTACCACTTTTAAGCGTTCATTCGTGTTTTCGTTAAAGAAGCATAACTTTTCTTGCGAGAATAATAATTTTACTTTGTCACCTTTGTTCAAGAGTAACTGTCCGATAACTTTCGCACTCCAAGTTGTTCCATTTACCGCAAAGTTCAATATAGATTCATTCCCTAATACTTCTACAGATTGCAACGTCACTTCTTGTCCTTCCTCAGACAGTGCAATATGCTCAGGACGCATGCCTATGCGAATTGTTCCTTCTGGTAATTGCTTTAACTGTCTAATAGATAATGGAACTTGCAATTTCCCTATATGTAATACACCTTTTTCTTTATTCACTTCCCCATCATTTATATTCATAGAAGGAGAACCTATAAAGCTTGCAACAAACTCGTTTGCTGGTTCGTTATATATGTCAAGTGGTGTTCCAACTTGCTGTATACTTCCTTTATTTAAAACCATGATACGATCTCCCATAGTCATCGCTTCTATTTGATCGTGGGTAACGTAAATCATCGTAATTCCTAATCGCTGCTGAATTTCTCTAATTTCTATTCTCATTTGCGCACGTAATTTCGCATCCAAATTCGAAAGTGGTTCATCCATTAAACAGATTGGTGCCTGACTCACAATTGCCCTGGCTAGTGCAACACGCTGTCTTTGTCCGCCTGATAATTGGCCTGGTTTCATTTTCACATACTCTTTCAGTCCTACCATTTCAATAGCTTCCATTAATCGCTTTTGTCGCTCTTCTTTTTGTAATTTTCTTACCTTAAGTCCAAATAAAATATTTTCTTCTACAGATAAGTGTGGATATAATGCATAATTTTGAAATACCATTGATAGATTACGGTCTTTCGGCTCTAGATCATTTGCAACACATTCATTAATAATTAAATCTCCCGAAGAAATCTCTTCTAAGCCAGCGATCATTCGTAATAATGTGCTTTTCCCGCATCCCGAAGGTCCAACTAAAACAAAAAATTCGCCCTTCTTAATATGAACCGATACGCCTTTAACCGCTGTCTCTTCTGCATTTTTATATACCTTTGAAACATTTTTCAATTCAATCACAAGGTTGCACTCCTTTTTTCTTCTTGTATCCATACTTCATAATGACTTGTTGAAATCGCACTTGCTCCTGCACGAATTGCAATTTCCGCATCTTCTCGAGTTTGAATCAGCCCGCCTGCAATAATAGGAAACTCTAGTTCCTCTACTAGCTGTTTAATAATAGAAGGCATAATCCCCGGCATAATCTCTACTGCATTCGGTTTAGTCGTTTTACAATTTTCAATTGATTTAGTAAGAGATAAAGTATCTACAATAAAAATACGTTGAATTGTTTTCAATCCAATTTTATTAGCATTTCGAATTGTCGAACCTTTTGTTGAAATAATACCTTGTGCCCCGATAACATCTTGAATATACAAAAGCGCTTCCTCTGTATTCGTATTTAAGCCTTGTATAAAATCACAATGAAGAAATACATCATGTCCATGTTTCTGCAATTCATATACACGCTCTGGTAATTCCAGCATTGAACCAGTCATAAGAAAAACTGTTTTCGGCAATTTTTTGTATGCTTTGTATCCTTCCCAATCCTTTATCATCGCAATATAAGGTTTTTCAAACATTCATTCCACCTAACTGTTCTATTTTTATCCAAACTAAAAACACCTACTTACATAGAACGCCTTTCTCCTTATTTGAACTCTAGGGAATAGAGCACACCTAAGAAAGTGGCATATTATATGTAAGTGGGTGTTCTCAAATGTTCTCTACCCTAGTTATTTTGTTACCTTTACTATATTACGCATTTATTAAGTCAGTTTTGATAGATTGTTAATTAGGTGTTAATCGAATGTTAATATTCACCACATCACCATTTACATTAATCTATATATTTAAATATAAAAATAAGAACGAAACAATACTTAAAATTCAATCAATATGTAAATTCATTCCATAGTTAATGATTTTTAGTTTGCTTACCACTGCTTGCAAAGCAAAGTTATCCCAAGCAGTACTATAAAGTGGAATGCGCCTTTCCTCTTGTATTGATATAGCCCAGGCTGTAACAACATCAGTACCATATCCGGTCCCTTCAAACTCCGCTAAAGTTTCCACACTTGCCTCAGCAGCTACGGGCGTACTTCTTGCACTGCAACAAACAGAAACTACCTTTTCATTTTTTACAATTGCAAAATAAGGCTTCCTCCTTATTTACTCCATTTACCATCCATTCATAATCTATTTTTCATGTTCAAAACAAAAATCCCATTCAAATACACATTACTGAATCCATCATACTAACTGATTTCTTCATTCTGTCTATCTAAATGGGATTATTTTTCGTTTTTTACTCTACTGTTTGTTGTGGCTGTACTACTTCATTCGCTCCAGCTACCCTCAACATATTTACAATATCTTTAAAACCTCTTTTTTCAGCGTATTGCAGTGGCGTCAGATGTTCCTTGTTAGCCATATTTACATCTGCACCGTGATCAATAAGCAATTGAATTACTTTCTTATGGTTTTCACTACCATTTCCTAATACAATGGCTTCTAATAGCGCTGTTCCACCACGTTCATTTTTATAATTCACATCAATATCTGTATGCTCTAATAATTCTTTAACAACCTCTACATGGCCACGCTCAGATGCAGAAATAAGTGCTGTCCCACCTGACCTAGTCGTTTCTTTCGTATTAACTCCTGCATTAATTAATACTTTTACAATATCCGTATATCCTTCTCTACTTGCATAAAGAAGTGGATTACTTTTTTTCTCATCTTTAATTTCAATATTAGCACCTGCACCAATTAATGCTTTAACTGTCTCTACATGATTTTGGTACGTCGCTGCAAGGACAGGCGTTTCTCCGTTGTCACCTTCTACGTTTATATTCGCTCCATCCTGAATCAACTTCATAGTTGTCTCTGTGTCTCCAAGAGTAGCTGAAAGTAACAACTGTTTGTCCATTAAATTTATACTTTTCTCTTCTTTAGATTCTTCCTGTTCTTTATGCTTCTCTTTTTTCTTTTCATTTTTCACATGAACCGGTCTCGATTCTGGTTCTTCTTGCTTATCGCAAGCCACTACCGTCATTAAAAGTCCTAATAAAATACATAATAAAATTTTTTGTTTTCTCACAACTACAGCTCCTATGAAAGATAATGTTTTCTTAACCATTCCTCCATCACATACAATAACTCTTCTTGAGTACATTTATCCATAAGCCCTTTAGATTCCTTCTTTAAACGGATTATCTTAAGCTTATACTATGTTTCTCAACCTATTGAAATGATACGCCTGATGGCCCCATCATTAACATTATGAAGCAATTAGTTTAGCACGTTTTTACCGCATTTGTATACATTTCTAAAAAGTACATAAAGTGAAACTTTAATTAGTGGGGGTTTTGTTCATCCACCACTAATTATTAGCCCACACCAGTCGGGCTTTTACGGGCAGCCCGACTCCACCTAACTTCTTTGCTTTCACTAAATTTTGAGGTGGAGATCTTACTGCCCGTTAATGCGGGATAAATGATTGCTTTAGGTTACTATATTCCATTGTAACCGTTCTTCTAAAAATTTTACACCTTTTCTATATTTGCACCTGAGTAATAATAGAAAAAGACAACTATATAGTTGTCTTTTTCTATTATTAATGATGTCCACCATGATTTCCTGCTTTCGGTTTCCCCATCATCTCTTTATTCATTTCCCATTTATGCTCTGCTAGCTCTTTATACGAAAGAACTTTCCCCTTATAGTTAGATACAAAGCTCTCTGCATCTTTTTTATTTTTAAATGAAATGACATTATAAGCCATCGGTGTCGTTATTGTTTTATCATATACGTAAGTAGCGTCTTCTAACAAAATCCAATCTTTCGAATCATAATCTCGGACAAATTTCTCTTTCGTCTTTTCATCTGAGTTAATCTCCATCCATTTATACATACAACCGATATCATCAAACTTTAACGCTTTTCCATTTTCTAAAATAATTTCTGTTGCAAATTGATTATCTGTTACCCCAATTTGGCAAATATCACATTTATCATGTTTCTCATCAATGGCAACAGCTGCTGTTTCCTTTTTTCCACACCCGACTACCGTAAATACGAAACATAAACATATAGCAAGTACGACATATTTTACTTTCATCAATATTCCTCCCTAGAAACCGTATACTCCACGAAAAGAATACCAAAAGGTTGTGTGATATTTGTGAAAAAACAATGTGCTTTTTGTAATATAGGAAACAAACAAAGATGTGTAGTTATTTCTACACATCTCTCATCACTCGCAACCTGTAATTAACAAATCATCTTCTAACTTAACTAATAATGTATCCGCACTAATTTCCTGTCCAACTTCTACATTTACCAACCTTATATTTCCACTAATCCCGACTGCGATTTTTTTAAGCTCACCGTCATTTTTTCGGATCATCAGTAATTTTTCCCATTCATATACGTAAGAAGATTCATTAATAAAAATCTCCTCTACTTTTCCTTCATAAGAGCTATAAATCTCTTCAATTCTCGTTTTCATATAACATCTACTCCCTATTTCACACTTCACTATTTTCATCTTATTCTACCATTCTTACGAGGAGCAGCTTACTTTTTAAAAATTCAAATTAACTACCGTGAACAAAATGAACAAAATAAAAATTATGCTTCTAATGATGTTATTTTTCAAATTATTTACCATTTGAATAGATGCTTTTATTATAAATAAAAAACCTTTTTCTGAATTTTTATTCTATTTTGAAAGCGCAATCATTCTTTTGAGGGGGAAATTACATGTTAGCACTACTTGGATTTGCGATGGTATTTGTCTTTATGTTTTTAATTATGACGAAACGTATGTCAGCGCTAGTAGCATTAATATTAATTCCGAGTGTTTTTGCATTAATTGGCGGATTCTATGCCAATATGGGGCCTATGATGTTAGAGGGGATTCAAAAGTTAGCACCTACTGGTATTATGCTTATGTTCGCTATTTTATATTTTGGGATTATGATTGATAGCGGTTTATTCGATCCTGTCATTAGTAAGATTTTAAAATTTGTAAAAGGAGATCCTTTAAAAATCGTTATCGGAACGGCTATATTGACTATTATCGTTTCTCTAGATGGTGACGGTACAACAACATACATGATTACAGTTTCCGCAATGTATCCACTATATAAGCGCCTTGGAATGAACCCCCTCATATTAGCTGGAGTTGTTATGTTAGGGGCGGGGGTAACAAATCTTACACCTTGGGGTGGACCCACAGCTCGTGTTATGAGCGCACTTGGACTTGAGGCTTCCGAATTATTTACACCTCTTATTCCAGGAATGATTGCTGGTGCAATTTGGGTTGTTTTCGTTGCCTACTATCTTGGAAAAAAAGAAAGAAAACGTTTAGGAATTATGGATGTACAGTATTTAAAACAAATGCAAACAATGGATGAGCAAGCTGCAACTGTTGAAGCCGCAGTGCATAAACGTCCTAAACTTCTATGGATTAACTTTTTATTAACCGCTACATTACTTGTCTGTCTCATACTAGAAGTTATGCCGTTACCTGTTTTATTTACAATCGCTTTTGCTATCGCTGTTATGATTAACTATCCAAACTTAGAGCAACAGAAAGAACGTATTGCTTCTCATGCAGGGAATGTATTAGCAGTTGTTTCTCTCGTATTTGCTGCCGGTATTTTCACTGGTATTTTATCTGGAACAAAAATGGTAGATGCAATGGCTAACAGTGTAGTAACTCTTATACCAGATGCACTTGGACCACAATTGCCAATTATTACAGCACTTCTCAGTATGCCATTCACATTTTTCATGTCCAATGATGCATTTTACTTTGGGGTATTGCCTATTTTAACGAAGGCTGCTGCTACTTACGGAATTAGTGCAGCTGAAATGGGACGCGCTTCCTTACTTGGGCAACCCATTCACTTATTAAGTCCTCTTGTCGCTTCCACTTATTTATTGGTCGGAATGGCCAAAGTTGATTTCGGTGAACATCAACGCTTCACTTTATTGTGGGCCGTTGGAACGACAATGGTTATGTTAATTACCGGTATTGTAATTGGGATTATTCCAATATAAGATGCAAAAAAACAGTAGAAGAAATAAAATCCTCTACTGTTTTTTATTATGAAGAAGTAAGAAAATAACGCCTCTCCGGTCTCCCAACACTTCCATATATTAGCTCTGCGTGGACTTTCTTCCCAGATATCAAATACTCTAAATAGCGCCTTGCCGTTGATCGGCTTACTCCAATCATTGAGCTTAACATTTCTGCTGTAATCCCTTCTTCATTAACTGTTAACATATGCTTTTTTACTTTCGCTAAAGTATAAGGATCTATCCCTTTCGGGGCATATTCTATTTGATCTCCCTTCACGCCTCTTTGAGACCATAAATATTCAATTTGTTCCGTAGATAATTGATTGTTCTTCTTTAACTGTATAATCTTTTTTTGATAGCCTTCTAGACTTGCTTTAAATCGATCAAACATTAGTGGCTTTACGATATAATCTGTTACTCCGCCCCGCAGGGCGTGCCTCACTACATCTGTTTCCGATGCCGCTGTAATCATAATGATATCTGTATCGTGCAAATGATTCCTAATATATGTGACAAGTTCCGTTCCTTGCATATCAGGTAAGTACACATCTAATAACACGAGCTGTGGCTTCACAAGCTCTAGCCATTCTTTCGCTTGTTCTCCAGTCGTTGCCGTTCCAATTACTTTAAATCCCTCAATTTTTTCAGTAAAACGACGATGAATGTCAGCAATCCGAATATCATCTTCTACAATTAATACTTCAATCTCCTCACCCATTACTATTCGCCTCTCTCTTTCGGTAGTGCAATAATAAATAACGCACCACCTAAATCCCCTTTTTCAATTGCAATACTTCCATTTAAATCTTCTACTAACTCTTTCACTTTTGCTAATCCATATCCTCGCTCTCCTCCTTCTTTCGTCGAAAAGCCTTTATAGAATATGCTAGTAATTATTTCATCATGAATCCCTTGCCCTGAATCTTCCACTTCAATTAATATTTCTTCTCCAATATCAGTTACAAACATCCTTACTTTCTTATCATTCTCTTCATTTTTTTCAATTGCTTCAAATGCATTCGTAATTAAATTCCCTAAAATAGAAACGACATAATTACTCTCAATATGTGGACTTACTTTGTCTAAACCACTTTCTCTATCTAGCATAAAATCAATCTTCAACTCTCGTGCTCTATTATAAAATCCAATTAAAATTCCACCTAGCCATGGATTTTGAATCCGCTTCATAATAAATTGAACAAAATCTTGATATACCGCTGTTTCCTTATGAATAAGCTCTAAAGCATCTTCGTATGATTCTAATTGGATAAGACCTGAAAGCGTATACAATAAATTGTTATATTCGTGCGTTTGCGCTCGTAATGCCTCTGTATATTGCTTCGTCTGAGATAATTCTGCTGTTAACTGATCCATTTCAGATTTCAAACGTAAGCTCGATACAACGCCAGTTACTTTATTCTTTACTTTAATAGGTAGACGGTTCGCAATAACAGCCTGTCCTTTTATATTTAATTGGCGATCAAACTGTTCTTCACCAGTTTGAAGTACATCTAGTATCGTTGAATTAGGAATTACATTTAAAATAAATTCCCCAATAATATTTTGTTGTTTATCTAGCGAAAGAATATCATAGGCTGCTTGATTGACTAAACTAATCATGCCATTTTTATCGATTACAATAATCCCTTCACGTACAGATTGAATCACTGTACTATGCTCTTCATATAAAGATGAAATTTCTTCTGGTTCCATACCGAACATCATTCTTTTTATACTTGCCGCTAAATATATAGAGCCGGTTACTCCAATTAATAGCCCTATTATTGTAATCCAAAATACACGCTTTCCATACACCTCTACCGCTCCATGAATATCATCCATTGAAAATCCAACAGACACCACACCAATGATTTCATTTTCCTGATTACGGATTGGAACTTTTCCACGTAATGAAGGGCCTAATGATCCAGTTGCTTTCGAAACATATGATTTTCCTTCTAATAAAACACCTTTGTTATCTCCACCAATCATCGCTTCTCCTATTTTATCTCGCTCAGGATGCGCATATCGAATCCCCTCTTTATTTCCAACTACAATGAAGTCAGCCTCTGTATCCATTCGAATTCTTTCTGCAATCGGCTGAATGATAGAAGCTGGGTTTTCTTTTTGAAAAGCTTCCTTTATTTCAGGTATAGCAGCAACTGTTTTCGCAACATGCAAAGCTCGTTTCCCAATTTGCTCTTCTACCGTTTCAGATAATATGTAATAAAATAAATAACTCGTTAGCATAAGTACAACTAAAATAAGTGTACTTATAGTTAATGTAATTCTCGGTTGGAGTTTTAATTTTTTAAATTTCAAAACCATTCCCCTAACATGATTAAAGATGGAATTTAAAGAATATACAGTCTCTTTAATTATACTTAATCATAACACGGTTACTCTATATCTCTTTCTTTTTCTCTTCATAAAAAAAGAAACGAAGTAAAATTATTAACTCGTTTCTTAATATTTGTTATTATACTTTAAACTTACTAATCATCTCTTGTAATTCTTCTGCCATTTGTGATAAATGGACTGCTGCTGCATTTATTTCATCTACTGAAGCTAATTGTTCCTCAGAGGAACCAGCAATATTTTGAACACTTGCTGCATTTTCTTCAATCGTAGCTGCAATTTCATTAATAGATGCACTTACTTGCTTTGCATCTACCGTCATTTGTTTTGCTACATCTACCATGCTATCAATTTGTACAACTGTATCATTTGTAGACTTCAATATTTCGGCAAAGCTTTGCTTCGTTTCATTTGCAACTACAAGTCCTGATTGTACTTCTGTTCCAACTTGATTCATAGAGCTTACTGTTTCTTTTATATCAAATTGAATCTCTTTCACTAGTTTCCCAATTTCCGTAGAAGACTGTCCTGATTGTTCTGCTAGTTTTCGCACTTCATCTGCTACAATTGCAAATCCTCTTCCTTGCTCTCCAGCTCTCGCAGCCTCAATTGCCGCATTTAACGCTAATAAATTTGTCTGTTCTGCAATATGTTGAATCACTTCGAGGATTGCTCCAATTTGTTTCGACTTATCGTCTAATAAACCAATGATTTTGTCTGACTGTGAAACAGACTCATGAATTAATTGCATTTGATTCACTGTTTGTTCAACTAACTTCCCACCATTTTCAGCTTTTTTCTTCGTATACATAGAGGCTGTAGATACTAATGAAGAACTATCTGCAACACGCTGAATTCCTTCTGTAACTTCTTCTAACAATGTTGCTCCTTCTTCAACTTCTTTCGTTTGTATTTCTGCACTACTTGATACTTGCTCTATCGCCTGTGTAATTTGTTCCGTTGCTTCGCTTGTCTGCTTCATACTAGCTGTTAATTCTTCTGAAGATGCCGCTACATGACTTGCTGAAGTGTTTATATTGGAAATGACACTTTGTAACGATGCAGCCATCTCGTTAAAACTTTCTCCTAGCTGTCCAATTTCATCTTTAGAATGAACTGTAATTGATTCTGTTAAATCACCTTCACTAATCTTCTTCGATGATATGACAAGTTGTTTTAACGGTTTAATAATAGACGCAATTATGAAGTAAATTACAATCCCACCGATTATTAGTGAAATTCCAAGAACAGTTATTGTTTTATAGAAAATAGGTTCAGCCGCTTGGATAATTTCTTTGGAAGGCATAATTCCTGCTATTTTCCATCCAGTTTTCTTATTCGTTTTAAAAGTGATATTGCGATCTTCACCATCTAATGAATAATGAACATCCCCAGCTTCCTGTTTATACAATTCTTTACTAAGTTTCTCTTCTAATTTCTCTCCTGGCTTCAGTGTCGGGTGCGCTACTACATTTTTATCTTGATCAAATATTGCTACATACCCTTCCTTACCGATATTAACCATCTTGGAAGTAGTAACAATATCATTAATGATTAAGTCAATCCCAAGAACGCCACTTTTATCCTCGTTTTGTTTTGCTAGTGTAATAACAATATTCCCTGTCGTTTTTGACTTATATGGAGGAGTTACAATTACTTCTCCGCTTTTCTTCACAGCCTCTTTATACCAATCTCTTTCTGTAGGGTTATATCCATCTGGCATCTGAATAGCTGGTGATTGAATGAACTGTCCATTACTAGATCCTGTATAGATTGCTTCCATTTCTGGATGCAGTTTATTGTATTCTTCTAGTTTATTTTGTATGTTTTGAATTTGATCTGCTTGGTAACTTGATTGTTTGAATAATTTCGTAAAATAAGTTGCATCTACTTTTTTACTATCCAATTCTTTATTAATTACATTATCCAAAATTTTTATATTATCTTTAGCCGAGTTTAAAATCGTTTCATTAAAATTCGTCTTCGCCTGTTGATAAGACGTCCAACCAATTACAATACTTGGAAGAATTAAAATAATAATAAATGATACAAGTAACTTTGTTTTTAAACTACTACTCCTTAATTTCCCTTGAAACATACTTCTACCCCTCCATGCCGTTTTAAATGTAATTAATTAACATTTAATCTTTCTATAAAAATAATACGATTTAAATGCATCGATGAGACTCTCTATTTTTTCTACATCATAAAGAATCGATACATATCTTTTTCATTCTATATAAATTAAATAATTAAAACAATGTATAAAAATGTATATTATTCGAAATATTATAATTCATGGAAGAACCTCTAGTATTTCACTTACTAGAGGTTCTTTCCACCTTACTATTCTTTATCTTTTTCTACTTCTTTTTTCTCATCTTCTACTACAGATACAACAGGTTTATCGCTTGACAATTGTTGTACCGCTCCTTTTCCTGCAAATCCTTCTAATAGCTCTTTTAAGTCAATTCCAGAAGAAGCTTTTAACGTTTCTTGCATCGTTGCCATTAAATCAGTCGCATAACCTGCAACTTTTCCGGCCCCGCTATTTTTACCACCGCCGCCTGTATCGACAACTGTGATTTTATCAATGTTACTAAGCGGACTTGCAACTTCCTTCGCATAACTTGGAAGCATTTTAAGAACCATATCCATAATTGCTGCTTGACCATATAATTCAAATGCTTCGGCAATTTTTTGTTTCGCTTCTGCTTCTGCTAAACCTTTTAATCTAATAACATCTGCTTCCGCCGTACCTTGTGCTTTTTGTACTTCCGCTTTTGCTTGACCTTGCGCTTTTTCGATTTCCGCCTTCGCTAAACCTTCTACACGTACTTCTTCCGCACGAGCTCTCGCTTCAGCTTCAATCTTATATTGATCCGCATCTGCCTTTTTAATTTGTTTTACTTTTTCTGCTTCCGCTGATTGCTCAACAGCATAGCGATCTGCATCTGCTTTTTTCTTAACTTCTGCATCGTATTGCTTTTCACGACGCGCAATCTCTTTTTCTTCTAACTCGATTTGCTTTTCACGCTCAATGATTTTAACGCGCATTTGCTCTTCTGTAACACCTTGTTGTGCTTTCGCTTGTTGTAATTCGTAAGAAAGATCCGCGTCTGCTCGAGCTTGTTCTTGCTCTCTCTTATAAGATTGTACTTTTAATTCTTTATGTTTTTCAGCTTCAGCGATTTGAGCATCACGTTGATATTCAGCTTCTTTTGCTTCTTTCTCAGCACGTGCTTTTTCAATACGTGCTTCTTTTTCACGCTCTGCGTTCGCAATTGTTGCATCACGCTTAACGGTAGCAATTTGCGGCTGACCAAGCGCATCTAAGTATCCGTTTTTATCCATTATTTCTTTAATTGTGAAAGAAACAATGCGAAGTCCCATCTTCTTTAAATCTGTAGAAGCTACTTCATGTACCTTTTGAGCAAATTGCTCTCTATTACTATACGCATCTTCTACTGTCATAGAAGATAAGATTGCACGTAAGTGACCTTCTAAAACCTCTTTTGCTTCTACTTTTAACTCTTCCGTTTCTTTTCCTAAATATTGCTCAGCTGCAGTAGATACTTCTTCAATTGTAGAACCTACTTTAATAATAGAAACACCATTTACTGTAACTGGAACACCTTGCTTCGTATACGTATCGCGTGTACCAACTTCTAATTTGTAGTTTAATAGGCTTAAAGGTTCTGCTCTTTGCATAATTGGAACTACGAAAGTACCGCCCCCGCGGATAATCTTAATCTTCTTTCCATCATCAGTGGTAACAACATTCTTTCCTCCACCAAGCCAGTTCCCTGTAACAATTAACGCTTCATCTGGACCAACCGTACGATACTTCGTAATGAATACTAAAATGAGTAGAATTAAAATTGCCAGTAAAACTCCACCGATAATTAATGGAATCGTCATGTAAATTCCCCCTTATAATTTTGGTTTCTTTAAAGAATAAGCGATGTTTTGTACAAGTAAAACACCATCTTGGACTCCCTCGATAATAACCTCTGTTCCTTGCGAAATATCTTTTTTCCCAACTGTTTTAGCTGGGATTGCATTACTTCCAAATTGGGATGAAATTAATACTTCACCAAATCCTTCTGTAGGAATTGTCGTAATGACTTCTCCTTTGCAACCGATAAATTCATCCATACGTTGTACGGTATTTTGTTCTGCTTCTGCAATCGGTTTTAAAATTAGTATTTTCATGATGAAAACACCGATAAAAGATATAGCAAATGCAGCCCCGAAAATAGTAATACTATTAAAGGAAAATAAGTACTCTCCTATATAACTAAGCCCACATAACATGGCGAAGAAACTAAGTAATAAAGTAACAACGGATACAGATCCGCCCCCAAAACTAAATATCGATTCAAATATATCTCCAAAGAAGATATAAATAACAGTGAGTATAGTAGCAATAATAAATCCGTATAAATAAATTGTTTCAAGTGGATAACCAAACAAAACCATTTCTTATCCCCCTCTCTTAAACAATCCCTTTTTTGTTATGTTTATGCCCCACCTCTTTCAAAGATTATAGTTCTTAATTTTCAGTTATTTATCTTTTAAAGAAAAACCTGTAAGACAGGCCTCTAAAAAAGAACAGGAGAAACCTATTGTGACAGGCTCCTCCTAGAAAATAACCGATATATTATATATCTATATAATATACTATTTTCCACAAAAAGTAAAGTTAAACATACATTGGAAAAGCACTTATTTTCCCCCGCGTTAACGGGCAGTAAGACTCCCACTGATTAAAGTTCACTTTACTGATAATGAGTACGTTCCATCGCCATTATCATATTTATATACATACAAGTAATACTTGCCTGGTTTTGCATTAAATTTCGCTTCTATATGATTCCCATTGGCTTGACCGTAAGCTGCATAATTTTGCATATCTGATTCATGGTGAAGTACCCATGTCATCCCAATTCCATACTCATTTAAAACAGAAATGTCGATATCTTTCGCTGATGCTACATTAAATGTATAAACATCAGTGTGGTCCCCGCCAATAAGACTGCCTTTTATCGTACTATTTAGCCCGATACGATTTGCTTCCTCTGGACGATTATTTGGTTCTGATTCTGTTAAACTTCCATCTTTAATCGTAACAGTTGTTTCGCTTCTGCTCTCTTTGCCTTTATCATCTTTTACTCTTAACGATACTTTATAAGAACCTTCTCTTTCATATACATGTACTGGATTCACTTCTGCACTTGTGCTTCCATCTCCAAATTCCCATAAATAAGAAACAATTTTTCCATCTTCATCGTTTGAGCCATCACTTTTAAATTGAATTCCCTCTTTTACAAGACCACTATAGGGACCATTTATATTAACCGTTGGAGCTTTATTTTCTCCATCATCTTTTGCGATTCCATGGAAGACTACATCATATTCAAATTCATTTGAGCTATTCACACGATAATTGACGAAGTATGCTGTAACAGTTTTATAGCCACTCCATTCTTTCTGTGCCAGTTGTTCTAGAGCTTCATTTACTCTTTTGCTCATTGCTTTCCAATCTTCTGACTCACCTTTTGTTACATTACCTGTAAATGTGCCTTCTAGTGTAAATGTATTAAAGAATTGAGAGCTATGTTTTGTCATTTTTGCATCTTTCATCGGTAATGTATCACTAATTTCGTTCTTCACCGCTGCTAATGACTTCGTTGCATGTTCAGCTAAATAATCATCAGCTACTTCTGGTACAGTGTATGTATCTTGATTATCAATTAACTGCTGCATATACTCTTGATACTCTCTATTTAACTTAGGATCTTTACTTAGATTTTCACGATATGCATCATAATTTTTCACGTCATTCGCACGAATCAAATCTTGGATTTTATCAAATGTTTCAAACTGATGCGTATATAAGTAAGACTGCAATGCAAACGAGTAATTATAGAAATCCCAAGAACCGTATTTAGCAAATAGTGTACGCTCTGCTGTATAACGACTTGCAGGATCAGATGATAATCCGCTAATTATACTCTTTCTTGGTACAACGTTATTCGTACGAGTAGATCCTGCGAAAAACTCTGCATTTCCTTCCTGGAACCAAGTTAGCCTTTCATTTTGATACATATCTCCTCTTCCAAATAAACCAGGAACTTCATATCTCCCTTGCAGATAATGAGTAAATTCATGACGGAATAACTCTTCTAAACTATAAATACTTTGCTCCGGTGTACGCTCATATGTAAAGAATGTACCTGTCTCTTCAATATAAATTCCACCGTTGTTTGTTTCATATCCATACAATTGTCTATTTAACTGATATTCATCTGGACTATTATAAATTACGATCGTTAATACATCATCCGCATTTCCTGGCTCTAACGCTTTGTCATTTCCAATTACACGGTGATACTGTGCCTTTACTTCCTTCGCAGCCCAATATAGTCTCTTAATTTTTTCTTCTGATACTTTATCTCCTGTTTTGAACACAATTGATCCATCGTCGAATGTATACGTTTTTGGTAAGTATTGCTCTTTTCCTTCTTTACGTATTTTCTCTAAATCTACTGTATTCCCGCTATAATCTTTACCATTATAATTTGTTGTAATTTGTTCTACCGCAACAAAATACGGTTCACTTAAGCGCGGGTACATATGCATTGCTTGTGTAACAACCTCTAATCCTTTATTTGGATTACTATGAAACTTCCCTAAACGGCTAGCAAAATAAATGCCATTATTAACGAGCCATTTATTTTCTGGCGTTACTTCATTTAGAAGAGCAATACGATTTATTTCATTAATAAACCCATCTACTTTTCCATACCACATCGTTTCATTCGCTTCTTTACGAGCTTCAGTTAAGTACGACTGTATATCATAGTCAATACCTTGCATAATATCGTATATTGCTTGTCCCTTCATTCGATCATTTACATAAGTAGTATAATTATCATTGTATTGCTTTAAAATATTCGATGCGTATTGAACCGTTTCAACATCGCTTGAAGCATTACTAATTAATTTACCGTATGCAGATACGACTGTATCTTGTTCAACTGTACCAAGCTTAAAGTTTGGATTGTTTGCGATTGCTTTTAAAGCAGGTAAACATTTATCCTGAAAGCTTCTTTCATTTAAGTCGCTTAATTCACTATTATAAAATGCAAGATAAAAAGCTGAACGCAGCACTTCAGTAAACGTTTGAATTCCTTTTGAATCATCTTTTGTAAATGTACTACCTCTATGAGCTAATTCATCTATAATGACTTGCATTTTTCCTTTATCTTTATAAAAAGCCTTTGCATCTTCATTAAACTGGAATAAGTCTGTAATTTGGTGCCACTTAATACTGCCTAACGTTTCAACTAATTCTTGATCATTCATTTTGTTTAAATCAGCCATTGAATAGCTTTCTTTAACTTGCTTTACTGCAGTTTTCTTCGTAATAGATGCTGGTCGCTGTGAAAAATCTCCTACTTTTAAACGTTCTTGAAATGATAAAGTTTCATCAACTTTTGAAATATGTCCAACTTCATCTACCGACTTTTCAATTCCAACCGGTTTCGTTTTCAACACGTTATACGGTACTTTTTCTTCCGCTGCTGCATGAGTTTGAAGTGCGCCTAACGATAAAGCCATTGTACTAATGCTAAGCATCACTTTATTGATCTTTGATTTCTTGTTCATATCCTTGCCCCCTATTTTAATATTCCATTCAAGAATTTAACATAAAATCTGGATGTAACAATATAAAATGCAATATTTCATATTATTTCTTCCTATAATTTGTACATATCGTGAACACATTGCTCTTTACCTCCCTAAAACAAATTGCATCCTTTCACATTATAAAAAGGGAATTTTTTGACAATTAAAAACTTAATTGTTATGATTATTATAATTGTTAACTTTATTAAATAAGGGTGGGATTCTATGATAAAAAAAGAAAACAGTGTACTTTATATCTCCTTCTTGCTAACAACATTATTCATTATATGGGGAATTACCCCACATCCATCAACTTAAGGATTTAGACTATTTTTGAAGTTAAAAGCACGTTACTATTTTCTTATGTTAATGAGAAAGGGTGACGTGTTTTTTATGAATATGAATCAAAAACAAGAATTATCTTTATTCGCTGAAGAGTTATATCGATATATGTCTCCCGCTACACTTAATCAATTAGCCATAGAAGCAGGCGGAATGAAACGAAAACGTAAGTGCCACGGGCACCATTTCTTATCTTTGTGTGTATGGCTAAATCAACAAGTCG
>NZ_CP016285.1:471289-473904 GCF_001679765.1 Bacillus sp. B25(2016b) | reverse complement strand
ACTATGTTTAAAATGCGAGAACTCCTATTACGTAAGAAACAGAAAGAGCTAAGTGAATATAAAGCGATGTACATAATTAAGGATTATTTTTCACTTTTTTACCAAGCATTACACAAAAACACCCAAGAATTATCAAAGGTTCTCCTTCGTCTGTTTAACCTCCTACAGCACAACGGACGAAAATCTCATCGATACGAGAAAAAGACAGTCTTTGATATTTTGGGTGTTGTTTATGAGTATACCACTTCTACTCATCAGGTAGCATAGTAAAAAATTGAAACCCGTCAGGGTTTATTTGATATGCCCGCTTTTATAAAATCTACAAAAGATAATAAAAAACTATATGGAAAGACCGCATTTTGTTTAAAAATATACCTTAAGTTGATGGATGTGGGGAATTACCCCAGCAAGTTGGATACAAGGCTACGATTTACAAAGTGTTACATCTTCTTTAAACTCATTTATCCTCAATAAATTTGGATGGTTTTACTCTCTACTTATGACTACAATGATTATTTTGGCTGCTTATTTAGCATTTTCTAAGTACGGTTCTATTCGTCTTGGTAAAGATGGAGAAAAGCCAAAATATAATTATCCATCTTGGCTATCCATGTTGTTTGGGGCAGGAATGGGAATTGGACTCCTTTTTTATGGAATCGCTGAACCGATTTCACATTTTACAGATCCATTAACAGGAAAAGCAGGTACAGAAGAAAGCGCCAAACTCGCTATGCAATATTCATTTTTCCACTGGGGACTCTTTCCGTGGTCACTATACGCAATGGTCGCTTTAACAATTGCATATTTCACATTCCGCAAACAAAAAGGTAGCACTATCGGGGCTACAGTTACTCCATTATTTAATCGATCGAAAAATTCCCGTATCGGAAAAACAGTTGATATTTTAGCTGTTTTAGCTACAGTATTTGGCATTGTACCATCTGTTGGGATTGGTGCTCAACAAATTGCTGGGGGATTAAGCTATTTATTCCCTTCTATTCATAACACTTTACTTACTCAGCTCGTACTTATAGCTATCTTCGCCGCTTTATATTTAACAAGTGCACAAACCGGCTTAGATCGTGGGATTAAATATTTGAGTAACTTGAATTTCTCTCTTGCAGGTATTTTACTCGTCTCTTTCTTACTTTTAGGACCAACTGTATTTATTATGAAATACTTTACCTCTACACTCGGTTCTTATATCGGGGCTTTACCTAGTATGGGATTAAATTTAGGAGCATTTAATGAAAAATCCTCTTCTTGGATTGAAAACTGGACTATTTTCTATTGGGGATGGTGGATCTCTTGGTCTCCATTTGTCGGTACATTTATCGCCCGTATTTCTAAAGGACGCACAATAAAAGAATTTATTTTTGGAGTTGTATTAGTCCCGACTCTTATCTGTACATTTTGGTTTGCAGTATTTGGTGGTACCGCAATCCATATGGAAATGTTCCAATCGCTTGGAATAGCTGATGAAATTGCAAAAAATGGTACAGAGATTGGATTATTTGCTGTTATTTCACATCTACCATTCTCTACATTTTTAACGATTATCGGGTTAATTTTAGTAGCCACATTTTTCGTTACTTCTGCCGACTCGGCAACATTTGTTGTTTCAATGCAAACGAGTAACGGAAGCTTATCACCGAAAAATAGTTTAAAACTTATATGGGGATTAACAATCGCGATAATTGCCGCTATTTTATTACAAGCTGGAGGATTAAATGCACTACAAATTGCAGCTATAATCGCAGCACTACCATTTTCTATCGTAGTCGTTCTTATGGTTGCTTCGCTCTTTAAAGAGCTACGAAAAGAAGATGTTAATTTGCAAACGAAAGAAGTGCCGAAAAAAATAAAAAAGGTTATGTAACGATTGGCGCCTCAAATCACTTCTAAATCCGTAATAAAACCCATTCATATGAATGGGTTTTTCACTCTATTATATAGTGTTGTAAACATGCTTTTTCCTCAAAACCTACTTTCTTGTACAATTTCATCGCATGATCATTATTCGTATTCAAACATAGTACTATCTCTCTCATCCCTTGGAAAGAGAAAATATACTGAATTGCAACTTGTAATAACTGCTCTCCGACACCTTTTCCATTTATATCCCCCTTAAAAAAGACATTATCATAAGCCTATTTCAAAATGAAACTGCCATGATAATGTCTTCTCAAAAACTTATACAATTATTTTACAATATAATAAGATAACACGTTATTTATTTCTTAAATAATCTCTTTCTAAATACAAACATACTCAGTGCTGAAAGAACTAATGCTACGCCTGAAAGTAACTTTGATGTATTCGCTTGTCCACCTGTTGCTCCTAATGATTTCTTACTTTCTTCCTGTTTATTAGCAACTGGTTTATTTTCTTTCATAACTTGATGATTCATGTTTTGTTCTTGGACTACTTCGGATGGATTTACTGCTTCTTTTGAACCTTCAATTTCTTTTCCTGTTTCTTTCCCCTTCGCTTTCGACTCTTCAACTCCTGTTGTTAGCTCGTCCACTTCTTCTTTTGGCTCTTCAACTTCTTTTGCCGGTTCTTTCACTTCTTCTTTTGTTTCTTCAACTTCTTTTACCGGTTCTTTCACTTCT
>NZ_CP016285.1:453274-471184 GCF_001679765.1 Bacillus sp. B25(2016b) | reverse complement strand
TTCACTTCTTCTTTTGTTTCTTCAACTTCTTTTACCGGTTCCTTCACTTCTTCTTTTATTTCTTCAACTTCTTTTATCGGTTCTTTCACTTCTTCTTTTGTTTCTTCAACTTCTTTTACCGGTTCTTTCACTTCTTCTTTTGGTATTAATTTTTCTACTATATTCTGCATTACAATGCCACTATATAATATGCCAGTCTCATAATGATCTGCATCTAAATCAAATTCATATATTTTTTCTCCTAAAGTACGCCAAATGATTCCCTCATCAGTAAGCGTTCCACCTTCACTCTTTAGTATAATCTTTTCAATTGGCTCTCCCTCTAAATTATATACAGGAATTTTCACTTCTTTATTTATTTCTGCATCATCTAAAATGACCTTTTGCCTTCTAACATCAATTGTCCCCCACTGACCTAATTGTATTAATGGCCTTACATCACGAATCTCATTTTCAGCTAATTTTAAACTAAGTAAGTCTAACATTGAGCCAAGAACCGTTACATCTTTAATACGATTATCTGTAAGATTTAACCATTGCAAATTTTTCAATAAAGATAACGGTGTTGTATCTTCAATTTGATTATGAGATACATTTACATCGTTCAATTGTTTCAAGTTTGAGATAAACTCTATATTTTTTAGGCCTACTCCTTCTATAGTGAGTTTTTCTAAATTCGTCATGTACTCTAAACCTGTTATATCTTTTATCTCTTTTCCTTTTTCTTTAAGTATCTCTACTGTTTTAATCTGTAATAAATCTTCTTTTGTTATAGGAGCGTTTAAATTCTCTCTACCTAAATTCTCTTTATTAATATGTTGTTGTAAATTTTTATCGAGAATTACATTTTCCTTTTGTTCATTATTCTCTTTTATTGTTTCCTTGATTTCGTCTAATCTTTCAACAACATTTTGAATTACTGTTCCATTAAACTTAATACGATTGTCTTCTGGATTTATATCCAACATAAATTCATATGTTTTTTCACCGGTAGTCCCCCATTTAACAGAACCATTATTAACGAGCCCATCTTCACTCTTCAATTGAATAGTATCAAGTGGCTCTCCTTGTAAATTATAGATAGGTATTTTAACTTCCTTATCTTTTTCTACATTATCTAAAAAGATTTTTTGTCTTTGAATATCGATATATATTCTTTTTCCTAGCTCTTGAACAGGTCTAACATCACGAATTTCATTTGAACCTAGCTTTAAATCATATAAGTCTGTTAAGTGACTAAGTGGCGTTATATCTGAAATATAGTTTTCTTCTAAATTAAGTGATTGTACAGTAGATAATCTTGATAAAGGTTCGATGTTTTCTAATTCATTTTTAGCAAGATCTAACTCTACTAATTTTTTCATTGATGTAATATGTTCAATATTCGTAAGTCCATTGTTACTTAAAGATAAGTTTTTTACATTTTTCAATTGCTCAATTCCAGCAAGGTTATCATTACTAATTTGATTATTTGCCACAGTCAAAGTCCTTAAAGATTTCACTGTAAATAATGGTTTAATATCTTTTATATAATTACTATTTAAATCTAGCATTTTAATCTTCTTCATTTGGCTTAATGGGCTTAAATCTGAGATTTTATTGTTTCTCAAAGTTAAAAACTCAATATGCTCTAACTTAGCCAAAGGTCCAATATCTTCAAGTTCACCATAGGTTATACTTAATGATTTCAATTGTCTCAAGTTCGAGATAAATTTTATATTTTTTAACTTAACTTCTTCCAACGTTAAGTTTTCTAAGTTCGTCATATATTCTAGACCACTTACGTCTTGTATTCCTTTATTTTTAGCTTCAACGACTATTAAGGATTTAACTTTTAATAAATCTTCCTTAGTTATTGGATTATCTAGATTCTCTCTATTCAAGTTATATTTATTAATATGCCTTTGTAATTGCTTATCTACTATTACATTCGCATCTTGTTGATCCACTTTATCCTCTTTATTTTCCTTTTGTGCTTCTGGAACATCTTTATCTAAATTCAATGTATTTACTTCAAACTGTACTTGGTACTTATTGTCATAGGCCATCGTTGGAATATAAATATGCATTCGCATATTATACCTTTTTCCTAATTCCCCTACTTCAAACTGAATCACTTTCGTTCCATTTTTCTTTTTATCTTCTGATATTACTTTCACATCATGAAACACACCTGGAGTATGAATATCCTCTGTTTTCAAGTATTGAAAGAAATCACTATCACTTAACGTTGCTGTTACAATTTTCTTTCCATTCTCAATTGTTAATTTCGGATCCTTTATATAAACAGCTGCCATAGACTCTTCATTCGTTTTATCTTTATAAGCTTTAATAACAGCATCATATGTACCATCTTCTAAACCTTGTCCAGTTTTATTCGCCTCAATTGCTACTGCTGCTAAAGCAGGTGTCGAATATACAGCAAACGGAAGTGATAACGCCGCCGCTATAATCATTGCATTTATACGTTTTCTTTTATTTTGTTTCAACTTTACATCTCCTCCGAAATATATAATTCGAAATGTAATCATTTCTCGAATAAATGATAATGATTTTCATTATCATTGTCAACTAGAGAAATAAAAAGTTTACAAAAAAAAGAACCTCTTTAAAAGAGGTTATGCCATTTTCTCACCTGATTCTTCTCTAAAAAAGCTTTTCATCGCATGAAACACGTCTGCTTTCTGCTTTAAAATATAGTATCTAAAATTTTCATCTTTAATATTTTTATAGGCTGACATGAGTGTACTGTGGCGGTTATACTGGTTCACTTCCCCATACCCAAACATATTACACTTCTTCATTAGCTCTTCAACAAGCTTTACACATCTAGCATTATCTGATGTTAAATTATCACCGTCTGAAAAATGGAATGGATAAATATTATAGCGGTCTGGTGAATATTTATTATCGATTAGCTCGAGTGCTTTTTTGTATACAGAAGAACATATCGTTCCGCCACTTTCTCCTTTTGAGAAAAACTCTTCCTCTAGAACTACTTTTGCCTCCGTATGATGGGCAATAAATTCAATATCTACTGTTTCATACTTCGTTCTTAGAAATCGCGTCATCCAGAAAAAGAAGCTACGTGCCATATATTTCTCCCATATTCCCATCGATCCACTCGTATCCATCATCGCTAATACAACAGCTTTTGAATCTGGCTTTAATACTTCATTCCAAGTGCGGAACTTTAAGTCTTCTTGGTGAATCGGATGAAAAGATGCTTTACCACTCATTGCATTTCGTTTATATGCCGATATCATTGTTCGTTTCTTATCGATATTTCCCCATAATCCTGTTTTTCTAATGTCATTAAATTCAACATGTTCAATCCGGTTTTCATCCATTTCTTTTCTCTTTAAATTAGGCAGTTCTAACTCTCTGAAAAACGCTTGCTCTAATTCTAAAATAGAGACTTCAGCTTCATAGTAATCTTCCCCAGCTGCATCTCCTGCTCCTTGCCCTTTTCCTGGCCCTTTTTGTTTTTGACCACCTGATCCATCTCTCGCAACGACATCACCAACTTTGCTGTCACCGTTTCCTTGCCCAACATGTTTATTTTTATCATAATTGTATCTAATCTTATATTCATCTAGAGAACGAATTGGTATTTTTACAACATCCTTGCCATTAGACATAACTATACTTTCTTCTGTTACAAGATCGGGTAAATTATTTTTAATTGCCTCTTGTACTTTTTCTTGATGGCGCTGTTGGTCGTCATATCCTTTGCGATGGAGGGACCAGTTTTCCTGTGAAATCGTATAATTTGGTTGATTTTCTTCGCCCATTCCTTTCCCTCCTTACTGTAATTGTCTTCCTGTATGAACAGCAATCTATAAATTTTGTTCTGTAATGTGCAAGCTAGAATGTTTGAAAGGTAACTGCCCACAGAAAATCATCCCATAAACATTTATAACGTTTTTCATACAATACCCCGAGCATCCTAAACAAAATTTTGCCACTCACATAATAGAAAGAAATATTCAGCCACTGATAAGAAAGAAACACAATGCATTGTTGCACACATTTTTACTTTGCAACATATTGTATTGTGTTGGCTTTTTTCGTATGAATGGTTGGTTACTCTATCATATGCATATTGTAAAAATAATTGACAATAAATTCATAAAATTGCATCTTAATTTATTATATTTGGACAAGGTATGACACTTTATACACATATGAACGGATAATAAAACGCTGTCCCGCAAAATACCAGAGACAGCGTTTTGTTATCAAACTATCGGTTTAGCAAACTACCTACATAGCGTAATAATTCATTCGCAGATGAAGAATTATAGCCGTGCTCATCAATTAAGCGTGCAACAACATCATTTATTTTCTTAAGCTGATTTTCGTCTGGCGTTTTCGTTGATGTTGTAATTTTCACTATATCTTTTAAATCAGCAAATAGTTTTTTCTGAATCGCTTCGCGAAGACGTTCATGTGAATTATAGTCAAAACGTTTTCCTTTACGCGCATAAGCAGAAATGCGAATTAAAATTTCTTCACGGAATGCTTTCTTAGCATTTTCTGAAATTCCAATTTGCTCTTCAATTGAGCGCATTAGCTTTTCATCTGGACTCATTTCTTCACCTGTTAATGGATCACGTAATTTCGATTTATTGCAATATGCTTCAACGTTATCTAAGTAATTATCCATAAGTGTCTTCGCTGATTCTTCATATGAATACACGAATGCTTTTTGTACTTCTTTCTTCGCAATTTCATCATATTCTTTTCTCGCTAATGAGATGAAATTCATATAACGCTCTCGATCTTCATTACTAATTGACGGATGCTGATCCAACCCGTCTTTGAGCGATCTAAGTACATCTAACGCGTTAATAGATGGTACCTCTTTTCGAATGATTGTAGACGAAATTCGGTTAATGACATAACGAGGGTCAATACCTTTCATACCTTCATCTTGATATTCACGTTGTAATTCTTCTACATCAATCGCATTATAACCTTCTACCGTTTCTCCATCATACAAACGCATCTTTTTAATTAAATCAATATCCGGACGCTTCGGATCTTTTAAACGAGTTAAAATAGTGAACATTGCTGCAACGCGAAGTGTGTGTGGTGCAATGTGAACATTCGATACATCACTTTCACGAATCATTTTTTCATAAATATGTTCTTCTTCACTTACCCGTAAATTATAAGGAACTGGCATTACAATAATTCTTGAGTGCAATGCTTCATTTTTCTTATTTGCTATAAATGAGCGATACTCTGTTTCATTCGTATGCGCTACAATTAATTCATCTGCTGAAATAAGCGCAAATCTTCCCGCTTTGAAATTCCCTTCTTGCGTAAGTGATAATAAGTGCCATAAAAACTTCTCATCGCATTTTAACATCTCTTGGAACTCCATCATTCCTCGGTTTGCCTTATTTAATTCTCCATCAAATCGATACGCACGCGGGTCTGATTCTGAACCATATTCTGCAATCGTAGAAAAGTCCAGACTACCTGTTAAATCTGCAATATCTTGTGATTTTGGATCAGACGGGCTAAATGTACCAATCCCTGTACGGCGATCTTCAGAGAAGAAAATACGCTCTACAACTACATCCTCAATTCTTGATCCGTATTCTTGCTCTAAACGCATGACATTTAGTGGTGATAAATTCCCTTCAATTCTAACCCCATACTCATCAAAGAAATCATCTCGTAAATGATGTGGAATTAAATGCAGTGGATCCTCGTGCATTGGGCATCCTTTAATTGCAAAAATTGCTCCGCGATCTGTTCTTGAATATGTTTCTAATCCTCGTTTCAACATTGTAACTAACGTTGATTTCCCTCCACTAACAGGACCCATTAATAATAAAATTCTTTTTCTAACATCTAATCGTTTTGCAGATGGATGAAAATATTCCTCTACAAGACGTTCTAGAGCATCCTCTAATCCAAAGAGCTGATTACTAAAGAAGTTATACTTTCTTCTACCATCAACTTCTTCAATTCCAGCATCTTTTATCATATTGTAAATGCGAGAGTGTGCTGTTTGAGCCACCCATGGTCTTTCTTTCACAAGCTCCAAATACTCCGCAAACGTACCTTCCCATTGTAAACGTTCTTCTGCTTCTCGGTGCTGTTCAATCTTTTTTAGAATATCCATTATAGCTCCTCCCCCATCTCCTTGTTCAATCGGATTATTATAAAAGGTATGCTAGGATGTCCTTAAACATTCTTTAAATCAAAACGAAATATATAATAGCACGCTAAAATTCTCTCCAAAATTCAAAGAAAATTCTGTATAATATAGGTATTAACGTTTTTACACTGCTATTCATTATAAATAAATTCTTTTCTTCTAAGAACCTTACATACATTTTGGATAATAAATAAAACTCATGAACCGAAAAAAGTCAGGAGGATATTAGTATGAAATTATTATTAATTTTAGGTGTATCACTCACATTTCTTACAGCTATTTTTACATCCGGTTACAACGACAAACCAGGTACACATAAAAAATGATGTGCTTTTAGCACATCATTTTTTTATTTATAATACATATTTTCCATATCATATTTGGATATTGGTCGGCTATAATAATAACCTTGTACAAGCTTCACATTCTTTTCTTTCAAAAACTGTATTTGCTCCTTTTTTTCTACTCCCTCTGCAATTACATTCAATTCTAAAGTATGAGCTAAATGAATAATTGCAGCTGTAATATTCGTATCACGTTCATCTATATGTATACCCTCCATAAAAGAACGATCAATTTTTAAAGTATCAATTGGATATGTTTTTAAATAACTTAAAGATGAGTAGCCTGTTCCAAAATCATCTAAATGAATCTTTAAATTTTGTTCTTTTAATTGTATTAACACTCTCTTCGATATATCTTTATGTATAAGAGCTCCTTCTGTAACCTCTATCGCTAATAAATGAGCTGGTACATTGTACTTATGTAAAGCCCGTGTAATCATCTCTATTAATGTAATAGAACGAAAGTGTCTAGCTGAAATATTAACCGCAATTGGGACCACTTCATATCCTTTATTTAACCATTCGCGCAGTTGCTGACACACTTGATTTACTACCCATTCATCGAGCTTAATAATAAAGCCTGTTCTTTCTGCCAACGGAATAAATTGGTTTGGAGAAACAAGTCCTAATTCCTTATTCTCCCACCTTATTAAAGCTTCCATACTAGCTATTTTTTTCGTTTCAATATTAATTTGTGGCTGATAATATAAGAAAAATTCATTTTTTTCTATAGCACGATGTAACTGGTTTTCTATTATAAACCTTTGTTCACGCTCACAGTCTAATCCACTACAATAAAAATGATAATGTCCTTTTCCTTTTTCTTTTGCTTTTTCTAAAGCAGCATCGACTCTCTGAAATAGTATTTTTTCATCTTCTCCATCTGCTGGAACCATTACAATTCCAATTGACGCACTTAAATATACATCTTCTTCTTCGATTACAAAAGATTCACTAATATTTTTCAGTATGCTTTTTGCAATTTCCTCTACATATTCTTTCGTTATATTTTCTATCAACATAACAAATTGATCATCGTGTTCTCTAAATAAGTGCATATCTTCTATTTTTAGATTGCTTAAACATTCTGTAACTTTTTGTAATACTTTATCTCCCTCTTTATGACCAAATGTATCATTAATACGATGAAACTCATCTAAATCTATAAATACAAGTGCAAAATTTACACTCTCATTTAAAAAAGTATTTAACTTATTTGTACATGAAATTCTATTCATTAATCCCGTTAACTGGTCATAGTAAGCTAAATATTCTGTTCGCATTTCGTTTAATACTTGCCTTGTAACATCTCTCGTAACAATATAAATCCCAACAATTTCACCGTTCACAATAATCGGGATAGTTCTCAAAGAAATATATAGCTCGTACCCTTCTTTATGAACATATTTCTTTGAAACAATTTGTTTTGCTTTTCCTTGCATCGATCCCTTAAATATAATTTGAAAATCTTTTTCATATTCTTTATTAATGAATTCAAAAATAAATTTATTATTTAATTCCTCATACCGGTATCCAAATATTTCATACGTTGCCGGATTTGCATATGTAACTCTCCCTATAGAATCTATAGATATAATTGAGTCATTATTATATTCCAGTAACGACTTAAATAACATTTGTTTTTCCTCTATCTCTGTCTTCTCCTCAATTTGAGCTGTAATATCTCTTGTAATACAACTAATAAATTGACATATTCCTTCTTCGTCGCAGACAGGATTAAGTGAAGATTCATAATGTATCTCACCTTTTGGTAAATTGACTACATCACAAAAGGTGTGTGCTTTCGCTTCTCTCACTACTTTTGCATATTGCCTTTGCAATATCCCCGCTATATCTTTTGGTAATACTTCTGCAAAAGTTTTTCCATAGCACTCTTCGCTTAACCTAGCATAATCCATTCCTATTTTATTCACATACATATATTGAAACGTTTCATTATCAATAACTTTCAATATGAATACTAAATCTTGAATAGCATGTAATAATCCTTGTCTAATTAAATCCATATCTATCATACTTAAAAAGGTATTTTGATTACTATATTCTTCCTTCATATTTATCTCAACCCGTCTTATCTATTTTTAATCATATATCCCATTCTATATGATTATGTCTCCTCTTTTAAATGTATGATTATATATTATTTTTATTTTATAAAAAAAAGTCGCCATATGGCGACTTTTAATAAACGATTTCTAAATCTAATCCAGGGTAATTTTGTTGACGGAACGCTTCATAAATTAAAATTGCTGCTGTATTAGATAAATTTAATGAACGTACTTTATCTGTCATTGGAATACGTAAACAATGATCAAAGTTTTCTTCGATTACATTAGCTGGTAAGCCGTTTGTTTCTCTTCCAAATACAAAATAGTAATCCTTCTCGCGCTTGCTATAGTCAAACGCTGTATGAGCTTTCTCGCCATACTTTGTTAAATAGAAGAATTCACCGTCTTTATTTTTTTCATAAAATTCTTCAATTGAATCATAGTACGTAATTTTTACGTGCTGCCAATAATCTAATCCTGCACGCTTTAACATTTTATCATCCGTTGAAAATCCAAGCGGTCTAATCAAATGTAATTCTGTTCCAGTTGCTGCACAAGTACGAGCAATATTCCCTGTATTTGCTGGAATTTCTGGCTGATATAAAACAACATGTACTCCCACGCGATATTCACCTCTGTTTTTTGTCTACTACGTATTATACCACTTGAGCGAAAAATCTCTACCCATTAATAATATGAAAGAATTTATATTTCATTTGTGGTGTATATTTACTAGAGTCTTCATAGTTCCAATAACGTCGACGGCTATTCGCTGAATGTGCATTTACAAGCGGCATACCATCTGCATCTTTTGCTACTACAATCGTCGTATGATTCCATCTTCCGTCATCCTCGAAATCATAAGCAATGACATCTCCAAGAATAAGTTCTTCTGGCCTCTCTACCGCCTCTGCTCGAAGTCCTGTTGTAGCACCTGACAAATACCAATAAAAAGAATGTGCAACAGCCCAGCTCCAGCTCCACTGATTCTCCCTTTGCCACCATCCTTTACGAATATTAGGATATCCGCTCATAGGTACTTCTCCAGTATGAAGACATTGAGAAATGAAATTCGTACAATTATCAGGGAAATTACGATACATAGGATTTCGGTCATCCCACCAACGCTCTGCATATTTCACTGCCTCTAAACGATTATACTGATAAGAACCGTACTTCTCTTTCGTAATTTCCCTTTCTAATGTCTCACCCATTCTAATTTCTTCTGACACTTCAATAGCATAATCGCCTATAATCCGACTATTATTTAAACAAACTCTTCGTTTTAATTGTTCCTCTTCAATATAAAATAATTCTTTATGCTTAATTAAATATTTAAAATGTATTTGATAATCAATTTCTTGATGGTCATTACTATTTAATTGTCTAATGAAAGAAACATCCGCAGTTGCTTTCACTATATGTGCACTACGTCTTTGAAACAATTGTTTCTTTCTCAGTGCCATTTGTAGTAAATCCTCAGCAATACCATCCAAATTCGTTCTTTTCTCCGTTATATATGCTAAAAATTGTTGTAATTGGTTTTCAATCTTCGTTTTTACAACCATTCTGTCTCCCTCCCATATTACAATATGAAAAAGGGAAATATTATCTACTCTTTTTTCTGTGCTAACAATTCAAGCCCGCGATTCATTTCATGAAGCACTTCTTCATCTTTCTCACGTTCCATCGCTTTCTCAATCGCTTCGCCTACTCCATCTCCGCCAATTTTCCCAAGTGCCCATGCTGCCGTTCCGCGTAGTACTGGTCTTGGGTCATCTTTCATAACACCAATTAAATCAGGAATTGCCGATGTTTCTTTAAAATGTGCTAATGCTAAAATCGCATTTCTTTGCAGTGGCTTTTTCCCTCTCCATGACCCTGACATAATCCCATATTTCTCTTTAAAATCACGATTACTAATTGTTAAAAGTGGCGTTAATAATGGTTTAACTAGCTCAGGATCCGGCTCCATCTCAGGATGATTATGAAAATCCATTCCTTTGTTTTTCGGGCAAACAGTCTGACACGTATCACATCCATATATACGATTTCCTATTTTATCGCGATATTCTTCAGGTAGGAATCCTTTCGTCTGTGTTAAAAACGCAATGCACTTCTTCGAATCTAACTGTCCCCCCTGTATTAAAGCACCGGTAGGACAAATATCGATACATTTCGTACAGCCCCCGCATTGATCTTCTATCGGCTTATCTGGCGGGAATGGAACATTTGTAATCATTTCCCCTAAGTATACGTACGAACCAAATTCAGGTGTAATAATAGAGCAGTTTTTACCGCTCCATCCAATGCCTGCACGCTCTGATACAGCTCGATCACTTAATTCACCTGTATCAACCATGGACTTCACTTCTATATCCGGAAGTTTTTCAATTAAATATGCTTCTAATTTTTGCAAACGATCTCGTAAAACAAGATGATAATCTTGTCCCCAAGAAGCACGACAAAAAATCCCACGGCGTTCTCCACGCTTACTTAATGGTGCATTTTTTAATTTTGAAGGATATGCTAAAGCAATCGCAATAATTGATTTAGCACCCGGTAATAACAGTTGCGGATTCGTTCTCTTCTCTATATCAGGCTCTTCAAATCCAGATTGATAATTTAATTGTTGTTGCTGGATTAAGCGCTGCTTTAATTCCTCAAAAGGAGAAGCACTCGCAAAGCCTATTTTATCTATGCCAATTGTTTTACTATACGCAATTACATCTTGCTTTAATTGTTCAAAATCCACTCTTAATCGCCTCCTCAGATGAATCCATCCCTTATGTAACGACTCTATTGGTTAGTAATTCACTTTTGGAATACTATTATTTACTTCTATTTTCGCATGTAATTAGGTTTTTCAAACATTAAAAAACGCAATGCCTCGTTTATCTCGGAAACGAAACACTGCGTTGATCACAATTTATAGAAAAACATTTAATAAAATTTGGAGCGGGTGAAGAGAATCGAACTCTCGACCAGAGCTTGGAAGGCTCTTGTTTTACCACTAAACTACACCCGCAAATATGAATTACATATAAGATATTAGAATAACTTATGTAAAGTAGTATAGCATGTAAAAAAAGTAAAGGCAAGAATTTTATCGAAAAAAGTCGAAAAAGTGATGAGAGACCTCATCACTTTTTCAATTCTTTATCAATTGCCTTCTTCATACTATCGAAATCAGGGTTTGCAAGATTTCCGTTTACATATACAGAAGGAGCACCTTGAACTTTTAATTTTTGAGCACGATCTGAATCTTTACGTACTTTTTCTTTAATGTCTTTACTGTGTAAATCTTTCTTAAATTGCTCTACATCAACTTTTGGAAGTTTTTCTTTCACAATGCTAAGAAGCAAATCTTCTGTAATCCATTCTTCCGTATCTTTCTTTTGATTTTGATAAATCTCATCATAGAAAATCCAGAATGAATCTTTATCTTGTTTATAAATTGCTTCACCAGCTGCTGCACCTAAATCCGAGTCTTTTCCGATAAATGGGAAGTTAATAAAATATAACTGCACTTTGCCTTTATCAATATACTCTTCTTTTAATCGAGGTAATACTGTTACATCCCAAGTACGACAAGCAGGACATTTAAAGTCTCCAAATTCAACTACCTTAACTGGAGCATCATCTTTCCCTAAAGATTGTTGCGTAGAATAAGCAAACATCTCATTCCCTTTATCTTTTTTGTCATTTATGATGCTATACGCAATTGTTCCAATTACAATCAATACTGCGATAGAAAAAACTATACCAAGAGCCATGAGTTTATTTGATTTCATATACATTCCTCTTTAAATTCATATTCTGTATACAGCATTGTACACAATACACATAATATCAACACTTATATACGTCACGCAATGAACACGCTCACATAAATTACAAAAACACAATAATTGTGACGATATTGTGTCACAATTTGTCACAATTTATTCAAAAAAAGAAGCTCCTCTGTAGGAACTTCTCTTAACTTACTGCTTTTTTACGCGCGCTATTTAACATCGACTGCTCTATTTTTATATCATGACGAATTACTAATTTCTCACTAACTGCTTGAACATACTCATCATGGCTTATATAGCCTTCTTTCTCCATTAGTCTCAAAACGACATTTCGTCTCTCTACTGCTTTATCATAGTTTTGGGCAGGTGAGTAATAAGCAGGTGCTTTTACTACAGCAGCCATCATTGCACTTTCAGCCAACGTTAATTGGTTCACCTTTTTACCGAAGTAAAGGTTTGCTGCTTTTTCAATTCCCCACGCTCCTTCTCCATAATAAATATTACTTACATATAATTTTAAAATTTCATCCTTCGTAAATGTGCGTTCAATTTTTTTCGTATAAAAAATCTCTTTCCACTTACGAGAAAATGTACGTTCATTTGTTAAAAAGGCATTTTTAGATAGCTGTTGTGTAATCGTGCTTCCTCCTTGCACGACACCACCAGCCTTTATATTCTCAACTGAGGCCCTAATAATTGCTATATAATCTAAACCGTTATGATGATAAAATCTTTTATCTTCTGTCGCAATAAATGCATGTGTTAATGATTCTGGCACCTCTAACTTAGCCGGTACATGTAATTTACTAATATCACTTTTCTCAATCATTACATTTCCAATGAATAATAACGTACAACTTAACAATAATAATAATATAATGGCTTTATAAAAAAGTTTAGTCATTGGATTTAATGCAACTTTTTGATGATAGTTCACCCTAGATAATACTCGTTCTTTCATCTTGAACACCTCTTTTCCACACAGCATATAACTCTTACTTTAAGAATACATTGTTGTAAAAAAATATCCCATCGATTTCTCTTACACGTACCTTACATCATTGTAAGGTATAAAGTGAAACTTTAATGAGCCCTCATCAATCAGGCTTACTGCCCAGCAAATAGTGGGATAAAAAAGTATTGTATCACAGTATTTTTTTATCTACTATTCATCTGAAATATTGAATATAGGTTATGTTAAAGCACGAATAACCAATAAAAGAGAAACCCTTAAGACTATTATATTTTCACTTTACACTTTAATTATATCATCTACAAATATATATACTTTTGACTATCTAGTAATCTAAATGTATATAACATATAGATTTATTATACAGAACAAACGTTCTAACAATCAATACTAGTGCTATTATTATTTTGACCTTTTTCTTAAACAGTATACAAAAAAGAGTAGTGATTCGAATGTATCTCAAATCGGCTACTCTTTTCTTTACAATCTTCCTATTAAATTATACGGCTGTACTTCCCACGTTTCATACGGAATAAAATGTGTTGCTCTCATTGCATCAAGCGTTCTGGATTTCATATGAAGACGCGTTATATACTCATCTATGTTCTCTTCATTTAAATCAACAAATTTAGCCTCTTGTATCTCTTCAGGTTGAGTTTTTATTTCACCACTTATATATGCTACTTTAAAAACAACAGCTAGAATATGCATAGAGGTATTATAATAAACCCCTGTAATTCCGATAGGCTTCACCGTTAACCCTGTTTCCTCTTTTATTTCCCTACAGACAGCTTGATCGAGCGCTTCGCCTTCTTCTACCTGTCCTCCTGGCAACTCCCACGTATCAGCTCGCCAGTGCACTTTTGTTAATAACACTTCATTTTTTTCATTTGTTAAATAACCTGCTACAGCAACTATATGCTTTGGTGTCTTATGTTCCATATTAAGCCTCCTAGAGATAATGAATATTATATATATCCCTATAATCATATTCACTACCTACAACAAAATACCTTTAATACTTCATCACCTTAATTAACTTCATAAAAAAGACCCTATCCGCTAAGCGAAAAGGGTCATCTATCGTATTACTCTCCTAAGTCTACGTTGTGATAAACTTGTTGAACATCTTCCAAATCTTCTAATGCATCAACCATTTTCTCAAATTGTGCTTGAGCATCTTCAGGAAGTGTTACATCACTTTGTGCAAGCATTGTTAATTCTGCAACTGTAAACTCCTCAACGCCAGCACCTTTAAGTGCAGATTGTACTGCATGGAATTGATCTGGTTCAGCATACACGATAACAGAATCTTCTTCTTCTAGAATGTCACGTGCATCTACATCTGCTTCCATTAAAATTTCAAGAACTTCATCTGATGTTTTACCTTCAAGGCCGATAACAGCTGTCGCATCAAACATGTAAGCTACAGAACCGTTCACACCCATATTACCACTATTTTTGCTAAATGCAGCTCGTACATCTGCTGCAGTACGGTTTACGTTATTTGTAAGTGTATCTACAATAACCATAGCTCCATTTGGTCCGAATCCTTCATAACGAAGCTCGTCATAATTTTCTTCTGAACCGCCTTTTGCTTTTTCAACTGCACGATCAATAATTGTTCTTGGAACATTGTATGTTTTCGCACGCTCTAATACAACTCTTAGCGCTTGGTTTGATTCTGGATCTGGCTCGCCTTGTTTTGCTGCCACATAAATTTCACGCCCAAATTTCGCGTATATACGGCTTGTATTTGCATCTTTTGATGCTTTTTTGTCTTTAATATTGTTCCATTTACGGCCCATACTTTCCACTCTCTTTCCCGTTTTAAATCTACATAAAAATATTAATATGAAATATAATGTGTGTTCAACACATTTTTAAAAGAAATATAAAAAGTTCATTTTTGATTCATATTACAGACATAATATAAATCACTATCATTTTGTTCTTTCGACAAGTTATATTATACATGAATTCCTACGTTTATTACGAATTTTAGAAGCACATAGTATAATTTAACAAAAAGACTCTAACATTTCTGTTAGAGTCTTTTTATATTGCCGATACCGATTTCTATAATATTTCCATAATTACTTTCTATTGTTATATAATAAAAATAGGAAATAATTTGAAGAAAAGATGGAGGGAGAATTATGACACATTCAAAAGACAAAAAATCACATGCTTTTAAAGGAATAGGAGATAAGTTAAACCCAACTATCTATCAAGTAAGATTCATGAAATTAGATGAAACAATCCAATTTGAGGCGTTTCCTGAATTGAAGGAATTAGGGGACTGGTTAAGTACTTCAACACATATGTGGGCGTGCCACTCAACTATGTATAAGTAAAACAGAGAAGAGTTTGAAAAGAAGTTTTTAGAAATTACAAACTTAACCGTTGATAATGTACTAATATCTACTGGTGGTGTCGGATTTAACTTCATGTCACCGGGGTGGAGAAATTCTCTCTAGAGTGCTCGAAAGGAATATTGTATATGCAATATTTTTTCTGCTTATTTTGTCATGTAATGAAAAGAAAACAAAAAAGCTCTATACTAATTGTATAGAGCTTTTTTACGCCGTTCATGATACCGATGGTCGGGGTCGAACCGACACTCCCGAAGGAACACGATTTTGAGTCGTGCGCGTCTGCCAATTCCGCCACATCGGCACAAAAGAAAAGGCGGCAACCGGATTTGAACCGGTGATAAAGGTTTTGCAGACCTCTGCCTTACCACTTGGCTATGCCGCCATATAAAATTTTATTGGAGCGGAAGACGGGATTCGAACCCGCGACCCCAACCTTGGCAAGGTTGTATTCTACCACTGAACTACTTCCGCAAAAATGGCTGGGCTAGCTGGATTCGAACCAGCGCATGACGGAGTCAAAGTCCGTTGCCTTACCGCTTGGCTATAGCCCATCGAATTCTTACTTAATTATATGTAAGTATCCATTAGATTATTTGTAATTTTTAAAATAAAAATGGGGCGACTGATGGGAATCGAACCCACGAATGCCGGAGCCACAATCCGGTGCGTTAACCACTTCGCCACAACCGCCATGTTGTGTAAATATATATTTGGCAGGGGCAGTAGGAATCGAACCCACACTGGAGGTTTTGGAGACCTCAGTTCTACCTTTAAACTATGCCCCTATGTAAATGGTGGAGGGGGGCAGATTCGAACTGCCGAACCCGAAGGAGCGGATTTACAGTCCGCCGCGTTTAGCCACTTCGCTACCCCTCCGAAACTTACATGGTGCCGGCTAGAGGACTTGAACCCCCAACCTACTGATTACAAGTCAGTTGCTCTACCAATTGAGCTAAGCCGGCATATTTTATTAAAATAAATGGTGGCTCGGGACGGAATCGAACCGCCGACACGAGGATTTTCAGTCCTCTGCTCTACCGACTGAGCTACCGAGCCTTATTAAAATGGCGGTCCCGACCGGGGTCGAACCGGCGATCTCCTGCGTGACAGGCAGGCATGTTAACCACTACACCACGGGACCATTTGGTTGCGGGGACAGGATTTGAACCTGCGACCTTCGGGTTATGAGCCCGACGAGCTACCGTGCTGCTCCACCCCGCGATAATACTATTCATATAAAAATTATATGGTGGAGGATGACGGGATCGAACCGCCGACCCCCTGCTTGTAAGGCAGGTGCTCTCCCAGCTGAGCTAATCCTCCAAAGTGGTGACCCGTACGGGATTCGAACCCGTGTTACCGCCGTGAAAGGGCGGTGTCTTAACCACTTGACCAACGGGCCAAATATTATAAATCCTATGGCGGAGAGCAAGGGATTCGAACCCTTGATACGCTTGTGACGTATACACGATTTCCAATCGTGCTCCTTCGGCCAACTCGGACAGCTCTCCAATGGCTCCGCAGGTAGGAATCGAACCTACGACCGATCGGTTAACAGCCGATAGCTCTACCGCTGAGCTACTGCGGAATAATATTGCCTGGCAACGTCCTACTCTCACAGGGACAAGGTCCCAACTACCATCGGCGCTAGAGAGCTTAACTTCCGTGTTCGGTATGGGAACGGGTGTGACCTCTCTGCCATCATTACCAGACATTATTCTTTTGAGACAATCATTATTATAACTTATTTACTTTAAAAGTCAATAAGTTTTTTATGTTCTCTCAAAACTAGATAACATTGCTACATATTATATGGTTAAGTCCTCGATCTATTAGTATTCGTCAGCTCCACATGTCACCATGCTTCCACCTCGAACCTATCAACCTGATCATCTTTCAGGGATCTTACTAGCTTACGCTATGGGAAATCTCATCTTGAGGGGGGCTTCATGCTTAGATGCTTTCAGCACTTATCCCTTCCGCACATAGCTACCCAGCTATGCCCTTGGCAGAACAACTGGTACACCAGCGGTGCGTCCATCCCGGTCCTCTCGTACTAAGGACAGCTCCTCTCAAATTTCCTACGCCCACGACGGATAGGGACCGAACTGTCTCACGACGTTCTGAACCCAGCTCGCGTACCGCTTTAATGGGCGAACAGCCCAACCCTT
>NZ_CP016285.1:242295-453174 GCF_001679765.1 Bacillus sp. B25(2016b) | reverse complement strand
GTTCAAAATGTTATCTGGTATTAGCCCCGGTTTCCCGGAGTTATCCCAGTCTTATGGGCAGGTTACCCACGTGTTACTCACCCGTCCGCCGCTAACTTCATAAGAGCAAGCTCTTAATCCATTCGCTCGACTTGCATGTATTAGGCACGCCGCCAGCGTTCATCCTGAGCCAGGATCAAACTCTCCAATAAAGTTAGTTTGTCTAGCATCTAAAATAAAAATTGACGTTTCACGTTGTTTGTTTCGTTCAGTTTTCAAAGAACTACTTAGTCGCTCATTTGCGACTTCCTTATGTTAACATCTTCATTTTTCAATGTCAACTAAGTTTTTTATTTTCTTTTTTGTCGTTTTCTGCGTTTCCGCATCAGCGACGGTTATTAATATATCATGCAGTATATACGGGGTCAATACTTTTTATAAAAAAATTTCACATCCCGTTAAAAACTTAAAAACCGCTGTAAAAATCATTATAGTGTCCATTCATTCTTCATGGCTCCCCTCCTATTCATTTCATATCTTATCCCTTTATCAATTTACATGAGAGTGAAAATTCTAAATTTTATGTTATATTATTAGTATAGGAGCGTGGTGAGAATGAGCATTAAGTATTCAAACAAAATCAATAAAATCCGGACCTTTGCATTAAGTTTAGTATTTATCGGCCTCTTCATTGCATACTTAGGTGTCTTTTTCCGCGAAAACATTATTATTATGACAACGTTTATGATGGTTGGCTTTTTAGCTGTTATCGCTAGCACTGTCGTTTACTTTTGGATTGGTATGTTATCTACTAAGACTATCCAAACTATTTGCCCAAGCTGTGATAAGCCAACAAAAATGCTCGGCCGTGTCGATGCATGTATGCACTGCAATCAACCTTTAACACTAGATCGAGATCTAGATGGAAAAGAATTTGATGAAAAGTATAATAAGAAGAGTTATAAATCATAAGTATCAAGGGAAATACGAATTTGCAACACCACAAACGTTTCAACTCATTAAAAAGTTGATTTCTTAAAAATCAACTTTTTAATTGTTTTATTAAATTTATTACACCTATTTTTTCGAAATAACAGTAAACATCCCTGTCATATTAGGCGAATAATCTTTAAAATCATATTTTTCGTAGAATGATGTTTTACCTTGCGACGCAAACAAACCAATGAATGCTTTATCTGGAGCATTCCCATTTAAGTATTCTACTAAAGTATTCATTATTTTCTTTCCAATACCATTCTTTTGATACTCTGGATGAACCACTATATCTTGAATATAGAAATAGATAGCCCCATCACCAACAATTCTCCCCATGCCGATGATTTGATTATGATCCTTGACTGTTATACAGTAAATGGAATTTTGAAGTGATATTTCCGCCACCTCAAAGTTCATATAATTAGTCCATCCCACAGAATCACATAAATATTTATATTCTTCCAATGTTGGAATGTTATTTTTAATCTCATATTTCTTCAAAATGTCCCCTCCAAGAATTCATTTTCACCAATACAAAGTAAATTCGACAAACTTTTATCTAACCCTTCTTACTAACTTAGCACTGTAAATCCCGATTAACCTCACGCTAATCCTTATATAATAAAGAAAGAGGCTGACGTATAGCCGTCAGCCTCTTTCTTTATTATATATTACGCCTTATGACACTCTGGACAAACGCCATAAATTTCTAAGCGATGACTATTGATAACGAAGCCTGTCGTTTTCGCAGCTTCCTCTTCCAGCTTTTCCAAGCCTCCATAAGGAAAATCAACAATCTTACCACATTTTTCGCAAATCACATGGTAATGTTGACTTGTAACATAATCAAATCTACTTGAAGCGTCTCCATAAGTTAATTCCTTTACAAGTCCAACCTCTTTAAACACACGTAAGTTATTATAGACAGTTGCAACACTCATATTTGGAAACTTACCTTCTAATGCTTTATAAATATCATCCGCTGTTGGGTGCGTCATTGATTCCACAAGGTACTCTAAAATAGCATGACGCTGTGGAGTAATGCGTACACCCGTATTTTTCAGCATTTCTAGCGCTTCTTTTAATTCTTCTTTGACCACCGTCATGCACCCCGATTCTATACGGATTATTATTTTATAATTCTTATAAAGAGTGTACTCCTTTTCTTATAAATCGTCAATATTTCTACTATAAGTATGTGGTTTATTTTTATATTCAGGACTTGTTTTTATGTATCTTTCCCTTTTTCTTCATATATTACATAGAAAAAAAGTGCGACATAATCGCACTTGGAATACTATCATCTGAGGAGGTATGCCCTACACTTCCACTTTATGTAAGGCAGTAAAATATGTATAGACACTTGCCTTGTTTCTGCATATTTTATCTCCAACGTAGATTTATTTTATATAAGAAAGAACATCCTCAATATGCCCTTTCACTTTTACTTTACGCCACTCTTTTACAAGTTCACCGTCTTTATTAATAAGAAATGTAGAACGCTCGATTCCCATATACTCTTTCCCAAAGTTCTTTTTTAACTTCCAAACATCGTATAACTCTGCTACTTTATGACCTTCATCTACTAAAAGTGTAAATGGCAATTCATGTTTCTCAATGAATTTCAAATGTCTATTCGCTGAATCAGGACTTACTCCAAGAATAACCGTATCCTTCTCTTGAAATACTCCATACGCATCACGAAAATCACATGCTTCAGTTGTACATCCTGGCGTCATATCTTTCGGGTAAAAATAGAGAACTACATTTTTACCGCGGAAATCAGCTAGACGAACTTCTTCTCCGTTACTTCCCTCTAATGTGAATTCTGGTGCCATTTCTCCTACTGTAATCATAGTTATCACTCCTACTCTTTTCCTTTACTATAACAAATGCTTCCTTATTTTTCATTGTCTATTACAGACCTCATCACAAAAGCAAAAGGGAGTGTATATCCAATTAGCGCTTCTGCGATTGCAATCCATCGCCCAATTCCAATCGGAGATATGTCACCATATCCAACAGACAATAAAGTAACTGCGCTAAAATATAAACAAACTTCGACGAGTTGAAAAGAATGAGCGTTCAAACTTTCTCCGTCCTCTTTCAAAACTGCGAAACCCATTTCCTCTAATACAACGTAACTTAATCCAAACGCGATCAGTACTGTTGTATAGATCAAAAATAATGTGGCCAAATTATAGAGCGAAAAAAAACGCGTTGAATCCGAATAGGAACTCCATAATAATTGGACACTTTTCAAAATAGCGATTGCTGCAATTAATAGAATAAATCCCCATAACATGTCCTCCACCTCATTTTATATGTATGAGGTGGAGAACTGATTTATCCCTTAGAAACGAACAAGCTTCTATAATTAATTACCCGCGCCACGATACCTTTTTACCCCTTGGTTCCAGAGGGTGATTGCAATCGTAAAACAGATAATACCAACAATTGGCGTCGCAAATGCATAACTATTCCATTCTGTTTTTCTTAAAAAGTATGCTGCTGGATATACTCCAACAAACGCAAACGGTAAAACAAACGTTAAAATGAAACGAATTACACGATTATAAATATTAACAGGATAGCGCCCGTAATTACCTATGTTATACATAAGAGGCATAATTGAACTTTTCGCATCCGACCAAAAACCAAGGCTCGCCAGCGTAACAAATATCCCTCCATATACAAGTGCTCCTCCTCCTACCATCAATATAAATAAGAAGAAATCATACCAGTAAAAAGATAATTGTAACTCCACAGTTGCATATCCCATTACAACAATCCCTGTAATAGCTCCAATTAAAGATTCAAGTTCCATTCTTTCTAATATAATTTGAAATAGGCTATGGATCGGTCGCGTTAATACACGATCCATCTCCCCTTTAATAATGTATCGATCATTAAAATCCCATATATTAAAGAAAGCTGAAAAGATGGCAAATGGTACTAAAAAGAAACCATAAATAAAGATTACCTCTTCTCGACTCCATCCCTTCAATGCTTGTGTATGCCCAAATACAACGAGAATAAATATTAAATTAACTGCTTGAAGCGATAAATCAGAAAGTAAACCAACAATAAAATCGCCTCGATACTCCAATTTCGTTTTTATATATTGACTTGCATATTGTAAAAATAAGTTTATATATAGCATCTCATCATCCCCCTTGTACAATTAGACGTTTTCTCGCCGTTCTCCACATGAGTACAATTGGAATAATAAGTACAATCGCCCAAATCACTTGAAATATTAAAGCCTCATACAACTTACTCCCCTGTATACCTTCAGAAAAAATCATACTTGGAATATAACTAATAGCCTGAAACGGTAAGAACATCATTGCTTTTTGGGCCCATAACGGATAAAAACTAATTGGTAATAATAGACCTGAAAATAAATCAATAACAACGCGTTTTGCATACATAATCCCACTATTATTAAATAGAAAAAACGTAAGCATTCCTGTCATTAAATTAATTTGTGTATTAATAATAAAACTAAATATTAAAGATAAGAAGAAATATAACCACGTTTGAAAATTCGTTGTAATTTGCAACGAAAATAATAACGTAACGATAACCATGCCTGGAATGGAAAAGAAGGCAAAACGGAATATTCCCTCGCCAAGACCTTGCATAACTTTCATTCCCAAATAGTTATACGGACGAATTAATTCTACAGCCACACGTCCTTCTTGAATCTCCATCGCAATTTCCCTATCTATATTATTAAAATAGAAGGCACGTGCCATCCACGCGATTGCGATATACGTGGTCATTTGCGAAATAGATAAACTTTCAATATTCTCTTTTCCGCTATAAATTGCTTGCCATAAAAAATAGTAAGCACCGATATTAATCGTATAAATTAAAATCCCGCTATAATAATTTGTGCGATACGCAAGCATCATTAAAAAGCGAATTCGAATCATTTCAATATACTTACCCATGTTTAATACCTTCTTCATAAATGTTACGAATAATTTCCTCTGTAGACACTTCATTAATTTTTAAATCTTTAATTTGAAAGGCTTGTACTACTTTAGAAATAAGCATTGAAATAATAACTTCTTCATTCGGTATTTTTGCAACCCACGCGTTTTCCTCTTTCGCTTTCGACCAAACGACATGACTATCTGGCATAACCATTGATAAAGCCTGATAGGAAACTGGTGCAATAAACTGAAAATGTATTTCCTTCTCCGCTCCCCACTGCGTACGAAGATTACTTAAAGAACCGTCATACATAATATTTCCTTCATCCAGCATGATAACACGCTCACATAATGCTTCAATATCAGTAATATCATGGGTTGTTAATAAAATTGTTGTTTTATAACGTTCATTCATTTCTTTTAAAAATTCACGTATTTTCAATTTCACAAGTACATCTAGCCCAATTGTTGGTTCATCTAAAAATAATAACGGTGGGTTATGAATTAATGCTGCCGCTAATTCACAACGCATTCTTTGACCTAGAGATAACTTTCGAACTGGCTTATCTAATAAAGGACCAATATCTAACGTTTCAATCACGTGTTCCATATGCTCTTTATACTGAGCGTCTGATACACCGTACACTTTTTTTAATAAACGAAAAGATTCTTGTACAGCAATATCCCACCAAAGTTGTGAGCGTTGACCGAAAACAACACCAATGGTTCTTACAAATTCTTCTCTCTGCTTATGTGGGTTCATCCCATTTACTAAAATCTCTCCTGATGTCGGAGTCAAAATCCCCGTAAGCATTTTAATTGTTGTTGATTTACCAGCACCGTTCTCACCGATATAACCAACCATCTCACCTTGTTTTACAGTAAAAGATACATCATTTACTGCTGGTACTATTTTATAATTACGATTTAATAAATCGCGAAATGCACCCTTTAAACCCGGACGACTTGAATAGGCTGTAAATTCTTTACGTAACCCTTGTACCTCAATTACCGACTTCATAATCGGACCCCCCTCCTAAATGTCACAACGAATAGTTTACCCAACTGCCTTTTCTATCACAAACAATACGTCTTTTCGAAAAACATGTTAGAATAATACATAGATTTTTGTAAGGAGATGAATGGTAGTGAAATTCACAAAGTCAGAAGCATTACATAAAGAAGCTTTAGAGCATATCGTTGGCGGCGTTAATAGTCCTTCTCGTTCTTTTAAAGCAGTTGGCGGCGGCGCTCCTGTTGCTATGGAACGTGGGAAAGGCGCTTATTTCTGGGATGTAGACGGAAATAAATATATCGATTATTTAGCAGCATACGGTCCTATTATTACTGGACATGCTCATCCGCATATAACAAAAGCAATTACAACAGCTGCTGAAAATGGGGTACTTTATGGAACACCAACAGCGCTAGAGGTAAAATTCGCAAAAATGTTAAAAGAAGCAATGCCCGCATTAGATAAAGTCCGTTTCGTAAACTCTGGTACAGAAGCAGTGATGACAACGATTCGTGTTGCTCGTGCTTATACAGGTCGCACAAAGATCATGAAATTCGCTGGTTGTTACCACGGTCATTCTGATTTAGTACTTGTGGCAGCTGGATCTGGTCCTTCTACTTTAGGAACTCCTGACTCAGCTGGCGTACCACAAAGTATCGCTCAAGAAGTTATTACTGTTCCATTTAATAATGTAGAAACTTTAAAAGAAGCGTTAGATAAATGGGGACATGAAGTAGCGGCTATTCTTGTAGAACCGATTGTTGGAAACTTCGGTATTGTAGAGCCAAAACCTGGATTCCTTGAGAAAGTGAATGAACTTGTTCATGAAGCTGGCGCACTAGTAATTTATGATGAAGTTATTACCGCTTTCCGCTTCATGTACGGTGGTGCTCAAGATTTACTTGGCGTAACACCAGACTTAACAGCGCTTGGTAAAGTTATTGGCGGCGGACTTCCAATCGGTGCTTACGGTGGTAAGAAAGAAATTATGGAACAAGTTGCTCCGCTTGGACCTGCATATCAAGCAGGTACAATGGCAGGAAATCCTGCTTCTATGGCATCTGGTATTGCTTGTCTAGAAGTTCTTCAACAAGAAGGACTTTATGAGAAATTAGATGAACTTGGTGCCATGCTTGAAAAAGGAATTTTAGAGCAAGCTACAAAACATAATATCGATATTACATTAAACCGTCTAAAAGGTGCTTTAACTGTATACTTCACAACAAATACAATTGAAGATTACGATGCAGCACAAGATACAGACGGTGAAATGTTCGGTAAATTCTTCAAGCTAATGCTTCAAGAAGGAGTTAACTTAGCACCTTCTAAATACGAGGCATGGTTCTTAACTACAGAACATACAAAAGAAGATATTGAATATACAATCGAAGCTGTCGGCAGAGCATTTGCTGCCCTAGCAGACAATAAATAATCCCATCATTAAAAGGAAAAAAGAAAGCTCACCTTTCTTTTTTCCTTTTTTCTATTTCATAAATTCCGTATTAATAGTATAATTATTCATAATTATCTGCTTTATATTCTTTTACAGCATTACTATCTCTGTGTACAAGGTGATTCGCACCTTAAATAGTAAGATTATTCTAACTTTTACAAGAGGGGGGATTGACGGATGCTCAATAAAAAAAATACATGGACACCGTCTTTATTTCGAGATTATAGAAATGCAGAACATGATGCGTGTGGAATCGTTTCCGTTATGGAGAAACGAAAAATTGCTACAAAAGAAAACATTGACCTTTGCATACAATCACTCGTCAAAATGAATCATAGAGCTGGTTTCATTAATGGCGAGGGCGATGGCATCGGCATTCACATTGATATACCAAAAACGCTTTGGCATGAAAAACTAAAAAGTAGTGGATATAATCCAACGATTGTGGATCATCCCCACTTTATCGTTGGACATTTTTTTCTAAATAAAAAAGAAAACATTACTGCCTTAAAAGATTATATTCGTACGCAATTAAACAACAAAAACTTTACTATCATTTTCGAAAGTGATGATGTAACAAACTCAGATGCGCTCGGTCCACTCGGTAAACAAGAAGAACCTTTATTTTGGCAAGTTGCCCTTATCGCAGAAAACGAAATTACAAATATTGAGCAAACATTATTTTCTGTCACAATAAAAATAGAGGAAAACGAAACAATTCATGTTGCTTCATTAAGTCGTGATCATGTTGTATATAAAGTTCTAGGTGCTGGTGATACACTTGTTGCCTACTATAATGATTTACAACATCCACTTATCGCTTCAACTATGACATTAGGACATAACCGCTACTCTACTAATACATTATCTAATTTTTTTCGTGTACAACCATTTAGTATTCTCGGACATAATGGTGAAATTAACACAATTGCGAAATTACGCGATCAAGCTGAAATGATTGATGTACCACTTACTGCTAGAGGCAGTGACTCTCAAGATTTAAACCGCACCTTAGAAACCCTACTTGTTCAATACGACTACAGTTTATTTGAAGCAATGGAAATACTATTCCCACCAATTATTAATGAAATTAAACTTTATGAAACACCTTTACAAGATTTATATACGTATATACGTGAAGCATGGGGACATTTTGCACAAGGACCAGCTGGCATCATTTCACGTTTTAAAGATGAAGCTGTTTTCAGCGTTGATTCTCTTGGATTACGCCCAGTATGGAAAGTAGAGACAGAAAGCTCTTATATTTTCTCTTCTGAACCTGGAGTTGTATCACCAACTAAATATGTAGCAGAACCAAAACCACTCGCTCCTGGAGAAAAAGTCGGATTAAAATGGAATGAACAAGATGAACTTGTTCTTTATGAATATGACAAATATCAAATCCAAGTATATAACCGTTTTAAAAAGCGAATTGATACTACCAATTACCATTTAAATTTATCTATCCCTGAAACGAAAAAAATTCAAGGGCTATGTGATTCTGTTCAAGTTAAAACGAAACAATATGTCGCTTTCGGATGGGACCGAGAACATATTCAACTTCTTGAACAGATGGCAACAAAAGGCGTTGAGCCAATACGCTCACTTGGGCATGACTCACCACTTGCCGCACTTGATACTGATAGACGAAATATCGCTGACTTTATTAAAGAAAGTGTAGCTGTTGTTACAAACCCTGCAATTGACCGTGACCGTGAAATTGAACACTTCTCTACACGTACTGTACTTGGACAGCGTCCAAGTTTATTAAGCGGCGCAAAACGGCCATTTGTAGTTGAAATGCTTTCACCAATTATTTTAGAAGGCAGCGTGGCACAACCTATTGCAGAGGAATTACACACAATTACGTACGAACAACTCATAGAACTATTTAAAACTCATAACTCTATCGCCACAATCTCTGCTACATTCAGCTCGTCAGAAACTCTGCAATGTGCATTAAACCGCATTAGTTCTGAAGCGATAGCTGCTGTTAACAATGGTGCTTCCCTACTAGTATTAGATGACGCAAAAGCCCATCTAAATGAACGCTTTTGGATTGATCCACATTTAGTTACTGCTAAAGTGCATCAATCATTAAGTGAAAATAAATTACGCCGCAATTGTTCTCTCGTTATACGTTCTGGTGCCCTTCGCTCCTTACATGACATTGTCACGCTATATGGATTAGGAGCAGATAGTATTAATCCATATTTATTATTCGCGACTGTAAATGATGGAACAAAAACACCAATTACGAATCTGTATAATGCACTTAATAAAGGATTAGAAAAAGTCATTTCAACAATTGGCATTCATGAGTTACGTGGTTACGGACGTCTCTATTCATCTATTGGGTTACATGAAGAAATCGCAAATATATTACAAATTACAAATTTCTTCGGTTCAAATGATTTAGCCTTTTCACTCGAATCACTTGCTGAAGATGCAAAAATACGAGCAGAGGATTATAACAATCCTAAAATTAGAATGCGAAAATCATTTCATATATTCCCGCGAATTTGGAAAGCAATCGGCGACGTTGCAAAAGGAAATTCTTATGATGATTACCGTGACAAGTTAAGTGAACTAGAAGAGAATAATCCAATCGCAATCAGACACCTTGTCCAAACGAAACAAACAAAACATGTCGTTCCAACTGAAGAAGTATCTATCGGCATTCAAACTCATAATTTACCATTTATTATTAGTTCTATGTCATTTGGTTCTCAAAACGAAATTGCCTTTCGCGCATATGCAGAAGCGGCCGATCAGCTAAATATGATTAGCTTGAACGGTGAAGGCGGCGAAATTAAAGATATGATTGGAAAATACCCACATACACGTGGACAACAAGTGGCATCTGGGCGATTTGGAGTAAATGCCGAACTACTAAACTCATCCAACTTAATTGAAATCAAAATCGGTCAAGGCGCAAAGCCTGGGGAAGGCGGACATTTACCTGGTTCAAAAGTAACAGCCAAAATCGCTGAAGCACGTAATGCGACAATTGGCTCAGATTTAATTTCACCTTCTAATAACCATGATATTTATTCAATTGAAGATTTAGCTCAAATGATTACGGAAATTAAAACAGCTAATCAACTTGCCAAAGTAGCCGTGAAAGTCCCTGTCGTTCCTAATATCGGAACAATTGCTGTCGGTATCGCCAAAGCTGGCGCTGATTTTATTAACATTAGCGGATTCGATGGCGGAACAGGTGCTGCCCGTATTCACGCATTGCAACATGTAGGTCTTCCTGTAGAAATTGGTGTTAAAGCCGCTCACAACGCTTTATTAGAAGCAAGCATGAGACATAAAGTAGAGATTTGGGCAGATGGTGGTATTCGAAGTGTAAATGATGCCTTGAAAATCATGCTCCTCGGAGCAAACCGGATTGGATTTGGCACACTATCAATGATTGCAATCGGCTGTACTACTTGCCGTGGGTGTCATCTAGATACTTGCCATGTTGGAATTGCGACACAAATTGAGTCTGAAGCACAAGCAAAAGAACATGGGTTACGCCGCTTCGTCCCACGCGAATTAGAAAGCGCAGTTGCTGGCCTGCTAAATTTATTCACCTCTTTCGGTGTAGAACTAAAACGATTAACAGGACAGCTTGGGTATACAAATTTACAAGCAATAGTTGGGCGTTCTGATTTATTAGAGCAAGTTCGAGGCGAAAATTTATTAAACTTACGTAATTTACTACAAATAATAGAACATCCATCTGTTACAACAACAGAAGGCGTACCAGAAAAACAATTTAAGACAGTTCATTCCGCTGACTCAAAAGAATTAGTAGGCGTTGGTGTAGAGCAACGCGTTATGGGGGGTCTAGAATCATGTTATCGCGTTCGCAGTAAACTATATGAAGCTACTCAACTTGAACCACTTACATTAAAGTATACGAATGGTTCTATTCCCGGAAATGGGTTAGGCGCTTACAATAGTGAAAATTTATTTATACACGTAAATGGCGGCGCACAAGATGGCATTGGTAAAACTTCCTTTGGTGGTGGGATTTATATAACGAAATCAAAAGGAAAAGACGGAGTATATTATAACGGTTCTGTCGGAAAAGGATTTGGATATGGTGCACAAAAAGGGGCACTATACGTGCAAGGGAACGCTGATGCTCGCGCTGGCATTCGCCTTTCTGGGGCAGATATGATAATTGGAGGTAGAATAACAAAACCACTTCGTGAAAAAGAGCAAGGAAATATAGGTGCATACTCCAATATTAAAGGTTTTGCTTTTGAATATATGACAAATGGGCGAGCGCTTGTTTTAGGTGACCCTGGGCCATGGATTTGTGCTGGCATGACTGGCGGTGTTGTTTATTTGCGTCGTGATTCAAACTTAGGCTTAACAGAACAGGCCTTAAAAAGAAGAATCGCAAAAGGTGCAAATGTTACATTACAACCAATTAGTAAAAATGGTTTGAAAGATGTAACTGAATTATTGCTAGACTATATTCGTGTATTAAATGAGCATGAGCAATATGAGGAAGTTGCTATATTAACAGCATTATTAGATGATATACAGAACCAGTTTTTTGAGATTATCCCGAAAAAAGAACAGGCAGACCCATCTATCTCAACAGAGTAAAATAGGTAATTTTCATTATTAAGAAAAAATTGACGAAGTACGCTTCTCATAGTAATCTATAGTAACAATTTGAGACCTGCTGAAATTCAGCAGGTTTTTTTACTAAAAACTGATGTTTAAAAGGAATTAGGAAAAATTATAAAGTGAAACTTTAATTAGCCTACACCAATCGGACGTTTACCGGCATCTAGCTTCTAATTTTTGAGGCAGGAATCTTACTGCTCACAATTAGCGGGATAAAATGAATACTAATTTCTTTTAACGTCACTAAAATATCACTTGCTAACATATTGTAATGAATGTATAGTATCATGTTGTACATTCATTATGACAAGAGAAAGGATCTTATTAAGGGTATGAAACTTGGTGCTCGCATTTTAAAAACGGGTATTGCCATCACGTTAGCTTTATTTGCTTGTATTTTACTTCAATTACCGAGTCCGGTATTTGCGGGAATTTCAGCTATTTTTGCTGTTCAACCGTCTGTATACCGTTCTTATTTAACAGCACTTGAACAAATTCAAGCAAATGTAATTGGTGCGATATTTGCTATCGCATTTGCTACTGCTTTTGGACATAATCCTTTTATTATTGGATTAACATGTATATTAGTAATTGCTCTTACATTACAATTACGATTAGAAAACACAATATCAATTGCTTTAGTAACAGTTATCGCCATTATGGAGTATCAAGGCGAAGATTTCTTTAGTTTTGCCTTACTTCGATTTGCGACGATTATGATTGGTATTATTGCGGCTTCACTTGTAAATTTAGTATTTATGCCGCCGAAATATGAAACAAAACTTTATCATCGTATCGTTGATAATACAGAAGAAATTGTAAAATGGATTCGAATGAATAGCAGGCAGGCTTCTGATTTTACAACGCTAAAAACTGATATTGATCGTATGAAAGAAAAAATGATCAAACTAAACCATTACTATTTGCTGTATAAAGAAGAAAGAAGCTACACGAAAAAAGTAAAGTTCGCAAAAATTCGTAAGCTCGTTTTATTCAGACAAATGTTAGCGACAACAAGCCGTGCTTTAAGTACGTTAAAATCATTACACCGTACTGAAAATGAACTGCGCTATATGCCAGAGGAATTTCAGGAATCTATCCAAAACGAACTTGATTCATTAACGCATTATCATGAACAAGTTTTATTAAAATTTATTGGTAAAGCAAAAAAACAACAATCAGTTGAAATGCTTGATGAAGTCGAAACAGGTAAACAAGAATTAATTGATATCTTTATGGAATATCAAAATAAGGACGATGAAGAAGCATATAAAACATGGTTACATCTCTTCCCTCTTATTTCTTCCATCATTAACTATAGTGAAGAAGTAGAGCATTTAGATTTACTTGTAGATAGCTTCTACACATACCATAAACCAGAAAAAGAACTCCAAATCGATGATAAAAAAGAAGACGAATAAAAAACAGCTCCTTTTATGCTAAAGGAGCTGTTTCTGTTATATGTTGAAGTTGATATAAATTATAATAAAATCCTCTTTTTCGCATTAACTCTTCATGAGAACCTGTTTCTTTAATCTCACCGTCTTCAATGTAAATAATCGTATCAACATGCGTAATCGTCGCTAATCGATGTGCAATTATAATCGTTGTCCGGTCAGCAGCTAACGTCTGAAGCGCCTCTTGAATATACCTTTCATTTTCTAAATCTAAAGCCGAAGTTGCTTCATCCAATATAAGTACCGACGGATTCTTTAGAAATACGCGTGCAATTGCCACGCGTTGCCTTTGCCCGCCCGATAGCTTCACACCACGTTCTCCAACGACAGTATTATAACCATCTGGTAAGTCTATAATAAAATCATGAATTTGCGCAGCTTTGGTAGCTGCAATCACTTCTTTCTCTGTAGCTTTCGGATTTCCATATAGAATATTAGCTCCAATTGTATCGCTAAACAATAAATTATCTTGCAGTACAATTCCAATATGACTACGCAAATTTCTCATATTATACTTTCTTACATCTATGCCATCTACATAAACCGCGCCTTCAGAAACATCATAGAAACGCGGGATCAAACTAGCAAGAGATGACTTCCCTCCCCCACTCGCTCCTACAAGCGCTACTTTCTCTCCAGGCTGCATAGTTAATGACAAGTTGTGTAATATCTCTTTTTCATCTGCATTATAACGAAAAGAAACATTGTCAAATACAATTTCTCCATTTAATTTTTTCGTTTGTACCGCATTTGGCACATTAACAATATCGTATTTTTCATCTAACAGTTCAAACACACGGTCCATCGATGCAAAAGATTGTGTTAATGTTGTGGATGAATTAACAAGGCGGCGAAGCGGACTATATAAACTATCCATATATCCAACAAAAGCAACCATCGTCCCTAGCGTTAACTGCCCCTGAATTACTTCATATGCTGCAAAACCAATCACAAGTAACGGACCTAAATCGGTTAACGTATTTACTGCCGAAAATGTTCTCGCCGTCCAACTTGTATGGGTTAATGCTTTCGTTAAAAATTCATTATTTCTTTTTTCAAACTGCTTCCCCTCATACTCTTCTAACGCAAAGCTACGTGTCACTTGCATTCCTTGAATACGTTCATGCAAATACCCTTGCATCGTCGCTAACGCTTGTGAACGCTCTTTCGTCAATTTCCGAAGACGTCCGAAAAAATATTTCACTGCAATTACATAAATAGGTAAAATCAATAACGCAACAAATGTTAATTTTATATTCATAGAAAACATAACAATGATAGCAATAGCAATTGTTGCAGTATCTAACCAGACGTTCATCAAACCAGTAATTACAAAATCCTTCGTTTGTTCTACATCATGGATGACACGCGAAATAATCTCCCCTGTTTTTGTATTGGAATAATAACGTAAACTTAACTTTTGTAAGTGACCGAAAATATGCTTCCGCAAATCATACAGTATTGTATTTGTGATACGTTGTGCGAAATATTGACGATAATATTCAATCGGTGGTCTTAATACCGCAAAAATAAAAAAAGCAATTCCAATCGCTGTTATTAATTGAGATGTTTTATCTTGAAGTGAGCCCGCGCCTTGAATTACATCATCTATAATATACTTTAATAACCACGGCATAATAAGTGGGATACCGAATTTAACTAGCCCAATAATAATTGTAATAGCAATAAGCCATCGATATGGTTTAACAAATTGTAAATATCTTTTTATGCCTTGCACATAATCCCCCCTCTAATAGGACAAACCTGCCGGGAAGCCCCCTGCAGGTTTGTTTTAATTTCTGTACATTAAATATCGTTCATACCACATATCTACGAAATCTGGTGCAAATGGACCTTTTCTTTGATGAATCCACTGTGTTAAATGTGCTACATTTCGTTTTAAAATTGTATCAATAACAGGTGGATACTGCATAATTTGACTATGTTTTTCATACTCATCTTCATCTAGAAGCGTATATGTCATATCTGGATATACTTTAATATCTAAATCATAATCAATATACTTTAATGCTTCAGAATCATACGCAAAAGGTGAGCTTAAATTACAATAATAATATACGCCATCTTCCCTAAGCATCCCAATCACATTAAACCAATAGTTGGCATGAAAATAACAAATTGCTGGTTCACGAGTAATCCATGTTCGGCCATCCGATTCTGTAACTACTGTACGATCATTCGCTCCGATTACAAGACTCTGTGTCCCTTTTAAAATTGTTGTTTCTTCCCACATTCTATGAATGGAGCCATTATGTTTATAACTATGTATTTGTACTTTTTCTCCTTCTTTGGGAAATCCCATATATGCTCCCTTCTTTCAACTGCAAATGCCCTTTGAATGGCATTCACTTTTTTTCTATTATAACTTTTTTGTCGAAATTTTAAAACTAAAGGGACAAGACTCTATTTTTCACAGTGAATATGCAGAATGTTTATTGTTGAATACAATAATCCCCAATCTTCTCAGGAAACAAGGATTGTACTGTATTATTTATAAAAGAGGACATGTAATAGAAAAAGTCCCTCTCTATTGAAGGACTTTTCATCTGAAAGTAATAATATATCTTATCCTAAATTTGAAATCATTTTTTCATTTTCAAAAGATTGGATTACACTATTCGTTTGTTCTTCAAATTTCTCATGTAACATCTTCAATGCTACTTCTGTTCTATATATTTCCTGGCGGATAAAATGCAGTTCTTTTTTATCACACGTATCTTTTTCATTCATTTCAATTTGTTGATACTTCTCTAGATGTGCTTGTAACTTTAACAACTCATCCATCGTTTCTAATTGCTCCCCTACCAACTTATCAAAATCGTTCATCACTTACCCCCTTTTGGACTTATTCATCAGTTATTATTCCTAATTACATAATTCTAATTGTTAACTGCCTTCTCCTTTGACTACATTTGTTGACTTATTAGAAGTTATGTCGTTCACTTTCTTTTCATTACAACGATCCACGCACAAAGAAAACACTCCTCACGAATTAGAGAAGTGTTTTTCTTTCATTACTGATTTGAGCTAGAAGATTGTGATTGTTTTGCAGCTGACTTAGCATTTTGTTTTTTCACAGCATGCACGTCTGTTTCAGTTGCAAATTCTGTACCATAACTAGCGTTTGCACTTTGTGCACCAGAAGCTTGTGCTTTCTTTGCTTCTGATTGTGCGTTTGCTTGTTTTACTGCTTGCACATCTGTTTCAGTTGAAAACTCTGTACCATAACTAGCATTTGTACTTTGAATGCTAGCACCAGAAGTTGCCTTGTTATAACCTTGTTGTTTTTTACTCATCTTTCTCACCTCCACAATCAATAATGTAACCAATTCACTTAGAAGCTATCCGTAATTTTCTTTTGAATAATTTCCGCATATATCTTTTGTTACTTATTCAAACTATAAGAAATGGAGGTGGGAATATGTATATAGGACGCGATATGACTGAACTAACGATGGTTTCAAAAAATGAGTGGAAAGAAGATGAATTAGCTTATTTTCATCATTCATTACAACAAATTTTGCCTTATTTAAACGCCGAAGGGCAAAGTATTTACAAAGAAATTGTAGTAGAAATCGAATCAAGAGGCGGCTTACAAGAAGGCGAAGCTAGTTGGACTCATGGGACAAAAATTTCTTACGATTAAAAAAGTGTTCCCTAGATTGGGAACACTTTTTTTATTTATTGCATTGTAATTTTCTCCACGCAATTTTCGTAAATAGTACGATGTGATTTCGAGAAAGGCAATTGCTCGAATGCTTCTTTCGATACAAATTTTAATGTATCTGTATCAACAATATTACCGGTTACTTTTCCGTAAAATACAAATATATCCCAAGTACGATGTGTAAACGTATGTTGTACATTCATTGCGTACTCATCAATAGAAACCGCGAGCTCAAATTTCTCTTTCATATAATCTATAAGCTGCTCTTTCTGATTTCGAATCCCTTCGCCAAGTTCAATATTCGGAAATTCCCACATGTTAGCTAATAATCCGGTACTTGGACGTTTATTAATGACGTAACGACCATCTTCCGTTTGAAGTACTCCTGCAACAAGGGGTACCATCGTCGGAGCTTTCGCTTTACTTTTTACTGGTAACTCCTTTTGAACACCTTCAGCATATCCCCTGCAATGTTCACGTACAGGACAAAGTAAGCATGCTGGATTTTTCGGAATACAAATTAGTGCACCTAATTCCATCAAACCTTGATTAAAATAAGATGGATTTTCAGTCGAAATAATTTCACGCACAATCTCTTCAAAAACTTTTCGAGTCTTTGGTTTTGCAATATCATCCCATACTGATAAAATGCGAGATAATACACGCATAACATTTCCATCAACTGCCGGCTCTGGTATACCATATGCGATACTTAAAATAGCACCTTTTGTATATGGTCCAACTCCTTTTAACTTTTCAATTTTCTTTACATCACTTGGTACAACCCCGCCGTATACTTCTTTTACCTCTTTTACTGCCGCATGTAAATTACGTGCTCTAGAATAATATCCTAAACCTTCCCATGCTTTTAATACTTCTTCATCATCTGCGTTCGCTAACGCTTCAAGTGTAGGAAACTTCCCCATAAAATTTGCGTAATATGGTTTTACAGCTTCTACTCTTGTTTGCTGTAACATAATTTCAGAAACCCAAACGCGGTATGGATCTTTATTCTTTCTCCATGGCAAGTCGCGCTGTTCTTCTTCAAACCAACCAATTAAATCATTTTGAAACTGCTCTATATTAAAATTGTTTAGTATTTCAAGTGTCAAACTTGATCCCCCTCATTTTTTTGCATATAAGTACTATTATAAAGATTTTAGGAAAAAATTTAAGTAAGATGACATAGGAAATAGAAGGCAAAGGACTTGAGGTATCGAATAAAAAGAGTTACATTAATAAAAAAACGGAGGTGGATTTCTATGGACACAGCCACTCACCTTGTTATGGGTATCACTTTAGGTAGCTTAGCAACATTAGATCCAGCCATAGCACAAAGTGATATTGGCCCTCAAGCTGTTATGCTTGCTACAATTGCTGGTTCCAACATTCCTGACATTGACACAGTTTTAAAATTGCGTAATAACGCTAAATATATAAGAAATCATCGTGGGATTACTCATTCCATTCCCGCGGTAATTCTTTGGTCATTCCTTATAAGTGGCATCTCTTTCGCCTTCTTTTCAGAAGCTCCATATCTTCATTTACTACTTTGGTCATTTATTGCCGTCTTTCTTCACGTCTTTGTAGATATTTTCAACGCCTATGGTACACAAGCATTACGACCTTTCACAAAAAAATGGGTCGCACTTGGCATAATTAATACATTCGATACCGTAATTTTCTTTATCCATATACTTGCAATTGCTTGCATGCTCGTCGGTTCTCATAAAGGATATACAGCCTTAGCAGCATATATATTAATGATTATTTACTATATCGGACGGATTATGATGCATAGAAATATAAGAAGCGTTGTACACAAACGTTTCAACAATGTCGAGAAGATTATCATTTCTCCTTCTTACCGATTTTATCATTATCATTTAGCAGTCGTTACGGCTGATTATTACTACGTTGCGAGATGGCATCGTGGTAACATCATGATATATGATAAGTTCGATCGGGTACCGTTCCCAGACAATGATATTATGCGAGCAGCTAAACAAGATGAAAACATCTCAGCCTTCTTATCTTTCTCTCCTGTATATCGCTGGGATATTTTTGATCATGATCATTATTACGAAGTACGATTCATTGATTTACGATACCGAAGTAAAGATTATTATCCATTTGTTGCGATCGTTCAGCTCGACCACAATTTAAATATTATTAGCTCCTATACAGGATGGATTTTTAGTGAAGAAAAACTTCGAAAAAAACTAGAATTACTTCCACATTAAAAAAAGCGACTTAAGTCGCTTTTTTTAATGTTTCAAATGATCTTCTTGATTAATTAAATGGCTGTACTTCGGATTATTTGTACGCATTTCATGAAGGCGTATACCATGATTATTAATCCATGATCGTACCACTTGTTCCGTCATTTCATCGCCTTGATAACGACCTGATTTGGCATAAGTTGTTTGAAAATCTTCCCATAGTAACTCAACCCACGCACGAGCTTGTGCGTAAGAAAGCTTGTCATTCTTGTCTAATAATTCTTTCGTTAATATTTCATAAATATCATTCATATTATAATCTCCTTTTACCTATTTATCCCTTCATTTCTAAAGGATAGTTTCTTCAATTTTGCACATTCTATAATTGATACTTCTTAAAGAAGAGGTATCAACCGATAATGAGGAGGGCGTTCGCAATGGGTAAACAAGCCGAATTTTGGTCTGAGTCAAAAAATAACAGCAAAATCGACGGTCAACCGAAAGCGAAATCACGCTTCGCTTCGAAACGACCTAACGGCACAATTAACACGCACCCACAAGAACGTATGCGTGCTGCAAATCAGCAGGAAGAGTAGTACAAATTAAATTAACTTCCTACACGAGGTGATAAAGATGAGCTACCGTGATCGCTTAGATAGTCGTTCTGAATTATTTAACCATACGTGGACTCGTCCAAAACATGCGAAAGCGCAAGTTAACGGACAGACGCAACAAACCCAGTCTCTCATTATATTGGCAAATGAATGTAAAAAACGCCAATTTTAGAATCTCCTATCTCCTTTAACGCCTACCAAAGATGAAAACCAGAGAGATATGTGCTCTCTGGTTTTTATTTTTCTTGCAATAAGGAAATTGGTATGCCAATCTCTTCATTATCATTTTGCTTATATCCCCAAGCAAATACCCCATTGAAATACGTAATTTTAAATAATACACCAGGTTCTTCTACTAATTCATATGTTTCACCAATACGGAATTTGTTTATATCCGTCATATAAGCACGAGCCATTGCCATTTTTCTCATTAATACATCAAATTCATTGACAATCCCAAGCTGCTCAGCTTTTACTGCTTGCTCCTTCAAAGCGCCAATTTCTTCCCTTAGCTCATGCGGTGTCATTTCACTGTAGCGTTTTGGCATATTCATCTTATTCTCCTCATTCCTCTTCGCGTTTCATTTGCAAAAATATCTCGATTTCATCAATAGAGAATCCTTTTCGATATAACGCTTGTTTCATCTTGTTTTCAAATGTCCAACCATCATGCTTCTTATATTTCTCATAATATTTATTCCCATGATAGTGTAACGCTTCTTGTTGCTTTTCGTCATCTTTTTCGTCTTTCAATTCTTCCAAACAAATCTGAATTACTTCTCTAGAATATCCTTTTCGAACAAGCATCTCATCTAACTTTAGTTTCATTTGTAAAAAAGAATGCTTTTGATAAGATTTTTTCTTCTTTTCTATGAGAAACGAAGCATTCTCAATTTGCTTTTCCTTTGGATATTCTTGTAAACTATGTGTAATAATTAAATCCTGAACACCTTTATTTAATAGCTCTCTTTTAATAACAGTTGGACCTTTTCGATTCACATTACTTTGCGTTCGCGTATATAAAACAGCATACTCTTTATCATTAATATATCGGTCATGTAATAATTTCGAAACGACTTCAGAGATGATGGCCTGTCCCACTTCTTTTTTTCGTAAAAAATCTTCTATTTCTTGTTTTGTTCTCATTTGATAGGATAAATAGGAGATTGCTTGTAAATATGCTTTTTGTACTTCTTCATTGTACAAAATATTTCCTAACTCGATTTCATCAATTTCTAATCCTTTTTGTAATCCATGTTTTATTAAGATTACTTGATCCACACTAAATCCGTACTCTTCGCCTTGACCTTTATCAATATAAATATTAAATCGTTCTTTCGATCGTTTTTGTACTTCGATTTTTGTAATGACAGCCATACTCTCACCTCTCTATTATTTTAACATAGTCGAGGAACATTTTTTCTTTTCAAGAATATATATAATGAGGAGGAAATACTTGTGAAAATCGCAATTTCTGGTGGTACAGGCTTTATCGGCAAATACCTTTCTACTTTTTTTATTCAAAAAGGATATACTGTTTACATTCTCACACGAAAAAAAACTACTGAAACTTCCGACCCTAACCTTCAGTATGTTCAATGGACACCGGATTTACAAACCTTCCCCCTCTCTTCTATTGATGTAGTTATTAATCTAGCCGGAGAGTCTATTAATAGTAGATGGACAAAGCAACAAAAGAAAGCCATTTTAAACAGTAGAATTCAAACAACAAAAGGACTCATTAAACAATTGCAAACACTCCATACAAAACCACACACATTTATTAACGCAAGTGCTATTGGATACTATGGAACGTCTGAAATAGAATCTTTTACAGAACAGCATAAGACTCCTGGAAATGACTTTTTAGCAAATACAGTATATTCATGGGAACAAGAAGCATCTAAAGCAAGTTCTCTCGGAATACGAACAATCTACACAAGATTTGGAGTTGTATTAGGTGCAAATGGAGGAGCTCTTCCAAAAATGCTACTTCCCTATCAATTCTATATCGGCGGCACCATTGGTTCTGGGAAGCAATGGTTATCATGGATTCATATAGACGATATCGTTCGTATGATGGATTTCATCATACACAAAAAAGAAATTGATGGTCCTCTTAATATGACAGCACCAACACCTATAAGAATGAAGGAATTTGGAGAAACCATTGCAACTATAATGAAAAAACCTCATTGGTTGCCTGTACCTTCATTTATCATTCAAACTTTATTAGGTGAAATGAGCATACTTGTACTAGAAGGGCAACGTGTATTACCCATTAAAGCAATTGAACATGGATACCAATACACATTTCCGGCAATAGACCATGCATTACAAAATATACTTTCGCATACAATGTAGTACTTCTAAAACACAATTTTACATGGGCTCTTTCAAAACTTTCATTTTCTAGAATCCGAAGCATCACTATACAAATAACCTTTCAGTTACTTTCCCTTAACTTCCATTAGCATTATAAAGTAACAGAAATGAGGTACCTATGAAAATATTGCTCAAACAAGCCATTGTATACCCTATTACATCTCAAAAATTTCAAGGCGATGTACTCGTTACAGGAGAGCGAATTACCGAGGTCAAACCTTTTATTCAACCTACTCAGGATATGACCGTTATAGATGCACGAGCACTCCATCTCTTACCTGGCTTTATTGATGTCCATACTCACCTTGGTCTCTATGATGAGGGTACTGGTTGGGCTGGAAATGATGCCAATGAAACATCTGAAGTTTCAACACCACATATTCGTTCTTTAGATGGGATCCACCCTTTCGATATTGCCTTTCAAGACGCTGTACAAAACGGAATTACAACCGTTCACGTTATGCCTGGCAGTCAAAATATTATCGGGGGTACGACTTGTGTAATAAAAACAGCTGGAACTTGTATTGATCATATGATTATTCAAGAACCTGCTGGTTTAAAGATTGCCTTTGGAGAAAATCCTAAAAAAGTCCATAGTAATGGAACAAAAGAATCCATTACACGTATGGGGATTATGGGGTTACTTCGGGAATCATTCTATGAAGCGCAACACTACGGGCACGAAGCTGATTTTCGAATGCTTCCTATTTTAAAAGCATTACGTCGTGAAATACCCGTACGTATCCACGCCCATCGAGCAGATGATATTAGTTCTGCGCTACGCTTTGCAACGGAATTCAACCTTGATCTACGTATTGAACATTGTACAGAAGGACACTTTCTTGTTGAAGAGCTTTCGAAACACAATTTGAAGGTTTCAGTTGGTCCCACTCTGACACGTCGTTCTAAAATCGAACTAAAAAACAAGACATGGGATACTTACCATATATTATCTAAAAATGGTGTGGAAGTTTCTATAACAACAGATCATCCTTATACACCCATTCAATATTTAAATATTTGTGCCGCTGTCGCAGTAAGAGAAGGGTTAGACGAGAAAACAGCACTAGAAGGAATCACCATATTTCCAGCGCGAAATTTGCGTTTAGAGGATAGAATTGGAAGCATCGAGGTTGGAAAAGACGCCGATCTCGTGTTATGGACTCATCATCCTTTCCATTATTTAGCCAAGCCTGTACTAACTATGATTGATGGAAAAATAATTTACAAAAAAAATAAAAAAAACTAGTTTATTTTTTTGACTAGATAAAGTATTATACGATTATAAACTGAATGAAACCATAATCAATTTGTGTCGTGATTATCATTTTCAAATTGATGAATGGGGAAGGCAAATGGTGCGCCACCAGCGTTAGAAACTGGTTCTAGTGGGTTCGATTCCCACCCCGAAATTTTTTAAAGATTGATATAAAAATTTCGAGGGTGGGGTGTTTTTTCGTCATGCTACCCTCGTGTGAGGAGGAGTTAGTATGTTGAAAAAACGCGACTTACACGACAGCCACGTTCTATACGAGTTAATGGTGGATCCAGCTGTCTTCCCTTTTGTGCGTCAAAAGGCTTATTCTTATGAAGAATATTTATTCTTAACGAAACAAACGATTGAAGCTGAAGAGCGTGGTGAATTAATTTCACGCACAATTTTAGATGAATGGGGTAACCCTATCGGAACAATTACTTTATTTGATGTGCAAGAAAAAGCTGGATTTCTCGGGACATGGCTTGGCAAACCATATCATGGAAAAGGCTATAATAAATTGGCAAAAGATTCATTTTTTAGTGAACTTTTCTATGAATTAGATATTGAAACAATTTTCATGCGTATTCGTAAAATAAATATTCGTTCTATTAAAGCTGCAGAAAAACTGCAATATGTGAATCTAGCAAACGAAACAAGAAAAGCCGTATATGATGAAATTAACGCAAACGAAGAAGTGTATAACTTATATGAAATTCCAAAAGATCAATACACACTTGCTACAATGCGAGATACAACCTTCCAAGATGCTCATCAATTAAAAGAAGCGTAATCTAAATTTTCTGAAATAATAATCAATAGTTAACATTTTCCATATGCGTATATCCCCTCATGTCTTTGGAAACGATAAATAGTAACTTTAAGACACGAGGTGATTTGTAATGGATAAAAAGAAACGTGATAAAGCAAAAAACACATTATCTAGTACACAAGAAGTTCTCTATCAACGCGAATTTCAAAAAGCAGATCGTGCAGCAGGATATCGCTCGAAAAGCATTTAAAGTGAAAATGAATAATTAGAAGTTTCCCCCCTAATTATTCATTTTCATTACACAATTTTCTCGACTGATAGAAGTAAGCAAAAAGGACCCTTATACATAAGGGTCTTTTTTGCTGTGGACAACTTTATCCACAAAATCAATGAAATTGTTAGTAATTTTCAAAAACATTTAATATTTTTCTATATTAAAGCATATATCAGCTGTTTTAATTGTGGATATTTTTCTAAAAATTGTGGACAATGTGGATATAGTTGTTAATATTCCGACTTTACTGTTTAATGAAAGCGTAATCCTTTTGTGGATAACTGGCTAAATTTTCTTTGAAAATAATAAAGAACCCTCTTTACATATACAAAGAGGGTTTCATATTAAGTAAAAGATTGTGCAAGAGCAGGTGATTTAATAGGTATATGGCGCGGTTCTGCATGATTTTCTGCCAAAATTGCATCTACAATATGACCAGCTGGCTCTGGAAGATAGATGCTTTTCATTGCTTCTTTCATTTGAAGAAGCTTCACATCATCTTGTAATAATGCCTCTGTTTTAGCAAAAACCTCACTATCATCGCGAATGACAACTGCTGCTCCCTTTCTTTCAAAGTACATCGCATTTTCATTTTCTTGTCCTGGAACAGGCTTATATAAAATGACAGGTACTTGCAACGCTGCTGCTTCACTTAATGTTATTCCGCCTGGCTTCGTAATCATACAAGAAGTAACACGGAATAATTCATCAATATTTTCAACATACCCAAACACTTTTAATGCATCGGAATTTTGCTTCTGTAAACTTAATAAATCCTGTTTTAAAGCTTCATTTTTTCCACAAACGACAACTACTTGTAAATTAGGCACTGACATAAATGATTGGCATAGTTCTTTTACATTTCCTAATACTCCATGAGCACCTGCTACAATTAGTAAAATCTTTTTGTTCTCACATAACTGATATTTATTATATATGATTTCTGGATTTACCTTTAACTCAAAACTACTCCGAATTGGAATTCCTGTTTCAACAATTTGTTCCGCAGGTACACCGATATCAACCATCAATTCTTTCACGTGATCCGTTGCAACAAAATAACGATCTACTTCTCGATGAATCCATATTTTGTGCACGCAAAAATCCGTTAATACGTTATAGACAGGAATTGAAATACCTGTTTGTTTCTTCAATTCTGGTACAGCGATAATTGGAAATGTATTAATTACAATATCTGGTTTCTCCACCTGTAACAGTGTTTTCAAACGTTTTCTTCCAAAGTTCGCATACCAAGATGCTATTTTCTTATCATAAATTTTTTCTACCCCGTAATAAAACAAACGATATAATTCTTTTCCTATTGTATAACTTTTTAAATATAGATATTTTGTAATGTCAGTTATAAATGGATGTGATTCTCCAAACAAGTCGCATACAATAACATCTTCAATTCCTTTTTGGCGAAATGTTTGTTCTAATGTTTTTGCTACTTGCACATGACCATTACCGTAATGTGCAGTTAATATTAAAACCTTGGGGTTTTTTATCAAACAAATCCACTCCTAGCTTTTTGTTTCTCCATATTGCATATACGACAATAGGAAAAACATTTTCCTTAAAAATTACATAAACAGATTCTAATAATTCCCTTTCAGCTATGTACCTGTCGTGGATATGCAAAGCATATAAGATTGACCCCTTAATCCTATCTGTGCTCATATCTTTACATTATACTTTCCTATAAGAGCTTTCGCAATAACTTACAAATGTTCTCTATTCCATGATACTCACTCTTTTACTTCTTAATTCTTTTTACTATTTTGATTTCCCTTTACAATTATGTAAATTTCTCCACTTATTCCTTACAAAATTATGGATATTCTACTTTCAGTATACTCTTTTATCAATATATACTCTAGATTTTATTGTAAAGAAAGCAAAAAGCCTAATCCAATATTTGGATTAGACCGCTTGTAAAATATGTTTAGCATGTTCTACATTTTTCTCAGTAGGTGGTTCTACATTTGCGAGTGGGTACTTGTGTCCAAGCGCCTCCCATTTATATACACCAAGCTTATGATATGGTAACACTTCAACTTTTTGAACATTAGACAGGCTTTGAATAAAGCTAGATAGTTTTTGTAGATCCTCTTCATTATCCGTAACACCAGGGACTAATACGTGTCGTACCCAAATCGGTTTATTCTTATCCGATAAATAACGAGCAAATTGTAAAATATGTTCATTTGGTTTCCCTGTTAATTTACGATGCTTTTTGGAATCGATATGTTTCAGATCCAATAAAACTAAATCTGTATAATCCATTAAAATATCTAGCTTATTTTGGAATTCTGGTTCTTCAGAATAACAACCACCAGAAGAGTCAATTGTTGTATGGATACCAGCCTCTTTACACTTTTTAAACAACTCAATTAAAAAGTCTAGCTGTAATAATGGCTCTCCACCGCTAACTGTTATACCGCCTCCGGAAGCTTCAATAAATGGAAGGTAACATGTCACATCCTGCATCACTTCTTCAACTGTTATTTCTTTACCTTTACCGATTTCCCACGTATCAGCATTATGACAATATTGACAACGTAATAAACACCCTTGTGTAAATATGACATAACGAATCCCTGGGCCATCAACAGTACCACAAGACTCTACAGAATGTATTCTTCCTTTTACCATGTTACTTCCTCCTTTATTGAAACAGCCTCCCTTCGCTATATATTAAGAACGAAGGGACACTTTTTTTCATTTACATGCTTTCATGCATTGTACGGTTAATTACATCAATTTGTTGTTCACGAGTTAATTTAATAAAGTTTACAGCATAACCAGATACACGAATTGTTAATTGTGGATACTTCTCAGGATGTTCCATTGCATCCATTAATGTTTCACGGTTAAATACGTTAATATTTAAGTGGTGACCTTCTTTTACTGCATAGCCATCAAGCATTGATACTAAGTTACGTACTTGTACATCATCTTCTTTACCAAGTGCTTTCGGAATAATAGAGAATGTATTAGAAATACCATCTTGTGCATCTTTATATGGTAATTTAGCCACAGATAATAATGAAGCTAATGCACCTTTTGTATCACGTCCATGCATTGGGTTCGCACCTGGTGCAAATGGTTCTCCAGTACGGCGGCCATCTGGAGTATTACCAGTTTTCTTACCATATACAACGTTAGATGTGATTGTTAAGATTGACATTGTATGAACAGAATTTCTGTATGTTTTATGTTTACGAAGTTTATTCATAAATGTTTTTACAAGATTTACAGCAATCTCATCTACACGATCATCATTGTTACCGTATTTAGGGAAATCTCCTTCAATCTCGAAGTCAACTGCAATACCATTTTCATCACGAATTGGTTTTACTTTTGCGTATTTAATTGCACTTAATGAATCTGCCACTACAGATAGACCCGCGATACCTGTTGCCATTGTACGAAGAACATTTGTATCATGAAGTGCCATTTCAATACGTTCGTAGCTATATTTATCATGCATGTAATGAATAACATTTAATGTGTTTAAATACAGGCCTGCTAACCATTCCATTGTCATATCAAACTTATGCATAACTTCTTCATAATCTAATACTTCAGAAGTAATCGGTGCGTACTCAGGACCAACTTGTGCTTTAGATTTTTCATCTTTACCACCGTTAATCGCATATAGTAATGCTTTTGCTAAGTTTGCACGTGCGCCGAAGAATTGCATTTGTTTACCAATTCTCATTGCAGATACACAGCAAGCAATTCCGTAGTCATCGCCGTAATCAGCACGCATAATGTCATCATTTTCATATTGAATTGCTGATGTTTTAATAGACATTTTTGCACAGTAGTTTTTAAAGTTTTGTGGTAATTGTTTAGACCAAAGAACTGTTAAGTTTGGTTCTGGAGCTGGTCCTAAATTATCTAATGTATGCAAGAAACGGAATGAGTTCTTTGTTACTAATGAACGACCATCTAATGCCATACCACCGATAGACTCAGTTACCCAAGTTGGGTCACCAGAGAATAATTCATTATAATCAGGAGTTCTTGCAAATTTCACAAGACGTAATTTCATAATGAAGTGATCCACAATTTCTTGTACTTCTTCTTCTGTTAAAGTACCATTTGCTAAATCTCTTTCAATATAAATATCTAAGAATGTAGAAGTACGTCCAAGACTCATTGCAGCTCCGTTTTGCTCTTTAATTGCTGCAAGATATGCGAAGTATAACCATTGGAATGCTTCTTGCGTATTTGTTGCTGGCTTAGAAATATCAAAACCATGAGCAGCAGCCATTTGTTTTAACTCTTGAAGTGCACGCATTTGCTCAGATAACTCTTCGCGTAAACGCATTGTCTCTTCGCTCATTACACCGCCAGTTAAATTTAAATCAGCTTTTTTCGCTTCAATTAAATGATCTACCCCATATAATGCTACACGACGGTAGTCACCGATAATACGTCCACGTCCGTATGCATCTGGAAGACCAGTAATAACACCTGATTTACGAGCAGCTCTCATTTCTGATGTATAAGCATCGAATACACCTTGGTTATGAGTCTTTCTCCAATCTCTAAAAATACGACTAAGTTCTTTATCCATTTCGTATCCGTAAGATTCACAAGCTTGTTCCGCCATACGAATACCACCATATGGTTGTAAAGAACGTTTAAATGGTTTATCAGTTTGGAAACCGACTACTTTTTCAATATCTTTATTTAAATATCCTGGTTCATGTGATGTAATAGAAGAAACGATTTTTGTATCCATATCAAGAACGCCACCGTTTTCACGTTCTTTTGTTGTTAAATCCATTACTTGATCCCAAAGTTGTTTCGTTGCTTCAGTTGCTCCCGCTAAGAAAGATTCATCTCCTTCGTAAACGTTTACATTATTTAAAATGAAATCGCGAACATCAATCTCAGCTTTCCATTTTTCACCTTTAAAGTTTTCCCATGCGTTTTTAACATTTTCTAATACTTGAGTCATCCTAATCTCCTCCATTTTTGATTAGTACAGGACTAAGATTTTTTATATAACAGCTTACACACTTAGAATACTACTTTTTTGCGAAAGTGAACGAAACAGTTGTGACATGTTTGTGAAATGTTGAGCAAACTACTATATGTATAGTGTTAACTTCACTTAAAAGTCTTTATAATTAACCCTTTCCTTAATTGTATTTTTTTGGTACCCTTATATACGAGTCCTATTTTGTAATATAAGAACAATACCCATTGTAGAGCTGTAATACTCTTATCTCCTAATCTGTTATAGTTTTTATAACAGAACAAAAAAGTGTACATATGTTGTACACTTTTTTTGTTACTACTCTAAAACATCTCTTTTTCTATTGCCGTCATAGAATCCGCCACGATTGTCTGTTAATGCAATTATTTGCTCTAGTCCCTCTATATGATCACCTATAATTCGAAGTACAGCTGGAGGGTGACCTATTTTTGCGAAATGTTCACTGGGACGAATACGGTTCATCTTATCAACCTCAACATGATATACACATGCAATTTCAAATCCAGAAAGAAGAGCCTTCACTTGTGCTACACAAGGTGACAATAAAGATTTATACCCAATTGCTTTCAAACACTTTTGGCTAAATGCATTAGGTACCGCAATAAGTGATCCTACCCCTAAATCCTTTCTATCACAAGCTAAATTTAATGCATATTTAAATGCAGTTACAAGATGAAGCGGTACTCTTAAATCTAAATAATGATTTAGATCATTTAATGCGACATCCATTCCATCTGCAATAGCTTTTGCGAAAGGATATAGTTCCCTAGCCGGGATAACAAAGTCACCGTCTATAAACAACACAATATCGCCTTTTGCAAAGTAAGTTCCAAGTGAACGCCCTACATCGTTTCCAAGTGCTTCTTTATATACAATTGTTGTTGCTCCCTTTTCTTTTGCAATCGTTGCGGTTTGATCAGACGAGCCATTTACTACAACGATAATTTCAAAAGGTTCAATTTTTCGAAGTTCATCTATAACATTTCCAATTGTTTTCTCTTCATCTTGTACAGGAATAATGACTGATAATTGCTTTCCTTTATACAATTTAGATGTAATGCCCCATCCTTGATAAAAATCTTCGAAATCTAGAGTATGATAGACACTATCCCTTTTCCTATTTCCATCATAATATCCTCCGCGCTCATCACTACCTACTATTCGCTCCGCTACAGCTTCTATATGATCACCTATCATCCGTTTTTCAGATTGCGACAGACCCGTGCCATATGCAGCATGCTCGGTCGGCCGAAATTTATTTGGCGTAATAACGTCAATTGCACAATGCCGACTAATTCTCCATTCACTTTGAACTAGGCGTAAATGAGCGACAATAGGATTAACAAAGCTTTCATATCCAATGCTTTGAACGACTTCTTTCGTCAACGCATGAGGTGCATCTAATAAGGAATCAATTTTTAATTCTTCACGCTCTAACATTGCATTTAATATTTGGCGCCATACTGTAATAGAATTGGGTTTTTGCCTTTTTAAAAATAATGCATCCAAGTTATTTAAAACGATGTCGGTCTGATCATGTAAAATCGGATTCAGGAATAATTGTAATTTGGAAGTTTGAATAGCAAAATCACCATCTATAAATAGTAATACATCACCTATCGCGTGTTTTGCGCCAACCGCACGGCCAACATCGTTCCCTAGTAGCTCCGTATGCTTGATTACTTTACACCCTAAACGATCAGCAACCTCTTCTGTACCATCGTTACAACCGTTTGCTACTACAATAATCTCTATTGGATTTAATCCTTTTGCCGATTGGATAACATCTGAAATCGTTTCAACTTCATTACATACAGGTATAATGACCGATAGTGACTTAGCCATTATTTTCTTCACGGAACCACTTAATAGTTTCTTTCAATCCTTCTTCCCACGTTACTTCTGCTTGAAACTGAACAAGTTCTCTTAATTTCGCAACATCCGGTCTTCTATTTGGAATTTCTTCAAATCCATGTGGGTATACCTCTTCGAAAGGAACTTGGACAATTTTCGAAGAAGATTTCGTTAGTTTTTTAATTACTTCTGCTACTTCTTTTATACTCTTTTCATTCTCAGAACCTATGTTAATAATTTCACCATTTACCTTTTCATCCATCGCTCGAATCGTTGCCTCTACCGCATCACTTACATACGTAAAACAACGTGTCTGCTCTCCATCTCCATATACGAGAATGTCTTCTCCTTGCAGTGCCGCACTAATAAATCGCGGGATTACCCCTGCATACGGACCATCTTTCGCTCTTGGACCATAAATATTAAAATAACGAACAATCGTTACCGGTAAACCTTCTAATGCGTATCCTAAACATAATGTTTCTTCTAATGTTTTACACACTGCATAACTCCAGCGTATTTTAGAAGTTGCCCCGTATAATCGATCTCCCTCTTCAGAGAAAGGCGGCTTGGCCTTACCATATACTTCTGAAGTAGAAGCAAAAACTACTTTCTTCTTTCCTTTTAACGCTGCTTGTAAAATATTTCTCGTCCCATCAAAATTCGTTTCTATGAGCTCTATACTTTTTTCCATTGTTGTTTTCACACCTAAAATTGCTGCTAAATGAAACACGACATCATGCTGATCTACTAATTCATAAATAGAATTTTTATCTAAAACACTTATTGGAATAACACGGATTTCTTTCATTAACTCTTTATGATACTTATTTTTACCTTTATAAAAGTTATCCACAACAGTGACCTCATAACCTCTTCTCATCAACTCTTCAGCTAAATGCGACCCGATAAATCCGGCCCCACCTGTAATTAAACATTTCTTACTCATTTACTCACCTTCTTTACGATCCCGCGTGTATCTATTACTTGATCCATTCCTTTAAAAAGCTTCCAATCAATATTTGAATGATCCGTTAAAATTAAAATACAATCCGCTTTTTTAACTTTTTCTTCATCTAAAGAAACAGATTGGTACACCTTATCTCCCATTTCCGCGGAAGAAATATAAGGATCATGATATTCTATCTCGTATCCTTTATTTCTTAATAACTGAATAATCGGTAACGCTGGTGATTCTCTCAAATCATTTACATCTTTTTTATACGCAATCCCTACAATTAACACCATTGCAGGTGATTGCACCACACTTTTTACTTTCCGGACTATTTTCTCTGGCATTTCTTCATTAATCACATGTGCAGCCTCAATTAATTGACTAATTTCCCCATTCTTTTTTATTCTCCATTGGAAATATAAAGGATCTACTGGAATACAATGTCCTCCTATTCCTGGTCCTGGCCAATATGGGGTAAATCCAAATGGTTTTGTAGATGCGGCTTCAAGCGCCTCATAAAAATCAATTCCTAAACTTTCACATAGTGTGTTTAACTCATTTACTAAGGAAATATTGACTAGGCGCTGAATATTTTCAAATAACTTACACATTTCCGCTACTTTTGGAGAACTAACTGGAACAACTACATCAAATGTAGTGCTATACAACTCCTGTACTTTTTGTTTACACTTTTCTGTTTGTCCACTAATAACTTTTGGAATAACTTGAACTGAATATTGACTATTTGCTGGATCAATTCTCTCAGGGGAATATCCGATATAGAAATCTTCACCTACCTTTTTACCATTTTGAGAAATAATAGGTAGGATGACTTCTTCAAGTGTGCCTGGATATGTGGAGCTTTCAAAAATGAAGGTTTGTCCTTTTTGAAGGTTTTGTTGTATATAATGCGAAGCTGAAATGAGGGCACTTAAGTCTGGTTCTCTTTGTTCATTAATTGGAGTCGGGACAGTGACAATAACATAATCACTATTTTGAAAATCAGCAATGCCTTGATCCGGTGTATTTACTGTTAATTTTTTTTTGGTCAATAAACTTTGTAACTCTTTAGAAGAAACATCCGGAATATAACTTTCTCCTTTTATAATTGAATCTATTTTTCTAATATCTTTATCTAATCCAAGTACTGTATGCCCTCTTTCTACAAAATGTACTGCTAAAGGAAGGCCAACATACCCTAACCCAATAATAGCTACTTTACTACTATTCATTTGTATTCTCTTCTTCCCTTCTCAATTGTTGAATTATATCTCTATCTCTATCTCCATCAGTAAAGCCACCGCGTTCGTCCGTACGTTGTAATAAATACGCAATCGCCTCAATTTGATCACCGAAAATACGATCAAATGCTGAAATACGTCCATTTACAAATTCGTGTTGCTCTGGACGTACTCGATTTGTTTTTATAACATCTACTAACTCTACTGCTGTAATAGAGAATCCTTCTAAAATAGCTTTCACTTGTGCTAATGGCGGAATGATAAGGGAGTCATATCCTATTTTCTCTATTACCTTCTTATGAATGGCATGTGGTACAGCAGTTAGTGAGTTATTCCATAAATCTGGTCTTTTCGCTACCAAATTCAAAAAGTATTTTCCCATACTAATTGGATCTGCTGGATGAAACATATCTAATAAGCATTGTAAATCATTTAACACCACGTCATTTCCATCTTCAACAGCATGTAAAAATGGAGTGAGTTTTTTTGCTGGAATAACAAAATCACCATCAGCGAATAAACAAATATCTGCCGTAGCATGCATGGCCCCTATTGCTCGTGCTACATTATGTCCAAGCGCCTTCGTAAATTCAACAACAATAACATTCTCTAGCTTTGCCTGTTTAACAGTCTCAACATCTGCTCCATTCGCGACAACTATAATTTCATCTACACCTGCTTCTTTCACTTCTTGTATAACAGACCTTATAGTTGTTTTCTCTTCTGATACCGGGATAATGGCACTATATTTCGCTTTTTTCTTTTGTAATAAAACTGGTTTATACTTTCCTACAAACTCTCTATCTCTATTGTCCTCTGAAAAATCACCGCGATTACCGTATGTTTCAATTACGTATTGTAAAGCACGCAAATGATCACCCATAATACGACTAGTCGCTTTCGGATAAGGAGAGCCAGGTGATGTGCCCGTATGGACAGGACGAACTTTATTTGTGTAAATGACATCAACTGAAGCCATATCAGAAATATCTACTCCTCTAGACATCGCCATCGCTTGAAATAGTGCTGGATCCGCTAAATTCCACCATCCTAGTTTTTCAATCACTTCACGACTTATCGCATGTGGTATCGCAATTAAAGATCCTACAACAAACTCTTTTTTGTTCAAATAACGGTTTAACATATATTTTCCAACCGTCGTATAATGCGGTCTCATCTTCAAATAAACGGACCATGTTAAATTATTTAAAACAATCTCATGTCCTTGCTGTATTCCTTTAATAAAATTGTATAATTCTTCACTTTTCATGACGATATCGCCATCTAAAAATAAAACAATTTCACCTTTTGCTTCTCTAGCACCAATTGCCCGTCCCACATCATTACCAAGGGAATATCTATAATAAATCACACGGCAATTATGCTGTAGCGCTATTTCTTTCGTACCATCTGTCGATCCATTATCTACTATGATAATTTCATATGGTTCGAGCTTTCTTACTTCTATTAAAACTTTTGATAAAGTACTTGCTTCATTATGCACTGGAATCACAACTGACACTCTCATACTTGCATCACTCTTACCCTTCCAAGCGAACATAAGCAATAATAGGAATACGTACAACTACATCTTCTGGTGGTCCATAAGAAGGAGAAGTACGAACAATTACTGCCCCATCCGTCACAGATAAAAGAACGCCTGCAATGATTTCTACAGCTGTCACAACTTGCACTAGTTCCCCAACATGGTTACGTAATTCATCAGTAAATAACATATATAACTCTCCTTTCTTACGCTTCTTTAATTGATATAATACTTGTAAATGGTAATAAAACTTCTGTTCCTATTCCTTCTCGCAGTGTTAAGAAATCATCTCCAACCGCTACAATCACACCCGTTAACTGTCCAACTGTCACAGTAATTTCTACGTTTTTACCCAAATACTGCTCTGCAATTTCTTTAAATGGTGATGTATTACATTCTTTTAAAATGTTACAAATAATAGATTGAAATCTACTTGATTCAATAAATTCCTCTGTAGCTTGCTTAGAATTTCTTTGAATAAATCTCGCGAAGTTTTGTGAAAATAAAAGTCTTTCCACAGCAGGTAATAACTTATTATCTAAAAAATAATCTAATTGCCTATTAACCAATCTCGATAATTTATGCCAATATTTTCTGAACAGACACATACACTTCTCCTCCTATTATTTTTAGATTATAAAATTTCACATCCATACATCTTAATGTATACAAAATAGATATTTTTGTGATAGGTAAGACATACATTTTCTAAAAGAAATATTTGGTTCAAGGCATAAAAAAAACTATCCAAAAGGATAGTTTCTTACACTTCAATATTCCGCAATATCGAATAAATGTCGTTATTCACTTTACCAAATGATTTAATGTTATTTTGAATGTTAGATAATAAAACAACATATACACTACCATTTTTACTAAATCCGTTTAAGCAATTCCATCCTGGCATTACACCGTGATTCGAATAGCTTCCTGGGTCTACGTACCATCCAAACCCGTAATCCTTTTTTCCACCCGTAAACATTTGATCGTAACTCTCTTTTGAAATTAATTTACCAGAGAATAGTGCTTCGTTAAATAAATATAAATCATGCGCACTTGTGTATATATCACCACAACCATATAGTTGTGACATGCTCGGAATATTAGGTGTTGTCATATTATTATTTACTATTTTATAACCCGTTGATGGGAATCTTGTTTGTTCTAACGCTGTGCCAAAACCAGAATGTTTCATACCCGCAATAGCAAAAATATGTTGTTTAATATATTCTTCGAGCGACTGTCCACTTACCTTCTCGGCAATGTATGCAAGTATAGAGTAATTCGAATCAGAATACTTCCACTTCTCTCCTGGACCACCAATACGCTTTTGATTTCCTATCCGCTTTATCAGTTCTTCATGAGAAATATCTTCTTTTCCCTGCTCATATTCGGGAATCCCTGATGTATGTGTTAATAGATGTTTTAGCTGAATACTATTACCTTGAGGAAAGTCTGGAATATACTTTGCAACAGTATCTTCTACTTGTAATTTATTTTGATCTTTCAACTGCATAATAGCGGTTGCCACAAACGCCTTTGAAATAGAGCCAATATAAAAAGTTGTCTCTGAATTATTTGGTACTTGCTGCTCTTTATTTGCCATGCCGTACCCTTTATTTAAAAGAACTTTTCCATTCTTCACAATAACAGCCGTACCACTAAATCCTGCGTTTTGTAAATACTGGTCCAATTGAGCGTTTTCATTAATTTCTTGAGGTGGTCCCTCGGTAAGCTTCTCCACAGCTTGCGCTTGCTTCACTTGTTCTTCCTGCTCTTTTTGTTTTTGTTGTTTTTGTTCTTCTTGCTTCTTTTTTTCTTCTTCTTTCTTTTTTAGCTCTTCTTGTTTCTTCATTTCTGCTGCCGCTTTTAAAGTTTCTTCTTTCTTATTATGCGCAACAATTTTTGTATACATGAAATATACAAGTGATAGTAGTAAGACGAAAATAATTGTTCTTTTTATGTATACAATCGGCCGACGTGCTTCCCTATTCGCATTATTTTTTTCCTGATCCATAATTGCTTTTTTCCCCTTACTCAACAATAATTTAATTCGTCTACTAAAGAATTATTTTAGTAGATTATGGATAATCCATTCTATATCATCCCTACTTTATCACGCACTGCACATATTACCAACCTATATGTACAAAAAAGAAAAAGAAAATTTACAAAAGTAAGATTCCCTTTAAATTATTAACAAAAAAGAGGATATCCTCTAAAAAATTGATGTCATCAATCTTTTCGGATATCCTCTTATCGTATTAGTTATACGTGTTTTTTCATATCATCGGCAACAGATTCAACATTTGTACCTACGATAACTTGGACACTCGTGTTACTTAATTTCATAACACCTTTCGCACCAGCACGTTTTAACGCTGCTTCGTTTACTTGACCAGCATCTTTTACTTGTAAGCGTAGACGTGTTGCACAGTTATCAATAACAGTTAAGTTTTCTTTTCCACCTAAAGCTGCTACGTAAGTTTCACCAATTGAACCTGCAACTGGTGCATCACCATCTTCAACTAACTCATCATCATCTTCACGACCAGGAGTTTTTAAATCGAACTTCTTAATTAAGAAGTAGAATACTATGAAATAAATTGCTGCGTAAATTAAACCGATACCTGCTAGTAAGACTGGTTTTGTTGCAATACCGAAGTTTAAAGCGTAATCGATTGCACCGGCACTAAATGAGAAACCATCATGAATGCCAAGTGATGTTGTAATAAATAAAGAAAGACCTGTTAGTACAGCATGAATACCATATAATACTGGTGATAAGAACATGAATGAGAATTCAATAGGCTCTGTAATACCAGTTAAGAATGAAGTTAATGCTAGACCAGCTAACATACCAGTAACTGCTTTACGCTTTTCTGGTTTAGCAGCTGCAATCATCGCGAAACATGCTGCTGGTAAACCGAACATCATAACTGGGAAGAAACCAGTCATAAACATACCCGCTGTTTTATCTCCGGCAAGGAAACGAGCAATATCACCATTAACAACATTACCTGCTGCATTTGTAAAGTCCCCAAATACAAACCAGAAGTATGTGTTCATTACGTGGTGTAAACCAATTGGGATTAATAAACGGTTTAATAAACCAAACAATCCTGAACCAATTGCACCTAAATTAACAATTCCATGAGCTAATGCATCAATACCATTTTGAATTGTTGGCCAAATTTGTGCAAATAGAATTCCTAATATCAGCATCACAACTGATGTAACAATTGGGACGAAACGTTTTCCAGCAAAGAAACCTAACCATTCTGGAAGTTTAATCTTATGGAATTTATTATAAAGAAGTCCCGCTATAACACCGACAATAATACCACCTAAAACCTTCATATCTACTTTAGTCGATAATTCAGCAGCCTTAGATACTTGTGTCATTGTATCCGCAAGCTTAGATGGATCTACATTTGCGCTATTACCTATTAAATCTTGGACTTTACCCAATTTATCTTGTAATTCAGCAGTTGAATACCCTTTGCTAAGCGCATCAATACTATTTTTCATAACAAGATAACCAATTGCACCTGCAAGACCTGCTGCACCACTACCATCCACTGAAAGACCGATTGCAATACCAATTGCAAAAATAAGTGCTAAGTTATCAAAAACTGCTGCGCCGGCCTGTGCCATAACAGGAATATCAAATACATCTGGTTGCCCTAAACGAAGCAATAATCCTGCTGCTGGTAGTACTGCGATCGGAAGCATTAAAGCTTTACCAATACGTTGTAAAAACTGCAACATTTTAATTCCCCCTAATCAAATTTATGAAATCGTTATCATTATAAGTACGCTTTAGAAAACGCTTTCTATTACATAACCATAATAACATATAGTTGTATAGATGTGTAGTTTTTATTTCTGAACTTTTTATGGATAAATCTCCTATTTCCAAACTGTTATATAAAAGGAAAATTCTCCTTTTTAAAATACAGAATACTCGAAACGAAAGACCTATTATAGCACATTGAACTTTCGTTTTATCATTCCACTTTTTCATGTTATTATTTATTTCCGAGCATATCGGGAAAAGTAAACTTAGTTAATTCAAAATAGGAGCGTTGGTACTATGCAGTGCATTGAAACAAACAACTTACAACAGTTGTTAGAACAAGTAAAACCATATACGAAAAAAGGAAAACTTGCTACTTATATCCCCGAACTAGGAAATGCAAATCCAGACGATTTAGGGATTGCCATTTTCCATAAAGAAACAGAATATATCCATGCAGGCAACTCACAAACACTATTTACTCTTCAAAGTATTTCCAAAGTAATTACACTTGCCCTTGCCCTTTTAGACCGTGGTGAAGAATATGTATTTTCTAAAGTTGGAATGGAACCAACGGGTGACCCATTTAATTCTATTATTAAGTTAGAAACGACAAGTCCATCCAAACCCCTTAATCCAATGATAAATGCAGGGGCTTTAGCTATTACAAGCATGCTAGCAGGAAAAGATAACGAGGAAAAAATGGAACGTATTCTTCATTTTGTACGTGAAATAACAGATAATCCTACTATTAATTATTCCTCTAAAGTTGCCGATTCAGAACTAGAGACAGCTTACCTAAACCGTTCACTTTGTTATTATATGAAACAAAACGGAATTATCGATTGTGATATTGAAGAACTTATGGATTTATATACTCGTCAATGCGCAGTTGAAGTAAACTGCATCGATTTAGCACGTATCGGCTTAATTTTTGCAATGGATGGATATGATCCATATAAGAAAAAACAAATTATCCCTAAGCATATTACAAAAATTTGCAAAACATTTATGGTCACATGTGGTATGTATAACGAATCTGGTGAATTTGCAATTCGTGTTGGTATTCCTGCAAAAAGTGGTGTAGCCGGTGGTATTTTTGGCTGCGTAAAAGGAGACATGGGAATCGGTATTTTCGGACCAGCTTTAGATGCAAACGGAAATAGTATTGCCGGTTTTAAAATTCTTGAACTTCTTTCTGCTCAAGAAGGTTGGAGCATTTTTTAATCGCGAGTTATCCTGCTATACTAGCAGGATTTTTTATTTCGCCAAAACCTCACTTTTGTCAGTTATCAATCCTCTTACAAAAACAGTGCTGAAAGTTTCTCTATATCATGCATATTTGTTCCCCCCTCCTGAATAATATAGTACAACCTAGCGCTATATGTGGAGGTGTGAAAGATGAAACTAATATTTCAAATGGGAAAACAACCTGTTCTTGAAAAAACAATCCTTCTTTTTATATTGAGTATTGTAGAAAGCTTGAAGTTAAAAGTTGTTTCACTCGACGAAGCTCACCGATACATATTCAATTTAGAAGTACTTGAATTATTAATGGATCGGAACATCGATGATCAAGTACTTGAACTTATTCATTTCGGGATGGGACTTGAAGACATTTATCATGTGCTTCCTGAAGAACTTGAGCATACGATTGAGGAATTAAAGTGGCTTTGCATTCAAGTATTAAGTGAGTACAGTATGCATGAAGAATCCGAACAATTAATTGAAGATATACGGTAAAAAAGCACCTATGTAGGTGCTTTTAATGTTTTTTTAAACTATTTTTATACGCCTCAATATTTACTGGTAGCTCTTCCTCTTCCAAAGTATGTTCATTTACATCTTTATGAATGAACGCACCTTTAGGTGGTTGATGATCATGCCCTTTTTTCTTATGATCAAATGCTTTCCCGCGTCCCATACAAATCCCCCTTTCTTAAAAGAAATCCGTATTAGTATGGAGAAAAGTACGTCGATATATGCAATCTCTTGCTGTATTTCCAAGGAAATACTCGAACCTTGTTTTCTACTCTCCTTACAACAACTGATCGATCCCAATAAGAATTAATAATAGTCCTGCGATAACTGTCGCCCATTTCCCTAAGTATTCTGCTAAAAATCGTTTTCCTACATACGCAAAACCACTAATACAAATAAAACTAAACACCCCAGAAATAGTCGCTGTAAGCCAAAGATTTAAATTTGTTACCCCTGCATCAAATCCACCTGCAATATTATTAATAGACAACGCAACTCCTAAAACAATTGCTTCTGAGAAACTAATTGTTTTAGAACCATCAAAATCTGCTTTTTCCGGATTACGTAAAATGCCCATAAGTACATTACCATCTTTAGAACCTGCAGTATTTTTTTGACCCAAGAAAGGCTGGCACAAAATAAACACACCGATTACCCCTAAAACGATTGCTCCAATCAGATTTGCTGTAAACTCTGAAATAAATAACGCAATCCAGTTTCCAAAAAATCCAGCTAGTAAAGTAAATAAAAATCCAAAGAATGCGATGATAAAATTGTTAAACCACGAAATACGAATTTTACGAATGCCATATGCAATTCCAACACCTGCATTATCTAAATTAGAAGCGATCCCGATTAAAAAAATTGAAAATAAGCCTACTGTACTCATAAATAGTCACCCCTTTTTCTCACTTTTCAATGCATATTATGAAAATGTTGAGCAACTGTGCCTGTCTGTTTCATATACTTGTAATAAATGCTCAATATTTTTTCAATACTAAAAAAGGAGTGCCTACACTATGGCTAATGAAAACCCGAATGATCGGCTTGGCAAATTAATAAAAAAACTTTTAAAAGAACGCGCCTTATCTATGCGCCAACTAGGAATACTTACAAATATTGATCCTGCAACAGTTTCAAGAATTATTAATGGCAAACAACCGCCAAAACAAAAACATCTACAAAAATTTGCAGAATGTCTTCAAGTTCCACCCCAATTGTTATTTGATGAAATGTACCCTGATTCTCCTCACATTAATAAAGAAAAAACGGATATGTACACATCTCTTGATACCATTCAGCAAACTTTACAATCCTCTAACTCATTCGATTTCGATTACACTACAACTCGCGTAAAACAAGAACTTGAAAATTACGAACGCTATGCCCAGACAACAGAAGGCGAAAAACGTATTCATGACAGTTTTGCAAGCAAATTAGAGCAAATTGATAGTGCTGGTCCTTTTATTGAACAATTAACAGATATGTATCAACAATTTTGTAATGAAACCATTTCAAAAGAAGAACGTGCAGTTCTTGGGAGCGCATTACTTTATTTCATATTATCGACAGATATTATTCCCGACTATCTCTTTCCAATTGGCTATTTAGATGATGCGATTGCCGTTGAATTAGCGAAAGAGAAATTAATTGAAATGAAACGAAAGACATAGCAAAATAAAGAACTATTTCAGTTGTTTATATTCAACTCTGAAATAGTTCAATAAAAAATCGTACAAGTATACATACTCGTACGATTTTACTATACAAATCTATTTTTTCGTGTGGCACCATTCATATATAAATGCTGTTATCACTTTTGTAAATTCAATTAACTGTTGAACTTCAACTTTCTCATTTACAGAATGTGCTTCTTCTAATGTACCTGGTCCATATATAATGGCTGGAATGTGAAACTCACTAAACCAACCGCCATCAGTTACCGTTGCAGACATATCTAAAATTGCATTTTTTGATAAAATAGACTCGTGTACTGAGCTAAGTTTTTTTACAGCTGCATGTTCCCTATCGACTTCTAATGAAGGGAAAATTTCACCACGATCTACGATCATTGATTCTCCGCCCCACTTAAATTGTGGCGGATTTTCACTTAACCATGGATCGGCAGCTGCCACCTTTCCAATATACTCTTCAATTTCTTTTATTATTTGTTCATGTGTTTCATTCGGATAGAAGTGCACTGTTATCCATAATCGGCACTCATCCGCAATAAACGCCGCATGCCTTCCTCCCTCAATAACAGCTGGATTAATTGTTGTTGTTCCAGACGGATAGCCTTCATATGTTTTCATAACTGCCCAATGACGCTCTAATTCTTGTAAACTTTGCACAATTTTCATCATTTTTTCAATTGCACTCGCTCCAAATAAACGTCCTCCAGCATGGATTATTTGCCTACGCGTTGCATCATGAAACGTTTGAGGGCTTTTCACAGTAATCCAGCCAGTAATTACGCCGCCCTGTCCTTGCATATGTAAATTACTCGTATCCACTACGACTGCAAAATCAGCATCGTAACCTCGCCTGCAGCATTGAAGTGTGCCAGCTTCTCCAACTTCTTCTCCAATTACGGATTGAAAGATTAAATCTCCAGGTAATTCAATACCAGCTTCTTGTAATAGCTGAATAGCAAATAGCGCTCCAGCTAGTCCCCCTTTCATATCAGCTGCGCCACGTCCAACTAACCAACCATCTTTTATAAATGGCTCAAACGGATTTGTTTCCCACGCCTCATCTGCTGACACTTCAGCTACATCCATATGACCATTAATGATAAGACTTTTATATGAATCACTTTTTATTCCTTTTTTAACCCCGACAACGTTTGGGTCATTCGGATATACATCCCATTTATCAATACTAAAATTTCGTTTTCTTAGAAACTCTGCAACAAATTCTTGCGCTTCATTTGTATTTCTCGCTGGCGGTGCTGGTGTTTCAAAACGAATTAATGTTTTTGTAAGTTCTAACAATTCCTCTTTCCTTGAATCTATTTGTTTTAATAACTGCGAAACTTCTGGATTCATCGCTAATTCCCCTTTGCATACATAGTATGTTTCCAGCTTTATTTTCACAAAAAAAGAGACTGTTTACAATTTTACAGTCTCCTAATTAATCACTATTATAAACTCTCTACTTCCGTTGTATTTGTCTTTTCAATATGCTCTACATTACTTCCCTTATTTCTTGTAGCACGATAAAACAGTAAACAAACAATCATAAATGGAATACCACAATATAATGCCATTCTTTGTTCTGGAATAAAGGCCATTCCAACGATTACTGTTAAATTTAATACTAACGCAAGAAGTGGTACAAATGGATACAATGGTGTTTTAAATTTCAAGTCCTTCACATCCCCGCCCTGCTTAACATATGTCCTTCTAGCTAATAAGTTAGATAGAGCAATAGATGCCCAAACTAGTATCGCTCCGAATCCAGCGATAGAAAGCAGCCATAAATAAACTGTATCTTCCGCATAAATACCTGATAATAATGAGAGACAACCTACAATTGTGCTTACAATCAATGCATAAATAGGAACACCGTTTTTAGATAACTTACCAAAAATCGGACTAATCATTCCTTGATTAGACATAGACCATAGCATACGAGAAGTTGCATATAATCCTGAATTTGCAACGGATAGCACTGCTGTAATAATAACGAAATTTATAATATCTGCTGCATAAGGAATACCAATTTTATCAAATACAACTACAAATGGACTTTCAATTACTCCTGCTTGCTGCCAAGGGAATAGTCCAGCAAGAATAAAAATAGATAGTACAAAGAAAACAAGTATACGCCAAACTGTATTGTTAATTGCCTTCGGGATTGTTTTCTCTGGATTTTCACTCTCACCTGCTGCAATACCAACTAATTCTGTTCCTTGGAAAGAAAAATTAACTGCGATCATCGTAATTAAAATGGCTGATAATCCATTGGGGAACAACCCACCATAATCAGTAAAGCTAGAGAACATTGGCGCTGGTTCATTTCCTTTCATATCTAGAAAACCAAACATTGCCGCCCCGCCTAAAATAATAAATGCAATAATTGTAATTACTTTAATACTTGCAAACCAAAATTCCACTTCCGCAAAACTTCTTGAAGATAACGCATTAATAGCAAAGAGCAGTACCGCGAACACTACACACCAAATCCATGACGGTACATCAGGAAACCAACGTTTCATCAAAATACTAACTGCAATTAATTCAATACCTATCGTAGCAGACCAGTTTAACCATGACATCCATCCCACTACATAACCTGCTGCAGGGGAAATATGCTTTGTCGCATACGTTTGATAAGACCCTGCGTCAGGCATCGCAACAGCTAATTCTCCAAGACAGAGCATCGTTAAATACATTACAAATCCACCGACAAGATACGCTACAATTGCTCCTCCAGGTCCAGCCTCATGAATCGTATAACCTGACCCTAAAAAAAGTCCTGTACCAATAACTCCACCGAGTGCAATCATAAATATGTGCCTACTTTTCAATTCTCTTTTTAATCCTTGGTTTTGATCCATCATATAAATCCCCCCTTTTCACTTTGCCAACCCATTTAATGTAAGCGTTTTTAAAATTCCTCACCTTAAAAATAATGATTTAAAAGAGCAAAAATACACGTCACTTACATTAATCACTGCCTGTTACTAAAAGGTCATCCCTTACTGTTATTAATAACTTTTGATCAGCAATATCTTGTCCTTCTACTACTTCTAATGATTCAATATAACCACTGATCCCTATCTTAATTTCTACTTTCTGTTTATCTATCGTTTCAATTAATGCTAATTTCTCCCATTCGTATACGTAAGAACTTTCCGTAACAAATAACTTCTCAACTTTCCCGTAACAAGGACTATACACGCCTTCTATAACCGTCTTCACTTTATAAACTCCTCCTTCTTTTTAATTGGTACTGAAACGTTGCATATCCCTCCTTTAGAGATTTCAACTATTATTTATGCAAAATGCGTACCAATCTCCAATTCCTATTTAAAATGAAGGTTTCTCAAAAAAAAATGTTTATAACCGCAAAATTTTTCTATCATTTGAAAAGTTTTAAGAGAAAAATAGCAAAAAATTTTTGCGATTTTATGAGAATTTTAATAAAATTATAAAAAGTCAGTCTTCATAGGGTAAAATGAGGAGAAGATGTTACATGCATACAGAAGAAATTAATTTTAAACAAATTATTGAAATGAATATGCTATATGAAACTTTACTCAATGAACTCGATATCGGGATTCATATTATTAATGAGGAAAGTAAAACGATTGTCTATAACCGCAAAATGATGGAAATTGAATCAATGGATCGCTTAGATGTGCTATATAAAAGCCCTTTAGAGGTGTTTGCATTTGAAGAAAATAAAAATAGTACTCTTATAGAGGCATTAAAATTTGGAAAAACAAAGAAAAATATAAAACAAACGTATTTTAATAATAAAGGACAAGAAATTACAACGATTAACGATACTTTCCCTATAACAGAAAATGGAAAAATCAAAGGCGCTATTGAAGTATCAAAAGAAATTAGTAACTTAAAGCAAACAATAAAAATGAGCCCTTCTCGAAAACAAAGCACTAAATTTACCTTTGATCACATAATTGGTGATTCTGAAGCCATTCAATCAATCATTACAGAAGGAAAAAGAGTAATTCGTACATCTTCCTCCATACTTCTAGTAGGAGAAACAGGCACTGGTAAAGAACTATTTGCACAAAGCATCCATAATGAAAGTCAGCGTTCAGGCAAACCCTTTATTTCACAAAACTGTGCCGCTATACCTGATACATTAATGGAAAGCCTACTATTTGGAACAAATCGAGGTGCCTTTACAGGAGCAATAGATAAATCAGGCTTATTCGAAGAAGCAAACGGAGGAACTTTATTATTAGATGAAATCAATTCATTAAGCCCAATACTTCAAGCTAAGTTGCTGCGGGCTATACAAGAGAAAACAATACGAAGAATCGGAGGTACACACGAAAAAGAAATTGATGTTCGTATTATAGCAACTATCAATGAAGATCCCTTTGAAGCCATCGCACATAATCGATTAAGAGAAGACTTATATTACCGATTAAGCGTCGTTACTTTATGTCTTCCGCCTTTACGTGAAAGAAAAGAAGATATTTCAGCTCTTGTTCAGCACTTTATTGAAAAATATAATACTCAATTCGGGCTCAATGTAACCGATGTAGATGTAAATGTAAGAGAATTTTTCTATGCATACGATTGGCCTGGAAACGTACGGGAGTTGGAACATATAATTGAAGGTTCCATGAACTTGATAGAAGCTGAAACCATCATTACAGCGTTTCAGCTGCCTACTCGCTTTCGCGAACGAATAAAAACAGAATTCAATATGCAACATGCACTAACTAATCACAATGCTGATACACCTAAAACTTTAAAACACACAATAGAAAAAATGGAAAAGAACTACATTAACCAAATTCTTAAAGAGAATCATGGAAACATCTCACAAGCTGCAAAATTTTTAGGATTAAGTAGGCAAAACTTACAATATCGAATTAAAAAACTGCGTTTACACATATAAAATAAACATGTCTCCAAGTGTAAAAACAACTTGGTAAAATATGTTACAATAAACATATAACATGCTAGAAAGGGGCTATATATATGAGTAATGATAAAAAATTAAAGTTATTACAATACTTATACTTTTTCCCTGCCATGCTCTGTATGATGTTATTCATTAATGCCGATGTAAGCAGCTCTCCTTATGCAAAGCTATTAGGAACAATTTTTGGCTCCTTTGCAGCTATTATGCTTGCTGCTTTTTGGAATTTGAAGCTACGTATAAAAAACGAAAAATCTTCGTAATACTAAAAAAATCGAGCTACTTAGCCCGATTTTTTTATTTGCCATTAAAACTCAACATTCTCTAAATACAACCCACTTGCCTCAGCAAGACAATTAATTTGATTGCGCTGCTTTTCCTCTAAAATGTTTGGAATTGCTTCAGCGTCTAATTGTCCTAATCCAACTTCAATTAATGCCCCGACAATTTTTCTTACCATATTATGAAGGAAGCCGTTACCACTTACTCTAATTTGTACAAACCCTGCCTCTTCCATCACATCAAGTGTATATACTTCTCGAACCATAGATTTTTTCTTTGATTTCGCATTTGAAAAAGCAGTAAAATCATGTGAACCAACTAAATGTTTTGCAGCTGCTTTCATGCTTTTCACATTTAATTTTTTATTCACATGCATGCTATATTTACGCATAAATGGATTTGTATGCTCTTCATTCCAAATTTTATACAGATATGTTTTTGCTTTAGAATTGTAACGAGCATGGAAGCGATCATGTACTTCTTCCACATTCGTAATGCTAATATCATTAGGTAAATATTGATTTAAATATTTTTTCACTTTATGTTCCACTAACTTCTCATCACTTTGAAAGTTAGCAACTTGATTCAAAGCATGTACACCAGCGTCTGTTCTACTACAACCGATAATTTCAATTTCTTTTCCGACCATTTCAGAGATGACACTTTCGATTTTTCCTTGAATCGTATTATCGTTATTACCGAGACGTTGCCATCCTTTAAAACGTGCACCATCGTACTGAATCGTTAATTTATAATTGTACATTTCATTCTCCTTCATAGAAAATATTCCCTCATACCATGAGGGAATATTAATAAACTTTACTTTCTAACAAGCTTCACTACATTTTCTACGTGAGCTGTATGCGGGAACATATCAACTGGTTGCACATACTCCACTTCATAGCTCTTCATTAATACTTGTACATCACGTGCTAATGATGAAGGATTACAAGACACATACACAACTTGTTTCGGCTTCACTTTTAAAATTGTTTCCAGTAATTTATCATCGCAACCTGTACGTGGTGGATCGACAACAATTACATCTGGACGCCATCCTTCTTTTACCCATTTCGGTAACCATTGTTCAGCTTTACCTGCTTCATATTTCGTATTTGTAAATCCGTGACGCTTCGCATTTTTTCTTGCATCTGCAATCGCTTCTGGAATTACATCCATACCACGTACTTCCGCTGCATCATTTGCAAGCCAAAGTCCGATTGTACCAACGCCACAATACGCATCTACAATTTTCTCATTGCCTGTTAAAGCAGCGGCTTTTTTCGCTTCATTGTATAAAACAACCGTTTGTTCTGGATTCAACTGGAAGAATGCACGTGCTGATAATTCAAATGATAAATCACCAAGTGTTTCTTGAATTACTTCTTTTCCAGCCAATTTAAATGTTTTATCACCGAAAATAACAGATGTTTTACGCCAGTTTACATTTTGCATAATTGATTTAACAGCTGGCATCTGTTTTTGTACTTCTGCGATAAATTGCTCTTTATTTGGCAATTCTTCTTTTGTTGTAATAAGTGTAACTTGTACTTCCCCTGTTTGCACTGCAGTACGTGTCACAATTGTACGTACTAAACCTTTTTGCTTTTTCTCATTATAAATAGAAACATTTAACTTTTCTAATATACGTCTTACAACTTTTGTCGCTTCATTCGTTGCTTTATGTTGAATCATACAATGAGCAATATCAATTAACTGATGTGAGTTTTGTTTATACAGCCCTGTAATAACCTTTTCGTCTTTACGCCCCACTTGTAGTTGACTCTTATTACGATAATGCCATGGATTTTCCATGCCAAGCGTCGGACGAATTTTCTCTTCCAAACCGTTGTTCATATACTTCTGGAATGCTTGTACAACGATATCACGCTTTTGATTTAGTTGTTCTTTATAGTCTAAATGTTGCAATTGGCAACCGCCGCACTCCTCATATACTGGACACGGTGCTTTCACACGATGCGGTGAAGCTTTACGAACTTTTTTCACTTTCGCTTCAGCGAAGCCACGCTGAATTTTCGTTGTTTCTGCAACAACTTCTTCTCCTGGTAATGCCCCTGGAATGAAAACAACTTGTCTCTTAAAATAACCAACGCCTTCTCCGTTAATCCCAAGACGTTTAATTGTCACAGGAAACGTTTGACCAACTTCCAACTTACTCTCATGTTGCTTTTGTATCATTATTACACCTCTACTCTATACTTTTCCATAAATATAACGCTGCATAACTGCAGTATGGTTCACACTCTTGTTTCACTTTTTCTAAAAATGCATCATCAGGTTTATCATCTAATTGAAATATACCTTGCACTGCACGCTGAATCCCAATGTCCGCTTTCGGGAACATATTTTTCCGTCCAAGCCCAAACATTAAAAAGTTTTGCACTGTCCATGCACCAATTCCCCTAATTGGCAACAATTGTGCTGAAACTTCTTCTTCCGTCCCATTTTCTATACTCGCTAAATTTAATGTACCACTGACAATACTTCGACCTAATCCTACTATATATTCAGCCTTTCGCTGACTAAACTTCTGCTCTCTCAATTCTTCTATTGAAATATTTGCTACTATTTCCGGAGTGGGGAAAAAGAATACACCGTTCTTCTCTGTTCCATACCGTTTCACAAATTGTTCTGTTAACACAGTAGCAAATTTCAAATTTATTTGTTGGTGAATGATACAGCGAAGAAGACAAGCAAAATAATCAAATTCTAAAATAATTGGAGTATAAGCATATGTTTCAAATAGTGGACGTAATGATGTGTTTAAAAAATGATTTTGTATATCTTGAAACGGTTCATTCCAATGAAAAATGGCCCTCATTCGTTTCATGACTTTCTCTGGATCTCCTGTCTGACTAGAAATCCAAAACTGTGGATTTTGAACAGTACCAATCCCTTGTAAGCGAACAACAACCTGTTCCTCGTCTATACAAAGCGGGATATAAATAACTTTCTCATCTAATTGAATGACGTTAAGAGGATCAAAAGATAAACGTTTTAATACTTCTTCAAAATGATACGGATACTCTAACGTAACATGTTCGCTCCACATACGTTTCCCCATCCTTTTTACACATCATTATAGCATGAGAAAACCGTAAGCATACATGCTTACGGTTGATTGCTTTTTACTAAGTCATCTAGACTTTTAAAATGATACCCTTTCTCGCGCAAATCATCAATGATTTTCGCAAGTGCTTCTGCATTATCTTTTGATATTGCATGAAGTAATAAAATAGATCCTGGATGAATCATCGTCATAACATTATTATGCGCATATTGCCATCCTCTTTGCTGATCCACTTTCCAATCCAAAAATGCAAGTGACCAAAATACATTATAATAGCCCATTTCTTTCGTAAGAGCTAACGTTCTTTCACTAAATACACCGCGCGGAGGACGTACATATTTCACTTCTTTTTGCCCAGTTACTTTTTTAATTTCTTCCGTTACACTCGTTAATTCTTCACGAAGTTTCTCATCATTTACCGCTGTAAAATCAGGATGACTCCAAGAATGGTTTCCAATAATGTGTCCTTCATCCTTCATTCTTAACAATAAATCTTTTTGTGTTTTAATGTAATGCCCCGTTACAAAGAAAGTTGCTGGTACTTTTTTCTCTTTTAATACATCTAATATTTTCCCGGTGTATCCATTCTCATATCCATTATCAAATGTTAAATAAATATCTTTTTTCTTCGTATCTCCTAAATAAAACCCGCCATTTTTTTGTAGTAAATCTGTATATAACTTTCCTGCATCTGGTACTGTTTCATTTTTAGGACGCGGGATTCCCCAGTTATGTGGAGTATTTGTATAAGCCAGTGCTGAAACTGGAACAAGTGCCATCATAATTGAAAAAATGAGACCGATATATAACCATTTATATTTCATAAATAGTCTCCTTTCCATATATAATCGTACTTGTAGTTTCTGTTGCTACGCATTCTTTCATGCTGAACATGTTTTTCTATATATACCAAAAAAATGCATCTCGAATCATTCGAGATGCATTTTTTATTTACTTAAATACTGGCTCTTTAAAGCTAGCTAATTTTTCAAGTGATGTTTTATCAACATCTGCATGTAAGCTATTACCATGAGAGTCCATCGTTACAACTGCTTTAAACCCGTCGATACGTAAATGCCACATTGCTTCTGGAATACCAAATTGTAAGAAATCAACATCTTTCACTTCTTTAATACATTCAGCATAATATTGCGCTGCACCACCGATTGCGTTTAAATATACACCGCCGTGTTCTTCTAAAGCCGTTAATGTTTTCGCACCCATACCGCCTTTTCCAATGACAGCGCGAATACCGAATTTCTTCATAATATCGCCTTGGTACGGTTCTTCACGAATACTTGTCGTTGGACCTGCCGCTTTAATTTGCCAATTGTCATTTTCATCTTTCACAACAACTGGACCACAGTGGTAAATAATTTGTCCGTTTAAATCTACTGGACAATCATTATCCATTAAATGCTTATGGATTGCGTCACGACCTGTATACATCATGCCATTAATTGTTACAACATCACCAACGCGAAGTTCACGAATTTGCTCTTCTGTAATTGGTGCTTGTAATACAATCTCACGTTGCTCTGTTTTTTCTTGTACTTCATGCTGAAGTGTATCTTCCCCTTCTTGATATAACCAATCCATAATGTCTCCTGTTTCAGGATGGATTTTCACACCAAGGCGACGATATGCCCAGCAATTATACGCAACAGATACATAGAAACTAGCTGGCAAACGATTATAGACGCCAATTTTACAACCAAGTAAAGTTGTTTCTCCGCCAAATCCCATCGTACCAATGCCAAGCTTATTCGCATTTTCTAATACGTACTCTTCAAGATGTTGTAACTCTGGTACTGGATTGACATCATCTAATGTACGGAATAATTGATTTTTTGCTAATTCATAACCTGATGTGCGGTCTCCCCCGATACCAACACCAATTACACCAGCGCTACATCCTTGCCCTTGTGCTTGATATACTGCATGAAGAAGGCATTTACGAATCCCTTCTAAATCACGGCCAGCTCGTCCAAGTCCTTCTAGTTCACACGGTAAGCTATATTGAATATTTTTATTCTCACAGCCACCACCTTTTAGGATTAAACGTGCATCAATATAATCTTTTTCCCATTGTTCAAACTTAATCACCGGTGTACCTGGTCCTAAATTATTTCCACTATTATCTCCAAAAAGAGAATCAACAGAATTGGGACGAAGTTTACCATCTTTTGTCGCCCGCTCAAGCGCATTATAGATAGCTTCCTTCAACTTTAATTGATTCACACCAACTGGTGTATAAATTTTAAACGTTGGCATCCCTGTATCTTGGCAAATCGGCGAGATGTTATCATCAGCCATTTTAATATTATTTGTAATTGTGCCAAGTGCCATCGCAGAACGAGTCCCTGCATTTTCTCGCTCTTTCGCTTGTTGAATCGCACGACGAACATCTTTCGGTAAGTTCGTTGACGTTTCAACAATTAGTTGATACATGCTTTCTTGAAGCTTTTCCATTGTTACTTCCCCCTCAATTGTGAACGCTACCAAAACGTTATGAGCTGAAAATTCAATTGTTATGCTCTTTAGCTATTTATTTGTTTCACGCTATTAGAGCATAAATGAAATTTTTCACAACTTGATTATACCTCTTTTTCTATCGTCCTTCTATTACCCGAACAGAAAAAGGCTACCAAATTGGAATTGGTAGCCTTTTTAATATATTATTCGTCTTTTTTAAATTGCTCACATTTTAATTCTAATTCATCTAACATTGCAAGAAGACGATCTACATCTTCTAATTCTACTTCTTCAGGTTCAATTGTATCAATTACTTCAATGAACATATTTAAACGTTCTTTTAAATATACTAATTGTGTATCTTTATCTTGAATTGCTTTTCCCATGAAGGCACTCTCCTTTTAATTCGAGTTGCTTTTATTATACCGCAAAAACGATTGCTATGGGCATGAAATTTCATCAATTTTGTCACAGTCATCCACTATAATGTAAGCCCTCTCTCTTTTCATGCTAAAAAGTTTCACTTTATAAAAAGCACATATTCTTCTATTATAGAGAATGGACAAATTGTTATTTCAATAGTCAAAGGAGTATTTCATATGACGATATCACAAAAAATGAAGCCGATTACTCCTTCTTACGATCCATGGGAAGCGTATATGGACCTTGAAGAGTACGGCAAACTACTATTAACAAATGTTGAATTTACAACGACGACGTTATGCAATATGCGCTGTGAGCATTGCGCTGTTGGTTACACGTTACAGCCGAAAGACCCAAATCCGCTTCCGATGGATCTTTTATTAAAACGATTAGATGAGATTCCTCATTTACGTTCTTTAAGTATTACTGGCGGAGAACCTATGCTTTCCAAAAAATCCGTCGACAACTATGTAACACCACTCTTAAAATATGCCCATGAACGAGGCGTTCGCACTCAAATCAACTCTAACTTAACTATAGATTTAGCACGTTATGAACAGATTATTCCTTATTTAGACGTATTGCATATCTCTCATAACTGGGGAACAATTGATGACTTCGTTGAAGGCGGATTTGCAATGATGGAGCGTAAGCCTACTTACGAACAACGTGCAAAATTATTCGAAAGAATGATTACAAATAGTAAGGCTTTATCAGATGCAGGTGTACTTGTATCGGCCGAAACAATGCTAAACAAAAGAACTCTACCACATATTGAACATATTCACCGCCAAATCGTCGAAGAGATGGGCTGTAAACGTCATGAAGTTCATCCAATGTATCCAAGTGACTTCGCGAGTAATCTAGAAATTTTAACAAAAGCTGAAATTCGTGATGCGATTGAACATTTACTAGAAATTCGCGATGAAAATGTATGGATGCTATTTGGAACTTTACCTTTCTATGCTTGTAGCGATGACGAGCGAGACATTGCCACATTTAAAAAGTTACAAGAGAGCAAAAATGTAACTGTTCGTAACGATCCAGATGGTCGTTCACGCTTAAATGTAAATATTTTTGATGGCAATATTATCGTTACTGATTTTGGTGATGTTCCACTTCTAGGAAACATACAAACAAACACATTACAAGAAGCGTATGAAAAATGGAGCGCTTCAAAAACAGCAAAATCATTAAGCTGTCACTGTCCTGCAGTAAAATGTCTTGGACCAAATGTTCTTGTAAAAAACAGCTACTATCCGACAGAAGATTTCTTATCAAAAACAGCAAACATTACATTATAAAAAAACGTCAGCTCATAAGCTGACGTTTTTTCATGTTATTGCGAGTGGGAAGAAGAAATGAATTTAAAATACAAATGATCATGAATTGGAATAGCAGCTCCAATTCCTTGAGAAGTAATATTTTTCACAACAAGTCTTTTTTGATTTCCCTTTAATACAAGATACACTTCTCCAAATGTTACTTTTCCTTTTTCATTTACTGCTGGTGTATAAGCGTATAAATATCCGAGTTGACTCGGGCTAATATTATACACACGCTCATGCCCAGTACCATAACCAATGGTCGTTTTAAACGAAAGGGGTAATTGTACTTTTTCAAGTGCTTTGAGAAGCATCATTTTTTTCACATCTGCAGCATCTTTCATATCTGCTGTTAAATCGCCTTCAACCGTCTTTTGTGTTTCTTGCTTATAGCGAAGTGGATATAAACGGTCTCCTCCGCGATTATCATACACATTTCGATTCACTTGTTTATATTCCCAATTAATCGATGTGTCTACTGATTCATAACGTAAAGCCCATTGACCTAAATAAATTTTTGCCCGATACCCTACTGCAAGCGGCGCATTTGAAATTGTCGTTTCATTAAACATCCGAATTAAGTCTGGATTTTCAATTTTAATATTAGCCGTTTTCAATAGCTCTTGAGCAAATTTACTTGGTTGTAAACGTGGCAAATCTTGCGCATCATTTGGAAATGTATTGTCTTTTGAAATATTTAAAACAGATGAAGGCATTTTTGTTCCTACTGTTGTCTTTGCAAAACTCATGTTAGGAAATAATAAAATAAACGAGACCATAGTTGAAAGGCATATGCTGTATACTCGTTTCACCTGTCTGGCTCCTTCCTATGTAGGTATATATACTACTTCGTTTATTGTTTTCTCTGAGCGCAATTGTTATGCCTATTTTTCATAATAAATAAAAACCAATTCCCATAATGACATACGCCGCTAGTAAAGTGCCACCTTCAAACCAGTTTGTATCTCCATCATTGGAAATCGCAATCGTTAAGAAAACGGCTGTAATCATAGACACAAGTTCTGGTATGGTAAATACTAAAGGCATCCTTTGTGCGAAGAACATAGATAGCAATACTAATACAGGAGCAACAAACATAGCGATTTGTAATGTAGAGCCTATTGCAATTTCGACTGCAATATTTACTTTATTTTTATAAGCCATAATAATTGCAGACGCATGTTCCGCTGCATTCCCAACAATTGCAACGATAATAACCCCTATAAATAACTCTGACCAGCCAAATGACTTTGCAACAGTTTCAAAAGTATGCACGAGTGCCTCTGACACATAAGCTACTGCCAGTGTTGCTATCGCTAAAATAAGGAGCGCCTTCCCTTTCGACCACTCTGGCTCTTCTTCATGCGCTACTTCGTCACTTTTATGTTGATATACACCACGGTGCGTAACTAACTTAAATAGTAATGCAGCAAGGTACATGATAATCATAATAATAGAAACACCTATACTTAATTGATACGTCTTGCCAGCGTCCATCTTCATTGAAAAGATCTCTGGAATAACAAAGGCCACAACAACAGCAAATATTAATAAAGCTGAATTATGCCTTGCATCATATACATTAAAACTTTGTCTTTTGTATTTAAGACCTCCAACAAAGAAAGATAACCCTCCTACTAATAATAAATTTCCAAGTACAGAACCCGTTAAAGAAGCTAACACCACTTCAATTAACCCTGCTTGAAGTGCAAAAATTGAAATGATAAGTTCAACAGCATTACCGAAAGTAGCATTTAATAACCCGCCTATTCTAGGACCAGAAACAATTGCTAAACTCTCTGTTGCTCTCCCCATAAAACCAGCTAATGCGATAATCGTAATACAATACACAGCAAACATAATTGTTTCTGGCCAATGAAGTGTTTTTCCAAGCACAGACAGTGGTACACCTATAAGCGCTACTATAAGAAATATTTTATTAAACATGCTTTTTCATCCTTCCATCGTATGTATTTCTCCTCAATATTATTATTATTATTCTCCTAACTTGTCCGATTTCATCACAATTACGTTTAAAAAATCGGATTGAAGAAAACAGTATGAAAGATATTTAAATTATCTTGTTTAAACAGACAGAATTATAAATTGTGAAAAGGGGTTAAAATTATGCACTTAAAAGAAAAAATCGCAACTATTATTCAAGGTCAACGTACTGGTGTATTATCTACAGTACGAAATGAGAAACCTCATAGCGCCTTTATGATGTTTTTCCATGAAGATTTTGTACTGTATGTTGCAACAGATCGACAATCAAAAAAGATAACAGATATTGAACAAAATCCTAATGTCCATGTACTACTCGGACGAGAAGGGAAAAAATTAGATGAAGATTATATTGAAGTTGAAGGATTGGCTTCAATCGAGGAAGACTCGACATTAAAAAACAAGTTTTGGAATAATAGCTTAAAACGTTGGTTACTCGGCCCTGAAGACCCTAATTACGTACTGATCAAAATCAATCCCGACACAATTTATTACATCGATGGTGCCGGTACGACGGAGCCTGAGTTTTTACGACTATAAAATAAAACAAGCCCCCTTAGGTGGGCTTGTTTTGTCGAAAAGTTCTTTTGAAAAAAACAATAAAATAGGTGGAACTTTCTAAAGATTCTGTTATATAATAGCAGTAACTTAAATAAACTGTATTAAAACAGATTGAGAGGAGAAATAAAATTGATGAAGAGAGAAGAACGCAAAAACATGATTGAGTTTATTGAAAAGAAAAAAGGGATTGAGCGTGACGAATTACTGTTTATGACAGACGATGAAGTAGAACATATTTATAATGTAACGTACTTTTTATATGAGGAAATTGCAGAGTAGTATAATAACCCCCACCTTATTAAAAATATAAGGTGGGGGTTATTTCGTTATTTAGCCCACTATTTACAGACAGTAAAACTCCCACCTTAAAATTCAGGTGGAGCAAGAAGTTAAGTTGAAGTCGTGCTTCCTATAAACCTCAATTGCTTCAACCTTATACATGAGAATCATTTTCATGTATAATACTGTAAGATTGGAGGAATTTTACTATGAGTTCGTGGCTCTTATTTGCCCTATTATCAGCAATTGCTGCTGCCCTTGTATCGATTTTTGGAAAGTTTGGTTTAGACGGCATCGATGCAAACGTTGCAACAACAATTCGATCTATTATTATGGCATTATTTATGATAGGCGTTATTATCATACAAGGTAAATTTCAAAATATCGGCGACGTACTGCTAAATAAAAAAGCACTGCTATTTATCACATTAAGTGGGGTTGCAGGTGCTTCGTCATGGCTATTTTATTTTCTTGCCCTCAAAACAGGAAAGGTTTCACAAGTAGCTCCTGTCGATAAATTAAGCGTCGTATTTTCTATCATTCTCGCTATGATTATCCTCGGTGAAAAGTTAAACTTTATGACCGGTGTTGGTGTAGTCTTTATTACAGCTGGTGTATTATTTATTGCTTTCAGCTAAAAAACCGCTATTAGCGGTTTTTCTTTTTCTTTATGTACAACCATACAACACATGTAACAACTGCTGAAATTAATAAAATCCATATTCCATAATGATGTAAACTATACTCAACGAAGCGCCACTTCTCGCCTAACTTCCAGCCAAGCCCAATAAAAACACTTATCCAAATGAGCGCACCACCGTAAGCGTATAAACAAAAACGCCAAAGTGTCAAATTTGATACCCCAGCAAAATATGCTGTTAAATGACGTACTCCCGGTATAAAATAACCAATCATTAAAAGAAATGGCCCATATTTTTCAAATAAAATATGTGTTTTTTCAATGTGATGTTCTTTAATTCTAATTTTCGGCCCATATTTCTTTAAAACAGGGAGCCCAAGTTTTAAACCTAATATGTAGCTTAACGTGATCCCTAACATCGCACCAGCCATCCCACTTAAAAAAGCAGCAGTTCCTGACATAACTCCTTTTGAAACATTATAACCAACAAAGGTCAATAAAAACTCGTCTGGTATCGGTAATCCGACAATCCCACCAGCCAAAGCTATAACAATTCCAAAATAGCCATAATGCGCGATTAACTCGCCAATATGTTGTTCCATTCGGAAGACACATCCTATGCACGATCGTTATTCCACATTGTACCCTTTCTATCTTTAAGGCAAACATGGTATACATATTCACTATACATTGTTTTTATAATGAACTCTACTTCTATTCTTTCCTTTAACAGAGATAAAGTGAAACTTTAATCAGTGGGAGTTTTGTTCATCCTCTACTAATTATTAACCTATGCCAATCTTGCTTCTACAGACATCCCGACTCCCACATAACTCACTTACATTCACCAATTTTGAGATTAGATTCTTACTGCACGCAAATGACCCGATAAAAAATAAAAATTCATATGCGTGTTTTTTTGTTACAATAAAGGAAAGTTACTTTTCGCAACGGTTTAACTCTCAAGAAAAATGATATATCTAGCAAAAACATAGTTTGGTCTATATAATGCAACTTCTACCTATTAAAAGAACATACACCCTTTTACATACAACATCATTTTTCTAAATTATACAGGGGGGAACGAACATGACCATTGAAAATCAATTTATTCAAAAAGTTTACTATAAAACATTTTTAACAGAAGAAACTTCTACTCCTGCATCGGAAGTACTCGGTGAAGCATATATAAATGAATCTAAAAATGAATTCTCCAACATTTCTAATATTCGATTTGCTCAAGGTGAATTTTATTATCAAAATAAAGATTTTGAAGCAGCTATATTTAAATGGGAAAAAGTAAATAATGCTCTTGCACTTTGGGCGACAAAAAATATTGCAGATGCTTATTTTGAACTAGGATTCTTATCAAAGGCAGAAGAAATTTATCAATCTATTCAAACGGAAGATACAACTCTTACGATGGAGGTTTCCTTACAACTTCTTTCTCTTTATATCGAACAAGATCGTTTAGGACTCGCTTTTAAGACGATTAGTGAAGCTGTTGCATTCCAACCGGATTACCCAAATATTACTGCAATTGCACGTTCTTTCTATGAAAAACAAGAAGATTGGAACAACGCTATCGAACTAGCTGTTCAAGAAGGTATTCGAACACAATCTTTACACTGGTTTGATACGTTAATAAATTACATAAACAAAGGATTTACAAAAAATATTAAGCCTGAATATTTCTATGAGTCTTTAAAAGCTCTATATGCTATTGATCAAGCCCAATTTAAAGAACTTGTTATTGCTCTTTGGAATAGCTATCAACATGAATCCTTATACCTTCCTTGGATTCAAAGTATTAATCATTTATTCTTGCATATTGAAACAGACAATAATGACGATTGGAATGAAATTTGTACTCGCTATCAAGAAACATACTTTGCATTAATTACCGGAAATCACTTTATGCATGAATTAAACGGACTTGTACCAAATTTATTAACAAATTGGTTCAGTTTAACAAAAGCAAAAGATTCTCTAGTTGTCTCTGCAGCAGTGTTAGCATGGAATGAAGTCTCACCTACAACTTTAGAATCATTACTTGTAAAAAGTGCTGGTTCCTTACTTTCTAATACATCAGCTGAAGCAGATGTAAATATGGAAACAGTTTCTCATTTATTCGAAACAATCGCTGTATGGGCTGAGAAAAATGATGTAGATTTAAGTCATCAATTTACGCTACTCGTCCATGAACTATGTGATTTAAATGTCACACCACTACTAATAGCTGGAACTAGCGACCATGATAAAACATCATTTGTTAATTCAATATTGGGAGAGAACATCTTAACTGAAACTTTAACAACTCCTATTCTATTTAAAGACGCTAGTCAAACTGAAATTACAGAATTTACCGAGTTAGATATACGAAATATCTCTAACCTTGATGAATTCCATCAAATAACGTCTACATCTGCTCAGTCAGAACTTGAGAAAAAATGTATAGAAATTAAGCTACCAAGTAGGTTTTTAAGAAAAAATAAGTTTACATTTCTTATTACACCATCCATTCAAGAACAATTGGATAAAAACAATGCATACTTTGAATACTTACAAGCAGCAGATAGCCTTGTTTACGTATTAAATTCTTCTTCACCATTGCATAGTGAAGAAATTGATACGTTAATTTATTTACGTGAACAAGTACCAAACTTACAAATTCACTTCGTATTACATACAAATAATACGACTACTAATGAAAAACTAATTAATAAACTTAAAGCACATTTTCCAGATGCACAATTCTTCCCATACTCTCCTTCGCAAGAGAGTAGCCAGCAACTTGGAGATGTAACAGAATCTATTCTCTCTAATCTTGCAAAACGCGATATAGAAAAAGAACGTATAGAAAAGCTAATATGGTTTACGCAAAAGACAATTGCTTATCTCATAAATGAACGTGTGGAATTAGAAAATACATTAGTAAAATCCGTACGCTGGAATAAACACATCTCAGTGAAACTTACTGGATTTATTAATAACCTTACTGCTCTTGAAAAAGATAAAATTCGCTCTATTACCGAATCCTATCTTTTAATGAAAGAAGAAATTACACGAGATATACATTCTCAAATTCCTGAATTATTACAGAGCTGCTCTGATCTTGTTCAAGAAGATAGTGATTTCAAACTAGTTCATGAAGAATTAAATGCTGCAATGAATGAACGAGTTCAAAAGCATGTACAACAGGTACTTCTTCCTAAATTTACTGGTTCTATTCAAGAATGGATTGAAACAGCACATAATGAATTTATTCAAGCTCAAGCTTATTTAGATGAAATGAGTGAAACATTTAATAAATTATATAAAGAAGAACGTATGAAACTTCCTTGCGATTTCAAATTATTAGATGATTGGAATCGAGATGTTGTACGAATGACAAATCGAATTACAGTAACGAACATCAATATTTTATTACGCTTTACACCGACACAGTTTTTCTTAAAAAGTGCCGGAAAATTATTTGGTAATATGCAAAAAAACCAATCTATGCTCGCCAACAAATATAAACAATATATTGAAACAGAAGACTATACAGAAATTGCTCACACAATTTCAAAACAATTCTTCCTTCAATTTGAAGTATTTGAAGGTGCATTAGAACGTGATATCATGATGTTCTTCAAAGATCCACTTAACATATTGAAACAAAATGTAGATGCAGCTCAACTTGAGATAAAGGAAGACGAGCAAACATTAGCAACGCTAAGAAGCAATCCAGAAACATATCATGATCCTTTGGCGTTATTTAAACTACAATTGCTACAACATAAATTCGTTTTAAGTACTACAAAGAAATATGAAGATACCTTTGTATCTAACGAATCTCCTACTGTTTAACAAAAAAACCAAGCAAACTAAAATTTGCTTGGTTTTTTTACTTTATTATTTTCATATGTTCAAACGGATAATAAACGCCTGCTAACTTTCCTAACACATCTTCTCTATCAATAAAACCTAAACCATTTCTACTATCTTTACTTATTAAGCGATTATCTCCCATAACAAAAATCTTATTTTTAGGAACTGTAATCGGTCCAAAGTCCTCTGTTAAATTCATAAGTTTTTTTTCTGCTTGTTTTTTATTACTATCCAAATACTCTTCATCTTCTACTTCAGAATTTACATATAATTGATCATTTCTCATCTCAATTATATCTCCAGGCAATCCAATCACTCTTTTGACATAAAAATTATCTGTTTTCACAACAATAATGTCTTCTCTCCCATAGCTTTCAAATTGTTTTGCTAACTTATTAACAATCACCTTATCTCCATCTTTCAACGTTGGCCTCATAGATGCTCCTTTTACAGTCGTAGGGAAAAACACAAAAATTTTCGCCAAAAACACCAATAAACATGCAATTGCAATAGTTCCAAAGAATTCACGCCAACGTTTTTTCTTTTGCATCATTTCACCATCTCATCATCTTTTTACTTTTATTATAAATAATACAACTGATGATTTTCTACAAAATTATTAATTGTAAAATTATAAATTTTAAAATAATAATACTGATCAAATTAAACAAGCAAAAAAGATACCCTCAAAATAGTCTATCCACTATTTTGAGAGTATCTTTTTATAATCCCACATATACAATACACATTTGAGCAGCTACATATGTAAACCAAATCCAAAGTGGCTCATACTTCAATTTACGCCCTCCGATATCTGTCACGCCAATAATGAAATCAGAAATCACAAACAGTAAACCACCAAACGCTGGTATCCACCATATTCCTGTATTTTCATAATATAAGGCGAATGCAAAGCAAGCCATTCCTCCAACCCACAATCCGTAAATTAGAGCTCCTATCGTAAACAATTTATCCTGTTTATCATTTCGGATAAAGAAGAACCATCCTACAATTAGAAAGAGCCCATATACGAGTAAGCCAATCCAAAAACCATTCCACGAAATTCCTGTTTGCAAAAATGCTTTTACATAAAAACAATGAGCAAGAGCGAAAGTAACCATCCCACCAATTAACCTGTGACCAATTGGAATCAGCCCAGCCATAAACAAATCTCCCACAGTGGATAAAGTCATACCAAGTGCAACCCACGTACTATACTCTACAGATGGATCTTGTACCCATATCCAAATTGCACTACCTGTTAAAGAAAAACTAAGAATAAGACGGATTGCTAAAGGTAACGGCATATTATCTTTTGTTCTTTTTGTCTGCCGTATTGCATAAATTGCACCAATTAAAAAAAGAAGTATTTGCCCAATTAACAACACGTAAAGTAGATTCATAATATGTTCTCCTCAATAAATGCTTTTTGTATCTTTTTTCGTTACACTTAGTCTATTATCCTTTTTCTACAAAAAAAAAGAAGAACAGTACTGTTCTTCCATTGTAATCGCTTTTCTGCTCTCTATGCCACTTGTTTTTCTTGCTCCATTTTTTGCTTAGCTGGCGTTCGATTTACCACAATAATTCCCGCGGCTACACACGCTAAACCGAATAGCACAAATGAATGAATTGCTTCACCTAAAATCATGCTCGATAATAATACACCAAATACGGGTATAAAGAACATATACATAGATACTTTTCCAACCTTGTTGTATTTCATAATTGTATTCCAAATGCAAAAACCAGCTGCAGATAAGAAAGATAAATAAATCAGCATAAGTAGTGCATGTAGACTAAATGTAAATGGCATTACTCCAACTTGTAAAGCCCCTATACATAATAATCCTATAGAACCAAACATCATTTGGTATGCTGTCATATAGCCAACATCTAATGTTTTACTACCTTCTTTTGCTAATATGTTTCCATATGAATACAGCATTGCTGCACTAAGAAGTAACAAGCTTCCGATTCCAAAATGAAATGATAAGCTACCATCACTCGGCACATTTACTAAAATGACGCCACAAAAACCAATCGATACCCCAATTATTTTTCTCATATTGAGGGCATCATCTTTATATAAAAAATGGGCGAGTAAAATTTGAAAGAATGATGATGTCCCTGAAATGATAGCTCCTTCAATTCCCGAACTATAACTCATTCCAATATAAAAACAGATATATTGAAGAAACGTTTGGAATAAACCAATTTGTATTAACTGTTTCCCCGTTCCTTTTTTGAAGCTCATATCTTTTCCTAACATTTTAAAGAATAATAAGAGCATGACTCCAGATAAAAGGAAACGATAACCGGCAAATAATATTTGCTCTCCAACTTCTTGTGGTTGAATTCCAAGTTCAACATAACTTAATTTAATAAAAGGAAATGCGCTTCCCCATAAAAAAGTTGCTACTATCGCAGCAATAAATACGCCAATCGGATGGGTAAAAAATTTCTCTGTCTTCACTTGTTGTCTTCCTTTCCGATCTTTTATGAACAATATTCATATATACCAGAGGAATTGCGAAAACACAAGTTTTCCGTTTATACTTGAAACAAAACCGTACCATCTCATAAAAACATATGATATACTATAGAATAATTACAACATAATAACTATTAAAAACAGATTCAACAGAAATGCTGCTATCCATTATGGATGGCAGCTTTCGTCGTTTTATAGGGGTTTCGATTTTGATTATTTTTCTCAATAAGAATTCGGAAGGAGCGAGTAGTAATGAACTCAGAAGTAAAAACGTTACACGCAAAAGAAACAATTTCTCATCCCTCTCTATGGGACACATTAAAAAAACATTATGAACTTGTATTTGCAGTAGCATCTGGTATTTTTATTTTAGTTGGTTGGTTATTCACAAAGAACGATGCAATGAATGTAGGTATTACTTGCTATATCCTTGCTTATATAGTTGGTGGATATGCAAAAGCGAAAGAAGGAATTGAAGATACGATTGAAGAAAAAGAGCTAAATGTTGAAATGCTAATGCTCTTTGCAGCTATTGGTGCTGCAATTATTGGCTATTGGGCAGAAGGGGCTATTTTAATCTTCATCTTTGCGCTCAGCGGTGCTATGGAATCTTATACGTTAAGTAAGAGCCAAAAAGAAATTTCCGCTCTTCTTGACTTACAACCTGAAGAAGCATTACGTATTTCCACCGGAACTGAGGAACGTGTTCCTGTTGGAGAGTTACAAATTAACGACATTATTTTAATTAAACCAGGTGAACGTGTTCCTGCTGACGGTACAATTCATAACGGTGAAACAAATATCGATGAGGCAGCAATCACAGGAGAACCTATTCCAAATGAGAAAAGACATGGCGATGAAGTATTTGCCGGTACTGTAAATTTACGTGGTGCTATCGAAGTTAAAATTACGAAGCCGAGCGATCAAACATTATTCCAAAAGATTATCCGTCTCGTCCAAAGTGCACAAAGTGAAAAATCACCATCACAACTATTCATCGAAAAGTTTGAAGGAACATACGTAAAAGGTGTACTACTCGTTGTTGCGCTTATGATGTTCGTTCCTCATTTCTTACTTGACTGGAGCTGGAATGAAACGTTTTATCGCGCTATGATCTTACTTGTAGTCGCATCTCCTTGTGCACTCGTTGCTGCCATTACACCAGCAACGTTATCTGCAATTTCTAACGGAGCGAGAAATGGGATTCTCTTTAAAGGTGGCGTACATTTAGAACGTCTCGCTTCAGTAAAAGCAATCGCCTTTGATAAAACAGGTACATTAACGGAAGGTAAACCTACCGTAACAGATATATATGTTCGAGAAAATATAACAGAAAAAGAAGTACTTTCTATTACAGCATCCATTGAAAGTCACTCTACACATCCTTTAGCTGAATCTATTGTTAAATATGCACAACATGCGTACGACATTACATTAAAAAAACCAGAAAAGGTTGAAGATGTAACTGGTTTTGGGCTAAAAGGAATATTGGAAAACACTGCTTATAAAATAGGTAAAGCTGATTTTATCGGTGAAGAAACCAAAACATTTCATAATGGTATTTCTGCCTCACTTGAAAAGGAAGGTAAAACTGTCGTTTATATTAGTGATGAAGGAGGCATTCTTGGACTTATCGCTTTAAAAGATACGCTTCGCCAAGAAACAATAGTTGCTATTCGTGAATTGCAAAGCATTGGTGTCGAAGCAATTATGATTACTGGTGATAATGAAGAAACGGCAAAAGCTATTGCCTCTGAAAGTAATATAAAAGAATATTACGCATCATGTTTACCAGAAACAAAAGTTGAAACGATTAAAAAGTTAAAAGAAAAATACGGTACAGTAGCAATGGTCGGAGACGGTATAAATGATGCACCTGCACTAGCTACTGCTAGCATTGGTGTCGCAATGGGAGAAGGAACAGATGTAGCTTTAGAAACTGCGGATGTTGTACTGATGAAAAACGAACTATCTCGTCTTTCTCAAGCGATCCGTCTATCAAAACGAATGAACCGTATTGTGAAGCAAAACGTAATCTTTTCGCTAGCCGTTATTGCCATGCTAATTTGTTCAAACTTCTTGCAATTTTTAGCTCTTCCATTCGGTGTTATTGGCCATGAAGGAAGTACGATTCTTGTCATTTTGAATGGCTTACGATTATTAAAAGGAAGCAAATAAAGTGAAACTTTAATCAGTGGGGGTTTTCTTCATCCCCCACTGATTATCAGCCCTCACCAATCGGACTTTTATGGGCAGCCCGACCCCCACCTAACTTCTTTGCTTTCGCTGAATTTTGAGGTGGGGGTCTTACTGCCCATTAAAAAAAACGGGTCCCTCATAGAGGACCCGTTTTTTTTAATGGTAGCTATTATGTCCGTTCGCACTACTACTCGTTTTATGCTTAGGATGCGAACTGCTCTTTTGTTTATTGTTATTTTTATTGTTGTGATTCTTTTTATTATTACTCATGAAATATCCCCCCTATTCCCTATTATTATGGAACAAGAGGTCATTTTTCATTACGGGAATTATTGTCACCCGTTCTATAATGATGGAGTAAACCATTAATTTCACCGCCAAGTAAAATTACCCATCCAGTTAAGTAAAACCATAACATTAAAATAATAATACCACCGAGACCACCATATGTATTGGCGTAATTCGCAAACTTATCTACATAATAAGCAAATGAGTACGATACCACAATCCATCCTACAGTAGCAAATAACGCCCCTGAAATAACTTCTCTTCTTTTTAACTTTCGATCTGGGGCAAATGTATATAAGAAACTAAACAAAGCAAATAGCACGAAGAAACTCGCTACTAATCGTGTAATGCTCCATACGAAAGAAAAACTATCTGATAAACCGAGTGCTTTAAACACTGCTGCTCCAATAACTTGTCCGAATACCGGAACAATTAACGCAAAGACAATCATAAAAATAATAGCTAATGTAAACACAATTGATAACGCTCTTGTTGTAATAAAAGAACGTGTTTCTTTCACGTCATAAGCGCGGTTAAAAGCATTCATAACCGCATTAACACCATTTGAGGCAAACCATAACATGGATAATAAACCAAATGATAATAAACCACCATTTTGCTGGTTTACAACTTTATCTACATTTACCTCAATTAAGTTCATTGCATCATCTGGTACATAAACCTCTAATAAACTAAGCACATCCTCTGTTTGAATGGGAATAAATCCAAGAAGCGTAATTAAGAAAACGAGCCCAGGAAAAATCGCAAGCAAGAAGAAATAAGCGAGCTGTGCTGCCAAGCCCGCTACATCATCGCGCATCGTCCGGTCATATAAATCTTTACCAAACGAATAAGTACGATTTCTTCTCACCTTTTCTAAAATTTTTCTCATATATGTTTAAACGCTTTTCTTCTCTTCTTTATCTTGCTTTAACTCAATGTACGCTTCAGTTTTTTTTTCCACTGCATTTGAGTCTTTCATAAATAATTCACGCGCTTCTTTCATACCACCATCTTCAGCAACTACTGGCTCTTCTTCTGCTTTTAGCTCATCTACCTTTGGAGATACAGCTTGAATTTCAATCGTTTCTGGCTTTTCTTCTGGCTCAACTTTTTTCTTACTAAAAATTTCTTTCGTTTCTTTTAACGTCTCTACAACAGATGGCGTTAATTTTTTAATTTCTGCTACTTTCGCTTTTACCACATTGAAATCAGCAAGTTCGCGTCCTTTATCTGTAACAGTTTGCACTTTTTCTTTAATCTTTGCATTTTCACCAATTTCAATCATCTTTGTTTTTGCTTTTTCTGCTGTATTTTTTACTTTTTCACGGTTTTCTTTCTTTAACATGGATACAGCTACACCTGCCGCTACACCAATCGCAATGTTTCGAGCAATATTATTTTTCTTTGCCATATTCCTTCACCCTTTCATTTCTTATGTTAGAAAGTATTTCTTTCTAAGCTTCCTCATATTCCTTGTTCATTTCGAATGAAAGCTAATAGCTTTGCACACCCTTCTGTTACAAGGTCATATACTTCTTGGAAATTCCCTGTATAGTAAGGGTCAGGAACGTCTGTCCAGCCACCGTCTGGAACAAAGTCGGACAGCCTACCAATATAGCCTCCAGTTTTACCTAAACTTTTTAAATCTGCTATATTCTTGTTGTCCATGGCAATAATATAATCAAACTTTGTTAAGTCTTCTTTTTCTACTTGCCTTGCTTTAATTCCTTCAAAAGTGACTGCATTTTCTTTTAAAATTTTTTGTGTTCCTTTATGTGGCGGATGGCCAACATGCCAATCTCCAGTTCCTGCAGAATCAATGACAATTTTCTCTTTAAGTCCCTCTTTTACGACAAGATCTCGAAAAATCGCTTCTGCCATCGGAGAACGGCAAATGTTCCCAAGACAAACAAACAATACTTGAACCATATTTTTGTTTCTTCCTTTCTTGGTGCATTTGTTTATATATACTTATAGTATAAACAACCAATTAGTGAATATAAAGGAAATCCCTACTAATTTAATGGGATTGAAAAGATTCATTAACGAAAATGATAAAAAATGTTAAGATAGCCTTATGTTATTTTAAAGGGGGACACTTCGGTGGATTTATCCGTAAAGTCAGAAGAAAACGTTGAATATATGGTCGAAGCTATTAAAGAAAAATTACGTATGGTTAATGCTGGAGCGATGAGAGCTGCTAGTTTTAACGAAGAAATGTACGAAGATTTACGTGACATTTATGATCATGTTATGAAACGTGAAACATTCAGCATTAGTGAAATGCAAGCTATTACAGAAGAATTAGGTACATTAATTAAAAAGTAAAAAAGCCTCTCTTATATGAGGCTCTTTTTTATTTCCAACAAATTCATGACAACTCATCTCTTTCCCTCAACCAACTGTAAAATATTGTACAATAGAAGTAGAACCTCATCTTAGATTTATTCTCCATACATACTACTCACAAATAATAGCAACACTACCATTGCTAACTGTTTTTACTGGAGGTGCTTACTTATGAGCAATTGGTACAGTAAGACGAAAAATCAAATATTAATTGACCTAGAAACAAACGAACAACACGGTTTAACAGATGAGATTGTAAGTGAACGTTTAAAGCAATACGGTTCTAATGAATTAGCTACAAAACAAAAACGCACTTTATGGCAGCGTATTTTCGCCCAAATTAATGACGTCCTCGTATATGTCCTTATTATTGCTGCCCTTATTTCTGCCTTTGTAGGTGAATGGGCGGATGCCAGTATTATCGCGCTCGTTGTAGTTTTAAATGCTGTTATCGGTGTTGTCCAAGAATCGAAAGCAGAACAAGCTTTAGAGGCATTGAAAAAGATGGCAACACCTAAAGCTATCGTCAAGAGAAATGGTGAACTAAAAGAAATTCCATCTGAGCACGTCGTTCCAGGGGATATCGTTATGCTCGACGCTGGACGATATATCCCATGCGATTTACGCCTTATCGAAACCGCAAATTTAAAAGTTGAAGAATCTGCTCTAACTGGTGAATCTGTCCCTGTTGATAAAGATGCAATCTACCACCCTTCCATGCAAAGTGATGAGCAAGTACCACTCGGCGACCAAAAAAACATGGCATTTATGTCTACTCTTGTAACATACGGAAGAGGCGTCGGTGTTGCTGTTGAAACTGGGATGAACTCACAAATTGGTAAGATTGCTACCCTTTTACATGAAGCAGACGATGATATGACACCACTTCAAAAAAGCTTAGCACAAGTTGGAAAATATTTAGGCTTTGTCGCTGTAGCTATTTGTATCGTTATGTTTCTCATCGGTTTTTTACAAGGCCGGGATACATTAGAAATGTTTATGACTGCTATTAGTTTAGCTGTTGCAGCTATTCCAGAAGGCTTGCCAGCTATCGTTTCCATCGTTCTTGCAATTGGTGTGCAACGTATGATTAAACAAAACGTTATCATTCGGAAACTACCAGCTGTTGAAGCCCTCGGTTCTGTCACAATTATTTGTTCAGATAAAACAGGTACGTTAACGCAAAATAAAATGACCGTTACTCACTTTTATAGTGATAACACATACGATCGCTTAGAAAGTTTAAATGTAAATAATGATGCGCAACGTCTATTGTTAGAAAATATGGTGCTATGTAATGATGCGTCTTACAATAACGAATCACAAACGGGAGACCCGACTGAAATTGCACTTCTCGTTGCTGGAACCACTTTTAACATGCAAAAAGATCATTTAGAAAAAATACATGAACGTGTTAACGAAGTACCTTTTGATTCAGATCGTAAAATGATGTCAACCGTACATATGTACAATGAAAGTTACTATAGCATGACGAAAGGCGCTATTGATAAACTCTTACCTCGATGTACCCATATTTTTAAAAACGGCAAAATCGAGATTTTAACTGATTCTGATAAAAATCAAATATTAGAAGCTGCCGGATCAATGTCTCAAGAAGCTTTAAGAGTACTTTCATTCGCATTTAAACAATACGATTCAAACGATGTGGATATAAATCATCTTGAAGAAAATCTTATCTTTATTGGTCTTGTCGGTATGATTGATCCACCACGAACTGAAGTGAAAGATTCAATTAAAGAATGTAAAAAAGCCGGTATTCGCACAGTTATGATTACTGGTGACCATAAAGATACCGCCTTTGCAATTGCCAAAGAACTTGGCATTGCTGAAGAAATATCGGAAATTATGATTGGAACTGAATTAGATAACATTTCTGATACAGAACTAGCTAACAAAATTAATCATTTAAATGTATTCGCTAGAGTCTCTCCAGAGCATAAAGTGAAAATTGTAAAGGCATTACGCGCAAAAGGAAATATCGTTTCTATGACTGGTGATGGTGTCAATGATGCACCATCTTTAAAGCAAGCTGATGTTGGCGTAGCGATGGGCATTACAGGAACAGACGTTGCAAAAGGGGCAGCAGATGTCGTGTTAACAGATGATAATTTCTCATCTATCGTGAAAGCCGTTGAAGAAGGTAGAAATATTTATCGCAACATAAAAAAATCAATTCTCTTCCTACTCTCTTGTAACTTCGGAGAAATTATCGCTTTATTTTTAGCCATTTTACTCGGCTGGGCGACACCACTACGACCTATTCACATTTTGTGGGTGAATTTAATTACAGATACACTGCCTGCATTATCACTTGGGGTTGATCCTGAAGACCCAGATGTGATGAAGGAAAAACCACGACATGCGAAAGAAAGCTTATTTAGCGGCAGCGTTCCTTTCCTAATTTTCAATGGAGTTGTCATTGGACTTTTAACGCTAATAGCTTTTATCGCCGGAGCAAAATTCTATACTGGAGATACAAATTTATTCCCTCTTTTCCCAGAGCAAATTGATGACGATGCTCTATTACATGCTCAAACGATGGCATTTGTCGTTCTTAGTTTTTCTCAGCTCGTTCATTCATTTAACTTGCGTTCAAGAACAAAATCGATTTTTTCAATTGGGATCTTTACAAATAAATATTTAGTCTTCTCCCTCCTTATCGGTGTTCTTATGCAAGTTTGTATCATCTCCATCCCGCCCCTTGCAAATATATTCGGTGTACATGCATTAACGATGCGAGATTGGGGATTTGTTCTCTTATTAAGTATCATTCCGCTTGTTGTGAATGAAATCATTAAATTAGTGAAGAAAAACTAAAAGGCAATGAGGACTATTCCTCATTGCCTTTTCATTTACCCTTGTAATTCTTTTTTGATATTCTCTGTTAATGTAGCCATACGCTTACGGCTTTCTTCACGCTCACGTTTGTTTTGCTCTTCAATTTGTTGTGTTTCTTGCATACCTCTTGAAATAATGTTCCAAGTTTCCTCAAGTGTTTCCATCTTAATACTAGAAGAACCCGATAATCTCGCTACTTCTACACTTTGCGTTGCGATATTTTGTGCATTTTTCTTAAGTAATTCATTTGTACGGCGATCAAGTTCAGCCATAGAATCTGCAACAAGCTTTTGACGTTTGGCATTTACCGCTTGAATGATACCATTTTTAAAGATAGGAATCGTCGTAATAAATGCTGTATTGATTTTACCAATTAATTTATTATTACCACGTTGAATCATACGAATTTGTGGTGCTGTAAGTAACGCAACCATACGAGCTTTTTCTAAATCATCAATACGTTGCTCTAAAATTTCAACCGAGTTTTTAAGCGACTCTAATTCAATACCTGCTAATTGATCATTATTACGCACGCGCTCTTCATACATCGGAACTAACTCTGTATTTAAACGCTCTAACAACATTTCTCCTGCTACTACGTATTTTTCTAAGTCTAAATAATATTTTAAGTTTTGCTCATATAAACCATCTAACGTACCAATTGATTTTTTCATTTCATCTTGATACTTCGTAATTTCGACATACACTTTATCAATTTCACGGCCCATCGTTTGATACTTGCTAAAGATTTGTTCAATCATTTTATCCGCTTTTTTGAACATACGTGAGAAGAAACCACTTTTCTCTTCCGCAAAGTCTTTACTATCAAATCTGTCCATAATTTTACCAAGTTGCTTTAACAATTCACCAGAATCTTCTATTTTTGATAATGACATTGTATGTAAAATTTGATCAGCAAAACGTGAAATTTCCATAGAAGGTTCTTTTCCAAGTTCAATTAATTCCAGTTGGTCTTTAATATCTACTGCATTATAAATACGTTGCACATCTGCATCTTGTCTAAGTTGCAAGCGAACATCTTGTGCGGTTTGCTCATTCAATTCAGTTTTCGAATCTAGTACGACTGGGTTATTCATATGGTATTCTCCCTTTCCTTATAAAAATGGACGAAATAGTCCTTTTATTGTTTGTGATAAATTTTTATAGGCTGATGAACCATGAAACTCAAGATCGAAATTAACTTCTTCAAGCCAATGAGAATCAAATGCTCCCGCTTCAACATACGGTTCAATATCGTTTCTTCCTGTTGGATTGAAGTGGAATACATCTACTCCTATTTGATTTAAAAATAGTAATAAAACAGCGTCAGAACGAGTTAATTCTCCACTCTTCTCATTATTAAATATAACAATTTTTGGTACATCTTGTGAATAATCAAATTTCTCAAGCTGTTCTAAAATATTCGGTGGTATTTGAGAAAGTTGTGCGAAAACATATAGCGCTACATCTTGTTTCGTCTCTTTTGCAATTGGTTTACACATTTCACTTTCGCACGTATGGATAATCGCCTCTGCAATCCCATGTTGTAAACCTTCCGGTAAACGCTTATGCGGCCACCAATGGCTATTCATAATTAAATCAGGATGTAATTTCCCAGCTCGGTCCAATGCATCTCGATAATGATATTGGAAGTTTGCTTTTTGCTCTTTCGTAAATGGGAATGTATTAATTAGTAAACTATTATCAAATGATGTAACAGCCTTTAATCGTTGAAAATATTCTTTATCATTCTTTGAAACACCTGATATTTTCGCAAATAAAGAAGGGATATAAATATGTTTATTTTCAACAAAGAATGTTGGACGTACAAATGCCTTTTCTTTCGTAATTAAAAAGAGTTCATCATATGTCGTTTTTAACGTACGTGCTACAGGTGTATACGAACGGAATTGCCACGGTTTATATAATAGTGAATTATCGTGGTGAAGTACTTGTTCAATTTCTTTCGAAGCTTGATATGCTACTGTTGCAACACGCTCACGTCGACGATCAGGGAACGGTTCAAGCGAAATGCGACTTGAATGAGATACAACAAAAGTTCTTCCCTCTTCATCAATATTTTCAAATCCATCTTTTCCTTCGGGGTGATAATAAAGCACATCACAACCGAGCATAATAAGAAAATATAAGAAATATATACGGCTTTCCTGTGCATCACCATACCAAACGATACGCGGCATTTGTTTCTTATAATTAATCGTAGAAAACCACTTCGCTACGTAATTTTCACTTAGTTTAATTATGTCGATTAAGAAACGACGGAAGCCTTCTGTCTTTAACGACTGATTATGTTGCTTCTCATATAATTTCAATAGTGAAATAAACGTCGTATGTATGTAATGCTGTAAATCAGGATTGTCTACTTTCGGTAAAAGTTGTTTCCCAGATAAGTGTGCAACTAACCTATTTACTGTCAGACCATTGGGTGCTTCTTGATGTAATCCGAACACTTCTTGAATATGACGAAGCTTTTCTGAATCAATCACTTTGTTTAAATTTTGTTCGTGTAAAACTTCGATTCCTTTCGCTTCACTATAATCAAACAATTCATTAAAATATTCATCTACATCATTAGGAACGCCAAGGATTCGACATGCTATATAACTAAATTTCATCTCATTCTCTGTCAGCTCATATTGTGGACGTTTTTCTAAAAGCATTTCAAATTGCTTTAAATCTGATTCATCTTTTAATGCATATGGTTGAAGTGTAAAACGTGAAAACACAACAGTTCACCTCCAAAAACATTTACGTTTTTTCTAAGTCCTTCTTATATTATAAACTATTTTTGGTTATAAAAAATGGGCGCTCGCAAAACGAGCAAACCCATTTCAATTATTTATTGTCTTCTTTAGTAGCTGCAACTTCTTCTTTAGCTTGTCCAGAATTCTTCATGTAGTGAATTATAAATGTTGCTCCAAATGCTACAACTAAAATAATGAAGAACAGTGTATGACTAATATGAATATCAATTAGAGACAATAGCATTTTCGATGCGATAATTAAGATTAAAATATATGCTGTTGTTTCAAGCTCTGGAATACGCTCTAACAATTTTAAGAATACACCAGCGATACCACGCATCATTAAAATACCGAGCATTCCGCCTAATAATAGAATCCAAACTTCATTAGATACACCAAATGCAGCAAGTACGCTATCTACAGAGAACGCGATATCCATTAATTCAACCATCGCAACTGTTCCCCAGAAGACACCGAACATTCTAAAGAGAATACTATTTTGATTCATACCGTGAGCTTCGTCTTCTTCACTTGCACCTTTACGCTTATCAATAAAGTATTTTACTGATAACCAAGCAAGGTAAAGTGCACCAAGAAGTTTTACCCACCATAATTTAATTAAGAACATTCCGATTCCAATCGCAATAAAGCGGAATACATAAGCTCCAATAAGTCCATAGAATAATGCTTTTTTACGTTTCTCTTCCGGAAGGTGTTTTACCATTACTGCTAATACAAGTGCGTTATCAGCAGATAACAACCCTTCAAGTACAACAAGTGTACCAATTAATCCCCAAGATACTGGATCCTGCAACACTTTAATCCACATGTCCAAGTCAAAAAACTGAGCATACGTATCAAGGATTCCTTGCAAAATACTCATCTTACCTATATCCCCTATTCTTTGCTAGATTTATAGAAAGGTCAAAAAAAGGAAACGAATGTCGTTTCCTTTCTATGCATCCAAGCCATACGCTCTTACAAGCGCACCTAAACCACCTTGGAATCCACTTCCTACTGCATTAAACTTCCACTGTCCATTATGACGGTATAATTCACAAAAGACAACTGCTGTTTCGATGGAGAAATCTTCCCCTAAATCAAAACGAAGAACTTCTTCATTCGTTTCTTCATTCGCTAAACGAACGAACGCATTTCCTACTTGTCCAAAGTTTTGACTACGGCCTTCTGCATCATAAATCGTAACTGTAATAGCAATTTTGTGCACATCTGCTGGAACTTTCTTCAAATCTACAACAAGTTGCTCATCGTCACCTTCACCTTCACCTGTGCGGTTATCTCCTGTATGTAGAACAGATCCACAAGGAGACTGTAAATTATTATAGAAGATAAAATCAGTTTCCTTCGTACATTTTCCGTTCGCATCTAATAGGAATGCTGATGCATCTAAATCGAAATCTGATCCACCGTCGTAAGATTTAATATCCCACCCAAGACCAATTACTGCTTTTGTTAAACCAGGGCTTGTCTTACCTAAATCAATCTTCTGTCCTTTTTGCAATTGAATAACCATTTATATTCACCTCTATATTTTAATCTTAAAAAATATATCCATCAGTAAACATCTGTTTTATCGATGGATATATCAATCTATTACTCTACATCTAAACCGAAATTATTACATAGAGACGCTAATCCACCTTGGAATCCACTTCCGATTGCATTGAACTTCCATTCACCTGCATGACGGTATAGTTCACCTACTACTACCGCTGTTTCAATAGAGAAATCTTCTCCTAAATCGTAACGAATTAATTCTGCATTCTTTTCTTCATCTAAAATACGTACGAAAGAGTTAGAAACTTGTCCGAAGTTTTGGCTGCGTCCTTCTCCATCGTAAATTGTGATAGTGAAACAAATACGTTCGATATGTGCAGGTACATTTTTTAAATCTACTTTAATCGATTCGTCATCGCCTTCACCTTCACCAGTTCGGTTATCTCCTAAATGCTCTACAGCACCATTTGCACCTTTTGGGTTATTATAGAAGACGAAATCCTCTGCACCTGAAACTTTACCGTTAGCACCTACTAAGAAAATACTAACATCTAAATCGAAATCGTTTTGTCCGTCATAACGATTCGTATCCCAACCAAGTCCTACAAGAACTTTTGAAAGACCTGGATTCGTTTTTGTTAAGTCTACCTTTTGTCCTTTTTTCAATGAAATTGATGCCATACACAATTCCTCCTCGGTTTATTTTATTGATAACGTGATACAATCTCACTTAAGTTTTTATCTTGTGTACCTTCTCCAACAGCTGAGAATTTCCATTCACTTCCGTGGCGATACATTTCACCTGCAATTAGAGTCGTTTTGCCAGCATAATTATCCGATAAATTATAGCGTGCTAATTCTTCACCAGTTTGCGGATTTTGAATACGAATATATGCATTACGAATCATCCCGAAATCTTGACGACGATTTACACAGTCATAAATATTTACAACGAATACTAAACGATTAATACGGCTCGGAACTTTATGTAATTCTACGAAAATTGTTTCGTCATCACCAGCGCCTTCGCCTGTTAAATTATCTCCTGAATGAATAATACTACCACAAGTAGAAAGTTTATTTCCGAAGTAAACTAAATCATTTTTGTTTAAAAAACGATCTCCTTCTAACATAACAACAGATGCATCACAATCTACATTTGGTTTACTTCCAAATAATGAAGACAGAAATCCACCTGATTGCCCAATTGGATCCCAGCCTAAGCCAACCTGTAGTTTTGCTACTTTTGGTTGTCCTTTCGTTAAATCGATCTTTTGACCTTTTTCTAAAATAATAGGCATGAAGTTTCTCCCTCTCTACAAAGCATTTTCCAAATCGGAAAATATTGTATTCTTCTCTTATATTGTAGCATTATTTACCTAGCGATAAAAAGGATAAATTCTCAGTTATATGAAAACATTCATATAATTTACTTATGATGATGTAAGAAGTGGTAAATAGCACCAATCATTCCTGCACAATTACCGTTTTGTGCAAGTTCAATCTCACAATTATTATAAATCTCTTGATTTAAATATTTACTGACCTCTTCTTTTACTTCTTTTAAAAACTTATTTCCTCTATCGGTAATTCCTCCACCAATAATAATCGTTTCTGGATTGAAAATATAAGCAAGATTACTAATTCCGATTGCCAAATGTCTAAAGAAAATCCCAACTGCTTGAGCAACTTCTCTATCTCCTTTATCATACAACTCAAAAATTGTTCTCCCATTCCACTCACCTTTGCCTTTATACTTTCTGACAAGACGAATTAATCCTGAAATCGAGGCAACCTCTTCAAACGTTTTTCCTTCTATTAACATATTCCCCCATTCACCAGCACTAAATGAATTTCCTCGGTACAATTCTCCATCTATAAAAATCGCTCCCCCAATCCCTGTTCCGAGGGTGAGCATAATAAAATTCTCTTTCTCTCTTCCACTACCATTCCATTTTTCTCCAAACGCTGCACAATTCACATCATTGTCAATCGATACTGAAACTTTTAATATCTCTTGCAATCTATCAATTATAGGAATAGTACTATATCCTGGAATATGATCCGCACCTCCCGTCACAATTCCTTTGTTAATATCAACAATTCCCGCAGTGCTAATACCAATTCCTACAATAGTATGTTCATTCATTATTTTTTTGGATACATATATAAGTTTTTGAATAATTTGTTCTCCACCTAAATGAATTTCTGTTGGAACTGTTTGATGCTTTCGTACTGTTCCTGTTTCTGAAACAATCCCATATTTAATTTGTGTACCACCAACATCAAATGCAATATATTCTTTCATCTGCTGTCACTTCCTCTATTATAATGAGTCTGAAACTCCCCACGCTCTACTTATTATAAAAAATTTACACTAACTCTTTTCTCTCTTTAGAAATACTCCACCTTTTTCTATATATAGTTTTTTTTGTATAAAACTCTTTTTCCTAAGAAATATTACAAAGGGATGTATTTTAGATGGAATATTAATTTCTTAGGAGGAAAACCATGACGAAAATCTTCATTTTAGCCTCAACACTCTCTTTATCTTTTTTTAGCGGTTTAAATATCGGTAATGCAGCAACAGAAAACTTCTCTCCAGCAATAAACGCAATTGTACAAAATAACGATCATTTAGTAGAAGGTAACTCGAAAGATAATAATAAACCACCAGGAAACGGTGGTTCTCAGGACGATAGTGGTTCTGGCGGCAATGGTTCTGGTGACAACAGCTCTAGCGACAATGGTTCCGGCGGTAACGGTTCTGGTGGTAACGGCTCTGGTGGCAGTGGTTCTGGTGGTAACAGTTCTGGTGGCAGTGGTTCTGGCGGCAATGACTCTGGTGACAACGGTTCTGGCGGCAGTGGCTCTGGCGGCAATGGTTCTGGTGGTAACAGTTCTGGTGGCAGTGGTTCTGGCGGCAGTGACTCTGGTGACAACGGTTCTGGCGGCAATGGTTCTGATAGCAATGGTTCTGGTGGTAACGGTTCTGGTGGCAATGGTTCTGGCGGCAATGGCTCTGGTAGCAATGGTTCTGGTGGTAACGGTTCTGGTGGCAATAGCTCTGGTGGCAATGGTTATGGTAGCAATAGCTCTGGTGGCAACGGTTCTGGTGGCAATAGCTCTGGTGGCAATGGTTCTGGTAGCAATGGCTCTGGTGGCAATGGCTCTGGTGACAATGGTTCTAGTGGTAGCGGTTCTGATGGCAGTGGCTCTCAAGGTGGCAACCGTGTTAAAGGCGATAGTAATTCTCAGGGTGGCAACGGTTCTCAAGGTGGTAATGTAAAAGATAATACGAAAAAACAAGGTGATAAATTACCGAATACAGCAACACATTATCCTACATCTATTTTAATGGGACTTTCAACATTCCTAATCGGTATGTTACTATTTATTCGCCGTAAAAACGTAAAATAAGAACAACATCCTTCCATCTAAATAACACATGAAATAATGTATAAAACTAAAAAGGACTTTGGATTGTATTTTATTATGCAGTCCAAAGTCCTTTTTATCACCTATCAGAAAAAGTATTAATACGCTTTTCCCCAATACACCATTTGTTTAGCGTCTTTACCACAACAAATACATTCTTCAGCTAAATGCTCTTGCTCAAAAGGCATACAACGTGAAGATACTCCAACTTCTTCTTTTAGTTTCTCTTCACAAGTTAATTCTCCGCACCACATTGCCTTAATAAATCCTTGTTTTTCGTCAGCTATTTTTTTCATCTCTTCGAAATTTGTCGCAACATACGTATTTTCATCACGAAATACTTTTGCTTTATTAAATAAAGAAATATGAATTTCTTCAAGTAATGCTGGAATACGTTCTTCTAATTGATCCATTGGTACAAACTCTTTTTCCTTCGTATCTCTTCTTACAAGTACAACTTGTTTCTTTTCAATATCTTTAGGGCCAACTTCTAATCGAATTGGAATCCCCTTCATTTCATACTCATTAAATTTCCAGCCTGGTGTTTTATTACTAGCATCTATTTTTACTCGTGCAACCTTTTGAATATGTGCTTGTAACTCTGTTGCTTTTGCTAAAACTCCTTCTTTATGCTGAGCAATTGGTACAATAACAACTTGCACTGGAGCGACTTTTGGTGGCATTACAAGTCCATTATTATCACTATGAACCATTATTAGCCCGCCTATCATTCTTGTTGATACACCCCAAGATGTTTGGTGCACATATTGCCACTTACCGTTACGATCTAAAAACTTAATATCAAATGCTTCTGAGAAATTCGTCCCAAAGTTATGAGAGGTTCCTGTTTGAAGTGCTTTTCCATCATGCATTAAACTTTCAATTGTATAAGTTGCCTTTGCTCCAGCAAACTTCTCTTTTTCTGTTTTTTGTCCTTTAATAACTGGTATTGCTAAATAATCCTCACAGAAAGAAGCATATAAGTTTAAAATATTTAATGTTTCAGCCTGCGATTCTTCTGCCGTTTCATGGATTGTATGACCCTCTTGCCATAAAAATTCAGTCGTACGAAGGAACGGCCTAGTTGTCTTCTCCCAACGAACTACTGAACACCACTGATTATATAACTTTGGCAAATCATTATAGGATTGCACAATTTTTGAAAAGTGCTCACAGAATAAAGTTTCAGATGTAGGACGTACACAAAGTCTTTCCGCTAACTTTTCATCTCCACCATGCGTAACCCATGCTACTTCAGGAGCAAATCCTTCAACATGATCCTTCTCTTTTTGCAATAAACTCTCTGGGATAAACATTGGCATATATACATTTTCATGGCCAGTTCCTTTTAACTTCTCATCCATCACCTTCTGCATATTCTCCCATAAGGCATAACCATACGGACGTAAAATCATGCACCCTTTTACACTTGAATAATCAACAAGTTCGGCTTTTTTTACAATATCGGTATACCACTGCGCAAAGTCCTCTTCCATCTTCGTAATGGCTTGCACTTGTTCTTTTGCCATAGTCAGTCTTCCTCCTTCTAGAAAATACAAAAAAGCCCGCATCCCTAAATAGGGACCGAGCTTTGCCGGCGTTACCACCCTGATTCATGCACAAAAATTGCGCATGCTCTCTTTTTGATAACGGGAAATTCCCGCTGCATATGCAGAACTCAAAGGCAGGTTCCATATTACCTTTTTAAGAATCTTTCAGCCTGACGGATTCTCTCTCTGCTAAAAAGGTTGAACATGTACTAATCCTTTTTCATCGTTATAACGAAATAAATTTGTTGATTATCATAATACAAATTCTTTTTTTAAACAATAGCTAATTTTCTTATTTTTATATATTCTTTTCATTTTTTGCAGTTTTATACGTAGCTTTTCCGCGTAATTTTCACAAGTTGATGTGCAATCATACCGATAAGTGTACCAAGTAGGACGAAGAAACCAATAAATCCATATCCCATTCCTTCCCACCCACCAATGACCATCATTGTAACAGGAAAGGACGCTAAACAAAGAAGTATTAAACTAAGTGCAAATATAATATCAAACTGTTTGTCTGGAAACCGTTTCTTTAGTAAATATGAAATAGCAAATACAAGGATAATTGTGATTCCGCCAATGATGTAAAAGATACCAAATCCATCTAACCAATCCATAGTGTTTCCTCCTTCCATAGATTCCCTTATACTTAATTATATGTTTAATTTTTCTGAAAATAAATAATAAATTTTCACCTAAAAATATATTTTTATTACTAGGTATTAATAGTAATATATGATAATAGGTTTTATATAATCAGGAGGGAACTTTATGGATAAAGCATTAACAAACCACGTCATTATTTTATCATTCGACTGTTTATCAGCTTTAGATTTTCCTATACTACAAAAACTACCTCATTTCCAATCTCTAATAAAAAAGGGCACGATTGTCGAAAAAGTAGAACCAATTTATCCTTCTGTAACATATCCAAGCCACTCAACAATCGTAACTGGTAATTACCCTAACAAGCACGGTGTTGTTAGCAATACGTTACTTCAACCAGGGCGTGAATCACCTGATTGGCATTGGTATCGAAAATCAATAAAAGGAACAACATTGTATGATGAAGCGCGCAAAGCAAATTTAACGACAGCTGCCCTTCTATGGCCTGTTACTGGAAGAGCGAACATCGATTACAATTTACCAGAAATTTTTCCAAATAGACCTTGGCAAAATCAAGTGTTAGTTTCCTTATTTAGCGGTAGCCCGCTATATCAATTAGATTTAAATCGTCGTTTCGGCCATATAAGAAATGGTTTATCACAACCAGAGCTGGATGATTTCGTCCTCGCCTCTGCTGTGCATACAATCCAGACGAAAAAGCCTAATGTCATGTTCGTACATTTCACCGATCTAGACACGCAAAGACACTATCACGGCTTTGAATCTAACGAAACAATAGCTGCTATCCAGAGGCACGACGGACGTCTAGGGAAAATTATTCAAGCACTAAAAGAAAGTGACCTATACGAAGAAAGTACAATTATTGCCCTTGGTGATCATAGCGCTTTAAGTGAAAACAAATCCATCCAATTAAATGTGCTATTCCATCAAAGAGGACTTATATCTCTTAATAAAAAAGGAAAATTAGTAGACTGGAAAGCCTATTGCCAAAGTTGCGACGGCTCTGCCTATGTATATGTAAAGGACAAAAATGATACGGATACAATTCGGGAGGTACAACTACTCCTTGAAGAACTACTTCAAAATAAACAAAACGGAATTGAATTTATACTTCATGATGAAGCTGCCAAAGACTGCGGTGCAGACGGTAATTGTTTATTCATGTTAGAAGCACGAGAAGGGTATTATTTCACTGAAAACTATACAGGAGATTTTATAAAAGAAATTACTGAAAAAGATGTTACGCCTAGTAAAAAATATACATTTGGTACGCATGGATACTCTCCAACAAAACCTAACTATGAAACAATTTTTATCGCTGCTGGGAAAGGAATAAAAAGTGGCGTTACCGTCCCGTATATGAGACTTATTGATGAAGGTCCAACTATCGCTAGACTACTCGGTTTACACTTAGGTGAAACAGACGGAGCAATTGTAGAGGATTTACTCCAATTGTAAAGAACTGTGTATATATGTAAAAGTTATGTAAAATTCATCACTGTTTCTCTTTTTATAATTTTTATTTTTGTACACTGTTAGTAAAACAAATTTAAGGGGGAACATTATATGAAAAAAATGTCCAGACAAGAAAAAAGCTGGATATTATACGATTGGGCGAACTCGGTATATTCGCTCGTCATTACAACTGCATTATTTCCAATTTACTTTAAAGCAGCTGCAAAAGAAGCTGGACTATCCGGGGCAACTTCAACAGCATATTGGGGATATGCAAACTCGTTCGCAACACTTTTAATTTCTATACTTGCTCCTATTCTCGGCACAGTTGCTGATTATAAAGGATTTAAAAAACGATTTTTCACATTCTTCTTTGGACTCGGTATCGTATTTACAAGTATGTTAGCAGTCGTTCCAACATCTCAGTGGTACTTATTATTAGGATGCTATATGCTCGCCTTAGTCGGTTTTGCTGGAGCAAACATTTTTTATGATGCATTTTTAGTAGATGTCACTTCTGAAGATAGAATGGACCGAATTTCTACAAGAGGATTTGCATTAGGTTATATCGGGAGTACAATTCCTTTTATCGGTTGTATCGCTCTTATTATTCTTTCTCAAAAAGGAACTATCCCTTTATCTGTTGGTATTGCTAGTCAAATTTCATTTGCGATAACAGCTCTTTGGTGGGGGTTATTTACAATTCCAATGCTAAAAAACGTAGAGCAAACGCACTATATTGAACGTCACCCTAGACCAATTACAATGAGCTTCAAACGCCTTGCTGCTACTTTTAAAAATATTAAAGAATATAAAACTGTATTTATGTTTCTAATCGCTTACTTTTTCTATATTGACGGAGTCGATACAATTATTACTATGTCTACCGCTTACGGAACCGATCTCGGTATTAGTGCAACTAATCTATTAATCATATTATTTGTAACACAAATTGTCGCTTGTCCATTTGCTTTATTATACGGAAAATTATCAGCAACATTCACAGGTAAAAAAATGCTATATGTCGGTATCATTATTTATATCATCATTTGCATATATGCTTATTTCTTAAAAACGACACTTGATTTTTGGATTTTAGCAATGTTAGTTGCTACATCTCAAGGTGGTATTCAAGCACTAAGTCGTTCATACTTTGCAAAACTAGTACCAAAAGAATCTGCTAATGAATTCTTCGGATTTTATAATATATTTGGGAAGTTTGCCGCAATTATGGGTCCGGTATTAGTCGGTGTTACAACGCAATTAACAGGAAAAACAAACGCTGGTGTTCTTAGTATTATTGTTCTGTTTATTATAGGAGGATTCTTACTAACTAGAGTTCCAGAAAATAACACATCCGTTACACCACCTAGTCAAAAGACTAAAACGCTATAAGAAAAGATCCTCTTCTCATAAGAAGAGAATCTTTTTTATTTTTAAAGGTGCGCCTTATAATGAACGACTCTACTGCTTGTACAAAAATAATTTATCAACAGTTGTTCCTAATACTTCAGCTAAACGGAATGCTAACGCTAAACTTGGATCATATTTATTATTCTCAATTGCATTTATCGTTTGTCTAGAAACCTTACATTTATCAGCTAATGCGCCTTGTGAAATATTATTTTCAGTGCGTAATTCATAGATTTGATTTTTCACACCATTGCTCCTAACCTGTAAAATCGTTTTTACAACATCAGTATATAATTGGCTCATATAGTTGTCAAAAGTTCCTCAAAGAAAAAGGGAGCAATATTGCTCCCTTACAATAGTTATTTCGAAGCTAACGAATTTGTTAGTGCCTCTTTATTAGCAACATCTTCTTTTTTTATTTGCATACGTAGAACTGGCCCTATCGCTAATAAAATAAGTGCCATTGCTATACAAAACACAGTAACTAGTGAAGTTAGTTCCTTTAATCCTCCAGCTAGTGAAGTTCCAATTAGCATTGCCCCCATAAACAGTGGTAAAATCGTCCCATTTACTCTTCCAACCATATTTTCTGGTGCAAGTTGAATCATAAGCGTACCGACAACAATATTAACACAAGCTAAACAAATACCTGTTCCAAACCTCATGAAACTAGTAATCCAAAATGATGTAGATAGCCCTTCTACTAAAAATGACATTGCTAATATGCCCATACCGAATACAAACATCTTTTTCGGATTCACTTTTGAAGCGAAAATTGCAGCAACAATACCACCAATTAACATACCTATTCCATCAGCTGCAGCTAAATATTGAACTGCTTCCTTTTCCATTCCAAGGCGCTCTATTACAAGAAATACCTCTAATGGAGTTGTTAATCCAACAGCTAAGCCTATAATGGTGAAAGTGATCGTAATCATACGTAAATTTTTCGTATGAAGAACATACTTCCAACCTTCTTTTATATCATTTTTTAATGAATCTCTCGCCACTTGCTCTTTTTCAACCCATTTTGGTAAGAATGAAAGGGCGATAGCAGATAACAAAAATAAAATGATTAAGCTATATAGTGACGTAAATAAACCAAGTTGTGTATACACAAGCGATCCTACCACTGGTCCAAAAATCAGAAATAATGACTGTAATGTTTGGTTAAATGCAATCGCATTTGCTACCTCTTCTTCTTTTACATAGCGCTTAAATATACGCGAAGATGAGGGCTGAGAAAACTGACCTACAATCGCGGAAATGAGTGTTGCAAAAAATATAGCCTGCCAATAATCCATTTTTAACAACAAGACAATTCCTATAATAGACAGTACACTTAATACATCTCCAGCGACCATTGTTCTTTTCGGATTCCAGCGATCAGCTAGCGCACCACCGATAAACGAGAAAATAAAAATAGGTGCATATTCCATAACTGATAACAACGAAACAGAAACTGGATCATTATTCGTTCGCTCCATTATAAAATACAAAAGAGCCATATTTCTGATCCAAATTGCAAATTGTTGTAAAATATCAGACGCCATAACGAGCATAAATGCTCGGTTTTTAAATAAAGCGTTCATTTTCATTCCCCTTTCACAAACCGACCGTTCGGTCTAATTTATTTTGTAAGAAAAGCAACTGACCTATTATTCAGCTGCCATTCCTTTTAACAATACATCTATTGCCTTTTTATAAATACGTTTCAGCTCTTTATAATCTAATTCGTAGTAAAGCACTCCAAGTCCTGATAATAATCCGTTCACAATATACATAAGATCACGAGTATTATCTTCACGGAACTCTCCAGACTGTATACCTACTTCAATTAATTTCTCAAACATAACATATGATTCTCTAGTTAAAGCTAACAGTTCATCCAGAATCTCTTTACTTACAACTTGGCTCATAGAGAATTCCTCTATTGCATTTGAAATTGGTTGCTGTATGTCCTCTACATGATATTCCGCGAGACCATATAGTTTTTCAGTACTAGTGCTATACAACTTCTCTTTTTCATTCCATTTTTCAATCCAATCATACGTATGCTGTTTCACTACAAATAAAAATAATTCTTCTTTACTTTTAAAGTGATAATAAATACTTCCTTTACTTCGCTCTGTAATTTCACAAATCTCTTCCATAGATGTAGCTGCGTAGCCCTTCTGTGAAAATAGACTTTCTGCTTTATATGCAATTTCTTTCTTTATCTCTTCTGCGCTTCTTCTCATATTCACACCTCTTTAAACCGACCGTTCAGTCTAATAATAACAAATCAAAAACCTCTATCGCAAGAGGCTATATTCCTTATTTAAGAAAACGTACTTTCAAACCAAGTTCGAATCATATGTATGGTTCCAAATTTAAATGCTAATTTAACAAGAAATACGCCTCCCGCAGCTAATAAAAATAACACTACTTTCCCCTTATTTTTCACTTTCGGTTCCCTTTTCATTTCCATTCCCCTTAGTATGTTAAAAATATTAATCAAACGTTTGTTTAACTGTGTTTATGCATATGTAAGCCGACTAATCAAACGTTTGTTTAAAAAGAAATACGCCTATATAAGGCGCATTTTCATCAATCACCACCGCCACCGCAGCTTCCTCCGCTATCTCCCCCAAAAGACCCTCCACAATCATGTGAGCCGCCATCATGCGAGCTATCATTATCAGATCCAGCAAAGAAAAATAATGGTGATGAGCTGTTAGATGAATTATGAATGTTATTTTGTTTTGTAAGATTTACCTTCTTTTTGTTCGATCGAACTGCTGTTACGATTATTCCAACTACAACAAATAATAGTATGACAATAATAAATTCCATATAAAAGCCTCCCTTATTCCTCGAATAATTGAATGGTTCTTTCTAGATTTTCAAGTGAAATGAAGCGTGATTCACGAAGAATTTCTTTTCCATTATGAAATAATAAAATTGTTGGCCCTGTAAATACTCCATATCGCCCCGCAATCTCTTGCATATCTTGTAGTAATATCTCTATTTTCTCTACGTAATCATAATTCTCTAATACGCAATTTACTTTTCTTAGCATAACATCACAAACACCACAATTTTCCGTTTTAATAAACAGAAGTACCAATTGTTGTTCTTTGATATAGGTCGCTAATTCTTCTATCGTTTTAAATGTATTCATCTTATCCCTCTCAGCGTAATTTACGAAATACTTTGTCTTAATACATACGAAAAGCTGAACTATCTTTAATCTTTCTCTTTTCCATTGCCTGCTGAAAACGCAGAGTTTTTGCTGTTAACTCTTCTCGTAATTTCTTTCTCTCTTCTTCATCATAACAGCAAGCAATTAGATCCTCTATTTTTAATATATCTTTTTGTAGTTCCATTTCTGGTGGAATCATTCCCGCATTTTTTAAAATTTTATAACTCATTCTAAGTTCTGGAGGTACCATTGAAAGATCTTCTAATTGTAGTGGTTTTCCTTTTCCCGGAAGATAATCAAGATCACCATTCCGTATTGCTTGTCGAATTTTTTCTTCAGCAATGTTCAAAAACACATCCACACTATTCCCTCCTTTACATATTTTTACTATTATTTTACATGATATTTCCTTATCTTTCTACGTCTTTAATAATTGGCTCTATACAATTTTTTCTCAAATTTATTTATAATGAGCTTTTTCCTCCCATACCGATTTTTCGTTTTCATATATAGTTTGTATTCAAGCCTTTTTGTATTGAGAAAGTCTTTTTCAACTTAATAAAGCGTTTACACTAAATCTTACATTTGTTACGATTTAATCACCCCCAGCTCCCTTGTATAGACTTCGTGATGTCTGATCATTTTATCTAGACGTTTCACACGTCTAGATTCATTTTGATTTATTGGCGTATGCCTTTAAATATATCTTTTATTTTGAAAGGAGAAATGGCTATGAGGTCTCAAAAATTCACACTGCTATTACTATCCATACTACTTTTCTTACCTCTTTTTCTCACAAATTTTATTACTCCAAATCTCGCATTAGCAGATTCACCAAAGCAAAGTCAAAAAATTGTTGGGTACTTTCCTTCGTGGGGGGTTTACGGACGTAATTATCAAGTTGCTGACATTGATGCATCAAAACTTACTCACCTTAACTATGCTTTCGCGGATATTTGTTGGAATGGAAAACATGGAAACCCTTCTACTCATCCTGATAATCCAAATAAACAAACGTGGAACTGTAAAGAATCTGGTGTACCATTGCAAAATAAAGAGGTTCCTAATGGTACTCTCGTACTCGGGGAACCATGGGCTGATGTTACCAAATCGTATCCTGGCTCAGGGACAACTTGGGAAGATTGCGATAAATATGCCCGTTGCGGAAATTTCGGTGAACTAAAACGATTAAAAGCTAAATATCCTCACTTAAAAACAATTATTTCCGTTGGTGGCTGGACTTGGTCTAACCGCTTTTCTGATATGGCCGCTGATGAAAAAACAAGAAAAGTATTTGCTGACTCTACAGTAGCTTTTCTTCGCGCATATGGGTTTGATGGCGTAGATTTAGACTGGGAATATCCGGGCGTTGAAACGATTCCTGGTGGTAGTTATCGTCCTGAAGATAAACAAAATTTCACTCTCCTTCTTCAAGACGTCCGAAATGCTTTGAATAAAGCAGGTGCTGAAGATGGCAAACAATATTTACTAACAATCGCTTCAGGCGCAAGCCAACGCTACGCTGATCATACAGAGCTAAAGAAAATTTCTCAAATACTCGATTGGATTAATATTATGACATATGATTTCCACGGCGGATGGGAAGCTACTTCTAATCATAATGCAGCTCTATATAAGGATCCAAATGACCCAGCAGCAAATACGAATTTTTACGTAGATGGTGCTATAAATGTTTATACAAATGAAGGTGTTCCAGTCGATAAACTAGTATTAGGCGTACCCTTTTACGGACGTGGCTGGAAAAGTTGTGGCAAGGAAAATAACGGACAATATCAACCTTGCAAACCAGGTAGTGATGGGAAACTTGCTTCTAAAGGTACTTGGGATGATTATTCTACCGGTGACACGGGTGTGTATGATTACGGTGATTTAGCAGCCAATTACGTTAATAAAAATGGTTTTGTACGCTACTGGAATGACACAGCTAAAGTACCTTATTTATATAATGCAACTACAGGCACATTTATTAGCTACGATGACAATGAATCTATGAAATACAAAACAGACTATATAAAGACGAAAGGTTTAAGTGGAGCAATGTTTTGGGAACTAAGCGGAGATTGCCGTACAAGTCCAAAATATAGTTGCAGTGGTCCAAAATTACTTGATACGCTAGTAAAAGAATTACTTGGTGGACCTATTAGTCAAAAAGATACTGAGCCACCAACGAATGTTAAAAACATTGTAGTTACGAATAAAAATTCAAATTCAGTTCAATTAAACTGGACTGCATCTACTGATAACGTAGGAGTTACGGAATATGAAATTACTGCTGGAGAAGAGAAATGGAGTACAACAACAAATAGCATTACAATTAAAAACTTAAAACCTAATACAGAATACACATTTTCAGTAATTGCCAAAGATGCTGCTGGAAATAAATCACAACCTACCGCTCTTACTGTCAAAACGGATGAAGCTAATACGACACCTCCTGATGGAAATGGCACTGCTACATTTTCAGTCACTTCGAATTGGGGCAGCGGTTATAACTTCTCGATTATAATCAAAAATAATGGAACGACTCCTATTAAAAATTGGAAATTAGAATTTGATTATAGCGGCAATTTAACACAAGTTTGGGATTCTAAAATTAGTAGTAAAACAAATAACCATTATGTAATTACGAACGCAGGATGGAATGGCGAAATTCCTCCTAGTGGATCTATTACAATTGGCGGTGCAGGAACGGGTAATCCTGCCGAACTTTTAAATGCCGTAATTAGCGAAAACTAGACGTAATATCCATTAATTCTTTCACTAAAGTTTGAATTTAGGTTTGAGCAATACATCCTAAATTCAAACTTTTAATTTTATGAAAAATCAAAAAATAAAATAAACTATTATAATTATATTTAGTTTCTATATGAAGTTTATATGAAGTTCATTTGAATTTTAAATGAATTCCCTTTAATTTCTATTGTCTTCCTATAATATCCATATTATCCTTTACATATAGGAATTATTTTTATTCCATTTTGAACTATCTATATATATAAAGAAAGATAGTCACCTGTTAGGGAAAGGCTTTCGTATTATTATAAATATAACAAAAGAAAAAGCACGCTTATAAGCGCACCATAAGAGTGCTTCTTCATACAATTCTCATGTAAGAGTTCTCGAAAATCATGTTAATCACAAAGAAAAGGCATTAGCCCATAAAAGCTAATGCCTTTTCTTTATTCATATTGTTCAGCATTCCAATCTTCTATATTCCATACTTTTGTTATCCACGATTCATAGAAAGAAGGTTCATGTGAGACAATTAAAACCGTTCCTTTGTATTGTTGTAACGCTTCCTGTAAAGCCATCTTAGTTTCTACATCCAAATGATTAGTCGGTTCGTCTAAAATTAAAACATCAGCTTTTTCTATTTTTTCATATAAGGAGCTAACACACTTAAAATCTCTTCTTTATCCTTTTTTAATTCGAGTGATGTTAACATATCCATCGTTCTCGGCCTAGGTAATTTCACTTGTACCTCGCCAACTATTGACGCTGGTCTTTGAGATAAAATAAATACACGGTCAGACAGCAAGATTGCCTCATCTAAGTCATGTGTCACCATAACGATTGTTTGCTTCTCTTGATGCCAAGAGTTTAAAAGCCAGCTATGTACTTCCATTTTTGTAAATGCATCTAACTTTCCAAAAGGCTCATCAAGCAGCATAATTGGCTTTTCACATAAATAGGTGCGCAGAAAACTAATTCTTTGACGCATACCACCAGACAATTCATCTGGATAATGGTCTGCATATTCATCTAGTTCGAACTGCTTTAATGCTTCCATTCCTTCTGTCAGTCTTTGTTTTTTCGGCTTTCCTTCAATTTCTAACGGAAGAACGATATTTTGCAAAGCTGATCGCCACGGTAGTAATAAATCTTGTTGTGGCATATAACTAACAACATCTTGCTCTTGTACTTGCTTATCGTTATACGTTACGTTCCCGCTTGTTGGTTTTTCAACATTTGCAATCATGTTTAATAATGTGCTTTTCCCGCAACCACTCGGGCCTACAAAGGAGACAAACTCTCCCTCTTGTATAGAGGCACTAATCTTCTCTAGTACATTCTTTCCATCGAAAGATTTCACTATATTTTTTATTTGTAATCCGCTCATTTTTCACTTGGAAGGAATTCATTTGTAAAAGCATCTTTTACATCGATTTTCTTTTTAATAACTTTGTTGTCATATAAGAAATTCATGTAATTCGTCCAAATTTCTTCCTTCTGTACTCCCCATGCTTTAGCATCATCTTGATACTTCGTACTTAACCATTTTTGGCTTTCTTGAACTAAATCTTTATTTACATCTGGAACAGCTTTAATTAAAATATCAGCAGCTTCTTTCGGTTCCTTAATTGCAAAATTATAACCTTCTGTTGTTGCACTCATAAACTTTTTCACAAAGTCTTTATCTTGCTTCGTATGTTTTTCACTCGTAATAATAACAGGACTATAGAAATCAAGCGCTGGGTCTAAGTCTTTTACCATAATCGTATTTAACTCTTTTCCTTGGCGCTTCGCTTCAATTCCATCCCATCCGTAATAAATCCATTCAAAGTCTGCATCACGGCCGATTGATTTAAAGAAATCGGTTTGTCCTAAGATGATTTTTTCAACTTTATTAAAATCAGCTTGATGCTTATCCATAATCGTCTTTAATGTCGCTTCTTCTGCTGGTCCTCCCCAGCCGCCGTAACGTTTACCTTCAAAATCTTTCGGTGACGTCATATTATCTTTCTTAATTGATGCAAATGCTGAAGTGTTATGCTGAATAATCGCTCCGACAGATACAACAGGAATCCCTTCCACACGAGCCAACGTTACATTTTCTTGTGCGCTTATTGCGAAGTCAGCTTTTCCTGATGCTATCATTTGCTCTGCTGTTACATTGTCACCCGGTTGAATAATTTCTACATCTAATCCTTGCTTTTTGTAATAATCTTTCGTTTGTGCTACATATAAGCCAGTATGATTCGTATTTGGAAACCAATCTAATACTACTTTTACTTTTTGATCTTTACTTTTACTTTCTTCTTTCTTCGCCGGATTACATCCAGCCACGCCTACCGCTACTAAGGCAGCTAACATAACTTTCAAACCTTTTTTCATTTTCTGCCGTCCTTTCTATATATCCATGGTGCTGTTATTCTTGCCATAAACTCTACGATAAAATACAGACACAATGTCACCATAACGATGATTGCTGCAACACCAAATACTCGGGCAGTCAAAAAGGATTTTGTAGCCCTCGTAAGCATAACGCCTAATCCTTCACTTGCACCGAGCCATTCTCCGATAATTGCCCCCATTACGCTATATGTAACTGCAATTTTTAAGCCTGAGAAAAAGTATGGAAGCACTGCTGGAAATTTTACTTTCTGGTAAACTTGCCATTTCGTCGCCTTCATTGTTTGTAACAGCTTCAACATGTTTTTATCTACTGTTTGAAAACCTTCTAAAATACTAAGCGCAATTGGGAAGAAACAAACGAGTATTACGACCATTACTTTCGGCAACATCCCATATCCAAACCAAATAATAAATAGTGGTGCAAGTACAACAATTGGAATTGTTTGCGAAATAACGAGCAATGGATTTATTAAAATACGAAATAACGGTATAACGTCCATAATAATTGCGATGCTCGTCCCCAATAAAATTGCAAAGAATAGTCCAATTATAACTTCCTGCAGTGTTTGCATCGTATTTGGTAATAGTAAATCTTTCATCCCAATTAATTCTTGAACAATGGCAGAAGGCTTTGGTAAAATCCACGGTTCGATTTTAAATAATGAAACAGATCCTTCCCATATCGCAATGAGAAGGATAAGCCAAATAGTTGTAATAAGTTTAGATTGCTTCTGGTTTTGCATATTCATCACGGTACTTCCAAACCTTTTCATCTATCGTTACACCAGTGCTTGGACGATAATGGATTTTAATAGAAGTAATCACTTCTTCTGCTCCAGCATCGACGCAAGCTTGTTGTGCACGTTTAACGACATCAAGAAGTACATCTAATTCTCCTTCCAAAGTTGTTTCCATTGCCCCTACTTCATAACGAACTCCCGATTGTTGCACAACTTCAATTGCTTTATCGACAACAGAATATACATCTTTCGTTTTCGCTTGTGGTACTACTGAAAATGACATTGTAACTTGTTGTGACATAATAAAATCCCCCTTATAAAATTAAATTTCAAAAATAAGAAAAGGCTTTCCTACTGCGTAGGAAAGCCTTGTATGCAAGTTATTATAGAATAACATATGCTACATCACTTTAAGTAACTCCCTACGCTGGCATTATCCAGATCAGGTTGAGGGTCGATGTTTACTTACATCCTCTCAGCCAATTGGCTCCCCGGTCCTTAATTCGTTTTCATTGTAGCATGATTTATTTTATTGAACAAACAAAAGCATGCATAATCATTTCATTATTTTTGGAAAATATCCAACTTTTTCACCATAAGCTAATAACTGCTGTATAAATTCTTTATTAATTGCTGGTACTTTCAATTCTTTTTTCTTAATCCATTCATTCGTTCTACGTGTACCCATTACAATTTCAGATTGCTGTGCTCCATCTCCTGCAACTTGAGAAGCAATTAACTCTGCTATTACTTCATTTCCCTTTGCTAATTCCAGTCCGGCATTTTCATATTCTGAAAGTGGAACCATTTCAAGATTGTATCCACACTCTCCAATTAGCTGTATAAATTGTTCAAACTCAATTTGATGTGGATGACAAATATGTAACGTCTCTCCTACAATTTGCGCATCTTGTAAATACGATACAATTGATTTACTAGCAAAATCAATTGGTGTGAAATCAACTTTCCACTTCACATTTGGTGCTTTCCCAATTAATAGCATTGTTTTAATAAGACGATAAAATGCGTTTCCTTCAATATTTTGTTGGAACGAACCTGTTTCTGAATGACATGCTAAATTACCTGCACGATAAATATTTCCACGCAAACCATTTTTCATTGCTTCACGAACAATGTTTTCCGCTTGTAGTTTACTATTTGAATATACATTCTCTAAGTCTACACTGTAATTAAAATCACCAGTTTTCATGTATGTATCCCATTGATCTACCGCTAATTCTAACGGGATACCAATTGTAGAAATAAAATGGAATGTAGCGCCTTTTTCCGCTAATGCTAGCATACGGCTAGTCCCTTGTACATTTATATTTTCAAATTGTTTTACATCTCCAAAATGTCTTACATCTGCACCGCAATGAATTATCGTATCCATCTTAGAACTGATGAACATAAATTCTTCTTCGCTCATCCCAAGATACTCTTCTCCTAGATCGCCAGCTACGGCCTGTATACGCTGTAACCATTCTTCACATATATCATTAAAATAGCCTGTTAATGTATCTATAATTCTTTGCTGCACATCTTTGGTTGGTCTTACTAAACAATAAATAGTAGCAGATGTATCTCTTAGCAATTCATATAATATGTGTGATCCTAAATAACCAGTAGCTCCTGTTAAAAAGACATTTGAAATCTGTTTTTCTTCAAAAACGTTTGCATACGTAATAGTATCTGGTTCGTGAATTACTTTATATTCCCGAAATACTTCTTCTTTCTCTACTTTTACTTCTCGCTCAATTCGAGCTAATCCATATATCGTTCTTTCTTTAAAGAAATCTTGAATTGTTAAATGCGAGAAGTCTTCTTTTAACAATGTTAATACTCGTAATACTTTCAATGAGTGTCCACCAATTGTAAAGAAATCATCATGCACTCCAATTTTTGAAATTCCTAATACTTCCGCCCAAGCATTCGCTATTTGCTTCTCTGCTTTATTAGAAGGTGCAACATATTCTTGTAGACGAAGCGGTTCATACTTTTCTTCTAACTGGGCTAACTTTTTAACATCAATCTTTTTATTAGGTGTAAGTGGTAATTCATTAATATAAATTAGTTTAGATGGCACCATATAATCTGGTAACTGCTCTTGTAACTGATAAACTAATTCTGGTATTTCTTTTTTATTTAAAGTTGTATAGAACGCGATTAAATATTGGCTACCTTCCTTACTCTTCTTAGCAAAAACAGCATTTTCTTTTATATTATGATTTTGAGAAATTTTACTTTGGATTTCTCCTAGTTCAATACGATGTCCTCTAATTTTTACTTGATCATCTTTCCGATGTAAAAACTCTATATTTCCATCCTCTAGCAACTTAACGATATCACCTGTTTTATATATATTAACTATAGGATTAAAAGGGTTCGGAATAAAAGCTTCAATTGTTTTATTAGGTTTATTAAAATACCCTTTTGCTAATCCTACTGAATCTATATATAATTCACCAGGTACACCAATTGGACAAAGATTCATATTCTCATCCAAAATCATAACTTGATAATTAGCACATGGTTTACCAATGGGAATACTCGCAACATCCTCATTTAACTGACTAGGTATTTTATAGGTTGTCGTCACTACAGTACATTCTGTCGGTCCGTATACATTATGAATTTCAACATTTGTACCTATTCTTTCTCTCCACAATTTAATAACCTCTACAGGCAACATTTCACCGCCAATCGCAATTCTTTTTAGGGAAGCTAGCTTATATATATCTTCTTCTGCTAAATACGTTGCTACTTGTCGAACAAAAATTGTTGCTAATGCCAAGATCGAAGTTGCTTTCACTTTATAGATTGCATGTGCAAATGCTTCTACAGACAATCGCTCTTCCTCTAATAATACATACAAGTTTCCTCCACAGAATAAAGAAGCAAATGACTCCCATACAGAGGCATCGAAACTAAAGGAAGGAAATTGGGCAAATACATCCTCTTCTGTCAATTCATATTGCTTTTTCATCCAAGTATACAGATTAACAACGCCTCTATGTGCTAACATCGTTCCCTTTGGATTCCCTGTTGAACCAGATGTATAAATCATATAAGCTACATCATCACAATGAATAGACAACTTTACATCTATATCTTCACAAGTTTCACTATCATAAATTGAAACAGTTTGAACTCCATCACATGTTATAGGCGTCTCTTTCATCAATATAACTTTCGCTTGGCTATCTTGAATAATGTACTGTATTCTACTTTCGGGATAATCTGGATCAATTGGAACATACGCTGCACCAGCTTTTAATATAGCTACCATACTTACTACTGTGTCTATGCTACGTTTCATAAATATTCCAACATAGTCTCCTAATCGCACGCCGTTTTTAATTAACATATGAGCTATTTGATTACTTTTTTTATTTAACTCCTCATAAGTTAAAGTACCTTCCCTTGAAGATAAAGCTATACGATTTGGAAATTGAGTAACAGTATTATAGAACATATCGACGATACTTTTCTCAGGATATACCGCTGTCGTATCATTCACTTGACTATAAAGTGCCATCTCGGCCTCTGTAATAATATTAAAATGTTTTATGCGTTTATTATTATTTTGTGATTTATCAATTAAAACACCTTGTATTTGTTGTGCATAACGAGTAATCGTTGTCTCTTTCCAATTAACACTATTAAATATTATTTCTACACTTTGCATATTTTTACTAAATACAAATTGTAATGTATTCGCATCTTGTAGCTCATAATATGTTTCACCAATAATAATAGGTGACATTTCATATAATTTCTTACCATTTTGAAACTCTTCTATTTCTTCCGCATTTATTTCTTTAATTTGTTCCAGTTGCTCTTCAATCTGTAGATTCAAACTTTCATAGGAAAGAAAATTAGAAACTTCAATAGTAATCGGAAATAAACTTCCTCTTACATGATAAAACACGACAATATGTTTTTCTTTAGAAATATGATATAACCACGTTGCAGTCGCTCCTATTAAATCTACAATATGAGTCAAATTTAGAAACAGTTCCGTTTTTCTTTTCATTCTAATTTCTTTTCCTTGCACATCTTTAGGTATTGTAATATTTCCTTCTACTTTTCCTAAAAATTCTTTTACCATCTCATTATAAGAAATCGCTAATTTCATATTTATGTAAATTCCTCTCTCAAATATAATAAAGGTGTGAAAATTCACACCTTTTTCATCCCTTATTAACGGGCAGATTCGTTCAATTCATAATCAAAGGGGGATCCCCCTTTGATTAGAATTGATCTTTCTTCTTATTCACTTTTAAACTCACCAATTAGCTCTTGTAATTCCTGAGAAAGCCAACTTAAAGAAGTCGCTAATTCTGCAATATCTTGTACTGATATTTCTTGCTCTTTCATGCTTTCTTCAACATTACTACTGCTGTTGGCATAAGTATTTGCAATATGCGATAATTCATTTACAACTTGAACAATATTTTGGCTATTTTGTAAAATGTCACTCGAATTACCAGAAACAGCTTTTACTTGATCTGTAACAGATTGCGCTGATTTTGAAATTTTTTCAAAGAAATCTCCACTACTTTGAACAAGTGAAATTCCAGTTTCTACTTCTTTTGAACCTTTTTGCATGGAAACTACAGCATCTTCTGTCTCAGCTTGTGTTTCACCAATTAATTTCGCTATATCTTTTGCAGACGCTTCAGTTTGTTCTGCTAATTTTCGTACTTCATCAGCAACAACCGCAAACCCTCTTCCAGCTGCTCCAGCACGTGAAGCCTCAATAGAAGCATTTAAAGCTAATAGATTTGTTTGATTTGAAATACCTGTAATTACAGTTACGATATCACTAATTTCTTTTGACCTTGTTTCTAACGAATAAATGATGGAAGATAAATCTTGTACTGCATTTTGGATTAAACTCATTTGATTAATAATTTGTCCAATCACTTCATTACCTTCAATTGAATGTTGCTCCATACCTTCAGAAGCAACTGCAACTTGTTTTGCAGCCCCAGTTATCTCTTCTACCTTATCTTCCATTCCATGTACAATTCCTAAACATTGTTGTACTGACGTTTTTTGAGACTGTGCCCCTACTCTTAAACCTTCAATAGAACTTGCAATCTCTTGAACTGCCATGCTATTTTCCTCTGTACTCGCTGACAACTCTTGCGAAGAAGAAGAAACTTGCTCAGCAGTTTGCCTTACTTTATCTATAATCCCTTTAAATTTTTCAATCGTGTTATTGAAATAAACATTAATAATTCCAATATCATCTGGTCTTTCTTTTAATTTAATACTTAAGTCTCCTTCACCAATTTTACGTAACCCTTCTCGTAAATCTTTTAATGGAGCTAGCGAGTGACGCACGATAAAGAATTGAGTAATAGTCGCAATTGCTAATGAAATAATGATAAAGAGTAAGCCCTGTATCATAAACTTCTCTTTTGTAATAGGAACAATGGAAGCATCTAGGTCAGCCGCAATAATTGCAACAATATTGTTTTCTCCATCCGTAATTGGTTCTAATATTGTCACCCACGAACCTATTTCATCTTCATATACTTCTGTCATTTGTGCCTTTTTCGTATCAATCACTTTATCGTATGCCTTCATCCAATGAGCGGGTTGTTCATAATAATCTCCCGTCTTTATAGGGAATGCATTTGTTAACTCTGTAGTCAAACCAACGAGTTTTAATTCTCGCTTTTCATTCGGCTTTGCTCCTGTAACATACGTTTGTCCAACACTTTTCAATTCTTTTGAAACTTCATCTAATTTCTCTGTTAACTTTTCTTTTTTCACTTTTTCGGCTGTAGGATCTTTCGCCATGTCTCTAACTAACTCTAAATCCAATTTTTTTAATACTATTTCTCCTGTTTCAATAGACTGCCTTTCAAATAAAGACATCATACTATTTTGAAACATGTTGAAACTTAACGCACCCATACTTCCAACAAGCGTCAAAATAACTAGTACGGTTAATAAGACGTTCTTTTGAAGGAACGATAACTTATGCCAATATTTTTTCATTAATATCCACCTTCCTTAACTAACATAAACAAAAAAACAAAATATATGAATATTTTGTTTAAAAATGTTTCTCAATATGTTCGAGAATAAAAAAAAGCCAATGTAAAAGCATTGGCAAAGACCAACCCTATCCGTCCGGTAACTGGCTAGCATAGCCTTTCGACCTTAGCTCCTGTAGTTTTGCGTCCTCATGTTTCCATCAGTTTGCCTTTCTCGCTGAACGAGTTGAACGATATGGGAGTTCTATGAGAATTAATTTATTCTCTTTCAAAGATTACAACATATAAATCAAAATGTCTACTTATTTAGAGATATAAATACAAATTTTTAACGCATTGTTTTTTCAAAATAATTTCAAAAAGTACGTGAATGTTACTTTTTTTGTGTTATATAATAAAAAATGTATTAATAACAAGGATTTCTTCGGGTATTTATTTAATTTTCATTCAAATTAAACTATTCGAATATATCTTAACTAATGAATTTCGGAGGTAGTTTATCATGTTTTGGCTACAATTTCTTACCTTGTTACTCTGTATTTTTATTGGTGCACGCCTAGGCGGAGTTGGTTTAGGAGTAATGGGTGGAGTTGGTATGGCAATACTCGTTTTTGTCTTCCACTTACAACCTACCGCGCCTCCTATCGATGTAATGCTTATGATTTTGGCAGTAATTACAGCTGCTGGTGCTTTGCAAGCTGCTGGAGGAATGGACTATCTTGTTCATCTAGCTGAAAAAGCATTACGAAAAAATCCAAAGCGTATTACTTTTTTTGCTCCAATTGTTACTTATTTATTCACACTATGTGCAGGTACTGGTCACGTTGCCTATTCTGTACTTCCTGTTATTGCAGAAGTCTCTCGTGAATCAGGGATTAGACCGGAACGCCCAATGTCGATTGCCGTAATCGCTTCTCAACAAGCAATTACAGCTAGTCCAATTTCAGCTGCCACAGTTGCTCTTTTAGCAATGTTAGCTGACTATAAAATCACTTTATTAGATATTTTAAAAGTGAGTATTCCTTCTACTTTCATTGCTTGTATGTTAGCAGCATTTGTTGCTAGTAAGATGGGAAAAGAATTAAATGAAGACCCTGAATACTTAAAACGATTAAACGAAGGAATGATTCCTAAACTTGAAGAGAAAAAAGAATTTGTAGGTGTAAAGGGCGCCAAATTATCAGTTATCCTTTTCCTTGTAGGAACCTTCCTTGTTGTACTTCTTGGTTCATTTGAAGCACTTCGTCCAGGATGGATAGTTGATGGGAAGTTAGCTCGTCTTTCCATGCCGAACACAATTGAGATGGTTATGTTAACTATCGCGGCCCTTATTATTATTTTCTGTAAACCAAATGTAGAAAGCATTGTATCTGGTAACGTCTTTAAAGCAGGAGCAACAGCAGTTGTTGCTATTTTCGGTATCGCTTGGATGGGAGATACTTTCTTTAACGGAAACTTAAATATGATTCAAGGATCCATTCAGCATTTAGTAACAAGTGCACCATGGCTATTTGCTATCGCATTATTCATTCTATCTATTTTACTGTACAGCCAAGCAGCAACAGTTCGTGCCTTAATGCCACTTGGACTATCTCTTGGTATTCCGCCAGCATTACTGATTGCTATGTTCCCTGCAGTGAACGGATACTTCTTCATTCCAAACTATGGAACAATCGTTGCTGCCATTAACTTCGACCGCACTGGTACAACAGGTATCGGTAAATACGTATTAAATCATAGTTTTATGATTCCGGGCCTAATTGCAACATTTACTTCTATCGGAATTGGAATGCTCTTAATTTCAATTATGTTTTAAAGAAAAAGCACAAACCTTTATTTAAAAAGGTTTGTGCTTTTTTAATCAAATATTTGTTTAAATTTTGGGGCAGTCTATTTCTCCATGTAGCACTTAAAATACTACACGTCCTTCCCTACAAACTTCTCTTTACTTCTTCAGCTAATTTTCTCGTACTTTCATACGCAGATTCAGCTAAGCTAATTGCTGAAATAACTGAAACACCGTCCGCACCCGCTTCTATAACTGCCACTGTATTTTCAATTGTAATCCCACCAATACCAACGATTGGCACTGTAATTCCTTGTTCTCTAAAATAAGCTAATCCTTTCGTTCCTTGAACCGCTTTCGTATCTTTTTTCGTACTCGTTGGGAAAATAGGTCCAACACCTAAATAATCTGCTCCGTTTTCGATTGCAAAGCGTGCTTCTTCAATTGTATGAGCAGATACGCCGATAATTTTATCTCCCATTTTTTCACGAACAGATGTAATTCCTTCATCATCTTGTCCTACATGAACACCATCTGCATCTAATTCAATGGCTAATTCTACATCATCATTTACAATGAAAGGAACACTATATTCCTTACAAAGCGCCTGCAATTCTTTTGCAAAACGCACTCTTTCTTCTCCAATTAAAGCCCCTTCTCCCTTTTCACGAAATTGAAAAAGTGTCACTCCACCATCTAATGCTTCTTTCAATACAGATAAAGGATCCTTCGCGCAATTATTACTTCCCATAATAAAATACACCTGTAATAACTTAGACATTTTCTTTGTTTCAATGCGCATCGTGTGTTTCCTCCCCCTTACTTTAACTCCTCAATCTTCCCATACTTCTCAATATCATCAGAAGTAGTATTCGCTAACTGATTTAAAAATTCAATTTGGAAACTACCAGGTCCTTTTTCTACCGTTTTAGCCGCTGCTAGTTCCGCTGCTACTCCATAAAATGTTAATGCAGCTACTGCTGCTTTTACATAATCTTTTTCTACTGCTACAAATGCTCCTATTACCGAAGTTAGTAAACAACCTGTTCCCGTAACTTTCGTTAAAATAGGGTGACCGTTTCGAATAACAATAGTTCTCTCTCCATCTGTAACAACATCTTCTTTTCCAGTAATAACCGCAACTGTATTTAATTCGTCTGCTGCCTGCCTTGCAATACTTACAACATTGCCATGTCCAGTACCAGCGTCTACCCCTTTAATTTCCCATTTCTCATTAATAACATTTGCTATTTCAGCTGCATTTCCGCGGATAATTGCTAAATCGATTTCAGCCGGAATATGTCTCGCAACTTCTGTTCGATACGAAGTTGCTCCTGCACCAACTGGATCAAATAGTACTGGCACATTGTTCGCATTTGCTGATTTACCTGCGAGTAACATCGCTTCTACTTCTTCAGGACGAAGTGTCCCCATATTTAATACTAACGCTCCAGCAATGCTAGCCATTTCTGCTACTTCTTCTTTTGCATACGCCATTACAGGCGATGCCCCAAGTGCCAACAAACCGTTAGCAGTAAAATTTGTTACAACAACATTTGTAATATTATGAACAAGCGGATTAGATTCTCTCACCAAATCCACTACTTTACTAATTTCTTTCATATTCATCCTTTTCATCTCCTAACTATAATGATGGGAGATACACAAAAAGACACTTCGCGCGTACGCAAAGTGCCTGAACATGTGCTTTTACACTCTCCCTACGCTGGCATTATCCAACAGGTTCAAATGGTCAATGACGGACTAGTCATACTCTCAGTTTGTATCCACAAACTCCCATGTGTTTCTTATTCATCTACTTCAAAGTCTACTCTTATTCTAGTAAAATAACAAGTTCTTTACTTTTCTATTTAATATAGAAGCAACTGATAAAGTGAAACTTTAATCAGTTGGGATTTTGTTCACTCCATTAAAAACAGCTCAAATATGGAGCGAAACTGAATCTCAAGAAGATGTATGCTATATTTAACTTATGGAAATTTGAAAGGATGTTTTTAATATGTCAAAAAGCGTTGTAATCGCTGAAAAACCTTCCGTTGCACGAGATATTGCTCGTGTACTGAAGTGTGATAAAAAAGGAAACGGCTATCTTGAGGGTAGTAAATATATTGTAACTTGGGCTTTAGGCCATCTTGTTACATTAGCTGATCCAGAAAGCTATGATGTGAAATATAAAAAGTGGAATTTAGAAGATTTACCGATGCTACCTGAGCGTTTGAAATTAACGGTTATTAAACAAACTGGTAAACAATTTAATGCTGTAAAAAGTCAGCTACTTAGAAAAGATGTAAATGAAATTATTGTAGCAACAGACGCTGGACGTGAAGGGGAATTAGTCGCACGCTGGATTATCGATAAAGTTAAGATAAATAAACCAATCAAACGTTTATGGATTTCTTCTGTAACCGATAAAGCAATTAAAGATGGTTTTGCAAATTTAAAACCAGGTAAAGCCTATGACAATTTATACGCTTCAGCAGTTGCGCGTTCAGAAGCTGACTGGTATATCGGTCTTAATGCAACTCGTGCTTTAACGACTCGCTTTAATGCCCAGTTAAATTGTGGCCGTGTGCAAACCCCTACTGTTGCTATGATTGCTAGTCGCGAGGATGAAATAAAGAACTTCAAAGCACAAACTTACTACGGCATCGAAGCTCAAACAATGGAGAAGCTCAAACTTACTTGGCAAGATGCAAATGGCAATAGCCGTAGTTTTAATAAAGAAAAAATCGATGGTATTGTAAAAAGTTTAGATAAACAAAATGCTACTGTTGTGGAAATTGATAAGAAACAGAAGAAGTCATTCTCTCCTGGTCTTTACGATTTAACTGAATTGCAACGTGATGCAAATAAAAAGTTCGGTTACTCTGCTAAAGAAACATTAAATATTATGCAAAAATTGTATGAACAGCATAAAGTGCTAACGTACCCTCGTACAGATTCACGCTACATTTCATCTGATATCGTTGGAACACTTCCAGAACGTCTAAAAGCATGTGGTGTTGGAGAATACCGTCCCTTCGCACATAAAGTATTACAAAAGCCTATCAAACCTAACAAATCATTTGTTGATGATAGTAAAGTAAGCGATCATCATGCGATTATTCCAACAGAAGGATACGTTAACTTCTCAGCATTCACAGATAAAGAACGCAAAATTTATGATTTAGTTGTAAAACGTTTCTTAGCTGTTTTATTCCCAGCATTCGAATATGAGCAACTAACATTACGTACCAAAGTTGGTAGTGAAACGTTCATTGCACGCGGAAAAACGATTTTACATGCTGGTTGGAAGGAAGTATACGAAAATCGATTTGAAGACGATGATGTAACTGATGACGTAAAAGAGCAGATTCTACCTCACATTGAAAAGGGCGATACATTAACTGTAAAGTTACTTATGCAAACATCAGGCCAAACGAAAGCACCTGCACGCTTTAATGAAGCAACTTTACTTTCAGCAATGGAGAATCCTACAAAATATATGGATACGCAAAATAAACAACTTGCTGATACGTTAAAATCAACTGGTGGATTAGGTACTGTAGCGACACGTGCAGATATTATCGACAAACTTTTCAATTCTTTCTTAATTGAAAAACGTGGTAAAGATATTCACATTACATCAAAAGGTCGTCAATTACTTGATTTAGTACCAGAAGAATTAAAATCACCTACACTAACTGGTGAATGGGAACAAAAACTTGAGGCAATTGCAAAAGGAAAATTAAAGAAAGAAGTATTCATTTCGGAAATGAAGAACTATACGAAAGAAATTGTTTCTGAAATTAAATCGAGTGATAAAAAATATAAACATGACAATATTTCAACGAAGTCTTGTCCAGATTGCGGTAAACCAATGCTAGAAGTAAACGGCAAAAAGGGAAAAATGCTCGTATGCCAAGATCGTGAATGTGGTCATCGTAAAAATGTATCTCGTACAACAAACGCTCGCTGTCCGCAATGTAAAAAGAAACTAGAATTACGTGGTGAGGGTGCAGGCCAAATTTTCGCATGTAAATGTGGCTATCGCGAGAAATTATCAACATTCCAAGAGCGACGTAAAAAAGAATCTGGAAACAAAGCCGATAAACGCGACGTTCAAAAATATATGAAACAACAGAAAAAAGAAGAAGAACCATTAAATAACCCATTCGCAGAAGCATTAAAAAAATTAAAATTTGATTAAACAAAAAGGTTCCTACCTCTATCGGTAGGAACCTTTTATTTTAGTGAATGATTTTACTTCCTTTTGCATTCTCAACAAATTTTTCACTTGATTTGTTAATTGGTGTTTTCAGTAATAACGCAGCAACGATCATAACTACTACGAAAGCACTTAACACAAGTAAATCTCGCGTTACGATATCCCAAAGCATTCCGCCAACTGTTTCACGAATTGCGCTAATTGCGTATGTGAATGGTAAGAACGGATAAATCGCTTGGAAGAACGCTGGTGTCATTTGGATTGGGAATGTTCCGCCCGATCCTGCTACTTGCAGTACAAGTAAAATGATTGCCATCGATTTCCCAACGTTTCCGAAAATAGAAACGAGTGAGTATACGATACAAACGAAGACTCCACCAATAAATAAACTAAATAACACAAACCAGAACTTATCGACTACGTACGTACCGAGTAAGAATATATCTCCCATCGATACGATAAACGCTTGTGAAAGACCTATCGTTAAGAATGTTAATAAACGTCCGAAGTAAATTTCATGGCTCTTATAATTCGCGCCCTCTTCGTGTACTTCTACCGTTAATAATGAAACCATTAATAATGCGCCTACCCATAATGCAAGCACTGTATAGAATGGTGACATCGCTGAACCGTAGTTCGGCATCGCAAATAATTTATTCTCTTTTAAATTTACTGGATTCGCAAAGTAATCACTTTGCTTTTCAACATCGTTTTTCAATAAGCGTATGATGTCTTTTAAATCCTCTTCAGATTCAAAATCACGAATTTTATCTGCTAATTCTTTAATCTTTTTCTCAGTAGCTGGCATTTCAGCTTTAATATCTGCTAATTTCTTTTTCCCGTCTACTAAGCCTTTTGATGAATCTTCTAGTAATTTTTTAACATCTGGAAGCTTTTTGTCTGCATCATTTAAAATTTGAGTTGTATTTTTCGACATCTCTTTTGTACGAGCAATTGCTGTATTGAAATTAGGTACAATTTCTGAATCATACGTCGATAATACATCTGTTAATTGAGCTGATCCGCCCTTCGCAGCATTGTTAATACTTTCAATTACATCTTTTGTAGGTTTCTGGCCATTGTTAAGAAGTGTAATTCCCTTATTCGTTGCCTCTACACCTTTTTGTAAGCTGCTTTTCGCTTTGTTTAATTTTGCGATTCCATTATTAAGGTTTTTATCACTATTTACATCCGCTAAAACCTTATTTGTACTTTCTAGAACAGGAATCATATCATCAATTAAACCGATTCCAGATTGGAATTGACCATTTAAGCTATTTAAAGCTACTTTCGTTGAATCTAAACCGTTAATACCTCTATTTTGTACATCTTCTTTTGCTTTCTGTAAATCTGCTTTTGCACCCTCAATACCATTTTTTACTTTATCGTAATCTGCTTTTGCATTATCATATACTGCATTTGCATCAACTTTGGCTTGATCGACTGTGCTAACTGCTTTTTTATAATCTGCTACAAACGTTTCATTATAATCTTTTTCAGCTTGATCAATTAATCCATTTGCTGCATCTAATTTTTGATTCGCTACATCTGTTACATCTTTCTTTACTTCTTGTCCTTTGCCAATAACATTTACAATATCTTTAATACCGTTATTTGCATTTTCCATACCTTTTTTAACATTAGTTAAGTGATTCACTCGCCCTTGGAAAAAGCTTTGACCAAAATCAGTAGTCGCCGATTTTTGAAGTTCAGTAAAGAAATTAATAAGATATGAAATACCATCTGTACCAGTTTGTAATCGTTCTGATACCGCATTTAAATCTTTCTTTGCTTGTTCTGGATCAAACTGACCATTTTGCAATCCATTTAAAACACTTTTTCCATAAGCTGTTCCTGCACGTGATGAGCTTAGAACATTATTTACTGTTTGATTAATATTTTGTGCTATCCCTTTATACCCATCACTATTCAACTTAGAAAGATCTGGTCTCGCTGGGAATTCAGGTAATCCATTCATTCCAGACAAATCAGGAATATTTAATTCTACACCTGGATTCATTAAAAAGTCAGTAAATGCAGCTGCACTATCCATAACGCCTTTTGCTGCCACTAAATCATTTCTTATCGTCCCTGGAGCATTTTTTAATGTTTGATCTTGTCTTGCAAAGAACTTATCTAAATTCGCCAACGCTTCCTGCCCATCATTTATTACACTCTCTACAACAGGTAAATCTTTCTGCGCTACTTTCACAACATCTTCTGCTCGAGTTGCATCATCTAATGCCTTATCCATAAGTGTATTCATTTCTGGGAACTGCGCTTCTAACTTAAATACAAGATCTTTTACTTTTTCGATACTTGGTAAATTTGTTTCTAAATCGATTCCAAGATCATTGAAAACTTTAAAAATCTCACCGTTTGCTGTTTTTACAAAGTTTTTACTAATTTCTTCTGTAATGCCTGATGCACCTTTTGCTGTAATCTTCGGTGCAATCGCGTTTACTTTTTCATTCACATAATAATCCAGTTCTGGTTTTTTAGGATTTTCATCCAGAACAGTTGCAATTTTTTCAGAGAAGTCTTTTGGAATCGTAATACTTGCATAATAATCCCCACGCTCAACTCCGTAAATTGCTTGTTTTTCATCTACAAATTTCCAGCCAAGATTTTTGTTTTTCTTAAGGGAGTCTACAATCTCTTTCCCGATATTAATGTCTTTCCCTCTTAAATTAGAACCTGCATCTTGGTTAGAAACTGCAATGGGAACCTCTTTTGTATTTCCATACGGATCCCAAGAAGCTTTAATGTTAAACCATGCATATAACGATGGTAAAATCATTAATCCTAAAACAATAACAATTGCAGCCCAATGTTTGGCTACATTCCGTAAATCTGTCTTATAAATACGCCAAATCTGTTTCATAGAAGTTATCACCTAATTATATATTTTTCCTTCTTTAGAAAATGATACATACATTTTGCAATTATATCACTTTCTACATCGTGTATTAACCAAAAACGTACTATTTTTTCCCATTAACTTTCACTTACTTCATTATATAACGAAGTGAGTGAAAGTATGAATACAAAATGACCAAATCGGTTTTACATTCAATAATAACAAATATATATGAAATGTCATAAAAAATACAAGTATTTTCTCTTGGAAATACTTGTATTCCTAAAAAAAATCCTCACAGCTTTTATTCTCTGTGAGGATTTCTTCTATTATATATCCAATTGAACCTCTACACCGAAATGATCTGAAATTACATTTCTGTTTGTACCATTAAAAATAACTTTTGAAGAATGAACCTTTTTACTTTGGTTACACAATATTAGATCGATTCGCAAACTATGTTTATTTTCATCCCAACCAGCAATCTCGCCTTGGACAGTCGTTCCTTCATCCTTCTCTATTGCTAATTCATATGTGTCATACAACCCTTTTTGCATCATATACTCATAACCTTCGCCTTTCAATCGAGCATTGTTATTAAAATCCCCCATTAAGAAGGCGAGCTTATTGCTATCTACACGCTCCATCAAACGATCGACTTGACCTTTGAATGACTCTTCTTCATCATTCCACCAACCGAGATGGCAAGAGTAAAACGTTATATCCTTACCATTATAAGCAAGTGTTGTACTTACAATTTTACGCGTTTTCCAATACGTTGTATCCTCGTTTTCTGAAATAAAGAACGTATCTTCTTTTATAATATTATGCTTCGTTATAATCGCTAATCCTTCTTCGTACAAGTCATAACCAATATGAGAGAAATCCCAAGTAATATTGTAATCTTTTACATGTAGCGCTTTTAACTCTTCTAATAGTAAAAGTCCAAAATTATCTTTTTTCTTGTTACCGCATACATTTTCAGCTTGTATGGACTGACTTACTTCTTGCAATGCGATGACATCGTACTCTTCTTCTTGAATTACTTTAGCAAGGTATTTTATCTTTTCTATTTGATTCTCTTCTTGCCAAGAATGACAGTTTAAAGTTAGCAATTTCATATTATTACGCACCTAACATATCTTGAATGTCTGACTTTAATACGTCAGCTTTCGGACCATATACCGCTTGTACACCTTTATCTTTTACAATAAGCCCTAAAGCACCATTTTGTTTCCACTGTGCTTCTGGTGCAACAACATCTAAGTCTTTTACTGTTACACGTAAGCGTGTCATACAAGCATCTACGTCAGCAATATTTTCTTTTCCACCTAATAAATCGATAACTTTTGTTGCTAATGAACCGTCTTGTACATTTCCTGTTCCTTCTGATGCCTCATCTTCATTATCAATATAGTTACCTGCACGCCCTGGTGTTGGTAAATTGAATTTTTTAATTAAGAAATTAAATAGTGTAAAGTTAAGACCGAAGAACACTAATGAAACAATAACAAAGTTGATTAAGTCTCTTGTTAAACCTGCATTAACCATCATTGGTGTACGAGTAATTAACTCAATAAATCCAAATGCATGAACACGTAAGTTAATTAAATCAGCTAGCGCGAATGCAAGTCCTGTTGTAATAGCATATACAACATATAATACTGGAGCAATAAACATGAACATGAATTCAATTGGTTCTGTTACACCTGTTAAGAATACTGCTAATGCTGCTGATAAAAACATTGGTTTATATTTTGCACGCTTTTCTTTATCAACGTTACGGAACATCGCAAATGCAATCCCCATTAACGCTGCTGTTGAGCCGATAACTTGTCCAGCTTTGAAACGAGCTGGTACAACGTTATTTAATAAATCGTTATATGCCTTCGTATCTCCATTTGCTAGTAAATTATTTAAATCTGTAATCCATGCAAGCCATAATGGATCTTGTCCTGCTACAACTTGTCCAACTTTTGAACCAGTTAACATCGTATATGTTCCGCCTAGCTCTGTATAGTTCATCGGAATCGTTAACATATGGTGTAAACCAAATGGTAATAATAAACGCTCTAACGTTCCATATACAAACGGTGCAACAACTGGTGCGCTATCTTTTGAAGCTGCAATCCAGCGACCAAATTCATTTAACCCACTTTGGATGAATGGCCATAGAAGTGATAATACAATCGCAGTAACTGTAGACCAAAGAATTACAACGAATGGTACAAATCGTTTTCCATTAAAGAATGCTAATGCCTGTGGCAGTTTATTATAGTTATAATATTTGTTATATAAAGTAGCTCCTAAGAAACCTGTGATGATCCCTACGAACACTCCCATGTTTAATGCAGGTGCACCAAGTACAGAAGTAAAGTAATCTTTTACAATTAAATCTCCCGCTATTACTGAAGAAACTTTCGCTTTTGAATCCGCTAACATTTCAGCGTTTACGCCAAATATAGCTCCTGTAATTCGGTTTGTTAAGACGAATGCTAATAGCGCTGCAAATGCACCACCCGCGCGATCTTTCGCCCAAGATCCCCCAATTGCTACTGCGAATAAGATGTGTAGATTTGTAATGATTGCCCAACCGATGTCTTCCATTACGCGAGCGATTGTATGAACTGCGTTAACATCCCCAGCAGACATACCAATTAACTTACCGATGGAAATCATTAAACCAGCTGCTGGCATTACGGCTACAACAACTAATAAAGCTTTCCCGAACTTTTGCCAAAAATCAAAAGACGTAATTTTCATCTGTTCTTCCTCCCCTTTATTTATAACAACATAATGATTTAAATTATAATTTCTGTCCCTTTTATGAAAACGATTCCTCATATCATTTTTCTTTTTACGCAACCGTTTTCATAAATCTATTTTAATAAAAGCGTTTTCACTTTGCAATAGAAATTTATTTTTTTTCATAAAAAAAGATGCTCAAAGAGCATCCTTTTTTATTATGAAATGCGATAAACCCTTGTTTCATAAGGTTTTAAAGCAATTGTTGTTACTTCTTCATGTTCCGCAACTTCATAGTTATTTAAAAGCAAACGTTTGCGTTCTAGTGCAAATGAACCCTCATTATACACAGCTTCCTCTTTTGAGATATTACTAATTACAATGACTTTTTCATCCTGTAACGTACGTGTATATGCATAAATTTGTGGATCGTCTTCTAAAAGTAAATCGTACGTACCATAGTTCAGTACATCGTGCTCTTTTTTCAGGGCAATCATTTTCTTATAGAAATTGAAAATAGACTTTTCTTCATTTTTTTGCTTCTCAACATTAATTTCTTTGTAATTTGGATTCATGCTAAACCAAGGTGTACTTGTTGTGAAACCAGCATTCATCTCATCATTCCACTGCATAGGTGTACGTGAATTATCGCGGCAAGAAGCCCATATAATCTCCATCATATCTTGATGTGGTACGCCCTCTGCAATTTTCTCGCGATATAAATTTTTAATTGCTACATCATCGTAATCTTCAATATTTGGTAACTGAACATTTGTCATACCAATTTCTTGTCCTTGATAAATAAACGGTGTACCGTGCATAAAGAAATACATCGCTCCTAGAGCTGTTGCACTTTCACGCCAATATTGTTTATCATCTCCCCATGTTGAAACGATACGTGGTTTATCGTGATTCTCAATATATAAAGCGTTCCATCCTTTATTTTCTAATCCTTTTTGCCATTTCGTTAATACTTTTTTCAATCCTACAACATCAAGGTCTTTCTTCTTCTCTGCATCCCATAAACTTAAATGTTCAAACTGGAATACCATATTGAACTTACCTTGCTCTTCTCCAACCCAAAGCTCAGCATCTTCAATCTTAACGCCATTTGCTTCACCAACAGTCATAATATCGTACTTAGAGAATGTATTTTCTTTTAGCTCTTCTAATAAAGGTTGAATACCTTTTACATTCATATGTTTATCAAAAGATGGCACATATTTTAACTCTTTTGGATTTGGCATATCCTTGAGACCTTCTTCTTTTTTAATATGACTAATCGCATCAACGCGGAAACCATCAATACCTTTATCAAGCCACCAATTAACTGTATCGTATAATACTTCGCGAACTTCTTTATTCTCCCAGTTTAAATCTGGTTGTTTACACGAGAATAAGTGTAAATAATATTGTCCTGTTACTTCATCATATTCCCATGCCGAACCATTAAAAATACTTTCCCAGTTGTTTGGTTCCGCACCATCTTTACCATCATGCCAAATATACCAATCACGCTTCGGATTGTCTTTAGATGAACGAGACTCAATAAACCATGGATGTTCATCACTTGTATGATTAATAACTAAATCAATAATAAGCTTCATATCACGCTTATGAACTTCATCTAGTAAAGCATCAAAGTCTTCCATCGTACCAAACTCATCCATGATATCTTGATAATCACTAATGTCATAACCATTATCATCATTAGGTGACTTATACATTGGGCAAATCCAAATTACATCTATACCTAAATCTTTTAAATAATCCAGTTTCGCAATAATACCTTGTAAATCTCCAATACCATCTCCATTTGAATCCATAAAGCTACGTGGATAAATTTGATAAGCAACTGCTTCTTTCCACCATGTCTTATTCATAGTCCTTCTCTCCTTTTGCATCCCATCGGAATTTTATGCAAACGTTTTCGTAACACTATCATAACAAAATATGAACAGTTTGCAACTGTTTTCATTGAACTCTATGTAGATTCTTTATTCTTATGCTTTATTTATTTCTCACAAGAGCAAATCTCATTCCTCATCAGCTCTTGTCCACGCACGCGAACGTCGTATACCATTTCGATTAAGAAGCGGACATCATAGTTACGATAATTTTTCTCTTTTGTATCCCTCCTTTTCATATGTAAAAAGGTATACAATAAAAAACCATCCAATATGCCGTTACCTCGCAGCATGTTGGATGATTCAAATTGATTTTCTATATCGTTTCAAATTCTTGCTCCTACTCATAAACTTTTACTTATAGATTAATTGTATTTCGTATCATTTTCATGCAATGAATGTAATTTAATATTTGGAAATTTATCTTTTTCAATACCGCTATTATAAGAAACAGGAACTTGAAATTCGAATTGCTTTGTCTCGTGTTTTTGCAAATAGACTGGTTTCGGTACCGGATAACTTTTTGAATTTTCGTTTGCATTATCATATAAAACAACTTTTAATGCTTGTGAATGACTACGATAATTTTTTAAAGTAACGATGCACTTTCGTTCGATATCCTCTCCATTTTTCTCCACTCTACACTGGCTATCATCTTTTTTATATTCTATGGCTTCTACACCTGTTTTTCCTGCGTAGTACCATGTTTTATTCAATGTCTGGAGGATGTTATTTAAAATAAACGGCATCATTAAAATCAAAATACTAGTACCTACTACTTTTATCTTATTCATTTTTCTAAATGTACTAGACTCCTTTTTTCCTAGCCATTTTAAAAATAATATAAATGCAATTACATGTAGTATGAAAGAAACAATCAATATATTTGAGACTTTATAATCCATATAAACATACGTATGTATCGGAACCCTATAGACGTTGAATAGTTTTTCCCCAATTAATTCATTATCATTTGGAATTTTTAATAATAATAAAACCCCTATACTGTAACAAATAGCTACTAATCGATCATACTCAATGCGAATCATTCCTTCTCCCCTTTACTTTGTTTTTTATTATCGATTTTAGCTATTATTACCATACTATACAATCTTTTTATAGCGGATAACGTAAAAAAGTCCCTTATAAATATATAAAGAACCTTATTAATATACCGTATGAATTAAAAATCAATATACAATTTTCACATAGAGATTTCTTCAAAATATGTTGGATCATGTATTGTAATTTTTTTATCTAAAATTGTAACAATGCTATCATTTTTTAATTGTTTTAATACACCGCTAACTGTCTCTCGAGATGTTCCAGATATTTTGGATATTTCAATTGTTGTAAGTGGACATGAAATTACAATCTTTTCCCCACTCTGTTCTCCTAAATCCTGCATTAAATAATTTAACGTTTGGATAACACGATCTTGTGCATTAGGAATTGTAATATTTTGCACTCGATTTTCGTTCAATTTTAATATAGATGATAATTGCTGAACAACGTACATCAATTGCGTTCTGCTGGATTTTACCATATCTTCAAAGATTACCGTTGGAATATAATATACCTCCACATCCGTCATTGCTTCTGCTGTATAGTTATATCCTCTGTCTGTAAACATACCACCATAAGGAAAAATAGAATACCGCTTTACATAGTCATCGTATAATAAGTTCCCATTTTGATTAACCCGCTCTAACTTTACAAAACCATCTAACATGAAGTAAATTCTTTCCCTTGAATCCCCTTCTAAAAATAAAAATTGACCTTTTTTATAAGTTCGCCAATAAACAAACTCTGTTAACCCTTTCAATTTTTTTTCTGTTAAATGAGCAAATAATTCGAACTGCTTTAAGTCTTTCACTACGTTCCGTCTATTCATAAAATTCCCTCTCTCTTGCTGTATGTTGGAGCGAAAAATCAAGAAAGCGTATTCAATTTGGATTTTATCATAATTAACTTATATATTCAGATTTCATCATGAAAACTTTATGAACAATGAGCACAAAAAATATTAATAAATAAAAAGAATGAAGTTACTAACTCCATTCTTTTTTACTACTAAGTAGCGTACATAATAATTTAAACATACATGCATACATTCTGTTTTGAAATAATAGTACCAGCTTTTTCTTCTAGTGCTTCATATACTTTTTCTAAAGACGTAATAATCGTTTTTCTTTTTGGATTTGTATTAACAAAATTAATAGCAGCTTCAATTTTTGGAAGCATGCTTCCCGCAGCAAATTGTTGTTCTTCAATATATTCTTCTAATTGATTCACTGTGACATGCTCTAATTTTTTTTGATTCGGTTGATTATAATTTACATACACATGATCAACTGCAGTTAAAATAACGAGCGTATCAGCATCTACTAATTCTGCTAATTTCTGCGCAGCGAAATCTTTATCGATAACCGCTTCAGTTCCTTCTAACCCTTCTTCGGAATCAATTACTGGAATTCCACCTCCGCCAACAGCTATCACTATGTTTCCATCTTCGACCAAAGAATTAATAACTTTATGTTCATGAATACTTACAGGCTTCGGTGATGGAACAACACGTCTCCATCCTCTACCAGCATCTTCTTTAAACACTGCTTTTGTTTCATCCATTAATCTTCTGGCCTCTTCTTCTGTATAAAAAGGACCAATTGGTTTAGTTGGATTTTTAAATGCCTCATCTTTTTTATCCACAACAACGCGTGTTATAACCGTTGCTACGTCTTTATTTATATTCCGCTTTTTCAATGCCTTTTCAATCGCATTTTCCATCCAATATCCAATCATCCCTTGGCTCATTGCCCCACAAGTATCTAATGGCATTGCAGGTGTCTTTTCCGTTTCTGCAGCTTTTTGCTGTAATAAAATATTTCCCACTTGTGGGCCATTTCCATGCGCAATTACTATATCCACATCATTTTCCATTATTTTCACAAGTTGTTCCGCCGTTTTTTCCAACGCTTCTTGCTGCGCTCCCGCAGTAGCTTCTCCAGACTGTATCGCATTTCCCCCTAGTGCAACTACAATTTTTCTTCGTACCATATTCCAGCCCTCCAGTTGATTTCGCTTTCACAGCGCTTTATAAAGTAATACTGCCTGTAATTAATCCATAAATCGCAAAGAATGCTAAGGCACCAATTGCTACGGATGATGCTAATTCCACTCGAGTAAATATTTGCTTCGAACTCTTTTGCTTTTGAACATTGTAAAAAATAAAAATACCTGGCGCATATAAAGTCATTGTTAATAATAAATACTCTAAACCGGCTGCATAAACTAACCACACGCCATAAATACTTGCTATCAAGCCAATTATTATATTTTTATTTCGATCTGCTTCTTCAGACTTTAAGCTATGCTTCAGTTGATAAAATGCTGAAAAAGCATATGGGATTAAAATAGCTGAAGATGCTAAAGAGAATGCAAAGTTATACGCCTGATCAGAAACGACGAATGTTAACAAGAATATTTGTATTAAACCATTTGTTATCCATAATGAATTTACTGGAGCCTTATTTTTATTTTCTTTTGCGAACCATTTTGGAAATACTCCATCTTTAGCCGCTAAATATGGAATTTCAGAAGCGAGCAAAGTCCAACCTAACCAAGCACCTAATACAGAGATGACCAAACCTAAATTAATAAAGATAGCACCCCATTTTCCAACAACACTTTCAAATAAATAAGCCATAGCCGGATTTTTCAAACCTGCAATATCTGCTTGCTGCATAAGTCCAAGAGACAATAATGTGATTAAAATGTAAATGATGAGTGTACCAATTAAGCCAATAACGGTTGCTTTCCCTACATCACTTCTATTTTTTGCTCGACTGGATAAAACAACAGCCCCTTCTACCCCAATAAATACCCATAAAGTTACAAGCATTGTACTTTTAACTTGGCTGCCAACTGCTCCCCATGAAAAAGAAGCAGTTTGCCCCCAAAATCCATCTAAGAACGTATCAATATGAAACGCGAAGATTCCTATGACAATAAATACAAATACAGGTACTAATTTTGCGATTGTAGTTACTAAATTCACAAGGGCTGCTGATTGAACTCCACGTAAAATTAACATGTGAACACACCATAATAATACGCTTGCACCAATAATAGACGCTACATTTTGCCCGCCTTCAAAAATCGGGAAGAAATATCCTAATGAAGAGAACAATAATGTACCGTAAGCTACATTCCCAAGCCAAGCAGATAGCCAGTATCCCCACGCACTATTAAATCCCATAAAATTACCAAACCCTGCTTTTGCATAGCTAAAAATACCACCATCTAAATCTGGTCGTTTTACAGTGAGATTTTGAAAAGATAATCCGAGTGCAATCATTCCAATTCCTGTTATAACCCAACCAATAATAATGGGTCCCGCACCAGCACCTTTTGCCATATCACTTGCTAAATTAAATGCTCCACCACCAATCATAGACCCAACTACAAGAGCCGTTAGTGTAAACAACCCTAATTTCTTATCTTCACCCATTCCACTCACCTCTCTTTAATTGCAATAACAATACAAAAGCAATAGTGAATGATAGTGTCTAAAGGAGGAGAAAGAAGAAAGGAAAACTCCCTTTCTTCTTTACTCCATGTTTCCTAAAGTAGCTGCCATAACCGCTTTAATTGTATGCATTCTATTTTCAGCTTGATCAAATACTTTTGAATGTTTACTGCGGAATACTTCGTCAGTTACCTCCATTTCTTTCAACCCATATTTCTCATAAACTTCTTCGCCATACATCGTTTCAACATCATGAAATGCAGGTAAACAATGTAAGAAAATCACGTTTTCATTCCCTGTTTCTTTAATCATTTTCATATTTACTTGATAAGGTTTCAATAACTCCACACGTTCAGCAAATTTTTCTTCTTCCCCCATAGACACCCATACATCTGTATAAATTACATCTGCATTCGCAACAGCTTCTTCCACATTACTTGTTATCATTACCTGTTCGTTATATTTTTTTGCTAAATCAATTACTTCTTGTGCAGGCCATAAAGATTCCGGTGTACAAATACGTACATCCATTCCAATGATTGCTCCACCAACTAGTAAACTATTAGCAACATTATTTCGTCCATCTCCAACATAAACGAGCTTCACATTTTTTAATTTTCCTATATGTTCTCTAATTGTTAATAAATCTGCTAGTGTTTGTGTTGGATGCCACATGTCTGTTAATCCATTCCAAACCGGCACACCAGAATTTTGTGCTAAAGATTCTACAGTTTCATGACTAAATCCACGAAACTCAATTCCGTCAAACATACGCCCTAACACTTTTGCTGTATCCTCTACAGATTCTTTTTTCCCAAGTTGAATATCACCTTTCCCTAAATATTCAGGATTTGCCCCTAAATCTGTACATGCTACTGTAAATGCACAACGCGTACGAGTAGAAGTTTTTTCAAATAAGAGCGCTACATTTTTACCTTCTAAATAATGATGCGGGATACCATTTTTCTTTTTCTCTTTTAATTCTGCTGCCAAATCTAGAAAATATAACAATTCTTCTTGTGTAAAATCTTTTTCTGCTAGAAAGCTTCTTCCTTTTAAATTTGGTCTAGTCATTAACATACTTCATCCCTACTTTCTCCGTTATTTATACTAAATATCTTTACGAACAATTGGCATACTCATGCAACGTGGACCCCCACGACCACGAGATAATTCCGAACTTAGCACCTCAATCACTTCTATACCATGTTCACGTAATAACGTATTGGATACATAGTTGCGATCATATGTAACAACTACACCTGGCGCGATTGCTAATGTGTTCGAGCCATCATTCCATTGTTCACGAGCAGAAGCAATTACATCTCCTCCTCCACATGGAATAAGAACTAATTCACTTAAGCCTAATATCTCTTTTAATGCTTCCATTAAAGAAGTACGATGTGTAATTTTAAGAGTTTCCTCATCTGATCCTTTTTCTAAAATATAAATATTCATATTCCCTTTTGGCCCTTGAATGGCTGGGTGAATTGTAAACTTGTCATAATCAACCATTGTAAATACTGTATCTAGATGCATAAATGCTCGGCATTTTGGAATTTCTATTGCTAACACTTTCTTAATTTTATTTTGTCGGCTAAAGAGATTTTTAGCTAAACGTTCAATTGCTTTAGCTGAAGTACGAGCAGATACTCCAATCGCAATTGTTTCTTCATTTAAAATTAGCTCGTCGCCACCTTCAATTGGAAATTTATAATCACGATCTAACCAGATTGGTACAGTATGTTTTGCGAATCTTGGATGATATTTAATGATGTACTCCATGAACAATGATTCACGTCTACGCGCTGGTTCTCTCATCTTATTTATCGTTAAGCCATCGCCCACGCTAGCTGCTGGATCACGAGTAAAATATAAATTAGGCATTGGATCTAAGTAAAACGGATAGTGATCTTCCATTAATTCATATAAATGTGTCTTCTTACTTGTTTCAATTTCGTTTTTCCGTACACCGCCCATAATTTTTTGAATTAATTCTTCATTTGAAAAGGAAAGTAAATATTCTTTTAAAGTTTGATGTGCAACATTTACGTCGGCCTGTCCTTCTTTTAAAATACGATCAACAAATTCTTCTCGAAGTTTTTTATCTACTAACGCCTCAGCGGCTAGTTTTTCTAAATAAAGAACTTCAACACCCCGATTGCGTAACGTTTGTGCAAAATAATCATGCTCTTTTTGAATAATTGGTAAGTATGGAATATCGTCAAATAATAATTGCTGCAAATAATCTGGCGTCAAGTTTTCCACTTCTTTACCCGGTCGTTTTAATAAAACCGTTTGTAATTCCCCAATTTCTGAAGTAACATGTATCGGATGTTTCATTTGTTGTACCTCCTTTTAAATATGTTTGATGTCTTACAAGTACATAATAAATGCTCTGCACTTTCATCTTTGTGAAAGCATCCACATTATCATTGTGAAATATTAAACAAGTTATTTTTTTAAAATCATACGAATATGTATTTTTATAACAAACTATCTCGCTTTCTCAATAAAAAATACATATATTATGCATATATGTTGAATATTTAACTTCCGTATTTAAACAAAAATCCTGTTTTTAATTTTATTAAAAACAGGATTTTTGTATCTAAATAATTAAATTTAATCTTTCTTCTATAATCTCCCTATCTGATTTCGACTGTGAAATTATAAGGCATGTATCATTTCCACATATACATCCTATTTTTTCTTTCCAATCTAACTCATCAAATAAAACACCAATAACATGTGCATTACCAGGTAATGTTTTAATAACCATTAATTGATTTACACAATCAATTTTTACAACAACTTCTCGTAATTTTTTCTTCAACTTTATATCAGTTTGTAAATGCTCTTCTGAGAAAACTTTATATATCATTAATCCTTCTTGAGAAGGTACCTTCGTTAAGTTTAACTCACGAATATCGCGAGAAACCGTAGCTTGTGTTACTAATACACCTTTTTTTGCTAACAATTCTACTAATCTTTCTTGCTTATCTATTTCATACTCCTTTACAAATTGTTTAATTAACCGTTGTCTTTTTTCTTTTTTCATAAAAGACACCCCTTTTAATATTATAGCTCGCTATAATTTTCATCCGAAAGGGACAGAAAAGAATGTTGCGGAAACGTTCATAGTTTAACTGTAAATATTAAATCAAGCTAAATAAAAAAGAGAAGAACAGCATTCTGTTCTTCCTTTTACATTGAAAATCGTTCAATTGTTTGTTTCAAATCAGTTGCTTGCTTCTCTAAATCCTTTAATAATTGATCGATTACTATCATATTTTTAGACTGTTGTAGCGTCACACGCGCCACTTCTTGCGAACCAGCTGACGTTTCTTCAGCAATTGCTGCTACAGCTTTTGTTTGTGCTCCTGTTTGATGAATGTGGCTCACTTGTTCATTCATATAACTACTAATTTGCTGAGTTGCATCGGCTACTTCCATAACACTTGATGACATTTCTTTTAAAATTAATTCCGTAGCTTCCCCACGTTTCGCCTCTTCTTTAGCTATTTTCACTTGTTCTGTCATTTTCATTGCAACTTGTTGTACTTCATCTTGCATATTCCGTAATAACTGCGATATGTTTCTTGCAGAATGATCACTTTCATCAGCAAGTTTACGTACTTCTTCCGCAACAACCGCAAAACCTCTTCCATGCTCTCCTGCGCGAGCTGCCTCAATAGAAGCATTTAGTGCTAATAAATTCGTTTGGCTAGCAATCGCACTCACAACAGACACAATATGTTCTACTTGTTTCATTCGTTCTTCTAACTTCTGTACATTTTGCATTGAATCTTCATTTTCTTTTGCCAATGTTTGAATACCTTGAATTAAAGACGTAAAAACACGAGTACTATGCCCTAAAGCTTCAACCATTTCTGAAGACAATGTATCAGACTGCTTCGCTTTTTCTTCTACTTCACTTGCAATAGACGTCGTTGTATCAACAGCAGAAACAATTGCTTGAATTGATGCCGCTGATTGCTCAGCGCCTGAAGAAATCTCTGCAAGTGTCTCAGATACACCTTGCGCTTGTCTCGTTGCTTCGCCTGTTTGTTTTCTAATCTGCTGTACTTGATTATTTGTATACGAAAATGTTGTATCAATATTTTTTACCATGCCCCTTAAGTTTCCTAACATCATATTAAATGCAACACTTAAAGATTTAATTTCATCATCTGTCTTCGGTAATGGAACATCTTCACGAATATCACCCTCAGCTGCTTTTCTTGCCGCTTCCTCTAACTTGCGAAGTGGTTTAATTAAAAATACGGCTGCTCCATATGCTAAAATTCCAGACCATACTACCCCTAATAACATAACGATAATATTATATACAGTTTGACTTACATAACTTTGAAAATAATCGTATATCACGTAAATAAAAAATATACTTGTTGAATATGTAATAAAAGCTAAAACTGTAGTGAATAGCATAAGTTGTGTACGTAATCCAAAAGAAAATGTTTTCCTTTCTTTTTCCATCTTCCCTTTCCCCCTTTTTATAAGCAATATAAATACTACCTATATATTATTATCCATATTTTCATTATAGAAGGATATAGAGATTTTAAAAATATTATTTCTTTGAATATCAAATTGCACGAAAAAAATAAAGGATTCTGACAATTTATGACTAATAACAGAAATAAGGGGCAACATTTGTAAAATATATTTTTAACTGGGGGTTTTGTATGATTCAAGTTCGAAATCTAGTAAAATCATTCGGTTCACTTGATGTGTTAAAAGGAATTGATTTAGAAGTAAAAGAAAAAGAAGTTGTTGTTTTAATTGGTGCCAGTGGTTCTGGTAAAAGTACATTACTTCGCTGTCTTAACTTTTTAGAAATGTACGATGAAGGCGAAATTCACTTACAAGGTGAGCGAATTGATCCAAAACATTCAAATTTAAATAAAGTCCGTGAAAATGTCGGTATGGTTTTTCAGCACTTTAACCTCTTTCCTCATATGACCTCACTAGAAAACATCATAGAAGCACCTATTCACGTAAAAAAATTAGAGAAAGCAAATGCAAAGGATATTGGAACTCAATTTCTCCAAAAAGTCGGCCTTCAGGATAAAGCGGATGTAACTCCTCATCTTCTTTCAGGTGGCCAAAAACAGCGCGTTGCCATTGCACGAGCTCTTGCAATGAACCCTAAGATTATGCTATTTGATGAGCCTACCTCAGCTTTAGACCCTGAACTTGTTGGAGAAGTATTGCAAGTTATGAAAGAACTTGCTGAAGAAGGGATGACAATGGTTATTGTTACTCATGAAATGAATTTCGCAAGAGATGTAGCTGATCGCGTCATCTTTATGGATGATGGAAAGATTGTAGAAGATGCTCCGCCAGCACAATTCTTTTCAGCTCCATCACATGAACGGGCAAAACAATTTTTACGCAACGTTTTATAATGTAACTTCTGTTTCAAACGAAAAGGAATACATTCATACGGTGCACAACTAATCATCCAAATAAAATATTTCAATAACATACTTAAAATCATCCGTATGATCAATATATAGGAGGGGTTTTATGAAAAGAAAACTATTAACCATTGTTGCGAGCATTACACTATGTACATCCTTCATACTAGGAGCTTGTAGCAAAGAAAGCTCTACTACTTCATCAAATGGTGAAAAAGAATTTCGCTATGCAATGAGTGGATTATACAAACCTTTTAATTATAAAGAAAACGACGGCAAACTTGTCGGCTTTGATATAGAAATCGGTGAAGCTCTTGCTAAAAAGATGAACATGAAGGCTACGCCAGTTACAAACCCATGGGAAACGCTAATTCAAGGTCTTCAAGCGAAGAAATATGATGTAATACTGGGTAGTATGGCAATTACAGAGGAGCGCTTAAAAGCTGTTAGTTTCTCAAATCCGTACTATCGCTCTGGCGCTCAAATTTTTGTGACTAAAAAGAATACTGCTATCTCTTCTCCAGAAGATTTAAAAGATAAGAAAATTGGTGTTGTAAAAGCTAGTACCTTTAAAAATCTTGTTGCAAAATATACAGATCAAATTACAGAATATGACAGCGACATTACTGCTCTTATGGATTTAGAGCCTGGGCGTGTTGACGCAGTAATTACGGATCAAATGGTTGGTCTACGTATGATAAAAGAAGGAAAATCGAATATAAAAGAAGCGGGAAAACCATTAAATCTTGATGAAATGGGAATTGCTATTCGCAAAGATGATAAAGAAATGGTTGAGAAAGTAAATAAAGCGTTAGATGAAATCATTAAAGATGGTACGTATGAAAAGATCAGTAAAAAATGGTTCGGGCGTAATATTCTTGGTGAAGAGGAAAAAACGAAGTAAGTTAGCCATTCAAAAGATTCATAAACAGTGCCCCACTCATTAAATGTTCATTTTATGTGGGGCATTTCATTCTCTACTAAAATCTATACAATATGAGGTGAAACGCATGTTTGAAATTTTTATCTCTACCTATCCCACACTCTTAAAGGCTACCATTGTCACATTACAATTAACATTAACCTCCCTAGTACTCGGTTCATTAATTGGATTATTATTCGCTTTCTTTCGAATCTCGAATAACAAAGTTTTAAATAGCATTGCTCATATCTATATTGCTATTATTCGTGGTACACCTTTAATCGTTCAAATCGCAATTCTCTATTTTGGCATTACATCTGTCATTGTTTTCTCCCCTTTTTGGGCAGGAGCAATCGCTTTAGCAATTCATAACGGTGCATATATTACGGAAATCTTCCGAGGATCCATTCAATCCGTCGACCGAGGACAATTGGAAGCCGCTCGCTCCTTAGGTATGCCTTATCCTTTAGCTATGCGCCGGATTATATTACCACAAGCATTTCGTCTGTCTCTTCCTCCTCTAGGAAACCAGTTTATTATTGGATTAAAAGACTCTTCACTTGTCGCTTACGTAGGACTGTCCGAATTATGGGGATCAGGTTTATCAATTGCAGCAGGTAACTTCCAACAATTAGATACTTACATAATCGTTGGTGTATACTATCTCGTACTTGTTCTTCTATTTACTTACTTTGTTAATCTTTTAGAAAAACGACTACAACAAAAAGAAACTAACTCCGTCCAAGTCCATAAAAAGAACAAAACGGAAGTTTCTTTATAAGAAAAAGCAAGCCTGAGATGGCTTGCTTTTTCATTGCAAAAATATATTAATTTTTACTGATTTACTTTTTTAATACTTTCGTCTTCCTCTATATGTTCCTCACGATATGAAATATTATGAGGATCTAGTCCATTTCCTAAAGAACCATAGAAATGCTCTCTATGCGGATCCACTAATTCACTTCCTTGATAATACACACGTGGTGTATTCCATAGCGCTGCCAAAGCTTTTGTCATCGGCATCTCATGATAGCGTTCCGGCCACATTTCTTTAATCTTCTCTTTTACTAACGGATAGTATTTAGAACTCATAGCAGGAAACAGATGGTGTTCTGTATGATATGAGAAATTGAAATGTAAAACGTCTACCCAGCGCGGCACTGTTACTGACAAACAGTTTGCTAACGGATCATTTACTGGAACAATTGGATTTAAGCGGTGATTTGTTGCGATATATGCCATTACAATAAAGTTAGCAATTAACAACGGAATGACATATGCAAATAACCATTTTCCAGGTCCCATAATAAACAATAAACTAATCCAAACTGTCCAAGGCAAAAGAAGTTGAAGCCATACAGATTTTTGATTGGATGACTTGAACTCTTTTATAAAATGAAAGAACATTCGAGTCGAATGCAATGTAAATTGAATTGTTAGTGACAGAAAACTAAAGAATGAACGTACATGTAAAGGCATACGATATACCCAACTCAAAAACTTACTCTTCTTAAGTTTCTCAAGTGTCGGCCATGCATCCGGATCATTCTCTTCATGCTGTGTATGAACATGATGCGTTGCATTATGCCACTTTCTCCAAAGCTTTGGCCCTGTTGATAATGGCATAAATGCAATCGCGCCTAAGAAGTCACGAAGCCATGCCTTTCTTACAACAGTTCCATGTAAAATTTCATGCCCTAAAAATCCAAGTGAAGCAAAACATAATCCAAGAACAATCGCAATTCCTAGATTCGCCCACACATTCAATTCAAATACACCAATCGATATTAACCCCGCCAATGCCACAAGCAAATAAGCCAGTCCACCAAATAAACGAGTAGGCACTGGTTTAAATGCTTTTTTCGGCAAATGTGGTGATACACGTGCTGCATACCACCCAAACGTATGAAGCTCCTTCATCCTTTTGCCCCTTTCTTATGCCGCGCCTTGCGCAACTTACATATATCAATTCTTGCTTCCAGATTGATTTTACTAGATGATCCAAAAAGCATCTATTATAAGGAAAATATACTCACTCTATCGTCACTTATTTTTCGCTTTTATTATCAATGAAAAACATTTCTCTTTTTACTCTCTATCAACCTTTCCACATGATGAATCATAACAATAGAATTTCTATATTGTCAACACCTTTTATGACCTAGTAATAAAAGGTGGTTATGTTTTTATAATCATACTTTATTTCACTAAAGAAAATGTATAGATTCCATAAGGTTTTATCCACTATATATAGACATTTTCTTAAACGCCATAGACTCTATCTCATTCAATAACTCTCTATGTAATCAACAAATAGAATCACTTGAATTTAGTTTTATATAAATCCTACTTCTTCATAATGCCCTACCTAATTAATTATATTAAAATAATTTATATCCTCTTTTAATAAAAATAGACTTCTTCTAAAACAACACACATGATTTTCATATAATATGGAAATATTAAAAGGAAAATTGTTCTAAAATCAGGAGGTTTCCGCAATGACAAATGATACATTTCCACAACTGCCGCTATCTTATTGGATTGAATCTACCGAGTTTCCTACTTTTCCTCGTTTATCCGAAAATATAAAAACGAAAGTTGCTATTATCGGTGCTGGTATTACAGGTATTACCACTGCCTATTTACTTGCAAAAGAAGGCATCGATGTGGTTTTAATTGATTCTGGTCGTATTTTAAACGGGACGACTGGGCATACAACAGCGAAAGTAACAGCACAACATGATCTTATTTATGATGAATTAATAAATCATTTCGGTGTAGAAAAGGCCCGGCTTTACTATGAATCAAATAATCAGGCTCTACAATTCATAAACGAAACTGTTCAAACATATAAAATCGACTGTAATTTCTCAAATGAAGATTCATATTTATATACAACTACTGATAACGGATTAAGAAATTTATCGAAAGAATATGAAGCTTATCAAAAATTAAATATACCTTGTGATTATGTTCAATCTCTATCGATTCCTATTCCAGTACAATCTGCGCTTGTAATGAAAAATCAAGCACAATTCCATCCCCTTCTTTATTTAAAAACACTTTTAGAAAAGTTTGTGGAGATGGGCGGAAAGCTCTACGAACAAACAACAGCTATGAATGTGGAAAAGGAAGATTATCCACAAATAATTACAAAAGAGGGCCATCATATCACTTGTGAATATGTCGTCTCTTGTTCACATTTTCCTTTTTATGATGCAAATAGCTTTTTCTTTACGCGAATGTACGTAGAACGCTCCTATGCTCTTGCAATAAAAGCAAAAATGGATTATCCAGGTGGCATGTATTTAAGTATTGATGATCCAAAGCGCTCCTTACGCTATATAACAAACAATGGAGAAAAATTAATTTTGATTGGCGGAGAGAGTCATAAAACAGGGCAAGGAATAAATACGATGCTTCATTATGAAGCACTCTATTCTTTTGCTGAAGCAACTTTTGGAATAGACGAAGTTCCTTATAGATGGTCAGCACAAGATTTAATCACTCTAGATAAGCTTCCTTATATCGGACATATTAACGAAAGAAATCCAAATATATTTGTTGCAACTGGATATCGCAAATGGGGAATGACAACTGGAACTGCTGCCGCTCACCTACTGAAGGACTCCATCCTAAAAGTCCACAGTCCCTATAAAGAACTGTATGCACCATCACGCTTCCATGCAAATCCAGATATAAAAACGTTCCTCTCCCAGAACATTGATGTTGCGAAACATTTAATTGAAGGAAAGATTGAAAATGCATTACGTAAACCAGAAGATCTCGAAGTTGGTGAAGGATCTGTCGTACATGTTAACGGTAAACGGGCAGGTGCTTATAAGGACAAAGAAGGAAAATTACATATCGTCGATACAACTTGTACACATCTCGGCTGCGAAGTTGAATGGAATAATGGTGATTGTACTTGGGATTGTCCTTGTCACGGTTCCCGCTTTTCAATTGAGGGAGACGTTATTGAAGGTCCAGCAGATCAACCGTTAAAACGAGTTGATAATGAGTAAACCAATAAAGAAGTTCAACAGGTTTCCTGTTGAACTTCTTTATTGATTATAAAACCTTTTCAGATAAATTTCGACACAGGGAGGAAAATATTAACATAAAATAAAATAATATATTCATCTACAAATAAAAGGGGGGGAATACTATGCAACCTTCAGCTCCACCTCATCTAGAATCTACAGAAACTATCTTTTCAAGCTCTATTACAAAACTTGTTGTTTTTATTTGTTGGCTAGCCATTCTAGCTGATGGATATGATTTAGGTATTTACGGTGCCGTTCTTCCAAAGCTCCTAGAAGACAAAAGCTGGGCACTTTCACCAGCTTACGCTGGCACAATTGCAAGCTATGCTTTATTTGGGATGTTTATTGGTGCTATTCTAGTTGGAACTATTACAGATCTAATTGGACGAAAATGGACGCTTATATGCTGTTTAGCGCTTTTTTCTATCACAATGGGACTAGCTGCACTTGCTCCTTCTCCCGAATTATTTGGTTTATCTCGATTTATTGGAGGAATCGGATTAGGCGGTGTTATTCCAACAGCTTCAGCACTTACTGTTGAATATTCACCAAAAAAACGACAATCTTTTATTTATGCTCTTATGTTTACTGGCTATCCTTTAGGTATCGTGTTAGGCGCTATTTTGTCTATGTTTATGTTAGAAAGTTTCGGATGGAGAACTATGTTTGGCATCGGAATGATTCCACTACTCCTCATTCCTTTCATTATTCGTTATTTACCTGAATCCATTCAATTTTTATTATCACGTAATCGCCAAAAAGAAGTGGACCAAATCCTTAATCGTTTTCAAATTGTATTCTATGCGAAAAATGAAACTTATCAAACTCCGTCTAATATACGAAAGAAAAATGGATTTCTTACTTTATTCTCAAAAGAATACATAAAAGCAACGCTACTTTTTTGGATCACTTATATAATGGGAATGTTTTTAATATACGGTTTAAATACTTGGTTACCTCAGATGATGCGACAGGCAGGATACCCTCTTGGATCTAGTTTATCATTTCTACTTATGCTAAATATTACTGCCGCTATCGGTGCATTATTTGCTGGAGCAATCGCGGATCGTATAGGAGCTAAAATCGTTATTAGCATCTCCTATCTTATGGCAGCTATATGTATTGGACTATTAACAATTAAACCATCTGTTACAATCATTTATCTTTTAATTGGTCTTGCTGGAATTGGATCAGTCGGTATTACTCAAATATTAAATGCATATGTAACCCAATACTTCCCATCACATATCCGAGCTACTTCCTTAGGCTGGGGACTTGGACTTGGCCGAGTTGGTGCAATTGCTGGCCCTATTCTCGTCGGTATTATTATGACAATGCAATATGACTTATCATGGAATTTTTACTTATTCTCCTTTGCAGGTCTTATCGCAGCTATATCTGTTTTCTTTATTCCTACAAAATAAAAAGAGCACAAACTTACTTGTGCTCTTTTTCATATGCTTCAAACAGCATGTCTCGAAATAGTTTATTTAAAATCTCAATATCGATCCCTAACCCCTTTTCAACACCTTTCACGTATTGCCCATAGTAATGAATTTGTTCTTCTAAAAATTGATTCAACACCTTAATTTTCAATCCAACATCTAATTCAGTACCTGCTTTTTTCTTTATTAACAACTTTTCAATTTCATCTAATACGCTACGTTCTAATGATAATTCTGTAATCAATCGGTCAAATTCTACAGGTGGTAAAGTTGCTTTCTCTTCTAGCCACTTACAAGCTAAAATAGGACGTAATACATAAAAGTACTTTTTCAGCTTTACATTCTCACCTTGCAAAAATTCACGATAATTTTTCGAAGCCATATGTAAATAATGATATATCGTTGCTTTTGGATCAAAATTCTTCTCACTCATCTGTTGAAGTAGTTCTGGAAAATTAGAGTTTTTCGAATAAAAAATTGGTGATCGAATCCACTCAAGTAAAGCTGGGTTCGACTTCGCGAATAGTTGCAACGCCTTTCTAATATCCCAACCACTTATATCTAAATCATCACTAATTGGATATTCAATTACATCTCGTTTGTCATGAATTGATAAATACCATTCTACCGGATGTATATAAACAAACCTAACATCATAATCGCTATCTTTCGATGGAAACCCCCAAGCACGACTCCCTGATTCCACCGCAAATAAAATTTTCACATCATTCTCTTTTTCAATTCTTTCTAACTCCAACTCGATTTTCTCTCTCATTTCATAACATCTCCATTTTTTGATTATTTCCTTGGAAATTCGACAATACACTATCAATTTTACTACATACTAAAAAAACTGTCAGAAATTACTGACAGCCCAATGAAACTTCTATTATTGCTTTTCGATTACAGTAGCAGCAATTCGTTCAAACTCTTTTTGAATCTCCTCTTTATATGCATCTACTACTGAAAAATCCATAGCAGCAATATAAATTCGTTCTAATTTATCACGAACCGATTTTGCTTTTGCTAAGAAAGACATCGCCTCATTCATTTTTGCTTTATATTGAATGGAAACATCACGAATTTCCTTCGCATATTTCTCATCCGTCCCTGGGGTAACAATAAGGGCATACATATCAATAATTTCATCACCCTCGCGACTTGGAAAATATTCATGTGGTGCAGTGCTATCAAAAATTGCAAAGCCTAATTCTCTTACGATAACCATATCAAGACTATTCGGATCAAATCCGCAATGATATACTTCAACTTCAAACCCTTTTTCTTCAGCTGCCCTAGCTAACTTTTTGAGCATCGTTGATTTTCCAGAGCCTGGGCGCCCTTTTATAAAATAACGATATGGTAACCCTTCTGTTAAATTAGGAACAAAATCAACTGCTCCTTTCGGTGTAGCAGCTCCTAAAAAACGATGTTTTACAAGCGATTGTCTCCCGCTTTTATCTGCAAATAATTTCTGGATTAGCTGATCGGTTAATTCATTTGCTTTATTAAAATCTATATTATCAATATATATCTTCTCCCACTCATCATGTATAAGCAATGCCTCTTTAAAACATGCGTAAGCAGACTGAAAAGCTTTGCTTGCTTCTGAAACAAATCTTTCAATTTCTAACTTCTGCTTCCTTAGTTTATCTGAATCCCAAGCAATTCCTAAATTTATATACTCTTCAACAACTCCTGGCATTTTGGGCTCAATTACATGTGGTGATGTCCCATCAACAATTCCTACTTTTAATTTTGGGATAATTACACCATCAACCGATTTATTGTCAGAAGAACAATGTAAAAATTCAATATCATATCCTTTTTCAACCCATTCACGACCGATTGCCTTTATTAAAGAAGATTTCCCCGTTCCTGGACCACCCTTTAAGATAAATAATCTGTCTAACCCTTTTAAATTCTCTTCATATAAATTATGAAATCCCCTAGCTGTATTACCACCAGCATAATAATTCAATACATTTCCTGTCACTGCACTCACTCCTTCGCAGCATTCTATTTACATAAGCTACAATATGCGCGTAGCTTTATTTGGGTGAATACCTATTTTGTATTGCACGCAAAAAGGAAATGAATTACAATTTAACTATCGGAAAATTCCGGTTTTAAAATTAAATACTTCTTTATCAAGAGAGGCAGAGGGACCGGCCCTTTGAAGCCCAGCAACCTCAGTTTATACAAACTGAATAGGTGCTAATTCCTGCAAAATGCATTGCATTTTGGAAGATAAAATTCAACTAGAAGCTGTTACAAGTGTTGAAGAATCAGGCTATCAAGTTACAGATTTTCATTCTGTCGTTCATGTTGGCACGCATTGTGATGCTCCTGCGCATTTTATTTCAGGCGCAACGACTATCGATCAATTACCCCTAAATCAATTTGTAGGCGAAGCGATTCTTATTGATGTAACTCATGTACAAGAACGAAAACTACCTAAAGAAGTACTGCACGATGCTGATATAAGAGAAGGAGATATTGTTATTTTCCATTCCAATCTATCTACTAAATGGAATACAGAGGCGTATGAGAAAGAAGCTTTTTATCTTTCTGAAGAATTAGCCGAAGAACTAGTACAATTAAAAGTAAAATCTGTCGGTTTAGATTTTATTTCTCCTGATGAGGTAACGACAGAAACATCACCAATTCATCACATACTACTTGGGAATAATATTTATTTAATCGAAAACTTAACAAACTTAGATGCCATTCACACGAAACGTTTCTTCTTCTCAGCAGCACCTTTAAAAATTAAAGATAGCGACGGTGCTTTCGCAAGAGCATTCGCTGTAATTTTTTAAACAAACTATACAAAAAAGCAAAGATCATCATTGACCTTTGCTTCTATTTTTTTTATTTAAATTAAGAAAGAATTGCTCAACATGGGGACGTAACCAAGCTAAATAATCCTTCTCTTTCTTCTTTGTACAAGCTATTTCTTCCCCATCTACCATTTCAACAAGTTCTAGTTCTAACAGTTGCTTCGTGAATGCTAACATATTCACTTCTTCGGATGGATACTCTTCTTTTAATTTCTCCTCAATTTCCCCCAATAAAGAACCGTCACGCATCATTGCCAATGCATCAATCCAAAGTGGCGGCATTTCATATTTTTCTCCTGTAATTGTATCTTTTACAATATAATTCTTTTGCTCTTTTCGAAATTGAATCGTGTGTAAACATACAGTCGAATTTAATGTTAATTCCATCATACCACCTCTTTCATAATATCTGCATAGAAAAAAGGATGCGCGTGCACCCCTTCTTATCTTTTCATAACACTACTGAACCGCTACATGAGCAATCAATCTCATGTCGATATTTTCCTCCATTATAAACGAAGTATTTTATAAAAAAAACCCTTCTTGAAACATTTTATAAAATGTTTATATTTACACAACAAGAACACTTTTCTGAAAAATCTTTTCTCCCAATACATTAAACGGTCGGCAGAAAAATTTCTACTTTTGTTCCTACTCCTATACTACTTTGGATTGTGATACTCCCTTGATGTTCCTTAATAATTTTATATGTAATCATTAATCCAAGTCCTGTACCAGTTTCCTTTGTTGTGTAAAACGCCTTGCCGATTTTTTCTAACTTCTCATTCTCTATACCAAATCCTTGGTCTTCAACAGAAATACACAAATATCCTTGCGTTTTTTGATATGCACGGATATGGATTTCTCCACCCTCTGGCATTGATTCTATTCCATTTTTAATGATATTTAATAACACTTGTTTTAATTGCTTATCATTACCGTTTATAGTTGGTAAATTCCCATCTACTTGTAAATAACATTTAACTCTATATTGCATTGCATAACTTTCCATTAGATGCACAACATATAGAAGGATGTCTCGTATATTACACCTTTCATAATTTGTTGGCTTTGGTTTTCCTAACAACATTAATTCACTAACAAATCCATTGACTCTTTCAATTTCTTGTAGCATAATGTCGTAGCTCATCGTATCAGTTGGATTTCTTTCTTTTTGCATTTGCGTAAATCCTTTTAACGCTGTTAACGGATTTCGAATTTCATGGGCAATTGTTGTAGACATAGTCCCAATCACAGCTAAATTTTCCGTCTCTTTCATATTGTTCATCATTTCAACCACTGTTCTTACATAAGATTGAAATCGTTTTAATAAAGAATGTGAAATAATGAAATAAAATACACATAAAACAAGTGGAATTATCACTTTTAAATCTTGTAATAGCAATGTGAAAAATACGTACTTTCCAATTACACTAAAGGACACTAAATAAAAGTATTTTTTATTCACGAAAACTGGGGCAAATAAAATTAATAACATTTCTACCATACTGCCATGTTCAAAAGGTCTATCCGTTCGCAAATAAATCATTAAATTATTAACAAGATTGATAAACATGTACCCAAATAAAAATAAATATTTTACAGAATATACATATCCTCTTTTTTGAAGATATATAGAAATAGGTAATAATGCCATTACAAATATAGGCACACCTATCCCAAGACTACCTTCTGGCCAACCTACCGCTGTTCCACTAATATTCATAGCAGGATATACAAAATAATATATAGCGTCATATAAAAAGAATATAATATAGAATAATAATATAAATACCTTTAAGGCTCTTCTTTCTTCATAAATCAAGCTCTTGTATTTATTCATATAAAAACTCCCCTTGATCGATACAAAAAACTTTCATTGTTATTCTCCTTAAAGTATAAGTATGAAATTGCTTTCAGGGCAATATTTAACCTTATAATACTAAAAGGAAGGAGATCTCTCCTTCCTTTTAGTAACAACTTACATCCATCTTACCCTGTCATGTAACAATCCATCCGTAAAATTATTATGCCCCATTACAAAATCCTTCATATATAAATTTAAATACTCACCGTACTTACTTTCTGTATTTAATAACAACTCCTCGACGTAATAAGCACCTTGTTCAAATTGATCTAAAAGTAAACTGGACAGGCCCGCATAAATCCCGCACCCTACCTGAAAATACGTTGCATTCGTTTTATATTTACGAAAAACTTTGCTACTATTCATCACATTATACATATATGTCTCACTATTTTCATAAACGAGTAACACACCCACCAAGTCCTCTCCAGCAACCTCTTCTTCCGCTGGATTAAACACTTTACGATTCCAGTTCCATAAATCTTCTACTTGATCTAAGTTCTGTCTAATTATATTTGTTGTATACTCATTAATTCGGTAAAGAAAACCAACTTCCATATTAAAGTTTTTCCCTAAAATTAATACTTCCTCATGTGGCATTAAACAACCATAGAATTCTTTTTCTCCTAACTTCACTTTATACTCTGAAGAATATACATCTTCATAAAAGTAAAGAGGACGATGATGACTCATATACATCGGATAACTCCAGATCGCTTCATCTAAAAATCGCTCTACTGCCCATGAAGCATAAAGTGTATGTGGCTTTATAAGTGCTGTATCATTCAAAAATGATGTGTCATGTTCTACAATATAACATGCTCTTGGCCTTTCATTTGGTCGTTCCTTCATAAGCTCAACAACCATCCATTGAACAACACCTGGATTCATACCTGAACCTATAATCGCTTTTGTATTTGTAAATTTCTCTTTCTCCTTCTCAAACCTTGTATATCTTTCCGTAAGCTGAAAGCCGATTAAGCTGTCGTCCTGATCTACTGCTTCATTTTCCAAGGCTGAATTAATATAGCAAATTCCTAATTCATTACAGCAGCTTAATACTCTAATTGTATCTGCCCCTGAAACATCAATCACAACACTCGTACTTTTTTCTTTTAAATGTTCTTTAAATTCCACTACATTTTGAAGGTTTATCTCATATAAATATAATTGACCTTTCAAATTCGAAAACAACTCATCATAATAAGTCCTATCTTTTTGTTTTATATCCACCAAATGAAATTTGGCATTCTTTAATACTTCATAAATTGGATCTTTTTCATTTGCTATCGCTTGATTTAAAATTGCTAAAACTGCTTTTGCTGCTCCACCAGCACTACCAAGTAATGTAATCGATAACGGATTTAGAAACTGCTCCACCAACAAAACTCCTTTAATAAATTAGTTGAGCAGCTCCTTCTCAAAAAATAAATTGAATACATAAAAAGATAGCTCGTACACATTTCTTTATAAATTAGTACAAAATTTTTTTAAAAAATCACACCATAATATATTTATATTCAATTCATTTTTCCCCTCATATTCAAATCGAGCTAAACAAATAGGCTCGACCTTTTCTTCTGCATATAAAAGAAAAAGCCAGCCCTTTCAACTAGCTTACGGACAATGGACAGATTTTACATGTTGAATATTTACATACATTTTCGCATCACGTGCTTTTAATATTTCAATATGCCCTTCATCAATCTTCGCCATCTTTCCGATCTTATTAGATTCCTCACCTAAATCGAACACCATGATTTTGCCAGACATTTTAATAAGTTGTTCTTCAAACGTTCGAGCTAACGTAATATTTAACGGATTTACGGGGAGTTCATTTTTATTGAGGTCATACGGCACTTGGTTTTCTTTATACGGAATTAACCATTTTAAATGTTTTAAAGATATATATACCGTTTTATAAACCGGACTATAAAAAACAATATAATCATTCATCACACTTGTAACATAACCATGTATTGGAGCACTTCCTGCTACATAAACTTCTGTAAAAATTCCTTTAGAAGTACTTAATACTTTTCTCAAAGAAATGGAAGGGGATTCTCTCTTAATTACAGAATCAACATCTGGTTTTAATATTTCTTCGTCATATGGTCTTAAAAATTTATAGTATTGTACATGATATAAAGATATATATACATAGTCTTGTCCATTGTAAAGAACAATGATATCATTTCCTACATCTATTAATACACCTTTAAACCTTTTTTCACCGATTAATTTAACATATATATTTTCTCCAATACTTTTGTTTAACTCATTCATCTATATCCTCCTTCCTATGAATTTCTTCTTACCTGTCTTCCATTTCTAAAAAAATAATCAGGGCAAAGTTCTGTTTTAATAGTAAGTAATTCCTTTTCATACTATCGAAATAAGAAATTGTTCTTCTCTTTCCCTCATAATGCCCCTCTTATTTATTAAACATTATTCATCTTCATTCTTTTTACATTTAACTACTTGGCTCACACTCTTAATATGAGACTTAATTACATAAATAACTTCATCACAGTTTACTAGTGTAATACAGTCATGGTGTACCTCACTTAATAAACCTTCCACACACTCTGGACCGCCACGATTAATTTTTACCCACTTATACTTCAAGTCTTTTAATATATCTAAAAAAGTATCCTCATCAGAGCAGAAACATGAACTATAGCAATCGCCACATTTACTTTCCTTCACTTTCTTAACTAGACTCTTCACATGTTTTAACTGGTAATACACTAATTCACCATGAGGTAATTGTAACGTTAGATAATCTTTGCCTAACGATACGAGCTCACCTACTCGACTTTCTGATCCACGAAGGTTTACTTTTACAGTCTCACCAACTAAACATTTAATTTGGTCACAGCATAATACGTTCTCCAATTTTGTATCCCCCTTTCTTATTATCTTCCTCTACTTGATTGTCTTTGGGCACGAGCGCGACCTGAATTATTGCTACTACTTTCTTTACTGCTACTATCGTCGCTCTCATCGCTCTCTCCGCATGCTAATGCATTATAGTTAACGCTTTTAATATGCTTTATTGCAATTAATATAACTTCTTCTTTTGCAATTACTGTCACAAAGTCACAAGAAACATCTTGTAAAATGCCTTCCACTTTCTCTGGACCACCGCGATTAATTTTCACCCAGCAATATTTGAAAGTTTGCAGTAGTGCTTCAAAGTCTTCTGCACATTCGCAATCTTCCCATTCGCAATCACTTGATCCACAGTCTTTCGCATTTTTTGTAATACTTTTTAGATGACTAAGTTGATAGTAATACAGTTCACCTTTTTCATTCTGCAATACGAAGTAGTCCGGACATACTGATATTATTGTTCCTTTTTGAGATTCTGGACCACCCCTGTTTACTCTCACAAAAGATCCAATTAAGTCTTTCAAAAAATCACAATGAAATATACTCACGAGAAAACCCCTTCTATTAATTTATAAGCTTTTGCACTGATAGTATATGTATCTGTACAGGTTACGTTCTCTATGTTTGTCCTAGCTAGAAAAAAATATGCTTTTAACATGGTAGACTACTACCTATCAAAATTTGAAGAAAGGCTAACAACTCCTTATATTTTTGATATCTTCAAACAAAAAATCCCTTATGAAGATACATTTCTGCATATCTTCATAAGGGATTTCCCATAGTTTAATCTTCGTCTTTAACATCCATATCTTCTGGAATTGGTTCGTTCAATATTTCTTCCACTAATTGCTTATATTTCTCCATTTGTTCTAAATGTGTATTAAATTGTTCTTTATTTACTAAATATTGCTCTCCATCGAATAGCGCACGAATTTTCTTTTGCTGAATTAACTCTTCAATATACGATTTTGGTAAATTCAAATACTCCGCAGTCTCTTCTACTGTTATATACAATGCGTTCATTCCTTTATTATTTTTTCATCTATACTGTATCTTACTTTATTTTTGTAAACAAATAAAAAAGATTTTGTAAATGCAGTTCAAAAAGCAGGTAGATGCATTCCATATATTGTATAGTATTATATAGTAAGAATTTTTTAAATATAGAATGGTATTACCCATTTACACAAAGGAGAGTTAACATATGGCTACTCGTCACATCATTACAATGTTAGAAAAAACACTACAAGTTGAAACAGAAAACACAATTTCTCATTTGAATGTATCTTTATCTGATCGTTTTCTTTCTCAAAGCACAGCAATACATGAAAACAATTGTTATCATACAATTGGTGAATGGTACAAAAATCATTTCTTATTCCAACAAGATGATTTCCTTTGGGCTAAATATGCTTTCTATGACGCATATTGTGAAGCCATCAAAAAACAAGGTCATCTTACAAAACGTGTTCGCCAAATATTAGAATCATTAGCTCGAATGCATGGAAAACAGTATATTGCTTCTATACTAAATATGCCATTTCCTAATGAACGCGCTAAAGGGACAGCGTAATTTAGCCATGTTCTGCGTAAGCAAAACATAGCTAAATTGTTTTCTAGGATGCTTTACCAATAAAATGTTCATATGATATGAACTGATGAAACCGGTGTCATTATAATGATTGAAAATATAGTAAACAGGAAATCCCCCACGTACATCTCTCATCCATTTGAATAGAGAAGTATGTGGGGGTATACTTGTTCCTTATTATTTCATCATCTGCTTAATCAGTTCGCGATTTCTCTTCTTAAATACTTCATTATGAGAAGAAACCATTCCGTACTCACTTGCATCTGGTTGGATAAATTGCTTTGCTTTATTCACAGCATTTCCAGCATCTTGGAATGCACCTGCAATTAAGTGTAGTTTCCCTTCGTGCTTTAAAATATCTCCAGCAGCATATAATCCATCTACTGAAGACTCACTATTTGCATTACCTGCAATATAATAATTATCTATAATTGCAACGTCTAACTCACTATTTTCCAATAATGTAATGTCGCGTTCATATCCATGATTAATAATAACTTCATCAATAGGTAAATGAGAAATCTCACCTGTTTCATGATTTGTTAATTCTACATATTCGATCGCTTCATGATTATCACCAGCAATTAATTTTGTAATCGATGTATTAAAGAAACACTCCGCTGAGCTATTCATAAGTTGTTTTACTTGTGCTTCATGACCAGATAATTCTTCTTTTCTATACGTTACATACACTTTTTTCGCAATTGGTTCCAATTCATTTGCCCAATCAACAGCAGAATTGCCTCCACCGGAAATAATAACTGTTTTACCTTTGAAACGCTTTAAAGATTTAACTGTATAATTTAAATTCGATACTTCAAATCGCTCAGCACCTTCAATAGATAACTTTTGCGGTTTCAATATACCACTTCCTGTTGCGACGATAACTGTTTTTGAAAAGTGTTCTTCCCCAGTACTTGTTTTTAATGTAAAAGTACCATCTTGATTACGAATAATTGATTCCACTTTTGTATCTAATACAACTTCTGGCTTAAATGTTAACCCTTGCTGTACAAGTTGTTCAATTAACTTATCACCTGTAACTGGCAATAGTCCTCCTACATCCCAAATCATTTTTTCCGGATACACATGTATTTTTCCACCTAAATGTGGTTGAAATTCTATTATTTTCGTTCTCATTTCTCTGAGTCCACTATAAAAAGCTGAATAAAGCCCTGCAGGTCCTCCACCTATCACGGTTACATCAAACAATTCTTCTCGATTCATTCGTGCTCACTCCTCAGCTACTAATCATTGATTATCATTCTCAATAAAATATAACCTGTTTCCGCAAAATTTACAATCAAAATTACTATTGACAATACACCTATATAAAATTATATTATTTAAAGAATCAATAGTGATAATCATTATCATTTTGTTAATAATTAGCAAATTTGAGATTACATCTTCTTTCATTAATATGGTTAATACTATATTATAAAATCTCATATTCAAGATTTTTAATAAATTATTTTGCTTTACCACTACTCTTTCAAAAAGATTACAGTTAAACAAATTATTGTATACACATATCATCTATGTTAAAGGAGAAAGACGATGAAAAAGTTATTTATTTCACTAACAGTTCTTTTCGTTCTTGTTATGAGCGCTTGTAGCAATAGCTCTACAGACAAAAAGAACGATGCAAAAGGTAGTAAATCAGAAAAAATTGCATACCAATCTGAAAATGGTAAAGTAGAAGTTCCTGCAAATCCAAAACGCGTTGTTGTATTATCATCATTCGCTGGTAACGTAATGTCATTAGGTGTAAATCTTGTTGGGGTAGATTCATGGTCTAAACAAAACCCACGTTTTGATAGCAAACTTAAAGATGTTGCTGAAGTATCAGATGAAAATGTTGAAAAAATCGCTGAACTAAATCCAGATTTAATCATCGGTTTATCAAATATTAAAAATGTCGATAAGTTAAAGAAAATCGCTCCTACTGTAACATACACTTACGGAAAAGTTGATTACTTAACACAGCATTTAGAAATCGGTAAGTTATTAAACAAAGAAAAAGAAGCAAAAACTTGGGTTGATGACTTCAAGAAACGTGCACAAGAAGCTGGTAAAGAAATTAAAGCAAAAATCGGTGAAGATGCTACAGTTTCTGTTGTAGAAAACTTCAACAAACAGCTTTATGTATACGGCGAGAACTGGGGCCGCGGAACAGAAATTCTGTACCAAGAAATGAAATTAAAAATGCCTGAAAAAGTAAAAGAAAAAGCATTAAAAGAAGGTTATTACGCATTATCTACTGAGGTATTACCTGAATTTGCTGGTGATTACTTAATCGTAAGTAAAAATAAAGATACTGATAACTCATTCCAAGAGACAGAATCATATAAAAACATCCCAGCAGTAAAAAATAATCGCGTATATGAAGCAAACATGATGGAATTCTATTTCAATGATCCACTTACATTAGATTTCCAACTAGACTTCTTCAAGAAGAACTTTCTTGGTAAATAATACAAACATGAGGAATTCTTAATTTAAGAATTCCTCTTCCTTTATTCTATGAACAGAAAAGATGTGAAACGAATGACAAAAGATCATGAAAATCCACGTTCTATAGCTTTTACATACAAACTAATTTTAAGCTTAATTGCATTCTTTCTTATTTTTATCGTTGCAATGGTATTAGGTGCTGCAGATACTTCGATAAAAGATGTATGGTTAGCACTCACTTCCTCCGCTAAAGGAGACAAAATATCTATTATTCGAGAAATACGTTTACCACGTGAAGTTGCTGCTATTTTTGTAGGAGCTGGATTAGCCGTTTCTGGAGCAATTATGCAAGGATTAACACGAAATCCACTTGCAGATCCTGGATTATTAGGGCTATCTGGTGGAGCGAATGCTGCGCTTGCACTGACACTTGCTTTCAACCCTTCCATCAGCTATCTTTACTTAACATTAGCTTGCTTTATCGGTGCTGCAATTGGCGCAATTATGGTATTTGGAATTGGTATGGTAAAAAAAGGCGGCCTTTCTCCTCTTCGAATTGTATTAGCGGGCGCTGCAGTTTCCGCATTTCTACTTGCAATTTCAGAAGGAATCGGCATTTACTTTAAAATTTCACAAGATGTATCACTTTGGACTGCTGGGGGCGTAATTGGAACAACTTGGAGCCAATTAAAAATTATTATTCCAGTCATTTCAATTAGTATCTTTATCGCTATCTTACTAGCAAAAAAATTGACAGTTCTTAGTTTCAGTGAGGAAGTGGCTATTGGACTAGGTCAAAAAATTATTGTTATTAAAACTATTTTATTTATCATTATTATCTTACTTGCAGGTGCATCTGTAGCACTTGTTGGAAATATGGCATTTATCGGCTTAATGGTACCTCACATGGTACGCCCAATTGTCGGTCCAGATTACCGATTTGTTATACCAATGTCAGCAATTGCTGGAGCTTCCTTTATGCTACTTGCAGATACAATCGGACGTACTATTAACTCTCCATACGAAACACCAGTTGCGGCAATTGTCGCGATTGTAGGGTTACCATTCTTCCTATTCATTGTACGTAAAGGGGGAAAAACATTCTCATGATGCAATCTATTTTAAGAAAACAGCGTCTTATTATACTCGCTTTACTTATAATAATCATCACAACCATTGTAGTTGGAATGGGGCTTGGTTCAGCATCTTTATCTTATGATCGACTACTCCCAACCTTAATGGGGAAAGGGACTTTTAAAGAGGAGTTCGTTTTATACTCTTTAAGACTACCTAGAATCGTCATTACATTATTAGCTGGTATGGCTCTCGCTTTATCAGGGGCTATATTCCAAGGAATTACTCGAAATGATTTAGCTGAACCTGGTATTCTCGGAATCAACTCTGGGGCCGGTGTTGCTGTTGCTATTTTCTTTTTATACTTTCCAATAGATGTAGGTTCATTTCTTTACTTACTACCTGTAGTTGGATTTATCGGAGCATTTCTGACAGCTGTTCTAATTTACGTATTTTCATATAGTAAGTCAACTGGACTTCAGCCAATCCGATTAACATTAACCGGTATCGGTTTTGCATTTGCACTATCTGGAACGATGATTGTCCTTATCTCATCCGCAGATCGTATGAAAGTAGACTTTATTTCAAAATGGATTGCCGGAAATATTTGGGGAGATGACTGGATCTTTGTTTTAGCAATGCTCCCATGGTTAATCGTATTCATTCCATTTATTTTCTATAAAGCAAATCGATTAAACATTTTAGCATTAAACGAACCAGTCGCAATAGGCGTTGGAATTGAAATTGAAAAAGAACGCAGGTACTTATTAGTTGCAGCCGTTGCACTTGCAGCTGCAGCTGTTTCCGTAACAGGAGGAATTAGCTTTATCGGATTAATGGCTCCTCATATCGCGAAATCTTTAGTAGGTCCAAGACATCAAATCTTCATGCCTATCGCCCTTTTAATCGGCGGATGGCTATTATTATTAGCAGATACAATTGGACGAAATATCGTTGATCCTAATGGCATTCCAGCAGGTATTGTCGTTGCTTTAATTGGGGCTCCTTACTTTATGTATTTGTTGCTTAAGAAGGCGTAAAAAACACCCTCAAGATCTTTTCTTGAGGGTGTTTTCGTTTCATTCTACTGCTGCCCATACCCTTCAAACTTCTTCGCCAAATTCTCCATCTCATCTTCTGGCAATAGCTTCGGTTCTCCAACGCTTTTGGTTTGATAATAAATTTGAGCACAAAACTCAATCTCTTCTGCAACAGTAAACGCCATTTTTATATTATTTGCACCAGCAATTAAACCGTGATTTGCAAGTAGCACAGCACGACGATCAATCATGCCTTCAAAAGCAGCATCCGCTAATTGCTTCGTACCAAATGTTTCATACGGCGCACAGCGGACATTCGGACCTGCAAAAGCAATTAAATATGACACAGCAGGAAGCTCCCATCCTAATGACGCAATCGTCTTTGCGTAAGGAGAATGTGTATGCACAAGTGCATTTATATCTTCACGCTTCCTATAGTAAATAAGGTGCATATCTAATTCACTTGATGGTTTTCTCTCTCCTTCTACTACTTCACCATCTAGGTTTAATATAACTACATCTTCAGGCTTTGTTTCATAATACTCTAAACCACTTGGGCTAATCGCAACAAGACCTTGTTCACGATTGAAAATACTAATATTACCGCCTGTCCCCTTTGTTAAACCGCTAGAAATCATTTTCTTTCCGTATGCTACAATTTCTTCTCTTTCTTTTTGTAATAACATATACATCCCCCTAAGTATGAAGCTTATGATGACTGACTTTGTATCTATCTACTTACTAAAATAGCTTTTTTAAGTTTTCCGTAAATGGTGCCTTGACAATCCCTTTTTCTGTAATAATCGCTGTTACATTTTCATGTGGCGTAACATCAAATGCTGGATTATATACTTTACTTTCTTTCGGAGCAGAATATTGTCCGAAGCGATTAATCACTTCAGAACCATCTCTTTCCTCGATTGGGATTTCTTTTCCTGTCGGTGTTTTTAAATCAATTGTTGGTGTTGGTGCTGCTACATAAAACGGAATGTTGTAGTATTTCGCTAAAATAGATACGCCTAATGTGCCAATTTTATTTGCTACATCACCATTTGCTGCCACACGGTCGCATCCAACAATTACCGCATCAATCTTCCCTTGTGACATGACCATAGCTGCCATATTGTCCGTAATAACAGTAACATCAATGCCCGCTCGCTGCAGTTCTAATGCTGTTAACGTTGAACCTTGTAACCTAGGACGAGTTTCATCTGAATAGATTTTTAAGTCCCATCCTTTTTCTTTCGCTAAGTACATTGGAGCTGTCGCAGTACCATACTTAGTCGTCGCTAACGCACCAGCATTACAATGTGTTAATACTCCCATTCCATCATGGAATAACGTTAATGCATGTTCCCCGATTTGACGGTTAATTTCCTCATCTTCTCTATGAATTTCTTTTGCCTCTTCTAGTAATCTATCTTTCAACTGAGCAATTGATAAATGTAAGTTCTCCGCCGCGATTGCCTCCATTCTTTCAAGTGCCCAAAATAGATTTACTGCTGTCGGCCTTGATGTTGCCAAATATGCACACACCTTTTTGACTTCTGCTATAAAGTCTTCTATCGTACTTTGAGTAACCTCCTTAGCACCTAAATACACACCATACGCTGCCGAAACACCAATCGCTGGCGCTCCTCTTACTTTCATTACTTGAATGGCATCCCACACGCTTTCAGCTGTCTTGAAAGATTCATAGACAACCTCATTCGGTAATAATGTTTGATCTAACAAAACTAAAGAATCATCTTTCCACTGAATGGGTATTAATTGCTCTTCCATCATCTTCTCCCCTTACTTCGCGTAGTGCATTGACTGTTCTTTTAATGTTTCTACAAAACTTGTGCCCGTTCTATATTGATTCGCTCGTAAAATAAAACTCTTTGCTACTTGAAGACAAATTCGCTCCGCTCTAGCACGTGCTTCCTCATTCTCAATACAAGTAATATCTTTTACTTTCGCTAATCCAACAATACGGCGGATTAATTCCAGACCTGTCACTGCAGCTGTATCCTCTAATACAGATTGTAAATAGACTTCGTTAAAGCCTTCTTCTTTCGCCATAATCTCGGTCACATGAATATCCCAAGCATCTAAAAACTTCTTCTTAAATAAATCAATTACCTCTACCATCGTAGTTTGTAACCAATCCATATACGTATCTTTCTCAGCTCCAGATGGCATCGTTGCATCTGCATTCACCCAAGCAAACATTAAATTCGCCATTACATTCCCAACGTCATATCCCATAGGTCCATAAAAAGCAAACTCAGGATCAATAACCTTTGTAGAATCCTCTCTTACAAAAACAGAACCAGTATGTAAATCACCATGAATAAGCGCCTGTGCATTTGTCATAAAAGAAAATTTACGTTTCGCTACTTCCATACGAAGCTCTTTATCACTATAAATATGCTCCCTAATCCATCCTTCATTTAACGGAAACAGCTCATTACGCTTATTATGATTTGTAAATGGCTCAGCGTATACGAGGTCTTCTGTAATCTCACATAATTCAGGATTTATATAATTCTTCACAAGTTCCTTCTTCTCTTTATGATTCATTACAACATCCGATGTTAATAAAAGTGTATTTACCATAAAAGTAGTTAAGTCGTCAGCAAGCCGCGGAAATATTTGATGATTTATAAGTGCTGTACGTAATATTGTATGATCCGATAAATCTTCCATTACGCAACAATTCATCACACTATCAAATAAATACACCTTAGGAACAAGTCCAGGTGCTAACTCATCCTCTAACTGCAAAACATCTGATTCTATACGAATACGATTTGTCGACAACTTAAACTCATCTGAAATGCGCGCTGTATCCCCAGCTTGCTTTACGATGACAGACATGTTCTCTTTTTCATCCCAAACGCGGAACACATAATTTAAATTGCCATCACCTATTTCTTTACACTGTAACCCCTTTGCATGTTCAAACTTAGATAATTTCTCTTTCACATATGCAATCACATCGTTAGCTTCCATTAAAAAATACTTCGTGAACTTAGACATGGTTTCCCCTCCACACTAACTGTAAGCGTTTTCTAAAAGCTATAAAAAATAATAGGTTGAATTTTTTCATCCTATAAATATGTATTCTTCTTTTTGAAAGTTATATCTAGATTTTATTATATCTTGTTAGCACTTTGAGTCAATGTTTCTAACTATCATCGTAATATACTTCCTAATTATATATTTGAGATGACAAAAATTGTTCAAAAAATTTCCGATTCATTTTATTTTATTTATCACAAAATTCTTTGTAAAATAGAAGTAAGCAGTTCCTTTTCAAAACCACAACCTCTAAGAAATATTTCCTTCCTAAGAAATTAAACTTACACACTATCTCTAACATACACACTACTCTTTCAAACAATCATTGAAAATTTATAAACTTAAAGTTACCTTTCCACTCCCTGTTAGTCTTAATTGAGAATAAATATTAATTAAATTGGTATAAAGTTGGTTTATTCTCTTGACAAAATAACCACTTCTATATGATAATTAATATCGAATTAGAATTATTATAGTTAATTAAAAAATATATTTTATGAGCACACTATTTTTTGATGCTCAAAACCAACATTTAGGAGGAATTTTAACATGTTATTAATCGGCACAGAAGTAAAACCGTTTAAAGCTAATGCTTACCATAATGGAGAATTTATCCAAGTTACTGACGAAAGTTTAAAAGGAAAATGGAGTGTAGTTTGTTTCTACCCAGCTGACTTCACATTCGTTTGCCCAACTGAACTTGAAGACTTACAAAACCAATACGCAACTCTAAAAGACTTAGGCGTTGAAGTATACTCTGTATCTACAGACACTCACTTCACTCACAAAGCATGGCATGATAGCTCAGAAACTATCGGCAAAATCGAGTACATCATGATTGGTGACCCAACTCGCACAATCACTACAAACTTCAACGTTTTAATGGAAGAAGAAGGTCTTGCTGCTCGTGGTACATTCATCATCGATCCAGACGGCGTTATCCAATCTATGGAAATCAATGCTGACGGTATCGGCCGTGACGCAAGCATTCTTGTTAACAAAATTAAAGCTGCTCAATACGTACGTAACAACCCAGGTGAAGTTTGCCCAGCTAAATGGCAAGAGGGTTCTGCAACACTTAAACCAAGCCTTGACCTTGTAGGCAAAATCTAAGGAGTTCGATCAAAATGATACTAGATGCAGATATAAAAACACAACTATCCCAATACCTTCAGTTAATGGAGAACGATATTTTACTTAAAGTAAGCGCAGGAGATGATAACGTATCTAAAGATATGTTAGCTCTAGTAGACGAATTAGCTACTATGTCATCTAAGATTACAGTAGAAAAAGTTGAATTAGAGAGAACACCAAGCTTTAGCGTAAACCGCACTGATGAAGACACTGGTGTCGTATTCGCTGGTATTCCATTAGGACACGAATTTACATCACTAGTGTTAGCTTTACTACAAGTAAGTGGACGCGCTCCAAAGATTGAACAAAAATTAATCGATCAAATTAAAAACATTCAAGGCGAATATCATTTTGAATCTTATATCAGCCTAAGTTGTCATAACTGTCCTGATGTTGTACAAGCTCTTAACGTAATGAGCGTTCTTAACTCTAGTATTACACATACTATGATTGATGGCGCTGCATTCAAAGAGGAAGTAGAAAGTAAAGACATCATGGCAGTACCAACTGTTTACCTAAACGGCGAATCTTTCGGAAGCGGTCGTATGACACTTGAAGAAATTTTAGCGAAAATGGGTAACGGTCCAGATGCATCAGAGCTTTCTGATAAAGATCCATACGATGTTCTTGTTGTTGGTGGCGGCCCTGCTGGTGCAAGTGCAGCAATTTACGCAGCACGTAAAGGCATCCGCACTGGTATCGTTGCTGAGCGCTTCGGTGGTCAAGTAATGGATACTATGGGCATTGAGAACTTCATCAGCGTAAAAAAGACTGAAGGTCCTAAGCTAGTAGCAAGCCTTGAAGAGCACGTAAAAGAATACGACATCGATGTAATGAATCTACAACGTGCGAAACGTTTAGAGAAAAAAGAACTTATTGAAGTGGAACTTGAAAACGGTGCTATTCTGAAAAGTAAGAGCGTAATCGTTTCTACAGGTGCTCGCTGGCGTAATGTTGGCGTACCAGGTGAAGCTGAGTTCAAAAATAAAGGTGTAGCATACTGCCCACACTGTGACGGTCCATTATTCACTGGCAAAGACGTAGCAGTTATCGGCGGTGGTAACTCTGGTATTGAAGCAGCTATCGACTTAGCAGGTATCGTTAAGCACGTAACTGTTCTTGAATTCATGCCAGAATTAAAAGCTGATGCTGTATTACAAGAGCGTCTTAACAGCTTACCAAACGTAACTGTTCTGAAAAACGTTCAAACGAAAGAAATCACTGGTACTGATAAAGTAAACGGTATTTCTTACATCGATCGTGAAACTGAAGAAGTTCATCACGTTGAATTACAAGGTGTATTCGTACAAATCGGTCTTGTGCCAAACACAGACTGGTTAGGCGAAACAGTTGAACGCGTTCGCGGTGAAATCGTAACAGACAAGCACGGTGCTACAAACGTACCAGGAGTGTTTGCTGCAGGTGACTGTACAAATAATCCGTACAAACAAATTATCATCTCTATGGGTTCAGGTGCAAACGCAGCTTTAGGTGCATTTGATTACTTAATCCGTAACTAATAAAAAACAGGTGCCTTGGCACCTGTTTTTTATTACCCTAATGTATAAACTAAAAACCTCTCATTCCCATTCTTCTCATAAGCACCTGGCAATCTAACTTCTTTCTTCAGCACAAACGCAGTCTGATTTTCTAAGAAGAAAATATAGTCCTCAGAAGGATAATATAAAATAATATCCACTTCTCTCCCCGTGTTTTCTACTGAAAGCAAAATGTTATTTACTACATTCATAAACACTTGTACAGAAAATGGATTAAAGAAATAAAATCTATTATCATGTGGATCAATCTCATATTCCTGCGCTAAACAACATTGGAATTGAATTTTCCCCTTACTGTTTCGTGCCTTTCGTGCATAACGATCTCGATTATCCATCGCTTCTTTATAAAACTCTTCATTCATTTCAATTCCAACTGCTGAAGCACCACATTTATGATGAATATAAAAGTTTAATCGCCCTTTTCCGCACCCAAAGTCTACAATTCGATCGCTACTTCGTATTTCATATTGATTCAATAACTCATCTAACCCGCTATACGGCGTCGGTTCATAACGGTGATAGTGCATAGACTTGTTAAACCCTTTTTGCTCACCGACTGTTTTTATATGTAAAACTGCATCGTAATATTGTTCATTCATTCGTTTTCTCCTATTAAAAAATGGTACTTATTATTATACACCATGTACTGGAGGCTCATTTTTCATCAAATTAATAGGTACGTGAAATTATATTAACGATTTTCTTAATATATCTATCGTAACTTCAAATATATCAACGATTTTCTCAATATATCTATCATAACTTCAAATATATCAACGATTTTTCAAATATATCGATTTACCGACAATTCACGACAAAAAAACAGGAGCTCTTTAGCCCCTGTCTTCTAACACTTTCAATACAGTTTGTTTCAATATTTCTACCCCATCCATAATACAACTATGATCAAATCTCATATACGGATGGTGTAATCCAGGTTGTAGGTCTGCTCCTAGTCCAAGCATGACAGCTTTTAAATGTGGTCTTTTCACTGTATAGTAATGGAAATCATCGCTTCCTGTCGTATAGAGGGGCCCTGTGCATCTCTCTTCCCCATACACCTCGAGAATACCTTTACGCATAAAACGCTCTGCTTCTTCGGAAACCTCTGCTCCTGGTGCAAGATCCATCCATTCGTATGAAGTTTTTGATCCCATCGATGCAGCTGATTCTATTACATGCTCAATCTTTTTCTTTAATTCTTCTAATAGTATATTACTCTCTGCTCTTACATCTAAACTAAAATGACCATTTCCCGGAATAATATTTAAATTATCACCACCAGCTTGGCATCTCGTCATTTTTACTGAATAAGAACTTTGCGGTGGCAGCCAAATATTTTTCAAACCGATATTAATCATGGAAATGACATCAATTGCATTCACACCTTGGTGTGGTCTTGCCCCGTGTGCATCCTCCCCATGAATCATACCCTCTAAAAATCCTGCTGCTCCATGGCGAATAGATGAGGCTGCTTGTTTCAAAGATAGTTCTTCAATTGGTCTTAGATGGACGCCAAATAAGAAATCAGCATCATCTACAGCACCTTTCTCCACCATCTTTAAAGCACCATTCCCCTTCTCTTCTGCCGGCTGAAAAATAAATCTAACCGTACCACTTTTCCATCTCATATTTTTCAATTGTAAAATAAGTCCCATTACAATGGTCATATGAGCATCATGGCCACATGAATGGTTCGCTTTAAATTCTCCATTTACTTCTTGCCAAAGTGCATCCATATCAGCACGAATCGCAATAACTGGATTCCCGCCTCCAATCTCAGCAATTACACCTGGACAATCATCAAATGTTCTATATGAAATTCCTTCTTCTTTTAAAAAGTCAGTAATATACGCTGTCGTTTCATATTCTTTCCAACTTACTTCAGGGTTTTCGTGTAAATGCTGAAAAATCTCCGTTAAGCGCTCTTGTAGCTCTAATGTTTTCAACGTTCCAGTCTCCTTCCCACATTACAAACGATTCGGGTTAATTATACTTATGAAAAACAGATGTTTTTATGAACATATTGAATTTTAAGAAAAAAGTCAATTATTTATTTTTAAACACTTAAAAATCTTACTCTGCACTTATATTACAAACTAAACAAACAACTAGAACATTCCTTATTTTCTGTTTTTTATGTTGACGCTTACATAAACTTTTAGTTATCATAACCTAATAAACGTCTATTTTACGACAATTCTAAAAATACAAACAAAAATACGTAACAAGGAGGAACTTTATGAAAAAAGAAATACCTTTTGGAATAGCGATTATCCCTATTATCATTACCGTTGCAGTTATGATGGTTACAATTGTTGTATTAAAACAAAGCCCTCACGTTCCACTTATTATCGGTACAACCGTTGCTTCTATTGTCGCTTGGCGTTACGGTTACAAATGGAATGATCTTGAAGAAGCAATGTATAAAGGGATTCGTCTTGCATTACCTGCTATCGTCATTATTATTCTTGTTGGCTTAACAATTGGTGCTTGGATTGGCGGTGGAATCGTCGCAACGATGATTTATTACGGTTTAAAACTTTTAACTCCATCACTATTTTTAGTTTCCATTACCGTCATTTGTTCTATCGTTGCATTAGCAATTGGTAGCTCTTGGTCTACAATGGGGACAATTGGTGTTGCTGGAATGGGAATTGGCCTAAGTATGGGAATCCCAGCTCCAATGGTTGCTGGTGCCATTATTTCAGGCTCTTATTTTGGCGATAAAATGTCACCGCTTTCAGACACAACTAACTTAGCCGCAGGATTAACAAATACAGATTTATTCGCACACATTCGTCACATGTTATTTACTACAGTTCCAGGTTTAATTATTACTCTTATCGTCTATGCTCTCTTAGGAAGAAGCTTCGGCGCTAACAATATTGATGCGAAGAGCATCGATCAAACGTTACAAGTATTGCAACAAAACTTTGTTATCTCACCTTTCCTACTCATTATACCCGTAGTCGTTATGGTATTGGTCGCTAAAAAGGTCCCTGCTATACCAGCGATTCTCGTCGGTATTATTTTAGGATTTTTATCACAAGTCTTTATTCAAGGTGGTTCTGTCTCAGCATCTGTCGGTGCACTCCAAGCTGGATTTGTTATAGACACTGGAAACAAGCTAGTAGACGAACTATTTAACCGCGGTGGCTTAGATTCGATGATGAATACAGTCTCTATGACAATTGTCGCTATGACTTTCGGAGGAGTATTAGAACATACAGGTATTCTTCGCTCAATTGTAAATCAAATTTTAAAGTTAGCGAAATCAGCAAAAGGGCTTATCGCTTCTACTATCGCATCTTGTTTTGCAACAAACCTTACTTGCTCTGAACAATATATTTCAATTGTTGTCCCTTCAAGAATGTACGCAAATGCCTACACAGAAAAAGGACTACATTCAAAAAACTTATCCAGAGCATTAGAAGATGGCGGAACATTAACTTCTGTCTTCGTTCCTTGGAATACGTGCGGTGTATTTATTCTCGCTACACTTGGCGTAGGTGCATTTGAATATGCCCCTTATGCTATTTTGAATTTCATCGTACCTATTATCTCAATCATTTATGGTATAACAGGTTTCACAATTGTAAAACTATCAGACATTGAAAAAGCAGAACTGCTAAAGAAACAAAAAGCTCAACTAGAAGCTTAAAAATAGCGGTAAATTCAGTTCATATAGTGCGCGAGGTCGCCCTTGTTGATAGGGCATTTCCTCGCCGCAAATATGAGCATACCCGTAATCAACTAATTTCTTTAACAACCTTTCTGTCGATCTTCGAGTCACTTGTAAGTACTCAGAAAGGTCAGCTGCTGTAAACTTCAATGACGGATGCGATTGACTAAATTGAATGATTTTTGACAAGTTCGCCGGACTAAGCTTCGTTTCCTTCGCTATTTTCATTAGTTCCGGATTATCATTTTTCAAACTTTGTACTCTCTGTTCTTTCGGGAACGGCCCAAACAAATCTTTATCACTTGTTAGTATATAAAAACAACGATCTATTGGATTATTCTTTGCAAAACTTTGAGCAATTTTTGCATTTTGCTCCGCCTCTTTCACGGTTTTTCCATAACCAAATCCAATAGCTATCGTTCCTTCTACGCTTGCAAACAAGTTATTTATCGCATTTGTTTTAATAATCGATTCGATATCACCACGAGTTGTATACAAAATGCATGTCATTTCATCCACTTGTTTAAATGAACCACGTAGTTCTTTTGAAATGACATCTAGTTTTTCAAGCAAACTCGTTCGTAATTCTAGGGAAGAAATAATACAAGCACCAACAGTAGCTGAATAGCTTTTTGCTAACTCAGCTTTTATTTTTGCATCTTTTAGCCCATGTATAATGGACTGCGTTGGATCAATCATACGCTCTGAAGGAACACCTATTTTTTGAAGCTCATCGTAAACAGCGTGAATACTAGTTAAAGCTAAATGAGCCTCTCCAGATTGATATTTAGCTACATGAAAATCGATAACTCTATTTATCTCATCTTTACTCCACAGCATATTTTCATAATCCAACACTTGCGGACTTTCTTTTATACCGATATCATGGAACACATTTGTAATAAACGAGCGGTCTACTAAATCGATGGAAATGTTATGTGGTTGAATACTTTGATGATACATGATAGAAAGAATTGAAGATGCGACAGTTGTCTCGTCTTGCTGTAAGTATGTACTTGGAATTCGTAATTGTTCTCTTATTTCTTTTGCCATATAATAAGGTAAAGCACCTGAGAAAAAGATGACATCACAAGGCTTTAGACACTTTAATAGTTCAGAAGATTCCGCCGGATGAAGGTAAATATATGGATCAATTTCTATTCCCTCTAATTTTTGAGCAATAGGAAAAAGGTTCTCCATAAACTCCTTTGAACCAACAACTGCAATTTTTATCATCATTTTCTCTAACTCCTTATCATTAATTAACGACTATTTAACGTCAACTATATCAAATGTATAAAACTATTGTAAACAGGAAGGGGTTTCTATTCAATGAAAATTACAGCTATTCATCTTTACGCAATTCGTTTACCGCTTCGCAATCCGTTTGTTATTAGTTATGGCTCTTATTCTGATATGCCCTCTATTATCGTCAAAATGGAAACAGATGAAGGTATTATCGGTTACGGTGAAGGCGTTGCTGATGATCACGTCACAGGTGAATCATGGGAAAGTACTTTCCATACTTTAAAACATACGCTAACCCTGGCCCTAATCGGACAAAATCCAATGAATATCGAAAAAATACACGACATGATGGACAATAAAATTTACGGTGTTCCAACAGCGAAGGCCGCAATTGATATTGCTTGTTTTGATATAATGGGCAAAAAACTAAATCAACCTGTATATCAATTAATTGGCGGGCGCTATCATGAAGAATTCCCTGTCACTCACGTTTTAAGTATTGCCGATCCTGAAGATATGGCTGAAGAAGCTGCTTCTATGATTCAAAAAGGTTTCCAATCTTTCAAAATGAAAGTTGGTACGAATGTAAAAGAAGATGTGAAACGTATTGAAGCTGTACGAGAACGTGTAGGAAATGACATTGCTATTCGCGTTGATGTAAACCAAGGCTGGAAAAATAGCGCAAACACATTAACAGCACTGCGTTCATTAGGACATTTAAACATTGACTGGATTGAACAACCTGTTATCGCGGATGATATTGATGCCATGGCTCATATTCGTTCTAAAACAGACCTCCCGCTTATGATTGATGAAGGATTAAAAAGTTCTCGTGAAATGCGCCAAATTATTAAATTAGAAGCTGCTGATAAAGTAAATATAAAACTAATGAAATGCGGCGGCATATATCCAGCTGTAAAGCTCGCTCATCAAGCAGAAATGGCAGGCATTGAATGCCAAGTGGGATCAATGGTCGAATCATCTGTTGCCTCTTCCGCAGGATTCCATGTCGCTTTCTCAAAGAAAATCATTACGAGCGTAGAGCTAACAGGACCATTAAAATTTACGAAAGACATTGGAAACTTACATTACGATGTACCATTCATTCGCTTAAACGAAAAGCCTGGACTCGGCATTGAAATAAACGAAGATACACTACAAGAACTAACCGTCTTTCAAGACGTTGTACGCTAAAGGAGGACTATCATATGACGGTTCTATACGAAGGAACATTAAAACAAAATAACGAATCATTTCACGTTACATTACTATCACTAGAGCATATCGAGCAAATCTTATCACTACAAAACATTGTAGTTGAAGCACTAGAAGATAAAAGTCGTTTACAACCACTCTCACAAGAAGAATTTCAATACATTCTAGAAGGAAACGGCATGATGATCGGTGCTTTTATCGAAAACGAACTCATCGCATTTCGCGCTCTACTCGTCCCTCCTATCGATGATGAACATTTAGGGCTCGATATTGGTTTGCCAGAAAGTGAACTACACCGCGTCATCTATCAAGAAATCTCAAACGTTCACCCGAACTGTCGAGGAAATGGGATGCAAAAAATATTAGCAAACGTCATCATGGACGAATTACAAAAAGAAGATAGCAAATATGATTATGTATGCTGCACCGTTGCTCCTTTTAACATTCCGAGCTTGAAGGATAAGTTTGCGCAAGGGATGGAGATTGCTGCGCTGAAGGAGAAGTATGGTGGTAGTCTGCGGTATGTTTTTGTGAAGGAATTGCGCAGAGATAAGGAAAACGATTGGACAGATGTTCAAAGTATTCTAATGAGTGATGCTAGTGGACAGCAGGCTTTGCTTTCGGAGGGGTATCGTGGGTATGAGATGGCGAAAGTGGATGGGGATTTTGTTGTGAAGTTTGGACGATAATCTATATACTCGAAAAAAGGAGATGCCTGCTATGACATCTCCTTTTACTTTCTCTTCATTGAACATATCGATTGCAACTCCAAATATATCGGCGGTTTTCGAAATATATCGGCGCAACTCCAAATATATCAGCGATTTTCGAAATATATCGACTTACCGACAAAGATTGACAATAATTGCAACCTATACAAAGCGCAACATTAGACCGTCATTTTCCAACTAGATAAGGCTAACCAATTCTCCATTTCTTTATAATCAGGCATTATCTTCCCGACAAGACGCCAAAAAGAGCGATCATGATTTAAATGAACCATATGACACATTTCATGAACGACTACATAGTCAATTACTCGCTGTGGTGCCATTGCTAGCTTCCAATTGAATGTTAGTTGTAAATTCGAATCGCAAGTACCCCAAGTACGACTACTATCTGTAATACGAATAGAACGTGGTTTTGTCTTAAAGTTACTTTGATGCGCTTTAATACTCTTCTCTACTAAAGTTTTACACTGCTTATAATAAAATCGTTTTAAAGCTTGCTGTATTTTCTCATCCTTTAGCTCTTTTACATAAATATGTAACTTATCCCCTTCAAAAATCGCATTGTCTTGCTCAATGCTTATATCTTGGGAAATCTGTATCGGATACGTATTCCCTAAATACAAAAAGCCCTCTCCTTGATCGTAATCCTTTTCCTGTGGTCCATGCGCTCGCTCCTGCATTTCCTTACGTGTTGTCTGAATCCAATCCCACTTCTCCTCTAGCAACTGGACTAAGTATTCAACAGGTGTTCCTTTCGGAGCTTGCACTTCCACATTTCCGTATGAATCTACAAAAAGACGCACGGACTTTTTCTTCTTATAAGTTATATGAAAATTAATTGTCTCACCTAAATATGTATGTACCATTTCATCACCTAGCATAGTATTTTTACAAATAAAAAAGAGTAGGATACAAACGTCCTACTCTACCTATTATATCATTTACTGCTTTAACGAACTCATTATCCTCTATACTTTACAGCTAATCCTTTAATGAAATTCCTTGCGTATTTATCGCCGCACTCTTTGTAATTTTTATGGCCTTTTTTTCTTAACAGAGCGCCTAACTCTCCTTTTGTTACCGTAACGCCCACGCTATCTAATATATCAAGTACATCCTCACTCGTTAAAGATAGTGCGATTTTCATTTTCTTTAGAAGAAGGTTATTGGCACTCTCCTTGCTTTGTACAGGTGTCGGTTGTCCTGGTTTCGGATCTTGCTTTCCTCTTTTTAAAGTAATAAATCCATTTAAAAATGCCTCTAACATCATCATATCGCATGTTTTTACGTACTCATCTTCAGCTACCTCATCATTTTCAGCTTCATGCTGAGGAGCCCTCTTTATTTTTGTAAGCATATCAACTACGTCTTCTTTCGTTACTTCCATCCCGCCAAGTTTAAAGATTTCTACCATATCTATATCTCTTATGTCTAAAGCGTATCGTACTCTTTTTAATATATCGTTGTTGCTCATTGCCATTGGGTTTCCTCCTGAAATGTTGATTATTTATTCAGCGGTTAAAGTTTATGCTATAACCTGCTTTAAATTATCATGTTTAATCTAACCTTTTAGTTATTGTCCGCTAAATTAATACTTTAACATTTTAAAGATATGTTTTATAGTCTTACCCGAACTTTTCTCTATCATTGTATCTACAGAGCTCTTACATGTTTTTTATATGCCTATAAAAAGATTTCTCTCTTAACATTAACTAAAAGAAAAAAACAGTGCTTTGATTTCTCAAATACACTGTTCTTTTCCAGCTCTGCACTTATTTTCAACTCACTCATGTCATGCACTACATATGAAATGATTTAACTGCTTAAAAGTTAAACCGTTTCACTATCCCTAGCCTCACCAGCACTATCCTCAAACTTATCCAACAAAGCTCGCACCTCATCCGTCGACTTCGTGCTCATCAATTGATTTCTCAATTCCGCAGCTCCTGGGAAGCCCTTCACATAAATTTTGAAGAAGCGGTGAAGCCCTGTGATTGAGCGTGGCAGTACTTCTGCATATTGATCTTGTAAATCAAGTTGTAGTCTTAAAAGATCTAGATGTTCTTTGCTGCTATGCTCTCTTGGCTCTTTTTCAAAAGCAAATGGATTTTTGAAGATGCCTCGTCCGATCATTACGCCATCAATGCCGTATTTTTCAGCAAGTTCCAGTCCCATTTTACGATCAAGGATGTCTCCATTGATTGTTATTAACGTATTTGGTGCAATGCGGTCACGTAATTTTTTAATTTCCGGAATTAGTTCCCAGTGCGCATCTACTTGGCTCATTTCTTCTCTTGTGCGTAAATGAATAGAAAGGTTTGCAATATCTTGTTTAAAAATGTGCGTTAACCAATCTTCCCACTCGCTTAACTCTTTAAAGCCAAGTCTTGTTTTTACACTGACAGGTAGTCCGCCCGCTTTTGCTGCTTGAATAAGTTCTGCCGCAACGTCTGGACGTAGAATAAGACCACTACCTTTTCCTCTTGATGCTACGTTCGGTACAGGGCAACCCATGTTAATATCGATGCCTTTAAATCCTAGCTCTGCCATACCGATACTCATTTGACGGAAGTATTCGGGATTGTCTCCCCAAATATGTGCCACCATCGGTTGTTCATCTTCTGTAAAAATTAAACGGCCACGTACACTTTTCATACCTTCTGGATGACAATAGCTATCCGAGTTTGTAAACTCTGTGAAGAATACGTCCGGACGACCAGCTTCACTTACTACGTGACGGAAAACAACGTCTGTCACATCTTCCATTGGTGCAAGTACGAAAAATGGTCGTGGTAATTCACGCCAAAAATTATCTATCATTTCAAATTCAAATCCTCTCACTATGAATACAATTTCAAAATCTCAATTTATAATTTGTGAAAATCAGCAATATTTATTTTAACTAAAATCGCTTATGAATGGTATTTTTGTAAACCAAAAAGCAGGTGGTATAGATTTTTTCTATATCAACTGCTTTCCTATTATACTAACTTAAGCCAAGCCACACACTCCACATGCGTCGTATGCGGGAACATATCAACAGGTTGTACTTCCTTTGTTTTATATCCGCCTTCTTCTAGTACTTTTAAATCACGAGCTAATGTTGCTGGGTTACATGATACGTATACGACGCGGTTTGGCTTCATGTCGATGATTGTGTTTAGTAATGCTTCGTCACAGCCTTTACGTGGTGGGTCTACGACCATTGTGTCAGCAATTACGCCTTCTTTGTACCATTTTGGAATGACTACTTCTGCTTCTCCTACACCAAATTCAGCGTTTGTCATGTTGTTTAGTGCTGCGTTTCGGTTTGCGTCTTCGATTGCTTCTGGGACGATTTCAACGCCGTACACTTTTTTCGCTTTTTGCGCTAGGAATAAAGAGATTGATCCGATTCCGCAATAGGCATCAATTACTGTTTCGTTACCGTTTAATTTTGCGAATTCTAACGTTTTATCGTATAGCACTTTCGTTTGTTCTGGGTTTACTTGATAGAATGAACGTGCTGAAATCGCAAATTTAATGTCACCGATAAAGTCATAAATATATTCTGATCCGTACAGTACTGTCGTTTTATCTCCGAAAATTACATTCGTACGCTTCGTATTTACGTTTTGAACAATCGATTTTACTTCTGGAAATTTCGCTGCAATTTCTTCAATAATTGCTTTTTTGTTTGGTAGTTCTGCTGTACGTGTAATGAAGACAAGCATAATTTCCCCTGTTACTTGTCCATAACGAGCCATTACGTGACGAAGTGTTCCTTTGTTACGTTCTTCGTTGTACGCAGTGATACCATGCTTTTCACAAATACGTTTTACTTCTTGAATTAATGTATCGTTTTCTTCTGCCTGAATTAAGCATGATTCCATATTAATGATGTCATGCGTTCCTTGGCGATAGAAACCAGCTACAAGCCCACCTTCACGTTCTCCGATTGGTACTTGTGCTTTATTGCGGTATACCCACGGATTCTTCATACCAAGTACAGGATGAACAGGAACATCGCCTAGTCCTCCGATGCGCTGCATAACGTCACGTACTTGTTTTTCTTTCGCTTGTAATTGTCCTTCATAAGTTAAGTGCTGAAGCTGACAACCGCCGCACTGATTATATACTGGGCATTCAGCATCTTTACGATATGGACTTTCTGTATGAAGCTTCATTAAACGACCAAATGCGAAGTTTTTCTTCACTTTAATAATTTTAATTTGCGCTTCTTCACCTGGTAATCCGTTTTTAACGAAAATAGGATAGCCCTTTACTTTCGCAACACCGGCACCATCATGTGTTAAATCTTCAAATACTACATCTATAAACTCGTTTTTCTCAACTGGTGGCGTCATTTTAGTACTCATTTTCCGACCTCTCTTTTTCATAACACTGCGTTACATTTTATCATACTTATATAGTCTTTTTCTATTGGAAGAAAAAAAGCTATTGACGATACTTCTCTGTTAATGTTACGCTACTACTAATTTAATACGGACGATGTTACCTCATATATACTTGATAATATGGATCGAGAGTTTCTACCCGGCAACCTTAAATTGCTGGACTATGGGGAAAACTAATGAATATTAGCCTATGCGCAAAAAAGGACTCATATTGATTAGCTTTCTCTCATAGATGAAAGTGAATCCATATGGGTCTTTTTTTATTTTTATTTTTCTAAAAGGTCAGACATCTTACGTATGACATAAAACCTCATTCCTTTATTTTTAGTAATATAACGAGCGTTTTATGTACAAACTTTATACGAACTTCTGAAAGGGGCAACTACATGCAATATGTAATGAGCATTATCGGTATTATTGCCGTGTTAGGTTTATGTTTTGCTTTGTCAAACAACAAAAGTAAAATCAACTTCCGTGCAATTGCAATTATGATTGGTTTCCAAATTTTAATCGGTTGGTTTATGTTTGCTACAAAGATTGGTCAACAAATCATTATTTTCATTAGTAAAGTTTTCAACAAACTAATTAAACTTGGTACGACAGGTGTCGATTTTCTCTTTAATGGAATTCACAGAGATTTTGTCTTTTTCTTAAACGTATTATTAATCATCGTATTTTTCTCAGCACTACTTTCAATCTTTAGTTATTTAGGTGTTTTACCATTCATCGTTCGCGTTGTCGGCGGTGCAATTTCAAAAATTACTGGTTTACCACGCGTTGAGTCATTCCACGCAGTAAACTCTGTATTCTTCGGTTCAAGTGAAGCATTAATCGTTATTAAAAACGATTTACAGCATTTCAATAAAAACCGTATGTTTATCATTTGTTGTTCTGCGATGAGCTCCGTTTCTGCTTCTGTTACAGCATCATACGTAATGATGTTAGATGCAAAATACGTACTAGCAGCTCTTCCGCTAAACTTATTCTCAAGCTTAATCGTTTGTTCGTTATTAACACCAGTTGATACGAAGAAAGAAGATGAAGTGATTCAGAAATTTGATAGAACTCTATTCGGAGACAGCTTTATCGGCGCAATGATTAACGGTGCGCTTGATGGTTTAAAAGTAGCTGGTATCGTTGCCGCATTAATGATCGCCTTTATCGGTGTGATGGAAGTTGTAAACTACGTAATTAGTGCAGCTTCAGGCGCAATGGGACATGCTGTTACTTTACAACAAATCTTCGGTTACGTACTTTCTCCATTCGCATTCTTAATGGGTATTCCAACTCAAGATATTATCCCAGCTGGTGGTATTATGGGTACGAAGATTGTTTTAAACGAGTTTGTAGCAATCCTTGATTTAAAAGACACAGCTACAACATTAGCTCCACGTACAGTTGGAATCGTTACAGTATTCTTAATTAGCTTCGCAAGTATTAGCCAAATTGGTGCAATCGTTGGTACAATCCGTGCCCTTTCTGAAAAACAAGGAAGCGTTGTTTCTAAATTTGGTTGGAAAATGCTATTTGCATCAACACTTGCTTCTATTTTATCTGCGACAATCGCTGGATTGTTTATTTAATAAAAAATCACCTTTGCTTAGACAGCAAGGTGATTTTTTTATTATCATCATTTAAGAAACTGAAGAAAACTCTAATGCCTCTTCCTTATTAATAATTTCCCCCTTATATTTACCTTTCACCGAAATATCAATAATTGATTTATTTTCTGCTTCCATTTTCCCTAAAGAAAATATATATATTAAATCATCTTTTTTTAACATCCATTGTTTTCCGTGCCAAGGACCAGTTAACTTCTGTTCTGGTGACGCCAGTATTTCTCCAAAATATTCACATTCGCCTAGAGATGTTTTTACTGTATTCTTCTTCGTATTAATAACTACATATTTAAGGAGCTTTATACTTTCACTTGAAAAAATCTCTACTTCATGATCATTTTTTTTCTTAAATTTCAGCTTTCCATCTTTTGTATTAACCAATTTACTTTGATCAATTGCATTTAGTACAAACTCATACTCTTCTTTTGTAACACCGAAATTAGGGTGATATGGAAAACTTTTTTTCTCTGCATGTTCTTCTACATATTTTAAATACCATTCCATATTACTCGCTAGATGCTCTCTCATTCTTTGACCAATACTCCCTACCTTTTTAAGAGTATCTGGTTCCATCTCTAGTGTCATAATATCCGCCGTCACTTCCGCATTCATAAGATGCGATGGAATATACTCTTCCACACTATTCGCTTTACTCACTTCACTTTGGCAACCAACTATAAATAGTGATATGAAAAAGATATATATTATTTTTTTATATTTCATTTCTATTCTCCACTCCATACATTGTTCTTACTTAGTTTTATAGCGGTTTTTATTATAGTATAAAATCTTTATATTTTAATAAAATCCATATCTGTATGCAAAATTGCATATTAATAAGTCTTCTTCTTACTTTAAAATTAGCTTAAATCACTTTCCAAATTATACAAATAACAAGTATTAAATGTTATAATTTGTAAAAAAACATTGGAGGACCTTATGAAAATTCACGCCCTTTTCGATTTCTTACATTTACTAGTCTTAACGCTGAAAAGCTATTATGTATGGGGAATGCCTATCTATGTCTTCATTATTCCTCTTATCTTTGTAGTCGGTTATATTATTATTAATTCTAATAAGAAACAAAAAAATACATCTATTCAAAGTCACTAATCTATTACCTTAATAGCCTCCTAAAAATCATATTCCCCTCATTTTCTTCAAATGATATGATGAACAAGGGTATATCCCCACCACTCTTATAGCGGTGGGGATTTTAATGTCAATATGCAACATACTACACAATAGAAGGTGATTTTTATGAGAAAATACGCAGCAATTGCTTTATGTACGTCTGCCATTCTAGCAGGCTGCAATACTAGCAATGTAAGCCAAGAACCTAAAAAAGAGAAAAAGGTTCAAGAAGTAGCTATACAAAAAGAGACTCTACACGAACAAGGTAAAATTTCTTATACTCCCATCACACACGAATCTACAAACACAAGTATTCATATTACAGACTTAAAAGATTCTTTAAATGAAGTACAATATAAAATTTGGCGCACAGCTGATGGAAAGGAACGTGCTAAATCTTTTTCTTCTAAAGAAAAGGAGAAACAATTTACAATTCCTTTTGACATAAAAGAATTTGAAGGAAAACGCGGTGAGTTCCAAATTGAAGCAACAGGAATGAAAGAAGATGGGAAAACAATCCCGCTTACGAAATCTACTATTACTTTCGAACAAAAGGTTCCTGTTCTTATGTATCACGCAATCGATGATTATCATGGTCAAGGTATTAAAGACTTATTCGTATCACCAGCTAACTTTGAAGCACAAATAAAATATTTAAAGGATAATGGTTATACGCTTTTAACGTTTGAACGCTGGGGCGATATAAATAAAGTAAATAAGCCGATTTTTGTTACATTTGATGACGGTATGAAAAATAATATGAATGCATTTCGCATTTTACAAAAGCTAAAAGATGATACTTTTAAACCGGCAGCAACAGAATATATGATTGTTGATAACGTTGATGTAGAAGGAGCATTGTCTACTTCTGAAATAAAAGAAATGGTTGATTCCGGCATTTTCTCGGTGCAATCTCATACTGCAACACATGCAGACTTACCGAAAATTACAAACTATGAGGAAGAGTTAAAAGGTTCAAAAGAAAAGCTAGAAAAAATAACAGGTAAGCCTGTTATCGCGATTGCTTATCCATTCGGTCATGTAGATGATAAGGTTGTTACAGAAACGAAGAAGTATTATCAATTTGCGACGACGACAAAGCCTGGCCAATTCATTACGAAGGGTGAACCTGATGAATTGTTAAAGATGAAGCGCGTTCGTATACACCATACAACGACTGTAGAGCAGTTTGCTTCTTCAATTAAGTAAATATAAGAGCTCAATACATTTTGAGCTCTCTTTTTACTTTATATTTATATATATTTTTAGAATTTTCTTGTATTATATATAGTAAGAAATCTTTCAAATTAAAGGAGATTATACATATGTCATTTGAACAAACGTTAGAGAAATATGCTGCTCTTGCAGTTAATGTTGGTGTTAATATTCAACCTGGACAAACTTTATCAATTAGTGCACCTCTTGAAGCTGTACAATTTGTACGCCTCGTTACAGAAAAAGCATATAAATCTGGTGCAAAACACGTATATGTAGATTGGAATGATGAGACGTTAACACGCTTAAAATTCGATCTAGCTCCTGAAGAAGCTTTCGCTGAATTTCCATCTTGGAAAGCACATGCTCGTGAAGAATTAGCAAAAGAAGGCGCTGCATTTATGTCTATCTATGCAGAAAACCCTGATTTATTAAAAGGTGTAGAACCATCGCGTATCGCAACAGCTCATAAAGTAGCTGGAGAAGCAATGAAAGTATACCGTGATTACGTACAAGCAGATAAAGTAAGTTGGTGTGTCATTTCTGTTCCTACGAAAGAATGGGCTGCGAAAGTATTCCCTGACGTAGCGCCAGAAGAACAAGAAGCAAAGTTATGGGATGCTATTTTCAAAGCTACTCGTGCTGATTTAGAAAACCCTGTAGAAGCATGGAAAGAACATGATGAAACATTACATACAAAAGTGGATTACTTAAACGAAAAGCATTATAAAGCTCTTCACTATACAGGTCCTGGAACAGATTTAACAATCGAACTTCCAGAAAAACATGTATGGGCTGGTGCTGGTAGCTTAAATGAAAAGAACGTACCATTTATGGCTAATATTCCAACTGAAGAAGTATTTACAATGCCACTTAAAACAGGTGTAAACGGCCAAGTTTCTAGTACAAAACCGTTAGTATTTGCAGGTAATATTATCGATAATTTCACGTTAACATTTGAAAACGGACGTATCGTAGACTATAAAGCTGAAGCTGGTGAAGAAGCTTTAAAACATTTAGTAGAAACAGATGAAGGTTCTCACTTCTTAGGGGAAGTAGCTTTAGTACCTCATGACTCACCAATTTCAAACACAAATGTTTTATTCTACAATACACTATTTGACGAAAATGCATCTTGCCACCTTGCGATTGGAAATGCTTACGCATTTAACTTAGTTGGCGGAAAAACAATGTCTAAAGAAGAACTTGCTGAAAACGGCGCAAACGCTAGTATCACACACAACGACTTTATGATTGGATCAGCTGAGCTTGATATTGACGGTATTACTGCTGATGGCAGACATGAGCCTATCTTCCGTAAAGGTAACTGGGCGTTTTAAATCTATTACCATAAAGAAACACATTGGATAATCCAATGTGTTTCTTTATTTATTTGGTTTCAATTCAAATTTTATCGTTCTATTTTCACGCGTAAACTCCGGTCTATACGTAGCGATATACGTATTTTCTTTCGCTACGTCAAATAGCATGATATCTTGAATTTTTTCATCTGGTGCTAACTTTTTACTAATAAAGCTATCAGGGTTATTATATTCTTTAAATCTTGTACCTTTCTTATCGGTAATCTCAAATTCATAAAATGCAAAAGGTATTTCCTTTTTACTATTATTTTCTACTTTGAAAATAATCCCCAAAATCTCCTCTTTCTTTTTATCCTCATCATAATCCGGATATCCTAATTTAACTGAATCGATAGTTACTTGCAAACCATCTACGTCTACTGTCTCCCCTATTTTATACACTTTATCTTGAACATCTTCTTGTTTACTTTCATTACTATCTTTAGTCTCAGTGCAAGCACTTAAACTAAAAGCTATGCCAAAAATTAAAACAATTTGACTTACCTTTTTTAACATACTCTTTCCTCCACATAAGACAATATTTCATATGTATTATAACAAAACGCTTTACTCTTTCTTGTCATATTTTGTCGTATTAATTGCTAACTGCACAAATAGAAAAAAGCTATCTTCTACAAAAGATAGCTTTCAGGATGCCGATGAAACCTTAAGCCCAATGACACCCAAAACAATAAAAAGAATACAAAATGCTTGAAATAAACTAATATGCTCTTTAAAAAAGTACACACTAATGATTGTAATAAGTAATGTTCCAACGCCAGACCAAATAGCATAAGCAATACTTAAATGAATCTTCTTCACAACGATGGCGAACACACTGAAGCAAATTCCATAAAATACGAAAATCAATACACTTGGAACGAGCTTTGTTAAACCATTTGATAGTTTCATCGCAATTGTTCCAGCCACTTCAAAAATAATTGTAACAAGTAATAATAGCCAATATACCATACTAGAATCTCCTTCTCTGTTACCTTATAGAGATTCTAGTATACTACTTATAGTCCTAATGAAATATATTTAATTTCTAAATATTCCTCGATGCCGAAATGGCCTCCTTCACGGCCGATACCACTTTCTTTAAAGCCACCGAATGGTGCTTGTGCAACTGATGGAAGACCGTCATTTAGACCGATAATACCGTACTCTAACGCTTCACTAATTTGGAATGCTTGGCTAATGTCTTTCGTGAAAATATACGCAGCTAAACCGTATGGTGTATTATTTGCACGTTCGATTACTTCATCAACTGTTTTAAATTTCGCAACTGGTGCCACTGGCCCAAATGTTTCTTCATTCATACAAAGCATCGTATCATTTGCCAACCCAATTACAGTCGGTTGAATGAAATGTCCCTCTAACTCTGCGACCTTTTCACCACCATATAAAACGGTTCCACCTTTTTGAATAGCATCTTCAATATGTTCTTGTACTTTTGAAACTGCATTCTCATCAATAAGTGGTCCGACAGTCGTTCCGTCACCGAAACCGTCTCCTACTTTCAACTGCCCTACTGCCCTTTGGAACTTCTCTACAAATACTTCGTATACTTCTTCTTGAACGAATACTCGGTTTGTACATATACACGTTTGTCCTGCGTTACGGAATTTCGAACCAATCATCGCTTCTACTGCTTTATCTAAATCTGCATCATTCATTACGATAAACGGAGCGTGACCACCTAACTCAAGTGAAACTTTTTTCATCGTTTGCGCCGCACTAGCCATTAACTCTTTCCCAATTTCCGTTGACCCTGTAAAGGACACTTTTCGAACGCGACTATCTTCCATCCATGTATCAGCAATTGCTTTTGCACTACCTGTTACGATATTAATTACACCCTTTGGAATATCCGCTTCATGAGCTAATTCAGCTAATTTTAATGCAGTTAGCGGCGTTTGACTTGCCGGTTTCACAACGGCTGTACAGCCTGCTGCAAGCGCTGGGGCTACCTTTCTCGTAATCATAGCAGCTGGGAAGTTCCAAGGTGTAATAGCTGCCATAACGCCAACTGGTTGCTTCATAACTAAAATGCGCTTATTCGGATGAGCAGCAGGAATCATTTCACCATACACACGTTTCCCTTCTTCTGCATACCATTCAACAAAACTATTTGCATAATTTACTTCACCAAGCGCTTCTGCAAACGGCTTTCCTTGTTCCTTCGTCATAATCGCTGCGATCTCTTCTTTATTTTTATCAATAAGCATGAACCACTTTTTTAACTTCGTTGCACGATCTGCTGCCGTTAACTTAGACCACGTTTTAAAAGCTTCATGTGCAGCATCAACAGCTTGCTTTGCCTCTGTTACTCCGCCTTTTGGTACAGTTGCAAATATTTCCTTCGTCGCAGGATTATTTACTTCAATTTGTTCTTGTAGTGTAATCCACTCACCATTTATATACATCGCCTTTCTATCTATACTTACGAAAGTCGCCTTTTTATCCAATGTTTTCTTCCTCCTCTATGAACTTCTTAATTTTCCTAGTAGCAGCAGATTGACTAATTTGCAAAAACTCAGCTACTTTATAACTTGATCCATACGTTTTATACGCTTTAAGAATAATATTTCTCTCTACCTCTTCCAGCATTTTATAAAGGCTTTGCCCCGATTGTTCAACTGCAGCCTCTTGCATAGAGAGTGGCAAATCCTCTACCGTTACAACATCATCGACAGTAATAACAATTCTCTCAATTACATTCTCTATTTCTCTATTGTTTCCTTCCCACGGATATCCAACAAACATTTGTAACGTACTCGGCGCTAGTTTCACATCACGTCCGTATTTTTTATTAAAGTGCTGCAAGTAATGATAAATAAGCGGTAAAATATCTTCTGTCCTTTCCCTAAGCGGGGGAATTGCAATTGGAATGACATTCAAACGATAGTATAAATCTTTCCGAAATGTTCCTTGTTTCACCATCTCACTTAAATCTCTATTTGTTGCTGCCACAATTCGAACATCCACTTTTTTTAATTCTCTTCCGCCTATAGGACGAAATGTTTTTTCTTGCAATACTTGCAAAAGCTTCGCTTGAATTTCAATCGGCATTTCACCGATTTCATCTAAAAAAAGAGTTCCTTTATGCGCGGATTCTAATAGTCCCTTTTTCCCTTCACGATTCGCACCTGTAAAAGATCCACCTGAATATCCAAAAAGCTCTGATTCAATTAAATTAGTTGGCAATGCCGCACAATTAATTTCATAGAAACTTTCATTCTTACGGTGACTCACTTCATGTAAATGGCGTACTAATCGACTTTTCCCAACTCCAGTTTCGCCTAAAACGAGAACAGTACTATCCACTACAGATACTTTTTTAATTGTATCGACTATTTTTTGCATAGCTAGACTTTTAAAAATAAGTCCTTCATGCTCATATGTTTCTCTTAATTCTTTTTTATATGTTTTTAGCTGATTATCCATTTCCTCTACCTTTTGACGTAATTGATAGAGTTCAGTAAGGTCCCGAGAATAACTAATCACTCTTCTTAAATTTCCCTCATCATCAAAAACAGGCCTTGTACGAACGTGTAAATACTCTCCTGATTTTGTAGTTTGAACGAGTTCAATTGGCCTCTTTTTTTCAATCACTTCTAATGTCGCTGATGGATAAAAGATTCCATCCTTTTGTAGTTCTTTTACATGCTTACCCACTAACTCTTCGGCAGCTAGTTGGTAGTGCCTTTCACATGTACTATTTACACGCACAACGATTCCCTGCTCATCTGTAACAAAAATTTCGTCAAACGCATATTCAAATACATCTTTTAAATCCATTAAAACTCGTTCCTTTTCTGCAACCATCCTAGCCACCCCTAACTTCAAATCCATCGATCCACTTCACTACCTTTATTATAAAGTGAATTTTCTGTATTTAATATAGAGTCAGCTAGAATGTTTGCTATTTATCCTTCAGTTTTTAAACACGAGCTATGTTTGTTTGCTCATAACAAGCTTGCAATGATTCTTCAATTATTGTTAAACCTTCTTCAAGTTGCTCATCTGTAATAACTAAAGGCATTAACACACGGATAACATTTCCATATGTTCCTGCTGATAATAACAGTAACCCACGCTTATTTGCTTCTGCACATAGATTAGCCGTTAACGTTTTGTCAGGTGCTTTCGTCTTACGGTCTTGAACGACCTCAAATGCACACATTGCTCCTAACCCACGCACATCACCAATGCAATGATATTTATTTTTCATCTCTTCGAATCGGTTCATTACGACTTTTCCTAATTCTATCGCTCTATCATTTAAATTCTCTTTTTCTATTACATCCAGTACTGCTAATGCTGCCGCACATCCTAATGGACTTCCTGCATACGTTCCACCAAGTTCACCTGGTGCAGATTCATTCATAATTTCTTTACGTCCAATGACACCACTTATCGGTACACCAGCCCCTAATGATTTAGACACTGTAATTAAATCTGGAACGACATCATAGTGATCAATTGCAAAATATTTTCCTGTACGACTAAAGCCTGTTTGTATTTCATCCGCTACAAATAAAATGCCGTTCTCTGAACAAATGCGGCGTACTTCTTGAACAAATTTCTTACTTGGGACGATAAATCCACCTTCCCCTTGAACAGGTTCCATTACAACAGCTGCGATTGTTTCTGGTGCTACTTCCGATATGAAGAAGTTCTTAAACTCTTCAATAATAAAATCATCATACTGCTCTTCCGTTAATCCCTCTGGGCGACGGTATTCGTATGGAAATGGCGCTTTATATACTTCTGGAGCAAAGGGACCAAACCCAAATTTATATGGCTTCACTTTACTTGTCATCGTCATTGTCATTAATGTACGCCCGTGGAAACCTTTAGAAAATGCGATAATACCAGGTCTCTTCGTATATTTACGAGCGATCTTCACCGCGTTCTCAACTGCTTCTGCACCACTATTTAAAAAGAGGACTTGCTTATCGAAACTTCCCGGTGCCAATGCCGCAAGCTTTTCCGCTAATTCAATATATGGCTCATACATCATGACATTAAATCCAGTATGAATGTATTGATCGACTTGTTTATGGAGCGCTTCTTTAACCGTTGGATGACAATGCCCTACGTTAATTGTCCCAATTGCTCCTGCAAAATCAATGTACTGATTACCATCAACATCCGTTACAAGAGCACCATTGGCAGATTGTACAAACGTTGGGATGCCGTTACTTACTCCTTTTGGTACTATATTTTGACGGCGTTCTAATAAAGATGCCGCTTTCGGTCCTGGAATTTGTTCATTTACTTTAGCAAATTTTTTTGTGTTCATTGCGTACCCCATCCTTTTCTTTACATTGTTTTCTCTTTTTATTGCAAAATGTATGCCAACTTTCTTTTCTAGCATTTATCCTATATTCTTTGTATCCAGGCATAAAAAATAAGTCTATAAAGACTCATTAAGAGTCTTTATAGACTTATTTTCCTTACACATTAGACTTTTCTTTCTCCCAGAAAAACTCACCCGATTGAGAAATAAACTCTCCAACAGAATCTAACACTAAATCAGCAAGTGGTTCTAATGTTGGACGGTCTCCCGTACCAGATAGCACCCCAATTGCATAGCAATCGCCATTTTTGGCTAAATGTAAATCAGTTGGCGTATCTCCAACAACCGCAACCTCACATGATTCTAAATTAAATTTCTCACAAAACACTTCTATAATCTTTTTATCTGGTTTTTGCGCAGGGAATGTATCCGAGGCTATAATATAATCAAAAAAGTTCTCCAACTTATATTGTTTTAAAAATAATTCTGTTGGTGCGAAATCATCTGCCGTGACAACCCCTAATATAAATCCTTTATCTTTTAATGCCTGTAACACTTTCGGTAAATCTGCTGTCATTTTCATATGCGAACGATGCTCATACATAAGGGAAAATAACTTCTCACTTACCCAATGGTGCATCTCTTCTTCTCTAGCAGACTCAATATAATTACAAAGCCCCTTCGCTACATCAAGGCTTGTTCCAGCAGCTATTGCACTCCTCGGATTAACAAATGCTCCCTCTACACCAATCTCTTCTAATAAGGTCTGCCCTATTGTACTTGGTAAATGATATAAACTTATACATTCAGCTACAAGTTCTTCAGCTACTTTTATCCATATTGAATGAAAATCCATTAATGTCCCATCTTTATCAAATAATATTGCTTTTACCTTCTCCATAGCATCCTACCTCTCGTTTCTTATCTCCTCCAGTGTATCAATAAAATATGGATGTAAAATAAAAGAATTGTAAAAATACCATAAAAATCAAACTAACTCCCAATTTACAATTCATTTTAACAAAGTAAAAAAGGATGCCTTTACAGGGCATCCTCTTGATGTTCAGGAACAAATAGTTCTAAACAATGATATATATTTTCGAATTCCATCGGTGCATCTCCACCATACTCACCATCTAAATTAATCATTAGTTTATCTGGTGAATGTACTTTAATTCGGTTCGCTTGTGTATATAACACTTTTGGATTATTAATATGTTCACCACGTTGTGCTTGTGTTGCTGCTTTAATTAAATCAGCGATAGAACCTTTTTTCAGTACTAATAGGTCAAATAACCCATCGTTAATAGATGCATACGGTGCTACCTTTTCAAATCCACCTACTGAACGAGTATTCGTAATTAAAAACATCGTAATTTCTTCTTGTAGTAACTTTCCATCATACTCAATTTCAACATATGTCGGATGCAATGATGGTAACATCTCGATACCTTTTAGGTAATAAGCAAGTTGTCCTAATACTGTCTTTAACTTACTCGGTACTTCGTATGTTAATTCTGTAATACGACCGCCACCAGCGATGTTAATAAAATATGTATCGTTCGCTCTACCAAGGTCTAATGGCACTGTTTTTCCTTCGCAAATAATATCTGCTGCCTCTTCAATAGAACGAGGTACACCAATTGCACGTGCAAAGTCATTTGTCGTTCCAACTGGAATAATTCCAAATTTCGGACGGAATTCATGCCCAACTAAACCGTTTACTACTTCATTTAATGTACCGTCGCCACCAGCCGCAATAACAACATCAAACTTACGATCCGCAGCTTGCCTCGCCGCCACAGTAGCGTCTCCAGGACCCGTTGTCGCATGACAAGATGTCTCATAGCCAGCTTGTTCTAATTTTTGTAATACTTCTGGTAAGCTCTTCTTAAATAGCTCACGCCCAGAAGTAGGATTATAAATAATTCTTGCTCGCTTCATCATTTATTAGCACAGGAAATTTCTTTATGTATCGAAAAAGAACATACTGAACTTCTATTCAGTATTCCCATGCCTACCTCCTCTCATCTTGCTATCCTTCTTTTATCCCGCTCAAACAGGCAGTAAGAACCCGATTCGTGTAGTCCATCAAAAGTAAATATTCATTTCAATGGTTTTTTATTTGACTCCAAAATTTATCCCGCTATTTGCGGGCAGTAAATGCCCAATTGGTGAGGGCTAATAATCAGCTTTGGATGAACCTCCTACTGATTAAAGTTTCACTTTATTTCTATCCATTCTTCCATAAAAATTTACATATAACGAATAATAACTATCTATTATTTCATGAGATGAAAAAAACCTCTATGTTTAGATTTATCATTATTCCCACCTTTTTGCAACTATCATACCATAGTTGCTATACAAACATTTTTCCACTTTTGACAGTTAATCAAACGTTTGTTTAAACGATTTTGTCTCATTTAAACAAACGTTTGATTAACCTAGAAAAACACCCATGTACGGGTGTTTTTCTGCTTAATCTTTAAAAGTCACTACTATTATCGCTTATTAATCTCTTCAAGTAAGATTTTGTTAACAAGTGGTGGATTTGCTTGTCCTTTTGTAGCTTTCATAATTTGACCAACTAAGAAGCCAATTGCACGGTCTTTACCGTTTTTAAAGTCTTCGATAGATTGCTCATTATTATCAAGAATTTCTGTTACAACTTTACGAAGTGTACCCTCGTCAGAAATTTGAACAAGACCTTTCGCTTTAACGATTTCTTCTGGGTCTCCACCTTTTTCAATTAATTCGTTAAATACTTTCTTCGCGATTTTAGAAGAAATTGTACCTTTTTCAATTAATTGAACCATTTTAGATAAACCAGCAGGCGTTAATGCAACGTCTTTTAATTCTTTTTGTTGTTTGTTTAAGTATGCAAGTACTTCACCCATTAACCAGTTCGATGTTAATTTCGCATCAGCACCGTCTGCAACAGTTGCTTCAAAGAAATCAGACATCTCTTTCGTTAATGTTAACACGTGTGCATCATAAGCTGGTAAGCCTAATTCTGCAACGTAGCGAGCTTTACGTGCATCTGGAAGTTCTGGAATAGAAGCTCGAACTGCTTCTTTCCACTCATCATCGATGTAAAGTTCAACTAAGTCTGGCTCCGGGAAGTAACGGTAATCGTCAGATCCTTCTTTCACACGCATTAAGATTGTTTTCTTTGTTGCTTCATCATAACGACGTGTTTCTTGTTGGATGATGCCACCAGATAACAGTTCTTTTTCTTGGCGCACTTGCTCATGCTCAAGACCTTTTTGTACGTAAGTGAATGAGTTTAAGTTTTTCAGTTCCGCTTTTGTACCGAACTTCTCTTGTCCAACTGGACGAAGAGAAATGTTCGCATCACAACGTAAGGAACCTTCTTCCATCTTACAATCAGATACACCGGTGTATTGAATGATTGATTTTAACTTCTCTAAGTATGCATATGCTTCTTCTGGCGTACGCATATCTGGCTCAGATACGATCTCGATTAAAGGCATACCTTGACGGTTGTAGTCTACTAATGAACCATCAGCTGTATGCGTTGATTTACCAGCATCTTCTTCTAAATGAAGACGTGTAATACCGATACGTTTCTTTTTACCGTCTACTTCGATTTCAATCCAACCATTTTCACCAATTGGCTTATCAAATTGAGAGATTTGGTAAGCTTTCGGGTTATCTGGATAGAAATAGTTTTTACGGTCAAACTTCGTTTCCGTTGCGATTTCACAGTTTAATGCCATTGCAGCTTTCATTGCAAAGTTAACTGCTTCTTTATTTAAAGTAGGAAGTACCCCTGGGTATCCTAAGTCAATTACACTTGTTTGTGTATTTGGCTCCGCTCCGAATTCTGTTGGACTCGCAGAGAAAATTTTCGAATTTGTTTTTAACTCAACGTGAACCTCTAAACCAATAATTGTTTCTAAATTCATCTATGCTCGCCTCCTTACAGACTTGCTTTTTTTGTATGATAGTCTGTTGCTTGCTCAAACGCATGTGCAACGCGGTAAATTGTCGCTTCATCGAAGTGTTTACCAATGATTTGTAAACCAAGTGGCATGTTGTTAGCACCGAATCCACATGGAACAGAAATCGCTGGAACACCCGCTAAGTTTACTGGGATTGTTAAAATGTCATTTGCATACATTGTCATTGGATCATCAACTTTTTCGCCCACTTTAAATGCCGGAGTTGGCGTTGTTGGTCCAATAATAACATCATAGTTAGCAAATACATTTTCAAAGTCGTTTTTAATTAATGTACGTACTTGTTGTGCTTTCTTGTAATATGCATCATAGTAACCAGAGCTAAGCGCAAATGTACCAAGCATAATACGACGTTTAACTTCATCACCGAAACCTTCACTACGTGTGTTTTTGTAAAGATCTAATAAGTTATTTACATTATCAGAACGAACACCGTAACGCACGCCATCAAAGCGTGAAAGGTTCGCAGATGCTTCAGAAGAAGATAGTAAGTAATACGTTGCTAGAGCGTATTTAGAGTGTGGAAGCGATACTTCCTCCCAAGTTGCGCCCATACCTTCTAATACTTTTAAAGCAGCTAGTACTGACTCACGAGCTTCTTCGCCAACACCTTCGCCTAAGTATTCTTTCGGTACAGCAATGCGTAAACCTTTAACATCGCCTGTTAAACCAGCTAAATAGTTTCCAACTTCAACGTTTGCAGAAGTTGCATCCATGCGGTCAATACCTGAAATAGCTTGTAATAAGTATGCATTGTCTTCTACTGTACGTGTAATCGGTCCGATTTGGTCAAGTGAAGATGCGAATGCTACTAATCCGTAACGAGATACGCGTCCATAAGTTGGTTTTAAACCTACAACACCGCAATATGCAGCTGGCTGACGGATAGAACCACCCGTATCAGAACCTAGAGAGAATAGTACTTCTCCTGCTGCTACAGCTGCTGCAGAACCACCACTAGATCCACCCGGAACGTAATCTAAGTTCCATGGGTTTTTCGTAGCGTAGAATCCTGAGTTTTCATTTGAAGAACCCATTGCGAACTCGTCCATGTTTAATTTACCGATTGTAATTGTGTCAGCAGCTTTTAGCTTTTGCACAACTGTCGCATCATAAATTGGATCGAAGTTTGCTAACATTTTGCTCGCACAAGTTGTACGAAGACCGTTAGTTACAATGTTATCTTTTACACCAATTGGCATACCGAATAATAAACCATTATCTTCAGCGCCGATTTTTGCATCTAATTCTTTCGCTTTTGCGCGTGCATTTTCTTCATCTAATGTAAGAAAAGCTTTTACGTTATCTTCAACATCCGCAATACGTTTGTAAGATTCTTCTACTAAATCCGTAACGGAAATTTCTTTGTTGTTTAACTTCTTATGTAACTCTGATACTGAATGATCAAATAATGACATCGAAATTCCCCTCCTCTATTCTAATACTGCTGGAACACGGATTTGATTATCTTTGTGATCCGGTGCATTTTTTAATACTTCTTCAACTGGTAAACCTTTTTCTGGTACATCTTCACGCATAACATTTTTCATAGTTAATACATGAGTTGTTGGTTTTACATCTGTTGTATCTAATTCATTTAACTGTTCTGCAAATGTAACAATTGCATCTAGTTGTTTTTGAAATTTTTCTGCTTCTTGATCAGTAATTGCAAGACGTGCTAAATGTGCTACGTGCTTTACATTCTCAACGGAAATTCTTGACACGGCTAGGCCACCTCCATAATATATCGTTCAATCTACAATACTATTGATGATACCAAATTTTCAGTACTTCAAGCAAGTCAACACAGCGTACTTACGCCATTTTTACATAAAAAAAGAAAGGCAAATGCCTTTCTTTACAATTTACTCTTTATCTAACGGTTTATTTTTCGGAAATCTCTCGTTATCTTCTTCATTATCACGAATTGTTTTTTGTAATACAAAACAAGACATCGTTAAAAATAATGTTCCAATTAAATAGTATCCTTTTACACTAAGCGTTTCATCTAACGTATAAATCCCAATTAGCATACCTGAAAGTGCACAAACAAATGAAGTCCATGCTAAAAACGTGAACGCTTGCGTATTACGTCTTCTCATCGTTCTCCCCCTCGTTAGCTGTATACCCATTATAGATAAGTATATTTACCATGATGGATTTTTATGTAAATTCTAGTTTTATATTTATAAATCTATCATAAAAGAATACTATTTTAAAGAAAGTTTTCTGCCTAATCTGAAAAAACAATTAAAATCATTGACAATTATTTCTATTCTACATAAAATAAAAATAAATATTACGAACCTCGAAATATACGGGAGTGGAATTAATTGTTGCAATATGAACATTTTTTAGACTTACTGCTAGATAACGCCAAGAAACTTTTCTATCCTGAAGAATGGGTAAGCCTAGATTTAACACTTTCTAAAACAGAAGTATTTTGTTTACTTTGGATGGAACGAAATACAGATATTACAATGACGAAAATTGCTGATCTTCTTGATATACCGATGAGTACAACAACGGGCGTTGTAAATCGCCTTGTAAAAAAGGGATATATTGAACGCTACCGTGATGAAAATGACCGACGTATTGTATTAATTCGGTTAACAGAAAACGGCGTAATGCTCGTTCAAGAATTAAAACAAAATGCGGCCCATTACTTTAGCTTAGTAACAGAAGCATTATCAGAAGAAGAAAAAGCATTCTTACTACAAATCTTCCAAAAAATCATGGATCACATCGCTACGTCACAGCAAAAAACAGAAGAAAAGATTTCTACACCTAAAATGAAAAACATTCCGATTGAATAAAACCCTATCTGGGTTTTTATTCAATCATTTACTTCGACACTCGTAATATTCGATATTCGAAACAAAGGGGATATGAATGATGAGAATTATCTTGTATACAGGTAAAGGCGGCGTAGGAAAAACTAGCATTTCAGCAGCAACAGCAATTCAAAGTGCGAAACAAGGATTAAAAACATTAGTAATGAGCACAGATCCTGCTCATAGTTTAGGAGATTCATTTGGTATAAAGCTATCTTCTGAGCCATTAGAAGTTCGTAAAAATTTGTGGGCACAAGAAATTAATACGATTTATGAGATGGAAAAAGGCTGGGGAAAATTACAGAAATATATTACACTACTCTTCACTTCCAAAGCAGCCGATGATATTACAACAGAAGAATTAACGATGTTTCCCGGTATGGAAGATTTAATTAGCCTACTTCGCGTACTCGATTATTATAAACAAAACACATATGATGTTATCATTATTGATTGTGCCCCAACAGGAGAAACATTAGCAATGCTAAGCTTTCCAGACATGCTCGGCTGGTGGATGGAAAAATTATTTCCTATTAAAAGAAAAGTTTTAAAAGTCGTTCGTCCTGTAGCTCAACCACTCCTTGGTGTCCCTCTTCCAACCGACGATATTATGGACGAATTAACAAGTACACTTGAACAGCTCGGAGAAATGAGAGATATTTTATCAAATCGAGAAGTAACAAGTATCCGCATCGTTGTAAATCCTGAAAAAATGGTCATTAAGGAAGCCCAGCGCAGCTTTACTTATTTGAATTTATACGATTATAACGTAGATGCCATTATGATTAACCGCGTCATCCCTAACACTGTCACCGATCCTTATTTTCAGGCATGGAAAGATGCACAGAAGAAATATAAAACATTAATTCAAGATAGTTTTCAACCCCTTCCTATTTACGAAGCTCCAATGTTTGAACAAGAAGTTGTTGGTTTGTCTATGTTAGAACGTGTAGGAGATTCTTTATTTAAAACTGATCATTCCCCTACAGAAGTGAAATTTAACGGGCGCACTCAATATGTAAAAAAGGATGGCGATGAGTATATTTTCGTTCTGTCCATTCCCTTCTCAAACAAAAGTGAACTTTCCTTAAATCAAAAAGGTGATGAACTTATTATTCGAGCGGGTTCTGTTAAACGGAACATCACGTTACCAAAAACATTAACACACCTTTCTATTCAAGGAGCAAAATTTGATGAAGATGTACTAAATATTCGGTTTGGAGGTGTAGTCCATGCATGAGGAATTACTACGAAGGGTAATTCGTACAAAAGTAAAAGTCGGGATGCATATATTAGAAGAGCTACCTAATCCAATCCAGCAATCCGCTAAGCAAATATTAAATATTTTACAAGAGGAACTAGCTGCTTATTCGATAGAACGAGAGCATCATGAAGTTAATTTAAAAAATATCATAATTGATTAACTATCTCTGTATAGATGGCCTTTTTTTAGGCTTTCTATACTTTATTGGAGTGATGTAAATTGATGAAAAAACATTCCACTACTATACTCTGGATTATTCCCTTATTATTTTTCATTCATAACCTTGAAGAAGCTTTCCAAATGCCACAATACCTTGCTAATCAATTTTCAATCCGTCTTATAACTAGCCAACAATTTTTCATTGCCATTTCCGTATTAACAATCTTTGTATTACTTATCGTCTTTCTATATCAACTTAACTTCTTGTCTTCTATATGCTGGATTATTTTTATACAAGGGGCCATCTTCTTCAACTCTGTTCAACATATTATTTTGTTTTTCATTTATCGCTCCTATAACCCCGGCGTAATATCCGCATTTTTCATTACTCTCTTTTCTATTTTCTTTTTTTTATCAAAAAAACACTTAATTCATCAAAAGCAATTCGTAATTACACTCCTTTTCAGCTTATTTTCTTATCCCATTATAATTTGGATTACCTTACTACTCGCTAGCTGCTTTCAGTAATAAAAAAAGACCAGGAAAACTCCTGGTCTATTACTCTACTTAACAAACATTGGATTCTATATTATACAGAATTGGAAGGTACAGAATTAGGGTTTGTTTTGTTTGTTAAGTAGATTATATGTTGAACGAACTAACAGCGGAGGGGTTCCTTCTGTTAGTCCATTAAACCCAATGATTATTTTACGATTTTTTCAAGCTCCTCAAGTGAAAGATCTACTGAAATGGAACCATCATTTGTTTCTTTCTTAATTGCATCTGTTACTTCTTTTGAATGGTATAATTCAATTACTTTTTTCAGTGTTGGATCATCTTTATCTTTCGTACGAGCTGCGAAAATATTAATATAAGGCTTCGCATTTTCATTCTTTGGATCTTCTAAGAAAATAGGATCCTTCGCTGGATCTAATCCAGCTTGACCAGCAACACCGTTATTAATAACTGATGCCGCTACATCTTTTAACACACGAGGTGTTTGCTGTGCGATAACCGGTGTAATTTTTAATTTCTTCGGATTTTCAGCAATACCACTTGGATCTCCAAATAGACCAAAGTCTTTTTTAAGCTTTAATAATCCAGCTGCATCAAGAAGTTTTAATGCCCGTGCTTGGTTCGTTGGATCGTTTGGAATTGCAATTTCTGAACCATCTGGAATTTCATTTGCTTTCTTATATTTTTCAGAGTATAAACCCATTGGCGCAATTTGCGTTGTACCAACAGCTGTAATATCTAACTTATGCTCTTTTTTAAATTGCTCTAAGAAAGCAATATGCTGGAATGAGTTTAGTTCAATATCTCCATCAGCTAGCGCCTTATTTGGCGTTGTGTAATCAGAGAACTCAACCAGTTTAATTTTAATTCCTTCTTTTTCAGCTTTCCTCTTCAAAATTTCCCAAGCGTCTCCATCCGTTCCAGTTACACCAACGCGAACTACTTTTTCTTTAGCTCCTGCCCCTATGTCTCCACTTGAACAGCCACTTAACGCTGAAACTCCTACAATCGCTGATAATGCAAATGCTAAAATTTTCTTCATTTTCTTTTACCCTCTTCCTTTTTATGATCTGCGTAAAAAGACTTTCGCAAAGTAGTTTCCTAAATTTTGAGCTACCTGTACAAGAATGATAAGTAAAACGACCGTTACGAACATAACTGATGTATCAAAACGTTGATAACCATATGTCATCGCTAAATCACCAAGACCTCCACCACCGACAAGCCCAGCAACTGCAGAAAATTCAATTAAACCAACTGTCATAAATGTAACCCCTAAGATCAATGGCGCTAACGCTTCTGGCACAAGAATTTCAAAAACAATTCTAATTGGCGAAGCCCCCATTGCTTGAGCTGCTTCAATGACTCCCTTTGGAACAGAAACAAGATTTGTTTCAACCATTCTAGCAATGCCGATTGATGCAACTAACGTCATTGGGAAGATTGCTGCTGCTGTTCCAATCGTCGTTCCGATAACACTTCTTGTTAGTGGGCTTAAAGCTACTAAAAAGATAATGAATGGAACCGGACGAATTGTATTAATAATGATATTAAGAATAGAAAAGACCCATTTATTTTCCAAAAAGTTTCCTTTTCTCGTTACATATAATAGTAAACCTAGGGGTATACCAAGAATTGTAGCGAATATAAGGGTTACAATTACCATTAAGAGGGTATCCCCCGTCGCATCTAGTATGCGCGGCCAAAATATACTCCAATCAACTCGCATGAGCTTCTACCTCCTTCAGCTGCACTTGCAGTCTTAGATGTTGTAATGCTTTTTGAATTTCCCTCTGCTCACCTTGCAACTCTACAAGAAGATTTCCAAATAGCACATTTTGAAGTTCAATAATATTTCCGTACAGTACATTTACATCGACGTTATAGTTTTTTGCGATATATGATAGTACCGGCTGTCCTGTCTCCTCACCAGTAAATGTTAGACGATAAATTTGACCACCATTTTGAATTTTCGCTAGAACACTTTCCGGTAAATGATCATTAATGACAGAACGTACAAAGTTTTGAGTCGTCTTTGTTTTTGGTTGCGTGAAAACATCAAACAGTTTTCCTTCTTCAATAACTTTTCCTTTCTCCATTACAGCTACACGGTGACAAATTTCTTTCACAACATGCATTTCATGTGTAATAAGAAGAATTGTTAAATTGTATTCTCTATTTACTTTCTTTAATAAGTTTAGAATTTCTGTCGTTGTTTCTGGATCTAAGGCTGATGTTGCCTCATCACATATAAGAATATCTGGCGATGTCGCAAGTGCTCTAGCAATGCCCACACGCTGCTTTTGTCCACCTGATAGCTGCTCTGGGTAATAGTTTGCTTTATCTTCTAACCCTACAAACTTCAGCAGTTCATTTACTCTTTCTTTTATCTCATTCTTTGGTACTTTCGCTAACTTTAATGGATAAGCAATATTTCCAAATACTGTTCTTGAATTAAATAAATTAAAACTTTGAAAAATCATTCCAATTCTTTGTCTCAGTTTACGTAATTCTTTCGTCGATAATGATGTAATATCTTTATCATCTATTGAAATCGTTCCTGCCGTCGGTCTCTCTAACATATTTACTAAGCGTAATAACGTACTCTTTCCAGCGCCACTAAAACCAATAATGCCAAAAATTTCGCCTTTCTCAACTGATAATGTTACATCCTCCACCGCATGAACAGATTGCCCAGCTGATTCATACACTTTACTTACATTGTTAAAAGAAATCATTTTTTCCCCTCCTATATGCTGTAAAAACTTGAAGCAGAGCTTTCGAGGTAAAATAAAAAGTGCCCTCCTTCTTATCAACCATAAAGATAAGAAGGAGAGCACTTATATGTACTCGTTCACATCTTCTCATCTTCCAAGCCTTTATATGGCTTGCTGGAGTTAGCACGGTATTAAAAAAACCCGTTGCTGAGGTATCGTAGGGCCAGTCCCTCCACCTCTCTGGATAAGAATGTATCGATTTAATTGTCGTTTAATTAATTCTCATTATAGAACTCAGAATAATAAGAGTCAATACATTTTTTAGAAAAATATTAATTATTCCTTTATTAAAATTTTCAGATGAGAATTCATGAGAAAATAGTAACTTTCAAGGTTATTTAAAATTCTTTTTCCTCATATTTTTAAACAGGAGAATCCTCTCTACGAATTGAATAAATTTATTTGAATATGAAACTCGGAGGAAGATAAATATATGAAAACAGCTCTTTTACTCGTCGATATTCAAAACGATTATTTTCCAAATGGAAAGATGGAATTGCGTAATCCAGTAGAAGCAAGCGAATATGCTAATCAGTTATTACAACACTTTAGAACAAACAACGAACCTATTTTTCATATCCAACACGTAGCTATAAAAGATGACGCTACTTTTTTCCTACCTAATACAGAAGGTGTACATATTCACGAAAGCGTACGTCCACTTAGAGAAGAAACAGTTATAGTCAAACATTATCCAAATAGCTTCCGAGAAACTAATCTTCTAGAGCAATTAAAACGTTTAGATATTGAACATGTCGTTGTATGCGGGATGATGACTCATATGTGTATTGATGCTACAGTAAGGGCTGCATTCGATTTTGACTTTCAATGTACCGTTATACATGATGCTTGTGCTACAAAAGACCTTTCTTTTAAGAACGCTACTATACCAGCTGTTTATATTCACAATACAATTTTAGCTAGTTTAAATGGTGTATATGCAAATGTAATAAGCACGAAAGAATTTTTAGCTACATAAAAAAACACTCCTTTCAGTGAGCAAAACCGAAAGGAGTGTTCCTTGTCGAACCATAGATTTTCTTTCAAATTGTATTATACAGGAAATTCTCAAAATGAATACTAAAAAAAATGACTAATAAGTCAACTTTTCTCATCATTTTATTTCTGTTCACATGTTTATCCCGCTATTAATAGGTTTTAGCTCATTCCTTTCGAACGATAGTAATATATAGGATTTCAATTTTAAAAGGAGCTCTTCACATTCTGTGAAGAGCTCCTCTACTATTTCTTATAAAGTTTCAGAAGTAGTTTTTGCTTGCATGTGAAGTGCTAAGTAATCAGGTCCACCAGCTTTAGAGTCTGTACCAGACATGTTAAAGCCACCGAATGGTTGGTATCCTACGATTGCACCAGTACATCCACGGTTGAAGTATAAGTTACCTACGTGGAAGTCTTCACGTGCTTTTTCAATATGGTCACGGTTGTTAGAGATAACTGCTCCTGTTAAACCGTATTCTGTATTGTTTGCAATTGCAAGTGCATGATCGAAGTCTTTCGCTTTACAGAATGCTACTACTGGTCCGAAGATTTCTTCTTTCATTAAGCGAGCATCTTCTGCAACGTCAGCAACGATTGTTGGTTGGATGAACCAGCCTTTAGAATCGTCTCCTTCGCCACCTGCTAAGATTCTACCTTCTTCTTTACCAATTGCAACATAGCTCATTACTTTATCGAATGCAGCTTGGTCATTAACAGGACCCATGTTTGTACCTAATACTGCTGGGTTAGCAACTGTTAATTCTTTTGTTAATTCAACAGCACGATTTAATACGTGATCGTATACATCTTCATGGATTACTGCACGAGAACATGCAGAACATTTTTGTCCTGAGAATCCGAATGCTGATGCAACGATAGACTTAGCTGCTAATTCAAGATCTGCTTCTTTATCAACAACGATTGTATCTTTACCGCCCATTTCAGCGATAACGCGTTTTAACCAAATTTGTCCTGGGTTTACTTTCGCTGCACGCTCATAGATACGGATACCTACATCACGAGATCCCGTGAAGCTTACGAAACGTGTACGAGGATGATCTACTAAGTAGTCACCAACTTCAGAACCGTTACCTGGAACGAAGTTTACTACGCCAGCTGGTAAGCCAGCTTCTTCCAATACTTCCATAAATTTCGCTGCTACTACAGGAGTTGTACTAGCTGGTTTTAGTAATACTGTGTTACCAGAAACTAAAGCAGCTGTTGTCATACCTGCCATAATTGCGAATGGGAAGTTCCAAGGAGAAATGATAACACCTACTCCTAATGGAATGTAAGAGAAACGATTATATTCAATTGGACGGCTTTCTACTGGAATACCGTCTTTTAATTTTAACATTTGACGACCATAATATTCCATAAAGTCGATTGCTTCTGCTGTATCAGCATCTGCCTCATTCCATGGCTTACCTGCTTCTTTTACAAGAATAGCAGAGAATTCATGTTTTCTGCGACGAACGATTGCTGCAGCACGGAATAAAATGTCTGCACGCATTTCTGGCTTTGATTTTCTCCAAGTTTGGAATGTTTCATCCGCTACTTGCATTGCTTTTTCAGCTAACTCACGGCTTGCTTTTGAAACACGACCAACAAGTTCCTCTTTATTTGCAGGGTTTACAGAAACAATTTTGTCTTCTGTAGTGATTTTTTCTCCCCCAATAATTAATGGATAGTCTTGTCCAAGATAAGATTCTACTTTCTTTAAACCTTCTTCAAACGCTAATTTGTTAGCCTCCACTGAAAAATCTGTAAATGGCTCATGTTTGTATGCTACTACCATTCTTTTTAGCCTCCCCTTAGAAAAACGTTTACATTTTACAACATTATTCTACACGATAATTTAGATTTATTCAAATATTCCTAGACTTATATTTTAAAAATTAATAAATTTTTAAAATATAATAAAAAAAGAGATCCATACATGGGTATGAATCTACAAAATATGAGTATATTCCAAAACATTTTTTCCAATCAATAATATGGTAACTAATAAAAATAAAGTCCTCACATATCCAACGCCTTTTTGAACCGCAAACTTCGATCCAAAATAAGCACCTAAGATCATTGATAATCCCATGATAATACCGTATTCAAAATGAATTATGTCTAAAAATAAAAAAGTAATTAAAGATACAATATTACTAACAAAATTCAAAAGTTTTCCAGATGCTGCTGCTTGAATAAAATCCAAGCCAATTAATAAAAATGCAAAAATTAAAAACGACCCTGTCCCTGGTCCAAAAAATCCATCATAAAATCCTATCATTAAAATAACAAAGAAAAATATTAATGTTTTTCTTTGCGTCATCTTCTTATAGGTAGACACACTTCCCCAATTCTTTTTTGCAATAATATAAATAGAAATAAATACCAACATTACAAGTACTAATGGGCGTAAAATATCCGATGGAATAAATTTTACTACTAAAGCGCCTGCCACAGCTCCAACAATAGTTAACGGTATTAACTTTCCTACAATTTTAAAATCAACTTTTCCTGATCGAATGAAATACATCGCACTCGTAAATGTCCCCATTGTTGCCGCTAATTTATTCGTTGCAATTGCCGAAGCTGGCGATAGGCCAACAAACATAAGTGCAGGAAGCGAAATTAACCCTCCTCCTCCAACAACGGAATCAATAAAAGCTGCTAAAAAACCGAATGCAATTAATAAAATAATGACTTGAAAACTTAATTCGTCCATGAGCTTTACCCCTTACCCCTATTTTTTACAACATTTTAAATTATAACAAAATTACATAAGAAAAAAAGCTGTTCCATAGAGGAACAGCCTTCATATTTAATCTAAAATTTTCACAAGTGGTTCATCTTTTTTTGCTTCACGTATAATAATAGCTTCTGGGCGTTCTACAGATTTAATCGTTACTTGTACTTTCATATAATTCGGGAAGTATTCCATAACAAGCCCTGCCACATATTGTGTAAAACCAACTATTTCAGCTTTTCCATTAAACTGGACAGGAATATCAAGCTTCATTTCTCTTAATTCATCATCTCTATACATACCAGTACCAATAACAGCTGTATAGTCTCCTTGGAAATAATCGCTTAGTTTTGCCTTAAAGTTGGATACTCTTGCAAGATCTTCACGTTTATTATCTGTTTTCGCTTGCTCTGATGGGAACAAATAATATTTTTCATTAATTTGTTTCCAATCTTCAACCGTTTCACTACCTTTTTCGACATTTGCATAAGAAACAAAATTACCTGGCACGAGCGAAGACTTTGGAGCTTGGCGATAAATCGCAAATGTTATCGGAATATTTTTTGTTTCAGGTTCTTTTTGATGTATGACTTTCAAAATTTCTTGCGCCATTTTTTTCCCTTCAGCTAACATCTTTTCATCTGGGATTGCAGCTTCACGTGGGTAACCATGCTCTTCGTTAAAATATTGAACAGAATTCATCGCTAATCCAACTACCATACCAACACGTTCCTCGCCATTATCGCCTTTTTTCACATAATAATCATGCTCTAAAATATTTGAAATATATATTGGATTTTTTTTATTTTTCACTTCTAGTGATTCGGATCCTGTTCCTAATGCAGGATTTAATCCTATATTAGGAAATTTAACTGCATCTTTTTTTAATTTTTCCTCTAGTTCCTTTTGTTCAGCATCTGTACGTTTTCTTTTAACAAGCATCTGTATAGTTTGAGTATCTAGAGCTTTTCCGCCTTTTAAAAAATTATCTTTCGTACTAAATGATTCTTTTGCAATTCGCATTAATCCTGTTTCAAATTCATCTATATCAAGGCGACTATTTAACCCTTGCACCACTAAACCACGTGCCTTTCCACCATCAAATGGAATAGTCGTCTTATAATATTCATCCGAAATAGCGTATTTTGGAACAACTGATTGTTCTTTTGCTTTCCCCGATTTCCCAGCCACTTTTTCATCTTTGTCGGCACCTGCACTACACCCACTTACAAGTAGGCCAAGGCTTAATACCGCTAATGCTATTTTTTTCATGGTAAGTTTGCACCTCTTACTTATTTAGCTCTTGTAAGAACCTCTCTTCATTCCAAACCTCAACATTATGTTTCTCCGCTTGTGCTAATTTCGAACCAGCTGCTTCACCTGCAACAACCAAATCCGTACTCTTACTAACACTTCCTGTTACTTTTCCACCTAATGCCTCAATCTTCTTCTTCGCTTCACTTCGTCCCATAACTTCTAGCTTACCTGTTAAAACAACCGTTTTTCCTGCGAAGTAAGATTCAACATTTTGTAAATCTGCAATTTTTATACCTTTGTATGTCATATTCACGCCATACTCTTTAAACTGCTGTAATAACTCTAATACATCTTCATTATCAAAATATGTCACAACAGATTGAGCCATTTTTTCGCCAATTTCATTAATTGCTTTTAGTTCTTCTTCCGTTGCTTTTACAAGCTCATCCATCGTTTCAAAGTGCTCTGCAAATGTACGTGCTGCTTTCGCTCCAACGTGGCGAATTCCAAGACCAAATAATAATCGCTCTAACGAGTTTTCTTTAGAATTTTCAATTGCTTGTATTAAGTTTGTTGCTGATTTTTCACCAAAACGTTCTAACTGTAATAATTGCTCTTTCGTCAATGCATATAAATCAGCAAATGTACGAATGTAATCAGCATCAAAGAGTTGTGTAATGACACGTTCTCCAAGTCCATCAATATTCATTGCATTTCTTGAAACGAAATGGATTAACCCTTCTCGAATTTGAGCAGGACAAGTTGGATTTATACAACGAAGTGCTACTTCTTCTTCTAAACGAACAAGTTCACTCTCACATGCTGGACAATGAGTTGGCATGCGGTATTCTTCTTCCTCACCAGTACGCTTATCAAAAATAACGTTCACAACTTCAGGAATAATATCTCCAGCCTTCTTCACAACAACGTAGTCACCAATTCGAATGTCTTTTTCGCGAATTAAATCTTCGTTATGTAAAGAAGCACGACGAACAATCGTACCAGCAACTCTCACTGGCTCTAGTTCTGCAGTCGGTGTTACAACCCCTGTTCGGCCAACACTTAATTCAATGCCTGTTAATCTCGTTACAACTTCTTCAGCCGGAAATTTATAAGCAATCGCCCACCTTGGACTCTTCGCTGTAGTTCCTAGACTTTCTTGAAGAGCAACATCATCTACTTTTATAACGATTCCATCAATCTCATAATCAAGATGCGGACGTTTTTCTTGCCATTCTTCTACATAAGCTATAACTTCTTCAATTGTTTCACATGTACGGCGATTTGGATTTGTCTTAAATCCAAGTTCACCTAAGAAATCCAGCGATTCACTATGTGATGAAATTGTTTTTTCTTCTACATTCGCAAGACCATACACAAACATAGATAAGTTACGCTTCGCTGCAATTTTCGGATCAAGTTGACGTATTGAACCTGCTGCTGCATTACGCGGATTCGCAAATACATCTTCTCCATTTTGCTCTTTTTCTTCATTTAGTTTAACGAATGAACGCTTCGGCATATAAGCTTCGCCTCGTGCTTCTAACGTTACTTCTTCATTTAAACGAAGTGGGATAGCTTTAATCGTTTTTAAATTTTGAGTAATATCTTCACCCGTTACACCATCACCACGTGTCGCCCCTTGAATGAAGCGTCCTTTTTCATAATGAAGCGAAACGGCAAGCCCGTCAATTTTTAATTCACATATATATCTTACATTTGCACCATCAATTCCTTGACGTACTCTTCTGTCGAAATCACGTAAATCTCCTTCGTTAAATGCATTTCCTAAACTTAACATTGGTGACTTATGTGTTACTTTTTCAAATATATCAAGAACAGTTCCCCCAACGCGAACGGAGGGAGAATCTTCACTCATAAACTCTGGGTTCTCTGCTTCTAATTTTATAAGCTCCTGCATATTACGGTCATATTCCGCATCAGAAACAGAAGGATTGTCTAATACGTGATATTGATAGTTAAATGTATTTAACAAATCACGTAATTCTTCTATACGTTTTTTTGCTATCTCTTTTGACATATCCTCATTCCTTTCTATTGTTTCGTCACAGGTGCAAATTTTGCTAACAAACGTTTAACACCAATCGGGCTTGGGAACGCAATATCTAATTCTTTTGCATCACCTTCACCTTTTACACTTACAACTGTACCGATTCCCCATTTTTGGTGGGAAGCTTTATCGCCTACTGCCCAGCCAATTTGCTCACCGCCTGTCGTCTTAGCAGCAGGACGCACGAAAGCTGAACGAGAGCGTGTTGTGGTTGTCGTTGTCATTTTACTGCTACTTGCTGTTCTGCCTTTTGCACCAAACGAATTTTCACGCTTCGGCGCTGTTTCATTTAATGATTCCACTAGTTCTGTCGGGATTTCTGTAATGAAGCGAGACGCAGCGTTCATACTTGTTCTACCAAATAAAGTACGCATTTGCGCGTTAGATAAATATAGCTCTTCTTCTGCACGAGTAATACCTACATAAGCAAGACGACGTTCTTCTTGCATTTCATCCTCTTCCATAAGAGAACGAGTATGAGGGAATATCCCTTCCTCTAAACCAACAATAAAGACAACCGGGAACTCTAATCCTTTCGCTGAGTGCATCGTCATTAAGATAACTTCTTCACCAGCAGTTGGGTCTTCATCTACACGATCAATATCAGCAACAAGTGCTAAATCTGTTAAGAATGCAACAAGACTCTTATCTTCGCTTTGAGATTCAAATGTTTGCGTAACAGATAAGAACTCGTCTAAGTTTTCTAAACGACCTTCCGCTTCTAAAGAACGCTCATTTTTCAACATATCGCGATAGCCTGTTTTTTCAATAACTTCTTCTACTAATTCTGTAACAGATAAATACTCTTGCATATTTACCCAGTTGTGTAATAAACTTGCGAATTCTTTTACTGCCTTTGTAATTTTTGCACTTACTCCAACATGCTCAATCTCATCAAATACAGCAGTTAATGAAATTCCGTTTTGCACACCATAATTAATAATTTTATCAATAGAAGTCGCACCAATACCACGCTTTGGCATGTTAATAATACGTGCAAAACTAATTTCATCATCTGGATTACCGATTAAACGTAAGTACGCCAAAATATCTTTAATCTCTTTACGATCGTAGAACTTAGTACCCCCCACAATTTTGTACGGAATGTTAGATTTAAGGAAAATCTCCTCGACCATACGAGACTGAGCATTCGTACGATATAGCACTGCAAAATCAGTATATTTTCGTTTCCCCATTTGAATATCGTCGCGAATTTTTTTTGCAACAAAATACGCTTCGTCCTTTTCAGTTGCGGCACGATAATACGAGATTTTACTTCCAACTTGATTGTCTGTCCATAATTTCTTCGGCTTACGATTCGTATTTTTTTCAATAACAGCATTCGCTGCATTTAAAATATTTTGTGACGAACGATAGTTTTGTTCTAATAAAATTACTTGTGCATTCTCATAGTCTTTTTCGAATGACAAAATGTTAGAAATATCTGCACCACGCCAGCGATAAATAGACTGGTCAGAGTCACCTACAACGCAAAGATTTTTAAAACGCGCTGCCAAATGTTTAACAAGAAGATATTGTGCTTTGTTCGTATCTTGATACTCATCAACATGAATATATTGGAACTTACGCTGATAAAACTCTAATACTTCTGGAACACGTTCAAATAGCTGAATCGTCGTCATAATTAAATCATCAAAGTCTAATGAATTATTTTTCAAAAGACGTTTTTGATACTCTGTGTATACATCGCTCGTTAATTTTTCATATGGATCAGCCATTGTAATTTTTTTTGCATATTTATCCGCAGATAACAGTTCATTTTTCGCATTACTAATACCCGCTAAAATAGAGCGCGGCTCAAATTTCTTCGGATCAACATTGCGCTCTTTCATAATTTTTTTGACTACAGTTAGCTGATCACCTGAATCTAAGATTGTAAAGTTACGATTAATACCAATACGATCGATATCGCGTCGTAAAATACGTACACACATAGAGTGGAACGTCGAAATCCAAATATCTTCTGCTTCTGGTCCCACAAGTGTATCAATACGCTCACGCATTTCACGAGCTGCTTTATTTGTGAAGGTAATAGCTAGTACATTCCATGGTGCTACACCTTTTTCACCAAGTAAATACGCAATACGATGTGTTAACACACGTGTCTTACCACTACCTGCACCTGCCATTAGTAGAAGTGGTCCATTCGTTGTTTGTACTGCTTTTTGTTGCTGTGGATTTAAACCGTTTAATAACTTATCTGTCATACTCATATACGCCTGCACCTACTCTCCTTTTACTGCTTTAACTGTTTTTAACGCCGATTTTATATCATCATAAATAATATTTCCAACAACTACTGTATCAGCATATTGTGCCATTTCTTTCGCCTGTTCTGCATTAGAAATACCACCGCCATAGTATAACTTAGCTTGTTTCAATTCTGCTTTTACATTTTTAACAAGTTCAACATCTCCATACGTACCGCTATATTCTAAATAAAATATCGGTAAATGTAATAACTTGTCTGCTAAACGAGCATATGCAATAACGTCATCTTCTGTTAAATCACATTTCGCTTCTGTAAGCTGGGCTACTTTCGCTTCTGGATTTAAAACACAATACCCTTCCATAAAAATTTCGTCCCAGTCCATAATATCCCCAAATTCTTTCAATGCCTCATGATGAACACCTGTTATCCATTCTACTTTTCGGCTATTTAAAACACTTGGGATGTAATAAAAATCAAATCCTGGTGTAATTGCTTCTACATCAGAAACCTCTAATACACAAGGAACTGCATATCTACGAATGCTAACTAGCATGTGTAATACGTTATCAATTGTAACTCCATCACTTCCGCCTACAATAACCGCATCAGTTCCAGACTCACAAATCATTTCTAAATGTTCATCGCTTAACTCCTTATTTGGATCAAGCTTAAATACATGTTTCCATCCGGAAATATCGTACATGAAAACACCCTTTCTTTTCTCTAGTTATATATATTTCTGTTCAAAATAACAGTTTATTTTCATCATTATTGTTTTAACTTCATCTTAAATATTTGTTTAAAACGGAGAATTAAGTTTGGAATTACCTCTTCCATATTTTTTAAACTAGAGGATTTAATTTTGAAGTTCCTTTTATGCATTCTTTCATTATAACAAAAAAAGTTACTTACACACACGCACATTCCAACATCTTTTTCCACGTCAAATGTTGGATTACATATCCCAAAAATCAAACGGGATACTAATAAAAGAAATAGTATTATCTATTTCAATTTTCATAAAAAGGAGTGTTTTTCTAATGAAGCAAAATATCGGGACAATAAACGCTCTAATTCGAATTACACTTGGGCTTGTCCTCTTCGGATGTAGTGCAACTAAACTTGTACGCAAGCCGTGGTGCACTTGGTCTAACATTTTTCTATGGATTGGTGCAATGAAAGTTGCAGAAGGAATTGTTCGTTTCTGCCCTGTTGTTGAAATGTGGAAATTCGGAAAATACATGAATATGGGGGCATTTAAAATGCCTAGCATGAATTTTGCTAAAAAAGGACATGCTAAAGAAGAAGTGAATCAAACTTCCACTCATGACAAGCCAGAGTCAAAAGGAAGTTATGACGCTTCTGACAAAGAGATTGAGTCAGCGATTGAAGATATAATCCTGGCAAAACCGCTTTGAATCATTTGTCACGATGCAAGATGCTCTCAAAGGGACTTAGCTGCTGCAGTGGGCGGTTAAGTCTTCTTTATTTTATCATAAAACAGAACGTATATTCTCTTTTTCAACCTTAAAATGTATATAAAAGATATCAATCAATAAAATTCAGAAAATTAGATACATACCTCTTGCTTAAAATGATATAAAAGTGATATCATTTTTATATCAGGAGGCGATCATATGAAAGAAAAACAAGTATTTTATGTAAATGGTTTTCTCGGTATTATTGGAATTTTGATTTTAGCTGCTATCGGTGTATTTTTCCTTGCACAAGAAATTTTCATAGGAGCGGCACTAACTATTATATTAGCCGCAGTTCTCGCTACAGGTATCGGTATTGTTCAACCGAATCAAGCGAAGGTTATTACGTTCTTCGGTAATTATTTAGGAACAATTCGTCAAAACGGTTTATTTTTAACGATTCCGTTCGCATTCCGTCAAACTGTATCTTTACGTGTTGAAAACTTTAACAGTAAAAAATTAAAAGTAAATGACGTTGATGGAAATCCAATTGAAATTGCAGCTGTTATCGTATATAAAGTTGTTGATTCTGCAAAAGCGATGTTTGGTGTTGAACATTATGATCGATTTGTAGAAATTCAAAGCGAAACGGCAATCCGCCATGTTGCAACAAAATATCCTTATGACAATTTCCAAGATGAAACCTGCGTTACGTTACGCGGAAATACTGAAGAAATCTCTGAAGAATTAAAACGTGAGTTAGAAGCACGTCTTGAAATTGCTGGTGTAGAAGTATTAGAAACTCGTTTAACGCACTTAGCTTACGCAACAGAAATTGCCCATGCAATGCTACAACGCCAGCAAGCAAAAGCAGTATTAGCTGCTAGAAAAGAAATTGTTGAAGGCGCTGTGAAGATGGCAAAAGATTCCATCCATATGTTAGATGAAGAAGGCGTACTAGAACTCGATGACGAGCGTAAAGCAAATATGGTAAACAACTTATTAGTTGCCATCGTTTCAGATAAAGGTGCGCAGCCAGTTATTAATACAGGAAGCCTATACTAAGGACTATAAGTAATTATGGCTAAAAAGAAAAGCTTTCCATTACGTATTGATCCTGAATTACACGCAGTCATCGAAAAATGGGCAAATGATGAATTTCGTAGCGTCAATGCACACATCGAGTATTTACTTCGAGAAATGGCAAAGCAAAAAGGGAAATTAAAAAAAGATAAAGATGCATAAAAATCCCGCTGATTCCTCAGCGGGATTTTTACATATTAACTTTTCGTCATCTCATGCCCAATTGCACGATATCCTATATCACTTCGATAAAATAGACCATCACTCTCAATTTTACCGATTTCTTTATATACTTTATCTTTTGCTTCTTGTAAACTATTTGCCTTACAAGCAACAAATAATACACGGCCACCGTTCGTTACAAAGTCCCCATGTTTCATTGCTGTACCTGCATGGAAAACAATCACATCTTGCAGTGCATCTAGTCCGCTAATAATATCACCTTTTTTATATGCTTCTGGATATCCTTTAGAAGCAAGTACAACACCGATTACCGCTTCTTCTGACCATTGTAACGTTAGTTCACTTTCATCTAATACAGCGTTACATACATCAACTAAATCGTTTTCTAATCGAGGTAATACAACTTCTGTTTCAGGATCACCGAAGCGTGCATTAAATTCAATTACCTTCGGACCATCATTTGTTAAAATAAGACCTGCGTATAAAATACCTGTAAACGAACGGTTTTCTTCAATCATCGCCTTAGCAGTTGGATGCAATACGGTTTGAATCGCTTCTTGAACTGCTGATTCTGGAATTTGTGGTACTGGAGAATATGCACCCATTCCGCCCGTATTTGGACCTTTATCACCATCAAAAGCTCTTTTATGATCTTGGGCGATTACCATTGGATGTACAGTTGTTCCATTCACGAATGCCATTAATGAAAATTCTTGTCCATCTAAAAACTCTTCAATAACGACCTTCTTACTTGCCGCGCCGAATTTCACATCTTGTAGCATTTCTTTCACAGCTTGTAATGCCTCTTCAAGCGTCATTGCTACCGTTACCCCTTTACCCGCAGCTAGGCCGTCAGCTTTAATAACGATTGGTGCACCAACTTTTTGAATGTACTGTACTGCTTCTTCATAATCTGTAAAAGTTTCGTACGCCGCAGTTGGAATATCATACTTTTTCATAAGCTCTTTTGTAAAAGCTTTACTACCTTCAATAACAGCAGCCGCTTTATTCGGACCAAATACACGAAGTCCCTCTTCTTTAAAACGATCAACAATTCCATTCATAAGCGGAATTTCTGGTCCAACGAAAGTTAACTCGACATAATTCTCTTTTGCAAATAAAACTAATGCATCAAAATCATTTTCATCAATGTCAACTGGTGTTGCAACATCTCGCATACCTTCATTACCTGGTGCTACATATACCTTTTCTACTTTTTCAGATTGTGCAAACTTCCAAGCTAAAGCATGCTCACGCCCACCGCGGCCAATTACTAAAACATTCATATTTCATCCCCCAATAATTAAATAAGTACAAACTAGAAGCTATGCTCCTAGTTTGCTTTTTCATATCAATAAAAGGTTATCTCAATCGGATTTTTAAACATCCATATCAATAGAAGTTTAAAAGGGAGGATTAAGAGCACCGAGCAGGTCGAGGCGCATTTGCCAGGAGGACACGGGGTGTAGCTTTCCTACATGAGTACCGCACTGGCATTGCAACGACGACATGCGAAGGTTATCTTGACCGGACTTTTTAAACATCCATATCAATAGAAGTTTAAAAAGGAGGATTAAGAGCACCGAGCAGGTCGAGGCGCATTTGCCAGGAGGACACGGAGTGTAGCTTTCCTACATGAGTACCGCACTGGCATTGCAACGACGACATGCGAAGGTTATCTTAACCGGACTTTTTAAACATCCTCTATTAGTGTTTGAAATGACGTACGCCAGTGAACACCATAGCAATCCCATACGTATCTGCCACTTTAATAGAATCTTCATCACGGATTGATCCACCCGGTTGAATGATTGCTGTAATTCCTGCTTTTGCTGCTTCTTCTAATGTATCTGGCATTGGGAAGAAAGCATCAGATGCAAGCGCGCTACCTTGTGCTTTTTCACCAGCTTGTGTAATTGCGATTTTTGCAGAACCTACACGGTTCATCTGTCCCGCACCGACACCAATCGTCATGTCATCTTTCGCTAAAACAATTGCGTTTGATTTCACATGTTTTACAACTTTCCAAGCTAGTTTTAAATCTTTCCATTCTTGCTCTGAAGGTTCACGTTTCGTTGGAATTGAAATTGTACTTTCATCTAATGATAACGTATCTTCCTCTTGAACTAGAAGTCCACCTTGTACAGAAGTTAGTTTTTTGCTTGCACTTGTCGCTTTTTCAATATTTATAGTTAATAAACGTAAGTTCTTCTTACTTTGCAACACTTCTAAAGCTTCTTGCGAGAACGAAGGTGCGATAACAATTTCTAAGAAAATTTCATGTAACTTTTCTGCTGTAGCTTTATCAATTTCACGATTTGCTGCAATAATACCGCCGAAGATTGATACCGGATCTGCTTCATAAGCACGAGTATATGCTGCGTGAATATCAGTTCCTACTCCAACACCACATGGATTCATATGTTTTACTGCTACTACTGCTGGTTCTGTAAATTCTTTTACGATGCTAAGCGCTGCGTCTGCATCATTAATATTGTTATACGATAATTCCTTACCGTGTAATTGTTCTGCGTATGCAACAGAAGAAGTTGCTGCGAATGGCGCTTTATAGAAAGTTGCTTTTTGATGTGGGTTCTCGCCATAACGTAAGTCTTGCTTTTTCTCAAATGTCACAGTTAATGTTTCTGGACTTTCTTCACCCATTTGCTCTGTTAAGTAGTTAGAAATTAACGCATCATACGCTGCTGTATGACGGAATACTTTCGCTGCTAATTTACGTTTCGTTTCTTCTTTTACTTCACCGTCTTCTTTCAGTTCTGCTAATACAACATCGTAATCTACTGGATCTACAATTACCGATACAAATTTATGATTTTTCGCAGCAGAGCGAATCATTGTCGGGCCACCGATATCAATATTTTCAATTGCATCAGCAAATGTTACATCAGGCTTAGCGATTGTTTCTTTAAATGGGTATAAGTTAACAACAACAAAGTCAATTGGCTCTATACCTAACTCATTCATTTGTGTTACATGTGTTTCATTATCACGAACTGCTAATAGACCACCATGAATATTTGGATGTAATGTTTTCACACGGCCATCCATAATTTCAGGGAAACCAGTTACTTCAGAAATACCAATTACTTGTAAACCGTTTTCTTCTAGTAACTTTTTCGTACCACCTGTTGAAATAACTTCAATCCCTTGTTCTAGTAACCCTTTAACAAATTCTACTACTCCTGTTTTATCTGAAACACTTACTAATGCACGCTTTTTCATTTATCCTTCACCCCTGGTTGTATGTTAGTTAACAGTTGACTCTTTCACAGACTGAACAATTTGATTCACTGTATTTACGTATAATTTATGTTCAACTTGTTGAATTTTCTTTTGTAAGCTTTCTCTCGTATCCCCTTCAGAAACAACCACTGCTTCTTGCGCAATAATTGGCCCTGTATCCATACCTGCATCTACATAATGAATTGTTACTCCAGTTACTTTCACACCTGCTTCTAACGCTTGACCGACAGCATCTTTACCCGGAAAGCTCGGTAGTAATGATGGATGAATATTAATAATCTTCCCGCCGTATGCTTCTAGTAACGTCGGCCCGATTAAACGCATATATCCAGCTAAAATAACATAATCAATTTCATATTCTTCTAGCTTCTTTAATATCTCTTTTTCAAACACTTCTTTTGACTCATATGCTTTCGCTGAAAAAGCAAAACACGGAATATGATGATAATTTGCCCGTCCAACAGCGCGTGCTTCTGGTTTATCACATACTAATAAACTAATTTCTGCATCCAATCTTTTTTCTTCTACCGCATTAACGAGAGATTGAAAGTTAGATCCACTTCCAGAAGCAAAAACTGCTAATCTACTCATAGTGCTGTGCCCCCATTAAAAGTAACGCCAGCTCCTTGTATAGTACGTCCAATAATACGAGCCATTTCTCCTTGCTCTTCAAGAAGACGAACAACATCTTTTGCATCTTCTTCCTTCACTGCTACTACCATACCAATACCCATGTTAAAAATATTGAACATTTCTTTCTCTTCCAGTTTTCCAACTTCTTGAAGCAAACTAAAGATCGGCTGAATTTCCCAAGATCCTAGTTCAATCTCAGCACCGATTCCTTCTGGCAACATGCGTGGAATATTTTCAATAAATCCGCCACCTGTAATATGCGCCATACCGTATACTTCATGTTTCTTCAATAGTTCTAAAATAGGTTTGACATAAATTTTCGTTGGTTTTAATAATTCTTCACCAAGAGGTAGTTCTAAGCGGCTATAAATACGCTCTAAAGATAGTTCTCCATCTTCTAGTAACACTTTTCGTACTAAAGAGTAACCATTGCTATGAATACCGCTAGATGCTAAGCCAATTAGCACGTGACCAGCTTCAATCTTTTCACCTGTTACAATTTTCTTTTTATCAACAATCCCAACTGTAAAACCAGCTAAATCATATTCTTCCGTAGAATACATTCCTGGCATTTCAGCTGTTTCTCCACCGATTAATGCACAACCAGCTTGGCGACAGCCCTCTGATATACCTTTGACGATGTTTTCAATTTTACTAGGTTCAGCTTTACCACAAGCAATATAATCAAGGAAGAAAAGCGGCTCTGCTCCTTGGACAACAATATCATTTACACACATTGCTACTGCATCAATACCAATTGTGTCATGTTTATCTGCCATAAAAGCGAGCATCAATTTCGTTCCCACGCCATCTGTTCCAGATACTAATACAGGTTCTTCTAATGCAAATTTTGATAGATCAAACATACCTCCAAAACCGCCTAAACCGCCTAGTACTTCTTTTCTCATAGTTGTTTGTACGTGTTTTTTCATGCGAGATACCGCTTCATATCCAGCTTCAATATCTACTCCTGCTTGCTTATATGCATTCGCCATCGTTATTTACACCTCGTCTTTTAATTTCTTCCCATCCAGGGCGGGCTATTTTAAGAAAGGAGCTAGCTTCTACATCAAAAGAAGTAGAAGCTTTTCTCACTTTTCTTATTTCATACTTTCTAAAAGCTCTTGCTCATAATCATAAAGAGCTGTTGGATAGTCCCCATTAAAGTAAGCCATGCATAGGCCGCCATATTTCCCTTCATATGGACGTCCAATTGCATCTACTAATCCATCTTCACTTAAAAATGTTAAAGAATCTGCTCCGATTATTTCACGGATTTCTTCTACTGTATGATTTGCTGCAATTAATTCTTTTCTCGTTTGAATATCAATGCCATAGAAACATGGATATTTCAGAGGTGGTGAAGCAATTCTTACGTGAACTTCTGTCGCTCCAGCCTCACGAAGCATACGAACAATTCGTTTACTTGTCGTTCCTCTTACGATAGAGTCATCAATCATAACAACTCGTTTCCCTTCAACTACACCTCTTACTGCGGAAAGCTTCATCTTAACCCCTTGCTCGCGCAGTTCTTGAGAAGGTTGGATAAACGTACGTCCAACGTAACGATTTTTAATTAATCCTAACTCATATGGAATACCTGTCGCCTCCGCATAGCCAATCGCAGCTGAAATACTAGAGTCTGGTACACCAGTAACAACATCTGCTTCAATAGGAGCTTCTGCCGCTAAACGTTTCCCCATATTCTTACGTGCTGCATGAACGTTAACGCCTGCAATATTAGAATCTGGTCGTGCAAAGTAAATATATTCCATACTACAAATTGCATGTTCTACATCGTTTGTGAAACGATCTACGTGAATTCCTTCATCATTAATGATAAGTAATTCACCCGGTTCTACATCACGAATGTATGTTGCACCTACTACATCAAAAGCACATGTTTCAGATGCTACAACGTAAGCATCCCCCATCTTTCCAATTGAAAGCGGACGGAACCCATTCGGATCTAATGCAACGATCATTTCATTTCCAGTTAGTAAAAGATACGCAAACGCACCTTTCACTTTATTTAAAGCCTCTTTTACACTTTCAATTAAAGAATCTTTCGTGCTACGTTTAATAAGATGTAAAAGTACTTCTGTATCTGAACTAGTTTGAAAAATACTGCCCTCTGCTTCTAATTCACGACGAAGCATTTTTGCGTTAATTAAATTTCCGTTATGAGCTAATGCCATACTATGATCGGAAAAACGGAACAACAATGGTTGAACGTTAGCAACTTCACTTCCACCAGCTGTTGCATATCGTACATGTCCGATTGCTGATTTTCCATTTAATCCTTCTAGCTCACCTCTTGAAAACACTTCTGATATTAAACCTAACCCCTTGTGACCGACGATTTTTTCCCCATTATTTACGACAATGCCTGCGCCTTCTTGCCCACGGTGCTGTAAACTGTGCAATCCGTAGTATGAAACTTGTGCTGCATTTTCATGCCCCCAAATTCCGAAAACACCACATTCTTCGTTTAACCCCTTTATTTCAGCAAGCATGGGATTGCCCCTTTCCAAGCCTTTCTCATTTCATCTACATTTGCTGTAAGTAATACTTCATTTTCTTCATTATGAATTGTTACTTCATTTGTACTTGTTACTTCTCCAACTTGGATTGCTTCTACTGCTTTCTCAAACGCCTCTTTATTTTCACGTTTTACAGTTATCACAAAGCGAGACTGTGATTCAGCGAATAATGCTGCTGTTGCTTCTCCATCTAATTTCACAGTAGCACCTAAGCCTTTAGCACCAATTGCACTTTCTGAAATCGCAACTGCTAAACCACCTTCAGCAACATCATGTGCAGATTGAACAAGACCAGCTTGAATTGCTTCTAATACTTGTTTTTGGCGTCTTAATTCTACATCTAAATCGATACTTGGTGATTGACCGAAAATTTTGCCGTGAATCATTTTCTGTAATTCACTTCCGCCAAACTCAGCTTTCGTCTCACCAATTACATACACTAAATCACCAGCTTGCTTAAACTCTTGTGTTGTTACATGTTTTAAGTCATGCACAAGTCCGACCATCCCAACTGTCGGTGTTGGATATACAGCTTCACCACTACGCTCGTTATACATCGATACGTTTCCGCCGATAACTGGTGTTTGTAATGTGCGACAAGCTTCACTCATACCGTCTACTGATTTCTCAATCTGCCAGAAGATTTCTGGTTTTTCTGGGTTACCGAAGTTTAAGCAATCTGTAATTGCAAGTGGCTCTCCGCCAGAACATACGATATTACGCGCTGCCTCTGCTACTGCAATTTTACCGCCCATCTCTGGGTCTAGATAAATGTAGCGAGAGTTACAATCTGTCGTCATTGCTAATCCTTTTTCTGTACCGCGTACACGTACAACTGCAGCATCTGAACCTGGCGTAACAACTGTGCTTGTGCGAACTTGGTAATCGTATTGATCGTATACCCACTCTTTACTTGCAATGGTTGGTTGCTGTAATAGAGCAAATAACGTTTCTTTATAATTTTCTACTTTTGGCGTTTCCATTTTCATTGCTTGGAATTCAGTAAAGTATGCTGCTTCTTTTGATGGCTTATGATAAATTGGTGCTTCTTCTGCTAAAGCATCTGCTGGAACTTCAGCTACCTTTTCACCTTTATGGAATAAACGAAGCATTTTATCTTCTGTTACTTTCCCCATCGTAACCGCTGCAAGACCATACTTCTCAAATAAATCTACTATTTCTTGTTCTCTACCTTTTTTCACAACAATTAACATACGCTCTTGTGATTCAGATAGCATCATTTCATATGGTGTCATTCCTGTTTCACGCTGTGGTACATCATCTAAGTACATTTCAATACCCATTCCTGCTTTACTTGCCATTTCTGCAGATGATGATGTTAAACCAGCCGCACCCATATCTTGAATTCCAACAAGTGCATCGGATTGAATTAATTCTAAACACGCTTCAATAAGAAGTTTTTCCATAAATGGATCCCCTACTTGAACCGCTGGACGTTTCGCTTCTGAGCTTTCAGATAGTTCTTCCGACGCGAATGTTGCACCGTGAATACCGTCACGACCAGTTGATGCTCCTACGTACATTACTGTGTTACCAGCACCGTGCGCTTGCCCTTTTTTAATGTCTTCGTGGTTAATCAAACCTACGCACATTGCATTTACAAGTGGATTTCCTTCATAACATGGATCAAATTGTACTTCGCCGCCAACAGTCGGAATACCGATGCAGTTACCGTATCCTGCAATTCCTGCTACTACTTCTTCGAATAAATATTTCACACGTGGTGACTGTAATTCACCGAAACGAAGTGAGTTTAATAGAGCTACCGGACGTGCTCCCATAGAGAATACGTCACGAATAATACCACCAACACCTGTTGCAGCTCCTTGATATGGTTCAATAGCTGAAGGATGGTTATGACTTTCCATTTTAAATACAACTGCTTGATTATCACCGATATCTACAATTCCAGCACCTTCTCCAGGTCCTTGCAGAACGCGCTCACCTGTAGTTGGAAACTTACGAAGAACTGGTTTCGAATTTTTATAACTACAATGTTCAGACCACATTACAGAGAATAACCCTGTTTCTGTATAATTTGGCAGACGACCTAAAATCTTTTCAACCATGGCAAACTCTTCGTCTGTTAGCCCCATTTCCGCATATATACGCTCTTCTTTAATTTGTGTTGGATTTGGTTCAAGCATTAACGACATATGTTTCCCTCCACTGTTTTAAGATAGATTGAAAGACTTTTAACCCTTCAGCACCGCCAAGTAATTCATCTACAGCACGCTCTGGGTGTGGCATCATACCAAGTACATTTCCTTTTTCATTTACAATACCAGCAATATCTGAAACGCTACCGTTAGGGTTTTCTACGTAACGGAATGCGATTTGATTGTTCTCTTCTAATTGTTTAAGCGTCGCTTCATCACAATAGTAATTCCCCTCACCATGCGCGATTGGAATATTAATTACTTCATCTTTTCCATATTGTGATGTAAACATCGTTTCATTATTTTCAACACGCAACTGAACAGTGCGACACATAAATTTTAAGTTTTCGTTTCTCATTAATGCTCCTGGTAGTAATCCTGATTCAACAAGAATCTGGAATCCATTACATACACCTAAAATCGGCTTTCCTTGCTCAGCAGCTTTTTGCACTGCTTTCATTGCATTAGCAAAGCGAGAGATAGCACCGCAGCGTAAGTAGTCACCATAAGAAAATCCACCTGGTAGTAGAATTGCATCATATTCATCTAAATTCTCTGTATCGTGCCAAACGTAATCTACTTCTTCGCCAAGCTCATCTTTAATTGCATGGAACATATCGACATCACAGTTCGAACCCGGAAATACTATTACGGCAAATTTCACTGTGCGACAACCTCCTCAACTTCATAACGGAAGTCTTCCATTACAACGTTCGCTAATAGTTTTTCACACATTTCTTTTACCTTGCTATCTAAATCAGATACAGATTTATCAATTGTTAGTTCCATGTACTTTCCGATTCGAACGTCTTGTACTTCTGTGAATGAAAGACTATGAAGTGCTCCTTTTACTGCTGTTCCTTGTGGATCTAATACGCTTTCTCTTAATGTTACATATACCTTAACTTTATACATGTGAAATTCCCCCTAAACGTTTTAAAATCTCTTCATAAGCATCTGTTAAATTTCCAAGATCGCGACGGAATACGTCTTTATCAAACTTTTCATTGCTCGTTTCATCCCATAAACGGCAAGTATCTGGTGAAATTTCATCCGCTAAAATGATTTCTCCTTCTTCCGTTACACCAAACTCTAATTTGAAATCTACTAATCTTACACGACAGCTTGCGAAATGATCAATCAACACTTGATTGATTTGTAGAGCCATATCTCGTAATACACTTACTTGCTCTGGTGATGCAACGTTTAATACACGAATATGATCTTCCGTTACAAGCGGATCTCCTAAATCATCATCTTTGAAGTAAAATTCTACGATTGGTTCTGCAAGTGCAGTTCCCTCTTCCATTCCTAATCGTTTTGAAAGACTTCCTGCCATTACATTTCTTGTGACAACTTCTAAAGGAATAATACTCACTTTTTTAACAAGTTGTTCTGTTTCAGATAACTTCTCAACAAAATGTGTTTTAATTCCCACTTCTTGTAACTTTCTGAACAATAAAGTTGTAATTTCATTGTTCAAACGACCTTTTCCTGTAATCGTCTCTTTTTTCTCCCCATTGAAAGCAGTCGCACTATCTTTGTACTCTACCCAAACCATATCTGCTGATTCTGTACGATAAATTCTTTTTGCCTTACCTTCATACAGCAATTCTAGCTTTTGCATTTCGCAAGCCCCCTGTAGTTTGAAAAATGTGAATAATGTTTTTATAAAGAATGGCACAGAATGACTCTATTCTGTGCCATATGAAATTTTACGCTTCGTTTAATCCTAAGCGTTCAAAGATTGTATCAACGTGTTGCATATGATGCTCATAGTTGAAGCATTCATTAATTTCTTCCTGTGTTAACTTGCTTGTAATACGCTCATCAGCTTCTACAAGCTCTTTAAATTGTACTTGTGTTTCCCAAGCTTCCATCGCTTTAGGCTGTACGATATCATAAGCTTCTTCACGTACCATACCTTTGTCGATTAGTGTAAGCATTACGCGCTGAGAATAAATTAAGCCGTATGTTCTTGTCATATTGCGTTTCATATTCTCTGGGTATACAGTTAAGTTTTTAACGATATTACCAAAGCGATTTAACATGTAATTTAATGCGATTGTAGCATCTGGTAAAATTACGCGTTCTGCCGAAGAGTGAGAAATGTCACGCTCATGCCATAATGGAACATTTTCGTAAGCTGTCATCATATAACCGCGGATAACACGAGCTAAACCAGTCATATTTTCAGATCCAATTGGATTACGCTTATGTGGCATTGCAGAAGAACCTTTTTGACCTTTTGCGAAAGCTTCTTCAACTTCACGTGTTTCACTCTTTTGTAAACCACGAATCTCAACTGCCATCTTTTCGATAGATGTTGCGATTAATGCAAGTGTTGACATGTAATGAGCATGACGATCACGTTGCAATGTTTGTGTTGAAATTGGTGCTGCTTCTAATCCTAAGTTTTCACAAACATACTTTTCTACGAATGGATCGATATTTGCGTATGTACCAACCGCACCAGATAATTTACCAACACGAACTGTATCAGCAGCTTGTTTGAAACGCTCTACGTTACGTTTCATCTCTTCATACCAAAGACCAAGTTTTAAACCAAATGTCGTTGGTTCTGCATGAACACCGTGTGTTCTTCCCATCATGATTGTGTATTTATGCTCTTTCGCTTTGTTAGCTAAAATGCTTACAAAGTTCTCTAAGTCTTTTAATATAATTTCATTCGCTTGTTTTAAGATGTAAGATAATGCTGTATCTACTACATCTGTAGATGTTAAACCGTAATGAACCCATTTACGTTCTTCGCCTAATGCTGGCGTTTCTGATACAGCACGAGTGAATGCAACTACGTCATGACGTGTTTCTTTTTCAATTTCATAAATACGATCAATATCAAATGATGCATGTTCACGAATTTTTTTAACATCTTCTTTTGGAATATCGCCAAGCTCAGCCCATGCTTCACAAGCTAAAATCTCAACTTCTAACCACGCTTTAAATTTGTTCTCTTCCGTCCAAATCGCACCCATTTCAGGGCGTGTATAACGACTAATCATCTTTTTCCCTCCAACAGTTGTTCTTGATGGTCCCAAATATGCAAACTCTTCGCTTTTTCTAGAGCGACTTCAATATTATCATTTAAAATATTAACATGCCCCATTTTTCGCTGTGCTTTTGCTTCTTCTTTTCCATACAAGTGTAAATAGCACCCGGTTAATCTATTCACTTGTCTTAGGACCCCTTCTATATGTTCGCCTAAAATGTTTACCATGACAACTGGTTTTAACAAATTTGTTTCTCCTAGAGGTAAATTACAGATTGCTCGAATATGTTGACCAAATTGACTCGTTTCACATGCATCCTGTGTATAGTGTCCTGAATTGTGAGGTCTTGGCGCTAATTCATTAATATAAATCTCACCATTATCTGTAGCAAACATCTCTACAGCTAGTGTTCCCACAAGTTCTAATTCATCCGCAAGTACCTTTGCATAAGCAATTGTTTTTTGAGAAAGCTCTTCTGTAATGCGAGCTGGAACGATAGATTCATGTAAAATGTTATTTACATGAATATTTTCTGCTACTGGAAACACTTTTGTTTCACCACTTACACTACGAATCACAATAACTGATACTTCTTTTTCAAAAGGCACCCATTTCTCTAAAATACATTCTGCTTTATCCACAAGATTTCTTGCTGCCTCAACATCAGCTTCACTTCTTAAAACAACTTGCCCTTTCCCATCATATCCACCTGTCGTCGTTTTTAAGACGGAAGGGAATGATAACTCAGCAATTGCCTCTGTAAGCTGATCTTGATTTTGAACTAATCTATACGTTGCTACTGGTAACCCAGCCTTCTCAATCGCATTCTTTTCTGTAAAACGATTTTGCGTTGTATTTAACAACTGACTACCTTGTGGTAAGTACGCATGTTTTTCAAGCCATTGTAAACATCTATAATCAATATTCTCAAATTCATATGTGACAACATCACTTATCTCTGCTAAATGCTGAATTGCTTTTAAATCGTCATATGATGCAACAATTTCAATATCAGCAACTTGTGCACATGGTGAGTTTTTTGTAGGATCTAAAACAGCAATTTTATATCCCATCTCCTTAGCTGCCAATGCCATCATTCTTCCTAGCTGGCCGCCTCCAATAATACCGATTGTTTTTCCAGGTAAAATGATTCTCGTCATACTAGCTCACTACCTTCGCGCACATCTTTTTCAATTGCTTCTCTTCTCAATTCTAATGCATCATGTATGTCATCATGGAATGATCCAATTATTTGTGCAGCAAGTAAACCAGCATTCGTTGAACCAGCCTTACCAATTGCAACAGTTGCAACTGGAACTCCTCCTGGCATTTGGACAATGGATAATAATGAATCTAAGCCGTTTAACGCTTTTGATTGAACTGGAACTCCGATTACAGGAAGATTCGTCTTCGCTGCAACCATTCCTGGTAAATGTGCTGCTCCACCAGCTCCAGCAATAATAACTTTCAATCCACGTTCACGAGCCGTCTCTGCATATTCAAACATATAATCCGGAGTCCGATGAGCGGATACAACCTTTTTCTCATACGGTATATTTAATTCATCTAAAATGTCACAAGCATATTTCATTGTTTCCCAGTCTGACGTGCTTCCCATTATGACTCCAACTAGTGATTTCATATTAGAATCCCCCCGATTCAAATAAAAAAAGCCTGAAATAGAACAGTTTCTCTTTTACTATGAGAGAAAGCGCTCTACTCAGGCATACGTATCCCTTGTGAATAGAAAAATACCGAGTGACTTTCCCTCATAGTCTAACGAATAACGGTCGTTAGGTAGAGACTTGCAGGCCATATCCCCGCGATTATATGAGGTCTTATATATTATTCTTTCTATGGCTATATTAACAATATTTCATAAACAATGTCAACAAATAATCGAATGTTTTTTTATTACTAATCAATAACGTTCGTGTTTTAGTTATATTCAAAAGAATAATTGTAACTATATGCAAGAAGGATAAGAAATTAGAATATATATTTCTAGAGATCTATCATACACAAAACGGTTTGTGTACAAATTCCATATGCTTTAATATAAAGCATATCGTTTATATTCCTTTGTATCGCAACCATTACTATAATGATCGAATACTTGTTTATATCATCCCGCTTTTTTCACTCTCATTATTTAAAATATATACTTGTAGTAGAAATAACAGTTCCTATTATAAGGATTGTTTGGGAGCACTTAGAAAACCTGACAAGCAAAAAATCATTCCTATTACTCTCAATACCCTCATTTTCATTCTTTTTCCTCATTAAGATTTGGTATATAAAAATAAACACAAAAAAACCTAAGTCGAAACGACTTAGGTTTTTGCTTGGCGACGTCCTACTCTCACAGGGACAAGGTCCCAACTACCATCGGCGCTAGAGAGCTTAACTTCCGTGTTCGGTATGGGAACGGGTGTGACCTCTCTGCCATCATCACCAAACTATTGAAGGCATATTCCTTCAAAACTAGATAACATTGCTACATATTATATGGTTAAGTCCTCGATCTATTAGTATTCGTCAGCTCCACATGTCACCATGCTTCCACCTCGAACCTATCAACCTGATCATCTTTCAGGGATCTTACTAGCTTACGCTATGGGAAATCTCATCTTGAGGGGGGCTTCATGCTTAGATGCTTTCAGCACTTATCCCTTCCGCACATAGCTACCCAGCTATGCCCTTGGCAGAACAACTGGTACACCAGCGGTGCGTCCATCCCGGTCCTCTCGTACTAAGGACAGCTCCTCTCAAATTTCCTACGCCCACGACGGATAGGGACCGAACTGTCTCACGACGTTCTGAACCCAGCTCGCGTACCGCTTTAATGGGCGAACAGCCCAACCCTTGGGACCGACTACAGCCCCAGGATGCGATGAGCCGACATCGAGGTGCCAAACCTCCCCGTCGATGTGGACTCTTGGGGGAGATAAGCCTGTTATCCCCGGGGTAGCTTTTATCCGTTGAGCGATGGCCCTTCCATGCGGAACCACCGGATCACTAAGCCCGACTTTCGTCCCTGCTCGACTTGTAGGTCTCGCAGTCAAGCTCCCTTATGCCTTTGCACTCTACGAATGATTTCCAACCATTCTGAGGGAACCTTTGGGCGCCTCCGTTACACTTTAGGAGGCGACCGCCCCAGTCAAACTGCCCACCTGACACTGTCTCCCGGGTCGATAAGACCCGTAGGTTAGAATTTCAATACAGTCAGGGCGGTATCCCACCAGCGCCTCCACCGAAGCTAGCGCTCCGGTTTCAATGGCTCCCGCCTATCCTGTACAAACTGTACCAAAATTCAATATCAGGCTACAGTAAAGCTCCACGGGGTCTTTCCGTCCTGTCGCGGGTAACCTGCATCTTCACAGGTACTATAATTTCACCGAGTCTCTGGTTGAGACAGTGCCCAAATCGTTACACCTTTCGTGCGGGTCGGAACTTACCCGACAAGGAATTTCGCTACCTTAGGACCGTTATAGTTACGGCCGCCGTTTACTGGGGCTTCAGTTCAGAGCTTCGCTTACGCTAACCCCTCTCCTTAACCTTCCAGCACCGGGCAGGTGTCACCCCCTATACTTCGCCTTACGGCTTCGCAGAGAGCTGTGTTTTTGCTAAACAGTCGCTTGGGCCTATTCACTGCGGCTTTCCGTTAAGAAAGCACCCCTTCTCCCGAAGTTACGGGGTCATTTTGCCGAGTTCCTTAACCAGAGTTCTCTCGCACACCTTAGGATTCTCTCCTCGCCTACCTGTGTCGGTTTGCGGTACAGGCACCTTTTATCTCGCTAGAAGCTTTTCTTGGCAGCGGGGAATCAAAGACTTCGCTCCATAAGGAGCTTCCCCATCACAGCTCAGCCTT
>NZ_CP016285.1:233129-242195 GCF_001679765.1 Bacillus sp. B25(2016b) | reverse complement strand
GTTCAAAATGTTATCCGGTATTAGCCCCGGTTTCCCGGAGTTATCCCAGTCTTATGGGCAGGTTACCCACGTGTTACTCACCCGTCCGCCGCTAACTTCATAAGAGCAAACTCTTAATCCATTCGCTCGACTTGCATGTATTAGGCACGCCGCCAGCGTTCATCCTGAGCCAGGATCAAACTCTCCAATAAAGTTAGTTTGTCTAGCATCTAAAATAAAAATTGACGTTTCACGTTGTTTGTTTCGTTCAGTTTTCAAAGAACTACTTAGTCGCTCATTTGCGACTTCCTTATGTTAACATTTTCATCTTTCAATGTCAACTAAGTTTTTTATTTCGTTTGTCGCTTTCGACGTTGTTGTCATCGGCGACTTGTTCTATATTACACCTCTATACTCTAATCGTCAATACCTTTTATCCTTTTTATTTTATAAATTATGAAGGGTATTTTTATACTTCTTCCCTAAAGATTAATAAACTAGCGCAGTCCCTTTCATAATCGACAGTTTATACTTTCTAAAGAATGAATATCAAGCCAAACAAATATATATTAAAAGTAGCTTTTTTATTTAGACTTCTCTCTAGAAATTATAAATACACCATACATTTACTAAAAATCTAATTAACCTTAGGAGGCGTTATGAAATGCATGTTAATAAGAAAATCATTTATGTATCCCATGATGCCCATTTCCACGGAGCACAGCTGCTTTCTTTACATACTATTAAAGCTCTCAAAGAAAACTTTCATTACTCCGTCGCAATTATTTCTATTGGAACGGGCATTTTAATCCACGACTTTCAAAAGTATGGTCCTGTTTATTGCCTAGAGGAAGACTACCCAACGGACAAAAAGATCGAATCATTAATAAAGAAGTTATTATCACAAGACTATACCATCGCCATATGTAGTACCGTCATAAGTGGTGATATAGTTGCATTACTAGCTAAACATAATATAAAAGTTATTTCATTAATACATGAATTGCCGCATTTAATACAACAGTACTCTGCTGAGGGAAAAGCGATAAAAATTGCCGAGTCTGCTCACAAAATTGTCTTCCCTTCACAATACGTGTATGAAAAGTTCCGTACAATCACCCAATTAGATCATCAAAAGTGCCACATCCTCCCTCAAGGTTTGTTTAACCACAATCCTTATAAGAACAATATTGCAAAAGCGAGAAACGAATTACGAAAAAAACACAACCTGCCTCTAGATAGCAAAATCATTTTGGGGGTAGGCTTCGCTGATCATCGAAAAGGGATAGATTTATTCTCACTTATTGCTTACTCAGTAAGAAAGATTCATAAAAATATTCATTTTATCTGGGTTGGGAAAACAGATGTTCACTTTTTAAACACGCTATCACCAAGATATACAGCACATTTTACATTAGTGGATCCTACTCCAGATATCGGTTTATATAACGCTGGGGCTGATTTATATTTATTAACTTCAAGAGAAGATCCTTTCCCAAACGTGGTTTTAGAAGCATTAGATACAAAACTCCCTGTTATAGGGTTTAAAAACGCTGGAGGTTTTGAAGATGTTGTTACGGAACAAACTGGCGCATTAGTAGACTATTTAAACTTACCGATGATGCTGGAAAAAATATACGAATTTATCGGGGATGAAGATTTACGATTACAAAAAGGGACCTTTGGCCAAGAACTTATTGAAAAAAATTTCAACTTTCTTCATTACATTTATCAATTATTAAACTTGCTTGAGCATAATTATAAAAAAATAAGCGTCATTGTACCGAACTATAATTACGAAAAATACTTATCCGAACGAGTTAAATCAATATTAAATCAAACCTATCCCCTTTACGAACTAATTTTCCTAGACGATGCCTCTACTGACAATAGCGTATCTATATTTGAAAAGCTGCTCTCAAACGAAAATAAACATCACCTGAAAATTCAGCAGATTATTAATTATAAAAACTCTGGTTCTGTATTTAAACAATGGATAAAAGGTGTCTCTGCAGCAACCGGTGATTATATTTGGATTGCTGAGGCCGATGACTTATGTGATCAGACATTTTTAGAAGAAGTAATACAAGGTTTTCATATAGATAGTGATGTTGCCTTAAGCTACACACAATCAAAACAAATAGATGAACAAGGAAATATATTGGCCAATCATTATTTAGATTACACAAATGATATTGATAAAGAAAAATGGCAGAGTTCTTATGTGCGAAAAGGGATAGATGAAATACAAGATACGTTACTTATCAAAAACACCATACCTAATGTCTCAAGTGTAGTTTTTAAAAACATAGATATAAAAACAACAGCAAAACAATTGGAACAGTTTAAAATAGCCGGTGATTGGTTTTTCTATGTTTCTATCCTTAAAGAGGGGAACATTTATTTCAATCCAAAACCTCTAAACTATCATAGACGACATACAAATAGCGTAACGAGAGCAGAAGATTCATATTCCCATTACAGTGAAGTTGTACAAATGCAGAATTTCATTAAAGAAACCTTTACTATCGACGACATTTCAAAAAAGAAAATGTACGCATATAGAAAGTATCTTAAAACATATTTGAAGGTTTAATTATATATTTTCTTTACCATCAGTATCTCTTGTAAGACATTACTATTATTTAAGGAGGGTTACTCTTTGAAAGAATTTATAGAGGCAAATAAAGATTTGATTTCTCAAATTGCACAGAACTACAATGTAAATGCAAGTATCCATCCGGAGGATCATATCTTCCAATTCCTGGTCACGAATCTAGTCTTTCCTTCTAAAAAAGAAGCAATAGATTATTATTTTAAAGATGGAAGAAAATCAGCAGAAACACTCTTAGATTTAATGACTTCCTTTTATCCTCCTGTAGACACTCCAACAAAATTATTAGAATTCGCATCCGGATATGGCTGCGTAACACGCCATTTATTAAACTTACAAACGAACTTACATATAACTACCTGTGATATACATGAAGAGGCTATTAGTTTTATTGAACGCACATTAAATACTTCATCTATCTTATCTCACCCTGAGCCGGAACAAGTAAAATTATCGTCTACGTATGATATCGTTTTTGGTCTATCCTTTTTTTCTCATATGCCTGATACAACTTGGTTTCGTTGGCTTCAAACATTGTATAATGCTGTGTCCCCTGGCGGATTATTCATTTTCACAACTCATGGATATCAAAGTAAAAAGTACTTCGGCTTTCCAGATTTAAATAAACAGGGTTATTGGTTTCTCCCCTCTAGTGAACAACTGGATTTAGATGTGCATCAATACGGGCAAACGATCGTTAGTCCCTCTTACGTATGTGACAAAATTAAATTATTACCTTATAATCCTATCATCAAAAAATACACTGAAGGTTTTTGGTGGGAACATCAAGACCTTTGGGTAATACAAAAAGAAACAAAATAATAAACCATGCTCTACTTATACAGAAGTAGGGCATGGCTTATTATTTTTTACTATATAAGAACTCTTCAATCCATAGCTTATTTAATCTAATTCCACTTTTGAAATCCACTTTCGGTTCCCAATTACATTCTCGTCTTACCCTATCTATATTTAAAATGATTTTTTGAACATTTTCTTGCTTTTGTTTATAGCAGATAAAGTCCACTTTTCTTTCCGTTAATTTCTCCAATTCTACTATAATTCGTTTTAAAGAGAGACCCTTGCCGCTCCCTATGTTATACACACAAGATTTCAAGCGATTTAATTGTGATAGTTGTATAGTGATTTCCACTAGATCATCGATATAAATATAATCTCGAATAATCTCTTGTGGATTCCCATATATATTAATCTTTTCATTACTGAGATGCTGATACAAAAAACAGTTTATTGCTCCAACTTTCTTTAACGGGTTTTGATATTTTCCATATGGATTAGAATATCTACATACAACATAGTCCATTCCATACTTTTTCTTATAAAAGTACAAATAATTTTCAAGCGACACTTTTGTTATTCCATAAGGAGATAGTGGTTTTAATGGATGTTTCTCATCAATAGGTAAATATTCTGGTTCACCATAAACTGTGCCTCCAGAGGATGCTAATACAATTTTTTTAATAGGGAAACGTTTAACAGTTTCCATGAAATTAAGAAAAAAAAAGCTACTGTTCCTATCTCCAAAAACATCTTCAATTGAAGTTGTTACATTAGACGTTGCAGCTAAATAAATAATAATATCCACATTTACTAAAGCCTTATATATATCTTCAACATTTGCTAAATCACCTTTAATAAATTCAACCTCACTTATAAGATTTTGAGGAAAATTATTTATATGTCTGGAAAATACTTTTACATTTTGACCTTGTTTCAATAAACCTAATGCGAGGTTAATACCAATGAAACTATTTCCACCTACTATTAAATAATTATTCTTCCCCATAATATCCTCTCTAGTAATAAGATTTTTGCTTATCACACCTAGAAATACAAATAAATGAACTTGGACACTTTTATTATTTCTTTTCTTATAATTAATTGTATGCCTCTTATACATTTTCATTATCTTTATTTTATATTTCCCTTTTAGAATGGCTTTCTTATTTAAGACGAAAGCAAAATACACTCATAATATTTACTCATTCTCATGAATATATTGGATTAATAAAAAATCCTCTTCTATACCCTTAAAAAAGGAGTGTTAAACTCATGAAAAATATAAATCAAAAGTTTTTAGAGTACATCATTCTACATAAAGATCGAATTCCGCATTTCCATAAGGATTTTCCCCTTATATTATTTTGGAGTCATAGAAGCGGATGTACCGCATTAGCTAATTGGTTCTTCTTTCAAATTGGATTATTTCCTGAAGCAAAGAAATACAATGATTTTATTCATTACTATGAATTCTGGGTATATAAAAATAACCCCAATTATATACAAGCGGTACATAGCGGTCTTCTAGAAGCCAAAAAGCATGTTTGTAAACTCGTACGAAATCCCTATAAGAGGGCCGTTAGCTCATTTTTATTACTTGCTGACAATCCTTATGCTAGTCCTCAATGGAATAGTATCCGAAAGTGTTTTTATAATGACAAGCATAGTAAGCAAGGAATATCATTCAAACAATTTTTATATTACGTTCAAGCACTTGGTTCCAATTCCCAAGTAATAGATATGCACTTTAGTCAACAATACGTCCAAGGTGAAGAAGCCTTTATCCAACGCTATATACCTTTAGAAGATTTTAATAAGCAAATTCCCAAAATAGAAAACGAATACGGTTTGATTAAATCTGACCTAACCAAACTTACAAGTTCAGGTCATCATCGCGCTCACAAGATGGTTTATACAGGAAGCTATGCAGAACTTAGCATTACAGATGAAGCCTTTCCCCGATTTCCAACATACGCAAGCTTTTATGACAAAGAAACAATGGATTTAGTTACAGAAATATATGCAAAGGACTTTGAAATGTATCCATACACGAAAGGGATATTTTAAACCCCTACGTTTTTCAATGAATAAAAGCAAATGTATCGCATAGCATAAAGTGAAACTTTAATTAGTGTGGGGTTCTCCCCTACTAATTATTCCCTTCTACCAATCTTACTTTTATGGTTTCCCTAATTTCTACCCACTCTCTTTGGTTTCACATGTGTCTGATACTATCCATAAAGTGAGGGCGTTTACGGGCAGTTCATATCCCACCCAACTTCTTTGCTCCAGCCGGATTTTAAGGTGAGAGCATTACTGCCATGAAAATAATGGGGGAAATACATTGCATTTTATACAGGAGGGATATCATGTGGAAGATAATTTGAAGCACAATAATGGCTACTGCGTTATTTGTGAGAAGGAAGCTACATTTATAGAGCATAATGATTGGCTTAGAGATCACTATTTATGTTCTACATGCCACTCTATACCGAGGCAACGAGCTTTAGTTCATGTCTTAAATACATTTTTTCCAAAATGGGGGTCCTATCATATCCACGAGTCCTCACCAGGAGGGATTACAACTCAACTACTGATAAAAAACTGTAAAAACTATACATATTCTCAATACTTTAAAAACTATCCTCTTGGTCAATACTTTCAAGGAATTAGATGTGAGAATTTAGAAAACATGACTTTTCAAAATGAATCTTTTGATTTATTCATTACGCAAGATGTCTTTGAACACGTAATGGAGCCAGAGAAAGCCTTTAAAGAAATAGAACGTGTCTTAAAGCCTGGTGGCGCTCATGTGTTTACCGTCCCTTGGTATCATACACTCCCAAAGACTTTACAAAGAGCAAGAAACAATAAAGAAGGAATTGAGTATATGGAAGAGCCAATTTATCATGGAAATCCTATTGATGAGAAGGGGGCTTTAGTAACATTTGATTGGGGCCAAGATATGATTGAATATATTTATACACATGCAAATATGTATACAATTGTTTATTTACAAAAGGATAGATCACTAGGATTAGATGCTGAATTTCTACATGTTTTTATTAGTAAAAAACACGAACATAATTTTTAGGCACTATATAATTTGGAGGTTAACAAATGAATAACTTTAAGTTAGGAAATGATTTTGATAACCTTGTTAGTCCTCTTTCTGACGTTGAACTTCTAAATCTATTTATACAAAGTTGCTCACAAACAAAGATAAATGGTATCCCAGTACCTATGTTCCCCCCCGAAGAAATTCAACAACAGTTTGTAGGAGCTTCCTATGAACATGCTCTTTATGAAGCATATTTGTTTTATAACCATGTAAAAACATATGCCCAAAATTTAGGTGTTCCCTTGAATAAAGAACGTAAAATTTTAGACTTTGGTTGCGGATGGGGAAGAATTATACGCTTTTTTTTCAAAGATGTTCGCGATGAAAATTTACTTGGTATTGATGTAGATCCCGCAATGATTAACATTTGCAATGAAACGTTAGGAAGAGGAATATATAAAACAGCCAATCCACAACCTCCTGTAGAATTTATTAGTGACAATTCATTAGACATCATATTCGCTTATTCTGTATTCTCACATTTATCCGAAGAAACTGCAGAAAATTGGATAAAGGAATTTTCAAGAATTCTTCGTCCAGGTGGCATCTTCATAGCCACAACACAAGCGCGCTATTTTCTCGATTACTGTCAACAATTCAAGGAACACCCTGAATTCATTCAAACGGGTTGGCATAAAACTTTATCACAAGCTTTCCCAGATATAAATCGGGCCATCTCGGATTATGAAAGCGGTAATTTTGTCCACAGTCCTACAGGAGCGGGAGATGTTAGAAATAGTAGCTTCTACGGAGAAACCGTTATACCTAGAAATTATATTAAAAATCACTATGAGAAGTATTTAAAGCTACGGGACTTTTTTGATGACGCAAGCCGATTACCCCAAGCCCTATTTGTTCTCCAAAAAGATTAACTCTTTTCCTACATGGTAATGCGCATAATTTTATAATGAAAATTACTTTTCATCTCAGCCATATATTAAATGATCCAAGATTCCTCTATCGAGCAAACTGTAAAAACGAATTCAATATGAAGCACAACAAAATAGTAAGTAAATAACCTATCTAGCGCTTTAAACTCGATTCAAAAAATCAAAAGTAACTTCCCCCCCACTTTGAACTACAAAGAACATAAGGAGGATATACCTTGAAAATAATTGCTTTTTACTTACCGCAGTTTCATCAAATAAAAGAAAATGACAAATGGTGGGGAAAAGGTTTTACTGAATGGACAAATACTAAAAGTGCACGACCTTTATTTGCAGGACATTATCAACCTAGAGAACCTTATCAAGATTTTTATTATGACTTAACGGACCCATCCGTAAGAAAATGGCAAGCAAAAATTGCCAAAGCACACGGCATATATGGTTTTTGTTATTACCATTACTGGTTTAAAGGAAAAAGGCTATTGGAGACACCCTTTAATGAAGTACTTAAGACGGGCGAACCAGATTTTCCATTTTGCCTTTCTTGGGCAAATGAACCGTGGACAAAAACTTGGGATGGTCTTGATAGCCATATATTAATGCCTCAAAATTATGGAGAGTTATCGGATTGGAAAGAACACTTTGACTATTTATTACAAGCTTTCCAAGATGAAAGATATATTCGTATAGATGATAAACCCCTATTCATTATTTATCGTCCTGGGCATATCCCTGGCTGTGAGCAAATGCTTAATTACTGGGATACACTCGCACAAGAAAATGGTTTGAAAGGTATATACTTTGTAGAAACATTAAACAGCTTCCCACTTCCTAATATAAATGGGTTCGATGCTAGCATTCAATTCGAGCCTTTTTATACAATTGCTCATGATAGCTCTCCAGACATAAATAAGACAATATATGAGTCTGGTAAACAAATAAACGCTTGGGATTATGATAAAGTTTGGATGTATATACTAAAGCGATCTCCTCCAGAGAAAAAAACATTTCCCGGTGCCTTTGTTGACTGGGACAACACAGCACGTCGCAAAGACTTAAATAGCAGCATCTTTCTCGGTTCTACTCCTGAGAAGTTCACGATATACTTAAGTAAGCAAATTCATCGTACCTATTCTCTTTACAACAGCGAGTTTTTATTTATTAATGCGTGGAATGAATGGGCAGAAGGTACTTACTTAGAACCAGATAAAAAGCATGGATTCGCCTATTTAGAAGGAGTTAAACAGGCAATTAAGAGAGGTATGAAAGCATACAAAAAAGACGAGTCATTCTGACTCGTCTTAAGATTGCTTGGCGACGTCCTACTCTCACAGGGACAAGGTCCCAACTACCATCGGCGCTAGAGAGCTTAACTTCCGTGTTCGGTATGGGAACGGGTGTGACCTCTCTGCCATCATCACCAAACTATTGAAGGCATATTCCTTCAAAACTAGATAACATTGCTACATATTATATGGTTAAGTCCTCGATCTATTAGTATTCGTCAGCTCCACATGTCACCATGCTTCCACCTCGAACCTATCAACCTGATCATCTTTCAGGGATCTTACTAGCTTACGCTATGGGAAATCTCATCTTGAGGGGGGCTTCATGCTTAGATGCTTTCAGCACTTATCCCTTCCGCACATAGCTACCCAGCTATG
>NZ_CP016285.1:226953-233029 GCF_001679765.1 Bacillus sp. B25(2016b) | reverse complement strand
CTCTTAATCCATTCGCTCGACTTGCATGTATTAGGCACGCCGCCAGCGTTCATCCTGAGCCAGGATCAAACTCTCCAATAAAGTTAGTTTGTCTAGCATCTAAAATAAAAATTGACGTTTCACGTTGTTTGTTTCGTTCAGTTTTCAAAGAACTACTTAGTCGCTCATTTGCGACTTCCTTATGTTAACATTTTCATCTTTCAATGTCAACTAAGTTTTTTATTTCGTTTGTCGCTTTCGACGTTGTTGTCATCGGCGACTTGTTCTATATTACACCTCTATACTCTAATCGTCAACACTTTTTATAAAGATATTCAATTAAATGTTTTTTACGCTCTTTTGGCTATATACGTCCCTACAAAAATTCATTACCGTAAAACTACCTTCTGCTTCTCTTTAATTTATTCTCGCAAAACATATTCAATTTACTTTGACCCTAGCTTAATTTGCTTGAATATTTCCCTTCCCCAAAACTGTTAATCTTATTTTAACAAATACTAGTATATAATTAGAGGGTTGTTGTACCATCAATGAAATCCATTAGAAGTAGGTGAAGATATGAAAGATATACGTATCCTTATAGCAGACGATGATAAAGAAATCCGTAATTTACTAAAAATATATTTAGAACGAGAATTATATATGGTAGATACTGCGATTGATGGCGAAGTAGCCTTACAGTTATTTAATCAAAACAACTATAGCCTCGTTATATTAGATCTTATGATGCCGAAAGTAGATGGTATCGAAGTATGTAGAAAGCTAAGGGATAAAACTAACGTACCGATATTAATGCTAACCGCTAAAGATCACGAAGTCGATAAAATTTTAGGTTTAAGCATTGGTGCTGATGATTACATTACGAAGCCTTTCAGCATTCACGAAGTGGTTGCACGAGTCAAAGCTCTTATACGGCGTTTTTTCGTTCTTGGAAGTAACATTAGTGTACAAGAGCAGACAACTTTAGCTTTTAAAGGACTAACTATCAATTTAAATACATATACAGTTCACACAAATAAAGAAGAAATCAGCTTAACCGGAAAAGAATTAGAACTATTAAAATTCTTTACTTCAAACCCAGGACAAGTATTTACAAAAACACAGCTCTTCCGCAATGTATGGGACGATAATTATATAGAAGATGATAATACCGTTATGGTACATATTCGAAAACTTAGAAAGAAAATAGAAATCGATCCTTCCAATCCAAAATTCATTCAAACTGTATGGGGAATTGGTTATAAGTTTGTAGGTGAAAAGCTTGAAGATCGATAAAATCCTCTTCCTTATTTCATTACAACTTATCATTTACGGGCTTTTAAATATACAAATGGATCCAAAAGTAAAAATTTCTTTATTTATTACCCTTATCTTAATTACAATGTATCTCTTCTTTTCAAGAATACAATTCATTCAAAATCGCAAATCAATAGACACTAAATTAAGTCGTGCACTAAAGGGGAATTTACAAACGAGATTATTCACAAGTAATGATCAATCGTTACATAATATCGTTTTTTCAATAAACGAACTAATAGCTGAATTAGAAAAGGTTCGGATTAAAGCAAAAAGGTCTGAGGAATCTAGAAAACAACTTTTATCTAGTATCTCACACGATATCCGAACACCACTCACCTCCATTATTGGATATATCGATGCTTTAAAAGATGGGGTTGCTGCTTCTGAAATAGAAAAGCAAGAATATCTTAAAATACTTTATATGAAATCAAATAACTTAAAGCACCTAGTTGATGAAATATTCAATATGGCAAAGCTAGACGCTAATGAATTTCCACTAAAAGAAGAAAAACTCGACTTTTCTGAAGTTACTAGAGAAGCTTTGATCGAGTTTTTACCCGAACTCTCAAAACATAATATTAAACTACAAGTTCTTATACCAGAGTCTACTTGTCCTATCATTGCAGATCACCTAAGCCTTATGCGGATTATAGGTAACTTAATGAAAAATGCCATTTATTACGGAAAGAATGGGAAAACAATAGGAGTCGAACTACTAGAAACGGATGCAGCATATGAACTTCTTATTTGGGATAAAGGTCCTGGTATTCCAAAACATGATTTACAAAACGTATTCGAGCGAATGTACCGAAGCGAACAATCAAGAAACTCGTCTTTTGGTGGTAGCGGGCTCGGGCTTTCTATTTCTAAAGCGCTCGTTGAGAGGAATGGTGGGCATATATGGGTTAAAAGTATTCCATGGGAACGAACCACTTTTGGCTTTTCCATTCCAAAACACAATACTTTTAAGAAATAGTTAAGAAATGATTAATATGCAGTTAAGCCTTCCTTTTTATCATGTAAATAAGAACTTATAGAAAGTAGGTGACTCCTATAAACACAATTATAAAAACGACTAATCTTACTAAAGTATATGGCAAGCAAAAATCCGTAGATAATCTAAATATTAACGTTCAACAAGGAGAAATTTATGGATTCATAGGACGTAACGGTGCTGGTAAAACGACAACCATTCGTATGCTGCTTAGTCTTATAAAGCCTACAAGTGGAACTATCGAAATATTCGGAGAGGACTTATTTCAAAATCAAAAAGATATTTTAAGTAGAATTGGTTCTATCGTTGAAGTTCCAGGGTTTTATGAAAACTTAACTGCAAAAGAAAACTTATTAATTAATGCAAAGATAATCGGGGTTTACAAAAAGAATGCTATTGAGGAAGCATTAGAAATAGTGGGCTTGCAGCATGAAACAAAAAAGTTAGTAGGAAAGTATTCTCTAGGCATGAAGCAGCGCCTAGGAATTGCACGCGCTCTTCTCCATTATCCCGAACTACTCATATTAGATGAACCGACTAACGGACTAGACCCCATCGGTATTAAAGAAATGCGAAAACTTATTCATTCTTTAGCTCAAGAAAGGAATATAACGATACTCATTTCTAGTCACATTTTAGCAGAGGTAGAACAGTTAGTTGATCGTATCGGAATTATTCACGAAGGAAGGTTACTAGAAGAAGTTTCTCTTGATAAGCTGCGCAAAGCAAACCGTAAGTACATAGAATTTCAGGTGAATAATGACAATAAAGCTGCGATGCTATTAGAAAATCAATTTCAAATTTTCGATTATGAGGTACATGATGAAGGGAATATTCGCATTTACTCTCATTTTGGGCAACAAGGATACATCAACAGAACATTCGTTCTTAATGATATCGAAGTATTAAAAATGATGATCAGTGAAGACAGATTAGAAGATTATTTCACCAAACTAGTTGGAGGTGGGACAATTGGTTAATCTACTCTATACAGAACTATTAAAACTAAAACGCTCTAATATGTTTTTAATTAGCATTATTGGAGCTGGTGTCGCACCTTTCTTAGTCGTAGTAGCCTCTTATATACATATAAAAACAAAACAGCCAACTCCGACTATTTGGTTCCACCAGTTATTCACTGACGTTAACTTATATACTACTTTAGTTATAGGATTCCCTTTATACGGAGTAGTTGTTGCTTATATGTTTACCCGCGAATATGCAGAAGATACACTAAAAAATTTACTAACTATCCCCGTGTCGCGCATTAGTTTTATTATAAGTAAGTTCATCATCCTCTTCCTTTGGATTATGATGCTAACTTTAGTCGCTTGGTCGCTTACTGTAGTATTAGGGCTATTGGGGAACTTCCCTGGTTTTAACATTACTTTACTTTTAGGTTCTTTCCTAAAATTTTTAATATGTGGTGGACTTCTCTTTCTATTGTCTTCACCTATTGTGCTATTAACTCTTGTAATGAAGAGCTATGTACCGCCTATTATATTAACAGTCATTATTACAATGATGAATCTTATGCTCGTAAACTCCAAACATAAAGATTTATTTCCGTGGACCGCTACTCTAGATATTGCAAATAATGAATTACAACCGACATATCCACCAGAGTATTCTTATATCATCATTGCAGCAACAGCAATTTTCGGATTTATTGCAACACTATTCTATTTTAAGAAAGTAGACATTCATTAATTTATAGGAGTGAAACTATGAGCGATATCATTATTGCCTTCATACTCGGTATTGTAGAAGGATTAGCTGAATTTTTACCTATATCCTCTACTGGCCACCTTATATTAGTCGGGCATTTATTAGGCTTTGAAGGAGAAAGAGCAAAAACGTTTGAAATTGTTATTCAGCTAGGCGCAATTTTAGCTATTGCAATTTTATATCATAAACGCCTCGTTTCTTTATGTAATATTAAGCCTCTTCTACGCAAAGAGAAAAAATTCAACGCGTTCCATGTATTTCTTGGCGTATTTCCGGCAGTAGTTGCTGGTTTGCTACTACATGATGTTATTAAAACTTACTTATTTCAGCCATACACTGTTGTGATTGGACTTGTAGCAGGAGCAATTCTTATGATCTTTGCAGAAGTAAAAAAGCAAGAAGCAACCTCCTATTCACTGGACGATTTAACGTACCGTCAAGCATTAACAATTGGATTATTTCAATGTTTAGCAGTATACCCTGGCTTCTCTAGAGCCGGCTCTACTATCTCTGGAGGTCTATTGGCAAAAGTAAATTATAAGACTGCATCTGAATTCTCTTTTCTAATAGCTCTTCCTGTAATGATTGGGGCTACAGGCTTAGACTTACTAAAAAGCTGGACGTATTTAAGTGTCGATGACATCCCTATGTTTGCGGTAGGATTCATTACCTCTTTTATAGTAGCGATGCTAGCGGTAGTAACTTTTCTAAAGCTTTTAGAGAAGATAGGTTTAAAACCTTTTGCATACTATCGTATTTTGCTGGCTATCTTATTTACGCTTTTCGTATTACTATAGATTCATATAAGTCACATATCATTAAACTGATATTCAATTTTAGAATATCGGTTTTTTATCTATTTCAACTCTAGTACTACTCACTTCAATATGGCATAGTGATAATAAACTACCATTAATAGTCTGAAGGTTCTTTAAGTAACTATATCCTTTATCATAAAATGCAATTGGAAAATTAAAGATCCCATATATGTACAGAACATATTTACAAACCATATTCATTCCACATAGTATCTTTGAAATTTGCAACACACTGATACAAATTTTAAATGAGCACAAAGACAGAATAAGTAAATAAATAAATCTCCTAGGAATTATAAAGCGACTAAATATTAATTAGAGTGAGGTGACGATAAAATGAATCAATTAGCACAGACATATTGGAATATTTATTGGGGAAACAACAAAAAACCAGAATCTGTTATAGCTTGGCAATTTGGAGATTCCCCTAATTATCTTGCACAACTAGTAATTGACGGTATTAAAACTGCTACATGCTCCGGTCACATTTTTTATGAATTAGAAAATGAACCGCTACCGACCACTAATGATTATAGTATTATACTTAATAGTAATGATGAACCTGTAGCTATTATTAAGATAATAGAAGTAACTGTAACACCAATGAATGAAGTAAGCGAAGAATTCGCTATCGCTGAAGGCGAAGGAGATCGTACTTACAATTACTGGAGAGACACCCATGTTCGTTTTTTTACAAAGGAACTAAATGAGCTTGGTCTTAATTTCTCTGAAGATATGTTACTCGTCTGTGAGCGTTTTGAACTTGTTGATGTGAACAATAAAGTGAAATTATAAAAAACTGAGATTTACCACCCATTCTTATTTTTATAAAACACAAAAAAGACAAGTCATTCTGACTTGTCTTAAAGTTGCTTGGCGACGTCCTACTCTCACAGGGACAAGGTCCCAACTACCATCGGCGCTAGAGAGCTTAACTTCCGTGTTCGGTATGGGAACGGGTGTGACCTCTCTGCCATCATCACCAAACTATTGAAGGCATATTCCTTCAAAACTAGATAACATTGCTACATATTATATGGTTAAGTCCTCGATCTATTAGTATTCGTCAGCTCCACATGTCACCATGCTTCCACCTCGAACCTATCAACCTGATCATCTTTCAGGGATCTTACTAGCTTACGCTATGGGAAATCTCATCTTGAGGGGGGCTTCATGCTTAGATGCTTTCAGCACTTATCCCTTCCGCACATAGCTACCCAGCTATGCCCTTGGCAGA
>NZ_CP016285.1:223811-226853 GCF_001679765.1 Bacillus sp. B25(2016b) | reverse complement strand
GTTCAAAATGTTATCCGGTATTAGCCCCGGTTTCCCGGAGTTATCCCAGTCTTATGGGCAGGTTACCCACGTGTTACTCACCCGTCCGCCGCTAACTTCATAAGAGCAAGCTCTTAATCCATTCGCTCGACTTGCATGTATTAGGCACGCCGCCAGCGTTCATCCTGAGCCAGGATCAAACTCTCCAATAAAGTTAGTTTGTCTAGCATCTAAAATAAAAATTGACGTTTCACGTTGTTTGTTTCGTTCAGTTTTCAAAGAACTACTTGGTCGCTCATTTGCGACTTCCTTATGTTAACATTTTCATCTTTCAATGTCAACTAAGTTTTTCATTTCGTTTGTCGCTTGCGATGTTATTGTCATCGGCGACTTGTTCTATATTACACCTCTAAAGTATAATCGTCAATACGTTTTTAAAAAAACTTTATATTTTATAGATTTCACTTATGTATTTCTTCTATAGTTATATACAAGCACCCCACAGAACTATCTATGGGGTACTACTCTACTATAAAAACTATTGCTCTTTCGACGGCACCGAACAACTTCCATCAGTACAAGAAAGATCGCTTCCACCCTCTGAAGAAAGTTCTTGTAACTTAGGTGCAGGATTCTCTTCTTCCCACACTTGCTGAAGTGCACCAACAAAAGTTTCAAGTGGTTGTGCACCTGAAATAGCATACTTTTGATTAATAATAAAATAAGGTACTCCCGAAATTTGATATTGCTGAGCAATCGCTTCATCAATTCTAACATCATTTGCATACGCATTTTTATCATTAATAACATTTAAAGCCTCTTGCTTATCTAAACCTGAAACTTCAGCGATAGTAGCAAGTATATCCACATCACTTAAATTTCTCGATTCAGTGAAGTATGCGAAAAGTAGATTTTCCGTAATCTCTTTTTCTTTTCCTTGATCCTTTGCAAACTTCGCAAGACGATGCGCATCAAACGTGTTCGTCGGCTTCATCTCATCAAAATTAAAACTTAAACCCATACTAGCTGCATGATTTCCTAGCTGTACGTTATTACGCTTAGCTTCTTCAATACTAATTCCATACTTTGATGCAAGTACTTCATTAATACTTGTTCCAGAATAGATTGGAGCATTTTGGTCTAATTCAAAACTTTTAAACTCAACTTCAACATCCTTCTTATGTGGAAATTGCTCTAAAGCCATCTCTAATCTACGTTTCCCAATATAGCAAAATGGGCATACAAAATCCGACCATACTTCAATTTTCATAGAAACACCTCATTAACATTTAGTTTTCAATCATTGTAGCACTGAGATTAAGGAATTCAAAAGTTTTTGCTCTATCTCCTTCATATAGTACATACAAAAACACACTTATAGCAGACTACCTAATTAACAAAAAAACGATAATCAAAAGGATTAATTATTATCCCTCCGATTATCGTCTATATAAGTGCAACAAATTTAATTATGCCGGAATATACTTCCCTACGAACTTCCATACAGTATTCCAATATTTATTCGAATCTACTTTCTCCGCTTCTCCATGTCCAGCACCTGAAACAATTAATTTCTCTTTTTCTACTTTTGCAGCATTATATACTTCATCTAACATTTCAAAAGGAACGAATGTATCAGCATCCCCATGAATGAATAACATAGGTGTTTTACTTTTCGCTACTTGTTTTACAGCTGAAGCTTCTTCTAAATCGTAGCCAGCTCTTAATTTAGTAACCGTATTTGCCGCATTCATAACAGGAAACTTCGGTAAGTGGAATAAATCTTTTAGTTGATAAGTAAATTCATCAATAACAGTTGAGTATCCACAATCTTCAATAATAACTTTAACATTAGAAGGTAAATCTTCTCCTGAAGTCATCATTACAGTTGCCCCGCCCATCGAAACACCAAATAGAGCTATTTCAGCATTAGGGTCTTTCTTTAAGATTTGTTGAATCCAAATTAACACATCTTTACGATCATGCCAGCCCATACCAACATAATCCCCTTCACTATTTCCGTGCCCACGAAGGTCTGGTGCTATGACATTATAGCCTTGTTCATAGAAATTACGAATATATTTCGTCATTTCTGATGCTCTACCATTGTATCCATGAACTACAATTGCCCATTTATGACTAGATGGTTCATTCATATATTCATAACCTTTTAAATTTAATTTATCGAAAGAACGTATAGTTAATGTGTTAGGTTTATACTTCGATACGAAGTTTGCATTCTTTTCTTCATTTGCAGCCAATTCATCTCCCGATGCACTTACCGTTTCTACTAAATGAGGATTATCTTGCAAAAATTCCTTTTCTTGTTTCGCATTTAATGCATAGTTATAAAAATAATTTCCAACTAACATATACACGATTACTAGCAGGACTAAGACTACTATAGTAATTATACTTATCTTTTTCATATTATCTCCTTTTCTAACTTAAATCTTCTTATATTAAAGTACATTAAAAACAACTGTACTATTTTAACACACTGATGAATCCTATCTTTAAGAAATAAAACAGAAAATCTTAAATAGCATATCAAAAATCATGAAAGAAATTGAATGAAAAATTATATAGATATACCAAAAAACCATAGAGGCATACGGAGTATTCAAGAATTTAAATTACATTTGAAATTGATAAGAAGTTAGAAACACAAAAAAGACGAGTCATTCTGACTCGTCTTAAGATTGCTTGGCGACGTCCTACTCTCACAGGGACAAGGTCCCAACTACCATCGGCGCTAGAGAGCTTAACTTCCGTGTTCGGTATGGGAACGGGTGTGACCTCTCTGCCATCATCACCAAACTATTGAAGGCATATTCCTTCAAAACTAGATAACATTGCTACATATTATATGGTTAAGTCCTCGATCTATTAGTATTCGTCAGCTCCACATGTCACCATGCTTCCACCTCGAACCTATCAACCTGATCATCTTTCAGGGATCTTACTAGCTTACGCTATGGGAAATCTCATCTTGAGGGGGGCTTCATGCTTAGATGCTTTCAGCACTTATCCCTTCCGCACATAGCTACCCAGCTATGCCCT
>NZ_CP016285.1:207313-223711 GCF_001679765.1 Bacillus sp. B25(2016b) | reverse complement strand
GTTCAAAATGTTATCCGGTATTAGCCCCGGTTTCCCGGAGTTATCCCAGTCTTATGGGCAGGTTACCCACGTGTTACTCACCCGTCCGCCGCTAACTTCATAAGAGCAAGCTCTTAATCCATTCGCTCGACTTGCATGTATTAGGCACGCCGCCAGCGTTCATCCTGAGCCAGGATCAAACTCTCCAATAAAGTTAGTTTGTCTAGCATCTAAAATAAAAATTGACGTTTCACGTTGTTTGTTTCGTTCAGTTTTCAAAGAACTACTTGGCCGCTCATTTGCGACTTCCTTATGTTAACATCTTCGTTAGTTAATGTCAACTAAGTTTTTCATTTTGTTTGTCGCTTGCGACGTTAATGTCATCGGCGACTTGTTCTATATTACACCTCTAAAGTATAATCGTCAATACGTTTTTATAAAAAATATAAAAAGGCTTATTTCTTTTAAAATAAGCCTTTTTATCACATATCATTCTATTCATTTATTATTTCTCTATAATTGGTAACGAGACGATAAATTGAATAATACCATCCCTATATTCCGCTCGAATACTACCACCTTGTAACTCAACAATACTTTTCGCAATCGCTAAACCGAGTCCCGACCCTTCCGTTACTCTACTTCGAGATTGATCTTTCTTATAGAAACGTTCAAATAAATTCGCTAACTCTTCTCTCGTAAAATCTTCACTATGATTCGCAATTACAATTTGTATATCCCTACGCTGCCTTTGAAGAGAAACTTTTATCTCTCCATCATCTTTACTATACTTAATTGCATTCATTAGTAAATTATCAAATACACGAACCATCTTTTCCGAATCAATCGATGCATAAGCACGTTCCTCAGGAAACTTCTTAACAAACGTAAGTCCATGCTCTTCCGCTTGCGGTACTAACTCTTCTATTAATTGCTCCAATAACTCATTTACACATACTTCTTGTTTTTCTAATACAACTTGTTCATTCGTTAACTTCGTATACTCAAATAAATCTTCTATTAAATTCTTTAACTGCTCTGACTTCGCAAAAGCAATTCTCGTATATTCATCGTGTTGCTCTTTATTTTCATATTTAGAATCTCGAAGCAATCGCAAGTAACCCATAATAGAAGTCAGTGGTGTACGCAAATCGTGAGATACATTTGTAATAAGCTCGTTCTTTTGCTTCTCTAATTTACGTTCCTTTTCTATATTATTCATAAGCTCTTCTGCCATATTATTAATATTTTCTGTTAAAGATGCAATCTCATCTTCACCTTTCTTCTCTATACGATACGCTAAGTTGCCTTTTTCTATTTCCTTTACACCTTGTGCCATCGCTTCAATTTGCTTCATCTTTCTCTTTGTTATATAGAAGAAAGAGAAAATGAATACGAGTACACCAATTAAAAATGGGAATGGCCCTTCTACTTTATAATACACTACTTCTCCTTGAGGAATTCCGCTCACAAACATATACAAATTTTTACCTTCAATTGTAATAGGTGAGAAAGTAATAAACTCTTTTCTAGATCTTTCAATATCATTATTATTTGAATAATTGATAGCAAACGAAGTTGCATTACGAATTGTATTATGCAAATTAATTTGTTCTTCTTGCGCCTGCTTCGTTTTATACAAAACCTTACCACTTTCATCCGTAACTAATATTTTAAAAGCATCCTGCCTCTGCTCTAAATTTTCATTTTCTAGCTCTATCATACTTTGTACAGCATCTAATTTATTTGCATCAACCATCATTTCCGCGGTACTTTGCGCTTTACGATTAATTTGTTCCATACCATCTCTATAATTAATCTCAGCATGTCGACTAGCATCTTCAAAAACAGGTGCTACTATCTTCGTTGATACAAAGAGTCCTAATAACGCACAAGCAGTAAATGCAGTAATAAGTTGAATTCGTATACTCCGTTTCACACTCTTTATTATCTTCCTAATTAATTCTCGAATTTTCCTAACATAAGTAAACGGATTAAATATCTTTTTCAATCTTATACCCCACTCCCCATACTGTTTTTATATATCTAGGTTTCCTTGGATTCTCCTCAATCTTTTCACGTACTTTTCGAATATGCACCATTACCGTATTATCAGACTGGAAAGATCTTTCGTTCCAAACCTTTTCATAAATTTGTTCCGCGCTAAAGACCATACCCGGATTACGAGCTAGTAATTCTAGAATTGAAAATTCCCTTGGGGTCAGTTTCACTTCTTCTCCGTCCACAATAACTTTATGGGTCGAGATGTTTATTTTCATCTCTCCAATTTCTAGCTCGTCCTCATTTTGTATAGCGAAACCATTCATTTTCATATAACGGCGTAACTGAGATTTAATTCTTGCGATTAACTCTAACGGATTAAATGGTTTCGTTACATAATCATCTGCACCCGTTGTTAACCCTAAAATCTTATCCATATCTTGCGTTTTCGCAGAAAGCATAATAATAGGCATTTCTTTCGCTTCCCTTACCTTCATACACATATGAATACCATCCACTTTCGGCATCATAATATCTAATACGACTAGATGTACTTCATTTTCTTCTAGTAAACGTAATCCTTCTTCTCCGTCTCCTGCTTGTAATACTTTATATCCTTCATTCTTTAAATAGATTGTAATTAAATTCCGAATTTCTTTTTCATCATCTACGACAAGTATTGTTTCGTATGCCACAATATCTCCCCCATCACTTTTTTAATCCCTAACTTCTATTATAGGAAAACTTCTGAAGAAAAACGCTCGGAAATCCTTAAGTTTTTCTGAAGACGCAAAAAAGGTCTAGACTCCCCTTAAGTCTAGACCTTTCAAAAAACCCCTTTTATTTACGAACGTAGATGAAATATAGTACGAATAAAACTCCCATAACATACATAATCGGATGAACCTCTTTACGACGACCACTTACTACCATTGTAATTGGATAGAAGATAAATCCAATCGCAATCCCAGTTGCGATACTATACGTAAGTGGCATAGAGATAATTGTAAAGAATGCTGGTACTGCAATCTCGAATTTCTTCCAATCAATTTCCCCTAAGGAAGAAACCATCAAGATTCCTACAATAATTAAAGCCGGTGCCGTTACAGCTGGCGTTACAACACTTAGTAATGGCGAGAAGAATAGTGCCAGTAAGAAGAATCCTGCTGTTACAACTGCTGTAAATCCAGAACGCCCTCCCGCTGCTACCCCTGCAGAAGATTCAATGTAAGACGTTGTTGTTGATGTACCCAAGATCGCACCAATTACAGTTGCAATCGCATCTGCAAATAACGCTTTTCCTGCACGTGGTAATTTATTGTTCTTCATTAATCCTGCTTGATTCGCAACCGCTACAAGCGTACCTGCTGTATCAAAGAAATCTATAAAGAAGAACGTTATAATAACAATCCCCATTTGAACTGTGAAAATATCGCCGAAGTGCGTTAACGCCACGCCGAACGTTGGTTCTAGACTCGGTATTGCTCCCACCACAGCTTTCGGAGTATCAATTAATCCTGTTGCAACTCCTAAGATCGCTGTAAGAATCATACCGTAAAATACTGCACCATTAACTTTCTTAATCATGAAGATGATCGTAGTAACAACCCCGAAGATTGCTAGTAACGTTGTGCCCTTTGTTAAGTCCCCCAACCCAACGAGAACCGCATCGTTTTTCACGATAATTCCGGCATTTTGGAATCCAAGGAAAGCAATGAATAATCCAATACCTGCTGCTACTGCAAACTTTAACTCCGATGGAATTGCATTAATGATTTTTTCACGAATACCTGAAGCAGTAAGAATAATAAAGATAATACCTGACATTAATGTTCCAGCAATGGCCGTTTGCCACGGAATACCCATCGTTAACACTGCTGTATAAGCAAAGAACGCGTTAATTCCCATACCCGGCGCTAAAGCAATTGGATACTTCGCGAAAATACCCATAATTAACGAACCGATCGCTGCCGCTAATGCCGTAGCAACGAATACTGCACCTGGATCCATCCCTGTACCTGCTGGTAACCCTTTAACATTTCCAAGCGACAGCGTAGCAGGATTGACAAATAGTACGTAAGCCATAGATAGAAATGTCGTTAACCCTGCTATGAACTCAGTCTTATAATTCGTACCGAGCTCATCAAACTGAAAATAGCGTTTCATCTTACGTTTCCCCCGTTATATGATTACTCGCCGCATTTCTCCTAGCCCTCTTTTATCCCGAGAAATAAAAAAGGCTTCCATTGCATTTATACATGGAAGCGTTCTATAAACAAAGACAAGTTTCCCCTCATCTTTATACAAACGCCTCGTAGTCAAGCCATTTACGGTAGCTAGGTAGAAACTTTCGGGCCATATCCCCGATATTATACGACGGCTATAATATTCACTTTTCGTTTGAATTACATAATCATATTAACTCGACGAAGTAGTTTTGTCAATTTAAAAACGAACATTTTTATAAAATTTTATAGTTTCGTTCGTATTAATACCAAAATAAAAAAGATCCATCTATGCATAAGCAATAGATGGACCTTTTTATAAATACTATTCCCACTCAATCGTTGCTGGTGGCTTACTCGTTACATCATACACGATACGGTTAACGTGTTTTACTTCGTTTACGATACGTACAGAGATTTTCTCTAATACGTCCCAAGGGATACGTGCCCAGTCAGCTGTCATACCGTCGATAGATGTTACCGCACGGATACCTACTGTGTAATCGTAAGTACGCTCGTCACCCATAACACCTACGCTACGCATACCAGGAAGCGCAGTGAAGTATTGCCAGATTTCACGGTCTAAGCCCGCTTTAATAATTTCTTCACGTAAAATCGCATCAGATTCACGAACGATTTCTAATTTCTCTTCTGTGATTTCACCTAATACACGAATACCAAGACCCGGTCCTGGGAATGGTTGACGCCATACGATTTCATCAGGAATTCCTAGTTCAGACCCTAATACACGTACTTCGTCTTTAAATAACGTGTTTAAAGGCTCGATTAATTTGAACTGCATGTCTTCTGGAAGTCCACCAACGTTATGGTGAGATTTAATTGTTTGTGCAGTTGCTGTACCACTCTCAACGATATCTGTGTAAAGTGTACCTTGCGCTAAGAAGTCCATACCTTGTAATTTAGACGCTTCATCATCAAATACGTAAATGAATTCGTTACCGATGATTTTACGTTTTTGTTCTGGATCTTCTACACCTTTTAACTTGTCCATAAAGCGGTCTTTTGCATCCACTTTAATAACGTTCATATGGAAGCCTTCGCTAAATGTTTTCATAACGCCTTCCGCTTCGCCTTTACGAAGTAAACCGTGATCAACGAAAATACATGTTAATTGGTCACCAATTGCTTTATGAATTAACACTGCTACAACAGAAGAGTCTACACCGCCGCTAAGTGCGCATAGTACTTTTTTGTCTCCAACCGTTTCACGGATTTTCTCTAATTCTACTTCGATAAAGTTCTCCATGTTCCATCCTTCAGAACAACCACAAGCACCGAATACGAAGTTTTTAATTAAATCGTTACCGTGCTCAGAGTGACGTACTTCTGGGTGGAATTGTACACCGTATAAGTTTTTGTCTTCATTGCTCATACCAGCAATTGGGCAAGATTCACTTGTTGCGTCTACTACGAATCCTTCAGGTAAACCAGTTACTAAGTCACCATGGCTCATCCATACAACTTGCTCTTCTGGAAGGTTCGCATATAATTTTGATTCGTTCTCTACTTTAAGAACAGCTTTTCCGTACTCGCGGTGATTTGCACGCTCTACTTTACCACCGAAGTGTTGCGTCATAAGCTGCATACCGTAACAAATACCGAAGATTGGTAAACCTAGTTCAAAGATTTTTTCATCACAATGTAATGCACCTTCACCATATACACTATTTGGTCCACCAGAGAAAATAATCCCTTTTGGATTCATTGCTTTAATTTCTTCTGCAGTAATTGTATGTGGATGAAGTTCACTGTATACACCGAACTCACGAATTCGACGTGCTATTAACTGATTGTATTGACTTCCAAAATCTAAAACGATAATTGTATCGTGTTGTTTCTTCAAAATAATCACCCCAACGTTAGTTCTCGTATATAAATATTTTCACCAATTTGGCGAAAAGCATTACCAATATAATAAAAAAAGCCAGTCCTCCGCCTCTAGTCTCATAACAAAGAAAAGGCAGGGGTCTGGCTTTATAAAGAAAGATAGTCTCCGCTCTTTATAAATATAAGACACACTGCCTTCATAGTCAGGTTGTTTACGGTAACCCGGTAGAGACTCTCAAACCATATCATTGAGGATATATGAAGGATCGTTTTATATTATCTTCCTAGATTCTAACAATGAAGTATCAATATGGTCAAGAGAGAAAGCGACAAAATTCTACAGAAATTCATTTCCTTTTTTAAAAAACATAAAAAAACATCCATTTCTATATAGAAATGGATGTTTTTTAGGGCAAACGGAATTACATCATTCCGCCCATACCGCCCATGCCCATGCCGCCCATGTCAGGCATTGCTGGTGCATTTGGTTCTGGCTTGTCAGCTACTACAGCTTCAGTTGTTAAGAACATAGCTGCAACAGATGCTGCGTTTTGAAGTGCAGAGCGAGTTACTTTAGCTGGATCTACGATACCAGACTCAAGCATGTTAACCCATTCGCCAGTAGCTGCGTTGAAACCAACGCCTACTTTTTCGCCTTTTAGACGCTCTACAACTACAGATCCTTCTAGACCAGCGTTGATTGCGATTTGGCGAACTGGCTCTTCTAGTGCGCGAAGTACAATGTTGATACCTGTTGCTTCGTCGCCTTCAGCTACGATAGAAGCTACTTTTGTGTATACGTTCATAAGTGAAGTACCACCACCTGCAACGATACCTTCTTCTACTGCTGCACGAGTTGAGTTAAGTGCATCTTCAATGCGAAGTTTGCGTTCTTTCAACTCAGTTTCAGTTGCTGCACCTACTTTAATTACCGCTACGCCACCTGCAAGTTTTGCAAGACGCTCTTGTAATTTTTCACGATCGAATTCAGAAGTTGTTTCTTCTAATTGCGCACGGATTTGACCGATGCGAGCTTCGATTTGTTCTGTGCTTCCTACACCTTCAACTACAGTTGTATTTTCTTTCGTTACAACAACTTTACCAGCGCGTCCTAAAGATTCAACTGTAGCAGATTTTAAGTCACGGCCTAATTCTTCAGTGATTACTTCGCCACCTGTTAAGATTGCGATATCTTCTAGCATTGCTTTACGACGGTCACCAAATCCAGGAGCTTTAACAGCTACTACGTTGAATGTACCACGAAGTTTGTTCACTACTAATGTAGCTAAAGCTTCGCCTTCTACATCTTCAGCAATGATAAGAAGTGGTTTACCTTGTTGTACCACTTGCTCTAATACTGGTAAGATTTCTTGAATGTTAGAAATCTTTTTGTCAGTGATTAAGATGTATGGGTTATCAAGAACTGCTTCCATTTTGTCAGAATCAGTAATCATGTAAGGAGATGCATATCCACGATCAAATTGCATACCTTCTACTACGTCTAATTCTGTTGTGAATCCTTTAGACTCTTCTAAAGTAATAACGCCGTCGTTACCAACGCGCTCCATTGCTTCAGCGATTAATTGACCTACTTCTTCGTCAGCTGCAGAAATAGCAGCTACTTGTGCGATAGAAGATTTGCCTTCGATTGGTTTAGAAATCGTTTTTAATTCTTCAATTGCAGCAGTAACAGCTTTTTCGATACCTTTACGAAGACCCATTGGGTTCGCACCAGCTGTTACGTTTTTAAGACCTTCACGAATCATAGCTTGCGCTAATACAGTTGCAGTTGTTGTTCCGTCACCAGCTACATCGTTTGTTTTGCTAGCAACTTCTGCTACTAACTTCGCACCCATGTTTTCGAATGCATCTTCTAATTCGATTTCTTTTGCGATTGTTACACCATCATTTGTAATAAGTGGTGAACCAAATTTTTTCTCAAGTACAACGTTACGACCTTTTGGTCCAAGTGTTACTTTTACTGCGTTTGCAAGAGTGTCGACACCGCGAAGCATCGAACGACGTGCTTCTTCACTAAATTTAATATCTTTTGCCATAATAATTGACCCCCTTGGATTTTTTAAGATTTATATAATTAACCGATAACTGCTAAAATGTCACTTTCACGTAAAATCAAGTAGTCTGTACCTTCATATTTCACTTCAGTACCTGCATATTTTGAGAAGATGATAAGATCACCTGCTGCTACCTCTAAAGCAACACGCTCACCATTCTCAAGCACTCGACCAGTACCTACTGCAACAACTTTACCCTCTTGTGGTTTTTCTTTTGCAGTATCTGGTAATACAATACCACTTGCTGTTTTTTCTTCTGCTTGAACAAGCTCAATTACAACGCGATCACCTAATGGCTTTAGCATGAACAATAACCTCCTCATTTTGTTATGTAAATTTCTTTTATTAGCACTCAAGTCATCCGAGTGCTAACACACTTATAATAATAAATAATCTCAATTTCTTTTGCAAGTAAAAAAATCATAATTTTTTCGCAAATTACTATATAAACTTTCTATATAGAATACCGCCTTTACTATATGAATCGTTGTTTCCCCTACTCGTATGTTACAATATGAAAGACACCCTAAGTTGTTTTCGCTAAACGTACAACTTTTTCCTGTCTCCTACTTTAATTTCAAATAAAGATTTACAAAAAAATCATAATTCGAATGAAAGTTTATATCGTAGATAACATATTTACATGTTATCCTACCTTATCTCATACACTAGAGTTAGAAAGGATGGTTAAACCATTTGAAGAAACAATACTGGTGGATTATCGTTACATACATTTTAATGCAGTTATCTGGCGTTGTTGGATTACCACTTCTCCTAAAAACAGGACTCTATGATAATAGAGGATTTACCATTGAGGAAAAAGGACAAATCATAATGGGACACTGGGCAATTATTAGCTTCTTTGTTGCATTATGTATCATACTTTGGTTACTTAGAACAGATATTCGTGACAGGCATTTAGATGCAATGCGCTCTTCTGTCCCAGCTACTATTGGATGGATTTTCATCGGGTTCTTCTTAGCTTTCTTTTCACAAATAGTTGCCGGTATGATCGAGATGCAGCTACTAGGAATTAAGCAAGGTTCAGAAAATACAATGAAACTGATGGAAATTGCAAGAACGACACCTTGGTTCCTTATTGTCGTATCTATAATCGGACCTATCTTAGAAGAAATCGTATTTAGAAAAATTTTATTTGGTGCACTTTATAAGAAGTTTAACTTCTTTATTGCAGCTATCATTAGTTCGCTTGTATTCGCAGCAATTCATTTTGATTTTACTCACTTATTGGTATACACTGCTATGGGGCTCGTATTCGCCTTCTTATATGTGAAGACGAAACGTATTATCGTTCCGATTGCAGCTCATGTTGCGATGAATACATTAGTTGCTATTGGGCAAATTTTTATGAGCAATGAGCAAATTCAAGAAATGATTAAAGAAGCTGAAAAAATGCAAGGCTTTATCGGAGGATTTTTTGTATGAGAAACTCACCATTGTTCATGGCTGCACTATACTTCCTTCTTGGATGTATCTTTACACGCTTGGCCATTACGAACGTGACAGATACAATCTGGAATATGTGGACAATACTATTTGCAGTTATGGCAACAATTGATTTTAATTTGGCACTTCGCCTTATATTAGTTAAATTCACAAAGAAGAAACAATAATAAAACGCAGAGGTCGCTTCCTCTGCGTTTTATTGTGGATAGTTTTTCAAAAAGTAAACTAATGTTTGTAACTCTACAGCTAAGTCAATATGATGAATTCTAATATTCTCTGATACGTTTAATCGCGCTGGTGTGAAATTCAAAATACCGTGCACGCTCGTTTCAGCTAATCTATCTGCTACAGCTTGTGCTACTGTGGCTGGTACTGTTAATATTGCCACTTGTATATCATTTGATAATCTCTCTTCTAATTCATCTAAATGATATACAGGAATGCCCCCGATTTCTGTTCCAACTTTCTCTTCACTAACATCAAATGCCATTTCAATTTTTGTATTATTGTTTTTCGTGAAATTATAATGTAAGAAAGCGGTCCCTAAATTACCTACTCCAATAAGTGCTACACGTGTTATATCATCTTGATCAAGTGTTTCGCGGAAAAATGATAATAAATAATTTACGTTATATCCATATCCCTTTTTCCCTAACGCTCCAAAATACGAAAAATCTCTTCGTATTGTTGCGGAATCTACTTTTACTGCCTCACTCAATTCGGCCGATGAAACACGCTGCTTACCAGAAAGAGATAAGTTTTGGATAAATCGATAGTATAGAGGCAATCTTTTAGCAGTGGCTTGTGGAATCTTTTGCTGATCCATATGACCTCTCCTCTCTTCCTATCATTATTCATATACTTTAATCAAATACAGAAGTTTAGCACTCATTAAATTCCTTGTATAATAAAGAGAAGAAGTATTCTCTCTTTATTTTAAACTATACACTATTTTTAGTATGATTGAGAAATATAAACATGGCAAAGTTAAGAAATTATTTGAGGTGAAAACATTGATTTTATTACAAGTAAACGCGCTTTCGAAATTATACGGTGCAGAAACAATTCTGGCAAACATAAAATTGGAAGTACAAACAAAAGATCGTATCGCATTAGTTGGAAGGAATGGAGCAGGAAAATCTACATTATTAAAAATAATCGCTGGTGAATTATCTCATGATGGTGGCGAAATTATAAAACCAAAAGATGTCTCAATCGGATATTTAGCTCAAAATACTGGACTAGAAACGTCTTTAACAATTTGGGATGAAATGCTAACCGTCTTTACCCACTTACAGCAAATGGAGACAAAACTTCGAAGGCTTGAGCAAGAAATGGGAAAAGAAGAAAACTTTTCAAACGAAGCTACATATGAAAGATTGTTAGCTGAGTATGACCAATTGCAACTCAATTATAAAGATCAAGGTGGATATCAATATGAAGCGGATATTCGCTCCATTTTAAGCGGCCTTGGCTTCCCAGTTGAAACGCACCAGACGACGATTTCTACTTTAAGCGGCGGGCAAAAAACAAGATTAGCTCTCGGGAAATTATTATTAACAAAACCAGACTTACTTATTTTGGATGAGCCTACAAACCATTTAGACATCGAAACATTAACGTGGCTTGAGCAATATTTACAAGGTTATCCTGGCGCAATATTAATCGTTTCACATGACCGTTATTTCTTAGACAAACTCGTTACACAAGTATATGAAATTTCGAATAAAGAAAGCAGACGATTTGTTGGTAACTACAGTAAATATTTAGACTTAAAATCAGCATTATATGAGCAAGAAATGAAACGTTACGAAAAACAACAAGATGAAATCGCAAAACTTGAGGACTTCGTTCAAAAGAATATAGCTCGCGCTTCTACAACGAAACGGGCTCAAAGTCGCCGTAAACAACTAGACAGAATGGAATTATTAACGAGACCATTAGGGGATTCTAAGTCAGCATCATTCCACTTCGATATTGAAAAGCAAAGTGGAAATGATGTTTTACAAGTAAATGATGCAACCATCGGCTATGATGAGAACCCTATAATTGAACATGTAACTATGCGCTTAACTCGCGGAGATAGTGTTGCTTTAGTTGGTCCAAATGGAATTGGGAAATCCACATTATTAAAGTCTATTGTGAATAAGTTACCACTATTAAATGGTGATGTTTCTTTCGGATCAAATGTATCTGTTGGTTATTATGATCAAGAACAAGCAAACTTAACATCTTCTAAACGGGTTTTAAATGAACTATGGGATGAATATCCACTGCAACCTGAAAAAGAAATCCGTACTATACTCGGGAATTTTTTATTCACAGGAGATGATGTACTGAAACCAGTATCTTCCCTTAGTGGTGGACAAAAAGCTCGATTAGCTCTTGCAAAACTTATGATGCAAAAATCAAATTTATTAATTCTAGATGAGCCTACGAACCACCTTGATTTAAATAGTAAAGAAATTTTGGAGAATGCTTTAATTGATTACCCAGGGACTCTTCTATTCGTCTCACATGACCGCTACTTTATTAACCGTGTAACAACGACTGTGGTTGAGTTATCAACAGAAGGTGCACAGGAATATTTAGGGGATTACGATTACTACGTTGAAAAGAAAAATGAAATGATTGAACGTGCAGAACTTGAACAGCAAGAAAGTGACATTCCTGTTCAAAAGGTGGTTGCACAAGAGAAATTAAATTATTTAGAAGAAAAAGAGCGTAAAAAACTAGAGCGTCAACGCACTAGAAAAATTGAAGAGCTAGAACAAAGTATATTAGAATTAGAAGAAGAAATTGCTACGTTAGAAGATCAACTTTGCTTACCAGAAATATATGCAGATTATGAAAAAGCTAGTGAAATTACAACTAAAAAGCAAACGCTACAAGAACAACTTGAAACTTGTATGGCAGAATGGGAAGAGCTGCATGTATAAGCATATTTAAATAAAGAAGATGTCTCATAAGTCAGGATTTTTGACTATGCGACATCTTCTTTTCTTTTAATACAGAAACAATTTTTTGAGTATATCAATCGTAACTTAGAATATACTAACGATTTTTCAAATATATCTATCGTAACCCTATATATATTAACAATTTGACACGAAATATCGATTTAACGACAAAGATTGACAATATTAGCATCTTCTATAATGGGGTGATGTTTCAAAATGTTTTTCGGGGATATCTTCTGGCCTTTTATTTCCCGAAAAAGAACAAATTCAAAGGTCTGACATCATCCTATTTATCCACAAGTTTATACACATATCCACCTTTATAAAATAAACCTCAAAATAACTTTTCCACATTATCCACAATCAACAAAAAAGTTATCAACATTTTATATACACAATAAAACCCATATTATCAACAGACAATATGGGTTTTATCCACAACCTGTGGTTAATTATGTGCATAACTATGCTTCAATATCTAATCCTGGATTTGCATTTAAGGCTAATGTTGCACGCTTACCTTGTTCATAAGCAATTGTCCCTGCCGCTGCAATCATCGCTGCATTATCTGTGCATAAAGATAGCGGCGGAATAATTAATTCAATGTTTTCTTTTTGTGCAAATTCCTCTTCTAATCGCGCACGAAGTCCTTTATTAGCAGCTACTCCACCAGCAAGAAGTAATTGCTTTACATTATAAGCTTCTGCTGCACGAGCTGCTTTCGTTACAAGTACATCTATTACACTTTCTTGGAAACTTGCCGCTAAATCTTCTGGCGCAATTTCTATACCGCGTTGTTTTGCATTATGCACAGTGTTGATAACTGCTGATTTCAATCCACTAAAGCTAAAATCATATGAATCCGGTTCTAGCCATGCACGAGGCAAATCAATTGTCGGTTCTCCTTCATGTGCAAGGCGATCAATATGAGGACCACCTGGATATGGCATAGATAACGTACGAGCTACTTTATCATATGCTTCTCCAGCTGCATCGTCTCGTGTTTCACCAATTACTTCAAATGAACCATGTTCTTTCATATAAACAAGTTCTGTATGCCCACCAGATACAACAAGTGATAATAACGGGAATTGAACTTCTTTTACTAAACGGTTCGCATAAATATGACCAGCAATATGATGAACACCGACTAACGGAATATCATGTGCAAACGCTACTGCCTTCGCTGCATTTACTCCAATTAGAAGTGCTCCTACTAAACCAGGACCTTCTGTTACAGCAATTGCATCAATATCATCAAATGTGATGTTTGCTTCCTTTAAAGCTTCTTCTAACACAACTGTAATTTCTTCTACATGATGACGGGATGCAATCTCTGGTACAACGCCGCCAAAACGTTTATGACTTTCAATTTGTGATGCAACGACATTCGCAATAATTTCCGTTCCATTTTTAACAACTGCTACTGCTGTTTCATCACAACTTGTTTCAATACCAAGTATAATCGTATTTTTTTCCATTATATATTCACCCACATTACGAGACCATCTTCCTGATTGTCTGCATAGTATCGTTTACGAATCCCACCATTTTGAAATCCGTATTTTCTGTATAACTGCTTTGCTACTTCATTTGATACACGTACTTCAAGTGTCATTGTTTTTACCCCTAGTTCTTTCGCTTCAGAAATAACTGCTTTCAATAGGGCATCTCCTAACTTTTGACCTCGGTATTCTGGCAAAATAGCTATATTTGTTATATGTGATTCATCAATAATTATCCACAATCCACAATACCCGATTACACGACCATCTTTTTCTAACACAATATAATGTGCATGTTCATTCATCGTTAATTCACGGTGAAAGGCATCTGCAGTCCAAGGAGTTGAAAAAGACGCTTCTTCAATAGCTACAATTTGAGCAATATCATCAAGCTCCATCTTTCTAAACATCATATCCATCTTCTGCAAGCTCCTACTTGTTTTGACTTTCTAACCACTTTGTTTCAGCTTCAGCTAAACGAAGATAGCTTGGAACAAACGTATGCACATCTTGTTCTTCTTTTTGTAATCCTAAGAATGCTAGCTCACTTGGTCTTGGGTTATTTTTAGTAAATGGAGCGAATACAGCTTGATCACCTAAATGTTCTATAATTGTTTCTTTATGCAATTTAACATCGTTACCGATAAATAAAACAGGCTGTCCTTTATCTTTTAACATTTGCAACCAGTCTACAATAAGAATAATTCGGTCTTCTTCTATTGAAGTTAACTGCTCTCCTTCATATGTATATAACCCAGTATAAATTTGCCCACGTCTTCCATCAAATAAAGGACAAATTAATCCGTTAAAGTTAGCACCGTTTGCAGCTACTACCTCTAAACTTGATACACCTACAATTGGTATTTGAAGTGACCAAGCTAATGTTTTCGCCGCTGTCACGCCTATGCGAACACCTGTATAGGATCCAGGTCCAGCAGCTACAACGATTTTAGTTAATTCCTTCGGTTTTACGCCACACTCTTTTAACAGTTTCTCTACAGCTGGCATAAGACGTACAGAATGGTTTTTTGTTAAATTTGTAATGATTTCCCCAATTACGTTTCCTTCCTCAATAAGGGATACACCCATTACGTAATTTGAAGTATCAATTGCTAGTACTTTCATCTTGTAATAGCTCCTCACATAATCTAATATAGCGATCTCCAATTGGCTCGAGTATAATTTTTCTTGTGTCATCTCCAGCATGGAATAAACTAATTTGTAACTTTTCATTCGGTAAATATGCTTCTATTAAATGAGCCCATTCTACTACCGTAATTCCTTCACCGTAGAAATATTCATCAAAGCCTAAGTCCTCTTCACTTTCTGCTAAGCGATACACGTCCATATGATATAGCGGTAATCTTCCTTTATATTCTTTGATGATATTAAAGGTAGGACTATTTACAACTCTTTTCACTCCAAGACCTTTTGCTAGTCCCTTTGTAAAAGTCGTCTTACCAGCTCCAAGATCTCCTTCTAAAATAATTACATCTTGTGCCTCTACGAGCTCACCTAGTTTTTCTGATAACCTTTGTGTTTCCTCAGAAGATTTTGTTGTTACTTCATATTTACTCACAGATTTCACCTACTTTACTCACAATGTTCTCTGCTCTTTATTATACAGGTTTTGAATATATAAAAAAGTCCTTAGGAGTTGTCCTAAGGATAGTTTGACTGTCTTTATTAGTTTTTTGTTAAAACAAATAAAAAAATACGAAACAACTTGTTTCGTTCTTTTCTTTATATGAAATGGCGGTCCCGACCGGGGTCGAACCGGCGATCTCCTGCGTGACAGGCAGGCATGTTAACCACTACACCACGGGACCATTTGGTTGCGGGGACAGGATTTGAACCTGCGACCTTCGGGTTATGAGCCCGACGAGCTACCGTGCTGCTCCACCCCGCGACAATATAAATAGCTTGGCGACGTCCTACTCTCACAGGGACAAGGTCCCAACTACCATCGGCGCTAGAGAGCTTAACTTCCGTGTTCGGTATGGGAACGGGTGTGACCTCTCTGCCATCATCACCAAACTATTGAAGGCATATTCCTTCAAAACTAGATAACATTGCTACATATTATATGGTTAAGTCCTCGATCTATTAGTATTCGTCAGCTCCACATGTCACCATGCTTCCACCTCGAACCTATCAACCTGATCATCTTTCAGGGATCTTACTAGCTTACGCTATGGGAAATCTCATCTTGAGGGGGGCTTCATGCTTAGATGCTTTCAGCACTTATCCCTTCCGCACATAGCTACCCAGCTATGCCCTTGGCAGAACAACTGGTACACCAGCGGTGCGTCCATCCCGGTCCTCTCGTACTAAGGAC
>NZ_CP016285.1:185632-207213 GCF_001679765.1 Bacillus sp. B25(2016b) | reverse complement strand
GTTCAAAATGTTATCCGGTATTAGCCCCGGTTTCCCGGAGTTATCCCAGTCTTATGGGCAGGTTACCCACGTGTTACTCACCCGTCCGCCGCTAACTTCATAAGAGCAAGCTCTTAATCCATTCGCTCGACTTGCATGTATTAGGCACGCCGCCAGCGTTCATCCTGAGCCAGGATCAAACTCTCCAATAAAGTTAGTTTGTCTAGCATCTAAAATAAAAATTGACGTTTCACGTTGTTTGTTTCGTTCAGTTTTCAAAGAACTAAAAGCGGGTGAAGAGAATCGAACTCTCGACCAGAGCTTGGAAGGCTCTTGTTTTACCACTAAACTACACCCGCGTGGTCGGGAAGACAGGATTTGAACCTGCGACCCCCTGGTCCCAAACCAGGTGCTCTACCAAGCTGAGCCACTTCCCGTAATTGGCGCGCCCGAGAGGAGTCGAACCCCTAACCTCTTGATCCGTAGTCAAACGCTCTATCCAATTGAGCTACGGGCGCTTATTCATGATGTTTTTTTCGTCGTTGTAATTTGGCGACTCAATTATCTTATCATACTACATTTTCAAATGCAAGTACTTTTTAAGATTTTTTTGATGCGGCCGAGAGGACTTGAACCTCCACGGGGTTTCCCCCACTAGGCCCTCAACCTAGCGCGTCTGCCGTTCCGCCACGACCGCGCGGAAAAAACAAAAGTGAGCCATGAAGGACTCGAACCTTCGACCCTCTGATTAAAAGTCAGATGCTCTACCAACTGAGCTAATGGCTCGTAAATGGCTGGGCTAGCTGGATTCGAACCAGCGCATGACGGAGTCAAAGTCCGTTGCCTTACCGCTTGGCTATAGCCCATCGAAATAATTTTCTTCTTTTCAAAGACAAATTTTATTGTACCATAATGTCCAATAAAAAACAACTGCTATATAGCAGAAGTTAAGATGGCGGTCCCGACCGGGGTCGAACCGGCGATCTCCTGCGTGACAGGCAGGCATGTTAACCACTACACCACGGGACCATTTGGTTGCGGGGACAGGATTTGAACCTGCGACCTTCGGGTTATGAGCCCGACGAGCTACCGTGCTGCTCCACCCCGCGACAATACTATTCATATAAAATTATATGGTGGAGGATGACGGGATCGAACCGCCGACCCCCTGCTTGTAAGGCAGGTGCTCTCCCAGCTGAGCTAATCCTCCGAAGTGGTGACCCGTACGGGATTCGAACCCGTGTTACCGCCGTGAAAGGGCGGTGTCTTAACCACTTGACCAACGGGCCAATATGTATGGCAGAGAAGAAGGGATTCGAACCCTCGCACCGCGTTAGCGATCTACTCCCTTAGCAGGGGAGCCCCTTGAGCCACTTGGGTACTTCTCTGTATGGCTCCGCAGGTAGGACTCGAACCTACGACCGATCGGTTAACAGCCGATAGCTCTACCACTGAGCTACTGCGGAATAATGAAGACAATTTGTATCTTATAAAAATTCTCTCTGTAAGTCAAGAAGTTTTTAACAACATCTTGTTCAAACGTGACATGTTTATAATATACTGGATTGCGTTTTTACTGTCAAGATGTTTTCGATATCGGTTTGAGTTTCCCTTTACACTTTCCACAGACATATCTTTTTGTATTTATTTGACGCCTTCTTACATATTGAAGTGAACACTCCATACATTCATACTTGTAAACCTTTTTTTCCTTCTCTTCATTAATCATTCGTTTACAAAAACGTGGTGCATCAACTTTCTTTAACAACTCACGAAAATCTCTATCCCTGTGCTTATACCCTCTTCCTGCAATATGTAAGTGATAATGACAAAGCTCATGTTTAATAATCCCGACTAACTCTTCTTCACCATACACTTCGTAATATCGATAATTCAGTTCGATATTATGACTCTTCAACAAATAACGCCCACCAGTTGTACGTAATCTATTATTAAACACTGCTTTATGTAAGAACGGCATCTCAAAGTATTGTAGTGACACTTCTTCCACTAGTCGCTGAATTTCTTGCTCATCCACTCTCATTCCTCCTAAACAAAAAAATATTTTTACACTTTTCTCCCTTCTTATACATATATTAAATAGTACATATACCCATCCTCATGTAAGAAGCGTGGTTTCTAAAAACAAAACATGAATAGAAATCCACTCACCAACCTCTCATCAATAGCATTTTAGATTTTTGAGAGCAGGATTAAACAAGGAGGGATTCCTATGCCTACGTGGCTAAAAAAACAAATGCAACGTGCATATTTCGAAAAAAACCGGTATCAAATTAAATTATTAAATGAATGCTGGTTTTATTATAGCAAAATACATCAAAGCTCATAATCCATTACACTTTTTATTCCATAAAAAAAGAGCAGTTTCATCTGCTCTCTTCTCTTACTATTCAATCGGCAACATAGATAGTGCAACGCGTCCTTTTTTTGTATCAATATCATCTACCCATACTTTTACAATTTTCCCTACTGATACAACATCTAACGGATGCTTTACAAACTGTTTGCTAAGTTTAGAAATATGTACTAAACCATCTTGCTTTACGCCAACATCAACAAAAGCACCAAAATCAACAACGTTACGAACTGTTCCTTCTAGTTCCATACCACGTTTTAAATCTTCTAATTTCAAAATCCCTTTTTTCAGAAGTGGTTTAGGCAACTCATCCCTCATATCTCTTTCTGGACTAATAAGCGCATCTATAATATCAACTAACGTCGGCTCCCCAACTCCTGTTTCTTGAGATAACTTAGAAATCTCTACTTCTTCCAATCTCTTTTGTAATTGCGGTTGTCCTACGTCATCTATCGATAACCCTAGACTCTTCAATAACAATTCAACATTTTTATATTGCTCTGGATGAATACCTGTTCGATCTAATGGATTCGCTCCTTCTAGTATACGTAAGAAACCTATACATTGTTCATACGTCTTTGCACCTAAACGCGGGATTTTCTTTAATTCCGTGCGCTTCGTGAATTTCCCATCTTCTTCTCTCTTTGCCACAATATTTTTCGCAACAGTTTTCGATAAACCTGAAACATATTGTAACAATGCAACCGAAGCCGTATTTACATTAACCCCAACTTGGTTAACAGCTGTTTCTACTACAAATGTTAATGACTCATTCAGTCTCTTTTGAGATACATCATGTTGGTATTGTCCAACCCCAACTGATTTAGGATCAATTTTCACAAGTTCAGCAAGTGGATCTTGCAGACGTCTTCCAATAGAAACGGCACTTCTCTCTTCAACTTGTAAATTTGGGAATTCCTCACGGGCTAAATCAGAAGCCGAATACACACTCGCACCCGCTTCATTTACAATAATATAAAAGACATCTCGGTTCACACTTTGTAATACATCTACTATAAACTCTTCTGTTTCTCTAGATGCTGTCCCATTACCAATTGCAATCATTTCAACTTGATATTTATCTATAATAGAAAGAACTTTCGTTTTTGCATCATCATATTTACGAACAGGTGGATGCGGATAAATAACATCGATATGTAGTACTTTCCCCGTATCATCTACTACAGACAATTTACAACCAGTTCTATATGCCGGATCTACCGCTAGCACGACTTTCCCTTTCATCGGAGGTTGTAATAATAAGTTACGTAAATTCTCAGAGAAAATATGTATCGCTTGTTCTTCAGCTGTTTCTGTTAATTCTTTACGAATTTCTCTTTCGATTGAAGATTGAATTAATCGTTTATAACCATCTTCAATCGCTAATTGTACATAATGTGCACTTTTCGAATCGTTATCACAAATTACTTTCTTATTTAAGAAAGTTACTATCTCATCTACTGGCGGAACAACAGCAACTCTCAATATATCTTCTTTCTCGCCACGATTCATTGCTAATACACGATGTGGTACTACTTTTTGCAATGGTTCTTCATAACTGTAATACATTTCATATATATTCTTTTCATCTTTTTCTTCATCTTTCACGGACGAAGACATAACACCTTTTCTAAAAGTAACATTTCGAATCCAACTACGATACGCAGCTTCATCTGAAACCATTTCTGCAATAATGTCTTGTGCACCTTGTAAAGCTTCTTCTGCAGATTGCACTTCTTTCTCTACATTAATAAATTCCACTGCCTTTTTAGCCGGATCTTCTTTCTTATATAACAATAACCATTCAGCTAATGGTTCTAATCCTTTTTCTTTAGCAATTGTCGCTTTCGTTCTTCTTTTCTCTTTATATGGACGATATAGATCTTCTACTTCTTGCAACTTTGTAGCTTTAACAATTTGCTGTCGTAGCTCTTCTGTCAATTTCCCCTTCTCATCAATAAGACGAAGAACTTCTTCCTTCCTATCTTCAAGTTGCATCATATATTGCCATCTCTCTAAAATCGTACGAATTTGCACCTCATCTAAAGAGCCTGTCCATTCTTTTCGGTAACGAGCAATAAATGGAACTGTGTTACCTTCTTCTGTTAATTGAATAACATGACGAACTTGCTTTTCGGTAAAGCCTAATTCTTTCACTAACATTTTCATTAACGCTTGTCGATTATCTACCATTTCCATATACAACCGTAACCTCCTCTATAATAAAAAAAGTTGCCCTTCAAAGAGAGCAACTTAAACTGCCGATTTAAAAATCTATTAGTCCTAAACTAATTTGTAACGCTTCATCTACACGACTCATCATCACTTCATCCAAATGAGTGATTTTGTCCGTTAAGCGTTGCTTATCGATTGTTCGAATCTGCTCAAGTAAAATAACAGAATCTCTCTCAAAACCATACTTTTTCGCATCAATTTCCACATGAGTGGGTAATTTCGCTTTTTGAATCTGTGCAGTAATAGCCGCTACAATCACCGTTGGACTAAAACGATTTCCGATGTCATTTTGAATGACAAGAACCGGACGAACGCCTCCTTGCTCAGAACCAACAACTGGGGAAAGGTCTGCAAAATACACGTCGCCGCGTTTTACAATCAAAATATTACCCCCCGCTAACTAAGCGTTCTACTGTATGAGCTGCTTCATACTCTGCTAAGAAAGCTTCAGATGCAATACCAAGATTAATTTTTCCCATTTCAATGTACCCACGTCGCATTGATTCATGTTGGTAGCGTTTCTTCGTCTTATGTTGACGCAATAACAATTGTGTTGCCTGGCAAATTAGTTCATGGCGATTCTTATTCTCTTGTTTTCCAATTCCGTCCAATTCCGTTACCATTTGCTTTGGCAACCGAACCACGATTTCAGTAGTTACACTTGATTCGGACACAAAAATACACCTCCACCGTCAACTACACACCCAAATATATATATGACACCTATTGTAATAATACCATTGTATGGAGCCTGTTGCAAAGACTTCCTTATTCCTTGCTTATGTTTTCCAATTCACAAACAAAACATTCATCTTCTTAAATTTTTTATCTCATAACTAACTAAAAACAATAGAACTCCTCTTCAAAACTTACGTGCAACTTATATAAAAAATGATTATAAGTAAAAAGCTTCTCATCAAAAAGAGCTTATTATCCAGCAATGAACAGTCACTCCAATGACAAGAAGCAATCATACTACCTTCTATATATTGTTCAAGTAATTAATTATCTCTACAACCTTACCATTCCGTATAAATATTCTTGGCACACGGAAACTAATCGTTGCAATAATTTCATAATTAATAGTCCCTGAGTATTCCGCAACCTCTGTAGCGCTAATATACTCATCTCCTTGCCTTCCAATAAGCGTAACTTTCGTACCAAGTGGCACTTCACAAGGAAGATGAATCATGAACTGATCCATTGTTACTCTCCCTACAATCGGTACCCTTTTACCATTTATAAGCACTTCAAATCCTTGTAACCTTCTAAGCCACCCATCTGCATAGCCAATCGCTACAGTCGCAATCCATTCTTCAGTTTTCGTTCGGTAGGTGACGTTATAACTAATTCCATCACCTTTAATTACCTGTTTAATATGAGCGACTTTCGTATGAAGTGATAGCGCCGGTTCTAATTCAAATGGTAAAAAAGGACGTATTTCTACAGAAGGAGATAATCCATACATTGCAATCCCAATTCGCACTGCATTAAATGTAATCCCTTGAAAACGTAACGTCGCAGCACTATTAGCTGTATGAACAAGCTTAGGATCCACTCCGAATTCTTTCAACCAACTTAACTGCTCTAAGAACGTGTTATATTGCTTATCAAAATACGAAGTCTCAACCTCATCTGACGTTGCAAAATGCGTGTATACTCCTTCTAACTCTAAAAACGGTGCACCCTCTAAACTCTTTAAAAATTCTTTTAGCTCTTTTCTTTCACGTATTCCAATTCTCCCCATACCACTATCAAAGTTAATATGGAATTTCATTACAGATGAACCATCCCAAAGTTCAATTGCTTCGTCCACCCATTCTTTTTGAAAAACAGTTAGCGCTACATCATTTTCAGCAGCTACATTTACATCACGTGGCGGCGAGGGACCTAACACTAAAATCGGCTCAGTAATACCAGCCCTCCGAAGCACTAAAGCTTCATCTAAAAAAGCAACAGCTAACCTTGTTGCACCTGCTTCTAATGCCGTTTTAGCCACCGGTACATAATCGTGCCCATATGCGTTTGCTTTAACTACAGCAAAAATCTCTACATTACTTGGGATGAACTCTTTAATATGTGTAACGTTGTTATAAATGGCATCTAAATCCACTTCCACCCAAGTGTCACGGTAAAATGGTGCTTCTTCCATAAATACACTTCCTTATACACGATATGCGAAGCTTATTCTTTTATATGCTTCTTTTATGAAATCCACCTTCAAACTAAGAAAAGACGTGGTGCACATATATCACCACGTCTAAGAAGTTTACTTCACCTGCTTCGCTGTAACTGAACGAGCAACCATTAACAGCTCCTTCGGCTCTAAACCTTTAGACACGAGCATATATTCTACTCCGTTATGCGACCACGTTACAGAGTCTTTCGTCAATGCACCAATCGTAAACCCAAGATCAACTGGTTCTCCACTTACACTTACCGCTGATGAAGCCTCTGCAACTTTTGCCTTTTCTTGTATTAAAGTAAAGGATTTCTTATTTCCAGTGTATGTGAGTATCGCACGCTTGCCACTGTCTGTCTTCAACTCTTTTTCATCTTGCAGAGTCATACCTTGTGGTGTATCAAGTGGATACAAAATAGCAAACGGTTTTTCTTCTTTCGCTGTAGTTTGAACATCTACCTGCGCTCTAGACATATTTTGTTTCGTATCAAATGCACCTTTATCAAATTTCGCATCAAATTTCACTTTAGAGAAATCTACTTTCACAAGAACATTTTGATCATTATCCATTAACTTCACTGAAACTGGAGTCAAATCGCTCTTATTCAATGTAATCTCTTGTCTAGGCAACATATTTTGATGTTGATAATTTGTTTTTGTTTTAAAAATATAATACTTATCTGTTTTCTCAAAAGTAAGGTTTTTCTTGTCCTGCAAAATATCTCTTACAAGTGATTCATATAAATAAGCCTGGCTACTATTTTGCGGCCAATCACTTTGAAAACGGAAGCTCTTATTAAGTGCTGGCGTTAATACAAATACACCTTCTTCATTTCTCAAAATAATTTGGCTTTGATCTTTTTTTGCATTTTTTAAATTCACACGATAAAAAGACGGTTCCTTATGCCAAATCTCTACGTTATACTCTTGAGGCTCATTGCCTGTTTTAATAGATAATTTTGCCTCAGCTTGATAACTTTTCATCCCTTTTACTTTTGATTCTAAATCTCTCACGACATCATCTTGCTTCTTTTCCATACAACCCGCCAACACAAAAACGGTCAACAAACCGACAAGAACTAAAAACAGACGCCTTTTCATCAATTCAGCCCCTTTGCCCCTATAAATGAATGGAAGATGTACCTTCCTTATCGCTACCTCAAATATATGAGACAAAGATATAAAATATGCAGACTAGCGTGACGAGCTTTCTAAAACAACTTGAGCAACAGCAAATTCCTTACTATGACTAATTGATAAATGAACAATATACTCTGTACTTGTAATCAGAATTGGCTTACCTCTTTCATCATTTTTCACTTCAATATCTAAAAAACTCACTTCTTTTCCGATACCAGTACCTACAGCTTTTGAATACGCCTCTTTCGCTGCAAACCTTCCAGCTACAAACTCTGTAAGGCGACTTCCTTTCAGCTCCATAGCAACATTACGTTCATTTTCCGTTAAAATACGTTCCATAAATTTAAGCTTTCCATCTAGCATTTTTTCAATACGATTTAATTCAATAATATCGATACCAATCCCTATAATCATTTCGAAATCCCCTTCTTCTATTTAACTTTCTTCTTTCATATTGATAAGAATAACAGAGAATCTTTCTGATGCAAAAGGGGTGAAAGTAACCGTATGCTAATAAGATCCACCCATATTTCTTTACAACCGACTATTCTTACCTTACTTCTTATTCATCTAGTCATGATGATATTAGGCGACTTTTTTCTCTTCCCACTGGCAGCCTCTAATGAATATATCGCTAAAGGAGAATGGTGGCGTGTCATAACTTCTCTTCTTGTACACGTAGACTTACAACATTTTCTTTCTAATATTATTTTTTTGTTTGCTCTTGGTTCTTCTATCGAAAAGCAACTCGGACACTTTTCTTTTTTTATTCTATTTTTTCTCTCTGGAATTTCAGGAAATATTTCTTCTTATATTATTATGCCACTTGAATATATTCACGCAGGTGCATCAGGTGGTATTTTCGGACTATTAGGTGCACAGTTATTTTTATTGTACAATCGATACCGCTCTTCAAAACCAAAAGAAATTGCTATTTTCTCAATTATGATACTTCTATTACTTCTATTTACTTTCTTTAATCCTTCTGCCAATCCGATCAGTCATTTAACAGGTTTAATAACCGGTGGCATTTTAACCCCTTTTTTAACAAAAAAAAACGATGGTGCAAAGCTTATTTAATATAAAAGCTTGCACCATCGATAATTTCTACATCTACTTGTTCACTTAAATCTCTCATTAATTGAAATAAAGACTCATCCTTCATCTTCGCCTCAATCATACAATCAATTTGCGGAACACTTCCCTTTATCCTTCTTAAAAAAGATAAAAATGCCTCTACATTAATATAATCTGCATGAGCTCTTGGATCTTTTCCCTCTCTAGGGCTAGAGATATGCATTTTAACCGGCAACAAAGACGTTTCCCACGTATGAACGACACGTGCCCAATCTTCATACCAATCTTCTTGCTCATTATTCATCATATGGTGATGCAAGTCAAATACGACGGGAATATCTAATTTTTCTCCTAAATATAATGTTTCCTCTAACGTAAAGGTTGTATCATCATTTTCTAATATAATCATTTCTTGAATACCCCTTGGGACATTCGACCAATTCTCTATAAAGCGCTCTAATGCAAGTTCTTTATCTTTATATCCTCCTCCAACATGCAGTACACATCGTTGCTTATGTTCAATCCCCATACCTTTTAATAATTTTTTGTGCATCTGCAATGTTTTTACAGATTGTTTAAAAACACTCTCCTCAGGTGAATTTAGTACAACAAAATGATCTGGATGGAAATCAATTCTCATATTCATATGAACTGCATATTCACCTAGTTTTTTTAAATTTTCTTTTAAAGGACGAATATAGTTCCACTCTATCAATTCCTCATGATTCGCTAAAGGAATGAGCTTTGAACTGAGCCGAAAGAAAGATATGTCATGCCCTTTATTATGCTTTAATAAACGTAAACAATTTTCTAAATTGGAATTAGCAATTCTTTCAAGTTTACGAATTGCAGCAGCACGATCATCTAATTTCTGAAACTGTGCATATGTCATCGTTTGAGATGGAGATGCATTCTTCAAATGTACACTCATCGCAACGTAACCAAGCCTTACAAGCATATAACAGCCCCTTTTCTATCATAACTATTATGTAGTATGCACAATTATAGAAATAAAAAAAGAGAATGCCCGCAAAGGGCATTCTCTTTTTTTATTAAGCTTGTGGACGGCTATGATGTTTTCTTTCGCCGCGTCCATTTGAAGAACCAGGGCGACCTTGGCCTTCACCTCTACGACCACGACTACCACCATCACGATTACGATCGCGGTTACCATCACGATTGCGATCACGGTTACGGTCACGATTACGTCCATCGCCACCGCCGCGTGCATCACGACTACGATTACGGTTACCATCACGGTATCCGCCTCCGTTACCGCCGCGTTTTTTAGAACCGCCGCCTCTTGAAACAACAGGTGGTTCTGATGTTAAAGCGATCGGAGTTGTATCCGGCTCTTTAGTCATCATTTTTAAAGCAGCAGCTACTACTGTTACAGAGTCATTTTCTTCTAACATTTCTTCTGCAATACGCTTGTAGTATGCTAAGTTTTCATTTTCAATTGTGCTTTGAAGCTTTTCAGCGATTAAACGTTGTTGACCTTCTAATGCCTCGTCAAGTGTCGGTGCATCCATGCGGTCCATTTTACGTTTTGTTGTACGCTCGATATTTTTTAATTGTCCTGATTCACGTGGTGTTACAAATAGCATTGCAATACCTTTTTTACCTGCACGACCAGTACGACCGATACGGTGAACGTATGATTCTGGATCTTGTGGAATATCGAAGTTATATACGTGCGTTACGCCTGAAATATCAAGACCACGTGCAGCAACGTCTGTTGCAACAAGAACTTCAATAGAACCTTCTTTAAATTTACGTAATACAGACATACGTTTCGCCTGAGTTAAATCACCGTGAATACCTTCTGCAGCATAACCACGTAAGTTTAATGCTTCTGATAATTCATCAACACGGCGCTTTGTACGACCGAATACGATTGCAAGCTCTGGAGATTGAATATCTAATAAGCGTGTTAACACGTCAAACTTTTTCTTTTCTTGCACTTCTAAATAGAACTGCTGAATGTTTGGCATTGTTACTTCTTTTGCTTTTACTTTAATGTGTTGAGGCTCAGTCATGAAACGCTCAGCAATACGGCGGATTGGATCCGGCATTGTCGCTGAGAATAGTAATGTTTGATGTGTTTCTGGCACATCTGTTAAAATTGCTTCAATGTCTTCAATGAAGCCCATGTTTAACATTTCATCCGCTTCGTCAAGAACAACTGTCTCTACGTTTTGCAGACGAAGTGTTTTACGGTTAATATGATCTAAAATACGACCCGGCGTACCAACAATAATGTGTGGGTGTTTTTTTAGAGCACGAATTTGGCGGTTAATATCTTGACCACCATAAATTGGTAAAATACGAACACGTTTATGCTTACCAATTTTGTATAATTCTTCTCCAACTTGAATTGCTAATTCACGCGTTGGCGCGATAACAATACCTTGAACCGATTCTTTATGTGTATCCACTTTATCTAATAGTGGTAATCCGAATGCTGCTGTTTTCCCTGTACCTGTTTGCGCTTGCCCAATAATATCTTTACCTTGCAATGCATGTGGAATTGTTTCAGCTTGAATTGGTGTAGCCTCTTCAAAGCCCATACTTTCAACAGATTGCAGTAAAGAATCACTTAATCCTAATTCTCGAAATGTTGTCAATGTTACTTCTCCTTTTCTATCCTATACTTATCATTTAAAAAAAGGCGTTTTCCGAATTTGCGGAAAAGCCCTTTTCCTGAATGCTCACGTATATAAACGGGCGTATATTCTTCACGAAAATACTTCTAAACGTTATTACACTTTATCAATTATAAGTTTTGTATGTGTAAAAAGCAAACCCAACTGTTACCTTATTTTCATATTCAGAGTTTTTTTCTTCACTTTTATTTTTTTATATTTACTGTAAGCGCTTATTATAAGTTTCTTCTATTTTCGTAACTATCATCCCTATTTATATACACCAATTATTTCAACATCGTAATTACTTCTTCTAATTTCATACCGCGAGATGCTTTTATTAATACAACATCTTTCACATCGACTACTGCTTGTAAATCTTTTACTAACTCTTCTTTATTATCATACGCCTTTACACGTTCATTAGGGAAATTAATTTTCGCTCCTTCAGCAATTTGAGCCCCTAATCTACCGTATGTGAATACATACGAGATTTTTGCTGGATCGATTAATTTTCCTACCTCATAATGGAACTGTACTTCTTGATCTCCAAGTTCTAACATATCACCGAGCACAACGATTTTTTTAGCAAAACCATCTAAACCATTCATTAAATGGAATGCTGCTTCCATAGCCGTCGGACTTGCATTATAAGCATCGTTGATAATTGTTAAACCACTATTTGTTTTCACAATTTCCATACGCATGCCCGTCATTTGAAGTGTTACTAAACCTTCTTTCATCTCTTCCCACGTTACACCAAAATGTTTCGCAATTGCCATTGAAGCAAGTGTATTATACACATTATGTTTTCCTAACACAGGTAAGTAGAATGAAATATTTTCATCTCTATTCATTTTGAAATGTGTCCCAGTTGCTTGTAATGTTACAGTCGTTGGATAATAATCGTTTGCTCTTGCATCACCAAACGTAACCGTTTCTGCTGCTAAATTCATTTCAGGAACACGATTCGTTAATAAAGGCTCATCTCCGTTATATACGAACACGCCACCTTCTTGTAACCCTGTAACAATTTCTAATTTCGCTTCAGCAATTGCCTCACGAGATCCTAAATCCATTAAATGTGCCTCACCGATATTCGTAATGATAGCTGCATTAGGACGAGCTAACTTAGATAAGAATTCAATTTCGCCTCGGCTTGACATACCCATCTCTAATACTGCTACTTCTGTATTTTCTTCTAAGTTTAAAATGGTAAGAGGTAATCCGATATGGTTATTGAAGTTCCCTTCTGTTTTTTGCACTTTGAATTTAGTCGCAAGAAGACTTGTTACAATATCTTTCGTAGATGTTTTACCGTTACTACCCGTTACACCTACAACTTTAACATCCAATTGATCACGATAGTTTTTCGCTAACATTTGCAATGCCGATAGCGTGTCTTCCACAAAAATAACCGGAAGATTCTCAGGTGGATTCGCTACATCTTTCATCCATAATGTAGCCACAGCTCCATTTTCAACAGCTTTATCTACAAAACCATGTCCATCAAAGCGCTCCCCTTGAATCGGAACATACAAGTTTCCTTTTTCAATTTTTCTTGTATCAATAGACACGCCTTGAATAGTAATTCCCTCATATTGCTCTGCTAATCCAGTACCATTTACCATCTGTTCCACTTGCTTTAACATTCGCTTTATCATATAGAAACGCTCCTTACATAGAGGAAGCACTATTCCTATGAATAGTGCTTCCTCCTTTTTTGTTAGATTGTATATTTAATTTTTTGTTTTTCTTCGTGACGTTCAATCGCTAAACGAATTAGCTCTTCGATTAATTCTGGATACGGTAACCCAGTATGTTGCCATAATAGAGGGAACATACTGAACGGTGTAAATCCTGGCATTGTGTTTACTTCGTTAATATACACTTCTCCATCTTTCGTTAAGAAGAAATCAGCTCGCGTTAAACCTGCACCGTCTAATGATTGGAATGCAATAATCGCATCACGCTTAATTACATTAGATTCTTCTTCTGTCATTTCAGCTGGAATAATTAGCGCTGTATCACCATCGATATATTTCGACTTATAATCATAGAAGTCCTTTTTCGGAACGATTTCACCTACAACTGAACATTTCGGCTCATCATTACCTAGTACCCCAACTTCTACTTCACGACCTACAATATTTTCTTCTACAATAATTTTGCGATCAAATTGGAATGCCTCTACAAATGCATCCTCAAGTTCTTCACGATTTTTACACTTATTAATACCAACACTTGAACCAAGGTTCGCTGGTTTTACGAAGCAAGGATATCCTAACTTATCTTCTACTTTAGAATAAGCTTCCTCACGATTTTTTTCCCATGCACTACGAATGAAGGATGCATATTTTGCTTGTTTTAAACCAGCCTCTGCAAAGATGTTTTTCATAACAACTTTATCCATACCAGCAGATGATGCTAGAACACCATTTCCTACATAAGGGATATTCATTAATTCTAATAGTCCTTGAACCGTTCCATCTTCACCGTTTGGTCCATGTAGTAATGGGAAAATAACGTCAATAGCGTTCTCCTCAGAAGCTGCAGATGGGATAATTTCTGTACTTAATGATAACGGAGAAATCGCATTTTCTGCACCGCTCATTTTTAAAGCTTCAACATCTGTTACTTCGCCTTCAATACGCTCACCACGTACCCATTGACCTTGTTCTGTAATATAAATTGGATGAATCTCGAATTTATCTTGATTTAACGCTTTAATAGCAGCAAGAGCCGTCTGTAGCGAAACTTGATGCTCAGCTGATTTTCCACCATATAATAAACCTAATTTAATTTTCGTCAATGAAATCACCCTAACCAATTGTTTTCATTTTTCTATTTTAGCACTTTTTATAAAAATAGGTAGTTCCTATTTGAAATAAAATGTAACTTCCATAAATAATTAAATAACATCACTTATTGGTTTTTCATTTCATTTTCTATATAGCTACACAAAATAAAATGGCAATCTAATCTAGTTATGTACCTAAAATATGTAGAAATCCCCTTTTTTGTGTATGTCACCTATTCACTAAGAAGATTGTTTGGTTAGTGTGTCTTTTTGCCTTTGCTCCACAAGGCGATCTAAAGAAACATATACAATACCTGCAACTACACATCCTACAGCTAAAATTGTAAATAGAAAGTGACCAAGTAATCGATCTAATAAAAAACCTCCCAAAAGTGGACCAAATGCGCTTCCTGTAATCCACTGCAAACTTGCAGCTCCCATATAAGTCCCTCTCAAATGCTCAGGGGCCAAATTTGCTACAAATGTCATCTGTACAGGCGACATAATCATTTCACCTAGCGTATATATAGCATAAACGAACAGTAGTGTTATTAAAATAATTGTAGCATTTGTATTAAATTCTCCAAACCACTTCGGTAACCACCCTATAAAAAATAATCCAATCCCGAATAAACATGCACCATATAACATCGTCTTCCCGACTGGTTTATCCGTAGCCCATTTTGAAATTTGAAACTGGAATAAAACAACTAATAGTCCGTTTAACGCCATTAAATATGGATATGGATTATTCGTTCCAAAAATACGCTTCATTTCATTATCAAAATGTAGTGGCAACATGCCTTCCGTTTGAGAAAAACCCATCGAAATGATAATACCTGCTAATAAGTAAATCATTAATGCCTTATCTCGCATTACAATTTTCCAAACTGCTCCAGATTCCTTTTCTTTATGTTCTTCCCTATCTGTCCTTTTTGGCATCGTCTCTTGAATAAGAAGTAATACAAGTAACGCATAAAATAGCATTGTAGAAGAGGCAATAATAAACACAAGGTTCTTTGACAACACAACTACTGATGCTCCCATTATCGGACCAATCGCAGCACCTATATTGTGTCCCATTCGTAATAAACCATATGCCTCTGTTCTTTTTTCTGGTACCGTTACATCTGCGACCATAGCTGATGCAGCTGGATGAAATAAAGAATTACTCAACCCTAAAAAAATAGATAAAATTGCATATGGAATAAATCCTTCTATAAATAGAAAACCGAGCATTAATAACGCATTACTTGCCATAGAAAATATCATAATAGGCTTTCTTCCATATATGTCAGCAATTCTCCCTCCTATAAGTGACCCAAAACTTGCAGCAATTGGAGAAAGCGCCATAATAACCCCAACTTCCAACAACGAATCTACCTTATCTTTTAAATATAATGCAAAAAAAGGCATTAACATCATCATTGCAATTCCATTTAACGTCTCTCCAATAAATCGAATCCATACGTTACGGTCCATATCCCTTAACTCACGCCACGTATTTTTCATCATTTCACCCCTTTAGTTAGCCAACAATTATCTTATAATAAGTTCGGAAAAATGTAAATTTTCAAACAAAAAAATCCATTCTAACAGAATTAGAATGGATTTTTCCGCTTATAAATTCGCAACATCTTCTTCTTTTTTACTATTATTTAAAGCACTATGTTTTCGGCTATATAAGAAGTAAACCGCTATACCAATAACCATCCATATCCCAAAACTAATCCATGCTGTCCCCGATAATTGAAGCATTAAGTATAAACAGAAGATCACTGTTAATGCTGGTAAAAATGGTACAAGCGGAGCCTTAAATGCCCTTGGTAAGTCTGGATGAGTTCTTCTCATTACGATTACCGCAACAGCTACGAGTGCAAATGCTGACAATGTCCCCATATTTACAAGATGCGCTAAAACATTTAAATCTATTAATCCTGAAATTAGTGCCGCAATAATTCCCGTTGTCCATGTATTTAAAAATGGCGTTTTAAATTTTGGATGAACTTTAGCTAGACGCTTCGGCAGTAAACCATCTCGGCTCATCGCATAAGAAACACGAACTTGCCCATACATCATAACTAGCATTACTGTTGTAATTCCTGTAATTGCTCCTACTGAAATTACCCCCGCTAAACCATCTTGTCCAATAAATTGAAGTGCGAAAGCAACTGGATCTGATATATTTAGCTGCCCGTATGGAACAATTCCTGTCAAAATAAGCGAAACAACGATATAAAGAACTGTACAAATTAATAACGATGCAATAATACCAATTGGTAAATCACGTTGCGGACGTTTCACTTCTTCTGCCGCTGTTGAAACTGCATCAAATCCTATAAATGCGAAAAATACTGTAGCCGCTCCAGCCATTACACCATCTAAACCAAATGGCATAAAAGGCGTCCAGTTTTCAGGTTTCACATAATTAAAACCAGCAAAGATAAAAATAAGAACAACTGCTATTTTAATAAATACCATAATGTTATTTACTCGTGCACTTTCACGAACACCCCTAGATAAAAGAACTGTCATCACTAAAATAATTAGAACTGCAGGTAGATCAATTATTCCACCCTTACCTGTACCAGGAGCCGAGGAGAGAATAGTCGGGATATGAATTCCAAACCCCTTTAATAAAGATTGAAAATATGCAGACCAACCGTTCGCTACAGCAGATGTAGCAAGTAAATATTCAAGCATTAAATCCCAGCCAATTAAAAATGCGAATACTTCCCCCATCGTCGCGTATGTATACGTATACACACTGCCCGAGACAGGAACTGAAGAAGCAAATTCAGCATAACAAAATGCAGCAAAGGCACAAGCTAGAGCGGCAATCGCAAATGATAATATAATAGCTGGCCCAGAATGTTTCGCTGCCACAACACCCGTTAGAACAAAAATACCAGTTCCAACAATTGCTCCGATTCCAAGCATAGTTAAATCTAGCGCGCCCAATGTTCTTGCTAACGTTTTTTGCTTACTTTCTTGCATTAACTTTGCAATTGGCTTCTTTTGAAAAATTCGCTTCATCTTTCACTCCTCCAAGTTTTAAATTTTCTGAAAATTTTTAATTCGCTTTTTTATTTTACTCATTACGCTTTTCCTAGTCAATACTTTTGTCGAAACAAGTAGAAATTCTTCTAAATATGCACGATCCTTATCATTCTTTCTATATATCTTTCGACAACTCTTTTTGGTATTATTACACATGTCGATTCCACAAAAAAGGCATGCTCCCTTATTGAGAGCATGCTTTTTTTACTTATTTCACAGTATATGAACCTTGTTCAATCCAGCTATACATATACTTTTCATCTTCTGTTTCATGTGCTTGTTTGACAATACGAAGCGGACGGAATGTGTCTATCATAACAGCTAATTCAAGCGTCTCTTTCTTCCCTATACTTGCCTCCGTTTTCCCAGGATGCGGCCCATGGGGAATCCCGCTCGGATGAAGTGTAATAGAACCTTCTTCCACACCTTTGCGACTCATAAAGTTTCCTTCTACATAGTAAAGAACTTCATCACTATTAACATTACTATGATAATATGGTGCCGGAATTGACTCTGGATGATAATCGTATAAACGTGGTACGAAAGAGCAAATAACAAAATTATGTCCTTCAAATGTTTGATGTACTGGCGGCGGCTGATGAATGCGCCCTGTAATTGGTTCAAAATCCTCTACATTAAATACCCACGGATATAAATAGCCATCCCATCCAACAACATCTAACGGGTGGTGTCCTAAAACATGTTTATGCATATAGCCTCTTGATTTTGTTATTACGACAAACTCGCCTTTTTCATCATATGTCTCTAATTTTTCTGGACCACGAAGATCTCTTTCACAAAACGGACTATGCTCTAACAATTGTCCGTATTCATTTCGATAACGACGCGGCGTTGTAATTTGGCTATTCGCCTCTACAACAAGAAACTTAGTCTCTCCTTCATCTGGAATAACACGATAAATCGTTCCAATTGGAATCGTTACATAGTCGCCTTTTCTATAGTGAATCGTTCCAAACATCGTTTCAATTTTTCCTGTTCCATAATGAACAAATAACATTTCGTCGCCATCACCATTACGATAGAAATAATCCATTTTTTCTGTTGGACTCACTACTCCAATTAACAAATCTTCATTTCCAAGTATGAAATTCCGTCCACTTATTGCATCACCACTTTTTTTACTTTCTTTCGTTCGAAAGTGGCGATGAGAAAGAGCAACATCCTCTTCATACTGCAACTGACAAGAATGCGATAATGCAGAATGACCTACTTCTGTTGGCATATAATGATGATACAAAATAGACTGCGTACCAGAAAAACCTTTTGTTCCCATTACCTGTTCACGATAAAGCGATCCATCTTTTTTACGAAATTGTACATGTCGTTTATGAGGTAGTTCTCCCATGTGACGATAAAACATGCCCATCACCCGCTTCCTTTTCTTTTTTGATCGTATTACGTAGTGTACCTAAACCAGTAATCGACAGTTCTACAACATCTCCATCTTGTAGCCACTCTTCTGTACCCAGTTCTAAAATACATCCTGTTCCTACTGTCCCAGAACCAATCACATCTCCTGGATATAACGTAACGTCCTCTGAAGCACGTTCAATCATTTCAGCAAATGTATAGTAAATATCTTGGAAGTTTCCCTTTGATAATAGTTTTCCATTTACATGAGCAGTCATTTCTAAATTATATCGATCATCATTACGATAAACGTCTAATTCCTCTTTCGTAACGAGATGTGCTCCTAAAGAAGTTGCAAAGTCTTTTCCTTTCGCTGGACCGAGACCTACTTTCATTTCTGTTGCTTGTAAGTCTCTCGCACTCCAGTCGTTCATAATACAATAACCAAAAATATATTCCTCTGCTTGCTCACGAGAAATATTTCGCCCTTCTTTTCCTATTACGCAAGCAATCTCCAACTCATAATCAAGCTTTTTAGACTTTTTCGGACCAATTACAAAATCACCGGAACCAATTACAGCACGATGATTAGTAAAATAAAAAACCGGAATATCATACCATTCAGGCACAACATCTAATCCTCTTCGTCCGCGAGCTGTTTTTACATGTTGTTCAAATGCGTAAAAATCTCGAATACTACTCGGATTAGGAAGAGCAGCTGTCAATTGTACTTCTTCTAAAGCATATATACCCTTATTTGGATTCTTAATATTCCGCACTACTTCTACATACTCATCTGCTTTCTCTAAAAAAGCCATCATAGAAGAAGGGATTTCTCCTTCACTAGCAAGATTCATATCTATTACTTTGTCACCTTCAAGCCATCCAGCTCGTAGTTCTTTTGAAGGAAGACGAAATGTAACAAATTTCATCCTGATTCCTCCTTATAAAAATGAAATTTCCACCAGCAAAGGGACTTTTGCTGGTGGATACAAATCTTATAAGTTCCCGCGACGCTCTTGTTCTCTTTCAATTGATTCGAATAACGCTTTAAAGTTTCCTTCACCAAATCCACGAGAACCTTTACGTTGAATGATTTCAATAAATAAAGTCGGGCGATCTACAATTGGTTTCGTAAAGATTTGTAGTAAGTAACCTTCATCATCACGATCTACTAAGATCTTTAATTCTTTTAACTTATCAATTTCTTCATCAATTTTTCCAACTCGTGCAGTTAACTCATCATAATAAGTATCAGGTGTATCTAAAAACTCCACCCCATTTGCACGAAGCGCTTCAACTGTTTTAACAATATCACTTGTTAATAAAGCAAGATGTTGTACACCAGCTCCATTATAGAATTCTAGATACTCTTGAATTTGTGACTTTCTCTTTCCGTCTGCTGGTTCGTTAATAGGAAACTTAATACGACTTCCATTCGTCATAACTTTCGACATTAACGCCGAATACTCTGTACTAATATCGTCATCATCAAAATGAATCATTTGTTTAAAGCCCATAACATTCTCGTAATAACTAACCCACTCTTCCATTTTTTCAACATTACCAACTACATGATCAACAGCAATTAAACCAGACTCTTCAAATGGAATATTAAATTCTACCTTTTGGAATCCTGGCATAAATGCCCCTTTATAATTTTTACGCTCTACAAGCGTATGAATTGTATCACCATACGTACCAATAACTGCTTTTTTCAATGTACCTTCCTCATCTGTTAATTCCTGTGGTGGAGCAATTGCGACGGCACCACGTTTCACTGCTTCTGAGTATGCTTTATCAACATCATCAACAAGTAGTGCCACATCCTTCACGCCATCACCATGAGTCTTTACAAACTCTGCAATACGATTTTCACTACTTAAAGCTCCAGACACAACGAAACGCATATTTTTTTGCACAAGAACATAAGATACCTTTTCACGGTTTCCAGTTTCTAATCCAGAGTAAGCTACAATTTTGAATCCGAACGCTCTCGCAAGATAATAACTCGATTGCTTTGCATTCCCTACGTAAAATTCCAAATGATCTACATCACGTACTGGAAAAAAGTCCTCCATTTGTGCAGCTAGCGTATCCATAGATTTTTGTTTCATAATATCTTCATCCCCCTGTAAATAGATTAAATGGTCCATACTTAAAACCAACCGAAAACGCTTCCAACATTAATTAATAGAAATTAGTTAGCAAGCTAACAAATTCTGACCTTTAAAATTTTCTATCTTTTCTGTCAAATTCCTCTTTTTTTCTTACATATAAAATTCGACTTTTTTCTCTTTGAAATACAGCTTGATTTTATTCAATGGATTTTTGATTATTCGTTGAATCAAGTTTCAACCGCAGCGTTTAATTAGCATTGAATGCTGGATAATGAGGTAACTTTAATACTTGAGGGTATATAAGAAGAATATAAAAAAGACTCCAACATATTAACTACTTACCAATACGTTAGAATCTTTATTTTTTTTGAATGATTGTATTTATATATCTCATACTAATACATTTGCAAGGAATAGAATAAATGATGTTACTATTACCGCTCCACCTAAGGATCCTAATAAATCTGTTTTTGTTACTTGAAACACTTGTTCACTGTTCATATCCCTCATTCTCCTTCCTTTTTTGTTTGATTTAAAACTTCTATTATACTAATACGCTTGATAGAAATACGATTAACGCTGTTAATACTACTGC
>NZ_CP016285.1:123816-185360 GCF_001679765.1 Bacillus sp. B25(2016b) | reverse complement strand
GCTCCACTTGCTGATCCTACGAAGTCACCTTTTGTTACTTGTAATACTTGCTCTTTCATATCTTTCATTCTCCTTTTTTTATAAGTTATCTATATGTAATTTCTAAGAAATGTTTATTTCATAGTTTTTATGTTAACGTTACATTAAATTTGATAACGTAATGTTTGTAACATTAATGTAACATAACTATTATTACGTTGCAATATAATTACGTAAAATTTATTACACTTTTTTTACGTTTTTTTATAACAACCCTCAAAAACCTTTATTTAATGCGTTTTTCACTAAGTCCACGTTTGTAACATTCGCGTAACATTACAGTCATAAAGTGAAATGTATCCATATTCCTCTCTATTTTTGTTACAAATTGTTTATTTAGTGCCACTAAACCTATCTAATCTTTACTTACTTTTAATATGAGATAAAATACCGTCTTTCCAAGATAAGTTTATATGTTTCCTCTATATAACTATGTATAATAAAAACAAAGAGGTGGTCATTTTGAAATTAATCGCATTAGATATGGATGGTACACTACTATCATCTAATCTTGAAATCTCCAAAGAAAACCTACAAGCAATCCAAACTGCACAAGAAGCCGGTCATATTGTAATGATCTGTTCTGGTCGTGCGAAAGAGGATGCTTTAAAACTATTGGAAGAATATAAATTATCTCTTCCAGTCGGAGCAAGCAATGGGGCAATTGTTTATGTGGATGGAAAAGTAATTAACTCGCGTTGTTTACAAAACGATAAAGTATACAAGCTTGCAAAATTACTAGAATCTGAAGGTTTTCCTTATAAGCTATATACGAATAAAGGAGTTTATTCTCCATATACATGGCAAGATCAAGTCATGCAAGCTTTCGAAGAGAACAAGCATGCATTAGATGTTACACTTGAGGAGCTTGAGAGAATTACAGAAAAACAAAAGAAATCAAACTTAATTACTGATTTCCAAAAAATTGAAGATGTTGTAAATAATCCAGAATTAGAAATATCTAAATTCTTCATTTTGACATTTAATGCAACGCATCGTGCACAGCTATTAAGTATGTTACAAGAAGACACTGATATTTCGGTTACAGCATCAGCTCCTACTAATGTAGAAATTATGGATAAGCTTGGTCATAAAGGAAACGGTCTACAAGAAATGGCTGCTTATTTCAATATACCAATTGAAGATACTATTGCAATCGGGGACAACTTTAATGATGTGCCAATGTTACAAGTAGCTGGCTTATCAGTTGCGATGGGAAATGCTGAAGAAGATGTAAAAAAACTATGTGATGTTGTAACATTAACAAACAATGAACATGGTGTTGCTCACGCAATTGAGCAATTTGTATTGAAACAAACTTCATCTAGTAAATAAAAGAAAAGGACTCTTTCCATTTGAAAGGGTCCTTTTCTTTTATACGTGATGACAAGCAACAAAATGCTCTGTACCAACATTACGGAATTCTGGTACTGTTTTTTTACAAACATCCGTTGCAAATGGGCAACGTGTATGAAAACGACAGCCCGAAGGTGGATTTGCTGGACTTGGAATATCCCCTTCTAGTATAATTCGCTCTCGCTTCACTGTTGGATCTGGTATTGGAACAGCTGATAACAATGCTTTCGTATAAGGATGTAGCGGATTGGTAAATAACTCATCACGCGGTGCTGTCTCCACAATCGTACCTAAATACATAATTCCGATTTTCGTACATAAATGTTCTACTACACTTAAATCATGCGAAATGAATAAATAAGATAATCCCTTTTTCTCCTGTAACTCACTAAATAAATTAATAATTTGTGCTTGGATAGATACATCTAGTGCCGCCACAGGTTCATCAGCTACAATGAATTCTGGATTTAATACCATAGCTCTTGCGATTACGATACGCTGACGTTGTCCACCAGAAAACTCATGGGGATACCGGTCAATATGATAAGGAGCTAATCCACATAACTCCAATACTTCAATTACCTTTTCACGAACATTTTCTTTCGTCGCTAATCCGTGGGCCAACATTGGCTCTCCAAGCGCTTCTCCAATTCTCATTCTCGGATTTAATGAACTAAATGGATCTTGGAAAACGAGCTGCATATTAGGGCGATGTTTTCTTAATTCATCCTTGGATAAAGAATGAACATCTTCCCCTTTAAACTTCACTTCTCCCTCCGTTTTTTGAACGAGGCGTAAAATTGTTTTTCCTATTGTTGTTTTTCCGCTCCCTGATTCGCCAACGAGACCAAACACTTCACCTTTATTAATAGTAAAACTTACTCCATCAACTGCTTTTACATGCCCAATTGTTCTACTAAATACGCCACCCTTGATTGGAAAATATGTCTTTAGGTTTTTTACCTCTAATAATGGTTCACTCATTGTTCCGCACGCTCCTCATATAACCAGCAAGCTACTTTATGATTTTCATCATTTACATTTAGATTTGGGGCTTCTTTTTCACATATTTCCATACAATGCTCACAACGCCCACTAAAGTAACAAAACTCACCTAAACCAACTAAATTCGGAACTTGCCCTGGAATAGAATATAGTTTATCTATTCGTTTTCCCATTACTGGTTTTGATTTCAATAATCCTTTCGTATAAGGATGTTTTGGATTTTGGAATATCTCTAGTACTGGGGCTTCTTCAATAACTTTCCCGCCATACATAACGACAACATAATCAGCCATTTCTGCTACGACACCTAAGTCATGTGTAATTAATAAAATCGACGTTTTAAATTCTTCTTTCACTTGTCTTAGTAGATCCAATATTTGAGCCTGAATGGTAACATCAAGAGCTGTTGTTGGTTCATCCGCAATTAATAACTTAGGATTACAACTAAGTGCAACAGCAATCATAATACGTTGTAACATCCCACCGCTCAGTTCATGCGGATAAGAATGGACGATTTCATCAGCGCGGGCTATGCCAACTTTACGAATTAACTCAATTGCCTTCTTATATGCTTCATTTTTACTAAGTAATTCATGCTCCCTTAACGTTTCTACAATTTGCTCTCCTACAGTGAAGACGGGGTTTAGCGATGTCATCGGTTCTTGGAAAATCATCGCAATATCATTCCCTCGTAAACTACGAAGCTCTTTCTCTTTCATTCCTAAAAGACTTTTTCCTTCATATAAAATATCTCCACCTACTACACTGCCTGATTCAGCAATAAGTCCCATAATAGATAACGCCGTTACACTTTTTCCGCAACCAGATTCACCTACAACACAAACAGTTTCACCTTCTCGAACAGAAAAACTAACATGATTCACAGCTTTTACTGTCCCTTCTTCTGTCTGAAAGTGTGTTTGTAAATCTTTCAGCTCTACTACCGCTTTACTCATATCTCCTCACCTACCGTCTCATCTTTGGATCTAATGCATCACGAAGTGCATCACCAAGTAAATTAATTGATACAACTGTTATAAAGATTGCAAAACCAGGCGGAATCCATAACCATGGACGCTTTTGGAAATCGATTAATGAGTTAGCTGCGCTAATCATGTTCCCCCATGATGGTGTAGGTGGAACGACTCCGAGACCTAAGTAACTTAGTGCGGATTCTCCCAAAATAGAACCTGCAACACCTAATGTAGATACGACAATTAAAATGGGTAAAACATTAGGTATTAAGTGATATATAATTTTCCGGTAATCTTTTATTCCTAACACATCCGCAGCTTGCATAAATGCTTGCTCCCTAAGTGATAAAATTTGCCCTCTTACAAGGCGTGCAAGCCCTGGCCAACCTACTAAACTTAAAATAATCATAATGACATACAAACGATAATCAGACGGTACTTTCCACTCTGATAAAATCGCACCCATTATAATAAGTAACGGTAATCCTGGCATCGACATTAAAATATCTGCAAGTCGCATAATAATATTGTCCACAATACCACGATAAAAACCTGCAATCGCTCCTAATAAAGCTCCAAGTATAACCGATAAAACCATTGAAGCTAAACCAATGGTTAATGAAATACGTCCCGCTTGCATAAGCCTTGTTAAAATATCTCTTCCTAATTGATCTGTACCAAGCCAATGAGAAAAACTAGGTGGTTTGTTAATGAGCGCAACTTGTATTTTTCCTGATGCATATGGAGAAAAGAACGGACCGATAAAACAAAATAAAAACATAAAAATTAATGCATAAAACCCTACAAGTGCCATCTTATTTTTCTTTATCTTTTTAAAAGCTTGTCGCCATGGTGATGATTCATTTCTTCTCTTTTTTTCTGTAATTACTGTAACAGTCTCCATTTCTTTCCCCCCTTACTTCAACCGAATTCTTGGATCAACAACTGCATATACGATATCTGCTAAAAAGTTTGAAACGATTGTTAAACAAGAAAGAAACATCGTAAATGCCATCAATACTGTATAGTCACGGAAATTTAATGCTTCTAATTGAATATTACCAATCCCTGGCCAGTTAAAAATTTGTTCAATAATAATTGCCCCAGAAAACAATCCAGGTAATTCAAATGCTAATAACGTAATTGCCGGTAAAATTGCATTTTTTAATGCATGCTTATAAATAACCGTCTTCTCCTTCAAACCTTTCGCTCTTGCTGTTCGTATGTAATCTTGTCTTACAACCTCTAACATACTTGTTCTAAAATAACGAGTTAGCGAGCCGACCCCAAGAAGTGTCAAAATAAATACTGGTAAAATCATATGTTTTGCAACTTCTATCACGTAAGCAAATCCTGTTGAATTACTGCCAACATCAATCATTCCACCTATCGGTAATAACTTAAAGTCAACCGCAAACACCTTAATTAAAAACAAACCGATAAAGAATGAAGGAAATGACATTGCTGCAAAAACACCGATTGTTACAAGTTTATCGAATAAAGAATGTTGCTTCGTCGCCGAGAATACACCGATAATAAGTGCAATTAGCCAAATAAAAAACAATGCAATAATTGCTACACTAAAAGAATTCCAAATAAATTTATTTAATAATGACGTTACAGGCTCTTGATATTGAAGCGAGAAGCCAAAGTCCCCTTGCAATGCATTACCTAACCAATGAAAATAACGCTCAACAATTGGTTTGTTCAACCCATATAACTCCCTCAGTTCAGCTGCTCTTTCCGGTGTAATTTTCGGGTTTGAATCAATATAATCCCCAGGAAGAAGTGCGAACAGGACGAAGATAATAATTGATGTACCAAGCAGTGTAGGAATCATTTGTAACAACCTACGAACAATATATGTTTTCACCCTTTTTCTCTCCAATCTTATGCTTAAAATAGAAGAACATTTTTTCAAAGCGGCACATTACTAACCGAATGAAAAAATGTCTTCTACTTATACATTCTTATCGTTATTTTTCAAATGATAATACTGGTAAGTTTGCACTAATACTGTTGTACTTTTCAGGATCAATTCCTTTTATATTCCCGTTATAACCAGTAATTGTTCTACGGTAGTTTAATAGAATTACTGGTGGATCATCACTTAATTCTTTATACAATTCTTTATAAATAGGTTTACGCTTTTCGATATCTACAGTTTCAATACCTTTTTGAATTAGCTCATCTACTTTTGCATTCTTATAACCAAGACTAGTTTCATTTGCAGTAGACAAATATTCACCAGCTGTTTCACTCGGATCACTTGTAATCGGTGTCGAAACAGAAGCTAAATCATAATCCCCTTTGTTTACCTTAGAAAGCATCGTATTAAAGTCCATAAATTCAGGATTAAACTCTACACCTATTTCTTTATAATTCTCTTTCGCAATCGGAATTAATAAATCACTATCTTTAGCCGAACTTGGACCGAAATAAGAAAGTTTTAATTTTTGACCATCTTTTTCACGAATTCCATCCGAACCAACTTTCCACCCTGCTTCATCTAATAATTTTTTCGCTTTTTCTTTATCGTATTCGTATTTATTAACTCCTTCTTCCGTATAAGCCCAAGAAGTTGGATGAATTGGTACATTGGCTACTGTACCGTATCCTTTTAACGCTGTATCAACATATTTTTTGCGGTCTAATCCGTAAATAAGTGCTTGGCGAACCTTTTTATCCTTTAAGTAAGGCTTATTATTATTCATATAAATATAACTAAATGACGGTGCTGTTTCGATTTGGATATTGGCGAATTCTAAAGCCTTAGCCTGTTCAAGAACCTCATCACCAGTACCTAAGCCAGTATGGTCAACTTCTCCTGTTTGGAATAACTGAAGCTTCGTATCACCAGAAGTAATTTTATAAATGAAGTTTTGAATTTTTGGTTTACCCGCATAATAATTTTCGTTTGCTACAAAACGAACTTCTTGACCTGGAATATACTTTTCAAATTTATATGGACCCGCAGCTAATGGCTTTCCATATAAATCTTTTAAGTAATCTAAGCTTGTATTTTGCTTATAATCTTTTCCATAATAAGCTTTTGATAGTACTGTACCTCCTAAAACAAATATAGCTTGTGAATTCACTTTTTCAGTTGTAATTTTAATTGTTTGTGGATCAACAACTTGAATACCTTCAATTGAAGTTGCTTTTCCTTCCTTATATTCTTTACCACCTTTAACCGCATATTGAGAGATATCTACTTCACCTTCATATGCCTTATCATGTAAAAGCGTCAATGTGAAAGCTACATCATCCGCCGTTAATGGCGATCCATCACTAAATTTCAAATCTTTACGTAAATGGAATGTATATGTTAACTGATCAGAAGAAACGTCCCACTTCTCAGCTAATTCTGGAATTGGTTTCCCTTGTTTATCGGTTGATACGAGAGATGCAAAAATAACTGAAGTTACGTTTCCATCCCAACCATTTTGTTGGAAGTATGGCAAAAATACGCCGCCTGGCTTACTAATACCAACTACTAACGTATCTTTTCTATTCTTCGCTTTGTCTGGCACTTTCGTTTTATCTGTCGCAGCGATCTTTTCAATTTTCACATTTTTTAAATCCTGCTGTTTAACCGGCTCTGTAGAAGCCGCGTCCTCCTGTCCCCCACAAGCAGACAACACAAGCGAACTACTCATTAATACCGAAAATACACCAGCCCATTTTTTTGTCTTTTTCTTCATTGTCCCCACCCTAACTTTTTATGATTATACCCTCTGAACGAATTACCTTATGTATGCCTCCCACAGCAACATTTATAGCCAATCGGAAAAGTCGGTTTTAATCGTAAAAAAATAGATGTTTTTGAGGGGTAACAATCTTATTCCGACCTTTCCGGTAGACTTTATGGTTATTAGCTTATATCGTTCATTATGTTTTGTCAATTCTTTCTAAATAAATATTTTGAGAATTTTTACAAAATTATCACTCTACATTTATACTTTAAGAAAACTCAGCTATAATTCGTATTAAAAAACTTAAAAATCTACTTCTATTCCTTCAACATGAAACATAGAATACTAATAACCAATTACCAAAAAGGGGGCGAAAATATGGACAACCTATTCCAATACGTCCTGCACTACGTATTATTAACAATTATGATAGTCGGAGCGCTATTACTATTCCCGTTCTTCCCAAAGTTCGTCCTCTTTTTAGCTTTTTTTATCATGCTCGGGATCGCTATTATAATTTCAACGAGAGAAGATGCCACGCAAAAAGAGAGCAGAGTTCAGCGCGTAAAGCTGTAACTTTGCTCTCTTTTCGTTTTCATTCACTAGTCTCTTTTATACATATTTATCCCGCTATTTGCCGGGCAGTAAAACCCCCACTGATTAAAGTTTCACTTTATCTCTCGGGAAATAATTAGCCTTTGTTTTTGTAATTACTCCTATCGAAAAGCCACTAATGACATTTCTTTTTCACCTTATCATTTTCATATGTTTCACAAACTATGCAAATTGAGGAACACGGATTTATCTAAGTTACTGTTTCACGTGAAACACACCGCTTCATTTAATCTTTAAAGCAAAATATCATTATGAAAAAAGCAACTTCCTCCAACAAAACTGAAAGGAAGTGGCTTTCTACTCTTTACTCCACAATATTCTCTAAATCACTATATAACTTCGCTCGTAACAACTCTTTCTTCGTTTTTTCCTCATATAATTTTTCAAGTCTTTCAACATCAGCTACATGTTCCATTTCACATTCTATTGCATATATATCTTCTTCTACATGCATTAGCTCATTTTCAATCTCTTCAAGATTCCTAGCTTCTTTCTCTTTTACAAGAACCGTTTCAACACTTTTTCTCCCTTGGCGTTTCTGCTTTATTACTTGCTTCTCAAGCTTTTCCTCCCACTTTTGACGAGCCCATGCATAGTTTCCTGCAAACTCAAATAATTGGCATCCATCAATCCAGTACGTCTTTTCAAATAACTTATTTAAAAAATAACGATCGTGTGAAACAGCTAAAATCGTCCCATTATATTGCTCAAGGGCTTCCTCTAAAACTTCCCTTGATTCAATATCAAGATGGTTTGTCGGCTCATCTAAAATTAGAAAATTGATGTCTTGATACATAAGTTGCGCAAGTCTTAACCTCATTCTTTCTCCACCGCTCAGTTGCGTTACTTTCTTAAACACCGCTGGACCATAAAATAAAAACTTAGCTAATATATGTCTCGCTTCTCCCTCTGTTACAGCTACATATTCTCTAAAAGCCTCTAATACATTACTCTTCATATTTCCGTACGCATGCTGGGATAAATAACCGATTTTCACACTACTACCAATTCGAATTTCTCCCGCGTCTGGTTCTATTTCTTCTAATAATAATTTTAGTAGCGTTGTCTTTCCTGTACCATTACGACCAACGATGGCCGCACGCTCTTGAAAACGAACATGTAAATTCACTTCGTTAAATAAGGGGTGGTCAGCAAATCCCTTACTCACTTCTTTCATTACAACAACATCTTTCCCACTTCTCTCTTGCCCTTCAAACTGAAGTCCCATTTGTTTTCGTTCTAAAATAGGTTTTTTTAGTTTCTCCATCCGTTCCAGTGCACGTTCCATACTTCTTGCTCTCTTATGCAATCCTTCATTCGGAGGATTCGCTTGATTTGCCCATTCACGTAGGCGCTTAATTGCTTCTTTCATTTTCTTTATTTTCTTTTGCTGCTCTTGATAAGCTTGAAACTCTTGAAGTAATCTTTCTTCCTTCTCCTCGACGAACTGAGAATAATTCGTATGGTACACGTGAATCTCTCCATCTTCCAAATCAAAAATTTTCGTTACAACTTCATCAAGGAAATAGCGATCGTGTGAAATAACCATAACTGTTCCAATATATTCTTTTAAAAATTTCTCTAACCATTCAACTGCAAACAAATCTAAATGATTTGTTGGTTCATCTAATAGAAGTAAATCTGGTTTCTGCAATAACATATATGCAAGGCTAACTTTCGTCTGTTCTCCTCCACTTAATTCCGTAAATACTCTTGGAAATAAGTCTGTTACTTGTAAGCCATTTGCTACCTTCATTATATTTGCCTCTATTTCATAACCACCGAGAAATGCAAATTTTTCTTGAATTATTCCGTACCTCTCCATTAGCTTTTGCAATGAAGATTGTTCCTGCTCCTCCGCCATATTTTTTTCTAGAGCATGCATTTCTTTTTCTAATTCCTTTTCTACTTTAAAAGCGGAACTCAATACATCATATACATTCATGACCTCATCAAACTTCGGAATTTGTGCGACATGACCAATACGTGTACCTTTCTTCATATGGATGGCTCCTGCATCCAAACTCTCCCTTCCCGTTAGAAGTCCAAAGATTGTTGTCTTCCCACTACCGTTACGACCAACTAACCCAACACGTTCACCATTCTTTATTTCAAGCGATATATTTTCAAATATGATGTTTCCACCAAAAGATTTCATTACATTATTTACACTACAAATAGTCATTTTCCGTACTCCTTTCAATATAAAAAACCATGAGAAAGAAACATTCCCCATGGTTTTCGGCATAGAAAAAGGAAGCCAAATAGCTCCCTTTTCACACGTTTATTAAAAATGGGTGAAGAGATTTCTATCGTTCAATAGTCACTATGCAATTGTTAAAAAAGGGCATACGTATCCCGTTAACAACTACATCATGAAAAATCGCACGACAAAAATAAATAAAATCTAAAAATTTGGCACGCGCAGCTAAAGAACGTTTCATCTCATTCACCCCTTTCGTACGGAATTTAATACTTACTTCTTTATTATACTTTCCAATTTCATGTTTGAATAGTCATTTTTCTGAAAATAATGAAGATAGACTAAACATTTCAATAAGTGACATCAAATCTTACAAAACTGTTATGTTCACGTAATGGAAAGCGATAGTACGAAAAGATGCCTCCCTATACAATAAAGATGTAAACAAGCGAGACAAACAAAAGGAGGAAACAAACATGATGAAAGAAATCGTAAAAGCAATCTTTGAGGTATTAGTGAACGGACAAGCAGTTGTAAACGAACTAAATGAACTATAAAAAGGAGTGAAGAAATATGATGAACATGGTGAAAATGATTTTACACGCTTTAGTCGATGCAAAAGCAGTTAGCCAAGAATTAAACCAACAATAAAAAGGGGTATATGAATATGAAGAAAGCCACTATTATAATTGCAAGCACAGCAATTACCTTATACACAATAAAAAAGAGAAAAAAGAAAAATAATGAAAATGTTCTATATTATCCATACACGCTATTAGAGAAAAAATAAAAGACAAGGTACCCTATCGTAATGAGGATATCTTGTCTTTTATTTTTCCCCTATTCCTTTAGAGGATTTCCTTCTCCTTTTCCCGAATGTATTAAGCGGGATTTTTACACATATTTTAAAGGGGCATATATACAAATGGATACACAACAACTATATTTTTTAAACGATATCGGTAAACAAAAACCAGAAAGTATTCGGAATAGAAGCGCTGCATGTCCATTTTGCGATAAAGAACAATTAACGGATATTTTAGCAACTGATGGTTCTATTATTTGGTTAAAAAATAAATTTCCTACATTACAAGATACATTTCAAACAGTGTTAATCGAAACCGATAATTGCGAAGATCATATCGCAACATATACCGAAGGACATATGAGAAAATTAATGCAATTTTCTATTCAACATTGGTTACACTTACAGAAGAACGAAGAGTTCGCATCTGTGATTTTATATAAAAATCACGGTCCATTTTCAGGTGGAAGTTTGCATCATGCACACATGCAAATTATCGGAATGAAATATGTAGATTATCTTGAAAATATTGAAGAAGAAAATTTCCAAGGGTTAATTATTCAAAAAAATGAATGCATTGAGCTTAATATTTCAGAGCGTCCCATTATTGGCTTCACTGAATTCAATATAATCATTGATAATATTTTATATATAGATGAAATGGCAAATTACATTCAGCAAACTGTACGTTACATACTGACAGATTTCCATAAAGGATGCAGTAGTTATAACTTATTCTTCTATTACTTAAATGGAAAAATTATTTGTAAAGTTGTACCTAGATTTGTCGTTTCACCATTGTATGTAGGATATAAAATACCGCAAGTTTCTACAAAACTAGAAGAGGTGAAAATACAACTCACGCAGTATTTCACGAAAGAAAAGGATGAAATTATTCATAAAAAAACAGAGTAGGTATAGAAAACCTACTCTTTAATTACACCTTTATTTCGATAGTACACATCTTCTAATCCGATGTTATACTTCATGTTATTATCCGTCCACTCTGGCCCTAAATTCCCTGGCCATCCAGATGTATTCGCTATATATTTCAGTAATGCAAAATCAGTCAAACCTTTTTGCACCCCACGCTTATATCCTTTCATTAAATGCGGCATTGCAATTTGCGCATTTGTACGTGGATCTTTCAGCTCATCATCAGTTAAATGTTCTGGTGCAAGCCCGCCGCTGCGGTGTAGTTGAAACAATCCGAATGAAGTTCCATTATCTCCAACACTTCTTGGATTTAATCGACTTTCATGCTCGGCAATTGCAAGAGGTATCCATTCTGGAAGATTTACTTTCTTCGCTTCCTCTATAATGATTTGTTTCATCTGTTTTGCTTCTTCTGAATCAACATAGCTTGTTCCATTCACTAGCTTATCCATTCCTTCAGACTTTCCTTGGAAATATAAATATACTCCAAGAACAACTAAAAATCCTACAAAGAATTTCTTCACTACCTCTACCTCTTTCTCCGCTGAAATTTGTCCCCTTTCAGCCTTCCCTTTACAATTACCTACATTCTATTACTCTTTTATCATAGCAAATAACTATACATATTATCATCATGCTTTAGACCGATTTTGTGAAAAAACAGCTGGTAAATACGTGTAAAAATGTAACTTTCATAGACTATAACGCATTTATTGTATATAATTGTAAACTGAACTCTACATATAGAATAGGAGCATACAAAATGAAAAAATGCCTAACACTCTTGTTCAGCATTTTACTACTCATCCCTACCTACACCTCTGCACAAACATCATCAAAACCAAAAGTACTTGTTTTGTATAGTACACAAGACGATAAAGTTTCAAATAACGTCCAAATACTTAATACTCAATTAGGACATTTTACAAATGATATAACCGTAAAAAGCTTAAAAGAAGCAACTTCAATTAATAACGTATCCTCCTATACACATATTGTTTATATCGGTGAAACAAAAGAAGTGTTTTCCGATGAAACGAAACAATTTCTAGAAAACTTCTCCGGCCCTGTATTAGTATTAGGACAAAATGTTGAACAATTATCTAAGCGTTTTTCTTTCATTACATTGAAGAGTGATGATATACGAGTTAATAAAATTGAATATCCAGACAAGAAGCTAAAAAATACTTTAGAAGCGGAACGATTAATTCAATCATTTGATACGAATGGAACTGTGCTTGCTAGCGCCTTAAGCTCAAATAACACTAACCCACTAATCGTTCAGCATGAAACATCTTATTACGCTGCAACGCCAAATCTCTTTGACTGGATGTCTCATTACGTCGGTGAAATGTTATTTTCTTACTTCGGAAAAGAGCCAACGACAAATAAAGTAGAAGCTTATTTACGTCTTGAGGACGTTCATCCGGCCGCAGATATAAATCAATTAAAAGAAATTGCTGAATTACTAAAAGGGAAAAAAATTCCTTATATGATTACGGTCATCCCTGTATATAAAGATCCAAATACGGGAAAGACAATACATCTAAAAGATAAACCCGAACTAGTCGATCTTTTACGCTCTATGCAAAATGATGGGGCAGCAATTATTTTGCATGGTTATACTCACCAATTTTATGACAGTGAAACCGGTGAAGGGTTTGAATTTTGGGACGTAAAGACAGATCAACCAATTCGCCAACCGAAACATGAAAAACCGAAGACAAAAGATGACTTTCCAAATATAGAGGCATATAACCAATATGTAAAAAAAGGGGAAGAGTTTGAGGAAAAATATACGAAAGATCATATCGAAAAAGGAATTCAAGAACTTGTAGCTGCTAAACTATATCCTGTTGCCTTTGAAGCACCTCATTACACGATGTCTCAAAAAGGATATGAAATATTATCAAGATACTTTTCAACTTATGTAGGACAACTACAGTTAAATGATACAACTTGGAAATCCATGCACTCACCATATTATACAAGTACTCCGTCATTTTTACATGGAATGAAAATATTGCCTGAAACAGTCGGATTTATTGAAGAAAATAAACCACAAACTATTGCTAAAATGAAAGAACGTGCTCTATCTGTTTCTAAATTATCCGATGGAGTTATTGGAGCATTCTATCATCCTTACTTAGGTGTGAAACCATTAAAAGAAGTGTTAAAGGACCTAGAAAGTATTCCAAATATAGAATGGATTGATTTACAAAAGGAAAAGAATGAAGTAAAAATGAAAGATATTCATATTACGACGAATAAAGACGGCATTCACGTTGAAAAACCAACCAGTGCGAATGACATAATTGATTATATAAAGCAATATGGCATCTTCCTTATACTAGGGTTCGTTATCATTGTCTTTCTTTTATTATTAAAACGTGCGAAAAAATTAGAATCCTAATACAAAACCACCGAGCGGAACGCTTGGTGGTTTTTTGTCCTATATCAAACCGTGGCATTTTATTAAATAAATTCAACTTTTACTTTTTCCGTTACATGATTAAAACTATAATTCTCCTATCCTTTCAAATAAAATCGACTTGTATTTTCATATATTGTTTCTGCGACCTTATCAATAGATATGTTTTTTATAACACTAATTTCCTTTAATACCTCTCGAATCATTCTTGGATGCGTTATAACATCCTCTTGAAATTCCCACGGTCCATCTGTTTCTACCATCATATATTCAAGTGGATAATACGAAACGATTTTTCTAATCTTCTCCTTATGTAAAACATCCGGTGTAATCGAAATATAATAACCATTCTTCATCATCCGTTTCATTGTTTCATCACTTCCTTTAAACCAATGGAAATGTGCACGTGAAACTTTATATTTCTCTAGCAAATCACATACAATGTCAGCATCTTCATAAACTGCATGTAATATAATCGGCAAATTATACTTACTAGCTAGTTCTATAAATTTTTTCAATACAACTATGTATGGATTTACAGCAATTCTTTCATCTTCTTTCCTCAAATAATAGGGCAAACCTACTTCACCAATCGCAACAATTTCCTCTGCGTTCTGTTCAATAAGTTTATAAATCTGTTCACACTCTTCTTTATGAATCTGTTGCTCTGGATGAAACCCTATCGCTGGATATATAAAAGGATAGTTCTTCGCTAAAGATAACGTTTCCTTACAAGATTGATAATTCATAGATACTGCAATAAGCCCCTTTATTTCATTACTATTTTCCACCTCTTTCAGTAATCTGTTCTTCTCTTCATCCTTATATTGATCAACATGTATATGACTATCAATCCATTTCATCTTTATGCCCCCATAAAAAAAACAAGAAAGGACTTCCTTTCTTGTTTTATCATCTATATTATTTAACAATTAAGTTTGTTATGATATCAAATAATCCAATACACACTACGGCAACAGTAAAGTAGCTACAGAAATCTTTAATTGGTAACTTCACTACTTCTTCTTTACGCATCCCATTTTTCTCCCTTCTTACTAGATCCCTAATTATTTTTCTATCTGTATCTATTATGCAAAAAATATGACAAATTTACTATCGAATTAACTTACGTAAACCTTACAATGTTGTAAGGTTTAAAAAAGGATCCTCATCTTTATTCAGATGAGGATTATTAAAAATTAGTTGGTTTTTCATTCTTCATTACAAACAGAAAGTAATACATTGAGACTTTCTAGTTACACTATATGAAAATTACTATCTTTTAACTATCGAATTACATTACAGAAGGCTTACATGTTTGTAAGTTATGTGTAATGTAATTCGATAGTTCTCCTTACTTATATTTCGTACAATAAAGTTAGAAAGTAAGCCAAATAAGAAGAACAATCACATAACCAAATTACATTGCTAGTAGCTACTCTTCTTATACCTTTCACCTATGCTACTACAATGTACCCCCTTCCCTTTTATATAATAAAAAAAGCCTTAGTCCATATAGACTAAGGCTTTTTTATTAACCTCAAAAATACCCTTACCCAGTATTTTTATTTTCGACAAAAAATAGCCGGGGGTATATTTCACTATCTCATCGTTAAAAGTTTGCTCTTCGCATTTATAGGAATATTTGCAACCTCAATCTCTTCAATCGATTCACCGTAACGTCCTTTTGCAAAAACCTTTAATGCTTCATCTCTCTTTAACATATGCTTAACCGTTTTCTTTATTTTCTGCTCTCTACCACGTTCATCGAATGCAATAAATTCATATTCATACCACTCATCACCAATATGCTGACCAATTGTATTCACAACCGTATAGTATTCTTTCGTCTTATAAAATGGATTATATTTATCGATAACCGGTCCAAGTTTCGTAGGCAGTAACATTACTACTATCACTATCATCGCTATTATAGTAGTGATCATTTTTTTCCTCATAATAAACATTCCTCCTCTGCAGGATATATATACATCCATTTTAAAAAGGGGGAATAAAATCTACTATTGAATCTCATTACATTACACTTACATTTTTGTAAGAATTAAAAAAGGTGAACGAATTTACTCGTTCACCTTTTAGCTTGCTTTAAAGCCACCGCCAAGTACATCACGTACATCATGTATAACAACGAAAGCATCTTCATCTACCCGGCTAATAACTTGTTTTAACTTAACAAGCTCTTGTTTATTAATAACAACATATAAAACTTCTTTATTTTTACCAGTATATCCGCCGCGCCCTTCTAATACAGTAACACCGCGTGTCATATTTTTCGTAATAGTTTCACGAATTAAGTCTGGTTGATTCGAAATAATCGTAACAGCCGTTTTTGTGTCCATTCCTTCTACAATGAAATCAATCACCTTCGCTCCAATGAACACAGCTACAAGTGTATACATTGCCTTTTCTTGCCCTATTATAAATACTGAACCAGCAATTACAACAATATCAATAATTAGTACGCCTTTACCTACACTCCAACCTAAATATTGATTTGCTAACTGAGCTAAGATTGCCGATCCTCCCGATGTACCTCCAGCTTTGAACATACAGCCTAATCCAATACCCACAAATAAACCAGCAAATAAAGCTGCTAATAATGTATCACTATTTACATGATACTCAATATGTTCTGTAACGTATAAAAACAAAGATGTTTCTACAATCCCTAAAATTGTATAAATCATTGTTTTCTTATCAAAAAATTTATAACCAATAGCTAGTAAAATTGCATTTATAGCAAAATTCACAATCCCTGGTGACCAATCAAATAAGTAGTACGTAACAACCGTTAAACCAATAATTCCACCTTCCGATAAACGGTTTGGAATTGCAAAGTAATTAATACCAATTGCGAATAATAATGAACCAATTGTAATTAGTGTTATTTCCTTTATACGTTGATTAACCATAGTTCATACCCTCCCCCCATTTGACATTGTATCACTATCTCCTAGAGGTTTAGAAGTGGTTTTTATTCCGCATTTTCCCTCTTAAAAATTGAAATATTATGTTTAAACAGAGGGTTGATTAATTATTCATATTTGCTCTAACTGCATGGATAAATTGCTCCACATTCCCTTTCTGAATATGCTTAGCGCGAATGGTTTCATGATTATAAGTAAACTCAAAGTACGAATGAAAATCTATGCTATCTATATGCAAATATGAGTACTCTTTAAATGTTGAAGGATAGTACGGAAATTTCACGTAAAAAAGGAGACGTCTAGTAGTGGCAACAAAAATTCCATGTTGATAACATAACATGAAATTATCCTTCTCAAAGATCCCTACCACAAAAGCCAGAATCTTTTCATCATCATCTACATACTTTTTCATACTCGATAAAAGTTCATTCATGCATATTCCTCCAAATTCTATTCATTGCATTAACACTTGAAAAGAATCCATGGATTATTACAAACCGGTTTAACTCCTTTATAAAGTATGAAACGCGTTTCCTGTCAAAGATATTTCAAAAAAATAATCCGTTATGCGATTATACACATAACGGATTAAGATTAAACTGTAGAGCGTTCCACAAGTTCGTATGGAATTTCCAGCTTTTCTTGTTTAGAACTCTCGTCATTCACTTTTCTATGCAACATTTCAAAAGCAGTTTTCCCTATCTCCTTTAAATTTTGATCAATAGTTGTCAATTGTAACACTTGCGAGATAGGTTGATTATCAAAGCCAATAATCGCTAAATCCTCAGGAACTTGAATCCCTAGTTTTTCAACCTCTGTCATAACCCCAATCGCAACTTCATCACCTGCTACTATTAATGCTTCAGGAAGATCCTGTATCTCTTTTAACTTATGAGCCACTTTTACACCATCTTCTAGTGTAAAACATTCTGTAAAAATCCATTCTTCATTAACCTCTTCGTCTATAGATTGCAATCGCTGTTTATAAACATCAAAACGCTTTTGACTACTCGGCCCTAATTTTCTTCCCGTACAATAACCAATTTTTTTATAACCTTTCTCAATCAAATAATCCATTCCTAATTGAAAGGCCGCTGAATGATTCGTATATACACTTGAGATGTTTGAAATATCATTATCTTCACAAGCAATTATTGTGCCGTAAGAAGCATACGGTTCTATCGTTTCCCAATCATTTGCACGTGAACAAATAATAAGACCATCCAATTGTTTTGTTTTTAACATATGTAAACTTTTTATTTCTTCTTTTTTATTATAATTCGTTTGGCAAAGTAACACTCTGTAATTATGAGTTAACGCAATCTCCATCATTCCGCTCACCATCGCATCAAAACACGGATGATTAATATACGGTAAAATCACACCAACAATATTCGTCTTTCCTTTTGATAAATGAACAGCATTTGCGTTTTGCGAGTAATTCAATTTCTCAACTATCTCTATAACCGCTTTCCTTTTTTCTTCACTTACATATGGGTGATCATTCAACACTCTCGAAACAGTCGTAACTGAAACTCCCGCTATCTTTGCTATATCTTTAATATTAGCCATACACTCACCTCTATCTTTAACTTAATGAATCTCATGAACATATGTCAAATCTTCTTATCATTACACCTTCATTCGTTTCTCTTACAAAAGTGTAATTTTTCTGTAAGCTAATTCGATAGTGACTTTCCGCAACATTTCATACAATTAAGTCAGAAACAAGGTAACAACCATTCGAAAAGGAGCGGATTAATATGATGAACAAAATGAAAACGAACAATTTCTTACATACAATGGGCATGGTATTTTCCACTCTTATCGACGCAAAAGCTGTTGCTTCTACATTAAACAAGTAAGGAGAATATATTATAAATAACATCACTTTTAACAAATTAGATTTTTTAGGACTAGCTAGTGGCTCGCTTCTTCTTACTGCTTTTATTTACGCCGCTACGCTTGTATAACTTTGTGTCCCCTTTCCCCTTTATTATAAATAGTAATAGAAAAGACGACCGTCTATGCCCGGTCGTCTTTTCTTATTTTTGATTTGATTGCAAAGCTTCTTTTAACTCCTCAAACTTCTCATTTAATTGATCTGTCATCATTTTCATAGCGGTTTTTCGATCTATTTGTTCTCCAGCCTCAATTTGAATCGGATCTCCAAAAATCAATTGTGCCTTTTTCCCCTTTATTAATTCTTTTACACTTGATGGACCAACATAAGCTGCCGGCACTAAAGGTACATTAGAACGCATCGCAATTGTCACAGCACCCGCTTTTAATGAAACATCTTCCGCTGATCTCGTTCCACTCGGAAAAATCCCTACTACCTTTCCTTCTTTTAATAAACGTGATGGAATTTTAAGTGTACTCGGTCCCGGATTCGCGCGATCTACAGGGAATGCATTTACATTTTTAAAGAACCAATTTTTGAATTTCCCTTCAAATAATTCTTTTTTTGCCATGTAATGAATCTCTGTTGGGTACATCCCTGTAGCTAACATTAATACATCCATAAAACTTGTATGTGTACACGCAACAACATACGGACCACCTTCTGGTAGCTTTTCTCTTCCTTGCACTTCTACTTTCCCAGCTGTTTTAAATATATATTTCAACAAAAATGTAATTGGTTTATACATTTATTTCGTTCCTTTCTAAACATCCGAAGTATAATCATATTCTTACAACAATTATAACACTAAGTTTTAGGAGTTGGTAATAAAAATAAGTATGAATTGTTAAATTTCAATTCTTACAAAAGTGTAATTTTCTTGTAAGCTAATTCGATAGTTACTTCTCACTATATTTCATACAATTAAGTCAGAAACAGGGCAACAACTATTCGAAAAGGAGTCGATTGATATGATGAACAATATGAAAACGAACAATTTCTTAAATACAATGGGCATGGTATTATCAGCTCTTTTCGACGCAAAAGCTGTTGCTTATACATTAAACAAGTAAGGAGAACTCATTATGAATAACATCACTTTTAACAAATTAGACTTTTTAGGATTAGCTAGCGGCTCTCTTCTTCTTACTGCTTTTATTTACGCTGCTACGCTTGTATAACTTTGTGTCCCCTTTCCCCTTTATATAGAAAAAGACGACCGTCTATGCCCGGTCGTCTTTTTAATTTTTTCTTTCTTTCAATTCTTTTAAAAGCTGTATCAGCTCAGCTTGTTGTTTTATCTTTTTACGACCATTTCGATTAATTGCTGCAAGCTCACAGGCAACTCCCACGGCGAAGAAAAACAATAAACTTTCTAACATGTAAAATCCTCCATTTGCCTATTAAACAGCTTGACGTAATTGTTCTTCTTGTAAAACTCTCTTATTTATATTTTCTTCTTTTCTCTGACAAACGTTATTGCGAATAAGCGCTGCAATAACAAGTACAGTCCCTATAATATCAAACATTGTGATTTGATACCCTTGCATCATCATAATAGCTAAAGTCGTAATTGGTACAAAATTAATAAATAAAATCCCATTAATGGATGATAAAATTTTCACACCATAGTTCCAAGCAAGTAGCGCTACAATACCTGGCAATGTCATCATAAATAACAAATCATATTTCACAATAGAAATCGTTCCCATACTCGGAACTGAAATATATCCAAGCGACGTAATAATTACCGTTATAATCGCTGTAACAGTCGTACCGAATACACACGTCAACGTAGAATAACGTAATGTTGACCAATCACTACAAGTTTGACCACCCATCGTATAAATAACCCAGCCTACAACACCAATAAATATAAATGCTAATGGGAACATATTATCTTTCAATGTTACAAAGAAACTCATGTCACCTTTTGTAATAACAAACACAGCTCCTACAAAAGCAATAACCATACTCGTTATCATATACTTCTTCGGTTTTATATGCTTATATCCCCATAAAATACAAATAGAAATCATCGGCATAAGTGCTTCCATAATGGAAGCTACCATTACACCCGACTTACCCATCAACATTTGCCCTAAAAATATGAGGACATTATATACTGTAAATGCCATCGTTCCAAAAAAGACGAGTAACTTTCCTCTTCCCTCTAAACGAAATGCCTGTTTTCCTTCTTTCATTAACAACAATACAATCAGCATTATCACCACCGCTCCATAGCGAATAAGCGAAAAATAAAATGGATCTATGTATTCTAGCGCATGATCAGCAACTGGAAACATCACTCCCCATGACATACTCGCAATTAAACACGCTAAAGCCCCTATTATCATTTGACCTCTCCTCACCGCAATCCCCCGTTTCTTTCTATTTGCACAAAGAGAATTGTAAAAGAAAAAATATATCACGTAAAATGATTCAAAATGATGTTAACTATCATTTATAATGATAGTTAACATCAAGGGGGATTACAAAATGGAATTACGAGACTTACAAATCTTTAAAAGCGTTGCCGATCAGGGGAGTGTAAGTAGCGCAGCAAAGGAATTAAATTATGTACAATCAAATGTAACTGCACGTATTAAACAACTAGAAAACGAATTAAAAACCCCACTCTTTTACCGCCATAAACGAGGAATGACTTTAACAGCTGAAGGAAGAAAAATGCTCGTTTATGTTAGTAAAATTTTGCAAGATGTCGACGAACTAAAACAAGTATTTTTAGATAGCGAAACACCTTCTGGTATATTAAAAATCGGTACAGTCGAAACAGTAAGTACACTGCCTACCATTTTATCTTCTTACTATAAAAGCTATCCGAATGTCGATTTATCATTACAAGCGGGTCTAACAGAAGAATTAATTAGAGAAGTACTTGATCATCAATTAGATGGCGCCTTTATATCAGGTCCTATTAAACATCCACTAATCGAACAATACGATGTTAGTACAGAGAAATTAATGCTTATAACACAAAATAAAGCCTTTCATATAGAAGAATTTACAACAACGCCTCTACTCGTTTTTAACCAAGGATGTGGATACCGCTCCAAACTAGAACGTTGGCTTAAAGATGAAGGTTTGCTACCAAAAAGAATTATGGAATTCAATATATTAGAGACAATATTAAACAGTGTTGCACTCGGTCTCGGAATTACACTCGTACCACAGTCTGCTGTCCATCATCTTTCTAAAGCAGGTAAGGTACATTGTCATGCAATCCCTGAAAAATACGGCAGTATTTCAACGGTTTTCATACGCCGTAAAGATAGCTATATGACAAATTCAATGCGTAGTTTTTTAAAAACAATTGAAGACCATCATCATATCAATATGCTGTGAAAGACATTCTTACATGAATGTCTTTTTTTCTTACAAAAGTGTAAGTATTTCGTAAGCTAATTCGATAGTTGCAAGTAGCCATATTCCCTATAATTAAGACATAAGCAGGGCAACAACAATTCGAAAAGGAGCGGATACGCATGATGAACAATATGAAATCAAATAAATTTTTAAATACAATGGGCATGGTGCTATCCGCACTTGTCGATGCAAAAGCTGTTGCAACTACATTAAACAAATAAGGAGAGATTATAATGAACAACATTACTTTCAACAAATCAGACTTTATCGGACTTGCAAGTGGAGCTACTCTTCTTACGGCTTTCATTTATACACTTGCTCAAGGTCTTGTTTAACACTTTGTTTCCCCAAACCCCTTTATATATAGAAAAAGCTGCTCGTCTTATAGACAAGCAGCTTTTTAGTTTGTCCCGCTTTAATGGGCAGTAAGACCCCCACCTCAAAATTCAGCGAAAGCAAAGAAGTTAGGTGGGGGTCAGGCTGCCCATTAAAGTCCGATTGGTGAGGGCTAATAATCAGTGGGGGATGAAGACCCCCCCACTGATTAAAGTTTCACTTTATTTCATATATAATTTGACCCGTTTTCGTAATATCATATCCGCCAATCGCATTTAATTCATTATGAAATTCTTCCGATTGCAGAATGTCTTTCACAACTTCAATCAGCTCTTCATTTTCTTTATTCTTCAAAATTACTAAATCATACTGTTCTTTCATGATCGGAATAAAGTCCACATTTACAATTTGCGAAAACTTTTCTGAACCTACTCCTACATCACCTTTTCCATTTGCAACTTGCGTGGCAACACCAAGATGATTCGATTCTTCCCATTCATATCCACTAATATCAGCTTTATTTAATTTTTGGATTCGTAATTGTTCATCCACTAACACTCTAATACCAGAACCCTTTTCTCGATTCACAAACTTTATAGTGGACCCGGATATGTCAGCCCATGTCTTTATTCTCTTCGGATTTCCTTTTCGGACATAAAATCCCACATTTCTGGACAATAAATTAATCATAATACATGGCTGTCCTACTAAAATGCGTTTTACGTAAGGAATATTATATGTACCCGTTTCACCATCAAACAAATGCAAACTAACGATACTTCCTTCTCCTTGATACATTTTCACCAAACTTGTTAAGCTACCTTGATACGCTCTTAAAACATTAGAACTTGGCAAACGATTTTCTATACGTTTAGCTAACATATCTAACGTTAGTTCTTGACCACTAATAATACACGTGTTCAAGTTACTACTACCATCGTTTTTTACAGGATTAACTTGTACCTTTCCTGTTTTCATTTGCTTTATATATTGATCTAAATCTGCTGCATCAATGCGCATCTGTCTACCAACTCTATAAGAAGGAAGTTCTCCTTTTTTAATTAAGTCGTATACAGTTAATTTCGATACTTTTAATCGCTTTGCTACTTCTTCCGTTGTGTAGGAATGATGATCCATAGACGATTCCTCACTTTCTCCTTTCATTGTAACAAAGAAAAGAATATTTCTCCTATTTTTTAAAAATAGATATATGTTCAAATTATATTCAATTATAACTAGTTATATTTAGTTATATTTAGTTATAATTAGATGTATCAAAATGAAAGGGTATTTTTTTATGAATAAATTTATATTACGTTCCATCGGGGCACTTATACTTTCTTTCCTTCTTATATTTAGCGCTGCTTGTACAAGTGGGGAAAAGCATACAAATTCAGCTGCTAAAGAGGATAAAACAGTTGAACTGACTATCTCAGCTGCTGCAAGCTTACAAGATGCATTAAAAGAAATCGAAAAACAATATAAAGAAAAAGAGCCAAATATCAAACTTTCTTTTAACTTCGGTGCTTCTGGAGCACTTCAACAACAAATTGAACAAGGTGCACCTGCTGATTTATTCTTCTCAGCAGCAGAAGATAAATTCCAAACCCTTGTAAAAAAAGGATTCATTAATGAAAAAGAAGGGAAAAATCTTCTTGGAAATGAACTAGTTCTAGTCATCCCTAAAGATAGTTCTCTTACAAAATTTCAAGATTTAAAAGATGAGAAAATCAAAAAAATTGCACTTGGTACACCTGAATCTGTACCTGCTGGCAAATATGCAAAGGCTTCTCTAACACACGAAAACCTTTGGAATGATGTTCAAAATAAAGTCGTATTTACAAAAGATGTTCGCCAAGTGTTAACATATGTAGAAACAGGGAATGTCGATGCTGGTATCGTATACAAAACAGATGCTGTCATTTCGGATAAAGTAAAGATTGGTGAGACAGCAGCAGCTACTTCTCATGAGCCAATCCACTATCCTTTAGGTGTTATAAAGGAATCTAAACATAAGAAAGAGGCGACCTCATTTTATGAGTATTTGCAGTCAAAAGATGCACAATCTATCTTTAAGAAATATGGATTTACAGTCCTGTCGTAATTACTATGAGCATTGATGCTATTTTATCGCCTGTCTTTCTATCTTTAAGAGTAGCTGCGTGTGCCACTATTCTCGTTACAATTTTAGGGACAATTGTCGGGCGAGCACTAGCTCGCTCCTCATGGCGATATAAAGTACTATTAGAAACCATATTTTTATTACCAATGGTACTTCCACCAACTGTTATCGGCTTCTTTCTCATTATCATCTTTGGAAACAACAGCCCGATCGGAAAGTGGATTGAATCATTATTTCAGCAGTCTATTATGTTCACATCTACTGCTGCGATCATCGCTTCTACAGTTGTTGCATTTCCGCTTATGTACCAATCAGCGAAAACAGGGTTTTCTATCGCAAATGTACAAATTGAAGAAAGTGCTCGTGACCTTGGCGCAAGTGAATATCAAGTTTTTCTACACGTTACACTTCCACTCGCATTTCCCGCATTACTAAGCGGGATGATTTTGAGCTTTGTCCGCGCACTCGGAGAGTTTGGTGCTACACTTATGTTTGCCGGGAACATTCCTGGTAAAACACAGACAATCCCAACTGCAATTTACATGGCTATTGATGCAAGTAATATGCAACTCGCCTGGACACTTGTAGTTATTACTATCGGTATGTCACTCGTATTTCTACTATGTATTCAACTTATTAATAAAAGAATCACTAACTCTTAAAGCAGCTTTTGTCAAAGCTGCTTCTTTATTTCTTAGGAAATAGAATATACCAATGGGAAATAACTGAATTTTACCTCTTATTAAAATAGACATTTTATTTGAATTCACTTTCTAAAATAGGCAATTTCCTGTTATTATATGGAGGTGTTTCAAAAAATGAAGAAATGAAAACGCATTTATATCGTGAATTCTTCATCCTGTTTTAGCGATCGGTAATCTTCTACTCTATTAGTGGTGCATTACCGATCGTTAGAACGATATGTAACTATATTGGTATAGCAAACCGAAGGGAGTCTTGTAATGGACATTTTATTAGCGCTTCTTCCTGCAATTGCATGGGGAAACATCTTATTAGTAAGCGTAAAAATGGGCGGTGGTGCATATAGCCAAACGGTAGGTATGACAATCGGTGCTCTATTCTTCGCAACAATTATGTATGTATTTACTCAACCAGCTTTAACAATGACAATCTTAATTGTTGGTTTTATCTCAGGTTTATTCTGGGCTTTAGGACAAGTAAACCAATTAAAAACAGTTGAAAAACTAGGTGTTTCAACTACTGTAACGATTTCTACTGGTATGCAACTTGTTGCAACTTCTATCTTTGGGGTTATCGCTTTCCGTGAGTGGACTACTACGACAACAATCATTCTGGGAACGATTGCAATCCTATTAATCGTAGTTGGTGTTGTATTCACATCATTAGATGATAAAGAAAATGCTCAGCCACCTGGACAATTGAAAAAAGGACTTCTTACTTTAATTGTTTCTACTTTCGGCTATCTTGTATATGTAATAATTATTCGTTGGTATAATATTGATGGTTGGTCTGCTATCTTACCACAAGCAGTTGGTATGTTTGTTGGTGCGGTTGTACTGACGTCTAAACATAAACCATTTAACAAATATGCAATCCGTAATGCTTTGTCTGGTTTACTATGGGGAACTGGAAACTTATTCTTACTTCTTTCATTACCACGTGTTGGAGTAGCAACAAGCTTCCCATTATCTCAAACTGGAATCGTTATCTCAACATTCGGTGCGATTGTATTCTTAGGTGAAAAGAAAACAAAACGTCAATTGATCTTTATTGCACTAGGTAGTGTTTTAATTATCGGCGGCGCTGTATTACTTGGTATGACAAAAGCATAATCTTATATTCTATTAGTAAACCCCTGAAGCATATATGCTTCAGGGGTTTTTCAATTCTAATTATTTTCTAGATATAGTTATTTTTATGTTCTTGTCCCTTATAATTGCTCTTCCACTCTAGCAAACCAGCTACACATATAAAGAGATTAATAACAGTTAATATTAGCATGATGTATAAACCAATATAAGGAATAGCTCCTTCCTTTACCATGAATTTCCGCCTTCTCATTATCCATTCCATCTACGGTAAGTCTTTTCTTTTTACAAAATTCTCTTAAAGATGATATCGTTTTTATAACATATCTCTACTAGAAAGGAATAAAGGATATGCTAACTAAACATCGAATTTTATTTATTGGTGCTGGTCGTATGGCAGAAGCTATATTTTCCGGATTACTTAAAACAAGCAAAGAATACATCGAAGAAATTATCGTTTCTAACCGAAGCAACGTAGAAAAGCTAAAGCAATTACAAGGGCGATATGATGTGTCTACTACAACAGATTGGAAGCAGCATGTTACATCTGTTGATACGGTTGTTTTAGCAATGCCACCTTCTGCTCATGAAGAGTTATTAGCTGAGCTATCTCCGTTACTATCAAATCAACTAGTCGTAACAGTAGCAGCTGGCATTGGACCATCTTATTTAGAAGCTAGACTCCCAAAAGGCACGCCTGTTGCTTGGATTATGCCTAATACAGCTGCTGAAATTGGAAAGTCTATCTCCTTATATACAATGGGACAATCAGTAAACGAGATACATCAAGAAACCCTGCAACTACTTTTAAAAGGTATTGGTACTTCGCAACTTTGTACTGAGGAAGAAGTTCATCAGCTTACTGCAGTTACTGGAAGTGCACCAGCCTTCCTTTATTACTTTGCTGAAAGCTTAATTGAAGCAACAAAAAGTTATGGAGTCGATGAAGAAACCGCAAAACATCTTGTCATTCAAATGATTTCTGGCTCTGCTTCTATGCTCGAACAAACGCAAAATCCAGCTAACCTCCGCGAACAAGTAACAACGCCAGGTGGTTCCACAGCTGAGGGTCTCAAAACTTTATACGAGTATAATTTTTCAGAGGCAATTCAAAAAGCAGTAGAAGCAACAAACAAAAAAGCTAGGGGGAAATAATATGATTTTAACAAGTTTAAAAGACTATACAACATTACATAACGGTGTAAAAATGCCTTGGTTTGGTTTAGGTGTTTTTAAAGTAGAAGATGGTTCAGAAGTAATTGATTCTGTAAAAGCAGCAATTAAAAATGGCTACCGCAGCATCGATACTGCAGCAATCTATCAAAATGAAGAAGGCGTTGGACAAGCGATTCGTGAATCCGGTGTTTCACGTGAAGAATTATTTATTACCTCAAAAGTATGGAATAGCGATCAAGGATATGAAACAACACTTCAAGCATTTGAAACTACATTAGAGAAATTAGGTCTAGAATATTTAGATTTATATTTAGTACATTGGCCTGTAAAAGGGAAATATACTGAATCATGGAAAGCATTAGAAAAACTTTATAAAGATGGTCGTGTTCGCGCTATCGGTGTGAGTAATTTCCACATTCACCACTTACAAGACGTATTTGAAATTGCTGAAATTAAGCCAATGGTCAACCAAGTGGAATACCACCCACGTTTAGCACAAGAAGAGTTAAATACATTCTGTAAAGAACATAATATCCAGCTTGAAGCTTGGTCACCATTAATGCAAGGACAACTACTAGATAATCCAACGTTACAAGAAATTGCGACAAAATATAATAAATCAACTGCGCAAATTATTTTACGCTGGGATTTACAAAACAAAGTTGTAACAATTCCTAAATCAATTAAAGAACATCGCATTATTGAAAATGCAAACATCTTCGACTTTGAATTAAGTGCTGATGATATGAAAGCAATTCAAGCTTTAAATGAAGATCGTCGCGTTGGTCCAGATCCAGATAACTTTAACTTCTAGTAGAAAAACCACTGCCATATGCAGTGGTCTTTTTATTTAAGAAAACTGAAAATTTAAACTATATTCCATTCAGTTGACACTTCATTATTCAAGGTGTAAGATTTTGAATTATCAAAGAAACACAAAAATTAATAAAATTCATTCGTTTACTCATTGTATCAAGAGAGGTGGAGGGACTGGCCCTTTGAAACCTCGGCAACAGGTTCATTTTGAATACTGTGCCACTTCCTGCAAGCTTTATGCTTGAAAGATAGAATGAGGGACTTCGTTTATATACGGGTGCATAACTTGTACGTAAAAATCCCTCTTTCTCAATATGAAAAGAGGGATTTTTTATTTTTCATTTCCCTCATCATCATCCAAACTTAATTATTTAGGAGGAAAATCAAATGAAAAAGAAGTTTGTACCCGGTATTGCATCAGTTGTAGGAGTAAGTATTTTATTAACTGGTTGCGGTAGTTATAAAAACGAAGCAAGCGGAGCAAATGCAAAAGACGAGGCACCTAGTAAACAGGTTTTAAACTTATCTTCACCTACTGAAATACGAACAATGGATACGGCTCGTGCTACAGATACTGATTCTGGTCAAGTAATGAGAAACGTATTTGAAGGTTTGTATAATCTTGGTGAAGGTAACAAACCTGTTCCTGGTGTTGCAAAATCTCATGAAGTAAGTGGCGATAAAACGAAATACACATTCCATTTGCGAGATTCAAAATGGTCAAACGGCACTCCTGTTACAGCTAAAGATTTTGTGTTCGCTTGGCAAAGAGCCGTAGATCCAGCAACAGCCTCTGAATATGCATTTCTATTCTTTGATATTAAAAACGCAACAAAAATTAACAACAAAGAACTTCCAGCCGACCAACTTGGTGTAAAAGCAGTTGATGACCATACGTTTGAGGTAGAATTGGAGCGTCCTGTTCCGTATTTTATTAGCTTAACAGCGTTCCCAACATTTCTACCAATTAACGAGGAATTCTTTAAAGCACAAGGTGATAAGTACGCTTTAGAAGATAATACAATCTTGTACAACGGAGCTTTTACACTAAGCGATTGGAAGCACGAACAAAGCTTTAAATTCAAGAAAAACCCTACCTATTGGGATAAAGATACTGTCAAACTAGAAGAAATCAATTTTAACGTCGTAAAAGAAAAATCAACAGAAGTAAATTTATTCGAGTCAAAACAATTAGATCGTATAAAACTAACATCTGACTTCGTCGATAAATATAAAAAGGATGCTAACTTTAAAGAACGTCCAAACGTAGGCGTACAATTTTTACGTATGAATCAACAAAACAAAGTGCTTCAAAACGTTTCTGCACGCCAAGCAATTGATCAAACAATTGATAGAAAATCCTTTGTAAATACGTTATTAAATGATGGATCTACACCAACATTTGGTCTCGTTCCAAAAAACTTTGCAAAAGGACCTGAAGGAAAAGACTTCCGTACTGCAAACGGCGATTTAACAAAAGTTGATACAAAATCTGCACAAGAGTTATGGAAAAAAGCTAAACAAGAGCTTGGTTCGGAAAAGATAACATTAGAATTATTAACGAGTGATGCTGACCTTGATAAGAAAACTGGTGAATTCTTAAAAGGACAACTAGAAAAGAATCTAGATGGATTAACAGTAAATATAAAACCGCAACCGCGTAAGCAACAAGTTTCGCTTTTATTAAAAGGTGACTACGAAATCGGAATTGATGGCTGGAGCCCTGACTTTGCGGATCCAATTACATTCCTTGAGCTATTTACAACGAATAACCCTTATAACTTAGATCATTACTCTAATAAGGAATTCGATGAAACAATAGCAAAAGTGAAAACAACTTTAGCTGGTGATGAAAAAGCTCGCTGGGAAGCATTACTAGCATCCGAGAAAATATTATTTAAAGACTCTGTTATCGCTCCTCTTTACCAAAAAGGCGAATCTTATTTAGAACGTTCTTATGTGAAAGGAATTGTGCAAGTAGACTTTGCAGGTCAATTAAACTTCAAGTGGGCAAAAATTGAAAAATAAAGTGAAACTTTAATAAGTGGGGGGTTCTTCATCCCCACTTATTATTAGCCCACACCAATTGTTTTTTTAGCAAAATATATTAAAAATAGGTTCTCTCACACATGAGAATCTGCTTTTTTAATATATTATTCTAAGAAATTAACAATCTATTTTTACTATTGACATATAGTTCTTTCCAGTGCTAATATTCTAAATAATCAAAGAAACAAAATATTTCACCATCAAAATATAATGTCTACTACGTTGAAACACATAACGATAGATTATAGTTCAACATGTATATACATATAGAACACATGATTACCTATAAACAAATATTTATAATAGGTTTTATCTCCTTCTATAGCCACTTCAAGACACGGACATTATGACGTTACGAACAACACATTTAGGGAGGAACGAACAATGAAGAAAAAAGTTGTACCTGTTGTTGCATCTGTTTTAGGGGCAAGTCTATTACTAACTGCTTGCGGGGGAAATAAAGATAATGCAAGCGGAGCGAAAGCAAACGATAAAGCACCTGATAAACAGGCAATTAACTTATCATTCGCTTCAGAAATTCCAACAATGGATGTTGCAAAAGCAACGGATGGGGAATCCATGAACGTAATGCGCAATGTTTTTGAAGGGTTATATGCAATGGGAGAAGATAATAAAACGGTTCCTGGCGTCGCTGAGTCGGTTGACATTAGTCCCGATAAAACAAAATATACATTCCATCTGCGTGATTCAAAATGGTCAAACGGTACTCCTGTTACAGCAAAGGACTTTGCCTTCGCTTGGCAACGTGCTGTAAATCCTAATACAGCAGCTGAATACGCATTCTTATTCTTCGATATAAAGAATGCGAAACAAATAAACCAAAAACAATTGCCAATTGATCAACTAGGGGTCAAAGCTGTTGATGACAAAACGTTAGAAGTACAACTAGACCGTCCTGTTCCCTACTTCTTAAGCTTAACGACATTCTCAACATTCTTACCAATTAATGAAGAGTACTTAAAGTCTCAAGGCGATAAATATGGTTTAGAAACAAATCATTTAATTTACAACGGTGCTTTCACATTAGAGAACTGGAAACATGAACAAAGCTTCCAATTGAAGAAAAACCCTAACTATTGGGATGCTAAAACTGTAAAATTAGAAGAAATCAACTTCAATGTCGTTAAAGATAAGTCTACAGAAGTGAACTTATATGATTCAGGACAAATTGATCGTGTTGCTTTAACTGCAGAGTTTGTTGATAAATATAAAAGCGATCCAAACTTCAAGGAACGCGCTGAAGTCGGCATTCAATTTTTACGACTAAATCAGAAAAATGAAACATTAAAAAATCAACATGCACGCCTTGCTATTAACGGCGCAATGAATAAAAAAGCTTACGTAGAAACAATCTTAAATAACGGCGCTGTTCCAGCTGAAGGAATGGTTCCTGCGAAATTTGCAAAGAGCCCAGAAGGCAATGACTTCCGTAAAGAAAATGGAAATCTAGTCAAGGATGATGTGAAAACAGCGAAAGAAAATTGGAAAAAAGCAAAACAAGAACTTGGTACTGACAAAGTAACAATCGAACTATTAACAAGTGATAATGCTTTAGCTAAAAAGACTGGTGAATATTTAAAAGGTGAATTAGAAAAAAACTTAGATGGATTAACAGTGAATTTAAAACCGCAACCACGCAAACAACAGTTGAAACTACTATTAAGTGGTGACTATGAAATTGGTATTGACGGGTGGGGCCCTGACTTCGCTGATCCAATTACATTCTTAGATTTATTTACAACAGATAGTGCTTATAACTTCGATAAATACTCTAACAAAGAGTACGATGAGCTAATTCATAAAGTGAAAACAGATTTAGCTGGCGATGAAAAAGCACGCTTTGAAGCAATGAAGCAAGCTGAAAAAATTCTATTACAAGACGGTGCTGTCGCTCCTTTATACCAACAAGGTCGTTCTTACCTACAACGCTCTTTCATTAAAGGGCTTGTAACAACTGACTTCGGCGGTGAATTTAACTACAAGTGGACAGAAGTTACAAAATAATAAAATAAAAAGGTATCCAATCACAGGATACCTTTTTATTTTATACTTCTTTAACTACATGACTTCTTCTCTTTACTATTCCTTTTATAGATACAGTAATTACCGCTACCAATTGCGTAACTAATATAATGACTAATAATGAAATAATATTTTTCTCTAGACTAACTCCCCCAAATATTATTGTATAATAGCCATTTGCTGCATATGTTGCGGGAAATACTTCACCCATTGTTTGATATGTTTTAGAAAGCATTTCATGCGGTACAATTACACCCGAACTTACAAGTTGTAGTGATAGCGAGATAATATTAAAAATCATACCTGCGTTTCCAAACACAGTTAGAAACATTTGTGTTAATGAAAGAAATGCGAAGAAGACTATTTTCAATAATCCTCTTTTCCTTCTTTTTGCATTGAACCAAAACTCATCATAAATATAAACACAAACATTAAATATGTTCTCCACGTCAAAGAAGGTATATGCCCTGACCACAGATAGCTAATGAAATAGTTAATTCCCATAATACAAGACGATATTACTAAACTAATACTTATTAGTTTTACATATTTGAACATACATTTTCTCCTTACTTTTCTATCTCTTCAAATTGCAGATTTACCGGTTCTTCTAGTAGTGTTTCATAAAAGTTTTCAGCCAAATCTGTTGAAGGAATTTTTTCATCCACTTCATCAAATCGAATACTATCTAGCCACACACAGCCTTCTCCTGATAATAAAACGCCAAATGCAATACCAAGCGCTCCTTCTTTTATATCTAATACAACCGAGTACGATTGCCAGTTATTTGTATTTTTAATTGGGCGATTTTGCATATTATCCATAGCGAGCGGTTCCGTATCGGTTCCGTCTACTCGCATCCACAACCCTGCCCAATCTCTTACGTTCTCACTCTTAACAAATGCTGTAAAACGTAATCTTTTACCTACATATTTATCGGCTCGGAAGATTTGCATTAATGTTGAAAATCCTCCATGCGTAACATTCTCTTTTGCCTTTATGTATGCAGATACTTTTCCTTGATGGACAACTTCATAATCTAACCCCATCTCATATTCAGCAGGATGACTTCCACTTAATACCCATCCTTTTGGTATACCTTTTTGCATTGAAACACCCTCTCTTTCTATATAAAATGACTGGAAGTACTTTCGATATTTCTTTGGTGGCAATTGAAACATTCTTTTAAAAGCTCTCGTAAATGCCTCTTGTGAGGAAAAACCGTATTGCACTGCAATATCAATAACAGCTCTCTCCGTTGACACTAAAACTTGTGCAGCATGAGTTAACCTTCTCTTTCGAATATAATCCGTTACACTCATCCCAACATATCTTTGAAAGATGCGATGAAAATGGTACATCGATACTGCACTGTGAGATGCCACTCTTTCTGTTGTAAGCTCCTCATGTAAGTGATTCTCTATATATCCAATTGATTTTTTTATTATCTCTTTATATTCTTCATGCATTTTAGTCCCTCCCTCACAACTTCAATTTACCATATACATACAAATCGTTTTTGATTTAAATTGCGGATTAGCCCTTGTGACTGCAGAATAATAATTTATTTTCAACACATACATAATTACATGTTTTTGGGAAAAACTTGTATAGAACGAATTTACATAAGGAGGAATTTATAATGAGAATTCTACTATCAGTTTTATTAGCTCTTATGCTAGTACCTGCATTAACAGGATGTAAAGCTCCTGCAAAAGAAGACACAACTTCTAATAAAAAGACGACTGAAGAAGCAAAAAATGAGGCTCCTGCAGATTTAAAATTAAACTTTAATGAATTTAGTTTAGATGCAGACTATGAAGATACGAAGAAAGACTACGAAGCTGATTATAAAAATGTAGCGGCTGATAAGAAAATGGAAGCAAAGCTTGAAGATCATAAAACAAATGCAAAGTTTACAGGTGACGAGGCTATTACAAAATTAAGCCCACTTCTACAAGAATTAAAATTTGATAAAGACACTCCTGACCAAGAAGTAATCGATCAAGTAGTGAACGTGTTCAAACTTGATAAAGACTATCAAAAATTCGATTTAGAAGTTGTCTTCTCTGATGGAACGAAAAAAGAATACAAAAGAGAAATAAAATAACCTTGCACAGGCAAGGTTATTTTTTCGTTTCTGCTTGAAAACGTTTATAGTATGTCGATGCTGTTGCAAAATTAATTTCTATATCACGAATCAATGATGAGTCTTCTTCTTTAGCTAACTTCTGTAATTTTTTCATCGCTTGTTCCGATTCATTCAAGAAACCAGCGTATACCTCATGTTCTTGCTCTTTCGACTTTGGAACACGAATTTCTTTACGTATATTATCGATATCTTCTAACATGCTCGTTGTTACCTTTTGCACATCTTCTTTATATGTAGCAGTCGTTATTTCCTTACCGCCCTTTTCTTTTGCTACTTCAAATAACTGCAGTGCTTTATTAATTTCTTTATTCATTTTCAAATCGTATTTTTCATGTACTGCACGGTATTCTTTCATCTCTTCTGTTTGTTCTGTAGATTGCTCTACCTTTTCTTTCGGTTCTTTCGTATCTTTATTTCCATTACATCCTGCTAGAAGGAGCATTCCTCCCATTACGGCAATACCCAAAACCTTCTTCATCTCTTCTTCTCCTTTTATCTACAACTATTACTCATTATAGTTTCTTTTATCTCCACTTGTTATTATACCGAGAACATCCTACTTTTTACACTTAAGACGATATCTTAATATACACACCAACATTTTTGTCACAGTATCGTCACTTTATGCAAATAACTTTTGCATCACCTTACAACACTGTATAAGTTATTTCAAAGAAATGAAAAAAGAGCTGATTCAACACACGTTTGAATCAGCTCTTTTTATAAATTAAGCCTCTAAATTTTGTCTTTGTTGCAGTTCAAACTGCTTCTCACTTCTTCTGGCCATAAATAGATAACATAACACAGCACCAATTTCACAAAGAGCGATTACAACACCCATCGGTAATGCGGTGTTACTTCCACCAATACCTACTAACGGTGCAACAAGTGCTCCTGAGATGAACTGTAATAATCCTAATAAGGCCGATGCTGTTCCTGCGGCTTGTTTCTGATTTCTCATCGCTAACGAGAACCCAGTCGTTGAGACAACCCCGACACTTGATACAACAAGGAATAATGAGCATAAAACACCAATTAAACCTATTCCGAGCACGATTGTCAGTAATAAAGATAGGCCACCAACAGCTGCGATAATAATACCAGCAACAAATAATGTCTTCTCATTCACTTTCCCTGCTAAACGACCCGTTACCTGACTAGCAATGATAATACCGATACCGTTGATTGCAAAGAATAAACTAAATTGCTGTGGTGACGCTCCGTATATGTTCTGTAACACAAATGGTGAGCCTGAAATGTACGCAAACATTGCCGCCGTTACTAGCCCTTGTGACAATGCATATCCCATAAACAGACGATCCTTTAACAGTTTTCCGTACGTCGCCAATGTTCCTGACAATCCACCCGTTTCTCTCTCTTCAGGAGGTAATGTTTCACGTAATACGAAAGTAGCTGATATTAACATGAATACACTAATTGCTCCAAGAACGATGAAGACACCGCGCCATGTTGTAAATTGTAACAATTGTCCCCCAATAATCGGTGCCAAAATAGGTGCTGCTCCGTTTACTAACATAAGCAGTGAGAAAAACTTCGTCATTTCAGAACCTGAATACATGTCACGTACCATTGCACGTGATATCACAATCCCAGCCGATCCTGAAGCTCCTTGCAAGAAGCGCAATAACACTAAACTCCAAATAGATGGTGCAATAGCACAAAGTAAAGAAGAAGCAACATAAATAATAAGAGCAATAATAAGAGGTTTGCGCCTTCCGTAAATATCACTAATTGAACCGACAAATAATTGCCCTACTGAAAGCCCAAGTAAACAAGCTGTTAATGTTAACTGCGCTAGGGATGCACCTGTTTGTAGGTCATCTGTTAATTTCGGTAAAGAAGGCAAATACATATCAATAGATAATGGCCCAATCGCCGTAAGTGTTCCTAATACAAGAATCATCCATAACCTGTTTGCCTTTACAGGTTTATATATTTCGTGATTAACTTCATTCACTTTTTCAATTCACCCTTTCCTATACACACCGAATCGTAACAATTATAGTTACATCATAAACATACGTCAAGTACATTGGATTTTCCTCTTTCATAATGTAAAAAAAGCGATAGAAATTCTATCGCTTTACTTTTTCACATTGCTATTCGTAAATTTAGATACTGAGGCCATCGTCTCTCCCGTATCTAAATATGTAATTTGAATTGGGTCTCCTACTTCTGTAAACATAGCATATGGGAATTTCTTCACTGGTATCATAAATACCTTTTGTTCATTCTCTAAAAGTACGTACACGATTGTATTTTCACCTGATTTTTCTTTATATACACGTTGTACAATACCTTCTTTTTGCGCTTCTTTTCCTGTTGAGGTTGGTCTAAATGTATCACCATTACCGCTCATTACGTTTTTATAATTCTCAAGCGCTTCTTTCTGCGAAGAACCTGTTGCAAATATTTTTGCATTAGCAGCATATACAACTGTATGCGCACGTACTAGGCCTCCGTCATCAACAACCGGAATAATCCAAGCTGGTTTACCGTATACGTTATAAATGACAGGCATTGTCCCATGCCATTTCTCTCTCTTAAAGGAATTATCTACTACTTCTGTAGCTGCTGAACCATCCATAATCCCCTTTACTTCTTTTCCATTATAGTAATATAGCTTGCCTGTGCGTGCATCTACTAATGAATAGCCTAGAGCTGAATCTACTCCTTCTTTTGGAGAAGTAAAGTCTGTAAAATAATACAGTGTTCCATCTTTACCAAAAATCGGGGTCACGCCTTCTTTCGTTCCCCACTCAGTCGGAATTTTCATATCTGTTTGTGAGAATTTCGTATTCCAAAATCCGTGAATATATTTACCAAAGTACGTATTTAACGTAGATGCAGTCTCATGATTTAATACACCATCAACAAATTTAGGTGCCTTTCCTTTATCATATCTTTTCACTTCACCTGTTTGTGCATCTACTACGACAACACCTTCTACCTCAAATCCAGATCTTCCTGAAATAAATTCACCATACGTCATTGTATAATATGGTTTTCCTTTATCATCAACCTCAAATTTAGGTTTTCCTTTAAAGATTAAATTTGGTTCTGCTTGCCTTACCACACGCTCTAAATTATTACCAAAAAACATGCTTGGCACATATTTCATTTTATAACCGAGGTGCAGTTTCGCTTCCGCATCAGGATTCGTACCTGACATCGTTACGTACCCTGGAATTGTCTCAGCTTTACGCGCTTTAAAAAATCCTGAAACTTCAATCGGCGCTACATATAAAGCCTCGCCGTTTACCATTTGTGGCGTTAATTCTCCTAGCTCAAAATAAGCTACTTTTGGAATATCACCAAATACTTTTTTCATCTTATTCTCCGCTGTCTTTGGCGGCACTGTAAACGGCTGGTCATTTTCAGTAAATGGCTCTGAAATATCTTTCTCTACCTTAACAACAGAATCATATTTCTTTTGCGAGATTACTATATCGTGCAAATAACCAAAGTAGCCGTAACCTGCGAGTAAAATAAACATTAGAAGTCCTTTTAATGTACCTTCTAATTTCCCTATTTGATCTTGTGAAAATAAAACAAGCCCAATTAAAATTGCTACTGCAACAGAATAATGAGTAAGAATCGAATCTACTCGATCATCAATTAGCCAAAAGTATTCATAGATTGCAATACCTATCCAAAATAAAACAGGAATAACTAAAATAGATGATTTCTTACCCTTTACAATCTTCTTATCTCCCTTCTTATCCACTGCTCGAAGCTTACTACTACTTCTTGTCCATGGAATCAAAAACAAAGTAAGAATAGCTAAAACTACAAATTTCATCAAAGGCACTGTCCCCTTTTCTTTTGTATTCCCTTTTAGTATAACAAATAAAGGGTATTAAGGTGAAAATAGGAATAGTTATATTTTTTTACTACTTAATACAATCCCGCTCACTACATATAGAATAGATGCAATATAAAAAATTGTACCAATCGTAAAGAAATCTACTAAATATCCCGTGGCAATAACCGCTACTGCTCCGCCAATGGATGTCCACACATGGTATTTTCCAATCTCATAACCAGCCTTTTCCTGCGCAACCTTTCGTGCTAACGAAGTCTTCTCAGTATTACGCTGCACAGCACCTAAAACGCCCATTACAATTTGAAGAATATACACATGCCAAACTTCCGTGGCAATTGGAAAGCAAAGCATTAAGATTGCCATGGACCAAGCGTATATGATTAATAATTTTTTATCACCTACTTGATCAGATACCTTCCCCACTAGTGGATATACAAGTGCTGATGTTAAAGCAAATAAGCCATACGCCCAGCCAAATTGCGAGAAGCTATTTCCAACGTTTCGAAGCAATAATATATAAAAAGGAAATACCATACTTCCTGCCATCATGATGATACTTTGCGAGGCCACAAATCTTCTATATGTCATTTCGTATACTCCCTATAAAATAAATTCACAAATCTCTCTTCTGAATCTACTTCCTTCTTTTTCTTGAGAAATTCTTCAATACGAGGATATGCCCTCTTTAACTGCTCTTTCGTTGGATAAGAATAATACGGCAAATAGTAACTACCGTTATGCTTTAAAGTAACATCAATCATCTTGCGAATGACATCCTCTGTTTTCTTTATCTCACTCTCTGAGCGTCCCTGGTTAATCAAAAGAACCAGCGCAAACATATCATCTTTCGCATAGGACAAAACTGCATTTTCATTCTTTTCCACGTAACGAATCGTAATGTTGAGTAAATTAAACTCTTCTTCATTTAATACGTTACGTAGATCATCTATATACTCTGTGAAAGCATCTATAGGCACAAAGTATTCTTGTAACACTTCGGTCCTATTTGGATTTTCATATTCCATAAAAGCACTATCTGATCTCATAACATTATTACGCGTCTCATACTTTCCATCTGTACGTTCAAAATAACCTCTTTGTATATCCCAAAATGTATTCTTTCCCCAATCACTATAACGTGATAACCCAAGTAAAAATTTCGGTACAGCTATAATATTTTCTTCCTTTAATTCACTGTACTCTTCTCTCATATTTTGATTTTGTGCCAAAGTATAATCTGTCACATACATCTCTTTTAAAAATGAATTTGGAGCAACAGAAATACGCGCTAAGTGCATACGAACATTCTCATCTCTTTTCACTTTCTCTTTGAAATAAGATACGTATTCTTTATAATCTATCATTCTCGTGTGCATTTCATATAATTCATCATCTGTTAACTTCAGCGTCACATCTAAAATAACTCCAAATAAACCGTAACCCCCAATGACATATGGAAATAACTCTGCATTTTCTTCTCTACTTACATTACGTACCGTGCCATCTGCCATTAACAATCTAAATGAATCTACTGTATCAATCAGTGCCTCATGACGAATATCACGCCCGTGTACATTTACACTTAATGAACCGCCAACAGTAAAAATATTTTGAGACTGCATGACCTGTACCGCAAGGCCATAAGGATTTATTTTCTTCTGAATATCATTCCAGGTGAAACCACTTTGCACTGTAATCCGCTTCTTCTCTGGATCAAATTCTAATATTTTATTATATCCTTTCATATCGAGCATCGTGCCATTCGGATAATATGTCTGTCCTCCTTGGCTATGTTGCATGCCTGCAATGGAAATTTTCTCTCCTGAAACTTTTGCATCTCGCACTAATTTTATTAACGAGTGCTCTTCCGTAGCACTTTCAACACGTTTTATTTTTGTCGGAAGCAATTTACCTACATCACTCATAATAGGATGATCAATTTGTTTTTTATACGTATGTACAGACGTTGCAAGCAAAACCGTATATGCGACAATGACCACTGCTATCTTTCTTTTTTTCAAAGGACACTCTCCTTATTAGCAACAAAAAGAGATACCCGTTCTTTCAGGTACCTCTCTTGACAGTGATTAATTTGCTGCTGGCAATTGTATTGGATCAAATTTATCATACGATGTAAACTTTGCATCCGTAATAATGTGCGCTTTATCCTCACCATTGCTACTCATAACCATATCTATCTTTGCTGATTCATATTTAAATTCTTTTGTAATAATATATTCCCCATCTATTTCTTCTATCTTTGCATTTTGGCCTTGTAGCATTTGTTTCTGCTTTTCATCCATACTAGCTAGCATACTCTCTGTCTCTTGCCCTTTTAATGCAAACTTCAGCTTATAATTATCTCCACTTTTCTCCATCTTCACTTTATTTAAAATTTCCGATGGAATCTCTAAATTATCTACCATTCCTTGAGTCGCGTTCATTCCGTTAGCATTCAATTGTTCCTCTGGTACAGACATAATTTCACCCGTATTAGGATTTTTTAACTGACCAGCAATTTTGCCACCCACATCATAAACAACAACCTCTGTACCAGAAACATTCATTTCAGAACGAGAATTTTTTTTCTTCGGCTCTAGTTGCATTTTAGCCTTTATTACATTCATCTCTGTTCCTTCAGCCTTTATTCCCACATCATATGTCATCGTTACATTTTCTTCGTTTTTAAAAGCTTCATTCGCTTTATTAAAAACATCCTTCGCTGTTAATTCCTTTTCCTTCTGCACAGCTTCTTTTTTCGGTTCGTCAGTCTTTTTTGTTTTCTCATTACTACACCCTACTCCTAGACCGACTGCAAGTACTAAACTTGAAATTAAAATAAGTTTTTTCATAACGTCCCCTCCTTCCCAAAAATAATATCATCTCTTTTCCTATGAAATCTATATAATTCGTAATATTTATCTTTAAATTTATTTTCTATATAGCAACATGTTTGAGAAAAACTTTAAATATGTTGTAAATAATAACAACTCATTTCAGGAGGTCATTATGAAAGCGATTATTTGTACAAAGTACGGACCACCTAATGTTCTCCAGCTTCAAAATGTAGAAAAGCCTAAACCTAAAAAAAATGAAGTATTAGTTAAAATTCACGCAACAAGTGTATCGACTGGAGATTGTAGAATACGTGGCTTTAATAGCCCCCCCTTATTTTGGATTCCTATGCGGATCATATTAGGTTTCAGAAAACCGAGAAAACCTATACTTGGCGTAGAGTTATCCGGTGAAATCGAAGACATTGGAACAGATGTAACACAATTTAAAAAGGGAGATCAAGTTTTTGCATTAACAGAACTAAACCTTGGTGGTTATGCGGAATACACATGCGTGCATGAAAGTGGATTAATAGCATTAAAACCTACCAATGTGACATATGAAGAAGCTGCCGTTATTCCTTTTGGCGGAACTTCAGCATTACACTTCCTTAGAAAAGGACAGATAAAAAAAGGGCAACGAGTACTTATATACGGCGCCTCTGGGTCAGTAGGGACAGCTGCCATACAACTTGCTAAATACTTCGGGGCGACTGTCACAGCCATTTGTAGTAGTTCGAATTTCGATTTAGTAACAACATTAGGGGCAGACAACGTAATTGATTATATGAAAGAAGATTTTACTAAGCAGGGCGAGCACTACGATATTATATTTGATGCAGTTGGAAAATATAAAAAGTCTCTTTGTACAGATGCATTAATGCCTAATGGAAAATATGTATCTGTGAACGGAATGATGGCAAAGGTCAGTAAAGAAGATATGAACCTGCTAAAACAACTAGCTGAAACAGAAAAGCTAAAACCTGTTATTGATATAACTTACCGATTAGAAGAAATTGCTGAAGCTCATATATATGTAGAAAAAGGACATAAAAAGGGAAACGTTTCGATTACCTTAAAATAAAATATATTCTGAAAATATTATTGACAATTCTTTTTGTACGATTTACTATTAGTACCATATTCAAAACTACATACACATACTCTTATCAAGAGTGGCGGAGGGACTGGCCCGATGATGCCCGGCAACCGAGCTTATGACGTATAAGCTAAGGTGCTAATTCCTGCAAAACGATTTTTCGTTTTGGAAGATAAGAGAGGAATCTATTTCGTCTATTCGGCACCTCTCTTATTTTTGGGAGGTGCTTTTTATTTTGGAACGTATATGAAGGGGGATTTATAGATGAAAAAGGTATTATTAAGCATTGTAAGCGGAGCAGTATTGTTATTAGGCGCATGTAGCGTGAGTTCAAATAAAGAGGTAAAAGCATTAGACGAGAAAAAGATTACTGTCGGTGTAACAGGTGGACCACATGAACAAATTTTTGAAAAGGTAAAAGAAGTTGCAGCAAAAGATGGTCTCGAAATTGATATAAAAGTATTTAATGATTATGTAGCGCCAAACGTATCATTAGATGAAAAAAGCCTTGATGTAAATAGCTACCAAACGAAATCTTATTTAGATGTATTTAAAGCTGAACGCAATATGAAATTAACTGAAGTATTTTCAACAGTAACATTCCCTATGGGCGTATATTCTAAAGATGTAAAAGATTTAAAAGATTTAAAAGAGGGCGACGCAATTGCTGTACCAAATGACCCAACAAATGAACTTCGAGCTTTAAAATTATTTGAAAAAGCAGGGGTTTTAAAAGTTGATCCAAAGGCTACAGAAAAAGCGACTGCAAAAGATGTAATTGAAAATCCAAAAAAATTAAAGATTGTCGAATTAGAGGCATCTCAATTACCAACGCAACTAAGTGAAGTGAAAGCAGCTGCAATTAACACAAACTTTGCATTAGGTGCAAAATTAAGTCCAGCGAAAGATTCTATTTTCCGCGAAGGAAAAGATTCACCATATGTGAACTGGGTTGTTGTTCGTACTGAAAATAAAGATGATGCCGTTGTAAATAAATTAAAGAAAGCTTATCAATCTAAAGAAGTAAAAGAGTTTATCGGGAAAAAATTTGATGGTTCAGTTTTACCATCTTGGTAGGAGCTGACGATAATGATTGAATTACAAAACATATCCAAAGTATTTACAACAAAAAAAGGGAATGTTGAGGCTCTTAAGTCTACTTCCCTTAAAGTAGAAAAAGGCGAGGTATTTGGAATCATTGGGTATAGTGGCGCTGGTAAAAGTACATTGATTCGATGTGTAAATTTATTAGAAAAACCAACGACAGGAAATATCATTGTAAACGAACAAGACTTAACAACGTTATCGACAAAAGAACTAGCAAAAGCGAGACAAAAAATCGGAATGATCTTTCAAGGATTCAATTTACTTAAAACTGTTACCGTTTATGAAAATATCGCATTACCGTTATGGCTTGCTGGCATTCCAAAAGCAGAAATTGAAAAAAGAGTAGAAAAGTATTTACGCATTGTCGATCTTTTTAATCGAAAAGATGCGTATCCAAGCGAACTTTCTGGTGGTCAAAAACAGCGTGTTGCAATTGCTCGTGCGCTATCACATGAACCTGAAGTGTTATTAAGTGATGAAGCAACGAGCGCATTAGATCCAGAAACAACCGATTCTATCCTTGATTTGCTATTAAAGATTAACGAAGAAATCGGAATTACGATTTTACTCATTACACATGAAATGAATGTCATCCAGCGTATATGTGACCGCGTTGCTGTTATGGAACATGGATCTGTAGTCGAAAGTGGAACTGTAAAAGATATTTTCACAAACCCACAACATGTAACAACGAAGAAATTTGTAAATAGCGCATTTGCAGCGAAAATTCCAGAAGAGGTACAGAAAGAACTACAACGTACTGGAGAAATTGTAACACTTTCATTTATTGGCACTACTTCAGGGGAACCTGCCTTAGCCGTTGCCACAAAACGTTTCCAAGTGTATCCGAATATTTTATCCGGTAATATTACGCAGTTAAAACATGAAGCATATGGGAAACTAGTCGTTCATATGCAAGGGGAACAAAATGAAATCCACCGTGCTTTATCATTTTTACAAGAGCAAGGAATCATCGTAGAAGGAGGTAGAACAGATTATGGGAAACAAGTCCTTTTTGGATGAATGGGGTAAAGTCATATGGGAAGCCACAATCCAAACCTTTCAAATGACATCTATTTCATTACTCATCTCGATCCTTATTGCACTGCCACTTGGCGTCACACTTGTTTTAACGAGACCTGGTGGGCAGCGTGAAAATAAAATCATCTATCCTATTCTTAATACGGTTATTAATGTTATTCGCTCTCTTCCATTTATCATTCTATTATTCTTTATCTTGCCTTTTACAAAGTTTCTAATGGGAACATCCATTGGCGTGCAAGGTGTTATCGTACCGCTTGTCGTCTTCACAGCCCCTTATATCGCACGTTTAATGGAGACAGCTTTACTAGAAGTCGATCGCGGTGTCATTGAAGCCTACCAAGCGATGGGAGTCTCTACTATAAAAATCATTTGGCACGTCATGGTGAAAGAAGCTCGTCCCTCCCTTGTACTTGGATTAACAATTGCAACAATTGGCTTAATTGGCGCAACAGCAATGGCTGGCCTTGTAGGGGCTGGCGGATTAGGGGATTTAGCATACCGCTTCGGACATTTACGCTACGAGCCTGAAGTAATGTATGCAACGGTCTTTATTTTAATTATCCTCGTTCAAGGATTACAATCTTTAGGGAATGGTGTTGCACGAAGACTGAAGAAAGATTAAAAAAGAAGGTATCTCACCAAGGTGAGATACCTTCTTTTTATCTTTTAAATCCACCTTCTGAATGAATAACTTGCCCAGTAATCCACTCAGCTTCTTCACTTACTAAAAATTTAATGAGTCTAGCTGCATCCCTTGGCTCACCAATTCTGCCAAAAGGAAACATCGGCTTTAACCCTTGTTTTATCTCTTCAGTCATCCATCCTGTATCGGTTGGTCCTGGATTAATTGCATTCACTGTTATTCCTAAATGAGCTACCTCTGCTGACAACGTACTAGTAAGAGCATCAATAGCTCCCTTCGTTGTCGCATAAGCTAGTTCTCCTGCCATAGGACCTTGAAATTGCCCCGAAGTCATATTCACAATTCTACCACCAGATTTCTTATCAAATCCCCGGGAAAATTGACTACTGAGCAATGTAGTCGCACGAATATTCACCATATAATGCCTATCCAATTCTTCAGCAGTCAAATTAAAGAAATCATTATTCGTAGAATACGCTGCATTATTAATTAATATATGAGGGTATCCAATTTGTTCAGTAACTCTATTTATAAGCTCTCTCGGTGCATCATTCTGAGTTAAATCTAACTCCATACTCGATACTCTAACACCTTTTTGTAATAGCTCTTCTTTTAATTGTATTTGTTCATTTTCATCAATGCCCCAAGGCATCTCTTTATCGTAAGCTGTCCAATACGTAAAAAATATATCGTATCCTGATTCAGCTAATTCTTTACAAATCGCTGCGCCTATACCATCTAGACGACTTACCCCTGTAATAACTGCTACCTTATTTTTTAATTGGTTTATCATATACTCCTCCAAATTTAAAGGACGCATATTTTATATAAGAGATATAAACTTTCCCACAAAAAAGACAGATACATAAAATAGGTATCTATCCTTACAAAAGGGATATACAAGCCAAATATGCATTCCTTGAATGATTTACAGATAACTAAATAAACCCTCGCTTATGAGGGAAAAATTCATCTATCTAGTAGTTTCTAATCATTACAAGTTCATCCACATATTGAGTCGTTGTCTCCTCTCCATATATCTCTATTCTTAGTTTACCAAAACAGATAAAATGTTACAAAAAATAAAACAATTACTCACAGCCTATCCTTGTTCACATTATATCCATTGTGAATTTTTTCACAATGGATATATAATAAACTTGTAAATACAATATTGGAGGGATTTCAATGGTTATCAATTTTTTAAGAACTGATAAACGTGCTACTTTCATATTATTACTTTTACGGCTTTACATAGGATATACATGGCTCGCTGCTGGGATAGGCAAAGTCTTCGGACAATCTTTTGACGCAAGTGGCTTTCTAAAGGGTGCTATTGCTCAAGCATCTGGTGACCACCCTGCAGTACAAAGTTGGTGGGCAGATTTTCTTCAACATTTTGTCCTTCCAAACGCAGACCTATTTAGCTTTTTAGTTCAATGGGGAGAAATTTTAGTAGGTCTAGGTTTAATTTTAGGCGGACTAACAAAAACAGCTGCATTTTTCGGAATCATAATGAATCTTTCATTTTTATTAAGTGGAACTGTTAGTGTAAACCCAAACCTGCTTATTTTGACTATGTTCATTTTAGTTGCAGGGCAGAACGCTGGACGTATTGGATTAGATGGCTCTGTTTTCCCTAAACTTTTCCGTAAAAACAACCACGGAACATATAAATTAAGTAAAACTGCGTAGTAACAGTTTACTTTTAAAATATAAATAAGAAAAAGAGCCTGAATATAGGCTCTTTTTCTTATTTATCCTAATTTAAACTTTTAACGAGCCACGAAAACCTCTGGCAGCATAGTAAGAGTCTGCTCCATTGTGGTACACGAAAACATGTCCAAAACGATAATCACAAAATAGAGCACCACCGAGTTCTCTAATATCTGAAGGTGTTTGTACCCAACTTGATGATTTCATGTCAAAATCGCCAAGTTGTTGCAATTCCCGATATTGTTCTTCCGTTAATAGTTCAATGCCCATAGCATTGGCAACATCAATAACGTTATTTTCTGGTTTATGTTTTTTTCTTGATTCTAACGCTTCAAGATCATAACAAAGACTTCTGCGACCTTTAGGACTCTCCTTTGAACAATCATAGAAAGTATATTCGTCCTTTTCTTCATCATAACCGACAACATCCGGCTCACCGCCAGTTACTTCCATTTCGTTAAGTGACCATAATTTTTCAGCATTACCTTCTATCTTCGCTTCAACTTTAGCCCATTCAAGACCTTCATGGCGGTTCATGTTTTTCTCAAAACGAACTTGCAATACTTTCAATAACTCTTCACGTTTTTCTACTAGTAAGTCATTTTTATTCCCTGTCATATTAGTCCTCCCTAATGTATGTACTGATAGTAGTTTAAGTATATATTTTATAATAAATCATCTCAATATGAAGACCGTTTCAACCTTATGTCTTGTACAAACACCCATTACAAAGTCCTAAAACCCTCCATACTCTCTCCAAGAATATAGTGTGAAAACCACATCAAGTTCTGCTTCATAATAGCTACATGAACTCCTGGTTGGTCAGAACTATATGCCATTCCTTTAAATATAATTAATTCTGTATCAACTTCCATATCCATTAATCCTTGATATAGATCATATGCATTTGTAATTGGAATTCTTGCATCCTTTTCCCCATGTTGAATTAAGGTAGGCGTACAAGCTGATTTAATATACGTCATAGGTGATGTCTTCGTATATATCTCTGGATCATTCCATGGAGTATTTCCTAAATACATTCTAATAAAGTAAGGTATATCTGTATTTACATAATGGGTACTCCAGTTAGTGATTCCACCGCCAACTGAAATAGCTTTAAATCGACTACTAAATGTAGAACAGAAAGCTGATACATATCCACCGTTGCTCCATCCCATAACTCCTACCCTATCCTTGTCTACCATCCCTTTTTCTACTAGTTCATCCACTCCAGATATAACATCATCGTAGTCAGCAATCCCCTGTTTTCTATAGTTAGCTTTTAAAAATTCATTACCATAACCTGAACTTCCTCTGTAATTTGGTTCTAAAACGATAAAGCCTTTTTCAATAAACTGTTCAATCGGATATTTCTCATTGAAGCAGTCTGAAAATATCGGAAAAGATGCCCAAGCCGGACCGCCGTGAATTACTACTAATAAAGGATATTTTTTATTAGTGTCAAACTCTACTGGCGTTGATAAAACACCTTCTATTTCAAGATCATCGCTACTTTTCCATGAGATGATTTCCCTGTTACTTCTAAGTTTCCCTTTGAAAAAGCTATTTTCATTCGTTATTTTTTTATCGTCTAAATAGATTTCAAAGGTTTCATTTGTTATTGCCTTATTGTAGGATATATGTTTGCCATCCTTTGTTATAGAAGCATCCATTATAAAGCCATCTACTTTTTCGCTTAATATTTCCACAGTGCCATCTTCGGCTAGCAATCCAATAAGATAATTCGTTTTATTCTGCCACCTAATTAAAACCCCTTTAGCTGTCCACTGTAATGGCATAACCGTACTATCAAAATCTGTTAAAAGTTGAATTAGCTCTCCGGTATTTATATCATATATCTCTAACGTACTATCTTGTATATGGTTTCTATAGTAATCCTTCTCTCTTATGCTTGCTGTGTAACATATTTTACTGCCGTCAGGAGAAAAGCAAACACTCCCTCCCAACAACTTATTCACATTCAGCTTTTGTAGCTCTCCAGCTTTAATATGGAGTATGTATAGATCTCCATTTATATAATCTTCCATATTTGAGCTTGGTGTCGCCATAAATACAACCTTTTTACCATCATTTGAAATATCAAATTCATGGATATGAAAATCCTTACCATCCGTTAATTGATAAACAACTCTGTTCTCGTGTTCATCTGTATCACTTTGTATCACCTTTTCTATTTCAATGTAATATAAACAATTATTCTGGTGTTCCTTACCTATATGTTGAAAATCTCCATATAGGTCCTTACGTTTCTTTATCTCCTCACATTCTTTTGACTGCGTAACATAATAAAGACCCTTGCCAGTAGGACCCCATTTGAATGTACTGACTCCTTCTTTCTCATCAGTAATTTGAACCTCTCTATAACCATCTAGTGACTTAACAAATATCTGATTTTTCCCATCACCAACTGGACTAAGATATGCGATACACCTAGCATCTGGAGACCATAATGGGTGTGTACTATCTATATCCCCATTTGATAATGGGTAACTCTGCTTCTTATCTTTTTCATATATCCATACATGATTCCTATATGTATTTTCTTTCCAATCAGCCGTCTTCTTAACAAATGCTACGTTTTTACCATCATCACTTATGTTTGTACTTGATAAGGTTGGTAATGAAATAATCTCTTCTATACTTAAATATGTTTTTTCATTCACTTTAATCAATATACCCCCTTGAAATGTCCATAAATCTCTCGTCTCTTTTTGTCGTAATAAAGGAAATTGTTCACGAATACTTAAAATGATAATGGAAAATTCAGATAAATAAAAGTGAATTCGATAAAGTAAAACTTTAATCTATAGGGTTCTATCCGCTTACCAATTCTAGATGTTCTTTTTCGACACAAAAACACCCCTTTTAGATACAAATTTGTAAGTTTATTTTAAAGCTATAACTATATGTTGGTTTGGAATAAAATTTGATAAAAATGAAGTCACAAATCTTTATTTAACAACAAAAAAATCCATTTTAAAAAAACGATTGATCAAAATAGAATTACTCTTTTTAACTAAGTATGAGATTTTTATAAAAAAATTTTAATCAAAACTCACTTAGAATCTTTACTTGAAGGAATAAAGCTTCGCATCTTTTTTATGAACATCGTTAAACTAAGATAAACTTTGACTGCATCTGTAATTAATTGTAAAATATTACACATAGAAAGGTATTATAAAATAAATATAGAAGGGGTATGTTTTTTAGTTTTAAAGGGGCTAAAGCACATCTATTTTATGTTTTTAGAGGGAGAATTGAAAAATCATATGAAGAATTTCAAAAAGAGTACAGGTAAAATTTTACTAGCATCCGGATTAGTAATTTCTATGTCAGCTTGTAGTGTAACTAGTTTATTTGAAGAAAAAGAAAAAACAAATGCTGAATCTGGTAAACAAGAAAGTAAAGAAACTACGACAGAAGGAACAAGTTCAACTAAGTCAGAAAGTAAATCATCTGAAACAAAGGAAAAATCAACTAACTCGAAAGAAGAAAGTAAAGATGTTAAGATGATTATGGTTTTACCTGAGGATTACCCACAACTTATGGTAGACATTGAAGAAGACTTATTAAGACGTCTAGATTACTATGATGCTTCTGTAAGGGATAATAAAAAGGGAAGTAAGTCAAATGAAGAGGTACGAGATAGTATTAAAGACTTAGATAAAGTATTTAATAAAATAGAGCGTATAGATGCACCAGGAAAATACAAGGAAGACCATAAGGAAATTGTAAAAGCTGTTCAAAAGTTAAAAGAGTCTTTCAAAGAAGTATCGAAGTTATTTGATTACTCTAAAACACTTAAAGATACGGATGATGCAATCATAGATAAAGCAAACAATAAATTAGATGAAGCAAAACGCATTTGGAAACCTGTATTTGATAAGTTAAAAGCGGAAGCTAAGGGTGGTTCAATAACTACTTCTACAACAAGTGGTACTAGTTCTTCTAACTCACCGAGTTTATCTAGTGGTAATACAGTTAAAACATACAGTACCCAAGATAAAACTGGTATATTCAAAGGAAAAATTGATACACCAGACGAGGATTCCGCTAAGTTTAAGAATGTACAGAACAACTATAAAGACGGTACAGAGCTTGTAGGTAATTGGGGTATTGATTACGGAGACGGAGTCAAAACTACGTTAGTCCTAAAAGCAGATAAGACATTTGAAACATATGCAAATGGTTCTTATCCAAATAAAGATAATTACTTAACAGGAACATACCAAGCAGACGTTTCTTCCCATCAGTTAACGCTAATGGTGGAAAAAGGAACTCAAAATGGTCAAGAAGTGAAATTGGAAAGACCTATTTATTCATCATATGAGGTTAAAAATTTAGATGGTAAAGCATTACAGATTTTCCACATAGACGAACAAGTAACAATTTGTTATGTAAAACAATAAATAACTAAAAAAAACTCTGTAAAATGATTTTTACAGAGTTTTTTTCTTAGTTTTAATTTATTATAAACGATCAGACTTTTTTATAAACTATCAAAATTTATTTCAAACGCATACTATATTTATTAACCTACCAACGTCCTACTCAACAGTAACAGACTTAGCTAAGTTACGTGGCTTATCAACGTCACACTCGCGGTGAAGTGCTGCGTAGTATGAGATAAGTTGTAATGGAATAACTGCTACTAGCGGTGCTAGTGCTTCGTGTACAGCTGGTAATACGAAGCTGTCACCTTCCATTTCTAAGCCTTTCATTGAGATGATACATGGGTTAGCTCCGCGTGCTACTACTTCTTTCACGTTACCACGAATTCCAAGGTTTACGTGCTCTTGTGTAGCAAGTGCAATAACTGGTGTACCATTTTCAATTAAAGCGATTGTACCGTGTTTTAACTCTCCTCCAGCGAATCCTTCTGCTTGGATGTAAGAGATTTCTTTTAGTTTTAACGCGCCTTCTAATCCTACGTAGAAGTCTACGCTACGTCCGATGAAGAAACAGTTACGCGTTGTTGCTAAAAATTGTTTTGCTAATGCGTCCATTTCTTCTTTTTGATCACAAAGTTCTATCATTGCATTTGCTACAAGTCCTAGTTCGTGTGTTAAATCGAAATCAAGAACTTCACCTTTTGCTTTAGCAATATCAGCTGCTAAAATTGAAAGTACTGCAAGCTGTGCTGTGTAAGCTTTCGTTGATGCAACTGCAATTTCTGGTCCAGCGTATAACGGAAGTGTATAATCAGCTTCACGAGAAAGTGTAGAACCAGGCACGTTTGTAATTGTTAAGGCTTTATGGCCCATTTCATTTGTTTGCACAAGTACTGCACGGCTATCAGCTGTTTCACCACTTTGTGAAATGTAAATGAAGAATGGTCTTTCTGTTAATAATGGCATGTTATAAGAGAATTCACTTGCCACGTGTACTTCAACTGGCATTTTTGCAAACTTCTCGATAAATTGTTTTCCAACAAGACCTGCATGATAACTCGTTCCACATGCAATGATGTAAATACGATCGCTATCTAAAATCGCATTGCGGATGTCTTGATTTAATTCAATTTCGCCATTTTCATCTTGATACTTTTGAATTATATTACGGATTACAAGTGGTTGCTCATCGATTTCTTTAAGCATGAAATGAGGATATGTTCCCTTTTCAATATCACTTGCGTCTAATTCCGCTGTAAACGGTGCACGTTCAATCGTTTCACCTTGTAAGTTTTTAATTGTAATACTTTCTTTCGTTACAATTACGATTTCTTTATCCATTAACTCAATAAATTGATCTGTAACTTGTAACATCGCCATAGCGTCGCTTGCCACAACATTAAAGTTGTCACCAACACCTACTAATAGCGGGCTTTTGTTTTTAGCAACATAAATCATGTTTGGATTTTCAGCATCAAGTAATCCGATTGCATAAGAGCCATGTAAAAGAGATAGTGTATTACGGAACGCTTCTTCTACACTTAATCCTGTGCTCACTTGTTGTTCCATAAGCTGTACGATAACCTCTGTATCTGTTTCACTTACGAACGTTACATCTTGTAAATATTCCTTTTTCACTAATTCATAGTTTTCAATTACACCGTTATGAACTAATGTAAAGCGTTTTGATGTACTTTGATGCGGATGCGCGTTTACTTTACTTGGAACACCGTGTGTAGCCCAGCGTGTGTGTCCGATACCTACGCTTGCTGCTACGTTCTCATCTACGATTTCACGAAGTTTTGCGATACGGCCTTTTTCTTTGTATACAACAACACCGTTCTCTGCTTGTACTGCAATACCTGCTGAATCATATCCACGATATTCTAGCTTTTCTAAACCTTTTAATAAAATTTCCTTTGCATCTTGCTCTCCAATAAATCCTACGATTCCACACATGTTTAGTCGCCGTTACAAATGCTTACACTGCTCTGCGAACATGTAACGACATAGTCCGATACCATTTTTATTTATACTAAAAAACGGATTACATATTGCTAGCCCTGTAAGCTTGTAACGGCTTTCACCTTCCTCTCGATTGGGTTTAAGTCCGTATATACTTATACAGCTAGTTTTCATCCGTTCCTCTTCTCTCATCACACTTTCACCTTTGTCCACTAAGTCACCTTAATGATTTAAGTAAAAGCTTGCGGTTGTGATGAACAACCGGGAGTCATCCGCCGAAATCTCGATAAACCCCACCTCGTCAACTACACTATTTGTAGTTCTGGCGCTTTTATAATTTACAATATTTCCTTTGAGAAAAAGAACAAGACCATCTTATAACAAACATGGATAAACCGTCAATGAAATTTTTTTCATTGTCTATAAAACATATGAAAAAGGAACACTTTTTGTGCTCCTTTTTCATATAAATTCAGCTAATTATTCAGCGCCAACTTCAGCTTTCACAACTTCTACAATGCGATGTACATATGCATCACAAACTTCTTGTGTTGGTGCTTCTGCCATTACACGAATAAGTGGCTCTGTTCCAGATGGACGAACAAGAATACGGCCATCACCGTTCATTTCTTCCTCTACAACACGAATAATTTCTTTAATTTTTTCGTTTTCTAATGCTAATTTTTTATCTGTTACACGAACGTTTACTAGCAATTGTGGGAATTTCGTCATTTCTCCTGCAAGCTCAGATAATGGCTTTTTCGTCATTTTCATGATGTTTACAAGTTGAAGTGCACTTAACATTCCATCACCAGTTGTAATGTAATCAAGTAAGATAATATGGCCTGATTGTTCTCCACCTAAGTTGTAACCTCCGCGCTTCATTTCTTCCATTACGTAGCGGTCACCAACTGCTGTTTTATCACTTGTAATATTATTTGCTTCAAGTGCTTTGTAGAAACCTAAGTTACTCATAACAGTTGAAACAACTGTATTATGTTTTAATTGACCAGTTTCTTTCATATACTTCGCACAAATGAACATAATTTGATCACCGTCAACGATGTTTCCTTTTTCGTCTACAGCAATTAAACGGTCGCCATCGCCATCAAAAGCAAGTCCGATATCCGCTCCTTTTTCTTTTACCAATTCAGCTAAGCCTTCTGGATGTGTAGATCCTACACCTTCATTAATATTCATACCATTTGGAGAAGTTCCCATTGTTGAAATATCAGCTTCTAGGTCTGCAAATAAGTATGGAGCTAGAGAAGAAGTTGCACCATGTGCACAATCTAAAGCGATATGTAGGCCGGAGAAATCTTCTTCAACAGTTTGTTTAATGTACTGTAAATATTTTTGTCCACCTTCAAAGTAATCGCTCACTTGTCCAAGATTAGTACCTGTCGGACGTGGTAGTTCATCAACTTCTTTGTCTAATAAAGCTTCAATCTCAGCTTCTTGCTCATCTGTTAATTTAAAGCCGTCTGAACCAAAGAATTTAATACCGTTATCTTGTACTGGATTATGAGATGCAGAAATCATAACACCCGCTTGTGCGTCTAGTGCTTTTGTTAAATAAGCAACGCCCGGTGTAGAAATAACGCCAAGACGCATTACTTCTGCTCCAGTTGATAATAGCCCTGCTACTAAAGCTCCTTCTAACATATGGCCAGATACACGTGTATCACGACCGATGATTACTTTTGGACGATCTGTATCTTTTGTTAATACATAACCACCAAAACGTCCAATTTTGAAAGCTAATTCAGGTGTTAACTCCTTATTTGCAACTCCGCGTACTCCATCTGTACCAAAATATTTACCCATTATGATTCGCTCCTTTTTCTTGCTCTTTTTGATTGTGATTATCTACTGTTGGTTCTTGACTCGTTTCTTTATCTTGATTTTGATTTTGGTTTTGGTTTTGATTCTTTTCCTGTTCTTTTTCTGAATCAGGTTCAGGATTTTTTGGTTTCTCATTTTGATTTTCTTGATCGGTGTTTGAATCCGGTTGTTGACCGTTACCCTGTACTTCTTTATCTGGTTTTTCTTTCTTCACAATAGTAACTTTAGCACTTTTTTGTTTTGGTTCTATTGAAATATTACCAGGACCACTCACTTGAATGGAAATATCTTTCGTTCCTGGAGATACATTTTGCAGATTAATTACCGCTGTTATTTGAGCAGCTGTTATTTTATCTACTATACTTGCTTCTCCTGAAATATCAACACTTATCTTTCCATCTTGCGGCGAAAGTAGCTGAGCAGTAACATCTTTAGAAAGTCCATTTTTCTGGATTGGGATACCATCAATCGTTTTTGTTTTCGTTTGTTTTGTTTTTTGCACTCCCACCGAAACCTTCACTTGATTCGGTTTTGCACTTGTTACACCCTTGGGTAATAAAACAGAGGCATCGAATGTTGTAGACTCTGTCAATTGACTAAGATCTACTTCGACCCCCTCTAGCGATTGTATATTATCCAAAATATCTTTTGGACCTGCTATCGTTACTTCTCTCGGCTCAACACTGATATTTGTAACTGCCAATCCTTCTGCTAAACTCCCCTTCTTCGTATACGTTACAGGAACAGTTTTTTCAGTATTATTGGCTGTAGTTTGCATTGCCACATTCAACGTTACACTAATCTTAGATGGACTTGTTCTTACATTTAAACGTTTTCCTTCTTTATTGTATAATGTAACTTCGGGCGTTTTTGTAACAGTTTTATTAACACCTTTTAAATCAACATACGCTTTGGCAGATGAAATACTTTCAATTTCTTCTTTCGTCCCAACTACCTCAACAGTATCCGGTTTAAGGCTTGATTTTTCTAGTGTAGCCCCCGCTGGCATCTGATCCTCATTTGATAATTTCAGATCTACATGAACATATTTTCTCGCCTTTTCATGCAGAGTAACTTTAATTGTTGATGGCTGAACTGTTCCTTTCACATCATCTGGAAGCCCGTTCGTTTTTAAAGAAATCTCATAAGTTCCTTTTGGACTATCTCGCAAATCAATCGGTATATCAAATTGTTTTTTTGCTTTTGCTGTAGCAACTGATGCTTTTGGGCCTTCTAATTTCACCTTAACGCCCTCTGCTGGAATACCACTTACAATATATTTCTCCTCATCATACTTAAGATTAATAGCATAATTAGTTAATGTTTCTTTCGTATCATTTGCAAAAGGTAATATACCTGATGTCGTATTTTTTTCAGTTAACGTCGCTGACATAAAAAGCATACACGCCAATAGTAATGAGATCCCTTTTAAAAACCAATGATTCTCCATTAACTTATCCATGACGCTTTCTCCTCCAATTCCATAAAGACGAAGAAGTCGTTTTTTCGTTTCCACTAAATTCAGCTAATAACATATCCTTCAGCTGTTCTGTCTTCAAATCACGATGCAACTTACCATTTTTCGTTAAAGAAATTTGACCAGTTTCTTCAGACACAACTACTGTAATACTATCAGTAACTTCACTAACTCCCATTGCAGCACGATGTCTAGTTCCTAATTCTTTAGAAATAAACGGACTTTCTGATAATGGAAGATAGCATGCTGCTGCTTTAATTGTACTTCCTTGCATAATTACCGCTCCGTCATGAAGAGGTGTATTTGGAATAAAAATATTAATAAGTAATTCCGATGATACGTTTGCATTCAGCGGAATACCCGTTTCCACATAATCACCCATACCGGTCTCTTTTGACAAAGTAATTAATGCACCAATTCTACGTTTCCCCATATATTCGGTTGCTTTTGCTATCGCTGTTGCAACCATTTCAGGTTCATCATCCTCATGCGTTCCAACACGCGAAAATAAGCTTCCGCGCCCTAGCTGCTCAAGTGCTCTTCTCAATTCTGGCTGAAAGATAATAATAACGGCTAAAAATCCCCACGTTAATACTTGTTCAGTTAGCCAAGATAGCGTACGCAATTCAAGGAAAATACTGATCATCTTAACGACGATAATAACTGTAATCCCTTTTAAAAGTTGAACAGCTTTCGTCCCTCGGATTATAAGAATTAGCTTATATATAATAAACCATACAATGGCAATATCTAATGCCGTACTAAGATATTTCAAAATGGTCGTATCTTCAAAAGGCATGCTATCCCTTCCTCCTACTTACGAGCAATTCTATCCATATATTGAAATATTGTTTTATGCTCTATCTGTATGTATTTCCAACAACTAGTTAATTATACCATACATGAAACAAACGACAATTACAAACAACCCCCTTTAGCTCAAATTGGTAAGATGTCAAACATTTTTATTGTACAGTATAATATAAATCATTATTATACGCCTATTTTCAAATAAAAAAAGCAACTTCTCAGTTGCTTTTCTTACATTTATTTTAGTTTTTCACCGAATAAAGAACCCATTAAAGCAACTGCTGTTGTTGCCGTTCTATTTCTCTCATCTAAAATCGTATTTACCTCAACAAATTCAGCAGATGTGATAATATCAGCTTCTGCTAACATTTCCATCGCCAAATGACTTTCACGATAAGATAGACCGCCAATTACAGGCGTTCCAACACCTGGTGCATCATGAGGATCAAGACCGTCTAAATCTAATGATAAGTGTACACCATCAGTATGAGATAAATATGCGATTGTTTCTTCCATAACAGCCGTCATCCCCATACGATCAATTTCATGCATTGAGAACACTTTAATACCTTCATTGCGAATGAAATCTTTTTCTCCTTCATCCAATGCACGCGCACCGATAATTACGACATTCTCTTTTTTCACCTTTGGATATGCTCCGTATAAATCTACAAGTGAAGAATGTCCATAACCTAAACTTGCTGCAAGTGACATACCATGAATATTTCCAGATGGTGAAGTTTCCTCTGTATTTAAATCACCGTGTGCATCATACCAAATAACGCCTAAGTTTTTATAATGTTTTGCTACACCAGCTAATGTACCGATAGCAATACTATGGTCACCACCTAATACAAGTGGAAAACGACCTTCTTCTATAATATGATCCACCTTACTTGCTAATTCATTACATACAGTTGCAACTTGTGTAAGGTTTCTTAATTTTGTATTTTCATCTATCTCTTTTTCTCTCTCTATACATATATCTCCCATATCTTTAACTTCATATCCAATTTCTTCAATTCTTTCAATTACCCCTGCATAACGGATCGCGCTCGGTCCCATATCAACTCCACGGCGCATCTGTCCTAAATCCATTGGAACTCCAATAACTGAGATTTCTTTTTTCATAGATAGTATCCCCCTTTTATGCCTTCACTAAATATTTTAAATCTTTTATATAGTCTGACTCAACTCGACATTTTTCTGTATGGATATACAATTTATTCACTTATATTTATACTGAAAACCAAATTTTAAAACTATTCTATGTATAAAGTTAACTTAATGAAACAATCGCAATCACTATTATTAAATAATAATAATAAAACACTCCTACATTTAGAAGTGTTTTTCTGATGCTATTTTCCATACTGTTGCAATATTTTTTGTTGTCATTTCAATATTTTCTTCTGCTACTTTATATGCTTCTTCTAGTGTCATCGGTCTCGTTGTAATACTAAATACCGCATCTATTCCTTTCTCGTACACAGCTGAATAATCAGGTGATACAGACCCTCCAATAGCAATTACAGGCACAGAAAAACGTTTTGCACGCCCCGCAACACCCACAGGAGCCTTTCCATATGCAGTTTGTTTATCTATTCTACCTTCACCAGTTATAATGAGATTTGCATCTTCTATATGTTTATCGAAATTTGTATAATCTAATACAATTTCAATGCCTCTCCGCAAGTCTCCCTTTAACACTGAAATAACAGCCGCTCCCATTCCTCCCGCTGCCCCTGCACCAGGTATTTCAGATACATCAAAAGATACATATCGTTTAAGCATATTCGCATAATGTTGTAAATTCTCATCTAGCTCTTTCATCATCTCTACATTTGCACCCTTTTGTCTCCCAAATATGAAAGATGCTCCCTGCATTCCGACTAATGGATTATCCACATCACATGCCGCTTCTATCTTTACCCCCTTTAAGCGGGGGTCCATTCGTGAAAAATCAATAGCAACAATCGAATGTAATGTGCCTCCAGATGGATCTATTACTTCACCCTTGTCATTTATAAATCTTACTCCTAAAGCTGCTAACATACCTGTCCCACCATCATTTGTAGCACTTCCTCCAAGTCCTAAAATTATGTACTCCACTCCTTGATCTAGCGCATGTAATATAAGTTCTCCTGTTCCTTTTGTCGTTGTAATAAGTGGGTTGCGTTTTTCAACTGGAACGTGCTGTAATCCTGATGCTGCTGCCATTTCAATAAACGCTGTCTTTTTATCTTTAGAAATGCCATAAAAAGCTTGTATACCTTCTCTAAGCGGTCCTGTCACACTAATTGATATAATTCTCCCCCCTGTAGCATCAACAAGTGATTCAACCGTCCCTTCTCCTCCATCTCCAATTGGTATTTTCACATACTCTGCATTAGGAAAAATTGCTCTAAAACCTCTTTCAATAGCTCCACATACTTCTATAGCTTTTAGGCTTTCTTTATATGAATCAGATGCAATAACAACTTTCACAATTATCTCCCCATCCCTTATTTTTACGTTTTCTTCATTTTAAACGACAAGTATAAAAGTTGTCTTTTTGAACACAAAAAAAGCTTACATCATATGATGTAAGCTTTTTTATTTAGATGGAGCCTAGCGGGATCGAACCGCTGACCTCCTGCGTGCAAGGCAGGCGCTCTCCCAGCTGAGCTAAGGCCCCTTAATTAAGCGGAAGACGGGATTCGAACCCGCGACCCCAACCTTGGCAAGGTTGTATTCTACCACTGAACTACTTCCGCAAAAATGATGAGCCATGAAGGACTCGAACCTTCGACCCTCTGATTAAAAGTCAGATGCTCTACCAACTGAGCTAATGGCTCGTAAATGGCTGGGCTAGCTGGATTCGAACCAGCGCATGACGGAGTCAAAGTCCGTTGCCTTACCGCTTGGCTATAGCCCATTAATATTTACTAGTATGGTTATCTTTTCAAAAAAATAAACCCTCTCAGGTTATTTTAAAGAAAATGGTGGAGGGGGGCAGATTCGAACTGCCGAACCCGAAGGAGCGGATTTACAGTCCGCCGCGTTTAGCCACTTCGCTACCCCTCCGACATTTTAAATATATATGGTGGAGGATGACGGGATCGAACCGCCGACCCCCTGCTTGTAAGGCAGGTGCTCTCCCAGCTGAGCTAATCCTCCAAAAGTGGTGACCCGTACGGGATTCGAACCCGTGTTACCGCCGTGAAAGGGCGGTGTCTTAACCACTTGACCAACGGGCCAAAAAAGTTTTAAACCTATTCCCAAGCTTCCAACCGGGCTTGAACCGGTGACCTCTTCCTTACCATGGAAGTGCTCTACCAGCTGAGCTATGGAAGCATAATGGCTCCGCAGGTAGGACTCGAACCTACGACCGATCGGTTAACAGCCGATAGCTCTACCACTGAGCTACTGCGGAATAATATTAGCCTGGCAACGTCCTACTCTCACAGGGACAAGGTCCCAACTACCATCGGCGCTAGAGAGCTTAACTTCCGTGTTCGGTATGGGAACGGGTGTGACCTCTCTGCCATCATTACCAGACTTTTATCATTATAAACATTTCTTTCGAAATGTCAAGAAGAAATTTTAATGCATATTCCTTCAAAACTAGATAACATTTGCTACATATTATATGGTTAAGTCCTCGATCTATTAGTATTCGTCAGCTCCACATGTCACCATGCTTCCACCTCGAACCTATCAACCTGATCATCTTTCAGGGATCTTACTAGCTTACGCTATGGGAAATCTCATCTTGAGGGGGGCTTCATGCTTAGATGCTTTCAGCACTTATCCCTTCCGCACATAGCTACCCAGCTATGCCCTTGGCAGAACAACTGGTACACCAGCGGTGCGTCCATCCCGGTCCTCTCGTACTAAGGACAGCTCCTCTCAAATTTCCTACGCCCACGACGGATAGGGACCGAACTGTCTCACGACGTTCTGAACCCAGCTCGCGTACCGC
>NZ_CP016285.1:64529-123716 GCF_001679765.1 Bacillus sp. B25(2016b) | reverse complement strand
GTTCAAAATGTTATCCGGTATTAGCCCCGGTTTCCCGGAGTTATCCCAGTCTTATGGGCAGGTTACCCACGTGTTACTCACCCGTCCGCCGCTAACTTCATAAGAGCAAGCTCTTAATCCATTCGCTCGACTTGCATGTATTAGGCACGCCGCCAGCGTTCATCCTGAGCCAGGATCAAACTCTCCAATAAAGTTAGTTTGTCTAGCATCTAAAATAAAAATTGACGTTTCACGTTGTTTGTTTCGTTCAGTTTTCAAAGAACTACTTGGTCGCTCATTTGCGACTTCCTTATGTTAACATCTTCATTTTTCAATGTCAACTAAGTTTTTTAATTTCTTTTTTGTCGTTTTCTGCGTTTCTGCATCAGCGACGGTTATTAATTTACCATATACAAACCATTAGCGTCAACACTTTTTAATAAAAAATTCTTTTTCTTACATAACGAATACATTCTTCTGTGTTAGCTACTCTCCGGAATAAACAGAAAATGATTTTATATCTTTCTTCCATGGCTTTTTTTACAACTTCATGAATACGCTCATCTTCAAAATCAAATAAAAGTTCCTCTAATTCTCTCTTCAATATGTATTCCATTTCTTTTCTTTCTTCTTTTGTCAACATCAGCCCAAGCAAACAATCACCTCAATAATTCCTTACGCAACAATAAACGTTCCGCTCATTTTCAATTATCACAATCCTATCATCCATTATATCCACTACTTACGATGTTAATCCTTTGTTCTCTTTTTTATATTTACAGCATATATGTAACTGAAAAGGATTGGACAAAGGGGCGTAATATTATGTTTTTCTTTTTTATTACGAGTAAGAGAAATTTTAAACACATTAGCTTAATAGTGATACTGTCCTTATTTACAGCATGGCTACTCTTTTTAAAAACATATTCACATGAATCTGCTTTTTCAACTGCTACAGGCCCTAAAGTAATTTACAAAGGAGACACCGCTAAAAAGCAAGTTGCATTTACGTTTGATATTAGTTGGGGAGACAAAAAAGCAATTCCAATCCTAGATACTCTTAAAGAAAGAGAAATTAAGAATGCAACCTTCTTCCTTTCTGCTGCATGGGCCGAAAGACACCCCGATATTGTAGAGCGAATCATGAAAGATGGGCACGAAATCGGTAGTATGGGGTACAATTACACATCCTATACTTCTCTAGAGACAAATGAAATAAGGCGAGACCTTTTACGAGCACAAGATGTTTTTACGAAACTTGGTGTAAAACAAGTCAAGCTGTTACGTCCACCTAGTGGCGAATTTAACAAAGCAACCCTTAAAATCGCAGAATCACTTGGATACACCGTCGTGCATTGGAGTAATAATTCAAACGATTGGAAAAACCCAGGTGTAAATAATATCGTTTCCACTGTCTCTAATAATTTGAAGGGTGGAGATATCGTCTTATTACACGCATCCGATTCTGCCCTTCAAACAAATAGAGCTTTACCGCTGCTCCTGCAAAAAATAAAAAGTGATGGATATGAGCAAATATCCGTGTCACAACTTATTTCCAACACAAGTACGAAAAGTGAAGATGTGAAGTAGCTTCTTCCTAACTACTCTTCACGCATAAAAAGCTCTACTACCTTTCAAGAAGGTGGTAGAGCTTTTTTAATCATACCATTTCCAGCATTATAACTGCTGGTGTATAAAACCTCTCTCTATTAAGCTGATTTACTTGTTTTTCCGATTAAACGATGTAATACAAGTAATTGATACGCATTACATAACAATAGCGGTATAACCATTAAATATAGCCAATCTGTATCATTAATCCGAAGCGCCGGTACCCATTCAAGGATTGTTACAACAACCATAAAGAACAGAGCTGGCACAAATGCTTTTTTATTTGTTTCTTTACTTTTTACATAAGCAACAATTGCTCCAAACACAAATAATATTCCAGCAACAAGTATGTTATTCCCTAACGAGACTTCCCCATTTGCAATAAGTACAGATCTTAAATACACAAAATCAAATAATACGAATGCAATAAAGAAGAGCTGGACTGCATTCCATAAAGAAGATGAGCGAAACATCCCTAGTCCAAAACGGTGGATTGTTAAATATGCAAAGAATCCCATTTGACTTATAACACTAAAAATAAATCCTACACCCATCAGCCAGAAAGATACTGCTAAAATCTCCTTACCGTCAAAATTTTGAAAAAATTTATTGTACTTGTCCCACTCCAAAACAAAACCAATAATAACTGTGCTAATCCCACCAAGAAACAACGTCGTTAAAAATAGTCGTACCCACTTGCGGCTATTCACAACACATCCCCCATTATCCTTATATTTCTAATTAAATTGTATCAATGACAATTTCAAAAAGCTAGCCATGTTCATGTATAAATTCCTTAAAGATATTTATATTAAAAAGAGAGAACTGTGCTGAAAGGAGTTCCAACTTATGAAACGGATGCTATTCATTTTCGTTTCTTCTTTTCTACTTATCGCACTTGCAGCATGCGCACAAGGAAAAGAAACGAAATCCGAACTAGATTACGATCAAACAAAGAAAATGATTGTTGATATTTTAAAAACAGATCAAGGTAAGAAAGCTATTCAAGATGTATTAACTGATGAAAAAATGAAACAAGCACTCATACTAGATGAAACAGTAGTAAAGAAAACGATTGAAGATGCCATGGTATCCGATAAAGGGCAACAATTCTGGGAAAAGCTCTTTAAAGATCCTGAGTTCTCATCAAAGTTTGCTAAAAGTATGGGGAAAGAACAAACTCAATTAATGAAAACCTTACTAAAAGACCCTGAATACCAAGCAGGCGTTATAGAAATTATGAAAAATCCTGAAGTAGAAAAAATAATGTTACAAACAATGAAGAGTAAAGAATACCGTCAATATCTACAACAAGTACTAACAGAAACTGCTGAAAGTCCACTCTTCCAAGCCAAGATGATTGATATCATTAGTAAAGGTGTGCAAAAAGCTGAAAAAGGCGGATCTGGTAAGAAAGAAGCAGGCGGTGACGGTGGTTCTCAAGGCGAAAAGAAGGAAGAACAGTAAAAAATAATAACTATAATAACGAGTGGACAATGTATACATTGTTCACTCGTTATTACTTTATCTTACTATTAACAGACAAAATGGCCCCCTCTAGTTAAGCGAAAGGTTTACTAACAACAAAAGCATTATTGTTGTCAGTAACAGGTGAACCCCACTGATTAAAGTTTCACTTTATTTTTGTGTAACAGCTGTTTTATCAATTACTGTTTCAGCTATTTTACTATAAATAATGCCCGTTGTATGTGTATCTTCATATACTGAAGGAGCAAAGTCTTCTTTATTCCAATCGGGTTGTTGTAGCGGAATGCGACCAAGAACATTCGTTTGTAATTCGGTAGCTAACTTATCTCCCCCGCCTTTTCCAAATACATATTCTTTCTCACCAGTTACCTTACTTTCAAAATATGCCATATTCTCAACAACACCAAGAATACTATGTTCAGTGCGCAATGCCATCGCTCCAGCACGTGCTGCTACAAACGCAGCTGTTGGATGAGGCGTCGTTACAATAATCTCTTTGCAAGATGGCAACATTGAGTGCACATCTAACGCAACATCACCTGTGCCTGGTGGCAAATCTAGTACTAAATAATCTAGATCGCCCCATTCTACTTCTGTGAAGAAGTGGTTTAACATTTTCCCAAGCATAGGTCCTCTCCAAATAACTGGTGCATTATCCTCTACAAAGAAGCCCATTGAGATTACCTTTACACCTAAACGTTCCACCGGAATTATTTTGTCACCTCTTACGATAGGACGTTTTTCTATCCCCATCATGTCTGGCACACTAAAACCGTAAATGTCCGCATCGATAATACCAACTTTTTTTCCTAAACGAGCTAAAGCAACTGCAAGGTTAACGGAAACAGTTGATTTTCCCACGCCACCTTTTCCACTCGCTACTGCTAAGAATGTTGTTTTTGAATTAGGTGACAATAAAGATTCACTTTGCTCTTCTTGTTGTTCCGGTGCAAACTGAGCTAATTCCTCTTCTGTAAATTCTGCAAAACGAAGTCCAACTGTTGCTGCCCCAAGTTCTTTTACTAACTTTACAATTCCAGACTGCAACTGCATTTGTTCCGCTGTACCGGTTTTTACGATTGCAATTTTGACACTCACATGTTCCTTCTCTGGCTTGACTGTTACCTCTTTAATTGCATTTGTTTCTTTTAATGTTTTATGTAAAAACGGATCCACAATCCCTTCTAACGCTTCAACCACTTGCTCTTTCGTTACCATAATTAGCCCAGCCCCCTGTATGAAAAATAACGTAATGTTAATTGAATTTATCTCTGCTTATTCTTGAAATAAATGCGTTTACATTTCCAGTATAACATATTTTCCGAAAACTTCGTTAACGAGAGAAGCTCAAAAAAATCCTCCTTATTCTGGAGGATTTCCTTTTTCCGTGAAATAACGTAATATACCACGGTATATTGCAGCTGCTAACTTTTGCTGATATTTCTCCGAATTTAACATATACCTTTCGTTCACATTCGATAAAAAGCCAGCTTCAATTAAAGCACCTGGTGTTTTAGAATACTTTAATAAATACACATGCGAAATAGTCTTAGCAGAACGATTCGTGTTCTCTAAACTTGTTCTCAATTCAGCCTGTATAAATTTTGCAGCACGTTCATTTTCAATTGAAGAACGGTAATAGAACGTTTGTGCGCCTTTCGATCCACTACTAGTTAAAGCATTTAAATGAATACTTGCAAAAAAGTCTACATCAGGTTTATTGATGATTTCTACACGTTTTTTTAAATCCTCTGCTTTACGTCTGCTATATGACTTTGTATCTTTGTTAGCTAAATCATAATCTCCCTCACGCGTTAAAATAACTAGTGCACCTTGTTCTTGTAAATAGTCTTGTACCTTTTTTGTAATTTCAAGCGTAATATCCTTTTCTATAATATCCTTTCCACCAACAGCCCCTCCATCTGGTCCACCATGCCCAGCATCTAATACGATTACTTTCCCTGATAAGGGTAAATTCCAAGCACGCCACGATTTTGTAATTTGAAATTCTTGTTTGACTAAAAAAAACAATACAACCGCAGCGAGTGCAAAAGAGATAATTCGAATTCTCTTCATACCTTTCCTCCTCCAGCTAGTCCCTCTAATTACTTATATGGGACAAGAGGAAAGTTTATGCTTGTCTTAATGAAGCTTTAATCGATATCTTCTTTCACCTTTTTCATACCCTTCTTGCCACCACAATCCTATAAACTGCTGACAAGATTCAAAAAGTAATTCCTCATCTTTCAACTTTATTTCTCGCATAGTCATACTCGTTAAAAATTGAAATAGCGTTTCAGTTAATTGTTGTTCTTCTTCTAAAGCTCTATATTTCACATCAATAAATGATTCACCATAATAACCAAATTTACTGTATCTCGCTCCTAATAAATAAGATTCTATCCCTAATTCAATACAGTAATCTTCATACTGACGATGAAGCTCTTGCATTTGAAAGGCATCACGAATATTTGAACGCAATGTTTTTAATGATAATTCCCGCAACATCTTCCGCTCGTATTTTAACTGCTTTTCTTTTTGTTTTTCTTGTAAGCTGACAATGACATTCATAGTACTTATAAACCTCCCTAATACGTATTAGTCTAAACTTCTAAAGAAGAAGCATACGCGCGGCGGTAGCACTAAAATATTCCAAGCTATAAAAATTGCAAAAGAGGAATGAAACATAAAAAAACCCCAACCAAAATGGTTGGGGTTTGTAGTTCGCAAAAATTAACGTTTTGAGAACTGAGGTGCACGACGTGCGCCTTTAAGACCGTATTTTTTACGCTCTTTCATACGTGCGTCACGAGTTAATAGACCTGCACGTTTTAGTGTTAGACGGTATTCTGGATCAGCTTTTAATAAAGCGCGAGAAATACCGTGACGAATAGCACCAGCTTGACCAGTGTATCCACCACCATTTACGTTTACAAGTACATCGTAGTTACCTAAAGTTTCTGTTGCAACTAGAGGTTGTTTCACTACTTCACGTAATGCAGCAAATGGGATATAGTTTTCAAAATCACGACCGTTAATGATAACGCGTCCTTCGCCTGGAACTAGGCGTACGCGCGCTACTGAACTCTTACGACGTCCAGTACCATAGTATTGAACCTGTGCCAAAGTAAGCCCTCCTTTAATTAATTATCCGCGAAGTTCGTAAACTTCTGGTTTTTGTGCTTGGTGTGGATGCTCTGCTCCAGCATACACGTTAAGTTTCTTAGAAACTTGACGGCCTAAGCGTCCTTTTGGAAGCATGCCTTTAATTGCAAGCTCTAACATTTGTACAGGGTAGTTTGTACGCATTTCAAGAGCTGTTCTTTGCTTAAGTCCACCTGGGTGGTTAGTGTGACGGTAGTAAATTTTATCGTTTAATTTATTACCTGTTAAATGAATTTTCTCAGCGTTAATAATAATTACATGATCACCCGTGTCAACGTGTGGTGTAAATGTAGGTTTGTTTTTACCACGTAAAATGGATGCTACTTCACTAGCAAGGCGACCTAAAGTTTGACCTTCAGCATCAACCACATACCATTTACGCTCAACTTCGTTAGCTTTTGCCATAAAAGTCGTACGCATGTGTTTCCCTCCTCGTTATCTTTTCCATAGAAAAAATCTATTGTTTATCTTAAACACGATTTCCTTCCGGGGCTAATCGTGGTTTTAGAAACAATACCATATGTTATGATATACTTTTGAGTTTCTAATGTCAAGCAAATGTTACACCAGGATTAGTTGTTATAGTTTACCTCCCATAAGTAAAGCCCATGACCTGGAGCCATCTTTCCAGCAAACTGACGATTTTGTTTCGCTAAAATCTCTGGAATGCTATCAGGATCAAGCTTTCCTTGTCCTATGCTAAGTAACGTACCAACAATAATTCTGACCATATTATATAAAAATCCATTACCTACAAAACGAAAAATTATTTCATCATCTTGTTCAATTAACTCAATTTCATAAATTGTTCGCACTTTATCTTTTTTGTCAGTTTTTGCCGAACAAAAAGAAGTGAAATCATGCGTTCCAATAAAATAAGGAATTGCTTTTCTTATAGAGTTGATTTCGAGCGGGTATGGATATTGATATACGTAATTTCTACGGAATACATCCGCAGTCTTTGATAATAATACACGATAACGATATTCTTTTTTCTCAACACCGTAACGTGCATGAAATTCTTCTGTTTTTTTCTCTACTTGTCTTATAACAATATCATCTGGCAACATTGTGTTTAAAGCATTACTCCATTGCCACTCTTCAAGAGACAAAGGGGTATCAAAGTGTATTACTTGTCCTTTTGCATGAACTGTAGAATCTGTTCTACCAGATGCCTGAACACGAACAAGTTCTCCCTTATGCAATTTCTGCAATGCTTTTTCTATCTCCTGTTGAACAGTACGATGGTTCGGCTGAATTTGATAACCACAAAAATGCATGCCATCATATGCAACCGTACATTTTATTCTATCCATTTCTCTATTCTCCATTACGATCGCACCCATGCCAAAATACAAGCTAAACAAAATAAGCTGACAATCGTTACTGTATCGCTTGTTTTCCAGCGTAGTTGCCTAAATTTAGTACGTCCTTCACCACTTTGATATCCACGAGCTTCCATCGCAATGGCTAAGTCCTCTGCACGCTTAAAAGCACTGATAAACAGAGGAACGAGCAGTGAAATAATAGCTTTCATTCTATCTTTTATCGGTCCCCCGGCAAAATCAATACCACGTGACGCTTGTGCTTTCATTATTTTACTCGTTTCATCCATTAATGTCGGGATAAAACGAAGAGAAATTGACATCATTAATGCGATTTCATGAACAGGAACCTTTATACGCTTCAACGGCTTTAATAACGTCTCCAAACCATCTGTAATTTCAATAGGTGTCGTCGTTAACGTTAATAATGTCGTCATTAAAATAATAACGAAGAATCGTACAGAAATGTATATCCCTTGCTCTAATCCTTTTTCATATATCGAAAACCAACCAAGCTGGAATAGTACATCCCCCTCTTTATTTGTAAAAATATGCAGGAAAAATGTAAAAAGAAAAATCCATAAAATTGGTTTTAAGCCCGAAAGTACATAACGAATCGGCACTTTTGCAAAAAATAAAGCAATGAGTGCATATAAAAATAAAAATCCATATGAAATCGCATTATTTGCTAAGAAAACAACAAATACATATAAAAAGACAATCAGCAGCTTCGTACGTGGATCAAGTTGATGAATAAGTGAATTCCCCGGGATATATCTCCCAATAATCAACTGCTGCATGATTCATGACCACCTTTTCGTAACACCTGCACAACTTCATGAGTAAGATCCTCTAAAGATAAGGTAGCCTTTGGAATTGAAATACCAAACTTCTCTTCAATTGCACGTTTATACTTTAATGACATAGGAAGATCCACACCAATTTTCTCTAGTTCATCAGCATGTGAAAATACTTCCTCTGCACTTCCTTGCAAAAAGACCGTTCCTTTATGCATAACTACAATCTGCTCCGCATACTGAGCAGCATCCTCCATATTATGCGTTACAAGGATAACTGTAAGACCCTTCTCCTTGTGCAGCTTATAAAACATCTCCATAAGTTCGTTCTGCCCTTTTGGATCTAGTCCTGCTGTAGGTTCATCTAATACAAGCACTTCAGGTTCCATCGCCAGTACACCCGCTATAGCAACACGTCTCATTTGTCCACCACTTAATTCGAACGGAGAACGTGTTAACAGTTCCGGTTCTAGCCCTACAAGTTCAATTGCCTTTCTAGCCTTTTGCCTTGCTTCGTCTACAGATACTCCAAAATTAGTAGGGCCGAAACAAATATCTTTCTCCACAGTCTCTTCAAACAACTGATGTTCTGGGAATTGAAAGACAACCCCTACTTTTTTACGTAGTGGCTTTAGCTTTTTTTCTTTCTTTCCTGCCGAAATCAAATGTTCACCAATTTGAACTGTACCATTTGTCGGCTGCAATAAACCATTTAAATGTTGAATCATCGTCGACTTACCTGAACCAGTATGACCGATAATGGCATAATAACCCCCACTTGGAAACGACACGTCTACATCATAAAGTGCGCGTCTTTCAAATGGAGTTTTATATTGATAACGATGTTCTACTTTTTGGAATGTAATCTCCAAAGTTCGTTCACCAAGCTTTCCATTGTAAGATGCGTATTTTGCAAGAGAATTTCATTTCTTTTTAATAATTCTGCTATTTTCACTGATAATGGTACATCTAATCCAATTTCTTGGAGCATATGAGAGGATTTGAAAATTTGTTCTGGAGTCCCTTCCTCTAATATCTCTCCCTTATTTAAAATAATGACACGGTCTGATTGTGCCGCTTCTTCTAAATCGTGCGTAATTGATAACACGGTAATACCTTTTTGATTAACAAGTTGTCTAACCGTTTCTACTACTTCACGTCTCCCTTGGGGGTCTAGCATTGACGTTGCTTCATCTAATATTAAAATAGATGGCTGAAGTGCTAAAACGCCTGCTATTGCCACTCGCTGTTTTTGCCCACCAGATAACGAATGAGGCTCATCATTAAGAAAATCTTCCATACGGACAAGTTTGAGAGCCTGATCTAATCTTTCTACCATCTGTTCTCTTGGCATTCCGATATTCTCTAAGCCAAAAACAACGTCGTCTTGCACTGTCGTTCCAACAAATTGATTATCTGGGTTTTGAAATACCATCCCAATTTGTTTTCGAACATCCCATACCGTTTCCTCTGATAAAACCATTGTATCATTTACTGTAATAGTTCCTGCTTCTGGCAAAAACAAACCATTCAATAATTTTGCAAGTGTAGACTTCCCTGAACCGTTTTGTCCAATAACAGATACCCATTCTCCCTCATATAAGGAAAATGAAACATCTTTTAATGCATAAGTGGCTGCCCCAGGATATTGAAAGGATATATTTTCTGTCCGAAGTTTCTCTTTTTTCAATACAAGGCACCCTTTCCTTCGCCAAGTTAGCCTATTTTTATATTTAAAAAAAAGGGCCATGACCAGTTTCTTGAAAAGAACTGTCCTGCCCTTTTAATTATCATTATACTAACTCGATAATTACCATTGGTGCTGCGTCTCCGCGACGTGGACCAATTTTTGCAATACGAGTGTATCCGCCTTGGCGCTCAGCATAGCGTGGAGCTACATCAGCGAATAATTTTTGAAGTGCATCTTGACCAGTCTCAGCGTTAGCTACTTCATTGCGAATGAAAGCTGCTGCTTGACGACGAGCATGAAGATCTCCGCGTTTACCTAAAGTGATCATTTTTTCCACTACAGAACGAAGTTCTTTTGCACGAGTTTCTGTCGTTTGGATGCGCTCGTTGATAATTAAATCAGTAGCTAAGTCACGTAACATAGCTTTACGTTGCGCACTTGTACGGCCTAATTTTCTGTATGCCATTCGTAGTTCCCTCCTTTGTTGATGGGTTTAAATCCTCAGTCGTCTTTACGTAAACCTAAACCTAATTCTTCAAGTTTATGTTTAACTTCTTCTAAGGATTTACGTCCTAAGTTACGAACTTTCATCATATCTTCTTCTGTTTTGTTCGCAAGCTCTTGTACAGTATTAATTCCTGCACGTTTAAGGCAATTATAAGAACGAACAGAAAGATCTAGTTCCTCGATAGTCATCTCAAGAACTTTCTCTTTTTGATCTTCTTCCTTCTCAACCATAATCTCAGCATTTTGTGCTTCATCAGTTAAACCAACAAAGATATTTAAATGCTCAGTTAAGATTTTGGCACCTAAAGAGATAGCTTCTTTTGGCCCGATGCTTCCATCCGTCCATACATCAAGCGTAAGCTTATCATAATTAGCCACTTGTCCGACACGTGTCTTTTCCACTTGGTAAGTCACACGTGATACTGGAGTATAAATAGAATCAATAGGAATTACTCCTATTGGTTGATCTTCGCTTTTATTTGCATCAGCTGGCGTATACCCACGGCCACGCTTTGCAGTTAAACGCACGCGGAAATGCGCATCTTTTGCTAACGTTGCAATGTGTAAATCTGGATTTAAGATTTCTACATCACTATCGTGAGTAATATCAGCAGCTGTGACAATACCTTCGCCCTGCACATCAATTTCCAACGTCTTCTCTTCTTCAGAGTAGATTTTAAGAGCTAACTTTTTCAAGTTTAAGATGATCGTTGTAACGTCTTCTACTACGCCCTCAACTGTTGAAAATTCATGTAATACGCCATCGATTTGGATAGCAGTAACAGCGGCACCAGGGAGTGAAGATAAAAGAATACGACGTAAGGAGTTACCCAACGTAGTACCATATCCACGCTCAAGCGGTTCAATTACGAATTTACCATATTTAGCATCTTCGTTAAGTTCAACCGTTTCGATTTTCGGCTTTTCGATTTCAATCATTAACTAAACCCTCCTTCAAAACGTCGAAACCCCGGTTAAACAAAGGTACAACCCCTGTCTAACCGAAAGTCCCCCTTAGGCAGTTCCCGATTGTGCACAACAAGCGATGTTTCTGTACGAAATTTCTCGATAATGCATCATATCCATTATAGACAAAAGGGAAAATTCTATACAGAAAAATTACACACGACGACGTTTTGGTGGACGACATCCATTATGAGGAACTGGAGTAACATCTCTAATTGCTGTTACTTCTAGACCTGCAGCTTGAAGAGCACGAATTGCAGCTTCACGACCAGCACCAGGACCTTTAACAGTAACCTCTAAAGTTTTTAAACCGTGTTCCATTGCAGCTTTAGCAGCAGTTTCAGCAGCCATTTGCGCAGCGAATGGAGTAGATTTACGAGATCCACGGAAACCAAGTGCACCAGCACTAGACCAAGAAAGTGCGTTACCGTGAGTATCTGTAAGAGTTACGATTGTGTTGTTGAAAGTAGAACGAATATGAGCTATACCAGCTTCAATATTCTTTTTCACACGTTTTTTACGAGTGTTTGTTTTACGTGCCATTGTTAGTTCAACCTCCTTTACTTATTATTTCTTTTTATTTGCTACTGTACGACGTGGACCTTTACGTGTACGAGCATTGTTTTTAGAATTTTGACCACGAACTGGTAAGCCACGACGGTGACGAAGACCACGGTAAGAACCGATCTCCATTAGACGTTTAATGTTAAGAGATACTTCACGACGAAGGTCTCCCTCAACTTTAATACGATCGATGATATCACGGATACGTCCTAATTCGTCTTCCGTTAAATCACGAACTCGTGTTTCTTCAGAAATACCTGCTTCAGCAAGAATTTTTTCAGCAGTTGTGCGACCAATGCCGAATACGTAAGTTAAAGAAATAACAACGCGTTTGTCTCGAGGAATATCTACACCTGCGATACGTGCCATTACGAATGCACCTCCTTCTGATTAACCTTGTTTTTGTTTATGTTTAGGGTTTTCACAAATAACCATTACTTTTCCACGTCTACGAATAACTTTACATTTTTCGCAGATTGGTTTAACTGACGGTCTTACTTTCATGTCTCGAACCTCCTTAAAGATTACGGAGTGCTATATTATTTAAAACGGTACGTAATACGACCACGATTTAAATCGTACGGAGATAATTCTACCGTAACTTTGTCTCCTGGTAAAATACGAATGAAGTTCATACGGATTTTACCAGAAACGTGAGCCAATACGACATGCCCATTCTCTAATTCTACTTTGAACATAGCATTTGGCAACGTTTCAAGAACGGTACCTTCGACTTCAATTACATCATCTTTAGCCATTCAATAGTTCTCCCTTCTTCAAATCAGTAACATTTTACACTGCTCTGAAATCCCGGAGAGCCAGCTACTTATAAAGTGGTAAGGATTTCGTATCCTGCTTCTGTAAGAGCAATCGTGTGCTCAAAATGGGCACACCATTTACCATCTACCGTTACCACTGTCCAGTCATCAGATAGTGTTTTTACATATCGTCTTCCTTGATTCACCATCGGCTCAACACAGATGACCATTCCCGGCTTTAATCTAGGGCCTCTATTTGGTGGACCATAGTGCGGGATTTGAGGGTCCTCATGTAAGTCTTGCCCGATTCCGTGACCAACATACTCCCTAACGATCGAGAATCCATTCTCTTCAGCATGGGTTTGAACCGCATGTGAGATATTTGATAATCTCTCGCCTGGTTTTACTTGTTCTAGACCAAGATACAACGATTTTTCTGTGACATCAAGTAGCTTTTGAACAGATTCAGAAATGTTTCCAACTGGATACGTCCATGCAGAATCTCCATGGTACCCATTGTATTTCGCACCAATATCGATACTGATGATATCGCCCTCTTTGAGCTTGCGCTTCCCTGGAATTCCGTGTACAAGCTCTTCATTTACAGAAGCACATATGCTCCCCGGAAATCCGTTGTATCCTTTAAAAGATGGCGTAGCACCATATTTTTGAATCGTCTTTTCCGCTATTTGATCGAGCTCTTTCGTTGTAATTCCTGGAGTAATGTGTTGTTTCAACTCTTGATGAGTCAAAGCAACGATCCTGCCAGCTTCTCGCATGATTTCTATCTCGCGAGGAGTTTTGCAGATTATCATTACGCTAAGCCTCCGATGAGAACATCGATATCAGCAAATACTTTATTGATATCTTGCTCACCATTAATGCTTTGTAAGTAACCAAGCTCTTCGTAGAAATCAAGCAAAGGTTTTGTTTGCTTAATATTTACATCTAAACGATTTGCTACAGTTTCTTCATTGTCATCAGAGCGTTGATATAATTCGCCACCACATTTATCGCACACATCAGCTTTTGCTGGTGGATTGAATTCTAAGTGGTAAGTCGCACCGCACTCTTTACAAATGCGACGGCCTGTAAGGCGTTTTAATAACAACCCTGAATCCACATTAATGTTTAAAACATAGTCGATTTTTTTGCCAAGATCTTTCATAATTTCTTCAAGAGCTGATGCTTGTGCAACAGTTCGTGGGAAACCGTCTAGTAAGAAACCTCTTACGCAGTCGTCTTGACTTAAACGTTCACGAACGATTCCGATTGTAACTTCATCTGGAACAAGTGCACCTTTATCAATAAAAGATTTTGCTTGTAGACCCATTTCAGTTTCAGCCTTCATAGCTGCACGGAACATGTCTCCTGTTGAAATGTGAGGGATGTTATACTTGGCAACAATCTGTTCGGCTTGTGTACCTTTACCAGCACCAGGAAGCCCCATTAAAATTAAGTTCATCCTTGTTCCCCCTCAGAGTACATGAGCATGTAGGGAAGACAATTCTTCCCACTTACTCACTGCTTGATAAACCCTTTGTAATGGCGTTTTACCAGTTGGCTTTCTAGCTGCTTCATTGTTTCTAAAGCAACGCCGACAACGATTAACATACTCGTTCCACCGATCTGTGCAGATGGAGGAAGATTTCCCAATTTCGTAAAGATAACTGGTAAGATTGCAATCGCTGCTAGGAAAATTGATCCTACAAAGGTCAAACGATACAAGATTTTTGTTAGATATTGTTCCGTATTCTTACCCGGACGAATACCTGGAACATATCCACCTTGCTTGTTTAGATTCTCTGACATTTGCTCTGGATTAACCTGAACAAATGCATAGAAATATGTGAAGGCTACAATGAGCGCAACATATATGATCATTCCCACTGGGTGAGAATAGTTAAAGTTTGCAATAATCCACTGCGATACATCATGTTTCGGGAAGAACTGTGCAATAGTCGGAGGCGTAATTAAGAATGAAACAGCAAAAATTACTGGAATAACACCAGCACTATTTACCTTAAGCGGTAAATGTGTGTTTTGTGCTCCAGCATAACCACCATTTCCTCCTGTTACACGCTTCGCATATTGAATTGGGATCTTTCTAACAGCCTGTTGAATGAAAATAACACCCACAATAACTGCTAGCACAGCTAGTAAAATCAATGCAACTTTAACGATACTCATGAACAATTGATCTCCGATATTTTGAAACTGTTGCTGATACACTTGAGATATAACACTTGGGATCGCCGCGGCAATACCGCCAAAGATAAGGATGGAAATACCATTACCTACACCTTTAGCTGTAATCTGTTCACCTAACCACATTAAAAATGCAGTACCAGCAGTCAGTACCGTAGCAATGTATAAATAAGTGCTCCAACCTGGATTCAAAATTAATTGTCCACCTACCATACCGTTAAAACCGATTGACATACCAAACCCCTGAATAAACGCAAGAACAATTGTAAAGTAACGCGTGAATTGCGTTAATTTACGACGGCCCATTTCACCTTGCTTCGACCATTCCGAAAATTTAGGAACAACATCCATCTGCAATAATTGCACGATGATGGATGCTGTAATATACGGCATGATTCCCATCGCAAAGATGGAGAAGTTTTTCAAGGCTCCACCGCCAAATGTATTTAGAATACCTAAAGCATTTAATTGATCTTGTGCCTTCAGTACGTCTCCATTTGTAAATGGCACGGGGATAAACGTGCCAATCCTGAATACGATTAACATCGCTAAAGTGAATAATATTTTACGTCTTATCTCAGCAACGCGCATAAAGTTGGAGATTGTACGAAACATTAGATCACCTCAACTGATCCGCCAGCTGCTTCAATTGCTTCTTTAGCACTTGAAGAGAACTTGTGCGCTTTAACAGTTAGTTTTTTCTCTACTGCTCCGCTTGCAAGAACTTTAACACCGTCGTTTAACTTGCTGATAACGCCAGTTTCCAGCAATAATTCAGGTGTTACTTCTGTACCATCTTCAAAACGATTTAACGTTGATAAGTTTACAATAGCAAACTCTTTACGGTTAATGTTTGTGAAGCCGCGTTTTGGTAAACGACGGAATAATGGAGTTTGACCACCTTCGAAGCCAAGACGAACACCGCCGCCAGAACGTGCGTTTTGTCCTTTATGACCTTTACCAGCAGTTTTACCGTTACCAGAACCGATACCACGACCGACACGGTTACGTACTTTACGAGAACCTTCTGCAGGTTTTAATTCATGAAGTTTCATTCCCAGGCACCTCCTTATATTAATGAGTTATCCTTAAGCTTCTTTTACAGTTACAAGGTGAGAAACTTTGTTGATCATACCAAGAATAGCAGGAGTTTCTTCCTTAACTACAGTTGAATTCAACTTTTTAAGACCTAAAGCTTCTACCGTCGCACGTTGATCTTGTGGACGACCAATTACACTACGAGTGAGGGTAATTTCTAACTTTTTCGCCATTTGTTTTCCCTCCTTAACCTAGTAGCTCTTCTACAGATTTACCGCGTAATTTTGCAACATCTTCAGCGCGCTTAAGTTCGCTTAATCCGTTCACAGTAGCGCGAATCATGTTGATTGGTGTGTTAGAACCAAGAGATTTCGAAAGAATATCTTGTACACCAGCTAATTCAAGGACCGCACGAACAGGTCCACCAGCAATAACACCAGTACCCTCAGCAGCAGGTTTTAAGAATACTTCACCAGCGCCAAAATGACCGTTGATTGTGTGTGGAATTGTTGTACCAACTAATGGTACAGCGATTAAGTTTTTCTTAGCGTCTTCGATAGCTTTACGGATTGCGTCTGGTACCTCTTGTGCTTTACCAGTACCGAATCCAACATGACCGTTTTTATCGCCAACTACAACTAGTGCAGCAAAGCGGAAACGACGACCACCCTTAACAACTTTCGCGACACGATTTATCGTAACTACACGTTCTTCAAGTTCTAATTTACTTGGGTCAATGCGATGCATCAATTTTCCCTCCTTTGACCATTAAAATTGTAATCCAGCCTCACGAGCAGCTTCAGCTAGAGCTTTAACACGGCCATGGTATAAGTAACCACCGCGATCAAATACTACTTCTTTAACGCCTTTCTCTACAGCACGCTTAGCAACTGATTCTCCAACTTTCGTAGCAGCTTCAATATTGCTAGTACCGTTAAGAGCAAGGTCTTTATCAAGAGTAGATGCACTTACTAACGTTACACCATTCACATCATCAATAACTTGAGCGTAAATATGTTGGTTAGAACGGAACACGTTTAAACGTGGACGCTCTGCAGTACCAGTAAGTTTAGCACGTACACGTGCATGTCTTTTCTTACGAGTCGCATTTTTATCAGCTTTAGTGATCATTCTTGTCACTCCTTTCTCTCACCTAACGGGTTTACTTAGCAGTTTTACCTTCTTTACGACGAACAACTTCGCCTTCGTAACGAATACCTTTACCTTTGTAAGGCTCAGGAGCACGTACAGCACGGATGTTAGCAGCGAATTCGCCAACACGTTGCTTGTCGATACCTTTAATTACGATCTTAGTTGGTGCAGGTACTTCAACTTCAAGACCTGCTTCCGGAGTCATTTCTACTGGATGAGAATAACCTACGCTTAATACAAGTTTATCACCTTGTTTTTGAGCACGGTAACCAACACCGACTAATTCAAGTCCGCGTGCGAAACCTTCAGTTACACCTTCAACCATGTTTCCGATTAAAGCACGAGTTGTACCGTGTAATGCACGGTGTTCCTTCTGTTCAGATGGACGCTCAACTGTTAATGTATTCTCTTCAATTTTGATAAGCATATCAGCATTGAAAGTACGAGTTAATTCACCTTTAGGGCCTTTTACTGTTACAGTATTGTCTTCTGCAACTGTAATAGTAACACCTGCAGGGATTTCAAGAATCTTTTTACCAATACGAGACATGTGGTCACACCTCCGTTCGTTTTAAATATATATTACCAAACGTATGCTACTACTTCTCCACCAGTTTGTAATTGACGAGCGTCTTTGTCTGTCATTACTCCCTTAGATGTAGAAACAAGAGCGATACCTAATCCGTTAAGTACACGTGGTACTTCGTCAGCTTTAGCGTAAACGCGTAAGCCAGGTTTACTGATACGTTTTAATCCAGTGATTACACGTTCATTGTTTGCACCATATTTCAGGAAAATACGAAGGATACCTTGTTTGTTATCCTCGATGTATTCTACATCACGAATGAAACCTTCACGTTTTAAAAGTTCAGCGATCTCTTTTTTGATTTTAGAAGCAGGAACCTCTAATTTCTCATGACGTACCATGTTCGCATTACGGATGCGAGTAAGCATGTCTGCAATTGGATCTGTCATCACCATGTGTTTTACCTCCTTCCCATTTGTGGGTTTTACCAACTAGCTTTTTTAACACCAGGAATTTGACCTTTATATGCAAGTTCACGGAAACAAATACGGCAAAGTTTAAATTTGCGGTATACAGAATGCGGACGACCGCAGCGTTCGCAACGTGTATACTCTTGTACTTTAAACTTAGGAGTACGCTTTTGTTTCGCTATCATAGATTTTTTAGCCACGTTTTCGCCTCCTCTACTTAGCGTTGGCTTCCATTATTTTTGGAATGGCATACCGAATTGTGTTAAAAGTTCACGAGCTTCTTCATCAGTTTTCGCTGTAGTAACGATTACGATGTCCATACCGCGGACTTTGCTTACTTTATCATAATCAATCTCAGGGAAAATAAGTTGCTCTTTAACACCTAATGTATAGTTTCCACGACCATCGAATGATTTCTTAGAAACACCACGGAAATCACGTACACGTGGTAAAGAAACTGATACTAATTTGTCGAAGAACTCATACATTTGCTCGCCGCGTAAAGTTACTTTCGCACCGATTGGCATACCTTCACGAAGACGGAAACCAGCGATTGATTTTTTAGCACGAGTTACAACAGGTTTTTGACCTGTGATTTGTGTTAATTCTTCTACTGCGTTGTCTAACGCTTTTGAATTAGATACCGCGTCACCAACACCAGTGTTGATTACGATCTTTTCGATTTTTGGTACCTGCATTACAGATTTATAGTTAAACTTGCTCACTAGAGCAGGAGTAATTTCCTTTTGGAACTTCTCTTTAAGGCGATTCAATGAAGTGACCTCCTTTCTTAAGAAAATTATTTATCTAATAATTCACCAGATTTTTTTGCAATACGAACTTTTTTACCATCTTCTACTTTGAAGCCTACACGAGTAGGTTCACCTGTTTTCGGATCTAAAATCATAACGTTAGAAACGTGAATAGGTGCTTCTTTAGTAATAATTCCACCTTGTGGATTTAATTGAGATGGCTTAGAGTGCTTCTTAACGATATTGACACCCTCAACGATAACACGGTTTTGCTTTGGGAAAGCCACAAGGATAACGCCTTGTTTTCCTTTGTCTTTACCAGTGATTACCTGTACTTTATCACCTTTTTTTACATGCATCTTAATTCTGCACCTCCTTAGCAAGGCAATACCTTAAATTATAGAACTTCTGGAGCTAAAGAAACGATCTTCATGAAGTTGCTATCACGTAATTCACGAGCTACTGGTCCGAAGATACGAGTACCACGTGGGCTCTTATCGTCTTTAATGATAACCGCTGCGTTTTCATCAAATTTGATGTAAGAACCGTCCGGACGACGAGCTCCGCTCTTCGTACGTACCACTACTGCTTTAACAACGTCACCTTTTTTAACAACGCCACCTGGTGTTGCTTGTTTTACCGTAGCAACGATAATGTCACCAATGTTAGCATATTTACGACCAGAGCCGCCTAATACTTTAATTGTTAAAAGTTCACGTGCACCAGAGTTGTCAGCAACTTTCAAACGAGATTCTTGTTGGATCATGTTATGAAACCTCCCTTCGGACTAAAAATTCCGATTCGTCTATTTAGATAATAACCGCTTCTTCAACGATTTCAACTAAACGGAAACGCTTAGTAGCAGAAAGCGGGCGAGTTTCCATGATTTTAACGATATCGCCAAGTTTCGCTTGGTTTTGCTCATCATGGGCTTTGTACTTCTTAGAATACTTAACACGTTTTCCGTACAAGGAATGAGTTTTGTAAGTTTCAACTAAAACTGTAATCGTTTTGTCCATTTTGTCAGACACTACACGACCAGTATAAACTTTGCGTTGGTTACGTTCGCTCACTATGCAAACCTCCCCTCAATTTATCGATTAATTCCGATCTCTCTTTCACGAACTACAGTTTTCATACGAGCAATTGCTTTACGCACTTCACGAATGCGAGTTGGATTCTCTAATTGTCCTGTAGCAAGTTGGAAGCGAAGATTAAACAACTCTTCCTTTAAAGCTTTAACTTTTGTTTCGATTTCGGCAGTGGTTAATTCACGAATATCATTAGTTTTCATTAGATTCACCACCATTTTCTTCACGTTTTACGAATTTACATTTCACAGGTAACTTGTGAGCTGCAAGACGTAATGCTTCGCGTGCTACCTCTTCAGATACACCCGCGATTTCGAACATAATTTTCCCAGGTTTTACTACTGCTACCCAGCCTTCTGGTGCCCCTTTACCGGAACCCATACGTACTTCTAGAGGTTTTGCAGTGTAAGGTTTAGAAGGGAAAATTTTAATCCATACTTTACCGCCACGTTTCATGTAACGAGTCATTGCACGACGAGCAGCTTCGATTTGACGGTTTGTAATCCATGAAGCAGCTTGTGCTTGTAAACCGAATTCACCGAAAGCAATTTCAGTTCCACCTTTAGCACGACCACGCATTTTACCACGATGCTCTCTACGATATTTTACGCGTTTTGGCATTAACATATTATTTTCCTCCTTCCTCAGAAGCTTTCTTTTTTGTAGGAAGGACTTCTCCACGGTAGATCCATACTTTTACGCCTAATTTACCGTATGTTGTATCAGCTTCAACTGCTGCATAGTCAATATCAGCGCGAAGTGTATGAAGTGGAACAGTTCCTTCACTGTAAGATTCTGCACGAGCGATATCAGCTCCGCCAAGACGACCAGAAACCTGTGTTTTAATACCTTTAGCACCTGCACGCATAGCACGTTGAATAACTTGCTTTTGTGCACGACGGAATGATACACGGTTTTCTAATTGACGAGCGATGTTTTCGCCTACTAATTTAGCGTTAAGATCAGCTCTCTTAACTTCTAAAATGTTGATGTGTACACGCTTGCCTGTTAATTGGTTAAGAGCTTTACGAAGTGCTTCAACTTCAGTACCACCTTTACCAATTACCATACCAGGTTTTGCAGTGTGAATTGTAACATTTACACGATTTGCTGCACGTTCGATTTCTACTTTAGCAACAGCAGAATCTTTTAAGCGTACATTAATGTACTCACGGATTTTGATGTCTTCATGTAATAATGTAGCGTAATCTTTCTCAGCGAACCAACGAGATTCCCAGTCACGGATAACGCCGACACGAAGACCAATTGGATTAACCTTTTGACCCATCGATTATCCCTCCTTCTTTTCTGATACCACAACTGTGATGTGGCTTGTGCGTTTGTTAATTTGGCTTGCACGACCCATTGCACGTGGACGGAAACGTTTTAACGTTGGACCTTCGTCAACGAAAACTTTTTCAACAACTAGGTTGTTAATGTCCATCTCATAATTGTGCTCTGCATTTGCGATTGCAGATTTTAAAACTTTTTCTACAACTGGAGAAGCAGTTTTTGGTGTGTGGTTAAGGATAGCAATCGCTTCACCCACTTGCTTACCTCGGATTAAGTCTACTACTAAACGAACTTTACGAGGAGCAATACGAACTGTTCTCGCTACTGCTTTAGCTTGCATTGAAGTGCCTCCTCTCATTATCTTCTAGTTTTCTTATCGTCAGCAAGGTGACCTTTGTACGTACGAGTTGGTGCGAATTCACCTAACTTATGGCCAACCATATCCTCAGTGATGTACACAGGTACGTGTTTACGACCATCATATACAGCGATTGTGTGTCCGATGAACTGAGGGAAGATTGTTGAACGGCGAGACCAAGTTTTAACAACTTGTTTTTGCTCAGATGCAACTAATTTTTCCATTTTGCTCATTAAGTGATCATCGACAAATGGTCCTTTTTTTAAGCTACGAGCCATTTTGGTGCCTCCCTTCGTGATTGGCGTACGGTTCTAGAAATGAACCGTACTACAATCCCATTATTTTTTACGACGACGAACGATGAATTTGTCAGACGCTTTGTTTTTCTTACGAGTCTTGAATCCAAGAGTTGGTTTACCCCATGGAGACATTGGAGACTTACGTCCGATTGGAGAACGTCCTTCACCACCACCGTGTGGGTGATCAACCGGGTTCATTACAGAACCACGAACTGTTGGGCGTTTACCTAACCAGCGAGAGCGACCTGCTTTACCGATTTTGATAAGTTCGTGTTGTTCGTTACCTACTTGACCGATTGAAGCGCGACAAGCAGATAATACAAGACGTACTTCACCAGAAGTTAAACGTACAAGTACGTATTTACCTTCTTTACCAAGTACTTGAGCAGATGTACCAGCAGAACGAACTAATTGTCCGCCACGACCAGGCTTAAGCTCGATGTTATGAACAACAGTACCTACTGGAATGTTGATTAATGGTAATGCGTTACCGATTTTAATGTCAGCTTCTGGGCCAGACATAACTTCCATACCTACTTCTAAAGATTTAGGAGCAAGAATGTAACGTTTTTCACCGTCAACGTAGTTAATTAATGCGATATTCGCAGAGCGGTTTGGATCGTATTCGATCGTAGCAACGCGTCCTGGAATTCCATCTTTGTTACGCTTAAAGTCGATGATACGGTATTGACGCTTATGTCCGCCACCTTGATGACGTACAGTGATTTTACCTTGGTTATTACGACCAGCCTTCTTGCTTAAAGGAGCAAGTAATGACTTTTCGGGTCTATCAGTCGTGATTTCAGCGAAATCATTCGTAGTCATATTACGACGACCGTTAGTAGTTGGATTATACTTTTTGATTCCCATCTCAATTTCCCTCCTTCTTTAGTAAGAATTAAACGCCTTGGAAGATTTCGATTTCTTTGCTGTCAGCAGTTAGCTTAACGATTGCTTTACGACGACGGCTAGTAAAACCAGCGTGACGACCAACGCGTTTTGCTTTCGGCTTGTAGTTCATGATGTTCACTTTTTCTACTTTAACACCAAAGATCGCTTCAAGAGCATCTTTAACTTCTGTTTTATTAGATTTAACGTCCACATCGAACGTGTATTTTTTTTCAGCCATCATTTCCATAGAACGTTCAGTGATAACTGGGCGCTTAATGATATCACGAGGATCTCTCATTATGCAAGCACCTCCTCTACTTTTTCCACTGCCGCTTTTGTCATGATTAGCTTATCATGATGAAGCACGTCTAAAACGTTTACGCCATCAGCAGTGATTACTGTTACTCCAGGGATATTGCGAGCAGATAACTCTACAGATTCGTTTGCATCAGCAGTTACGATAAGAGCTTTCTTCTCAACAGTTAATCCTTTAAGTACTGCTAGCATATCTTTTGTTTTTGGTGCATTTAACACTAGGTCTTCAAGAACTACAATGTTGTTCTCAACTACTTTAGTAGCTAATGCAGATTTGATTGCTAAACGACGAACTTTCTTAGGAAGTTTGTACGCATAGCTTCTTGGTGTAGGTCCGAATACCGTACCACCACCACGCCATTGAGGAGAGCGGATAGACCCTTGACGAGCACGTCCAGTTCCTTTTTGACGCCATGGTTTACGACCACCACCGCGAACTTCAGAGCGAGTTTTTACTTTGTGTGTACCTTGACGTAAAGATGCACGTTGCATCATTACAGCTTCGAAAAGTACAGCTTCATTTGGTTCGATACCGAAAATAGCTTCAGCTAATTCGATTTCACCAACCTGTGAACCAGTTTGGTTATATACAGTAACTTTTGGCATTGGAATTCCTCCTTCCTATTGTGAATTATTTGCTAACCTTCACAGCGCCTTGAACAACTACAAGAGATTTCTTAGCACCTGGAACGTTACCTTTTACTAGTAATAAGTTGCGCTCAGTGTCAACTTGAACGATTTCTAAGTTTTGGATAGTAACTTGGTCTCCACCCATACGTCCAGCAAGTTTTTTGCCTTTGAATACACGGTTCGGAGCAACTGGGCCCATTGAACCTGGACGACGGTGATAGCGAGAACCATGAGACATAGGTCCGCGAGATTGTCCGTGGCGTTTGATAACACCTTGGAAACCTTTACCTTTAGAAATTCCTGTTACATCAACGATTTCACCTGTAGCGAATACGTCAACTTTTACCTCTTGACCAACCTCTAATCCGTCCACGTCTGCATCGCGGATTTCGCGAATGAAGCGCTTAGGAGTTGTAGATGCTTTAGCAGTGTGGCCTTGTTCAGGTTTGTTAGTTAACTTTTCACGTTTATCTTCAAATCCTAACTGGATTGCATTGTAGCCATCAGTTTCAGTTGTTTTCTTTTGAAGAACAACGTTTGGATTAGCAGCGATAACTGTTACTGGGATTAACTCACCGTTCTCAGCAAATACTTGAGTCATACCGATCTTTCTTCCTAAGATTCCTTTGGTCATGAGTTACACCTCCTACATTTTTAAGTTATATAAATTATAGTTTGATTTCGATATCTACACCAGATGGTAAGTCTAAACGCATTAATGAATCTACTGTTTGTGGAGTAGGACTCACGATGTCGATTAGACGTTTGTGCGTGCGCATTTCGAATTGCTCACGAGAATCTTTGTACTTATGAACAGCACGAAGAATTGTGTAAACAGTTTTTTCAGTTGGTAATGGGATCGGACCAGAAACTGTTGCCCCAGAACGCTTAGCTGTTTCTACAATTTTCTCAGCTGACTGATCAAGAATACGGTGATCGTAAGCTTTTAAACGGATACGAATTTTTTCTTTTGCCATTATTTTCCCTCCTTCGTTCGCCTATTTCTAAAATAGACCTTCTCCATGGAAATTTCCCCACACCATGCCATGGCAAAGCGGCCGGGTGTGTCAGCAACCTTCCACTTCATCGCAGTCAAAGACCAACATTGTCTATTATACAATGTTATTCGTCTAGATGCAAGCATCTTTTTGTTTGCATCCGCTTTTCTCTACTTTTGCTATTATACATGGCACTTTAAAGAATTTCAAGTTTTCATCTAACAGAATTCATTTTACAGTTTCTGGATTATCTTTTGTTGTTTTTATATACTATAGAAGAAACTCGTCAAAACAAAAAAACACTCTCTTCTCCCTTATATAAACGCAAACAAAAAACCTAAGGGAAAATCCCTTAGGTTTTTTTATATCAGTTAAGATTACTCAACGATAGTAGCAACTACACCGTAACCTACTGTACGTCCACCTTCACGAATAGAGAATTTAGTTCCCTCTTCGATAGCGATTGGAGCGATAAGTTCGATAGTCATTTCGATGTTGTCACCAGGCATTACCATTTCAGTACCTTCTGGTAATTGGATGATACCAGTTACGTCAGTTGTACGGAAGTAGAACTGAGGACGGTAGTTAGCGAAGAATGGAGTGTGACGTCCACCTTCTTCTTTAGATAATACGAAAACTTCAGCTTTGAATTTAGCGTGAGCTTTTACAGAACCGCTTTTTGCAAGTACTTGTCCACGTTGGATGTCTTCACGAGCAACCCCACGAAGTAAAGCACCGATGTTGTCTCCAGCTTGAGCTTGGTCAAGAAGTTTACGGAACATCTCTACACCAGTTACAGTTGTAGAAGCATTTTCTTCAGCAAGACCGATGATTTCTACTACGTCACCAACTTTAACGATACCGCGCTCAACACGACCAGTAGCAACTGTACCACGACCTGTGATAGAGAATACGTCCTCTACAGGCATTAAGAATGGTTTGTCAGTTTCACGTTCTGGAGTTGGGATGTAAGCATCAACTTCAGCCATTAATTCAATGATTTTTGCTTCCCAATCAGCTTCTCCTTGAAGAGCTTTAAGAGCAGAACCTTTGATTACAGGAATGTCGTCGCCTGGGAATCCGTATTCAGATAATAGGTCGCGAACTTCCATTTCTACTAATTCTAATAATTCTTCGTCATCTACCATGTCGCATTTGTTTAAGAATACAACGATGTAAGGAACACCTACTTGACGAGAAAGAAGGATGTGCTCACGTGTTTGAGGCATTGGGCCGTCAGCAGCAGATACTACTAAGATACCGCCGTCCATTTGAGCAGCACCAGTGATCATGTTTTTAACATAGTCAGCGTGACCTGGGCAGTCAACGTGTGCATAGTGACGAGTTTCAGTTTCGTACTCAACGTGTGCAGTTGAGATTGTGATACCGCGCTCTCTTTCTTCTGGAGCAGCATCGATTTGATCGTATCCGCGTGCTTCAGCACCACCAGCTTTTGCAAGAACTGTAGTGATCGCAGCAGTTAATGTAGTTTTACCATGGTCAACGTGGCCGATTGTACCGATGTTAACATGGGGTTTAGAACGTTCGAATTTAGCTTTAGCCATTCTAAATTCCTCCTTAGTTTATATAGGTTATTTTATATTTAGACTAGAAAGTGAAACTTACGTCCCACTTTCTAAGCTTACATAAGTAGTTATACTTGAACAATCGATAAAAATCAATTATTCACCTTTATTTTTTTTGATAATTTCTTCAGAAACAGACTTTGGTACTTCTTCATAGTGGTCAAACACCATAGAGAATGTTCCGCGTCCTTGAGTGTTAGAACGTAATGACGTTGCATAACCGAACATTTCAGAAAGTGGAACCATAGCGCGAACAACTTGTGCGTTACCGCGAGCTTCCATACCTTCTACACGTCCACGACGAGATGTTACGTCACCCATAATGTCACCCATGTACTCTTCAGGAATTACAACTTCAACTTTCATCATTGGCTCAAGAATTACTGGGCTACATTTAGAAACCGCAGCTTTAAGTGCCATAGATGCAGCGATTTTGAACGCCATCTCAGATGAATCGACATCATGGTAAGATCCGTCAACTAATGCAGCTTTAATGTCAACTAGTGGATAACCAGCTAGTACACCATTTTTAAGTGCATCTTCAAGACCTGCTCCAACAGCTGGGATGTATTCACGAGGAACTACACCACCGACGATCTTGTTTTCGAATTCGAATCCTTTACCTTCTTCGTTAGGTTCAAACTCAATCCAAACGTGACCGAATTGTCCACGACCACCAGATTGACGAGCGAACTTACCTTCAACTTTCGCAGCAGCGCGGAAAGTCTCACGGTATGCTACCTGAGGAGCACCAACGTTTGCTTCCACTTTGAATTCACGACGCATACGGTCAACGATGATATCAAGGTGAAGTTCACCCATACCAGCGATGATAGTTTGGCCAGTTTCTTGGTCAGTGTGAGCACGGAATGTTGGATCTTCTTCAGAAAGCTTAGATAATGCTGTACCCATTTTATCTTGGTCAGCTTTAGATTTTGGTTCGATAGCTACAGAGATAACTGGCTCTGGGAATTCCATAGACTCAAGGATAACAAGGCTCTTCTCGTCACAAAGAGTATCACCAGTAGTAGTATCTTTTAAACCTACAGCAGCAGCGATATCACCAGCGTAAACTGTTGAAATCTCTTCACGGCTGTTAGCGTGCATTTGTAGGATACGACCTACACGCTCACGCTTACCTTTAGTTGAGTTTTTCACGTATGATCCAGAGTTTAACACACCAGAGTACACACGGAAGAACGTTAACTTACCAACATAAGGGTCAGTCATGATTTTGAATGCTAAAGCTGCGAATGGTTCTTCATCGCTAGACTTACGTTCTACTTCTTCATCTGTATCCGGTAGAGTACCTTTAATAGCAGGTACATCTAGTGGAGATGGAAGGTAGTCGATAACTGCGTCTAACAGAATTTGAACACCTTTGTTTTTGAATGCAGAACCACAGATTACTGGGAAGAATTCTACAGAAGTTGTAGCCTTACGGATACCAGCTTTAAGCTCTTCTACAGTGATTTCTTCACCTTCTAGGTACTTCATCATCATTTCTTCATCAAGCTCAGCTACCGCTTCAATAAGTTTTCCACGGTATTCTTCAGCTAATTCTTTGTGCTCTTCAGGAATTTCAACACGTTGAATGTCTGTTCCTAAATCGTTACCGTACATGTAAGCACACTCTTCAACAAGGTCAATGATACCATTGAACTCATCTTCAGCACCGATTGGTAACTGAATTGGATGTGCGTTTGCTTGTAAACGATCGTGGATTGTTCCTACAGAGTATAAGAAATCTGCACCGATCTTATCCATTTTGTTAACGAATACGATACGAGGTACGCCGTAAGTAGTAGCCTGACGCCAAACAGTTTCTGTTTGTGGTTCTACACCAGATTGCGCATCAAGTACTGCTACAGCACCATCAAGTACGCGTAAAGAACGTTCTACTTCTACTGTGAAATCTACGTGTCCTGGAGTATCAATGATGTTTACACGATGACCTTTCCATTGTGCTGTAGTTGCAGCAGAAGTAATTGTGATACCACGCTCTTGCTCTTGCTCCATCCAGTCCATCTGAGATGCACCTTCGTGAGTTTCACCGATTTTATGAATACGTCCTGTGTAGTACAGAATACGCTCAGTTGCTGTTGTTTTACCAGCATCGATGTGAGCCATGATACCAATATTACGAGTGTTTTCTAAAGAGAACTCTCTTGCCATTTGGTGTCTTGCTCCTTCCATATATGGATTGGATTTTTTTATTTTAAGTAGCAAAAAAGCCACTTTATATTGTTACACATGTCAGTATGTCCAGTACTCTCATTATGTAAAACGAGCGCCCGATGAAAGGGAGAGGCATTCTCCCTCTCCACACTTCCATAAGCGACAAATAAAGCGGTTTATGCTTACATTTATTTTACGTTGAATCCTACCAACGGTAATGAGCAAATGCTTTGTTAGCTTCTGCCATTTTATGAGTGTCTTCACGTTTCTTAACAGATGCACCAGCGTTGTTAGCTGCATCTAAGATTTCGTTAGCAAGACGCTCTTCCATAGTTTTTTCACCACGAAGACGAGCGTAGTTTACTAACCAACGAAGACCTAAAGTTGTACGGCGTTCTGGACGAACCTCAACTGGAACTTGGTAGTTAGCACCACCAACACGACGAGCACGTACTTCAAGAACAGGCATGATGTTCTTAAGAGCTTGCTCGAATACTTCCATTGGCTCTTTACCAGTACGTTCGTTTACGATATCGAACGCATTATAAAGAATTGTTTGAGATTTACCTTTTTTACCGTCAACCATCATTTTGTTGATAAGGCGTGTTACTAGCTTCGAATTGTACATTGGATCTGGTAACACGTCACGTTTAGCAACAGGTCCTTTACGAGGCATATTGAGTTCCTCCTTTCATTTTAAAGTTATTATTTTTTAGCAGGTTTTGGTCTCTTAGTACCATATTTAGAACGTCCTTGCATACGTTTGTCAACACCAGCTGTGTCAAGCGCACCACGAACGATGTGGTAACGTACCCCCGGTAAATCCTTTACACGACCACCGCGAATTAATACTACGCTATGCTCTTGTAGGTTATGACCGATACCTGGGATGTAAGCTGTAACCTCGATACCGTTTGTTAAACGTACACGAGCGTATTTACGTAACGCTGAGTTAGGTTTCTTTGGAGTCATTGTACCAACACGAGTACATACACCACGTTTTTGAGGTGCAGAGATATCAGTTGATTTTTTCTTTAAAGAGTTAAAACCTTTGTTTAACGCAGGTGATTTAGATTTCCATACTTTATCAGTACGACCATTTCTCACTAATTGGTTAATAGTAGGCATTTGATTATCCTCCCTTCGCATGTTTGTATGACCACATATCCAGGTGGTTCATTATTAGTTGAAAACAAAGTTTTTGCAAGGAAGAGCAAATGCTCTCTCCTCACAAAAACAGTTTTAACTTATTATTCCTATTGCTGAAGCTCCCACTTGAATCCCCGAAGCTTTACCAAGCTTACGAACTGATTCAACTTTTGTTATGGGCACGTTATATTGCATTGCAATACGAATGATAGCATGGGTTAACCGCATGTCAGCATCCTCTGCGATGACAACTTCTTTAACTGTACCATTTTTAATTGCTTCCAATGTGCGTTTATGACCAACAACTACATTTTCAGCAGTTGATACTTTTTGATAAGACATATAAATATCCTCCAAAGCATCGTTCAGGAGCAACCTTGATTATAGTAACATTTTGACTCATACAATGTCAACTAAGATTAATTGTTTTTATACAAAATTTATGACGGAAAATTTTACTGTTCCACATAAACCTCATCGTTTTCTACATTCATGTCATCTTGTGTTGTTTTTACAAGATCCACTTTGCGATAACGATTCATACCTGTTCCAGCAGGAACAAGTTTACCGATAATAACATTTTCTTTTAATCCTAGAAGTTCATCGCGTTTACCCTTAATTGCTGCATCAGTTAAGACACGAGTTGTTTCTTGGAACGATGCTGCAGATAAGAATGAATCTGTTTCAAGTGAAGCTTTTGTAATACCAAGCAGAACAGGTCTAGCTGTTGCTGGTTGCTTACCTTGCAGTAAGACCTTAGCATTCGCATCAGTAAACTGATGGATATCTAGTAATGTTCCTGGTAATACATCTGTTTCACCTGCATCACTTACACGAACTTTACGTAACATTTGACGTACCATTACTTCTACGTGTTTGTCACCAATTTCTACCCCTTGCATACGGTATACTTTTTGAACTTCACGTAATAAGTATTCTTGAACCGCCGTAATGTCCGTTACTTTTAGTAATTCTTTCGGATCAATAGAACCTTCTGTTAACTCTTTACCGTGGCTAATTGGCTGTCCTGGAGTTACTTTCAGACGAGCACCGTAAGGGATAGCATACGTACGAGCTTCAACTTCACCCTGTACAACTACTTCTTGGCGATCTTTAACGTCGTTGATCGCTGCGATAACACCGTCGATTTCACTGATAACTGCCTGACCTTTCGGATTACGAGCTTCGAAGATCTCTTGGATACGAGGTAAACCTTGAGTGATATCATCTCCGGCAACCCCACCTGTATGGAATGTACGCATCGTTAACTGTGTACCTGGCTCACCGATAGATTGAGCTGCGATAATACCTACCGCTTCTCCTACTTCTACGTCTGTTCCAGTTGCTAAGTTACGACCGTAACACTTCTTACATACACCGTGGCGAGTGTTACACGTAAACGCTGAACGAATGTTTACAGTTTCAACACCCGAATTTTCAACGATATGAGCGATATCTTCAGTAATTAATTGATTTTCAGCAACTAATACTTCACCTGTTTCAGGATGTTTTACAGTTTTTCTTGCAAAACGTCCAACAAGACGATCATATAATGACTCGATAACTTCATTACCCTCTTTAATCGCACCAATTAATAAACCGCGATCTGTTCCACAATCATCTTCACGAACGATTACATCTTGTGCAACGTCAACAAGACGACGTGTTAAGTAACCAGAATCGGCAGTTTTAAGTGCTGTATCGGCAAGACCTTTACGCGCACCATGCGTAGAGATGAAGTACTCAAGTACTGTTAAACCTTCACGGAAACTCGATTTGATTGGAAGTTCGATGATACGACCAGATGGATTGGCCATAAGACCACGCATACCAGCAAGCTGAGTAAAGTTAGATGCGTTACCACGGGCACCTGAGTCACTCATCATGAAGATTGGGTTGCGTTTATTCAAGGATTTCATCAGTTTTCCTTGGATAACATCTTTTGCATTACTCCAAATAGAGATAACACGATCGTAACGTTCTTCTTCCGTGATTAAACCGCGACGGAATTGTTTAATTACATTATCTACTTTTGCTTGTGCTTCGTGGAGAATTTCATCTTTTTCGCCTAATACAAGAATGTCAGATACCCCAACTGTAATACCAGCTTTTGTAGAGTACTTGAATCCTAAGTTTTTCATACGATCAAGCATGCGAGACGTTTCTGTAATTTGGAAACGTTTGAACACTTCCGCAATGATGTTACCAAGGATTTTCTTGCTAAATGGCGCCACTTCTTCGCGACTAGCAATAATTTCTTTAATGTTCGCACCTTTTTCAACGAAGTATTTCGCTGGTGTTTCTTTTTCAAGGTTTGAATTTGTTGGTTCATTAATATAAGGGAACGACTCTGGTAAGATTTCGTTAAATATTAATTTACCAACTGTTGTTAATAGAAGCATACTCTTTTGCTCTTCAGTAAATGTTGCGTTGTTTACTGCACTTGCAGCTACCGCAACACGTGTATGAAGATGAACATATCCATTTTGATATGCAAGTAATGCTTCGTTTGCATCTTTGAAGACCATACCTTCACCGATTGCACCTTCACGCTCAAGTGTTAAGTAATAGTTACCTAATACCATATCCTGAGATGGAGTAACAACTGGTTTACCGTCTTTCGGGTTCAAGATGTTTTGTGCCGCTAACATAAGAAGACGAGCTTCAGCTTGAGCTTCTGATGATAAAGGTACGTGAACGGCCATTTGGTCACCGTCAAAGTCCGCGTTGTATGCAGTACATACAAGTGGGTGAAGACGGATTGCGCGACCTTCTACTAATGTAGGTTCAAACGCCTGGATACCAAGACGGTGAAGTGTTGGTGCGCGGTTTAGAAGTACTGGATGTTCTTTAATCACAGACTCTAAAACGTCCCAAACTTCAGGTTGTACACGCTCGATTTTACGTTTCGCACTCTTAATGTTATGTGCTAATCCTTTTTCAACTAACTCTTTCATTACGAAAGGTTTGAACAGTTCAAGCGCCATTTCTTTTGGTAATCCACATTGATACATCTTTAAGTTCGGTCCTACAACAATTACAGAACGACCAGAGTAGTCAACACGTTTACCTAATAAGTTTTGACGGAAACGTCCTTGTTTACCTTTAAGCATGTGAGATAGTGATTTTAATGGACGGTTACCTGGTCCAGTAACTGGACGGCCACGACGACCATTATCGATTAATGCGTCTACAGCTTCTTGTAACATACGTTTTTCGTTTTGAACGATGATGCTTGGTGCACCTAAGTCCAATAGACGTTTTAAACGATTGTTACGGTTAATTACACGACGGTATAAGTCGTTTAAGTCAGAAGTAGCAAAACGTCCACCATCTAACTGTACCATTGGGCGTAGTTCTGGTGGGATTACTGGTAGAACATCTAAGATCATCCAAGATGGTTCATTTCCAGAGTTACGGAATGCTTCTAATACTTCTAGACGTTTAATAGCACGAGTACGGCGTTGTCCTTGTGCTGTTTTTAATTCTTCTTTTAAGAAGTCTACTTCTTTATCTAAATCGATGTCTTGTAGTAGCTTTTTAATCGCTTCTGCACCCATAGCAGCTTGGAATGTGCTACCATATCGATCACGATATGCACGGTATTCTTTTTCAGAAAGTAATTGCTTCTTATCAAGTGGTGTATCTCCACTTTCTGTTACAACATAAGAAGCGAAATAAATTACTTCTTCAAGCGCGCGAGGGGACATGTCTAAGACAAGTCCCATGCGGCTCGGGATACCTTTGAAATACCAAATATGAGATACAGGAGCAGCTAATTCGATATGACCCATGCGTTCACGACGTACTTTTGCACGCGTTACTTCAACGCCACATCGATCACAAACTACACCTTTATAACGTACACGTTTGTATTTTCCGCAATGACATTCCCAGTCCTTTTGTGGTCCGAAAATACGCTCACAGAACAAGCCATCTTTTTCAGGCTTTAACGTACGATAGTTAATAGTTTCTGGTTTCTTAACTTCACCGTATGACCAAGAACGAATCTTGTCAGGTGAAGCAAGTCCAATCTTCATATATTCAAAGTTATTTACATCTATCAAGGGGCCTACCTCCCTTTTAGTCTACAGGTTATCCCAATTATTCCTTAGTTGTCTCAACTTCGACATTCAATTTATCTGCTGATTGATGATCATCGTCATCTTCTGTATCACGCATTTCAATTTCTGTATCGTCGCTAGACATCATTTTAACGTCCATACCTAAACTTTGCAGCTCTTTAATCAATACTTTGAATGATTCAGGAACGCCTGGTTCTGGAACATTTTCGCCTTTAACAATTGCTTCATAAGTCTTAACACGTCCAACAACATCATCAGACTTCACTGTTAAGATTTCTTGAAGAGTATAAGCAGCACCGTAAGCTTCAAGTGCCCAAACCTCCATCTCACCGAAACGCTGTCCACCGAACTGAGCTTTACCTCCAAGAGGTTGCTGCGTTACAAGTGAGTATGGTCCAGTAGAACGAGCATGAAGTTTATCGTCAACCATGTGCGCAAGTTTGATCATATACATGACACCAACAGATACGCGGTTATCGAATGGTTCACCAGTACGTCCGTCATACAGGATTGTTTTCGCGTCATTTGCCATACCAGCTTCTTCAATTGTGCCCCAAACATCTTCCTCACGAGCACCATCGAATACTGGTGTTGCAATGTGAATGCCAAGGTATCTTGCTGCCATACCAAGATGAAGCTCTAATACCTGACCGATATTCATACGAGATGGTACCCCTAATGGGTTTAACATGATATCGATTGGCGTACCGTCTGGTAAGTAAGGCATATCTTCTTCTGGTAAAATACGAGAAATAACACCTTTGTTACCGTGACGTCCGGCCATCTTGTCACCTTCAGAAATTTTACGTTTTTGAACGATATATGCACGTACAAGTTGATTCACGCCTGGTGGCAATTCATCGCCATCTTCACGGTTGAATACTTTTACGTCTAAGATAATACCGCCACCACCGTGTGGTACACGTAGTGATGTATCACGTACTTCACGCGCTTTTTCTCCAAAGATAGCATGTAATAGACGTTCTTCAGCTGTTAATTCTGTTACACCTTTAGGTGTTACTTTACCAACAAGTAAATCTCCATCTTTTACTTCAGCACCAACGCGAATGATACCGCGCTCGTCAAGGTTACGTAATGCGTCTTCCCCAACGTTTGGAATGTCACGTGTAATTTCTTCTGGTCCAAGCTTCGTATCACGAGCTTCTGATTCATATTCTTCAATATGAATAGAAGTGTACACATCATCTTTTACAAGGCGCTCACTCATGATGATCGCATCCTCGTAGTTATAACCGTCCCAAGTCATGAAGCCAACAAGCACGTTACGTCCAAGTGCTAGTTCACCTAATTCCATAGAAGGACCATCCGCAAGGATTTCACCTTTTACAACTTCATTTCCAACACTTACGATTGGACGTTGGTTGTAACAAGTTCCTTGGTTAGAACGAATGAATTTTTGCATTTTATAGCGATCTAAGTCGCCTTTTACTGTTTGACCGTCAACTTCTACATAGCGACGTACCCAAACTTCACGTGCTTCTACGCGCTCAACAACACCAGGATGTTTACAGATTACTGCAGCACCTGAGTCTTTTGCTGATACGTACTCCATACCTGTACCTACAATCGGAGATTCCGGATTCATTAACGGAACCGCCTGACGTTGCATGTTCGCTCCCATAAGTGCGCGGTTAGAGTCATCGTTTTCTAAGAACGGAATACAAGCTGTCGCTGCCGACACTACTTGTTTTGGAGATACATCCATGTAGTCGATGCGTTCTCTATTTGTGACAATGTTTTCACCACGGAAACGAGCTACGATATCTTCACTTAGGAATTCACCTTCGTCAGATAATTTCATATTCGCTTGGGCTACAACATAGTTATCTTCTTCATCTGCTGTTAAGTAATCAACATGCCCTGTTACAAGACCAGTTTCTGGGTCAACACGACGGTATGGTGTTTCAATGAAACCAAACTCATTTACTTTCGCGAACGAAGATAACGAGTTAATCAAACCGATGTTTGGTCCCTCTGGTGTTTCAATCGGACACATACGACCGTAGTGAGAGTAATGAACGTCACGCACTTCAAAGCCTGCGCGCTCACGTGTTAAACCACCAGGTCCTAATGCAGATAGTCTTCGTTTGTGAGTTAACTCTGCTAATGGGTTTGTTTGGTCCATAAACTGAGATAACTGAGAACTTCCGAAGAACTCTTTAATAGATGCAATAACAGGACGAATATTAATTAGTGCCTGTGGTGTAATTGCATTTGTATCTTGGATCGACATTCTCTCACGAACAACACGTTCCATACGAGAAAGACCGATACGGAATTGATTTTGTAATAGTTCTCCAACAGAACGCAGACGACGGTTTCCTAAATGGTCAATATCATCTGTATCCCCTACTTTGTATAGTAGGTTGAAGAAGTAACTGATAGAAGCAAGGATATCACCTGGTGTGATGTGTTTCACATCACGAGTAATGTTTGCATTACCAATTACATTAATTACGCGTTCGCCTTCCGACTCAGGAGCATAAATCTTAATAGATTGCAGCTCAACATCGCCTTCTACCACTCCACCCATTGGTTTCGCTGTTTTGAATCCAATGTTTTTCTCTAAGTAAGGTAAAATGCGATCAAGTGTACGACGATCTAAGATTGTTCCTTCTGCCGCTAAAATTTCACCAGTTTCTGGATCCACTAATGTTTCAGCTAAACGTTGATTAAACAATCTGTTTTTAATGTGTAACTTCTTGTTGATCTTATAGCGACCTACATTTGCTAAATCGTAGCGCTTTGGATCGAAGAAACGAGACACAAGTAAGCTCTTAGCATTTTCTACTGTTGGTGGTTCACCAGGACGTAGACGCTCATAAATTTCAAGCAATGCTTTTTCTGTGCTATCTGTGTTGTCTTTTTCTAATGTGTTGCTTAAGTATTCGTTATCACCTAAAAGCTCGGTGATTTCTTGATCAGAGCCAAACCCTAATGCGCGTAACAAAACAGTTACAGGAAGTTTACGCGTACGGTCAATACGCACATATACAACATCCTTAGCATCTGTCTCATACTCTAACCAAGCTCCGCGGTTTGGAATTACAGTAGCAGTAAAACCACGTTTTCCGTTTTTATCCACTTTGCCACTATAGTATACGCTTGGAGAGCGAACTAACTGGGAAACGATAACACGTTCTGCACCGTTAATTACGAATGTTCCAGTCTCTGTCATGAGTGGGAAATCTCCCATGAACACATCTTGTTCTTTTACTTCACCAGTTTCCTTGTTGATTAGACGCACTTTTACACGAAGTGGTGCTGCATACGTCACATCACGCTCTTTGCATTCGTCTACAGAGTATTTAGGTTCACCTAAGCTGTAGTCGATAAATTCAAGCGATAGATTTCCCGTAAAGTCTTCAATCGGAGAAATGTCTTGGAACATTTCTCGCAAACCCTCATCAAGAAACCACTGATAAGAAGAGGTTTGAATTTCGATAAGATTTGGTAACTCTAATACTTCACTAATACGGGCATAACTTCTTCGTTGGCGGTGGCGTCCGTATTGAACTAGTTGACCTGTCAACTGCTTCACCCCTCAAATCATGAGTATTATAAATGCACAAAAAAATTTGTGCAAAATCACAAATAAATACAACTACTGCTATTAGCGTAGTCTCTTTCTCTTAAAGATAAATACGTTGAGTCTTTCTACCTGCTCAAAAAAGAAAAATGGCTTCTATAAGAAAACCATCATTCTGTTTCATAATCTGCTGATTTTACTATCTTTTCCAAGAGAAACAAAAATATACATCTTTCTCAACGCAGAAAATCATATATTGGCATTGTATAATGTTAACATAGCCAAAAATAACCGTCAACGTTTTTTTGATTTTATGATATAATATCCTTTTTTCTTTTCTACAACCTCAACTTCAGAAAATACTTCTTCTAGTTTTTTTAGCGCAGACGGTGCACCTTGTTTCTTTTGAATAACAATCCAAAGTTCTCCACCTGGAACTAAATACTCCACAGCTTTTTCTAAAATCTCATGTACGATATCTTTACCCGCACGAATCGGAGGGTTAGATAGAATAGCAGCATACTTACCATCTACATTTTCATAGACGCTACTTTGAAAAATACGTATATTCTCGATTTTGTTATTAGCGGCGTTTTCTTTTGCAAGCCCAAGTGCCCTCTCATTCACATCCACCATGTGAACTTCACGACCTTGAAACTCTTTCGCTAACGACAAACCAATAGGACCGTATCCGCAACCTACGTCTAATATATTACCTTTAATATCTGGCATTTGAAACGCTTCAATTAAAAGACGGGAACCAAAGTCCACTTCGTTTTTCGAGAACACCCCATGGTCAGATAAGAAAGTAAATCGAGATCCACGAAGGACAAACTCCCATCGCTTGCGATCACTTTTACTAGAAGGGTCGTTAGAAAAATAATGGTCTGCCATATGGCCACCTCTTTTCTTTACAGTTAAAAAAAAAGCTCGCATGAGAGCGAGCTTTTTTTAAAGCATCAAAAGTTAATTACTTAACTTCTACAGCAGCGCCAACTTCTTCAAGTTTAGCTTTGATTTCTTCAGCTTCTTCTTTAGCAGCAGCTTCTTTGATTACTTTTGGAGTGTTGTCAACTAATTCTTTAGCTTCTTTTAAGCCAAGACCAGTGATTTCACGAACAACTTTGATAACTTTGATTTTTTGTGCACCAGCGCTAGTTAGTTCCACATCAAATTCAGTTTTCTCAGCAGCAGCTTCTCCAGCGCCACCAGCAACAGCTACAGGAGCAGCAGCAGTTACGCCGAATTCTTCCTCGATAGCTTTTACTAAGTCGTTAAGTTCTAATACAGTCATAGATTTAACTGCTTCAATGATTTGTTCTTTAGTCATTGTAAATATCCTCCCTTAAATAGGTTTGTATTGTTTTATCGATAATACGTAATTATCTTTTAAAAAATTAAGCGCCTTGCTCTTCCTTTTGGTCTGCAACTGCTTTAGTAGCAAGTGCAAGGTTACGGATTGGAGCTTGAAGAACGCTAAGAAGCATAGAAAGTAAGCCTTCACGTGATGGAAGAGTAGCGATTGCTTTAACCTCATCAAGTGTTACAAGTTTACCTTCGATTACGCCCGCTTTAATTTCTAAAGCTTCATGATCTTTAGCGAAGTCGTTTAATACTTTCGCAGGAGCAACTACATCCTCGTTACTGAACGCGATTGCGTTTGGTCCTGTTAAGAATTCATTTAACTCAGCCATTTCAGCAGATTCTGCAGCACGACGAGTTAGAGAGTTTTTGTAAACTTTGAACTCAACGCCAGCTTCACGTAATTGCTTACGTAATTCTGTTGCTTCAGAAACTGTTAAACCACGGTAGTCAACAACGATTGTAGATTTACTAGCGCGAAGTTTGTCCGCGATTTCAGTTACAACTTGTTGTTTAGTTTCGATTACTTTGCTCATGTTATTACACCTCCTGTAGATTATATAGAAGATGTACCGAAAGTGCACTAAAAACCTCCATGCCCAACTTGTAGACATGGAGGCATATAGTCACAGAAAAAAGATTCCGCTTCGTATATTAACACCTAGGTAGGAAATTAAGTCTATTGACACCTACTGTCTACGGTACACTAATTAAATTCACAACATAAATGATTATATTAAAACTTCTTTATGAAGTCAACTTCCAAAATTTACGCTAATGTAGAAACGTCTACACGTACGCCAGGTCCCATTGTAGAAGCAACTGTTACGTTCTTCATGTAAGTACCTTTTGCAGCAGCTGGCTTAACTTTTTGTAAAGTGTCAGCAATTGTTTTGAAGTTTTCTACTAATTTAGCATCTTCAAAAGATACTTTACCGATTGGAACGTGGATGTTACCAGCTTTATCAACGCGGTATTCAACTTTACCAGCTTTGATTTCGTTAACAGCTTTAGTTACATCGAAAGTAACTGTTCCAGTTTTAGGGTTTGGCATTAAACCTTTAGGTCCTAATACGCGACCAAGTTTACCAACTTCACCCATCATATCAGGAGTTGCTACTACTACATCGAAATCGAACCAACCTTGTTGGATTTTACCGATGTAATCAGTATCGCCTACGAAGTCAGCTCCAGCAGCTTCAGCTTCTTTAGCTTTTTCACCTTTAGCAAATACTAATACACGTTGTACTTTACCAGTACCATGTGGAAGAACAACTGCACCACGGATTTGTTGGTCAGCTTTCTTAGGGTCAACACCTAAACGGAATGCAGCTTCTACAGTTGCATCAAATTTAGCTGTGTTTGTTTTCTTTACTAATTCTACTGCTTCTGTTGCAGAGTAAGCAGCTGCACGATCAACAAGCTTTGCAGCTTCTACGTACTTTTTACCTCTTTTAGCCATTTTTATTTCCTCCTCGAATGTGGTTTTAGCGGAATAACCTCCCACGTTTACGCCTGTTTTCAGGTATAACCTGAGGATGAGCGCCATCCATTTATTTAAAAACGATAATCATTTACGATAATAAAGGTTGCGAATTGGAATTCCAGACCCGCAACCTTTTTTAAAAACAAATCGAATTAGTCTTCGATAACGATGCCCATACTGCGTGCAGTACCTTCAACCATACGCATTGCAGCTTCTACGCTAGCAGCGTTTAGGTCAGGCATTTTAGTTTCAGCGATTTCGCGTACTTTATCACGCTTAACAGTTGCCACTTTATTACGGTTTGGTTCACCAGAACCAGACTCAATACCAGCTACTTTCTTAAGAAGAACAGCAGCAGGAGGAGTTTTAGTAATGAAAGTGAATGAACGGTCCTCAAATACCGTAATTTCAACAGGGATGATAAGACCAGCTTGATCTGCTGTACGAGCGTTAAACTCTTTACAGAAGCCCATGATGTTAACACCTGCTTGTCCTAATGCTGGACCAACTGGTGGAGCTGGGTTAGCTTTACCTGCAGGAATTTGAAGCTTTACCATTTTAATTACCTTTTTAGCCACGAGACACACCTCCTTAAGTCCGTGATGTGGTCAATTGGACAGTGATTTGCCCTCCCACGTCATATTTTATCTGTAAGGATAAAATCTTTCAAAAAACGTCTCCGATAACGAAGACGTACTGACTTAAAAGATATTATCACTTTTTACAATTCATTTCAAGTTTCATTTTATAATTTTTCAATTTGATGGAAGTCAAGTTCAACTGGAGTCTCGCGACCAAACATGTCCACAAGTACGCTAACCTTTTTCTTCTCCACATCAATTTCTTCAATAGCACCTGTATAATCTGCGAATGGCCCCTCATTTACACGTACTGTCTCATGAAGTTCAAAGTCGAAATCAACCACTTCGTTATCCATGCCCATATGTTTCATAATGGTAACAACTTCCTCTTCTAATAGAGGTGATGGTTTAGATCCAGAACCAGAAGAACCAACGAACCCAGTTACACCTGGCGTGTTACGTACAACATACCAAGAGTCATCAGTCATGATTAATTCTACTAATACATAACCTGGGAACACTTTTCTTTTCATTAATTTTTCTTTTCCGTTTTTCATTTCTACTTCTACTTCTTCCGGGACAACAACACGGAAAATTTTATCTTGCATACCCATTGATTCTACACGTTTCTCTAGGTTTGCTTTTACTTTATTTTCATATCCAGAATAAGTATGGACAACATACCAACTTTTTTCCATTCATTTAGGACGAGCGTCCTTCCCTCCCTGACGTACATTTTTTTGCGCAAATGAAAAAACCCGTTCACCGGGCTTTTACACAGTTCTTATAAATAACATTATATCATGGATAAGTGCTTCTTATTCAAGAATTAACCAAGAATTAACCGAATTAAAGAAGAAATGCCCATATCAACTACTGCGAAGAAAATCGCAAAGAACACAACTGTAGCAACAACAGTCGCTGTTGAGCGGAGTAATTCATCTTTTTTAGGCCAACTTACTTTTTTCATTTCGCGACCTACATCGCCGAAAAAGTTCGTTAAACGCATCTACGGGACCTCCAGTGTATTATTTCAATTATTTATTTTGTTTCCTTGTGAACTGTATGCTGATTGCATGTTTTACAAAACTTTTTTATTTCAAGTCGCTCTATTGAGCTCGTATCTTTCATAGTAGAGTAGTTTCGATTTTTACACTCTTCACATGAGAGTACAACTTTTTTCCTCATTAGTTACACCAACCTTGTAACATTATGTCCCTAAAAATGTATCATACAATAAAAGACAATGTCAATGACATGCATTTGTACTCTCTACAAAAGAAAACAGGTGATTTATTTTACACCTGTAGCACTTGTTACTTCTTATGAATTTAAAGTTGTACTTTCTCTCATTTCCATATATCGTTCCAATTTCCTCTTTACTCGTTGTAAAGCGTTATCAATAGATTTCACATGCCTGTTTAACTGTTCTGAAATCTCTTGATAAGAACGACCATCTAAATATAAAGAAAGCACTTTCCTTTCTAAATCGCTTAATAATTCAGATATTTTTGATTCTATGTCTGTATATTCTTCCTGGCTAATGATCATCTCTTCAGGATCAGTCACCTTTGCTTCAGAAATAACATCCAATAACGTTCGATCAGATTCCTCATCGTAAATCGGCTTATCTAAAGACACATACGAATTTAAAGGAATATGTTTTTGTCTTGTTGCCGTTTTAATAGCGGTAATAATTTGTCGAGTGATACATAGTTCAGCAAATGCTTTGAATGAAGACAGCTTGTCCTCTTTATAATCACGAATTGCTTTAAACAACCCTATCATACCTTCTTGAACAATGTCTTCTCGATCGGCACCCACTAAAAAGTAAGATCTTGATTTCGCACGAACAAAGTTCTTATACTTGTGAATTAAATATTCTAGAGCGTCAGTATTACCTTTTCGAACTAACTCAACGATTGCCTCATCCTCTAAATCACGAAATGTAACGTCGCCTATACTTACGAAGCCTGCTTCCACCTTGATCCCTCCGACCGCTATTTATTTAGCAATATTATACAGTAAAAAGATAAAGAGCGTCAATGCTTCAACGCTCTCCTCTTCTTAATTTTTCTAATTTTTCTGTAATATCTTTACTAAATATCTTTCGCATGGCGGGCTGCTGTTCTTTCGTGTCTTTTGTACGCCTTCTTACTTGTTGTTCCATCGCTTGTACTTCCAACTCTAATTCACGCGCAGATTTTCGAAGGGCACCTTGCCCAAATATAACCCATTGTTCTGTATAATCAGAAGTCGCAACATATATTTGTGTATTTATATTTCTAAGCTCTATTGCAAGTTGCTCTATCTTTTCGTCTGCAGTTTGATTCTTTCGTGTGAATATGACTTCTACACGAGATTGTTTCATCTTTTTTTCAATACCATGGACTGTATAGGCATCAAAGACTATCATCACTTTTGTGCCTGTATACCCTTGATAATCCGCCATCTTATCAATAAGCGCATCTCTTGATGATTGTAAATCTACATCCCGCAGTTTCTTCAAATCTCCCCAAGCTCCGATAATGTTGTAACCGTCAACGATTAAAATATCGTTCATTTTTTATTTACCAATTTCGTGACGTTTACGATATACCTCATACATTAACAAACTTGCGGCTACTGAAGCATTTAAGGATGTAACTTTCCCCACCATCGGTAGAGTGATTAGGAAATCACATTTTTCACCAATAATACGACTCATACCTTTTCCTTCACTACCAATTACTAATCCAATCGGCATTGTACCATCTAAATTACGGTAATCCGTTTTCCCTTTGGCATCTGTACCAGCAATCCAAAGTCCACGCTCTTTTAATTCATCAATTGTACGAGATAAGTTTGTTACGCGCGCAACAGGAATGTATTCAATCGCTCCTGTTGATGCTTTCGCAACTGATGCTGTAAGTCCCACAGCTCTTCTCTTCGGAATAATAATTCCATGAGCTCCTGTTGCATCAGCAGTACGCATAATAGAACCTAGGTTATGCGGATCTTCAATCTCATCTAAAATTAAGAAGAATGGATCTTCATTACGTTTTTCTGCCACTTTGAATAAATCTTCTAACTCTGCATACTGATATGCAGCTACTTGAGCAATTACACCTTGATGATTACCCTCAACTAATTGATCTAACTTTTTCTTTGGTGCATGTTGTAAAATAATCTTATTTTCTTTCGCTAACGCTAGTACAATTTGTACTTGTCCTTTGGCAGCACCTTCTGCGATCCAAATTTTATTAATATCTCTCCCTGATCTTAACGCTTCAATTACAGGGTTACGTCCGATAATATATTCACTAGTCATGATGATGTGCCCCCTTCCTTTTCTTCTAAAACTGCAATTGCCTTATATACAATTTCATCTAATCTTTCACGATTATTTAATAAATGATGATAACCAATTAGTGCTTCAAAGGCTGTACTATGTCGATATGTTTGTACATCCGTATTTTTCGGAACTGTACCTGAATTTGCATTACGCCCTCTTCTTAATACCGCCTCTTCTTCCTCTGTCAAAAATGCCGTCTCTAATAAATGATAAACAACTTTCGCCTGTGCTTTTGCTGAAACAAAGCTCGTCCCTAAGCGATGTAATTGATTAGGGCGAACTTTTCCTTTTTGAAGGAGGTGATAGCGGATATATTGTTCATATACCGCATCACCCATATACGCTAACGCCAAGCTGTTTAATTGCTTTGCATCAATCATCCTTATCCTCTTTTCCATCTTGTACCTTGAGCGGTATCTTCTAAAATAATATTACGTTCTTTTAAATCGTCACGAATTTGATCAGACAATGCGAAATCGCGATTTTTACGAGCTTCAATGCGCTTTTGGATAAGCTCTTCAATTTCTTCATCCAGTAATTCTTCTTTTGATAATTCTAATCCTAAAATATCAAATAACGTTTCCAGTTGTTTTACGTATGCTTCAATTACAACTTTAGATGTATGCTCTTCAAGTAAATATTGATTTGCATGATTTGCTACGTTGTATAATTCGGTAATTGCATTTGCAGTGTTAAAGTCATCATTCATTGCCTCTTCAAATGCAGTCTGGAATTTCTCTATTTCAGCTAACCATTTCTCATTATGGTCCGTTAAATCCGTACTACTCTCCATACGATGCTTTAAGTTTCCATAAGCTGTTTTAATTCTTTCCAGTCCATTATTCGTACTTTGTAATAACTCTTCACTAAAGTTAATCGGGTGACGATAGTGTACTGATAACATAAAGAATCTAATTAACTGCGGGTCGTATTGCTTAATAATATCGTGAACTAAAATAAAGTTACCAAGCGATTTAGACATCTTCTCATTGTTAATATTAATATATCCATTATGCATCCAGTAACGTGCAAACGTTTTTCCAGTCAATGCCTCTGACTGCGCAATTTCATTTTCATGATGTGGGAACGCCAAGTCTTGACCACCAGCATGAATGTCAATTGTATCCCCTAAGTACTTACGCGCCATTGCTGAGCATTCAATATGCCATCCTGGACGTCCTTGCCCCCAAGGGCTTTCCCAGAAGATTTCTCCTTCTTTCGCAGCTTTCCATAAAGCAAAATCAAGAGGGTCTTGTTTCTTTTCCCCTACCTCAATACGAGCACCGTGACGTAAATCTGCGATTGGTTGATGTGATAATTTACCGTAACCTTCGAATTCCTTCGTCTTAAAGTACACATCACCCTCTGATTCATATGCATACCCTTTATTCACAAGTTCTTGAATAAATTCAATAATGATATCCATATTTTCTGTTACACGAGGATGAACTGTTGCGTGTTTGCAACCTAGTGCTGTTACATCTTCAAAGTACGCTTCAACAAAACGATCAGCAATTGTCGGTACATCTTCACCTAATTCATTTGCCGCTTTAATTAATTTATCATCTACATCCGTAAAGTTAGATACATATTGCACATCGTATCCTTTGTATTCTAAATAACGACGCACTGTATCGAATACCATAGGAGGTCTTGCATTCCCAATATGAATGTAGTTATAAACTGTAGGTCCGCATACATACATCTTTACCTTATTTTCTTCTAATGGAATAAACTCTTCTTTTTGACGTGTTAACGTATTATAAATGTGAATAGTCATTTTTATCCTTCCTTTCTACCTTTAATTCCAATTGTTTCTTCAATTTATCAATTTCTACTTCCATAGCCTTTAATTTATCAAAAATCGGATCTGGAAGGTCAGAGTGATTTAATTCTTGACCAATCTTTACTCCATTTTGAATAACGACACGGCCAGGTATACCTACAACTGTAGAATGTGCAGGAACTTCTTTTAATACGACAGACCCTGCTCCGATTTTAGAATTCTCCCCCACAGTAATAGACCCAAGAACTTTAGCACCCGTCGCAATTAATACATTATCCTGAATTGTTGGGTGCCTCTTCCCTTTTTCTTTTCCTGTACCACCTAATGTAACCCCTTGATAAATCGTTACATTATCACCAATTTCACAAGTTTCTCCAATTACAACTCCCATTCCATGATCTATGAAAAAGCGTCGACCAATAGTTGCTCCTGGATGGATCTCAATGCCAGTAAAAAAGCGGCTCACTTGTGAAACAAAACGTGCAAGAAAGAAAAAATTTCTTTTATAAAAAGCATGTGCAATTCGGTGGGCCCAAACTGCATGTAATCCAGAGTAAGTTAAAATGACTTCGAAATAACCTCTTGCCGCTGGATCCTGTTCAAAAACGACTTCAATATCTTCCCGAAGCCTCTTAAACATCGGTGTTCCCTCCCCTTTATGGGCTGCTTTTTTGTCGAACGAACTAACTCCCCTAACTCATCACTTCTCCTCTAATTCTTTATATAAGGAGATAAATTCTATATTCATACCTATTTACACGGTATAAAAAAAAGGCGTCTCTGTCATATTGACAGAGACGCCTTTTAAGCGCGGTTCCACTCTGTTTAGGCTTAAAAAAGCCTCAAACTCATCCATGATAACGGTGTACACCGCTTCTGCTTACTTTGCGGCCTAAGACATCCCACGAAGCAATTCGCTGTTCAGCAGAAGACTCGAAGGGGCATTTCAAAAATCCGCTTATAAACCACTCCCAGCCTAAAGGTGGTTCTCTCTGTAAAAAGCCTGATTTTCTACTTCTCCTTCTCGTCGCTTTTCCTTATTAGGTTTTAGGTATACTTATTATATTTCTAAATCTAGAAAATGTTAACCAATTACTTTTTGAAGACGATTTAAAACTTTTTCTTTTCCAAGAAGTGCAATAGCATTCGGAAGCTCTGGACCATGCGTTTGTCCTGTAGTTGCAACACGGATTGGCATAAATAAATTTTTACCTTTATGTCCTGTTTCCTTTTGAACTGCTTTAATCGCTGCCTTAATTGCTGCTGGCTCCATTGCTTCTAGAGCTTCTATTTGACCAGCAAATGCACGAAGTACTTCAGGTACTTGTTCACCATTTAATACTTCTTGTCCTTCTTCTTCATAATCAACATGATCTTTAAAGAACATTTCAGAAAGCTCTACAATTTCAGCTCCAAAACTCATTTGTTCATGGTATAAAGCAATTACATCACGAATCCAAGCTTGGTCTTGTTCGCTTAAAGTTTCTCCCACACGTCCAGCTTTCACTAAATGCGGTAAGCTTAACTCTACAACCGTATCTAAATCTTGCTTTTTCATATACTGGTTGTTCATCCATTTTAGTTTTTGAGAATCAAATAATGCAGGTGATTTTGATAAACGAGCTGCATCGAACGTTTTGATAAACTCATCTTTAGAGAAGATTTCTTCTTCTCCTACCGGAGACCAACCTAGTAGTGCAATAAAGTTAAAGATTGCTTCTGGAAGATACCCAAGCTCTTTATATTGCTCAATAAATTGAATAATAGATTCATCACGCTTACTTAACTTTTTACGACTTTCATTAACAATTAGAGTCATATGACCGAATTGTGGAATATCCCAGCCGAAAGCTTCATAAATCATCATTTGTTTCGGTGTATTTGAAATATGATCATCACCACGAAGTACATGTGTAATTTCCATTAGATGATCATCTACTGCTACTGCAAAGTTATAAGTTGGAATTCCATCTTTTTTCACAATAACAAAATCACCGAAATCATTTGAATGGAACGCAACTTCATCTTTTACAATATCTTTGAATGTGTAGTCACGATCAGCTGGTACACGGAAACGAATACTTGGAATACGTCCCTCAGCTTCAAATTCTTTCACTTGTTCTTCAGTTAATTCACGGTGGTTACCTGCGTAACGAGGTGTTTCACCACGAGCGATTTGTCCTTCACGCTCTGCTTCTAGCTCTTCTTCTGTCATGTAACATTTATAAGCTAGACCACGCTCTAATAAATCTTCATATAATTTTTTATAAATATCTAAACGCTCTGTTTGGCGATATGGTCCAAATTCACCACCAACATCAACACCTTCATCCCAGTCCATACCGAGCCATTTCAAGTATTTTAATTGGCTTTCTTCTCCACCAGCCACGTTACGTTTTACATCAGTATCTTCAATACGAATAATAAATTTGCCATCTAAATGACGAGCAAATAAATAATTAAATAATGCCGTACGCGCATTTCCGATATGTAAGTGTCCTGTTGGACTTGGCGCGTAGCGCACTCTCACTTGCTTTTCCATAATTGGTACACCTTCCATTCTTAATGTCAACACATTCTATAATTGTACACCAAAAAAATGTGATTATCCATCTTACGAATTAAAAACCATTATTTTTTCTGTAATAAAACAACCGCTTGAGAAGCAATCCCTTCTTCTCTACCTGTAAATCCTAATTTTTCTGTTGTTGTTGCCTTTACATTAATGTTATTGATAGACGTTTCTAACAGTTCACTAATGCGCTTACGCATGCTCTCAATATGTGGTGCCATTTTTGGTTTTTGAGCAATAATTGTACAATCTAAATTTCCTAACTCATAACCTTGTTCACGTACAAATTCCCAAACTTTTTGTAACAATACAGCTGAATCTGCATCTTTAAAAGCTGGGTCTGTATCAGGAAAATGCTTTCCGATATCTCCTGCTGCAATCGCACCTAAACATGCATCAGCAATCGTATGTAACAATACATCTGCATCTGAATGACCGATTAATCCTTTCTCGTGTGGAATTGTAATTCCACCGATAATCAACGGGCGCCCTTCCGCAAATTCATGTACATCAAAACCTTGTCCAATTCGAAACATCCTTACTTCCTCCTTAAGCTAAACTACTGAGCTTTATGACTCTATATTATATCGCTATCCTTATAAAGAAAAGCCCGGCTGTTGCCGAGCTTTTCTTTATTAACACATCATCAACGTTATTTCTTCTGAACACGTAGGAAACTTTCAGCAATTAATAGATCTTCCGGAGTCGTCACTTTAATATTATAGTAACTCCCCTCTACTACACCTACTTGCTTCCCAACACGTTCTACGAGACTTGCATCATCTGTGCCAAGAAAACAACTTTGCTTTGCGCTTCTATGAGCTTCTAGCAAAAGAGAAACAGAGAATCCTTGTGGTGTTTGTACAGCGTTAAGTTGAGATCGCTCTACCGTTTCTACAACAACACCCCGCTCTACTTTCTTAACAGTATCTTTTACTGGCACTGCACAAATGGAAGCTCCATATTTTTCTGCTGCAGTTAATACATCGCGAATCACTTTATTCGTTACGAACGGGCGCGCCCCGTCATGCACAAGAACATATTCGACACCACTCGCATACTGAAGTGCGTTATATACGCTATCTTGTCTTTCGGCTCCACCCTGAATAAATTGTACGTGCTTTTCAATCTGGTACTTCTGCATTAACTCTTCAAAATACGGGCGTTCCTCTTCGTTAATTGCCATAATAATACTTTTGCACGCTTTATCTTTTTCAAAAGCACGCAATGTGTGCACAATAATTGGTACTTCATCTATAAGTAAAAATAACTTATTTTTACCAGCACCCATTCGTTTCCCTTGGCCCGCTGCCGGAATAATTAATGTATACATATTAATAATCCTCTACTTATAATGCTTTTTCTAGCAATTTACGTTTTGCGAAAATCATACGACCAGCCGATGTTTGTAATACGCTAGTAACAAGTACATCAAGTTGTGAACCCACATACTCTCTACCATCTTCTACTACAATCATCGTACCATCATCTAAGTATGCAACACCTTGATTTTGTTCTTTACCATCTTTCACAACATAAACACTTAATTCTTCACCAGGGAGTACGACTGGTTTAATCGCATTAGCTAAATCATTAATGTTTAACACCGTAACCCCTTGTAATTCAGAAACTTTGTTTAAATTGAAATCGTTTGTTACTACAGTTCCACCAGTGATTTTTGCCAACTTTACAAGCTTGCTATCTACTTCTTGGATATCATCGAAATCGCCTTCATAAATTTCTACCGGAATTGGCATCTCCTTTTGAATACGATTTAAAATGTCTAGTCCTCTGCGGCCACGATTACGCTTTAAAGCATCTGAAGAATCGGCAATATGCTGAAGCTCTTCTAATACGAATTGCGGAATGACAATTGTTCCTTCTAAAAACTTTGTTTGGCAAATATCTGCAATACGTCCGTCAATAATTACACTCGTATCGAGAATTTTCCAATGAGTCGTAGATTTTTCCGCTTCGACCTCTACCTCTTCATTCTCACTATTGTTTTTCTTCTTACCTCCGCGTTGGGGTAATGTAAATAATCCTAGCAATTCATTCCTCTTTTTAAATCCTACTTGGAATCCTAAATATCCAAGTAAAAGGGTGAAGAACACTTGCAACACCGTACTAATAACTGGAATTGTAAATTCACGAATTGGTATCAAAATTAAATATGCAACAATAAGACCAGAGATTAATCCTAATGTACCAAATAAAACATCTGCTACAGGCGCCTTTACAAGAGCCTCTTCAATATGCTTAATAAGTTGAACAATATAATCTACAAGCCAAAATGTTGTTAAAAATAAAATAATTGCACCAATAATTGCACGAACATACGATCCTTCCAACAAAGGAACCGCACCGATATCTAATACATTAATAATTTTTGGGATTAAGTAAATCCCTAACGCTCCCCCGATCACTAAAAAGAAGAGCTGTACAATCCGTTTTAACATCCAACCACCTCCTACTCATTATTAACCATTGTTTCGCTAATCAAAACGCCGAATGCAAAAGCGGACGTGTTTTTTTGTAAATAGTTTTATTTACCAATATATCATATCATATACCAAAAATGTTCTAGTGTCGTTATATTATAGAATCAATGTAATATTCTTAATTGTGTCTACTCATATAGAGATGCTCTTGAATTCTTTTTAGACCTTCTCGTATTTTCTTCGCTCTCACTTCTCCAATTCCTTCCACATCATCCAATTCATTAATAGTTGCTCGGCAAACACCTTGCAATGTTTTAAATCGATTAATTAAATTCTCGATAATAAGTGGCGGAACACGAGAAATCTTGCTTGTGATTCGGTACCCTCTAGGTGTCACACTTTCTTCTAAACTTGTTTGTCCTGGATAGCCAAGTAATTTAACTAAATCACTATCCTCTAAAAGTTGTGTATTTGCAAGATCTTGTAACTTTTTCAAGATTTGATGATGGTCTTGTGTTTTCTCCTGGTGATAATCTTTAATTAACAATGCTGCCTCTGCCTCTAAATCAGCTAGTAATTCTGTAAGCTGTAAACGAATTAACCTACCTTCTGTTCCTAACTCATGAATATAGCTCAATATTTCATTTTTTATACGCAGCACCATTTCAACACTATGTAAAACGTGAACCACCTCGGACATTGTAACGACCTCTTCAAATTCTAGAATACCCAAATTCGTAATGCCGTCATTCCATACAGCCTTATATTTTTCTAGCGTTTGAATTGCTTGATTTGCTTTTGTTAAAATGACACCTATATCTTTTAATGTATAACGTAAGTTCCCTTGATATAGCGTAATTACATTACGTCTTTGTGAAATGGCCACAACAAGGCTGCCCGTCTGCTTTGCTACACGCTCTGCTGTTCGGTGACGCATACCTGTTTCAATAGAATCAATAGATGAATCTGGAACTAACTGTGCGTTTGCAATTAAAATTTTACTTCCAGTTTCATTTAAAATAAGTGCTCCATCCATTTTTGCTAATTCATATAAACTAGCAGGAGAGAATGCGCAATTAATATGAAAACCACCATCAACAATGCTTTTAATCTGCTCATTATACCCAAGAACAATTAGTCCCCCTGTTTGTGCGCGAAGTACATTATCTATCCCTTCGCGCAGTGGTGTTCCCGGGGCCACGAGCTGTAAAATATTAATTATACTTTTGACACGTTGCTTATTTTCTTCCATAGCCTAGCCTCCTAATGTCAAACGAAGCGCTTCTCCTAAATTAGAAACACCTACAACCTCAATCCCCTCTGGAATTGTCCACCCCCCTAAATTTTTTCTAGGAATGATAGCACGTTGAAATCCTAATTTAGCTGCTTCTTGTACACGTTGTTCGATTCTTGATACTCTTCTTATTTCTCCAGTTAATCCAACTTCTCCTATTACCGCATCAGTTGGTGCCGTAGATTTATCTCTAAAACTTGAAGCTATACTTAAGGCGACAGCTAAATCAATTGCCGGTTCGTCTAATTTCAAACCACCTGCTACTTTTAAATACGCATCTTGATTTTGTAATAGTAAACCTGTTCTTTTCTCTAGTACCGCCATAATAAGCGAGACACGATTATGATCAATTCCTGTCGCCATTCTTCGAGGGTTTCCAAAACTAGTAGGGGAAATTAATGCCTGTATTTCTACTAAAACTGGTCTTGTTCCTTCCATTGAGGCAACTACTGTTGAACCTGCAACTCCAACTGGTCTTTCCTCAAGGAAAATCTCAGAAGGATTTAAGACTTCTGCAAGGCCAAGTTCTTTCATTTCAAAGATACCCATTTCATTCGTAGAACCAAAACGATTCTTTACAGCTCGTAAAATACGATATGTATGGTGTCGATCTCCTTCAAAGTAAAGAACTGCATCGACCATATGTTCTAGCATACGCGGTCCCGCAATTGCACCTTCTTTTGTCACATGCCCTACGATGAAAATTGGGATTCCCTTTGTTTTTGCAAGTTTCATTAATTCTGCTGTACATTCACGTACTTGCGCCACACTACCAGGAGCTGATGTCACCTCAGGTAAATGTATCGTTTGAATAGAATCAATAACAACAAAAGCAGGATTCATCTCTTCAATATGTGCTGCAATACGCTGTAAATCTGTCTCTGATACAACAAATAGATTACTACCATTTACATGTAAACGATCTGCACGAAGTTTAATCTGCTTTGCTGACTCCTCACCTGATATATACAATACATCATATGAAGCATCTGCTAATTGCGAGGAAATCTGTAATAATAACGTTGATTTTCCAATCCCAGGGTCCCCACCAATAAGTACTAAAGATCCATCTACAATTCCGCCACCTAGTACACGGTTAAACTCCTGAAATTTTGTTTCAATACGTGCCTCAGACTTTGTTTCTACTTCTGTAAGACGTCTTGGTTTTGTTACTTCTGTTTGAATTGCATTTGCATAATTTAGGCGTCTGGATGATACAACTGGTTCCATCTCTTCAACAAGCGAATTCCATTGACCACACCCTGGACATTTACCCATATATTTTGGTGATTGATAACCACACTCTTGACATGTGAATTTTGTTTTCTTTTTAGCCATATCTTTTTATATTTCACTTCGCTTTCATCTATAAACATTTGACCTTCTCGTACAAGAAAGAGGGCTATCTCGTAGCCCTCTTAGTTTGTCTATACTTATTTTACCTTTTCAGCACTATGAATGACAAATGTTTCCCCTTCTACATCAAAGATAACTTTTTGTCCTTTCTCAATAGCACCTTTTAAAAGTTCTTCCGATAGTCTATCCTCTACATGCTTCTGAATTGCTCTACGTAGTGGACGAGCACCATATTCACGATCAAACCCTTTATCAGCAATAGCTGCAATCGCCCCTTCTGTTAATTGCAATTCAATTTCTTGTTCTTTTAAGCGATTCACTAACTGATTTACCATAAGAGTCACAATTTCTTGAATATGTTTTTTCTCAAGCATATGGAATACGATAATTTCATCAATACGGTTTAAGAATTCTGGACGAAATGCCTTTTTCAGCTCATCCATTACTTTACCTTTCATATCCGAATAATCACGGCTTTCATCTTGTACGTTAAATCCAAGATGTTTGTTACGTTTTAACGCCTCAGCACCAACGTTAGACGTCATAATAACAATCGTATTACGGAAGTCAACTGTACGTCCTTTAGAATCAGTTAAACGACCATCTTCCAATACCTGTAGTAAAATATTAAATACATCAGGATGCGCCTTCTCTACTTCATCTAATAGGACAACTGAATACGGCTTACGACGAACCTTCTCTGTTAATTGTCCGCCTTCTTCATACCCAACATATCCTGGAGGAGAACCAACTAAGCGAGAAGTTGAATGTTTCTCCATATACTCAGACATATCAATGCGAATCATTGCATCCTCATCACCGAACATAGATTCTGCCAATGCTCTTGCTAATTCTGTTTTACCTACACCTGTTGGTCCTAAGAAAATAAATGAACCAATTGGACGTTTCGGATCTTTCAGTCCTGCTCTTGCACGACGAACAGCTTTCGCTACAGCCACTACCGCTTCATCCTGGCCGATGACACGATCATGAAGAATGGATTCTAAGTTTAATAATTTATCAGTCTCTGTTTGTGCAAGTTTAGAAACAGGGATACGTGTCCATGTAGAAACGACATTTGCAATATCTTCTACCGTAACCTCTGAATTTTCTTTTCCTTGTTGTTCTTTCCACTGACGCTTTGTATCTTCCAATTTCTCACGTAAGCGTTGTTCCATATCACGTAAGGAAGCAGCCTTTTCAAACTCTTGACTTTGTACAGCCGCATCTTTTTCTTTTCGAATTTCCTCAAGCTTCACTTCAAGCTCTTTTAAGTTTGGTGGTGTTGTATAAGAACGTAAGCGAACCTTTGAAGCAGCTTCATCAATTAAATCAATTGCTTTATCTGGTAAGAAACGATCCGTAATATAACGATCGGAAAGTTTCACAGCTGCATCAATTGCATCATCTGTAATAGACACACGGTGATGGGCCTCATAACGATCGCGTAAACCTTTCAAGATTTGAGTTGATTCTTCTAGACTCGGCTCATCAACATGAATTGGCTGGAAACGTCTCTCTAAAGCTGCATCCTTTTCAATATATTTACGATACTCATCTAAAGTTGTCGCACCAATACATTGTAATTCTCCGCGTGCTAAAGATGGTTTTAAAATATTTGATGCATCGATTGCACCTTCTGCTCCACCTGCACCGATTAATGTATGAAGTTCATCAATAAATAGAATAATATTCCCTGCTTGACGTATTTCATCCATTACTTTCTTTAAACGATCTTCAAACTCACCACGATATTTCGTCCCAGCTACCACTGTTCCCATATCTAGTGTCATAACACGCTTATCTCTTAACGTTTCAGGAACTTCATTATTTACGATTTGCTGTGCTAACCCTTCAGCAATTGCTGTTTTACCTACACCAGGCTCTCCAATTAACACTGGATTGTTTTTTGTTCTACGGCTTAACACTTCAATTACACGTTGAATTTCTTTACTACGTCCAATAACAGGATCCAAACGATTCTCACGTGCAACAACTGTTAAGTCGCGCGCTAAACTGTCTAGTGTCGGTGTATTTGCATTTGTCGATGAACCACCTTGGTGACCTGAACTTGCTTCGTTACTTCCAAGAAGTTGTAACACTTGTTGTCTTGCTTTATTGAGGCTTACACCTAAATTATTTAATACACGTGCCGCTACACCTTCACCTTCACGGATTAAGCCAAGTAAAATATGTTCTGTTCCAACGTAAGAATGTCCTAGCTTACGCGCTTCATCCATAGACAATTCAATAACTTTTTTAGCACGAGGTGTATAATGTACAGTTTGAGAAGCTTCTGTTCCACGTCCAATTAACGCTTCTACCTCTTTTTGCACTTTCTCCGGGCTCAATCCAAGAGCAATTAACGCTTTTGCTGCAATTCCTTCACCTTCGCGTACAAGCCCAAGTAAAATATGTTCTGTTCCAATGTTATTATGCCCAATGCGAATTGCTTCCTCTTGAGATAAAGCTAATACTTTCTGTGCTCTTTCTGTAAATCTTCCAAACATCATAGAAATCGCCTCCTACTTGCGCTTAGTTTTTTTCAATACGTAATCGCTCACGGATTAAGGTTGCTCTTCGATAATCTCTTTCTTCTGGTCCTAAAGGTCCTCCTGCATATTGTTGTAAAATACCAGGTTGCGTAAGAACCATTAGCTCAGTCAAAATATTTCTCGATATACCTTTTATATATCCTAGATCAATACCGAGTCGTACATCCGATAAGCAAGTTGCCGCTTCTGCAGATTGAATTAAACGACTGTTTGCTAGTATACCGTAAGAACGATAAACCTTATCTTCAAGCTCAATACTCGAATTTTGTACAATTAATTCTCTGGCCAATTTTTCTTGTTGTATGATTTGCTGCATGACACTCTTTAAATCTGCAATAATATCTTCTTCGGATTTCCCTAGCGTCATTTGATTTGATACTTGAAATATATTACCTAACGCTTCGCTACCTTCACCGTATATTCCTCTTACTACTAAACCTAATTTTTGAATTACTTGTATAATACGGCTAATTCTTTTTGTTAAAACCAGCCCTGGTAAATGAATCATTACAGAAGCTCTTAATCCTGTACCAACGTTAGTAGGACAACTCGTAATATATCCAAGTGATTCATCAAAAGCATATTCAACCTCTTTTTCAATCCAATTATCTATTTGATTGGCGCTTTGAAGGGCCTTTGATAACTGTAGTCCTGGAAATAGGCACTGAATCCTAATGTGGTCTTCCTCATTAAGCATCACACTAATGTGTTCGCTTTCTGATAACAGACATGCTCCATATTCAGTCCCTGCTAGATTTGGACTAATTAAATGCTTTTCAACTAAAACTCTCCTTTGAAGAGGAGTTAATTCATTCATTTTTAATAGTCCAAACTTCCCAAAGGGCTCTACCGCTTTATTTATAAATTTCTTTTTAAATAATTCTTGAACCTTTTGAGCTTCCTCTTCGTTTTGCATAGTAGAAAATTGATATTGCTTAAAATTACGAGCCAAACGAATTCGACTACTTAAAACAATATCAGAATCAGGGCCATCCCCCTTCATCCATGGACTAATCGCTTCATTCATAATTTTGTCCAGTGACATAGAACTACTCCCCCTCTCTATGCTCACTAAGCTGAGTTTCAAGCCCTCGAATTTCATCTCTTACCTCAGCAGCTTTCTCAAACTCCTCATTCTGTACATATTGTTTCAGAATAAGTTTTAGTTCATCTAATTCTTTCTTTAAGTGGATATTTCCTTCCATTCGTTCCGGAATTTTTCCACAATGTTCTGTATGTCCACCATGAAGTCGCTTTAACAATGGGTTTAAGTGTCCTTTAAATGTATCGTAACAAGAAGCACAACCAAAGCGTCCCACCTTTGTAAAATGTTCATATGTCATCTTACAACCTGGACATCTTACTGTATTTGTATTTGAAAACCCGTTTTTTCCTTCTCCAAACATTGTTGATTCACCGTGTAATAAACCAGCAAATACATCATGAAATGAAAAGTTAGACTGTGATGATTGAAAGAAAGACGTATAGCCACTTTGCTCTGCACATTGCTCACAAAGATGAACTTCCGCCTTCTTCTCGTTGATTACTTTTGTATAATGTAAAGTTGCTGGTCTTATATTACAGTTTTGACAAGTCATCAATATCCCCACCTTTACAACAGGAACGATCTACCTCATGATACTTTTCATACATTACTAGATTGTCCTCTTTCCTTAATCCATTTAGATAAAAGTACATGCTCTTTTTCAAAACTTCTACAATATTTAACTGCCCTATCTTAATTATCATTCTTTTACAAAAGCTGTATTTATTTATATTTCAGTGTTCTTAACATTGCGCATAATATTCGAGCCCTAAGTTCATCTCGAGAAGGAATATCCATTGATAATACAGAACGATCTAGTACACTTAACATTAGTTTTGCTTCACGGCCTGTTATAATTCCCTCTTCTAATAAACGTATAATCATACTCTCTGCATTCCCTTGTGCAACGCTATGATCAATCATATGAAGCATTTGATCAATAATGTCTATATCATCATGCAGTTTGACTTTTATAATGCGAATGTAACCTCCTCCACCACGTTTACTTTCTACTACAAATCCTCTTTCTAATGTAAAACGGGTATTGATTACATAATTGATTTGAGATGGTACGCACTCGAAGCGATCCGCAATCTCATTTCTTTTGATTTCAATCACATTATTATTACTTAAGTCAATAACTTGCTTTAGATATTGCTCAATGATATCAGATATATTTCTCATTTATCCGCCACCTTTATTGACTTTGACTATCTTTGACTTTAATTATATACGTATTAATAAAATTTGCAACTCTTTTGCTTATTCACTATCCTAGCCACATTCCCCTGCATTTAATCAAAATAGTAATTATTTAAGCACATTTTTTTAATTACTATGGATTATAAAAGAAAATACGAAAAAACACGAGTCATTTGACTCGTGTTTAGTTGCTTGGCGACGTCCTACTCTCACAGGGACAAGGTCCCAACTACCATCGGCGCTAGAGAGCTTAACTTCCGTGTTCGGTATGGGAACGGGTGTGACCTCTCTGCCATCATCACCAAACTATGAAGGCATATTCCTTCAAAACTAGATAACATTGCTTCATATTATATGGTTAAGTCCTCGATCTATTAGTATTCGTCAGCTCCACATGTCACCATGCTTCCACCTCGAACCTATCAACCTGATCATCTTTCAGGGATCTTACTAGCTTACGCTATGGGAAATCTCATCTTGAGGGGGGCTTCATGCTTAGATGCTTTCAGCACTTATCCCTTCCGCACATAGCTACCCAGCTATGCCCTTGGCAGAACAACTGGTACACCAGCGGTGCGTCCATCCCGGTCCTCTCGTACTAAGGACAGCTCCTCTCAAATTTCCTACGCCCACGACGGATAGGGACCGAACTGTCTCACGACGTTCTGAACCCAGCTCGCGTACCGCTTTAATGGGCGAACAGCCCAACCCTTGGGACCGACTACAGCCCCAGGATGCGATGAGCCGACATCG
>NZ_CP016285.1:15397-64429 GCF_001679765.1 Bacillus sp. B25(2016b) | reverse complement strand
GTTCAAAATGTTATCCGGTATTAGCCCCGGTTTCCCGGAGTTATCCCAGTCTTATGGGCAGGTTACCCACGTGTTACTCACCCGTCCGCCGCTAACTTCATAAGAGCAAGCTCTTAATCCATTCGCTCGACTTGCATGTATTAGGCACGCCGCCAGCGTTCATCCTGAGCCAGGATCAAACTCTCCAATAAAGTTAGTTTGTCTAGCATCTAAAATAAAAATTGACGTTTCACGTTGTTTGTTTCGTTCAGTTTTCAAAGAACTACTTCGTCGCTCGGAAGCGACTTTATCAATATAACATTTCGTTATATTTTCGTCAACAACTTTTTTCAATAAGTTGTTTTTCGTTTGTTTTGTTTGTTACCTTTCGTGGCAACGAATATAAATATACCAGTTTGATTATTAAAATGCAATAGTTTTTCTAATAAAATTTTTAACTTAGTAAAAAAGTATAAAAACAGCACATTTCTTCTATATAAATATAATTTCTCGCACTATCAAGATTTACTATACCCACGCAACTCATGCTCAAATAAAAAAAAGCTTTGGAGAAATCTCCAAAGCTTAGTCTTGTTTATGGCGCATAGCAGGGAATAATAATACATCACGAATAGATGGTGCATTTGTTAATAACATAACTAGACGATCAATACCAATTCCTAATCCACCCGTAGGAGGCATACCGTACTCAAGAGCTTCAATATAATCATCATCCATCATATGAGCTTCGTCATTACCTTGTTCGCGCTCTTTTAATTGCGCTTCAAAACGTTCTTTTTGATCGATTGGATCATTTAATTCAGTGAATGCATTTGCATGTTCACGTGCAACGATAAATAATTCGAAACGATCTGTGAATCGTGGATCTTCATCATTCTTTTTCGCAAGCGGCGAGATTTCTACCGGATGACCGTAAATAAATGTTGGTTGGATTAATTTATCTTCTACTTTTTGTTCGAAGAATTCATTTATAATATGACCAACTTCCATTGTATCTTTAATTTCTACATTATGTTCTTTTGCAAGTTCACGCGCTTCTTCTACACTCATCGGATTCCAGAAATCAGCTCCAGAGTATTGCTTAATCGCATCTACCATATGAAGACGTGTCCATTCTGGTTCTAGATTAATTTCATAATCACCATACTGGATTGTTGTTGTACCCAGTACCTTTTTCGCGATATGAGCAACCATATCTTCTGTTAACTTCATAATATCTTTATAATCAGCGTATGCTTCATATAATTCAATCATCGTAAACTCAGGGTTATGACGAGTTGATACACCCTCATTACGGAATACACGGCCGATCTCATATACTTTTTCTAAACCACCCACAATAAGACGCTTTAAATGTAGCTCAATTGCGATACGCATATATAATTCCATATCTAACGCATTATGGTGTGTAGTGAAAGGACGCGCAGAAGCTCCACCTGCAATTGCATGCATCATAGGTGTTTCCACTTCAAGATAACCGTTGTCATCTAGGTATCTTCTCATCTCACGAATGATTTTACTACGAGTAACGAACGTTTCACGACTTTCCATACTTGTAATCAAGTCTAAGTAACGTTGACGGTAGCGTTGTTCAACATCTTTTAATCCATGGTATTTATCTGGTAATGGACGAAGAGATTTCGTTAATAGCGTAAAGCCTGTTGCTTTTACTGAAAGTTCTCCAACGTTTGTTTTGAACACTTTACCTTCAATACCTACTAAATCACCTAAATCTGCTGTTTTAAATAATTCGTACTCGTCATCTCCAACAGCATCTTTACGAACATAAATTTGAACTTGTCCATGTAAATCTTGAACGTGTGCAAATCCAGCTTTCCCTTTTCCGCGTTTTGTCATAATACGACCAGCGATAGAAACAGCGATTTCCTTCTCCTCTAATTCTTCCTTAGAGAACTCTCCATATAGACTCACTAAGTCAGTTGTTGAATTTGTGCGTTCAAATCTTTTACCGAACGGGTCAATTCCTTGTTCACGTAAATTATGTAGCTTTTCACGACGAACAATCAATTGGTCGTTTAATTCTTCGTGGTTCATGTTATCCATGATATTGATATCACTCCAGCTCTATTTAATTTTACAATATATACAGTATAGCATTTTCTACTCAACTAGAAAAACTGCCAGCAACTAACTGGCAGCTCTTCTTTCTTTCACGTAATTATAGGAAGTGTATAGAAGAATGTCAATCTCCTATGTCCATTATTAACCAACGTAAATTGTTTGTTGTTTCGCTTCCACTTCTTCTACAAATGTACCTAACACATTCGCAAGGTCTTCCCGTGTGTTACAAGCATTAATACCATTACGTACACTCGCATTACCACGAACACCTTTTAAATACCAAGCTGCATGTTTTCTCATCTCTCTTACAGCGACACTTTCATTCTTTAAGTCGATAAGACGATCTAGATGCAACATACATACATCAATTTTCTCGCGCACTGTTGGTTCCGGCATTAATTCACCCGTCTCCAAATACTTTACCGTACGATAAATCATCCACGGATCTCCAAGAGCAGCACGACCAATCATAACACCATCTACACCAATTTCATCAAGCATACGCTTTGCATCTTGCGGCGTTGCGACATCACCATTTCCGATAACCGGGATATTTACAGATTGTTTTACTTGTTTAATAATATCCCAATCCGCTTTTCCTTCATACATTTGCACTCGTGTACGTCCGTGAACCGCCACAGCTTGGCCACCAGCACGCTCAACAGCCCTAGCATTTTCTATTGCGAAAATATGTTCTTCATCCCAACCGATACGCATTTTAACTGTAACCGGCTTTTCAACAGCATCTACAACCGCTGCTACCATTTCATATATTTTATTCGGGTCTAAAAGCCACCTTGCCCCCGCATCACATTTAACGATTTTCGGCACTGGACAACCCATATTAATATCAATTATGTCTGCTGTCGTATATTTATCTACATATTTCGCAGCATCTACAAGAGTTTCTTTCTCTCCACCAAAAATTTGTAAACTTAATGGCTTTTCTCTCTCGTCGATATATAACATATCTAATGTTCTTTTATTATTAAGCAATATTGCCTTATCACTTACCATTTCAGCACAAACTAAGCCGGCACCAAATTCTTTTACTGTTAAACGGAATGCAGAGTTACACACTCCCGCCATCGGTGCTAGTACAACCGGATTTTTCATCTCGATATTTGCAATCTTTAACAATCAATCTACTCCTTCCTGTACAATCACTTTGGCATTAATTCCTCTATTGAAACATTTAATGCCTTGGCAACTTCTACTACAAAATCTTGAGAAGGCGACCTATTCCCTCTCTCAACCTCACCTAAAACAGATACAGATACCCCTAGTTCTTTAGCAAAACCTTCTTGTGTATAGCCTTTTAGCTTTCGAAAAGCACGAATGCGTCTTCCCCATTTTTCTGCTTCCATACCGTTACTCCCTCTCGCCTTTTCATTTCTTCTACTTGTGAACGTGAAATGTTTTGTTTTATGTCTTGATTAATCTCTAACAACGGAACGATAACAAAAGCTCTTTCAAACATCCGCGGATGCGGAACAATAAGATTCTCTGCTTCAATATTCTCTTGATTATAAAGTAAAATGTCAAGGTCGATAGTCCTCGGCCCCCACCTAATTTCCCTTTTTCTTCCTAGGTCATTTTCTACTTTTTGTGTTACTTTCAATAATTCTTGTGGTGATAAATTGGTAGAAATTTTTATAACTAAATTTAAAAAGCAACTTTGGTCAGTATAGCCAACTGGCTCAGTTTCATATACAGATGAAATATCATCAACCTGAATATAAGGATTTTTATTTAAAAACTGAATCGCTTCAGTTAGATACGTATAACGCTCTCCAATATTTGACCCTAATGCAATGTAAGCTATATTGTTCATGGACGTCCTCTCGTAATTTCTACTGCTACAGCACGATAATGACCCGGTATCGGTGGATCCGGCTTAATTACCTTAATTGTACAGCGCGAAATACTTTCATATTGTTTTAATATATCTGCAGCAATATTTTCAGCGATACTCTCCACAAGCTTATACTTTCTATCCTCAACAACTTTTCTACATAATTCGAAAAGCTCTCCATAATTGACCGAATGCTCTAAGTCATCACTTTCCCCTGCACACTTTAAATCCAACTCCACCGTTAAGTCAACTTTAAATCTCTGACCTAATTTATTCTCCTCTGGGAACACACCATGATAACCATAAAACTCCATATCATGGATATAAATTTTATCCAATTACCTTACCCCCTTACCAATCATTGCATCCATCATTTTAGCCATACGCGCCATTTCTTTCACATCATGGACACGAACAAACTCACAGCCCTTTTCAATACCAAGACAAACAGTAGCTCCCGTTCCCTCAAGGCGTTCCTCTACTGGCAAATCTAATACGTGCCCAATAAAGGACTTTCTCGAAGTACCTAAGAGAACCGGATAACCTAGCACATTTAACTGTTCTAAATTACGCATCGCCTCTAAGTTCTGCTCAGGTGTTTTAGCAAAACCGATACCTGGATCTAAAATAATATTCTCATCTCGCACACCAGCATTTTTAACAATTTTAATACTGTCATACAAATCAGCAATCATATCCGCCATTAAATTACGATAATTCATATTATCGCGGTTATGCATTAAAATGATGGGTACATCATAATGAGCTGCGACTTCAGCAATTTTTGGCTCCGCCTTCGCTCCCCAAATATCATTAATAATATGAGCACCAGCCTCAATTGCTTGCTTTGCAACTTCAGCTTTATATGTATCGATAGATATAGGCAATTTTACTTCTTTTGAAACTGCTTGAATCATCGGGACAACTCGCTTTATTTCTTCTTCTACTGATACTTTAGCAAAACCTGGGCGAGTAGATTCGCCACCAATATCAATAATATGAGCACCTTCACCTTGCATTTCTTTTGCGTGACGTACCGCAGCATCTACCTCGTTGTAACTCCCACCATCAGAAAACGAATCTGGTGTTACATTTAAAATTCCCATGATTAATGTTTTTTCATTTAAATTCAATGTATATTCGCCGCAGCGTAAATCATAATCCCACTTCAAACTACGCATCTCCTCTTCGTAATTCATTTCTGCTCCATAATTTCTCTCTTTGCATTCCATAAAGGTACATTAAACTTTTTGTAACCACTCCTACTTTACCCGGGAAATCCTGCGCTTCTATACGATAAAGCGGAACAATTTCTTGAATGGAGTTTGTTACGAAGACTTCATCCGCTGAAAGTAGCTCATCTTTTGTAAAGAAACCTTCCTTTACTTCTATATTTAATTGTTCAGCACTCTTTATAATAAACGCACGAGTGATACCATTTAAAATCCCTGTCTCTAACGAAGGCGTATATAAAACATCACCTTTCACAAAAAATAGATTCGAAACAATACCCTCTGCAACATAACCTGCTTCAGTAAGGAAAATACCTTCCTTACTCACAACATTTCCAATTTCACGCTTCCCTAAAATATTATTTAAATAGTGATGAGACTTCAGGCGAAATGTTCCTTCCGGTGTATTTCGCACTTGTTTTAGAATAACACCTTCTTTTTCCGCTACATCCCCCGGCGCTGTTAAAGGTTTTATAAAAACAATAACCGAAGGCTCTTCATACATTTCCGTTTGTAATCCTATTTCATCTATACCCGCTGATACATTAAAACGTACATATGCATGCTCCAATTCATTCTTAGCGAGTAAATTTTTTAAAATAAGCATCACATCATTTTTTGTCATTGTCCATTTAATTTGCAATGTATCCAGCGCTTCTATTAAACGATCATAATGATCATCCAATAAGAAAGGATGACCATTATAAATACGAAACGTTTCAAAAACTCCAAGACCATATAAATAACCATGATCATAAGGAGAAATTTTCGCTTCACTTGCTTCTACATACTGACCATTTACGTAAATTAACATAATGTTGCACTTGGCCTGTATTTACAAATGAAATTCTGTAACAACTCTTTCCCATGAGAAGTCATAATAGATTCCGGATGGAATTGCACACCCTCTATCGGCAATGTCTTATGACGAAGTGCCATAATTTCTCCTTCCTCTGTCCAAGATGTTATCTCTAAGCAATCGGGTAACGTTTCTTTCTTAACAATAAGGGAATGATAGCGCGTCGCAGTAAACGGATTAGGAATATCCGAAAAAATCGTCTTTCCATCATGATGCATAAGCGACGTTTTCCCATGCATTAATCGTTCTGCACGGACAACCTCTCCACCAAACACTTGTGCAATGGATTGATGCCCAAGACAAACTCCAAAAATCGGAATCTTTCCAGCAAAGTATTTAATAACTTCCATACTAATCCCCGCTTCATTAGGACTACATGGACCTGGAGAAATCATTAGAAAATCTGGTTTCATATTCTCAATATCTGAAATGGTCACTTCATCGTTACGTTTAACAACGAGCTCTTGTCCAAGTTCTCCAAGAAACTGCACTAAATTAAATGTAAAAGAATCATAATTATCAATCATTAATATCATTTCTCTCACCTAACCGTTTCTTCGCTACGTTCTTTTGCACGCCATAAAGCAATCGCCTTTTTTAACGACTCTTTATATTCATTTTCTGGATTTGAATCAATTACAATTCCCGCCCCTGCTTGTACATGAGCTTTTCCATCTTTAGCAAGAAGTGTTCTAATTACAATATTCAATTCTGTATCTCCAGAATAACCAATCCAACCGATTGAACCTGTATAAATCCCTCTTCGAATAGGTTCTAATTCCTCAATAATTTCCATCGTACGTATTTTCGGGGCACCAGTAATTGTTCCCCCAGGGAATACAGCCTTCACTAAATCAAAAGCATCTTTATCTTCTTCCACCTCACCACGCACATTAGAAACAATATGCATAACATGTGAGTATTTCTCAATTACCATAAATTCATCTACTTCTACAGTGCCATATTTACAAACACGTCCTAAATCATTTCTTTCTAAATCCACAAGCATTACATGCTCTGCTCTTTCTTTTTCGTTCTCAATTAATTCTCTTGCTAATTCTTCATCCTCTTGCTCATCCGCGCCTCTAGATCTCGTTCCAGCAATTGGTCTTGTACTTACTTCAGTTCCTTGTTTCTTAATTAACAACTCTGGCGATCCACTAACAATTTGAAAATCCCCAAGCTCCAGGTAACCCATATATGGAGATGGATTAATTTCACGAAGACTTGTATAAATTTCTAGTGGGTGTGTCTGTAACGTTCTTTCTTGTCTCGTCGACAAGTTTACTTGGAACACATCACCCGCCCCAATATATTCTTGAATACATTCAACTGCCTTCATAAAGCTGGCTTCAGTAAAAGCAACCGCTTCACTTTTCTTTTCAGGACTTTCAAAGGGCACTGTCACTTCAGGCGCTTCTGTCATCCAAAGACCCTTCCACTCATTTAGCCGTTCTTTTGCCTCTTCATATTTATCTACATAATGCGTAATAATCCATAACACTTGTTCTTTTTGATCATAGACAAATACGTCATCAAATAATAAAAAGAAGATGTCAGGTATATTAATATCATCTTCCGCAAGAGAAGGCAGCTTTTCAATATAACGGATACAGTCATAACTGAAATAGCCAATTGCACCACCTTGAAAAGGCGGATACTCTGGGTTATAGTCCGTCTTCCATTGTTCCATATATTCTTGCATTAAATCTAACGGATTCCCTCGTTTTATTGTTTCCTTACCACTTTCACTTATATGTAACGTTTCATCCTTCCCTTGGATTACCGCTACTGGGTTCAGCCCTACAATGTTATAACGACCGCCACGGCCACTTTCTAACAAAATATGTTGCGATTTACCCTGAGAAAGAAATTTATATTGCTTAAAGAAATCTAACTGATATGGAATAGAAAGCGCTAAAGATTTTCTTCGTTGCATATCAACACCCCGTCTTCTTTTATCCCACCCTCTTAGATAAACCAGCTCAAACTACATAAGTTATTTATATAGAGATTGATTATACTCGAAGGCTAGTGAAAATAATTTAATTATACTACCTCTTATTTTACATGAAGTTTTCTAGTCATTCACTCTTTTCCTATTTCCAATCCCAAAAGAAAAAGCACCCTTTTTCAAGGATGCTTTTTCAATCGCATTTAATTATGATTCAAATTGATAAAGTGGTGTACTTAAATAACGTTCACCATTACTCGGGATAATAACAAGTACCTTTTTCCCTTTACCTAACTTTTTCGCAACTTCTGTTGCTGCATAAATAACCGCGCCTGAAGAGATACCAACTAAAATACCTTCCTCTTTAGCCACTCTTCTCGCATATTCAAATGCTTGCTCTGTTTTCACTTGAATAATTTCATCATATACTTCTACATCCAACGTCTCCGGAACAAATCCCGCCCCAATTCCTTGGATTTTATGTGGACCTGGTTTCCCACCAGATAATACTGGTGAATCTGCAGGTTCTACCGCATAAATTTTAATATCCTTATACGCTTCCTTCAGTACTTCACCAGCACCAGTGATCGTTCCACCTGTACCAATACCTGCAATAAACGCATCTAATTGGTCGCCCATTTGTTCAATAATTTCTGGACCCGTTGTTAAACGGTGAATTTCTGGATTCGATTGGTTTTTGAACTGTTGTGGTATAAAGTAGCCATGCTCTTTTGCTAATTCAGTCGCTTTACGAATTGCTCCACCCATTCCTTCAGGCCCTGGAGTCAATACTAATTCCGCACCGTAAGCACGTAATAAATTACGACGCTCAATACTCATTGTTTCTGGCATTACTAAGATTGCATTATATCCTTTAGCAGCCGCTACCATCGCTAAACCAATTCCTGTGTTACCACTTGTCGGCTCAATGATTGTATCGCCTTCTTTTAATAATCCCTTTTTTTCAGCATCTTCAATCATAGCTAATGCAATACGATCTTTAACGCTACTCCCCGGATTCATAAATTCTAATTTTAAGTATATATCTGCGCTGTCTGATTCTACGATGCGGTTCAACTTAACGATCGGCGTTTTCCCGATTAATTCTGAAACTGATTGTGCCACTCGCATTCCTGTCACTCCTAACACCGAGTATTTTTATTGGTTTTATCTATATTTAGATTTTGTCAGAAAATTCCCTGTTTGTCAATTCATTTGGAGGATTGCTCCTCTTAATTCCCTTATTACAAATTCTCGATTAAATTTGTAATATCTTCTTTAGAGAACTTGTATCGTTCATTACAGAAATGACAGTGAACTTCCGTCTCTTCCTCTTCTTCACGAACTTGCTCTAACTCTGTTTTACCTAAACTAATTAATACACTCTCAATACGCTCGCGTGAGCATGTGCAATTAAATTGAACATCCATTGTTTCTAATACTTTTACTTTATCTTCTCCAAGAACTGCATATAGTAGCTCTTCCGGAGAAAGGCCTTGTTCAATCAACGTTGATACAGGCGGAATCTTTTGTAAACGGTCTTCAATAAATGAAATCGTTTCATCTTGCGCACCCGGCATAATTTGAAGGATAAATCCACCTGCCGCTAATATGCTATCATCTCCATTTACAAGAACACCAACACCTACAGAAGAAGGCGTTTGTTCAGAAACTGCAAAATAATACGTAAAGTCTTCTCCTAATTCTCCTGAAACGATTGGAGATTGACCAATAAACGGCTCACGCATTCCAATATCTTTAATTACAGTTACAAACCCCTCTGTACCTACCGCTTGATATACACGTAACTTCCCTTGTTCTGTTCCTTCAAAATCAACATGCGGATTCGTTACATAACCACGTACATCTCCATTTGCATGAGCATCTACTAAGATAGGGCCAATTGGACCGTTACCTTCTACCTTAATTGTTAACTTTTGCTCACCTTTTAACATTGCACCCATCATTGTACCCGCAGTTAAAGAACGCCCTAGTGCCGCTGAAGCTGTTCTCCATGTATCATGACGTCTTTGCGCCTCACTTACTGTATTTGTTGTACGCACACTATACGCACGCACTTCTCCATCAAACGCTAACGCTTTTACTAAATAATCTTTCATACGTATTTATTCACCTTTCTCATGCTGTAAATTTGCATTACGTTCATATAACATATACAAACCTTTTAACGTTAAAAACGGATCTACAATATCAATTACATTCGATTCTTCGGAAATTAATTTTGCCAATCCACCTGTTGCAATAACTTTAGGTTCTTGTCTAGCTTCTTCTTTCATACGCTTAACAATACCTTCCACTTGTCCAACATAACCATAAAGAATACCAGATTGCATCGCACTTACTGTATTTTTCCCAACAACACTGCTTGGTTTTGTAATTTCGATACGAGGAAGTTTTGCTGCTCTGCTATATAAAGCCTCTGCTGAAATCATAATTCCTGGTGTAATAACTCCACCCATATAATGCTTTTCTTCGTTAATATAACAATATGTAGTAGCCGTACCAAAATCAACGATAATAAGCGGACTTCCATATAAGTGGATTCCTGCTACTGCATTTACAATTCGGTCTGCGCCTACTTCACGCGGATTTTCATATTTAATATTTAGTCCTGTTTTTATCCCAGGCCCTACTACAAGCGGTTTAATTTTAAAATATTTTTCACACATGCGCTCTAAAGCAAACATAATTGGTGGTACAACTGAAGACACAATAATACCTTTCACATCTTCAAACGAAAGACCCTCATGCTCAAGCAATTGCTTTACAAGCATTCCATATTCATCTTCTGTCTTATGTCGATCTGTTTCCATGCGCCAATGCTGACGAAGTTCCCCCTCTTCAAACACACCTAGTACAGCATTTGTGTTCCCTACATCCAATACAAAAATCATATTCTCACCACTTATCTTATTTAATCTATATTTGTGCAGTATGTATAAAACTTATAAAAACATCATATCACACATACTTATATAATCAGCTTTCCTATCCTCATCATTTTACAAAAAGATTGCTCTCTATTTCAATTTTTAATACTAGTTTTACTTAAATTACTTTATCCACTAAGTTCTCAATAGTAATTAACAAAGGTTTTAACAAACAAAAAAGGAGTGACGATAGTCACTCCTTCTTTTCTTACTTATCTTCTTTATCTTCATCGTCTTTCTTCATGTTGATGTTTACTTTCACATCATCTGAAGATGTTGGACGTTCTGGCAATCTGCCGTAATCACATAAATGATTGATTTGCTCTGCATCTAACGTTTCTACTTCAAGTAACGTTTGCGCGATAATATCTAGTTTATCACGGTTTTCAGTAAGAATTTGTTTTGCACGAGCATAACATTCTTTCATAATTGATTGCATTTCCATATCGATTTCATGTGCAATCGCATCACTATAGTTTTGTTCTGAGTGGAAGTCTCTTCCTAAGAACACTTGACCACCTTGCGAGCCACCAAATTGCATCGGTCCAAGTTTGTCACTCATACCAAATTCCGTAACCATGCGTCTTGCAATACCAGTCGCACGTTGGAAGTCATTATGAGCACCTGTACTCACTTCACCAAATACAATCTCCTCAGCTACTCGGCCACCAAGTAAACCAGTGATTTTATCAAGTAACTCTGGCTTTGTCATGAAGTAACGATCTTCTTTCGGAAGCATTACCGCATATCCACCAGCCTGACCACGAGGGACAATTGTTACTTTATGAACGACATCAGCTTCATCGAGAACAACACCAATTACAGTATGACCTGCTTCATGGAAAGCAACGATATTACGTTCTTTTTCAGAGATAACACGACTTTTCTTAGCTGGACCTGCAATAACACGATCCGTCGCTTCATCGATATCACTCATATCAATTTTCTTCTTATCTTGACGTGCAGCTACTAAAGCAGCTTCGTTTAATAAGTTTTCAAGATCCGCACCAGAGAATCCTGGTGTACGAGTCGCAATCGCTCTTAAATTAATATGCTCATCAAGTGGTTTATTACGCGCATGTACTTTCAATACAGCTTCACGGCCATTTACATCTGGACGATCTACTGTAATTTGACGGTCAAAACGACCTGGACGTAATAACGCTGGGTCAAGAATGTCTGGACGGTTTGTCGCAGCAACGATAATAATACCTTCGTTTGCACCGAATCCATCCATTTCAACAAGTAATTGGTTCAATGTTTGCTCACGCTCATCATGACCACCACCAAGACCTGCGCCACGTTGACGACCTACTGCATCAATTTCATCAATGAAAATGATACAAGGAGCATTTTTCTTTGCATTTTCAAATAAATCACGTACACGTGATGCACCGACACCGACAAACATCTCTACGAAGTCAGAACCACTGATAGAGAAGAATGGAACGCCAGCCTCACCTGCAACAGCACGCGCTAATAAAGTTTTACCTGTACCTGGAGGTCCAACTAATAGGACACCCTTTGGAATACGAGCACCAACTTCAGAGAACTTACGAGGGTCTTTCAAGAATTCAACTACCTCAACAAGTTCTTGTTTCTCTTCATCCGCTCCAGCAACATCTCTGAAACGAACTTTTTTCTTTTCATCATTATATAACTTCGCCTTACTTTTCCCGAAGTTCATAACACGGCTACCGCCGCCTTGAGCTTGGTTTAATAAGAAGAAGAATAAAATGAAGATGATGACAAATGGAATGATTGAAGTAAAGAATGTTACCCAAGCACTTGTTTCTTCTGCTGGTTGATACTTAACTTCGGCACCTTTCGCTTTATCATTAATTTTCTTTTGTAATTCCTCAGTATTTGGTGCATAAGTAACAAATTGTTCTCCTTGGCTAGAGTTATTAAATTGTCCTTTTACCTCAAATACACCATTTTTCGGTTGAAGTTGCACATTACGCACTTCACCGCTTTCTAGTTTAGTAATGAATTTGTCGTAGCTAACTGATGTCGTTTTTTGTGTCGAACCATTAAAATAGCTCACGATTCCAATTACTACTAAGAATATCAGTAAATAAAAGATGGTATTACGGAAGATACGATTCATTCCTAACCTCCTCTCACGGCATAAACACTATAGTAAATCGTAACATAGAAAAACTTTCCTATACAATTGTGAAGCCTATATTTAATTAATTTGAGTAAACGCTTGGTTTTAATACGCCTACATAAGGAAGATTACGGTACTGCTCTTTATAATCTAATCCATATCCTACTACAAATTCATGTGGAACAGTAAATCCAACATAATCCGCTTTCAGATCAACCTTACGGCCTGTTGGCTTATCTAATAATGTAACAATTTTTACAGACTTCGCTTTACGATATTTGAATAAGTCTACTAAGTAGCTTAGTGTAAGACCACTATCAATAATATCTTCGACGATTAAAATATCGCGACCTTCTACAGAAGTGTCAAGATCTTTTAAAATTTTCACTTCGCCTGTTGAAACTGTAGAGTGACCGTAACTAGATACAGCCATAAAATCCATTTCAAGATATGTATCTGTTCTCTTTAATAAATCTGCCATGAATGGCATTGCGCCTTTTAATACACCAATTGCAAGAGGTACTGTGTTTTTATAATCCTCTGCAACAATTGCACCTAGTTCGCGCACCTTTTCTTGTATTTGCTCTTCAGAAATTAATACTTTTTCGATATCTTGATTCATCATTTCATTATCCTCCCGGAAGACTCCTTGCTTTTGTAGTGAATAATCATATATTTATCCTTCTTTGCCATCTCTTTCGAAATTGCAAATGCAGATCGCTTCAACAAGGGTACCCAAATAATGGTCCCACTTGCATCACAAACGACCGGCCATTCTTCTCTTTTTTCTTTCGGTACTTTTGCTTCGATAAAAATAGCTTTTATCTTTTTCGTGCCATTCATACCTTGTATTGACATGCGATCTCCATTTTCCCTAGAACGAATACGAAGTGGATATGATATATCATTATACTTAGCAACAAATACTGTTTCATTCATGTTACTTGGTATATCTTCGCTCACCTCTGTTACAAATTCATCCCCGTTCAATAGCGTAATGGTCCCGGGTACTGATAAATCTTGTAAAAAAGGAGAAACAATTTCTTGTTTAAATCTAAAGCTACACTCCTCGTATGTACGAACAATTTTCAAATCACCCGGAAAATCAAGTGAACCTGAAGGTTGTGTCCGCTTAAAAAACTCAATCACCTTGTCAATATGTATGGAAGAAAGAGAAGATGGAATCTTATATTCATAAAGATAGTTTAATATTAGTTGAATCCCTCTTCTTTGTAAAGGCATAGACATGGATTCAAAGGCAGGAATTGATAAGCTAATTTGTTTATCACTTTTTTTTGTAATTACTTTATTCATTTTCTCAAAAGCTAATTCCTGCAAATAAGCCTCATCCTCTTGCATCTGCACGCTAAATTTTTGGAATTTCTCATGCACTTGTGGATTTTCTTCTTTCAAATGAGGAAGAACATATTTACGTAATCGATTCCTTGTATATACTTCCTTTTTATTACTCGGATCTATACGTGGCATTAAATTTAGCTTATTACAGTAATCAACAATTTCTTCCTTTGTTACGCCAAGTAACGGCCTAATTAAATATCCATTATGAAAAGGACGCTTCACTGCAATTCCTGCATATCCTTTCGGAGTACTCCCTCTTACGAGACGCATTAAAATTGTCTCGACTTGATCATCTCCATGATGTCCAAGAGCAACATATCTTGCATCATATTTCTTCATTATTCTTTCCAAAAATGCATATCTGCATTCTCTAGCAGCAACCTGTGCATTCATTCCGTATTGCTGTTGATATTGTGATACATTAATCCTTATCGTTTCACAAATAATTCCCAGTTCTTCACAAAGGCCCTGCACAAATTGTAAATCCTCATAAGATTCATCACCTCTAAACATATGATCCACATGAGCAACTACAATTTTCAACTGTTTTTCCGCTCTTTTTTCTAATAAATAATATAAAAGCGCTAACGAGTCAGGACCACCAGAAACTCCCACAACAATTGTTGAATCATTCTTTAATACATCATGCTGCTTTACAAAGTCATCTACTTTTTCAACAAATGTATCTTTCAACTTCGCAATCACCTTTCATTAAACAAGAACAGCAACCTTAGTCGCCTTGTCTACAATGGTACAACTTTTACAAACATTGTGCAAAAAAAAGATATACAAAAATTACATTTTTATCTTACATCCTCCGTGTATATTCACAAAATTAATAACATTACCTTTTTCCACAAAAAAACCTAGGTATACACCTAGGTTTTTAAAATCAAATTATAGATAAACATTCCACTACATTTTACTGCGCCTGCATTCCTACAATCGGAATCGTAGCCCACTTGGGCATATTTTTCTTCACTTTTGCCACTACAATAGTCATATCATCATTTATATAACCGTCACAAGAGCGAATCACTTCTTCCATAATGATATCAGCAATTTCTTGCGGGTCTTCGGTTTGCAATTCTTTAATTTTTCGTTTCATCCACAATTCATGATTCTCCACATGCTGCGCTCCTTCAAAAATCCCATCGCTCATCATAATAAGAATATCGCCCGTTTTTAATTGTTCACCCACCACATCAACTTCAACATCTTCGATGATTCCCATCGGTAAATTACTTGCTTCAATTTTCAAAATATTATTTGCACGTTTAACAAAACTCGGCGTCGATCCAATCTTTAAAAACCTTGCACTCGCATCCCGCAAATCTACCATAGCTAAATCTAATGTCGTAAACATTTCTTCTGTCGTTCTCAAAGAAAGAATTGAATTGATAGACTTAATTGCTATTTCTTCATCAATGCCTGATTGGAGTATTTTTTGTAATAATTTCACCGTTTCCTTACTTTCCATATGAGCTCTTTGCCCATTACCCATACCATCACTAATTGCAAGTGCATATTTACCAACACTTAAATCCATCATCGCATAAGAGTCACCCGAAACAAATCCACCGCCTTTTGCAGCTGTAGCCAATCCTGTATCAAGAGAATACGTCTTTGCCGAACCAAATGATATTAAACTATGGCCATTTGGATAAGAAGACTTTTCTTCATGTTTAACGACAATATTTTCTTTAAGGATATCCGAAAGCATCGGTGCAACTAATTTTTCACACTCACCATGTTCATTAGATGCAACTGGAATTAACATTTCAATATCAATACTTCCTCTATCTAAACAATAAATATCAACATGCTCTACTTCGACACCAAAATCACGGAACGCTTGCATAATCTGTTCTTCCTGCACTTGATGATTTTCACGCTCTCGTTGTATCTCCTTAGCAAAATCCTCCATAACCTTTGATACACCTAATAGTTGCTCGGCTACTATTCTACGATTTTCCTTCATTTGTTTTCGTAATTTTTGACCCTCATAGAAGTGATCTAATTCACCTGCTACTAAATCCGTCACTTTTTTCCCTCTCACACAATGCTTGTCCCACTCACGAACTAATTTACGATTATGTTGCAGGGTTCCTTCTTCCGTTTCATTCATTATTTGTTTCATATAATCGTACGTTTTATCAAAATTCACTACCCAGCATTGATCCTTTTTAAAGCATGTTTGACATGTTTTCGCAGTAATTGTACTCAAAAACAAATCTGCTTCTGTCTCTTTATCTTCTTCCTCTACATACCCATATACAGAAAAGCTATTAGATAAAGCAGCAAATACATTTGCAAATTGGTTGATTTTATTTGCTGTAACATCACGCATCCTTCTTAAATATTGTTGTTGATCTTGCGAATGCTCTTGTGTACCTGGCATAAATTTAGCAATACGATCCAAAACAAGCTGCGGTGTTAATAAGAAGATAACAATCGCTACACCTGACTCAATTAAAGTTGTTACAATATTTGTCTGTTTGTCTACATATAATGTAATTAAGCTTGTCCCAATTAATAAACCTAAACTAACACCTAAACGCTTCCCTTCTTTTAACAATCCACCAAGCAATCCAGAAAAAGCAAGAAGGCTAAGCTGAGACAAGCTAGACACATTTGCTAAACTTAATATTAGTCCTGTTACAACCCCCACTGTAGATCCTGTGGCAGCACCCGCAATAAATGCAAATACTAGCACTAAATACCTTGTAAAAATATGTTGAATAGAAGCATCATATACAAACCAATCTGTTGTACCTGTTAAAACAGATGCTAGTAATATAATCAAACAAACAATTTCTTCCGTCTCTAATGCCTGTTGTTTTCCTTTCCTTTCCACTAAAAGCGGGACACTTTGTAAAAATATCATAGTTAATACGAAACTAAGTCCAGCCTCGATAGTACTAACGAGTAAATCGTACATGGTGACAGTTTGTTGCGCAAAATATACAACAACTAAGTGTGCTGTTAATGCGGAGATAAATACTTGAAATGGAACAAGTCCAACAGTTTTACGTGTAAATCGACTAAAGAAGATATTATAAATGAAGAAGGTAAAGATGGATGCAAAGGTAAAAAACAAATTATCTATCGATACTGAAAGAGCTCCTCCCATTAGAGCTAAAAATGCTAGCGGCATCTTATCCCGCTTCATAACATAAACAGCAGCAAAAAATGGCAGTGCAAACGGTAAAATATTTGTTAATATATATGCTCGTCCCAAAAGAAAACCAATAACAACAATAATAAATCCCCATCTAAAGAAAACTTGCTCAAATTTCATTCGCAACTTACTCGTCCACTTTATTCCTCCAAGCTGACTCTCATTCATTGCCAATGCACTTGTATTCATAGTATTCCTTCCTGCTTTAGGCATATTTTTAACACCACCTGCATAGTTTAATTACTGTCATTATAAAAGACGATTGTTGGTTTTTTTGTCAAAACAACAGTTTTCACTTTTATAATCGTTCGACTTTTTATTCGAAATAACTCTACAGATATACACGGTATGTAAGTTATTTTTGATATTTTAATTAAATATTCAGAAAATATAGGGTGATTTTGTAGAAGTGTTGTATATCTTAATTTATTTAACAAAAAAAGATCATGCAAATTTGCATGATCTTTTTTGATGACCCGTACGGGATTCGAACCCGTGTTACCGCCGTGAAAGGGCGGTGTCTTAACCACTTGACCAACGGGCCGTTAAATTAAATATAGCGGCGGAGGGGATCGAACCCCCGACCTCACGGGTATGAACCGTACGCTCTAGCCAGCTGAGCTACACCGCCATGTCGTCTTATTTAACGGACAATTAGTATCTTACATCAGATACTAATTAAAGTCAACACATCTCAAAAACTTTTTTAAAAATATATTTTTACATATAAAAAAGCACCCTGAGCCATCACCCTGGGTACCTCTCTATATGTTAAAAACTAAACGTTCTTATTATCCGCGACGCGCGCCACGGCCACCACGTTTAGACTCTGTGTTACGCTTTAAAGAAGTTAAGCGATCTTCGCTATCTTTTAAGAAGCGTGCCATCTTTTGCTCAAATGTTTCTTTCGGAGCTCGGTCGTTACCGCCACCGCGATTATCTCTGTTGAAAGAGCGATTATTACGTTGTGGACGTCCAGAACGTTGTTGATCACCACCGCGTTGGTATTCACCGCGTGGACGATCTCCTTCTGTTTTTTCACGTTCTTTCGCTTTTTTGATAGATAAACCAATCTTTCCATCTTTTTCAACATTAATAACTTTTACTTCTACTTGGTCGCCCACTTTTAAGTGATCGTTAATATCTTTTACATAGTTATCAGCAACTTCACTAATATGAACAAGACCCGTTAAGCCCTCTGGCAGCTCCACAAAAGCCCCAAAATTTGTAATACCTGTTACTTTACCCTGTAACTTGCTGCCTACCTCGATTGACATAAAAAAAATGCTCCTCCTTAGTGGTTAAAAAGTCAAATTTTACTTTATTATATATAATCCTAAAATATAGTGTCAATAAGACATACTCTACTTAGAAACAGGAAAAATTATCTCCCCTTTACCAGAGAAGAAATAATCCCTTCTAGCAATCTTTAATACGTACTCTTCATCATTTAACTTTTGAACTTCGTCTTTTAGACTTTTTTCTTTATTCGTTAATGAATCCAGTTCTTTTTTCATGTCCTTAACTTTTGCTTCTTTTGCTTTAATGGAACTGTTTTGTTGATAAAACGTTACACTAATACTCGCAATAATTGTAAAAGTAAAGACAAGAAAAACCGCTAAACGGCGATAAAGTCGCTTCCTGTTCTCATCCGTTTGTATTATATGCTCTTTAACAGGATTTGGACTCTGTTTTTCGATTGTTCTTTGTCTCAGTTCCCTCATTTCCGAGGTCCCCCTAACTTCTTTTTTATACGCTCCCATAATTGGAAGATATGTCCCTTCAATTTTGCTATATATTGCAGGAACCCTATATGTTTCACTATAAAAAGTTTAACACGATTAGGGAGAAGTTTCCATATGAGCGAAGCAATAAATCGAACAGGCCAGAAAAAAACTTTCCATATGAAAAGTAATATCCAAATCACCATTTTCCATAACACATGTCCAATTGAAAGCAGTATACGAAATAAGAATAATATAAATGCAATAAATAGCTGCGCTATAATAATAACAGGTTTTATCATGAGTAGCTGTATAATTCGAACAAAAAAATATGTTGTTTGCATAAAAATATAGATGAGAAAATTTAACAGCTTCATGTATAGTGCCTTCAGTAAGCTTTGATATGCCGCAAAACCACATAATAATGCCAAAAACACATATATACGTAGCTCAGCTTCATTTACGAGAAGCAATACATAAAAGACGAATAATGCTTGGACAATCCAAAATAATATATCATGTATAAATACAAGCCAACGTTTACGTTCTTGGCGCTTTAAAAAACGTTGATATGTATCTAAAGACGCTCCAATCCAAGCACCCATTCCAATCATTGAAAGCATTGTATACAACTGAATTGTTAAGCTCATTTAAACAACTTACTAAAGAAACCTTTAGTTTTTTCCCCTTGATTTTCATCAATATACAGCATCTCATTAACTTTCCCTTTAATCGACACAATACCTTTTTCCACATCTAAATTTTTCATTTGTAAATTTTGACCACGAATCGTTAAAAAACCCATTACGGTCTCTAGTAAAAACTCTTCGCTATCAAAACTCTCTACCTGCTTTACACCGGTAATATCAATTATACGCCTGCCACGCATAATAATGTCATGCTCTACAGAAACATTTTGTTGATTAGAAGACGTAGGTGAGTAACCATTATTCACGTAAATCCCCCCATAGGTTTTTACTAGCTAATAGTAATGTATGAGGGGATAAATGATTTTAGAACAAGCCTTCTTCCGCTTTTACTTTTTCTTCACGAACTAAGCTATACATATTTGCTGCATCTTCTTTTTTAGTTGTTTCTTTTAATTCATTTATTTTCACAGTCACTATTTTTTGACCAAAACGAATTGTTAATTCGTCAGCTACTTTCACATCAGAACTCGCTTTTGCCACCTGACCATTAATAGATATTCTTCCTTGATCAGCTACTTCTTTCGCTAATGTTCTTCTTTTAATTAAACGTGATACTTTTAAAAACTTATCTAGACGCATATCAAATCCCCCTATTAACGCTCTGTCTGTTTCGCTTCTTCCCATAAAACATCTAACTGTTCTAATGATAAATCTTTCATCTCTTTATTCATTTCAGCTACTTTTGCCTCCATGTATAAAAAACGACCAGTGAATTTCTCATTAGTTGAACGTAACGCCTCTTCTGGATCTATTTTGTAATGACGAGCTATATTAACAAACGCAAAGAGTAAATCACCAAACTCACCTAGCATCTTTTCCTCATCCATATTTGTAACTTCTTGTTGGAACTCTTGCCATTCTTCCAAGGCTTTCTCTATCATCGGTTGCACATCAACCCAATCAAATCCAACCTTACCAGCTTTCTTCTGAATTTCATAGGCGCGTAGTAACTGCGGCAAACTTTTTGGAACGCCATTTAAAACAGATTCTTTCACGAATCCTTTTTCTTGTTTTTTAATCTCTTCCCAATTTGCAATCACTTCATCAGCGCTGTTTACATCCGTATTTCCAAACACATGCGGATGGCGACGAACCATTTTCTCAGATAGAGTTCGAATGATATCATCTATAGAGAACCAACCTTCATCTTCTCCGATTTGAGCATGAAGCATAACTTGTAATAATATATCACCTAATTCTTCTACTAAGTGATCATCATCCTCTTCATCGATTGCTTCCAACACTTCATAAGCTTCCTCAATTAAATATTTCTTTAATGATTGATGTGTTTGCTTTTTATCCCACGGACAACCATTTGGACCACGAAGTTCCGCAATAATTTCTCTAAGAACATCAAACTGTTGATACAAGGACGCACGCTCCTGAACTGGCGGCACGTACACACTCGTTAAATTATTCAATTCCGTTTCATGATCTAACATGTACAACGGTACCTTCTTTACTTGTTCAAATGAAGTTCCTGCAGCTGTTACGATATACACTTCATAATCATCTGGTAACATCTCCATTAATGTTAATTTCACATCAGATGCAACGAATGCATCATATACTTGGCAAAAGATTAAATGTTGACGCAGTTCTAATTGCCCTCTTTCAAATGATGTAGCATCAAGTAATTGGAATCCTTCAATCGGATCAATCTTTAGACTTGCAAACATAGGATCAAGGAAACTTTGTCCACCCTCAATTCGCACTTCAACATTTGAAACTTCTCCTTTTTCCAACAGTAGCTGAACTGTTCTTTCTGCTACAAGTGGATGCCCGGGAACAGCATAGATAATTTCTGTACCTTCAGCTTGTTCTAGCAATTTATTCGCAATTGTTTCATATACAATTTCAAACGTATCATGTGCTTCATATACAGCATCAAAAGACGTATATTGTACGCCTTCTTTCTCCAATTCTTCTATAACTGGATGTTCTTTCGTTCTAACAAACAGGTGGTCTGCTTCTTTTATTTTTCGATATACACCCATCGTTAGCTGATCTAATTCACCAGCTCCTAAACCTAAAATAGTAATGATTCCACTCACAACCAGTCACCTCTATCCACTCTTCTTCAATGAACCTTCTTTTTCCTCTTGTTTCATAACGGTTCCTAATTCTTTTTTTGTAAATACACGTAATTTCAAAATAAAAAACATATATGTCAATCCGCCGATGGCTACACCTAACAACGCTTCAAGCGTCGCGCTTCCTCTATGTTCCGTATTAATTACTAATCCAGACATATGTAACACACGTGTGAACATCATTAATACAAATCCCATACAAATGCCACTAATTACTATCCCTAACATATTTCGCTTATTGATAAGTGCCCCTGATACAGCTCTCGTAAGCAACAAACTATTTAGTCCAGAGATTATAATTAACGCACATAAAGTCGCAAAGGCTGCACCTTTCACACCAAAATAAGGCATGAATATATAATTTAACGCTAACTTTAAGCAACCTCCAAATACAACAAATAATGCTGGCTTAAACGTTTGCCCTAATCCTTGTAAAATAGAAGCTGTCGTAATTGACAATGAACTAAATAAAATAGATAACGATAAAATAGATAAAACATCTGATCCATCACTGTTTTCAAACAACATAATATTGGTAGGTTGAATAATACAAGTTAGTCCAATAGCTGCTGCAAGTCCAATAACAAATGTTATTTTCATTGCTAACTTTACCTTTTCTTGAATAAAGGAAAGATCTCCTCTTTCCTTCGCCGCTGTAATAATCGGAATAAGTGACAACGAGAAAGAAGTCGTCACAACAGTACCTAATTGCATTAGCGGAATACTTCTATCATAAACACCCTTTAATACCTTTGCATTTTCAGCCTGTTCTCCAGCACCAATAAGTAAGCTGTAAAAGGACACTGAATCAGCCATCTGTATAAAAATAAGCACTAAATTACTAACACAAATCGCTAACCCCTGCCAAAAAAGGATTTTAACTATCTTCCTTTTACCCTTAATTCTCGCTGCACTTTTGAAAAATATAGAACGAAAATCTTGACGCATATACAATATAAGTACAATAATCCCAATAAGTCCACCCGCAATTGAGCCTAACATAGCCCCTGCACCAACTGTATATAAATCAAATCCGTGAGCAATTAGGAATAGCGATAAAAATACAATAATAGAAACTCGAATTGTTTGTTCTATTACTTGCGAAACAGCCGTTGGCATCATATTATTAAATCCTTGAAAATACCCTCTTGCTACAGACAAAAATGGCATCAATAAGAATGAAAATGAAATAACACGTAGTAACTTATCTAAGTGTATATCGCCCATAGCTACCGCAATTGTTTCAGCCCCAAAAAACAATGTAAAGAAGCCTATAAAACCAATTCCTAATAAGAACCAAAAAGATACACAAATAATTTCTTCTGCTTCTTTTTGTTTTCCCCGCTCTAGTCGTTCTGCAACCATTTTCGAAATGATAACAGGAAATCCATAAGTAGCTAAAATTAAACAAAATCCATAAAACGGGTAAATTTGTTGGTAAATATAAAACCCAATATCCCCCGCTATATTTTGATATGGAATACGGTAAAAAGCGCTTAATACTTTTGTAACAAAACTTGCAATCGTTAATATAATAGCCCCACGCCAAAAGGCTTGATACTTCTTCGCTTCCATACAAGAAAACTCCTTTTTCTATTCTCACCTCTCGTATTATATCATAAAGAAAAGAACAAACTCCCTTACCAACACGGGTAATAATGAGTTCCTACACGTTAAAAATATTCAACGAAAAAAGGTAGCAAAGTGCTACCTTCATTCAATATACATATATCTCCAAATAATTGATTTCTCAAAAAGAAAGATCATAATTAGGAAAGATTGCTACTTCTAAAATCAATATACCCTTACTGTTCCATTTGTTTCGCTAAGAAACTGGCAGCAGTATTAACCGCTTTATGCTCGATCTCGCTTATAATAGCTTCTTTTGAAAAAATAATGACGGCTCCAATCGGATCTCCGTTTGCAACAATTGGTCCAACTGTATAAGAATGAACCTTTTCTGTTACACCATCAATAATGGAAATATCACTTTCATCCGTCATAATAACAGACTTTCGTTCTTCCATCGTTTTTTCAATTAAATCGCCAACACTTTTATTTAAGTATTCTTTTTTCGATACGCCTGATACTGCGATGATAGAATCTCGATCACACACAAGCACATTATGTCCTAAGCTGTCATATAAAGCATCAGCATATTCTTTTGCAAAATCACCTAGCTCACTAATTGGAGAATACTTCTTTAAAATTACCTCTCCATCGCGATCAACAAATATTTCTAGTGGGTCTCCTTCTCGAATACGTAAAGTTCTACGAATTTCCTTCGGGATTACGACCCTGCCTAAATCATCAATTCGACGTACGATTCCAGTTGCTTTCATTCTAATGCTGCCTCACTTTCTACTGATGATCAAAGTGGTGAATTTACCTGTTCATGTAAAAATCACCAACTGTTAGATATAGTATTTTACACATTAGTTCTTCTATGCACGTCGAATTGTATTTTTTTATCTTATTTTAGGCATTTATTACTTCTTTTTTTACATCTGGTAAGCCTTTTAATAAATTTTCAGCAATTGTTAACCACTTCGATGTCTCTAAGCCATTTGTTTTCATAACAATTTTCAATTGTGATCCTTCCATTCCTAAACCGATCATACGTCCAAAACTATTTCCGAGCATGAATAATTTTCCACCATCAATATTTTGACTTGCTTGTTCAGAAAACAGAAATGTTACTTCAAATTTATTCTGCTTAATTAATTCAATTTGTTCTTTCATTGCCAACACTTTAATATTTGCAATTTGTAATAAATAACCAACTTCTTGTGGATAATCGCCAAATCTGTCGATCATTTCTTCCTGCAATTCTTCAATATCCTCAATTGCAGAAACACCTCTAAATTGTTTATACATCATAATTTTTTGCTTACTATCTGAAATATAAGCATCTGGTAAGTATGCATCTACCTCTAAGTCAATTTCAACATTAACTATATTTTCAGCCCCATCTGTTCCTCTACGCTGTTCAATTGCATCTTTTAACATTTGAGAATATAGATCAAATCCGACAGAATCAATAAATCCATGCTGTTCTGCCCCTAACAAATTACCTGCTCCACGAATAGATAAATCTCTCATCGCAATTTTGAAACCAGATCCAAGTTCCGTGAACTCTTTAATTGCTTGTAGACGCTTCTCTGCAACCTCTGACAGCACTTTGTCACGTTTATATGCAAAGTATGCATATGCAACACGATTAGAACGTCCAACACGCCCACGAAGCTGATACAACTGTGATAATCCCATACGATCTGCATCAAATACAATTAACGTATTTACATTCGGAATATCTACACCCGTCTCAATAATTGTTGTACTTACAAGAACATCATGCTGTCCTTCTAAAAATGATAGCATAACAGACTCTAATTCGCTTTCGTTCATTTTCCCATGTGCGTACGTTACGCGGGCATCTGGAACTAACATCGAAATTTCATCTGCTTTTCTTTCAATATCCTCTACACGGTTATATAGGAAGTAAACTTGACCACCTCTTGCAAGCTCTCGCTCTATCGCCTCTCGCATTAACGCTGGATTATACTCGACTACATACGTTTGGACTGGGAAACGATTTTCTGGTGGTGTCTCAATAACAGATAAGTCGCGCACACCAAGCATAGACATATGAAGCGTCCGCGGAATCGGAGTTGCCGTTAATGTTAATACGTCAACATTCGCCTTCAATTGTTTAATTTTTTCTTTATGTGTTACACCAAATCTTTGTTCTTCATCAATAATAAGAAGCCCTAAATCTTTATACGTAACATCTTTAGATAAAATACGATGTGTTCCGATTACAATATCTACTGTTCCATCCTTTAAGCCCTTAATTGTTTCATTTTGTTGTTTTCTCGTACGGAATCTACTTAATAAGCCTATATTGATCGGATAATCTTGAAAACGCTCTCGAATTGTTTCATAGTGTTGCTGCGCAAGAATCGTTGTCGGTACTAAAATTGCAACTTGTTTTTCATCCATAATTGCTTTAAATGCCGCACGAATAGCCACTTCAGTCTTTCCATACCCTACGTCACCACAAAGGAGCCTATCCATCGGGCGTCCGCGTTCCATATCTTTTTTAATCTCGTCAATAGAACGTAACTGATCCTCTGTCTCTTGATACGGGAAAGATGATTCGAACTCTTGTTGTTCTGCCGTATCTGGCGTATATGCATAGCCTTTTGAAGCTTCGCGCTCAGCATATAGTTTAATTAGGTCATCCGCAATGTCTTGTACAGATTTTTCAACTTTCGTTTTAACCTTCTTCCAATCATTACCACCTAATTTATAAACTTTCGGATCCTTACCTTCAGATCCTACATATTTTTGAACTTGATCAATTTGTTCAATTGGAACGTATAGCTTATCATTACCTTGATATTTAATATTTAAATAATCTTTATGAACACCATTAATCTCTAATGTCTCAATACCTAAAAATTTACCTATACCATGATTTACGTGAACTACATAATCTCCAACTTTTAATTCTGAATAACTTTTAATACGTTCAGCATTCGATAACTTTTGTTTACGTTGTGATTTTTTAACTTTCTTATGAAAAAGCTCCTTTTCAGTAATGACAACAAGCTTTTGCATCGGCATTTCAAATCCTGTATGTAAATCACCTACAGCAATCTGTAACCTTCCAGGCAATAAAATATCTGTACCTTCTACAATATCTGCCTCAATATCATAATCACTTAAAATATGTTGTAATTTTTTCACACGTTCATCATCTGTTCCAAGTACAACAGTCGTAAAATGCCCTTCATTCCATCTATCAATTTCTGTTTTTAACAAATTCATCTGTCCATGGAAATCTTGCATTGTTTTACATGTTACATTAACAATATTTTGCGGATGTGTGTGTGCGATATGACGCAAGAATAACGTTAAATATACAAAACTTCTTTTTTTATGATGAAGAAACCCCTCGAATGGGTGAGAGAAAGATAAATCTTGAATAATTGTTCCTTCACCAAGAAGTGATATATACCATTCCGCCTCTTCTGTTTCAAGATGTGATGCTGTCTCTTGAATACGGGAAATCTCATCTAAAATTACAACACCATCTTCTGGTAAATAATCTATCAGACTAGCAGGTTCTTTATAGAAAATAGATAAGTATTTAAACATCTGTTCTATACTTTGCCCGTTTTTCAACATCTCAATTTCATGACTTACCGTCTCAAGCACTTTAGTCTTTAGTTTATCATCAGAAAGTTTTTGCATCGTCTTAGTCAAGCCTTCTTCAAGATGCTGAATTCCTGATTTTAATTCTTCCTGTGAAAATAAAAACTCTGTTGCCGGACCAAACCTAACGCTTTCTTTTTTACCTTGAGAACGCTGTTCATCCACATCAAATAATCGAATAGAATCGACTTCTGTATCAAAGAATTCAATACGAAATGGTAGTTCTTCAGTTAAAGGATAAATATCTAATATTCCCCCACGCAAACTGAACTCTCCTGGAACTTCTACCATCGACTTACGTTCATAGCCAATATGATGTAAAGTATGCAAGAGCGCATCTAAATCAATCTCTTGCCCTAGATTGATTTCAACTTGCTTTTGCTTCCACAATTCTTTTATTGGTAAAAATCTACGCAATCCTGCCACTGGCGCTACAATGATTCCATTCTCTCCCGCAGCCAAGCGATTTAACACTTCTATACGTTGCGCCTTCAATTCTGGACTTGCAACTCCAATTTCCGATGCTATCAGTTCATTCACTGGATATAACCACACATCTTTTTCACCAAGTAACGCCACTAAATCTTCATGTACTTTTTGTGCTTGGTATAAGTTATGTGTCACGATTAATTGTGATTTTTTTGTTTTTTTATATAAAGCCGCCATTAATAATGAACGAGAAGACGTTGCCATCCCTGATATAAGTTGTTCTTTTAACCCATCTTCTAACCCATTAATAACCGATTGTATCTCTTCATTTTTATAAAATTGCTCTAATAAACCTATCATTTTTAAAACTCCTCTCAACATAAAGAGCAAGTCATTCTATTTTATGCAAATATTTTGGAAAAGGAAAACAGAAAAATGCTTTGGACATGCCAAAGCGACAACATTTTATTGCAGAAATTTTTCATACTCATAATACTCAGGATAAGATGCGAGCGTTTCTTGACACGATTCACAAATCGTTTTTATATATATATTTCCATTCTCATGAAAATGAATCATTTCTACTACTTCTTGCTCCGTTAGTTGAAATAAAACGTCGCTATATACTTTTTCTGCGTTAATGAAGCCTACATTACCTCCGCAGTGTCTGCAATAATAATACCCTTCCATACTAGCCTCCTAAAAATTCAATTACTACTAGTATGGGTAAAACAAAAGAGAAATATTCCCAATCTCATTTTTAACTATTGAAAGTATTCATGATTTGAAGAAAAGGCTTATTTAGCCACTCTTCACATGCATCCGCTGCTTTTTCAATAGAATGGTTAACATCCGGAATCTCTTCAGATGTAAAGCGTCCCAATACATAATCGACTACCTTCATTCCATTTTTCGGGCGATCAATTCCCATACGGATACGTTGAAATTCTTGTGTTCCTAAGTGCGAAATCGTTGACTTTACACCATTATGTCCACCGGCACTACCTTTCATGCGAAGACGCAATTTACCTACAGGAATGTCTAAATCGTCGTACATAACAACGAAGTCCTCAACATCAATTTTATAATAATCCATGAGTAGACGAATACTTTCCCCAGATAAATTCATGTATGTTAGCGGCTTTAATAAGATTACCTTTTCTCCATTAACAAACCCTGCACCAAATACACCTTTAAATTTTTGTTCATTCAAAGAAATGTTCCAACGCTTCGCAAGTTCATCAATGGCCATAAATCCAATATTATGCCTTGTTAATTCATATTCTCTACCTGGGTTCCCAAGTCCTACTATCAATTTCATTCTTGTACCACTACTTTCTTTTTTCGATACGAAAAGACGTAACCAATTTTGGTTACGTCTCATCCTATCCAATTAATTGAATAATACACTCACGGATTCTTCTTCGTATACACGAATGATTGCTTCTCCGATTAATGGAGCAACTGAAAGTTCATGTACTTTGTCGATTTTCTTCTCTTCTGGTAATACAATAGAGTTCGTTACAACTAACTCTTTAATGTTTGAATTTTGAATACGCTCAATTGCTGGACCAGATAATACTGGGTGTGTACAGCAAGCATATACTTCAGAAGCACCGTTCTCAACAAGAGCGTTTGCTGCTAATGTAATTGTACCAGCTGTATCAATGATGTCATCAATTAAAATCGCTGTTTTGCCTTCAATATTACCGATAATGTTCATTACCTCTGAAACGTTCGGGCGAGGACGACGCTTATCAATAATAGCGATTGGCGCTTTTAGACGATCTGCCATTTTTCTTGCACGAGTTACACCACCATGATCAGGAGACACGATTACGATATCTTTAAGACCTTTTGTTTCAAAGTAATCAGAAAGAATCGGTACACCCATTAAGTGGTCGATTGGGATATCAAAGAACCCTTGAATTTGTGGAGCATGTAAATCTAGAGTGATTACACGAGTTGCACCTGCTGTTTCAAGCAAGTTTGCTACAAGTTTCGATGTAATTGGTTCACGAGAACGCGCTTTACGGTCTTGACGCGCATAACCATAGTAAGGAATAACAATATTAATTGTTTTCGCAGATGCACGTTTTAATGCATCGATCATAATAAGTAATTCCATGATATGTTCGTTTACTGGGAAGCTTGTAGATTGAATAATGAATACATCGCAACCACGGATACTTTCTTCAATGTTAATTTGAACTTCTCCATCACTAAAACGATCAACAGAACATTTTCCTAGTCCTACTCCAATATGCTTTGCAATCTGCTCAGCAAGTTCCTTATTAGAGTTTAAAGAGAATACTTTCAAATTAGAATTTAGATATTGAGTCGACATCTAGATTAACCCTCCACATTATTATGATTTTTTCTTATTCAGCAATTGATCAACATAGTCTTCTTTGTTAACTTGACGTGCACGTGCTACCGATAATGCTTTTGATGGAACATTCTCTGTAATTGTAGAGCCTGCCGCCACATAAGCACCATCTTCAACTGTTACTGGAGCAACAAGGTTTGAATTACATCCAATAAATACCCCATTACCAATCACAGTTTTGAATTTATTCTTACCGTCATAGTTCACCGTAATTGAACCACAACCAAGATTCACGTCTTCTCCAACTTGTGCATCCCCGATATAACTCAAGTGTGAAGCTTTACTTCTATTACCAAAGACAGTTTTTTTGATTTCCACGAAGTTTCCAACGCGTACTTCGTCTCCAATAACTGAATCTGGGCGAATATGTGCAAATGGACCAACCGATACTTCCGTACCAAGCTTACTATCATGTACAGTAGATTGTCGAATTGTCGTACGATCTCCAATTTCACTATCGCGAATTACTGTATGCGGTCCAATTTCACAATCAGAACCAATTACAGTGTTCCCCTCAATAATTGTTCCTGGATGAAGAACTGTATCGCTACCGATAATTGCATCAGCAGAAATATAAGTGTTACTTGGATCAATAATTGTAACACCATTTACCATGTTCTTTCGGTTGATACGGTTTTTCATAATAATTTCCGCTTGCGATAGAGCGACTCTGTCGTTAACACCTAACGTTTCATCGAACTGCTCTGTTTGATAAGCTGATACGATATGACCTTCATTTTTTAAAATCTCAATAACATCTGGAAGGTAATATTCACCTTGCACGTTATCATTTGAAACTTTAGAAAGTGAAGCAAATAAAGCCTTATTATCAAAACAATACGTACCTGTATTGATTTCTTTAATAGCTAATTCTTTCTCATTTGCATCTTTATGCTCAACAATCTTTTCAACATGACCATTCTCATTACGAACAATACGGCCATATCCAGCAGGCTCTTCTATGTATGCTGTTAGCACCGTCGCCATTGCTCCTGCTTCTTTATGTTGCTGAAGTAATGCTTCCATTGTTTCAGCAGTTATTAGAGGCGTATCACCACAAATAACTAAAGTTGTTCCTTCTTCATTTGCAAGTACACTTGCAGCTTGATCTACAGCATGTGCTGTACCAAGTTGTTCTGCTTGTAATGCAAATTCACTTACGTTCCCTAGCTGTTCTTGTACCATTTCAGCACCATGTCCAACAACCGTTACAAGTTTCTGCAATCCTAATTGAGATACTTGATCGACTACGTGTTGTACCATAGGTTTTCCACATACAGGATGCAGCACTTTGTATAGCTTTGACTTCATACGTGTGCCTTTACCTGCAGCTAGAATCACTGCAAATCTGTTTGACATATAGACCCTCCATCGCAACCTATTTATCCATTAAAGATATTATCCTAAATCATCATATATTTCAAGAAACACATTTTAACTATTAAATTTTACCATAATTCTTATAAGATGTTTTACTCTTTAGTATCTTTTTTAAGAAATAAGCTATACTATTTAAAATGATTTTGAAAAAATTAGTAGTTTCTTCTTTTTATGTTAATAAATTATGAAGTTTCCAAATATAAAACAAAAAAAACAAACCCCTGTAAATGCTTACAGGAGTTTGCTACAAAATTATAAGGCTTTTTGTTAAAAGCCCTTTTCATTCGAATTTTACGAAGCACCTGCTTCTTCAAACTCAACCTCTTCTAACTCGCCTAAACGATGATACTCTGTTAAAACCGCATCTTGAATTTTAGAGCGTGTACCAGAATTAATTGGATGTGCAATGTCACGGAACTCTCCATCTGGAGTACGTTTACTTGGCATTGCTACAAATAATCCATTATTACCATCAATTACACGAATATCATGAACAACAAATTCATGGTCTAGAGTAATAGAGGCAATTGCTCTCATGCGGCCTTCTGTGTTTACGCGGCGTAATCTTACGTCAGTCACTTCCATCTTGTGTTCACCACCCTTTTCTAAATAAGCGATATATTTGTATAAATTCCACAAATTTTCTATTTTCCCTTTAATTTTTTAAAAATTTTTAAGATAAAAATTTTTAATGTAGTTGAATATAGAGATTAGCGGAGGTTATCGCTTACAAAAGGTTACTTAACTAGGGCAATTACTTCAATTTCAACGGAAACATCTTTCGGTAATTTTGCTACTTGCACACAAGATCGAGCTGGTTTATGAGTAGAGAAATAAGAGCTATACACTTCATTTACAGCATTAAAATCATCCATGTCCTTTAAAAATACTGTTGTTTTTACGACTGTATCAAATGAAGCACCTGCTTCCTCTAATACCGCTTGTAAATTTTGAAATACTTGTTCTGTTTGTACTGTTACATCTCCTGTTACAAGCTCCCCATTTGCCGTCAATGGGATTTGTCCTGAGCTATAGAACATGTTATTTACAATAATCCCCTGTGAATAAGGTCCAATTGCTTGTGGTGCCTTGCTTGTTTGAACAACTTTCATACTTTTCACCCTTTTATTATTTATTTTACTCTTTAAAAATAGTGTACGAAAGGCAGTTTGTCCATCTATTTTATAATCTATAAATAAAATAAAAAAAGATAGAGCTATCTGCTCTATCTTTTATTCCGCCTCTACAAGCCCTTCATCAAATGGTGCAAGAGAATAATTCCCTTTTTCCACTTGAATCGTTTTTTCTTTCACATCAACTTCCGATAGACGAATTAATGATACAAAATTATTAATTAGTCGTTCTTCAATATCTGTGGATTCTACTAATACACCAATACCAACAACATTAGCCTTGAACTCTTCTAACATACTCATCATACCTTGAATTGTTCCGCCAGCTTTCATGAAGTCATCAATAATTAAAACATTCGACCCTTCTGGAAGACTGCGTTTTGCTAACGTCATTGTTTGAATTCGTTTAGAAGAACCCGACACATAGTTAATACTAACAGTCGGACCTTCTGTTACCTTATTATCTTTTCTTGCAATTACAACTGGTACATCTAAGTAATTTGCCACTGCATAAGCAAGTGGAATCCCCTTCGTTGCCACCGTCATAACTGCATCAATTGGTTGCCTAGCAAAAACAGAAGCAAACAAACGACCTGCGCCATTAATATGGCGAGGATTACTCAATAAATCTGTCATGTATAAGTAACCACCAGGCAAAATACGATCTGGGTTTTCAAATAAGCCACAAAGCTCATCAATAATTAGATCTGCCTCTTCTTCACTTATATACGGTATATATTTCACTCCTCCTGCTGCTCCTGGTATCGTTTGCAATGTGCCGACCCCTTGTTGTTCAAACGTTTGCTTAATAATAACTAAATCTTCACTAATGGAAGACTTAGCCGATTGATACCTTTCAGCAAAAAAAGTGAGAGATACTAGCTGACGAGGGTTTTGTAGCAAGTAATAAGTCATATCGACTAATCTTGTACTTCTTCTAATTTTCATACTCTCACCTCAAATCACGAATATTCTAAACAAATCATAACGTATTATACGTCTTTATTCAAGCGTTTCTCGCTCTCCTAATAAACGTACCGCATAGACTTGTTCACAAAATCCTTTTAATCCGTTATAAATGCGATGCATTCGTGAATCATGGTGTACAAGTCCAAATACAGTTGGACCACTTCCACTCATTAATACAGCATCCGCTCCAAATCGCTTCATCTGTGATTTAATACGGGCAACTTCAGGATGCATTCCAAATGTTACATCTTCTAAAACGTTACCAACAGTATCACAAATTCCTTTATAATCACCAGAATTTATGACATCAACCATTTTATCTACATTTGGATGTGTAACTCGATTTAACTTTAAATTTCCATACACATCAGCAGTAGATACACCTATATGTGGTTTCGCTAAAATAACCCAACAAGAAGGCGGAGTCTTTATATGCTCAATTTTCTCTCCTCTTCCAGTGGCAATTGCTGTGCCGCCGTATACACAGAACGATACATCTGATCCAATTTCTGCGCCAAGCTCTGCTAACTCATCAATTGTAAGCCCTAAATTCCATAATTTATTAAGACCACGTAATGTCGCTGCTGCATCACTACTTCCACCTGCTAATCCAGCTGCTACTGGAATCGTTTTTTCAATAGTAATAGATACACCTTTTTTTACATTAAACTTCTCTTTTAATAATTTCGCTGCCTGATAAGCTAAATTTCGTTGGTCGTCTGGGACATACCTATTATGGGATAAAATTTCAATACGGTCTTCTGCTAATTCCGTTAGTTCTAGACGATCTGCTAAATCAATGGTTGTCATAATCATTTTCACTTCATGATATCCGTCTTGTCTTTTTCCCAGTACATCTAACGACAGATTAATCTTTGCTGGTGCTTTCACTAGTAGCTTCAATCTATTCACCCACTCTATGTACTCAATCTTTTATCGTTTATTTTACCATAAATTTATAGTAAGACGATGACACTTCCCTAATTATAACGAAAAGCATTCAGAATGAAACTACTTATGTAAAATGATGGCACCTTTTAGAGTACAAAAAGCCGAGGAATGTCTCCTCGGCTACCGTAGCATAGAAAGTATCTTACAACTACTGGTTTCGTTTCATTAATTGCTGTTCTGCAATTTCTATAGCACGTTTCACCATGTTACCAGCATCTTTCGCACGAATTCCGCCCCATCCTTCTTTCTGAACAACATCATAAAAGCCAAGCTCTTTTGCTAGCTCTTCTTTAAATTGGTTTGACATGACACCTCTTCGTCTACTCAATGCAGAGTCCCTCCTTATTTTGCTACGGTATAGTTAGTATGCAAAATAATATAGCTTTTCATTTCTGGGAATATATGTAATGATATACGGATTATAAAATGACCTCATTATGAGGGTCTCCATAAAATGTTAACTCTACTGTCTCTGTTAAAACATCTGCATAACTATAAGATACACGTTGCAACGCATCTTCTTGTTGATCCAATTGTACAACAAAAACGGAACGGTATGTTTCTGCTAGTACACCTGATTGCTCCACAGTTTTTCTTCTTCCACTATTTGCTTTTAACATAAGTCGCTGTCCAAGATGGTGATCTAATTCGCTTTTAATTTCATCTAAACGTTTTGACATATACTTCGCTACACCTCGCTGTAATTTAGATTGAACACTTAAAGCACGATATATCTATCCTAATTATTAACCGCGATTCACAGCTAATATCATCCTGCGTTTGAATAGATAGAAGAAATACTATATTGTAAAAGTATCATTACGTAGTCTGTACGTTCTTGCCTCTTTTTATCCAAATTCATTTAAATCCTTCCATACAAAAAAGCAAGATACATATGTACCCTGCTTACTCTTCATAATGTTGAAAAGGTAATCCCGTTCGTAAAATCCCTCTCGTTTCAATTCCACCTAGTCCCTTTTCACCAGTAATTGTATTACGTACGACATCCCATACATTGACTCTCTCCATAAATGAAGTAAAACTAATTTTACCAACTACATATACAGGATCTAGTGCATGAATATTAATTCTAGATGGTGAACTAGCGAAATTGGCCCCTGCACGAATTAGTGCCTCAAAATGTGATTGACATGCCCCAGCAAAAATAACAAGTTGATCCAATGATGGATATTTTTTTCGCACTTCACGAACAGCCTGTACAAAATGCCTTGAATGCCTATATGCCGCTAAATCTCCCTTCACTCCTTTTGATTTTGTATATGCATCATGCCCTGTAATAACGAGAATGTCTGGGCGAAAGTGATCTATTAAGTCTACTACTTTTTCATGCATCTCCGTTTCTTTACAATGAATACCTTGAACAGGAACGCCAATTTTATTATATAAATCTAAGCACTTGCGCAAATATAAAGGGTCTCCATCTATATGCAATACACGTCCCGGCATTTGAAAATAATTCACCTCACTTGTATATCCACCAGTTGAAGTATGTTCATGCCTTTGTTTCATCAGCACATAATCTTGTTGAAACAAACGGTACGTGCGCTCCATTGTTTCTTTCTCACGCTTCACCCTTTTTTTATGTTCTCTTTGATCTATACTAATTAAATCTTCAAGTGGCGCATCCGCCACCAGTCTAATTTCCTCTCCAAACAATATAGCTATCTCGCCTTTTATTTCTATAATACGAAAAAGAATATCCCTCTTATGAGAATATCGTTCCACTAATTCTCCAACATGTAAAACCATTCTCCTACCTCCAAACTCATTAGGCCATCTTACCTGTTTTTAAAGTATGAATTTAGAGAGAGAAAGGTGACAAAAGGGACAGTTCAACTTGAACTGTCCCTTTCATATTCTTATGATAATTTATGAAGAACTAATGCATTACTTAATGTTGCAAACTCTTCAATAGATAGCGTTTCGCCTCTTCGCTTTGGATCAATTCCTACTTCTGTTAAAATTCGATCCAATAACTCCTTATCTTTCGGGAAACCATTTAAATTATTTGATAAATTATTCATTAAAGTTTTACGGCGCTGTGCGAAACTTGCTCGTACTACTTCAAAGAAGAACGTTTCATCTTTCACCTCTACAACCGGTTTAGGACGCTTTAGAAGGCGGATAATTGCAGAATCAACATTTGGCTGTGGTACAAACACTGTACGCGGTACAGTCATAACTGTTTCAACCTCTGTATAATACTGAATGGCAATCGATAAAGAACCATACTCTTTCGTTCCAGGTTTAGCAGCTAAACGATCTCCAACTTCTTTTTGCATCATAACAACAAATCCACGAACTGGTAACTTTTCTTCAAGCAATTTAAATAAAATTGGCGTTGTAATATAGTATGGTAAGTTAGCTACTACCATTACATCTTGTCCTTCTTCAAATTGCTCATTAAATACTTCATGTACATCTGCTTTTAGTACGTCTTTATTAATAACTGTAACGTTACCATATGGCGCTAACGTCTCATCTAAAATTGGTAATAGTCTTTGATCAATTTCAAAAGCCACTACTTTTTTAGCACGCTTCGCTAATTGCTCTGTTAATGCACCAATACCTGGTCCAATTTCAATTGCACCACTTTCTGAACCAATTTCTGCATGATCGACAATACGATTTAATACATTTGTATCAATTAAAAAGTTTTGTCCTAAACTTTTTTTGAATGAAAATCCATACTTTTCAACAATGTCTTTTGTACGATTTGGCGTTGCGATATCCTTCATTTTTTTTCCTCCTGTATTACTTGCTTATAAGCTTCTGCAAATGATTCCTTTGAAACTTGAAACATCTGTAATCGTTTATGTAACTGTTTTGCATTTGTATAACCAATCTTTAATAGCTTACCCATTCTTTCTCTGCGGCTCTTTGCCATTTCTCCGCCCACTAAGCCTGCATCGACTAAATCGCTCCAACTAATTTCACTTGTGTAAGCTTCCATTTCTTCATGTATATTCTCTAGAGCACGGCGAATCGACTCATTAGAAGCATGTTCAATCCCGACACCCTTTTTCCTTTTAGCAAGCGCTTCTTCCTTCGGTAAAAAGGCATGCTTACAGCCAGGAACCTTGTCAGAAATAATTTTTCGAATACGCTCTCCAGGATAATCCGGATCTGTAAAAATAATAACGCCCCTTTTTTGTTGCGCTAATTTAACTTGCTCAATAACATGATCACCGATTGCTGAACCGTTCGTTTCAATTGTATCCGCATCAACAGCACGCTTAATCGCAACTGTATCATCTTTACCTTCTACAACGATAATCTCTTTTATTTTCATGCTTGCCTCCACACTCATTTCGTCTCTACTTAGTAAAACAAAAAAATGACGACTTTTCCATTATTATTTTCCCCATTCTTATATTTTAAAAAATAGAATAGAAAAATCTTTGTTCTCTGTCCTTATTGTAACACTTCATCATTCACATTTATTTTCTTCATCACTTCTACTAGTTTTTCTCAAAATAAAAAAGAACAGGTTCCCCCGTTCTTTTTATTCAACACCAAATAAAACTTTTGCATTTTTAGTTGTCATTTCTGCTACTTCCTCATAAGAAATTCCTTTTAAATTCGCAATTTCTTCTGCTACGAGTTTTACATAACTCGGTTCATTTCGTTTCCCTCGAAATGGGTGCGGCGTTAAATACGGACAATCCGTCTCTATTAACAATTTCTCTAATGGAATCTCCGTAGCAACCTCTTTCGGCTTCTTAGCATTTTTAAATGTAACTGGTCCACCTAACGAAATTAAAAAGTTCATATCAACACATCGCTCTGCTACCTCTACACTGCCGCTAAAGCAATGCATAATGCCTCCTACTTCAGCTGCATTCTCTTCTTCTAGAATATCAACAATATCTTGAGTTGCATCGCGGTTATGTATAATAATCGGCAATTTTACTTTTTTCGCTAATGCAATTTGTTTACGGAATACTTCTTTCTGTATTTCTTTTGGAGACTTATCCCAGTGATAATCTAAGCCCATTTCTCCAAGTGCAACGACTTTAGGATGAGAAGCAAGTTCTTCTAACCAAGCTAAATGTTCTTCTGTCATGTCGATTGCATCAACTGGGTGCCACCCAACCGCAGCGTAAATAAAATCATAGGCTTCAGCTAATTCCATCGCCTTTTTTATCGTTACTTCATCAAAACCAACAACAACTGTATAAGTAACTCCCGCTTCTTTCATTCGGGCAATAACCTCTTGCAAATCTCCTTCGAATTGCTCTGCATTCAAATGTGAATGTGTATCAAACAACATAATACATAACTCCTTTTATATTGAAATCAAGTTTATTCTACAAAAATAAGTTCTTTAATAACTTAACGATAACAATACTACAATCTTAATGCAAAAATAGAGAGTGTAAAAAGAAAAAAGACGCTTCACACATGTTACACGTGAAACATCTCTTTTCTTGTCTTAATTACTTGATTTTTGTACCATTTGGTAGATTTTGGTCAATTGATGCTAATGACAATACGCCATTCTCTTCACCCGCTAAAATCATACCTTGCGATAATTCACCGCGTAATTTTACAGGTTTTAAGTTTGTTACACAAATAACCTTTTTACCTTTTAAGTCTTCCGGTGAATAGAATTTTGCAATTCCAGAAACAACTTGACGCTTTTCTGTGCCTAAGTCTAGTTGAATTTTTAACAACTTGTCTGCTTTTTTCACAGGTTCAGCAGATAGTACTTCAGCTACGCGTAATTCTACTTTAAAGAAATCATCAATTGTAATTTCTTCTGCCTTCGGTTCTTCTTCTTTTTTCTCTTCTACTTTAGGAGCAGAGCTTTTCATTTGTTCTTTAATGTACTCTACTTCCACTTCCATTTCTAAACGAGGGAAAATTGGGTTTCCTTTTTCTACTTTTGTTCCAGCTGGAATGCAGCCAATTGTAGATAGACTTTCCCAAGATTTATGAGCTTCATCAGTAAGGCCAAGCTGAGCAAACATCTTGCTTGGTGCTACTGTTAAGAATGGCATAAGCATAATACCTGTTTGACGAAGTACTTCTGCTAAGTGAGCCATTACAGAAGCTAACTTTTCACGATCATTCTCATCTTTTGCTAATACCCATGGTTGTGTTTCATCAATATATTTATTCGTACGACTAACCAATTGCCAAATAGATCCTAACGCTACAGAGAACTCCATATTCTCCATTGCTTCTTCTACTTTTTTCAAAGTATCTTGTGCAAACGCTACTAACGTTTCATCAAATTCCGTTACATTTGCTTTAAATGCAGGGATTTCTCCGTTAAAGTACTTATCAATCATAGCTACTGTACGATTTAATAAATTACCTAAGTCATTTGCTAAGTCGAAATTAATACGCTCCACAAATCCTTCTGGTGTGAATACGCCATCAGATCCAAATGGAACTTCACGAAGTAAGTAATAACGTAATGCATCTAATCCGTAACGATCGATTAATGTAACTGGATCTACTACGTTTCCTTTTGACTTACTCATCTTTCCATCCTTCATTAAAATCCAGCCATGAGCAAAGACTTTCTTCGGAAGAGGTAAATCTAATGCCATTAAAATTATCGGCCAATAAATTGTATGGAAACGAACAATTTCTTTCCCAACTAAATGCACATCTGCAGGCCAGAATTTTTTATATTTCTCTTCATTTGCTGTTCCATAACCTAACGCCGTAATATAGTTAGATAATGCGTCAACCCATACGTAAATAACGTGTTTTGGGTTACCAGGAACACGAACTCCCCAGTCAAATGAAGTACGAGAAACTGCTAAATCTTCTAATCCTGGTTTAATAAAATTATTAATCATTTCATTTTTACGAGACTCCGGCTGAATGAAATGTGGATTATCTTCATAGAATTTTAATAGTCTGTCGACATATTTACCCATTCTAAAGAAATAAGATTCTTCACGAACAAGTTCTACATCATGACCACTATCTGGGCTTTTTCCTCCAACTACTTTGTCGCCTTCCATAATTGGATCTACTAATTGATGCTCTGTATAGAACGTCTCATCTTGTACAGAATACCAACCTTCATATTCATCAAGATAAATGTCACCTTGATCTACTAATTGCTTAAAGATTTTTTCGACAACATCTTTATGACGATCTTCAGTTGTACGAATAAAATCATCATAAGAAATATCCATCTTCTCCCAAAGCTCTTTAATTCCTGAAACAATGTTATCAACATATGCCTGTGGCGTAATATTTAACTCTTCTGCTTTCTTTTGGATCTTCTGTCCATGCTCATCAGTTCCTGTTAAATAATGCACATTATAACCTTGCATACGCTTATATCGTGCCATCGCATCTCCTGCTACTGTCGTATAAGCATGTCCAATGTGTAATTTTCCACTTGGATAATAAATTGGGGTAGTAATATAAAAGGACTTATTTTCCTCTGTCATTGTTTTGGACCTCCCGAATAACCTCATATGTATTTATAAACAGTATATCAAAAACTCATATATAAAGTGAAACTTTAATCAGTAGGGTTTTTGTTCCTCCCCACTAATTATTAGCCCACATTAATTAGGCTTTTACGAGCAGCCCAAATCTAATTTATCTTCTTTACGCCAACCTAATTTTAAATTTAGGTCTTAATGCTCAATATCTTTATCATCTATTGCTCATATTTCAAAAAAATATACAATCTCCACTTTAAATTTATTATTTTTTCAGAAAATATCGTAAATAATTGTGGAATTTCCTCTCAATCTATTATATATAAGAAATAAGAAATCTATAAATCTTTTTAAAAAATATAGAATTTAAGAATTGACGGAAATGTAAATGATTGGTATCATATGTCCATAGGGTATTTTGTCGAAAAATGACGAATCTAAAAATAGACTCGAAACTTATAAACTATTTATTTAGGAGGAAAAAAATTATGAAATCTACTGGTATTGTTCGTAAAGTTGATGAATTAGGTCGTGTAGTAATTCCAATCGAATTACGCCGTACTTTAGGTATTGCAGAAAAGGACGCTCTTGAAATCTATGTTGATGACGAAAAAATCATCTTAAAGAAATATAAACCAAACATGACTTGCCAAGTAACTGGTGAAGTATCTGACGGTAACCTTTCTTTAGCTGAAGGTAAAATCATCTTAAGCAAAGAAGGCGCTGAGCAAATCTTAAACGAACTTCAAGATTATATCGAAACAGCAAAATAAGCTTCTCAATTATGAGAAGCTTATTTTTTATCGACATGATAGATTTGATATACATCTCTTTTCGACAAATCTCGATCTTTAGCGACTGTTTTAATCGCTTCTTTTGAATTCATACTTTTTTCATTTATATAGTGTTCAATATGATCATATACCGAAAGAGATTCCCACCATTGTTCTTCTGGAGCTGGTTCTTCTGTTGAACCTGCTACTAAAATACAAAACTCACCACGTACTTCATTTTGCTTCGTCCACTCAATTGCTTCTTCGATTGTTCCTCGAATAAATTCCTCAAATTTTTTCGTTAACTCTCGACATAATACAATCTCTCTATTTCCCAACACTTCCTGCATCGAAATTAAAGTATCATCTAAACGATGAGGCGCTTCATAAAACATCATTGTAGTTTGTACATAACGAAGCTTTTCTAACTCCATCTTCCGTTCCTTTTTGTTTCTCTGCAAGAAACCATAGAAATAAAACTGCTGTGTTTCAAGGCCGGATGCAATTAATGCTGTAAGGGCTGCATTTGCTCCAGGAAGCGGAATTACATGGTATTGCTCAGCTACTGCCTCAACAACAATATCGTAACCTGGATCAGAAATACACGGCATACCAGCGTCACTAACAAGTGCTATATTCTTTCCATCCTCTAATTTCTCTAATAGTTTCTTCCCACTTACTTCTTTATTGTGCTCATGATAACTCGTGACAGGTGTTTCAATTTCAAAATAATTACAAAGTTTTTTCGTTTGTCTCGTATCTTCAGCAGCAATTAAATCAACTTCTTTTAAAATTCGGATTGCACGAAATGTCATATCTTCTAGATTTCCAATAGGAGTTGGTACTAAATATAAAACTCCCTTTTCATTTTGTTGAAAGCTTTTTTGTTGCCACATAGCGTTCTCCTTTTTGCATATATGCCTCTTTTTGTTTTCTCGTTAATTGCTTAAAGTAATACTCCGCTTGCATAGCTGTACGCTTATCATTGTGGGTCTCTACATATTTTAAAACGACAGGAAGCCTGGCGCGTGTATACCTAGCTCCTTTGCCGCTATTATGAGTCTGAATTCTCTTTTCTATATGGTTTGTATATCCAGCATAATAACTTCCATCAGAGCACTCTACCACATAAAAAAAATGCTTATTCTTCTCCATATAAAATTGAACGTAGCTCCTTTGTATATTCGTTATTGTTCTCATATACAACGAGAGGTGGTAAAATTTTTAAATCTGCATTTCCATCCTTAATTCCTTCAATTAACAATGTATTTGCTTCTTTTCCAACCTTAGGATAAACAAATTGCACACGCTTTGGTTCAATTTTATATTTACGCATTAATGTGACAATGTCTAGTAATCGCCCTGGACGATGTACAAACGCTACTTTCCCACCTTGTTTTACTAACTGACTACTTGCAGATACAACATCTTCTAATGTACACATAATTTCATGACGAGCTATCGCTAAATGTTCATTCATATTTTTCTCTGAAGTTTGAGGTGTTTGAAAATATGGTGGATTACATGTAACAACATCATATTGATGACGCCCAAGTTTCTCTGGCATATCTTTCAAATCTCCATGTATGAGGTGAATTCTTTCTTCCAACCCATTGTATTGAACACTTCTTACTCCCATATCATATAAGCGTTCTTGAATTTCCACACCAGTAATATTTCCTTTTGTTCTTGTACTTAATAGAAGGGGAACAACCGCGTTACCTGTACACAAATCAAGTAAATTCCCCTTTTGAATTGGTACCCATGCAAAATCTGCAAGTAAAACGGCATCTAAAGAAAAATTAAATACTGATGGGCTTTGTATAATCTTCATGTCTTGTGCTAATAAGTAATCTAAACGTTCATCTTCATATAAATTCATATACTGCTCCTTTTCTTACCCTTAACCTACCCTATTTCATGTATAAAAAATTACCTTTCCAATTATAATTGGAAAGGTAATTTCACTTTTTATTTAAGAATGACAGACAGAATAAACAATCTCCCTCTTTACGTACACTTCCATAATGTAGATTGCAAATATGAAAACCTTCTTGATACAGTCTCGCTAAATTGTCATAGCCTTCACCAATATCTGTTTTTGGCTTCACTTCTTTACGTTTTTGAGTTTTTTGTTTTTCTTTATTCTGCACTTCTTCAAAACGGTGTCGCAAATTGTTATTTTCCATTTTTATATGCTGGTTTTCTTCCAACAACTCTGCAAGATGCTGTTTTAACTCTCCCAACTGTTTGTATAAATGTCCAATTTGCTCTTCCATACTAGAAACCGATTCAAAAATATCTTTTTTCTCCACAAGCACCCACCTCATTAATCTGTGGTTTGACTCGAAACGACCCCTTTATTTACTAACTCATCTAACGTATATTCTACTATCCGTTCCTTGTCTACTAGTTCCACTTGAATTAATCTTTCTAAAATATTTAATCCGATAACACGGCCAGTACCATGCGGGGTTTGTATACGTTGATCTAAATCAGGAAGTTGTTCCTTTGCTGCCTCATATTCATCATTCTCATATTTTAAGCAACACATTAAGCGACCACATAAACCAGAGATTTTTGCAGGATTTAATGATAAATTTTGATCCTTTGCCATTTTAATGGATACAGGTTCAAAATCCCCTAAAAAAGTAGAACAACAAAGCATACGACCACATGGACCAATACCACCTAGCATCTTCGCTTCATCACGAACACCAATTTGTCTTAGTTCAATTCTTGTTCTAAAAATTGCGGCTAAGTCCTTCACTAGTTCGCGGAAATCGATCCGACCATCCGCAGTAAAATAGAAAATAATCTTATTACGATCGAATGTATACTCTACATCTACAAGTTTCATATCAAGATTATGCTCTACTACCTTTTGTTGACAGACTTGATATGCTTCTTTGGCAGCATGTTTGTTCTCTTCAACAATGGTACGATCATTTTCATTTGCAATACGAATAACCTTTTTTAGCGGTAATACAACGTCGTTTTCATCAACTTGTTTTTTGGTAATAACTACTTTTCCGTATTCAATACCTCTTACCGTTTCTACAATGACAAACTCATTTTCAGAGATATCGAACTGATTTGGATCAAAGTAATATACCTTCCCGGCCTTCTTAAAGCGAACACCTACTACATCATACAAAACGGTCATCCCTCCTGCAACCGCAACACTAACTGTTCGAACACAAGCTGCGCATTTACATTAGCGTTGATTCTATTTTTTGCCTCTAATATATTAAAGAGAGCTGATACAATGCGCTTCTGAGCATAGGAAAACGATTCAAACATCTCTTTCTGCTCATGAAAAACAAGACGATCTTCTTCTCCAAGTTGAACATATAATAAATCCTTATAAATAAGGAGTAACATATCTAAACCTTGCTGTAATTGTTCTTTCTCTCCAAAGTGTTTTCCCCATTTTTCTTGTACAAAAAAAATAGAGGTTTTATCTTTTTCGAGCGCTTCACATAATTTTATCACTAAAGCTCGTGCTTGTGCAAACCATTCATCACTACATAAAGCTAAAGCTTCATCAAAACTATTTGTAAGTTGAGCAGCAAGTGTCGATAAAGATGCTGTAATCCCTTCATCCTGTAATCTTCTAATTAAAGATTCCGTAGGTAACGGTCTAAACGTAACAACTTGGCAACGAGATAAAATCGTATTTAAAATTTGATGACTTTGTTCAGTAAGTAAAATAGCAGTTGTATCAGTACTTGGTTCTTCTAAAAATTTCAAAAGTGTATTTGCCGCATTTGCTGTCATACGATCTGCATGCTCAATAATATATAATTTTTTATTTGCTTCTAATCCTGTTTTTGAAAACTCTTCTTGTAAATCATGAATTTGCTGCTTCTTAATAGATAATCCGTCTGGTTTTACAATATGTAAGTTAGGGTGGTTACCTGAATCAATTCGCTTACAGTTTGTACATACATGGCAGGGCTCTACCCCATTTCGCTCAGAACAGAGGAAACTCTTTGCCATTTGAATTGCTGTCGCAAACTTTCCTGTCCCTTTCCCTCCCTCTAACAAGTAAGCGTGGGATATACGCTCTTTTGCAATGCTATTCATCAACATTTTTACACCGATGGGTTGTATAGCAGAAAGCTGCTCCCACGTCTTCGTCATAATGCATACCTCACTTATTTCATTCTTTCCTTCTATTATAACAATTTATCTTCTATAAGCTGAACAACTTCTTCTATAAGTTTTTCCATCGGCTGATCAGCATTTACCAATACAATACGATCCGAGAAACGTTCTACAACTTGTAAATACCCTTCGCGCACACGTTTATGGAAAGAGATATCTTCCATATCTAGTCGATTTACTTCACGTCCTGCATCTTTTTCAATCCGAGCCAAACCAACCTCAGGCTCAATGTCTAGATAAATTGTTAAACTAGGCATACAGTCCTCTGTTGCGAAACGATTTATTTCAAATACCTTATCCATACCCAATCCTCTTGCATAGCCTTGGTATGCTAAAGAGCTATCTATAAAACGATCACATAACACGAGGTAGTTCTCATTAAGTGCTGGCATAACTTTTTCTACTAAATGTTGTCTGCGCGCAGCAGCATAAAGAAGCGCTTCTGTACGTGCTTCCATCATCGTATATTCTTGTTTATGTAAAATCGTCCTAATGTCCTCAGAAATTGCAATACCGCCTGGTTCCCTTGTCGCCATTACCTTTTGTGCTTTTTGTTCAAAATATGGCAATAAGCTTTTAATTAACGTTGTTTTACCTGAACCTTCTGGGCCCTCAATTGTTACAAATAATCCCTTCATCCTAAAACCTACTTTCTATATCATACACTTTCATATATTTCGTATTCCCTTGAAAACGAGCTCCTGCTCTCTCTAAATACATAATTTGCTCTTTATGCTCTGAAGTAATTCTCTCTCCATACATAATCAATGGAATTCCAGGTGGATACGGAATCACCATTTCCGCCGCTATCATTCCAACAGCCTCTTCTATAGATACTATCTTTGTTTCATATCCGTCTAGTTGTTTATACGTATACGGTAAAAGAGAGAATTCACCTTTATAAGTATAACGAATAGATTCCCTCTTGTCTTTCACCTCATAATGTTGCAATGCTACTCGGATCATCTCTATAACCTTCATATATCCCTCATTTACTTGTAAGGGTAAAATAAATAGGACATTGTACGGATCAGCCATCTCTGTATATATACCGACCTTTTCAAATACAGACTGTAATTCGTACCCTGATAACTGACAACGAGTTTGTACGGTGACCTTTAACTCGTCTTGCAACGGATATTCTAAAATGGCGATTTGGGGAATAGAACGTAATTGTTCCTTAAATCTTCGTAAAAACTCAACAATTTCACTGTGACCTTCTTCTTTTATACGCGCCATTGTAAAGCGTGCTATATCCAAGGAAGCCATAATTGGATACGATGGACTACTAGATTGTAGCATACTTAAATAAGTAGTAACCTTCTCTTCGTCTACTAAGTGACTATTTATATGTAAATAGGAACCCATTGTCATTGCGGGTAATGTTTTATGTGCAGAATGAACTACAATATCTGCACCATATGTTAATGCTGACTTCGGGAATGGTTCTCCCAAGCACAAATGTGCCCCATGTGCCTCATCTACCAAAACAGGGATTTTATGTGCATGTGCAAAAGCGATGCTTGCCTCTAGATCCATACCCATACCATAATAATTAGGATGCGTTAAAATGAGTGCTTTCGCATTTGGATACTTTTCAATTGCTTTCTTAATAATTTCGTTACGAACTCCCACCGGTACGTTATAAGCTTCATCAATCCATGGATCTAAAAAAATGGGATTTGCTCCCGCAAGTTTTAAAGCATTAATAATTGATTTATGGCAATTTCTTTGTACAAGAACAATATCATGTTCCCCGCAACAAGACAAAATCATTGCTAAGTTCCCGACTGTTGAACCATTAATTAAAAAATAGCTCCTCTTTGTATTATAAACTTCAGCCAATAATTGTTGTGCCTCATCTATACATTCAAACGGACTATGCAAATCATCTAGTCCTGCTAACTCAGTTACATCAATAGATAGAATATCTTTAAACTCTCTTATTGCCTCCTGAGGGAAGTTTAAACCATTCTTATGACCTGGAACATGAAAGGATAACGGCCCTCTTTCTTTAAACTCTATTAACGCCTCATATAAAGGCATACGATTTTGATTCATCTACATCTCTTCCTTATTATTCATTCTCTATCTATTATACAGAACAAAAAAAATAATAGGCATATGCCTATTTAAAAATATGATACTTCTAATTTTCGAAGCTGCTTTAAATAATGTATATATTTCGGATCATCTGTCTCTGTATTCACCATATCCTTTTCACATTCATAGCATATTAAATTATTATAAACATATATACCTTCTTTTCTTTTTGTCTCACAAACAATACAAACTTCACTTTGTAATTTCATAACCTTCCCTCCCTATTTAAGTGAACCTATTTTATACTTCTAATCCTTAACAATTTACAGAAAAATATACACCCATCTTTTATATAATATGATTAACTCTTGGGCAACGTGTTTGTATTACCATTACTTCTTTCCTATTCTTTTTAACAATACAAAAAAACACAAGTCAAATGACTTGTGTTTTTAGTTGCTTGGCGACGTCCTACTCTCACAGGGACAAGGTCCCAACTACCATCGGCGCTAGAGAGCTTAACTTCCGTGTTCGGTATGGGAACGGGTGTGACCTCTCTGCCATCATCACCAAACTATGAAGGCATATTCCTTCAAAACTAGATAACATTTGCTACATATTATATGGTTAAGTCCTCGATCTATTAGTATTCGTCAGCTCCACATGTCACCATGCTTCCACCTCGAACCTATCAACCTGATCATCTTTCAGGGATCTTACTAGCTTACGCTATGGGAAATCTCATCTTGAGGGGGGCTTCATGCTTAGATGCTTTCAGCACTTATCCCTTCCGCACATAGCTACCCAGCTATGCCCTTGGCAGAACAACTGGTACACCAGCGGTGCGTCCATCCCGGTCCTCTCGTACTAAGGACAGCTCCTCTCAAATTTCCTACGCCCACGACGGATAGGGACCGAACTGTCTCACGACGTTCTGAACCCAGCTCGCGTACCGCTTTAATGGGCGAACAGCCCAACCCTTGGGACCGACTACAGCCCCAGGATGCGATGAGCCGACATCG
>NZ_CP016285.1:0-15297 GCF_001679765.1 Bacillus sp. B25(2016b) | reverse complement strand
GTTCAAAATGTTATCCGGTATTAGCCCCGGTTTCCCGGAGTTATCCCAGTCTTATGGGCAGGTTACCCACGTGTTACTCACCCGTCCGCCGCTAACTTCATAAGAGCAAGCTCTTAATCCATTCGCTCGACTTGCATGTATTAGGCACGCCGCCAGCGTTCATCCTGAGCCAGGATCAAACTCTCCAATAAAGTTAGTTTGTCTAGCATCTAAAATAAAAATTGACGTTTCACGTTGTTTGTTTCGTTTAGTTTTCAAAGTTCAATATCGCGTTTCAGCGACTTTTATAATTTAACATTTCTCGTTAAATCTGTCAACAGTTTTTTTCTTTCGCTGCTGACGACGCTTATTAATTTACCATATTAATCATTTAATAGTCAACACTTTTAAAAAAAATGCCAAAATAATTTTATCTTGGCATGATATAAAGCTTAATAATCACTAATGCTGCCACACCGGGTAGGCCTAATAAACTCGTTATTGCTGCTGTACCCATGTTAATCGGGATATGAAAATCAAAATATGTCCCTATAACATTTACGATAAAAAGCAACGCTATTCCTAAAGTAACATGAAAAATCACCTTACCTATAAAACGTAATGGCTTAGAGGCAACACCAAAAACAAGAAAAATAAATACTAAAGTAAGAATGCCAACAATAATAATTGTAGAATTCATTTTTTCCTCCTTATGAATGACCTATACATCTATTTGTATGGGACAAGACAATAAAAAAGAACAGTTATCATAAGTGGCATCCCTTTCATATAAACTAAATAAAACAATAACTCAGCATTTAACAAATAAAATAAAAAGGCCTGCTTAGAAAGCAGAACCCTTTACCATTGTTCCATTTTTACAGGACGACGCTTTGCTTCTTTCAACAAAAAGAAATATTTCGCCTCTGCTATTTTCAAAGAACAAATGACATCTTGAGACGGTTCTACACTTTGTTCGACCATTCTCTTCTGACGTAACCACTCATTCTTCACTTTTTCCAAAAGTACAATTAACTTATCGTCATACTCTTTACGCAATTTACCCTTTTTTTGAAAGAACATTTTTGTTTCTCCTCTTATACTTCTCTGCGACCTTCTAACGCTTTGGATAGTGTCACTTCATCTGCATATTCTAAATCTCCACCAACTGGCAGACCATGCGCAATACGAGTTACTTTAATGCCTGTAGGTTTTAAGAGGCGGGAGATATACATGGCTGTAGCTTCCCCTTCAATATTAGGGTTTGTTGCTAATATCACTTCTTGTACGGTTTCATCATGTAGTCGCTTTAAGAGTTGTGGGATATTAATGTCTTCCGGTCCAATTCCCTCCATAGGAGAAATCGCACCACGTAACACATGATATACACCTTGATACTCTTTCATTTTTTCCATCGCGATTACATCTTTCGGTTCTTGCACGACACAAACAACTGATTGATCTCGATGTGAATCATTACAAATATAACAAGGATCACGATCAGTAATATGTCCGCATACAGAACAGTACGCTAAATCTCGCTTCGCATTTACAAGTGCTTTCGCGAAACCTAACACGTCATCTTCTTTCATATCTAATACGAAAAACGCCAATCGAACCGCTGTTTTCGGTCCGATACCTGGCAACTTCATAAAACTATCGATTAGTTTTGATATTGGTTCTGGATAATGCATGTATCAATATCCTCCTAGAACATTCCACCCGGTAAGTTTAAGCCTTTTGTAAATTTACCCATTGTAGAGTTTGAAAGCTCATCAGCCTTTTTAAGCGCATCATTTGTTGCAGCTAACACTAAGTCTTGTAACATTTCGATATCTTCTGGATCTACAACTTCTTCTTTAATCTTCACTTCAAGAATTTGCTTGTGACCATTTGCGATAACTGTAATCATTCCGCCGCCAGCTGTACCTTCAACTGTTTTTTCACCAAGCTCTTCTTGTGCTTTCGCCATGTCCTTTTGCATCTTTTGCATTTGTTTCATCATGTTATTCATATTTCCCATTCCGCCACGCATCATAATTAATTCCTCCTAATTATTATTACTCTTTTATTTCAATGAGTTCTTGCCCTACTAATTTCACTGCCTCTTCTATAAGAGGGTCTTCCTTTTTCTCCGGACTTTCTTCAGACTCTCCACCTTCACGTTGTAAAAAGTCTTCACGGATTTTACCCCATTCACTTTTGGGAATGGCAATCATATTTAACCTTTTACTTAGCAATTCAAATAAAGCTTGTTCTACTGTATCCATAGCTTCTCGATTTTCGCTCGCCATCTTACAGTGAATCTCATATTGAAATGCTAAAACGTAAGTGTCATCTGAAGCTGCCACCGGTTCGCTATTTTCTAGTAAAACGGCAAACGCTACTTTGTTATATGATTTGAGTCTTCCTAACAACTCACCCCATACAGCTTTTAATTGTTCTAAATCTTGACGCTTCGCTTGTTTTAATACTTCATTTACACGTCCGACAGGAATTTTCATACTTCCTGTTCGTACCGGTTTTGGTGTTGCACGTGTCTCTCTTACTTCTTGTTGTACACCAGCTGGCACACCGTTCTTTTTGACTTGCTCTAACTCTTTCTCCAGTTGCTGCATCCTGTTCATAATTGCTTGCAAACGATCTGTACCATTTGCTTGCATCATAAACTGTTGACACAATTGCACCATAACAACTTCTAAGAAAATACGCGGATGATTTGTCCACTTCATTTCCTGTTGTCCCTTACTAAGGGTATGAATAATCTCATAGATCACTTCCGGTTGCATTTCTTCACTCAACTTACGGAATTGATCATCTACAATTACTCGTTCCAACATATGTTCTAGTTGCGGTGAAGTTTGATATAAAAGCATATCACGATAATAGTAAATGAAATCCTCCATAAAACGAACTGGATCCTTCCCTTTACTCATCATTTCATCTATGATTTGCAATGCTCTTGATACATCATTTTCACGTATGCACTCTACTAAATTTCCTAAGTATTGCTGAGAAACAGATCCTGTTACGGCCAATACGTCTTCTGTCGTAACAATCTCATCACTATAAGATATAGCCTGATCAATAAGACTAAGCGCGTCACGCATACCACCTTCGGCAGCACGTGCAACAATTTGTAATGCTTCATCTTCCACTTGCGTACCTTCATTTGTCACGACCGTTGATAATCTCTCAACAATATCATTCACTGATATTTTTCGGAATTCAAAGCGCTGACAACGTGAAATGATTGTAGGTGGGATCTTATGAGGTTCTGTTGTCGCCAAAATAAAGATAACATGTCCTGGCGGCTCTTCTAAGGTTTTTAAAAGCGCATTGAATGCACCCATAGAAAGCATGTGAACTTCATCAATAATGTATACTTTATATTCTACAGCACTTGGAGCATATTTTACTTTATCTCTAATATCTCGAATTTCATCTACACCGTTATTTGAAGCCGCATCAATTTCTAATACATCTGAAATGGATCCTTGTGTAATTCCTAAACAAGAAGGACATTCATTACAAGGTTCAGCTACCGGAGCATGTTCACAGTTAATTGCTTTTGCAAATACTTTTGCAATTGTTGTTTTTCCTGTTCCCCTCGGACCAGAAAATAAATAAGCATGTGAAACTTTCTCTTGAAGAAGGGCATTTTGCAACGTTTTTGTCACGTGCTTTTGACCGACTACATCTTCGAACTTTTGCGGTCTCCATGTTCGGTATAACGCTTGGTATGACACGAAAATACGGCCTCCCTCAAAGGTTATTATCTCATTTATTATAACCCATTCTGTTTATAGATTCCAAAAGTTATTTTCTATACAAAAAACTCACCTTTTTATTAAGGTGAGTTTTGTATACATATATAACTGCCGTGCACCCTCCGTCGATTACGTACCATAAGCGTTACTCAAGCAGTTAGCTCGGTTCAGGCACTCCTGCGGCACACGAGAAGACCCGCTTATTGCTGCTTCCTTCCGGACCTGACAAGGTTCACGGGGTCCCGTTGCGCAGGACCCAAACGTCAACACCACTTACTTAAGGCAGACCTTACAGCAACATAACCTCGAGAGGGGATTCGGCCTCGCTAGAGCGGATTGCGAGTATAGGGCACCGCTACCTCCCCGCTTAGCACGGCAAAGTTAAAACCAATATTCGGTTGCCTTTATTAAAGGCATTATCAGTATAACTTGTTTCTTTGTAAAATGCAAATACGTTAGTTCTCAGTATTTCCCCCTAATTTTTTTATCGCTTTTCTTTTTTTACGAAGCTCTCTAAAAAAGTTCGTTAACAACGTACCGCATTCTTCCTCTAGTACACCAGATACTACTTCACATTGATGATTGAAGCGTTCATCCGTTAAAAGATTCATCAATGTTCCTGCACATCCGCCCTTCGGATCACTTGCACCATATACAACTCGCTTCACTCGTGATAAAACAATTCCACCGGCACACATTGGACAAGGTTCTAATGTTACATACAATGTTGCATCTTCTAAACGCCATGTCCCTAATTTTTTACATGCCTCATCTATCGCTAGCAACTCAGCATGAGCTATTGATCTTTGCTCAGTTTCTCTTAAATTATGGGCAACACTAATTACCTCACCATCTAACACTATAACTGCTCCAATTGGTACTTCCTGTATTTCCTCTGCCTTTTTAGCTTCTTCTATCGCTAATTGCATAAAATAAATATCTTGATCTTGTTTCATAACATAGTCCTTTCATTACAAATAAAGTACACTTATTTCCATTTACTACACAGGGGATAACTTTTACAAATTCAATCCACCCTAAAAGAAAAAAGAGAGGGGATTACATATGAAAAATACCGCCTTGCTCATTATCGATATGATTAATGACTTTCAATTTTCCCACGGACCCATTCTAGCTAAAAAATGCGAAACTATAACAAACCCTATTTTACAATTAAAGAAAAAAATGAAATCCTTCGGCTATCCTATAATTTACGTTAATGACCATTATCAACTTTGGAGATCTGATATCGACCAACTTATTACTCATTGCACAAATGAATATAGCGAAAATATAATCCATAAAATTGCTCCAAATTCTGATGATTACATTTTTATTAAACCACATTATTCCGCTTTTTATGAAACACCTTTAAATTCATTACTAGGTTATTTAAAAATAGAAAATCTAATATTAACAGGGGTTGCTGGAAATATATGTATCCTATTTACAGCTAATGATGCTCATATGAGAAATTATACATTGTATGTACCACAGGATTGTATCGCCTCTAACAACGACCAAGATAATATACATGCCTTGAAAATAATGGAAACTACATTGAAAGCAAATATAACATCATCAACCAAAATAAAATTTAATTAATACATATATCTATTTTCTAACTTTTTATATCAAATTAACCCGCTCGCTTCCCTCTTGTGCTACAATAATTCTGTTTTGTGTTTTTAGTAGTCACGGTAAATCACTGATTGAAAGGAGGAAACAGCGTGACCGGAGTACCATTTATCACGGTTGAAGGACCAATTGGTGTTGGAAAAACTTCACTTGCGAAGGAAATTTCAACTCACATGCAACTCCACTTACTAAAAGAGATTGTTGATGAAAATCCCTTTTTAGGAAAGTTCTATGAAGACATCGACGAATGGAGTTTTCAAACAGAGATGTTCTTTCTTTGTAATAGATACAAACAATTAGAAGACATTAACATAAAGTATTTGAATCAAAGGAAACCAGTAGTAGCGGATTACCATATCTTTAAAAATTTAATTTTTGCATCCCGCACATTAAAAGACTCTCAATATGACAAATACATGCAAATTTATCGTATCCTTACACAAGATATGCCTGTGCCAAATGTCATTGTTTATTTAACAGCTAGCCTAGAAACATTGCAAAAACGAATCGCCATGCGCGGAAGAGAATTTGAAAAAAACATGGATCCAAATTACTTACTACAGCTCACAAAAGATTATGAAACAGCAATGGATGCTTTTAAAAAAGATCATCCAGAAATACCAGTATTGAAATTTAATGGAGACGATATGGATTTTGTAAAAAATCCTGATGATTTAAACGTCATCCTATCTGCCCTTCAAAATACTCTCTTAAAGGAGTCGAAATAATAATGAATTTAAGGCAAAAATATGATATACCCAATGACGCAGTAATCACTATCGCCGGAACGGTAGGTGTGGGTAAATCAACTATGACAACTGCATTAGCTAATGCTTTAGGTTATCGCACATCATTTGAAAAAGTAGATTCCAATCCATATTTGGACAAGTTCTATGCGGACTTCACTCGCTGGAGCTTCCACCTACAAGTGTACTTTTTAGCAGAACGATTTAAGGAACAAAAAAGAATTTTTGAATATGGTGGCGGTTTTGTTCAAGATCGTTCCATTTACGAAGACACTGGAATTTTCGCAAAGATGCATCATGAAAAAGGGACAATGACGGAAACTGATTATGAAACATACAAAGGTTTATTTGACGCTATGGTCATGACTCCTTACTTCCCTCATCCAGACTTATTAATTTACTTAGAAGGTTCTTTCGATGATATTGTCGATCGTATTCAAGAACGCGGGCGCCCAATGGAACAGCAAACACCAATTGAGTACTGGAAAGAAATGCATGGACGTTATGAAAACTGGATTAACAACTTTAATTCATGCCCTGTATTACGCTTAAATATTAATGAGTACGATATTTTAAAAGATGGTGATTCAATCGAACCAATCATTAAAAAAATTGGCCATTTTTTAAAACAAACACGTAAACTTGTAAAATAAAAAACCCGTGCATATGCACGGGTTTTCCTATTAAATTACTTCTTCTTTGTTGGAGCAATAATTTCACTCTCAGGTTTTCCTGCGTTAATGCGCTGACGAACAGTACTTGTACTAATATCGTATGCTTCAGCAATCTCTTTAACAGTCATTTCTTTACCGTTAATTACTGCCGTTAATACTTTACCTGTACGTTTTGGAGCTGCTTCTTTCTTTACAGCCGCTTTTTTAACTTGTTTTGGCGCCTCTACTTTACTCTTAGCTGGTTTTACATCACAAGTACAACCACAAAGTTTACGGAATGTATCATCACTAATAATGCGTGATACATTTGCACCACTGTTTAAAATTCTATTGTTCTTACAGACAGGACATTGTACATAATATAAAGTTTTTCCATCTAAAGGAAACGTTTGTATAATAAGATCCATGTTGACTCCTTTCATATCTATGAAGATAATCATCGGAATATGAGTGTGTAATAAGGACAAGATTACCTTACACCATACTTTATGATTGGTTTTAAAATAAAAACTCGTTACGTGTTGGTAACGAGTTCTCCAATCTCCACTTATATGCGCTGTTGTCAATTATATCTGGAGGAGGTAGAGGGATTCGAACCCCCGCGCGACTCTCGCCGCCTGTCGGTTTTCAAGACCGATCCCTTCAGCCAGACTTGGGTATACCTCCATATTGACATCAAATATAATATCAAAAGAAAAACAGTTAGTCAACCCTACTAAAATAAATTATGAGGAAAGGAAAATTTTACTTTCCCCTTCCTACATTACAGTACTGACAACGCTCATAATTACCAATCACTCATACCGATGAATGTTTAAATTTACTTAATAACTGTTTTTCCTCCCATATAAGGGCGAAGAACTTCTGGAATTATAATTGTACCATCTTCTTGTTGGTAGTTCTCTAAAATAGCTGCAACCGTACGTCCAATTGCAAGACCAGATCCATTTAATGTATGAACATGTTCTGGTTTTCCATTTGGCTCACGGCGGAAACGGATATTTGCACGTCTCGCTTGGAAAGCTTCAAAATTACTACAAGAAGAAATTTCACGATATGTGCCATAGCTCGGAATCCATACTTCAATATCGTATTTCTTCGCTGCTGTAAATCCTAAATCGCCTGTGCACATGCTCATAACGCGATATGGCAACTCTAATAATTGTAACACGCGTTCTGCATCATTTGTTAATTTTTCTAACTCTTCATAAGAATCTTCTGGTTTTACGAACTTCACAAGCTCTACTTTATTGAACTGATGCTGGCGAATTAAACCACGTGTATCACGCCCAGCTGAACCTGCTTCAGAACGGAAGCAAGAGCTAAATGCAGCATATCTTATAGGCAATTGCTCTTTATTTAAAATCTCATCACGATGCATATTCGTTACAGGTACTTCAGCTGTTGGAATTAAGAAGTAATCTTCACTTTCAATACGGAATGCATCTTCTTCAAACTTTGGAAGTTGCCCTGTTCCCGTCATACTTGCACGGTTTACCATATATGGAGGTAATACTTCTTCATATCCATGCTCATCAGTATGAAGATCAAGCATAAAGCTAATTAAAGCACGCTCTAATCTTGCACCAGCACCTTTGTAAAATACGAAGCGGCTTCCTGTTACTTTCCCAGCGCGTTCAAAATCTAAAATTCCTAAATCAGTAGCAAGATCCCAATGTGGTTTTGGCTCATAAGTAAATTCTTTCACTTCTCCCCAAGTACGTGCTACTACATTATCATCCTCTGTTTCACCAACTGGAGCAGATTCATGAGGTATATTTGGAATAGATAACATTAATCTTTCTAAGTCTTCTTCAACTGTACGAAGTTCGTTATCAAGATCCTTTACTTTTTCTCCAACCTCACGCATTTCTAAAATTAGAGCTTCTGCATCTTTCTTTTCGCGCTTTAATACAGAAATTTGTTGAGATACTTCGTTACGTTTACTTTTTAATTCTTCTGTCTGAACAAGTAGTTCTCTTCTTCTCGTATCAAGTTCTTCAAAACGTCCGAAATCAGTTAAATCTTCGCCTCTATGCTGTAATTTCGCTTTTACTTCTTCAAAGTTTGTACGTAAAAATTTAATATCAAGCATTATATACTCCTCCTTTTATTTTATAAAACACAAAAAACTCCCGTCCCTATATAAAGGGACGGGAGTTAACCCGCGTTGCCACCCTAGTTGAAAGCATTACTGCTTTCCTCTCAAGTAGAAATAACGGCTCTTCACCGGGAATGCTTACTAATCCAAAAGATATTCCACATTCCATTCCAGGATGGATTCACAAACTGTTTCTATCGATTTCCACCAACCATCGACTCTCTATAAGAAACGACATTTGTTACTATTTCCTATCAACACGCTTATTTTATAAAATTGTTACCATCAATTTACTATAATCTTATACAAGTTGCAAGTTACTTATACAACTTTTTTCATTTTCGCTTCTTTTACCATTTCAACAAAGTATGCTGTCACACGATGATCATCTGTTAATTCCGGATGGAATGAAGCAGCTAAAAACTGATTTTGTCTTACCGCTACCATTCGATCACCATGCTTAGAAAGCACTTCAACATTATCAGCTACTTCTACAACATACGGCGCACGGATAAATACACCAACGAAGTCTTCACCCACGCCTTCAATTGAAAGTGCAGCTTCAAAACTATCCTTTTGGCGTCCGAACGCATTGCGCTCAACTGTAATATCCATAGCACCAATATGTGCTTCTTCATAGCCAATAAGTGTTTTCGCAAGAAGAATCATCCCTGCACATGTACCAAACATTGGTTTACCAGACTTTGCAAATGTACAAAGTGGTTCCATGAAAGCATACTTATCAATAAGACGGCGCATTGTTGTACTTTCACCGCCCGGTAAAATAAGACCATCAATCTCTTCAAGTTGCTCTATACGCTTTACAACAACAGCTTCTGCACCACTTGCTTCAACTGATTTTACATGTTCACGAACTGCACCTTGAAGACCTAGTACACCGATTTTCACCATTTTAAAGTTCTCCTTTAATTACCATCCACGCTCTTGCATGCGTTGTTCTGGTAATAACGTTGAAATTTCGACACCCTTCATTGCATTACCTAATCCTTTAGAAAGGCTTGCAATTAGTTCGTAATCTTCATAATGAGTCGTTGCTTCAACGATTGCACGTGCAAATTTCTCTGGGTTTTCTGATTTGAAAATACCAGATCCAACAAATACCCCATCAGCACCAAGTTGCATCATTAATGCTGCATCTGCTGGTGTTGCTACACCACCTGCCGCAAAGTTTACAACTGGTAAACGACCAAGGCGTTTAATTTCAAGTAGTACTTCATAAGGAGCACCAGTATTTTTTGCATATGTCATTAACTCATCTTCACGTAGACTTGCAACTTGACGGATTTCTGCATTGACTTGGCGCATATGACGCACTGCCTCTACAATGTTTCCTGTTCCTGGTTCACCTTTTGTACGAAGCATAGATGCACCTTCTGCAATACGACGTGCAGCTTCTCCGATATCACGGCAACCACATACAAACGGAACTGTGTAATCACGTTTATTTAAATGGTATACTTCATCGGCAGGAGTTAATACTTCACTCTCATCGATATAGTCTACCCCTAATGATTCTAATACACGTGCTTCTACAAGGTGACCGATACGGCATTTTGCCATAACCGGAATTGACACTGCACCCATAACTTCTTCAACGATTGTTGGGTCTGCCATACGAGAAACGCCACCTGCTGCACGAATATCTGCTGGTACACGCTCTAATGCCATAACGGCAACTGCGCCTGCCTCTTCTGCAATTTTTGCTTGTTCAGCGTTAACTACGTCCATAATAACGCCGCCTTTTTGCATTTCTGCCATTCCACGTTTTACACGTTCTGTCCCTGTTACATTTGTCATGTACAAAAACCCCCCTAGGTGAATTGCTTTCCCCCGTTAAAGGCGAAAATTAAGAATACTCTTACATTCTACCACTAACTATCAGATGCTTGTCTACTACTTTTTCATAAAGTCGGTATGAAAAATAGGAATAAAAAAAAGCTCCTATCATGAGGAGCTTTTAAAACCAACCTTTTACTGTATCAACAGCACTATTCCACATACCACTAAAGAATGAACCAATTCCGCGCATAGCACGAGTAAACCAGTTTGCTTCTTCCACTTCAGATGTTGTTACAAGATCCACTTGCAGTGACTTACCAGTTAAAAATCCAGGGTCGTTTGTATCTTTTGGCGTAATTACCATTTGACCAAGCGCCGCTCCCTTTTTAATAGGTGCTTCTTGTCCCTTACTTGATTCTTTTAATTCCGTTTTATAAACATCTTTACTTCCTTTTGGCACTGGAAGTGAAATAGCTTGTTTCGTTTGAACTGCTACATCTTTATCTTTCGCATTTTCTACTCGTACTGTTTCTTGTCCTTTTACTGAAGAACCTTTTTTATACATTTGTTTCACTTCAAAGTTAGCAAATCCATAATCATATAGCTTCTTTGTTTCATCAAAACGTGCTGTATGAGAACTTGTTTTAATAACTACAGAAATAAAACGCATTCCGTTTCTTTCAACCGTACCAGTGAAGCAATCTCCTGCTTCTGGAGTTGAGCCTGTTTTTAGGCCGTCTACGCCATCATATTCTTTAACTAAGCCCTTTAACATCCAGTTCCAGTTCGACATTGCAAACTTCTCTTTTTCTGGACGGAATTCTTTTTTAGGGATTTTTGCTGTATCTAACACTTTTGGATAATCTTTAATTAAATGTTGTGCTAAAGTTGCAACATCCTTTGCAGACATTTTATTTTCTTCATCCGCTGTTGTTCCTTCAGGATGCATTCCTTTTAAATCTTTATTCGTTAAACCTGTAGAATTGACAAATTTATAATTTTTCAACCCTAGTTCTTTCGATTTATCATTCATCATTTTTACGAAGTCTACTTCTTTACCTGCAATTGCTTCTGCTAATGCAATTGTTGCACCATTTGCAGAAAAGATTGCCATTGCCTCGTATAACTCTTTTACTGTATAAGAGCCACCATTTTCTAATGCAACATTTGATAATGAAGCATCTTGTGAAACCTTATATGCATATTCAGAAACCTTAATTTTCTGGTCCCACTTAAGTTTTCCTTTATCCACTGCTTCGTGAACTAAATATTCACTCATCATCTTTGTCATACTAGCAATGGATAATAATTCATCTGCATTCTTTTGATATAAAATTTTCCCAGAATTCGCTTCTACTAAAATTGCCGCACCTGCTTCAATGTTTAAAGCGGCTCCTGTTTCAGCTGATGCATTGCTATATGGCATAAAAATGCTACAAGCTAGTGTAAGCACTGTTACCAAAGCAATGAATCTTTTGCAAAACATACCTTTCACTTTTGCTACCCCCAATATCTATGTACTCACATAACCGTTATTCTAACATAATCAAAAAAAAATAGACAGAGATATCAAATCTCTGTCTATTTGTATATAAGACATTATAATGAGTAGTTTGGAGCCTCTTTTGTAATTTGTACGTGATGAGGATGACTTTCACGTAAGCCAGCACCTGACATACGAATGAATTGTGCATTTTCGCGTAAGAATTCTAAATCCTGTGCTCCGCAATATCCCATACCTGCACGTAAGCCACCAACTAATTGGTGAACTGTATCTGCTAAAGGTCCTTTATATGGTACTCGTCCTTCAATACCTTCTGGGACAAGTTTTTTATTGCCTTCTTGGAAGTAACGATCTTTACTTCCTTTTTCCATCGCACCGACAGAACCCATACCACGATACACTTTAAATTGACGACCTTGGTAAATTTCAGTTTCTCCAGGGCTTTCTGCAACACCTGCAAACATGCTACCTAACATAACAACATGTGCTCCTGCCGCTAAAGCTTTCACCATATCACCAGAGTACTTAATACCGCCATCAGCAATAACTGGAATGCCGTGTTTACGAGCTTCTGTTGCACAATCATAAACCGCAGTTAATTGTGGTACACCAACACCGGCTACAACGCGTGTTGTACAAATAGAACCTGGTCCAATACCAACTTTAACTACGTTTGCACCAGCTTCAATTAGTGCTTTCGTTGCTTCAGCAGTAGCAACATTTCCAGCGATAATATTTAGTGATGGATATTTAGCACGAACTTCTTTTACCTTATCAATAACACCTTTAGAATGCCCATGTGCTGTATCAAGTACAATTGCATCTACACTAGCTTTTACTAATGCATCGATGCGAAGCATAGCATCCGCTGTTACACCAACTGCTGCTCCAACTAATAAGCGTCCTTGCTTATCTTTAGCAGAGTTTGGGAATTCAATTACTTTTTCAATATCTTTTATTGTAATAAGCCCTTGTAATACACCGTTATTATCAACAAGAGGGAGTTTTTCAATTTTATACTTTTGTAGGATCTTTTCAGCTTCTTCCAGTGTAGTACCAACTGGAGCTGTAATTAATTGTTCTTTTGTCATTACGTCAGAAATTTTGATTGAGTAGTCTTGGATGAAGCGCATATCACGGTTTGTAATAATACCAACTAATTTTCGCTCATCTAAATTATTTACAACCGGTACACCTGAGATACGATATTTTCCCATAAGATGTTCTGCATCATATACTTGATGTTCTGGAGTTAAGAAGAAAGGATCTGAAATAACGCCGCTTTCAGAGCGCTTTACTTTATCAACTTGCTCTGCTTGTTGCTCAATAGACATATTCTTATGAATAATTCCTAAACCACCCTGGCGAGCCATTGCAATAGCCATGTCAGCTTCTGTTACTGTATCCATTCCTGCACTAATTAACGGGATGTTTAGCTGTAAGCTTTCAGATAAAACTGTTTTAACACTTACTTCTCTTGGTAATATATCTGACCTAGCTGGTACAAGTAATACATCATCAAAAGTCAAACCTTCTTTAACAAATTTAGATTCCCACATAATTGTTCCCCCTATGATACCAGAAATTATTATTAGTAGCTTATCAATTGGTTAAAATACTGTCAAGGACGTATATATATGTTAGAATTTTTAGACAATAAAAGGAGCGTAATATATGCATCAAACATCTTGTACTTGGCAGCAGTTAAGTTTCTTTTTTTCATCTCAAAACGTACAACGTTATCTTGCCCGTTGTTACGAAAAATCCTCTATTCAGGATGCCGAAAAAAAAAGTTTTGAAAATTGTTATCCCTTTATTTATTACTTAGAACACGGGAAAAATTATTATGAATTATATAAGACAGCTCCATTTTCCATTCAACCAATGTTGTTATTTTATGGAATTAGTCAACTTTTTAAAGCATGCCTACTAACTATTGACCCTAACTATCCTGAATCCACTACTGTTTTAGCTCATGGCGTTACAACTCGCAAACGAAAAAAACAAGGGTATCAATTTTTAGAAGATGAGGTGAAGGTACAAAAAAACGGATTATTTACTCATGTTGCAGAACAACTGTTTCACATGAAACACTTAGAAGCAGAAAAATTTAACATGTTAGAATTAATGGGAAATATTCCAGAATTACAAAATTTATTTCGTTATAGTCAAAAAGGATCAACTTTATATAAAATCGATTCAACAATTAAAAATGAGCTCTCCTTTTCAGTCAACCTACTAGATCGATTACATATGACTAAAGAGAGATTTTCTCGTTACATTGAAACATCTTGTAAGCATTTATCAATACAGCATGTACCTGAGAAGACTAATGAATCGAATTTACTTTTTACAGCGCCCATTCAATCATGGAATCCTATGTACAGTACTCCTTTATACTATGAACATCTTACTAATACTTATTATTTGCCACTTACGACTGATCCTAGAAATCCTAAGCCAATATTACCTGAACTCCTCATTCATTATTTATTGCTCTATAATTTAAGCATGATTTCTAGGTATGAAACAGATTGGTGGTATGACTTACTTGGCAGTTATGGTTCTGAAGATTATCCATTTATTTATCAATTTCTAAGTATTTCTGCTCAAAAAATCCCTTACTATATTTCAAATTTTTTATTAATGGAACCAAATCTATTTCATGGGAAATAAAAAAACACAAGTCAAATGACTTGTGTTTTTAGTTGCTTGGCGACGTCCTACTCTCACAGGGACAAGGTCCCAACTACCATCGGCGCTAGAGAGCTTAACTTCCGTGTTCGGTATGGGAACGGGTGTGACCTCTCTGCCATCATCACCAAACTATGAAGGCATATTCCTTCAAAACTAGATAACATTGCTACATATTATATGGTTAAGTCCTCGATCTATTAGTATTCGTCAGCTCCACATGTCACCATGCTTCCACCTCGAACCTATCAACCTGATCATCTTTCAGGGATCTTACTAGCTTACGCTATGGGAAATCTCATCTTGAGGGGGGCTTCATGCTTAGATGCTTTCAGCACTTATCCCTTCCGCACATAGCTACCCAGCTATGCCCTTGGCAGAACAACTGGTA